>CAVVKJ010000019.1:0-113906 GCA_963748815.1 uncultured Gemmatimonadales bacterium | reverse complement strand
GGACAGCTTGTAAGCGGGGAAGCGGGGAAGCGGGGAAGCGGGGAAGCGGGGCCGAATGTCGAAATAATCCGAGAAAGCCGAAAGGGGCAACCGCTGGTCGGTTGCCCCTCTTGTTGTTTCCTCCCCGCTTCCCCGCGTTCCCGCCTCTAATCCACCAGTCGCAGCGGCATCACCAGCGTCATGTAGCTGGCCGGGTCGTCCCAGCCCACCGGCTCGCAGGTGGCGGCGCGTTCCGGCGCCTTGAACGTCATTCTGACCTCATCGGTCGGGATGAACTTCAGGATTTCGAGCAGGTAGGTGGCGTTGAAGCCGATTTCGAGCGGCTCGCCCTCGTAGGTGACCGTCAGCTCGTCCTGGGCCTCGCCGAGGTCCGGCGTCTGGACCGAGAGCTTGCAGCCGCCGCTGGAGAACGCCATCCGGATCCGGTGGGTCTGGTCGCTGGCCACGGTGCTCATCCGCCGCAGGGCAGCCGCCAGCGCGGACTTGTCGGCGGTGGCCACCTTGTCGTTTTCCTTCGGGATGACCTGCTCGTAGTTCGGGTACGGCCCCTCGATGAGCCGGGTGTAGACCTGGGTCGTGGCCGAGCGGAAGCCGAGGTGGTTGTCGCTCCGGGCCATCTCGACGCTGTCGTCGGCGCCGAAGAGCCGCCGAATCTGGTCCAGCGCCTTGGGCGGCACGATCAGGTCCGCCTGGGTCTTGCCACCGGACACCGGTACGTCCATCCGGGCCAGCCGGTGCCCGTTGGTGGCCACCATCCGCATCTTGTCGGGCCGGAGTTCCCAGAGGACGCCGTTCAGGATGGGCCGGCTCTCCTCGGTGCTCGCGGCGAACGCCACGTGCCCGATGAGCTTGTGAAGCTCCTTGGCCGCCACGGTCCAGCCACCGTCGAAACTGACCGTCGGGAAGGCCGGGAACTCTTCCCGCGGCAACCCGAGCAGCTTGAACTTCGACTTGCCGCACTCGAGGCTGACCCGCTGCTCGCCCGAGGCGGTGAACCGGATGCTGGCGCTGGGAAGTTCCCGGACGATCTCCACCAGCTTCCTGGCTGGGAGGGTGATGGCGCCTTCCTGGTCGACACTGGCTGCCACTGTCGTGCTGACAGCGATGTCGAGGTCGGTCCCCGAGATCCGGAGGCCGTCCTTGGTGGCTTCGAGCAGGATATTGGCCAGCACCGGGAGCGTGGTCTTGGCGGGGACACTGGCCGCCACGGCCACCAGGCCTTCCTGGAACTGTTCGCGCGTGATCGTGAACTTCATGCCATCCCCACCGTGCAAGTAGTACTAGTACTTCTATAGATATATATGACTAGTAGTAGTAGTAGAGGGTGTGGAGATGTGGGTGACCGCCCCAACTCACCGCCGAACAACACCCTGCACCACTTTGGCTCTGTCGGAAGCGTGTGGAGCAGATGGAAAGCTCCGCCGATTTCGACCGCGAATGTCGATTCCACATTTTAACACATTCGCCGAGCCGACTATTGTGCGAACAACTCCTGCCGCGCGAGCTCAACTCGCTCGCGGAACGCACGATCGCGCGCCATCTGGCGCTCAACCTTGTCCACACTGTGAATCACGGTGCTGTGGTCGCGCCCGCCGAACGCCTGGCCGATTTCGACCAGTTGCATCTGGAGAACTTCGCGCGCCAGGTACATCGCGATCTGTCTCGGCACCGTGAGCGTCTGGATCCGAGCCTTGGACCGGAGCCCCTCAGGAGTGACACCCCACCGTCGCGACACAATTTCCTGTACCCGGTCCACCGATGGCAGCGGGCGGGGTGTCACACTGGCAGCCTCTTCGCTGGCCTTGATCTTGTCGGCCAGGGACTCCCGCGCCAGCTCGATGGTGATTTCCCGGTGCTTCAGCGACGCGAAGAGCAGCAGCTTGATGATACACCCTTCCAGCTCCCGGACGTTGGACCGGACGTGCTCGGCGATGAACCGGAGGACGTCGTCCGGGATGGTCATCTCGAGGTGGTCCTGCTCCTGCTTCTTCTGCAGGATGGCGATCCGGTGCTCGAGGTCGGGGAGGCCGCTGTCGGCCACCATGCCCCACTCGAACCGGCTGACCAGCCGGGCCTCGAGGCCCGGCAGCTCCTTGGGGGGCCGGTCGGAGGTGACCACGATCTGCTTGCCGGCCTCGTAGAGCGCGTTGAAGGTGTGGAAGAACTCCTCCTGTGTGCGCTCCTTGCCCTCCAGGAAGTGCACATCGTCCACCAGCAGCAGATCCACATCGCTCCGGTACCGGCGCTTGAGCTCCGGGGTGGTGCGGCTGTGGATGCTCTCGATGACCTCGTTGATGAACTGCTCGGCGCCCACGAAGAGCACCCGCGTGTCCGGGGCCCGCTCGACGACGGCGTGGGCGATGGCCTGCATCAGGTGGGTCTTGCCCAGCCCGGTGGCGCCGTAGATGAAGAGGGGGTTGTAGGTCTTCCCCGGCGCCTCGGCCACGGCGTGTGCGGCGGCGGCGGCCAACTCGTTCGACTTCCCGATGACGAAGGTGTCGAAGGTGTAGCGCTCGTTGAGCGGCTGGGTGTTCCGGACCGCGGCGGCCGCGGTCGGCTCGGAGGCCGGCGGCGCCACGAAGAAATCCATCTGGGGGCGCTGCTGCCGCTCCTCCTGGACCCGGAAGACGATCCTCGTGGCCTGGCCGAGGAGCGGCTCGGCCAGCTTCGAGAGCACGCCGGCGTGCTTGGTCTCGTTCCACTCGACGGCAAACTGGTCCGGCGCTCCGATCACCAACTCTGCGCCGTCCAGGGCTATCGCCGAAGTGGGCTCAAGCCAGGTGCGGATCGCGTGTTCGGGAAGCTCGCGGCGCGCATCTTCGAGGATGCGCTTCCAGGCTTCTTTGGCGGACAGCTGCATCGAGACTCGTCGACCCGGTGGGAGAAATGCCTTGGGGGGACGATTCTACGAGCCCAGTGTGGAAAAGTCAACGTGGCGGAAAATGTGGGTTGCGTTACACGCACTTGACATCACCGGAATCGATGTTCACGAACTCTGGAACCGGAGGGAAACGATGGAGTTGCTGTGCGTGTCCACATCGACGGGGAAGCGAGAACGCGGAGATGCGGGGAGGATGAATCGACATTGCCGTCGTCACGGCGGAGGCGCCGAACCAATCACGGATCCGGCCAACCCGTGCGTTGGCGGACCGACCGGGGTGGGCATCAATCCCGATCCCATAGCAATCGCATCCGTGGGCTCCTCGACCGGGATGGGCATCAATCCCGATCCAATTGCAATCCCATCCGTGGGCTCGTCGACCGGGGTGGGCATCAATCCCGATCCCATAGCAATCCCATCCGTGGGCTCATCGACCGGGGTGGGCATCAATCCCGATCCCATAGCAATCGCATCCGTGGGCTCATCGACCGGGGTGGGCATATGCCCACCCCTATTCAAACGGGTTCGACCCAATGTGCCAGATGCCAGGGATCCCCACGGCTCAAGCAATTCCGTGAGGCTGCCCCTTGACACCTTGGATGGCCGTTCGCACCTTCGGCCCCGCCTGCCCCGCTGCCCCGCTGCCCCGCTGCCCCGCTGCCCCGCTGCCCCGCTGCCCCGCTGCCCCGCTGCTATCCCCCTCCTTGACCTTTCCACACCCTGAGATTACGTTTTCCGGCTCATTAAGTCTCACTATAGGATAGAGTTATGAAGCCTACGTACAGGCCGAGAAACAAGCGGCGCATCAGCAAGCACGGCTTCCGCGCCCGGATGGCGACCCGTTGGGGTCGTGCGGTGCTCTCGCGGCGTCGGAAGAAGGGTCGGAAGTCGCTGGTCGTGAGCATTCCGTCGAAGCACGGGGGCTCCTGACGTCCAGTGAGCGATTTTCGCGAGCCAACCGGCTCGCGAAATCGTCGGACATCCGCCGGCTCCTCAACACGGGACGCCGGATGCGCACGGGGCACTTGGAGTTTCTCTGGTCGGACAATGTGGCGGGCCTTCCCCGGATGGGACTCATCGTCCCGAAGTACCAGTCCACGGGGGTGGCCCGCAATCGTTTGCGCCGGCGCCTGAAGGAGCTGTGGCGGCGGGAGGTGCAGGGCGCCACGCCACCGGTCGACCTGCTGGTCCGCGCGCGGCGCGAGGCCTACTCGGCCACCTTCGCCGCGCTGCGATCCGAACTGCACGCCTGGCGCGATGCCGTCGCCGGGAGTCCCGATGCGGCTCCGTGACCTGCCCCGCCGGATCGTCCTGCTGCCGATCCGCGGCTACCAGAAGTTCATCAGTCCCGCCCTCCCGCCGAGCTGCCGGTTTTCGCCGAGCTGCTCGCAGTACACGCTGGAGGCGGTTTCGAGATACGGCGCCCTCAAGGGCCTCTGGCTCGGTGTTCGGCGCCTCATTCGCTGTCACCCGTTCAATCCCGGCGGGTACGACCCGGTACCCTGATCCGGTGACCTGACCATGGATCGTCGTTTCATCTGGGCGATGGCGCTCATGACTCTCATCGTCATGGCCCCGGCCCTGCTGCTGAAGAAGCCACCCGTGCCGGTCTCGGCCCCCGCCGACTCCGTCACCGCGTTGGCCCCCGCCCCGGAGGCCGCCCCGGCCTTCCCGGAGGTGTCGTCCACGCCATCGGTGGTGAGCAGCCCAACCGACGCGGCGCCTGAAGACACCGTCCTGATCCACACCCCGCTCGCCAGCTACGGGATTTCCACCCGTGGCGCCCGGCTCGTCACTGCGGAGCTCGAGCGCTACGCCGACCAGGCGCCCGGCACCACCGGGGGACCCGCCGACCTGACGCCCGCCGGTTCGGAGCTGATGGGGCTGCGCCTGGTGGTCGGTGAGGACACGCTGCGGCTCGACGACTGGAGCTTCGTGACGTCGGCCACGGAGATGTCCACCGACGTCATCCGGACCATCGAGCTCACGTCCACCCGGGGCGACGTCACCGTGTCGCTGGCGTACACCTTCAGTCCCGACGATTACCAAATCGGCGTGGTGGGTTCGATCAGCGGCGTCGGCCCGAACGGCGGCCTGCTGCTGGTGGGGATGGGGCCGGGGCTGGCCAACACCGAGGCGAACCTGGCCGAGAACGAACGGTCGATGGGGTTCGTGACGAAGGCGCAGGGCACCAAGTTCAAGGCGTTCCAGTCGCTCGACACCGCCGAAGTGGCGACGGTGAGCGGCCCCTTCGAGTGGGTGGCGGTGAAGTCGAAGTACTTCGTGACGGCCGTCCTCGCGTTCGAGCCGGGGGCCGCGCCGATCGGCGGGGTGACGGTGCGTCCGCTGCCGCTGCCCGGCCAGAAGAAGGCGCACCAGGCGGCCCTCTGGGCCAGCATGCCGGTGACCTCGACCGGCGAATTCCGGTACCAGCTCTACGCCGGGCCGATGGAGTACAACCGGCTGGCCAAGGTGGGGCACGACTTCGACGACGTGAACCCCTACGGCTGGCCGGGCTTCCGGACGGTCATCCGGCCGGTGGCGATCGGGGTGCGCTGGATGCTGGTGTGGATGCACGAGAACCTCCACCTGGCCTACGGCATGGTGCTGGTGCTCTTCGGCATCCTGGTGCGGCTCGTGCTCTGGCCGCTCAACCAGAAGGCGATGCGCTCGACCATGGCCATGCAGGCCATCCAGCCCGAGCTGAAGGACATCCAGACCAAGTACAAGGAAGACCCGACCAGGCTGCAGCAGGAGATGTTCAAGCTCTACAAGGAACACGGCGTCAACCCGCTGGGCGGGTGCTGGCCCATGCTGCTGCCGATGCCGGTGCTGCTGGCGCTGTTCTTCGTCTTCCAGAACACCATCGAACTGCGCGGCCAGGCCTTCCTCTGGCTGCCCGACCTCTCGCGACCCGACCCGCTGTACATCATCCCGCTGATCATGGGGCTCTCGATGTTCGGCCTGACCAAGATGGGTCAGCGCGGCATTCCCCCGAATCCGCAGATGAAGATGATGATGTACGTGATGCCGGTCATGATGACCGTGCTCTTCCTGAATTTTGCGTCGGGCCTTAACCTGTACTACGCGGTGAGCAACATCGCGAGCATCCCGCAGCAGTGGCTGATCAGCGAGGAGCGGATGAAGCTGAACGCGATGCGGAACGGCGGGGGAGAAAAGAAGCAGGAAGCGCCGCAGAAGAAGGGAAAGAAGGGGTAATTGTCACCCCCGCGAACGCGGGGGTCCAGGGCGGCAGCCACTGGATTCCCGCTTGCGCGGGAAGGACATCGAGATCGGGCTCGGCCCTCCTTCCCCGCTTCCCCACCTGAAGTACCTTCCTCCCATGCTCTCCGACCCCATCGCAGCGCTTGCCACGCCACCCGGCCAGTCCGCCCTGGCGGTGGTCCGCCTGTCGGGCCGGGGAGCCATCGACATCGCGGCGCGGGTGGTGCCGACCTTCAGCTCGGAGCCACCGAGAACAGCGCATCTCGCGAATTTTGTCGATGGTGACGGGACACTGATCGATCAAGGGCTCTACACTGTCTTTCCCGGACCCCACAGTTATACCGGTGAAGATCTGGTCGAGTTCTCCTGTCATGGCGGCTTCGTGGCTCCGGCTCGGCTGGTCGGCGCGCTCCTGGCGGCTGGCGCCCGGCCCGCACTCCCCGGCGAATTCACGAGGCGCGCGGTGCTCCACGGTCGGATGGACCTGCTGCAGGCGGAGGCCGTCGGCGACCTGATCGACGCCACCGCGCCGGCCCAGGCGCGTTCCGCGCTGCATCAACTGGATGGCGGCCTCTCGCGGCGTCTCGCCGATCTCCGCACCGAACTCCTCGACGTCGAAGCCCTGCTCGGCTATGACATCGATTTTCCTGAGGAAGACGACGGCCCCGTGGCGCCGGCGCGGATCGCCGAGCGGATGAGAGCGCTGCAGGACCGAGTGGCGCGGCTCCTCGCCACCGCTCCCGCCGGGGAGCGGCTCCGGGCCGGCGCGCTGGTGGTGCTGGCCGGCCCCCCCAACGTCGGGAAGTCCTCCCTTTTCAATGCGCTGCTCGGTTCGGAGCGCGCCATCGTGACCGCCACCCCCGGCACCACGCGCGACGCCATCGAGGCCGCGACCACCTTTCTCGGCTGGCCCGTTCGACTGGTCGACACCGCCGGCCTCCGCGAGTCGGAGGACGAGGCGGAACAACTGGGTGTCGGGTTTAGCCGACGGTATGTGGAGGGGGCGGATGTGGTGGTCGTTTGTGAGGCGGCAGGCGGGGAAGCGGGGAAGCGGGGAAGGGAAGAGGAGGTCGGATCGACGCGAGAGGGGATCATTCGAATCGTCACGAAGGCTGACATTCCGCCCCTCCCGCTTCCCCGCTTCCCCGCTTCCCCGCTTCCAACCTCCGCTGTCACCGGAGAGGGCCTCGATGCGCTGAAAGCCGCCGTGGTACGTCTCGCCTTCGGCGAGCAGGCGTCGTTGCCCGACCTGGAGCCGGGGCTGACGCGCGAACGGCACCGGATCGCGCTCGCGCGGGCGCAGGAGGCGCTGGGGCAGGCAGTGCCGCAGCTCTCGGGACGGGGTGATGCGGTCCTGGCCGCGCACCACCTGCGCGCTGCGGCACGGGCGCTGGAAGAGTTGATCGGCGTGGTCGACGTGGACGAGGTGCTGGACCGGGTCTTTCGCAGTTTTTGCGTCGGGAAGTAGATTCTCGCGCTTCCCCGCTTCCCCGCTTCCCCGCTTCCCCGCCTAATAAACGTCGGCTGCAACCCACCACCGGCTCTCGGGAAATCTGAGCCGGAGCTCCTCCCAGTACTCCCGCAGGAAATCCAAGTCCTTCCCATCCCGCTGGTACGCCGCCACTCCGGCCCAATACACCGCTTCGGGGGTGACGGGGGCTGGTGGCTCAAGATCGGCCACCGACCGGAAGGCCTCGAAGGCCCCCGCCGGATCGCGGTGCAGCATCCGGACCTTGCCCAGCGCCACGGTCAGCTCCGCGATGAACTCGCGCGGCGGCTGATACCCCAGGAATCGCCGCAACTCCTCCCCCCGCTGATCAAAGACGACGAAGCCGGGTGCCCAGAGGTGCCGATAGCCGCGCACGGCAGCGCGCGCCTCCGGGCTCCTGTCGGCGACGCTTACCTTGACGCACTCGAAGTGGCTGGAGAGAAAGGCTTCGGTCTGGGCGGATGGATACGTCACGGCATCCATTTGCTTGCACCCCAGTCACCCAGGCGACCAGGTGTAGAGCAGAACGGGGCGCGAGGACGATTGCGCCGCAGCCCTGGCGATGTCGAGATCGGCGTGCCAAACGGTCATCATGGCTCCAGGGGAGGGGTCAGCTGGCCGGCGCGGCCTGCTTGTACTCGTGGTGGGTGCCGTCGCAGAACGGGGGAATCTTGGAGTGGCCGCAGCCGCAGAGCTTCAGAATCCCCGGATGTTTCTCGGCCGGGCGTGGAATCGGGTTGCCGTCGCGGTCCTGCAGGACGACGTCACCCTCGATGGAGATACTCCCCGAGGACTTGATGGTGATGGTGACAGGATTGGGTTTGGGGTTCATGGATGGAAGGAATCATGGTGGGGGGCCGTACCGCAACTTCGCTCGTCGACCGGGGTGGGCGGAACCGGCCATGAATTCGGCAATCCCGTGCGCGGGCGGACCGACCGGGGTGGGCGGAACCGGCCATGAATTCGGCAATCCCGTGCGCGGGCGGACCGACCGGGGTGGGCATATGCCCACCCCTATTCAAACGGGATCAACCCAACGTGCCGGACGCCAGGAATCCCGGCGGTTAACCAATTCTGTGAGGCTGACGCTTGACACCATACGTGGGCGTTCGCATCTTCGGCCCCGCTTCCCCGCTTCCCCGCTTCCCCGCTGCCCCGCTTCCCCGCTTCCCCGCTGTCAGGCGACCCCTCTCGCCGCGTCGTCCGCCGCCTGCACATCTTCGGCTGGCGCTCGAAGTGCTGCCGCAATGCCATGTTGACGGACCAGCGCTTCCGTCATCCGGTGGCCGAGGTAGTAGCCGCTGCGTTCGGGGATGACCTTGCCTTGGACGAGGCGGGCGGCGGGACTCATACCGCCGGAGAGGTACCGGAGCCGAAGCCCGAGGGCGGAGCGGTCGAGGTCAGGCTCGGCGGCCCGGGTGAGGAAGGCTTCCAGCTCCCGTAAGCCGGCTGTATTGGCGGCGGGTGTATCCGAAATAGTCACTCAACCGAAAGCCCGGGGCGACCGCCTCGGCGGCACGCACGGCGAGCCCTTCGTTGACGAGCAACTCACGCAGGGTGGCCCGCCGCCCCGTTTCCCAATAGTCATAGTAGCCCGCGGCATCGGACACGAGGCGGCGAAGATCGCTGCGGCTCGACGGCGAGGTGTAGCGCACGGTGTGCGCCATTTCGTGGCCAACCCAGAGGGGAATCAGGTCGGGGGTGAGGCCGAGGCCGTAGGTTTCGGGATTGGCGCGCCCGGTGAAATGCTCCAGGCAAATGAAGGCCACGCCCCGCCCGCCGACCACCAGTTCGCCGGCGTTGGCGCCCCCCATGCCGACCATCAGGTAGCAATCGGTCGGCCGGTCGACCTGCAATACCTCTTCGGCGCGGGCAAGCGTCTCCTCGACGACGCGCACGATATCGACACCCGCGAGGAGGGCGTGCAAGTCACTGCGGTCGGCGGCGAGGGCATTGCGGACGACGACGTCGGCGGCCGGGGAACCGGGCTCGAGGACGTAATTCCGCCAGTAGGCGGTCAGGATGGCGCTGTGGGATTCGAAGTAGCGTTGCCAGGCGGCTTCGCGGTCGGCGTCGGCAAGGACGGCGAGAAAATCGGGGACGAGATTAATCAGCACGCGCCAGAATAGGAAAATTCGGCGCGCGATGCAAGTGGCAATGCAGTTGGAGAAGTTGAAAGCAACGAAGCGGGGAAGGAGTTGGGTGCGATTGTCAAGTTTTGGCGCGCTAGTGTCGCTTCTTCTTCGAGACCTCATCGAGGAACTTGCGTTCCGCCGGCGTGAGGCTCGCGATGCCTTGGCCGCTGATCTTGTCGAGGAGCCGGTCGGTCTCGATCGCGATCTCGTCGCGCTCCGGCTCGATGCGGCGGCGGGCAAGCGGCACCGGCGTGTCGGCACGCTCCGCCTCGCGGGAGCCCGACTGCACCATCACGGTCCGCTCGACCACCCGGGGACGGGGGAGGCGCGTGGGGCCGGCGAGCCCCTGGATGCGGAAGAAGAGATATCCGAAGGCGGCTCCACCCAGATGGGCGATGTGGGCGACGCCGTCACCCTGATTGAGGAGCCCGAGCACAAGGTCGAGCGCCAGCAGCGCGATGACGAGGGTGCGGGCGCGGATCGGCCAGGGGAGGGGGAAGACCATCAGTTCCGCATCGGGCCAGAACATGGCGTACGCCACGGCGACGCCGAAGACCGCGGCGGAGGCGCCGACAATGGCCCCCGGCTGGAGCGCCGAGAGGCCAAGGGAGAAGAGCGCGCCGCCGAGGCCGCAGTAGAGGTAGAAGAGAATGAAGGGACGGCTGCCCATCCGTTCCTCGACGCGGGTGCCCAGTGAGTAGAGGATGAGCATGTTGAACGCGAGGTGCATCAGCCCCGCGTGGACAAACATGTAGCTGCCGAAGGTCCAGGGGTGGGTCAGGGCGTACGGCAGGTCGGGGACGAACCGAAGCAACGGCTCGAGCGCGGGGAGGAGCGCCGTGAGCAGCAGCAATACGACCGCGTTGGCGATGATCAGTCGCCAGACCCAGGGTGTGGGGCGCGGAAGGCCGTAGATGCTCATGTCACTCCGTCGGGGTGGACCCGAGGATGCGGGCCGACCGGCAAATCCGGTCGCAGAGTTCGGGAAACTCGATCCCCACCGCCCGGGCCGACTGCGGCAGCAGGCTCGTGGCGGTCATGCCGGGGAGGGTGTTCACCTCTAAACAGGAGAGCGAACCCTCCGGTGTCAAGCGAAAGTCCACCCGGCTGTATCCACCGAGCTTGAGGGCGCGGTGCGCCGCCAGCGCCTGCTGCTGACAGTCGGCGGTCAGCGCCGGGGAGAGGTCGGCGGGGAAGATCTCCTCCGACATGCCCGGGGTGTACTTGCACTCGTAGTCGAAGATCTCGTGCTGGGGGATGATCTCGCCCACCGCGAGCGCCTGGTCATCCAGGATGCCGACGGTCAGCTCCCGCCCCGGCACAAACGCCTCGATCATGACCTCGTCGTCGTACTTCGCGGCCAGCGAGACCGCCGCCTCCAGCTCCGACGCCTTCCGGACCACGCTCAGCCCGACGGTGGAGCCCTGTTTGGACGGCTTGACCACCACCGGCCAGCCGAACCGGCGCTGGACTTCAGTCAGCGAAATCGGTGCCATGGCCCAGTCGGCGGTGGCCACCCCGGCCCCGCGGAAGAGGCGTTTCGAGATGTCCTTGTCCATGGCGATGCCGCTCGCCATGGGGCCGCTGCCGGTGTAGGGGACGCCGATGATTTCGAGCAGGGCCTGGAGGGTGCCATCCTCGCCGGTACCGCCGTGGAGCGCCAGAAAGATGACCTCCGCGTGGCGGACGACGTGGAGGTCGCCCAGGCCGGAGACGAGGAGGCCGCGCTCGAGGGAGCGGAGCTTTTCGAGGGAGGGAGGCGCAATGCCGACCGTGCCGCTGAGTTCGCGCTTCTCATCGGCCTCGGGGATGTAGCCGCGCGCGGTGTCCACCACGGCCACCTCGTGCCCGCACTTCCGCAGCGCCGCCACGACCTGCACGGCCGAGGCCAGGGCGACGTCGCGTTCGCTGCTTGTACCGCCGGTGAGAACCGTAACCTTCACGGGATGCCTTCTCCTAAGGAAACTGAATTCACAAAAACACGAAAGCACGAAGACGCATTGCACTTGCCGTCACCCCGGCGAAAGCCGGGGTCCATCGTCTCGCGTCACCCTTTGTTCCCCTCTCCATGATATGGAGAGGGGGGACGCCTATCTGGCTCCGATCATTTCGCGGAGCACGTCGTACCGGCTGACGATGCCAATCAACACCCCGTCCTTCTCCACCAGCGCGGCGGGGAGGTCGCGGGTGAGCATCGGTGCCAGCCGGTCGGAGGCGAAATCTGCATTCACCACAGGGAGCGACGCCTCCATCACCTCGCGCACCGGGCGATCCAGCAGCGCCGGCTGGCCGAGGGCGCGGGTCATGACGGTGGCTTCGGTCAGGGTGCCGATGGAGCGGCCGTCCTCGAGCACCGGAATCTGGCTCACGCCCCAGGTGCTCATCAGTCCCAGCGCCTGGCGCACCTGCGCCGAGGGGGCCAGGCTCACCAGGGCGGGGTGGGAGCCCTGCCGGCGGGCGAGGAGGTCGGCCACGGTGCTGTGCGTTGCGTCGAGGAGCTGGTTCTCCTGCATCCACTCGTCGTTGAAGAGCTTGCTGAGGTACCGCTCGCCGGTGTCGCAGAGGATGGTGACGACGCAGGCCTTCGGGTCGTCCACCTCGCGGGCCACCTGCAGCGCCAGGGCGACGTTGAGCCCGGCGGACCCGCCCACCAGCATCCCCTCTTCCCGCGCGAGGCGGCGCGCCATGGCCATCGAATCGCGGTCGCCGAGCTGGCGGAACTCGTCGATGTGCTCGAAGAGGATGGTGGTCGGGATCTTGTCGCCGCCGATCCCCTCGACCTTGTACGGGGCGCCCTCGCCCATGCTCTGGGTGCGGGCCCAGTTGCTGTACTGGGAGCCGACCGGGTCGCCGGCGATGACGCGAATCTTCGGATTCTTTTCCTTGAGGAACTTGCCCGCGCCGCTCACCGTGCCGCCGGTCCCCGCCCCCGCGATGAAGTGCGTCACCGTTCCCCTTGGTCTGCTCCCAGATTTCGGGGCCGGTGGTGCGGTAATGGGCCTCGGGATTGACCGGATTGTAGAACTGGTTGGCCAGCACCGCGCCCGGTGTGTCCTTGACGATCTGTTTGGCCTTCATGACGTAGTTGTCGGGGTGATCGGGCGGGACGGCGGTCGGGGTGATGACCACCTCCGCGCCGTACGCCTTGAGCAGGCGGACCTTTTCCTGGGACATCTTGTCGGGCATCGTGAAGATGCAGCGGTACCCCTTCAGCGCCGCGGCCACCGCGATGCCGACCCCGGTGTTGCCGCTGGTGCCCTTCGACGATGGTCCCGCCGGGCTTCAGATCGCCGCGCCGCTCGGCGTCCTCGATGATGGCGAGTCCGATGCGATCCTTGACCGACCCGCCTGGGTTGGCGTATTCCGCCTTGCCGTAGACCGGGGTGCGGACGCCGGCGCCGACCCGGCCGAGCCGGATGAGCGGCGTCCAGCCGATGGTATCGAGGACGTTGTCGTAGGGCGTCTGGTGGGGGTGGGTCACGGCGTAACTCCTCCGACACCGGGGTGGCGGAAATAGATCGGCTGCAGGAACGACGCGGCCACCGGCTTTCCATCGCGGCGCGCGGGGGCGAACAGGAGGTTGGGCGCCGCGGCCACGGCGGCCGAGTCGAGGGCGGGGTAGCCGCTCGATTCCTGGACCCGGGTCGAGTCGTTGACCAGCACGCCGGCGGTGTCGGCGTAGAGCCGGAGGATCACGGTGCCCTCGATCCCCTGGTCGAAGAGCGCCGGCGGGTATTCGACCGGGGTCTGCGCGTTGAGCGCCACCGGCGGCAGGTCGCGCGGCTGATCGGTCGGCGGCGGCGTGCCGGGAGGCAGCTGGATGATGCCGGTCTGGCCCTTGTCGCAGGCGAGGGCGAGCAGTACAACTGCCAGCGCAGTGAGTCGATGCATCCACGCTCCAGGAACTGAATTCACGAAATCACGAAAGCACGAAATTGGTAGGCGCACGGCCGTCCGCCCCTACGGCCCGGCGGCCCCGCGGCCCCGCGGCCCCGCCTTGTTCTGCAACTCCGCCAGCCGATTCAGCGCCTCGAGTGGCGTCATGTTCGACACATCCATGGCCCGGAGAGCTTCCAGGGCGGGATGAGGCGCTGGCTCATTGAAGAGCGGCAGTTGCGTCGGGTCCGGTTCGGGTGGCGGAGGGCCCTTCACGACCCGGTGCGTCCCCTCAAGGGTGGTGAGCACGGCACGCGCCCGGGCCACGACCGCATCAGGGAGCCCGGCGAGCTGGGCCACGTGCACGCCGTATGACCGGTCGGTGCCGCCGGCCTCGAGCCGATGCAGGAATACTACCGTTTCTCCCGTCTCGCGCACGGCCACGTTCAGGTTGCGGGCGTGGGCCAGCCGCTCCGGAAGCTGCATCAGTTCATGATAGTGGGTGGCAAACATCGTCTTGCAGCCGACCTGGTCGTGCAGGTGCTCGCTGACCGCCCAGGCGATGGCCACTCCGTCGTAGGTGCTGGTGCCACGGCCGATCTCGTCGAGCAGCACCAGCGAGGACGCCGTCGCGTTGTGAAGAATGGCGCTGGTCTCCGCCATTTCGACCATGAAGGTGCTCTGTCCCTGGGCCAGGTTGTCGCTGGCCCCCACCCGGGTGAAGAGCCGGTCCACGATGCCGATGTCGGCGGCGTCGGCGGGCACGAAGGCGCCCATCTGCGCCAGCACCACGCAGAGCCCGATCTGCCGGAGGATGGTGCTCTTGCCGGCCATGTTCGGGCCGGTCACCAGGAGCACCCGCTCCGCCTCGGTGAAGCGCACGTCGTTCGGCATGAACGCCTCGCGCGGCATCATCCGCTCGATGACGGCGTGCCGGCTGGCGGTGAGCGACAGGCCGAAGTGCGTGGTCATGCTGGGCCGGACATATCGTCCGTGCACGGCGCGCTCCCCCAGCCCGGACCAGACGTCGAGGCGGGCCAGCAGCTGCGCCGTGCGCTGGATGCGGGCGACGTCGCCGCCGACCCGATCCCGGAGCACTGTCACGAGCTCCGCCTCGCGCGAGTGCATTCGCTCCTCGGCGCTGAGGACCTTGCTCTCGTATTCCTTCAGTTCCGGAATGACGTAGCGCTCGGCGCCGGTGAGGGTCTGCCGGCGCTCGTAGTCGGCCGGGACCCGGCTGGCGTGCGCGTGCGTGACCTCGAGATAGTATCCGAAGACCTTGTTGTACCCCACCTTGAGGGAGGGGATGCCGGTGCGTTCCCGCTCCCGCTGCTGCAGCGCCGCGATGTATTGCTTGCCGCCGTCGCGCAGGTCGCGGCTCTCGTCGAGCTCCGCGTCGTATCCCCGACGGATGGCGCCCCCTTCGGCGAGCGTGGCCGGCGGCCGTTCCTCGAGCGCCGACCCCAGCAGCTGTCCGAGGTCGGCGAGGAGGTCGAACGCCGATTCGGACGCGGTGAGCGCGGCGCTGTCATCCCGGCGCGCGAGGCCCCGGAGGCTTTCGAGCACGTCGGGGAGGCGCAGGAATGAGTCGCGGAGGGCGCCGAGCTCTCGCGGCGTCGCGCGGCCGGCGGCGGCGCGCCCGGCCAGGCGCTCGATGTCGCGCACCCCCTCGAGGGCCTCGCGGAGCCGGGCGCGCCCGCGCGTGTCGTCCACCAGCACGGCGACGGCATCGAGCCGCTCCTCGATCCGGGCCAGGTCGGACAGCGGATTGAGCAGCCAGGTACGAAGGAGCCGGGCGCCCATCGGCGTCACGGTGGCGTCGATCGTCTCGAGGAGGGTGACCCCCCGCGCGCCGGCCCGGAGCGGTTCCACCAGCTCGAGGTTCCGGCGGGTCATCTCGTCGAGCCAGAGGTGACCGTCGGAGCGGCGGACGGTGGGACGGGCCAGGTGCTTGAGCCCGCCGGGCTGGAGTTCGGAGAGGTAGCGGAGCAGCGCGCCCGCGGCGCCGATGGCGGGATCGTCGGCCGGACTCAGGCCGAGGCCGTCGAGCGAGGCGAGATTGAAACGGCGGGCCAGCTCCTCGCGCGCCAGTGCGGGATCGAACTCCCACCGCTCCCGCGCGGTGCGCATCACGCCGTCGTCCAGCTGCAGGTCGGCGTCGGCGGGGCTGGCCACCTCGGCGGGAGCGAGCCGGCTCAGGGCTTCAGGGAGCTCCTCCGCCGAAAGCGTCTCGAGAAGAAACTCGCCGGTCGACAGGTCGACCGCTGCGAGTCCGACAATGTCCGCGGCTAAAGCCGCGGCTCGGCCCCCTGCCCCGCTGACAGCCACCAGGTAGTTGTTCCGCCCCCCCGACAACCAGCCGTCCTCGAGCAGCGCGCCTGGCGTGATGGTCTCGATCACCTCGCGCCGGACGATCCCCTTGGCCTGTTTCGGGTCCTCGACCTGTTCGCAGATGGCGACCCGGAGTCCGGCGCCGACGAGCTGCCGCAGGTAGTCCGCGGCCGCCTTCACGGGCACGCCGGCGAGCGGGATGCCGTCGCCCCGGCTGGTGAGCGTGATGTTCAGCAGCTTCGCGGCGCGCTCGGCGTCGTCGAAAAACATTTCGTAGAAGTCGCCCATGCGAAAGAACAGGATCGCATCCTGGTGCCGCGACTTGATCTCGCGGTACTGCAGCATGAGCGGGGAGTTGAGCGGATCGGCCACCGGTGCGTCCTAGGGCGCCAGCACGAAGGGGCTGCCGCCGAGCTTCGCCTTGATGGCGGCGGCGGCGGCATCGGCGGCGTCGCGCGAGGCGAGGCCGGTGACGCGCACCTTGTAGAGGCTGCCGCCCTCCTTGACCGCGGTGCCGGTCATGCCGATTGCCTTGAGGTCGGCAATGACGCTGTTGGCGGACGCCTGGGAGGAGACGGCGGCGACCTGGACACCCCAGTTGCCTGCGGCAGGCGGGGCGGCGGGGCTGGGAGCCGGGAGGCTGGGGCTCGCATTGGCCTGACCGCTGCAACGGCCCTTGAGGAACTCCAGCCGATTCCTGGCCTCGACGTCGGCGGTCGCGCTCTCCAGCCCACTCGTGATCCACCCGCAGGCGTCGGCGTCCTTCCCGAGCTCGAAGCTGGCGCGGGCCGCCCAGTAGGAGGCCGACGGAATGAGCGTGCTCGAGGGATCATTGGCGCGAATCTGCTCGGCGCCGCGGATGGTGCCGGCAAAGTTGCGGGAGGCGAAATCCATCTGCGCCAGGCGCAGCAGCGCGTCGTCGGCCCAGGGGCTGGTCGGATATTCCACCGCCACCTTCTGGTAGGCGCGCTGCATCTCCGTGGTGGTGCGGGCGATCGAGCCCTGGGTGTAGAGAATTTCCGGGTACAACGGGTCGCTCACCGGGGTGACGGACAACAGGCCGTTGACGATGGCGGCGGCGGAATCGGGCAGCCCCTCGGCGGCCAGCTGCACGGCGGTCTTGAGACGCGCATCGGTCTGGGCGTGAGCGACGGGCGCAGTGGTGGCCAGCAGAAGCGCCAGGCTGAACAGGTGTTTCACAGTTGCTCCAGTTCCTGATTGTATCGACAGGGGCTCACGCGAAGGCGCGAAGCCGCGAAGGGAAGGCCCCCCCTTCCGCCTTTCTCCTTCCGCCCCTCCAAGTCCCAAGTCCTCTTTTTCGTTTTTCTCAGTCCATCACACCGAGTCGCAACACCAGCTCCTGCACCGTCCCGATGTCGCCGGTGATCGTGGTGCTCTTGCTGGCGCGGTCGGCGTCGAGCGTGGCCTTGAGGGCGGCACGAAGTCGGGGCTGCGTCCAGCGCTCGGCCCAGCGACAGAAGTTGTTGACCTCGTCGCCCCATTGGCCGAGCCCGGGAGGCCGGGCCGACTTCACGATGTCCCACACGGCGGCGTTGAGCTGGCGGCCGCGGGCCTTCCTCTCATAATGTGCCCGCGTGGCCGCCGTCGCCACCAGCGCGGTGCCGAGCAGTTGCGCCAGGCGCACCCCCGAGACGCCGGTCTGGGACAGCACGACGGGAGTCAGCCGGAGGGCCGTGGCGGTGTCGCCCGTCATGACGGCGTTGCGCCAGTCGTACGGGGTCTCGCCGTACCGGACGCCGACCAGGTCGCCGAGTCGTTCGAGGGTGACGGGGCCCTCACTCGCGAGCCCGTAGAGCTTCTGCAACTCGGACCGGAGCGCGCCAAGGTCGGTGCCGACGGTCTTCAGGAGATGCGCCTCGGCGCCGGGCGCGAACGCGATGCCCATCGCCTTCGCTTCGCGCGCCACCCATCGGGTGGCTTCCTCGACGGTGAGTTCCGCAAACGCGACCGTGTAACTGTGCTTGGCGAGCTCGGTGTCGGGCTTGTCGTCCTTGGCCTCGCCGCCGGCGCCCTGGACCAGCACCAGGACCGTTTCGGGAATCGGCTTCTCGAGGTACTGCAGGACGGCCTTCTTCCCGCGGGTTTTCCGCTTCCACGCCTCGACGTCGCGCACCACGACCACCCGGCGATCGGCCATCATCGGCAGGGTGGTGCAGAGCGAGAGGACGTCTTCCGGTTCGAGCTGCTGCGCCGAGCGAACGTCGAGGTTGAAGTCGCGGAGCCCCGGGTCCAGCACCCTGTCGAGGAGGGCGGTGGTGGCCTCGTCCTTCAACACATTTTCGGCGCCCAGGAAGTAGTACGCAGGCGCGAACTTGCCGGCGTCGAGGGCCTTGGTGAAGGTGCCGTACGAATGGGTGCCCATTCGGGGAAAGATAGGCGGGGAAGCGGGGAAGCGGGGAAGCGCGACCTATCCCGAGGCGCCGACCCGAAAATTGAGGACGAAGAGCAGCGCAACGAGCGACTTGCCATCGGTTATCTCCTTGTCCTGTATCATCTTCTGCACCTTGGACAGGGGAAGCTCGTGCAGCTCCATGAACTCGTCCGCCTCCCTGGCGTGGACCCCCTTGGTCAATCCGGTGGCCATGTACAGGTGAATCACCTCGTCGGAGAAGCCGGGCGTGGTCACGATGGAGAGCAGGTGGGTGACGGCCTCCGCCGAATAGCCGGTCTCCTCCTGCAATTCCCGATGGGCGCAGCGCTCGGGGTGCGCCTGCTCGCCGGCATCGAGTTTCCCGGCGGGCACTTCCCAGAGCCAGCCGCCCGCGGCGTGGCGGAAATGCCGAATGAGGAGGATGCGGGGGTCGTTGGCCGTCGGATCGTCGAGGAAGGGGACGACGGCCGCGGCGCCTGGATGGCGCACCACGTCGAGCTGTCCCTCGCTGCCATCGGGAAACTCGACGGTGTGCCGCTCGAGCCGGATGATGCGGCCCTGATGAATGACGTCGGCGCGCTTGAGGGTCACGGGTGGCTCTCTCCGTAAGGACGATACCCGGCTCGGCGAATGATGGTCCATCCGATGACGGCGCCGGAGATCTGAATGAGCGGATCGGTCACATCGACGAAGCGGCCCTGCACGACGAGCTGCAGCGCTTCGGTGCCGAAGGCGAGCCAGACCACGGGCCAGAGGTCGGCCATCCATCCGGTTCGCCGCCAGGGCCAGACGGCGAGCAGCGCGCCAAGCGGGAAATAGAGGAAGAAGGGCCCCACGACATCGGCCACGCTGAAGACATCCATCCGCCCGCCAAGTGCGGCGAGCGGTACCCACCAGTCGGCGGAGAGGCGCTCGGAGAGCGGAAGGAACTCCGGCACCCAGGGTCGGAGCGCCCAGAGGGCAATGAGGATGGCGAGTCCCCGAAGCAGGGAGCGGGGACGAGCGGCGCCGCGCAATGCCTGCGAGAAATCCGGCAGAAATCGGGCGGCGAGGAACGCACCGGCGGCAACGGCCAGGGCGTGGACGATGACAGCCCCGGCCACGATCGGCTGGCCGTTCGGGCCGTGCAGCACCTCGGCGAGCAGCGCGAACGCGGCGCCGTACAGCACGACTCGGGTGCGGGCCGACGAGTAGCCCAGGTCGGCCTCGATGAGCGCCGCCACGGCGAAGACGCCGGCCGGAAGGAAGAGGAAGAAGTCCTCGATCGGCAGGTCGAGCAGCGATCGCCAGCTGAACGAACCGAGGGCGATGCTCATCCGTCCGAACGGCCCCCCCGACGCGCCGAACACCTCGTCCTGCCGGAAGAGGGGGACGGTGGCCTCGATGAAGCAGGCCAGGCCGTACGGACCGGCGATGGCCAGGGCGGGAATCCCGACGAACGAACGCCGGCCCTTGAGGGAGGCGGCGAGCCGCACGAGGAAGACGAAGCCGACCGCCCCGACGGCGGTGCCGACGGTATTGGTGAAGACGTCGACGATGCTCGCGTTTCTCGTGGCGGAAAAGAGTTGCGCGGCCTCGACGCCGACGCTGATGGCGGCGCCGGACGTCAGCGCTCCGAGGAGTTGCCGCGTGGTGCGGCCCGCAGCGGCGGTGGCCATCCACACGACGCCCCAGCCGGCGAAGAGCGCCAGGTTGCGGAGCGCGTCGATGGCGTCGCTCGCGCCGACGTTCGGGCTGAGCGCCCGGCCCAGCCGCCAGGCGACTCGTGCGCCGTCGGGGCTGAAGTCGAAGGAGGAGAGGGTGGCGAGGAGCAGGATGCCGACGAAGGCCGCGCGGGCCGGGAGGCGGGCGCGGTCGAGGATGTCGCCGAGTGGTGCGGCCGGGTCGCGGGTCAAGCGGAGGTGAGGGTCGTCACCCGCGTCTTGATGTC
Source organism: uncultured Gemmatimonadales bacterium (assembly GCA_963748815.1). Lineage (GTDB taxonomy): Bacteria > Gemmatimonadota > Gemmatimonadetes > Gemmatimonadales > GWC2-71-9 > SPDF01. The sequence continues at coordinate 93,647 of CAVVKJ010000019.1, read as the reverse complement.
GGCGATCGACGCCCGGATCATCCGCTCCAGCACCTGGAGGTCGACGTCGTCCAGCCGTTTCAGGTAGAGGCAGCCGACACTCTTCTTGTGCGGCCCGAGCTTCTTGAGCAGCGCGCCGTACTCGGCGAAGCCCGCCAGAATGTAGATCGAGATGGCCGCCTTGCGTGGCGAGAAGCCGGTGAGGCAGCAGTCCCCTTCGTGCCCGCTCGCATACTTGTAGTGATAGCTGCCGTAGCCCACGATCGACGGCCCCCACATCACCGGGCGCTTGCCGGTGGCGGCCTTGAAGACCTTCAGCAGGACCCGCGCTTCCTTGCGTCGCCGTTCGTCGGGCACCGACGCGATGAACTCGGTGACGCTGACCTTGGTGGGTTTGGTCTTGGCTTCGGGCATGGGGGCCTCCTTGGACACTCGGTACTTCCCACGTCACCCCGGCGAAGGCCGGGGTCCACTTGGTTACTGAAGATGATGCCGGATCAGGCGGGTGGCTAGGTCAGCGGCTCACGCGAAGCCGCGAAGGCGCGAAGCCGAGCAAGGGGCATGCTAATTTCAACAGAAACGAGGGAAAACAGCGGAAAACAGCCGGAAATGCGGAAGAATTGCGAGAAATGGCTCAATTTCTGTCGATCCTGGTGGAGGTTGACGGTGACGGCCTTTGGAGTCACGCGAAGCCGCGAAGGCGTGAAAACAGCGACAAAACCACAGAAAACGATGGAAAACTGAGGAAAATTGTAAGAAGGCAACCGAAAACTACAAGAAATTGGAAACTTTGACTGTACAGCCCCCTTCGCGTCTTCGCGTGAGCCCCCCTATTCACGCCTTCGCGTGAGCACTTACGGGGTTGTGTGTCCCTCGGCATCGACCACGTGCACGGTGCCGAGGTTGAGCGCCTCGATGCTCGACTGAATGCTGGCCAGGTCACCCACGACGACAGTGAGGAAGTGCTCGGGTTGGATGTACTGCTTCGCCACCCGGTCGACGTCGGCGGGGGTAACCGCGCCGACCTTGGTCTGAAAACCCACCAGTTCCGACGGCGGGAGGCGGTAGTACGCCAGTTCCGACAGTTCGTTCGCCGTGCCGGCGTTGGTTTCCAGGCGCCGCGGGTAGCTGCGCACGATCGCGCCGGTGGCGAACGCGACTTCCGCCTCGGTGGCGGGCCGGCTGCCGCGGATGTCCACGAGTTCCCGCATGAACTCCACCAGCGCGCTGTCGGTTTTGGCGCTCACCACACCGCTGCTGGCCAGCCAGGGGCCGCGCCCGCGGAGGAAGGTGAAGCTGCTCCGCGCGCCGTAGGTGTATCCCTTGCTTTCCCGGATGTTGAGGTTGATCCGGCTGCTAAACTGCCCGCCGAGCACCGTGTTGAGTACGGTCAGGGCGTAGAAGTCAGGGCTGGTGCGGGATGCGCCGACGCCGCCGATCCGGATCTCGCTCTGCGCCGCCTTCGGCTTGTCCACGAGGTAGACGGTGGCGGCCCGCGGGGCGGGGGCCGCCGGCACCGCCTCGTTCACCGCCGCCTTCCCCTGCCACGCGCCGAGCGCCGAGGAGACGAGCGCGGCGGCGCGGTCGGGGGTCACGTCACCCACCACGACCATCACGGCGTTGCCAGGGCGGTAGTACTTGCGGTAGAAGGCGAGAATATCGGCCTGCGAAATGGCCGCGAGCGACGCCGGCGTGCCGTCGGCGGGGTGACCGTACGGGGCATCGGCGCCGTACACCTCGGCGTTGAAGAGCATCGTCGCCACGACGGTGGGCTGGTCACGCCGCGCCCGCATGGCGTTCAGCCGCAGCTGCCGGTCGCGCTCGATTTCCTCGGGCGCGAAGGCGGGGCGGGTGACAAGCTCGCCGAGGAGGGCGAAGGCGCTGTCGGCCGTTCGGGTGAGCGTCTGCAGGCGAACGGCAGTCTGTTCGAGGCCGGAGCCGGCGCTGAGTGATATGCCCAGCCCCTCGAGGGCGCGGGCAAACTCAATCGCGTTCCGCGTGGTGGAGCCCTCGTCGAGCAGCCCCGCGGTGACCGTCGCGAGGCCGGGAAGCGCGCCGTCTTCCGCCCCGCCGGCGCGGATGACGAGGGTGGCGTTGACGATGGGCAGGTCGTTCCGGGTGACGGTCCAGAGTTCCAGTCCGTTCGGCAGCGTGCGGCGATGGACCTCGGGCGACGGGACTGTCGGGGTGACGCCGGCGGCGGGCACCTTGGAGCGATCGAAGTCCTGGGCCGCGAGAGACGGGGCGGCGCCGACCAGGGCCGCGCCGGCGAGGAGGAGACCGAGGTGTCGCGTGGTCATGGCGTGGTCTCCATCGGCTGCGAGGCGAGTTCGGGCTTGCCGAGGGGGACGACCGAGAGCGCCACCTTGGGTTTGCCGTGGAGGTAGGTCTGCGCCACGCGGCGAACGTCGGCGGGTGTCACGGCGCGAGTACGCGCCAGATCTTCGTTGAAGAGATCGGCCTGTCCACGGAAGGTCTGGTAGCTGTTGATTCGGTCGGCCACCCCGGCCACCGACACCAGCCCGAAGACCGACGACGCCTCCGCACGGGTGATGGCCTGCTGCACCTCGGCCTGGGTCGGCCCGTCGGTGGCGATGCGGGCGATCTCCTCAAGGGTTTCCCGCTCGAGCTGGGTCAACCCGGCGCCGTCGCGCGCCGTGAGGGTGACGTTGAACGCGCCCGCAATCTCCGCCGAGCTGCTGAAGGCGAAAACGCTCTGGGCCACCTCCTCGGTGTAGACCAGCCGCTCGTAGAGCCGGCCGGTCTTGCCGGACCCGAGGATGCCGGCGAGCACTGAGAGGGGGGCCTGGTCGGCGTTCCACATCTCTATCCCGGGCCAGCTGAGGGTCAGACGGGCGAGCGTGACGCGGTCTTCCATCGTCTGCCGCTTGTCGACGGTGAGCACGGCGGGACGCGGCGCCGGCTTGGCCACGTCCGGGCCCCGCGCAATCGGCCCATAGTACTGCTCCGCGAGTTCACGCACCTGCGCCGCGGTCACGTCGCCCGCCACCACGAGCGTCGCGTTGTTGGGACCGTACCAGCGCTGAAAGAACGCCTTCACGTCGGTGAGCGTGGCCGCGGTCAGGTCGGTTTGGTAGCCGATGGTGGGGTGGTGGTACGGATGGTCGTCGGGGTAGAGCAGCTCGTTGGTCCGGATCGAGGCGATGCCGTAGGGACGGTTCTCGTAGTTCTGTCGGCGCTCGTTCTTCACCACGTCGCGCTGGTTGTCGAGTTTTTCCTGGGTGACGCCGTCGAGAAACCACCCCATCCGGTCGGCCTCGAGCCACATCGCCATGGCGAGGTAGTTGGACGGCACGGTCTCGTAGTAGTTGGTGCGGTCGGTGTTGGTCGAGCCGTTGAGGGTGCCGCCGGCCTCCTGCACCAGGCCGAAATGCTGTTCGTCGGCGACGTTGGCCGATCCCTGGAACATCAGGTGCTCGAAGAGGTGGGCGAAGCCGCTCCGGCCCTCTTCTTCGCGGCCGGAGCCAACGTGGTACCAGACGTTCACGGCCACCAGCGGGTTCTCATGGTCTTCGTGGACCACGACGGTCAGCCCGTTGGGGAGGGTGAAGGTCTCGGTGGGGACGGAGAGCGTCTGGGCGGTGGCCGCGGCCGGCAGGGCCAAGGCAGCGGCGAGGAGAAGTGTTCGCATCCCGGCAATCTGGCGCGAAGAAATGGAGAGGGCTAGTGGACGATGTCGTTCCGGCGGAACGGCGCCTAGGTTTATGGATCGGCCAGCGTTGGCGGCTGGCACCATTACGACATGGGGGCACCATGTTCCGAAGGCTCGCGGTTCTCGTCCTGCTCGTGGCGGGGTGCGCCACCGACTCGACGGGCGCCAAGGATCCGACGCACATCGACTACTTCAACTCGACGGCCAGGACCGATCTGCGGGTGCAGGTACAGGTTGGGCCGCGGACGATCGGCACCTACTCGATCCTGCCCGCCACCTGGAAGCAGGTCACCACCGAGTTCACCGGCGGAACCGTGGTCACCACGACGGTGCTTGATCCCGCCGGGGCGACGGTCTCGGCGGGGAGCTGTACGGTCCAGGCGGCTCCCTTCACCTACGCCGCCGTCGTAGTGGACCCGGCGGTGACCTGCGGCTGCGGGTTCGAAGACGGGTCCGGTGGGGAAGGGGTGCCGTGCAACCCGTAGGGGTGAGGGCTTGGGGGCTCACGCGAAAGCGCGGAATTCAACAGAAACGATGGAAAACAGCGGAAAACAGCCGGAAATACGGAAAAAATACGACAAACAACCTGATTCTCGTCAATGATTGATAGGTGCTGCCGCAGTGGTCCGAGGGCTCTCGCGAAGGCGCGAAGACGCGAAAACGACAAGAAATGGACATAATGATGGCAAGAAATGCCAAAATATTGCCAAAAACTTAGAAAAATGACGAGAGTGACAAAAAAACGCTTCGCGGCTTCGCGTGAGGTGCCGTCCCCGCAGGCCCTACTCGTCGTCGTCATCCAGGTCGTCGTCCAGTAGGTCTTCCTCCTCCTCGTCGCTGTCCCCAAATTCCCGCTCGGCTTCCCGTTCCATCCGCCGCTCTTCCCGGCGTTCCTCCTGCAACGCGTCCTGGCGACGCTTCTTCTCCTCGTCTTCCTCGTCCTCGAACATGAAGTAGATGTAGGGATCGTCGAAGATGTTGTCCATAGAGTCCACCCTCCTCCCGCGGCAGGATACGGTGCGCTCGCCCGCAGCTCACGCGAAGACGCGAAGACGCGAAGAGCGATATCTTACCTTGAGATGGGGGTGTGACAATCCCTGGAGCATGAAGGTCTGTCACACGCCGGGGTGAGATTGACCCCTCCATCCTCTTCGACGTCCGGAGCCGAGCGTGGCCACTGCCCAGGCCGAGCTGCACCTGATCCTCGGCACCGATCCCCGACTGCTGCTCGAGCAGGCGGCGGCGGAGTTCCTGGTCCCACAACGTGCCACCCCAGAGAATCCATTCCCGTCACCATCGGTCGTCCTGGCGCTCCGGCAGGGGGGCATCCGGGATGACCTCTACGCCCTCGCCTTCGAACGGGGGGTGGGTGGCTGGTATGATCCGCCGCTCTTCACCTTCCAGGAACTCCCGACGTGGCTGGGCCGGACCGATCGGCGGCCGCTGACCGAGCTCGACCGCCGCACCCTTCTCGCCCGCCTGATCCGCGAGCGCGCCACCGGCCTCCTCGGCCGGCTCAGGCACCTCGAACGATTCCTCTCGGCGGTGGATCGGCTCATCGGTGAGTTGGTCAGTGAGGGAGTCGAACCGGCGCACTTCGCAAATGCGCTGGCGGGGCGGGACGGAAGGGACGACTTCGAGCAGGTGCGCGATGCCGAGCTCGCGGCCATTTACGCCGGGTACCTCGAGGCACTCAATGCCGCGGGGCGCCGGGACGGACGCGATGGCTGGGCGGACTGCGCCCAGGCCATTCTGGCCGATCCTGACCGGACGACCGAGCAGCTCGGCGGCCGCCGTGAGCTCCGGCTCTTCGGTTTGCAGGATCTCCGGAACGGGTGGCGCCCACTCCTCCGCGCGCTTCGCGCTCACCCCGCCCTCGATCGCATCACCATCTACTCGTCGGAACTCCTCGACCTCCGTGACGATCTCGCGCCGACCGTGAAGCGCCTCGAGGAGCCGGAGGCAATCGCCACCCGGCTATTCAGTTCATCCCCGACGGCACGCACCGGAACGGTCGCGGTCATCGCCGCGCCGGACGTGGAGCGCGAAATGGAGGAAGTGGCGCGCCGCATCCGGGAACTGGCGGACAACGGGGTCCCGCTGCACCGGATGGCGGTGGTGGCCCGCCAGGCCCGTCCCTATACCGAGATGGCCGCCGCCGCGCTGGAACGGTTCGGGGTGCCCGCCACCCTGCGCCGCCGGCACGCACTGCGCGATATCCCCGTGGTCCGCGCCCTGGCCGCGCTCTTCGGCGCCGCCGCCGACGGATGGTCCCGGCACGGGCTCGCGGAGCTGGCCGACCAGCCGTACTTCGAGAACGACGTGGACGCCGCGCAGATCAACGCGATCGGGTTCGCGCGCCGCGTGAGCGGCCTGGAGCAGTGGGCGGCGGCCATTCGAGATGCAGCGCCCGACGGCAAATCAGCCACCTTCGACCGATTCGCTGCGCAGGCCCGCGAACTCGACGTCCGCCAGCCGCTCAGGGAGTGGCTCGCCTGGCTGCACCGGTTCCTCACCGACGATCCGTGGCAGATGAAGGCGCGCATCGAGCGCGTCCCGGGCGACCGGTTCGACGTGGTGCGGCTCGACCTCCAGGGATGGAAGGGACTGACGACGCTGGTGGAGGAGTGGCAAACGGCGGTCGAGGAGTGGGGCTCCAGCCCGACCGCGCTCGGCGCCGTGGATCTCCACGCACAACTCACCGACCTGCTGGATCACGAGATCGCGCTCTGGTCGCCGAACCGGCGGGGCGTGCCGGTGGTTGAGGGTCTTGCCGGGATGTACCGGCATGTCCGCCACCTGTTCGTGGTGGGGATGGAGTCGGGCCGCTTCCCGGTGCGCGCGCCCGGCTCTCCACTGCTCGACGAATCGGAGCGGGCGTCGCTCGTGGCAGGGGGCGTTTCGCTGGAGCTCCGCGCCGAGTGGGAGCGCCGCGAACGCGAACTCTTCCGGGTCCTTGTTGCGGGAGCCCAGGAGTCGCTCACGGTATCGTACGCGAGCATCGATCCGGCCAGCCGGGAAGTGGTGCGGAGCGCGTTCATCGAGGCGCTCGGCGAAGTGGCGACGCTCGCGGAGGACACCCTGACGCCGTCGCGCGTGCTCACGCCCGGCGTGCGGATCGCCGCGACTCCTGGCGCAGCGCGACAGGCGGAGTATGCGGCGCGCGTCGAGCTGGACCGAGCCAGGGGTCTGCCCGGTCCCTGGAACGGCCAGATCACCGATCGGGACCTCGTCGCGCGACTGGGCCGGCAGTTCGGGGACGAGTACCTCTGGAGCCCGACCCAGCTCGAGGCGTACGCCAAGTGTCCCTGGGCGTACTTCTCGTCGAGGCTGCTCGGCATTTCGGAACGGAAGGATCCGGAAGACGAGATGGACCCGAGGACCTTCGGTACCGTCCTCCACGACGCGCTCGCCCGGTTCTTCGACGGGGAGTTTGCGCGGCGCGGCGAGCCGGTCCTGCTCCTCAAGGGCGACCACGCGGAGGCGATCCCGCGGCTCCGCGCCGCGCTCGACGCGGCCCTCGACGCCTCGGGGGAGACGGACTGGCTCGGCCATCCCTCCCTCGCCCCCGCGAAGCGGGCCAACATGGCGCGGATGCTGACGCGCTACCTCGAGTTCGAGATCGCCTACAACGAGAAGCTGTTCAACAATCGCACCAACAACGCGTTCGTGCTCCGGACCGGCGTGGAGCGCCACGAGCTGAGCTTCACGGACGCGGTCCTCGAACGGGGAGGCGTCCGGTTCCGGTTCCGGGGCACCATCGACCGGGTGGAAGTCGGCATCGACGAGCGGGTCGAGTCGAGCCACTACGTCGCGGCGGTGGACTACAAGTCGAGCAAGTACGCCGCGCCGGGCGGGGGCAAGAAGAAGGCGTGGGACGAGGGGGTGGTGCTCCAGGTGCCGCTCTACGCCCACGCCCTTTCGGCGCTGCGGCCGGGCACGGTGGTATCGCGAGTGGAGTATCGCGCGCTGAAGCAGCGGGAGGCGGTGCACAGTCTCCAGCTGGTCAGCGTGGATCGCAAGGCGAAGACGCTGCTCACCGGCGGTGAGGACGCGACCCGGATGGACGCCGCGCTCGACGCCGTAGTGCGCCACGTCCTGAGTGTGCGCGGCGGCGCATTCCCCGCCAACCCGCCGCCCTCCTGCGGCTGTCCCTCGTTCTGCCATGCGCGCGACATCTGCCGAGTGGCCGGCGGGCCGCGGGAGGCGGTGTGAGGCGGCAACCCACGCCGTCGCAATGGCAGGCGATCCGCGCCGTCGACCGCCACGTGCTGGTGGCGGCCGGAGCCGGCACCGGCAAGACCTCCACCGTCGTGGCGCGCATCCTTTACCTCCTCGGCGCGGAGGTGGGGGGAGAACGGATCGAGTCGCCCATCGACCTGCAGGAGATCGGGGCGATCACCTTCACCAACGCCGCTGCCGCCGACCTGAAACGCAAGCTCCGCGCGGCACTCCGGGAGGCGGGACTGGGCGACGTCGCCTACCAGGTCGACAACTCGCGGATCGGGACGATCCACGGATTTTGTGGTGACATCCTCCGCGAGTCGGCGCTGCGGTCGGGTCAGAACCCCGGAATGAACGTGCTCGAGGAGGGGGAGAGCGGGTCACGGGCCGCTGAGGCGGTGCGCGACGCACTGATCGAGGCGCTGGATGCGGATGCGGTGCCGGGGCTGGAGGCCCTGCTGGCCCAGCGCCGCCAGGACGAGGTGGAAGGGTGGGTGCGTCGCCTCCTCGGCGATGGCGACCGGCTGAGGAGGATTCGGCAGTCGACGCGCCTCGGAGAGGGCGAGCGGGCAGTGGCCGAGCTGGCGGAGCGGGCGCGGCTGCTGCTGGAGCGTCGACTGGAAGACGAGGGCGCGATCGATTTCGATCGGATGATCGTGTGGACGCGGGACCTGCTGCGGAACGACGGATCGGTTCGACGGCTGCTGCAGCGCCGGTTGCGGACACTGATCTTGGACGAGTTCCAGGACGTGGACCCGGTGCAGCGGGACATCGCCTGGCTGCTGGCCGACCCTGAGTCAGGTCGAGCGGATACCACACGCCTGATGCTGGTCGGCGACCCGAAGCAGAGCATCTACCGCTTCCGCGGCGCCGACGTGACGGTTTGGCGTGGGGTCGAGCGGGCGTTCGAGGAGGGCGGGCTGGGCACGGTCGTGGCGCTGGAGGACAACTTCCGCAGCGTCGCGCCGATTCTCGGGTTCGTGGATGCCACCGTCGGGCCGGTGCTCGACACGCCGATCGACGGGACGACGATCCGGGACTTCGAGGTGAACTACCGCTCGGTCACGGCGGTGGACACCACCGAGGGACCAGCGGACCGGGCCGTGGAAATCCTGGTGGTGCCGGGCGACGCCGACGGCGAGCCGCTCACCGCGGAACCGCGCCGGATGGCGGAGGCGGAGGCGGTGGCTCGCCGTGCGGTGCAGCTGAAGGCGGAGGGTGTCCCATACCGTGAGATGGCGGCGCTCTTTGCCGGGATGGGAGACGTGGAGATCTACCAGCGGGCGCTGGAACGGGCGGGTGTCCCGACCTACACCCTGCGGGGCGAGGGACTCTACCAGCGGCGCGAGGTGCTGGATCTCATCCTCGCGCTGGAGACGATCCGGGATCCGCGGGACGACCGGGCGCTCCTGGGATTCCTGCGGAGTCCCTTCGTCGGGCTCAGGGACGAAACGCTGCTACAGATCGCCTGGCAGGGGGACTCGCCGCAGTGGGATGCGCTGGCGCAGGCGGTCACGGCCGAAACCGGACGGCTTGCCGAGGGAATCGAGCTGCTGCGGGAACGGATGGTGCTTCGGGATCGCGTGCCGATCCACGAACTGCTCGAAGGGCTTCTCGACCGGAGCGGTTACCTGGGCCACCTGGTGCTGCAGGGCGCGCAGGGGAATCAGGCGATCGCCAACGTGCGAAAGTTCCTGCGCATCGCCCGACAGCAGTCGGGTTCGAGCGTGGGCGACTTCCTGCAGATCATCAGGGACATCCGCGATCGCGAGGATCGAGAAGGAGATGAACGGCTGTACGGCCCGACCGACGATGTCATGACGCTCACCACGATCCACAGCGCCAAAGGGCTCGAGTGGCACACCGTCTTCTGGTGCGACCTCGAACGGAAACCGGTGACCGGCGGGGGCTGGGGCGCCGACGCCTGCCTCATCGGCCGGGATACGCTGGCGCTCAAGGATCCCGATGCCGGCAAGGATGACCCGCAGCCCGCCGAGTGGACGGCGCTGAAGGCGGAGCAGGATGCGGAGTCGGCCGCGGAGCACAAGCGCCTCTGGTATGTGGCGGCCACGCGGGCCAAGCAGCGATCGACCCTGGCGGGAGTCTGCGGCGCGACCAGCAGTGGAGCTGCCCCAGCCAGAGCCTTGCTGGGACGACTCGCCGTGCCGGTGGTCGACGGGGGGGAGGTTGAGTATGCCGGCCAGGGAGGACGAAAGTTCGTGGCGACGGTGCACCTCGCACCACCTCGTCCCCCGGTACCGTCCGTCGAGGCGCCAGATCCGTGGGTCGAGCCGCTCCCGGCGGAGTTGCCGGCGCAGGTTGGCCCGCTCCCGGTGGCCGTGGGTCCGGCGCGCCATTCGGCCACCTCGCTGATGAGTCACGGGCGCTGCGCTCGGCGGCACTGGCTGCGATACGTGGCGGGGCTGAAGGAGCCGCCGGTCGAGCGGACGGGACAGGGATACCTCGGCGCCATCGCGCGCGGGCAGATCGTGCACGACGTGCTGGAGCAGATGCAGGAGGAGGCCGACACCGACGCGCTGCTCGATGCCGCGATCGGTCGGTGGGATGATTCGGCGATGCCGCCCGACTCGGCGGAGGAGCGCGACCTGCGCGAGATGCTGCGCGAGGAGATCCGGTTGGTGGCCGAGCAAGCGGAATATCGGGCGGTGGCCGAGAACCCGACCAGCCGCCACGAGTTGCCGTTCGTGCACCTGGTGGGAGCGGACCGGCAGATCGAGGGGATGATCGACTTGGCTGCCCGCGAGGCGGATGGCCTGGTGCTGCTCGACGTGAAGACCACGCAGGGTGACGCCGCGGCGGCGGCCGCGAACGCGGCCCGGTACGCGCTGCAGCGGGACGTGTACGTGACCGCCGCCGAGGCGATCGGCGGAATGCCAGTGGCGCGGTTCGCGTTCCAGTACTCGCGCGCCGAGACGCAGGTCAGCACGCCGATCGATGATGAAGAGCGGGCCGGGGCGCGGCGCCGCGTGCAGGACGCGCTGGCCGCCATCGACGCGGGCGGCGCGGAGCTGACCGCCCATCCGAAGGAATGCGGGTTCTGCGGGTACAAGCGGGTCGGGTGGTGTCCCGGTGTCAACGACAAGGCGGACTGATGGCTGCACCGAAGCTCCAGCGCTGGATTGATCTGCTCGCCGCACTCCTCAGGCGGCGGTACGCCGTCTCATTTGACGAGCTGGCGCAGGAGGTGCCGGGGTATCAGCCAGGGAAGCAGAGCAAGGCGGCGCTCCGGCGGATGTTCGAGCGGGACAAGGACGAGCTCCGCGCCTTCGGCGTGCCGATCGAGACGGTGCTGTCGCCCGAGGGAGAGGCCGAGGGATACCGGCTGGCGGCGAAGGAATTCTATCTGCCGTATCTGTCGATGGTGGTGGAGGGACGAAAGACGGCGCCGAAGCGGGTGGACCGCTACGGCTACAAGGCGCTGGCCGGGCTGGCGTTCGAGCCGGACGAGCTCGCGGCGGTGGCCGAGGCAGCGGCGCGGGTGCGGGCGCTGGGCGTGCCGGAGCTGGCGGCGCTGGCCGATTCGGCGTGCCGCAAGCTGGCGTTCGACCTGCCGGTGGATGCGTCCCGCGCGCCTGAAGTGCAGGTGGCGGGTCCGGTCGAGAATCACGACGAGATTTTCGACGTGCTGGCCGGGGCGCTGGAGCGGCGGAAGCGCGTCACCTTCACGTATCGATCGATGGGTCGCAACGAGGAGGCGGAGCGCACCGTCGAGCCGATGGGGCTCTTCTTCCTGGGGCGGCACTGGTACCTGGCGGCGCGCGCGCCGGAGGAAGAGATCGTCAAGAACTTCCGGTTGAGCCGGATGACGGGAGCGGCAGCAAATGGGCAGGCACCGGGGACGCCGGACTACGCCGTACCGGAGAAGTTCTCGCTGAAGAAGCACGCACAGTCCCGGCAGGCGTGGGAACTGGGCGACGGCCACGCGATGACGGCGGAGGTGGAGTTCGACCGCCGCTCCGGCCCGGCGCGTGCCGCCGCCCGCCTCGGCGCACCGGTCAATAATCATCCCGACCGGCGGAAGTTCCAGGTGCGGCGGGTGGATGCTTTCGCGCGGTGGCTCTTGTCGTTGGCGGGTGACGCGACGCCGGTGGCGCCGAAGGAATTGATTGCCGAGTACCGCGCGATGGCCGGCGCCACGGCGGAGATCTACGCCCGATGAGCGCGGCGCTGCAGCTCCGGCGGATCCTGCACCTGATCCCGACGCTGGCCGACGACCGTTCGCATCCCATCAACGAGGTGGCGGAGCAGGCGGGGGTAGACCGCCCGACACTCCTGCAGGACCTCAAGTCCCTCGCCGAGCGGTTCGACGATCCGGGCGGGTTCGTGGAGGGGGTGCAGATCTTCCTGGAGACGGACCAGGTGGCGGTACGGTCCGATCACTTCCTCCGCCCGATGCGGCTCACCTTGCCGGAGCTCTGCGCGCTGGAGCTGGGGCTCGCGATGCTGCGCGCCGAGCGGCCGCCGGACGAGACGCGGGCCATCGACGGCGCGCGGGAGCGGCTACGGCAGGTGATCGCCAAGCTGCCGGGGCAGGACATCCAGGAGAAGGATTTTTCGGCGTCGCTGGGCGGGGCGGTGGACCTCGAGATGCTCTCGCTGCTGCGTGGTGCGGTGCGCGAACGGACGCGGGTGCGGTTCTCCTATCACAAGAGCGGGGCGGACGCGGCGGCCACGCGGGTGGCGGCGCCGCTGGCGGTGGTGTACGCCGAGCTGAGCTGGTACCTGGTGGCGCTGGCGGACGGGGCCACGGGGCTGCGGTTCTTCCGATTGGACCGGATGGACGCGGTGGAGGTGACCGACGAGGAATTCGAGGTGCCGGCGGAGTTTTCGGTGGATGCCGTGCTGCGGGAGCGGAAGATGTTCGTGGCGGAGGGGGTGGGGACGCTCACCGTGCGGTACTCGGCGCGGGTGGCGCGGTGGGTGGCGGAGCGGGAGTGGGTGCCGGTGGAGGCCGACGGGACGGTCACGCTCGAGCACCCGCTGGCCGACCCGCACTGGGCGCTCCGGCATGTGCTGCAGTACGGCCCGGATGCGGAGGTGGTGGAGCCGAAGGAAATTCGGGAGGCGATTGCGCAGGGGCTGAAGGAGATCCTGGAATGATCGTCCTCACCCCCCGGCCCCCTCTCCGGCTAGCGGAGAGGGGGGGTACCCCCTCACCCCCAACCCCTCTCCCTCCTGGAGAGGGGGGACGTCAGGGAATGTCACACCCCCACCGTATCGTCAGGGCCACCTGAGGGAGGTCAAACGACTTGGAGGCATGGATGTCCATCAAGGGTGGCTGGCAGCATCTGATCGGGAAGCGGATCGAGGCGGTGGTGGTCAACGTGGCCCGTGGCGAGAAGAGCAACCTGGCGCAGATCCATCTCGTGCTCGACGGCGAGGTCAACTTCGAGATCTACTCCTCCACCGGCCAGGTCGGGGGCGCCAGCTACCTGCACGCCGGCGATCTTCCAGAGGTGCTCGACTACAAGTGCGTCGGTGCGGACGCCGAGGTGTTCGGGGAGCGAAGGGTGGTGCCGAGGTAGGCAGGCCAAGCGCCGAGGCGGGAGCAGTCTGGCCCCGCAAAGCTCGCTCGCCACGGCAGGACACTGCCCTATCGCGGGTATATCCAGTGGGTACATTTGGAAGTTCGGTCCAAGCTGAAGCACAAACCCTTGGTCCACCGTGTCGGTCCGATCGCATTCATGGTTAGGTGAGTCCTGACGTCAACATCTCCACATCTTGTCCTTCCATTGGATGTCTAGTCGGCAGTCGAGGCAACTTCATGGTACGTGATACCGATACTATGCTCGCACCAGGGTGTGAGGTATGACATCTGATCTCGTCGGTTTCCAATTCCAGATCTCCTCGATTGAGGAAACGGAGATGAACAACGACGAAGAGGCCTACCTCTTCTACCTCGCGATTAGAAATTTCGCTTCCGTGCCTAGGGGAATAGAGGTTTCCAAGGCTACGTACGTCACCGCCGCTGGCGAGCAACTCACTCAGAGCATTTGGTTGACGGGCTACCTGGTCGAATCGGAAACGATCCTTCCCAATGCCAGTAGGAAGTGTGGGCTGGTCTTCTATCGGCGCCACCTTCAGGAGATCTGCATCGGCGACGCGCTGTACTGCCATGCTAGCGTGCCGCATTCTGGCAAGAAGATCGCAATGCGGTTCGACTGTATCGACCCCGATCTTCCTGCCGATGAGGGTTGGAAGCTTGCAATGACGCAAGTCGAGGACCTCCCACTATCCGAAAGCCAATTAGCAGACCGATTGCTCGAACATATCGAACGACTAGAAGTACTTGAGGAGCAACTCGGTATTCGACTAGAGGGTCTCTCGGTGCGGGTATCCGTAGAGTCAAACCAACTCACAATTCTTGGCGAAATCTATTCTAGAGACGGCGCCACGCTTACGCAGGACACTGTTTTGAAGGCGGTGGTCTACGGCCCGCATGGCCGTGTGTTGGCGATCAATAGCGACTCGTTCTATAGGGAGAGTTTTAACCTCTTCTCTACGTTCGAAATATGGATAAACCACCTTGAAATCTCAGCCGTACATCGCATTCGCATCTATCCCGAACCGAACTGACATCCATGCTCACAACTGTCAGGGACAGCCTACTGAGTGAGGCCCGCCAGTCTCCCGGCCTGCTTTCGGATCTTGCCGGACTGGAGCAGTACATTGCTGAGAGCTACGACGCGCGTTCGTTTGTCGAGCTCCTTCAGAATGCAGACGATGCTGGGGCGGCAAGGTTCAGTGTTCGACGGACGGATGGTTTCCTGCTGGTAGCAAACGACGGCAACTCATTCACTCTGAATGACTTCCAAAGCCTGTGCCGCAGCGCGTCCTCTTTGAAGGAAAGAGGTGTTTGCATTGGATTCCGCGGTATCGGCTTCAAGTCAGTCGTAGGATTCGCTCACACCGTGCACGTCTTGAGTGGAGAGCTTGCAGCCACGTTTTCACGAGAACGTACCGCACTTGACATCCCAGAAGCGAGCCGGGTTCCGCTGATTCGCATTCCCCATCCGCTTCTGCCATCAGACCGCGTACCCTTCGGCAAGGAAATCGACAAACTTAATGCCGACGGCTTCAATACCGTTTTCGTATTTGCCGGGTTGATCGCCACTGGAATCGAGGCAGAATTCGCGGCCTTCGACCCTTCTGGGCTTCTATTCCTGCGCAACGTGCGACAGATGGAACTGCGTGGGGATATCGACACCCTCGTCACCATTCGTCGGGAGAATCAAGCACCTGGGGTTCGATCGCTGCGCTTGGCGAGCGTGGAAGGATCTTTCCAATGGACGATCATGGAGAGAGATGACATTGCTTTGGGATTTGTCCACGATCCGACGGGCATCGTTCGACTGGATGAACGGAGGGCTGTCGTTCATGCCTTCCTCCCAACGTTGGAAGCTTCAGGGTTTTCCTTCAAGCTGAATGGTGACATCAGCACCGACCCTTCGCGCACTCGGGTGGTGTTGGACGATCGGACGTCCGGAGCTATCAACGTGGCAGCGGCATTCATCGTGGACCTGGTTCGCGAGTGCGTATTCAGTTCTGGCGACATCCGCCTGCTTGCCGCTCTGGTCCCGATTGCCGACCCCCGAATGGCTGGCCTCCAGCGTCGGTCCTTTCGCACGGAGTTGTACTCTGCAATTCAACGATATGCCGCAAACCATTGGGATGACCTCTACTTGCGGCCGACTTGGCTCAATGCGGTCGATTTCTATGCTGTGGCCACCAAAGCGGGTCTAAGAGTAGTCCCGCGCAACCTCGAAGCCACGGAAGGATTGAGGGTCTTCCTGAGGTTTCTTGGTGCGAGGGAGGCAAACTTTCAGAACATCGCACCTGCTTTGGTCACCCTAGCTCCCTCTGAGTCTGGCGCCGCGGAAGTGGTCGCGCACTTGACGACCCTTCTATCTACCAGACAGATCGCGCCTGGGAATCTTAAGAGTGCTTGGAAGTTGTGGCCGACGGGCATTCGACCTGAGTCCTTGGAGACTGCACTGCGGCACGGCACGCCACTCGCATCCACCTTTGTCGACCAAGTCAGGGAGAAGGTGCGCAGTAGCGGAGAGGTCGTTCGCCTTCTCACCGCCATGAGCAACGAGGCATCTGCAATCCGTTTGCTCGGCGAGTGGGGTCCGCCGAGGAAGGTCGGTGCCGTTGGCCAACAAACCACTAGGTCTACTGCAGGTCCAGTGAGCCTCAAGAAATGGCGGAGCGCCGAGCAGCAAGTGCTCGACATTCTTGCTTCTCGGGGCTGGCAAGTGAAGGATGTGAGCAGAGAGAATATCGGTTACGACATAGAAGGGAGGACAGACCAGGGGGAAAGCATGGCCATCGAGGTAAAGCTCATCGACTATGTTGGCCAGTCGTTTACCCTGACGACGAATGAGGAAGCCGTCGCACGCCAGATGGGGGCGAAGTACCATTTGGCCGTGGTGCGGCAGACACAGAGCCACTTAGAGATTGCCTTCATTCCAGACCCCACTGACAGGCTCACCCTAACTCGGCAATGCCGACAGTGGGTGTGGGAGTGCAGCGGGTACGATTACGTACCAGAGCAATACCCGTTCGAGTAGCATTGGCTTGCGCGGCGACCGCCTGATGCGGGCACCCATGCCTGAGCGGATGTGCACATGACGGTAGGACAGCGCGTCACAATCCTTCATTGAATACCGCGACAAAGGGACGTGAAACCGATGGCAACCCAGCGATATACAGTCACTCCGCACCCAATTGACACGCTGCTCACTTGGGTCAAGTCTGGCGAGATCGCGATCCCAGAAATTCAACGCCCATTTGTCTGGGATGCGACTCAGGTTCGGGGTCTGTTGGACTCGCTCTACCGCGGATACCCCGTAGGATATCTCATCGCATGGCGTAATCCCACCGTACGTCTCAAGGACGGGAGTCCGTCAGCAGGCAAGCGCATCCTCATCGATGGCCAGCAGAGGGTGACCGCCCTGATGGCGGCACTCCTCGGTTATGAAGTGGTCAACAAGGATTACGAGACGGCGCGGATCCGGATCGCTTTCCATCCGGGCAATGAGCTGTTCGAGGTGTCCAATCCCGCCATTCAGCGGGACTCGGCCTGGATTCCGGACGTCTCAGCAGTCTTCGCGCCGGATGCGAAACTTCTCCAGATCACCAAGGCGTATGCCGCGGACAATCCCGGGATGAGCGAAGACACGGTCTTCACCACGCTCGAGACACTTCGCAAGATCATCAATAACCATGTCGGCATCATCGATCTATCTGACGACCTCGACATCGAAACGGTCACAGAGATTTTCATTCGAGTAAACTCGGCCGGCAAGGAACTGAGTCAGGCCGACTTCGCGATGTCCAAAATTGCTGCCAACGACACCTATGGCGGGAATCTGCTGCGCAAGGCGATTGACTACTTCTGTCACCTGGCAGTGGCGCCCGAGTTCTATAGCAAGATCAAGAACGGTGACCCTGTGTTTGCCAAATCAGAGTTCTTCCCCAAAATTGGGTGGCTGAAGGACACCAACGACGACATTTACGACCCGTCATACACGGACATGCTCAGGGTGGCCTTCACGAGCGAGTTCAAGCGGGGGAAGCTTCAAGACCTCGTGGCCCTGCTCTCCGGACGCAATTTCGAAACGAAGCAGTACGAGGAGGCCATCGCGGAGGAATCGTTCACTAAACTGCGCACCGGCGTGCACAATTTCATCAACAAGACGCACTTTGAGCGTCTCATCATGATCCTGCGATCTGCCGGTTTCGTGAGCCCGGACCTCATCGGCAGCCAAAACGCCATCAACTTTGCGTACATCATTTATCTGCGTGGTCGGGCAGACAAGGTGGAGTCCGCCGAGATCGAGCGCCTTGTGAAACAATGGTTTGTGATGTCGATGCTGACCGGCCGCTACAGCGGGACGCCGGAATCCGCCTTTGACTCCGATATTCGGCAGATCGACGAGCGTGGTCTCAAGCAGCACGTTGACACCACCGTGACTTCCTCGCTCACGGATGACTTCTGGAATGTCCTCCTCCCTCAGCAGATGGAGACCTCCTCAACAAGGAGCCCCTTCTTCCTGGTGTTCCAGGCAGCGCAAGTGAAACTGGGGGACCTGGGGTTCCTGTCCCGTGATATCACCGTGCAGGATCTCATCGAGAACCATTCCGATGTGCACCATATATTTCCACGCAAGCACTTAAAAGCCCAGGGATTGCAGCGCGGCAAGTATAACCAAATCGCGAACTTTGCAGTGACGCAGAGTGAAATCAACATTGCGATTGGTGCGCGTCCCCCATCAGACTACTTCCGTGCTGTTGAGAAGCAATGCGTTGGAGGCAAGCGCAAGTTGGGAGGGTTAGACGACAGGGAAGACCTTCGCAAGAACCTGGAGCAGCACTGCATTCCGGAGGGGATATTCGATGGCTTGGCCGAGGATTATGATAGCTTCCTGGTCGAACGTCGGAGGTTAATGGCAGCGCGCATCAAGAAGTACTTCAGAAAGTTGTAGTCGGTTCCACGGTCGCCCCACTCCTAGAACAACCACTGGACCCACTATCCATGAAGCCTTTGAACGACGCCGAGCGCCAGCACCTCAACAACCTACTCAAGTCGGGGACTCCCTTATCCGAACAGTGGCGACAGCGCCTCTTTCCTGACGTCGGGCGCGCCTCTCAAATCGGCAAGGAGTACCGGCTGGTCTATGAGGGGAAGCTGTCCCGCGAGGAGGTGCTGGCCCAGACGCCGGCAGCGCCGTGGCAGTTGGAGCGGTCCTTTTGTGCTGAGAGGCCGCATGGCGACGGCTGGCGCAATCTGCTGGTATGGGGGGACAATCTCCTTGCTTTGCGGGAGCTGCTCGCCGACCAACAGGGGCCGAACCGCCTCGGCACACGCGGCAAGATCAAGCTCATCTATATCGACCCGCCGTTTGCCACGCGGCAGGACTTCATGAAGGACAAGGAGAAGGCCTACCGGGACAAGGTCCTCGGCGCACAGTTCATCGAATTCCTCAGGCGCCGTCTCATTCTGCTCCGCGAACTGCTTGCCGACGACGGTAGCATCTATGTGCACCTGGATACGAAGAAGAGTCACTACTTGAAGGCTGTATTGGACGAGACGTTCGGGGAAGACAATTTCCAGAACGAGATCATTTGGAAGCGGACATCTGCCCGCAGTGACTCGCATACATTCAATCACATTCACGATGTTCTGCTGTTCTACTCCAAAGCCACGAACTTCCGCTTTAACGAACAGTTCTTGGCCCACGACCCAAGCTACATCGATCGTTACTAGACTTACAGTGAAGCTGACGGACGCCGCTTCGCAACGATTGACGCGACTCAGGCTGGGCTCCGAAATGGCTCATCGGGAAGCCCTTGGCGTGGGTTCATCCCGGGAGCGAAAGGCAATCACTGGAAGTTTGCAAATAAGGAGTTGGATCGGCTTGACAAGGAAGGGCGCATCTATTGGCCAGCAAAGAAGGGAGGGTGGCCGCGCTTGAAAGCCTACCTCAGTGAGCAGAAAGGAGCTGCCATCCAGTCGATCTGGACCGACATTAAGGCTGTCAACAGCCAAGCCGCAGAGCGCATCGCTTATCCAACCCAGAAGCCTGAACAGCTCGCAGAACGCATCATCTGTGCCTCATCAAACGAAGGGGATATCGTCCTCGACTGCTTTGCCGGCAGCGGAACCACGCCAGCTGTCGCGGAGAAGCTGGGGCGGCGCTGGATCGCCATGGATTGCGGTAAGTTGGCCATCTATACCACACAGAAGCGCCTGTTCTCACTCACCTCGAGCATCGGGACATCGAGGAAGGACGACCGCAACGAGCCCGAGAGAGTGGAGGATTGGGCGGGCCATCTGAAAGGCGCGCCAAGCGTCCTTCTCATCACTGACAAGGCGCGAAAAGGCGAGTGCGAGGTCACGATGGAGCTGCTCAAGGACTTGGCTACCCTCGTCGGAACACACAACTTGGTGAAGCAGGGAGCGTCATTGTCATTGGTCTGCCCAGCTGAGAAAATGCGGATCCCCTCGAACCGGTTGACGGAACCTGAGAACGGGCCAGGTGCCAAACGCATCGTGGTTGGTGGAGTGGAATTCAGGCTCTCGGTGATTGAGCCGAAGGACAAGGCCGCCAAGGACAAGCCGTTGCCAGCGAAGGAGTTCGCGCTCTACCGGGCAGGTGTCTATGACATGGAGACCATCAAAGGGCTGCCGTGGGTGGACTACAGGCCATTCGTGCTGAAGCTCTTTGGCGTCAGGGAGCATCCCCACACGCGCTATGGGTTGGCGCTCGATGGGTACATCGGCACCCATTCGGTGCTGCTGTGGAACTATCCGGACTTTCCGGCGCTCACGCTAGACCACGCCTACGTGGATGACCTCCACCGCACCCTGCGCGGCAAGACGGCTGAGCGATTCTATGTCATTGCTCCCGTGATATCGATGGACTTTGCGGAAGACGAGGTGACAAGGGGCGACACGACGTATGTCTTCCTCAAGGTTCCAGTCTCGGTACTGCTCCGGCTGATCGAGAAGGGCATGCCAGCCGCACTAAAGCAACCGACAAGTGAAGCCGCTGTGAATGAGGTGATCGATGCTGTAGGCTTCGACTTCATCTCGCAACCTCAAGTGGCCTGGAAGGCAAAGAAAGAAGCACTACCTGGTGAGTTGTTTGCTGACTTTGTCCTGGAGATCACGGAATTCCGGGCCCAGACGCTGGCGACCGACCCCGAGGATTTCCGCAACTTCGAGACATTTTCCATGGCCATGGTCGATACCCACTACGACGGAAACGTCTTTCGGTTGAGCCACGTGCTGTGGGGAGAGGACATAGTCAAGGCAGCTGGTGGGCTGGAAGGCGCGCAGCGGCTGCAACTGCGAGTCGCGGAGGCGGACTTCAGCGGGAAGCAGATGATGATGATTCTCTGCGACCGGTATGGAAATGAGAAGGCGCTGCTGCTGAAAGAGGGGACTTTGAGGGCGCGCCGCGTCGCAAGCCTACAAAGACCGTGAAGAAGAAGGCGGGGGCACGAAAGGGGCGTAGGGCAACATGAGCCTCCAATTCCGCATTGCCGATCAGGTCCTATTGGTGGACGATAGCCGCGACTCCACAGAGGCAGTGATCCACAAGTACGACGCCTTCCTAAACATGCTCTGCGCCGATCAATATGCATTCCAGCGCGACGCTGTCCGTGAGGTCCTTCGATTCCTTGTCTCAGACAAGTATTCGAACCTCGAGCAGCTTGCACGGGAGAATTGGAACAAGCGCGAGCCGATTCAGCAACGGCATGAGAGCATTGATGCTTACCTCAGCAAGATGCCCCTCCGGGACCGGAAGTCGGTGTCGCTGGACCTTGCAACCGGATCTGGCAAGAGCTTTGTGATGTATGCTCTGGCGGCCATAGCCCTGGCCGAGGGGCTCGTGGACCGGGTCTTGGTCCTGTGCCCGTCGCTCACCATTGAAGAGGGGCTGTTGGAGAAGTTCACTTCGCTGGCAGGGACTGGCGAGCTCTCCGGCATCATGCAAGAACTTGGCGCCGCGGTGGCCATTCCCGCCATCAAGCACGGCAACGAGACCATTCATGCAGGCGACATTTGCGTGGAAAATATCCACGCGGTGTACGAGAATACTGGCTCGTCTATCCGAGATAGCCTCCGGGGGCGCGGTGGGCGTACGCTGGTATTGAACGACGAGGCGCATCACCTGTTCAGCCCGCCAGACAAGGGTTTGAAGGAATGGATGAAGTTCTTGCAGCACGAGGAGTTCAGCTTCCGACAGATCGTGAACGTTTCCGGCACACCATATATAGTCGACGACTACTTCCCCGATGTCGTTTTTCGTTATGGCTTGAAGCAGGCCATCGCCGACAAGGTCGTCAAGAAGCCAAACTACAAACTGGAAGACACCTACACCAATCATGATTGGCGCAAGACATACGCTATTCATCAGCAGAATCAAAAGGACTACGGCAAGCTAGTGAAGCCGATGTCGATTGTCGTCACCCAGGAGATTGCCAGGTGTGTGGAGGTCTGGAGGGAACTGGTGGACTTCCTCATGAAGAAGGAGAAGATCACGCGTGAGGAAGCGACCAACAAGGCGATATGGGTGACGTCTGGTGTGCCGTCTGGTGCCGGGAAGGCGAGGGTGGAGGCAGCCCATTGCCCCCGTGATGCCAAGGATTCTCCGGAAAAGCGACGGATGGAGAACCTGGCCATGCTCAAGCAGGTCGACGAGCCGGGAAGCCCTGTGGAGTGGATCGTTTCAGTCTCCATGCTTACCGAAGGCTGGGACGTCAAGAATATCTTTCAAATCGTGCCGCACGAATCACGGGCATTTTCCTCCAAATTGTTGATCGCACAGGTACTTGGACGTGGTTTGCGGGTGCCGCCAGGCCTGAGCGCGCAGCCCTTGGTCACCATCAACAACCACGAAGCATGGTCTGAGGAAGTTGGGAATCTGCTCAAGGAAGTGCTCGAGGTGGAGAATACCCTTACGTGGGGTTTCGACCAACGTCGCAGCAAGTATCTCTTTCCGTTACACAATCTGCGTTATGAGCCGGAGCAGACGACTGTGGAGACGAAGCGGGAACGGGCGAAGGAGCCGGATGTGACATTCATGCCCCAGGACCGCGCAACGACGGAGTACTCCACCTTCTCCGTGACTGGGAGGCTGGCGGTCGAGATTGAACATGACGATATACTGGAGCATCGAAGATGCTGCGAGACTGTTGCGGCTCTTCCTGCGAGAAAAGGACGCTAGGCTGGGCGCAGCCTGGCCGAAGAAGCGGCTGCACGAGTTCATTGTGGCAAGGCTCAGAGCCGCGGGGCAAGACGCAACGTTCTTAAGCAAGGAAAACTTGCTGCGCCTTCAGCAGGGCTTCGGCCCGATGTTTCGGGAATTGGGCAAGCAGCATCCACGAATGAGCCAGACGGGGCGGGAGCTCGTCCCGGTGGACCTGAGTGCCTTAGCGCGGCAGTCATTCTCCGAAAGCATGCTCAAGGAAGATGGTGTGCTTTACGCTGTGGATGGAGACACCAAACCGTTCACCGGCCACGAAGTCCATCTCTGGGAACAGTATCAGAGGTTTGTAAGAATGTGCGCGGAATACGGAGATGATGCCTCTGACCAGGCGAAGGCCGTCGGAGGTCGGATTCATCAAGTGGACGTCAGCGCGTTCAAGTCGCCCTGGAACGTCCACTACGCCAGTCATGAGCCAGAGCGCAAGTTCTCTGACCTCCTGTTTGAGAACGGCAAGTTGTTTGATGCCTTTGTAAAGATGCCTAACACTGGTGGCTATTCATTCCCGTATTCCTATAAACCAGCCAAGGCCGCAAAGACGCATGTTTCAAACGAGAACTTCAATCCGGACTTCTTCTTAAGGGTCAGTGGTGGGCATGATATTCTTGTCGTCGAGATCAAGGCGGAGGGAGATGATTCCAACCGCAACAAGGCAAAGCTCCGAGATGGCGTGAAGCACTTCGAGACACTGAACCAACGGCTGAAGGATACGAACGAAGAGTGGCGCTACCATTTCTATTTCCTGTCCCCGGAAGACTACACGAGCTTTTTCGGAAAGGTGCGCGATGGAAGGTATGAAGGTTGGCAGTCAGGGCTCATGCAGGAACTCAAGCCTTAAGTAGTCGATCGGGTCGTCGCATGTGACTTTCACCAGGGGCAGATATGTCGAGAATCCTCGCATGCACCGTTGGACCTGACGACTGGAAGCCATACCTGGCCGACCCCGAGAAACACTGGAAGACCGGGTATTCCGCGAAGGCGTTGGCGCTATGCTGGGAGGCGGCGGATGGCCTACCGCCTGAAGTTTCCGCTGCCCTTGGATCCGCGCCAGACGGTGCCCTCTCGAACCCTGCTCCATATCTCGCTGTCCCGGAGTATGAGACGGCCCTCCCAGGAGGCGATCGGCCATCGCAGACCGATGTTATGGTTTTGGGCCGAGCGCAGGGCGGCGCCTTTGCCATGGCGGTCGAGGGGAAAGTCGCTGAGACGTTTGGGCCCACGTTAGGCGAGTGGCGGAAAGACGCATCGAACGGGAAACAAGTCCGCTGGAGCTTCCTCTGCGCCACGCTCGGCTTGGACGAAGACCAGGATCCTACCCTGCGCTACCAGCTATTTCACCGGGCGGCATCGGCAGTGTTGGCAGCTCATCGCTACCATGCGCCCCTGGCCATTCTGCTCGTTCACTCGTTCAGCACACAGGATGCAGGTTACTCGGACTTTGCGGCATTCCTGAAGCTCTTCGGTGCGGATGCCGAGCCAGGCTCCGTCGTGCCGTTGGCCACACTCGGCGTGACCCGGCTATATACGGGTTGGGCCCGGGGTGATCAGCGGTTCATGGCGTAGGAGATCTCGCCGGGGTCGGTGGGTCCCCTAGGCATAGAGGTCCCCACATCAGGCATGACATCAGTGGACGCGGATAGGTGGCGTGTGGGCCGCCCCGGTGGTGCGGCCACCAGTGACCCGCTAGGAATTCCTTCCACTTCGAGTACGGTCGTGGAGTCTGTGTGCTGGGGTCGCGGCCTCTATTGAGGTTCTACAACTCCAAGCTCGCGCTGCAGGCACGCCCGCACCGCTCGCGAGCAGTATCTACCAACGCCTACTCCCAGTTGTTCGTACTCACACGACAGTGGCCGTTCCGTAGTGCCCAGAACGCGACCGTTGCGCAGGTGAGCTTCTGCCACGCGGTACAAGACCATCGACAAAGTCTCTCCACGGCTAGCCAATTCCAGTAGCAGTCCGTCCGAGTCCTGTTCATCGAAGTATTCGCTCCACCAACCTTTGAGCGGCCTGCTCGCTCGGTCCGCTGGATCACTGAAGCCCTTGGGGCTATCCAGGAGTTGCCGGCGTAACCCCGCCACGAATGCCACCAGCATATCATCCGCCATTGAGGCCAAGCTCCTTGGCGGTCACAAACGTCCCATACTGTCTCACATGCTCCAAGAACTGCGCCGTGAATGCCCCACCTGCCATGGTCGGTTCGTGCCCAACGACGATCAAATGTTCTCTGGCACGCGTGATGGCGACGTTCAGCTTCCGATCAATGAGGCCGTCCGCGGACATACTCTGGGCCATCGTCCGCTCCTGCGCATTGTCAGCTGTCATGGAGATCACCATGACATCGCGTTCGCTCCCCTGAAAGCGCTCCACGGTATCCACCTTCACCCAGTGCCGCCATTCATGAAGGCGACGGCTGATGGCAGCTACCTGGGCTCGAAATGGCGCAATTACGCCAAGAGTAGCATCAGCGGCTTGCGGCATGGAGCCAGGAGTGATGCCCAGCTCACTACAAAGCTCGTCGATTACACGACCGATGACTTCCACTTCACGGTAGTTTGACCGTACCTCCTGTGCATGATCATCCGGGACCGACACGAACGCCACGCGGTGGGCGAATAGGGTCCCTACGGGTGCTGTCTGCCCATGGCCTCAACCGCACCCACTCTCTGGCACGCTGCCTCACTGGCTGACCGATGCGGAGCCGCCCCCCATAGCAGGCTGCGCTTGGAAACGCCTGGATCTCTTCGTGCATGCGCCACTGCTCTTCGAGCATGCCATACGCGTAGTCCCACCCGCTCGCTAGTGCATCTTGTCCAGCAAGCGCTCAAATGTCGAAGGCTTGACCTCGCCACCCTCGGACTCACCATCAGCATCCGCCACAGCGGGCTGGATAGGTGGCAACTGTCGCTGATCGCCAATCAGCACAAATCGTGTTGCGGTGCTGAGGATCCCCCGTAACTGGCTGTCGAGCAACTGCGAGGCCTCGTCCACGACTACGGTGTCAAACGCCATCGCCTCCAGCCAAGCATGGCGCTTCTGCGCCTGGGCAACCGTCATGGCGTACACCTCGGTCTTTGCCAATCGTTCTCGAAAGACAATACTGGCCCCACCGGGTGCGCTTGGCGATTCCGGCGCGCTCAGCCGATCCTCACGGAAAGGATCAAGCACGAAATGATGCCTGCTCATTGCCGCCCGCATCTCGTCCACAGCTCGATTACTCATCGGCGAGGAGTAGCACCGGTGTGCGTCGCTCATCAAGCACAAGCTTGACGATGGCTGGGAGTAACGTGCTCGTCTTTCCCGTTCCGGGTGGGCCTTGAATTCAGGAAATACTCTTGGGACTCGGCGGCAGCGACGGCGATCTGTTGAAGCGTGGTCCCTGCACCGGTGGTTGTCGAGGCGAGTGTCGGCGCTGGGCCTAGGGGAGCTCGGTCACCGAGAAGGAGGGACAACCGATTGGGATCGATGGACAGCAGCCGGGCGAGCCCCGGAAATGCGGCGCGGCCGCTCGACTCGAGATAGTCGCGCTCAATAGCCCAATGTGCGTGCCGCGGAAGTAGCGCCTCGGCGGTGGCGCTGTAACACTCCACTACAACCCGCGGCTCGGCGGCACCAAGCTCGACGAGCTTCAGTCGACCCTTAATGATCGGGCCGTTCAATGGTCGACGTAGCGATCCAGGTGAGGGTACAGGACGATCGGCTCGTCTTTGCGAAGTTCAGCAGTGATAAAGGGTTGGCTTTTCGATGCGTCGAGCGTGAAATGATAGAGCTGTCTTCTGTCCACCGTTTCCATTCTTGCGTAGCGAAGAAACGCCAGCACGCCCAAACTTGCCGCTTTGAGGATCAGGTCACGCTCACGCCAGAGGGAGGCAAAACCAGATCCTTCATACTGCGTGCCCCCTCCCAGTCGTGCGCGCCACGTCTGCTGCATGACCGAACGCACCTGGTCGCCGACAAAGGTGTCCGTACGTGGAGCGTCGGGACTACAGATGGCTCGGTAACGAGCCACAGCCAACAGAGAGACTCCCGGGCGTAGGGCGGGAGTCTCGGCGGCAGTCCCGCCATAGTCAGCGAGGCGGTCTCGGCAGATGGGGGCAGCAGCACTGTCCGCTCAGCCGCGATGATGCGATTACGTGCTCGGATGACATCACGCCGCGCTTCGTACGTGACGTGAATAGCCCGCACCCCGGCTTTGGCGCCAGCTGCCGAGTAGAAGAGATAATGCGTTGGCCCAGTGGGACCTCGACCGGCCAGCAGAAGGTCGTAACACACCAACTGGGCAGCCTCCTTGGCGTAGGAGCCTCTCACGCCTTCCATCGCCGGCCATTCCGGGTCCGCATCTTCTCTCGGGGGCTTCCCGGTCTTCAAGTCCACCACGTAGCTGGATGACTGATCGCGCTCAACAAGGACGTCGGGGCGGCCCTGCAAACCAAACTGAGATGTGAATAGAGCCGGCTCGACCGTAATGTGATGCTTGCGAAGCCGTGCCGCGATCTCAGTCAGGGCCTCGAGGTGGTCCGTGCGGATGGCGCGTCGGACATCGGCATCCACCTCGCCCGGTAAGCTGCCAAGTGCCTCAGCGTGAGCATCACATGCCCGAGCGAGAAGAGACTCCGGAGGCGTACCATCGTTCTCAGCAAGGAGCATGTTGAAGGTGGTATTGGCGACGATGCCCTGTGCCATCGGGCGGGTTTGTTGCACCGAGTTCAGCAGCGAGGAGACATAGAGGAGGTGGCTGGGAGGGCTCGATTGGAAACAGGTCGCGATGTCGGTAGCCTGCACAAGTACGTCCGGTTCCAGAACAACGAAACTCTCGGCGGTGGTGCGCCAGAGCAATGGCGACACCTGCTCTACTGTGTGCAACGCAAGCGTTGAGAAGGACACCACATCAGTATCGGCCCACGGGATGTGTAGCTCGACCGTGAGAAGGTCGTCAAAGTCTTCGTGTCTGCAGCGGAGGCTCTTGTGGCCCTCTTTGCCTGCAGTACCCACCTCCAGGACGAAGACTCGCGCGAATGCGACAGCTGTCCGTCCGCCAACAGTTGGAGGCGTGGTTGAGACAGGGACGCTTTCTCGTCCAGTGACGCCGATCGACGGCGGCGATGGGGTAGTTCCCTCGGCCGGCCGGATCCTTGTGCGAGGAAGAGCCGGCGGAGCGAGTTGCGTGGTGGGAGGTGGTGGTGGAGCTGTTCGTGCTGGCGTTGGGGCGAGTCCGAACACGTGGAGCAGGGCGAGCAACACGGCCGCGGTTTCGGAAACGTCTTGTTCACTCGGATTCGCACTAACCTCATGGACGATCTTGTTGAGCCTGATTCGAGTCCGCTGCAGCTGGGTAACGAGATCTGTCGAGAGCGAGTGCTTTTGCGAAACGTAGCAGAGGCGCTCGAAGTGATCGGGGAATGCCCTCGTTGGATCAAGAACGAGAAGTCGAATGGCCCGCTCAAACTGCTGACGAAGCCCGAGGAGGCGCGCCTGAAGGTCACTCGGCTCATCCCGGAGCCTAACGATCCTCAGCACAATCTCTTGCAGGTCGCTCTTGACGACTGCGTTGAGAGAAATGTGACTCAATCGATACTCTCCGCCGACAATCCCCCCACCGCTCGACTATCGTCCGCGATGCCCCAGATGAAGTTGGCAATCCAGGCGAGTTGTGGCTGTTCCATGGGGCTCCGGAAATGCATCAGGGTCGCCTGCGCCGACTTCTCCTCAAGCTATCCTCCACCCGCTGGCTCAGCCAGTCGATCCCCAGCTGCCGCCGCTCCGTGAGGATCGCGTTCTGACGGGCATCCTCCGGAGCACACTCCATCTGGTTGGCCTGGTGGATCTCGATGTTCATGGCCTGCAGTTCGAACAATTCCTCCCTGCCCATCGAGAGCTTGACCGGGGCGGCCTGGGGGAGATTCATCAGCTCCTCGACCGTGTGGAACCTGCCGATGATCTGCTCACGGCGGGGGTGCTGTGGCGTTGAGGTTCCCCGGAGCTATCCTGCTTGAGGTACAATTGTCAGAGTCCCAAGGTAGGGTGGGGGCGTGACAGGGGCGTCAGTACTCTCGTCCGGGTGTGTCTGGGTGCGAGCCGGTGCGTCCCGGCAGTAGGCAATTGTGGGAATGTCGAGCAAGAAATGAGCAAAAAGCCGTGGAAACCGCTGCTTTTTGGCGTTTTTGCCAACTATTCGTGCAATGTTGAGGAATACCGGCAATTCTCTCGCATTCATCTTGTGCTTCCCCCCGGCTGAGCCCACGGCCGGTTGTGCCCTCCCGGAGGTACCCACATCTTGAGCCCGGCACCTCCCACCCACCCCAACGGCGGCCCCGTGAACCCTCCCGTTCAGCATCTCCTCGGTGTCTGGAATCCGGCCTATGCGTCGAATGCGATGGAGGCGCACCTGGGCATCCTGTTGTCACGGATCCAGGCCTGGAGAGAGCGCAAGTCCGACGACGACGACGTGTACGTCTGGTGGGGAAAGATTCGGTCCGAAAACCGGCAGCAGGGAATGGCGCACGGCGACGACCTGAAGCGGATGGCGGAGGAGTTGCGCCAGGACCAGACCCGCGAATTGCAGCTGTACCTGACCGACTACCGTTCGCTCTATGTGGCGGACGTGGACGAGATCACCTTCGAGGACGTTGCCAGCGTCGATCCGGACCACCTGCCCGTGTACTACCGCGAGGATGATCTCCGGTGCGACTGCTGGTTCAGGCTTCGTGACATCCGACGACTCGTGCTCGACGACACCCTTTCCGTCGTCGAGGAGGTTCGTCATCTCCGGAATGTCCACTACCACGACCGTCCCGTTTCCCTCTACGGAGGAATGGTCGACTTGCCGCTGGTGGTGATCCGGCCCGATGGCCATCGGTACTTCGACGAGGCGGCCTACGCGCCCCTCGCGGAGGGGCGGTATTGGGCGGAATTTGACGCGGAATCGGGGGGGACGGGCCTGATGCAGCGGGAGCTTCGCGAGAATCTCCTCGGGGACGCCGCGTGGCAGGCCCTCGAATCCGGTTGCCCGGACGTTTGTCGCGACCGGGGAGAAGGTGTTCCGCGATCATCGGGAGGATGACGCCTTCGACTTTCAGGCGTCGATGGGGCCGTTGGCCAAGGCCGTCGAAGTACAGGTGAACCGGATCCTTCTCTGTGCGTTGCAAGACGCGCCGGAGGCGATCCGGCTGGCGAACATCGATGGCTCGACGGAGGACTTGGCCCGGAGCGGCTCGCTGTCGCTTGGGCAGCTTGCGCGCGTGATCGGCGGGGACCGTGAGCGGGCGCAATTCCTGGGGAAGCGGCTGGAGAACGGCGGGTGGTACGCGACGCAGCTGCCCCCCATTCTCGACGCCTTGGCGAAGGACCGGAACCCCGGCTCGCACGCCGCCCGGGTCCCGCGGACGGTGGCCCAGCGTTGGCGTGTGCAGATTGTGGGGATCGGGTGTCACGGGGTGCTGGTAGAGTTGGCGAAGTGTCAGGTGAAGCGTGGCTGATTCTCCGTTGAGAAGGTGGTGCCGCCTCGTGATCATTGCCGGAGCGGACGGGTGCAAGGGCGGCTGGGCCGTGATCCGCGAGAGTGCGGACGGGCGAATCTCCTGGGAGGTCGTGCCGTCGGTCCGGGCTCTTCTTGATTCACCGAACCCGCCGGAACTTCTGGCGCTTGATATCCCGATAGGGCTGATGTCGTCTGGCAGCCGCGAGTGCGACATCGCGGCGCGCCAACTGCTCGGACAGCCGAGAGGTCGTTCAGTGTTCACGGCCCCGATCCGGCCGATGCTCACGGCATCCACCTATTCGGACGCCTGTGCCATCGGGCGCCGCATCGAGGGTCGGGCCCTGTCGAAACAGGCCTGGGCAATCCTCCCGAAGATTCGTGAGGTCGACGATCTGATGCGGGGTGACCCCTCCCTCCGGGGTCATGTGCGCGAAGTCCATCCCGAGCTCTGCTTCTTTCACCTGGCGGGGGGCGAGCCGATTGTCGCGAAGAAGCGTTCACCAGAAGGTCAGGCAAGACGGGCGGGACTCCTTCGGACGGAGTTTGGGGGAGCTATCGATGCCGCCCTCACCGCACGCCAAGACCTCGGCTGTGAGGCGGATGACATCCTCAATGCGTTCGCTGGCCTCTGGACTGCCAGGCGAATCCGCCGAGGCGACGCGGTCTGCTTCCCCGAGAATCCTCCTCGCGACGAGTACCGACTTCGCATGGAGATGGTGGCCTGGCGTAGGATGCTCGCCTTGGCCATTCAATGCGCGTGCTCCATCTCCTGCTGCCTCCAAGCCGCAGAAAGGGCATTCTAGATGGCTACTCCCAAGCCGAGCGTCCGCTCGCCTGAGCCCATTGTCCGCCGGGCAGTGCGCGTCCTCCAGATGGTGCACGAACTGCACAAGCGCGGCTACCAGCGGCCTTCGGATCGTCTCCGCGAACGCACCGAGCGGCCTGTTCTTCCGGCGAACAGACGCGGCGTCCTACCCGCTGGCTTGCCCTGTACATCCTCCACGACAACGGTGCGACTGGATCACGATCCCTTGGCGCGAGCCGCCCGATACACAACGGGGGACGCCGAGAACAATTACTTCACATTGGACGGATGCGCGCCACACACCGCCCGGGTGCTCGCCGACAAGTCCTCGTGCAGCGGTTCGCCGAGCTGGCGCGAGAGGCCGAGCATCGGCTGAAGCAATCGGCTTGCCGCCCTGAGGTGGTGGCGACATACAGATGGCCATCCCGTCCGGGAAGGCCGGGACTGGACCTATTCCGGCTGGCTACACGGAGATGATGGGTGTGGCCGAGCGGGGTCCCCTCGGCGTCAGGCCCAGTTCCGAGCCGCTGACTGCTGATTCCAGAAATGGTCCAGCCAGTCGAGCAGCGACTTCTTGAGACCCGGTTCCAGGATGACTTCATGCTCCGACACCGGGGGCACGCGCACTTGGCCGCGCGCGCCTTCCAGAAGGTGACCGTTCCCTCTTCGCGCGAAGCCGCGAACACTGTCGGAAATTCACGCTGCGCGGCGCTGGATTGCCCGCTCAGCATGCGGAGACTCCGCGGTACCGCCGCTTGAGGCGTGTACGATGCGGCAGGCGGAAACCCCCGATGAGGAACGTGTTCCGGCCGGCCCAACTCCACCCCGCCACGAGGCTGATGAAGTGAGGCCCGAACTCCGACGGACGTACTCCCTGCCTTCGGCCAGCCAGCCAAGTCGGTCGGAGCTCACACGCCAATTCGAGTCGCACCAATCCGTAGAACAGGGAGGAGGCGCCACGTTCCACCGAAGCGCTGCACCGAGTTGCCATACACGAAAGACAACAACAAGTGCGGCGTGGTGTGGCTTCCAGGACTTGCATTGCCGGTCGAGCAGCTCATGGATTGCAGGAGGAAAGAGAGTTAGTGGGTTCGACGGGTAGTCCATTGCACGCTCGGGTTGGTGGTACGGTTGACCCGAACAATCGCATGGGGGTGTGACAGCAGGGTTCGCTGATTGCCTACTCCATGAGCGTGTCAATCCGCTCGGTCCACTTCTCGTAGGCGGATGAGCCGGAGGATGGGTGGCTGATCCAGGTGGCGCAGACCTGTGGCTGGTGGTCCACCGAACTCCATTCGTAAATCGGGCCGTCGAATCCCGGCGTCATTGATCTGGACGTCCAGCCCGGAAAGAGTCCATGGCTCAGTGCGTTCCAGAGTTCGACGCCGGTGACGAGGACTCGTTGAGGTTTCAATTCTGCCAGCACACCGCAAATGCGCCTTCGTGTGAGCCCCCTCTTCGCGTCTTCGCGTCTTCGCGCCTTCGCGACGAGTCCCTGTCAAAGTGTAGAACCCCATTGAAGCCCGACACGGCGTCTTCCGTCACCGTTCTGGCAACCGGCGAGCAGGTGCTCGAGCTTTGTGAAATACGCGATCGACCTGGTCCCATCAGTGATGGTCTGAAGCAGGTTGCACGTGAGCTCCGGGGTCTCATCCTCAGGATGGTCGGAGTAATGCGCCTCGCCGAGGACTAGGAGCCGTTTGGAGCCGAGCTGGCCTTCGCCACTCTTGAACAACTCGCCTTCCAGGGCTCGAAATGGATTGGGTTCTGTTCCATCGCTTCCCTCTCGCTCTTGGTGGTGGGATGATCAGCGTTTCAAAGTCTGTCACGGAAAGGACGGAACACAAGTGGCTTGGACGAGCGGCCGGAGACATCAACTCCAGGGACCATGGGTATTGACAGTATAACAGTCAAACTGTACATTTACTGCCATGCTCCTCAACTCCGACGACCTCTCCATCCAGGATCTCGCCGCCGCCACCGGTCTAAGTGTCCGTACCATAAGGTTTTACCAGAACGAAGGGCTGATGGACTCCCCCGGCCTCCGCGGGGTCAAGGTCCTCTACGGCGACTCCGATGTCCAGCGCCTCGAGCTCATCCGGGCCCTCCAAAAGGAGCGCCTGACCTTGGCCGAGATCCAGGACCGGCTGGCCCCGATGGACGACGCCGAGGTGGCCAGGACCCTCGCCGAGGTTCAGCAGCGCCGCAAATCCGCCGCCGACTACGCCCGCTCCATCCGGATGGGCGCCGAACGCGAAACCCCCTTCTTCCGCGCGGAACGGACCCCGCAGCGGACGGTCGCCACCCCTTCCCAACGCTCCCGCGACTCCTGGGAGCGGATATCCCTCACCCCCAACATCGAGATGCACGTTCGAAGCCCGTTGTCACACCACGAGACGAAGTTGGTGAGTCGGCTGGTCGAACTCGCCGATCGGCTCATCAATACTGGGGAGGGTCTATGACACTGCACATCCATACCGACCGGAGGCTGGTCCGCGCCGGCGTCCACAGCACCCGCTATGTCCGCATCCGCTTCACCGCCCCCGAGGCCCCGCGTCAGCGCGAACGTTTGCCGCTCGACGTCGCACTCGTCATCGACAAGTCGGGCTCGATGGACGGCGACAAGCTGGAACTGGCGAAGTTGGCTGCCCGCCGCGCGGTCGAACTTCTCGGCCCCCGCGACCACGTGGCCCTGGTGGCCTACGACACCGAGGTGGAGCTCCTGGCCGGCGGCGCGCTCCTCGATCACGACCACAAGCGCCGCCTCCTCTCGGCAATCGACCATCTCGATTCCGGCAGCTCCACCAACCTCTCCGG
Organism: uncultured Gemmatimonadales bacterium; assembly: GCA_963748815.1. Lineage (GTDB taxonomy): Bacteria > Gemmatimonadota > Gemmatimonadetes > Gemmatimonadales > GWC2-71-9 > SPDF01. Next base: position 59,874 of record CAVVKJ010000019.1, on the reverse strand, counting down.
CGGCTGGCTGACGGGCTGCGAAGAGGTGGCTCGCGCCGAGCGCGCGAACACCGTCGCCCGCACGCTGCTGCTGAGTGACGGCCTGGCGAACGCCGGCATCACCGACGTGGGTGCGCTCCAAACGCATGCCGGCGAACTCCGCGCCCGCGGCGTCGCCACCAGCACCTTCGGCATCGGGCGCGATTTCGACGAGCGGCTCATGGAGGGCATGGCCCGGGCCGGCGGCGGGAACTTCTACTACCTCGAGCGTCCGGAACAGATTGCCGATTTCCTGATGAGCGAACTGGGCGAGGCGCTCGAGGTCGTGTCACGGGACGCCAGCGTCGTCGTCGAAGCCGACCCCGGCCTGATCATTCACTCGCTCGACGGTCGCCGCGTCACCCGAAACGGCCGCACCGTGGAAGTCGCGCTCGACGACCTCGTCAGCCGCCAGCAGGTGGACGCGGTACTCCGCGTGACGTTCCCCCGCGGTGCCATGGGCGCCAGCTCCGGTATCAGTGTCTCCCTGGCCGATCGTGACGGTGTACTGCAGGTCCGCCCCGAGCGGATCGAGTGGGAGTACGCCGACCACCCCGCCAACGACGCCCAGGTGCGCGACCAGTCGGTGGACCTCGCCGTGGCCCAGCGCTACGCCGCCCAGGCCCGCGAGGAAGCGGCCGAGCTGAACCGGATCGGCGAACTGGAGAAGGCGCGCAGCGTACTGCTGGCCACCGCCCGTCGGATCAAGGAGTACGCCGGACATGACCCCGAAATGCGGCGCCTGGTGCGCGAGTTGGAACAGCTGGCCCACAGGCACCGGGAGCGGTTCGACCAGTACTCGCTCAAGCGCGAGCGTTTCGAGTCCTACAACATCCGGGAAGCGAAAGACCTCCTCGGCAGGAAGATGCGGATGCCGTAGCTTCGCTCGGCGTTCCCCCTCTCCATATCATGGAGAGGGGGACAGGGGGTGAGGTGAAAGATCGCGACTTCGTGTGAACTGATTCGGCTCACGCGAAGTCGCGAAGAGGAACTAGCCGGTGATGGCCTCCTCCTGATCGTATTCGTCGCCGGCGAACGACGCGGGAAAGATGCCGATGAAGGTCTCTTCCTCGTCTGCCTCCAGCAGGTGGCGGACCCAGAGCCGTCGCTGCGCAATCAGCACCTCGGCCTGGCGGGCGTCATCTGCGCTGGCCCGCTCCTGGTTGAGCCTGATCAGCTCGATGTTGGCCTCGAGAATGGCCACCAGCTCGGCCGTCTCCATCCAGAACCGCACCGGCAGGTTCCGGCTCACCTCCCGGGACTTCGCGGGATTGACGCATCCTGCCGGCGGCAGGTTCATGAGGTCCTCTACGGTGTAGAACTTCCCGGCAATCGGGCTCGGTTTCCAGTCAGGCATCGGGTTCCCTCTCCTCCTGGTCAATGCTCCGGTCAGACCAACTAACGTGAAAGGCCAAGATGTCAGAGGGGTGTGACATACTTGTCCGACCCAGCTTCGCGCCTTCGCGCCTTCGCGTCTTCGCGTGAGATATCAATGACCCAGACCCTCCTCCTCCTCGGCGATTCGATCCTCGACAACGCCCCTTACACCCACCCGGAGCCGGACACGACCGCGCACCTGGAGCCGCTGCTGGCCCCGACCTGGTCGGTGAAGCGGCTGGCGCAGGACGGCGCCACCATGCGCGGCCTGCCGCGTCAGCTCGAGGCGCTGGACTATCGGCCGGATGTCGCGGTGCTGAGCATCGGCGGGAACGACCTGGTGCCCTACATCGAGATCATCGAGCGGCCCGCCACCTCGGCGGCCGAGGTCCTGGCGGAACTGCTGGCCATCGCCGACGGGTTCCACCTGCAGTACGAGGTGGCGGCGCGGTCGGTCATGGAGCGCACGGAAAGGACGGTGCTCTGCACCATCTACGAGGTGCCGCTGCAGCCGCCGATGGCGGGCCGGCTTGCCCGCGTCCCCCTCGGGCTGATCAACGATCGGATCCGGTGGGTCGGCGAGGAATTGGGGCTGGAGGTGCTGGAATTGCGGCGAGTGTGCACGGAGGAGGAGGACTTCGTGCTGGAGATCGAACCGTCCTCGCAGGGGGCGGAGAAGATCGCCTACGCGATTGCCGGGGTTCTTTAGTCGGACCGTTGGTTCACGCGAAGGCGCGAAGACGCGAAGTTGGTGTGATGGTTGACGACTCGCTTGACGCCTTCCTTGAAGGTGGGTGCGCCGAAGTTGATGAGGAGGCCGAGCGGGAGATGCAATAGTCGGAGGTATGTCAGAAGTTGTTTCGGGTGGACCGGCGCCAATCGCTCCACCGACTTGAGTTCAACCACCACCAAGCCTTCCACCAACAAGTCCAGCCGTAATCCCTCCGAGAAGTGAACCCCGTCGAAATCGAACTCGACGAGTACTTGTCGTTCTACCTTCAGGTCCCGACGTTCCAGCAGACTCGACAGGAGTGATTCGTAGACCGACTCCAGGAGCCCCGGTCCTATCCCTCTGTGCAGGTGAAATGCAGTATCCACAATAGCCGAGGAGACCTCCTCTGCGTTCATACCGCTGTCTCCTTCGCGTCTTCGCGCCTTCGCGTGAGCCCCTATAGTCTTGGTACCCATCAGCGAAAGGTCACAACCGGAATCACGCGCGAGGGATCATTCCACTCCTTCCTTCCGATACGCCCCCAGCACTTCCTCGCTGAAGCAGACGAAGATGACTTCCTCCACCCCCGACGCCGGCGCCACCTCCCGCGTCACCCGCACGGCAATGGCCGTGGCCGGGTGCAGCGGATACCCGAAGATGCCGGTGCTGATGGCGGGGAACGCGAGGGTCTTGACCATGCTCTCCTGCGCCAGGCGGAACGCCGAGCGATAGGCGCCGGCCAGCTGCTCCGGCTCTCCCTGGTCGCCGCCGAGCCAGCGGGGACCGACGGCGTGGATCACGAGACGGGCGGGGAGGTTGAAGCCGGGGGTGACGCGCGCTTCGCCGGCAGGGCAGGGGCGGAGAGGGGCGCATGCCTCGGCGAGCTCGGGGCCGGCGGCGCGATGGATCGCACCGCAGACGCCGCCGCCGGGGGCCAACTGGTCGTTGGCGGCGTTGACGATGGCGTCCACGTCGAGGGTAGTGATGTCGGCGAGGAGGGCGCGGATGATGACGGTCATATGCCCTCGCCGCGAAGTCGCTGAATCTCCTCGAGGACTTCGATGTCGGCCGCGTCCTGCAGGCGGCCGGTGCGTTTGGAGGCAATGAGGTGCTCGATCGAGATCGTCGGGATCTCCACCGATTCCAGGGTGAAGATCGTCGCCGCGGGTCGGGCATCGCGATAGCGAACGCTCCACGCCACCGTCAGGATATCCACCCTTGGCGTGTCACCAATGATGGTGACCTGCTTGGCGACGACCTCCTCTGCAAGCCAATCGCTGGCCACGCCGAATCCGATCTGTGAGAGCGCCGAGAGCACCCGTCTGGCGTTGTCGATGGTGGGCTCAATGAGGATGTCGATATCACGCGTGGCGCGGCTGCTGCCATAGAGCTGAAGGGCGCGGGCGCCTACCAGGACATACTGCGCTCCGGACTCATTCAGGAGCGCGCAGACCTGCGCGAGCTGGGTCTGGTACGTGGTCATCGGGCGATCCCTTGATACTTCTTCCACGCGAGATAGTCCTCGTATCGATCGAAGAATCTGAGTTGTGAGCCGGGACTCGACGGATGGATCACGCGATCGAGCTTTGCGCCTTCCTCTGCCGCCAGGACCCGCTCATCCACGCTCAACTCCATGTCGGATTGGAGTTGAGCCAGACGACTCTCCCCCAGCCCGGGCCGATGCGCAGTGTAGTGAAGGGCCGCGGCCTCGCGCACGGTGCTTGTGGCACCGGTCGCGGGGGAACTCGTGTCCCACCGCCGCACCGCCTCCCCCATCACCCAGCTGCGCGGCCGATCGAGCCGAGCGGCAAGCTCATCCGCCAGCCGCAGGGTGTCAGCGGGGATGGTGATGGAGATCCGGGCAATGGGAGGTCGCTTTGGCATACGGAATAATATCTGATAATACCAGCAACGGCGCAAGCCACTTCGATACTCCCCAAGGGCTCACGCGAAGGCGCGAAGGCGCGAAAAGACACCGTATTGTGCTGGAATTCGCAGAAAACAGGAAGAAACTGAGGAGTTCTGGAGAAAAACTGCTCGTTCTTGAGTGTTTTTGTCTGGCGAGGAGCCCAATGGGCGCGGGAAGCCTAGGCCCCTTCAGTCCCGGACTGAATCCGATACAGCGCATCCCACACGCCATGATACAGGTGGGCGCGCGCCGATCCCTGCCGCCTGGCCACCGCCGACTTGAAGTTGTCGTAGTCGATCGCCTCGACCTGCGCCTCGCACCGCACGGGTCACTGCCGCCCTCGGCGCCTGGGCCCGGAACCGGTAGTCGGCGCCCGGGATCCTCCATGATCTCCCCCAGCTCCGGGAGCCCGGCCTCGCGGAGTGCGTCGAGGTCAGCCTTGGCGCGGGCGCGAACCGTGAGGGTGTCGGCGGCCTGATCCCACGGTTTCTGGACGACGCTGTAGAAACCGGTGGTGGTGATCAGCCACATGGGGCCTCCCGGGCGGGGTTCGGACGGGGCTCACGCGAAGACGCGAAGGCGCGAAAACAACAGTAGAATGGTACAAATGGACCTGTTTCAATCGATTATTGACCCAATATTGCGATAATTCGTCTATATTCCACCTTTCCGAGCTTCCGACAGCCTTCCGCGCCTCCCGCGTCCCCGGTCCAAGGCGGTGATCCCTTCACGCCGATAGCCCGGAAAGCCGCAGAAAATGCGGCAAAACCCAGATATTTGATTGAAGATCGAAGAAAACACAGAATATCCTTCAAGAAATTGACGCTTTTGAGCATTTTTCGTTGTTTCCGAGCTTCCGACACCCTTCCGCGCTTCCCTCGTCCTCTCTTCCGGCCTAGAACCCAACCTCCAGCCCGAGAATGAGGTACGCGTCGTCTGCCCCCACGTTGACCGCGAAGGCAGTCAGGCTGAGGGACCGGTAGCTGAAACCCAGGAAGGGACCGCGGTTGATCTCGCGGTCGGTGTCCACCAGCCTGGTCCGCTGGGTGACCAGCCCGAAGTTGACCCAGTCGGCCGGCGAATAGATCAGCTGCGACCAGTTGTAGAAGAAATTGTTCGAAGAGTCCTCGGTATCGAAGATCCACTCCCCTTCGCTGTACAGCTCCAGGCTCTTCCAGCTCAGCGACCCTTCGTATCCGAGTCCGACCCCGGTCATGCTGCCAAAGACACCGCCGAGAATCGGCGTGAACTCCAGCGTCAGCGTCCCTTCCGCGCTCAGGTTGTAGCCGACCCACATCGAGGCGGCGTCGATCTCCTCGTAGTTGTAGCGCGCCTCGAGGTGCAGCGCCGCGCGGTCCGCGGTCGCGGCCAGTTGGACGTAGTCGGCGTCATCCTGGAGAAAGTAGGTGTATGCCGCCGCGCCGAATGCCCAGGTGCGCTCGTCGGCGTCCGACGCCGAGGCGGTGGCGGTGTCAGGCGACTGCGCCCTGGCGACCCTTGTCACCAGGACAAGAGATGAGCCCGATCAGGGCGAGACTCCTCAGGCCCGTCATCCGCCGAGCGCCATGGTGAGCGCCACCAGCGCCGAGCCGAGCAGCACCGCGATGACGCCGTCGAACCAGGGATTCCGGCCGGTCATCCGGGAGAACGCGGCCCCGGTGAGCGCGAGCAAGATGATCGCGATCCCGTCGGAGACGCGCATGGCCGGCGCGATGTCGTGCATGAAGAGTGAACGGGAGGACCACCGGCAGCGTCGAGACGAAGACGAGAAGGCAGACGCCGAGCGCGCCGACGCCAGTCGTCCCGCCCAGACGCGGGCGGTGGGCGGCTCGGGGAGTTCGCCGAGCCGCTGATGCAGGTCGACGAACTCGGAAGGCTCCAGCACCGCCGCGATGGTCGGCGGCAGCGCGTCCACGATGAGGCGCTCGGCCTCCTCCGGGTCTTCGGTCGCTCGCACCGCCTCGCAGGGCACGCAGGTTGCGGCCCCGCTCGGCCATGGCTCCCATCAGGTAGAACACCCCGTCGATGATGCCCCAGGCCAGGTTGCACCCCAGCGCCCCGATGAGCATCTCGCGCACATCCGCGCGCCCCGCCTCCGCCACACTGAGCGCGCCGGTGAAGGTGAGCACCATGATGAGTCCGAAGAGGATTTCGGAGAGCCGCTCGATCGGTTCGAGGACACGTCGGGACCGCTGAGCCCGCCGCGGCGCGGCCGCGGCGGTGTCGTCGGTCATGGCGGGAGTCTCATCGATCACATCACTTGGGGTGGCAGGAGGTAGAGGGTCATCCCCAGGATGGCGTACACCATCAGCAGCAGGGCGCCGACGAACCACGCCGACCGGCCGCTGTTCGTCACCAGCGTCGTGGCCAGCATGGCGAAGAAGACCATCACCACCGCTCCCGGCCAGAACTGCAGGTCCATCGGCGTCGGGCCGATCACGTAGCTGAGCAGGACGAGCACCGGGGCCACGAACAGCGCGATCTGCGCCGCGCTCCCCATCGCAATGCCGACGCTCAGGTCCAGGCGGTCCTTGCGCGCCGCGGAAAAGGCCGACGCCATCTCCGCGGCGCCGCCGACCAGCGCCACGATGATGAACCCGACGAAGGCCGGGGTCATGCCGAACGTCACCGCCGCCTCCTGGACCGACTCGACGAAGACCTCGCTCACCAGCGCCACCAGCACCGTGACGCCGGCCAGCGTGGCCAGCGCCACCCCGATCGGCCAGCGTCTCCTCGTGCGCCTCCTCCTCCCCCTCCTTCTTTGCGCTCGCCGAAGAACTTGCGGTGGGTCTTGAGCGAGAAGACCAGCCCGAGGCCGTAGGTCACGATGAGCAGCACCGCCAGCCCGAGGCTGAGTTGCCGGCTGAAGGCCGCCCCGCCGGGGAGTCGACATCGGCGACCGCCGAGGGGACGAACAGCGCGACCGTGGCCAGGAAGAGGAGGCCGGCCTGCAGGCGCGCGCCGGCGCGGTTGTACTCCTGCACGTGGTGCTTGAGCCCGCCGAGCAGGAACGAGCCGCCCAGCATGAAGAGGGTGTTGGTGACGATGGCCCCGGCGATCGACGCCTTGACGAGGGCGTACTGGCCGGCGCGGAGCGCGGCCAGCGCGATGACCAGTTCGGTGAGGTTGCCGAGCGTGGCATTCAGCAAGCCGCCGACTGCGTCGCCGGTCTTGGCGGCGACCGACTCGGTGGCGTGGCTCAGGAGCGCCGCCAGCGGCACGATGGCCAGCACCGAGAGCACGAACAACATGGTGTGCGCCTCGGGCCTGCACTCGCGTGGCGCCGAACAGCACCGGCACGAACACCAGCAGCCAGAGCAGCTTGTTGTGGCGGATTTCCTTCAGCAGCGGACCCATGGCGACGACCTCGGGTTGGTTAGAGCTGAATCAGGGTGACTCCCTCATTCTACGTTCCCGTAATCTGCACCATGGCGCAGGATTGGATAGGCATCGAGCCGCCCGCACATCCGGTCGTGGGTACAGGCGCTCGGGTCCGGGATCTCCTATTGACTCCCCCTGTCCCGGCCTGTAAGGTATCGCCCTTCGTCGCCCGCCGTCTGCCGGTGTCCCCCCCTGAGGAGGCCTCGTGCGCCGTCTGCTCGCCAGCCTGCTGGTCCTGTCCTTCGTGTCGTGCAGCTCCGACTCCGAACCGAACCCGGTCACCACGCCGTCCGCGGCACTGGCCGCGTACGCGAAGACCGGGGCGACGCTGCTCGTCACCCGGATGGCGAATTTCGAGGCCGTGATCCCCTTCATGCTCAATCCCGGATCAGCCGGGTCCGGTGGCTTCGTGTTTACCCCCACCGGGGCGCCGAACACCTACACCTTCTCGGCCCCGCTCGACGGCGACGGCAACGGCTCCACCGAAACCACCGTGGCGGGCACCGCCGCCTTCAATGGTGACCCCGCCGATGCGGCGCCCGGCTTTGCGGGGCACGTCGACATGACGCTCACCACCGCCGGCGGGCTCGGCAACTTCGCGGGAGAAATGGACTTTGTCCGAACCGCGGTGGGACGGGAGGCCACCGGGTCCGGCACCTTCGTCGAAGGGGTGACGGGCAACATGACGACGCTGACCGTCCCGCTCGGGAGCCCGCTGCTCCTCAAGCCCGCCGACGGCACGGCGAACGCCGTGGCCAACATCTGCGGGTACAGCCTCCACGGCGACGCGCTCTTCGAGATCCAGGGCACCCAGGGCACGCTCGAATCCGTCTGGCAATTCCGGTCCAACAGCGCGACGGTCACCGTCACCGGCGCCACCTATACCGACAACGGCGGGACCGCGACCGACCTGCCGAACAGCGAGATCACCTTTCCCTGCGCAGGGACCGGCAAGGCGGGCGACTGGGTCGGCGTCTTCGTGCAGAACTGGGCCTGCCTCCCGGTGGAGTACGGCCAGGCGAAGCACACGCTGACAGTGAGCGGCAGCACCATCTCGATCGCAGACGAGGATCCGCCGGGATCCGGCGACATCGCCAACTACACGGCGACGGTGATCGCGGGGAGCCCCCACAAGGCGCGCGGCTACTTCATTGCCGGCCCCCCGGGCAGCACCTACCGCGAAGACTTCACCTGGGAGCTCTCGGCCAACGGGAACCTGATTTCCCAGGTGTCGAACTACGTCTTCCAGGAGGGACCGAACGTCGGCACCGGCGGGATGTGCGGGGGAAGGCGGTCCGGCAGTAGCGGCGCCCGCCGTGAGCGGCCCGGAGCAACTCCGGGCCACTTCGGTGGGACCCTCGTGCGGCGACGTTACTTCTCCGGGATGGGTGCGTCACCCATCTCCATCATCACCTCACCGACCACCTTCAGCGCCCAGCGTTCCACCGCCTGCTCCATCTGGGGGTCGGCCGTCGATCGAGCAGCGGTCAAGTGTTCCCCACTCGGCGACCGGAAGAACGCGGTGATCTCCCGCACGTCGTCCGGCGTCAACCTGGAGGCGAATCCCGGCACGAGGGATTGCAACAGTTCAGGCAGACGCGCTCTGGCTTTCGCAAGAAACGCCGAACGAAGGGGTTCGACCATGCCCCCGCCGGCCGTTGTATCCGCCATGGACAGCTCGATCATCTCCATGATCCCGTCCCCAATTTTCATGACCTGGAGCATCTCGAGCACGGCGGCGCGATGGGTCGAATCCGCCTGGGCGGACCTCGCTCCTTCCTGCGCAGCAGACTGTCTGGCAGCAACGAACACGGCAAACAGCCCCACCACCGCGAATCGAGGGACGGAGCGACGCGACATTTCGGCCTCCTCCTGTCCAGGGGTGCGAAGTCCAGGCTGGATCGCGATCGTGATCTCAGCCCTCAGTCCTCAGTCCTCACCTCTCAGCCCTGTTTCTTGCCGTCCCGATAGATCTCCACGCCGCGGTCGGTTCCGTGGATCATCAGCCGCGCGTCGCGACCGCCGTAGCACCGCATGAGGTCGTGCATCATCGCCTCCTCCCCGGCCCAGGGGTATCCGAAGACGAGGTCGAACTCGTCCAGCGGCTTGCCCAGCTCCAGGTACCCGGAACGTCCCTGACCGATAGTGCCGAGCCGGCCGTCGCCGTCCTTCGGTTTCCAGGCGTATCCCTCGGGGAGGAAGCTGCCGGCGACAAACGTTGCCTTCGATTCGAATCGCGCGGCGAGCGCGCGCGCCGTGTCCACCAGTGATCCGTCGAGTTCGATGCCGTACGCCTCGTACCCGAGCAGGTCGGCCATGATGGTGATGACGCCGGTAGCCGACCCCCATTCCAGGAATTTCAGCCCCGGCGCTCGCTGCGCGATGAGCGCCTCGAGCACCGATTCGTAATTGGCGGCCACGAAGGGATGCCACCGGTGATCGCGCACGTCGTGGTCGAACTGGTCGAAGAGCGCCCAGCCCGCCTCGCGGAGCGCGGCGAGGCGGACTTCGAGTTCAGGCGCGAGTGCGATGGTCGTCACCGGTGTTGCACTCCGTGAATTCCTTCCTTGAAGGCTTCCATCTCCTCGCGCGTAATGCGGCGCGCCGGTACGCCACCCCACGTTTCCCCCGCGCCGACGCGCGAGCCGGGGAGGAGCACAGAGTTTGGCAGCACCGTGGCGCCGTCACCCACCTGTACGTCGCCCATGACGGTCACCGCGAGCCCCAGCGTGGCGCGCGCGCCGATGATGACCGGAGCCACCGTCAGGTGCCCGCCACCACCGAAATGGGCGCAGATCCGCACGCTGCCGCCCAGGGCGGCGTCCTCTCCAATCTCGAGCAGGCGTGGATCGGAAATGTACTCGGTGTTGATGAAGGCGTGTCGCCCGATCTTCATCCCCATGGCCTTGAGAAACCAGATGCCGAAGGGTGTGAGGGTGACGAACGGCAGGAAGGTGTACCGCACCAGGTAGAAGAGCGCGTTGTGCAGCAGCCAGGGCGCCGCCTGTAGGGTGTAGTAGCCCGCCCTTGAACGGCCGGACCCGGGTGGGGAGCACCAGGTTGTACACGGGGATGACGATGAGGAGGGCGAAGCCGAAGACGAAGAACGCCACCGCCGTCCCAAGGGCGACGGCGAACGCCTGCCCCATCATGGACAGCCTGGCGCTCCATTCCGCCACCCCCTGCCACACCAGCACCGCCGGCGTCAGCGCCAGCCCGAGTGCACTCGCCACGATCGCGTAGACGCCGAGGACCACGACGATGTACGCAGGCCGTGCGTACCGGCGGACCAGCCGGTCCAGGAAGGACCGGGCCGGCTGGTTGCGTGAGTCGTCCTCGGCGAAGGGCTGCGTGTCAGACCTCGATGGGCAGCGTTCGGATCCGCTTCCCGGTCAGCGCGAAGAGCGCGTTGGCCACCGCCGGCGCGATCGGCGGCGTGCCCGGCTCCCCGACGCCGCCCGGCGCCTCCGTGCTCGGCACGATATGCACCTCGACCACCGGCATCTCGTCGATGCGGAGCACCGGATAGGTGTCGAAATTTCCCTGCACCACCGCGCCGTTCTCGAGGGTGATGTTGCCGTAGAGGGCGGCGGTGAGCCCGTACACGACCGAGCTTTCCATCTGGGCCGCGATGATGTCAGGATTGACTACCACGCCGCAGTCGATGGCGCAGACGACGCGGTGCACCCGCACCTTGCCGTCCTCGATCGAGACCTCGGCCACCTGGGCGGCGTGACTGCCGAAGGAGTGGACCATGGCGATGCCGCGCGCGCGGCCCGCCGGGAGCGGCGTGCCCCAGCCCGCCTTGGTGGCGGCCAGTTCCAGCACGCCAAGGTTACGGGGCGAGTTGGCGAGGTGCTTCCGGCGGAACTCGTAGGGATCCGCGCCCGCGGCCTGGGCTACCTCATCCATGAAGCACTCGGCGATGAAGCCGTTCTGTGAGTGGCCGACCGAGCGCCAGAACCCGATCGGCACGCCGACCTCGGCGTCCACCCAACCACAGTGGAAGTTCGGGATGCCGTAGGCGACGTCCGCCGTGCCCTCCACCGACGTCCCGTCCACCCCGTTGGGGAGCGGGCCGAAGGCGGCCGTGAAGCGGGTCATGATCGAGGGGGTGACCACCGTCTGCGACCAGGCGGTCATCTGGTTGCCCGCGTCGAGTCCCGCGGTGAGCGTGCTGTAGGTGGCGGGCCGGAAGTAGTCGTGGCGGATGTCGTCCTCACGCGGCCAGATGACCTTGACCGGCGCGCCGACGGCCTGGGAGGTCTGCACCGCGTCGATCACGAAGTCGAGCTCGAACCGCCGCCCGAAGCCACCGCCGAGGTAGGTGGTGTGGACCGTGACGGCGCTCGCCGGGAGTCCGGTGAACTGGGTGGCGATCATCTCGACGCCCGACTGGAACTGGGTCGGCGCCCAGACGGTGACCTTGTCGGCCTCCACCGAAGCGGCGCAGTTCATCGGTTCCATGCAGGCATGGGCCAGGTACGGTGCCGTGTACGTGGCCTCGACCACCTTTGCAGCGCGCCGGAGCGCGCCGGCGGGGTCGCCGTCGTGCCGAGCGGTGACGCCGGGCTTGGAGGCGAGCGCCTTGTACTTCGCCGCGAGGGTGGCGCTGCTGACGCCCGCCATCGGGCTCTTGCTCCATGTCACCTGGAGCGCCTCGCGCCCCTTGATCGCGGCCCAGTATCCGGTGGCAACGACCGCCACGCCGGAGGCGATCTGTACCACCTGCTTGACGCCCGGCACGGCGAGCGCCGCCTCGGCGCTGAACCCCGTCGCTGTGGCGCCGAGGACCGGCGTCCGGGCCACCACCGCCACGAACATCCCCGGCGTGTGGGCGTCGATCCCGAAGCCGGCGGTGCCGGTCACCTTGCTCTGCAGGTCGAGCCGCCTGATCGACTTCCCGATCAGCGTGAAATCCTTCGGGTCCTTGAGGGTGACGGTCTCGGGCACCGGCATGGCGGCGGCGGCCACGGTGAGCTCGCCGTAGCTCAGCTTCCGGCGCTTGCCCGTCTCCTTCACATACCCGTTCTCGGTGGAGCAGGCGGAGGGGTCAATGCCCCACTGCTGTGCCGCCGCGGCGACGAGCATGGCGCGCGCCCTGGCGCCCGCCTCGCGGAGCGGCTGCATCGAGATCCGCACGCTGGTGCTGCCGCCGGTGCCCTGCATTCCAAAGGCCGCGTTGACGTACTGCGGACCGACGGGCGCCTCCTCGACTTTCACGGTGGTCCAGTCGCCGTCGAGCTCCTCCATGATCATCTGCGGAAGGGAGGTCAGCACCCCCTGGCCCATTTCAGACTTGTCCACCACGACCGTGACGACGCCGTCGGTGCCGATCTTGAGCCAGGCGTTGGGCACGAACGGCGGGCCGGTGACAACCGGCGCACGCGGCGAGCAGCCGGGGAGGTAGATGGCCAGGGTCAGGCCGGCGCCGGCCGCGATGCCGGCACGCATGAAATCGCGGCGTGAGACGTCGTTGGCGCTCATGAGGCACCTCCCGCCGCCCGGTGGACGGCTTTCCGGATGCGCTGGTAGGTGCCGCAGCGGCAGATGTTGCCGGACATGGCGGCGTCGATGTCGGCGTCGGTGGGTTTCGGCGTGTCGGCCAGGAGCGCGGCGGCTGCCATGATCTGTCCCGACTGGCAGTACCCGCACTGCGGCACCTGCTCCTCGATCCACGCGACCTGCAGCGGATGCGTCCCGTCGTCGGAGAGGCCCTCGATGGTCATGATGGACTTCCCCTCCACCGCGGAGACGGGGAGCTGGCACGACCTGGCCGCCTCGCCGTCCACGTGCACGGTGCAGGCGCCGCACTGGCCGATGCCGCAGCCGAACTTGGTGCCGGTGAGTGCGAGGTCCTCGCGGAGAACCCAGAGCAGGGGGGTGTCGGGTGCGGCAGCGGAATCGATCGCCTTGCCGTTGACGGTGAACTTGGCCACAACAACCTCCAGACCGTGATCGGTGCGGTGAGTTACTTCGTGAACCGTGCCAGCAGGGTGGAACCCTTGCGCAGCTCCAACCCCTGGGACGTCATCTTCCATTCGGTGGCCTGCTCGAGCGCCCCGGCGTAGCGGGACTCGAGCTCGCCACCCGTCGCGCAGGCCATCCGGGTCATGGCGAGCGGTCCGAAGGCGATCGAGGATCCGGACAGGGTGTAGCTGCCGGAAAAGGTGTTGCAGCCGGCAAACCCGCTGGCGCGGCCACTCAACTCCTCAAGAAGGAGGGTGGCGGGCTTGCCGTTGGCGCCGGTCCCGGCAGGCACGCCCACCACGGCGACCAAGCGCCATTCCGTCCCCACGGGAGACAGCATCGGGCTGGTCCCCTCGGGCGTGCTCTTGGAGCACCCGGCGGTGGCGAGGATGAACAGGCCGAGCACCGTCCCCAGAAGTCGCTTCGTCAAACTTTCCCTCCCATGACTTCGCGGCTTCGCGACTTCGCGTGAGTCCCTCACCCCCTGTCCCCCTCTCCACCATGTGGAGAGGGGGGACGCCCTTACAGGTAGCGCGCGACCGCCATCGTGATCGCGGCGATCGTGAGCAGCCCGGCGATCCAGGGCGCGATTGCGGCTGTCTTTTGCCGCGGCAGGACCAGCTTGTCCATGAGCGCGGCTCGGGCAGGTCCCTCGGGCGTGGTGGGCAGCGCCTCCATGATGGCGCGCACTTTCAGCCCATTGGGGCGCATGATGAAGATACCGAGCCCGAAGGCCACCAGCGCGGCCACCGCGCCTACGCCGTAGACCCGCGCCGCCATCGAGCCGGCCCAGGCGGGCCCGGCATTCTTCATCAGTGCCATGTACAGCCAGAGACCGGACACAATGGTTATCAACGCCACGATGGGGAGAATCGTCAGATATCCCCGCCGCAGCAGGGCGAACATGACCTTGCCCCCGTCGGGGCCGGCGTCGCGGATGCTCGGCAGCATGAGGGTCGCGGCGAAGACGATCGTGCCGACCCAGAAGACACCCAGGACCACGTGCAGCAGGCGCATCAGCAGGAAGAGCGGATCCATGGTGTCACTCCGGGAGGGAGAATTTCTCCTTCAGCACCCACACCTTCATCGCGAAGAATAACCGGATCATCATTTCGTGGTCGGTATCCTGCACCAGCGCCACCAGCGCCTTCCCGTCGGTGCCTCGCGTGCGCCGGACACTCTCCTTGGCGCGGAGCCGGTGCCCGATGAGGTCGAACCACTTCGGCAGGAGGTGCCGCTCGTCGGTGCGGACCACGTCCTTGGTCTTCTGGCCCTTGGTGTCGGCCAGCGCCACCTGGCAGTACCGCTTGCCCCGCGCGGCGGGCATCGTCGCCCGCATGAAGGTGAGCGACCGGTCGGTCAGCTCCTCCCAGACCTTCAGCTTCGGTGTGCTTCTCGGCCGAACCTCGATGCGCTCACCCGCCGCCTTGGGAATCCGGAGCACGAACTCCCAGCTGTTCCGCGCCGGGAAGTTGCCGTCGGTGACGCCGTACCACTGCTCGGTACCGCTCACCGACGTGCCGGCAAAGGTCCACTGCGCGGGATGCGCCTCGCCCCGCTCGACGAACACCCGGTCCAGCCGATAGGTCTTCATCCTCGCCATGCGCCCCTCCGATGGTCAGTAGCGGATCGCGTAGTAGACGACGTAGAACCAGCTGAAGAGTCCGTGCAGGATGGCCCAGAGGATGGAGTGGTTGGCGCTCCAGGAGATGGTGATGGCCAGCGCGCTGCCGAACCCGATGCCGGCCTTGGCGGCGGTGTTGGAATGACTCACGAAGACCTCCGGTCGGGAGAGATGCCGTCTGCGTACCCCAACACGATATGGGTCAGGTAGGCCAGGGGCCAGAGGGCAATCAGGAATCCGGTCAGCGTGACTCCCCACCAGGTGCCGAGCACGGCTTCCCAGACGACTTCGAGCGGGTTGCGGGTCGGGCTGCCGGTCAGGGCGCCGGTGATTCCCACCGCGAGGGCAAAGAGGGTCGCCCCGAGGTAGAGGCTGCCGAGGGCGGTGAGCCAGCGCTGCCATCCGGAGGCGTACTCGAAGCGCGCCTGCAGTCCGGCGGCAACGGCGACGCCGATGAAGGGGGCCGCCACGACACCGCCCCAGAGTCCCGGGCCGTACGCCCGGGCACCGAGTCCCCAGGCGAGCAGCCCCCAGAGGGCACCGGCCAGGAAGGCGGCGGCACCGAGCCTCATGGAACGGGAGCGCCCTGGATGGCGGCCGCCCGGGCCACCAGGTAGGAGTAGAGCGCGGCCTCTTCCTCGTCGGTGAAGTTGCTGAAGCGGTTCCGGGCCATCTCGCTCATGAGTTTGAGCTCCCGACCGCCCAGCGCCTCGCCGGTCGCGAAGAAGTGGGCGAACTGTTCCGGCGTGTAGCCCGCCACGATGCTGAGATCGGGGGTGTCACCCGGATATCCCTGGAGCGCGAGGTTATGGCATTCGGGACAGGAGGTCCTCGCCAGGTAGGCGCCGAAGGCGTTCGGCGCGTCCCCGCTGGGGAAATAGCCCGAGGCGGTGATCGAGTCGGTGACGCGAACCAGGCTGGCTGCGGGCATGAACTCGCCGGTGGTGATCCCGAGGCGACCCAGGGGGCCCGGCTTGAGCATCTGCGGCAGCCCACCCGGCGGTGAGACGCTGCGCACATAGGCGATGATCTTCCCGAGATCGGCGTCCGTGAGGGGAGCGAACATCTCCGACGACATGGCCCAGACGCTTCGACCGTCGGGGCGCACGCCGCGCCGGATGATCCGGACCAGTTCCTCGTCGGAGTATTTCTGGGCCGCCAGGGTGAGGCTCGGCGCGGCAAACCGGGCGATCAGGAAATCGTCCTCGAACCACTGGCCGGAGAGGTCTGGAGTGTGGCAGCCGCGGCAGCCGTGAATCAGCGCCAGACGGCCCCCTTCGGCAATGGAGCCCGAGTCCGCGGGGATCGGGATGGCCACCAGCGGTTCGTCGTAGGTGCGACGCAGGATGCGTTCGGAGAGGGTGTACAGCGTCGCCGCCGCGAGCAGCAGCAAGACGACCAGCATGGCGACGGTGTACCGGAGCCACCGGAGGACTCGGCGCATAGGAGCTCGGGGTTAGGGGAGCAACTTGGTCAAGATAGGGATTCTCGCCACGGCTGGCCATACCGTTCAGCCTGCCGTAATCTTCCCTCCTCCTCCTCCCGGCGAGCTCCATGGAGTCTCCGCACCTCCTCTTCGGCCTCAATCCCATCTGGGTCGCCACCGCCCTTCTCGTCATTGCCTACGTCGCCATCATCGCCGACCGGGTGAATCGCGCCGTCGTGGTGGGCATCGGCGCCTGCCTGGTGATCGTGACCGGCGTGCTCAGCCAGGACGAGGCGATCCGCGGCGTGGACTGGAACACCATCATGTTGCTCGCCGGCATGATGCTGATCGTGGGCATCGCCGGCCGCACCGGTCTCTTCGAGTACGTGGCCATCCACGCGGTCAAGCTGGCCCGTGCCCGGCCCGCCGCCATCCTGGCGCTCCTGGCGGTCATCACCGCCATCTTCTCTTCGCTGCTCGACAACGTGACGACCGTCCTGCTCGTCGCCCCGGTGACACTGGCCATCACCCGGCAGCTGGAAGTGGACCCCTGGCCCTACCTCTTCGCGGAGATCATGGCCTCCAACGTAGGCGGCACCGCCACCCTCGTGGGCGACCCGCCGAACATCATGATCGGGTCCGCCGTCGGCTTCACCTTCAACGACTTCCTCTTCAACCTCGGCCCGGTGGTCGTGATCATCGTCCTGGTGCACGGCGCGATCGGCCACCTGGTATGGGGACGCCGCCTGCGCGCCTCGGACGAGGCCCGGGCCCGGGTGTTGGCCATGGACGAACGGGAATCGATCACCAACCCGCGGCTCCTCCGGCATGTCCTCCTGGTCCTGACCGGGGTCGTCGCCGCGTTCGTGACCGCCCGGTATACGCACCTGGAGGTCGGCACCATCGCGATGTTCGGCGCGGCGGTGCTGCTGCTGCTCGACGTCCACGACCGCACCGCCGAGGAGCAGACCCACCACGTGCACACCAGCTTCGGCGAGGTGGAGTGGATCACGCTCTTCTTCTTCATCGGCCTGTTCGTGATGGTCGAGGGGGTGGCGAAAACGGGGCTGCTCGAGCTTCTGGGCCACAAACTGCTCGCCGCCACCGGGGGCGACCCGACGGTGACGGTCCTCGCGGTGCTCTGGATGTCGGCGCTGCTCTCCGCGGTGCTCGACAACATCCCCTTCGTGGCCACGATGATTCCGCTGGTGAAGGGGCTCGAATCGGCGTTTGGCGGGGCGGCCGGGTTGCACCCGGTCTGGTGGGCGCTGGCGCTGGGCGCCTGCCTCGGCGGCAACGGGACGCTCATCGGGGCGAGCGCCAACCTGACCGTGGCCGGCCTCGCCGAGCGGGCCGGCGTACC
The DNA here is from genome assembly GCA_963748815.1 of uncultured Gemmatimonadales bacterium. Taxonomy (GTDB): domain Bacteria; phylum Gemmatimonadota; class Gemmatimonadetes; order Gemmatimonadales; family GWC2-71-9; genus SPDF01. The sequence goes on along the minus strand of CAVVKJ010000019.1, from coordinate 42,094 downwards.
GTTCCGGTTCGGCAAGTTCACGCTGCGCGCCCTGCCGCTCATGCTCCTGAGCGTGGGAATTGCGCATGTCTACTTGTGGTTGAGGTACCTCCGATAGGCCGCCCCGGCACCGCTACCAGCCGCGACTCCCGGCGACGAGCACCTTGGCCGCTTCGGCCACCAGGTAGGGGAACTCGCGCCCCACCCGGGCGGAGATGGGACTGGTGCGCGTGGGGCTGGTCCAGGCGGTGAGCCCCTGCCGCCGCGCTTCGAGCCGAACGCGCAGCATGTGGAAGGGATCGCTCACCACCACGACCTCCGTAATGCCATAGCCCCGGCACCACTCGGCGGCGGCCACGATCGACGCGTCGGTGGTGCGCCCGGTGGGGAGCACGACCAGGACGGGGGGTGGCACCGAGCCGGCCAGGTAGACCGCCGCGGCCTCGGCTTCGCTGATCTTGTCGCCGGTGGCCACCCCGCCGGTCAGCACGATGATGGGGGCGATGCTGTCGGCGTAGAGTTGGGCCGCGTGGTCGAGCCGAGCCTTGAGGACCGGGCTCGGTTTGCCGTTGTACTGGGCGGCGCCGAGCACGACGATGGCGGGAACGGGGCGCGCCTGGTCCTGCCGGCTCACCGCCAGGACGGAGAAGAACGCCACCAGGTAGCCCACGACGACGAAGAGGAGGCCGAACCCGAGGACCGTCTTGAGCCATTTCACCTAGAGGTCGAACCCCTCTCCGAGCGCCGGCAGCACGACCTCCTGGACCCCTTCCTCCTTGAGAATCTTCCCCATCGCCTCGCGCGCGGGCGTCTCGCCGTGGACCACGAAGGCCCGCTTGACGGGGCCGCCGATCTTCCGCACCCACTGGCGGAGTTCACCCCGGTCGGCGTGGGCCGAGTAGCCGCCGATGGTCTCGACCTCGGCGGCCACCGGATACATGTCACCGAAGATCCTCACCTCGCGTGCGCCCTCCTGGATTCGGCGGCCGAGGGTGTGCTCCCCCTGGAAGCCAACAAAAAGGACGACATTCTTGTGGCTGCCGATCCCGTTCTTCAGGTGGTGGAGGATCCGGCCGGCCTCGGCCATGCCGCTGGCGGCGATGATGACGGCGGGGCCGTTCAGGGTGTTGAGCGCCTTCGACTCCCCGACGTCGCGGACATACGTGACGAGCTGGAAATCGAAGAGGGCCTTGGCGCGCTCGATGAGTTGCTCGCGCTGATCGAAGATTTCCGGGTGCAGTCGGAACACCTCGGTGGCGTTCACCGCCAGCGGGCTGTCGATGTAGATGGGAATCCCGGGGATCTTGCCGGTCAGCCAGAGCGCGTGGAGGGCATAGACCAGTTCCTGCGTGCGACCCACCGCGAAGGAAGGAATCAGGACCTTGCCCCCGCGGCCGGCGACCCGCCGCACGATCTCGCCGAGGCGTTCCTCCGCCCCGGCCACCGACTCGTGGTCGCGGTTGCCGTAGGTGCTCTCGATGATCAGCGTGTCGATCGCGCCCGAGGGCGGCACCGGATCACGGATGATGGGGAGGTCGTTCCGGCCGATGTCGCCCGAGAAAACGAGCCGGTGGCCCGTCCCCTCGGTAATCCGGATGTCCACCGACGCCGAGCCGAGGATGTGGCCGGCGTCCATGAAGGTGGTCACAAGATGCTTGCGGATGTGGTGCGGCCGATTGTAGGGGACGGCCTCGATGAGATCCTGCACGGCGACGGCGTCGGCCATGTTATAGAGCGGCTCCGCCTCGGGGCCGACGCGGTCGTGCCGCTTGAGGAAGTCGAAATCGCTTTCCTGGATGTGCGCCGAGTCGGGGAGCATGACGGCGGAGAGGTCGCGGGTGGCCGGCGTGGCGATGATCGGGTTGTGGTACCCCTCCTTGACCAGCAGGGGGAGGCGGCCGGTGTGGTCGATGTGCGCGTGGCTCACCACCACCGCATCGATGAGGCGCGCATCGAAGGGGAGCTTGGCGTTCAGCTCGCGCGTCTCGGACCGGCGCCCCTGGAAGAGGCCCGCATCGAGGAGCACACGCGCGCCCGCCGCCTCGAGGAGGTGCATCGAGCCGGTGACCTGGCCGCCGGCGGCGCCGTGGAAGGTTATTCGCACGAGTGCGAGGCGGGGAAGCGGGGAAGCGGGGAAGTGAAAGGCACCATGAACTCCAATGGAAGGTCGTCACCCCCGCGAAAGCGGGGGTCCAGGTTGTTCCCGCGCGAACTCGCGGCGGAAGCCGCGGCTCGGCTGATGTCGCTAAAGCGACGCGCGCGCCGTCACCCCGGCCCCCGGCTTTCGCCGGGGCAGGGTCGCCGGGGTCCAGTGAAGATGCAACTGGATTCCCGCTTGCGCGGGAATGACACAGACTTCAGGTCCGGCCTCCCGGCCCACCTGCCCCGCCAGCTCTCCACCTCACCCCCTGTCCCCCTCTCCATGATATGGAGAGGGGGAACGCCCGGTCAGGTCGTTCCGAAGAGCCTGTCTCCAGCATCGCCGAGGCCGGGCAGGATGTATCCGTGGTCGTTGAGTTCGCGGTCGAGCGCGGCGACGAAGACCGGAACGTCGGGGTGGTCCTTCTTCATCCGGTCAACTCCTGCGGGTGCGGCCACCAGGGAAATGAGCCGGAGGTGCCGCGCGCCCGATTCCTTCAGCTTGGCGATCGCCGCGGAGGCGCTGCCGCCGGTCGCGAGCATCGGATCGAGCACGAGGTAGACCTTGTCCGCGCCGAGGGGCGGGATCTTGAAGTAGTAGCTGACCGGCTCGAGCGTCTCTTCGTTGCGGTAGAGACCGATGTGGCCGACGCCGGCGTTGGGGAAGAGGGCGGCGACGGCATCCACCATGCCGAGGCCGGCACGGAGGATCGGGACGAGCACGATCCGGTCGCCGGGGAGGCGGTGGCCCTCCATCATCTCGAGCGGCGTGCGCACGGCGATCGGCTCGGTCTCGAGGGTCCGGGTCGCCTCGTAGGCCAGGAGGGTGGCGATCTCCCCGACCAGCTGGCGGAACTCCCTGGTGGGCGTCTCGACGCCGCGGAGCAGCGCCATCTTGTGCTGGATCAGCGGGTGGGAAGCGACGGTCAGGGAGGGGGAGCCCATCAGTGGAATGTAGGGTCAGAAAGCGGAGGAGAGAAGGACTGAGGACTGGGGGCTGGGGACTGAGGGCTGAGGGCCGAAGCTACATCCTGACACCGATCGTCACCCCGGCGAAAGCCGGGGTCCAGAGTTGGTTCACGCGAAGGCGCGAAGGGCGCGAATCAATTCGTTCACTAACGCGTCAAGATCCCGTTCGTCCGTCTCATAGCTGGTAATGCACGCCCTGAGCGCCCGCCGGCGCTCCCCGCCGAGTATGACCGGGCTGATCCAGGTCTGCCGGTTGGCATACACTCGACCGATGACCTCGTCGATCGATATCCGGCCCGACTCGATGTCGGGGTGGCTGAAGCAGACGGTCGGGAGCGGGGAGTCGGTGACGAGCAGCCAGCCTGCCGCGGTGAGCTTCTCGCGGAGGAGCCTCCCCATTGCCGCCTGGTGGTCCACCAGCTTGCCGTAGCCCTCGATGCCCAGTTCTGCCAGCGACATGAACACCTTGAGGCCGGTGGCGCGGCGGCTCCATTGCGGGGTGGTCTGGAAGTTGTCCACCGTGTCGCCGGTCGGGACGGGCATGTAGGTGTGGACGGCGGCAAAGGCCTGTTTCACCGCTTCCGGGTGGCGGCAGAAGAACATGCCGCCGCCCATCGGCACGCTCAGCCATTTGTGTGCGTCCCAGGTGACGGAGTCGGCCAGCGCGATGCCGTCGAGATGCGGCCGCAGATTGTCGGACATCAGCGCCCCGCCGCCCCAGGCGGCATCGGCGTGGAACCAGGCACCGGTGCGTCTGGCCACCTCCGCAAGTTCCGGCAACGGATCAACGATGCCGGCGGCGGTGGTGCCGGCCGTCCCCACGATAAGGAGGGGGCTCCACCCGGCCACCCGGTCGGCTTCGATCAACCGCTCGAGGGCCACGGCGTCGAGCTTCAGGTCGGCGCGCACCGGTGCCTCGCGCACACTCGCGGTGCCGAGTCCGGTCATCTTGGCGATCTTGACGAAGGAGTGGTGGCTCTCTCCCGAGACGTAGATGGCCGGGCCGGGTGCCGAGGGCGGCGACGCCCGACTCGGCCCAGGTCGGGAACCGGGAGGCCAGGGCGCAGAGCGCGGAGCAGAGGTTGGCCTCGGCGCCGCCGGAGGTGAACTGGGCCAGCATGCCGTTCGGATCGTAGCCGATCCGGGTGGCCAGGGCGCGGAGCGCCAGCCGTTCCATCTCATTGGCGGCGGGGCTGTGGCTCCAGACGGCGAGCTGGGCGTTGTAGAGCGCGGCGAGGGTGTCGGCCACGATGCCGGCCTCGCGCACCTGCGGGTTGAAGAGGCCGAAGTACCGCGGGTGGGTGACGTGGACCTGCTGGGTCCGGAGGAGTCGCATCACGTCGGCGGTCAGGGTCTCCAGGTCGATCGGCCGGTCGAACCTGTACCGCGGCTCGAGCTCGGCGCGGAGCGTCGCGGGGGTCGCGTCGGGGATGACGGGGAGATCCCGGATCCGGCGGCGGAAGTCGGCGATTTCGGCTGCGATATCGGTCCAGAGGGGCATTCGGGATTATAGGTAGGGAAGGGGCGGGCAGGGAGGGGTGGTCAGCTTGGCATTGGTACCCCAAGTCCTTATATTCCCGCCGCTTGAGGCTAGGTAGCTCAGTTGGTAGAGCAGCGGACTGAAAATCCGCGTGTCGGGGGTTCAATTCCCTCCCTAGCCATGAAGGGGTGGGCTCACGCCCACCCCTTTTTGCGTCTCCATGCGCGGGCGGACGAGGCCGTCACCCCGGCGAAAGCCGGGGTCCATGATATGGAGAGGGGGGACGCCCGCTACCGTCGGCCCCGTTGCCCCGTTGCTAGTCCCCCGTCGCCTCACGCAGTCGATATCCCACCCCCGGTTCCGTGGCAAGCAACCGTGGCCGATTCGGATCCCGCTCCAGTTTGTGGCGGAGCTGCGCCATGTAGACTCGGAGATAGTGTGTGTGCTCCTGGTAGTTGGCGCCCCAAACTTCCTGCAGCAGTCGGCGGTGGGTGACGACCTGGCCGGCATTCCGGACCAGGGTGGCGAGGAGCCGAAACTCCGTGGGCGTGAGGTGCACCTCTCGGCCGCCCCGGTGCACCACCCGTCGGAGCAGGTCGACCCGCAATTCTCCTGACTCGAACGTCTCGCTGGCCGCCCCGCTGGCCGGTCGCGCGAGGCGCCGCAACGCGGCGCGAATGCGGGCAAGCAGCTCGGGCTCACTGAAAGGTTTCGTGAGGTAGTCGTCCGCGCCGAGATCGAGCGCGGCCACCTTATCCTGCTCCAGTCCCCGCGCGGAGATGACGATGATCGGGGTCGCGGCTGTGAGGCGGATTGTGCGAGTCACCTCCAGGCCGTCCTGATCCGGAAGGCCGAGGTCGAGGAGGATGACATCGGGATTCCGGCCGGCCGCCTGCATCAGCCCCTCGCGCGCCGTCGCCGCCTCGACGACCTGGTAGCCGCGGCCTCGCAGGGCCGCGCGCAGGAACCGCCGCATGTGCGGCTCATCCTCGATGAGCAGGACCAGCGGTGCAGGGTTGGCCATGATCGTCCTCAGCCGCTGACCTGCTCGACCGGCAGCGCCTCCATCGGCGGGCCGTCAAGGGTGAGGGTGAAGCGAAACGCCGCCCCCCCTCCGGCCCGCGATTCGACCCAGATGCGCCCGCCGTGTACCGCGACGATTCCCCGACAGATCGTGAGCCCGAGGCCGGTGCTGCTGCCGGGCAGCGCTGTCGTCGACGCGCCGCGATAGAACTTCTGGAAGATGTTCTCCTCCTCCCCCGGCGGAACGCCGGGGCCGTGGTCGGCCACCTCCACCACCACCGCACCGGCCTCGGGCCAGGCCCGGATCGTGATCGGTGTCCCGGGCGGTGTATGCCGGGCGGCGTTCTCCAGGAGGTTGGCGAAGACCTGTTCCAGCAGCAGCTCATCGACCGGGACCAGCGGGAGGTCCTCCGGGAGCCGAGCCTCGACCGGGTGGCTCTTCAGCCGATCCTCCATCCGGATGAGGACGACCCCCAGCACTTCCTCGAGCGGCTGCCACGCCTTCTTGACCGCGAGCGCGCCCGTCTCGACCCGGATCATGTCCAGGAGGTTCACCACCAGGCGCGACATCCGCTGCGACTCCTCGAGGATCGACTCCGCCAGATCCCGCCGAAGTTCGGCCGGCAACGCGCCGCGATCCTCGAAGAGACTGCTGGCGGCGCCCTCAATGCTGCTCAGCGGCGTACGCAGGTCGTGGGACAACGAGCTCAGCAGGGAGGTGCGGAGCCGTTCCGCCTCGACCTCGGCGCGCGCGACTTTGTGCTGCTCGGCCAGCCCCGTGCGCTCCAGCGCCGTGGCCGCCAGGGCCGCCAGCGCCTCGACCGTGGCGCGCGCTGCCGGCGTCGGGACTTCGTCGTGCGCACCCGCCACCACGGCCACCACACCCATGGTCCCGGTCGTTGTCCGCAATGGAACGGCCAGCGCGCCCGCCTCAGCGCAATGCGCCGTCCCGTGTCCGGCGGAATCCCCTCGTTCAAACGCCCATTCCACGGCCACTCGCACCTCCAGGCTGGCGAACGGCTCGATGGAAGGGAGATGGAGCGCGCTGGAGGGAGCGGCGCCTTCTCGTTGCAGCACAATGATCGGGGTGCCCGCCACCAGGCGCCGGAGGTGCGACTCCGTGACGTTGATTACATCACTTCGGGATGTGGCATCTGCGAGGTCTTTGCTCAGGAGGTACATGGCGGCTGTCATGTTCTCCCGGGCCCGGGCCTCCGCCGCCTGTTCGCGAATTTGCGCCACCAACCCGCTCATCACCAGCGCCACCACCAGCATCACGCCGAAGGTCAGGATGTAGGAGGTATCGTGTACGCTGAAGGTGTAGTAGGGCGGGACGAACGCGAAATCGAAAATGGCGATGCTGAGCACCGAGGCCAGCACCGCCGGTCCGCGGGCGCACCGCGACGCGACCAGTACGACCGCGAGCAGGAACCCCATCGCGACGTCGGTCGGGTTGAGCTGCGCGCGAAGGACGAACCCCGCGGCCGTCGTCAGGGCGACGATGCCGGTAGCCAGCGCGTACTCGGTGCGTGGAGTGTTCGCCATGGGGTCAAACCTACGTGATCGGCGCCTCAAGATTGTATCAGGATTTTGGGACGGGGCTGGCGGCGGGTCGTCCGCGAGCCAGTATTCGGGCCACCAAACTCTCCAGGGGTCTGCTGGTGTCGACTGTGCAGGAGCCGCGCCGCTTCGGCGTGCGCCGGCTGAAACAGGTGGTGTTCGGGAAGCCGCGCGATCTCCACGATCACCGCCTCTTCCACCGACTCTCGTTGGTCCCGTTCCTGGCCTGGGTCGGGCTCGGGGCCGATGGACTGTCGTCGTCGGCCTATGGGCCCGAGGAGGCGTTTCGGCAGCTCGGTGCGCACCCCTACCTCGCCCTGCCGCTCGCCGTCCTGATGGCGGCGACGGTACTGCTCATCGCAGCCGCGTATCGACGGATCATCGAGGAATTCCCGACCGGCGGCGGCGGGTACGTCGTGGCGACCAAGCTGCTCGGCGCCGAGGCGGGCGTGATCTCGGGTTCGGCGCTCCTCGTCGACTACGTCCTGACCATCACGATCTCCATCGCGGCGGCGGGGGACGCCCTCTTCAGCTTCCTGCCTTCGGCCTGGCTCGCCGCAAAACTCCCCGTCGAGTTCGGGCTGCTGCTCCTCTTGACGGTGCTCAATATTCGGGGCGTCCGCGAGTCGGTGCTGACCCTGCTCCCGGTCTTCCTCCTGTTCCTGGTGACCCATGCCCTCATCATCGGGGCGGGGCTGGCGGCGTCCGCGCCACGACTGGAACAGACGTCGGCGGCACTCCGTACCGGCTATCAGCAGGGATTGTCCACCCTCGGACTCTCGGGTCTCCTCGTGCTCTTCCTGCGGGCCTATTCGCTGGGCGGAGGGACCTACACCGGCATCGAAGCGGTGTCCAATGGACTTCCCATCATGCGGGAGCCGAAGGCCGCCACCGGGAAGCGCACCATGGTGTACATGGGCACCTCACTCGCCCTCACCGCCTCCGGGCTCCTCCTCTGCTACCTGCTCTGGCAACTCACGCCGGTCGAGGGGAAGACCATGAACGCCGTCCTCGTCGAGCGTCTCGCAGGGGGATTGCCCCTCGGCGGCACCTTCGTGGTGCTCTTCCTGCTCTCGGAGGCGACGCTCCTGGTCGTTGCGGCGCAGGCCGGGTTCATCGACGGCCCCCGGGTCCTGGCCAACATGGCGGTGGATTCGTGGGTCCCCCACCGGTTTGCGGCGCTCTCCGAGCGGCTGACCACACGGAACGGCATCCTCCTCATGGCGGGGGCGGGCTGCGCGGCCCTGGTCTACACGGGCGGGGATGTCGGGCACCTGGTGGTGATGTACAGCATCAACGTGTTCGTGACGTTTTCGCTCTCGATGTTCGCGATGCTCCGGTTCTGGATACAGCATCGACGGGTACGGCCCTTCTGGAAGCGCCGGCTGGCGCTCTTCGCATCGGCGTTCCTCCTCTGCGCCACCATCCTCGGCGTCACCCTCTACGAGAAGTTCGCCGAAGGTGGCTGGGTCACGATGGGGATCACCGCCCTCGTCATTGGATGCTGCTTCCGGATCCGGGCCCACTATCGCCGGGCGGCGGCGGGGGTGCGCGCCCTCTACGACGAACTGGGCGACCTGCCAGGGCAGCGGTCGGAGGAGGCGAGCTCACCAACAGCGGTCGACCCCGCCCGGCCCACGGCGGCCGTCCTGGTGCCGTCCTACGACGGTGTGGGGATTCACACGGTCCTGAACGTCTTCCGGTCCTTTCCAGGACACTTTGGCAATGTCGTCTTCCTGAGCGTGGGTGTCGTGGATTCGGGAGAGTTCAAGGGGGAACACGCGGTCGACGACCTTCGGGCGCGGACAGAGGAGATGCTCGACAAATACATTGCGCTCGCCCGCCATCTGGGTGTGCCGGCCACGTCGAGGATGGCGATCGGGACGGAGATCGTCGCCGAGGCGGAGCGACTGTGCCTCGAGGTTGCCCGAGAGTTCCCTCGCACCACGTTCTTCACCGGGAGAATGATCTTCCAGAAGGACCGCTGGTGGCAGCGGATCCTTCACAACGAGACGGCGATGGCCATCCAGCGGCGGCTGCAATGGGCGGGCAAGACGGTCGTGGCGCTTCCTATCCGGGTCCGGGAATCCACGACCTAACCCCCCGTTTTGGCGTTCGCGTTGCGGTGGTCACATCGGCCACGCCGCTCCGTGTGCCCACCGCCGCACTCCATGGGGTGAGCGGGGCCGCCCGAGACGCCATTGACGGCCTGAAGATCCTGCCGTAACGTGGCTTGAGTCTCCCACGTTCGAGGGGTGTTGATGCGCCTCCACCCCGCTTGGTCCTTCTCCTTCTCCTGCTCCTGGCCGCCTGCAGCGACTCCTCGGAGCCGACTGCGGTGCCGCCCACCTTTGGCGTGTCACCGACGGCGCAGTGGGCCGGTGGAGCGATCCTGATTCGCTCGCAGTTCTTCGACGAGCTCGATTCGCTGCCGCCGGTGACGGCGGCCGGCATCGAAATGGTCGTCACGCGTGTCGACGACAGCACCCTCTCGGCGACCCTCCCATCGATTTCCACACAACCAGCGGCCATCGAGGTGATCGACGGGGCGACGAGCTACCTGGTCGATTCGGTGGGGATTGTGGGGTTTCGGGAGTATTGGATAACGAGTCCAGCAGTGTTCGGAAATCCCGTACTATTCCAGGTCCACGGGTGGCCCATTCGGCGTGGCCGGGGTCTACCCCCAACCTCTCGCCGGTGAGACCGGGCTCGTCGCCCTTGAGCAGCAGCGTGTCATCCCGATGCCGGGGGTCAAGCCTGTCGATGTGTGGAGTCTACGTGCGGTTGGAGTCACCTTCGACTCGAGCCGCTACATCCTCCGCGACAGCGCCGGCATGATCGCCGAATGGCAACTCCTTCCGGGACCGACGCTGGTGGATTCGGTACCGTCGTTCTTGCAGAGTCCCTATGCCAGGATCATCGTCCGGTTGAGCGAGAACGTGTGGCTCAACACGCACAATCACACGACTGACGTCATCCGGCCCGGGCTGCCGACGTATGCAGTGCAGATCGAAGACCCGCATCACTTCACGTTGTCCAGAGTCGCGGACCGGGCCATCGCCAACGGCGGCTATTCCGGCGGGGCGGTGGTCTTCCAGATGTCGACCGGGGACACGCTGTACCGGGTGCCGACCTCTGGGCGAGTTTCCGGCGCAGCGTTCACGGCGGACGGCGGCACCCTGTATGTGGGGGCGAGCGGGATCGTTGTCGTGGAGGCATCCGACGGCACGGTGCTGGGCCAGGCCCCGCTCCCGGTGTATGCCTTTGAAGTGCTCGGGCTTGCCCTGGCGCGCAACGACACCAGGCTCCTGGTGGCGATTCAGCGGGGATCCGCCCCGGATATCCTGGTGTACGACGCCGCCACCCTGGCACTCCTCGGCCGACTCGACTCGCCTCCCGAGGCTGAAGGGAGCGTCGGGGGTTGGCTCGACGCGGACATCATCGCGGACGATGCCAGCTCGACCGCCTATGTGATGGGTGCCGGCGGTTATGTCTGGGAGTTTGACCTGTTGCCATGAGGGATGGGCGGACGCCAACGCGCGACTAGCGGCCCCATGCGCGGGCCCAACGACCGGGGTGGGCATCAATTCCGATGCCGATTGCAACCCCGTGCGCGGGCGCTTCGACCGGGGTGGGCTCGCCGACCCGATCGCGATCCCATGCGCGGGCCCATCGACCGGGGTGGGCTCACGCCCACCCCTATTCAAGCGAACCCAACACTTCGTGCCGGATGATCGGATCGTCCCGGTTGATCGATTCCGTGAGAGAGGCGCTTGACAGCCCATCACGCGTTTCGCAACTTCGGCCCCGCTTCCCCGCTTCCCCGCTTCCCCGCTTCCCCGCTTCCCCGCTTCCCCGCTTCCCCGCTTCCCCGCTTCCCCTCCTACTGAATCATCAAGTGCGCCCACGGCTTGCCGGGGTACATCAGCCACGGCTGGTCATTGAGCGGCACCGCCGAGATGCCGGTCGATTCCTGCGTGGCGTAGGGGAGGTAGAACGAGAGCAGCTTGCTTGAGTTCTTCGGCCGCCCAGCCATCGGGTCGAAGTTGAGGCTGTCGGCATAGAGTGAATAGAGTGCGGCGCCGCCGGCCGGCATCTTGAGGGTCCCGGCGTTGATTTCGGCGAGCCGGGCGGAATCGACCGCCGAGCGCTTCGTGACGCCGGCGGCGCGGAGTTCGCGGCCCCGCGACATGAACGCCGCCAGCGACTTGTGGTAGCAGTGAGCGGCGTAGCCCTCGTTGGCCGGATCGTCGGTCAGGCAGATCATCTCGTTGGTGCCGGCCCGGATCTGCACCAGCGGCCCGCCGGCGGTCTTGTAGCCGAGGACCTCGGCGCCGGCCCGCATGCTGTCGGGGAGGGGGAGGACTGCGGCGGCGACCTGCCAGGCGACGGTCCGGTCCTGGGCGGTGAGCGGCACGGCCACGAGGGTGAGGAGGACGAACGCAGGGGCGAATCGAACGAGGCGCATGATCACTGTCCTTGGCTGCGTGGGGACGAAATGAGCGCGGCGTAGACCATCGTCCGAAACTTATCCGTCAGGTCCAATCCGCGCGCCGGCAGAAGTTGCTGCATCAACACCACCACCAGTTCCTCGGCGGGGTCCACCCAATAGTTGGTCGCGTAGGCTCCTCCCCATCCGAAACGGCCTACCGAGCCGTACTCGCCCGCCAGGCCGGGGTCCTCGAGGACCTGGAAGCCGAGTCCGAAGCCACTGCCGCGGACCGGGTACAGCGAATCCACTTGATCGACGCTCATCAGGGACACCGTGGCAGGGGAGAGAATGCGCGCCCCGTCGAGTTGGCCGCCGTTGAGCAGCATCTGCAGAAACCGCGCGTAGTCCCCCGCCGTGGACACCAGCCCGGCGCCACCGGAAAAATCCTGCCGGGGCCCGTCGATGTAGTCGCCCTGACCCATCGCCCCGTCCGGCGCGCGCACCAGTGTGCCCTCGGGGGTGACGGAGTAGACGGTGGTCATCCGATCACGGACGGAGGCCGGCGGGAAGAACCAGGTATCGCGCATCTCGAGCGGCGCGAGGATCCGTTTCCGGAAGAACTGATCGAGTGGCATTCCCGCGGCCCGCTCCACGACGCATCCCAGGACGTCGGTGGCATAGCCATAGATCCACACCTCGCCCGGCTGGGCTGCCAGGGGCAGGGTGCTCAGTCGGTCCATCGTGGCGCAGATCGGCTCCGGCTTGTCGGCCAGGTACCAGCCGTAGCCAGCGGCGGGACCGAGTCCGGCGGCGCGATAGTCGTCGCGAAGGAGCGAGTCGGTGCCATAGGAGAGGCCGGCGGTCTGGGTCAGGAGCTGGCGGATGGTGATCGCACGGTGGATGGCGACCAACGCGCGACCGGTATCGGTGGCCACGGCCACGCGGGCACCCACAAAGCCCGGGATGTACTTGGACACCGGCTCGCTCAGCCGAAGCCGTCCCTCCTCGATCAGAATCATCGCCGCGACACTCGTCACGGCCTTGGTTTGGGAGGCGATCCGGAAGAGCGCGTCCGGCGTCATCGGCCGCCCGGCCTCGCGATTGGCCATCCCGAAGGCGCCGCTCCACACGACCTGTCCCCGCCGCGCGATGATGGCGACGACCCCCGGTGTTCGACCGGCGTCCACATAAGACTGGAAGAGGGTGTCGATCCGGGCGAGACGTGCCGGATCGAACCCGAGCCGCGACGCCTGACCGGAGGGGAGCCCCTGCGCGACCAGAATCGGGGCCCCGGCAAGTGCCAGGGTGAGCAGGAGGGATGTGGTTCGACCGGACATGGCGGCTCGTGGTAACGGAGGCGTTGAAGGTACGGTCCGCCCGGCCCGGGCGCCACCGGAACGAGGGCAAGCTGGTCTCTCCCTGCATCTTGCGCCCGCTCCAGTTTGGCGCGAAGTTCTACCGGCTCCCCCATCTATATATGTGCGGTCGCCTTCCCGTTCCCGAGCACCGATGACCACCGCTGCCCGCGCCTGTCCCGCCTGCCAGACACCACTGCCTGAAGAGGCACAATTTTGCCTCCGTTGCGGCGTTGCCACTCCTACCGATCCGGGAGTGCCATCGCGCACCGCCGCCACCGGAATGGTCGAAGTGGCCCAGGTGAAGAAGGCGCTCGCCGGCCGCTACCAGATCGAGCGTGTCCTCGGAGAGGGGGGCATGGCCACGGTGTACCTGGCGCACGACCAGAAGCACAACCGCAAGGTGGCGGTCAAGGTGATGCGACCGGAACTGGCCGCCACCCTCGGCGCCGATCGCTTTCTGCGCGAGGTGCAGGTGGCGGCGCAGCTCAATCACCCCCACATCCTCCCCATGCACGACTCCGGGGAGGCTGATGGCATCCTGTACTACGTGATGCCGTATGTGGAAGGGGAGACGCTGAAGGAGTATGTCGCCAAGCAGGGGCAGCTTTCGATCAGCGAGACGATGCGGTTGGGGCGCGAGGTGGCCGAAGCGCTGGCCTACGCACACACCCGCGGCATCATCCACCGCGACATCAAGCCGGGGAACATCCTGCTCCAGTCGGGGCATGCGCTGGTGGCGGACTTCGGGATTGCACGCGCGCTGGGTGACGAAGGGGAGGTCCTCACCAAGACCGGGCTCGCGGTCGGCACGCCGCAGTACATGGCGCCGGAGCAGGCCACCGGCGAGCGCGAGGTGGACGGCCGGGCGGACATCTACGCGCTGGGCGCGGTGATGTACGAGATGATGGCCGGCGAGCCGCCCTTCACCGGCCCCACGGCGCGGGCCATCATCACCCGCAGCCTGACCGAGGAGCCGCGCTCGCTTACCACGTCGCGGGCGGGGCTGCCGGCCGGGGTGAACAGCTCCGTGATGAAGGCGCTGGCCAAGAGCCCTTCCGACCGGTACGCCAACGCCGGGGAGATGGTCGCCGCGCTGGACCGCGCTATCGAAGGATCGCGGAGCGGCACGAGCGAGGTCCCGGTGTCCGCCGGCCCCGCACCGCTGCAGGTCTGGGGACTCTTCGCGCTCGGCTGCATGGGGATGCTGGCATTGGTGAGCGCGCTGATTCGGCAGTGGAACCTGCCGCAGCTGGACCTTCGGGCTGGCGCTCGGGCTGCTCTGGATCGGCGCGATGGTCCTGATGATCACCGGCAAGGTGGAGGCGCGGCGCCGGTCGAGGCTCGGTCACGCCATCCGCTCGGGCGATGGTTTACCTGGCGGTTCGCCACCATCGGCGGGGTGGCCGCACTCCTCCTGTGGGCCGGCATCGCGACCGCACTGGCGTTGTCGGGACCGGGCGGCGGAGCGGTGCCGCGGCGCGCGCGGTGGCAATCACCTGGCCATCCTCCCCTTCGAGAATCAGGGCCCCGCCGAGGATGCCTATTTTGCCGACGGCATCGCCGACGAGGTGCGCGGCAAGCTGGCCCGGGTCAACGGCATCACCGTCATCGCGTCGAGCAGCGCCAGCCAGTACCGCGGCAGCGCCAAGATCGCCGCAGGAAATCGCGAGGGAACTCGGGGCCGACTATCTCCTGGTCGGCAAGGTGCGCTGGGCCGTCGGGGTGGGTGGCGCGCGCCGGGTGCAGGTGGTGCCGGAGCTGGTGGACGGTCGCAGACGGGCGCCACGACCTGGCAGCAGAGCTTCGACACCGACGTGACCGACGTGTTCGAAGTCCAGTCGCAGATCGCGTCGCGTGTGGCGGGCGCGCTGGGCGCCCAACTTGGCGCGCAGGAAGCAGCGGGAACTGGCGGAGCGTCCCACGCAAACGTGGCGGCCTACGACCTCTACCTGAAGGGCAAGGCGCTCACCAGCTCGGACGTGGGCACGATGCGGACAGCCGCCGGCTACTTCGAGCAGGCGGTGGCGCTCGACTCCACCTTCGTGGACGCCTGGGCCGCGCTCTCGCTCGCGCTCAGCCGGGTGTACTTCAACGGCAGTCGGGATCCGCGTCCGCGAGCGCCCGTGCGCAGGCGCCATGGAGCGGGCGATCGCGATCAACCCCGACCTCCCGCGGGCTACCTGGCGGCGGCTACGTACTACGGGCATCGTGGAGCCGGATCCGGCGGGCGGCCGCCACGGTCATACCGGGCGCTCGCAGCTGGCGCCGAACGACGCCGAGGTCCTTGGCCATGGCCGCCGGGCCGACCTCAGCACGGGACGCATGACGCGGCCACGGCGAAGCTTGAGCGGGCACGGGAACTCGACCCCCGATCGAGCTCCACGCCTTGGCTCCCTGCAGCAGGTGTACCTCTTCCAGCGGCGATTCCGCGAGGCGATCGACGCCGGAGCCAGGCCGCCATGTCCTGCTGGCGCCGGACGACCTCAACCTGATCGAGTGGCAGGCGATCGTGTACCTGGCGCAGGGCGACCTCAAGGGGGCGCGGGAGGTGATTCGCGTCGCGATTGACCGCGGGAACCGGCCCCGCAGGTGGCCGCCATCTTCGGTGGATACTACGAGCTGTCCTGGGCGCTCGAACCAGCCGAGCGCGACCTGCTCTTCCGCCTGACTCCGGCCGCCTTCGACAACGACCGCGCGTGGTGGGGACAGACGCTCGCGATCGCGCACGCGGAACAGGGCGACCTGGCACATGGCCCGGGTGTACGCCGACTCGGCGCTGCCCGCCACCGAGGCGCAGCTGGCAGGCGTCGCCCGAACGACGGGCAGACGCTGGGACTCTACGGCCTGATGCTCGCCTACGTCGGCCGGAAGGCCGACGCGCTCGCTACTGCCGAACGCGCCGTCGCAGGTGAAGCGAGCGGGCAGAAGCAACACCAGCTACAACATGATCCTGCTGATCCGCACCTACCTGGCGCGTCGGGAGAGCAGGAAAAGGCGCTCGACGTGATCGAGGCAGCTGCTCCAGAGGCCATACTATCATCACGCCGGCCTGGCTGAACATCGATCCGACCTTCAATCCGCTGCGGGGGAATCCGCGGTTTGAGAAGATGGTGAAGGGGAGTTAGGCGGGGCAGGGGGGCAGCGGGGCAGGTCAACTGCCCCGCTATTTCTTTGTGGTGCGGCGCTTCGTTGAGGTGGGGGCCTTGGGCGCCGGAGGTGGCGCCGCCTTCACGGTGTGGGTCGCCTTCACCGCTGGCGACGTGATCGACGCCGTCATTACCTGGTTTCCCGCCGTCGTGCCCAGCGTCCACTGCGTCCAGACCGCTCCCGACGCGTCGCTGACGCCCGACCGTGGCGACGTGCTGCCCCCCGACACGGTGAACCGCACCGTCGCCTTCGGCACCGGGTTGCCGAACTGGTCCCGCACCACCACCCGCACCGACTTCGGCAGCGCCTTGCCCGCCGTACCGCTGGCGGGCGCCGTCACGAATTCAATGACCCGGGCCCTTCCGGGCCGGGCGGTGGCGGTGGCCACCGCGCTGTCGCCGGCTCCCTCGATACGCGCCACGACCCGCACTTCGCCCGCCATCGTGCCGAGCGTCCAGCGGGCGCTTGCGCGGCCGCTGCTGTCGGTCGTCACCGTCGAATCGATCTCACCGCTGTGTGACGCGAGGCGGATCGGCACCCCCCCGACGCCGTTGCCGAGGCTGTCCAGCGCGCGCACCACGATCGGCTTGGCGAGCGTGAGGCTGACCACGCCGCGCTGCTCGTCGCCACTGACAAGCCGAACAGAGGACACGGGGCCCGGGGTGACTCGCGCGGTCACGTCGAACGGTGGCATGCTCCGCGGATTCCCGATCTGTATCCGCGCCCGCTGGACCCCCGCCCTCGTCCCCACGCGCCAGTGGGCCTGCGCCACGCCCATGCTGTCGGTGCGCGCGCTCGACTGCGAGAACGTCCCTCCATCGAGGGCAATCCACGCCACCGGCACATCGGCCAGCACTACCCCGGTGCTGTCGGTGACCTGGATCATCACCGGAGTGGCCAGCGCCATCCCGGCCTCGGCCACGAGGCTGTCCGACTGCATCGCGATCCTGGTGTTGCCCGGCATCGGATCCGCCTCGGCCGTCACCATCAGCGCGCTGTCGATGCCCCACACCTCCACCGCCAGACGCTGACGCCCCGGTGTCGGCCCGAGCCGCCAGCGGGTGGTGGCCACGCCCAGGCTATCGGTGGTGGCGAGGGTCGGCTCCGCCTCGCCCATCGCTTCGGACGGGTCGAATCGCACGTCGACGCCCGGAACCGGACGCCCGCTCCGGGACACCACCTGCACGGCCACGGCGCTCGGCAGTCGCTGCCCGATGGCGGCCCGCTGCGCGGCCCCTGCCGTGAGCGTCAGCGACGTCGGCACCGGCGTCACCAGCACCTGGCGTTCCGCGGCGAGTCCCACCGCCGCCGCCGCGATGGTCGTTCGGCCCGGCGCCACCGCCCGCAGCATGCCAAGGGTGTCGATGGTCGCCACGTCGGCGTCTCCCCCGCTCCAGGCTACGCCCACCGGCCGCTGCCAGTGGCCGCGGGCATCACTGCCCATGACGCGGAGTTCGAGGGTCGTCCCCT
Organism: uncultured Gemmatimonadales bacterium; assembly: GCA_963748815.1. Classification (GTDB taxonomy): domain Bacteria; phylum Gemmatimonadota; class Gemmatimonadetes; order Gemmatimonadales; family GWC2-71-9; genus SPDF01. The sequence continues at coordinate 24,537 of CAVVKJ010000019.1, read as the reverse complement.
CGGAGATCGATAGCACGGTGTCGCTCACGATGGCGAGCACGGTGAGTTTCGGGTGCACGACCACCCTGGCCCGCCCGGCCCGGCCGCCGATCGCGACCGTCACAAAGGTCTCGCCCGGGGCAAGCGCCACGACCTGACCGGCGCTGTCGATGTGGGCAATCGTGGGATTGTCCACAGTCCAGTGGACAGATGCTGCATGCAAGACTTGTCCGTGGGCATCGGCCGCGACGGTGGTGAAATGCAGGGTGTCGCCCAGCGACCAGGCGGTATCGGCGGTGGGGGAAAGGGCGATCCGGGTGACCGCCACGGCGTCCAGCCCGGCGGCCGGGACGCCGTCGTTGGCGCTGCGGCGTCCTGCCACGAACGAGAGGATGGAGACGAGGGCGGCGCCAGCCGAAAGGATGGTGGCGATGAGCTTGATCCTGGTGTCCCACTCCACGTTGCGGATTCGGGCCACACGACACTCCTTGGCGTACGGGGTAGTTGTGGAAAGCGCCGCAAGGACGAGGCCTTACCCATGAAAGCGTCATCTATCTGAACAGTCGAGAGTTGTGACAGTGAAGGAACTCTTTCTATGGTGGTTTCGTAGTGGGATGATCCCCTCGACTCTGGAGTTATCGATGTCCCGTTCTGTCGGCATGCCGCTGCGGTCACGCCTGCTGTGGTCGCTCGCCCTGGTATCCCTCTCCCTCACGACCCCCTCCCTCCTCACGGCCCAGAACTACCGGCTTGATCTGCCGTGGCCCAGCCCGCACGCGAACGTGAGCCAGGTGGTCGGTATGACCACCTTCTCGATTGACTACCATCGACCGGGGGTGAACGGACGAGAGGTGTGGGGCGGGCTGGTGCCGTGGGATTCGGTCTGGCGGGCGGGGGCCAACGAGAACACGCTGCTGGTGGCAACGTCGCCCTTCACGATCGGGGGTACAGCGCTCCCCGCCGGCCGGTACGGCGTCTTCATGATTCCGACCCGGACCACCTGGACGATCATCCTCAGCCGGCAGTCCAACGCGTGGGGAGCGTTCAGCTATGACCAGCGGGAGGACGCGGTACGGTTGGTGGTGACTCCGAAGGCCGCCGAGTTCACCGAGCGGCTGCAGTACAACTTCGACGACCCGACCAACACCGCCGTCACCCTCACGATGCGCTGGGAAAAGCTCGCGGTGAGTTTCCCGGTGGGAGTCAACACCGGCGTGGTGGTGCTGGACAGCCTCAAGAGCCAGCTGCGCGACCTCCCCCGCTTCTGGGCGCCGGCCTGGCAGCAGGCCGCCAACTGGGCCCTGACGAACACCCAGAACCTCGACCTCCCCAATGTCTGGGCCGACTCGGCCATCCTGCTGGCGCCCACCTTCGCGAGCTACAGCGTGAAGGCACGGGTGCTCGACCGGCAGGGCAAGACCGCCCAGGCGGACTCGCTGCGTCAGGCCTCGCTTGCCTCGGCGAACGAGGCGGAGCTGAATGCCTACGGGTACCTGCTGGTGAGCCAGAAGAAGAACAGCGAGGCGCTCGCCATCTTCCTCCGCAACACCAAGGAGCATCCCGACAGCTGGAACACCTGGGACAGCCTGGGGGAGATGTACGCCACGCTGGGGGACAAGAAGAAGGCGGTGGCGAACTACGAAAAGGCGCTGGCGATGACGACCGATCCGGTGCAGAAGGCGCGAATCAACGGGATCCTGGCGGGATTGAAGTAGGTGGGTCGCTCGCCCTACTGCCTTACCCGGGTGGCCAACTCCCGGAACCAGTGGTCCGAGCGAACCAGCGCCGGCTGGGCGGCGGTGGCGTTGAGCTGCCGGGGGGCGGTGAAGAGGAACTGACGACCATCCGGCGTGAGCTCGAAGGAGGTATGAAATCCATCGATCGCGAACCCCGACACACTGAAGAGCGCTCGGGTCTGGCCCGCGGCAAAGGTCGGGCTGGTCGTCACCGGCACGGCCATCAACTGTCCGGACCCTGGCGCAATGAAGTAGAGCGCCGTTCCGTCGGGTGCCCAGCGCGGTTGGTAGCCGCCGCCGGTGGACACCTGCCACCGGCCGTCGCCGGTGTTGGGGAACGGGCGCACGAAGATCTCGTTCTGGCCCGACTCGTTGGAGGCGTACGCCAGCCACCGGCTGTCCGGCGAGATGGCCGGGTTGAGCTCCGTGAAGCCGGTCGCCACCATTGGCACCGGCGTGGTGTCGCCGCTGGTGCGGACGCCCACCAGGTCGCCGGCGCCCGTGCTCCCGTTGTCGGTGCGGACCACGAGCCACTTGCCGTCCCGGGACCAGTCCACCTCCTGCACCTGCCGGTCGATGTGCACCAGGAGGGTATCGGGGCGACGCCCGTCGGCGTAGCGCCCGACCACGACGCTGGTGGACAGGGTGTCGCGCACGAAGGCCACCATCTGGCCATCGGGCGACCAGACCGGCCGCCGGTCGGCACCGCCGAACGAGATTCGGGTGAAGGGCCCGCGGTCGAGCTGCTTGATCCACACATTGAGGGCGCCCACCCCCGTTCCGGAGCCGACGGCGAGCTGGCGTCCATTGGGGGAAAGGGCGAACGAGGTGAATTGCCCCGACCAGCCGGAGTCGATCGTCGTCGCGGCGCCGGTCGTCCCCACGCGCACGAACGTGTTCTCTCCGCCCTGGCTCTCTCCCGAGGCATATACCAGGGAGCCGCTGGCGGACCACGCCAGCTGCGGTGCGCCGAAGACGATGAAGACATTCTGCAAGACAGGCACGCCGGTGCCGGTCACTTCGAGCCGGTCCAGGTCGAAGGAGACGGCCAGCAACGTGCCGTCGCGGCGGGCATAGAGCAGCTGCCCCGTCGGGAGGTACCAGCCTTGGGTGGCTTCATTCATCAGGAGCTTCTGCCGGCCGGTGCGGAGATCGAGGACCCGCAGGCTCATGGTGACGCATCCGGAGGTGCAGCCCTCGAACAAAACGCCGCGACTTCCCGGCAGGGCCGTGGGGTAGCCGAACCCGACCCCCTGCAGGCCGGAGTTATCCATGACCGTGGTGGGGGTCCCACCATTGGCGCTCACCCGCATCAGCCGGTTGAGATCCTGCGGCACGTAGACGATGGTCCCGTCGTCCAGCCAGGTCGCCCCGCCAAACCCAGTCGAGACGGACACCGAGTCGGCCAGGGTGACGGATGCGCTGTTGGCGAGGTTCACCTTGCGGAGCTCGCGGTCGGCCAGGTAGAGGACCCACTCGCCGTCGGGAGAGAACACCGGGTTGGTGGCGCGCTCGGTGCCCGGGATCGGTACCGGATCGAGGACGCCGCGCCGCTTGACCCAGAGCCGCCCGTTCTGCCGGGCGTCCTTCACGACCAGTGTACTACCATCCGGCGAGAGGGCCAGCCCCGGCGCGAGCGTGGTGAGCTGGACACTGTCGCCGAGGGTGAGGTATTGCCAGGTGGTCAGCTCGTCCACACTCACGCGGGCGCGCACCCACCCCCAGGCAGCCGCGGCGACCGCGATGGCGGCGATTCCAGCCGCGACCGCGAACCGCCGCTTCCAGGTTCCCGCAGCTGGCTCGCTCGTGGCGGTCGACGCCGTCGTCCTTGCGACATACCCGCTGTCGGTCAGCGCAGCGGCAAACTCGGCCGCCGAGGTGTACCGGTCGGCCGGCAGTTTTTCCAGCGCCGTCAGCACCGCCGCCTCCACCTGCGGCGGGATAGTGTGCCGCTGGGGGAGCAGCGGGCGGGGGCTCTCGGTAAGCACCCGCGCCACGATGGCCTGGGCGGTGGCCCCCGTGAACGGCGGCTCGCCGGTCAGCATTTCGTAGAGCACGCAGCCGAGGGCGTACACATCGCTTCGCGCGGTAATCTCTCGCTCGCCCATGGCCTGTTCGGGGCTCATGTAGTGCGGCGTGCCGAGCGACATGCCGGTCTCGGTCATCCGGGTGCTGCCGGCCTTGCTGGCGGCGAGCGCGATGCCGAAGTCGGCCACCAGCGCGCGACCATCATGCAGCAGGATATTTTCGGGCTTGATGTCGCGGTGGATGACATTGTGGCGGTGGGCGTAGTCGAGCGCCGAGGCGACTTCGCAGGCGATCTGCACCGCGTCCGTCACCGGGAGCTGCTTTTCCCGGTTCAGTCGATCACGGACCGTTTCCCCCTCGACGTAGGGCATGACGTAATAGAGAAAACCGTCGGCCGCGCCGCTGTCGAAGAGGGGCAGGATATGCGGATGCTGCAGGTTGGCGGTGGTCTTGATCTCGGAGAGGAACCGGTCCGCGCCGATGACGGCGGCGAGCTCCGGCCGCAGGACCTTGATGGCGACCTGGCGGTCGTGCTTGATGTCCTCGGCCAGGTAGACCGTGGCCATGCCGCCCTCGCCGAGCTCGCGCTCGAGGCGGTAGCGGTCGGCCAGGGCGGTGGTAAGGCGGGCAGGGCTGTTCATCGCTTGGCTCCATCCACGGCGGCCTTCATCTGCGCAACCCAATTCGGGATGACCCGGAGATACGAGGTGCTCGTCTGGGACGGCCCCTCCACGTAGATGATACCGCCGTCATGCGATGGACGGTTTGACCACCCTGAAGTATCAGAGAAGCGCGGGTCCGTTGCCCAGAGGGTGGCGGCGCCGTTCGGTTCCCCGGTGTCTGGGTTGATGCGGGCCAGATACCACGAGACGCCGGAGCGGTACACCACCTCGGTGGCGGAGAGCCAGAGCGGCTCCACCCCCTCCGACCCGACCTGCCAGCGGCGCCCCGCCACGGGAAAGGTGGTCACGATGACGCGGCTTCCCTCGAGCGACTGGTACGCGATGAGCCTCCCGTTCGGCGACACGGACGCGAATCTGGCGTCGGTGAGCACCGTATCGAACACCGGCTTCGACATGCTCGGATCGAAGCGCATCACGATGGAGCCGTTCCAATCCTGGGCGAGCGCGGTGTGAGCGTCGTGATAGTCGACTGGGTCGGGAGACGAGGGACCGGCCGCGAAGACCGCCAACGTGTCGGGCGGCGTGCCGGAGCCTGGCGAACCAGCGACGATGGCCCACTGCGTGGAGTCCCGGACGGCGACCAGCAGCCGTTCTCCGTCCGGATTCCAGATCGGATGCCGGATCTGTTCCGCCCGAAGCCACACGAACTGTTGCCCGTTCTGCAGGTCGTAGATCCTGAGCTCGGTGCCCTCGGCGGCCCGCACGGCGGCGGTGAACCAGCGCCGATTCCCGCTGAGGTCATACCGCTGGTAGTCCGCCAACTCGGCGAGGACGGGCTGCGGTGCGACGCCTGGGCGCAGCACAACGATGCGGCCAAGGGTCGCGTCCACGCCAGGCGCGAAGATCAGGGTGCCGTCGGCCGCGATATCCAGCTGGGTCTCCCCGATGGCCTCGCGCCGGATGCCGCCCAACATCGTCACCGGCCGCTGGGCCAGGTGGGTACCTGGATCATAGCGGGCCGCGACCAGGTTTCCATCAAGGGAGAGGTACACGAGATACGCCTTGTCCACGACGCGGAACGCCGACCCCTCAAGGAGACCGCCCGGTGTGCCGTCGGGCCGGGCGGTGCGCACATTCCAGAGCTCGCCGGTTTCCGGGTCGAGCACCTGCGCGGTCCAGTTGAAGGCGCAGAGCAACTTCCGGGACTCCGAGGACCACTTTCCGAAGACACAGCGGGGAGTCGGCTTGGAGCGGGAGGTACCCCCTTCGGGGTCGAGCCAGTTGACGCGATTGCCGTCGGTATCGATCACGAGATATTGGTCCGGGCTGATCCACTCGCCCGACATCGCCATCTGGCCGGCCAGGAGCATGCGGGGATCGCCACCCGAGATCGGGACCACCATCACGCGATCGCCCACGAGATATCCCACGCGCGACCCCTCGGGCGAAATGCGCGGCGCAATCCCACCGGTCGTGCCGGCAATCGGCCGGACCGTCGCATCGCGGAGGCTCCGGTACCAGAGGGAAGTCGAGTCTCCCTGCCTTGCAGCATAGACTGCGAACTCCCCGGTCGGCGCGATGGACAGGTTTCGAAACGAGGCTCCGTAGGACGTCGTCATGGTCGTCGCACCGAACGTCATCGGCGCGCTGTCGGGAAGCGCGGCATCGTAGACGGAGGGGCCAGTTGCTGTTGGTGGCCGCAACAAGGCCCATCCGGCGAGGGCCGTCATCGCGACGAGCGCCAGCAGGAGCAGGCGGGCCCCCGCTTTCGCGGGGGTGACCGGGGCAGCGTGGCGGCCTGGGGCGCCTCGAGTGGATCGGCTGCTCAAGCTCGGCGTCAGGCCCCCGCCGAGAGCCGACGCAAACTCAGCGGCGCTGGCGAAGCGATCGGCGGGGAGCTTCTCCAGCGCTGTGAGTACCGCATCCTCGACGGCGGGTGGAATCGACTTCCGCTGCGGCGACAGGGCCGCCGGCTCGGCGGTCATGACCTTGGCCACGATGGACTGCGCTGTGGGGCCGGTAAATGGCGGCTCGCCGAGCAGCATCTCGTAGAGCACGCAGCCGAGGGCGTACACATCGCGAGCGGGCGGTGATCTCCCGCTCCCCCATCGCCTGCTCGGGGCTCATGTAGTGTGGTGTGCCGAGACTCATGCCGGTCTCGGTCATCCGGGTGCCGCCGGCCTTGCTGGCGGCGAGCGCGATGCCGAAGTCGGCCACGAGCGCGCGGCCGTCGTGCAGCAGGATGTTCTCGGGTTTGATGTCGCGGTGGATGACGCCATTGCGGTGGGCGTAGTCGAGCGCGCCCGCGACTTCGGTGGCGATCCGCACGGCGTCGGCGACAGGCAGCTGCTTCTCGCGGCTGATCCGATCCCGGACCGTTTCGCCCTGGACGTACGGCATCACATAGTAGAGAAAGGTGCCTTCCCCGCTTTCCCGCTTCCCCGCTTCCCCGCTGTCAAAAAGCGGCAGAATGTGCGGGTGCTGCAGGTTGGCGGTGGTCTTGATCTCGCTCAGAAACCGGTCGGCACCGATGACCGCCGCGAGTTCCGGCCGCAGGACCTTGATGGCCACCTGGCGGTCGTGCTTCAGGTCGGCCGCGAGGTAGACGGTGGCCATGCCGCCCTCGCCGAGCTCCCGCTCGATGCGGTAGCGGTCGGCGAGGGCGGCGACAAGTCGGGGAAGCGGGTCAGGCAATGAGGGGTCTCCGGATCGCTGCTCGATCAGTGGCTAAAGCCACTGCTCGGCTGATGTCGCTAAAGCGACGTGGATTCTGCTATTACTCAGGGAAAGGTACATCCACGTTCGTTGAAACACGGCTGTCCGCCGACCCGACATTCATCCCGAGCGGAGAGGGTGGCCCACGCGTCGCTTCAGCGACACCAGCCGAGCGCCGGCTTCAGCCGGCGCTCGGGCACCCAGAAAGATGCACCTCCGTGGCCGTTCCCGCGAGCGCGTCCGCTACCAGAAATACAGATACAGCGCCGCCACCGCCCCGATCACCGCCGCCCCAAACAGCTTCACGTGGGGCGCCGGTGTCAGGACCAGTCCGGCTTTGACCGGGAGCACCACCGGCTGGGCCAGCGGCTGACGCACCGTGACCACCGCCATATATAGGACAACCACCGCAAAGGTGATGGCCATGTGGTGCAGGAAGGCCACCTCCGGCAGGAACCAAAGCAACAGCCCGTACACCGGAATGCCCAGGAGCATGGCGCCGTGCGCCGCCCGCGGGGGCGTCCGCGGCGAAATCATTCCCACCAGGAAGACCGCCACGATCCCCGGCGAGATGAACCCCCAGAACATCTGGATGTACTGGAAGACGCTGCCAGCCCGGCCGACGATCGGCGCCCAGAGGCAACCGACCAGGAAGAGCGCCAAGGTGGCCCACCGACCCACACGGAGCAGTTCCGTCGGCTCGGCGCTCGGCCGCCAGAGGCGCTGGTAGATGTCGAGGCTGAAAATGGTGGCCGCCGAGTTGAGGAGCGACTCGAAGGTGCTCAACACCGCGCCGAAGAGCGCGGCGAGCATGATGCCGAGGAGTCCGGCGGGCACCAGCTCCCGGATCAGCACCGGATAGGCCTGGTCCGGCGTCTTGATCAAGTCGGGAAAGATGTGCGCCGCCATGATCCCTGGCATGATGATCAGGAACGGGATGCTGACCTTGATGGCCGCGGCAAAAAGCGTCCCCCGCTGCCCCTCGGCGAGGCTCCGCGCCGCGAGCGCCCGCTGGGTGATGAACTGGTTGAGTCCCCAGTAGAAGAGGTTTGGAATCCAGAGGCCGCCGATGAACACCGCCAGCCACGGCATTTCCGGATGATTCCAGGGGAGGACGGTATGGAGCTTCCCGGCGGAGAGCGCCGTGAATTCCCCCCAGCCGCCAACGGCTCTGAGCGAGAGCACGAACACCAGCAGGGCGCCGAGGAGGAGAGCGGTGCCCTGGATGAGTTCGGTCCAGACCACGGCGCGGAGGCCGCCGTAGGTCACGTACAGACCAGCCAGCGCACCGATGATCCAGATGCCCAGCACCACGTCGAGCCCGATGACGGCGTTGAGGGCGAGCGACCCGCTGTAGAGCACCGTGGCCAGCGCCACCAGCACGTAGGCCAGCATCATGAAGAACGCCATGATGCTCCGGGCCAACCCGTCGTAGCGGTATTCGAGGTATTCCGGCATCGTGAAAATGCCGGCGCGGAGGAAGCGTGGGAGGAAGTAGAGCGCCACCACCACCATGGTGACCGCCGCCATCCACTCGTAGCTGGCAATCGCGAGGCCGAGTTCGTAGCCGCGGCCGGCGAGGCCGACGAAATGCTCGGTGGAGATGTTGGAGGCGACGAGGGAGATGCCGATCAGCCACCAGTTGAGCTCGCGGCCGGCCAGGAAGTAGTCCTCCGTGGTGGTGCTCCGCTTGCGGGAGGCGGCGATCGACACCCCGAAGACCAGGGCCAGGAACCCCACGAAGCCGGCGATGTCGAGCGCTGAGAGTCCCATGGACGTCCGCGAGTGGAAGGGAAGCACCATCTTGCCATTTCCCGGAGCGGGGCGCAAGCTACGCGCACTATGAAGATCATCTCCGTCATCGCCGCCTGCCTCGTCCCCACCATTGCCTCGGCCCAGGCCCCCGCCGAGCCGCCCAATACCCCCGCCGCCGTCAGGGCCGAGGATGGGCGGGTGGTCCTGACCTATGCCGGCGACGTGCTGTTCGACGGGGCCGTTTCCAGCACCGGCGCCCCGGCCTCCCTGATCCAGTTCGTCGACTCGACTGACGGTCGGGTGACGCAAGTGCTCAAGTGGACGGCGACCGGCCGGGACCGGATCACGATCACCGGGGTGGTGCGCGGGTCCGCCGAGGCATTCGCGGCGGAGTCGGAGCCGAGGGAGGATGGACTGCGGGTGGTGCGGCATGCGGTGGGGCCGGTCAGCAATCGGCTCAACCGCGCGGTGTACGATCGGCGCGGCGACTGGGTACTGTCGGTGGATGTGCCGGCGGGGGTGGCGATCGTCGCAATGCCGGCGCCGGATGGCACTGTCGTCCAACAGCTGAGCGCGACCGGAGGGGAAGTGTCACTCCGATTCCGTCCCCGGTTCTACCAGCAACACCGCGGCCTGGCGCAGTACCGACCGTGGGAGTATCGGCCGTGGAGCAGGTCGGTGGCGGGGTGGACCTCGTGGTACGCCTACTTCGACAAGGTGACCGAACAGGATATCCGGAACACGGCGGACGTGCTCGGCGAGGTGCTGCATCCCTTCGGCTATGACTACCTGCAGATCGACGACGGCTACCAGACCCTGCCGATCGGCCTCCCCAGCCACTGGCTCACCGCCAACGCGAAGTTTCCGAGCGGGCTGCCGGCGCTGGAGAAGTACATCTCTGGCCGGGGACTGGCGCCGGGCATCTGGACCAACGTGAGTTTTGCGGACAAGGCGGCCGCCGAGGCGCACCCGAACTGGTTCGTGCGCACGGCAGACGGCGGGCCCGCGCGGGGGAACTGGGTCGGCTACGTGATGGACGGCAGTTCCGCCGGCACGATGGACACCCTGGTGTCGCCGGTCTACCGGGCGCTTCGAGCCATGGGATGGAGCTACTTCAAGCTCGACGCCCTCCGGCACCTCCGCTACGAGGGATACAACAGCTACGCCGAGTACTTCCGCGAGCGCGGCCTGGACCGCGAGACGGTGTTCCGGGGGTTCGTCGAGCAGGTGCGCTCCTCCATCGGCCGGGATGTGTACCTGCTGGCCTGCTGGGGAATCCGCCCCGAGCTGATCGGCCTCGTGGACGGAATGCGGGTCGGCGATGACGGCTTCGGCTACGGGTCGTTTGCGCAGTACAACTCCTTCAACAACGTCGTCTGGCGCAACGACCCCGATCATATCGAGATCCACCAGGCCGACGGATACAAGGCGGCGACGCTCACCTCGCTCACCGGGTCGGTCCTGATGCTGACCGATCTTCCGGAGGTCTATCGGACCGAACGGGTCGAAGCAGCGAAGCGGACGGCGCCGGTGCTCTTCACCCTTCCCGGGCAGGTGTACGATGTGGACCCGTCGCGATCGTCACTGCTGGGCATGGCCAACACCGAGCTCAGCGGTTCCGGTCCCCGCCCCTTCGACGCCGACCAGCGGGAGATCGTCTCCCTCTACCAGCTCGACATCGCCCTCCCCTTCGAGCGGTGGACGGTACTGGCCCGCACCCGCGACGACGGCGCGCCGATTCCCTTCGGCGAACTCGGTCTCGCCCCAGGCACCGACTACCTTGCATTCGAGTTCTGGACGAAACGATTCCTCGGAGTTGTGCGCGACACGCTCTCCCCCGGACCCATTGATGCACGGTTCGGAGTCCAGGTCATCTGTCTGCGCCAACGAGTCGAGCACCCGCAACTGCTCGCCACCAGCCGTCACGTGAGCTGTGGCGGCCCCGATCTGAAAGATGTTTCCTGGCGGGACAGCACCCTCAGCGGCGAGAGTGAGCTGGTGGCAGGCGACCCATATCTCCTCTACCTGGCGGAGCCAGCCGGGTACCGCTTCGACGGCGTCGAGGTGACGGGCGCGCGGATGGTCAGGCAGGGCAGGGAGGGGGCGCTGCGCGTCATCCGACTGGAAAGCGCCGCGGGCGGAACCATCCGCTGGAACGTCTCGTATCGTACGGAAGGGTAGGGCGCCATCGCTGGCCCGGACCCGCCGGATGCGGTAGCTTGGAAGCCTTCTGTCATTCCCAACTGATCCTGGAGTGCCCATGACCGCATCGACAGCGCGCCTCCGGGGCGCCTGCCTGACCGTGCTCTTGCTCGCGCCCGCTGCCCTGACCGCCCAGATGCGGGCCAGTGAGCGGGGTGCGGTCTCCCAGACGATCGACGGCACCACTATCACTATCGACTACTCCCGGCCTCAGGTCCGGGGCCGGGATTCACTCTTCGGCGGCGTCGAACAGTGGGGCGCTGTCTGGACCCCGGGCGCCAATTTCGCTACCACGCTCGAGATTGCACGCCCCATCAAGATCGACGGCCACCCGGTTGCCCCCGGCAAGTACTCGCTCTGGCTGGTCATCCAGCCGGAGGAGTGGACGATGGTCATCGACCCCCGGCACCGCCTGTATCACTTCCCCTATCCCAAACAGACTCCGGACCAGATCCGGTACCAGGTGAAGCCGGGCAAGGGCCCCTTCAACGAAATGCTGACGTTTACCTTCGAGAACGTCCAAGGCGACGAGGGCACGCTGGTCCTTCGATGGGGCACCACCCAGGTGAACTTCCATCTGGAAGTGGAACCAAAGCACAAGCTGACCATCGCCGAGGCCGACGCCAAGCCGTACCTCGGCCGCTACCAATTCCGTTGGACAGAAGAGCCAGCCGGGTCCCCTGGCTCCACCATCAACATGGTCTACGAGAACGGGATGCTGATCGGGCGCTGGACACCGGCGCCCTGGCCTGAGGCCGCCACCATCGTACTGGTAGAGATCAAGGAGGACTGGTTCATGGTGGGCACCATGGCGAACGGCAAGCTGACCGACCTGATGGACGAGTGGGTGTTCGAGTTCGCCAAGAAGGACGGAAAAATGACTGGGTTCGAGGCGTGGGGCGCCGGGGACGAGCCGGACGGGGCGGCAACACGCGAGTGACCCAAGCTGTGAAGCGCGGGGACGGCGGTTGGGTGTCGAAGATGCCGCTGTTGGTCCTCTTCGTCACGGCGTTCGTGGACATGATCGGGCTCACCATGGTGATCCCGCTCCTGCCCTACTACGCCACCGATTTCGGCGCCGGCGCCACGATGGTCGGCGTCCTGATCTCCGCGTTCTCGATTGCCCAGCTGATCGTCGCCCCGACCTGGGGCAGGTTTTCCGATCGCTACGGCCGCCGCCCCGCCATCCTCACCGGCCTCCTCCTCACCGCCGTGGCCTACGTCCTTTTCGCCTTCGCCGGGACCATCGTGGCGCTGCTGGTGTCGCGACTGATCCAGGGGACGGGTGGCGGGACCATCGGCGTCGTGCAGGCCTACGTGGCCGACGTATCCAAACCCAAAGAGCGCACCAAGAGCCTCGGCTGGCTTTCAGTCGTCACCAGCATGGGGGCCGTGGCCGGCCCCGCCTTCGGGTCTGCCATGATCAGTCTCGGCGGCCGGCGCGCGCCGGGCCTCGCCGCCGCGGCGCTATCCCTGCTGGTGGGCGCCTTTGCCTGGCGCTTCCTGCGCGAATCCCACGAATTGCGCCAGACTGCGAGCCACGCTCCCGCCTCCACGCAGACCAGCCGAGGGGCCATCATTCGGGTGCTGACCCGGTGGCGCGAGCCGGCCCCGCGCCTCATCTGGATCTACACCATCGCCATCGGGGCGTTCTACGGAACGATTCAGATCGTCCCGCTGCTCCTGTCCAGCCGCTTCGCGGTCACCGAAGCCAACATCGGCTACTTCGTGATGTACCTCGGCGGGATGGGCGTGCTGGTCCGGTCCCTCCTGCTCGGCCGAATGGTCGACCGGCTGGGCGAGGTGCGGCTGTCACGGCTCGGCGTGGTCATCCTCGCGTTGGGCCTCGCCGCCACGGGACTGGCCACCGGGTATCCCGTGCTGGCCATCGGATTCACGCTGATGCCCATCGGCACGGCGTTCATCTTCCCCTGCGTGACCGGGCTGCTGAGCACCGTGGTCGCGTCGAACGAGCGCGGCTTGTACATGGGGGTGCAGCACACCTTCGGCGGGGTGAGTCGGGTCGCCTTCCCGATCCTGGCCGGCTTCCTGATGGATCACGCCGGCATCGGCGTGCCCTTCTGGCTCTCGGCGATTCTCGTGCTGGTGACGCTGCCGCTGACGACGACCCTCGCCAAGTACGTCCTGGACAAGAACCGCACCACGGGAGACGGGCTCGCGTCGGCATTGGATGAGATTACGGGGGAGTTTCCGCGGTGGTGCCGGAGACGAAGTAGAACACTCACTTCTGAGTGTTCTTTGCGCTTCTTAGCGTCTTTGCGGTTAGAGCTTTTCACCGCGAAGGCGCAAAGAGACGCAAAGGCCGCAACGGAAGTTTGGTTGTATCCTACGCGGTCAATCGCCCACGTAACACCCGCCGCTGATTTCGCAGAGGATTACGAGCGCGGCCGCGGGGACTGTAATAGCCAGCACGATCGTCTTGATCAGGCTGAACTCCTGCAGCTTGACGGTCGCCACCTCCCGCACGCGCACCGGCTGTACCGCAGTGGAATCGCTCCCCACCATCGAATCCCCAACCATCACCGGCCACTTGATATCGGCGTGCGTGCCGTCCTGCAGCCCCAGTCGCACCTTCGACGGATGCTGCTCCGCCACGAGCGTCGGGAGCGGAGTGGTCGTGGGCACCCACATGGAGCAGGCGCCCAGGAGCTGAGTCACGAGGAGCAGTGTTGCGACGCCGCCGACTTGTTTCATCTCACCCCCTGTCCCCCCCTCCATGATATGGAGAGGGGGGACGCGCTATCGGCGTCACGGCGTCGGCCTGTAGTTCGATCCCGCCGGCAGGTTCTGCATGAGGTACCGGGTCAGCAGCGAGTAGATGTGCAGCGTAGTGCCCTGGCCCTCGCGGATGGAGTGGCTGCGGTTTGGATACACCATCACGTCCACCGGCTTGTTGAGCTTGACCAGCTCGTTGATCATCCGCTCGGTGCCTTGGTAGTGCACGTTGTCGTCGCCCGAGCCGTGGACGATGAGCAGGTGTCCCTCCAGGCCCTTGGCCTGGTGGACCGGCGAGGCGGAGTCGTACTTCTCGGCGTTGGGGCCGAGGAGCCCCATGTAGCGCTCCTGGTAGATGGTGTCGTAGAGCCGCTGGTCAGGCACCGGCGCCACGGCCATCCCCATCGAATAGACCTCCGGATACCGGAACATCGCCTGCAGCGTCGATGACCCGCCGCCGCTCCACCCCCAGATGCCGACCCGCGTGGAGTCGACGTACGGGCGGGTGCGGGCGATGGCCTGCACCGCCTGCGCCTGCTGCATGCTGGAGAGGACGCCAATCTGCTCGTAGACCGCCTTGCGCCAGGCGCGTCCCTTCGGCGCGGGCGTGCCCATGTTGTCCACGCTGGCCACGAGGTATCCCTGGTCGGCGAGCGTCTGGTACCAGAGCCGGTTGCTGCCACCCCAGGAATCCTGGACCGTCGCTCCCGCCGGCTCGCCGTACACGTACATCAGCATCGGGTACCGCTTGCTCGGGTCGAAGTCCTTCGGCTTGATCATCCAGCCGTCGAGGGTCGAGCCGTCGGCGATCTTGACCTGGAAGAACTCACCGGGCCGGGTAATGGCCGCCTTGGCGCGGGCGACGAGCTCGGTGTTGGCGGCGAGGGTGCGCTCCACGCCGTGCTTCGGGAGACTCACCAGCTCGGTCGGGCCCGGCGTGTCGAAGCTGGACCAGGAGTGGAAGGCATACTTCGCATCCGGCGAGATGGTGTACCGGTGGCCGCCGGGCTGGTTCATCGGGGTGAGCCGCTCGGCCGTCCCCTTGCCGTCGATCCGGGTGCGCCAGAGATACAGTTGCGTGGCGTTGGTCGGTGACGCGTTGTAGTAGAGCCAGCCGCCTTTGCTGTCCACCAGCGCAATGCTCATCACGTCGAAGTCACCGGGGGTGATGAGGCGCGCTGAACCGGTGGCGCGGGAAATGGCATAGGCATGCCGCCAGCCGTCCCGCTCGCTCAGCCAGACGAACTCCTTGTCACCCTTGAGCCAGTAGATGTCGTCGATGACGTCGAGCCAGGCCTGGTCGGTCTCCGTCATCATCGTGCGGGTACCGCCGGTGGCGGCGCTGACCAGGATCAGGGCGTCGTTGTTCTGCCACCGGTTCATTCGCTGCACCAGCACCGAGTCCTTGCCGGCCCACTCCAGATACGGGATGTAGTCCTCGCGCGGGTCGCCAGGAAGCTGGAACCAGGTGGTCGGCCCGCCGCCGGCGCTCACCACGCCCGCGGTGACGGCGGAGTTGGTGGTGCCCACCTTCGGATACTGAATGGGGATGACGAAGGGGTAGAGCGAATCGGTGTCGTTGATCATCAGGAAGGTGCCGACGCCGGTCATGTCGAAGTGATAGTACGCGATCTTGGTCCCGTCGGGGGACCAGCGGAAGCCGTCGCGCACGCCGAACTCCTCCTCGTACACCCAGTCGCTCATCCCGTTGACGTGCAGCGAGTCGGCGCCGGTGGTGAGCCGGGTGATGGCCCCGTCCGACAGCTGCTCGACGTAGATGTCGCCCTTGCGGACGAA
This sequence comes from uncultured Gemmatimonadales bacterium, assembly GCA_963748815.1. GTDB lineage: Bacteria > Gemmatimonadota > Gemmatimonadetes > Gemmatimonadales > GWC2-71-9 > SPDF01. The sequence goes on along the minus strand of CAVVKJ010000019.1, from coordinate 8,966 downwards.
GGCGACCCGGTCGCCCTGCGGAGAGAACTTGGCGTACATCATCAGCGACGGCGGGGCGCCCTTGCCGCCGAGCTGGCGGAGCGAGCCGGTGGCGCGGTCGAGCACCCAGTAGTCGCCGCGGGTGTTCTGCCGCCAGACCTTTTCGGTGTTGGTGAAGATCATGAGCCGGGAAGCGTCGGGCGACCAGATGTAGTTGTCGACCGAGAGCGGCACGGTGTCGCCCGGGGCGATGAACGACGCGGCGGGAATCAGGATGCTGCGCGCGCCGGATTTCGAGTCGTACCGGACGATGTCGAAGCCGCCTTTCGTCACCTCGGACTTCTCCAGGGTGGTGTAGGCCTTGCCGTCCTCGATCCACCGCGCCGGCCCGAACCGGTCAGGGGCGTAGTAGCGGGAGGCGAAGATTTGCTTGAGTGCCGCCTGGGTGGCTTCCGGCACCTGCGCCGAGAGGGGCAGGGCAGTGAATGCGGTAGCCAGGGTGAGGAGGGCGAGGCCGCTCCGGCGGACGAATTGCATTGTCATACGGTCAATCCTCTGGTGAGGGCGCAATCCTTCGAGTAGTGCGCGATCTATGGTTGCTTCTTGGACCGAAGTTCTGGAAAGAAGTTCTCCACCACCATCAGTTCGCGGTTCTGGGTGTCCCCGGCCCCGGCCAGCTGGATCACGACAAAGCGCTGGTCGTCGGGGGTGATGTCCCAGGTGTGGGGGCCGCCGGCGGTCTGGCTGGCGACGAAGAGCGGGGTGCGCCTGCCCATGGTGAAGGTGGTGCCCGGGAGGATCTCAACGGAGGTCACCATCCCGGTGTTGGCGAAGAAGAAGAGCTCGCGTCCGCTGCGCGACCAGAGCGGGTCGGTGGCGCCGTCGGTGGAGACCTGCCACTTGGCGCGGTCGGTGCCTGGAAACGGCCGGACGTAGATCTCGAAGCGTCCGCTCTCGTTGGAGGCGTAGGCCAGCCACTGGCCGTCCGGGCTCAGGGTCGGCTCGATCTCCTGAAAGGTTGGTGTCTGGAGCAGGGACACCGCCGTGGTGTCGCCCGTGGTCCGCCGGGCCAGGATGTCCCGGCTGGTGGTCCGGTAGACAATCCACGTGCCGTCCTTCGACCAGACCGCTTCCTGGACCCCGCTGCGGGTGGTGTCCGTCACCAGGACCGTGGGCTGGGCGCTCCCGTCGGCCCGCACGGCGGCGAAGGCCAGCGCCGAGCTCGTGAACCCGACCGTCTGGCCGTCGGGGTGCCAGGTGGGCCGGGTGTTGAACTGGCCGTCGAAGGTGAGCTTGCTCAGCGGGCCGTCGGGCAGCTGCTTGATCCAGACCTGCTGCTCGCCGGTGGCCACGATGCTGACGGCGAGCTGTTTGCCGTCGGGGGAGAGGGCGAGCGTCTGGAAGCCGCCGGTCCAGCCGGAATCCACCGGGGTGAAGCGCCCGTCGCGGGTCACGTAGGCGACCGTCGCCGGTTCGGTGTTGACCTCTCCGACTTGGTACATCAGGGTGCCGGAGGTCGAGAGGGCGAGGTCCACCGCCCCGAAGGCCCGACCGGCAACCTTGTTGGTCAAGGCCACCGGCTGGCCAGTGACCTGCAGCCGCTTGAGATCGAACGGGACCGCGAAGAGGTCACCCGACCCCGAGACATAGATGAGGTGGCCGGTCGGGGCGTAGCGGGCGGTGAGCCCTTGCACCAGCGTGTGATATGTCTTCGACTTGGGGTCGAAGACGGCGATGTTGCTCGCCTGCCGGGCGCTCCGGTACTGCACGGTGAAGAGCACCCCGCGTCCGCCGGGGATCGCCACTGGCCAGAAATGATCCTGCTCGGCGTTGGCGGTGTCCACCGCGGTCACCTGTTCCAGCCGCCCGCCCGATGCGGGCACCCGGACGAGCCCGGTGGTGCCGCCGCCGGTGAGTCCGTCGAAGTAGATGTAGCCGTCGGCGCTCCAGGTGGCCCCGTCGGCACCGAGGCCCGAATCGGCGATCATCATCGGTGGCGCCCCGCTCAGCGGCATCACCTTGATTGCGCCATTCCCCTGGAGCATGAACCCGACCTGCCGTCCATCGGGGGAGAAGAACGGCACGATGGCGCCATCGGTGCCGGAGAGCGGCGTGGGCTCGACCCGGCTCCGGTCGAGGAGGTAGAGCTGGGTGCCCTCGGGCCCCTGCCCGGCGTACACGATCTTCGAGCCGTCAGGCGAAATGGCGAAGCGGGTGCCGCGGTCGGTCGAGAGCTCCTTCCCCTCGGGAAGCACCATCGTGTAGCGCAGCGTGGGGCGCGGCGGGGCCGGCCGGAGCCAGCCCCACAGCGCGGCGATCGTGGCGATCGTGGCGAGGACGGCCAGCGGGGCAGCGAGGCCGGAAAAACGTCCGCGCCCCGTTGCCGCTGCCATCATCACCGTCGTCCTGTCGACGTAGTTTGAGTCTGCGAGTGCGGCACCAAACTCCGCAGCCGACGCGAACCGGTCGGCGGGGAGCTTCTCGAGCGACTTGGCCACCGCCGCCGCCACATTCGCCGGCACGGCCTTGCGCAACTTCGTGACGGGCGCGGCCTCCTCCGTCACGATTTTCATGATGATCTGTTGTGCCGAGGCGCCGGTGTGTGGAGGATTCCCCGTCAGCATCTCGTAGAGCACGCTGCCAAGGGAGTACACATCGGACCGCGCGGTGATTTCCTTCTCGGCGGTGGCCTGCTCGGGGCTCATGTAGTGCGGTGTGCCGAGCGACATGCCGGTTTCGGTCATCCGCCCACCGGCCGCGGCGCTCAGGGCGAGCGCGATCCCGAAATCGGCCACCATTGGACGACCGTCGTGGAGCAGGATGTTTTCCGGCTTGATGTCCCGATGGACCACCCCGTGGCGGTGGGCGTAGTCGAGGGCGTCCGCAACAGCGATGGTGATCTTGACCGCTTCGTCGATGCCGAGCTGCGTTTCACGGTCCAGCTTGCTCCGCAGAGTCTCGCCATCGATGAACGGCATGACGTAGAAGAGGAAGCCGTCGGCGGTGCCGGAATCGAAGAGGGGCAGGATGTGTGGATGCTGCAGGCTGGCGGTCGTCTTGATTTCGACCACGAACCGATCGGCGCCGATGACGGCAGCGAGCTCCGGCTTGAGCACCTTGAGCGCAACCTTGCGGTCGTGCTTCAGGTCCTCGGCCAGGTACACCGTGGCCATGCCGCCCTGCCCGAGCTCCCGCTCGATGCGGTAGCGGTCGGCGAGGGCGGCGGCGAGGCGGGGAAGCGCGGAAGTCACATTTGCGTCCGGTCTAGGATATGATCGTCATTCCGGCGAACGCCGGAATCCAGATTCAATGGACCCCGGCGACCCTGCCCCGGCGAAAGCCGGGGGCCGGGGTGACGGCCGGGAAGCTTTCGCTCACATCAGAATACGGTCAAAGCGAGGCGAGGGCCAGCGTCACTTGGCGGCCATCAACCCCTTCAAATTCTGCAGGTATACCACCTCGGCCTTCTGCCCCGGCGTGCCCTGTCGGACGAAGACGAACGACTGGCCATCGGGAAAGACGTCGTAGTTCCGGTGCGGCGTGGAGAACTCGTACCGGCCGACGCTGAAGAGCTCGGTGCGGGACTGCACCCGTCCTCCGACGATCACCGCCGACACCAGCTTCGGCTCGGCGCCGCCGCCGGAGCGATAGAAGAGCTCCTTGCCGTCGCGGGACCAGACCGGCTCCGTGCCGCCGTTCTGCGACACCTGCACCTTCGAGCCGAGGCTGGGCCAGGCGCGGAGGTACACCTCCATTCGACCCGACTCATCCGACTGGTAGGCGAACCAGTGTTCATCGGGGGAGAGTGCCGGCCACCCCTCCGAGTAGCGCGTCCCCAGGAGCGTGTCGAGCTGGCCCTGGCCGTCAAGCGGAACGGAGACGATGTCGAAGGTGGAGCCTTCGATGACGACACCGATGCCGGTGCGCTGGTCGCGGGTGATCGAGTGAATCGAGAGCTGTTCCGGCCCCATGAACACCGAATCCGCCCGGCCCCCCTTGTCGAACCTGCGGCCGTATTCGCCGATGATCCCGTTCCGGACCACGGCGAACAGCAGCCCGCTCCCGTCCGGCACCACTCGGCGTCGTGCGCGGTGGAGTCGAACCCGAAGCGAGTGAGGGTGGAGTCGGCGAGGTCGAAGAGCCAGACGTCCCGCTCCTGGTCGGTAAAGTCCAGCGAGAGGCGCCGGCCATCGGGTGACACCCGCGGATTGTGATAGGTCCGGTCGGTGCCGAGCAGCACGGTGGACTTGCCCGGAGCGGTCCACGCGCACCAGTGCGCGCGGCTCGGTCGGGACGTATGCCAGCCCTCCGGATGACGCGGTCACCGGGGGAAGGAAACCGAGGATGGAGAGCACGGTGGCGCCGAGTGGCGTTCCCGGGCCCGGCGGCTTCCTGTCATTGGGGTCCCACGGCGCGGCGAAGAGGGTCCCGTCGGGGAGCGCCCACACCAGCGTGCCGTCGGCGTACCCCGCCCAGGAAATGTTGCCGTCGATCAACCGCACGCGTTGCCCGGTGGCGGGGTCGACCGCCACCACCGGTCCCGTGGGCGGCGATTGCCAGTACCGGGCGAGCGCCCACCCATTGGGGAGGACCTGGTCGAGGGTCCAGGCGGTATTGCGCGTGAACGAGTCAGGCACGGCGAACCGCGTCAGCACGCCGTTCGGGGCGAGGGTGGCGAGGTTTCCCTGGGAGGAGACGATGAAATGATCGGGGCCGGCGAACTCGAGCGCCGTGACACTGGCTCCGTTTTCGAGCGGAATGGCGATGGAGGCACCGCCCGCAACGGGAATCTTCCGCGCCCCGCCACTGGTACCGATGAACGCGATGGTCTGACCGTCGGGAGAGAAGCTGACCGTGAAGGCGTCATCGGTCCCCTCGAGCCGCCTGGCCTGCAGTCCGTCGAGGGGGCGGGTGTAGATGGCGAGCCGATCTCCCAGTCCGATGACATAGGCCAGCGTTCCGCCGTCGGGCGAGAGTCGGAGGGCGACCGGTGGCGATTCCGCCGGAACGGGCACCGAGAGCCGGAGCGGTCGCACCTCGACCGGTGGCGCGAAGGCCTTGGCGCCGATGCCGAGCCCGGCGATCAGCGTGACGCCGGCGAGTGCCCACGGTCCGATCGAGGCGGCCCGGCTGCGCGGCGGCCCGGCGCCGAGGCATCGCGATGGTCGCCGAGGAGGTGTACTGCCGGTCGGCCAGCGCGCTGGAGAATTCCGCGGCGGTCTTGAACCGGTCGGCCGGCAGCTTCTGCAGCGAGGTCAGCACCGCCGCTTCGACATGCGGTGGAATTGTCCCGCGCTGCGGGATCATCGATCGTGGGTTCTCGGTGACGACGCGGGCGACGATGGCCTGCGCGGTCGAGCCGGTGAACGGCGGGTCCCCCGTCAGCATCTCGTAGAGCACGCAGCCGAGGGCGTACACGTCGGAACGCGCGGTGATTTCCCGCTCGCCCATGGCCTGTTCGGGGCTCATGTAGTGCGGCGTGCCGAGACTCATGCCGGTCTCGGTCATGCGAGAGCCGGCGGTGCTCACGGCCAGCGCAATCCCGAAGTCGGCCACCAGCGCGCTGCCGTCGTGCAGCAGGATGTTCTCCGGCTTGATGTCGCGGTGGATGACCCCGTGGCGGTGGGCGTAGTCGAGCGCGGCGGCCACTTCGGTGGTGATTCGCACCGCGTCGTCCACCGGGAGCTGCTTCTCGCGGCTGATCCGGTCGCGGACCGTCTCGCCCTCGACATACGGCATGACGTAGAAGAGGAAGCCGTCGGCCTCGCCGCTGTCGAAGAGCGGGCAGAATGTGCGGATGCTGCAGATTGGCGGTCGTGGTGATCTCGGAGAGGAACCGCTCGGCGCCGATCACGGCGGCGAGTTCGGGCCTGCAGCACCTTGACCGCCACCCGGCGGTTGTGCCGGATGTCCTGCGCCAGGTACACGGTGGCCATGCCGCCCTGCCCGAGTTCGCGCTCGAGGCGGTAGCGGTCGGACAACGCGGCGGAAAGGCGGGGAAGAGGGGAGGTACTCACTTTTCACCCACCTTCGCCTTGACCTCCTCGAACCAGTTCTCGACCAGCAGGAAGGTCGGGGCCTCGGCGTGCGCCGGCGGACACCAGGCGGGACATCAGGAAGCGCTTGTCGTCCGGCGAGATGTCGAAGGGGGTATACCACTCGTTCGGATGCAATAGAATATCGTTCCCGAGGGTGAAGAGCTTGGTGCGTGCACCCATCTGCGACGGCCCCGCCGCCGGCACCGGCACCACCATCATGTTGCGGTCGGCGTCGACGTAGAAGAGCTCCCGGCCGCTGTGGGCCCAGAGCGGAGCCTGGGCGCCGCTGGTCGAGACCTGCCACTTCCCGTCGTCCACGTTGGGGAAGGGGCGGATGTACACCTCCGTTCTGTCCGGTCTCGTCGGAGGCGTAGGCCAGCCACTTCCCGTCCGGGGAGAGTGCCGGTGCCGACTCGTCGGCCTGGGAGCTGGCGAGCAGTTCCTGCGGTGCGCTGTCCACGCCGGGGCGGAAGGCGAGGATGTTGCGCAGCTTGGTGGCACCATTGCCGCCGACGCGCAGCAGCAGCCATTTACCGTCCGCGCGACCAGGCGCCTTCGAGGAGCTCTAGGTTCGGGGTCTCGATCGAGGACTTGCGCCTGGCCGGTGCCGTCGGCGGGACGCTGGCGGAGGGAGGCTGCGCCCGTCCACGATATAGGTGACCGACTTCCCGTCCGGCGTCCAGCGCGGACGCTGGCCTCGGAGGTGCTGTCGAAGGTCGAGCCGGGAGAGCGGCCCGGTCGGCAGTTCCTTGATCCAGATGTCGTCGCCGGAGTTGGTGTTGAGCCCGATGGCGAGCCGCCTTCCGTCAGGGGAGAGCGACCAGCCGACGTTGTCCGTTGGACAGGGAGTGGCGGAAGCTCCAGCTGGAGTCGAGCGCGGTCACTCGACCGGTCCGGTCGATCCAGGCCATCTCATACAGCGGGATCTCCCCGCCGCCCGCTCCCCACCTGCATGACCATGATGCCGGTGGTGCTGAACGTCAGGTTCGGGAAGACGCCGAAGAGCAGGGCCACATTGTCCAGGACCGGGACGGCCGGGCCACGCAGCTCGAGTCGCTTCAGGTCGAAGGGGGCGGCCAGGACGCTCCCGTCTGTGCGCGCATACGCGACGTGCCCAGTGGGGAGATACCACCCCTGCAGTGCATTGGGCACGAGCATGTGGGCGTCGCCCGAGTTCAGGTCGAGCACCCAGAGTTCGGATTGTGCACAGTTGGCGGTGCACATCGAGAACAGCACGCCCCGCGCTCCCGGAAGGGCGCGTGGGGAACACGGGTGCGCGCTGCTGTCAGCAGGGAGTCCGGCGTTCGCCACACGACGGTCGTCGCCCCGCCCGCCTCCGAGACCCTGACCAGGGTGAAGTCCGGGCGCGAGTAGACCAGGGTGCGGTCGTCGAGCCAGGCCGCGAGCGGAAAGAGCGTCGAATCCGCCACCGTGATGACCGCCCCTCCGCCGACAGGAATCTTTCGCAGCTGCCCGGCCTGGTCGAACGCGATCCACTGCCCATCGGGGGAGAACGTCGGCGAGGCAGCGGTGCTCGTTCCCGCGAGGGGCGTGGCGGCGTACTGGGACCGTTCCTTGACCCAGAGTTGGTCCTGCCCGTCCGCCGCGGGGCCCTCGTACACCAGGCGCGCCCCGTCGGGTGAGAGTGCCATCTGGAGAGTCGGCGCCTGGCCTTCGGGGAATCCCAGTCCAAACCGGGCGACGGCCCGAGGTTGCTCGGGGCGGAACCATCCCCAGAGCGCCGCGATCGTGGCGATCGCCGCGAGGACGGCCAGCGGGGCGGCAAAGCGGGAGAGCCGTCCCTGGCCCCGCATTGCGGGCATCAGCACCGTGGTTGCGGAGGTGTAGCTCTTGTCGGTCAGCGCCTCGGCAAACTCCGCCGCGGTCTTGAAGCGGTCGGCCGGGCAGCTTCTGCAGCGAGGTCAGGACCGCGGCTTCGACATGGAGCGGGATGGTCCCGCGCTGGGGGACCATCGGCCGCGGGATTCTCGGTGACGACCCGCGCGACGATGGCCTGTGCGGTGCTGCCGGTGAACGGCGGGTCGCCGGTGAGCATCTCGTAGAGCACGCAGCCCAGAGCGTACACGTCGCTGCGGGCGGTGATCTCGCGCTCTCCCATGGCCTGCTCGGGGCTCATGTAGTGCGGCGTGCCGAGGGACATGCCGGTCTCGGTCATCCGGGTGCCGGCGGTGCTCACCGCCAGCGCGATGCCGAAGTCCGCGACGAGGGCGCTGCCATCGTGCAGCAGGATGTTCTCGGGCTTGATATCGCGGTGGATGACGCCGTGGCGGTGCGCATAGTCCAGCGCGGCGGCTACCTCGGTGGTGATGCGGACCGCGTCGTCCACCGGGAGCTGCTTCTCGCGGCTGATCCGGTCGCGGACCGTCTCGCCCTCGACGTACGGCATGACGTAGTAGAGGAATGTTCCTCCCGCTTCCCCGCGTCCCCGCTTCCCCGCTGTCGTGTAACGGGAGAATGTGAGGATGTTGAAGATTCGCCGTTGTCTTGATTTCACTCAGGAAGCGCTCGGCGCCGATGACCGCCGCCAGCTCGGGCCGCAGCACCTTGATGGCGACCTTGCGGTCGTGCTTGATGTCCTGGGCCAGGTACACGGTGGCCATGCCGCCCTGGCCGAGCTCGCGCTCGAGGCGGTAGCGGTCGGACAGGGCCTCGGTCAGGCGGGGAAGCGTGGAGTCAAATTACCGTCCAGTCGCGAAAATCGTCATTCGCGTGCCGGAATCCGCCAATGAACGGCGACCCTGCCCCGGCGAAAGCCGGGGCCGGGAGACGCGAGAGTCGATAAGGGATAACCCTTTATGATACCGCGAGATATGGGGGAGGGCGGAGTGTTTCCCCGCAGTGTTGCCACCAACCCGGGCAGGTTCTGGAGGACCATGATCCGGGACGCCGGGTTCAGGCGCACCATCACGAAGGTCTTGCCGTCGGGCG
>CAVVKJ010000018.1:0-27567 GCA_963748815.1 uncultured Gemmatimonadales bacterium | reverse complement strand
CCTCTCCACCATGTGGAGAGGGGGGATCCCCCGCTATATTACTGGGTTCCTTCGCTTCGGAGCCCTAGCCGTGCCCAGCAGCCACCTCGCCACCCTCTTCCAGGAACGGGTGCAGGCGCATCCAGACCGGGAACTGGTGGTCCACGGGGCGCTGCGGTTCAGCTACGCCGAGGTGGATCGGCAGGCGGCGGGGTTGGCCGCGTCGCTGCAAGGGCTGGGCGTCGGGGCAGGGGACAAGCTGGCGGTGGACCTCCCCAACTGGCCGGAGTGGGTGGTGGCCTTCCTGGCAGGTGCCAGGCTCGGCGCCACCGTGGTGCCGCTCGACCCGGGGCTGAGCTTCCACGAGCTGAAGTACCAGCTCAGGCACTCCGAGGCGAAGGTCGTCGTCACGCCGGAGGTCTGGAGCGGGACCGACTACCTCGAGCTGTATGAGGAGATGCTTCCGGACCTTCCCGACCTTCACCACGTGATCACGGTGGGGCCGGAGGATCTGTGGACGGACGACAGATTCCTGCAATTTGAGGATCTGGCATCAAAGGGAAGTCAGGGCTGGACCCCCGCTTTCGCGGGGGTGACAGCGGTGGCCGCGGCTTCAGCCGCGACTCGCGGAGCGGACGAGCCGCTGGCGCTCCTCTACACCTCCGGCACCATGGGGAAGCCGAAGGGTGTGCTCCTCTCGCACCGGAACCTGGTGGACACGGCCCGTCTGAGCGCCGAGGCGCTGGAATTGGTCGAGGGAGACCGGGTGCTGGGCACGGTGCCCTTCTTCCATGTCTTCGGTGTCTCGACCGTGATCGGGACCATCGCCGCTGGCGGCACCCTGGTGCTGCAGGAGCGGTTCGAGGCGGGTGGAGCGCTGGAACTGCTGGAGCGGGAGCGGATCACCGTCTGCCATGGTGTGCCGACGATGTTCCAGCTCCTGATGCGGGACAGGACGTTCGCGGGCCGCGATCTCTCGGCGCTGCGGACGGGGGTGGTGGCGGGCGCGCCGGTGTCGCCCGACCTGGTGCGGAAGATTCGCGCCTGGTGCAATGTGGAGATCGCGTACGGGCTCACGGAGACGGGCCCCACCATCTGCATGACGCGGCCCGGCGACCCGGCCGAGCGTCGCGCGCAGACGGTGGGATGCCCCCTCCCGGGGGTGGAGGTGAAGGTGGTGGACTTGGCGACCGGGAGCTTGCATGGGCCGGAAGCCGTTGGCGAACTCGCGGTGAAGGGTGCCAACGTGATGCTGGGGTATCACCGCATGCCGGGCGAGACGGCACGCGCCCACGGACCGGAGGGGTTTCTCCTCACCGGCGACCTCGTGGTGGTGGACGAGGCGGGCGCCGTGCAGATCGTGGGTCGCCGCAAGGAGATGATCATTCGCGGCGGCAACAACGTCACGCCCAGGGAAGTGGAAGACGTCCTCCGGACCCATCCGGCCGTGGACGACGTATGCGTGGTCGGCGTCCCCAACGAATTGCTCGGGGAGCTGGTGTGCGCCTGCGTCGTGCCGGTGGAAGGGGCCATCCTGACCGGCGACGAACTCAAGGAGTTCGGTCGCGACCAACTTGTGGACTACAAGGTCCCTGACCTCGTCCGCTTCTTCGACGCCTTCCCGATGACCGGGTCCGGGAAGGTCAAGCGAATGGAGCTGGCGCGAGTGGTGGACCTGGAGCTGAATACTACGTGAACAACCGTCACATCATCCGCGCCGGCCGTCCGGTCGCCGCGACCGCCGCCACCGTGCACGCCCCGAACGCGGCGCTGCTCATCGACTTCGACAACGTCACCCTCGGCATCCGCTCGGACCTGACCAAGGAACTGCGGACCCTCCTCAACAGCGACATTATCAAGGGGAAGGTGGCCGTCCAGCGGGCCTACGCCGACTGGCGCCGCTACCCGCAGTACATCGTGCCGCTCTCGGAGTCGTCGATCGACCTGATCTTCGCCCCCGCCTTCGGCACCAACAAGAAGAACGCCACCGACATCCGTCTCGCGGTCGATGCCATCGAGCTGGTCTTTACCCGGCCCGAAATCGGCACCTTCATCCTGCTCTCGGGCGACAGTGACTTCTCGTCGATGGTCATCAAGCTGAAGGAGTACGGGAAGTACGTCATCGGCGTCGGCATCCGGGAGTCGGCCAGCGACCTCCTGATCCAGAATTGCGACGAGTACTACTCGTACAGCGACCTGGCGGGGCTCACGAAGGAGGAGGACACCCCCTCCATCCAGCGCGACCCCTGGGAGCTGGTGCGCGAGGCCGCGGCCCAGATGGTCCGGAACGACGACGTCATGCGTTCCGACCGGCTGAAGCAGGTGATGAAGCAGATCGACCCGCACTTCGACGAGAAGAATGCCGGGTACAGCCGGTTCAGCAAGTTCGTGACCGATGCCGGTGCCAAGGGGATCCTGGTCGTCAACAAGATGGAGAACGGCCAGTACGAGATCGCGCCGGTCGCAGGCGGCGTCGAACCGATACGGGGCGGGCCGCGGGGCCGCGGGGCCGCGGGGCCGCAGGGGCACGGCATGCCGTGGCCCAGGCCGCCGTGCCCGCGCCCGCCGCCACGACGGACCCGGAGGAGAAGAAGGGGCGTGGTCGTCGTCGGGGGGGCCGTGGTCGTGGCCGTGGCGAAGATCGTCCCGCCGGGGAGGGTGCAGCGGCAGCGACCGGGCCGAAGGGGCTCACCCTCGCCTCGGCGTTCGCGCTGATGGCGCAGGTCCTGGCCGAACTTCCCAATCCGGTGGCGCACGACGCACTGCGGGCCCGGATGGCGGCGCTCCATGGCCGTGAGGACACCCTGCTCGAAACCGGGCGCTTCGCCAAGCTGCTCCGCCAGGCGAACGACGCCGAAGTGGCGGATGTCCGGAAGACGGGCGACGACAGCTACGAAGTGTCGGTCCACCCGACCGACATCGCGGTTCCCCATCGGCGACCCGCCGCGAGGCCGTCGCCGGCCGTGGATGCGGTGGCGGCCCCGAGTGCGGAAGACGGCAAGTCGCCGCCCGCCGCTGCGGTCGCGACCATCGTCCCGACGGCACCGGGGCGGTTCCGCCGCGGCGCACGGATGGGCTCACAGAAGTCGGAGATCCCGTTGGTGGGGATGGTCGTCGTCGATGACGAGGGCGGATCGGCGGGGAAGCGGGGAAGCGGGGAAGCCGTGGGCGGCGTCAAGAAGTCGTCAAAGGCGGCGAAGGCAGCCAAGTCGCCGAAGACGGCAGCGGAGAGCCCGCTGCAGCGGCCCCGGTGAAGAAGAAGCGGGCGGCCCGGAAGCCACGGGCCAAGAAGGCAGAATGAGCGGGACGAAACGGGCGGCGCTGCTGCCCGTTTCCTTTTTCCGCCGCCCCGCCGAGGTGGTGGCGCGGGAGCTGATCGGCACCGTCATCGTGTCGACGGTGCGTGGTACGAGGACCACGGGGCGCATCGTCGAGGTGGAGGCCTACCTTGGCCAGCGCGACCCCGCCTCCCACGGCTTCCAGAACCGCCGCCACGCCCAAAATGAGGGGCTCTACGGGCCAGCGGGCGCCTGGTACGTCTACCTCTCCTACGGTGTGCACTGGTGCGCCAATCTGGTGGCCGGCCGCACACCAAACGAAGGGGCGGTGCTCCTCCGTGCCGTGGAGCCGCTGGAGGGCCTCCCGACCATGCGCCGGCGGCGGGGAGGGGTGGCCGATCGGCTGCTCGCCGCCGGCCCCGGACGGCTCACCCAGGCCCTCGGCATCACCCGCTCGCTCGATCAGCAGCCAATGCGCGGTGCGGTGCTCCGGATCTACCAGGGCGACGCCCTGGCGCCCCCGGTGGCCACTCCGAGGATCGGCATCACCAGGGCCGTGGACTGGCCCCTGAGATTCGTGGAGGGCGGCACTCGCTGGGCGTCTCGATCGGCGCCTCGCGGCTAGCCCGCTCTCCCGGGGAGAGGGGGTTGGGGGTGAGGGGTTTCAGCGAGGAGAGGGGAAAAAGCAACGGGCGCACCAGATGGTGCGCCCGTTTCGCGTGTCGCTGCTGGGTTGCCTAGTCGATGTCGTCGCGCGACTTGCCGAGGCTGAGCCGGAGGCCTGCCTGGCCTGTATAGATCGAATGATTGACCAGGTCGTAGCTGTTGGGGGCGGTGGCCGCGGAGAGCGAGCCGAAGACGTTTACGATGCCGACCCGAATCTCGAGACCCGCCACGAACTGCATGTAGGCGGTGCTGCCGAGGTCTTCGGCCTGCTGCTGCTGGAGTTCCTTCTCATAGTTGTCCGCGAAGGTGCCCTGCACCTGGACGTTCGACAGCGTCTGGATGCCCCAGCCGATCCCGAAGAAGGGCTGGATATGCGACTTCAGCGGATACGCCATCAGCATGAAGTAGTAGCGATTGATGTTGTCGAAGGTGACGTCGCGGGTGAGGGTGAAGGTAGTGTCCACCGCGTCGTACATCGAGGCGTTCTCGCTGCTGCCAAGACCGATGTCGACCCCGATCAGGAGGGCGGCCCGCTTGGCGGTGATCAGTGCGTTCCCGCCGAACATCGGGATGGTGCCGCGGGACTGGCTCTCAGTCTCGAAGCTCATGGCACCACCGGAGGCGCCGAGGTAGAAGCGATACGCGCCCACACCAGCGGACTGGGCGCTGAGCGCGGTGGCGCCGGCAAGGGCTGCCAGGCCGAGCGTCGCAAGGGCACGGGTGAGCACACGCATCAGTCTGCCTCCTGGAAGAATCGGCCCAAGGGGGTCCGAGGACCGGTCACGACACTGCGATTGGTGTCACCTTCGGGCAAATTCCTTGCCCCCACGGCCGTGGGGGTGAGGAACGGGGCCTGTCCAAGATAGGAAGGATCGCCCTAAAACACTAGACCCCAATGGGTTGACCTCGGTCATCTCGGGCAGATTGGAAGCGTCACTGGGGTGGGGGGGACGGGGGGAACCCGCGCACCGACTTGCAGGGTGACGGGGGGGTTGCAAGACGCCTTGGGGAATGGGGTTGGGGGCTAGATCAGCCCCAGCTTCGTCCCGACCTTCTTGAAGGCCGCCAGCGCCTCATCCAGATCGGCCCTCGAGTGGGCTGCGGAAACCTGGCAGCGGACCCGGGCCTGCCCCTGGGGCACCACCGGAAAACCGAACCCGGTCACGAACACCCCCTCGTCGAGGAGCATGTTGCTCATCCGGATGGCGGCGGAGGTCTCCCCGAGGATGACTGGGATGATCGGTGTCTCGCCCGCCAGGGGTGCGAAGCCGAGCCCGAGGAGCTGCTCCCGGAAATAGTTGGCGTTCTCGCGGAGCAGGGTGACCCGCTCCGGGTGCTGCTCCAGGAACTCGATGCTGGCCAGCGCGCTCCCCGCCACCGTGGCCGGCAGGGCGTTGGAGAAGAGCTGCGGCCGTGCCCGCTGGGTCAGGTAATCGCAGACCTCGGCGGTACCGGCCACGAAGCCCCCCGCCGCCCCGCCCAGTGCCTTGCCGAGGGTCGAGGTGATGATGTCCACCTGGCCCACCATCCCGAAGTGCTCGGCGGTGCCGCGGCCGGTCTTGCCGAGGACGCCGGTCGAGTGGGAGTCGTCCACCACCAGCACCGCCCCGTACTCGCGGCAGATGGCGGCGATGTCGGGGAGCTTGGCGATGGCCCCTTCCATCGAGAAGACACCGTCGGTGATCACCATCTTCACCTTGCGGTCGGCGGCCGCTGCGAGCTTGGCGCGGAGGTCGTCGAGGTCGCCGTGCTTGTAGACTCCGGTCTGGCACTTGGTGATGGCCTTGGCCAGCCGCAGGCCGTCGATGATCGAGGCGTGGTTGAGCTGGTCGCTCAGGATGAGGTCGTGTTCGGTGAGCAGGGTGCCGGGTACCGCCTCGTTGGCGTTCCAGCAGCTCACGAAGCTGAGTGACGCCTCGGTTCCCACAAGCCGGGCACAGGCCGCCTCGAGGTCCCGGTGGATCGAGAAGGTGCCGCAGATGAACCGGACGGAGCCGGTGCCGGCGCCGTACCGGTCGAGCGCCTTCTTGCCCGCCGCCACGACCGCCGGTTCGTTGGACAGTCCGAGATAGTTGTTGGAGGAAAGGATGATGACGGAGCCCCGTCCCTCCATCTCCACTCGTGCGGCCTGGGGGCTGGCCAGGTAGTTGAGCTTCTTGTAGACGCCATCGGCCTTGAATTGCGCCAGCTCGGCGTGGACCCGGGTATCGAGGTTGGTGCTCACGAGCCGATCTCCAGGATGACCTTGCCGGCCTGCCCGTCCTTGATGACCTGGATGGCGTCGGCGATCTTCTCGAGCGGGAAGCGGTGGGTCACGACGGGCATCGGGTCGATCTGCCCGGCGCGGAGGTAGCGCTGCATCACGTGCCAGGTGTGGTACATCTTGCGCCCGGTCACGCCGTAGAGCGTCAGCCCCTTGAAGATGATGTCCCGCGCAAAACTCACCTCGGTCGTCTTGCTCGGCGTGCCAAGCAGGTTGACGCGTCCGCCGAGCCGCGCCACCGCAAAGGCCTGGGCGTGGCCGGCCGGGTGGCCGCTCATTTCGCAGACGAGATCCACCCCGTCGCCGTTGGTGAGTTCCCGCACCCGCGCGAGGACGTCGTCCTTCGTTGGGTTGAGGGTCACGTGGGCCCCCATCTGCTTCGCGATGCCGAGCCGCTTGTCGTTGAGGTCGCTCGCGATGACCAGCGAGGCGCCGGCCGCGCGCGCCACCCCCACGGCAAAGCAGCCGATGGGGCCGCAGCCCAGCACCAGCACCGCGCTCCCGATGACGGCGTCGCCCTCGAGGACGGTGTGGAAGGCGTTCCCCATCGGGTCCATGATGGCGCCGATTTCGGTGGGGATCCCGCCGAGCTTCATGACGTTGGAGGCGGGCATCGCGATGTAGTCGGCAAAGGCGCCGTCGCGGTCCACACCGATGATCGAGGTGCGCTGGCAGAGGTGCCCGTTGCCGGTGCGGCACTGGAGGCAGTGTCCGCAGATGATGTGCCCCTCGGCGGTGACGAGGTCACCGACGTCGAGCAGTCCTTCCGCCTCGGCTTCCGGGCCCATCTTCTCGATGCGGCCGGCGAACTCGTGGCCGATGACCACCGGCGGCTTCAGCCGGTTGCTGGCCCAGGAGTCCCACTCCCAGATATGGAGGTCGGTGCCGCAGACGCCCGCGTGGTGGACGCGAATCAGGACGTCGTTGGGTCCGCAGGCAGGAACGGGGACCTCCCGCAGCTCCATGCCGATGCCGGGGGCGGTCTTAACAAGCGCTCGCATAGTCTCTTTCGTTCGGAAAGTTCTGCTGAAGATAACAGCGGTCCTCAGTCCTCAGTCCCCAGTCCTCTCAATTCTCACCGCACTCACCTTGAAGCTTGCAATCTTCGCATACGGATCCAGCGCCGGATTGGTCAGCAGGTTGGCCGCCGCCTCGCGGTAGTGCATGGGCACGAACACCTGGCCGCGGGCCTGCCGGCCTGACGCGCGCACGCCGATCAGGATGCTCCCGCGGCGTGAGGTGATGCGGACGGTCTCGCCGTCGGTCACGCCGAGTGCTGCCACGTCTTCCGGATGCATTTCCACCGTCGGCACGGGTTCACGAGAGTCCAGGCCAGTCGAGCGGCGGGTCATGGTCCCCGTGTGCCAGTGGTACATCTGCCGGCCGGTGCCCATCACGAACGGGTACTCGGCATCGGGCAGTTCGTTGGGCGGGAGGAACTCCACCGGCACGAAGAGCGCCCGGCCATCGGGTGTCGGGAACTTGTCCTCGAAGAGAAACGCGGTGCCGTCGGAGTCGGGCGTCAGCACCGGATATTGGAGGCCGAAGTTGTGCTGGCGCAGGCCCTCGTAGGTGAGGCCGGCCCAGGAGGGTGTCACCGACGCGATCTCCTTCATCACCGCTTCGGCACCGGCGTACTCGCTCTTGAGACCCAGGCGCTCGGTCAAGTCGATCAGGATATCGAGGTCGCGCCGGGCCTGGCCGGGGGGCGCCAGGGCGGGAGAGGAGAGCTGGATACGCCGCTCAGTGTTGGCGAACGTCCCCTCCTTCTCCGCGAAGGAGGATCCGGGCAGGACCACGTCGGCCCACCGCGCGGTGTCGGTCAGAAAGAGGTCCTGCACACCGAGAAACTCGAGCCCGCGCACCCATTCTTCCGCGTGCGCCACGTCGGGGTCGGAAATGACGGGATTCTCTCCCATGATATACAGGCCACGAACCCCGCTGTCGGACTTGGTCATTTCCGTCACCATCAGGCCGTTTTCGAGGGAGAGCGCCTCCTCGGGGAGTCCCCACGCCCTGGCGTAGTCGGCCCGGTTCTCCGGATTGGTGACGGAGCGGTAGTCGGTGTAGGCGAAGGGAATCGCGCCGACGTCGCTGGCCCCCTGCACGTTGTTCTGGCCGCGGATCGGCAGCATCGCCGCGCCCCAGCGGCCGATCATCCCGCACGCCAGCAGCAGGTTCAGCAGGCTCGCCACGATGTCGGTGCCGGTGGCGTGCTGGGTCAGTCCCATGGCCCAGAGCGTGGAGGTGTTCGGTCCGCTTGCATAGAGTTCGGCAGCCCGCGCGATCAGGGCGGCCGGCACGCCGGTGAGCTTCTGCCCGACATCGAGCGTGTAGGGCGCCACGGCGGCCCGCACCTGCTCGAACTCCTTCGTGCGGGTGCGAATGAACTCCTTGTTCTCGAGGCCCTTGCCCAGGATGTGATTGAGCATGGTGCTGTAGAGCGCCACGTCGGTGCCGGGAAGGAGCTGCAGGTGCACATCGGCCAGGGCGGCGAGTTCGGTGCGCCGCACGTCGGCCACCACCAGCTTGGCGCCCCGGGTCACGGCCCGCTTGATGAGTGCCCCGAAGACCGGGTGGTTCTCGGTGACGTTGGCGCCGGAGATGAAGATGACGTCGCACGCCTCCTCGATTTCCCGCATCGAGCCTGACGCCGCCGAGGTGCTCAGGGCGCGGCTCATGGCGGACACCGAGGTCGAGTGGCAGAGGCGGGTGCAGTGATCCACGCTGTTGGTGCCGAGGGCGCCGCGCACCATCCGCATGAAGAGGTAGTTGTCCTCGTTGCTGCACTTGGCGGAGGAGAGCGCGGCGAGGGCGCGGGGGCCGTGCTGGGTCTTGATGCGGAGAAGTTCCTGGGCGGTGAGGCTCATCGCCTCCTCCCAGGTGGCCTCACGGAAGGCGTCGTACCATTCGGCCGGGGTGGTCGCCCTGTCGCGCACGTCGCCGTCGCCCACGATCGGCAGGCCGGTCTGGGGCGGCTTCCCGACGCTGCGCTTCGGGGGGCGCGGCTTCCTGCCGCCGCCAATCTCCTCGATGGTCTGCCACGGTCCCTCCCGGCGTCTCGGCGTCTCGCCCGTCCAGCGCCAGGTCGTTCCCTCCTGGACCCAACCCTTCCGGATCAGCGGGACAGTGAGCCGGTCGCGATGCTGCGCGTAGTCGGTGCCGAACCGACCCTTCACGCAGGTGCTGCCCTGGTTCGGCGTGTTCTCCTCGATCCAGGGCGACGTGACGCGCACCAGCTCCCCGTCCTTCACGTGGAGATCCACCTGGCATCCGACGCCGCAATAGGGGCAGACCGACCGGGTGACGGTGTCGGGATGGCGAACCGCCTCCGCCCCGAATCGCTCGCGGGGAATCACCTCGAAGATGGCGCCGGTGGGACAGACCCGGACGCACTCGCCGCACCAGGTGCAGCCGGCGTGGTCGGGGTCGCCGTCGCCGCCGACGATGATCTCGGTGTGCGGGCCGCGCTGGCCGACATCGAGGACGCCGACTTCCTGGATGTCGTCGCAGGCGCGGACACAGCGGGTGCAGAGGATGCAGAGCGACATATCGTGCTGGATCATGACGTCACCGGGGCGGGTGTCGCCGCCGCGGAGGCCGAGGGGTTGGTCGGTGGGAATCGGCACCTGGTACTGCTTCACGTACCCTTCGAACTCGTTGCGCGGCGGGGGCGCGCTGCCGTTCCCGCGCAGGTGCTCCAACGGGTAGCGCTCGAGCAGCATGCCGAGCACGCCGCGGCGGTTGTCGGCGGCGGCCGCGCTCTCGGTCTCGACCACCATGCCATCGGCGGCCGGCGTGGCGCAGGCGGGCAGCAGCTTGTTCTGTCCCTCGACGGAAACGAGGCAGATGCGGCAGTTCCCGACGGTGGGGAGCTTCGGGTACCAGCAGAGGGTGGGAATCTCCACGCCGTGCGCGCGTGCCGCATCGAGGATGGTATCGCCCTCGGCGATCGGCACGGATTGTCCGTTGACTGTCAGCGAAGGCATCGTCGGGTACGACTCACGCGTGGAAGGGATGGTTCGATTCTACGGGGCTGGAGGCGTGGCGGCAAGGGGACAATCGCGCGCCCCGCAACGACTTCGCCCCGCCCCGGCTATTGCGCGAAAATCGAAATGCGCGATGTTGTAACATCCGGATGGCCATTCGGGCCGGCGGAACTCCTCGACACCAGAGGTCAGCATGGCAGTCAAGAAGCGCGCAGCCAAGAAGGCCGCCAAGAAGGCGCCAGCAAAGAAGGCAGCGAAGAAGGCCGTGAAGAAGGCTCCTGCCAAGAAGCGGGCGCCCGCCAAGAAGAAGGCACCGGCGAAGAAGGGCAAGTAGCTCCACCGGATGCAACGGGGCCGGCCTGCCGCCGGCCCCATGCGTTTCCCTCCGCACCGCGAAGTGCTCCCCATCACAATTTGACTTGGCTTGCTGCGGCAGGTCCGGAATGTGCGGGTTCCATCCGGGCATGAACAATTCCGACATGTCCAACACGTTCATCGCGGCGTTTTGCGTGCTTGGTCTCGCCGCATGCGGCAGCGGATCCGAACCGACCGGCCTCGACACGCCGACCGGCTCCGCCGACCTGGGCGTCAACGCCTCCCTCAACGGGCGCGTGCCCTTTCCCGCCGACAACGCCTGGAATCTCCGGATCGACACCGCCGCGGTCGATCCCGCGTCCGACGTGCTGATCGCCAGCATCGGGCTCAACACCAGCCTGCACCCCGACTGGGGGACGACCGAGACGTACTACGGGATTCCCTACGTCGTCGTCGCCGGGAACACGCCGAAGCTGCCTGTCACCTTCGACTACGCCGACGAGAGCGACGCCGGCCCGTACCCGATTCCCGCCAACGCGCCGATCGAAGGAGGCGCCGGCAGCTGCAGGAGACCGCCACATCCTGATCATCGATCGCGACAACTGGATCCTCTACGAGCTCTACGCCGCCTACCCGCCATCGGGTGGGGCGGGGTGGCGGGCGGGCTCCGGCGCGATCTTCGACCTGAACTCCAATGCGCTCCGCCCCGCGGGATGGACCTCCGCCGACGCCGCGGGGCTCCCGATCTTTCCGGGCCTCGCCCGCTACGACGAGGTCGCCGCAGGCGCCATCAACCACGCCCTCCGGTTCACGGCGGCCCAGACGCGCCAGGCCTACGTGCACCCGGCCCGACATTGGGCCAGCTCATCCACCGACCCCGCGCGGCCGCCGATGGGCATGCGGGTGCGGCTCAAGGCCACCTTCGACACCAGCGGGTACCCGCACGATGCGCGCGTCGTGCTCGATGCGCTCAAGAAGTACGGAATGATCCTGGCCGACAACGGATCGAACTGGTACGTCTCCGGCGTCTCCGATACGCGGTGGGATCCCGCCATCTTCGACGCCTTCCGGAACGTGAAGGGGAGCGACTTCGAGGTGGTTCGGATGGGGACGATCGTGACGCCGTAGAGGCAAAAACAAAGGCCCCCAAACCGGGGGCCTTTCACTTTCCTGGACCAACCACGCAATCAGGCGGCCGCGATGCGCTCCACCGGGACCCGCTCATGCCAGGGACGGCCTTCGGTGGCCTCATCGGTGGCCCACAGATAGGCCCAGAACCGCACGGGGCGCGGGGCCGCGCTCGGGGTCCGGATCACGATGCCGACAGTCGTCTCGTCGAGCAGTACGGGGAGGCTGGTCATCTGGCACTTCCTTGCGGTGGTGATTCCCGGCCTCGTGCCGGGACCACGACCAAGGAGCACCAGCCGTGCCGTGCTGGAGTTCAATGTAAGTGGTTGATAATATGTGGCTTACAAAACTGTACCGAAGGTTACCGTGTCGAAGCGACACGCTCCGGTTGGTCACTTCGTGTCGATTCGACCCAGTTCCTTCGAGAAGAGCAGCCCCTCGCGCCGGCCTCGCCCTCCTCCCACCCGTTCCGCTTCCTCCTCGGTCCACCCCTCGTACAATGTGCGAAACGCGTGCGGCGCGAGGCTGCGCGTCGGCAGCACGGCATGGACGCCCCCGGGCTCCGTAAGCCACTGCACCTGTTCCACCACGGCCCGTCGGCCATCCGGGTCGAGCGGCGTGAGCTCGCCGGCATCGATGACCACCAGGTCCACCCGCGGGACGAAGCTGGTGAACCTGTCCGCCGATCGGCACCACGAATGCCTCGAACTGGCTCCCCAGCGATTCCGAAGCCATCCGCGACTCGACCCGCTCGACCGTCCCGATATTTCCCGCCACGAAGGTGACCTCGACGTCGTGCGCGGCGAGGAGGTACGTCGTCGGCTCGGCGCCGGTGCCGAAAACCAGCGCAGAATCGCCGGGCTCCAGCCGCGGAAGGATGCGCGCCACGGGACTGCTCGGGTCGACCCCCCAGTGCATCGGCTCCCGCTGCGCCGCCCGCAGCGTCAGGTACTGCTCACGCCACTTGGCGTACGAGCGAAGCCGGAGGCGCTTGATGATGAGGCGATCCACCTGGTCCACCATCAGCACCTCGGTCAGCATGAACTGACCCTGGATGGTGGCCTCCATTTCGGAGACGGCCTCGTCGCCGAGCCGGAGCAGTTCCTCGCGCGACATCGAGTTCTTGAAGGCCTCGACCCGCTGCATCACGAATTCCTGGTACTGCTGCTTGAGCGACGGCGGGGACCGGCGGCGGCGCTGCTGTCGGGCCTGCTCGAGGGTCAGCATGGCTCGACGTGCACCTGGACGTGGTTGAAGCCGAGGTCGTCGCGCAGCTTGTCCTCGACCGCGTCGGCGATCTCGTGCGCCGCGGTCACGTTCTGAGCGCCGTCGACCGCAATCGTCACCTCCGCGAAGGAAAGCGCCGCCGCCGTGCGGGAACGGATGGCATACGCCGAGCGCACCCCATCCACTGCCTCGGCCGCCACCCGGATCGAGGGCTCGTCCACCGCGGCGCCGTCCACCAGCGTCGGGAGCGAGTGCCCGACGATTTCCCAGCCCACCCGCACCACGAGGAACGCGACGACGATGGCCAGGATGGGATCGGCGATCGGGTAGCCGAGATGGGTCAGGTACAGCCCGCCGAGGACGGCGATCGTGATGAACACGTCGACGCGGGTGTGGGAGGCGTCGGCGAGGAGGATCGGACTCTTCAGCCGGCGGCCGGCCCGGGTCTCGTACCAGACGACCCAGAGATTGATGAGCAGGGTGAAGAGGAGGAGGATGACCTGCACGGGGCTGATGACGAGCGCGGGGGCGCCCTCCACGAGGCGGGCCCAGGCGCCGCGCAGCAGCTCGAACACGGAGAGGGAGAGGAAGACGACGATCAGGAGCGCGCCGAGACTCTCGAACTTGGCGTGGCCGTAGGGGTGCTCGGCGTCGGGCCCCTTCGAGGCGAAACGCACCACGGCCAGCCCGAAGAGGTTGTTGATCGCATCGACCGAGGAGTGCACCGCGTCACCGACCACGGCGAGCGAGCCGATTCCGAAACCCACCAGGAACTTGACGGCGACCACCGCCAGGTTGGCGAGGAGGACGCCCAGCAGAACGCGCCGCACCAGGCGGGTGCGTTCCTCGACGGCGGAATCGGGGCGGGGCATGGGAGAAAAGTCGTACGGCTGGGGAGGCAGGGCAAGGCAGCGAGGCAGGCGGGCAGCGGGGCAGCGGGGCAGCGGGGCGGAGGGCGGAGGTCGAGTCGCTGTCGCCCCGGCCCCCGGCTTTCGCCGGGGCAGGGTCGCCGGGTCCATTGGCCCGAGAAAGCGGGAATCCCGACTTGCGTCGGGATGACGATCCGCAACGCTGGCATCCCCCGCTTTCCCGGAGGGAGAGGGAAGGCGGTGAGGGGTTGAGCTTGACTTAGATAATTAGACAGATATCTTAGCGTTGTGATCGACCAGACCTTCAAGGCGCTCGCCGACCCGACCCGCCGGGCCATTCTCGCCATGCTGCGGGACGGGGACCTCCCTGCCGGCGAGATTGCCGCGCAATTTCCGGTGGCGTGGGCGTCGGTGTCGCACCATCTCTCGGTGCTGAAGGAAGCCGGGCTGGTGCTCGCCACCCGGGACGGCCAGTTCATCCGGTACTCCCTCAACACCACGGTGGTGCAGGATGCCCTGCAGCACCTGCTCGAAATCGCCCCTCGCCGCAAGGAGCGCCGCAATGCGTAAGCTGATGCCCGCCATTCTCGTCACCCTCGCGACACTGGCCTTCTCGTGGTGGGCCTGGCCGCAACTCCCGGAACGGGTTGCGACGCACTGGGGCGTCAACGGCCAGCCCAACGGGTGGTCGTCCCCGGCCTTCGCGGCGTTCCTCATGCCGGCCGTCATGGCGCTGATGACGCTGATCTTCGCCGCCCTCCCGAACATCGACCCCCTCAAGAAGAACTATGAGTTCCATGGGTCGGTGTACTTCCTGCTGGTCAACGTGATCATCGGCTTCGTCGGTATCGTCCAGGTCCTGATTCTCGGATCAGCTCTGGGCTGGCCGTTCGACATGCGGTCGGTGCTTCCGATCCTCCTCGGCGCGCTGTTCGTCTTCATGGGGAACCTGCTGCCCCGGATCCGGCCGAACTGGTTCATGGGCATCCGGACGCCGTGGACGCTGAGCAGCGAGCGGGTGTGGCGGAAGACGCACCGAATTGGCGGCTACGCATTTACGATCGCCGGGCTGGTATTCGTTGCCACAGCGTTCATTCCGATGGGCCGGAACTCCACGACCGCCATGCTGGTGGCGGTCTTCGGGATGGTGCTCTGGCCGGTGGTGTATTCGTACCTGGAGTGGAGGCGGGAGAAGGAGGAGACTCCCCAGGAGGCTGGTCGCCAGTGAACCCCGGGCGGTCACAGGCACAGCGTCGCTTTCGGTCCAACGAACCCGGGCAGGCGCGGAATTGCCTACTCGGGAACTTCCTTGGGCGAGAGGTTCGCGAGAAAGACGAGGAATTCTGCAGCAACCACCTCTTGTCCGACCGGGTTGAGGTGTCCTCCATCCTCAGTTGCGAACCGTGGTGTCAAACTCTCATTCTCGTGGCTGCCGTTCTGGTCGCCGTGGTCGCCGCGGTCGCCCAGCGCCTGAATCGCCGCCAGGTCAAAGATGGGGTCCACGCCCGAGTACCGTGCCCGCAATCGCGCGTTGTACCGGCGAACCTGATCGAGTTGCTCCTTTGTAGTGGTCCGCCCCAACGCGGCGCGAGCAATGTCCTTCACTGAAAAGCGTTCTTCCAGCAACGGTGTCGTCAGGTGAACGATCTGTAGGTTTGGTCGCAGCACTCGCAGGTCCTCGATGCGTTGCTCGTACGTCGCAAAGACAGCGTCGACGTCCGTGTGTCGATTGAAGTCTGCATAGCAGAACTTCTGCATCCCGATCTCGATCGGATTGTGTTGTGTCGAGAGTACGATAGCAGTGAAGTCCTCCGTCTTGCTGGATGGTTGACCATTGTCGCCTACAAAATTATGGAAAATCGCTCCTCCCGGCACGGTGTCCGGTTGACTGCTCCGTACCAGGCGAACCGGGATCGCGGGGTAGTCCCGCAACACCCGATCTAGTCCCTCGGTGACGTTGCCGCCAACCGATTGGTGGGCAAAGAACACTCGGCGTGACCCGAGGGCCGCCCATTGCGACGGGGTCACAGTGGCAAGTCTCGTAGCTACCTCACTGGATGGATAACTCACGGGTGACTCCGTGCACGCGCACAAGATCGCGGCGCACACCAGGGCTTGGGGGAGGAATGGGGTTGCGGACATGGGTCGATCCTCGATTTGACCACCACTGATTCCGGGAAGCGACTGGGCTTCAGGCGGAGGCCTGTTTGGTCAGGTGACGTCACGAATCTTCCGGGCAGGATACCCAGCCACTAAGACGTTTGGGGGTACGCTTCCTCCAACTACCGAACCGGCCGCCACAACGGCCCCATCGCCGATTGTCACGCCCGGCATGATCTTGGCCTGATCACCGATCCACACGTTGTCGCCGACAACAATTGGCTTGACATCCTCGATATCAGGGGGTGCGCCGGCCAGTCGCTTGGCCGGGTCGAGGGGATGCCCGCTCGAATCGAGCATCGAAACGCCTTGGGCAATGAGGCAGTGCCGGCCGATCGTGATGCTTTTCCCGACCGCGAAGCTGCACCCGTGCCCGATCGTGGTCCCGTCTCCGATGCTGAGCGTTGGCGCCTCGCTAAAGGAGGAGCCAAATGCGAAGGAGGACCGTCCGTCGAGGGTCACGTCGCTCCCGACGATGATCCGACCGGATCCCTGGACCCAGTGCACGAACACCCCAGTACGAAATCCGCGCCCGACGGTGGTGCAGTAGGCCCGAAAGAGCGGCTCACAGACGAAAATGCGATAAATCCCAAACCAGAGGCCCCGGACGGCTAGGAAGCACCACAAAAAGGGGCGGAACGCCGCCGGCGGGAGCGCGATCCCGATGCGGAGCAGGCGGCGCCGAGTGACTTTGAGGGTGAGCGCCACTGGATGCTGGGACGTCACAAGCCGATGACGCAGGCGGCCCATCATCGAGCCCCGGCCTTCCTGAGGTGCCGCCTTGGCGATGGGGGCCTCGGTCACGACTGGCATCCTCGATCCGAGTCGGACACCGGACTAGCCCAAGTTCGCCGAACGCTTTGCCGCCACGAATCGGGCGATGGCGTTCGGTGTTCCGAGGTTGGCCTCCGTGACTTCGTCGTTGCTGGGCGTTACTCCGAATGAGTCGTCAAGAAAGCTCAGGACTTCCAAGACACCCATGGAGTCGACAATGCCCTTCTTGAGCAATGAGTCGTCGTTGGATAGGACGTAATCCGGTTTCATATACAGGAAGTTCTCCTGCAGGAAGGCGCGCACAGAGCTCAGGATTTCGTTCTCGGTCATAGTCTCGTTTTCCGGAGTGAGGTCGAACGCACCACCCGCCGGGTGGCGGGGAAATACGATCAGCCCAAGCTACAAAGAATCTAGTGTGGACGCCCGAAGCGCCGCACTCGCTGGTCCCGGCACTTGAACGACAGCACTCGCCCGACGCTGCCCCGCAACCCCACCAACCCGGTGATGCGGAACTCTCATGCGCTGCTACCCGCGAGTTCTGATTGGAGGATCACGTCGGCGCCTGCAACGCTGAGAGCCGGTGGTAAGCGGAAACTCTGGATAAATTCTCGGTGCCAGAGCTGGGATGATACAACGCCTACAAGGGCCTGATGCTCGCGAATCCCTGCCGCCTCCCCCTTCCGGCACCGCCGGACGAGACCAGAGACCGCTCCAGGAGCAAAGATCCCGGCTCGAACGACCGATTCGCGCGACAGTTCGGCTTCGACCCACGGGGGAGCCGACGGGGCGAGAAACGGCGGCGCATCTGGAGCGCGGTAAGGTTGTTTGGTGCGGCGCAGCACAGCTGTGGGAAGCAGGTCGCGCGCCCAGCGGCGGAGGATGCGTTTTTCGCGGAGCCCGAGCAAGCGGGACTTTGTCGGAAGCGCGGCCGCGAATTCGAATAGGCGGTGATCGAGAAACGGATATCGTCCCTCCACGGCATGTGCCATACCGACTCGGTCCGCTTGGCTGCTCAGAAGATACGGCGACAGGAGCGTGACCATCTCCAGATAGGCTGCCTGATTCAGCGGTGCCCAGCCCCTAAACGCGGGCGGCAGCGCACCTCGCAACTCGTCCAAGGCATCATGTTGACCGGTCTGTTCGATCATCTGGTCGCTGTAGAACTCACGGAGCCATCCGGCGGTCCGGAAGCGGGGCAGGTGAGAGAAGAGCGGATCGCCCGGTTCCCCTGCGCCAAGGAACGACCGCTGCCACATCTCGCCGCCCTTTGAGCCGCCGGGTGATGCGAGGTATGGATAGAGCCGGTCGAACAAGCGAGGGCGCGATGCGGACTCGGGTTGGCTGAGGCAGAACAGGCGGATCGCAACTTCCTTGAAGAGATCGTAACCAAGAAAGAGCTCGTCCGCCCCCTCACCGGTGAGGACAACCGAAATCCCCGCCTCTCTGGTCGCCCGTGCAAGGTGATACATCGGGACTGCGGCCGTTCGGAGGAGGGGGGTCTCGACATGCCGGACCACCGAGGGAAGTGCATCCGCGATGTCGGAGTCCGTTATGTGACGCACCGTGTGGAGGGAGCCCACCGTGCCGGCCACCGCCTGCTGGAACTCACTTTCGTCGTACCGTGGATCCTGGAAAGTGATCGAGAAAGTTCTCAGTGAGAACGGAGACTCCTTGCCGGCCAGCGCTGAGGTAATGCTGGAATCGAGTCCGCCGCTGAGGTAGGCCCCGACCGGCACATCGGCCCGGAGTCGCAAGGCGACACTGTTGTGCAGTAGCTCATCCAGCGCGTGAATGGCGTCAGGGCGTTCTTCGGCTTGCTCGGGATAGTCGAGGGCGTAGTACCGCTCAATTTTGAGCCTTCCACGACTCCATTGGGCCCACGTTCCGGGTTCCAGCTGCCAGACATCGCGGAACGGTGAACGTGGGGGGCGGGCAGCCCAAAACGTGAAGACCTGATCGAGCCCGATCGGATCTGGTTCGGGCGAGACCTCCCCCGAGGCAAGCAGCGCTTTGACTTCGGATCCGAAGTAGAGGTCCCCCGCCCGTTCAGCGTAGAACAGAGGCCGGACGCCGAATCGGTCGCGTGCGAGCACGAGTTCTTCCGTCCGTCGGTCATAGAGTGCGAAGGCAAATTGCCCGTTCAGCCGCTGGAAGAGCCCGGGCCCCACTCTTCCCACCCATGCACGAGGACTTCAGTATCGGAAGTTGTGCGAAAATGATGGCCGCGTGACTGCAAATCGGCCATAAGCTCCAGATAATTGTAGACCTCGCCGTTATAACTGATGACGACGCTGCCATCCTCGTTCGTCATCGGTTGGGCACCGCCGGCCAGGTCTATGATGCTCAGGCGGACGTGGGCCAGCCCCACCAGCGGGCTGGTGAAGAAGCCGTAGCCATCCGGGCCCCGATGACGGATTGCGCCCGCCATGCGGCCGAGCATTTCGAGCGGGGCGCCTACAGGTTGCCCCCGCGCGACTCCGGCGATGCCACACATCAGTCGGGTTGCCGACCGAGTGGGACGGGGACTTCTTCGACCAGCAGCGAGGTGAGGTGGAGGTAAGCTGTGGTCCGCCGCTTCTGATCGATGTCGTGGTACAATGCCTCCACCAACGCCGGTTGGAGGCGGAGTTCGGCGGCCGCTTCGTCCGCCGGACGCCCCGCGTTTTTCGCTCGCAGCACAAGGTCCAGAATCTTGGCGGGAGCCGAGAAGTAGAACTCCTCCTGCGTCTGGGGGAGCGAAAATGTGTCCGTTGTTGGAGGCCGGTCGGTCACGGCCCGAGGCACACCGAGATGCTCGGCGACGCCATAGACTTCGGTCTTGTAGAGGTGGGCGATCGGCTTGAGGTCGGCCAATCCGTCTCCACCCTTCACAAAGAACCCCTGGTCGAATTCCAGACGGTTGGGCGTACCGACAACCGCGTAGTGCAGGCGGTCTGCGTGGTAGTACTCGAGCATCTTGCGGACCCGTTGCTTGAAATTCGTTGCGGCGACGATCTGCCGGTAGTCGGTGGCGGTGAGTCTCACCTGGCGTGCCGGGCCATCCGGAGGTTGGACGACCAGTTGGGTCACGTTGATCGCCCCTGGCTTTGCCCCTCCCGGAATGGACAACTTACATCGCCAGCCCGGCCCGTACTCCGGGACCGCGCGCCGGATCGCCTCGTCCCGCCGGTGGTAGCACCCTGCGGCTTCGAGGATAGGGGCGATATCCTCGGCCAGGCTCTGGATTCCGAGCGAGTCGGCCCACTCCTTGGCGATCTCGAGGCTCTGGGGGTCGCTGTCCCGCTCCGGAAGGAAGAGGCCGAAGACCCGCTCGGGGCCGACGGCGCGTACGGCCAGACCCGCGCAGACGCTGCTATCCACGCCGCTGCTCATCGCCACCACAAAACCTCGGCGGTTGAGGCGCGATGTGAGCAATGATCGCAGCCTGTCGGCGATTTGATCCGTCAGCAGCGCCGGGTCACGAAACGCAGCATTCGATGGTGTGTTAATTGCAGGCATCGTCACAGGCTCGTTCCATTCGTTCCGGCGCTCTTGCCGGGGTCGCCATCACGGTGCGTCGACCTAGTTGAGGGATCATGGTTCCCCCCACCACCTTTGATTCAATCGAAGAACTCTCTCAAGCCAATATTGCCTGGCTTCTGGGCCATGCCGGCCGATCCTTCGGTCAGCGGCCAGCCATCGTGGATGATGGCGAAACCACGAGTTTTGCAGAACTTTCCGCCCGCTCGGCGGTTTATACGTCCTTCCTGCTCCGGGCTGGGCTGCGGCCCGGGGACAGGGTCGGAATCTTTCTTGGGCGAGGCCCTGAGGTTGCCGCCGCCTTCTTCGGTGTCACCGGTGCGGGCGGCATCGCGGTGTTGGTCAACGAACTCTACGTGGCCCGTCAGGTCGAGCACATTCTGGCTCATTCGGGGTCCGAGTTCCTGATAACCGATCCCGACATGGTGCGGAACCTGACCCGTGAGATCGAATTCACTGGCGTGCGGCTCACCCCCACAGATATCCGTGATCTGGCGCCCAGCACTCCGATAGAGCGACTTCCGGCTGACCCTGCCCAGCTCGTCTACACATCGGGATCGACCGGTCAGCCGAAAGGGGTCTTGGTCAGTCACGGCAATTTGTGGGCCGGTGCCAGGATCGTGGCGGAATACCTCGGCATTCGGTCCGACGATAGAATCGCCAGTGTGCTGCCATTCGGGTTCGTCTACGGCTTCAACCAACTCACGTGCTGCCTGGTCGCTGGGGCTACCCTGGTCGTCGAGCGGTCTGGGCTGGCACAGGACCTCTCCGTCTCGCTTAGGAAGAACTGTGTCACGGTGCTGGCCGCCGTGCCACCGCTTTGGCTGCAGCTGCTCCAGGCCCCTGCGTTCACGGAGGCTCCACTTTCAAGGCTGAGAACAATAACCTGTGCGGGCGGTCGGCTCCCCCCGGAGGCTGTCTTGGCCCTGAGAAAGGTCCAGCCGCAAGCCAAACTCTTCTTGATGTACGGCCTGAGCGAGGTCTTTCGCAGTACCTTCCTGCCGCCGGAGGAAGTGGAGGCTTTTCCGGGCTCCATGGGCCGCGCGATTCCGGAGTCCCAGGTCTTTGTGGTGCGCGAGGACCTGACGGTCTGCGAACCTGGAGAGGTCGGCGAATTGGTACACCGGGGGCCGACCGTCACTCTCGGCTACTGGAATGACCCCGAGTCGACCGAGCGGGTCTTTCGGTCCGGGCCGCTACCCGGCATTGGGGTGCCCGCTGGGGAGCGAGTCGTCCTCTCAGGGGATTATGTCAGAGCCGACGAGGCCGGTCGCCTCTTCTACGTCGGTCGCCGAGATCACGTCATCAAAACCCTAGGCTACCGGATCAGCCCCGACGAGGTCGCCGACGTCATCCATGCCTCCGGACAAGTCACCGATGTAGTTGTCTTGGGAGAGCCTGATCAGGTGCGCGGGCAGCGTGTCGTCGCCGTTGTGGCGCTTCGGCCTGAGGGGTCAGTTCTGGCTATAAGGCGGTATGCCGCCAGTGAATTGCCACGGTACATGCAGCCGGCGCGAATTGTGGTCCTGGAAACGCTACCGAGGGGTCCAGCGGGCAAATACGACTTTGAGTCGATTCGATCAGCCATTCTTCGGCCAGTAGGGTAGTCGCCGATTGTGAAAAGGCTGCTGAGAACCCCCTATGTGGCGCGCATGCAACATTGACTGTGTGGCGGCCGGCATTGCTCCAGGGGGTCCGCGGTCCGGCGAGTCGCGGGGTGGAACTTGTGGCTCGCCTTGGAATCCGGGGGCGCAATGTCGACCCGAGTGCATTGCCGCCTCGGATGTGTCGATGATGAACGGGCCACATCGCTGAGCGAACCCCGCGGGCGATGGTCGGCAGGAGGGGATGTGAACGACGTACCGAACGCAGCGATTCTGTCGAGTGAACGCAAGTTGCCGCTCGACGGTATCCGTGGGTTGGCAGTGCTCGTCGTGATCATACATAACTCTGCATGGATCGCCGGCGAGAGCGAACAGATCCTCCTGAAGCTCGTGAGCGCGATTGCGGCCACAGGTTGGATCGGCGTTCAGGTCTTCTTCGTGCTCTCCGGGTACCTGATCACCGGCATCCTTCTCGACACGAAGGGCCAGCCACAGTATTTCCATTCGTTCTACGTCCGTCGAATCCTGCGGATCTTCCCGCTCTACTACGCCATGATCGCTTTGACAATCGTCGTCGCGCCGCGCCTCGCTTGGAGCCCGGAGTGGGCCGACGCCATTCGGCAGAGCCACCGATGGGCGTACTGGGTCTATGTCCAGAACTGGGTCACGACCTCCCCGGGAATCAACGCACTTTCGCACACATGGTCACTCGCTGTCGAGGAGCAGTTTTACCTCGTGTGGCCGCTCGTCGTCTGGTACGTTGGACGGGGGGGGCTCACCAACATCTGTCTGATCGCGATGCTTGGGACCCCAGTCATCCGGTTGGCGCTGCGCCTCTCGGGAATGGACCAGAATATTGCCTATGGGCTCACGGTCGCGCGCTGGGACGCGCTGGCCGCCGGCGCGCTGGTGGCCTTGCTCATGCGCGATGAGACTGGAAGGAGGCTGCTCATGCGGTGGCAGGGCCCACTGTTCGTGCTGGCGGGGACTGGATTGGCGGTACTTGTCGCAGTCGAGCGCGGGTTTCACTCCTTTGAGTTGTCCGTCCAGGTCATTGGCCAGAGCCTCATCGCGATCCTCTCGGCGGTCCTCATCGCGTTCGTCGTGGAAGACGGCCCTGGTGCTCCAAGTCGTCTCCAGACCTTCCTCTCTATGAGAACCATTCGCACCCTGGGAAAGTACAGCTACGCGATGTACCTCTTCCATCAGCCCATCCAGCAGCTCCTGACCCCCCTCCTCGGCGATCAGGTACGCGGGACGGATTCGCCCTGGCGCCTGGCGCGGCTCACCCTGTACCTCCTCCTGGTCCTCCTTCTGACGTTTCTGGCCGCGCTTGCTTCTTGGCGCGTCATCGAGAAGCCCTGCCTCGACCTGAAGGACCGGATCGCTCCTGGAGTACAGCGTGGCGGGGGCGGTCGATGCGCAGGTCATCGCGGACATCGCGGAGTGGGTGAAGACGCCTACCTGCTCGGTAGCCACACGGCATGGGGGTGGGGTTGAGGGCCCTCCTACGGCGGCGACGATCGCGCCGATCTTGCAATTTCTCCCCTATTCCCTGCTCTGGGAAACATCCTGACGTGCCTCGAGCTCCTCCAAGGCCCGGGGCGGCCTTGCTTCCGGCTCGGTCTTGACCCCAGTATTATCCAGATTGCGGTTGGCGGGCCACCGAGGCGGCATTGCCGGAGTGAACCGGTATCGAACTTGCGTTGGCCAACGGCCTGTCCTCCATCGGACTTGAGATTCCGCCACGAGTTGGCCGGGCTGGCACCCTGCCACGAGAAGGTCCCTATGCTCCGGGTATTGGCTCAGGTGGCTGCCGATGCGCACTTCTATCATCGGCTGACAACCTTTGGGCAACATGCTGCATCCTGGCGAGTGCTCTTGACGGCATTCAGGTCAAGGGGACTGTGGTTGCTCACGGCGCATCGCATCGGATATTTCACTACGACGCGTCGTAACCTGGGCAGCCTGAAATGGTGGCTCGCCCGGGTACTTGAAATGCCGGCCTACTACCTGGCCAAGATCAGGTGCAAGTCGGAGATGCTCGGGGATTGCGAACTTGAAGGCCCGGTCTACCTCCCTGACGGGGGGTACCTCATGTGTGGCGCGGAGAGGGTGGGGGCTGGTTCGTTGATTCATAATCATGTCACCATTGGATTTGGTGTCGCCGACGGCAACGTGCAGCGCCCCCGGATTGGCCGGGAGGTGTGGATCGGGCCGGGATGCATCATCGCGGGGGATCTGGAGGTGGGCGACGGCGCCACGTTGCTGCCGGGCACCTACCTGACCTACAGCGTCCCCCCGCGGTCTGTCATCCGGGGCAACCCTGGGCGGATCATCCAACGAGGGTACGACAACACCCGCCTGCGGCAGTCGAGGGAGGTTGTCTATGCCCTCCCCGACGCTGACGATAGTTGACCTCGCCATGTCCTCGGCGTTTCTCGCGGATTGCTGCCGCATGCTGCACTCGACCCACGTCTCCGCCTCCCAAGTCGTTCGCCTGCTCTTCACTTCGGCGGGGACGCAGGCACTGCTGGGCTATCGGCTCGGGCGCCGTCTCACCCTACTGCGCGACGCGGAAAGACTCCCCTTGCTCCGGCCCTTTGGCTGGGCGGCCTACTCGCTCGATCACCGGCTATGTCAGGGCGGCCTTCGACATTCACCTGGATCTTTCCGCGGAGATTGGCCCTGGTTTGTACATCGGACATTTTGGGAATATCGTGGTGCAGGACTGTCGCATCGGCAGTCATTGCTCGATTCACCAGTCTGTGCACATCAAGTCATTCGGAGATGAGGGCGGTCCCACGATTGGTGATCGTGTCTGGATTGGTCCACACGCGCAGATCGTCGGGGCTCGCGCCGTGGGGGATCGAAGTACGATCAGTGCCGGTGCCGTGGTCTCGCGTGACGTCCCGAGCCGGGCGCTCTTCATGGGAAATCCTGGGCGCGTTGCGATGAGCGAGTACGACAACAGCAGCATCCTCTGATGGCACCGCCGGCGGAGGGCCCGGCGTCGCCTAGTCAGCTCGTAACACGGCTCCTTTCAAGTACCCCGTCTCGGCAATGGTGAGCACTTCGGGGTGATCTGTCGGTTGACCGAGCACGCTTTCCAGCGTCAATCGGCGGCCGCTGTTTGCGGCGGCATTCGAAAGCATCTTGAGAAAATCGGCGCGGCTCAGGTGGTGCGAGCACGAGGCGGTCAGGAGGACCCTCTCGGCGCCAGAATGCGCATTGCCCGCAGGTTGATCTCGGCGTAACCACGCAACGCCTGCCCCAGCGCGCCCCGATGCTTGGCAAAGGCGGGGGATCCACCACCACCATGTCAAATCGCCGGCCCGCGCGCTCCCAGTCACGGAGCGCCTCGAAGGCGTCTCCCTCCACCCAGTCGATGTTGTCGATGCCGTTCAGGACGGCGTTTTCGGTGCCGCGTGCCAGCGCCCCTCTGCTGGCGTCGAGCGCGGCAACCCGACCCGCCCGGCCGGCAAGGTGCAGCGCGAAGGACCCATGATAGGCAAAACAGTCAAGCGCGGTGCCGCCGGGACGGACCAGCTGCCCTGCGAGAAGGCGGTTCTCGCGCTGGTCCAGGAATGCCCCCGTCTTCTGGCCTTCCCAAGGCGAAGCGAGGTAACGTACGGTTCCCTCGCGGATCTCGATCGATGCAGGGACGGTGCCGTGCATCAGGACGATTTCCTCCGGCAGCCCCTCCTGCTTCCGAACGGCGACGTCATTTCGCAGCAGGATCCCCTCTGGCTCGAAGATTTCCAGTAGCACGGTGGAGATCTCATCCCGCATCGTCTCGAGGCCGGCCGACAGCACCTGCGCCACGAGCCAGCGGTCGTACTTGTCCACCACCAGCGAGGGGAGCCCGTCACCCTCCCCGTGCACCACGCGGAAGGCGTTGGCGTCGATCCCCTCGCGACGCGATAGGGCCGCGCGGATGTGGTTGCGCCACCAGGCGCGGTCGATCGGTGTCTCGGTGCGGTCGAGGAGGCGGAGCCGGATTTCGGAGTGGGGCGAGGCCAGCGCCTGGCCGAGGAAACGGCCGCGTGGGTCGGTGACGGGGACGACCCCGGCCGACTCCACATCGTCCATCAGGTCGCTGCGGAATATCCAGGGATGTCCCCGGGTCCAGCGGGCGGCCCCTCGGTCGCTCACACGCACGGGCTTCACCAGCAGCCCCCGTCTCGGTAGGTTCGGTCGGTCATGACGCACAATCTAGCGGAAATCCTGAGACTGGTACTGGTGACTGATGATGCGCTCATCGGTGGCCGGGACCTTGTGGCGCTTTGCCTCGCGGCCGAGCGAGGGGGGGTGACGTCGGTCCAATTGCGGCTCAAGTGCGCCTCCGCGCGGGAACTCGCGACGGCGGCGCGTGCGCTTGGTGCCGTGCTCTCCGTGCCGCTCTTCCTCAACGATCGAGTGGACGTGGCGATCGCCGTCGGGGCCGCAGGGGTCCATCTCGGCCCGGACGATGTGCCCTTGACGGTGGCACGCCGCATCGCGCCGGCGGGCTTCCTCATCGGAGTGTCGGTGGGTTCGATCGAGGAAGCGCGAAAGGGGCAGGCCGCGGACTATTGGGGGATCGGTCCCTTGCATGGAACCTCGACCAAGCCGGACGCCGGAGCTCCGCTCGAGGTCCAAGGGTTCGCCGGCCTTGCCCGATGGGCGCCCCCGTCGGTGCCATGCGTGGCTATCGGCGGTGTTGTCCCTCGCGACGTGTCGACCGTTCTCGAGGCGGGCGGAGTCGGTGTGGCGGTCATTCGAGGTATCTTGGGCGGGTCGACGGTCGAGGCGTCGGCACGAGCCTACGCCCAGGCGATAGGTGTGGATTGATACCCCCGGCCCCTGTGATGGGGATCGGTGTCATGCTCCGGGGGCGATTCAGCGGGACCATCCCGCCACGCGACGGCGGATAGGCTAGGTCGTGGCGGCGTTCATCTTGGATAGGATGTACCCGGCGATCGCGTTCAAGGTCCCGAAATTGACCTCGGTGATCTCGTCGTCCGCGACCTGAATGCCGGCAAATTGCTCCACGAACGCAATGACCTCCATCACGCCCAGCGAGTCGATGACACCAGCACGCAGCAACGATTCGTCCGGGTCGACTCGGAAGTCTGGTCGCATGTAGAGGAAACTCTCGGCCAGGAAGGCCCAGACTTTTTCCCGGACTGCTTCTTCCGTCATGATATGCTCCTCGGTCAGCCCGCTCCGAAGTTGGACGGCTGCGGTTCGTGAAGGACAACATCTGCGCCGTCAAGCGACAATGGAGCGATCGCCGGGGCCGGTCGATGAACTGCTGATGCCAGAGCTGGGTCAAGGATCGCCACGAGTGCCTGGTTCTCCCGGAAGCCCGTTGCCTCTTTTGATTTTGTGCGTTTGGCCAGACTGACATCAAATATTCCCCCGGACTGCTCGCGTCCGAACATTACAATTGGCAAGCCACAACAACAAAGCCTCAAGCGCTGCGCTTGGTTGTGATGTTACGCGGCATAAAGCAGGCCGCGCAAGCGGGCTCGATAAATCTGCGACGGTCCGGGCTAAATCTTGCCATGCACAAAAGGAAACCCGCCGCCATTTGCGGGGGCGGCGGGTTTCTACCCGGGCGATCTTGGGGGGCTAGATGGCCCGTGCACCACTCAAATTCCGCTGGGGCAATTTGGTTCCAAAAAATTTGGCGCGAGTGCATTTATTTTCTGAAGGCCGGAGAAAGGCTCCGCCCCGGGGAGCGGAGCCTTGGCAGTTCAGGCAGGCAGGCGCTGCTCATATTCCTGCTTGAGGCGGCGCCAATGATCCCAG
>CAVVKJ010000017.1:0-127566 GCA_963748815.1 uncultured Gemmatimonadales bacterium | reverse complement strand
GTTCGATGATCTCGGCATCGGGCATCCGCCGAAGCGCCGCCGCGGTCGGCACCACCCCGTCCAGCGTCTTGGCGGCGAGGTCCCTCGCTGCGGCGAGCTTCGCGCGTGAGAGTCCAGCGCCGCGCAGCGCCTCATCCGACATCGCGAGCAGCGCCTGGGGTGCGAGGGCCCGTCGCGGCGGGAACAGCGCGCGGACCCGGCCATAGATGGTGGCGGCCGCCTTGCCGCTCAGCTGTTGGTAGACGATCGACTCCAGCACCTCCTCGAACGGCGAGTACCGCATCCGCGGCTCGAGACCACAGCCCCCGGCCCCCCGGATGACCGTGGCCAGGTCCGGATCCACGTCGCGGAGGTGCCGGACGGCCGCCGCGGCGTTGAATGGCTCGATCATGCGAGTGCTCCCGTCGCGGCGCTCTCGAGATACGGCTGCAGGTACCGGCCGGTGAGCGAGGCTTCCGTCGCGGCGACCGTCTCGGGGGTCCCCTCCGCGACGAGGCGGCCCCCCTCGTCGCCAGCCTCGGGCCCGAGATCGATGATCCAGTCCGACTTCTTGATGACGTCGAGGTGGTGCTCGATGAGGAGCACGGTGTTGCCCGCGTCGACCAGGCGGTCGAGCACCTGGATCAGCACCCGCACGTCGTCGAGGTGCAGGCCCGTCGTCGGTTCGTCGAGGATGTAGAGCTTGCGGGCGCCCTTCCGCTTCGCGCCCGCCAGTTCGCGCGCGATCTTGAGCCGCTGGGCCTCGCCGCCGGAAAGCGTCGTGGCCGGCTGTCCGAGGCGGAGGTAGCCGAGTCCCACCTGGTGCAGGTGCCAGAGCGCGGTGCCGAGCTTCGGCTGGTGCCGGAACCGGGAGATGGCCTCCTCCACCGTCCACTGCAGCACGTCCTGAATGGAGGCTCCGTGAATCCGCACGTCGAGCAGTTCGCGCTTGTATCGGCTGCCGCCGCAGATGTCACAGGGCACGAACACGTCCGCCAGGAAGACCATCTCGACCTGCACGTATCCCGCCCCTTCGCACGCCTCGCAGCGCCCGCCTGGCAGGTTGAACGAAAAGGTCGACGCGGTGTAGCCCCGGGCGCGGGCCAGCGGCTGGCCGGCGAAGAGGTCACGGATGTCGTCGAAACCCTTCACGTAGGTGACGGGGTTGGAGCGAGGGGTCCGGCCGATGGGTGATTGGTCCACCAGCAGCACGTCGGAAATCAACTCCGACCCCGAGAGCTCCCCGACTGCACCGACCAGTTCCCCGAGGTGGGACTTGGCGGAGTGCCCGCCGTGGAGGCGGCGCTCGAGTTCCCGGTAGATGATGTCGTGCACGAGCGTGCTCTTGCCCGAGCCCGAGACGCCGGTCACGGTGGTGAGGGTGCCGAGGGGGATATTGACGTCGACCCCCTTCAGGTTGTGCAGCGTGGCGCCGCGGACGCGGAGCCATAGCGGGCCAGCCGGCCGTCGCGCGCTTGGGACGGCGATGCACCTGGCGCCGGAGAGGTACTGGCCGGTCAGCGTCTCGACCGCCTCGCCCGGAGGCCCGGCATGGACGACCGTGCCCCCTTTTTCGCCGGCACCCGGTCCAAGCTCGAGCATGAAATCGGCTTCGCGCACGGCGGCCAGGTCGTGTTCGACCACGATGACGGTGTTCCCGAGGTCCCGAAGCCGGTGCAGCAGGGCGAGCAACCGGTCGGTGTCCCGCGGGTGGAGGCCGATCGACGGCTCGTCGAGGACGTACATCGAGTCCACCAGCTGCGAGCCGAGCGCGTTGGACAGGGCGATGCGCTGCGCCTCGCCGCCCGAGAGGGTGCGCGCCTGGCGGTCGAGTGTGAGGTAGCCGAGCCCCACGTCGTCGAGGTACCGCAATCGCGAGTCGAGCTGGTCGAGAATGAGCTGCGCCACCTGCTGCCGTTCCGGGCTGAGCGTCAGTCCCTGCAGCCAGCCGCGCAATGCGCCGACTGGGCGGGCGCTCACGTCGGCGATGGTATCCTCCCCGATGCGGACCGCCAGCGCGTGCGCGTTCAGGCGCGTGCCCTGGCACGTGGGGCAGGTGAGCGCCAGCTGGTACTGCCGGAGGAAGACCCGGATGTACTGCTTGTAGCGCTTCGGCTCGAGGCCGCGGAGGAAGGGGATGATGCCGAGGAACCGCCCCGACTTGCCCGTCAGGAGGAGGGCGCGATCGGCCGCCTTGAGGCGCGCCCAGGGGCGGTTGGGGTCGATGCCGTGTTTCTTGGCGGTGTCGAGGAGGAGCCGGCGCCGCGCCTCGTAGCGGGGTTTCGTCCAGGGGTCGATGGCCCCGTCGGAGAGCGCCAGCGACGGGTCGGGCACGATGAGCGATTCGTCGTACTCCAGGACCGCGCCGAACCCGGTGCAGGCGGCGCAGGCCCCCCCAGGATTGTTGAAGGAAAACATCGCCGGCGTCGGCGCCCGCGCGGGGGTGTCGCACTGGCTGCAACTCGGATGCTCGGTGAAGCGGAGCCGCCCCCCCTCGTGCACCACGACCGCGATCCCTTCGCCCTCCTGGAACGCCGTGGCGATCGCCTCGACCAGGCGGTTCGGCGCCCCCTTGCCTGCTTCCAGCCGGTCCACCACGATGAGCAGGTCGTCGACCGCGGTCAGGTCCGGGTACGCCTCGAGCGACTCGAGATGCACCGGTTCGCCGTCGGCCAGCAACCGGAGGAATCCCAGGGCCTTCAGGTTCTCGACAATGGCGCCGTGGCTGTTCCGGGCCGAGGGGGGGAGGGGAAAGCAGACCTGGTAGCGTCCCGCCCCGAGGGCGTCGACCGCGGTGGCCGCCTCCTGTGGAGTGTCTTGGTGGACGGGGCCGCCGCACTGCCGGCAGTAGGTCGTGCCGGCCCGGGCCCAGAGGAGCCGGAGGTAATCGTACACTTCGGTCGCCGTGCCGACGGTGGATCGGCTCGAGGTGGCCGGGTTGTGCTGCCGAATGGCCACGGCGGGGGCAATCCCCTCCAGCCGGTCCACCAGCGGTTTGGGCATCCGGTCGAGAAACTGCTTGGCGTAGGTCGAGAGCGATTCGGCGTATCGTCGCTGCCCCTCGGCGTAGAGCGTGTCGAACGCCAGGGAACTCTTGCCAGAGCCGGACGGGCCCGTCACCACGATGAGCGCCCGCCGGGGGAGGTCGACCGTGACCCCCTTGAGGTTGTGCTGGCGCGCGTTGACGATGCGGATGACCCCGGATGGCATGCCCAAAAGATAGTTGACCCCGCCTCCGCCGACCCGTACGTTTCCGCACTCATGGCCAACCCACTCTCTCCAAAGCTGCTCCTGCGCGGGTTCGAGATCTTCGTCGGCATCTCCCTGGTCGGGTATGTCGCGGTCCTCGTCTATGGGGACAATCTCCCGGTGTTCCTCCGTGGGCTCACCCAGCTGCATTGGGGGTGGGTGCTCGTCGGGCTGGGCCTGGCCTCGATGGACTGGATCGGGGGGGGGCTCCGGATCTGGGTCGTGGCGCGTGAGCTGCACCCTAACCCGCCCCTCAAGGGGATGCTGCTGGCAGGCGGGATGAGCGCGTGGGCCGCCTACCTGACGCCGCTGCAGTCGGGCGCGGCGCCGATGATGATCTACACGATGCGCCGGTACGGCGTCAGCGTGCCCGTGGGGATGACGACGGCGCTCGTGACCTTCGTGGCCACCATCGTCTTCTTCGGCATCACCGGGCCGCTGGCCATCCTCCTGGGCGCGGGGCAGTCGCTTGGCTCCAAGGGCGACCTCCTCGGGCTCTCTCTCTACGACCTCTTCCTCGGCACCCTTGGCGTCTTTGCGACCCTCGGCGTCCTGCTGATCGTCGTGATCGTGTTCCCGCAGGTGGCCAGCAAGGGCGTCCATCGCCTGGCGGTCTGGGCCGGGCGGCGCAGCCGGCGCATCGAGGCGCGGCTCGAGAAGCTGCTGGTCGGCATCGACGAGGCGCACCAGAGTATCGCCAGGTTCAACACCCCCCGCGGGTGGCTCTCCCTCTTCTGGGCGACCCTGCTTTCCGGGCCGTCGCACGCCAACAAGCTGCTGGCCGGCTATGTGGCGCTTCGCGTCATCGGCATCGAGGCCCACTTCGTCGATGTCCTGCTGGTCCAGACGCTGATCACCTTCTTGCTCTACTTCGCCCCGACCCCGGGCGCCAGCGGCATCGCCGAGGTGCTCTCGGCCATCGTCATGACGGCGTACGTGCCGGCCGCCATGACACCGCTCTACACCCTCGCCTGGCGCACCATCCTCAGCTACTTCACCATCGCCTTCGGATTCCTGGTGTTCTCGAGCTGGGTGCGCCAGGGGATCAAGGGACTCGAGGAGCTGGACGGCCCCCCCGTGTCGGCGGCCGCCGGCGCGGGCCCTGCCGGATGACCCTGCAGGAAGACGCTCTTGGCCGGTCGTACGACGCGGGGCTGATGCGACGGATGCTCACCTACCTGCGCCCACGGCGCGGACTGGTGGCCCTCGCGGTCGGCCTGCTCGTCGTCAACGCGGTACTCGCCCTCGTCGGGCCGGTCCTCACCAAGCAGGTGCTCGACGTCGCGGTGCCGCAGCGTGACTTCGGGTTGCTCGGCACCCTCACCGCGGCCTATCTCGCGGCCCTCCTCCTCGAATTCGGCACCGAGTACGCGCAGGGCCTCCTGACCGCGCACATCGGCCAGGGCGTGATGCACGACCTCCGGATGGAGATCTTCGGTCGGCTGCAGCGCCTGAGCGTCCCGTACTTCGACCGGCACCCGGTCGGGCGGCTGATGACGCGCGTCACCTCCGACGTCGAGACGCTCAACGAGCTCTTCTCGTCCGGCGTCGTCGCCATCTTTGGCGATCTCTTCACCCTCCTGGCCATCATGGGACTGATGACCTGGACCGACTGGCGGCTGGCGCTGGTCGCATTCGCGGTCATCCCGCTGGTCTGGCTCACCGCCTTCCTCTTCCGCCGCCAGGTGCGCGAGGCGTTTCGCGACATCCGGGTCCGGCTGGCCCGGCTCAACAGCTTCCTGCAGGAGCACCTCTCCGGCATGCGCATCGTCCAGCTCTTCGGCCGGGAGCGAGACGTCGCCGAGGAGTTCGCGACGGTCAACCGGTCGCACCTCGACGCGCACCTCCGTTCGATCACGGTGTACGCCGTCTTCTTCCCGATCATCGAGGTGCTGGGCTCGGTCGCGGTCGCGCTGCTGCTGTGGTACGGCGGCGTGCGGTTTGCCGACCAGACCCTGACGGTCGGCACCCTCGCCGCGTTCATCCAGTTGACGCGGCGGTTCTTCCAGCCCCTCCAGGACCTCTCCGAAAAGTTCAATATCGTCCAGAGCGCGATGGCGTCGTCCGAGCGGATCTTCGGCCTGCTCGACGCACCGGTGACGGTGCCGGAGCCGGTCACGCCCGTGACGCTGCCCCGGCCGGTCCGCGGCGAGGTGCGGTTCGAGGGGGTCTGGTTCCGGTACCGGGCCGAGGGCGCGTGGGTCCTGCGCGACGTGTCGTTCACGGCCTCGCCCGGGCAGACCGTGGCGCTGGTGGGGCAGACCGGGGCGGGGAAGACGACGGTCATCAGCCTCCTGCTCCGCTTCTATGATCCCGAGCGGGGACGCATCACCCTCGACGGCGTGGACATCCGCGATCTCCCCACGGCCGAGCTGCGGCGGTGCATCGGCTTCGTCCAGCAGGACCTCTTCCTCTTTTCGGGCGACGTGCTCCACAACCTGCGCCTCGATGCCCCGGTGTCGGAGGAGGCCGCCCGCGCCGCCGCCCGGCGCGTCGGCGCCGACCGGTTCATCGATCGCCTCCCGGCCGGGTATGCCCACGTACTGGGCGAGCGGGGCAAGTCGCTGAGCGTCGGCGAGCGACAGCTCCTGAGCTTCGCCCGTGCGCTGACGCTGGACCCGCGCATCCTCGTGCTCGACGAGGCCACGAGCTCGGTGGACACCGAGGCCGAGGCCCAGATTCAGCAGGCGATCGGGGAACTCATGGCCGGACGGACCAGCATCGTCGTGGCGCACCGGCTGAGCACGATCCTGCACGCCGACGAGATCCTGGTGTTCCACCACGGCGAGGTCCGGGAGCGGGGCGGGCATCGAGGGCTGCTGGAGCAGCGGGGGCTGTACGAGCGACTCTACCGACTGCAATTGGCGGCGCAGGACGCTTCCTTGCCTTCCCGGGCGGCGACGGGGTAGGTTTTCGAAGATGATTCAACTTGCACTTGGCGGCCAGCGGTGGCCGCTCGCCACGGGGGAATCCGTCATCGGGGCGTCACCCGCGGCGGCGGTGCGCCTGGAGCACGCGGGGGTGCTGGAGCGACATGCCCTGGTGCGCGCTTCGGGAGCGGGCGCCGCGATTCGCCCGGCCGGACCGGACACCGTCGTGATGGTCAACGGCGTCCGCTTGAGCGCCGATCCGGTGCCCCTGCTGCACGGCGACAAGATCCAGGTCGGCGTCGTGGAACTGGTGGTTGTCGATGACCGTCAGGTGGGGACCACCCGGATGGCGGACGCCGCGGCGCTTCGCGCCGCCACGGCACCGGGGCGGTCTTCGCCAGCGGGGGCGGGTGGCCCCATGACCGGCGGCCGCCTGGTGAGCCTCAGCGACGGTCGGGAGTACCAGATCGGCCAGGGTCCCCTGGTGTTCGGACGGGAGGCCTCCTGCGACATCGTCATCGAGTCCACGGACGTCTCCCGGCGGCACGCCGTCATCGCGAGCGGTCCCGCGGGCTATGTGCTGGAGGACACCAGCGCGAACGGAGTGCTGGTCAACGGGGAGCGGGCCGGTGAGCGGCGGACCCTGACGCGCGGCGACGTGCTGACGATCGGGCCGGCCGAATTCCGGTTCTATGCCGAGCCCGCGCAGCCCGCGGATTCACCGCCGCCAGGCGCGGCGCACCGACTCTTCGATACCGTGCACGGCATCCCGGCAATGGTTCCGGCCTTCCCATCGAGGCCGACGGCGCCGCCGCCCCTGGCCACCGTGCTGGTGCGCACCGGGAGCCTCCGGGGGCAGCGGTTGCCGATCCGCACGCCCGTCGTGAACATCGGGCGCGCCGACTACAACGATCTTGTCTTCGGGGAGGAGAGTGTCAGCGCCTCGCACGCCAAGCTGCAGCGGCGCGAGGAACTCTGGGTCCTCACCGACCTCGACTCCACCAACGGCACGTTCGTGGACGGCGACCAGGTTCGAGGTGAGATGCCGCTGATGCCGGGTTCGACGGTGCGGTTCGGCGACGTGACGGTGCTGTTCGACCCCACCGACGTTCGCGGGCCGCAGCCCGTCGGGGGCGGCACCCGCGTGGTCGGGGCCATCGCCATCCCGGAGACGCCGCGGATGTCGACGACCCGGCCGGCTCCGCCGCCGGCCGATCCACCGCGTCGGATCGTCTCGCGCCGACGCGCGGACAGGTCGCGGTTCCCGGTCTGGGGCGTGGTCTTTGTGGTGGTGATCGCCGCGGTCGCGGCCGTGGGTTACTACTTCTTCTTCGGTCGCTGACGAGGCTCCGTGCACTTCACATGCGCCGCCCGAACTGACGTCGGTGTTGTCCGCTCCGGCAACGAGGACAACTACCTCATGCTCGCCGAGCGCGGGGTGTTCATCGTCGCCGACGGGATGGGGGGCCACGCCGCCGGCGAAGTGGCGAGCGAAATGGCGGTGCGGATCATCTCCCGTGAAATCGGGTCGATCCGCGGCCTCCCCGACGCGGAGGCCTCCGAGCGGATTGCGCGGTCGATGGTCACCGCCAACGAGGCCATTTTCGAGCGGACCCTCTCGGAGCACGACAAGCGCGGCATGGGGACGACGGCCACCGCGCTGGTGCTCCTCCCCGGCCGGTATTTTATCGGCCAGGTCGGCG
Organism: uncultured Gemmatimonadales bacterium; assembly: GCA_963748815.1. Taxonomy (GTDB): domain Bacteria; phylum Gemmatimonadota; class Gemmatimonadetes; order Gemmatimonadales; family GWC2-71-9; genus SPDF01. The sequence continues at coordinate 119,765 of CAVVKJ010000017.1, read as the reverse complement.
ACAGCCGGGCCTACCTCCTCCGGGATGGCGAGTTCCTGCAGGTCACCCGCGACCATTCCTACGTCCAGGAACAGGTGGACGCGGGCCTCCTTACCCCCGAGCAGGCTCGGGTCCATCCCTACAGCAACGTGATCACCCGCTGCGTCGGTGCGGGAAGCGACGTGGTCCCCGACGTCTATTTCGGCGACCTCCGCGCGGGCGACGTCATCCTGCTGGCGTCCGACGGCCTGACCGGCATGCTGGAGGACGAGCAGCTGGTCAAGATCCTGGCTGACCCGCAGGGGCCGCAGGCCTGGGTCGACCGAATGATCCTCGAGGCGAACCGCCGCGGCGGCCTCGACAACATCACCACCATCGTCGTGAAGATCGAATCGCTCGACTGACCCCTCGCTCCACCCTGAAACGTTCGACCCAGGCGCCCCGTAAGGGCCTGCCATGACAGCCTCCCTCTCCATCGCCCTCGGCACCCTCCGGGCCAACCCCCTCCGCACCACCCTCTCCACTCTGGGCATCGTCATTGGCGCCGCCGCACTCGTGGCCGTCCTGACCCTCGGCGACGGCATGGAGCGTTTCGGCCGCCAGCAACTGGCCACCACGACGGACCTCCAGTCCGTGGTGCTCGAACCGCGTACCGTCGAGATCATCGACAACCAGGCGTATCCCCTCGACGACTACCTGGTGCTGACCCGCGCCGACGCCGAACGCATCATGACGTCGGTTCCGCACATCTCGGCGGGGCTGCTCACGCTGAACGGGTCGGCGGCGGTCGAGCTTCCCGGCGGCCTGAGCGACACGGTGGACATCGTGGCGACGCTGCCGACCCAGGCGGAGGTGCTCAAGCGGAGTTTTGCGGCGGGCCGGTACTTCACGGCGGCGGAAGCGGCGGCGGGCACTCCCGTGGTCGTGGTCTCCGCAGGGCTCGGCGCGACCCTCGGTGGCGGCGATCCAGCCGCGGCGCTGGGTCGACAGGTCGGCATCCGCGGACAGGAGTACGAGGTGGTCGGGGTCCTGCCCGCCACGGGGCCGGAGCGGGTGCCGAGCGTCTACGCGCCGATCGAGCTCGCCGCGACGCTCCTGGCCCCCACGCCCAGGCCACGGGCACCCACACTGGTGCTGCAGGCGGAGCGCATCGAAGATGTGCGCGCGGTGCAGGCAGGCGTCGAGGCGTGGCTGGGCGAACGGTACGGCGCCGAGTGGCCCCGGAAGGCGCGGGTCCACACCAACATGCAGCGGGTCAATCAGAGCGAGCGCGCCATCCTAGTGTTCAAGCTGTTCCTCGGCGCCATCACCGGCATCGCCCTCCTGGTGGGCGGGATCGGCATCATGAACGTGCTGCTGGCGTCGGTGACGGAGCGGACCCGGGAAATCGGGGTCCGGAAGGCGATCGGCGCCCGGCGTCGGGACCTCCTCGCGCAGTTCCTCCTCGAGTCGGTCGCGATTGCGGGGCTGGGTTCGGTGATCGGAACGCTGCTGGGGTTCGGCGGGGCGTTCGGGGTGACGGCGCTGATGCGCCAGCAGCTCGATGCCCCGGTCTACGCGGCGTTCAGCTGGGGGACCCTGGCGGTCTCCGCCGGTGCGGCGGTCCTGGTGGGCGTGGTGTTCGGAATCTATCCGGCGTTGCGCGCCGCGCGCCTCTCACCGATCGAGGCAATCCGGCACGAGTAGGGGCACGCTCCTGCTCGTGTCCTAGTTGAGCAGCGGGACCCCGGCATCGAGTCGCTTCGCGACCTCGCCTGCGGGCAACACCAGCAACCCCATCAATCCGTCGAGTTTGGCCGTCGCGCGTCCCTCCGTGAACACCCGGAGCCGGCGCGCGCTTTCGTAGAGGGCATCGGCCACGCGGGGGAGGCCGAGCTGTCCGGCGCGCCCGGCGTTGGTCAGGCGCTCCACCCCGCCGGTGCGGGTGCGCAGCGGGAGGTCCACCGCGAGCATCGAGGTGCGTTCGGGAAAGTCGAGGAGGAGGAGCCCGGGAGCGAGGCCGGCCTCGACGGCGAGGGCATCCTCCACCCGTTCCAGCAAGTCCGGGTCGTCGGAGAGCCAGGACTGCACGTCGTCGGGCACATCGCTCGCCGGGAGGTCGAGGGCCCGCTTGAACAGCCGGCGTTCCTGCACGCGGGCGCCGAGGCCCGTGGGATCGGCGGCGAGCAGGGCGGTCATGAGGCCGCCGTCGGTGGCCTCCGCGATCCGTCCGGGCGAGAGGACCCCGTCGGCCACCGCCCGCCGCACGGCCCGCTTGAACATGCAGGTGGCGCTCCGCACCGCATGGTGCCAGTAGACGTTGCGGTACATCTGGTACTTGGCGAAGAGCAGCGACTCGAGCGCGCTGATGCCCTTCTCATGCACCCCGATTTCCCAGCGCCCCGGACCGCTCTCCACCAGTGTCAGCGAAGCGAGGAGCCGGTCGACGTCGACGGCGCCGTAGGGGACGCCGCACATCCGAGCATCGCGGCTCAGGTACTCGATCTTGTCGAGATCCAGCGAGCCGCTGATCAGCCCGCCGAGCGGGCTGGCGCTCTCGCCGCGGATGAGCTCGCCGATCCGGATGGCCAGGCCGGGGCCGCCGATGGATGTCAGCACGTCTCCCAGCTCCCCGCGCGTGAGCTTGGCGACGCCGAGGGACTCGTGGTGCAGGAACCCGGCCTCCTCCAGGCTGTGGGAGAAGGGGTAGTGCCCGATGTCGTGGAGGAGGGCGGCGAGCCGCGCGGCGAGCCGGTCTTCCTCGCTGGCCGGGTCGAGTTCGCCGCGTTCCGCCAGCGCCGTCAGCGCGGACTTGGTGAGGTGATACGCGCCGAGGGCGTGTTCGAAGCGGGAGTGGGTGGCCCCGGGGTAGACCAGGAAGGCGTGGCCGAGCTGGCGCACGTATCGGAGGCGCTGGACGGCGGGCGTGTCGAGCACGCGCAGCGCCGATCCGTCCAGCCGGATGTTGTCCCAGAGCGGGTCGCGGACGACCTCGAAGCGGTCAGCCAGCGGCCGGCCCAGCCGCGGCGACTTCGGCGTCCACCCCCGCCGCAAAGGTCGCGAAGTTGTCGGCGAACATCCGCGCCAGCTTGGCGGCCTGCGCGTCGTAGGCGGCCGGATCGGGCCAGGTGCTGCGGGGCTCGAGGATGCCGGCCGGGACGTCGGGCACCGCCGCGGGCACCTCGAAGCCGAACACCGGATCCTTCCGGAAGGTCGCGCCGTCGAGCGCGCCCGCCAGCGCCGCTCGCACCATGCTGCGCGTGTGCGCCAGCTTCATTCGCGAGCCGGTGCCGTACGCGCCCCCCGTCCACCCGGTGTTGACCAGCCAGACGCTCGCGCCGTGCTTCGCGATCTTCTCGCCGAGCATCTTGGCGTAGACCCCCGGATGCCGCGGGAGGAACGGCGCGCCGAAGCAGGAGGAAAAGGTGGCGCTCGGCTCGGTGACGCCGCGCTCGGTGCCGGCCACCTTGGCCGTGTACCCGGACAGGAAGTGGTACATCGCCTGCCGCGGCGTGAGCCGCGCGATCGGCGGCAGGACGCCGAAGGCGTCGGCGGTCAGGAAGATGACCGTCTTCGGGTGGCCGCCCTGGCCTCCTGGCTCGTGATTCGGGATGTAGTCGATCGGGTAGCTCGCGCGGGTGTTCTCGGTGATCGTGTCCTCGTCGAACATCGGCGAGCGGTCGTCGAGGTCGAGGACCACGTTTTCGAGCACGGTGCCGAACATCTGGGTGGCGGCGTGGATTTCCGGCTCGCCCGCGGCGCTCAGCCGGATGACCTTGGCGTAGCACCCGCCCTCGAAATTGAAGACGCCCCGGTCGCTCCAGCCGTGCTCGTCGTCGCCGATGAGGCGGCGGCTGGGATCGGCGGAAAGCGTGGTCTTGCCGGTGCCCGACAGTCCGAAGAACACCGCGGCGTCGCCCGCCGGCCCGATGTTGGCCGAACAGTGCATCGGGAAGACGTTCTGCTCCGGCAGCAGCCAGTTGAGGACGGTGAAGATCGACTTCTTGAGTTCGCCGGCGTACCGGGTGCCGCCGATCAGGATGATGCGCCTGCTGAAGTTCAGGACGATGAACGTGCCCGAGGTGGTCCCGTGGCGCTTCGGGTCGGCCTGGAACTCCGGCGCGTGGAGGACGGTGAACCCGGGGGCGAACCCGGCCAGGTCGGCCAGCGTGGGCCGGATGAACATGTTCCGGACGAAGAGCATGTGCCAGGCGTTGGGGCTCCGGAAGCGCACCGAGAGCCGATACTTCGGATCGGCGCCCGCAAAGAGGTCCTGCTGAAAGAGCTCCTGTCCCTCGAGGTGCGCCTGCACCTCGGCGTGCAGGGCGTCGAAGTGCGCCGCCGACATCCTGGCGTTCTTTTCCCACCACACGTCGCCCGCGATGGACGGGTCATCCACGACGAACTTGTCCTTGGGCGATCGGCCGGTGTGCGGAACCGTGACGGCGGTGAACGCGCCGCGGTCGGTCAGGTGGCCCTCGCCCCGCTGGATGGCCTGCTCGACGAGGCTGGCCGGACCGAGGTTGGCGTGGAGGCGGGTGGCGCGGGGCGCGGTGGTGGTCATGGGTAATCCGGGCGCGCGGGGCGCCCCTCCTTGGGGTATGTGATCACGGGGCCGCTGGCGCCGAGGCGGCGCGCGCTGTGGCGGCGCGGGCCCGCTCCTGCGCATCGACGGCAGCGATAACGGTCAGGTTGACAATGGCATCGACGTCGGAGCCGCGCTGCAGCACGTGGACCGGGGCCGCCATGCCGACGAGAATGGGGCCGATGGCCTGCGCGCCGGCCAGGTTGCTCAGCAGCTTGTAGCAGATGTTCGCCCCGCTCAAGTCCGGAAAGATGAGGACGTTGGCCGGGCCGCCCAGCCGGCTGTCGGGGTAGTACCGGGTCAGGATCGACTCGACGAGCGCGGTGTCCGCCTGCATCTCGCCGTCCACGTGCAGCTGCGGGTACTCCTTGTGCAGCATGGCCACCGCTTCCCAGACCTTGCGGGAGGCGGGGTGCTTCACCGAGCCGAAATTCGAGAAAGACAGCATCGCGATGCGCGGCTCGATGCCAAGCTTGCGCACGAAGGCGCCGGTCGCCAGGGCGATCTGCTTCAGCCGCTCGCTGTCCGGGTCGATGTTGACGGTGCAGTCGGCCAGGAAGATCGTCTCCCCCTGGAAGACCATCATGTAGATGCCCGCCACGGCCTTCCCCGCTTCCGCGCCGATGACCCGCATGGCCGGCTTGATCGCGTCCGGGTAGTGCTGGTTCTCCCCGACCACCAGGGCGTCGGCGTCGCCCGCCGCCACCATGCCGGCCCCAAAATACGCCGAGAGCCGCATGCGGCGCAGCGCCTCGCCCTCGGTGATGCCTCGCCGCCGCCGCCGGGCCCAGAGCTGCTGGGCGTACGCGGCCCGTTTCGGCGAGGTGTACGGATCGGCGATCTCCATCCCTTCGAGCGACATACCGAGGGCGGCCGCGCTGGCGGCGATCTCGCCGGCGTGGCCCACCAGGATGGGTTGGGCGGACCCCTCGTCGCGGACGATGCGGGCCGCCCGGAGGACGCGCGGGTCCTCGGCGTCGGTCATGGCCACCCGCTGCAACTCCATCGAGGCCCGGTTGCTCAGGCTGCGCATCACCGCGCGGCCCCGGCTCAGCCGGCTCTCGAGCTTGGTACGATACTCGTCGAGATCGAGCGCCTGGGCCGCGACGCCGCTGGAGATCGCGGCCCATGCGACGGCTGGGGCCACCCAGAGCAGCACCCGCGGGTCGAACGGCTTGGGAATGAGGTAGTCGCGGCCGAAGTGGATCTGGTCCACGCCGTAGGCCCGCAACACCACCTCGGGAACGTCCTCGCGCGCCAGCGCGGCGAGCGCCCGCGTGGCCGCCATCTTCATTTCCTCGTTGATCGCGCGCGCCCGCACGTCGAGGGCACCGCGGAAGATGAAGGGGAAGCCGAGGACGTTGTTGACCTGGTTGGGATAGTCGGTGCGGCCGGTCGCGATGATGGCGTCGGGGCGCACGGCGCGCACCTCTTCCGGGAGAATTTCCGGGTCGGGGTTCGCCAGGGCAAACACCAGGGGGTCCCGGGCCATCGCGGCGATTTCCGCGGCGGGCACGGCGCGCGCGGCGCTCAGCCCCACGAACACGTCGGCGCCGACCAGGGCCTCTGCGCGAGTTCGCGGCGCCGGATCGTGCACGAAGCGCCGCTTGTAGGGGTCGAGGTCCGTCCGCCCCGAATGGATGACGCCGTCCTTGTCGATCAGCGTGATGTGCTCGCGCTTCACGCCGAGCCGGACATAATGCTCCGCCGTGGCGATGGCCGCGGCGCCCGCGCCGAGGAAGACGCAGCGGATAGCCTCGATCTGCTTGCCGACGACCTCAAGGCCATTCAGCAGCGCGGCACCGCTGATGATCGCGGTGCCGTGCTGGTCGTCGTGAAAGACGGGAATGGAGAGCGAGGCGCGGAGCTGTTCCTCGATGTAGAAACAGTCGGGACTCTTGATGTCCTCGAGATTGATGCCGCCGACCGTCGGCTCGAGCGCCTGGCAGAAGCGGATGACCTCGTCGGGGGTCGGCGCGTTGATTTCGAGGTCGAAGACGTCGATGTCGGCGAACGTCTTGAAGAGCACGCCCTTGCCTTCCATCACCGGCTTGCCCGCCAGCGGTCCGATATCGCCGAGGCCGAGAACGGCGGTGCCGTTCGAGACCACCGCCACCAGGTTGCCCCGCGCGGTGTAGCGATAGGCGTCGTCCGGCCGCTCGGCGATTGCCAGGCAGGGGACGGCCACGCCCGGCGTGTAGGCGAGAGAAAGATCGCGCTGATTGTTCGTCGCCTTGGTGGGGACGACCTGGATCTTGCCCGGCCGGCCCTCTTCGTGGTAGCGGAGGGCGTCCTGCTTGCGATCGCTCATCGCGTCGGGGTCATATTGGCCGGCCAGTGGGACAGCACCTGGGCGGTATTGATGTCCCGGACGCTCAGCTCGGTGGCCTCCGGCTGGCCGTACATGATGTCGCGGATGTCGCTGGTGTGCTGGAAGAGCCCGAGCGAATGCCCGAGTTCGTGGCGGGCCGTGATGTGGAAGCACTCGGTGAGGTCGACTTGGGCCGGGTCGTACCGCGCGGCCAGGTACATCCGCACCGGCAGCTGGAGCTCGAACCGGGAACTCACGGTGTCGATGTCCGTGGCACCTTCACAGCCGGGGAAGAGGGTGTGGAGGCGGTCGACCGTCGCGATCGACTTCGGCGGGGCGTTCGTCACCCGCACCACGACGTCCGCACTCGAGGAGTCCGCCACCAGCACGGCGGTGTACTCACCGTAGAGGAACACCCCGGTCCAGGCGTCAATGGCTTCCTGGACACGCGCCGGCATGTCGAGCGAGTCCTCCACCCAGATCTTGACCGGCAGCGCATCGGCGGGCCAGTGGAAACTCAGGGTGTCGTTCTGGACGAAGAGCCGCCACTCGTAGCTGGGAACCCGGCTCGGCGACGTGGCCTCGGAGCAGGAGAGGGCGGCGGCCGCCACCAGGGCGAGCGGAAGGAAGCGACGAGCGGTCATGGAGCCCAACCTGCGCCAAGCGCGAACCCGAACCGGGAGACCTGCTGTGAGCCGGAAAAGCCGGCGGTCTCGAGGGCGGGGGTGGTGAAGAGGTGAAAGTCGTAACGAACGCCGATGAGGCCGCTCCAGCGCTCGGACAGGGGCTGGCGCCAGTCGAGCCCCGCGCCGAAGAGCGCGGCAAGCGGGACGCCGTCCCGGAAAATTCCGGTCTCCTCCGAGGGCAGGTACTGCAGCACACCCAGGCTGAGGCGCCACGAGAGCCGTGAGAACAGCGGGCCGGCGAGCGCGGCCGCCGCGGTCAGGACGCCGAGCGACCCGAGGTCCTGCGCCGCCTCGCCGCTCTCGGTCAGGTCGGCGCTGCTGCTGCCGTAGCTGAGGTCGAGGCTCGCCCGGAGCTTGGTGGCGACGGGGAGGGAGGCGGACAGGAAGAAGGTCGGCGCCAGGGCCGGCTTGAGCTCAATCTCCTGGAAGATCTGGTCGTTGACGAGGGACGAACTGCCCGTCACCCCAACCAGCGCGGCGACCCTGACCTGGGCCGCCGCGGGGGTGGCCTGTGCCAGGGTCAGTAGTGCTACCAGGGAGACCGCATATTTCAGTTGCATCCCCTAAAAATGGCCCCCCCGACGGGGCTGAGTCAACGAACCGCCTTCTGGCCCCCCCGCCCGTACGCCCGAAGCCGCTTGAGCATCCGGCGGTCGTTGCTGACCATGTCGTCCCCCTTGGGCGTCTCGAGGACCTTGATCACGTGCCGGAACCGCTCGTCCCGCATGATCCGGCGGAACGGTTCGGCCCCGAGCGACCCCTCCGCGATGAGCTCGTGGCGGTCCCGGTGGGAGTCAAAGGGAGTCTTCGAATCGTTCAGGTGGAAGCAGCGCAGGTGCTCGAGGCCGATCACCCGGTCCCACTCGTCCCAGACCGCGTCGTACGCGTTCGCAATATCGTAGCCGGCAGAGTACATATGGCACGTGTCGGCGCAGAAGCCGATCCGATGACGGAGGTCGTCCGGGATGAGCGCCCGCAGCTGGGCCAGCTCCTCGAACCGGCTGCCGAGCGAGGTGCCGGTGCCGGCGGTCGTCTCCAGCAGCACCATCACCTCGCCGGGCGCAGTCCGGAGGGCCTCGGCGCAGGCCCGTGCATTCCGTTGCAGTCCCGCCTCTCGTTCGTCGAGGTAGTTGCCCGGGTGCGACACCACCCCGTCGAGCCCGAGGAGGTGGCAGCGAGTCAGTTCGGCTACGAAAGACGCGATGGAGCGCTCGCTTAGGGCAGGGTCTGGGGAGGCGAGGTTGATCAGGTACGAATCGTGCGCCACAACTCCTTTCATACCACTGTCTTCGTACGCCCGCCGGAACGCGGTCACGGTCGCCTCGTCGAGGACCGGTTCACGCCACTGGTTGGGCGTTTTGGTAAAGAGCTGGATGGCCGTGGCGCCGATGTCGACGCCCCGGGCGGGTGCCGTCTGCACGCCGCCCTGGGTGGACACGTGGGCGCCAAGGCGTTCGTCTGTGCGGGCCACAGCCTTCTTCGCGGCAACTGGACGGGATGAATTCATGGATCGACTGACTCTCCGTGACTGAACGCGCTCCGGGTGGCGCCCTCGCCCACCCACGAGTCCTGTTGCTCGGCGACCCGACGCTCCGGCCTGACGGCCTGGAGCGGGCCCTGGTGCGCGGGGGCTTTCAGGTCCTCGAGTCCGACCGGCTGCCCGAGGACCCGCCCACCGGATCACTCCCCGACCTCGTCCTGCTTACGGTACCCGACGCCGGCGCGTCATTCGCCGCCGAACTCGAGCACCTCCGTCTCGGCGCCTGGCGCGAGGTGCCGCTGTTCGCCCTCCTGGCCACCGACCAGCCTGACGGCGTGCAGGCCGCCCTGCGGCTCGGCGCTGCCGAGGCCATGGCGGGGACGGTCAGCCTCGGCGAACTCTGTGCGCGGGTCGAGGCGCGCCTGCGGGGTCGTGTCAGTCTCGAGTCGCACCGCCGGGAGCGCCGCGTCAGTGGGCTCATGTTCGACATCTTCGCCGAAGTCTCCACCGCCATCCGGCCCGACGAAATCATCCAGACGCTGGTGCGGCGCGTGGGCTCCGCGCTCGAGCTGGCACACTGCTCGTTCCTGCTGACGCCGCCCGGGGAATCCACCGGACGAGTCGTCGCCGTGCACGAGAGCCCGACGCTGCGCGACCTGACCGTCGACCTTTCCCGCTACCCCGAAGTGCTCGAAGCGGTGCGCACGGAAAAGCCGGTCTTCGTGTCCGACGTCCACACCCACCCCCTCTTCGCCGAGGCGCGAACCCGCTGGGCCGAGGAGCAGGTGCGCGTCCAGGTCCGGAGCGTCCTGGCCATCCCGGTGGCGCTGCAGGGCCACATCGCGGGGGTGTTCCTGCTCCGCACGCGGCGCTCCGATCCGCCCCTGGCCCCGGAACAGGTCGCATTCGCCGAAACAATCACCACTGCCGCGGCGCGCGTGCTCGAGACGGAGGAACGGCGGTCCACCATGTACCGCAGACTGGCCGGCGTGTCGGCGCACGACCCGTTGACCGGCTGCGGAACCCTCGACGCGCTCGACCGCCGCATCAGGGAGGAGTTCGAGCGGGCTCGCCGCTACGCCCTGAGCTTCAGCCTGATCCTGCTCGACGTGGACCAGCTGCGGTCGCTGAACGAACGACTCGGCAAGGAGGGGGAGATCGCGTCCTGGCGGAACTGGGGCGTCTCCTGCAGAGCCAGCTTCGCGCTCCCGACTTCGTGTCACGGTATGGCGGCGACGAGTTTGCCCTGATCCTGCCGGAAACGGACATGGAGGGGGCGCGGCGCTCGGTCTGGCGGGTCCGCGAACAGATTCTCGCCTCGCCATTTGCAGAACTCCCCGCCGAGGATCGTCCTCGGCTGAGCGCGGGGATCGTGACCTTTCCCCATCCCTCCGCCGTCCAGACCGAGGATCTCTTCGCCCTGGTGGAGGCGGCGCTGCTCCGCGGCAAGGCCCAGACCGACGAGCGGATCGGCACCGCGGACTCCGTGGCGGCCTGAGGGCGGCTAGCCGCCGTTGGCGAAGCCAGGTCGGATGGGTCGAGCGCGATGGAGTTATTGCCACGGAGTTCGCGAATCTCGAAGTGCAGGTGGGGACCCTGCTCCGAGTTGGCTCCACCGACCGTGCCGATCACCTGTCCCCGCGTCACGTCCTGCCCCACCGCGACGCTCGCGTCCTGCAGCTGCATGTAGAGCGAGCGGTAGCCGTTGCCGTGCTGAACCACCACCGTCAGCCCGTAGGTGCTCGATCCGCTGCACCAGCTCGACCCGCCCGTTTTCCACCGCCTTGACCGGCGTGCCCACCGGCGCGCCGATCCCGATCCCGTTCCACCGCACCACGACGCCGCTCGGCAGCGTGGTGCGCCCGAAGTTGTAGACCACCCGGCCGTTCACCGGCCAGTCGAGCTTGCCGATGTCCTCGGTCGTCAGTCCGCCCGGGATCGGGCGCGCCGCCGGAGGCGGCGGCGTTGCGGCTGGCGCGTTCGAGCGCGGCGAGCAGCTCGTTCAGTCGCGCCTCGTCGCGTTCCAGCGTGCTCAGCCGCTCCTCGGTGGCCTGGCCGGAGCGCTGGAGCTGCGGCGAGGCGGCGCGCCCGGGCCGTGGCGAGATCGGCATAGCGCTTCAGCTCCCGCTCGCGATCCTCGCGGGTGCTGCCGAGGCTCGTGCGGATGCCGAGCAGATCGTTGCGCTGGCGCCGGACCCGGGCGTTGAGCGCCTCGACGTCGTGCATCAGGGCCTGGTCCTGGCGGTTGGTGAGGTAGAGGTACTTGTACCGGGCCAGCAGGTCGCCGAACGACTCCGCGGCGAGGAGCGCCTGGAAGGTGTACATCCGGCCGCGCTTGTAGATGTCGATCAGCCGACGCTCCAGCACCGCGCGTTTCTCCTCGAGGTTGTCCTCGGCGAGCGCGAGTTCGCCGCTGACCCGCCCCAGCTCGCTGTTGAGCCCGGCCAGCTGCGACTCGATTTCGTTGACGATGCGGTTGGTGGTCTCGCGCTGGCGCTCGATGTTGCGGAGGTCGGCGTTGACGTCGCGGACCTGGCCCTGGAGCCGTTCCTGTTGCGCCTCGAGCCGCTGCCGCTCCTGTCGGATCGAGTCGAGCCGCTGCCGGCTCCGCTGCAGCTCCGTCGTTCCCCCCTGCGCGTGCAGGGGGCCTGCCGCGCCGAGGACCAGCACCGCGAGGAGGGCCGAGCTGGGCCAGGCTTCCCCGCTTCCCCGCTTCCCCGCCGCTCGTCCTACACATTCCTCAAGTGCCGCCCGACGCTCACGAGGCTGCCCCCGAGCCCGATGGCCACGCCGAAGAGGACGCCGAGCAGCAGATGTTTCGGCTCGAAAAAGAGCAGCGTGTGCATGCCGGTGGTGCTGTTCCGGCGGAAGAGCTCGAACGCCGCCCGGCTGAGGAGGATGGCCAGCACACCACCCAGGAATCCCTTGAGGGCGCCGTCGAGCAGGAAGGGCCCGCGGATGAAGGCGTCCGTGGCACCCACCAGACGCATGATGGAAATTTCCCGGGCCCGCTGCAGGACCGTCATCCGGATCGTGACGCCGATGATCACCACCGCCACCGCCGCGAAGGCCAGCCCGATGACCAGCCCGACGAACCCCGCCAGGTTGCGGAGCCGGTCCAGCCGCTCGATCCACTCCCGCCCGAAGCGCACGTCATCCACGAAGGAAAAGCCCTCGATCCGCTTGGCCACGGCGGTCGCGTTCGACGCGTCGCGGAACTCCTCCTTCAGCGCCACCTGGAGCGAGGCGGGGAGCGGGTTCACCTGGAGGTCGCGGTAAGCGTCCTTGAACTCGACCAGCTCCTGCTGGGCCCGCTGCAGCGCCTGGTCCTCGTCCACGTAGGTGACCGATTCCACCTCGGGAAATGCCGCGATGTCCTGGGAGGCGAGAGTGATCGTCTCGGGCGGCGTTCCCCGCAGGAGGAACGCCTCGATCTCGACCCGGTTGCTGATGCCCCGCAGCGCTTCCTGCATGTTGACCGCGACCAGCCCGAAGAGCCCCACCGTAAACAGCGAGAAGGCGATAGTGGTGATCGAGAGCGCCGAGAGGGCCGGGGCGCGGCGGAACGACCGGATGGTTTCGCGGGTGAGGAGGCTCACGAGATCCCCTCGGTGGCGATGCGCTCTTCGGCGCTGTCGAAGACCAGGGAGCCCTCCCGCATCTCGAGGACGCGGTACTGCGTCTGCCGCACCAGCGCCAGCTCATGGGTGGCCATCACGACACAGGTGCCGCCGGTGTTGATGTCGCGCAGGAGCTGGAAGACGCCGCGCGAGGAGCGCTCGTCGAGGTTGCCGGTGGGTTCATCGGCCAGGAGGATGGGCGGATCGTTGACGAGGGCGCGGGCGATCGCGATGCGCTGCTGCTCGCCGCCCGAGAGTTCGGTGGGGTAAGCTCGGCCGCGCGAGGCGAGCCCCACCTGCGTCAGCACCCGGTGCACCCGCGTCGGGATCGTGTCGGGCCGGGCGCCGGTCACCTCCAGCGCGAAGGCCACGTTCTCCTCCGCCGTCCGGTCCTGCAGCAGCCGGAAGTCCTGGAAGACGATGCCGAGCCGGCGCCGCAGCTTCGGCACCTCGCGCGCCGTCAGCTCGCTGATCGAGAAGCCCGACACGCGGAGTTCCCCGTGGGTCGGGCGCTGGTCGGCGGAGATGAGCTTGAGAATCGTGGACTTCCCGGCGCCGGAGTGGCCGGTCAGAAAGACGAACTCCCCCTTCGCGATGCGGAAGGAGAGATCCTTTACGGCCATACCGCCACGGGGGTAGGCCATCGAAACCTGCGTAAATCGAATCACGGCTGGAAGATAACTACCTCCCCAAGGCCTGCTCCAGATCGCCGATGATATCGGCGGCATCCTCGATGCCGCAGCTCAGCCGGAGGAAGCCATCGGGGATGCCGATCCGGGTCCGGTCGTCGGGCGCGAGCCCCTTGTGCGACGTCAGCCGGGGCTCCGAGATCAGGCTCTCCACCCCCGCGAGGCTCGGGGCGTGGGCCACCATCTTCAGCTTCTTGAGGAAACGCTCCGCGGCGCGGACCCCGCCCTTGAGCTGGAGGCCCACCATGCCGCCGAACCCCTGCAGCACCGTCCGGGCATAGGCGTGGTCCGGGTGCGCGGGAAGGCCCGGGTAGTGCACCGCGGCGAACTCCGGCTGTGCCGCCGCCCATTCGGCCACCGCCATGCCGTTGAGGTTGTGGCGGTCCATGCGCACGGCCAGGGTCCGGAGCCCGCGTTCCACCAGCCAGGCGGCGTGCGGATCGATCGACTGGCCCCAGAGCCGCATCAGGCGGGTCACTTCCTCGATGAATGAGGCGGAGCCGGCCACGGCGCCCGCGATGACGTCGCTGTGGCCGTTGAGGTACTTGGTGGCGCTGCTGATGACCACATCGGCGCCGTGCTCGATGGCCCGCAGGTTGATCGGGCTCGCGAAGGTGGCGTCCACCAGCAGTGCCAGCCCGAACTCCTTCGTCACCTGCGCGATGGGCGCGAGGTCGATGATCCGGAGGGTCGGGTTGGTCGGCGTCTCGACGAAGATGGCGCGGGTCGACTTGCGCACCGACTTCCGCCAGAGGCGATGCTGCGTCGGGTCGACGTAGGACACCTCGATCCCGAACCGCCCCAGCTCGTCGTCGAAGAGCCGCCGGGTGCCGCCGTAGATCCACTCGCTGGCCAGGAGGTGGTCGCCGGGCCGCAGGACCGCCAGGTGGGCCAGCGCGGTGGCGCCCATGCCGCTGGAGAGGAACACCGCCGCCTCCGCCCCCTCGAGCAGCGCATACTTCCGCGCGAGATCCACCTGGTTCGGGTTGTTGCCGTACCGGGTGTAGAGCACCTCTTCGCTCGATCCAACCGGGTTCACGAAGGTGGTGCTCTGGACCACGGGGCTGACCACCGGCGTCCAGTCGGCGCGGCGGTGCGGGATGCCGTGAATCGACAGCGTGGAAGGACCGGGGCGTTTAGGCGTCATCGGGGGAGGGGGTGAAAGGTGCCGGCCTCGGCGCGCAGCAGCCGCAGCAGCGACAGGGTGAGCAGCGCGTCGGCTGCCCGCTCCAGGGTCCACCCCAGGGTGTCGGCGATGCTGCCGGCGTCGCCGGGGCCGAGCCGGAAGACGCAGTGAAAGACCCGCTGCAGTTCCGGCGTGACCCGGCCCAGCAGGAGCGGCGGCTCGTCGGGCGAGGTGACCACCGCGATGGCGAGCGCGTGATGGTTCAGCACGTGGTCGATGGCCTCGGTGTGGTCCTCCCGGGTGCCCAGCAGCATCACGTAGCGATCGGTGCCGGGGTCGGTGTCGAGGAGGAGCTTGGCGACGATTTCATCGGCACAGCTGAAGTCGAGGAGCCCGACCTCGGTGAAGTCGAGCATGGTCGTGGGGGCGTCGGAGCCGGCAATGGCCTTCTGGATCCACCCCCGCACGGCGGCGCCGGTCGGACGGGTGACGAGATCACGATAGGGGGTGGAGACCGTCTCCTTGAGGACGCGGCCGAGGGGAATCGTCTGGATCATCGGGCGCCTCCTTCCTGGGCCGGGATGACCACCTGGACCTGGGAGCCGGGGAAGAACGGGAGATTTTCCGCGAGGGGGACGTCGTCGTCCCACTTGGGCACGATCGACAGGCGCGCCGTCCCGCTACGAATGGAGATCTTCCCGTCCCACCGGCTAAGATACCGCTTGATGCCCGCCAGGCCCTGCCCGCGGCCCGGATCCCGGAATCGGCTGACCCCCTGGATCAGCGCTGCCTCGAGCGCAGCGGCGTCGCCCCAGCGGTCGCCGAACCGCTTGGCCTGGGTGGCTTCCAGCGACCGGCGGAACCCGAGCCCCGCGTCGCTGACCGCAATCACGATGACCCGCCGCCCCAGCCGCTTCCGGAAGTTATACAGATGCACCGCCACCCACCCGGAGGTGCCGGCGTGCTCCACAATATTCTGACACGCCTCCGAAAGCGCCATCGCGAATCCCATCGTGGCCTTCGCCTCGAGCCCGAGTTCGGTGCTGAGCATCCGCGCGGCCCGCTCCTGGATGCGCCCGACCACCTGGTGCACGTCCTCGGAGGCCCCGACCGGCGTGATGTCGAGCAGGTGGTCGGCATCCTCGCTCGCGGCCACCCGGGGCACCTTGCCGTGGATCTCGAAGAGGTCGGCGGCGTGCCGGAAGAACCCCGTCTTGGCCCAGTACCGGCGGACGTCGTCGCTGGCCGGGACAGTAAACAGCGGCTTCTCGCAGTGGGCTTCCCGCAATGCCTGGCCGGCGGTCAGCATGCCGATCAGGCCGTAGGGAGAGGCCCAGGTGGCCGCGCGGGCGTCGAAGAGCATCCGTTCTTCCGGCGGCCAGGCGCCGAAGCCCTGCGCGAAATGGTCGAACGACTTGTCGTCGAAGTAGGCGGGGACCTCGGTGATTCGGGTCACGGCGCCACCAGTTCCCCTCGGAGATGGCGGACCAGCCCCCCGGCGCCCCGATACGCGGCGTTCCGCGCCGCGAGTCCGTTGGCGTCGCGAATGGCATCCGTCACCGGGACGCCCGCCAGCAGGCGGGCGCAGCACGCTGCGCCGAAGACATCGCCGCAGCCGGTCGGATCGAGGGCATCGACCGCCGGGGTGCCCACCAGGGCGGTCCGGACCGATTGGCCGGCGGTCGAGCCGTCCCGATTCCACCCGTCGAAGCCGGGCGCGGCGACGTAGGCGGTCCCGCGCGATCCGAGCGTCACCAGCAGCAGCGACACCCCGGCGCCGAGCGCGGCTGCGGAGAGTCCCATCGGATCGGGTGAGAGCTGGTGCATTTCGTCCTCATTGACCTGGATTGCATCGAAGCATCCGAACCAGGAGGGGGCGTCGGGCAGCGGCTGAAGCGTGCGCATGCCATCGCGCTGCATCCCGAGAAAGAGGCTGTGCAGATCCGCATAGATGGGGCCTCGGAAGCCGTGCCGCAATGCCTGGGCGGTGCCGAGACACATTTCGAATCCGGAAATGAAGTTCACGTACAGGGCGTCAAGATCGGCCACCAGCGGGCCCAGCTCGGGCCAGGTCCATCCCGGTACGCCGCCTTGCATCCGCTCACAGCGCCGCTCCGCCGACTGGTAGCGCAGCACCACCCGGTTGTTGGGCGCCGGCACCTCGATGCAGCGCGCCCCCGGGGCCAGCCGGGAGAGGCCACGGAGGAATTCGCCCGCCTCGGGAGCCAGGTCCCGGCCCACGCGAACCAGGGGAACGATTTCCCAGCCCTCGTCCAGCGCCGCGTCCATTCCCGAGAGCGCGTACGCAATGCCGCCCCACTCCTCGGTCGGCGGTCCCACCGGGTCGCGTCCGTGGATCACGTCCCAGACCATCGTCCCGATGACGCCGACGCGACGCATGCTCACCCGGCGCGGCTGTCGAGGAAGGAGCGCGCCGCGCCGTAGACCCCGGCGGATCCGGTGAGCGCGCCGGGCACGATTCGGCACACCTCCACCGCGGGACGGAAGGCGCGTCGGGTCACCTCGCGGCGCAGCGGAGCGAAGAGGCTCTCGCCGGCGAGCGTGACCCCGCCGCACACCACCACGACCTCGGGGTTGAAGACGTTGACCAGGTTGGCGATGGCCGCGCCGAGGATGCGTGCCGTGTCCTGCACCACTTCCCGGGCCAGGCTGTCGCCGGCTTCGGCGGCCTCGTAGACCACCTGCGCCGTAATCGAGGCGGGGTCCGCGTCCAGCAACGCCCGAAGGGAGCTCTCGGCGCCGCGTTCGACCGCTTCCACCGCCCGCCGCGCGATGGCGGGACCCGACGCGTAGGCTTCGAGGCAGCCGTAGTTGCCGCAGGCGCAGCGGCGGCCGTTCATCTCGATGGTGGTGTGCCCGATTTCTCCGGCACAGTCCGAGGCGCCGTGATAGAGCGTGCCGTCGAGGATGATCCCGCCGCCGATGCCGGTGCCGATCGTGATGCCGATGGCCTGGCGCGTTCCGCGTGCAGCCCCGCGCCAGTGCTCACCGAGCACCGCGCAGTTGGCGTCGTTGTCCAGTGAGGCCGGCAGCTGGAGCCCCGCCGAGACGCGGTCGCGGAGCGGAAAATCGACCCAGCCCAGGTTCGGTGTGAGGAGGACGATGCCTCGCTCCGTGTCGAGGGGACCGGGGGAACCGACGCCGACACCGGACACCATGGCACCCGGCACTGCGGCGGCGAGCGCCGCACGGGAGCGCTGTCCGAGCGCCAGCAACCGGGCCACGACCCCGTCGGCCCCTTCCTCGGCGCGGGTCGGTTCGGTGAACAACCCCTCGAGGCGCGACCCGTCACTGGCCACGCATCCCGCGACGAGGTTCGTTCCGCCGACGTCGATGCCGAGGATGTATTCCACGTCAGTGCGCGGCGGCGGACGGAAGCGCGGTAACCGCGGCCAGGACCCGGTCCACGCCGATGCCCTGCATGCAGGCGTGGTGGCCGAACGGGCAGATGGCTGGACCGTGCGGCGAGCAGGGCCGGCACCAGAGCCCCTGCTCCTGGACAACGCGGCTGCCGGCGCCGATGGGCCCAAACCCCTGGGAGGGGGTGGTCGGGCCGAACACCGCCACGACCGGGGTGCCGACACCGGTGGCCAGGTGGAGCGGCGCCGAGTCGTTCGTCACGAGCATGGCCGCGCGGGCAATGATGGCGGCCGACTCGCGGAGCGACAGCGCCCCGGCGGCGGAGTGGGCACGCCCTGCCGCCGCGGACGCCACCTCGTCGGCCAGCGCGCCGTCTGCGGCGCTGCCGAGGACTACCACCGGCTGCTTCAGCCGCGCGACGAGCTCGCCGTACCCGGGCCACCGCTTGGTGCCCCAGATCGAGCCGGGGGCGACGGCCACGAAGGCTCCAGTGATGCCCCGCTGCTGCAGCCAGGTGTCCGCGGCCGCGCGATCGGCGTCGGTCAAGGCCAGGCTGACCGCCGGGGCCGGTCCGGCCGGGCTCCCGCCCGCGGCGAGCGCCAGGATCCGGGCGCTCTCGTGGCCCCCGCGAGGCCGTGGGACACGCTCGGTGTAGAGCATGGCGGCGGGGCTGTCGTCGAATCCGATCCGTTCCGGCACGTGGGCGCAGAACGCGAGGGCGGCCGAGCGCCACGAGCGGTGCGGCAGGAACACGGCGGCGTACCGGGTGCCGGCGAGGCGTTCGGCCACTCGACGGAAGCCGCCGACGCCGCGGTCCGCGCCGCGCTTGTCGTAGGGGATGACCTGGCGCACCGCCGGGTGCGTCTCGAGCAGTTCCGCGGCGGCGGGGGTGGTGACGACATCCACCGGCCCGTAGCGCGCGGCGAGGCGCGCGAGGAGGGGGGTGGTGAGGACGACGTCGCCGAGGAACGCGGTCTGGATGACGAGCACGGGGCCGGGGCGCATGGGCATCAGTGGGTGAGAGGGCTAGTCGACCTTCAGCACGGCCAGGAACGCTTCCTGGGGAATTTCCACCGCGCCGATCTGCTTCATCCGCTTCTTGCCTTCCTTCTGCTTTTCGAGAAGCTTCCGCTTCCGGGTGATGTCGCCGCCGTAGCACTTGGCGAGGACGTCCTTCCGGAAGGCGCTGATCGATTCCCGGGCGATGACCTTCTGGCCGATCGCGGCCTGGATGGCCACGGCGTAGAGCTGCCGAGGGATGAGCTCCTTCAGCTTTTCCGCCATCTTCCGGCCGAACTCGTACGCCTTGTCGCGATGGATGATGACGCTGAAGGCGTCGATCTGGTCCCCGTTGAGCAGCAGGTCGAGCTTGACCAGGTCCGACTCGCGGAAGTCGGCCATTTCGTAGTCGAGGGACGCGTAGCCCCGGCTGATGGACTTCAACCGGTCGTAGAAATCGAGGACGATTTCTCCCAGTGGAAACTCGAAGTCGAACTCCACGCGGGAGGTGTCGAGATAGTGCATGCCGTTGTAGATGCCGCGCCGGTCCTGGCCGAGCTTCATGATGGCGCCGATGTAGTCGGCCGGCGCCATGATCCGGGCCTTCACGTATGGCTCGTCGATCCGGGCGATGGACGCCGGGTCGGGGAGGTTCGTGGGGTTCGACAGGACCATCATGGCACCGTCGGTGGTGTACACGTGATACTCGACGGTCGGCACCGTCGTGATCAGGTCGAGGTTGAACTCACGCTGCAGGCGCTCCTGCACGATTTCGAGGTGCAGCAGCCCCAGGAAACCGCACCGGAAGCCGAACCCGAGCGCGGTGGACACCTCGGGCTCGTAGTTCAGCGAGGCGTCGTTCATGCGCAACTTCTCAAGCGCGTCGCGCAGGTTCTCGTACTGGTCCGAGTCGGTCGGGTAGACCCCCGCGAAGACCATCGACTTCACGATACGGTACCCGGGAAGCAGGTCGGTCGTGGGCGTCTCGGCGTCGAGGATCGTGTCGCCGACCCGCGCGTCCCGCACGTCGCGCAGGCTCGCCACGATGTATCCCACCTCGCCGGCCTCGAGGGCCGGGGCCTCCCGCTGCCCGAGTTGCAGGTATCCCACTTCCTCGACGCGATACTCGTCGGCGGGGTGGGACCCGAACGCGATGGTCATCCCCTTCCGCACCGAGCCGTCGACCACCCGGATGCTGGGCACGGCGCCCCGGTAGCGGTCGTAGTAGGAGTCGAAAATGAGCGCCCGCAGGGGAGCGTCCTCCTGGCCGCGCGGCGCCGGCACCTTGGCCACGATTTCCTCGAGCAGCTCCGGCACCCCGGTGCCTTCCTTGGCCGAGACGCTCAGGATCTCCTCCCGCCGGGCACCGATGAGGTCGATGATCTCCTGGGCGCGCTTTTCCGGCTCGGCGCCGGGGAGGTCGATCTTGTTGAGGACCGGGATGATCTCGAGGCCGGCGTCGAGGGCCAGGAAGAGGTTGCTCAGCGTCTGGGCCTGGATGCCCTGGGAGGCGTCGACCACCAGGATCGCGCCTTCGCAGGCGGCCAGGGAGCGCGACACCTCGTAGGTGAAGTCCACGTGCCCGGGGGTGTCGATCAGGTTGAGCTCGTACTCGATGCCGTCGCGCGCGGTGTACGACATCCGCACGGCGTTCAGCTTGATGGTGATGCCCCGTTCCCGCTCGAGGTCCATCGTGTCGAGCAGCTGGCTCCGCATCTGCCGCTTCTGGACTGCGCCCGTCGTTTCGATGAGGCGGTCGGCCAGGGTGGACTTGCCGTGGTCGATGTGCGCCACGATGCAGAAATTCCGGATGCGGGATTGGGACATGGGCGCAAATATAACGGACCCACGGTCAGGCTGAGCCGGCCAATTCCTCCAGTCGCGCCATCGCCCGCCGCAGGTGTGGAATCACGATGCTGCCCCCCACGATGAGCGCCACGCTGAAGACCTCGAGAAACTCCTCCTGCGTGACCCCCTCCTCCCGGCACCGCACCACGTGGTAGGTGATGCAGTCGTCGCAGCGGAGCACCATGCTGGAGACCAGGCCCAGCATTTCCTTCGTCTTGACCCCCAGCGCCCCCGCTTCGTAGGCCCGCCCGTCGAGGGCGAAGAAGCGGTTGATCGTGAGGTTGCCGGCGTTGAGGATCGTCGCGTTCATCTGCTCGCGAAGGGCGCGGAACTCGGCGAGGGACCCGGGGGCGGCGTTGGACATGGTGCGACTCGAGGTGACAGGGTAGTGAAGGGGCAGGGCAGCGGGGCAGCGGGGCCGGTACCCGCAAGCACTCAGGGGGCCCGTCCCGGACCCCCTGAATGGTAACGACCATCGCGAGAAACGACTGGCCTAGCGGGCGTTTCGCACCTGCTCCAGCGCGCCGGGATTCCAGGTCGGCTTGGTGGCCCCGTTGCCGACCGCCTGGCCCATCCAGAAGACCAGCTGCAGCAGCCGGGCTTCCTTCTCCGCGTTGATCTTGTCGGGCGAGTCGCTCACCTCGTGGTAGTCGGGGTGGTGCCCGCTCGTGAAATAGAGGATCGGGACGCCGGCCCGCGCAAAGTTGTAGTGGTCGGACCGGAACAGCCGCCGCTCCTCGGGGGACATGTCGTTGACCGGGGTCATGCCGAGCTGCGGGTGAGCGCCGGCCACCGAATCGAGCGTGGGGCCCAGGCTGGAGAACGTCATGCCGATCGTCTCGACGGTGTCCGGCCAGTTTCGCCCGATCATGTCCATGTTGAGATTGGCCACGACTTGGTCGATCGGCACCGGCGGGTGCGCCGTGAAGTACGCGCTGCCCCACAGCCCTTTTTCCTCGCCGCTGACGGTCACGAAGATGAGCGACCGCTTCGTGGCCGCGTTCTTTCGCGTGAACGCCTCGGCCAGCTCCAGGATGCCGACCGTCCCCGACCCGTCGTCGTCGGCGCCGTTGTTGATGCTGTCCGGCTGCCCGGGCGTGATGCCGATGTGGTCCATGTGGGCGGAAAACACCACGTATTCGCTCTGCAGCGTGGCGTCGGTGCCCGGGAGGATGCCCACGACATTGGGGGCCGTCGCGGTGCCAAGCACGCTGTCCGCCGCCATGACGGTCACTTCCCAGCCGGTGTGCGACAGGAGCACCATCTGGGTGTCGGCGGCGAATTGCTCGAAGAACCCGAGCGCGAGGGGGTACTGCGCGATGATGGCGCTCTGGGACACCTCCACTACGGGCGGGATGCCGGGTCGCTGACTTCCCTCCTGCTCGCGCGACACCCGGACCCGTGCCGCCTTCGCGGCCACGCCGGCGATCGTCGTCGTGTCGCGGTCCGTCAGGGCAATCACGCCGACCGCGCCGGCCCCGATGGCCTTCATGAGGATGGCGTTCGCGAACTTCGGCAGATCCGCCCAGTGCACCACCCAAGCCAGGATCTTCCCCGCGACCAGGCTGTCGGCGGGGAACTGCTCCGGGTTGGGCGGGCCTCCCAGCAGCACCAGGTCCGCGGTGACCGGCTGCCCGGTCTGCTCGCCCGCGTGCTGGACGACCGAGGTGGCAAACGGGAGGAGGACGAGGCCGTCGCCCTCCAGGTCGGTGAACTCGACGTACGACTTGTCGGCCTGCAACTGCCGCAGGATCAGGGGGAAGCGCTGCACATACGTGCCGCTGTCGCCCCCGGGCCGCAGGCCGAACGACTTGAACTGCGAGGCGATGTATGCCGCCGCCTCGTCCAGCCCCGGACTCGGCGTGTCACGCCCCATCATCGAATCGTCGGCGATGAGGTCAATACGCCGACGGACATCCTTTTCCGTGATCGAGGCCGCGGCCTTCTTCACGTCCTTGCTCTGGGCGGCGAGCGGAGCGCTCGCCGCCAGGAGAACCAACCCCGCCAGCGTCAGCCGTGAGACCGCCTTCACGACGCCGGTTTCGGCGGTTGGACGATCTTGGCGTAGCTGTCCGGGTTCCACTGCGGCCGCTGCGGATTGTTGGCGACCGCCTGGCCGAGGTAGAAGAGCAGCTGGAGGATCCTCGACTCCTTGTCGGAATCGATCTTGTCGGGCGAGTCGGAGGGCTGGTGGTAGTCCTCGTGCACGCCATTGAAGAAGAAGAGGATCGGCACGCCGTTCTTCGCGAAGTTGTAGTGGTCGGAGCGGCCGTAGAAGTTCTCTTCGGGCCACTTGTCGTCGATGGCGGTCATCCCGAGTTCAGGATGCTGCGCGTTGACGGCTTCCAGCGTCTGCCCCAGGTCGGAGTGCTCCCGGCCGATGGCCACGATGGTGTCCGGCCAGTTGCGGCCGATCATGTCGATGTTGATGTCCGCCACCATGTCCTTGATCGGGACCGTCGGGTTCTTGGTGAAGTGCGCACTGCCCCAGAGCCCCTTCTCCTCGCCGCTGACGGTGATGAACAGGATGGAGCGCTTGGTGCGCGCGCCGGGCCGGCTGAACGCCTCGGCCAGTTCCACCACGCCGACCGTCCCGGAGGCGTCGTCATCGGCGCCGTTGTTGATGCTGTCGGGCTTGCCGGAGGAGATGCCGACGTGGTCCATGTGGCCGGAGTACACCAGGTATTCGTGCTTGAGGGTCGGGTCGGTGCCTTCCAGGATGCCGATGGTGTTCGGGGCGGTGGTCTTGTTGAGCACCGTCTCCTTCAGGTCGAGCATCACCTTGAGGCTCGGGTCCACCAGCACCACCATCGTGGTGTCCGCGCGGAGCTTGGCGACGTCCACCCCGCCGCTGGCGAGGACCGCCGCCAGCGCGGCGTCATTCACCTCCACGATCGGAGGCCGGGCGGACTCGCCACCGAGGCGGACGCCCTTTCGATAGGGGGGCTTCATCCGGTTGGCCCACCCGGCGGAGTCGCGGTTGGTCAGCATCACGATTCCCACCGGATCCAGCCCAAACAGCGCCCCGATCATCTTTCCCCACCCGCCTGCGGCCGGGCCCTTGCTGTAGTCCATCACCAGCACGACGACCTTTCCCTTGGCGTCCACGCGCTCCAGCGCCGCCTCGTCCGGAGTGCCGCCGAGCACCACCACCGCCCCGCCGACTTCCTTTGCGGGCGGCGAACCGAAGAGGAACCGGGCGTTGGTCGTGAAGTCCGCATGGACGTGCTTCCCGCCGGCCATGAAGCCGACGTGGGACGCGGCGGGGTCGAACTGGGTCTGCATGATTTCATAGCGCTGGAACCAGCTGCCGTTCTCGCCGCCCGGCTTGAGGCCGAACGCCTTGAACTGGTCGGCCACGTACTGCGCGGTCATCTCGAGCCCCGGGCTCGGGGTGTCTCGGCCCATCATCGAGTCGTCGGCGATGATGTTGACGCGCTTGGCCACGTCCGCCGCCGTGATGGTCGCCGCCGCATTCTTGACCGCCGACGTGGGCGGCGGGACGACGGTGGCGGGCGCCTGGGCGGCGAGGGGAGACGCGGTGAACAGGGCGAAGGTGAGCAGGTATCGCATGCGTGGTCTCGGTCGATGAGTGAGTCAGTCAATCGGGAATACGAGTTGGCCCGGCAGGCAAACTACGCGTGCCGGGCCCGGTGTCGCTACGGCTCGAGCGGGGTGGGAGTTTCAGGGCTTCCGACGTTTGAGCTTCGGTTCCCCCGTCGCCTTCGGAGGAGATCGGGGTGCGCTGGGGCTGGTGCGGGGGGCCGAGGACCGGGACGGCCCGGTGCTACCACCCGATGGTCGGGGCGGGGCCGCCTGCTTCGGTTTCGAGGGAGTCGCGGACTTTGGCTGCTGTTTCGGTGCCGATTTTGGGGCAGGGTCCTGGGCTTTCTGGGGTGCCGCCTTGGCGGGTTCCTGCTTCGGCTTCTGCTCCTGCTCCGCGCGCGGCGGCTCCGCCGCCGGCTTCGGCGTCGGAGTCTGGGCAGCGGCCATGGAGAGCAGGAACAGGGGAACCAGCACGAAACCTCCTGGATGACAACCACGTCGAGACCTGCAGAGGTAAGCAGGGCGCGTGCCACCCATCAACCGGCTCATAATATCATCCCCGACAAGCGTTTGCGCCATTTCCGGGCCGGCACGAACCGGCCGCCGATGTCCCCCTCGGGGTACATCCCGGGTCCGCGTTGACTTCCCGCGTCATTCCCCGGTACGTTGCCGCCCGCATGGCCACCACCCACGGCGCCGCCCGGCTCGACCTGCTCGACCCCTTCGAGGTTTCCCGCCTCGGCGGACTGGAGGTCGTGACTGAAGGGCTCGTGGAGGGGTTTCTGGCCGGGCTGCATCGCTCCCCCCGCCGCGGCTTCTCCGTCGAATTTGCCGAGCACAGGATGTACCAGCCCGGCGACGAACTCCGCTACGTCGACTGGAAGCTCCTCGGCCGGAAGGACCGGTTGTACGTCAAGCAGTTCGAGGAGGAGACCAACCTTCGGGCGATGGTCGTCCTCGACGCCAGCCGATCGATGGACTGGTCAGGTGCTCCGGAGTCCCGGCTCTCCAAGTTCGAGTATGCCCGCCGCCTTTGCGCGGCGCTTTCCCTGGTCCTGCTCCGCCAGCGGGACGCGACCGGGCTGGTGGCCTTCGACGAGACCGTGCGACTCACCCTCCCCCCGCGCGTGAGCCGCGCGCATTGGATGCGCCTCGCCGCTGCGCTCGCCACCCTCTCCCCGGGACGAATGACGGCCGCCGCCCCCGCGCTGCACGGGGTGGTCGAGCGACTCCGCCGCCGCGGGCTGGTGGTATTCGTCTCCGACCTGCTCCTCGACCGCGCGCCCGCCCTGCATGCGCTCAAGTTCCTCCGCCATCGTGGGCACTCCGTGCTGGTGCTTCACCTGCTCGACCCGGCGGAGTTGGAGCTGGATGGGCCGGCCGAGGTCCGCTACGAGGACCCGGAGACAGCGGATGCGGTGATCCTGCGACCGCGCGACTGGGCCGAGGTCTACCGCGCGACGGTCGGGCAGGCCATCACCGACTGGCGGGTGTCGCTCCGTCGCGAGGGGATCCGGTACCACGCGATCAGGACCGATCTTCCCTTTGGTCAGGCGTTGCGTGAGGCCCTGGTCCGGCCCGGCGGCATCGCATGACGGGGTTTCTCAATCCCCTTTGGCTTTGGGCGCTTCCCCTGGCGAGCCTGCCGCTCATCCTGCACCTCGTGGCCCGCCGGCAGCCCCCGACCGTCCCGTTCCCGGCCGTGCGGTATCTCCAGCAGGTCACCCGGGACCATCGCCGCCGCCTCAAGCTCCAGCACTGGCTCCTCCTCCTCGTCCGCACCCTCCTGATGCTGGCGCTGCTCCTGGCGGCGGCCGGCCCGACCCTCGCCCGTGACGGCCTGAGCGGTCACGCGCCGACGGCGCTGGTGCTGGTGCTCGACAACTCGCCCAGCAGCGGCGCCGTCACCGACGGGACCCCGATGCTCGATCGGCTCCGTCAGGCGGCCAGCGCGGTGCTCGACAAGGCCACGCCGGAGGACGCCCTCTGGCTGGTGACCGCCGATGGACTCGCCCGGCGCGCCTCAGAGGAGACACTGAGGGCGGCGGTCGATTCGTTGCGCCCGTCCGAGATCCGCCTCGACCTGGGGGCGGCGCTCACCCAGGCGCGCGACCTTGCCGCCACCGCGGATCGCCCGGCGGAAATCATCCTCCTCTCCGACCTGCAGGGCAGCGCGCTGTCCGCGGCGGACGTGGGGGTGCCACTGGTGGTCGGCCTCCCCGGCATTGTTTCGCCCCCGAACCTCGGTGTCGCCGCACTCGAGCCCGGCCCGCAGCCGTGGTCGCCGGGGGACACTCGCGTCCGGGTTCGGCTGCTCGGGGATTCCGGTCGCACCGCTCCGATGGCCGTTCAACTCGGGGACCGTGCCAGTCGTCCGCAGCTGGCGACCGTCGGTCCCACGCTCGAGGTGATGGTCGCAGCCCCCGTGGCCGGCTGGTGGCCGCTCAGCGCCGAACTCGATCCCGACGAGTTCCGGGCCGATGATCGCCGTCGCACGCTCGTGCGGGTGCTGCCGGTGGCGAGTGCGCAGTGGGATCCGGCGGACACCTACATCTCGGCGGCGGCCGCGACCCTGCGGGAGGGAGGGCGGCTGCAGCAGGGAACGGAGGTGACCCTCGGGTGGCTGGGCGCCGGCGCTTCAGTGGTGCAGCCCCCGACCGACCTCGCCGCGCTCGGGTCCCTCAACCGCGCCCTCGAGCGCCGCGGAGTCCCGTGGCGATTCGGGGGACCGGTGGTCCGGGAACAGCGGAGCGACAGCGGTCTGCTCCTGCCATCCACGCGGGTGAGCCGCCGGCTCCAGCTCACGTACCTCGGCGGTGCGGCGCGCGGCATCGAGGCCACAGTCGCGGGAGAGCCGTGGATCGTCCGCGCGGGCGACGTCGTCCTCCTGGGCAGCCGGCTCGAACCGGCCTGGACCGGCTTGCCCACCTCGACGGCGTTCGTGCCGCTGGTCGACGCGCTGGCCAACCGTCTGGTGCGGGGCGAGCAGGCGCTGGTGACGGGATCGCCTGGTGAACCGGTCCGCCTTCCCGACAACGTGGATATCGTGACTGAGGGCGGCCGGGTCTGGCGGGTGGAAGGGGGCGCGTCCTGGCGCCCGCCGGCCACCGGGATCTACCTGCTCCAGTCAGGCGCCGACACACTGGGCGCCCTCGCCGTCAATCTTGATCCCCGAGAATCGGAGTTGCGGACCGCACCGCGCGCGCAACTCGAGGCGCTCTGGCCCGGGGCGCGCCTCGTCCCGCTCCCGCGCCTTGGGGAAGCGGCGTTCGCCGCCGGGGCGCGAGCGCATCTCCGCGGCCCGCTGCTCTGGCTGGCCTTGCTGCTCGGACTCATCGAAGTCGGGCTCGCCAGCTTCCACAGGCGGACGGCGTGACCCTCGCCCTTCTGCTCGACACCCTCGACCGGACTCCAACCGCCCTCGAGATGGCGTCCCGGCTGCCCGGGCGTGGCGGCCGCCTGGCCCTCGGCGGATTGCCGGGCTCCAGCGGTGCCGCGCTCGTGGCCTGGCTCGCGCGACGCCACCCCGACCGCCTCTTCGCGGTGATGGCGACGACCCCGGCGGAAGCCGAGCGCTGGCTCAGCGACCTCCAGCGGTTGACCGACGCGGCGACCGCACTGTATCCGCAGCGGGAAGGGCTCGGCGAAGAGGAACCGCACCACGAGATCGCCGGCGAACGAGTCGAGACGCTGCAGGCGCTGGTGGAGGGCCGGATCCGGATCCTGGTGACCACGGCGCGCGCCTCGGCGGAGCGCACCGGTGTTCCCGCCTGGCTGCGGGCGGCCACCCTGCGGCTGGCCCCCGGGCGGACCGATACCCCCGGGCTCACGGCGGTGGTCTCCGCTCTCGAGTCGATGGGGTATCGCCGCGTCCCCACGGTGACCGAGGTCGCGGAATTCAGCGTGCGCGGCGGTATCGTGGACGTCTATGGCTTCGGCATGACGACGGCGGCGCGCTGCGAGTGGTGGGGCGACGTCCTCGCCTCGCTGCGCGGATTCGACCTCACGACGCAGCGGTCGCTCGAAGACCTCGACGAGGTGACGGTGCTGCCGGTCGGCGGAACGCCGCGCGGCGCGGCGCCCGACGACCATCGCGCGCCCACGCGGAGCTCGCTGCTCGAACTGCTCGCCGCCGACACCCTGCTGGTCGAGGAGGCCGAGGGGCCCGATGCCGACGAGGTCGACCGCGCCTGGTCCGAGGCCGAGCATCACCTCGAGCTCTCGCGACGGATGGGGGAAGATGTGCCCGGCCGGGGCGACCTCTACGAGTCGCCCGAGCGCTGGCGGGAGCGCCGGGCTGCCTTCGCGCGGGTGCTGGTGCGTGAGGAGGCGGTCGATCTCCAGATGGGATTCCTCCCGCCGGAGCGGATCGACCGGGAAATTCCGCGACTCCGGGCCCTGCTGGCCGGGGGCCAGCCGACCCTGCTCCTCTGCGACAACGAGGGGCAGCTCGAACGTCTCGAGGAGTTGCTGAGCGAGGGGCATCGCGGTCCGCACGCCTCGATGGCGGTCGGGGCGCTCGACGGCGGGTTCGTCCTCCCGGCGCTCCGCGTCCTCACCGACCACGAGATCTTCCGCCGCGCCCGTCGGCTGCGGCGGCCTCGTCGCTACCGGCAGGCGGCGCCCACCGCCGCCACCGGGGCGCTCGCCGCCGGCGACTACGTCGTCCACCTCGACCATGGCATCGGGATCTACCGGGGCATCGACACGATCACGGTCGGAGGCGGCCTCCTCGAGGTCGCCGTCGTGGAGTACGAGGGGGGCGACCGGCTCAATGTGCCCCTCTATCGGCTCGACCAGCTCGAGCGCTACCGCTCCGCCGGCGAGGACGGCGACCGGCCGCCGCCCAAACTGCACCGCCTCGGCGGGCCGGCCTGGAAACGGACCCGGGAAAAGACCCGGCAGGCGATCCGGCAGATGGCGGCGGAGCTGCTCGACCTGTACGCGCGGCGAACGGTGCAGGCGGGATACGCCTTCCCCCCGGACACCAAGTGGCAGCGGGAGCTCGAGGCCAGCTTCCTCTACGAGGACACCCCCGACCAGGCCAAGGCCATCGAGGAGGTCCGCCGTGACATGGAGCGCCCTGTCCCGATGGACCGGCTGCTGGTCGGCGACGTGGGGTATGGGAAGACCGAAGTGGCGGTCCGCGCGGCGTTCAAGTCGGTGCAGGGGGGCAAGCAGGTGGCGGTGCTCGTGCCGACGACGATCCTCGCCGAGCAGCACGGCCGGACCTTCACGGAGCGGATGGCGGACTTCCCGGTCAAGGTCGAGGTCCTGTCCCGGTTCCGCAGCGCCAGGGAACAGAAGGCGGCGCTGGGACGGCTCGCCTCCGGCGAGACGGATATCGTGATCGGGACGCACCGGCTCCTCTCGCCGGACGTGACGTTCAAGGACATCGGGCTCCTGGTGGTCGACGAGGAGCACCGGTTCGGCGTGAAGCACAAGGAACGGATCAAGGCACTCCGGTTGGCGGTGGACGTGCTCACCATGACAGCCACGCCGATTCCGCGGACGCTGCACCTCTCCCTCTCCGGGATGCGCGACCTCACGCTGATCGAGACCCCGCCCCGCGACCGCTCTCCCATCCTCACCTTCGTGGAGCCCTGGGACGACTCGCTGCTCGAGGAGGCGTTTGCGCGGGAGCTCGACCGCGGGGGCCAGGTGTTCATGGTGCACAACCGGATCGACACCATCGACACCTACGCGGCCCGGGTGCGGGCCCTCGCGCCGCGGGCCCGGGTGGGGGTGGCGCATGGACAGATGCCGGCGGACCAGCTCGAGTCGGTGATGCAGCAGTTTGTGGCGGGCGACCTCGACATCCTCGTCTCCACGATGATCGTGGAGTCTGGACTCGACGTCCCGAACGCGAACACGATGGTGGTGCACGACGCCCACCGGTTCGGGCTGGCCCAGCTGTACCAGTTGCGGGGGAGGGTGGGGCGGAGCCACCGGCGCGCCTACTGCTACCTGCTGGCGCCCGACGAGGTCGACCTGGTGGCGGAGGAGCGGCTCAAGGTCCTGGAGCACAACAGCGACCTTGGGGCCGGGTACCGCATCGCACTCAAGGACATGGAGTTGCGCGGGGCGGGGAATCTCCTCGGCGCGGAACAGTCGGGCCATGCGCATGCGGTCGGGTTCGACCTGTACATGCGGTGGCTGGAGGAAACCGTCCAGTCGCTCCGGGGGAAGGGCGGGGTGGAGGATCCGGCCCCACCCGAGGTGGTGCTCGACACGCCGGCGCGGCTGCCGGACACCTACGTGGCGGACGACGAGTCGAAGCTCGACATCTATCGCCGACTGGCGCGGGCGGGGTCATCTGGCGACATTCAAGGGCTTGGCGCGGAATTGCGGGAGCGGTTCGGACCGCTGCCGCCCGAGGCGGAAACGCTGCTGAACCTCAGTCGGTTGCGCGCGGTCGGCGCCCGGCTCGGATTGCAACACGTGGTGGCTCGCGGCGACGAGGCGCGCCTGACCTTCCGCGCGGGCACCGCTCCGCGCATGGCAGGGCTGGCGGCGGCGCTCGATGACGTGCAGCTCGCCGCCGATGTCCGGCGCACGGTGCCGCTCTCCCTGCGGCTGACGCGCCTCGGGGGCGAGGCCCTGCTCCCCGCGCTGGTGCGCGCGCTCGAAATGGTCCGGGCCTAGGGGCCCGTGGTGAACTTCCAAACTGGAGAGAACATGCGCAGGATCGTGCTGGCGGCCAGCGTGCTCGTGCTCGCGGGCTGCTCGAATTTTGGCGACCTCTTCTCGGCTCATGCCGACGTGGCGGCCACCGCCGCAGGCCAGTCCCTCTCCGCCGAAGCACTGGCCGAGATGATGGGGAAGGCCAAGGGCGCCCAGATGAATCCCGAGACCGCCGAATTCATCGCCACCGTGTGGAGCGACTACACCCTGTTCGCCCAGGCGGTCGCCCGCGGGACCCTCAAGACCGACTCGGCGATGGTGGCCACGGTCCTCTGGCCGCAGGTGGCCGAGGCCAAGGGCGCTATCTGGTACGACACCCTGGCCGCGCGGCGCGAGCAGCCGCAGCCCGGCGCTGCGGACAGCATGTACCTCGCGGACACCGTGCGCGTCCTCCAGCACATCCTCATCGGCGTGCAGGCCACCGCCGCACCGGAAGAGCGCGCTGCGGCGAAGAAGAAGGCGCAGCTCGCGCTCAACCAGTTGCAGCAGGGGGCCAACTTCGACCTCCTCGCCTCGCAGCTGTCGGACGACCCGGGGAGCAAGGCGAACGGTGGCTGGATGCCGCCGGCCAAGCCCGGTGCCTACGTGACCGCGTTCGACTCCGCCGCCTGGCGCCTGAATCCCGGCCAGACCTCCGGCCTGGTCGAGACGCCCTTCGGCTACCATATCATCCGTCGGCCCACGATGGAAGATTCCCGCGACAAGGTCGTGGCCTACCTGACCCAGGACGCCACGCGGCGGCTCGACAGCATCTACATGGACAGCCTTTCCATCCAGTATGACCTCTCGATTTCGGCAGACGCCCCGGCGCTCATGCGGGCCGGCCTCGCTGACAAGAGCGGCATGCGGAAGTCCGGCAAGGCGATCTCGAAGTACAAGGGCGGCAAGCTGACGGTGGCCGAGTACCTCCGGTGGCTGAGCGCACTGCCTCCCCAGTTCGCCTCGCAGGTCCGGGAAGCGAGCGACGAGCAGCTCACGCAATTCGCCAAGGCGCTCTCCACCAACCAGCTGTTGCTGGCCCAGGCGGATTCCGCCGGCATTACGCTCCCGGCCGACCAGTGGGCGGCGATGGAAGCGAGCTACCAGGGCGTCATCGATACCCTCAAGCTGACCATCGGGCTCGGAGCCGACGTGATCGACCCCTCCGCGGCCGTCTCGGAGCGGGAGCGGGTCGCGCAGGGCCGGGTGGAGGATTTCTTCAACCAGGTCTTTGCCCAGACTGCTCGCCTGCGGCCGCTGCCGGGCGCTCTCGGCCAGGTGCTGCGTGACCAGGAAGGCGGCAAGATCAGCCAGCCTGGCATCACCCGCGCGGTCGAGCTCGCCTCGGCCGCGGCGGCGGAGCAGGCCGCGCCCCCGGGTGCCGGCGGCGCGCCGGGCCAGGGTGGCCCGGTGCAGCCTGCGGCCGGCCCGCCGCCGATCGGTGCGGCGGCTCCCAGCCAGCCCTGATGCGGCTCTCGTTCCTGCTGGCGTGCCTGATCCTCCTGGCGGCCGCTCCGGCGGCCGCGCAGGGGGAGTCGGTCGTGGTGGACCGGGTGGTCGCTGTGGTCGGCAACAAGCCGTTGCTGGCCTCCCAGCTGGACGAGGCGCTTTTCTCGCAGCAGGCCTCGGGGGTCAAGCTTCCGGAGGGGGATTCCGCCGCGATGCGCGCCCTGCGGGAGGAGGCCCTCAACCGGCTGATCAACCAGGAACTGATGGTGCAGGAAGCGCTGCGGGATACTTCCATCAAGGTGACCGACCAGGAAGTGGCCGCGCGGGTGGAGCAGCAGATCAAGCGGGTGCGGCAGGGGTTCACCAGCGAGGTGGACTATCGCAACGAGCTCAAGAAGGCGGGGTTCGGCAGCCCGGAGGAATACCGCCGGTGGCTGACCGATCAGCAGCGGCGGGAGGCGCTTGAGGAGGCGCTCAAGACCTCGCTCCGCGACCGGGAGAAACTCAAGCCGGTGTCCCCGACGGAACAGCAGATGCGGGACTTCTACGAGACGCAGAAGGGCCGGCTGGGGAAGCGTCCCGCCACCATCTCCTTCAAGCAGATCGTGGTGGCGCCCCGGGCCGACTCGGCCTCGAAAGCTGCGGCCTTCAAGCAGGCGGATTCCATTGCGGTGGCGCTGCGGGGGGGAGCCGACTTCGCGACGGCGGCGCGGCGGTTTTCGCAGGATCCCGGGTCCAGGGAGCAGGGGGGCGACCTCGGTTGGTTGCGGCGCGGCCCGCCGCTGGCGCCCGAGTTTGAAAAGGCGGCGTTCAGTCTCCGCGTGGGGGTCATCTCCTTTCCGGTGGAATCGCCGTTCGGCTACCACATCATCCAGGTCAAGCGCACCCAGCCCTCGGAAATCGACGTCCGCCACATCCTGATCATGCCGTCGGTGACCGACGCCGACGCGCAGGCGGCGCGCGAGCTGGCGGACCTGATCGCGATCGAGGCGCGGAACGGCGCGTCGTTCGACTCCCTCCAGCGGGTGTATCACGACCAGGCCGAGGAGCGCGAGGCCAAGCAGGTGGCGCTCGCCCAGCTCCCGCCGGCCTACCAGGCCGCCCTGGCCAACGCCGACTCCGGCACCGTGGTGCCCGTCTTCATGCTCGAGGCACCCAATAACCGCAGCAAGTTCGTCGTGGCCTACGTGATCAACGTGTCGCCGGAGGGGGAGATTTCCTACGACGACGTGCGCGATGGCATCCGCAACATGCTGAGCGTCCAGCTGGCCGAGCAACGATACGTCGAGCAGCTGCGCCGATCGGCGCACATCGAGGTCCGGCCGCTGTGACGCCGAGGATCGCCGTCACGCTCGGCGATCCACGCGGGATCGGGCCGGAAGTCATCGCCCGCGCCCTCGACGCGCCGCTGGACGCGGAGGTCACCGTCCTCGGCGCGGACGACCAGGTGGCCGCGGTCCGGGCCGATCATCGCATCATCGTGGGACCGTGGGGCCTGGGCTCCGGAGAACAGCTCTCCGTGACTCCGGGCCCCTCGCGCGTGGTGCAGGCGGGACGGATCGCCGGCCACGCCATCGAGCGCGCGGCCGCCCTGGCCTTGTCCGGCGAGGTCGACGCGATCGTAACCGGGCCGGTGCACAAGCACGCGCTGCACCAGGCGGGGTTCGCGTGGCCGGGGCATACCGAGTGGCTCGCGGAACTGGCCGGCGGGGTGGATGTGGCGATGATGCTCGCCTCGGAGCGGCTCCGCGTCGTGCTCGTGACCACGCACGTGGCGCTCCGCGATGTGCCGGCGCTGGTGACCCACGACCGGGTGGTCCGCGTCGGTCGCGTCACGCAGGCGGCGCTGCGGAAGTGGTTCGGCATCGCGGCCCCGCGCCTCGCGGTCTGCGCGCTCAATCCGCACGCCGGCGAAGGCGGGCTGTTCGGCGACGAGGACGCCCGCGTGCTCGCGGCCCGCCGCCCGGGCGCTCGGTGCCGCCGGGCCGCTGCCGGCGGACACCGTCTTCGTGCGGGCGATGCGGGGGGAGTTTGACGCCGTCCTGGCGCCCTATCACGACGTGGGGATGACCGCGATCAAGGTGGCGTCGTTCGGGCAGGCGGTGAACGTGACGCTCGGGTTGCCGTTTCCGCGGACCAGCCCCGATCACGGCACCGCGTTCGACATCGCGGGGACAGGGCAGGCGGACCCGTCCAGCATGCGGGCGGCGCTGGAACTGGCGGTGCGGCTGGCGGGAAAGGGGAGGAAGGAGAAAGAGGACTAGGGACTTGGAGGGGCGAAAAGTCGAAGGAAAAGGGGGGTTCAGGATGTTCAGAGAAATCCGCCTTGCTCTTTTCTCCTTCCGCCCGTCCAAGTCCTCAAGTCCCTTTCTCTTTTCCCTCCTCCACCGTCATCCTCACCTCGTTCACCCTCCGCCCCTCCATCGACGCGATCTCGAAGGTGCGTGTCCCCACCACGATCCGGTCTCCCACCCGTGGCAGGCGGCCCAGTTCGCCAAAGAGGAAGCCGCCGAGCGTTGTGTAGTTGCGGTCATCGAGGTCGGCGTCCCAGGTGGCGTTGAACTCCGAGAGCGTCATGGCGCCGTCGAGCAGCGGCGCCCCGCCCCCCGCCGCCGTGGCCTCCTCCGGGACGTCGTGTTCGTCGAAGATCTCGCCGACGATCTCCTCAAGCAGGTCCTCCATCGTCACCAGCCCCGCCGTGCCCCCGTATTCGTCGAGGACCACGGCGAAGTGCGTCTTGAGCCGCTTCATGTCGGTGAGGACGTCCTCGACCTCGCGGGAGCCGGGCACGAAGAGCGGCTCCCGCTTGATGCTCCCGACCGTGGCGGTGGGGGCAGCGCGGAGCGCGCGGAGCACGTCCTTCGCGAGCACTACCCCGACGATGTCGTCGAGGCTCGACACGTACACCGGATACCGCGAGCGCCCCGCCTCGGCGATGATGTCGGCCGCCTCCGTGACCGGCAGGTCGGCGGGGAGTGCAACGATCTGGGTGCGCGGCGTCATCACCTCTTCAGCGGACTTCTCGCTGAATTCGAAGACCCCCTCGAGGAGCCGGGCGTCCTCCGTCTCCATCGACCCGCCGACCTGGCTCTGCTCGACGAGCATCCGGATCTCTTCGGTCGAATGGAGGCGCTCGTGGTCGCCGCGGGGCTTGATCTTGAAGAGCCCGAGCAGCCAGTTGGCGGTGCCGTTGAGCAGGGAAATGGGGCCGGCCATCAGCCAGCCGAACCCGATCAGGGGGCCGGCCACCCACCGACTCACGTCCTCCGGGTAGAGCAGGGCCAGGGACTTGGGCACCAGTTCGCCGAGGACGATGTGCAGGGCGGTGATGATGGCGAAGGCGGTGGCGGCCGAGACGGCGTGGGTGGTCCAGACGGCGGCGGTCTCGGGGAGGAAGGCGAAGAGCCCGTCGAGGAGGCCGGCCAGGGCGGGCTTCCCGATCCAGCCGAGGCCGAGGGAGGCCAGGGTAATGCCGAGCTGGGTGGCGGAGATGTACCGGTCGAGGGAGCGGACGGCCCGGCGGGCCAGGACGGCCTTCCGATCGCCGGCCAGGGCCATTTCGTCGAGCCGGGTGCGCCGGGCCCCGACCAGGGCGAATTCGGCCGCCACGAAGTAGGCGTTGGCGAGGACGAGGAGGACGACGGCGAGCAGGCCAGTGCCGACGGCGGGCGAGGTGGACGGGTCCATTCCGGCAAGGTAGCGGGCCTCCCGTTCCCTCGCGAGGTTTCCGGGTCCGGCCCCGGGGGAATTGACCATTGCTCCGGCCCGTGGAGTCCGCTATATATGCCGCCGTTGGGTGGGGTGGAATGGGGTCTGAGGGGCAGTCTCGCATGAAGTGCAGGGGCCAATGGCAGGTACAGAGCAGATTCGCAACATCGCCATCATCGCGCACGTGGACCACGGCAAGACGACGCTGGTGGACCAGATGCTTCGTCAGGCGGGGGCCTTCCGGGCCAATCAGCAGGTGGACGAGCGCGTCATGGACTCCAACCCGCTGGAGCGGGAGCGGGGCATCACCATCCTGGCCAAGAACACGGCCGTGCGGTGGAAGGGCGTCAAGATCAACATCGTGGACACCCCCGGCCACGCCGACTTCGGCGGCGAAGTCGAGCGGATCCTGCGGATGGTGGACGGCGTCCTGATCCTGGTGGACGCGGCCGAGGGGCCGATGCCGCAGACGCGGTTCGTGACCCGGAAGGCGCTGGACCTGGGCTTGCTGCCCATCGTGGCCATCAACAAGATCGACCGGCCGGACGCGGAGCCGATGCGGGTGCACGACGAGGTGCTCGGGTTGTTCATCGATCTCGAGGCCAGTCACGAGCAGCTCGATGCGCCGTTCCTCTACACGTCGAGCCGCCACGGGACCGCCACGGTGGAACTCGACGAGCCGGGCACCGAGCTGGCGCCGCTCTTCGATGCCATCCTCCGGCACGTGCCGCCGCCGTCGAGCGATGCCAGCGGTCCGTTCCAGATGCTGATTTCCACCCTCGACTTCACCACCTTCCTCGGGCGGATGGGCATCGGGCGGATCGAGCGGGGCACGCTTCGGGTGGGCGACCAGGTGGCGCTGCTGCCGATCGGGGCCCCGGGCCTCGTGGGGGCGGAGGAGGCGGTGGAGCGGAGCCGGATCACCAAGCTCTACACCTTCGACGGGCTCAACCGGGTGGAGGTCCAGGAGGCGGTGGCGGGCGACATCGTGGTCCTGGCCGGGCTGGAGGGGATCGAAATCGGCCGGACCGTCACCGCGATCGACCACCTCGATCGGATGGAGGGGATCGCGGTCGAGGAGCCCACCATCTCGGTGGACTTCATCGTCAACAACAGTCCCTTTGCCGGTCGCGAGGGGAAGTTCGTCACCAGCCGCCAGGTCCGGGACCGGCTCTTCAAGGAGCTGGAGCGCAACGTGGCGCTGAAAGTGGAGCCGACCGAGAGTCCCGACACGCACACCGTTTCCGGCCGCGGCGAGCTGCACCTGGCCATCCTGATGGAGACGATGCGCCGCGAGGGGTTCGAGTTCCAGGTGTCGCGGCCGCGGGTCATCACAAAGGTCGGCCCGAACGGCGAGCGACAGGAACCGTACGAGGAGCTCATGATCGACGTGCCTGAGGAGTACATGGGCGCCGTCATCGAGAAGCTCGGGCCCCGGCGCAGCGAAATGCTGGAGCTCAAGAATCCGGGGCAGGGCATGGTCCGCATGATGTTCCGGATTCCGGCGCGCGGCCTCTTCGGCTACCGGTCGGAGTTCCTGACCGACACCCGCGGCACCGGCCTCATTCACCACCGGTTCCTCGACTATGGACCGTGGGCCGGTCCGCTGGCCGGGCGCAAGCGGGGGGTGCTGGTGGCGGACCGCGAAGGCAGCGTGGTCGCCTTCGCGCTCGGCAACCTGCAGGAGCGGGCGCAGATGTTCGTGGCGCCGAGCGACCATGTGTACGAGGGGATGATCGCGGGCGAAAACAGCCGGCCCGGCGACCTCGACGTGAACGTCACCAAGGAAAAGAAGTTGTCGAACATGCGGACCACCGCGTCGGACGACAACGTCATCCTGGAGCCGCCGAGGGACATCACGCTGGAGTACGGCCTCGAGTACATCGAGGAGGATGAACTGATCGAGGTCACGCCGAAGACGATCCGGCTCCGCAAGCGGAATCTCTCGGCAATCGACCGGAAGCGGGCCAGCCGCGCCAGCCGCGTGGCCGACGCGTCCTGAGTTTCACGCCGCACCTGTCAGCCATTTTTTCACCGGAGGGAGCCATGTGGGCCTGGGAGACGTCGACCGCGGTCGTGGGCCGGAAGCCGCGATTTGATGAGGATGCCGACGAGTTCGAGGATGATGGTTTCAGTTTTGAGGAAGAAGACGACGAGGATGATCTCGACGACGAGGAGCTCGACGACGAGGAAAAGGACGACGACGATCTCGACGACGAGGAATTCGACATCGACGACGAGGACGATCCGAAGCCGCGCCGCAAGCGCGGCGGGGACTGGGACGAATAGCGTGCCCGCGGGGCCGACAATGTTGCATCGGTCCCGCAGCGCCGTTATCCTACCGCCTCCCCGGGCTGGCCGAAGGTGGCCGGTGAACCGGGCCTGTAGCTCAGGTGGTTAGAGCGCACGCCTGATAAGCGTGAGGTCGGAGGTTCAACTCCTCCCAGGCCCACTGACCTGAAATATCGACCCCGCAACAGCTTAGGTGCTGGTGCGGGGTTTTTGTCTGGCGTTTGAGGCGAATTTTCGAGTCGAGCGCGTTCCGCACGGGCGCCTGTTTGGGCTCCGTGCTATTCCTCTAGTTCCGCAATATCTGCAAGGTCCCGGGGCCGCCCCGCCGCCCGCTTGTTCTGGATGAGGCACTCGCGTCCGATCACCGGGACCTGCAGCGTGCCAATCGTGACCGAGATGCGGGACGCCCAGCCTTCCTCGAAGCTCACGCCCGAAATGCTGGTCAACAGGTCGATACGGGCCGGCGCCACGCCGATCTGGAACACCAAGTCAGCACGAGTCAACTCAGCCGCGCGCAGGTCATCGAGTGGCGCGCCGAACCGTCGGAGCGCGGCGTAGACCCGATCGGCATTGTCCGGGGTGGGGCGGACCCAGAGATCGAGGTCCCCCGTCGCCCGTGGGCGTCCGTGAGCCGCCAAGGCGTGGGCCCCGACGACCAGAAACTCAGCGCCCGCCTCGGAGAGTGCGGACAACATCTCGAGAAAGTCGGGGTTCATGAGTGAGCCCGGTGTGGAATGCCCACGCCTGCATTGTGAGTGGCCATACCATGGCCAGCCGAGCCGCAGGCGAGAGGGCATCCAGTTCGACAAAGTCCTCCGGGTCCCGGAGGCGGCGTTTTCGCGTGGGGTAAGAGCTGCGGTCCATAGGAAGCGAAATCTAACATCCGAGGGCAAACTTGGGGACGAGTTACACCGAATCGCTTCAGCAACCAGCCAAATCCTGCTACCTTGTCTGCCAGCGATATCCCGGCGAGTTCCCGGTGGACCGCCGCTCCCCGAGTGCCAGTGACCTTCTGTATCCGGTAGAGCCACGTGACTGAATCAAACCATGCCGCCGCGCCGCACCACTCCGCGCCCGCATTCGCTCCCCTAGCCGATCGACGCCTGCTCCTCGTTTCCGGGCTTGCCATCGTCATTGCCCTTGGCGCCGGGGTGCTGGCTGAGGCGCTCATGGCGCTCATCGGACTCGTCACCAATCTGACGTTCTACGGGCGCTGGTCCCTCGCCTTCTCGTCACCCGCGGAGAACACCCTCGGCCCCTGGGTGATCGGGATCCCTGTCCTCGGCGGCTTGGTGGTCGGCGTGGTGGCGCGCTGGGGCTCCCCCGCAATCCGTGGTCACGGGATTCCCGAGGTCATGGAGCGGGTGCTGGTGGGCGAAAGCCGGGTTCCCCCGCGTGTCACCCTCCTGAAGCCCATCGGGAGCGCCATCTCGATCGGCACCGGAGGTCCCTTCGGTGCCGAGGGTCCGATCATCGCCTCCGGCGGTGCCCTCGGGTCGCTGGTGGGGCAGGCGCTCCGGGTCACGGCCGACGAGCGAAAGACGCTGCTGGCGGCCGGCGCGGCGGCTGGCATGTCGGCGGTGTTCGGCTCCCCGGTCTCGGCGACTCTCCTCGCTGTCGAATTGCTCCTCTTCGAGTACCGGCCGCGATCGCTGGCACCGGTGGCGCTCGCTTCGGCAGCGGCGGCCGGCTTCCGCATCGCCGTGCACGGTCCGGCTGCGGTCTTCCCGATGGAGTTCATTGCCACTCCGTCGGGGATGGCGCTGGCCGCCTACACCGTCATCGGCGTCCTCATCGGCTGGTTTGGCGTCGTCATTACCAAGGGGCTCTACCGCATTGAGGACGCCTTTGAGCGGCTCCCGATTCACTGGATG
This sequence comes from uncultured Gemmatimonadales bacterium, assembly GCA_963748815.1. GTDB lineage: Bacteria > Gemmatimonadota > Gemmatimonadetes > Gemmatimonadales > GWC2-71-9 > SPDF01. The sequence continues at coordinate 79,550 of CAVVKJ010000017.1, read as the reverse complement.
TGGTGGCCGGCTCTCGGCGGCATCGTGGTCGGCCTAATGGGGTACCTCTCTCCGCGGACCCTCGGTGTCGGGTACGACAACATCCAGCACCTGCTGGACGGCAGCCTGGCCGGGCAGGCACTGCTCCTCCTCGTCATCGCAAAATCGATTTCCTGGTCGATTGCCCTCGGCAGCGGGACCGCCGGCGGGACGCTCGCGCCGCTCTTCACGATCGGTGGTGGCGCCGGCGTGCTGGTCGGAGCTGGAGCAGCCGCCTTCCTCCCGATGCTGGGCATCGATCCCCGGGTCGCCGGACTGGTGGGAATGGCCGCGGCGTTCACCGGTGCCTCGCGAGCCCTCCTCGCGTCAGTGGTCTTCGCCTTCGAGGCGACGCACCAGCCGATGGGGCTCCTGCCGCTGCTCGCGGGGTGCACCGGGGCGTACCTGATCTCGCTCCGTACGATGCGCTACACCATCATGACGGAGCGACTCGCGCGGCGCGGCACGCCGGTCATCACCGAATACTCGGCGGACTTCCTGGAGCGACTCCTGGTGCGGGACCACTCGACCCGATCGGTGGTGACACTTCCCGCCGACGCGACGGTGGCCGCGACGCGGATCTGGCTGTCGGGGGAAAATGCGTCAACCCACCAGGGATTTCCAATCGTCGATGGGGAGGACCGGCTGGTGGGCCTCCTGACTCGACGGGATATCCAGAATCCCGAGGTGGCGGAGGACACGCCGCTCCGCGCCCTCATCCTCCACCCGCCCATCGTGATCGAGGGACACCAATCCCTTCGGGACGCGGCGGATCGAATGGTCCGCGCCAAGGTGGGCCGCCTGCCGGTGGTGGCGGAGGACGGATCGAGGAGGGTGGTCGGCATCATTTCCCGGAGCGACTTGCTGACGGCACACGAGCGCCGGCTGGACGAGACAGGGCGGGTGGCGGATGCGACGCTGTGGGGATAGGCAGCCGTTGTGCCGCTCCGAGTGCTGCCTCCAGTGCTCCCTCATGGCACAGACCACGGAGTCGCGCATCCTCGTAGGCACTCGCGGCCTCCGGGGACAGCTCGGCGGGGGTCCACTCCCAGTGATCCGTTGCGGGGGGCAGGCTTCCCGGCGAGGGTGCGCCTGAGTCGAAGCGCCCCATGAGCAGCTTCCAGCCGAGCCAGGCCAACAACCCGCCACCCAGGACCAGCATGTAGGCGCCCAGGCGCCGCTGGTCATCCAGTCCATAATTGTTGCACAGCCGGATGGGCGACACCCAGTACAGCCAGCCCAGACGGAAAAAGGTGGCGACCACCTCCGCCAGCAGGACTCCCCTGACGACGAATCCCATCTTCGGCCAGCTCAGGGCAAAGGGCAGGCCGATGAGGAGCGGCACCGAGAGGTGCTTTGCCGCCGCCATGAGCGGATGGGAAATGGAGGCATCGAGCGAGCGCGGCAGCATCCAGAACGTGGCGACGAGGGTGGCCAGGATCAGCCCGGCAACGCCGCCCTGATTCCAGGCATGGATGCGGGCCGGCACACGGGTGGGGACGACAGGCGCGAGCAGGCAGCCCGCCCCGATGAGGAGCGGGATCTGCACCAGCATTTGCGCCGTCATGCTTGCTTCCAGAGCGTGACGAACCGGCGGCACGAGCGACACCAGCGCAATCAGCGCGCCCCCGCCGAGCGGATGCGACCCGCGCGGGATCCTCACGGCGTGAGTCGGTCCAGGACGGACCGCGTGACCAACTCCACTTGGCCCACGTCGTAAATATCCACCAGCCTGCCGGCGGGGTCCACGAGGTGAATCGCCGCATTGTGGGTATAGCCACCCAGTTGATCCGGAATGACCGTGATTCCGAATGCCGTGGTGATCTGTTTCAGCCCTTCCTCCGCGACGGGTCGCGCAGCCTCCCAACCCGGCCCGTGGCCCCGGAACCGTGTGAGATAGGAGGCCAGGTCGGCGGGCGCATCGTGCGCCGGATCGAAACTGACGCTCAGGAGCTGGAGCCTGCCCCGGGCAATCGGCTCCGCCAGTTGGCGCTCGAGTTGCGAGAAGTCGCCGCCGAGCACCGCACACATTGTCAGGCAGCGAGTGTAGATGAAATCCACCAGCACCCACCGGCCACGAAGATCGTCCACGGTGAATGCCACGCCGGATTGATTCTCGAGCGGTACCGCCGGAAGCCCGACCGGCCGACGGCGCACCGCAAGCCGACGCGCCGTCTCGGTCGTGAACGCCCGAAATCCGTCGGTGGCGATGGCAATCCCTTCCCCTCCCGCCACCAGCAGGGCAACGCTGAGGACCGCGGTGCGCAGGGCCGACATCACCTGCCAGGCGACGGGGCCGATGCGGCCGGCCCGTGGAGCAGTCCGCGGCACAGGCGCACGGTGAACCAGAGCATTGCCACGATCACGACCGCCGCCGCGACCGAGGCCACCTGATCGTAGAACTGCCACCCGGATTCATGCACCGCCCAGCGCCGCGGCACACTGGCGTGCCCCCCGGCAAGGAACATCAGGACGAATGCCAACCCGCCAAGGACATAGAGGGCGAACGCCGACCGGTCCCCCCCTCGGTCGGGGCGGTCCGCCTCACCGCCGATCAGGTGGTACATGAACGCCAGCAGCATGGGCAGCACGCCGAGCAGCAGATAGAAATGAAAATGGCCGGGGACCCAGAGCGTGTTGTGCATGACCCGGTTGACGCTGATGGTGGCGTCGATGATGGCGGGGATGATCCCCGCCGCCCAGCCGAACATCGAGAGGATCAGCAGCATGGCGGGCAGGCGCCAGCGCACGCCGGAGCGGTAAATGTTGGTGAGGGCGCCGTACGCGGTAACGGTGAAGACTGGCAGGCCGCTGGTGTAGGAGATGATCTGGCCCAACACCGCCGCCCAGCGAGGCATGGCAAAGTCCATCAACAGGTGGTGCGGATAGACGATCAGCACCATCACGGTGCTCGCGGCCCAGCCCCACAGGAAGGGGCGCGAGACGCCCCAGGGCCGGCCGGTATAGCGGGGGAGCAACTCGTACACGGCGATCACGGCCATGTAGATGCTGATGTTGATGAAGACGTGCCCAAAGAAGTAGATCAGGTTCTTGACGAACAGGGCGCTCAGCACGATCTCGGGCGCGTAGGCGTTGAGCAGGCTCATGACCAGGACGACGGCCCCGCCCAGGATGCCGAGCGAGTTGACGATGATCACCATGGCGCTGGCGACCACGGTCGGCGGATGGGTCTTGTCGATGATGCCGCCGAAGAGCCATTGCACGCCGAGGGCGCGGCCCAGGTTGCCATAGACCCGGATGACCGCGCGCATGGCGTCCAGATAGAAGAGCAGGAAGCCCACGCCGATAAGCAGGTACCCCGTCATGAACAGGGCGGCGGCCCCGACGCTCCAGATGCCCATCGACTTGACGGGGAGAGGGTAGAGGAATGTCCAGCCGCCGGCGTAGTGGCCGAGGAAGGTGGCCGCCAGCAGGAGGACGGCACCCAGCATGAACAGGATGTAGTTGGTCAAGAAGATGGGGAGGCTCAGCGACACATATTTGCGGAGGAAGTACCACATCACCGCGCTCCCGCCCAGCGCCACGGTTCCGACCATTCCCGCGCCGTGCGCCGTCATCAACTGATAGAAGAGCGTGGGTGGAACATGGAGCCAGGTGCCTTGCGCCATGCGCATCAGGAGCCCGAACACCATCAGCACCAGGAGCAGCGCCAGCGTGGTTACCAGGTACAGGGTGAGGGCGCCACGTTCGCGCGGAGGCAGGATCTCATTCCCGGGGTGGAGGGCGCTCATGACTGTTCCTCCGCGCCGGCGACGACGTCGAATTCGAGGATCATGCCGTGATGGGCCAAACCGCAGTACTCAAGACAGAGGATGCGGTACTTGCCGGGCTGGGTGAATGTGTGCACCAGCCGGTTGGTCACGCCGGGCATGGCCTGGCTCTGGCCCAGCAGGTGACCATCCGCATCGTAGATCCCGAAGCCGTGATTGACGTCGGCGCTGGTGACCTCGAACGCCACCGGGATTCCGGCCTGGATCGGACCGGAATCCACCTGCCAGTCCCACTGGTGCCCGACGACCCGAATGACCTGCGGTGCTGGCTGAAGCGTGTGTTGCGGCGCGATGGGGAAGGGCCGCAAGCTGGCGCCGGTGCACCACGAACCGCCCAGGGCGATCAACCCACCGAAGACCCACCTCCGAAGCGCGTAGGCCCGGGCCTGGACGGCCGACGGTTCCTCCTGCCGGCCCGACTGGCTGATCACGTAGAGAAACACCAAGGCGACCCCCGTGATCCCGACGAGGGTGGTCAGCCAGATGCTGTCTTGAAAGGACATGGGAATCCCTTCGCGATGAGGTGGTTGTGGAAATTGGACGAGCGTGCGCGGAAAGTCTTGGCCGCTTCAGGCTATGGCGCTCAGCCGGGCGCCGGGTGGCGGCGGCGGCGCGTCGAGTCCCATTGCCCGTTTGACCCGCTCAAGAGTCGCCCCCGCCAGCGGCCGGGCGCGCTCGGCACCGGAATCGAGTATCGCGTCGAGGGCTTCCGGCTCGGCGGACAACTCGCGATAGCGCTGCTGAATCGGGTCGAGGGTCGAGATGACTGCCTCGGCCACGGACGCCTTCAACATAGCATAGCCCTTTCCTTCGAACTCGGCCAGCACCTCCCCGCGGGAACGGCTGGTCAGCAGCTGGTAGATCGTCACCAGGTTGGCCACCCCCGGCGAGAGGTCGTCGGCCCGAACCTCCCGCCCTCCATCAGTCACCGCGTGCATGATCACATCGCGTATGCTGTCGGGTGAATCAACCAGCCCGATCGCGTGGCGGGCCCGGTGCCGTCCGGCACTCTTGCTCATCTTCGTGCCGGGGTCGTCGAGGCCCATGATCCGGGCCCCGCCGGACCGGTATAGCGCCTCCGGCAGCGTGAATACCTCTCCAAAGAGGCCGTGGAAGCGGCGCGCGATGTCCCGGGTGAGCTCGATGTGCTGGCGCTGGTCCTCGCCGACCGGCACCACGTCAGTCCGATAGAGCAGGATGTCCGCGGCCTGGAGCACCGGATAGGCAAGCAGGCCGGCGCCCACGCTGTCGCCCTCGGCGGAACGGGTCTTGAACTGGATCATGCGCTCCAGCCAACCGACTGGCGTGACTGTGCCGAGGAGCCACGCCAGCTCGGCGTGAGCCGGCACGCGGGACTGCACGAAGAGGATGGCGTGTGCGGGGTCCACGCCCGAGGCCAGGAGGATGGCGGCGGTATCGCGTACGGCGGTTCGGAGGTGGGCGGGGTTTACGGTGTCGGGCGTTGTCAGCGCGTGCAGGTCGGCAATGCAGAAGACGGCCTCGTACTCCGCCTGCATGGCCACCCAGAGCGAGATCGCCCCGAGGTAATTGCCCAGGTGCGGCAGCACCGGTCGGCTGGACGCCGGAGAAGATGCGTCGCCTTGCTGCCATGATGCCAACCTGCGGGCCCCGCACGCTACTCGGCCAGGGCAATCCGGCCGCAGGCAATCGGCAGCGTGACCGCCGCGGGGATCGGCCCAAGCGAAGCGACCGTCGCCGGGAGGACGGTGGTGCTCGGGACCCCGTGCAGGAAGACGACACGCCGGTCGAGGTCCAGCGACTTGCCTGGGAACGCCTTGCCGAACGCGGCCTGCAGTTCGGCCAGGGAGACGGTCTGCGTGTACTGCAACGTTCCGGTGGCCGACGCCTTCGGATAAATGCCGTGCGCCACGTCCATGCCGGCCGGGTTGTCGGTCAAGGGCACCATGGTCGTCCCTGCCGCCGGCTCGGTCTCGACAATGTCGATGATCCCGTCGTGGTTCACATCCGAGGAGGCGTTCGGGCACGCGGCGGGCTGCCCCTCGGGGAATCCATGGAAGTGCTGCCAGTGAGTGATGTCCTTCGGCAACCCGCTCGCGGTAACCGTGATGGTCAGGCTGTCGCCGGTGATGGTGAACGTGGCCTCGCCGGTTGCCGATCCGCCGGCCGCCGCCGAGTTGAGCGCGGAGAGTTGCGCCACATACCTGACCGTAGATGGGCGGGTGGCCGCCTGCTGGGCACTGGCTGGCAACGCCAAGGCGGCAAGGAGAATGGGGACGAGGGCTGATCCCTGGGCGACGCGCTTCGCGTGATATGCGTTCATGACTGTGGCTCCATGGGTGTGGCCTGACATCAGGCGCGGGTTTCGGAACGCTTCATGGGCTGGTATGTCCCCGGCACGCTGCGGAACGCAATGGCCAGCCGGTTCCAGCCGTTGATGGCGATGAGGCCGAGCGTCAGGTCCACGAGTTCCTTTTCGCTGAAGGATCGGCGGGCTTCGTCGTACAGCGCCTCGGGGACCGACCCATGGCCGATGAGGGTGATCGCCTCGGTCCAGGCCAGCGCGGCGCGCTCCCGCTCCGTGAAGAACGGCGTCTCGCGCCATGCCGACAGCGCGTAGATCCGTTGCTCGGTTTCGCCCCCCGCGCGGGCATCCTTGGTGTGCATGTCAATGCAGTAGGCACAGCGGTTGACCTGGGAGGCCCGGGTCTTGACCAGGTGGAGCAGCCCGGGCTCGAGCCCACTCTGCCGCACATACGATTCGATGCCGAGCAGCGCCTGAACCCCTTCGGGTGCCACTGCGCCGTACTTGAGCCGATGTTCCATTCTGCTTCCCCTCCTGGGCTGGGCCAGCCTCGTGCGTGGCCGGTGGCATGGGCGCCGATATCACGCCGTTGCCTGCTTGGTTGTGGTCGTAACCCGCGGAAGCCCCGCGCTGGCAAGCAGGTGGGTCAGCGCGGTCACCGGCACCCGCTCCAGGTCAGACACGGTGGCCTGAATCCGCTCCCGCAGGGCTGGCGTCGGTGTAGGGTGCCGCCAGGTCCGCAGAACTTGGCCCGCGCCGCCTCCCACGTCCGGCCCCGCGTAACAAAACCGGGGTAATCCGCTGCTTCTGCCGCCAGCCACCCGTCCGTCGCGGAGCGTGATACGGACGCGGCAGGGCATTTCGGAGGGAAAGCGGCGGGAGAACGCCGGATCGGGCGTACCGTCACCCGCCGCAGGAGCTCCTGCACGTCCGTCCCGCGAATCCGATCGAGCCGGCGGTACTGCTCCGGCATCACCTGGCCGTCCAGCAGGGCCACGCGCCACGAGATAGGGCAGGCTGTGGTCCGCCTCTTCCTTGGTGTGGACCACGCGTCTTGTCTCCCTCCTCACCGCCGCCGATAATGCGATAGGCCACGTCGAACACGTCGACGTCCACTCGCATCACGTCGGCGGCGGCGACCCCCTCCCGCGCCCGGATGGTGAGCACCGTGTCCAGTACGCTTTGCTGAGTGAATCTCGGCGTTGTATCGCTTCAGGATCGTCCGGACGACGCGATCGAGATCCTCCGCCTGCCAATTGAGCTCGAAGCCGCCGGCCACCGCGTCCATGAAGCCCTTGTCGCCTTCGAAGACCTCGAGGGGCCCGGTGATCCCTCGGCCGGCGAGCAGGGTCGTGCGCAGCGCGGCACCGGCCACATTGGGGGCTGCAGGCCCTTCCAGTGCGAAGCCGACCGGTGCGGGTGACGCGGAGCGCGTTGAAGGCGGTGCCCGCGATGGCGATGGCGTGAGCGGTGCGGGCCGCATCGAGGCCGAGTGCCCGGGCGGTTCCGGCGGCCACCGCGTAGGCGCCCTGCGTCACGTGATCGAATCCGGCCTCGCGTACCGGGGCCACGTCACTGAGACGGCACTGCACCTGGTAGGCGAGGGCCAGGGCGGTGAGGAAGTCGCGTCCCGAGGCACCGGCGTACTCCGCTGCGGCGAGGACGGCACCGAGGTTGTCGCTGGGATGACAGGTTTCGCCGGGCGCGAGGTAGCGGTCGTTGAAATCCAGGTAGCGGACCAGGGCCGAGTTGTACAAGGCGGCCCGATCGGGCGTGGCGGAGCCGCCGCCGAACAGTGTGCAGGGCCCCGACCCGTCGAACTCCGTTACCTGCGACCGGACCAGGCGCACCGGCTCCCCTTCGAGCGCCCCCAGTGCGCACCCGAGGGAATCCAGCACGCGGATCTTGAGCTGCTCGCGCGCCGCGTCCGAGATGTTGTCCCACGACGCCCGGGACGCGAAGCGGGCCATCTGCTCCACGAGCGTCAGGTGGCTCTGGCCGACTGACACCTTATTTCCCCATTTCCGGCGCATGCACCCGGCGCTCGGACAGTATCCGCGCCACCGTCGGGAACGTCGTTCGCGCGGCCTCGGGCACGTGGGTCCAGCCGGTCGGTGCCTGGTTGCCCCACCCAGTAGTCGAACGGCCGGGCAGCCGAATCGTTGGACCTGCCCACCACGATCCGGCCCACCATCCCCGCGGCTTCATGCGGCATGCAGTAGTAGTCGTACACGCCGGGCACGGTCAGCGTCACGTCGAAGTGGTCACCGGGGTGCACCAGGAACCCTGAATCCGAGGGCACCGCGCCGTCGGGAATGCGGAGCGGGTGATTTGCGTTGCGCGGAGTGTAGGCGGTGGTCGTGTGGACGTTTTCCCGAGCGACCCACCGGACTGTGGTGCCAGGTTCCACGTAGAGCCCGACGGGATCAAACCAGACCCTCGTACCCAGCAGGTCACTGCGCATCTCGATCACCTCGGGTGCCGTGGCCAGATGACCGGCCACCCCGAGGCGCCGCGCGCCGGCCAAGTGCCGGACCGGCGCAACGCCAAGGCCGACGAATGCCAATCCGCCGAGCCGAAGGAAGTCACGACGGTCCAGCCTGGTCACTTCGCCAGGCTCGCCGCGCGTTGGGCCGACACATACCAGACAATCATGTGATAGTGCGGCTCTGCCACGCCGGGGTGGCCGGCATTGTACACGATCTCCACGTGATCGACCGGCTCGTGAGCCGTCTTGAGATCGGTGAACGCCTTGTGGGCGTCCAAGTCCTTGAGCGGGATCATGTAGATTGAACTGACCAGGCTCCCCTGATGGTCGTAGGCCAGGAACGGGCCTGCAGGCAAAGTCGCTGGATCGACATACAGCGTTCCGAGGCCGGGCAGGTAGTTGGGCAGGGGCACCAGGGTGCTGACCTCCTTGTAGGCTCCACCGGGGGGTGCCTTTTTTTGTGCGGCCGCTGTCCCCTGGGGATGCGATCACCAGCCCCAGTCCGAGGCCGGCGGCGAGAGCGAGCGTGCCAAGCCGTGTCATGATGAGTCTCCTGAGTGGAAATGCCAGTCAACATTTGTGCGCGCCACGACACCGGCAGGATGACGAACCCTGCCCTGGGTGACAATGAAGTGATCGTACGGTCGGGTGGTACGCCTGTCACGCGCCGAGCGTGCACGAGAGCGAGGGTCCGATGCTGGAAGCGGAGTTGTTCGCGCTGTTCGAGCGGACCGCGGATGCGGCGTATGCGGTAACCGACCAGGGTGAGATCTGTTTCTGGAATGGCGCTGCGGAACGGCTCTTCGGCCACGCGGCGGAGGAGGTGCTCCATCGCAGCATCGACGAGGTGCTCGAGGCCCACGACGCGCTGGGCACCAGCGCGCTCGCGGGAGGCGCCGAGGCGGCGGCTCGGCAGTGGGATGGTGCGCCGGGTGGCATCCCGACCTTCGACCTGTGCGTCCGCACGCGGTCCGGTGCGCTGATCTGGGTGGGCGTCTCCACCATTGTCTTCGATAACCGGCGCACCGGGCACCGACTGTTCATGCGCCTGGCGCGAGATGTGACGCAGACACGACGCCAGGCGGAGCTGTTCGGCCGGGCACAGGAGGCAGCCCGCCAGCTACTCGCGCTGGTGGACGACGCGCCAGCACCATGCGCCGGTGAGCCCGCTGTCCGAGCAGGAGTGCCGGATCCTCAAGCTCTTCGCCGCAGGCCGCAACTCCACGGCCATCGCCCGCCAATTGGACATTTCCCCGCAGACGCTCCGCAACCACCTGCACCACATCAACCAGAAGCTGCGCACCCGCACCCGCCTGGAGGCGGTGACCCACGCGCAGCAGCGGGGACTACTCGGCTGAACGGCCCGCCGGGTCACGCCTCCGGAGGCCGCCGTCGGCGGATGAGGGGGAGGACGCAGAGGACGGCGGCGGCGGAGGTGGCCACCAGGATCGCCCCGGACGACGGCACGGCCAACCACCGGAGCGCCTCCTTGGCCGCACCGGTACTCCCGAGTGAAGGTCGCCAGGAAGCCGGCCCACATCCAGAAGACGGAATATCCCAGCGCTCCGGCCCCGAGGCCGATACTGATGGCGCGGGTGACGCCGGGCGAAGCGCCAAGCAGGACAACGAGGATGGTCAGCACCACGGCGGCCGTGCCGAGGCTCCCGGCGTGGAGGTGGGCACGCTGCATGTAGGTCCACGACTTGGCCACCACGGCCTGGGCCGTGGCGTGGTCCCCCTGATAGACCGACGCCTGCACGGCGGCCGCGGAGGCCGACAGGCGGGACTTGATGGCATCCTCGTCCAAGCCGAACACTCCCCCAAGGCCGAAGCCAAACAGCAGGGTCAGCACCGCCAGTGCGAGGCCGGGTAGCGCGGGCCGGAGCGCGGCCCGGTCGGGTAGCTCCAGCATGGCGCTCATGATCCGTGCGCCTGCGAGCGGGACTCAACGACCTCGCCAACGAGCAGCGCCGCGGGATAGAAGACTTCTTCCTCGCTCTGGGCGTGGAGGGCAAGCGCCTCCGCCAACTGCTGTACCTCCGCGTTCCCGGCCTTCCGCGCCACCTCGCCCAGCCGGCGCGTGGCGGCGTGAATCGCCTGGTGCTCGTCCAGCATCCGCGGGAGTTCGGCCCGCAGCGCCTCGGTCATCGGCAGCACGGCTCGCATCTCGGGCGTAAACTCACCTCGCGCCAGCGCGGCCAGCAGGCCGAGCGGGGGCAGCGCGATCTCCTCTTCCCGGACGAAGTGGTCATGCAGCGCCCCCGCGAGTTCGCGGGCCGCGGTGCCGATGTCGCCAGGAGCTTTGGTGGCACGCAGCAGCGCCTCATGGATGACCCGATGCTCCACCTGAAGCGCGCTGGGAATCTGGGGCAGGGCCTCGGGGGGCACGGTGGAAACCTGAGGCATGGGTGTCTCTCCTTGTGACGGGATGGGACCGTCGGGTGCGGTCGTGAATGGCACCAAGGTAGACCCGCACCGGTGTGGTGGGGGTGAAAGGAGGGTGAAGGTTCCTTGAATCGCTCCTACCCCGTGATCGGTGTTGATCCCGATGGTACAAACGGGCTATTGGCGCGCGCGGACGCGCGCGACACTGTTCACCTACGGGAGGGCTCCCGGTACCACGGACGAATGGAGCAGGATCAATGGACCAGGACGCATCGATGTATCCGACCCCGAGCGCGGCGCTCTCGGCCAAGCGGCGGGACCTGGCGCCCGAGACCGATCACGCTTTCCGGGAGTTCAGCCGGCAAGTGTTTGCGGCGGGGGCGCTGGATGCGAAGACCAAGCAGTTGATGGCCGTGGCGGTGGCGCATGTGACCCAGTGTCCCTACTGCATCCGGGGGCACACGAAGGGGGCGCTGCATGCCGGTGCCACGGAGCAGGAGATCATGGAGGCGATCTGGGTCGGCGCGGAAATGCGCGCGGGGGGCGCATTTGCGCATTCGGTGATTGCGCTCCAGGCGATGGCGGATCAGGCGGCGCCCGCCCCGTGACCCTCGCGACACCAACCGGAGCCGCCCGGATTCCACCCGACGCGACGCTCGCGGCGGTCCTGGACATGGTGCGGGCCTGTCGCGCCTGCGAGGCGGAGTTGCCGCTCGGTCCGCGCCCGGTGCTCTGTGCCGGAGTGACCGCCCGCATTCTCGTGGTAGGGCAGGCGCCCGGGCTCCGGGTCCACACCACCGGTGTTCCCTGGGACGACCCGAGCGGCGAACGGCTGCGGCGGTGGATGGGAGTCGAGCCGGAAACCTTCTATGACGCAGCACGGATCGCGATCATCCCCATGGGATACTGCTACCCGGGCCGGGGCAACGGCGGTGATGTGGCGCCGCGGCGCGAATGCGCCAGCCTCTGGCTCCCACACCTCCTGGCACGGCTGCCCGGCGTCGAGTTGACCTTGCTGGTCGGACAGTACGCCCAGCGTCACTTCCTGGCCGGCCGCCGCAAGCCCACGCTCTCCGCAACGGTCCGGGCCTGGCGGGAATACGAGCCGGAGTTCCTGCCGCTTCCCCATCCGTCGCCGCGCAATCAGCCGTGGATCCAGCGGAACCCCTGGTTCGAGCGCCAGGTGGTGCCGGCGTTGCGTGCCCGAATCCGGGCACTGACGCGAGGGTGCGGGGACCGCGGTCACCTAACCCACCCGCGCCCGAGGTTCCGTGACTGCGATTATTTATCAAGGCCATTGCCTTGACAATATCAATGCGTGACCCTAAGCTGCCCTTCGGGGAGTCCATTCGCCGCGGCACTGGAGGCTGGATACCCCATCGAGGGAGGGAGGACAGATGATCCGAATCCGACGCGCCTACGAGCCCGCCGCCCACGATGGGTCACGCGTCATTCTTGTCGACCGACTCTGGCCGCGCGGCGTCCGCAAGACGGCGCTCAAGCTGGACGCCTGGCTCAAGGACGTGGCTCCAAGCACCGAGCTCCGCCGGTGGTTCGGCCATGATCCCGAGAAGTGGCGAGAGTTCCACCGTCGCTACTCCCATGAGCTGGAGCGCAACCCTGGTGCATTGACGCCGCTGCTCGTGGCCGCTGCGGCCGGCGACGTGACGCTGCTGTACGCCGCGCACGACACCGAGCACAACCAGGCGGTGGTCCTGAAGGAGTTCCTCGACACGATGATGGCCGATCAGGTGGGACGCCGATGATCAGCGCCCCAGGCCTCGGTGAAAGCCAGCGATCCATCCTTGACCTGCTCAAGCGTCGGGGTCACGCCACCATTCCCGAATTGGCGGCCGAAGTGGGGCTCAACATCGAGACGATCCGTGGACACCTGAAGTCGCTGGTCGGTGCCGGGCTGGTGCGGCGCGAGGGAACCCAGCGCAGCGGTCCCGGCCGCCCGGAGGTGGTGTACGGCCTCACGCCGGAGGCCGACCCGCTCTTTCCGCGTCGAGAGGGAGAAACCCTCCGGGATCTCGCGGCGCACCTGGTCAAGTCGGGGCAGGCCGAAGTGCTCCGGGAATTCTTCGAGCGGCGCATCGGCGGACGCCGGGCCGATGCACTGGCGCGGGTGCGTCACCTCCGGGGCCGGGCGCGAGTCGCCGAAGTGGCACGAATCTTTTCGGAGCTCGGATTCATGGCGGTGGTCGAGGAGGACGACGGCGCACCACGCCTCCGCCTATGCCACTGCCCGATTCGCGAGTTGGTCCGCTCGACGCGGATCCCATGCGTGGCGGAAATCGGGCTCATCAGGAGACTGCTCGGCGAGGAGCTGACCCGGGTGAGCTACATGCCGGCGAGACACCTCCTGCGCATACCGGATGGAGGCGTAATGCTCACGGAAGCTGCCGTTCGGGCGGCGTTGGCGGAGGTTCCCTATCCGGGGCTCAACCGGGATATCGTGGCCCTCGGGCTGGTGCGCTCGATTGCGGTTCGCAACGACCGAGTCCACGTGTCCCTCCGGATCTCAACGGCGCGCGAGGATGTGCCGAATCAGCTCCGCGAGGCAATTGGCGACCGACTGGCCCGCGCTGGCGCCGTGCGCGCTGAAATCCAGATCCTCACGCCTGAACCCGCCGCCTCCACCCAGGCACTGCCCGCGGCCGATCGGGTCCGCCTGCCTGGCGTCGGGCATGTCATCGCGGTCGGCGCGGGGAAGGGCGGCGTCGGCAAGAGCACCGTTGCCGTCAACCTGGCGCTGGCGCTCCAGGACTTGGGCCTTCGTGTCGGCGTGCTCGACGCCGATATCTACGGCCCCTCGGTCCCGGTGCTCATGGGTATTGAGGATGGCGCTCGCCACGTCCGGATGACGGAGCAGCACCAGATCATTCCGCTTCAGGCGTTCGGGATGCCGGTGGTCTCGTTCGGCTTCTTCCTCGGCGCCAAGTCACCCGCGGTCTGGCGCGGCCCGCTGGTCGGCAAGGCGGTCAAGCAATTCGCCCGGGGTGTGGTCTGGCCGGAGTTGGACATCCTCGTCGTCGATCTCCCGCCAGGAACCGGCGATGTGCCGCTCTCCCTGGCGGAGGCCATCGAGGTGGGCGGGGCGGTGGTGGTGACGACGCCGCAGCGCCTGGCGGTGCTGGAGGCTGGAAAGGCCGTCGAGATGTTTCGCAAGCTTGGGGTGCCGGTGCTCGGGGTGGTGGAGAACATGAGCGAGGCGGTGTGTGAGTGCGGCCGGATCTCGCACCCCTTCGGACAGGGCGGCGGCGCCGCGCTCAGCGAGAAGACGGGGAGTCCGTTGCTGGCCCGAGTCCCGTTCGAGGAGAGCACCGTGATCGATGGTGATGCTGGGGCTCCTGCAATGCTGGCGCGGGCCGACGGGCCCACGGCGGCCTGCTTCCGGCACCTGGCGCGCGGCGTGCGCGAGGCCCTCGGGATGCGACACCTCGCGACAGCCGACTGGGCGGGCCTCTCGTGACGGGCGGCCCTGCCATGGGCCTGGCCGCCGCCAAGGCCCCGCCGTTCCGGCTTCCAGGCGAGCACTTCACGGCGGCCATCGTGTTCCTGGGCCTCGGGGCGGTCGGGCTGATCTGGGTCGCGCCTGACCTGGCCGCCGGCGCCTTTCCGCTCCCTGCGGTTCTCGGCGTGACGCATCTCTTTACCCTGGGCTGGATGACCACGTCCATCATGGGGGCGCTCTACCAGTTCCTTCCCGTGGCGCTCGGCGAACCGATCAAGTCGGTTCCCGCCGGCCACGTTGCCTTTGCCCTGTACGTGCCGGGCGTCGCCGTGTTCGTGGCCGGCCTGATCTTCGCAGATCTCACCGCTGATGCTGGTCGGCGCAGCGTCGCTCGGCACCGGACTGCTTGTCTTCATCATCAACCTGGCCGCCACGCTGCTGCGGGCCACCGCGCGCGACCTCACCTGGTGGGCGCTCGCCGGGCGCGGATCTGTTCCTGTTGGTGACGCTCGTCCTGGGCCTGGCGCTCGCCGGCAACCGGCAGTGGGGTTTTCTCGGCGTCGAGCGGCCGGTCGCGCTCCGCACCCACCTGCACGTCGCCCTGTTCGGGTGGGTTCTCCTGGTCATCGCCGGCGTTGCCCACCGGCTCCTGCCGATGTTCCTGCTGAGCCACGGCGCCGGGGACCGCTTCGCCAGGGCGGCGGTCGGGTTGCTGGCCGCCGGCGCCGCGACGCTCACGGTGGGGCATCATGGGCCGGCAATCGTCAGCCGCTGGCTTCCGACACTCCTGTTCGGTGGCGGCCTCGTGGCCCTGCTGCTCCAGGCGCGGGCATTTTATCGCCATCGGCATCGGCCCGCACTCGATCCTGGCATGCGATCGGCCGCGTTCGCCCTTGGTGTGCTGGCGGCGGCGCTTGTGCTCGCCGCCGTGGCGCTGCTCATCGACCCGTCTCCGCGCGCGTCGCTGGCCTACGTCCTGGCCCTGGTGCTGGGCATCAGCCTCTTCGTTGCGGCGCTCTACTACAAGATTGTCCCCTTCCTCGTCTGGTATCATCGGTTCGGACCGCTGGCCGGCAAGGGGAAGATCTCACGGGTGAGCGACCTCTATTCCGCGCGCCTGGCTGGGGCGGCCGGCGCCCTGCTCCTGCTCGGCGTTGCGCTGCTCCTGGTCGGCGTGGTGGCGGCGCAGGCCGGGATCGCGCGGACCGGCGCCCTGCTCTGGACATCCGGAGTCATGGTCGAGGCTGCCCAAATGCTTGCGCTGGCACGGAGAACCCCATGACCCAGGCCGCCTTTCCCGGTGCCCCCCTCGACGGGCTCGTGTGGGACGCGCTCCGCACCGTCATTGATCCTGAAATCGGGCTCGACATCGTCACCCTGGGGCTGGTGTACGACCTCGAGGTCGACGGGCCCGCCGTGACGGTCACGTACACCCTCACCACCCCTGGCTGCCCGATGGAACAACTCATCACCGCAAACATCCTCGACGCTCTCTCGCTGGTACCGCAGGTTGCGCGCGTCGAGCCGCACCTGGTCTGGGATCCACGCTGGCATGCGGGGATGATCAACGAGGAGGACAGATGAATCGCAGGCGGCTGGACTCGATGAAGGCGACGGCGACGGCCACGGCGCCATCGGCCCCGCGCCCGGAGGCGCTCGATGCGATTGCCCCGGACAAACTCGTGGAGCTCGATGTGCGCGAGGACCTTCGCAACGGGCGGGAACCCTTCAGCCTCATCATGGCCGCGCGGCAACGCGTTCCCGAAGGCGGCGCCCTGGCGGTGCGCGCCATTTTCGAGCCGGTGCCCCTCTACCAGGTGATGGGCAAGCAGGGCTTCGAGCACTACACCGAACAGCTGGGCGACGAGGACTGGCGGGTGTGGTTCTATCCATCGGCACCGGCTGCCGCCGTCTCGACCCCCGCCGCGCCCGTCCCGCCGAACGAGGAGCCGGACCCCGGGGTCATCGTGCTCGACGTACGGGAGATGGAGCCGCCGGAGCCGATGGTCCTGACCCTGGCGGCGCTGGAGACGCTTCCGCCCGATCGCACGCTGTTGCAGATCAATGTCCGGGTCCCGCAGTTCCTCCTTCCACTCCTCGAGGAGCGCGGCTTCTCGTACGAGGTTCGTCAGCAGGCTCCCGACCTGGTTCGGGTGTTCATCCGCCATCGGGTGGCGGGCACGCCGGACCAGCCACATCAATCACGAGGTACACCGATGGCTACGGCACGCACCCTGGACGTTCGGGTCATTCCACCCGGGAAAAGCATCCCACGATCTTCAGCACCTTTTCCGCGCTGGCGCCTGGGGAGTCGTTCGTTTTGGTCAACGACCACGACCCGAAGCCGCTGCGCTATCAGTTCGACTACGAGCACGCCGGCGAATTCGGCTGGGAGTACCTCGAGCAGGGGCCATCGGTGTGGCGGGTGGAGATTTCACGCACGGAGGCATGATGCGGCTGGGGCTCAGTTCCGAGGCGGCGCCGGACGCCTCACTGGATGACCTGATTCGTTTTGCGCAGCGCCGAGGGCTAGCCGCGCTTGAATTGCGGGAGGGGGACGCGCATGGCGTCGCCGCCGACACGAGCGCGCCTGCGAGCGTTGCCGCTGCCGCCGAAACGGTGCGTGCGGCGGGACTCACGCTGACGGGGTATCGTACTCACCAGTTAGAGGACGAGTCTCGCCTGGCTCGATTCTCCGAAGCACTCGGCGCCCCCGTGTTGCTGGCCGGCCCGGTGCTGCTCGCCACTCGCGTGGCGCGCGCCAAGCGGATCAAGGGCGCCAGGGGCCAGGTGGCGGTCGTCCTGCGCGGAGACTCGGCGGTGTGGGACGGGATCGTCTGTCACGATGCGGGGCTGGCGCTGGCCTGGGAGGCCGATCCCCGTCTTGGTCCGGTCGGTGTCATGGCCGAGCCGCTGCTCGAGCGGTTTGGGAACGCCCTGGGCCACATCCGCCTGATCGGCGGGGGGCCCGAGGCCGCCTCGCAGGATGGTGCAGGAATCGGCGACCTGATGCACCAGCTCGCCCTGATCTCCTATACGGGGACAGTCATCCTGGCGCCCAGCACGCCCCGCCACGGCGTGGCGTGGCAGCATTGGCTGGGGCGCCGCGGAGGGTGGGGGTGTGGAAGCGCCGGCGGCGAGGCACCGCCCCTGGTACCGCTGGAAGGACCTCTCATGATTGGAGCGGAACAATGACGGACACGGTACAACTGGACATTCGTCCGGTCGAGCCGAAGGATCGGTTCGAGCGAATCATGTCGGCGTACGAAGGCCTCGCCGAGGGGGCGACGCTGGATCTGACGGTGGACCACGATCCGAAGTGCATGTACTACGCGCTCAAGGCGACTCGGGGTGATGATGCGTTCGCCTTCGACTACCTCGACAACGGACCGGAAACCTGGCGGGTACATGTACGGAAGCGGACAATGACGGTGGAGGCCTGATGTCTTCGATCGAACGACCGCTTTCCGGTGATGTGGTGATCGTAGAATTGTCGGGAGGTGGCGAGGGGCCACCGCCGGGCGGTCGACGTGCACGAACGTTGATCAAGAATGGCCTGATTCGCGCGACGCTGGTGACCGTGGCGGCCGGCGCGGAGATTCCCGAGCATCAGGCGGACGGCCCGATCACGGTCCAGCCGCTGCAGGGCCGACTCCAGTTCTCAGCCGCCGGTAACACCCACGAGATCGGTCCGGGCCAACTGCTCTCGCTCGGGGCGGGGGTACGGCATGCCGTCGCCTCGGCCTCTGGCGCGACCTTCCTCCTGACGGTGGCATCGGTGGGGGCGTCCGGCGACCCTCCCAAGCCTTCATGAGCGGAATCGAGGCCTGGCTCGACGGACCGGTGGAGGGGATTCCCCCGCTGCTCATGCCGGTGGCGCAAGCACTGATCCAGACGCGCCGGGATGTGGAGTCTGCCGCGGCCGACCTGACCGGGGACGAACTCTGGGCACGGCCCAGCGGGGCGGCTGCGGTGGGCTTTCACCTGCGTCACATTGCCGGCAGCACGGACCGGCTGGTTACGTACGCCCGCAGTGTGCCACTGACCCCGGACCAGGTTAGGGCCATCAAGCTGGAGGGGGACCCGGGAGAGCCGCCGGCGTCGGCGAAGGAGTTGCTTGCCTCGGTGACCAGGGCAGTGGACGCGGCGCTGGCCGTGCTGCGCGAGACGCCAGCTGAACAGTTGCTTGAGTTCCGTGGGGTCGGGAAGGCGCAGCGGCCGAGCGATGTGATCGGCCTGTTGTCGCATGCCGCTCAGCACGCCCAGCGGCATGCCGGTCAGGTCATCACCACGGTCAAGATCATCCGGGGGCTCGGTCGGTGATCCTGGACGGATCGGCGCTCGCCCGGTCCCGTGCCCCCGCGCTCGCCGCGCGTGGCCACCGGGTGGCCGAGCGCCTGGGCCGACGGCCGCGGCTGGTGCTGGTCGCCTTTGCGGACGGGCAGGGCGACACACCATTTGTCGCGCGCAAACTCCGAGCATGCGCTGCTGCCGGAGTCGACGTCGTGCCGCTGGTGCTCCCAGCGGGAACGCCGTCGTCAGAGGCGGAGCATGCGCTGCGGACGCTTCTCGCCCGCGAGGTGGTGGACGCGGTGTTTCTGGAATTCCCGTTTCCGGACGGAATCGACGGTGATGCACTGACGGACCTGGTCCCGGCGGCGGACGACGTGGATATCATGACGGCGGAGCGCATCACTGAATACGTTGCGGCTCCGGATGGGCTCCCGCCGTTGACCGTATCCGCCGGATTGGAGCTGCTCGACGGGCATGGCGTAGACATTCGAGGGCGAGCCGGCGTGGTGGTGGGTCCCGACATCCCCTTCACGAGGATGTTCAGCGAGGCCCTCGCCCGTCGAGGCGCCAGGATGCAACCCATCCTGCCGGCGGACGACGCCGCTCTCCTGCAAGGGGTGCAACAGGCGGCACTCGTGGTGGTGGCCGCCTCGGATCCTGGCGTCGTGCCGTCGACGGCGCTCGCCGCCGGCTCGATCTGCATCGATGTCGGCTACTTCAATTCCGGAGGGCGGGGCGATGTGGACACCGCCGGCGGGGTGGCGCACCTGGGAGCGTTCTCCCCCGTGCCGGGCGGTATCGGGCCGATGACGGTATCGGTCCTGGTCGAACGGGTGATTGCGTTCGCGGAACAGACTGCCAGTGTCCAGGTGCTCGACTGAGCCACGCGCGATGACAACGTGGATACGCATCCGCTCACCGGCTGGCTCGGCACGTACAGGCCTTCGAAGGGTGGGGTTGGAGTAGCCGCGGTTCCGTCGCGGTTGGAGTTCGACATCACGCCGGACCAGGTCGAGATTCCCTACCCCTCGCCGCGTCCTTGACATGCGTGAGGCCCTCGGTGGAACGTCGATCTCCTTTGGATCAACTCCTCCCAGGCCCACTGAGATGTAACTGCTTGCCCCGCTTGGGCCTCACGGCTTGGGCGGGGTTGCTGCTATCCCCCCCCTCACGGAAACCCGAATTTGGTGGTACGATCCCCGATGCCAGATTCCCCCCACTCCTGGAGGTAGCCATGCGAATTCGTTCCTATGCTGTCGGCGCCCTGTTCCTGCTGGTCGCATCCGCGATGCCGTCGGTCGCCAGCGCCCAAATCCCGGACAGCGTCATTCCCCTGCAGACCGTCATCAGCGAGACGAACCGGTTCCGCGCGGAATACGCCGAGTATTACAACAACAAGGATGTCACCGGGCTGATGACGTTGTACGCGGCAAATGCGATCTTGACCGGCGAGGACGGCACCACCTACACGGGCAAGGACGCGATCAAGGCCTACTTCACGAAGACGGCCACCACCATGCCGCACATCGTCATCACCTCCGAGAGCCTGTTGTCATATGGCGGGACCGCCATCGACATGGGCACCATCACGTCGCACCCCGCGGGCGGCGGCGAGATCAAGAGCCGGTACATCGCGGTGCTTCGCCGCGAGTTGGGCGGGGGCGGGAACTGGGACCTCGTTCGGGTGGCACGGACGCCGGTCACGAAATAGCGTCCGGCGCACCATGGCAATCGAAAGGCCCGCCCCCGTCACCGGGGGCGGGCCTTTCGCGTGCCAACCGCGGGCGCTACTGCTTGACCCAGGTCGGTCGGACGTCGCGGGTGACCTGAGCCACCAGGTCCCCCACCAGGTTGGCGTAGGCGGCGTTCGGGTCGGTGGCCGAGATGCTCGGCAGCCGCCCGCCACTCATCGAGACGTTGCCCACGCTCTGGCTTGCCGTGGCGCTGGAGCGCCAGAGGGTGCCACCGGTGCTGGTCGACAGGAGGCGCACGTTCAAATCGGCAGCGATGGTGCCGCTCACGCTGAGATTGCCGCCGCCGGAAACGTGCCCGCTCGGCTTGGTGCCGGTTGTCGTCAGCTGCCCGAAAAACACCGCGGTGACGTGCTTCTGCCGGCCGACTTCCTGCGCCGCTGCAGGTGCATCGCCCTGCCCGAGCAACCGCGCGACGGCGGAGTCAGCGGGACCGAGTTCCAGCAGCTCGAAGTCGGACTGGCTGGACAGCAGGGCATCCGCAAATTGCTGGGTCGCCTGGAGACCGAGAGGTGCCCTGGCGGGTTCGGCGGAAAAGGTCACGAGGGCGATGCGGCCGTAGTTGCCCAGGTCCAGCCTGGGGGGGACCTGGGACAGGGTCGAGGAACAGGCGGAAAGCGCCACTCCGGCCACAATTGCAATGAGGTGGCGCCCGACGGCGCTGATGGCGAAATGGTTGACTGGCAACATCTTCCCCTGCCTGGTGGCGGTTGCCCGGCACCAGATGGCAACAAACGCGCCCCGGGTGCACAAAGCGCCGCTTGGCCGTCCCATGGCCCTACCGCGCCAGCTGCAGCACCCCCTTGAGGATCTCCTTGAGCGAATACTGATAGAGGAGGAGCGGCGCAAATGGCGCGGCGAGCGGGAGGACGATTGACACGATCTCCCGCAGGGAGATGGCCGCGGGGCGCATCGCCTTCACCAGCCCGTAGGTGCCGGCGTAGTCGATCATCGCGCTGGACTGCGGGCTGTCGAGCAGCTGGGCGGTATGCGGACTCGCGGCGGCCGTCCACTGTCGGTCGAATTCGCGTGTCATGGACATGCCGGTCAGTCCGTAGCCGACGAGCGCCGCATACCGCGCGCGGACGAGGGACCCCACGAAGAAGAATTGGGGCGTGAGCAGCAGCAGGCACTCGCAGAGGATGAAGGCGAGGATGGGGCCCCGCGCAGAAGCCAGGGTGTGCCCGCCGAACTGGATCTGGTTGGATACCGCCGAGGCCGCGAGCGCACTGAAGCCGAAGAAAACCGCCCGGAAGGCGCGGGGCGACCAGGCGAGGAAGCCGAGGCCGCCCGCGCCGTCCGGGTGCGCCGCCGACCATGCCAGGTTCATCCTCGCGATGCGCCACACGAGTCCCCACCACGCCAGTATGCGCCACAGCCAGCGGAGGAGGAGGAACTGCACCAGCGGGAGCGAGACCCAGGTGTACCACTGTCCGGCGGCACTGATCTGTGCCTCCTCGGCCACCAGCGTCCCGAACCAGGCCGTGCCGGTCGAAATATGCGGCAGCGAACTCACGAGCAGGTGGGGGAGCGCGAGCGCCGTGACCAGCAGGAATAACTCCATCCGGTCGGAGGTCGCCCGGAGTTGCGTCCGGACGACCGCCGCCTCGAACGCGGGCAGGTCGGCTTCCCGGATCAGGCCGGTCCGTCGGAAGAGGTTGACGACGATTGCCAGGACGTCGTCGGCCATCGGCTCCGCAAGGACCATGATCGGAACGACGACGAGAAACCGGGCCCAGGCGCCGAGATCCGTCAGGAAGGGATGCCCCGCGCCGACCAGGGTGCCGGCGGCCCACGTGAGGAAGAGCAGCGGCAACCACCCGACCGCCAGGAGGACGCCCACGAGAATCGCCCGGCCCCTGGCACCGCCGGCCAGCCCGACAGCCATCAGCTTCTGGTGCACCACCCCACCCTCGCACAACGAAAATGCCGGGATGTCGGGCATTTGCCACTCCTCGCCTGTGGGTGTCGCGTCTTCGTGTGAAAGTGAGCGCGCCAGTGACGCCCCCCTCCTACCCCTCTTCCAGCTGCGCCCGGACCAGCGTGATATGGTGCCGCAGCGTGTACAGCATCGGCATGAAGGACATCGGCAGGCGCATCGCGTGGGCCCGGCGGTCCAGGCGGTCGAGGCGCTCCACGAACTCCTCCGACGGGGTTTCGGAGCCGAGCGTCCGCAGTTCCTTCTCGAGCATCCGAAGCTCGGTGTAGAGCCCGAACACGCGCCGCCGCACGACAGCGCCGACCAGCAGCGGTGCCAGGCGCACCAGCGGGATGATGATCCCCAGGAGGGGCAGCAGGAGGACCAGGAGTCGTTCCAGGACGGCCGCAACCCAGAACGGCAGGTGTTGTTGCAGGAACGGCCGCCCCGACTTGTAGTAGTGGCGCGCCGCGGGACTGAGCGCCAGGTCGATCGCCTCCGGGGCGGGAAATTGCCCCGCGGCATTGAACACCCCCGGGGTCGCGTGAATGCGTTCCGCGGCGTCGAGCAGCACATGCTCGATGGCCGGGTGCATGCCGTTTCGGATGATCAGGCTGCTCTTGTCGGCGAGCAACGCCACGTCGGCGGGGGGATTGTCCGTCGCCAGGTCGCCGGCGCCTTCCGGGAGGACGACCGTCTCCAGGAAGGGAAAGAGGGCGGTGAACGCTTCGACCCGCCTCAGTGGCAGGAGCCCGATGCCCGCGGCGGTCAACAACCGCTGGACGGCCGGTGCCTCCCACGCGGTCAAGATCGCCGCCGCGTCGATCCGGCCCGCGAGCAGCGCATCGGCCGCCGAGTCGGGGGGGAGACTCCACAGCAGCGCGGAATCGGTGTCCACGCCCGCGCGCTCGATCAGCATCATCGTCAGGGCCCGGGTCCCGCTCCCGGCCTCTCCCACCGAGAGTCGAGCAGCCTGGAAGTCGGACAAATAGCCGGTGGTGCGGACGGCGCCTGCGCGATGGAAGATCCAGAGCGGCTGCACCATGACCGTCCCCAGCGACGACAATTCCGGCGATCGGGCGCCATCCGTCAGCCCGCCCTGCACAAACCCCACGTCGATGCCCGATGCCGCATCCTGGAGTCGGGCAAGGTTCTCGACGTCGCCCGCGGAGGGGCGCAGTTCGAGCTCAATCCCGTGCGTCGCCAGGATGTCACGATACCGGGCCCCGAGGAGGTAGTATGCGCTTCCCTCCGGTCCGGTCGTCATCACGAGGTGGCTGGGAGGAAGCGGGTGGATCCTGTCGGCGGCCCACCAGAGCACGGCGCCTAGGCATGCGGTGGTGAAAACAATGAGCAGCGCGAGGGTGAGGCGGCGGGGAGCCGACGGGCGTGCTGATGGCATGGCTGGATGGATACTTGGGGGAGAGTGGTTTGGCGAGGGGGTGGCGCCTGGTCGTCCAGGGGGCGAATTCTCCCAATTGTTCGATGAAGGCTGATGGCCCATCTTACATCCATGCGCACTTCACTCGGCTGGCTCGCGATCCTGGCGCTCTCGGCGTGCATCGACCGTCCCGCTCCCGCGACGGAGCCGGCCGCGAGCCATATCCTGCGTCCCGCGGACGGCGACACGGTCCCCTCGGAGATATTGGTCCAGTTGAGCGTCACCGGCGCCCAGGCCGTCCCCGCGACCGGCATCCGGGTCGAGGGCGAAGGTCATCACCACCTATTCGTCGACGCCGATCTCACCCCCGCTGACTCCGCTATCCCCAAGACCGACGGGGTGTACCACATCGGCAGCGGCGCCGACACCCTTCGCGTCACGGGCCTTGCTCCAGGCACCCACCGAATCATCACCCGCTTCGCATACGGGGACCATGTGCCCATGCCGGGTGTGGGCACAGATACGATTTGGGTAACGGTCCGGTAGTCCAGATCACCCCGCCTCGGCGTACGATGTCTCGATCCACTTCTTGACCTGCCCGTCCACTTCCGCCGCGGAACTCACCCGGGTGGTGTACTTGCACATGCTGTTGGGGGGCATCTCCTTCAGCCGGGGGTGGGCAGGAAGGCTCTTCGCGCCGAATCCCAGCTCCACTTCCGTGTTGGTCTTCGGCCCCACCATCACGAACTGCTTCTTCCTTCGATAGCTGACATACCCCTTCTTCGGCGCGGCATCGAAATCGCCGAGGCCATTCAGTATCTCGAGCACCTTGTCGTGGATTGGCCGGAGGTCGGCCTTCTTGCCGGTGTAGATCTCGGCGAGGACGTCAGTGGCCGATAGGCCGCGCGCCGCCGCCGCGCTCTCCCCGTCGCTCTTGAGCGCCAGGTGCGCCACCGTGTTGGCCTGCCCGTGCCCCAGCCCGAACTTCTCCATGAGCATGGCGCGAATCTCCCCATGCTTCGTCAGGCCGCTCGTCGCGATCACCTTGCCGAGCTGAGCCATCGTCTTGCCGGTCTGGGCCTCGATGTTCCTGACCATCGTTTCGATGGCCTTGGCGTTGTCAGCCATGGGGCTGGTCTCCGGTCTGGTTGGGGGTGAGAGAGTTGCCGGCGCCGCTCACGGCGTGCGGGCGGGAGCAAGATGCCGGGTCACGTCCAGCGTGGTGATGTGCATGTTGAGGCCCTCGCCGAGCTGCAGGCCGAACTGCCCATCGGTCGCGAGGCCGGCCGCCCCGACCGCCGTCACGGCGGAGTCGTTGACGAACACCCGGAGCGAATCCGTCCCCACATCCACCCGGAGCTTGTTGCCGACGACGCCTGTCCCCGGGTGCGGCTTGACCCCGGGGTGCAGCGCCCAGTCGGCGAGGACGTCCAGCCGGCCCTCCCGGCGAGCCACGACCCGCACGGCGCCATCCCGTCGGAGCTGAACTCCGAGCAGTGGGGCCGCGGCCTGCCCGAGGTCGGCCCCGCCGAGGACGAGCCCGAATCCGGCGTCACTCGGATCGGGGAAGAGCAGGAAGTCGGCGGAGAGCGCGTAGCGGCCGCTGGCGCGCTCCGACGGGTCGAAGAGGACGACGCCCGGCCCGGTGGTGACGTGCCATCCCGGGGGCATCGCGACGAATCGCCAGGCAGAGTCTCCGACTGCCTGCTCGGTGACGAGCGCCGCCGGTCGGTCGAGCCGCCAGCGCCACTCCGCCGGAGTCTTCAGTTCCTGGGCGCGGACGGGGAGGGCGACCCCGAGCGCCAGGATCGCGGGGACCGCCCACCGGCGAAACGCCAGGCAGCGGCCCGACTCGGAACTCGATGTCGACTCAGGCATTCGACGGCTCCTTCAGGGGCCAGTGTTCGCTCTTGCACTTCGCCGGCGTCAGGAAGGCGAGGAGCCCGAAGAGCCCGTACAGGACGCGTGTCCCGAAGGCGGGCCGGCCGGTCTCGACAATCTGCTTGAGGGTCTTGACGATGAAGTCGCCCCCGCGCCGCATGTCCTTTTCGGTCTTGCTGCCCGCCGGGATGTCTTCCGACGTGAGCGTGAACTCGACGCCGCCGCCCACTTCCTTGAGGTCGTAGGTCACCTTGCAGTACGGGTCGTCGTACGCGGTGAACTTCATCGTGTGCGAAAAGCGGTGCGGCGGCGACACCTCGAGAATCTCGCCGACGACCGAGGTGAACCTGTTGTCGGGCGTCCGCATCTGGACCGGCGAACCGGCGCCGAGCGTCAGCCGGTACATCTGCGCACCGAAGAAGGCGAGCTGGGGCTCGTCCGTCTTGGTGATTTCACGCCACACGTCCTCGATTCGACCCTGGATGTGGATCTTCGACACCAGCCGCACCGTGTCCGCCATGCTCGGTTCTCCTTGAGGATCGCTGTTCGACAGCGTACTTGACGTCGGCCATCTTGCTTGCCCAGAACGCGCTGTACTCGGTGGTCCACCGGTCGTGGATCAGCTGGATCGGCACCGGGTTGTGGTAGAGCCGGCGCAGCCGGCCCTCCTTGCGCGAGAGGATGAGGTCGCACTCCTCCAGCTGCCTGAGGTGGTGCATGACCGCGATGCGCGAGGTGTCGAAGTGTGCCGCCAGCGCCCCGACGCTGCAACCAGGGCCGGCCTTCACCAGGTCCAGGATCCGCCGTCGGGTCGGGTTGCCGAGGGCGTCGAACACGGCGGCCATGTCGTCCATGACGGTCATGGCAGCGGCCCCGAGGGGGGTGCCGTCGGCCGGCGGGCGGGAACGGTGGAGGTGGATAACATGTAAGTAAAAACTTACCTATTTTCACGAAATGCACAACCCCCCCCCGAATCCACCGGGGGGGGATCACTGCCGGGCGGGGGCTACTCCCCGCCTCGCAGCGCCGCCACCACGTCGAGGTGCGCCGCCCGACGCGCGGGAATCCACGCGGCGAGCATGGTCACCGAGAGCAGGAGCGCCGCCGCCACGAGGTAGGAAACGACGTCAGTGGCCCCAATCCCGACCAGCACCGCGCGCATCAGCTGCGCCACCCCCAGTGCCCCCACGACACCGACCACCATCCCCGCGAGCGTCAGGCGGAGGCCGTCGCCGAGCACCGCGCGCACCACGCTGCCGGGTCGCGCCCCGATCGCCATCCGGATGCCGATCTCCTGCGTCCGCTCCGCGACGCTGAACGCGATCACGCCGTAGAGGCCGACCACCGCCTGGAGCAGGCCGAGCAGGCCGAGCACGATCGCGATCTGCGCGGCGAGCCGGGGAAAGAGAAACGCGAGGCCGCCCCGCAGGTGTGCGTTCATGGTGCGCACGTCCGCGATCGGGAGGTCGGGATCCAGGTCGTGCAGGAGGCGCCGAATTGCGATGAGCGCCTCATCCGTGTGCCCGGGCGCACGGACCATCAGCGTCATCCGCTCGCTGTAGCGCTGTGTCATTGGCAGGTAGAGATAGTCGCGGGACGCCTCGTTCGTGAAGACGTACGGCCCGCTCCCGACGACCCCGAACACGGTGAGCCACTCCCCATCGGGTGCAAGCCGGATGCGGCGGCCCACCGCCGATTCGCCCGGCCAATAGCGCTCGGCCATGGTCGCATTGATCACGACCCCGGGCACGGCGCTGCTGTCATCGCGCTCCGTAAAGTCACGGCCTTCCAGCAGCCGATAGCCGATCGTTTCGAAGTAGCCCGCGCTGACCATGTTGTAGATGATATCGACGCGATTGTCCCGGACGCCGATGTCGTGATCGAAGAAGACATCGCGCGAGCTGGTGTTGTAGCCCAGGGGGAGGTCCCGGACAAGGGCCGCAGACTCCACGCCCGGCAGCGTCCGGGCGCGGTCAAGCAGTTCCCGGTAGAGCCGCTGCCCGTGGGCGCGGTCGTACCGCAGCATCTCCATGTCCGTGGTCGCCATGGCGACGCCGTCCGGCCGGAACCCGAGGTCCAGGTTCTGGGCCGCCTTGACGCTTCGGGAAAAGAGCGCCGCACAGACGAGGAGGACGAAGGAGACCGCAACCTGCGCCCCGACCAGGATGGTGCGGGCGTTGCGGCGGCGCCGGCCGCCGCTGCCGCCACGACCTCCATCCTTGAGGGTCTCCTGCAGGGGGAGGCGGTGGGCGTGCAGCGCCGGCCCGATCGACGTGAAGACCGCGGCCAGCACCGCCAGGCCGACGGCGGGCAGGGCCAGGTTCCATCCCCCGCTGGCGCTGAAACGAACCGGGAAGTCGGTGGCCATGCGGATGCCGGTGAACCAGCGCAGCATCAGCGTCACGAGCGGCACCGCGAAGCAGAGGCCAAGCACAGCCAGGACCATGCTCTCGGTGAAGATCAGACGCACCATCCGCCCCGGTGTGGCGCCAAGCGCGCGGCGCACGGCGATCTCTCCGCGTCGCGCCGATGCCCGTGCGAGCAGCAATCCCGCCACGTTGGTGCACCCGATCATCAGGACAAGCCCGGTGAGCAGCAGGAAGACGGCGGCCGCCCAGGGGACGACGCCGGCGATGGAGAGGTCTGGCCGGGCACGCGTCTCCCAGTCGGTATGAAATGACAGGTCGGCGGGGAGCTCCGGGTGCTCGCGCGTGATCTGGTCCGCGAGCACGGTGAGCCCCGCGCGGGCGGCCCCCAGGGTCACCCCGGGCTTGAGCAGCGCGGCGACGCGGAAGGAACTCTGGTCCCGTTCCTCCAGCGCCGCGGTGCCGCGGGAGTCGAGGGACATGGCTGAGGTCAACGGGAGGAAGCCGGCCACCGGCAAGAGGTACTGCCGCATGCCATCGTATCCCTCGGCCGTCACGCCGATGATCGTGAACGGCGAGCCATTGAACCGGACCACCGTACCGATGATGTCCGGGGCGCCATTGAACCGTGTCATCCAGGCCGCATGCGTGAGCACGACGACGGGGGCCCGCTCGACAAATTCCTCCTCGGTGTAACCCCGCCCCATGAGGAGCGGGATGCCGAACACCGGGAAGTAGTTGCCCGAGGTGGATTCGAACATCAGCACCGTGGGCTCCCCGTCCCCGATGCGGACGTTCAGCACGGTGTTGTCGAAGATCATGGCATCGTCGAAGAGGTCGCGACGCGCCTGGATATCCAGGTAATTCGGATACGAGACCGACGAATACTCCCCCTGGCCGACCACCACCAGTCGCTCGGCGTTGGGGAACGGCAACGGCCGGAAGAGGTAGGTGTCGACCATCGCCCAGATCGAGAGCGTGGCGGCGATGCCCAGGGCCAGCGCCAGGGCCGCCGTCGCGGTGAAGAGCGGGCGACGAAGGAGGGACCGGGTGGCCAGTCGAAGGTCCTGCCAGATGTCCATCATGCGTTCCATCCGTTCAAGGGTGCGCTCCCGCCGAGAGGCGAGGCGGCCACATTCGTGTTGGATGCGAGGGAGATCGCCGAAGCGCTCGAGCGCGGCGCGCCGAGCGGCCTCGGGAGTCAGGCCGCGGGCCACCAGCTCGGCCGCGCGCATGTCGAGGTGGAACGCAAGCTCGGCGTCGACCTCGGCAAGCGGGTCCCTGCCGAACAGCCGGCGCAGGCGGCGCCATGCGGTCCCGCCGGCGCCCCGGAAGCCAGGCGTGTCAGACGGCACTGGGGCTCGCATCAAAGGCCTTGAAAATGGCTCTGGCGAACCTGGTGAAGTTGTGGGTCTCGGCCTTGAGCTGCGCCCGACCCGCAGGGGTTAGGCGATAGAAGCGCGCCTTCCGACCGGTGTCGGAGACCCCCCACTCACTCTCGATCCAGCCGCGGCGCTCGATGCGGTACAGGGCGGGGTAGAGGGAGCCCTCCTCGATGCGGAGGGCGTCGTCGGTCACCGACTCGATCCAGCGCGCCACACCATACCCGTGGGTCGGACCCCAGGTTAGCGCCTTGAGGACCAGGGCATCGAGGGCACCGCGCAGCAGGGTCACAGTATCGGCCATCTGGACGTCTCCATAGAAGTTCTAGGTATACGATAAAATGGCTCCCCTAGAAATTCAAGGGGTCGGAGGCTGAGGCGCATCAGGACGGCGTTGGGTAGATTTGCTGCCTACCTTATTCCCACGGAATTTCAATGCCCGCCCTGATCGAATGCGTCCCCAACTTCTCCGAAGGCCGTGACCCCGAGGTCATCCGGCGGATCGCCGCCCGCCTCGAATCGGTCGAAGGCGCGGCGCTCCTCCATGTCGATCCGGGCAAGGCCACCAACCGCACCGTCATGACCATTGCCGGCACGCCGGACGCCGTGGTCGAGGCGGCGTTCCGGGGCATCGCCGAGGCGGCGGAACTGATCGACATGCGGCGCCACAGCGGTGAGCATCCACGCATGGGCGCGACGGATGTCTGCCCGCTGGTACCGATTTCCGGGATCACGATGCGGGAGACGGCGGACCTGGCCCGCAAGCTCGCCGAGCGGGTTGGCCGGGAGCTCCGGATTCCGGTCTACGCCTACGAGGCTGCGCAGCCCGATCCGCTTCGGAAGAATCTCTCGATCATTCGCGCCGGAGAATACGAGGGCCTCGAACAGAAGATGAAGCAACCGGCGTGGACACCCGATTTCGGCCCGGCCACCTTCAACGCGAAGAGCGGTGCCACCGTCATCGGCGCGCGTGACTTCCTCGTGGCCTTCAACGTCAACCTCAACACCACCTCGACCCGCCGGGCCAACGCCATCGCCTTCGATGTGCGCGAGGCGGGGCGGCCAAAGCGCGAAGGGCACCAGCTCACAGGCAAGGCCGTGACCGACGCCGCCGGCCAGCCGGTGATGATTCCCGGTACGCTGAAGGCGGTCAAGGCCATCGGGTGGTTCATCCCCGAGTACGGGGTCGCGCAGGTCTCGATGAACCTGGTGGACCTGTCGGTCACCTCGATTCACGCCGCCTTCGACGAAGTGTGCCGCGCCGCCGAGGCACGGGGCGTCCGGGTGACGGGGAGCGAGCTGGTCGGCTTGGTGCCGCTGGCCGCGCTCCTCGACGCCGGCCGCCACTACCTCCGCAAGCAGCAGCGCTCCGTCGGAGTTTCGGAAGCCGAGCTGATCAAGATTGCCGTGAAGTCCCTCGGCCTCGACGAACTGGGGCCGTTCAAGACGGAGGAGCGGATCATCGAGTACCGGCTCCGGAACGAGGCCGATCGTCGGCTCGTGAGGATGACCGTCGAGGAGTTTGCGAACGAGACCGCCTCGGAGTCGGTGGCGCCGGGTGGCGGGTCGGTCGCCGCGGCGGTTGGAGCGCTCGGCGCCTCGCTCGGCACCATGGTGGCCAACCTCTCCGCCCACAAGCGGGGGTGGGACGAGCGGTGGGAAGAGTTTTCCAAGTGGGCCGACGCCGGCCAGCAAATCAAGGAGGAGTTGTTGCGCCTGGTCGACGCCGACACCCGCGCCTTCGAGCGGGTGATGACCGCGCTCGGCATGCCCAAGGGGACGGATGCGGAGAAGTCGGCGCGGAGCGCCGCGCTGGCCGCCGCCAACCTCGGCGCGCTGCAGGTGCCGTGGCAGGTGATGCAGACCGCCTACCAGTCGTTCGACCTCATCCGGGCGATGGCGGAACACGGGAACCCTGCCTCCGCCTCGGACGCCGGCGTCGGCGCGCTCTGCGCCCGGGCCGCCGTGCGCGGCGCCTGGCTGAACGTGCGCACCAACGCGAGCGGCATCAAGGACAAGTCGGCCATCGCGAACGTCATGGCCGATGGCGTCAAGCTGGATGAGGCGGCCGCGCGGCTGGAGGCGGAGATCCTGGAGATCGTGGAAAGAAGTTCGCATGAGCAAGCCTCTCTCCCATTTCATCGCCGGGGCGCTTCGTCGGCTCCACCGGCACGGATGTCCTCCCCGACCTCAACCCCTCCGACGAGCGCGATGTCATCGCCGAGGTGCCGGTCGGCACCGCGGCCGACACTGCGGCGGCGGTGGCCGCGGCGAGCGCCGCCCTCCCCGCCTGGCGCAGCCTGACCGGGCCGGCCCGTGCCGAATTCCTGCACCAGTGGGCCGCCGCCATCCAGGCGCGGGCGGAAGAAATGGCCCAGGCCATGGCGCGCGAGGTCGGCAAGCCGATCGGGGAGGCGCGCGGCGAGGTCGGTCGTTGCATCGTGATCCTCCGGTACTACGCCGGCGACGCCGTCCGCTCGGTGGGCGAGGTGGTGCCCTCGCAGGCGGCCGGCGCCCTCCAGTTCACGCTGCGTGAACCCCTCGGCGTCGTCGCCCTGATCACGCCGTGGAACTTCCCGGTCGCGATTCCGCTCTGGAAGGCGGCACCCGCCCTGGCGTTCGGCAACACCGTCGTCCTCAAGCCCTCTGAACAGTCCCCGATGATGGCCCTCCTCCTGGCGGAGACGGCGCAGGCGGCCGGCCTGCCCGCCGGCGTCTTCAATGTGCTGCTCGGCACTGGCGCCGGCGTTGGGGAACCGC
Organism: uncultured Gemmatimonadales bacterium; assembly: GCA_963748815.1. Classification (GTDB taxonomy): domain Bacteria; phylum Gemmatimonadota; class Gemmatimonadetes; order Gemmatimonadales; family GWC2-71-9; genus SPDF01. Next base: position 47,395 of record CAVVKJ010000017.1, on the reverse strand, counting down.
TGCTGCGCGCCCCCGAGGTCCGGGGCGTCAGCTTCACCGGGTCGGCGGCGGTCGGCGCCCGGGTCGCGGCCATCGCGGCGGAGCGGAACATCCGCTACCAGACCGAGATGGGCGGCAAGAACGTCGTCATCGTGATGCCCGACGCTGACCTCGACCTGGCGGCCAAGCTGACCGCCGCCGGGGCCATGCGCTTTGCCGGGCAGAAGTGCACTGCCACCAGCCGGGCCGTCGTCCTTCCGGAAGTCGAGGGCGCATTCCTGGACAAACTTCGGGAGCAGGTGGAGGGATTCAAGCTGGGACCCGTGACCGATCCGGCCTGTGCGATTGGCCCGGTCATCAGTGCCGACGCCCGGAAGCGCGTCTGGGCTGCGCTGGCGGCCACCACGGCGGAGGTGGTGTGCGGCGGGGTCGAAGTGACGGGTGTGGTCTTCAAGAAGGGGTACTTTGTGACCCCGACCATCGTGCGCGGCGTCGACCCGGCCTCGCCGATCGCGCAGGAGGAGCTCTTCGGGCCGGTGCTGGCCGTCTCGAGCGCCGGCGGCCTCGATGAGGCCATCGCCATCGCCAACCATTCACGATACGGATTGAGCGCGTCGCTCTTCACGAAGGACGTCGGCGCGGCCCTGAAGTACATCCACCGCATCGACGTTGGGCTGGTGCGGATCAACGGCGACACGACGGGCGTGGACCCGCACGCGCCGTTCGGCGGGATGAAGGGCTCCAGTTCCGGCAGCCGGGAACAGGGCTCCGCCGCCCGCGAGTTCTACACTGAGACGAAGACGGTCCAGGTGAACCCGGCATGAACCCCCCGGCGTTTCCTGCGATGATCCAGGTCGTGGATTCGCACACCGAAGGCGAACCGACCCGGGTGGTGGTGGACGGCTGGCGGCAGCCCGCCGGTTCCACGATGGCCGCCCGCCGCGACGACCTCGCCGCCCGCTGGGACCACCTGCGCAGTGCCGTGATCTGCGAACCGCGGGGGCACGACGCGATGGTCGGCGCCCTGCTCACGCCGCCCGTCTCGCAGGGCTCGGCCGCCGGCGTCATCTTCTTCAACAATGTCGGCTACCTCGGCATGTGCGGCCATGGAACCATCGGCGTGGTCCGCACCCTGGAGCACCTCGGGCGGATCACCGCGGGACAGGTGCATCTCGACACGCCGGTCGGGTCGGTGACGGCGGAGCTCGGCACGGATGGGGCGGTCACCATCAGGAACGTCCCCTCGTACTCTCATGCGCGGGACGTGGCCGTGGAGGTGCCGGGACTCGGGCGTATCGTCGGAGACGTGGCGTACGGCGGCAACTGGTTTTTCCTCACGCACTGGGACCGGACGCCGCTGGTCCTGGAAGGGGTGGACGAACTCACCCGGATGACGCGCGGCATCATGGCGGCCCTCCGCGCGCAGGGGGTGACGGGGCAGGCCGGCGCGGAAATCGATCACGTCGAACTCTCTGCAGCGCCGAGGCGGCCCGACGCCGACGCCAGGAACTTCGTCCTCTGTCCCGGCGGCGCCTACGACCGCTCTCCCTGCGGGACGGGCACATCGGCGGTCATGGCGGCGCGGCACGCCCGCGGGGCGCTGGCCCTCGGGGCGCCGTGGCGCCAGGAGAGCATTACCGGCAGTCTCTTCACCGGATGGCTGGAGGAGCAGGGGGGACAGCTCATTCCCTACGTCCGCGGCACCGCATTCATCACCGGCGAATCCACCCTTCGTTTCGACCCCACCGACCCCTTCCGAGCCGGATTGACCTCCGCCGGATGACCACTCGGCCGGACGCGATCGTGGTCGGCGCCGGCATCGTCGGCGCGGCATGCGCTTACTACCTGAGTCGCAGAGGAATGCGCGTGACGGTGCTCGACGCGGCATTCGCCGGCGCCGGCGCGACCGCCGCCGGCATGGGCCACATCGTTGTCATGGACGACAGCGAAGCGCAGTTCGCGCTCACCGGCTGGTCGCAGCGACTCCTCGATGATCTCCTGCCACAGCTTCCCCCGTCCGTCGAGTTCGAGCGACGCGGCACCCTCTGGGTCGCGGAGGACGAAGTGCAGCTCGCATCGGCGCGGGCCAAGCTGTCGTTCTACCGCGCACGGGGCGTCCCGGCGGAACTGCTCGGGTCGAGCGAACTCACGGCCGCGGAGCCGATGCTGCGGGCGGGGCTGGCCGGCGGGCTGCGCGTGCCGGGAGACGGGGTGGTGTATCCCCCGGCCGTGGCGCGCTGGCTGGCGGACGAGGCGGTCGCGAGCGGCGCGGTCATCTCCGAGGGGGTGGAGGTGCAGGCCGTCCATGCGCGGGCGGTGATGACCTCGGCGGGTCGCTTCGAGGCGGACGTCATCGTCAACGCGGCGGGGGCCGCCGCCCCGCGGCTCACCGCCGGACTGCCCATCGTGCCGCGGAAGGGCCACCTGGCCATCACGGAGCGCGTTCCCGGCGCCTGCCACCACCAGGTGATCGAACTCGGGTATCTCCAGAGCGCGCACACCATGAACGCGGCCTCGGTCGCGTTCAACGTGCAGCCGCGGGCGACGGGGCAGCTGCTGATCGGATCGTCCCGCGAACTGGTCGGCTGGGACGCCACGATCAACCGCGAGGTGCTGGCCCGGATGCTCCACCGGGCGGTCGCATTCATGCCCGGACTCGCTGCGGTTCCGGTGGTGCGCACCTGGACCGGCTTTCGTCCTGCCACGCCGGACAAACTCCCGCTCATCGGCGCGTGGCCGGCGGTCGACGGGCTCTGGATTGCCGCGGGGCACGAGGGCCTGGGCATCACGACCGCCCTCGGCACCGGGTCGATGCTGGCGGCGCTCATCGGCGGTGACACTCCCGCGCATTGACCCGACCCCGTTTGCGCCCGACCGCGCGATGGCGGAGACGCACTAACGTGGCCGGCAAGGTTCGGATCTCGGTCAACGGTGCCTACGCGCGAGGTGCCCGCCGGGGTCAGCCTCGCGGCGGCGCTGCTCAACGCCGGATATTCGACTTTTCGCAGGTCTTCGGGCGGCGAGGCGCGAGGGCCCATCTGCGGCATGGGAGTCTGCTTCGAATGTCGCGTCACCATCGACGGGGCGGCCGGACGACGCGCCTGCCTCGAGTCGGTGCGGGATGGGATGCAGGTGGTGGTCGATGACTGAGCGCGCCGCGATCCTTCGCGCGGATGTCGCGATCGTGGGCGGCGGCCCGGCCGGCATCGCCGCGGCCGTCGAGGCCGCCGGGGTCGGGCGCTCGGTGGTGCTTGTCGACGCCTCGCCTCGGCCCGGGGGGCAGATTTGGCGACACCGGGAGCGGCGCGAGCTGCCTCCCATCGCACGGATGTGGCTCGACCGGCTCGACCGCTCCGGCGCGACGGTGCTCACCGGTGCGCAGGTCGTGGACGCGACCCCGGACGGTCGACTCGGAGTCGTGCGCGAGGGGCGCCCGCTCACAGTGCTGGCTGAAAAGGTTGTCCTCGCGACGGGTGCACAAGAGCTGTTCCTCCCATTCCCGGGATGGACGCACACGGGAGTGATTGGCGTCGGCGGGGCGCAGGCCCTGCTCAAGGCCGGCTGGGATGTGCGCGGAAAGCGGGTGGCCGTGGCGGGCACCGGGCCGCTGCTGCTGCCGGTGGCGGCGGCGCTCGCCAAGGCGGGCGCCGACTTGCGGATGGTGGCGGAACAGGCGCCACCGGAGGCGGTCAGGGAGTTTGCGTGGTCCCTCCGGCGAACGCCCAGGCGCCTGATGCAGGCGGCCACCTACCGCATGGCGTTCCTGAGCGTCCGGTATCGCTGGGGTACCTGGGTCCGGCGCGTCGTCAACGTGAACGGCGAGCTCCACGTGACGTACACGAATGGGCGGAGCACCTGGGCCGAACCGGTGGATATCCTGTGCACGGCAGCGGGACTCGTTCCGTCGACGGAGCTCGCCCGGCTGCTCGGGTGCGAGCTGCGGGGCGGCTCGGTCGTCGTGGACGATGCCCAGCAGACCACCGTTCCATCGGTCTACGCCGCAGGCGAGCCGACCGGCAACACCGGGATGGAAGCGGCGCTGGTGGAGGGGGCGCTCGCAGGGCTCGCGGCCGCGGGGCGGGGAAGCGGGGAAGCGGGGAAGTTGAAGGCGGAGCGTGACGCGCACCGGTGCTTCGCCGAGCGGGTGGCCAGTCGCCTTTCGGCTGCGGCCGGAATTGCGCGCACGGCCGGAACCCGGTACCATCGTCTGCCGCTGCGAGGATGTGCCGCTGTCGGCAATTGATGCCGAGTGGAGTGCCCGACAGACCAAGCTGGTCACCCGTGCCGGCATGGGCAGCTGCCAGGGGCGGGTCTGCGGCCCCGCGCTGGAGCATCTATTCGAAATGGGACGGGACACGGTGCGGATGCCGGTTGTCCCGACCGCCGTCGGCGTGCTCGCCGATCTCTCTTCACCCCTGGATGAATCGCAAGGAGCGCCCTGATGCAGAAGGCCGACTGGACCGGCGTCTTTCCCGCCATCACGACGCCGTTCACCGCCGATGGGGCGGTCGACGAGGCGTTCCTCGTGAAGCACGTCGCGTGGCTGCTGGACGCGGGGTGCAAGGGCGTCGTGGCCCTGGGCTCGCTCGGCGAGGGCGCCACGCTCACTACCGCAGAAAAGGTCCGGATTCTCGAGGTCTGCGGCACCGTCACCAAGGGCCGGGTGCCGCTCGTGGCTTCCATCAGCGGGCTCTCGACGGCCGAGTGCGTGGCGCTGGCGAAGGAGGCGGAGCGGGTGGGCTGTGACGGTCTCATGGTGCTGCCGCCGTACGTCTACCTCGGCGACTGGCCCGAAATCGAGGCGCACTTTTCGGCCGTGCTTTCGGCCACGAAGCTCTCCTGCATGCTCTACAACAATCCGATCGCCTACGGCACCGACCTCTCGGCCGAGGACGTGAAGACGCTGGCCGACAAGCATTCGAATGTGCATGCGGTCAAGGAGTCGAGCGGCGATGTGCGGCGGATTACCGCCGTCAAGGCGCTCCTGGGGTCTCGACTGGCGCTCTTCGCCGGCCTGGATGACATGATCGTCGAGGCGATCGCGGTCGGTGCGGACGGATGGGTGGCGGGGCTGGTCAACGCGCTGCCGGTGGAGTCGGTGACGCTGGTGGACCTGGCCAGGTCAGGCCGGATCGAGGAGGCGCTCAAGCTCTACGCCTGGTTCCTGCCGCTTCTCCGGTTCGACACGGTGCCCAAGTTCGTGCAATTGATCAAGCTGGTGCAGGCGGAGGTAGGGATGGGGAGTGAGGCGGTGCGGGCGCCGCGGATGGTGCTGTCGGACAAGGAACGGAAGGATGCGCTGGCCATCGTGCGGCGGCAGCTGCGGCACAGGGCGGACGCGTAGGGACGCGATGCGTCGCGCCCCTACGCCGCCGCGAACCTCGCCGTGAAGTGCCGCAGCCACGGCGCCTGCTCCACGATCCGGAGTCCACGGATCTTCTCGCGCTGGCCCGCCACCTCGCGAATCACTTCGCCGACGTAGTCCACGTGGCTCTGGGTATAGGTGCGGCGCGGAATGGCGAGCCGCACCAGTTCCATTGCCGATGGCGTCTCGGTCCCGTCCGGATGCCGAACGCCGAACATCACTGACCCGATCTCCACTCCCCGCACCCCACCCACCCGATAGAGCTCCACCGCCAGCGCCTGCGCCGGATATTGCGACGCCGGGATGTGCGTCAGCAGCGCCTTGGCGTCGAGGTACACCGCGTGGCCGCCGGGAGGTCGCACGGTCGGGACACCGGCCGCCTCCGCCTTCTCCGCCAGGTAGGCGGTGGAGCGGATGCGGTAGCGGAGGTAATCCTCGTCGAGCACCTCCTCCAGCCCCACCGCGATCGCGTCCATGTCGTAGCCGGCCAGCCCGCCGTAGGTCGGGAACCCCTCCGTCAGGATGAGCAGGTTGCGCGCCTTCCGGGCAATCTCGGCGTCGTTCAGCGCGAGGAAGCCGCCGATGTTGGCCATCCCGTCCTTCTTGGCCGACATGGTGCAGCCGTCCACCAGCGAAAACATCTCCCGAACGATCTCGCGCGGGGTCCGGTCGGCCTGCCCCGGCTCCCGCAGCTTGATGAACCAGGCGTTCTCGGCGAACCGGCAGGCGTCGAGGAAGAAGGGGAGGTTGTACTTGTCACAGATCGTCCGCACGCCGCGGAGGTTCTCGAGCGAGACGGGCTGCCCACCCCCGCTGTTGTTGGTGACCGTGACCATCACCAGGGGAATCCGCTCGACCCCTTCCTTCCGGATCGTCGCCTCGAGCGCCTCCAGGTCCATGTTTCCCTTGAAGGGATGTTCGGACGACGGCACCCGCCCCTCGGGAATGACCAGGTCCCGCGCCTCGGCGCCGACAAACTCCACGTTGGCGCGGGTGGTGTCGAAGTGGGTGTTGTTGGGGATGACCTGGCCCTTCCGGGCCATGACGGAGAAGAGAATGTGCTCGGCGGCGCGGCCCTGGTGGGTGGGGATGATCTCGGAGAGTCCCGTCAGGCTCTGGACCGTGTCGCGGAATCGCTCGAATGAACTGCTCCCGGCGTAGGACTCGTCGCCGTCCATCATCGCGGCCCACTGCCGGGAGGACATGGCGCCGGTGCCGGAATCGGTCAGGAGGTCGATCAGCACCTCTTCGCCGCGGAGCCCGAAGAGATTGTAACCGGCGCGCTCAAGTGCCGTTTCCCGCTCCGCGGGCGTGGTGTGGCGGATCCGCTGGGTGGAGTGGATCCGGAACGGCTCGATGATGGTGTGGAACGGCATGTCGCGGCCCGAGGCGGAAGGGGGCGCGCCGGCGGGTGCGTGGGAAGGGAGGGAACCGGCGTGCGAGTCAGCGTGTATCTTGGTATGCAGTCGAGCGCGGCGAAAGTCTGAGGATTTCCTTAACGTCGGAGCACTTCCATGGCCAGCAAGCTCTTTCCCCAGAACGAACACACCGTTGAGCGGGTCATCCGCGTGCTCGCCGGCATCGGCCTCCTGTCGCTCGCCTTCATCGGACCGAAGACCCCGTGGGGCTACATCGGTATCATCCCCATCGTAACCGGGCTGTCCGGCACCTGCCCGCTCTACACCCTGTTCGGCATCAGCACCTGCAAAGGCGAGGTGGCCAAGTAGTCAGGACCTGGGCTCGGCGGCCAGCTTGGCCAGCCTGCCTTTGACCTCCTGCACCTCTGGCTGGAAGTCGCTGTCGGCATCCCGCCAGAGGTCCACGAAGCGGCTGTAGTACTCCTTGGCCTTGTCGCGGTTCCCCTTGGCCTCGTACAACTCACCCATGCGACGCAGCGTCGGGCCGAGGACGGTCGCCTCCCCGGCATTCCGGATTGGGACCGTGGTGCTCATGGCCCGGTCGTAGGCCGCGAGGGCCGAATCGGGCTGGTTCATCCGATCGAACACCCGACCCACGTAGAAATCCCCGCACTGCCGGCAGTCCTGCCCCTGTGTCGGCAACCGGGTCCAGTCCTGGTATGCCGCGAGCGCCTCATCCAGCTTTCCCTCGGCCTCCAACACCTCGCCCTCGGCGTGCTTGATGATGCCGTTGGGCGGGCTCCACCACCTGCCCTGCTCCCGCTGGCTCAGCGTCAGGTAGCGACGGGCCTGCTGAATCTGGCCAGCGGCGGCGTAAAGGCGGGCGAGCCCCACGTACGGACGGTCGTCAGGCGGCATGCTATCGAGGGGGTATCTCGCGAGGAGCGCCTCCACCCTGGAGAGATCGGATCGCGGCCGCGGACGCGCGACCAGGTCGCCGTTGGCAGCGCCGATGGCGACCCCGTACATCAGTCGGACATCACCCTGTCGTTGCGCCGCCTCGTACAGTTCGGACGAGAGCGACGAGGCCGCCGCCATCTGCCCCTGGGTGACGTCGAGGAGGACCCGGCCCACGATCGCCTGACGCTGGTAGGCCGGCTCGCTGCGGGCCCTCAGCACGACCCGGTAGATGCTGTCCGCACCGGCGTAGTCCCCCCGGGCAGAGCGCTGCTCCGCCTGCATCATCAGGCCCCGTGGCTGCCCCGGGGTGACCCGATCCAGTTCCTGGAGTGCCGAGTCCGCCTCGGCGAAGCGCCCCTGGGCGGCCAAGGCAAACGCCAGGTGCCCATAGGAGAACCAGCTCTTGTCCACCATCGCGGCTCGGCGGGCAGTCGCCTCCGCGTCCTCCCAGCGGCCGAGATCCCGGTAGGCGAGCGCGAGGTTGTTGAGCGAGGTCCGGTCGTTGGGGTCGATTTCGAGCGCGGCCTTGTGGGCGGCGATCTCCTTGTCGATGTCCGGCTCGACAAAGCTGAAATACGTACTGATGGCCTGCTGCCGCTCCAGTGGGGTGAGGCGGTCGCGGAGATCGTACGCCTTCTGGCCCGCGTCGAACGCCACCTTCCACGAAATCCCCGCCCTGAACGCGGCAACGGAGAGTTTTCTCCACGCCATCGCGAAATTCGAGTCCGCCGCCACCGCCTCCTGGAGCAGCTGGGTGGTGAGCATCGGGTCCCCGCCGCTGTCGTCCAGGCGCACGGCCTGCGAGTACTTCTTGAGTGCCTCGAGCGATGAGGTGCTGACCAGTTCCAGCTTCTCGGTGTTGTTCAGCGACTTGAGCGACTCGCCTACCCGCTCCCGGAGCCGCTTGCTCAGCCGGTCGATGGCCGGGATGACCTCGGTTTCGTTCGAGGCGGTCTCGCGGAGCGCCACCAGCTCGTGCCCGTCGTTGGTCGCGACGATGCGGGTCGAGAGCACATACCCGCTGCCCACCGATCCGATCTCCCCGGTGATGAACGCCTTGGCGTTCTCCCGCTGGGCCAGTTCCCGCGCGGTCGCGTCGTCCAGCGGCGTGTCGGGCGACCGGCCCATCCGTGTCAGCGCCTCGCGGACGGCCGAGCCATCCACCAGCTGGATGACCGGTGACTGCGAGAGATCCACCCGGAACGCGTCGGTCACCGAGGGGCCGAGCGACGGGTCGGCGGTGCGGTTCGAGAAGTCGGCCAGCACCAGCGGGCTCTTCGAGTCGAGCGCGCCGGTGGCCATGAGCGTGCCCACGGAACCGATGCCGAAGACCCGCATCGCCATGTAGCCGCCCGCCAGGATGGCCAGCGCCGTGAACGCCAGCCCGCCGCCCATCAGCGCCTTCCGCCAGGTGAGGAACTGGCGAACGCCCCCTTCCGGCTTCGGCGTGTGGGTCATGTTCATGCGCGCCTTGGCCCGCCGGCGCTCCGCCAGGCCCGTGGCCACCATGATCGGGAAGCCGAGGGCCAGCAGCACCGCCACGCCAGGCACCACCCACATCGGCAGCCCCACCTTGACCGTCATCACCCAGGCGATGGCGAGCACCGCCGCCGACGCCAGGCTGAAGAGCACCGCCACCCGCACGGGGTGGCCCTGCTCGGCGGACGGCGATGCCGCCGGGGCCGCCGCGGTATAGGGCGCGGTGGCGGTGGGGGTCATGCCGCCCGGCGTGCTCAGCGACGGGGTGCTCATCGCCTCGACCAGCTGCACCAGTTCCTCCGCGGTCTGCGGTCGATCCGCCGGCTTCTTTTCCAGGCACCGCATGATGAGCATGGCCAGCGCCGGCGGCACGTTGGCGCGGAACCGCTCCATCGGCTGCGGCTGCTGGGTCACATGCGCGGCGATGATTCCCTGCGCCGAGGAGGCCTCGAAGGGCTGCCGGCCGCAGAGCATCTCGTACGCCACGATGCCGAGAGCATATAGGTCGGCTCGGTGGTCAGTATGAGGATCTGCCGTTGCCTGCTCCGGGGACATGTACGCCGGCGTGCCGAGGGCCACGCCCATGGAGGTGAGCTGGCCGGAGCCGGAGCTCTTCTCCACTGCCTTGGCCACGCCGAAGTCGGTGACCAGCGCGTGGCGGCCGGAGAGGAGGATGTTGTCGGGCTTGATGTCGCGGTGGACGATCCCCTGCTTGTGCGCCATGGCGAGGGCGTCGGCCACGTCGCGGATGATGCGCACGGCCTCGGGGACGGGGAGCTCTCCCTCACGCGCCAGCTTGGCGCGGAGGGACTCGCCCTCGATGAACGGCATGATGTAGAAGAGGAGGTCGCCCCGGCCGCCGGTGGTCAGGAAGGGGACGATATGCGGGTGCTGCAGCCGCGCCGCGAGGCGGACCTCCCGCTCGAAGCGCTCGATGCTCACGGCGGCGGAGGTTTCCGGCGGCAGGACCTTCACCACCACCTTGCGCTCGACCTGCACCTCTTCGGCGAGGAAGACGCGACTCATCCCGCCCCCGCCGAGCTCGCTCAGGATCCGGTAGCTGGGGCCGATCGCGTCCTGCACCTGGCGCTGGAAATCAGTCAGGCGGTCCACCTGGAGAGAGAATGGTCAAATATGTCTGATTCAGGAGGTGATGGCCACCGCGCATCGCTATGGTTGGAGCGCAATGACGATCGTGGCCGTACTGGCGATGATGGATGCGATCGCCAGCCAGGTCCCGGTGTTGTCCCTTGGCGGCTTCACTTCCTTGAGCGGCACGTACACCGTGGCGCCGGGGTTCGGCTTGGGATTCGTGCCGCCGATGACGAGGAAGCCTCCCCGCTTGGCCAGCGTCTGCCCGTTCGATTGCCGGACCGCGGCGCGGCCCGGATTGCCCTCCGGAGTCGCTCCCCCCGCGGCGTCGATGTAGTAGTTGAGGTTCTTCCCCTTTTCCCAGAGCACGCTCCCAGGCGAGAGCACCGCGCCCTCGATCCGGACGCTCGGCTGGTACTGCGTGACCCAGATCTGGTCGCCGCCGCGGAGGAGCAGGTCCTCCTTCGACCCCGGCTTCGCCATCGCCACCGGGAGGTTCACGTTGAGTCGCCCGACACCGCCGGTATCCCGCACGAACCAGACCCCGTCCGGGTAGGCCAGGGCGGTGAGCCCGCCGGCCCGACGGACCAGGTCGGAGAGCCGTTCGGAGCGATTCTCGAGCGCGTAGGTGCCGGGGTACTCCACCTCGCCACCGATGCTGACCGTCTGCTGGAACTCGAAATCGGGCTGCCGGAAGATCAGGACGTTGTCCCACGGCTCCAGCGGGCACCTCCGGCGCGCCGGAGGCGGGGAACGCCCGACCGGGTGGTCCGATGTACTGCCCCGCGCTGTCCCGGTCGAAGAGGTAGGTCGAGTCGAGCGGCACCCGGAGGTGGTGGCGAGCTGTCCTTCGCTGCGGTCGCTCGGGCAGGCGCGCGATCTCCGCGAATGCGAGAGAGGCGCCGGGCGCCAGTCCGCCGGACTGCAGGATCAGGTCGCGGAGCGTCATCCCCGCCTCCCACGGTTTCCGCCCCGGCTCGTTGACCGCGCCGACGATCACGGTGGTCCGCACCGGTCGGGTCTCGGACAGGCCGAAGATCATGACCGAGTCGCGGTCCTGGAGCCGCGGGTCGTCGGTCCAGGGCGCGAGGCTGTCGTTCGGAAGCGGCAACGGGAATGAGCCGCCGGGTCTGGTCCACCTCGTTGAGCCGGGAAATGAGGGCCCGGCCGGAGTAGGTGGCCGGCTGGAACCCGCCCGCCAGCGACACCAGCCGCGAAAGCGTCAGGCCCTCCTCCAGCCCGAAACGGCCGGGGTGGTAGACGTTGCCTTCGATGGACACGTAGTTCCGCTGGGCCGGCGGCACGCCGAACACCGTCACGCTGTCGCCGTCGGCCATCGGGACCGGCGGAATCTCCGCGGACCCGGCGGGGAGGGGCACGTCGAGGGTGACGCGGTGCGGCGCCGCCCGGCGCGTCGCTCGGCGGGCGGCACGATCCGGTCGATCGAGATCCGGGTCCGGGCGGCCTCCGCGTCGAGCCCGCCGGCGGCGGCGATCAGCTGGGCCAGCGTCTCGGTCGGCGCCAGGTCGTACAGTGGCGGGCGCTGCACGTTGCCGGTGACGGTCACCCGACGGGCGCGGACCCCGACGAACACCACGTCGCCGTTCTCGATCCGGATATCCTCGCCGGTGTCGCCCTTGAGGAGGTAATCGTAGAGGTCGAAGGTGGCGACGGTCTTGCCGCCGCGGCGGACCTCCACCGCCCGCGGGTTGGCGCGCTCCGTCACCCCGCCGGCGGTGTAGAGGGCGGTCAGCACGGTCCCGAGGGCGCTGATCTGGTAGGCACCGGGCTGGGTCACCTCGCCCACCACGTACACCTGGGCGGCGCGGACGTTGGCCACCGAGAGGTCGAACTGGGTCGTGGCGTTCGCGCCCGCGCTGCACGCCGGAATACACCCGCCCCAGCCGGTCGTAGAGGGTGCTCCGGGCCTGGGCCAGGGTCAGGTTGGCGAGGTACACCTGGCCCACCTGCGGGATCACCACGAAGCCCTCGCGGGTGATGCCGAGCTGGTAGGTCAGCTCGACGTCACCGGTCAGGATGAGGACCAGCATGTCGCCGGGGCCCAGCCGGTAGTCCGGTGGCACCGGCCCCGAGAGGAGCGGGAGGAACTGCGTCGTGGAGCGGCGGAAGACATCCACGCCGAACACGCCGATCGGCGGCAGTGAATCGACCACCGGAGGCCGGTGTCGACCGGCTGCCGGCAGGCTGAGTCCGGCTTGATGCCCAGCGCCTTGAGGGCGGCGTTCTGCTCGGCGGTGACGGACACCGTGTCGGAGCCCGGCCGTCGGTCAGGAAGGGGTCGATCAACGCCGGGTCATACCCCGCGGCCTGCAGCCGGATCCGGATCTGGTCCGGCGAGAGGCCGGAGTTCTTGATCAGCGCCCGGATGGAGTCGGCCCCGCCCGGCTGGGCCATGAGCGCCTTGGCCTGTTCCGGGGTCGGTTGCTGGGCGGCGAGGGGTGAGGCGAGGAACAGGAGGGCGAGGAGGGCCAACCAGTTCCGGCGCGGCGACTTAGGCATGGGGGAACTTAGGGGCGCGCGGGGAGGGCGTCAAGGAGATGCGACCACCTCGGTCGTCACCCCGTGCGGCAGTCCGGGGTCAGGTTGATCCGGTTCAGAAGCCTCGATCCGCCGCGCGAGCTCGTGGCTGAAGCCACGGCTCGGCCGATGTCGCTGAGCGAGCGAATGGCCGTGGAGCGCCAAGGCTGCCGCACCCGGGTTCGGAGCATCTTGAACGCCGATCCGAATGGCACAGAGTCACGCCTCGCTCCGTCGGCATCCTCAGGCCCTCCGCAGGTACGCGCGGCGTCTGGCATCCCTCTTCGTGCTCTACCTCCTGGCCATGGCGCTGCTCTTCCTGTTGCCGGTGCCCCACCGGTTCGACGCCGCGGCGCGCCGTACGACACGCTGGTGCATTTCCTGGCATCTTCCTGATCTTTGCGCTGCTCTACCGGCTCGACGAGGGCCGCCGTCGCTCCGGACTCTGGTCGTGGCGGTCGTGCCTCGCCGGGGGGCATCGAGCTGGTGCAGTGGGCGCTGCCCTATCGCGGGGCGCCAATGGACCGACTTCGTGTCGGGGGTCGCCGGGGGCGGTGGTCGGCGCCTGATGATCGGTGTTGGCCCGTGATCGCGAGGTGAGCCGCGGCGATGCCGCTCCGTGCTCGTCGGCCAGGCGCTGCTGGGGGCCTGGCTGGCCTCTGAGTCGGCCCGCCGCCGCGGTGGCACAGGGGAGCCCCTACATCCAGCTCGACGATCCGCGGCTGGCGCGGTTCGAGCTGCTGGTGGACCGGGGGGTGATTCCCGATCCGACCCCGCTGGTGCGGCCGTTCACCGAGGCGCAGGCGGTGGCGGCGCTCCGGGGCTCTCGCCGAGGGCCACGGCGTCGGACTCGGCGCAGGTCGCGAGCCTCCTCAAGCTCTGGACTCCGCCGGATACCGTCTACTGGGGGCGGGTCGACTTTGCCCTCGGTGTGCAGGCCTACACCCACGCCGGCGGGACCCGGTGCATCCGGCGGGGGATGGTGGGGTCTGGCCGTTCGGCAGCCTGGAGTTCCTGGGGGTGTTCGGGCCGGTGGTGGCGCACGCCGACCTGTATGGGGAAAACCGGCTCAAGACGACCCCGACTGGCCGGCGAACATCGACAGTGCACCCTCCCATCCAAGCTGATCTATCGCTATCCGGTGGCCTACATCGGGGCGCAGTGGAAGCCGGCCGAGCTCTTCCTGGGGACGATGTCCCGGGAGTGGGGGCCGCGGGGGGTGCCGGGCATCCCGACCAGCGGCTGGGGCTATCCCATTGCGCACGGCGCGTTCAATGTCGGCACCCGGGACCTGCGGCTCCAGGGGGTCGTGGCGCAGCTCGAGGACATGGTCGACACGGCAGGGCAGGTCATCCACCGCTACCAGGTGGCCCACCGACTCGGTTTCCAGGTCACGCCGAAGATCAACCTGGCGCTCTGGCAGACGGCCATCATCGCCGGGGTGGACGAGAACCTGAACGCCAAGTGGATCACGCCGGTGGGCGATCTTCCTGCTGGGCAACACCTTCTCGGTCGGGTGACGAGTCCAACGTGATGATCGGGGGCGACGGTCGGATCCTCCTGAACAGCGGAGTGTCGTTCGAAGGGCAGGTGGCGATCGACGACTTCCGGTGGTTCGACCAGGCGACAGCGCTCGACCGATCGCCCCAACCGCTGGGCCTTCACCTTGAGCGCCATGGGGCCGCTGGGCTCGACCGGAAGCTGGCGGGCCCTCTACACGCAGGTGAGCACCTACGCCTTCCGGACGTTCTAGCCGGAGGAGGACTACATCAATATCGGAGTCGGGCTCGGGCGGCAGTTCGTGGATGGCGATCAACTGACCTTGACCGCGACGTGGCCGGTCCGGGAGAATTGGGTCGTGACGCCCGAGCTCACGTTGCTTCCGGCAGGGGGCGGCGCAGATCACCGACTCCTTCCCGCCGACCTGAGCGGACTGGACGGATTCCTGAGTGGCGTGGTGGCCAAGACGGCGCGGGTGGCGGTGGGCGTGCGTGGGCAGCAGGGGCACCTGCGCCTGCAGGGGAACATCGGGGTCAACCAGACCTGGAACGCCGACCACATCGAAGGGAACACCGCCACTACCTTTGTGGCGCAGCTGTGGGCGACGCTGAGGATCGGGAAGAAGGGGGCGTTGCGGGTGACCGGTAACCGGAAATCGATGATGTCTACGAGCGGTATGGAGCGCCGCAATCGATGGTCGAGCAGCATCGCTACGGCATGCTCCGCCCCGACGTCTGGCAGACAGTCCAGGGCGCCAGCGTGCGATGATTCGCCTCCTCTCCCGGCTCGGCATCGAGCGCCGCCGACCTCTCGCTCGTTGAGGTGGGGTCCGGCGCCGAAGAAGCTGCTCGGTTCCTGCGGCTCGGCTTTCAGCCCCGGCGCCTGACCCGGATCGAGCTGCTCGAGGAGCAGCCGCGCGGCCGACACCGTCCTGCCGCCGAGATCGTCCGGTGCGAGACGCCGTCCACGCGGAACTGCCTGCAGCGTCCCCGACATCGTGTTTCGTCGTCGTCTTCTCGTCGCTGCTCGAGAGGCGAACCAGCGGCCCCTGGCGAACGCGATGTGGCGGTGGGTCAGCCGGGGCGGCGTGCTTTGGTACGATTTCATCTACAACAAACCGTCGATCCGGGAGTCTCGACGGCGTCCCGTGCGGCGGGTGCGCAAGCTGCTTCCTGAAGGGGAAGTGACGGTCAGGCGGTGACGCTCCCGCCGCCGTTGCGCGGCGCCGTGCCGTATTCATCCGGCGCTGGATCTCTTGCTAACCTGATGCCGATCCTTCGGACCCACGTGCTCTGCTGGGTCCAGAAGCCCCTGCGTCGCGTCGACGGCAAGGTCGCCCGCTCCCAGTTCCGCGCCACGAACGCCCGCAGCGCCCACCGGGCCATGTACGCCATAGCGAGTTCGGTGACTACCGCCACTACTGCTCCGCCCCGATCGCGATCCAGTAGCCCAGCAATCCGTCCCGGACGATCCCTTCCGGCCTCGGCGCACGGCCGTCCAGCGGTCGTTGAGCCGCCGCAGCCCGTGCCCATGCGAGGAACACGAGCACTACCCCGAACGCCCCAGGTTCAGATGACGTCCCCCATGGTCGTTCGGAGCGTCGAACTCGCCCCCTTCCTGTCCGTACGAGCTGAGATGCGTCGGTCCGAACGAAAGGCTCGGCTCGAGGGGCTTCGCTGGCCAGAATCCCCGCGGGATCCAGAAGTCGAACGCTCCAGCCAGGTCGCCGCGAGCCGGAACGGATAGATGCGCGGGGTGTGATGCAGCACCGCGGCGGAGCTGTCGGCCAGGTAGCTCCGGCCGACGAGGAGGTTCATTCCTGAATGGCGTTCTCAAAGGTGAGGTACCGGAGAAACGCCACGCTGAACCCGTAGGCCCTGTCGATGTAGAACAGCGGGAGCAGCAGGAGAAGTCCGGCTCCCGCGAGGAGCAGCTGCCCCAGGCGCACCGGCCGGACGGCATAGTCGTGCCCGACCATGAGGTACAGCACGGCGACAATCATCGCAGCCTTCGAGCTCGTCAACAGGTACGACGAGCGTGGCCGTCGCGATCAACCCAAGCACCCATACCTGCCCGCGCGCCGACCTGCGGACCAGCGATTGACGATGAGCAGTGCCCAGCCCCCCATCGCTGCGTACATCAGCGGATAGCGCCAGAAGAGGCCGACCGTTCCGGCTGTCGAGACGAACGAGGGATCGAGGAGGAGCGCCGTCCCGAGCTTCGCCGCGAGCACCGCGACGCCGGGCCGGTCGTGCGCGGTCGAAAGCGCCAGTGCACGCCTGACACCTCGCGCGGCAGCAGTGGCGCGGGGGTCCAGTCGAGGCCCGCCGGGCCGGACCGCGGCCGGCGAGCGCGTCACCCAGAAGGAACGCCGCGATGGCGAGGCCCGTCTTCGGAAAGACCACGGTCATGAGGTTGGCGAACTGGGTGCCAGTCGGGTCAAAGAGGCCCTCGATCTGCTCGTGCCGCTCAGCAGGTCGGTGACGCCCTTGATGCCGATGCCGAGGGCGAGGTACGGCGATGATCAGGACGGGCGGCGGAAGAGGTCGCGGCGGTTGCAACGAGCCGCGCCACGCCGCGATCGCCAGCACCCGCGTGGAACGTGATGCCAGTGGGCACGCGCCTGGGTCCAGCTCAGGCCGTGACGGCCAGCGCGACCCCACGCTGCCGCGAGATGGCAGCAGTCGCGCCGGCTGCGCCTGATCCAGGCACCGTCCGGTTCCGTCGGCCCGCCGATCCGATGCTCCCCGCGCGCCAGGATCGTCACCAGGTCGGCTCCTGCCGCCAGCGGCGTCCCGATCAGACGTGCGCCCATCCGAGGCGTTGCCCAGCAGCGCCTCCACCCCAAACCCCATCCCGGCGAGAACCCCGAACGCCGGGCCGGCGCTGACGAGCAGCCGCCACGACGGTGTCACCGACATGCTCTGGCGAGCTGCCCGAAGCGTCATCTCGACGTAGGCCGCGTAGCCGGCAGGGTCGAACGCTGGCGCCGACAGCCCCCATGTCGGAATCGAGCGAATGTTCGCTGCCAGATTGATGGCGCCGCGATCCACGATTCGCACGAGGGAGCGGAGCGCGGTCCAGTTCGAGCGCCTTCTGGATGTAGAGGCCGCCGTGCCGCAGAGGATGCCGCCGGCGGAGCAGCCCATCACCAGCGCGGGGTCTGGTCGGTGGCAGGGCGATCACGGACAGGAAGTCGTTGCCGAAGCCAGAGAATGCCCCAGAGGCCCGGGGCGAGGACGATGAACCGCCGGATCACCATGTCGAATCGGCCTGGGCCTCGCTCAATCAGCCCTGGTGCCACGACCGCACCATCAGCGGTAGAGCGCCGCCAGGACCGGCTCCAGTGTGGTCGCCACCGCCCCCATGACCAGCCGGCATAACTCACCGCGTAGGGCCGACCTCTTCACTGCCGCGCCACCCTTCGAGAAAGAACCGTCCGACAGGTTCAGCATCTCGCTCGCGACGTACCAGCCGATGAGCCCGGCGCCGAACGTGACCATGCGCGCGTTGCGCCTGGCGGAACGTCCCCGCCGAGTCGCCCTGTCCCTCGAGGACGTGGTACAGGACCGGGGTAGCAGGATGGCGACCGCGAGCCCCTGTCCACTCACCAGCGCGATTGCCGAGCGCTGCCAGAGCAGCGCGACCGCAATGGGCAAGGCGATGCGGAGCACCGCGAGATTTGAGCTAGCTGGCGAATCGCCACGATTCGAGGTTCGCCTGGAACAGCGATGTGAGGGTCAGGAAGGCGAGGTTGAGGCAGGTGAGCGCGGCCCCGACGAGAATGGCGGATTGGTCGATGCTGGCGGGCAGCAGGGCGAAGCCCGCGAGGGTGACCATCGCGAGGATGGCCAGGATCCGCATCAACAGCTGGAGAAGGGCGCCGACCGCCGCCGGGCGGTCGGCGCTGTGGCCGGCAAACCGCAGCGCGGTGACCTGGAGCCATTCGCCGGCCACGGCCATGGCGAACCCGCTCCCTGCCAGCACGACCGCGAACTGTCCGTACACCTCCGGGGGGACCAGCCGCGTGAAGGCGGCGACCCCGCCGATGGTCGCCAGGGCGTTCACCGCCTCCGTGCCAAAATAGGGCAGGGTCGTCCGGGCCAGCGGCGCTGCCTTGGTTTTCTGCGGGGTCGCCTCAGGTGACGTTGACGTCGCCACGCAGCCTCTGAGCCAGCACCAGGGACGCCGTGGCGACACCGGCCAGGACTCCTGCGAGAAACCCAACCATCAATCGCCGCGGACGGAGCGCCGCACCGGCACGAATGCCGGCGCCACGACCGAGATGACCGGGGTGCCGTTGACCTCGTCCAGCCGCGCCGTCTGCGCGCCGCGCGCCAGGTTGAGGTAGAGCTCCTGCGCCATGGAGACCCGGCGCTCGAGGCGCCCCTGCTCGAACTTGAGCGCTGGAGCGTTGCCGGCGCGGTTGCGCGTCAGGAAGTCACGTAGCTCGTCCTCCGCCTCGATCAGCCTGTTCTGCGCCTCCTCCAGGCGGGCCTCGGCAAAGATCCGTCGTTCCCGGGCCGAAGAGCGGCGGAGCTGGATATTGAACGAATCGACCTGGGCCACGAAGGCGCGGGCGACCTCCGCCGCAAATTGCGGGTCGCGCAGCTCGACGTCGACCCGCACGATCGAGGTGGCGCGGTCGACGGAGACGGAATAGTCGTTGCCCATCTTGCGCACCGTCCGGTCGACGCTGTCAGGCTTCCCGCCGAAGCCGTAGTAGTATACCAGCGTCTGCCCACCCGAGAACGCCGTCGCCACCAGGGCTTCGCGGATGTGCCTCCCCGTGAGCAGCCGAGCATAGAACTCCGGGCAGCGAGTGCTGCCGGTCGCGACCCCGAACTGCGCCGCGAGCCCCGACAGACCCCCGGGGAGGGTGGCGGCCGCAGGCTCCTCGGGGATGAACGAAGCCGACGAGGTGAAGTACTGGGGCATGGCGTAGCTCACCAGCACACCCAGGACGACTCCCGTGGCGCCGGCGGCCACGAGCCGCTTCCTGGCGTTCCAGAGCGCCCCGATCAGGGCGCCACCGATCGGTTGCCGGGAGCCGGGCTCCTCTGGTCGGGGCCAGGACACCGGTTCGTCTGAATGGCCGTTCATCGTGGAGCACTCCCCTTCATCGTCGGTTGGGCCCTGCGGTACGCGGTGACAGGGAATCCCACGCACGCCCGGCCGCGGAGCCCGCGATGCGCCTCATGAGCCCCTCCAGCCGGCACGCCGCGAAGATGGTGGCGAGGACCAGTCGAAGATCCAGGCAAGGCGACGCGTGCCGTCGGTATAACCTGGCCAGCAGCAGCTTTCGGGGCAGGAGGACCGTGGTGTAGAACTCGGGCTGGGCGGCGTGCCGGGCCAGCAGCGCCTCCTCGTCCCGGAACGTCAGCGAGGCCCAATCGGTGATCCCGGGCCGCATTGCGCCCAGGCGCCGAAACACATCTTCATGTTCCGCCACATACACGGGGAGTTCCGGACGGGGCCCGACCATGCTCATGTCGCCGCGCACCACGTTCCACAGCTGCGGCAGCTCGTCCAGCTTGAACCGACGTAGGGTGCGCCCGACACGGGTCACGCGCGAGTCGCCGCTGGCGGTGACGAGCGGTCCCGTGGTTCCGGTGCGCATCGTGCGAAACTTGAGAATCGTGAACGGCCGTCCGGCGCGGCCGATCCGCACTTGTCGAAACAGGATGCCAGGACCCGTCACCCAGCCGCACCGCCAGGGCGCAGGCGGCGAGCACCGGGCTGATGATCACTCCGCCGATCGCCGCCACGAGCACATCCCCGGCGCGCTTCAGGCGACTCTCCGGCCAGCGGCGGCTCACGCCCGGCTAACGCAGGAAGTGCGTGGTGACATCCGTGACCGCGTGCAGCACGGTCGAGACGTCGTCATCGCTCATCGTCGAGTAGATCGGGAGCGAGATCAGGCGTGGGTACTCCTGCTCGGCGACAGGGAAGTCCTCGGGGCGGTATCCGTAACGGTTGGCGTAGAACGGCTGCGTGCGCCACGGAATGAAGTGCACACTGGCCCCGATCTGACGCGCACGCAACTCCTCAATCATCCTGGCCCGGTCAATCCGAAGCGAGTCGAGGTGGAGTCGAATCGGAAGAGGTGCCATGCGTGCTCCACGCCGGGGGGACACACCGGGACGTCCAGCCCCTCGCAGCCGGCCAGCCCCGCGGTGTATTCCGCCGCGATCGCGGCACGCCTTGCGGCCATCTCACCCGCGCGTCCAAGCTGGACCCGGCCCAGGGCCGCGGCGATATCGGTCAGATTGTACTTGAAGCCCGCCTTTCGTCACGCGCGGCAGGGAAGGCGTGGGCGGCGTCATCGACGATCGCAATGCCAAACTCCCTGGCGACGGCCTGCAGCCCGACCATGTCGCAGAGCAGTCCGCCAAAATGGACAGGAACAACGGCGCGCAGGCGCCCGCCAGACTCCCGGGAGTAGCACCCGTCGGCCCGGACGTCGTACTGACGGAGAATCCCCGCGCGGACGCCGTCAGGGGTGATGTTCAGGCTGCCGGCCTCCACGTCCAGGAAGACGTGTCGACCGCCGAGGTACTCGACGACCTCGGCGGTGGCCGTGAAGGTGACGGTGCTGGTGAGAACTTCGTCGCCCGCGCCCACGCCGAGGGCCTCGAGCGCGAGATGAAGCGCGGCGGTACACGAATTCACGGCGAGGGCGAACGGCGCCCCGACCGCCTCCGCGAACTCGCGTTCAAACGCCTGAGCTTGCGGGCCTGTCGTGATCCAACCGGACCGGAGTACCTCGACGACCGCCGCGATCTCGGCTTCGCCGATGTCTGGTCTCGCGAACGGGAGGAACTCGGTGCGAGGCGGCGAAATAGGCTCCGGAGTGGCAGAGGTGGCGGCGAGCATCGTCGTTCGGCTGGCCGTGTCACGCCAAATATACTTGCTGCCTTCGCCCTTGGTAGGGAGTCTGACCGGCGCGGACGCGACCGGACGCCTCCTACGGCAGCGCTGGAGGGAGCAATCGGGACAGAGGGCCAGGAGGGCCTTTTCTCGGCGAGCGGCCGGGTACTCCCTGAGGATCCGGTCGCGCGGGGGCTCGGCCGGCGTAAAGCGGCCCTCCAGAACGTCTGTCACCCGGGCTTCCAGGGACTGCAGGTCCGTCGGATCGGCGTAGACCCCGCACGGACCAACGACCTCGGGGAGGCTGAAGTGAGGGGGCACGACCGGGATGCAATCATGCAGCATCGCCTCCGCGACCGCCGAGCCGAAGCCCTCGTGCAGAGACGGCTGGAGGTAGACGCGGGCGGTGGCGAAGAGTTGCTGGAGGACGGCGTCGTCGACGCGCCCGGGGAGCGACAGGCGGCCACCGCTTTCGGTACGGAGCAACTCCACGACCTGGGGGTCGCCTCCGCCGGCCGGACGAACCGCACCTGTGGCATCCGGGCAGCGAGTCGGGCGATGGTCAAGAGACCTTTCCGCAGGAGCGTGCTCCGGTCGATGTTCGCCACGCAGAGGACGATGGGTTCCTTCCTCGCCTCCGGCGTCGGGCGATCCGCGTACCCGAGGGGAATGACGCTTACGCGGTCGCACGGGACTCGGGCGTTTGCCACCGCCTCCTTCCCGGCGCTGACCGAAAAGGCGGCCACGGCGTCCGCCTGCGCGAAGAGCCAGCGTCCCGGCAGCCGCGCCCATGGACGCGCCATCGTGCCGTATCCGATTGCTGGAATAGCCGCAACATCGTATCCTCCTGCGATGATACAGATCGGCTTGCGGAGCAATTTGGCGAGGGCCACGATTGGGAGGTACCGGAGGCTGCCGAACCAGCAGACCAGCATGTCGCTTCGGGCCACCGCGGCCATCGCGCGCAAGCTGCCGGAGAGGCGACGGCAGTCCACCATCTCCACTTCGAACCTCAGGCGAAGGCTCTCGAGGTCCCGCTGGATGAACGCCGGCAACAGCAAGTACGGGAACAGGACGACAGGCGGGTGGCGCTGGGATGACACGTGGGGCGTCCCGGTATGAGAGGTGGCTCCGGAAGGGCAGCGAACATGGGTAGAATAGCCGGCTCCCGACCGAATCAGAATGCGAACTGTCGGATCTCGGTGGTGATCCCGGCGAGGGACGAGGAGCGGCACCTGTTGGGGGCGCTCGAAGCGGTGCATCAGGCACTCGGGCGCGTCGGTGGCGGTGAGATCATTTTGGTGGACGGCATGAGCGATGACGGGACCCGGGCAATCGCCGAGGAGTTCGCCCGAAGCCACTCTGGCGTACGAGTTCTGGAAAACCCGGACCGGACGACCCCGGCAGCCTTCAACATTGGCATCCGCGCCGCGGCAGGCTCTCTAATCGCTATCGTAAGCGCCCACAGTCTCGTCGGCACCGCCTTCTTCGAGGCTGGCGTGCGCCGAATCGACGGTGGGGAGGTCGACATCGTGGGTGGCCCCATCACGGCGGAACCCGGCGAACCCGGGACGGTGGCTCGACTGCTGTCGCTGATCGTGCGGCACCCGTTCGGTGTGGGCAACAGCCGGTTCCGGGTCTCGAATGCGGCCGGGTATGTCGACGCGGTGCCGTTCGCGATCTACAAGGCGGACGTTTTTGACCGTCTCGGATTGTTTCACGAGGCCCTGGTGCGAAACCAGGACACGGAGTTCTTCGGGAGAGTGCACGCTGCACGACTCCGAGTGTTCCTCGAACCGGCGATGGCCTCGGTGTACCTGGCGCGAGCGACGATCGGCGGCCTGATCCGGCAGGGCTTCCTGAACGCGCGTTGGAATGTTCTGGTCTGGCGCCTCACACCTGCGGCGTTTCGATGGAGGCACCTTGTCCCCGGCCTCTTCACCATTGGGGTCGTGCTGACGGCGGTTGTCGGCATCGAAAGCCCGCTGGCACGCTCCCTGTTGCTGGGTGGGCTAACGGCCTATGGCGCCTTGGCGCTGATGGCGGCGGTCCATATTTGCTGGCGCACCCGATGGCTGCCCAGCCTCCTCCTCCCCCCGCTCTTCCTGCTGTATCACTTCTGCTATGGTTGTGGCACGGTGGCCGGCCTGCGGCTTCTGGTCGGCAAGTCTCATGATTCCCGGGGTGAGACGAGGCCCGTGATCTGACCATCGTGACCCGGATCCGGGGCTCCCCCTTTCCACTGTCCCGATTTCAAGCTATTGTATGCCAAGCACTTGACGGCCCTTTGACGTCCCGTTTCATTTATGTGTCGTCCACCACGTGGAGACACCGCTGACCCCGCAAATGAGAGCTAACCCACCCGCCGGTCTCCGCAACCGCCACTTCCTGGCGCTCGACGCCGCTATTGCTTCCGCTCGCCACGCTGGTGGCCTTCACCATCCGGTTCGAGGGGCTCACCTGGCCGCCGGGACCGCTCGTGGCGCCCTCTGGTTCATGGTGCTCTCCCTGCCCATCAAGATCGGCATGTGCCCAGGGGACCGGCCTCTACCGCCGGGTCTGGCGCCACGCCAGTGTGCACGAGGTGGAGCAGATCCTCAAGGCGGCCGCCCTCTCCGGCGTCGTCTGCTTCCTTTTGGGTGCTGTTCCTCATCCCCGGATTCGGCTTGGCTCCCTCCCGGGTTCCGCTCTCGCTCCTGATGCTCGATGCGCTCTTCGCCGCCGCCATCTTTGCCCTGCCGCGGCATGGCGGTTCGGCTGGTCGCCACCCGGCGGAAGGGCCGCCAGGAGAGACGCCCAACGGGTCCTGATCGCCGGTGCCGGCGCCGCCGGCGCCATGATCGTCCGCGAACTGCGCGGCAATCCCGAGCTCGGCCTCGATCCGGTCGGCTTCGTGGACGACGACCGCTCCAAGCACGGCAATCGGGTGCTTCAACCTCCCCGTGCTCGGGTCGCTCTCCGACCTCGGCGCCATCGTCGAGACCTACAAGATCGACGAAGTGATCATCGCCATGCCGAGGGCGCCGGGTGCGGTCATTCGCGAGGTGCTCGATGCCGCCGCCGCGGCCAAGGTGAAGACCCGCACCGTCCCCGGCATGTTCGACATCATCTCCGGTCGCGTGGCCATCCGGGCCCTGCGCAAGGTCGAAATCCAGGACCTCCTCCGCCGGGAACCGGTCACCACCAGCCTAGAGGCGGTGCGGACCATCGTGGCGGGCCACACGGTGCTGGTGACCGGCGCCGGCGGCTCCATCGGCAGCGAGCTCTGCCGCCAGCTGGTGGACCTCGGTCCCGAGCGGGTCATCCTGGCGGGGCACGGCGAGAACTCCATCTTCGACATCCTGAACGAATTGAAGGCCAGCACCCCCGACGTCGAGTTCGTCCCGGTGATCGTGGACGTCCGCGACCGGGAGCTGCTCGGCCAGGCGTTCCGGCAATGGACCCCGATCGCGGTGTTCCACGCCGCCGCGCACAAGCACGTCCCGATGATGGAGCGCAACGTCGCCGAGGCGATCACCAACAACATCCTCGGCACCCGGAACGTGGTCGAACTCGCCGCCGAGCACGGCGTCGAGCGGCTGGTGCTCATTTCGACCGACAAGGCGGTGCACCCCACCAACGTGATGGGCGCCACCAAGCGGGTCGCCGAGATGGTGGTCCAGATGGCGGCGCGCGAGCACGGCCGCAACTTTGTCTCGGTGCGGTTCGGCAACGTCCTCGGCTCCCGCGGCAGCGTGGTGCCGACCTTCCTGCGGCAGATCGGCAACGGCGGGCCGGTGACCGTCACCCATCCCGAAATGCGCCGCTACTTCATGACGATTCCGGAGTCGGTGCAGCTGGTCCTGCAGGCGGGGTCCCTGGGAAAGGGCGGGGAAGTGTTCGTGCTCGACATGGGGGAGCCGATCAAGATCGCCGACCTGGCCGCCGACCTCATCCGCCTCTCCGGCAAGGAAGTCGGCACCGACATCGAGATTCGCTTCTCCGGCAGTCGCCCCGGCGAGAAGCTCTTCGAGGAGCTCTTCTTCAGCGCCGAACAGGCGGCGCCGACCGAGCACGAAAAGGTGCTGCGGGCCACCAACGCGCGCCTGGAAGGTGACGTCGCCCCGAAGATCACCGCGCATCATCGCGGCCGCCCAGGAGGGTCGGCCCGACGCGGAACTCCGGCGGCTCCTGATGGAACTGGTGCCGGACTTCGATCCGACGCTGGCCGCCTCGCATTCCGCCGCCATCCCGCCGTCGCCCACCGAAACTCGGTTGCCCTGAGGAGGGGCAGGAACTGCAAGCGGAAGCGCGGAATGCCGGAAGCGCGAGAAACTGCTGGGGGGGCCGACGCACCACCTATCTTCCGCGTCCTCGTCTTCCGCGTTCCCGCGTCCTGTCCAGCCTGGAGGCCGCCGGGGTGCGCCCAGTCTACATCCGCTCCACCAGCGCCCGGGCAACTCGCTCGTCTTGAGCAGCGTGGCCCCCTCCATCTGGCGATGGAAGTCGTAGGTGACGAGCTTCGCCGCGATGGTCCGCTCGATGGCGCGCACGATCAGGTCCGCCGCCTCGTTCCAGCCCAGGTAGCGCAGCATCATCTCGCCGGACAGGATGACCGAGCCGGGGTTCACCTTGTCCTGGCCGGCGTACTTCGGCGCGGTGCCGTGCGTCGCCTCGAAGATGGCGTGGCCCGGTCTGGTAGTTGATGTTGGCGCCCGGCGCGATGCCGATCCCGCCCACCTGCGCCGCCAGCGCGTCGGAGATGTAGTCGCCGTTGAGGTTGAGGGTGGCGATCACGTCGTACTCCGCCGGCCGGGTCAGGATCTGCTGCAGGAAGGCGTCGGCAATCACGTCCTTGACGATGATCCCGTTCGGGAGCCGGCACCACGGCCCGCCGTCGATCTCGACCGCGCCGTACTCCTCCTTCGCCAGCTCGTATCCCCAGTCGCGGAAGCCCCCCTCGGTGTACTTCATGATGTTGCCCTTGTGCACCAGCGTCACGCTCTTCCGGCCGTGCGCGATGGCGTGGTCCAGCGCGGCCCGGATCAGGCGCTTCGATCCTTCCGCGGAGACCGGCTTGATGCCGATCGAGCTGGTGTCGGGAAAACGGATGGCCGTGACCCCCATCTCCTTCCGGAGGAAGCCGATGAGCTTCACCGCCTCCGGCGTCCCCGCCCGGTACTCGATGCCGGCGTAGATGTCCTCGGTGTTCTCCCGGAAGATGATCATGTCGACCTGGCCGGGGTCCTTCACCGGCGACGGGACGCCCGCAAACCAGCGCACCGGCCGGACGCAGGCATAGAGGTCGAGTTTCTGTCGGAGCGCCACGTTCAGTGAGCGAATTCCGCCGCCGACCGGTGTCGTCAGCGGACCCTTGATGGCCACCAGCTGCGTCGTGATCGCCTGCAGGGTCGTGTCGGGGAGCCAACTGTCGACCTGGTGCTTTGCCTTCTCGCCGGCGAGGACCTCAACCCAGGCGATCTGTCGCTTGCCGCCGTACGCCGCCTTCACCGCGCTGTCGAGCACCAGCTTCGAGGCCCGCCAGATGTCGGGCCCGATGCCGTCGCCCTCGATGAAGGGAATGATCGGGTGTGAGGGGACGGTCAGCTTCCCGCCGGTCATCGTGATCGACTCCCCTTTCACGGGGGCCGGGGTGCTCTGCGGGGCGGCGGTCGAGGTCGGGCTCATGCGTCACTCACTCTCGGGCGGGGAACGGGGTGCGGAGGTCGAGGCCAGCGAGTAATATACGTCATGCAGACCGATGCCATCCACCTCCCCACGATTCCGGCCGCCGACCTCGCGGTCCAGCCGCTCCCCCGGGCGGAGACAATCCCCTCGCGCTGGTACTGGGATCCCACCTTCGACCGGCTCGACCGCGACGCCGTGTTTGGCCGGACCTGGCAGGGAGTCGGGCACGCCGCGCAGGTGCAGTCGGAGGGGCAGTTCTTCTGCGCCGAAGTGGCGGGGAACCCGATCCTCGTCGTCCGGGGAAAGGAGGGGGCGCTCCGCGGCTTCTACAACGTCTGCAAGCACCGGGGCGGGCCGCTGGCCGTGGAGCCGGAGGGGTGCGTGCGCGCCCTGCAGTGCAAGTATCACGGCTGGACCTACCTGCTCGACGGCTCCCTGCGTGGCGTGCCGCAGTTCGACCGGGTCGAGCTCTTCGATCGCAAGGACTACGGATTGGTCCCGATCCGGGTGGCCGAGTGGGAGGGGCAGGTCTTCGTCAACCTCTGGGCCGACGCGCCGCCCCTCGCCCAGTTCGTGGCCGGCATCGTCGAGCAGGTCGCCCCGGCACGGCTGGGCGCGCTCCAGTTCGTGAAGCGGGTGGAGTACGACATCGCGTGCAACTGGAAGGTGTACGTCGACAACTACCTCGAGGGCTACCACGTCCCGCACGTCCACCCGGAGCTGGTCAAGCTCTACGACTTCCAGAGCTACCGGACGGAGTGCTTCGACTGGTACTCCCTGCAGCACAGCCCGCTCAGTGGCACGGCCAACCTGTACACTTCGGGGGACGGGGCGGCGTTCTACTATTGCCTCTTCCCCAACTACATGCTCAACATCCTGCCGGGCCGCCTGCAGACCAACCTGGTGCAGCCGCTGGGACCGGGGCGGTGCCGGGTGATCTTCCAGTACTTTTACGCCGACGCCGATGCACCGGCGGTGCGGCGCCTCGTCGAGGAGGACCTGGTCTATTCCGACGGGGTGCAGCGCGAGGACATCGACATTTGCGAACGGGTGCAGCGGGGGGTCGAATCGCGCGCCTATGACCGGGGCCGGTTCTCGGTGCAGTACGAGGAGGGCGTCTACCATTTCCAGCGACTGCTGAAGGATGCCTACCGGAGTTTTCTCAACTCGCAGGAGACGACATGATTCGAAGCTGTCGGGCGACCATCGCCCTGCTGTTGTTCGGAATGGCGCCCGTCGGCCTCGCCGCGCAGGCGGCACCCGCGGCCCCGCCGACGTGGAGCATCGATGTCGCCCATTCCGAGGTGAACTTCCGGATTCGGCACTTCATGAGCCGGGTGAGCGGGACCTTCACCGACTGGTCCGGCACCATCCAGGCCGATCCGGCGAACTGGGGGCGGGGGTCCGTCACCGCCACCATCAACGTGGCCAGCATCGACACCCGGCAGGAACGCCGAGACGCCGACCTCCGTTCCGCGCGGTTCTTCAACGTCGACAGCTTCCCGACCATCACCTTTGTCAGCACGTCGGTGACGCAGCAGGGTGACTCGCTCACGATCGCCGGGGACCTGACGATGCGCGGAGTGACCCGGCCGGTCGTGCTGCGCGGCATGGTCCTCGGCGTGATGCCGGGGGAGCGCCCCCGGGCCGGGTTCGAGGTCACCACCACGGTCAACCGGCTCGACTACGGGGTGGTCTACAACCGGGTCCTCGAAGGGGGCGGTACCATGCTGGGCGACGAGGTCGAGATCCGCATCAACATCGAGGCCCTGCGGCAGCCTTCGCCCTAGGTCACCGCACCCGCGCTCCCAGCTCCCTGAGGGAGTCGGGAGAAATGGTTCCGGTCACCACGAAGCGGATGCCGCTGATCCCCTGCCACGCCGGGGCCGTGCCCCCCGCATCGCTCCGCGCCGCCTTGGCCGCACTCTCCCGCCGGAGCTCGGCGGTCGCCGCCGGCCGCTGCTGATCGAGGAACACCGCCCCCCCCTCATAGACGACCCGAACCACGGACAGGGACGGATCGGCTCCGGCCACCGCCGTGCCGGGGCCGGTTTCCACGCGGTCCGGCGACAGTCCGTCAATCAGCCGGATCTGGCCGTCGAGCACCCGGACCGCTTCCTCCATTGAGACGACCCGCCAGGCGGCCACCGATTCATCCGCGAGCCGTCCGCCGCGGACGGAGAGCCCCGTCGGAGCAGGCGCCGCCGCCTCGGCCTGCAGGGTCGACGGCGGGGCAGGGGGTGAAGCGGCCGGTGCCTGCCGCTCCGCCTCGTTGGCCGCCCGGCGGTCGACTGTCTTGGCTTCGCGCGGCTTGTCCGCCGCCTCCGTGGCGGTCCGGCCGGGCTGATTCCCCGGCGCCCCCGCGGCCGTCGGCGTCGCGTCGACCACGGGCGCGGAGGCGTCTGACGCCGTCGGCGTATCCAACTCCTGACGAGCGAGGGTCGTTTGCGTCGGTGCCTCCGCCCCGCGCCCCCAGTAGCCGATGCCAACTGCGAAGACGATGCTGGCCGCCCAGGCGAGGGTGCGCACCGCGGCGGCCCGTCGCGACGACGCGCGCGGTGCCGCGGCCCGCTGGGGAACCGCGAGCACCTCCACCAGCCGGTCCGCTTCCTCAAGAATGGTTCGTGCTTCCGTGAGGCGCGCCGCACAGGAGGCGCAGCCTGCGAGGTGACCTTCGACCCGGCGGCGCTCGGCGGGATCCAGTTCCCCGTCGAGCAGCATCTGGATGGTGCCTTCGTCAGGATGCGACATGCCGACCTCCCTGCGTGCGGTACGCCTCGACCAGCTTGCGCCGTGCCCGGGAGAGCGTCGTGCCGACCGCTCCCTTGGCGAGGCCGAGCGTCTCGGCGATTTCATCGTAGTTGAAGCCTTCGGCCTTGAGCAACAGTGCTTCGCGGTCCCGCTCCGCCAGGGTGGCAAGGGCGTCCTGCACCGCACGCACGTTGTCCGATCGTTCCATCGCCTGGTCCGCCGCCGGCGCCGACTGGGGCGATTCGGCCCGGTACAGCTCGAGCCGCCGCCCCTGCCGCACCGACTTCCGCCCGTCCTCGCGGACCAGGTTCAGCGCCACCGCAAAGAGCCAGGGGCGCGGGTTGCGCGGGGGGGCCGCCACCGCCCGGGCAAACGTCTCCTGGGCGATGTCTTCCGCGCGGTCGTGATCCCCCGTCCGCCGGTAGAGGACCCGGACGAGGGCGGCGTGATGCTCGCGGAAGAGGGCGGTCAGGTCGGTCGTCATCGGCTCGATCGAGAGGGCGGGGAGTGGCCTGCAGGGAGAGATGCCCTGCAAGCCACGCGCCGCACAAGGGGACCGGTCACTGCCCGCGGAAGTCGCGGACCGTGGTGGTGAGCTGGCCCCCGCGCCAGCTGCTCACCCCGGAGGAATCAATCCGGATGCTGAGCCGGGCTCCGGCAATCACCACGTGCTCCCCCGCACCGAGCCAGGCGGCGAGTTCCGGGAGGGCGCGCACCAGCTCGAAATATGCTGGGCTGAACGGTGCCACCGCGATGGTCAGCGTCCCCGCCTTGTAGGTCATGTCGGTCCAGATGCCGTCGCGGTCGACGAACACGCGGCCGGCCAGTCGGCGGGAATCGGCGCGGGCCGCCCCGGTGGCGGAGGGCGCCTGGGCCAGCCGCTCATCGGCAGCCTGGTTGGCCGCCGCCAGCGTCTTGACCTCCGACTGCCGTGCGCTGGCTTCGGCGCGTTCGAACGCGACCTGGCCGCTCATGCTCTTCGCCGCGTCGCGACCGCCGCGGAGTGACGGCTCCGGCGCCGCCGGGCCAGCCGCCCCGGGTTCCAGCACCAGGTAGGCGGTGTATTCCGTGAGGATGCCGTACCGCAGGCCGAGCTGGCGGATCTCCTCGATGACGGCCGGGGAGGCGCCCTCGAGACGGGCGGTGCGGGTCAGCTCGCCGATTTTCCGCGAAGCCCAGAGCGGCGGGACGAAGGTGTTGTCCGGTTCGCGGCTCGTGAACTCGGCGCGCGCGGTGAACCGTTCCTTCCGGCCGTTGCGTTCACCCTCGATGACGACGCTGCCGGTGCCGGTGCCACGGTAGCGACCAAACACCACCAGCTCCTCGCCATAGAAGAGGTCGGGAATCTGTGCCGGCTGCCCGTCGACCAGCGTGACCGGCGCGCTCACGATGCGGAGGTTGGTCAGCGCCGGATGGCGGATCCGTCCGAGCAGGCCGCCGACGGCCACCTCCATGTTGGCGTTCGGGGCGACATACGTGGCGCTGCCCCGGCCTTCCTTGGCCAGCATATCGAGAAGGTAGGTGTTGACGTCGGTGCCGACGCCGACGGTGAAGATGCGGGTGGCTCCGATCCGACTTCCCGCGGCGGCGGCGATCTGGTCGGGCTCGGTCTGGCCGACCGACGGGATCCCGTCGGTCATGAACACGACGAGCGACACCCGTTCGCTCGCGCCGGCCTGGGCCAGCGCGACGTCGAGCGCCCGTTCGATATTGGTGCCGCCTCCGGCGGAAAGGTTGCTGACAAATTCCTGCGCGCTCGCCACGTTGGCCCGGGTGGCCAGGGTCTGGCCCGCGCGGAACTCGGTGACACCGGAGGAGAATGCGATGAGGCGGAAGCGGTCCTGTGCGCCGAGCGCGCCCAACGCCTGTGCGAGCGCGGCCTTGGCCTGCTCCAGCTTGGTGCCGGACATCGAGCCCGACACGTCGACCACCAGCGTGAGGTCGCGCGGAAGCGCCGTGCTCGTGGCCGCGTCGGGGGGAGCGAGCAACAGCATGTAGTAACCGTCCTCGCCGGCGGAGGCGTGGGTCAGGACGCTGGCGCCGACCAGGCCCCGCCGTAGCGGGAAGAGGAGGTCGAGGTCGCCCGAGGCGCCACTGGGGACGCTGACCACCAGCTGGCCGCGGCTCCGAAGCGATGTCACCTGGTGGGTCGGGGAGTATGGGGTGCCGAAGGTGCCTTCGGCTGGTGCGGTCACGGACATGGAGAAGAGATCCTGCGGTGCGCCATCGGCGCCGAGACCTCGCGAGGTGGCGCGCGGCCCGATGGCGTAGCGCAGCCGCAGGGCGTCGCCCTCGCGACCGAGGACCTGGGTATAGCGCAGGACGATCTTGCGGGTCTCACCGGGCTGGATGGGAAAGATCTGGGCGCGGATCAGGCCGTGTCCCGCGTAGGTGAGCAGTGCGGGGTCCTTCTGGCGCCGCACGATGTCTTCGTACACGGCGCGCGCCTGCTCCGCGGTCTGCATCTCACCCTGCATTTCCTGATCCCCCATCCAGAGGGAGTAGCCGGTGAAGACGGCCTCGCCGGGGAGAGGGTACAGGTAGGTGCCTTCGGCCATGGCGTTCCCGGCATTGCGGAATCGCTCTTCGACCTCGATGCGCGCGATGCGACCGTCGAGGGTGACGCGGACATCGCTCTGGACCCGGATGACCGGCCCGCCGATCGGGACGGAACGGGTGGAGACTGGGCGGGACGCAACCTCGACCCAGCCTTGGGCACCGGCCGGGGAGGCCGCGCTGGCGACGAGCACCAGCGCGAGGGGGAATCGACGACGCATGACGTTCTCCTGGTTTGGGGCAGCCGGGAGATGCGCCTGGCCCGGAAACTTGCACGGCTCCCCGAGTCCCCGACATTCTTCGCCCCATGCTCCCGACCCAACGGGCCCGTGCGCAACTGGTCGCGGCGGCCATCCTCTTCTCGACCGGCGGCGCGGTCATCAAGGCCACCGCCATGACCAGCTGGCAGGTGGCGAGCCTCCGTTCAGGCATCGCCGCGGTTGCCCTGGCGCTCCTGCTCCCCGGCGCGATGCGGAGCATCCGGCCACGCACCTTCCTGGTGTCGGTCGCCTATGCGGCCACGCTGGTGCTCTTCGTGACGGCCAACAAGCTCACGACGTCGGCCAATACCATTTTCCTCCAGGCCACCGGGCCGCTCTACATCCTGTTCCTCGCCCCCTGGTTGCTGAAGGAGAAGATCCGCTCGGCCGACGTGGCGTTCATGGCCGTGGTGTGTACCGGGCTGGTGCTGTTCTTCCTCGGGACGGACGTGCCGGTGCGGACCGCGCCCGCTCCATTCCAGGGCAACGTGCTCGCGGCGCTGTCCGGCTTCACCTGGGCGCTCACCCTGATGGGACTCCGATGGATGGGGGCCGACGAGTCGGGGGGCTCACCGGCGGGCGCCGTGGTCCTCGGCAATGCCTTCGCCTTCTTCGCGACGCTGCCGATGGCGCTTCCCTTCAGCGGGATCGGCGCCGGCGATTGGGTCGCGATCGGGTACCTCGGCGTCTTCCAGATCGCCCTGGCCTACGCCTTCGTGACGCGGGCGGTCGGCAAGCTTCCGGCGCTCGAAATCTCGATCATCCTGCTGGTGGAACCGGTGCTCAACCCGATCTGGTCCTGGCTGGTCCACGGGGAGCGGCCGGGGCCGTGGGCGCTCGTCGGTGGCGTGCTCATCATCGGCGCGACGGCGCTTCGTTCCGTCCTGGCGAGTCGTGCGTCGGGGAGGGTGGCCGCCCGTGCCTGACCGGCCGCGCGTCCGGATGGCGCTTCTCGAGACGGTGCGGGTGCGCGACGGTCGCGTCCCGCTGTGGCCGCTCCACGAGCAGCGGGTGCGGCGGAGCGCCGCGGCGCTCGGCTATTCCATTCCCCGGGAGTTGCTTCCCCCTTCGGGCGGCCCCGACCGGATCTGCCGGATTGAATACGCCAGCCGGGAGCGGGTGCTCGTCACCGAGCGGCAGGTCGAGGAGGTGGCCGGGCTTCGGCTTCGGACGGCGCGGGTGCCGCACCGGGGGTACCGCCACAAGACCACGGATCGGGAATGGCTGGATGCGGCGCGACTCGATGCAGCCACCGCAGGCGGGGATGACGCCTTGCTGTTGTCCGAGGAGGGCTTCGTGGCCGAGTCGTCGATCTGGAGCCTGTTCTGGTGGTCGGACGGCGAACTCACGGCTCCCCCGCTGGAATTCGGCATCCTGCCTGGCGTGGCGCGGGCGAGGCTCGCCGAGTTGGCGGGCGGGCTTCGCGGGGCTCCACTGCCTGGGGCGGAACTGGCGTCTCGTGGCGGGTTTGCCGCCAATGCGGGGCGGGGGATCGTCCGATTGGTGGAAGTCGATGGTATCCAAGTGGTTCCCGATAGGCGGACGACACCGCTGATCGAGGAGTTCTGGCCTTGACCCAAGGGGGGTCGGTGAATATTTTCTCCGGGCTAGGCAGGGCCCTCGGTCCTCGTGGTGGTTGTAGCTCAATCGGTTAGAGCGCCGGATTGTGGTTCCGGAGGTTGCGGGTTCGATCCCCGTCAGCCACCCTGCCCGCAACGCCCGACAGAGCAGCGTCGGCAGAGGTCCGTAGCTCAATTGGTAGAGCACCGGTCTCCAAAACCGGGGGTTGCAGGTTCGATTCCTGCCGGGCCTGTCGGGACATGACACGGCGCTATCGTCTAGAGGCCTAGGACACAGCCCTCTCAAGGCTGGTACACGGGTTCGAATCCCGTTAGCGCTATGGACGGCACCATCGGGTGGGCCTCGGCCCCATCGTCTATCGGTTAGGACGCGACCCTTTCAAGGTCGAGAGACGGGTTCGACTCCCGTTGGGGCTATGTACCACGCGCCGCTAGCTCAATTGGCAGAGCAAGTGACTCTTAATCACTAGGTTGTAGGTTCGATTCCTACGCGGCGCACTCCCCTATTCAGGCCCAGGCCGGGATAGGGATTTTTGTTCGGGAAATGTTCGGGCTCTCTTGCGCTCGTTTACGGCGGGCCACACGTTGGGGGGAGGGATAGCCCCTTGCGGCTTCCCGTGTTAGTTTATCCCCGAGCCTCGTTCCTCCGGTTGGCCCATGGCCGCGGCCCGCCGATTCAGGAAGGAGTACAAGTCGACGCCCCATTGCATGTCAGCGCATCGCCGATTGAGCATCATACGCCTGGGCGTCACAAGATCGCCCCGGTCGAGTTCCACACCCCTCAGGAGCGTTTCATGATCCGTAAGCTCTCAGTTCTCTGCGCAGCGGTCGCCTTGATGGCGACGGCACCTGCGCACGCCCAGGAGAAGGGACAGTTCCAGGTCGGGCTTGGCGCCGGTCTGCCCTTCTACGCCTCCGATCTCGGCCTGAACGACAACGTCGGCGTCGGCGCCCGGCTCGGCTACATGTTCACCGAGAAGATCGGCTTCGAGGCTGACGCGTTCTACTACAGCACCGAGCCCTCGAACCTCAACTACACCGGCGTGACCGTCACCGAAATCCCGATGCACTTCCGGCTCACCTACAACACTCCGCTGGGTGCCGGTATCGGCGTCATCTTCGGGCTCGGCTACGCCTACAACTTGTGGGGCGACAGCGCGAAGACGTACTTCATGACCGACAAGAGCAGCGACGGCGGTCCCGGCGCCCTCTTCGGCCTGCGGTTCGGCAACGCCGGCAAGGTCTCCATGCGGGTTGACCTGACCGGCGACTACATCACCTCGCCGATCAACGACACCACCAGCTCGTTCGGCAGCCCGGTCGCCCAGGACAGCCGCGTCGACCTGGCGCTCAACGCCATGCTGAGCATCGCGTTCGGCGGCAAGGCTGGCACGCCGAAGGACACGGACAAGGACGGCGTGCCGGACAAGACCGACCTCTGCCCGAACACCCCGCTCGGCACCGCGGTGGACGCCAACGGCTGTCCCTACGGCGACGCCGACAAGGATGGCGTGACCGACAATATCGACAA
Organism: uncultured Gemmatimonadales bacterium; assembly: GCA_963748815.1. Lineage (GTDB taxonomy): Bacteria > Gemmatimonadota > Gemmatimonadetes > Gemmatimonadales > GWC2-71-9 > SPDF01. The sequence continues at coordinate 11,909 of CAVVKJ010000017.1, read as the reverse complement.
GTGCCCGAACACCCCGATGGGCGCCACGGTCGACGCGAGCGGCTGCCCGTCTGACACCGACAAGGATGGCGTGTACAACGGCATCGATCAGTGCCCGAACACCCCGATGGGTGCGACGGTGGACGCCAAGGGCTGCCCGGCGGACCAGGACAGCGACGGCGTCTACAACGGCATCGACCAGTGCCCCGATACGCCTGCTGGCGCCAAGGTGGACGCCAAGGGCTGCCCGGTGGACTCGGACGGCGACGGCGTGGCGGACTATGCCGACAAGTGCCCGAACACCCCGGCCGGCATGAAGGTCAACGCCGAGGGCTGCCCGCTCCTCTTCGAGCCGGGCAAGACGGCGGTCGTGCTGCAGGGCGTCAACTTCGCCACGAACAGCGCGGTGCTCGACGAGACCGACACCTCGACCTTGGACAAGGTGGCGAACTTCGTCCAGTACAATCCGGCCGGGTACCGGCTGGAAGTGGCCGGGTACACGGACAACACCGGCAGCCGGGCGCACAACATGCGGCTCTCGCAGCAGCGCGCGGAATCGGTGGTGAAGTACCTCGAGAGCAAGGGTGTCCCGGCCGGTATGCTCCAGGCCAAGGGCTACGGTCCGGACTTCCCGATCGACACCAACGCGACTGCGGCTGGTCGTGCGAACAACCGGCGGGTGGAGCTGAAGCAGATCAAGTAGCCTCCCGCCAAGCGTGAAGGATACGCGCCGGAATCTCACGATTCCGGCGCGTATTTTTTCATACTCCCCCTGTAGGTTGGAGACTGCACTCTCACCTTCAGGAGTCCGATCCATGTCCGGGAAACGTGTGGTACTCGTCGCGTTGCTGACCCTTGGGGTTGCAGCGTCAGCAAACGCCCAGCAAAAAGGGCAGTTCCAGGTCGGCGTCGGCGCCGGCATGCCGTTCTACGCCGATACCCTCAACCTTGACGACCCCATCGGATTCGGTGGCCGGCTGGGGTACATGTTTACCGACAAGATCGGCCTGGAAGGGGACGTCTTCTACTACTCGACGACCCCGACCAACAGCAGCATCGACGTGACCGAAATGCCGATCCACGGCCGGCTCACCTACTATGCGAACGTCAGTCGCAACTTCGGGTTCATTTTCGGTCTGGGCGCTGTGTACAACCAGTGGGGCGGTGACAGCCTGGAGTCGTACTACAGCACCACGACCGACGCCGATGCCGGCCCCGGCGGGCTCGTGGGGGTTCGGCTTGGCGGCGGCCGGGTGTCGCTGCGCGTCGACCTGACGGGCGACTACATCATCAATCCCTTCAACGAAACCAGTGCGGCCAACGACAGTCGCTTTGACCTGGGCATGGACGCCATGCTGACCTTCGCGTTCGGCGGCAAGCCGGCCACCCCGAAGGACACGGACAAGGACGGCGTGCCGGACAAGACCCCGGATCTCTGTCCCAACACCCCGATCGGCACCTCGGTCGACGCCAGCGGCTGCCCCTGGGGCGACGCCGACAAGGATGGCGTGACCAACAACCTCGACAAGTGCCCGAACACCCCGGCGGGCGCGACGGTGGATGCCGCCGGCTGCCCCACCGACGCGGACAAGGACGGCGTCTACAACGGGATCGACCAGTGCCCGAACACCCCGATGGGTGCGACGGTCGACGCCAAGGGCTGCCCGGCCGACCAGGACAGGGACGGGGTCGACAACGGCCTCGATCAGTGCCCGAATACGCCTCCTGGCGCCAAGGTGGATACCAAGGGCTGCCCGGTCGACTCGGATGGGGATGGCGTGGCTGATTACATGGACAAGTGCCCGAACACGCCCGCCGGCATGAAGGTCAACGCCGAGGGGTGCCCGATCCTGTTCGAACCCGGCAAGACGGCGGTTGTGCTGGAGGGTGTCAACTTCGCCACCAACAGCGCCGTCCTCGACCCGACCTCCACCGGAATGCTGGACAAGGTCGCGAACTTCGTACAGTACAACCCGAGCGGGTACCGCCTCGAAGTGGCCGGCTACACGGACAATACAGGCGGTCGGGCCCACAACATGACGCTTTCGCAGCAGCGTGCGGAGGCCGTGCTCAAGTACCTCGTCAGCAAGGGTGTCCCGGCCGGCATGCTGCAGGCCAAGGGCTACGGTCCGGAGTTCCCGGTCGCGACGAACGCGACGCAGGAAGGCCGAGCCCAGAACCGGCGGGTGGAGCTGAAGCAGATCAAGTAACCGCACGGGTGGACAGCACGCGCCGGAATCGCGAGATTCCGGCGCGTGCCCATTTCTACTCCCTGGAGGACCCATGCTGGAAGACTTCAAGAAGTTTCTGATGCGGGGCAACGTCGTCGACCTGGCGGTCGGCGTCATCATCGGCGCCGCCTTCGGCAAGATCGTCGGGTCCCTGGTGGACGACATCATCATGCCGGTGCTGGGGCTGGCACTCGGCCGCATCGACTTCTCGAACCTGTACTTTGTCCTGAAGCCCGGGACTGACGGCCTCAGCGACTATCCCTCCCTGGCGGCCGCCAAGGAGGCGGGGGCCGCCACGCTGAACTACGGCCAGTTCATCAGTGTCGTCATCACCTTTCTCATCGTGGCGGCGTCCATTTTCGTGATCGTACGCCTGGTCAACCGGTTCGACGCCAAGGCCGCCCCGCCTCCGCCGTCCACAAAGGACTGCCCCCAGTGCCGCATGGCGGTGCCGCTGGCGGCCAGCAAGTGCGGGCATTGCACCTCGGCGATCGCGGCCTGACGCTGCCGCTTGAGGGGGCATTCGCCTATCTTGTCCCGGGGGCGCCCATGGCGGGCGCCCTCGTCGCATCCCACTGCCACACACCGACCTGATGGAGAGATTTCGGATGTCAGCTACCCGTCTTGCGCTCGCGCTCGCCGCAACCCTCGTCCTTCTCAGCCCCCCGGCCCAGGCCTCGGCCCAGGCGGCGGCCGCGGACACCACGCCCTCGCCGATCACGGGGACACTTGACCTTGGCCTTGTCGCCGCGTCCGGCAACACCGACCTGACGACCTTTAACTTGGGCGAGAAGCTCGAGTACGCGAAGGGGAAGTGGACGGTGACGCAGGGCGCCAAAATGGTCTACGGCGAAACCAACGGTGTGGAAAGCGCCAACGAGTATGCCGTCTTCGTGCGCCCCGACTACCAGCTCTCAGCCCGGTGGAAGGGGTACGTGCTCGGCAGTTGGGACCGGAACACTTTCATCGGCATCTCGCAGCGATTTCAGGAGGGCGTGGGCCTCTCCTTCGAGGCCGTCGCAGGCCCGAAGCATCACCTCACGCTGGACGGCGGTTTCTCATTCTTCCAGCAGGACTTCACCAGCGGGGTGAGCACGTCGTTCCCAACGGCGCGCGGGCAGGTGGCCTACAAGTACGCCTTCACCCCCAAGGCGTACCTCCAGAACATCTTCGTGTACTTGCCGAACCTGGAAGACGGCAGCGATTACCGTATCAACAACGAGCTGGCACTGGTGGCCCCGATCGCCGGTCGGCTGGCGCTCAAGGCCTCCTACCTGCTCCAGTACCAGAACGCGCCGCAGCCCGGGTTCGGGACCACGGACAACCTCTACACCACCGGCCTGCAGGTCACCTTCTGACGGGTACCGGGGGCACGACCGGGCGCATCCGGTCACTCGATGCCTTTCGTGGGCTGACGGTGGGCGCGATGATCCTGGTCAATAATCCCGGGAGCTGGTCGTACGTCTACCCGCCCCTCCGGCACGCCGAGTGGGACGGGTGGACGCCGACCGACCTGATCTTTCCCTTCTTCCTCTTCATCGTCGGCGTTTCTCTGGTCGTCTCGTTCTCCCGCCGGGAGCTGGCCGGCGCCACGCCGAGGGAACTGCTTCGAAAGGCGCTGCTCCGTGGAACGCTGATCGTCGTGGTCGGGCTCCTGCTCAGCGGATTTCCCGGCTACGACTTCGCCACGATTCGCATTCCCGGTGTGCTGCAGCGCATCGGGGTGGTGTACGCCCTCACGGCGCTCATCTTCCTCGGTTTCGGTGTCCGCGCTCGGCGCTGGGTCGCCGCCGGACTGCTCTTCGGATACTGGCTGGTGCTGACGCAGCTCCCGGTCCCCGGTGGCGGCGTGGGCGACCTCAGCGCCACCGGCAACCTGGGGGCGTGGCTCGACCGGCTCCTGCTGGGTGGGCATCTCTGGACCCCCGCCTTCGACCCGGAAGGACTTCTCAGCACGCTGCCGGCCGTGGCCACCTGCCTGTTGGGCACGTTCGCCGGGGAACGACTGCTGGCCGACCGCCCCGCCGCAGACCGCACCGTTGGATTGCTGCTGACCGGTGCCGTGCTCGTTGTCGCGGGCCTGGTATGGAATGTCTGGTTCCCGATCAACAAGGGGTTGTGGTCGAGCTCCTACGTCCTGTTCACCGCCGGAATCGCCTGCCAAGCGTTGGCGGCCTGCTACTGGGTGATTGATGTGGAGGGCAGGGACCGCTGGGCTCGCCCGGCCTACGTCTTCGGAACCAATGCACTCTTCGCGTTCGTGCTTTCGGGCTTGCTGGCCCGCTGCCTGTCGCTGTGGAAGCTGGCAACAGCGGCGGGACCCGTCCCCGCCCCGAGGTGGCTGTTTGAGCAGGGGTTCGCGCCCGGCCTGGGCCCGATGGCGGGTTCGCTGGCGTACGCCCTCACCAACGTGGTGGTGATCTTCCTGCTGACGGCCCCCCTCTACCGCCACCGCATCTTCATCAAGCTGTGACGAGGCACGGGAGTGCCGTGACGGGGCGACTGGGCTAAATTCCCACGATGCTCCTTCCCACCCTGGCGGTCGCCGTCGCGGCCAGCCTTGCCCCCCGGCCAACCCCGCATCCAGCTGCGCCGCCAGATTCCTCCCCTCGGCTTGTGGTCCTCATTGTCGTCGACCAACTCCGGCCGGACTACCTGCAGCGGTACCGGGCGGAATGGACGGGTGGGTTCGAGCGCCTGCTGGACGACGGAGCCCTCTTCACCGATGGCCGCCAGGATCACGCCATCACGCAGACCGGGCCGGGCCATTCGACGATCCTGAGCGGCCGCTTTCCGGCCCACACCGGCATCGTCACGAACGACCTTGGCGTGCCCGATCGCCTGGCGCCGCTGATTGACGATCCCAAGGCCGTCGGCGCCTCTCCGCGCCGGTTTCAGGGCTCCGCCCTGCTGGACTGGATGATCGCCGGCGATTCAACGACCCGCATGCTCTCCGTCGCGATGAAGGACCGGTCGGCGATCCTGCCGATCGGCCGGGCGCGCGGGGAAGTCTACTGGTGGTCCAAGCTCGGGTTCTTCACCACGAGCAGCTACTACCGAGACTCGCTGCCGTCCTGGGTCGAAGGGTGGAACAGGCGGAACCCGATGGGCGCCCTCGCCGGCCGTCGCTGGGATCTCCTGAAGCCCGCCGAGGACTATACGGAGGCGGACAGCCTGCCGGCTGAAAACGGGCGGGATGGACGAACCACCTTTCCGCACCAGCTGTCCGGCGATGTCGCCAAGGCCTCCGAGGTGGTGCCGCACTTCCCCTGGATGGACTCGCTGACGATCGACCTTGCCCTGACCGGTGTCGCGGCGCTCGGCCTCGGGAGCGACGACGCCCGCACCGACCTGCTGTCGATCTCGCTGTCGTCCACGGACGAGATCGGACACGATTTCGGGCCGGATTCACGGGAACTGCACGACATGCTGCTCCGCCTTGATGGCTACCTGGCGTGGTTCCTCGACTCGCTGGCGGTGACGATCCCCCGGGAGCGGATCCTGCTCGTGCTCACGTCGGACCACGGGACCCAGGCGATGCCCGAGCAGGCGGCGCCCATCCGCGGCCGGCCCGCCGGCCGGGCCTGGCCCGCCGCGATGGTCCGCGCGGTCGCGAGCGACCTGCGCGAGCGCTGGCGCACCGATTTCGGCATCCGGTTCGACTACGGCATCGTGACGGCGGACCTTGTCGCGTTGCGATCCCGCGGCGTCGATCCCGACAGTCTCAGCCGCAGCATGGCGATGGCGTTTCGCCGGGAGCCGTACGTGGACCGTGTCTACACCCCGCAGTCCCTTGTGGTGGCGCCCGTGGGGGATCCGGTGGCGGCTCGCTGGCGCCACACGCTCCCGGTCGGCTTCGGATGGCTGGTGGCCGTCGTCCCCTACGAGGGGACGACGTGGGATTCGTGGACGACAGGGGCCAACCACGGCACCCCGTGGCTCATGGACGTGCAGGTGCCGGTCATCTTCTGGGGCGACGGCATCACGCCTGGCACCATTACTCGGCCGGTGCGCGCGGTGGACATCGCCCCGACGCTGGCGCGGCTCATCGGTGCCACGCCCACCGAGACGCTGGACGGTGTCGTGCTGACCGAAGTCGCGGGACGGTCACCGTGACCTTTCCGGCGCTCCCCTGTTTTCCCTGTCCGCATCACTCTGCCTGCTGCGCCCACGGCTCCACCCTCGCCGAGGACGAGGCGGAGGCGATCATGGCCCGCTTCGGGATCGACCGGATCTACTTGACGCGGTGGGGGGAGTGGCGCACGCGGGTCAAGGGTGGGCGGTGCGCGTTCCTCGAGGACAATTCCTGTCAGTTGCACGACGAGCCATTCTACCCGCTGGTCTGCCGGGGCTTTCCCTGGACCGACTCGGAAACCGGCGGCCCCTACGAATTCGACCGGACGATCTGCCCGGAGTTCGAGCAGCGCCCGGAGCTGGTGGCAATCAACCCATACCTCGGCCGCAATGGCGGCCGGAAGGGATAGGTGGACGGTGTCTGCTCATCTACATAGGCTCGCGGCTGCGCTGGTCGGCATCACGATGGCGCTGGGCGCCCTGACCACATCCGCCGTCGCGCAGGAAGATGCCGCGCTGACGCACGCGCGAGCGTTGCTCAAGACCGTCCCGCTCATCGACGGCCACAACGACCTGCCATGGGAAATCCGGGTGTCGGAGACGGCGCCGCTCGACGTGCAGGCCTACGACCTGAACAAGCAAACGCACGGCAACACCGACATCGCCCGGCTTCGGGCTGGCCAGGTCGGGGCGCAGTTCTGGTCGATCTACGTCCCGGGCGAGGCGAAGGACTCGGGCTACGCGAGGATCCAACTGGAGGAATTCGACATCGCGCGGCGGATGATCGCGATGTACCCGAAGGATCTCCAGTTCGTCACCACCGCCGACGGAATCGAGCAGGCCTTCAAGGCCGGCCGGATCGGCTCCCTCCTCGGCATGGAGGGCGGGCACGTGATCGAGAACTCCCTGGGCGCGCTCCGATCGTACTACGATCTCGGTGCGCGGTACATGACGCTGACCCACAACGTCACCCTCGACTGGGCCGATGCCGCCCAGGACTCGGCGAAGCATGGCGGGCTGACGCCCTTCGGCCAGGAAGTGGTGCGGGAGATGAACCGGCTTGGGATGATGGTGGACCTGAGCCACGTCTCCCCCGCGGTGATGAGCAACGTGCTCGACATCGCCGAATCGCCGGTGATCTTTTCCCATTCGTCGGCGCGGGCGATTACCGACCACAAACGGAACGTTCCCGACTCCATCCTCAAGCGCCTGCCGAAGAACGGGGGCGTCGTGATGGTGACGTTCGTGCCCTCCTTCGTCAATCCGCAGTTCGGGGCGTGGGAGGCGTCCATGGATTCGGTGGTCGCGGCGGGGATGGCCGCCGGCCTGGATTCGGCCGGAGTCCGTGCGGGGATGCGGGCGTGGCGGAGCGAGCATCCCCTGCCGCCCGCGACGCTGAGCGACGTGGCCGACCATATCGAGCACATCCGCAAGGTGGCCGGCGCCGATCACATCGGGCTGGGGAGCGACTTCGACGGGATGGGTCCGAACGCGCCGGTCGGGCTGACCGACGTCTCGATGTTCCCAGACCTCTTCGCGGAACTCGTCCGGCGCGGGTGGAAGGACGAGGACCTGAAGAAACTCGCCGGATTGAACATGTTGCGGGCCATTCGCGCGAACGAGGCGACGGCAAAGCGCCTGCAGGCGTCGCGCCCGCCCTCCACCAAGACGATCCAGCAGATGGACACGCCCGGCGCGAGTTGATCGCCCGTTGAAGTCCGGACGACGCGAGGGGCGCCCAGCCAGGCGCCCCTCGCCGTTTCATGGCGCTTCCACTCCAGGCGCCTTGCGTTTCCACCAGAGGGCGGCCGCACCACCGAAGGCGATGGTCGCGAAGCCGAACCACTGGATCGCGTAGCTGAGGTGCGGTCCGTCGTCGAGCGGAGGCGGGCTGCTCCGCGTCGGAGCGGGGGAAACGGTCGCCGGAGAGTCGGCGATGAGGTACACCGGCGCGAGGGGATAGGGGAGTCGGTCGCGGAGGGTCGCGAGGTCGAGCCGGCGCCAGGTGGTGGCGCCGTTGCGCTCGGCCGGCATGGCGCCGTCCGCGTCAACCGGGATGGCCATCGCGATGCCGGAGACGGCCGTCGTGTCGGCCTCCCGGTGAAGCCGCACATCGTAGGAGATGGCGTCGGCCGACGGGACATAGCCGCGCAGCACGAGGACGGCAGAGTCCGATCCCGCCAATCGCATCGGGGTGACGACCTCGACGCCCGGGACGCCGCCACGGCCGCGCCCCCGCAGGATGATCTCCCGTTCGTAGTCGTAGGTTCCGATGGCGGTGGCCCGCCGATTCCCCGCCGAGTCGTGCAGGGAGCGGGCATCGACACCGGGTAATGCGCGCTGCGCGAGGGCGGAGGCGCTGGACGCTCGCCGCGTCGCGAGGCGGTCAAGTTGCCACACGCCGAGACGGAGGCAGAGCGCTCCCATCAGGAGGGAGAAGATCACGAAGGCGAGGGGGTACCGTGAGGTCATGTCTGTCTGGCGTTGAGGACACCGGGGCTCGCCCCCGGCCGGACAACGGCCCTGGTTAGCTGGTCAAGATGTTGCAATGTAATGACTTGGCGGCCAAGGCGCGCGTGGTATCGGGCTTGCTCTATCGGGAGGAGTTCCCACGCGATCATCGTCACCGAAATTCTGGAGGTCATATGCGGGTCCGTCGGCTGGCCGCCGTCGTCATCCTCGTTGCGCTTGGAGTCGCCCCTCAGGCGATGGCGCAGGGGACCGGCGCTCCCAAGGGCCTCGAAGTCGTCAAGAACCCGACTCGGCGCAGTGGTTTCTGGGGCACCCTCGGGTTCGGTGTCGGCTCCGAATCCTTCTCGGTTCCCGCCGGTGCTCCGGATCCCGGTTGGCAGAGCAGTCCGACCTTCGACATGCGAATCGGCGGTACACCGGATATCCACTTCCGGCTCGGCGGTGAGCTCGTTTCGTGGTACAGCGACAACGGCCAATACTCCCAGTCGCTCGGCGGCATGGCCGCGATCGCGCAGATCTATCCCTCCACCACGCAGGGGTTCTTCCTCAAGGGCGGCGGCGGGTACGCCTGGAACTCGTTTGGCGAGGACTACTACTGCTCCTGGTACTACTGCTACCAGGCCGGCTACTCGGAGGACTCGGGCTTCATGTGGACTGCCGGGGCCGGCTGGGAAATTCCGGTCAGCCGGAAGGTGAATATCGTCCCCACCGTGGACTACTACGAGTCCTATTTCGGCGGGCGCTACACCGACAACTACACGGAACGGCTCTGGAATTTTGGCCTGTCGGTCGGGATCCCCTGATCGCCTGATTGGCCGGTTATCCACAAAAGGGTGTCGCGACTCCGCAATAGCGAGGGTTCCGGCACCCTTCGGTATTTCTGCAAGTGGTTGCGGGAGCTGGGTTTTGGCGGTACGATATCTCCCCCCGATCGGGCACGTCCTGTGCCCGGCTATGGGGGTTCTGGGCCCCATCCCCGCAGACCGAGCAACGCCCCTTGTCCTTGAGGATCCGCCCGTTTGTCTGGCCTGTCGTCCTTGCCGCCGCTGCAGTCACGTGCAGCAGCGACAACCTGGTGTTGCCTAACGAGGGCCTTCCCGCCGCCCTGACGCTGGTTTCCGGGAACGGCCAGACGGCGACGGTTGCGGCACCGCTCCCCGACTCCGCCCGGGTCCGTGTTACCGATTCCGAGAGCAGGCCCGTCGAGGGCGTGAAGGTGGTGTTCACGCCGACGCTCGGCGGTGGCGACGCGGTCCCGGACACCGGCTTGACGGACGCGGATGGGCGGACGGGTGCCCGGTGGATCCTGGGGACCACCGCCGGTGCGCAGCGGATGCAGGCCATGGTGATTGGGGCGACCTCCGGCGGCGCGCTGACGCGGAACTTCGACGCCACCGCGCTCGCGGCGGCGGCCGACACGGTGTTTGCGGCGCGGGGGAACAACCAGTCGGCCGAGGTCGGGGCTCCCCTGACGGACTCCCTCGTGGTCAGGGTCACCGATCGGTACGGCAATTCCGTCAGTGGAACTGCGGTGACCTGGGGGCCGACCGGCGGAGGCTCCGTGAGCCCGGCATCCACGCCGACCGCCGCGAACGGAACCGCCGCAACGCAGCGGACGCTGGGGCCGACCGCCGGGGCGCAGGGCGCCACGGCGACGGCGGGTGGGCTGAAGGGCTCGCCGGTGGTGTTCGCCATGACGGCGCTGCCGGCGGCGCCGACCTCGCTCGTGAAAGTCAGCGGTGACAACCAATCGGGTGCCGTCAGCGCGCCGCTGACCGATTCGCTGGTGGTGCGCCTGCTCGACGCGAGCGGCAACGGGGTGCCCGGGACGGAACGTCACGCTTCGCGGTCGCGACCGGTGGTGGCTCCACCAGCCCGACCTCCGCGACGACGGACGCGAACGGCCGCGCCGCGACGCGCTGGACACTCGGTCCCGTTGCCGGCAGCAACTCGCTCATCGCCAGCTCCTCGGGCTTCTCGGTCACCTTCCTGGCGACCGGCAATTCCTCCGCCGCCACGACGTTGCTCGCCAATTCTCCCCTCAGTCAAAACGGCACGGCCGGGCTTCCGGCCGGCTCGCCACCTTCGGTCAAGGTGACGGATGCGAACGGCAACCCCGTCGCCGGGGTGTCGATCGCGTTCGCCGTCGTCGGTGGCGGGGGGAGCATCCTGCCGGTCACGCCGGTCTCGACCAACGCCTCCGGGATCGCCACGCTATCGTAGTGGGTGTTGGGCACCATGGCGGGCGGCAACACGGTCACGGCCACCGCGGCCGGGCTCACGCCCAGTTCCCTCACCTTCTCCGCATCGGGGCGGCCGGCGCGGCGGCGCGGCTGCAGATCCAGACCGAACCGAGTCTGTCCGCCCAGAGCGGCGTGGCGCTCGCAACGCAGCCCGCCGTCCGCCTGGCCGATCTCTTCGGCAACCCGGTCACCACGAACGGAACGACGATCACTGCCGCGCTCGCCAGCGGCAGCGGCACGCTCGGCGGGACGCTGACCGCGTTGACGGTGAGCGGCGTCGCGACATTCACCAACCTCGCGGTAACCGGTCCGACCGGCACGTACACGATCCGCTTCACCTCGGGCAGCCTGACCCCCGACACCAGCACGGTCATCACCATCGGCGCCGGCGTCGCCTCGACGCTCGCGATGACGACGCAACCGTCGGCGAGCGCGCAGAACGGTGTGGCCTTTGCGCAGCAACCGAGCGGTCCAGGTGCAGGACGCGGCAGGCAACCCGGTTTCCGGGGTGCGGCCGGTGACCGTGGCCATCAACAGCGGCGGCGGCGTGCTCGGCGGCACCACACCGTCAACACCGAAGCCAGCGGCCTCGCGACCTTTGCCGGACTGTCGGTCACCGGAACCGTCGGCGCCCGGACGCTGGTGTTCAGCAGCGGGGCCTGACCTCCGATCGTCTCGAGCGCGGTATCGATCACCGCCGGCGCCCCGACCCAGATGTCGATCAGTCAGGGGACGGCCAAACCGCCACGGCCGGGAGCGCAGTACCGCTCGCGCCGCGGGTGCTGGTGCGCGACGTCAGCAACAACCCGGTGTCGGGCGTGGCGGTGACGTTCGCCGTTGCGTCGGGGGGTGGGTCCGTCCTGCCGGTGGCCGCCGTCGCGACGAATGCGAGCGGACTCGCGGCCGCGAC
>CAVVKJ010000016.1:0-18596 GCA_963748815.1 uncultured Gemmatimonadales bacterium | reverse complement strand
AGGGGGGGGCGAACGCTGGATCGGTCCGCCTGCCCTCTTGTCGTTACCCCTCACCCCCTACCCCTCTCCCTCGGGGAGAGGGGGGGGTCGCGTGCCTACCTGCCGGCCCTGCCGGCTTAGACCCCTCACCCCCAGCCCCTCTCCCTCCGGGAGAGGGGGGTCTTAGAGTGAGGGGTCAATCAACCGTCAGCGAGTACACCACCAGTTGCTGTTCTCCCTCCGCATCTTGCGTCATCCCCAGCAGATAGTCGCTGCCGATTTCAAATATTTCCAAGTCCCCGGGAATGAGAATGTCGCCGAGCGAAGCGCCGGCACCATCGAACACCCGAATCGTGGTGGCGTCAGCTCCGAGCGGTGAGGTAACCACAAACAGGCCCCCGCGACCATTGGTGAAGATCGCGCGATACACCGGCAGGAATGTGGGCATCGGAAAGCGCTTGCGCATGAACTGCTTCATGCTGGCAACTTCCTCGGCGGTACCCGGTACGGTACTGGTCAAACTCGTGATGGCCGCGTCATAGTCCACCTCCGAGGCCGCCCGGTGCGCATCCCCCACGGCAATCGATCGCAGTCTCTGACCGGTCATATCGTATAGGGACACGACCGCGGTGTCGGCAGTTCCCAAATAGACCCCAGCCTCGGTGACGGCGAATTGGCTGACCGCACCCAACGGCCACACCTCGCCCGCCTGGATTTCTCCCAGCCCACCCACTGAGTCACCCCAAGCGGAGACAAGCACAGCGATACCGCGGATCGGTGGTGACTCTGCAGTCGGGGTTCCAAAATTCAGGAATCGCGTCCATACCAGGAACCGGGTAGCACCCGCACAGTACCGGTCCACCAGATCGCCCGGTGGGCGGTAGGAGTTCACAAAAGCACCATCGGGACCCAGGATGTTCATCCGGTCGTTCATCCGGTCCCAGACGAACAAGGTGTCAGGGGCACACTGGCCAATCCCGCCGAGCGAGCGGAACTCGCCCGGACCCTCCCCGTTCCGTCCAACTTGACTAACGAGTTGGCCTCTCGGATCAATGAGCGTGACGGCATCGATGCGCCGATCGACGACCGCGACGATTCCTGATGTCAGGCGTGTCGCGTCGGCAATGTTGCCGAACAGGGGAACTCCATCACTGTCGGATGGGGCGAGGATCTGAATGGGTGTCGCACTGATCTGGAGCGAACCGGTGGCCGTGGCGCCATCCGTCGCAATAGGCTGGTGGGGCTCGTCGGCGCAGGCGCCGAGCAGCAACAATCCCACAACCAAGCAGGGGGTGAGCCGGATCATTCCAGCATTCTACCGGAATCTTCCCCTTCGGGAAGGGGGGGGACCGGTGTCCGTTTCGCCCCCTGCCCCGCGGCCCCGCTGTTGTAACCCCTCACCCCCTTATCCCCCTCTCCCTCCGGGAGAGGGGGGTCGGCTTGGACCCTTCCGGGCAGGTGCGGGCATATGCCCGCCCCTGCAACGGCGGGTTCATGATCTCGTGTTGGACGGGGAGATAGTCGCGGTCAATGGGCTTTGCGGGAGGTCGTGAGTGAACACCACTACCTGACGACGGGCGCGAAGTCGTGGATTCGCTGTCCAAGGGGTGGGCGTATGCCCACCCCCTCGGTGCGCCCAATTCGAGCGCGGAATGCCCCGGTATCGCGGATGCGCCCTCAACATGGACCTCGGCCGCCATCTGTTCAGACCGAGCAATTCATGCTATCGTGGCCAGAAGGTCAGGGGAGCCACGCAATCCACCCAGAACGGACCAGACAGGAGAAGCGATGGACCGTAGCCGACTGCCCCTCGCGCTTCTGACTGCGCTGGTGTTGAGCTGCGACCGAGCCCATCCACCCGCCGAAGCGGGCATCGAGCTTCTCGCCATCCTCGGCGATCCCGAAGGTGACGGTGCGCTCGCCAGCATGCCGCACGTCAGCCCGGAGATCAACGACCATTACCTGGTCACCACCCCGGATGGACCGCCGGAAGAGCTCGTACGCCTGTATAACTCGGCTGGGCATTTCATCCGCCTCATCGGTCGGCATGGGGAAGGCCCCAACGAGTACCGCCGGCCAGAGCACATCCACAGGATCAACGATTCGGCATGGATATACGACGCGACATTGCGCAGAGTCACGACCATTCGCCCGCCGGACACGCTCGGCCTATCACGTCCGTGGCAATTCAGACCGGCTAGCCTGCTTCCCCTACCTGATGGAACCTTCGTGATATCGAGCGGCAATCGAGGTTCAGGACCGCCAATGTCGCAGGTGACGGCCGCGGGGGAGCGCCTACTGGCCTTCGGGGACACACTTCCCAAAGGATTCGAGAATTGGCGCTGGGTGCACCTCGCCGCTGCGCCCGACAGCGGCTTCTGGAGTGCACCGCGATTCTGGCACCTTCAGTTCCAATACTGGAGCGCACCGGCCCACCTCGTTCGCACGTTGTCGATCAAGCGCGACTATTTCGCGGACTACACCAAGTACGCCGCCCCAACGCCATCGTCCGCGCCAAGCCCAACTCTGATCGGGGTCTGGGTCGATACCACTGATGCGCTCTGGATCGCTGTGCTGGTACCCGACCCACAATGGCCAAGTGGGCTAGGTCCGGCAGTACAGGCGGAGGGGAGCACCTACTATCCCGTTGAAGACGCCGATCGGGTCTTCGACACGATTATAGAGCGCGTCGACTCGGAGAACGGAGCAACCCTGGCCTCCTGGCGGATCGACCCAGCCGTTGTGCGAGTCGTCGAACCCTGGATCTTGCAATCGATCCGGACGGACGAGGAGGGCTGGTACCAGGCGCTCCTCTGGCAGGTGCCACACTAAGCGAGGATCTCCACGATGCCTTCAACGTACGTCGGCCTGATCGGCTCGACGCTGAGCCTCTGCGTGCTCGCTGGCTGTCGAGACAGCGGTAGCCTCGCATCCTCGAGCACCTGGCAGGGTGACATCACCCAATCCGGCGACACCACCTTCGTCCACACCACATCCGGCTCCATCCTTGGAGACCTCGGCACGATCCCGAGCGAGTCGCTGGAGGTGGTCTATGCAGGTGAAGGTGTACTGCAATCGACCGTCGTGACCACGGCAGGAGAACGGTTGCTGGTTGGTGAAGGAACACAGATTGTCGTGATCGATTCGCCCGACGAGATCGACACGCTCGGTCGGGAGGGAGACGGACCGGGGGAGTTTCGGCGCATCATCGGCCTGCGCGCCAATGGCGATACGGTTGTGGCGCTCGATGCCAGTTCAAGTCGCCTCACCAGCATCCCTCGCGGTGGGGCCCCCGCCAGCGTCACAGTCGAGGCGCCCGACGGATTCTCCGGCCTCCGATACACCGGCATGGCGCATTGCCAGAGCCGCACATTAATCACATGGAATCCACGGATCGTCGGACCCAAAGGCATGGATCGCACGCCCGATACTGTGGCGGTGGCGTGGTGGAAGCCGGGACCGCCGACGACGCCGTGGCTGCGGGTTCCCGATCTCGCTTGGATCTTCACCGGCAACATGTTCGGACCTCGGAACCCCTTCGGCACCCGCGCCCTCATCGCCAGTGATGGCGGGTGTCGGGTGGCGATCGGTGACGCCGTGTTTTACACCGTCCAGCTTCACGACGGCGCGACTGACTCCCTCATCATCATCTCGGCCGATGCAGCCGACGTGCCTGTCACCGCCGACGCGCGAACTATTCCCGAACAGTGGCGCGGTGAGTTCGACTCAAGCTTTCTACCCGCGATGCTCAACCTGTTCGGGGCCCAGGAATTCAGTGACACCCGCAACAAAGTTCAGGCGATTCACATGGACGGCCAAGCCCGGCTGTGGGTACAGGTGGTGGATTCCACTTACATGTTTCACCCGACGGTGATGTATCAAGTTGCCGAAGCGAGGCCGTCCACCTATCGCTGGGACGTGTTCGGCACCGACGGGAAACGCCTGGCCATCGTCCACCTGCCCAGCAACTTTACTCCAAGGGCATGGGCGGGACGGTGGGTGTACGGAATCGCCGAAGATGAGGATGGGGCGCTGGTGGTGGGGCGGTTGCCGGTGCCGGGGGCGTTGAAGTGAGGGTTTTCGCGGTAGTCGTTGTTCTCGCGATCGCTCTCTCCGGCTGCAACCAAGACGATCGACCCACGACGGAAGTGGCGCGCCGCGACTCCGCAGGCGTCACGATCGTTCACATAGACGAGCTCAATGCTGACGCGTTGCCCACGTGGAGTTCCACGCCACTCTACTCCACCACCACCCATGACACCCTCCAACTCATTGGGAGTGCGACGGCGGTGTTCGCAGCAGAATCCTCCCTCGTCATCGGCAGCGGCTCCGACCTCGTAGCACTCTCCCCCGACGGCCACAGCCTCCGTCGCCTCGGCCGGCAGGGCAGCGGGCCGGGCGAGTACCGGGGCATCCTTCGGGTCGGGATCGTCGAGGACGGAACACTCTTCGTGGCTGACTACAGCGGGCGAATCACGCACCTCACCCCAGACGGCCGCGTCCTAGGAATCGTCCCTCGGTTGGAGGCCGGATCGAGCAGGCGGGAACTGGATGTGCTTGGATGGCTAGGCTCGGATCGGGTTGTGGCCACCTGGTGGCAGCAGCGGCCCAATCGCGGCGACATCGTGGGCCTGCCGAGCGGTGAGTTCGAGCGCGACCCGGTCCCGCTCCTCGTCTATGACTCCACGGGACAGCTCGTCGACAGCCTCGGCCTCTGGCGTGGCCTGGAGCGGGCGCTGACCCCCCGCGGAAGCCGCTTCCCCGTCGCATTCGCCCGATCGGCGGCCTACGATGCCCGCGGCTCGACTATCGTCATCGGGCCGACCGACTCGCTCGACGTTTCGCTGTTCCGAGGCATACAACTCAGCCTGCGACTCACCGGCAGCGGCCATCAAACAGTGCCGATGGAGGCCAACATGTCGGCGTGGCGAGAGGGCATTTCGGACGAATATGGAGAAATGGCGAGTGTAATCCTCGAGGCAATGCAGGATGCCCCGAAGGTCGATCGGCTGCCGGCGGTGGGTGCCCTGATGGTGGACGACCAGCAGAATATCTGGGCGGGCGAGTACGTCACCCCGGGGGCGAAGGAACGGCGATGGACGGTCATTTCGCCGAACGGCGTCCCAGTTGCCACGATAGTGCTCCCGGCGGCGCCCGAGGCATTCATGCCCGGCCGGTCGGAGATCCTGGATGTGTACGGAGACAGACTTGCCTTGCTGGGGATGAGTGAGGACGGAGAGGTATCGATTGAGGTGCGGCGGTTTGGCACAGAACATTGAGAAGCCGGCCCGAGATTGCTTCGACCACTCCGTGGCCTCGCAATGACAGAAGGGGGTCGCCCTCAGTTCCCAGCCCTCAGTCCTCAGTCCTCTGTCCTCGCTTCTCAATCCCATACACCACCACCACCGGCAACCCATCCGCGTCCTCGGCCACTGTCGCCACGCGGTCCACGCCCCACACCGTGCGCCACGAGCTGCCGAAGATGCCCGGCACCGGCACCGCGCCAAGATATGCGCCCGTCGAGTCGAAGACATCGAAGCGGGCCGTCAGAGGGCTCCCGCCGTCATCGGGCCGGACCCAACGGTCACCGCGCCCATCCACCTGGATCGATTCGAAGTACGGCGCGGTGGACGGGATGTCGGAGAGCTTGAACGCGTCCTCCACGGCCTTCTTGTCGAACTGCTTCCCGAATTCACCGACCATCGAGTCCCGGATGTGGGTGCGACGATCGTCGGTGACAGTGGCGGGCGCCGCAGCGAGCGACACGATCTGGGCCGTGTCGAGCCCCGTCCTGCTCGCGACGAACCGGTAGTCCCCGGTCCAGGCGAAGAGGGCGCCACCGGCCGGATCCAGCGCCCAGGTGGTCCCGGCCGCCAGCGGCACGGTGGTGGACATCATCATCTTGTTGTTCCCGCTGCCCCCCGTCAGGATCCACTCCGGTTCGTCCGATGGGGCGGGGTTGAGAATCCGCATCGTGTCCACCAGCGTGCCGTCGAGCCGGTACCGGATGTAATGCCGCTTGGGGCGCTCTCCCTCCGGCGTGCGGCCTCCCGACGTCGGGATATAGATCAGCGTGTCCCGGCTCACCATGATGCTCGACCAGTAGCAGCAGCTCGACGGCCAGCTCCGGAGGAAATTGCCCGCGGAATCGAACACGCTCGTCCGGCTCGACCGTGGGTCGTGCAGCGCGAGCGCTCCCGGCGCCGCCGCGATGAACGCCACCTGGAACTCGCCCGGCCCGCCGCCTTCACGCCCGAAGCTCCGGATGTACTGGCCGTCGGGCCCGAACTGCTTGATGACCGACGGCTTCTGGTCCGCGACGTAGATCCCGCCCCTGGCATCGATCGCCACGCTCTGCGGATCGACCAGTTCCTCCGCCCCGAGCCCCTCGGCGTCCACACCACCGACCCGGTAGAGCTCGACCAGCCTCCAGCCACTGGTGTCCGCCCACCCGCTCGGCCCGCTGTTCCTGACCTCGAGCGCGCCGTTCGGGAGCGTGGTCACCACCGGCGCGTCCAGCTTGGGGCCCTTCTCCCCGCACCCCACGACTACCACCAACGCAAGTACAAAGAAGAATCGTCTCATAGCCTTCTCATGGTGGTGGCGGGTGTGGCTTTGCGGCCTTGGCGCCTCTTCGCGTCTTTGCGGTAAATGCTTTTCACCGCAAAGGCGCAAAGGAATCGCGAAGGGCGTGAAGAACGACAACAACTGGACCCCGGCCTTCGCCGGGGTGACGATCAACGCGACTTACAGCTTGTACCTCTCGAGATATTCCAGATCATCCGCATCCCGCCGGACAAGGTACACCACGCCTTTTCCGAACGCGACGAGCCGAGTCTGGGCGGGGAGCCGTACCTGCTTGATCAGGTTGCCGGAGGAATCGAAGACGTAGTAGAGCGGGAGAGGGTCATTCGCCGGGGTGGAGCGGAGTTCCCAGAGCTCGCCGGTCGGGGTGACGCGGACTGCGTTGGCGGGAAACGCCGGCTTGGTGGCCGGCCACTGGATCGACGGGTCGATTGGCTCCGGCTTGCTCGCCGCCGGGCTGACGGTAATCTGGCCGTTGTTGTTGTTGACATTGATGCCGCTGCGCGCCTGCAGCGCCTGCCAGGCCAGCTTGTCGGCCTCGACGACCTTGATCGGTGTGAAGGGAACCGGTGGCCCCGTCACACGCTTGCCATTGGGGAGCCACCACTGCACCTCGTCGGTGGCGATGCGGGCCACCCCGATGCGCCCATCCGGCGCCACGCCCCAGGCATCCTCCGGTGCCATCGGTACCCGACGGATGCTGACCGACCGGTTGTTGGCACTCCCGCTCGCCTCAACCAGTGGCTTCGGCACCATCACGACGCCGAGGGTGTCGAACTTCTTGCTGCTCCGGTCATAGCGCACGACGCGGCCGGAATCGGAAAACTCCGGGGGGCCCCCATCCATTCCACCCCCACGCTGTTCGCCTCGGGTGGAGTAGTAGAGGCGGCCCTTGTCATCGGCCCCGCTTGCCGCGCGGAGCATCATCATCCCGCCACCGCTGTTCCCTTCGTCCATCCTGAAGGTGCTCACCGCCTTGCCGGTGGGGTCCAGCAGGAGGTAGCGCTGGTTGCCCATGTCGTAAATGCCGGTGCTGTCACCGGGCAGCGCGTAGACACCGGTGGGGAAGAGATACTCGGTCGGGCCGCTCCCCTCGCGCGACAGCGCCGTGGCCGCACCGGTCTTCAGGTCGATCTTCTGCAGGGTCCGGTCCCGCATGTCGGCCACGATGACGTCGCCGTTCTTCAGCTCCCGGAGCCCGGCCACCTGGGTGAACGGCTCGTCGAAGGTGGCGTCGGGTTTGGTCAGCTTCTGGACCGGGGCCTTGCCCTGCTGGGCAGCCAGGCTGACGGCTGAAGAGACGGCGGAGATGGCAAGCAGGAAAAGGATGAGGCGCAGGGACGGGCGTCGCGACACAAGGACCTCGGGTTGGGTGGGTTCTGGAGGGGAGGATGCACGAGGAGCGGGGGGAGTCGCAAGAGCCGGGGGCCTGAAGGCCGGGGTGGCCGTATGGCCACCCCTATCGACAGGAACGCAATTTCGTGTGGGTGGGAGCGGCGTCCAGCCTGATGCAACGAAGTCGCGTCTGGTTGCGCCAGGGGTGGGCATGCGCCCACCCCGGGGGGGATGCTGCTATTGCGCTGCCAGCCGGGTATCCGTCACCCGGCGCCGACGGATTGGCGACTCCCGCTGGAGATAGATCGTCGCGGCGCCCGAGCCGTTGATCCGGTCCTCGACCGGAAGCACGATGCGACCAACGGAGGTCCCGTTGTCATCCACCAGTCGGAAGGTGGGGATCGGGGAATCTGTGGCGAGCATGACCATCGGGGCCTCCTTTCTGTATGTACTTCCTTTGATGCCCTCACGGCGCAAAGGGTTGCAGGCCAGGAAGGCGGAGCGGCGGTTGACTCTATAGATTCCCAGAATGCGCCCCTTCCCCCTCGCCCGGCCGGCCCTTCTCGGCGCCCTCCTCCTGGCTGCCGCCTGCGGCACCAAGGCCGCCGACGCCCCGGACATCGCCCTCGGGCCCGAGGCCGACTCTATACCTACGACGCTCTTCGAGGCCACGGCCGGCACATGGCTGGGCGGCGACCGGTGGGCCGTCCTCTCCCCCGCCGATCGGCGGGTGGTGGTCCTCGACTTTGCCGAGGGTTCAGGGCGTGATCTTGGCAAGGGAATGAAGTCCCTCTTCGAGGGGCCTTTCTCCCTCTTCCGGGCGGGTGACGGCTTCTACGTGGGCGACTGGGCGCTCCGCCGGCTGACGACGTGGACCCTGGAGGGGACATACGTCACGGCCATCGGGAGCCCGGAGATCACCCTGGGCAATCTCCCCCGGGCCCGCGATGGACAGGGCAACTGGTACGTGCAGTTCAATCCGCCCCCCGGCCCCGACGGGAGCGGCAAGCGGGACTCGGCCGTGGTGGTCCGCTTCCCGCTCGACTTCTCGCGGGGCGACACCCTCTTCCGGCTCTCTCCGCTGGACCTGGCCGAAGTGGATGGCGACGCCGGCCGCCGGTATGAGCGCCGGGTCTTCAGCGGGGAGGATGCGTGGGGCGTCCTGGCCGACGGGAGCGTCTGGGTGGCGCGGGTCTACCCCAACCGGGTCGACTGGATCGGACCGGACGGCGAGCTTCAGAAGGGACAGAAGCTCCCGGACCGGGTCTTCACCATCACCGTCTCCGACCGCGAAGCCTTCCTGCGGAAGTTCCCCCCGGACCTCCGGTCGGCCGCCGAAAAAGTCCCCTTCAGCCCCGTAAAGCCGCCCTTCGACGAGGCCTTCACCGGCGGCGACGGCAACGTCTGGCTGGAGAAGAGCCGCGTCATCCCTGACACCGTGCGCCGCTACCAGGTGATCGACCGGCAGGGGCGTCTGGTCGAGTCGATCTCGTTCAACGGCTACGGCTACGCGCTGGCCTCGAGCCCCGACGCCGTGCTGGTCAAGGCGGTCCGCCCGGAGGGGATGATCTTCCTGCGCTATCGGCGACCCGCGGCGGGGCAGCAAGGCCGGGGCGTTGAATAGCCCTAGGATTTGCCAACCAGAAACCTGACCGGGCCAATTGGCCGGGAAAGGCCCGTCGCCCGGCACAAATTTGCGAGTTCGTCTCGCTAGGGGTGGGCGTGAGCCCACCCCTACCCGGAAGCAAATTGGCGGGCGTTTCCTTAGATTTCGCCCACCCTTGAACGGAGGCCCGATGTCCAAGAAAGACGACCAGCGGATTGCCCGGCTGGCCCAGAAGAACGCCGCCAAGATCAAGCCGCCGGTGGCCGAGCGCGCGGCGCAGTACGACTCCACCTTGCGGCAGAAGCCGGAGGAGATGGACTCCGAGACCCGGCGGCTCTTCAAGGAGATGAAGAAACGGGAGTTCTAGATGGTATTCGTCCCGATGGTCCCACCGCCGCCGCCGGCCTCGGCACGGGCCCAGGATCTCGGCCGGCGCCTGCGGGCTGAGGTCGAGAAGTTCGAGGCCCAGTACCCCGGCACCAGCAAGGAAGACCTCCGCGCCGCCGCGGCGATCGCCATCGGGCAGGAATCGGCGACGGTGCCGTCCAGACGCCGGGTTGCCGCGGCGCTGATCGCGGGTATCGTCGGGCTGGGCGTTGCGGCCGGCTTCATCGGTTCCGGGAGTGCCGCCGGGGGCGACACCGCACCCTGGCCCATCGTGGCGATCGCCATCGCGGCGGCAGGCGCCGGAATCCTGGCCGCCATCATCCGTCGGTCCCGCCGCTAACCCTGCCTTCGGCCCGGCGCTGGCGGTCCCCGCACCGAACACGTAATATCGGAGCATCCTCCTCAGGAGCGCGCCGATGCCCACCGTCCGCGACCTGCTTGCTCGCAAGAGCGGCGACGTCATCTCCATCGCCCCGTCCGACACCGTCCTCGCCGCCGCCCAGGTGATGAACCAGCACACCATCGGCGGCCTCGTCGTGCTGGAAGACGGCACCCTGCTGGGCGTCTTCACGGAACGAGATATCCTGCGGCGGGTGGTGGCGGCGGGGCGGAGTCCGGCGGAAACGAAGGTGCGCGAAGTGATGACCTCGCCTGTCATCACCTGCCTGCCCGAAACCAGCATCGACGAGTGCGGCGCCATCCTGAGCGAGAAGCGGATCCGGCACCTGCCGGTCACCGACGCGCGGGGATTGATCGGGCTCGTCACCAGCGGCGACCTGCTGGCCTTCCAGGTGGCGGAGCACGACCGCCACCATCCAGTACCTCAACAGCTACATGTTTGATGTGAGGTAGGCGGCGGGGCAGCGGGGCAGCGGGGCAGCGGGGCAGCCCGGCGAAAGCCGGGATCGATTGTGCCAAGCTCGTCATTCCCGCGCAAGCGGGAATCCAGATGTCTGTTCACTGGACCCCCGCGTTCGCGGGGGTGACGGTTCGGAAAGACGGCGTTTACTCCTCCGGCTTCGGATCCGTCGCCCGTGTCCGCTCCGTCCGTCGGCCGCCGCCCCTCCTCGTACCAGCGGCGGGTGACCTCCCCGGCCAACTTCGTGTTCCCGATGCCGAACGCCAGACCGGCACCGAGCGCGACCGCCCCAAGGATCAGTGTGAACGCCGTCGTCACGATGTCCTCGGCGACGCCCACCTGCTGCACCGCCATGAACACCGCGATCATCACCACGACGCCCTTCGACACCCGGGCGAGCGTCGGCACCCCCTCCACCCCGCCGGCCGACGCCACGATCAGTCCGCGGAGGAATTCGCCGACCACGATGCCGAGGATGACGATGACGATGGCGCTGATGAGCGTCGGCAGGAAGCCGAGCATCAGGCCGAACATCTCGTTGATGCTCTCGAGCCCGAGCGCCGTGCTGGAGAGGAGGATCACCACCAGCATCACGAGCCAGAAGGCGAGCTTGCCGACGGCGTGCACCGGATCGAGCGACGGCTCTGCCCGCTCCATGACCTCGGCGAGTCCGCCCTCCTTGGCCATGCGGTTGAAGTTGAGCTTCATCAGGGTGCGGTCCACCCACTTCTCCACCTGCCGTGCCACGAAGTACCCGGCCAGCAGGAGGACGCCGGCGCCGATGATGGCCGGCAGGAAGAAGCTGAGCTGTTCCATCCCGTAGGAGAGCCGGTCCCAGAGTTCGTTCACGGTGCCACCTCGATCACGAGTTTGCCGAACTGTGCGCCATCGGCCATGCGCCGGAAGGCCTGCGCCCCCTCCGACAGCGGAACCACCGAGTCCACCACCGGCCAGAGCCGCCCCTCGGCGGCGTGCCGCGCCACTTCCTGGTACTCCCGGTCGCCGCCCATCGTGCTCCCCAGGATGTCCCACTGGTACCAGAAGAGCTTCCGCACGTCGGTGGTGACCATCGGCCCGGTGGTGCCGCCGCACGTCACGAGGCGACCGCCGCGGCCGAGCGCGCGCAGCGATTTCTGCCAGGTGGCCTCGCCGACGTTGTCGACCACGACGTCGGCATTGCGCCCGCCGGTGATTGCGCGAACCGCCTTCGGCACATCCTCACGAGCGTGGTTGAGCAGGTGGTCGGCGCCCAGCGCGCGGGCCCGCTCCAGCTTTTCGTCGGAGGAGCTGGTGACGATGGTGGTCGCACCGAGCATCGTGGCAATCTGCAGGCAGCACTGCGCCACCCCGCCGCCGATGCCCCAGATGAGGACCGTCTCGCCGGCCCGCACCTTCGCGCGGGCCATCATCATCCGCCAGGAGGTAAGCGCCACGAGCGAAAAACCGGCGGCCTGCGTCCATGGCATGGCATCCGGGACTCGCGCCAGGTTGGTCGCCGGGACCACGACGAACTCCCCGATGGTACCTGGCACATGCTCGCCGAGGAGCCGGTAGTCGCGGCAGAGCGGCTGCTGGTCGGCGGCGCACAGTTCGCACTCATTGCAGCCGATGCCGGGGTTCATCATCACCCGGTCACCGACCTGCCAGCCCGTCACTGCCGACCCCACCGATTCGATCACCCCGGCGGCATCGCTGCCGACGATGTGCGGGAAGGTGTAGGTGATGCCGGGGAGCCCGCCGAGAATGAACAGGTCGAGATGGTTGATGCCGGCGGTGTGGACCCGCACCCGGACCTGGTTCGGGTGGCGAATCTCCGGCGCCGGGACGTCATCCACGACGAGGTCTTCCCATCCACCCAGCTTCGGCAGGACGAGGGCCTTCACCGAGTACCCTGGAAGGAGGCCGAGACGACATCACCGGGGATCGGCAGGACCAGCGGCGCGAGGTCGGGGGTGAGACCCTTGAACTGGAACGAGGTGACGGGAGGGGTCTTCGGGTCCGGGGCGGGCTGGGCCAGCGAATAGGCGAGGGTGCCGCCGTCCGGGGCGAGCGCCATCGAGGTGATGGTGCCGGCCAGCGACTGCAGCATGATCCGCTGCCCGTCGCCGGCGCGGATGCGGAGGATGTCCCCGCGACCGGGACGGGTCACGGCGACGGCCAGATCGCCGTTCGGGAAGTACGCCGGGAACGATTCCGGTTCCGGCGTCCGCGTAATGGCGGTCGGCTCGGCGCCCTCGCTCCCCATTTCAAAGAGATCGGCGTTGCCATCGCGGGTCGAGATGAAGGCGATCATCCGGCCGTCGCGCCGGAAGGTGGGCGACGAACTTGCGCCGGCGCCGTCGGTGAGCTGCCGCGCACTGGTGCCGTCGGCGTTCATGGCCCAGATGTGCGACGTGCCGCCACGGAGGGACGTGAAGGCGATCGTCCCGCCATCGGGCGACCATGCCGGTTCCAGGTCCGCCTCGGTGGCGGTCGTCAGGCGGGTGAGGTTCTTCCCGTCGGCGTCCATCACGTAGATGTCCGCATTGCCGTCGACGGTGCCGCTGAAGGCGATGCGCGTGCCGTCGGCAGACCACACCGCCTGCTGGTTCAGGCTGCCGTTGACGAGCATTGGTACGAGCGACCCGGCATCGGCGGGATCGACCTGCACGAGGTCGGCGCCGGTGCTGCGGCGCACGCTCACCAGAAGGTCCTCCGTCACGAAGAGACGGATGGTGGCGGTGGTGCCCCACGGCGTGCGCGCGGTGATCGTCGCGCCGCCGACGCTCGCCGCCGTGACGTACCCGGCGGAGTCGACCGTGGCCACCTCCGGCCGGTCGATGGTGTAGTCGACGGCACTCGGCGGGCCAATGGCCTGCCCGTTCGCGTCGAGCACCGACACGACCAACGAGTCGGTCATCCCCGGAAGGAGGCGAACCCGCTCCCGTCGGAACGCGAGACCGCCGGCAAAGACCTCCACCTCCCAGACCGTTGGCTCGAAACCGAAGGTCGTCATGGTCAGGGTGGTGCGGCCGATGCCGCGGCCGGTGAGCCGCCTGGAGACCGGGTCAAAAGTGGCGACGGTCGTGTCGCCCACCACCCAGTCGTAGCCGGCAATGGCGACGGGGACGGAATCGGCGGCGAGCGCCTGCAGCACGAAGGGGGCGGTCGCCCCGGGAGCGAGCCGGATGGGCACGTTCGGCGCGGGGGCGAGGAGGAGTCGGGTCACCGGCGGGTGAACGGTCACTCGCACGGCCCGCTGCTGCCCGAACCCGACCATCAGCATGTGCGCCTCACCCGGGGAGGCGCCGAGTGCAACCCCATCGCGACTGACACGCAGCACGGTCGAGTCGCTGCTCCGCCAGGCGATTCCCTGGGTGACGGGGCGACCTCCCTGGGCCGGGACGGTGACCTGCACCGAATCCGCACCGGTCACGGGAAGGACCATTCGATCGGGGGTCACGGCGAGTGAGTCGTTACGCACCAGGACGTTCACCGTACCCGTCAGCCCGCCGGGACCGGTCCCGATCAGCTGCGCCACGCCCCACTGGAGCGCGTTGACTTCGCCGGCGTCCGTCACCGAAACGACGTCGGGTGCCGTCGACCGCCAGCTCACCTGCACCTGGCCGAGCCCGGAACCGCTCGGTGTGGTGAGGGCCATCGAGACACGCGCCGTTTCGAGCCGCAGCAGCCAGAGCGTATCGGGATTCGGAACGAGGCGCGCGCCCGCAGGCAGGACGGGAACCGGTTCGGGTTCCCGCGGCGGTGGCGGCCCGGTGACCGTGACGGACACGTTGGCCTTCCCGGTGCCGGCACGGACCTCGATCGTCGCCGTCCCCGGGGCGACGCCGACCACCGTCCCCGCCTTGTCCACGCTCACCACCCCGGCCTTCGAGACGGCGAAGGAGAACGCCGGCTCGGAGAGGAGATTGCCGTCGGCGTCGTAGGCGCTGAGGAAGAGCCGCTCCTGCTGCGCGACTCTCAGCCGCAGCTGCGCGGGCGTCACCTGCACCTCGACAGCGGCCTGCGCCCAGAGCGGCGGGACCAGCGCGAGCAGAAGCACGGTGAGGGTGCAAAGGAGGAGCGGCCGGGGATGGTTCACTAGGGGAAAGTATATGGATGGGCGGCGCGGGTGAAAGGCGGGGCGGACGGATGCCAGGGGCGGGCAAAGGCCCGCTCCTGCGCCAGCGAAGGCCCGAAGCGGTGCCGGCTGACGAGCTCCTCCCAGTTGGGGAGTTCCCTAAGGACGTGTGGATGGAAGCCATCCCCCGGTACCGGGCGAGGAGTCTTGAATTCGCCGTGCCAGGGGTGGGCGTATGCCCACCCCCTCGGTGTGGGTCACCAGTGCCCGGCCCACCGGCGCAATGACGTAAGTGGTTGTAGTGTTTGTTCTTATAGGCAAGCACGAGAGCCTCTGAGGCCCGCCAAGTGATCGGGTGACCCGCTCCGCCATCCATTCGATGGTTCCGGTGCTTGCACAACCTCTCCGGAAGTGCGAGTAATTAGGGAAGAAATTACGCCCGCGCAGGTTGCGCGGTCCGGCGACGGGGGGCGTCGCACCAGCAGGCGGAGGAACACCCGATGAGCGATCTGGAGATGGGCTGGTCCGGGGCGGGATGGATGGACCCCATGCCGATGTCACCCCAAAAGGTGCCGACTCCACCGCCACCACCCCCACCACCGCCGGCGCCTGCCGCGCCCAAGGCCGCGAAGCCGCCCGCGACCAAGAAGAAGGCCGCCAAGAAGCCGGCCAAGAAGAAGGCGCCCGCCAAGAAGAAGGCACCGGCAAAGAAGAAGACGGTGAAGAAGGCCGCCAAGAAGAAGGCGCCGGCGAAGAAGAAGGCAGCGAAGAAGGCCGCCAGGAAGAAGGCGCCCGCGAAGAAGAAAGCGGTGAAGAAGGCCGCGAAGCGGAAAGCGCCTGCCAGGAAGAAGGCGCCGGTAAAGAAGAGAGGGAAGTAGATTCCTCCAGCGCCCCGGCCACCCCGGGGCGCTTTTCCGCCGACCCCTTCACCGTTCGGGCCTCGCGATGATCAGAGCCGCAGCGACCGTCACCACCCTGGCCCTCGGCCTCTCCCTCCTCGGCGGCTGCGCCGAGCAGGGTCCCCCGCGCACCGCCCTCATGGGTGCCACCATCCTCGACGGTCGAGGCGGCACGCCCATTCGCGACGGCGTGGTCCTCGTGCGAGGCAGCACCATCGAGGCGGTCGGTCAGCGGGAAAATGTGCTTCTCCCCCGTGGCACCAAGCAGGTCGACGTGTCCGGCAGCTGGATCATCCCCGGCCTCATCGACGCGCACGCGCACGTGGCCCGCTGGGCGCTCGACCGCTACGTGGCCTACGGCGTCACCACCGTGCGCGATGTCCACAACCAGGCCGACAGCATCTTCGCGATGTCGGAGGCCGCCGACCTTGGCGGCAGCCTGAGCCCGCGGATCTACGTGGCGGGGGCGATGATCGACGGCGCGCCCGCCACCTACCCCAACGCCACCGAAGTGACCGACACCCGCGGGGCCCGGCAGGCGGTGGACCGCCTCTCCGTCGCTGGCGCCCATTTCATCAAGGGCTACACCCGCCTCACGCCGGAACTCCTCGAGGCGGTGGTCGACGAGGCCCGCACCTTCCGGATGCCGGTGGCCGTTCACCTCGGCCTGACCGACGCGCTCACGGCGAGCAAGCTCGGTGTCGCATCGATCGAGCACCTCAGCGGCGTGCCGGAAGCGGCGGGACGGCCCGATGCGCTCTTCGCCGCCCACCAGAACGGCTTCTGGGCGGGGTGGACCGCCTTCGAGCGGAGCTGGGCCACCCTCGATTCCGTCACCCTCTCCCGCCTGGCGGAGCAACTCGCCGAGACGAAGGTGACGATGGTCCCGACGCTGGCGCTGCACGAGGTGTTCAGCCGGTTGGACGACAGCGCCTCCGCCACGAATCCCGACCTGCTCTCAGTGCCCGCCAATGAGCGGGCGGCGTGGAACGTTCCAGAAATGGTGAGCCGTGCCGGCTGGACGCCCGCCGACTTCGCCGCGTTCCGCCGGGGACGTCCGATGCAGGACCTGTTCGTGCGGGCATTCCGGCAGGCCGGCGGACGGATCGTGACCGGCACCGACGCCTCGAACCAGATGCTGGTGCCGGGTGCCAGCGAGCACCTTGAACTCGAGCTGCTCGTCGGCGCAGGGCTGACCCCCGCCGAGGCGCTGCGGGCGGCCACGCGCGACGCGGCGGCGCTCCTGGGGGCGGACTCGCTGGGCACGCTGGTGCCGGGCAAGGCCGCCGACCTCGTGATCCTGGGTCGGGACCCGCTGGCGGATATTCGCAACACGCGCACCGTCACCCGGGTGATGGTGCGCGGCCAGCTCATCCTGGCGGATTCGATCCGCAACCGCTGGTAGCGGCGATGCCCCTCGCGCGCCTGGTGCTCGGCTGGATGGCCGTGTGGATCTTCTTCCTCCTTTGGGAGGCGGTCGAGGGCAAGGTGGCCGGGGGAACGCGAGAGCCGGGGCGCACGGTGTTGCGCCGGGCCCCCGGCGCCTATTTCATCGAAGCGCTGCTCTTCAGTCTCATCGCGGGGCTCTGGTTCGCGAGTCTCGGGCACGGCGGCTGGTGGCTCCTCTTCGGGCTGATGGGGCTGCTGGTCGAGTGGGCCGGCTGGATGCGGGTGGCCGACATGGACGACTCCCCCTTCCCTCCCCTGGCGCACGTGCTCCTCGGCGGCCTCCGCGGGGCGGCGGCAGGCGGCATCCTCTCCCTGCTCCTGGCATGAAGCACCCCAACACCGAGGCCGCCGTCACGCGGCTCGAGGAGTTCTTTGCCCCGCGCCGTACCCGCGCGGCGATCCTGGCGCGGGAGGCGCTCGGTCGCCCGGCGCCCGGAGACGACGCCGCGCGCACGGCCATCATCGTCGCGCTGCAGAAGGGACTCCGCCCCGACGGCAGCGTCGGCGGCGCGGCGCTCCCCACCATCTGGCGCGCCATCGAGCTGATGGACCTGGGGCACTCGGGGCAGGAACCGGGCACCGCACGCTTCATCACCTGGACCCTCGGGCTGGCGGGACAACCGGGGGCGTTCGGCGAGGGCTGCCACCCGGCGCGCCACGAACAGAAAGCGTGCGACCACTACCTGGCGGGGTTCTTCGCACCGGCGCCGGAGACCGAACGGCTGGCGCCGATCACGATGCCCTGCGGCAAGACCTTTCGCGCGGAGGCGCAGGCGCGGTTCGCCGTGAGTTGCCTGGCGCTGCGGGCGGTGCTGATGGCGGGGTTGGCGGGGAAGGCGAGCGTCAAGAAGCACCTGACGAGTCTGGCCGTGCTCGCCGATGTCTGGGACGACTGGAGCGGGTACTACGCGCCCGACCTCATCATCGCGGCCCTGCATCCGCTGGCAATCTCGCCGCCGGTCTACCGCGGCGCTACGCTCAAGACCGCCCTGTTCATCGCGGAAAACCAGCAGGGAGACGGCACCTGGGCCAACGCCGACCTCTTCCACGCGCTGGAGTCGTTGCTGGTGGCCAACACGCCGCCCGCCCGGAAGGCTATTGCGCGGGCGGTGCCGGCCCTGCTCTCGATGCAGCGGAAGGACGGCGCCTTCGGGGCGACGGCGCAGGAGGAGCGGGCGTTGATTGGGCTGCGGGCGCTGCTTGGCGGGGCCGCGGGACAGCGGGGCGGTGGCTAGCCGACCCGCCCACCGTGGTAGCCACCCTTCGGCAGCCGCCGCCCTTCGGCTGGGTCCAGAGGGACGAAACCTGAAGCGCGAAAAAAGGGCTCCGAACTCTCGATTGCCCGGCCGAGAAATTCTGCAAAGCTGCGCGCCACCATGACCCCGGTGTCAGCCACCGGAGCACCGTTCCGTCGCCCGACGGACACTTCACCCGTGG
>CAVVKJ010000015.1:0-20367 GCA_963748815.1 uncultured Gemmatimonadales bacterium | reverse complement strand
GGGGGGGGGAGATGGCGCAAGCCCTCTGGCCGAAGGGCCCAGGACACGCTATCGTGGCCCTTATGACTCGCGGGTAGACCCGCGGCTCGGCTGGTGTCGCTGGAGCGACGCCAACATCTCGTCGTCCTCCACGCTGGCCCCACCGCAGAATCCATCGATGTGTCTAGAGAGGAGAGAGATGGGCTACAGGCTGCGCGCGAGTACCTGGGCGGTCGGCGGCGTGTGCCTACTGGGCCTCGCATGCACTCGCCTGGATACCCCTCTGCCAGCCGCCGGTCGCGGCCCTGACGTACGGCTCGTCACCCAGGTCGCACTCCAGGAGCCGGAGTCACTCTACCTCGCCAGCCCACGGGTCATGGCGTTCTCGGACGCCGGCGATTTCTGGGTTGCCGACGGCTACCACGAACGGGTGGTGCGGTACAACAGGCAGGGAGCGCCGGTGGCTGTGGTCGGCCGAAAGGGCAGCGGCCCCGGTGAATTCCGCGCCGTGGGGATGATTCTACCGTTGGGCGATGGGCGGGTTGCGATCGCCGACAACGGGCTCCGACGACTCTCGTTCTTCGATCAAGCGAGCGACACGCTACTCTCGGCCGTCTCGTACAACGGGATCACCTATCATGGTCAGGACGACGCTGGAGGCATCTGGCTCGGCGACCTGAACATGGAGCGTCGGACCGGGATCGCGCGATACGTCGAGGGCGACAGCACCATCGCGTACCTGGTTTCCGTTCCCCAGGAGTATGAGTTCGGTGGCCCGCTCGCAGGCATCTACAATGGCGTCGCAGTCACGGCATGGGTCGACACGCTCCTCGTCGCCTTCGCGGGGACCGACAGGATTTTGATACTCGACAGCCTCGGCCGCCTGCGGGATACGGTGGTCGTGCCGAAGCGGAATCGCCGAGGTATCCCACCGGATGTGAAAGGACTGTTTGGACCTGAAAGCCAGCTCTCCCCGCCGGAGATGTTCGGAGTACTGTCCGAGTTCTATGCGCTGCATCGGCTTCCCGGCGGAAGGGTGCTGGCTGCGCATCGTGATGCCACGATCGATGGCCGCGTGATCTCGGCGACGCTCTATGTCACGATTCTCTCACGCGACCTCAAGACCGCGTGCGTCGACGCCAGCATCCCTTCCACGGGCGATGCCCCGGTGGTTGCGGCCTTCAGGGACGACACCGTCTTTGTCCTGGATCAACGAGCCGACTCAGCTGATCACCTGACCTCGACACTTCTGGGGTACGTCGTGGATGATACCACCTGCGAGTGGCAGCCGACGCAGCATTGATGTCGTCAGTTGGCTTCCTCGGGATCCAGATTAAACACAACCACTCCCACCTCCGGCTCATGCACCAGCGCATAGAGCCGT
The DNA here is from genome assembly GCA_963748815.1 of uncultured Gemmatimonadales bacterium. Lineage (GTDB taxonomy): Bacteria > Gemmatimonadota > Gemmatimonadetes > Gemmatimonadales > GWC2-71-9 > SPDF01. Next base: position 19,004 of record CAVVKJ010000015.1, on the reverse strand, counting down.
TGCCCCGACGGGTCGATGTCGATCTGGAAGACTGCCTGGCCCAAGTCGTACGCGCGCAGGAAGTTCCCCGACCAGTCAAAGACGTGAACGAACCGCCCGTAGATCGCCTCACCGCTGAAGTCCTTCCGGACCCGACCTGAGAAGAGCGCGAATATCTCGGCGTCCGTGGCCGCAACGGATTGGTATCCGAACCTCAGGTGATTGCCACCAGCAAATATCGGCGTCCTGGCACTGTCGCTTGCCTGATCCACGGTGAATCGCGGCTCGAAGTAGTACGGCCCGCGAACGACCGTCGTACGCTCCCCATCGGGGCGGAGGATCTCGAGTCGCCCGGCGTGGCGGTTCGCCACCACCAGCAGGGAACCATCCGGCTTCCGGCCGAGGAAGCTCTGGTAGGCGTGCTGGAGGACGGGAGCGGGAATGGTCGGGTCGTCCACGGGAAGGGGACCCACCACACCGACTTGCTCGCCCGCATTGTTGAACACGCCGAGCCGGCCCGCTCGGAAGAACCCCAGCGCGAGAATGGTGCTGTCGGTTTCCCAGAGCGCCTGAGTCGGGGTCGCCTCGGGCCGGAGGGTCACGATCGGCCGCTCCGCCGGCTCAAGTTCCTGGCCGGCAGGACTCAGGTCTTCCGCGGTGAGGCGGCGGAGCCGAACATCAAAGACCGATACGGTGGGGTTCGACTCGGTGCCCCAGGGCACCGCTTGCAGCCCCCAGATGGTTCGATACTCCCCGGGCCCCTCCCCATCCCGACCGGTCGCAAACGCGAGCGACCCATCGGCAGCCCGATACACCTTCACCATGCTGTCGGATTTGGTCTGGTCGGCGACGACAACATACGGGCCCACCACGGCAATGGCTGACGGATTCGAGAGGCCTGACTCCACAAAGGGCTCGGCCTTCAGTGCAATCGGGTGTACTTCTGCGTGGTCGAAGGAAGGGGCGGTGGAGGACGAGACGTCGAGGGACTTGAAGGCGGCGGCAGGCTCACTGCCGGTGCAGGCGCCGAGCAGCATCAATCCCACAGCCAAGCAGGGGGTGAGTCTGGTCATTCCAGCATACTAAGAAAACCTTCCCGTTCGGGAAGGGGGGGACCGGTGTCCGTTTCGCCCCCTGCCCCGCGGCCCCGCTGTTGTAACCCCTCACCCCCTTATCCCCCTCTCCCTCCGGGAGAGGGGGGGGTAGAGTGAGGGGTCAATCAACCGTCAGCGAGTACACCACCAGTTGCTGTTCTCCCTCCGCATCTTGCGTCATCCCCAGCAGATAGTCGCTGCCGATTTCAAATATTTCCAAGTCCCCGGGAATGAGAATGTCGCCGAGCGAAGCGCCGGCACCATCGAACACCCGAATCGTGGTGGCGTCAGCTCCGAGCGGTGAGGTAACCACAAACAGGCCCCCGCGACCATTGGTGAAGATCGCGCGATACGCCGGCAGGAATGTGGGCATCGGAAAGCGCTTGCGCATGAACTGCTTCATGCTGGCAACTTCCTCGGCGGTACCCGGTACGGTACTGGTCAAACTCGTGATGGCCGCGTCATAGTCCACCTCCGAGGCCGCCCGGTGCGCATCCCCCACGGCAATCGATCGCAGTCTCTGACCGGTCGTATCGTATAGGGACACGACCGCGGTGTCGGCAGTTCCCAAATAGACCCCAGCCTCGGTGACGGCAAATTGGGTGACCGCACCCAACGGCCACACCTCGCCCGCCTGGATTTCTCCCAGCCCACCCACTGAATCACCCCAAGCGGAGACAAGCACAGCGATACCGCGGATCGGTGGTGACTCTGCAGTCGGGGTTCCAAAATTCAGGAATCGCGTCCATACCAGGAACCGGGTAGCACCCGCACAGTACCGGTCCACCAGATCGCCCGGTGGGCGGTAGGAGTTCACAAAGGCACCATCGGGACCCAGGATGTTCATCCGGTCGTTCATCCGGTCCCAGACGAACAAGGTGTCAGGGGCACACTGGCCAATCCCGCCGAGCGAGCGGAACTCGCCCGGACCCTCCCCGTTCCGTCCAACTTGACTAACGAGTTGGCCTCTCGGATCAATGAGCGTGACGGCATCGATGCGCCGATCGACCACCACGACGATTCCTGATGTCAGGCGTGTCGCGTCGGCAATGTTGCCGAACAGGGGAACTCCATCACTGTCGGATGGGGCGAGGATCTGAATGGGTGTCGCACTGATCTGGAGCGAACCGGTGGCCGTGGCGCCATCCGTCGCAATAGGCTGGTGGGGCTCGTCGGCGCAGGCGCCGAGCAGCAACAATCCCACAACCAAGCAGGGGGTGAGCCGGATCATTCCAGCATTCTACCGGAATCTTCCCCTTCGGGAAGGGGGGGACCGGTGTCCGTTTCGCCCCCTGCCCCGCGGCCCCGCTGTCGTAACCCCTCACCCCCCTTACCCCCCTCTCCCTCCGGGAGAGGGGAGAGGTGAGCGCCAACGCAATTGCTCGTGCTGACTTGCGGGGGAATGGTATCACCATTCCGCGCATTGATAGCCACCTTGGGCAGATTTCGGGGGAGGCGAGTGTGCCCAGAGTTCCGACAGGCAGGGGTGTCATCGCCCGTCAACACCAGAATCCGCTCCTGCTCGATCAGGCACGGCGACTCCGGCGTGAGGGAACCGCTGCCGAGCGGCAGGCATGGGAACTCCTTCGTGGCAGAAGGATGTTGGGGCTGCGATTTCGACGTCAGCAAATCGTAGGACCATTCATCGTGGACTTCTATTGTGCGCAATTGCGCCTGGCAATCGAGTTGGATGGCCCCATCCATCAAGAGGACGGGCATCCAATTCGCGACCTCCAACGCGACGCGCAGATCGAGTCCTTGGGTGTTCGGGTGCTTCGAATCCCGAATGCGGAGGTGAACGTCGAACGATTTCGCAGCCTCCTCCAACCCTTCACCACCCCCTCTCCCGGAGGGAGAGGGGGCCGGGGGGTGAGGGGTTAGATGCGTGGAGGGAGCGGGGACCGGGGGTGACGGGTTGAACGCAAGGCGGGGTACCACCCGCTCGTCGATCAAATATCCCCTCTAGCGCACCCCCCATCCCGCGGTGCAGACTATGATGACCATGAGACGATATCCGGTCCTCGGACCCTGCTTGCTGGTGTGCCTGCTGCTCGCCGGCTGCGGTACTGATCGCCAATTGGGGGCCCCGACCAGCCCCAGCCCAGTCGTCACGCTGCTCGATTCGGTCAAGCTGGAGGAGCCCGACTCGGCTCCCCTCAGCCACATCCTTGCCATCCAGGTGACTGCGGATGGAGGCCTTCTCGTGGCCGACCTCGCATCCGCACAAATCAGTGAGTTCGAGCGATCGGGAGCGCTCCGTCGTCGAATCGGCCGGAAGGGCAGGGGCCCCGGAGAGTTCGCGGTTCCAGGCGCAATGGCAGTGCTCCGTGATACCCTGCTCGCGGCGGTGGACTGGCAACTTCAGCGGGTCAACTTCTTTGATCTCTCCAGCGGTGCGCTAACACGCTCCGCCCCGGTCGGAGGCCTCGCGTACAGCATCGCCTGGGACGGCGACACCCTCGTGGGCGCGCTGTTCGACCCGGTCAACTACACCAGCCAGGTGGTGTTGCTACCCGGCGTGGACTCGGCAATCCGCCGAGGCACGCTGCCCGCGCCGTATCGTGACTCCCCGGGTGTGCGGACATTTTTTCCCTATTTCTTCGTGGCATCGATCCCCGACAAGCTTGTGACAGGCGTCATGGCATCCAACGAGCTCTACGTAAGAACCTCCGGCGCCGAGACGCTGGCGGTGACGATGCCGTGGGTAGCTCGCCGCCCGGTGCCTACGGACATCATCCAGCGATTCAGCAAACCAATGAGTGACTCGACAATCATCGGCATGGCCTCGCTCCTGAGCGGGCTTTTCCCGATGGGCGCAGAGCGCTTGGCCGTGATTCACAGCGATTTTGTGTTGAGCGGCCAAACTGAGCATTCGACCAGCTGGCTCTCCGTTCTGGACTTTCACACCGGTGAAGCGTGCGTGGACACACCGCTGGGGGAAGACCCCGAGGGATCGCCAAAACTCTCGGTGCGCGGCGACACGCTGGTGCGCATCGATCTGCGGATCGGCGCAGATGGCACTGGGGAGACGTGGGTCAGACGGATGCTGATCGATGTGGAGAGGTGTGAGTGGAGGACGTTCGAGACACGATCAGTTGACTCGCCAGGGAACTGATCCATGCGGACATCCGGAGGCAACTTTGATTTCTCGTAGGGGTCGGCCTGCCGCATGTGCTGTCTTGGTCCTGTGCCTGGTCGTCGGGTGTCGCGATTCCGCAGGCAACGGGACCTCCGATACCTGGCAGGGCTCGATCACCACCTCCGGCGACACCACCTTCGTCCACACCCAATCCGGCTCCGTCCTCGGAGACCTCGGCACCATCCCGAGCGAGTCGCTGGAGGTCGTTTATGCCGGGGAGGGAGTCCTGCGATCAACGGCGGTGGCGACGGCAGGTGACAAGTTGCTCATCGGGGAACGCACTCAAATCGTGGAAATCGGTGCACCTGGCGAAGTAGAAACTCTCGGCCGGAAGGGTGATGGGCCGGGGGAATTTCGTCGCATTCTGGGTGTGCACGCACGAGGGGACACCGTCGAAGCTCTGGATTTCAACGCGTCACGGCTGACCCGTTTTGGGCCTGATCATGTCCCCATCACCACCACACTTGAGGCGCCGACCGGGTACGACGAAGCCATGGCGTCGAGTCTGGCTTCGTGCGACGGCAACATACTCGCGCTCTGGAGGGCCGGGTACCGCTTACCCGGCGGGCCCCCCGACACCGTCGCGATCGTCTGGTGGCGACCCAACACAAAACCGGTACCGTGGCTCCTGGTTGAGGATGTCGCCTGGACGGCGACACAGCCATCGGGTACGCGCCGTCCCTATGGAGTCCGGGCGCTGGTCGCAAGCGATGGCGGCTGTCAGGTAGCAACGTCGGATGGGGTGACGTTTGCTGCTCAGATTCGAAACGCCTCAAATGGTGCGATGTCCATCATTACCGTTGACGAAGCGGCGGTACCGGTAACTGCCGATGCCAAGACCATTCCAGAGAAGTGGCAGGGTGAATTCCCTTCTGGGCCCTTCCCGCCCTTGATCGACCTCGTGGAGGGTCAAGACTACGGAGACACTCGCAATCAGGTCGAGGAGCTTCAGTTCGACGCGGGAGGGCGGCTGTGGATGCGCGTCGTGGACTCCACCTACAAGTACCATCCCTTCGTCATGGGAAGGGTCGCCGAGGCGAGGCCGGCCACCTACCGTTGGGATGTCTTCGGCACCGACGGCCGCCGGCTCGCGACCGTCCACCTGCCCAGCAACTTCACCCCGAAGGCGTGGAGTGTGCGGTGGGTGTACGGAATCGCCGAAGATGAGGATGGGGCGCTGGTGGTGGGGCGGTTGCCGGTGCTGGAGGAGCTTCAGTAGCTGGGGTTCCTCGCAATGCCGCGAACTCCTGCCCCCCGCCACCCTGCCCCGCCGTCGTAACCCCTCACCCCCTTATCCCCCTCTCCCTCCGGGAGAGGGGGGACGGCTTGGACGCTCCCGGATAGGGGTGGGCGTATGCCCACCCCCTCGGTGCGTCCGGTCGAACGCGGAATGTGACGAATCGGCGTAAGAGCCCGGAACATGGACCCCGGCTTTCGCCGGGGTGACTGCCTCCCCGTCGCTTTAGCGACACCAGCCGAGCCGCGGCTTCAGCCGCGAGCTCAAACGCTGGACCCCGGCGACCCTGCTCAGGCGAAAGCCGGGGGCCGGGGTGACGGATGGTGGGATCGCCCTCAGTCCTCTGTCCTCTGTCCTCGCTTCTCAATCCCATACACCACCACCACCGGCAACCCATCCGCATCTTCCGCGATCGTCGCCACGCGATCGACTCCCCACACCGTCTGCCAGAACGTGCCGAACGTCTCCGGCAGCGGCACCGCGCCCAGATAGGCCCCGGTCGAGTCGAACACCTCAAAGCGCGCGTTGGCGTGATTTCCGCCGTCGTCCGGAAGCACCCACCGGTTGCGGCGACCGTCGACCTGGAGCGAACGGAAATATGGCGCCACCGTCGGGATGTCGGAGACCTTGAACGCCTCCTCGACCGCCTTCTTGTCGAATTGCTTTGCGTACAGGCCGACCATCGAGTCGCGGATATGCAGACGACGATCCTCACTCAGGGTCGACTGCGTCGCTGCGAGCGAAACAACCTGGGTCGTGTCTCGGCCGTTCGAGGTCGCCCAGAATCGGTACTCCCCCGTCCAGGCGACGATGGCGCCGCCCGCAGGATCGAGCGGAGTCCGCACCTCCGGCGCGAAGGGGATGGACGTCATGAACATCATCTTGTTGCGCCCCTCCCCCCCGGAAACCGTCCAGTACTTGTCTTCATCGGCACGAGCGGGCCCCGCGATCTTCAGCGTGTCGACCAGCGTCCCGTCAAGCCGGTAGCGGATGTAATAGTTGTCATTCGGCTCGCTCGGCCCTTCCGACCGCACGGAGGTCGGCACGTAGATCAGGGTGTCGCGGCTGACCATGATGTTCGACCAGTAGCAGCAGCTCGACGGCCAGCTCTTGAGAAAATTGCCGGCCGAATCGAACACGCTCGTCCGGCTCGACCGGGGATCGTGCAGCGCGAGCGCCCCCGGCGCCGCGGCGATGAACGCCACCTGGAACTCGCCGGGGCCGCCCCCTTCCCGCCCGAAACTCCGGATGTAACCGCCATCGGGGCCGAACTGCTTGATGACCGCGGGCTTCTCGTCGGCTACATAGATCCCGCCCCTGGCATCGATCGCCACGCTCTGCGGATCGACCAGTTCCTCCGCCCCGAGCCCCTCGGCGTCCACACCACCGACCCGGTAAAGCTCGACCAGCCTCCAGCCACTGGTGTCCGCCCACCCGCTCGGCCCGCTGTTCCTGACCTCGACCGCGCCGTTCGGGAGCGTGGTCACCACCGGCGCGTCCAGCTTGGGGCCCTTCTCCCCGCAACCCACCAAAGCGAACAACGCGAGTCCCCACGCCAATTGTCGCATCGTCGTCTCGTTTCAGAAATTGGGGAGCAGGGCGTCACGTTGAGCCCTTGGCGTCTCTTTGCGCCTTTGCGGTCAAAAGCTCTTACCGCAAAGACGCAAAGGAAACGCGAAAGGCGTGAAGAACGACAACAACTGGACCCCGGCCTTCGCCGGGGTGACGATCAACGCGACTTACAGCTTGTACCTCTCGAGATATTCCAGATCATCCGCATCCCGCCGGACAAGGTACACCACGCCCTTTCCGAACGCGACGAGCCGAGTCTGGGCCGGGAGCCGTACCTGCTTGATCAGGTTGCCGGAGGAATCGAAGACGTAGTAGAGTGGGAGAGGGTCGTTCGCGGGGGTGGAGCGGAGTTCCCAGAGTTCCCCGGTCGGGGCGACGCGGACCGCGTTCGCCGGAAACGCCGGCTTGGTGGCCGGCCACTGGATCGACGGGTCGATTGGCTCCGGCTTGCTCGCCGCCGGGCTGACGGTAATCTGGCCGTTGTTGTTGTTGACATTGATGCCGCTGCGCGCCTGCAGCGCCTGCCAGGCCAGCTTGTCGGCCTCGACGACCTTGATCGGTGTGAAGGGAACCGGTGGCCCCGTCACACGCTTGCCATTGGGGAGCCACCACTGCACCTCGTCGGTGGCGATGCGGGCCACCCCGATGCGCCCATCCGGCGCCACGCCCCAGGCATCCTCCGGTGCCATCGGTACCCGACGGATGCTGACCGACCGGTTGTTGGCACTCCCGCTCGCCTCAACCAGTGGCTTCGGCACCATCACGACGCCGAGGGTGTCGAACTTCTTGCTGCTCCGGTCATAGCGCACGACGCGGCCAGAATCGGAAAACTCCGGGGGGCCCCCATCCATTCCACCCCCACGCTGTTCGCCTCGGGTGGAGTAGTAGAGGCGGCCCTTGTCATCGGCCCCGCTTGCCGCGCGGAGCATCATCATCCCGCCACCGCTGTTCCCTTCGTCCATCCTGAAGGTGCTCACCGCCTTGCCGGTGGGGTCCAGCAGGAGGTAGCGCTGGTTGCCCATGTCGTAAATGCCGGTGCTGTCACCGGGCAGCGCGTAGACACCGGTGGGGAAGAGATACTCGGTCGGGCCGCTCCCCTCGCGCGACAGCGCCGTGGCCGCACCGGTCTTCAGGTCGATCTTCTGCAGGGTCCGGTCCCGCATGTCGGCCACGATGACGTCGCCGTTTTTCAGCTCCCGGAGCCCGGCCACCTGGGTGAACGGCTCGTCGAAGGTGGCGTCAGGTTTGGTCAGCTTCTGGACCGGGGCCTTGCCCTGCTGGGCAGCCAGGCTGACGGCTGAAGAGACGGCGGAGATGGCAAGCAGGAAAAGGATGAGGCGCAGGGACGGGCGTCGCGACACAAGGACCTCGGGTTGGGTGGGTTCTGGAGGGGAGGATGCACGAGGAGCGGGGGGAGTCGCAAGAGCCGGGGGCCTGAAGGCCGGGGTGGCCGTATGGCCACCCCTATCGACAGGAACGCAATTTCGTGTGGGTGGGAGCGGCGTCCAGCCTGATGCAACGAAGTCGCGTCTGGTTGCGCCAGGGGTGGGCATGCGCCCACCCCGGGGGGGATGCTGCTATTGCGCTGCCAGCCGGGTATCCGTCACCCGGCGCCGACGGATTGGCGACTCCCGCTGGAGATAGATCGTCGCGGCGCCCGAGCCGTTGATCCGGTCCTCGACCGGAAGCACGATGCGACCAACGGAGGTCCCGTTGTCATCCACCAGTCGGAAGGTGGGGATCGGGGAATCTGTGGCGAGCATGACCATCGGGGCCTCCTTTCTGTATGTACTTCCTTTGATGCCCTCACGGCGCAAAGGGTTGCAGGCCAGGAAGGCGGAGCGGCGGTTGACTCTATAGATTCCCAGAATGCGCCCCTTCCCCCTCGCCCGGCCGGCCCTTCTCGGCGCCCTCCTCCTGGCTGCCGCCTGCGGCACCAAGGCCGCCGACGCCCCGGACATCGCCCTCGGGCCCGAGGCCGACTCTATACCTACGACGCTCTTCGAGGCCACGGCCGGCACATGGCTGGGCGGCGACCGGTGGGCCGTCCTCTCCCCCGCCGATCGGCGGGTGGTGGTCCTCGATTTTGCCGAGGGTTCAGGGCGTGATCTTGGCAAGGGAATGAAGTCCCTCTTCGAGGGGCCTTTCTCCCTCTTCCGGGCGGGTGACGGCTTCTACGTGGGCGACTGGGCGCTCCGCCGGCTGACGACGTGGACCCTGGAGGGGACATACGTCACGGCCATCGGGAGCCCGGAGATCACCCTGGGCAATCTCCCCCGGGCCCGCGATGGACAGGGCAACTGGTACGTGCAGTTCAATCCGCCCCCCGGCCCCGACGGGAGCGGCAAGCGGGACTCGGCCGTGGTGGTCCGCTTCCCGCTCGACTTCTCGCGGGGCGACACCCTCTTCCGGCTCTCTCCGCTGGACCTGGCCGAAGTCGATGGCGACGCCGGCCGCCGGTATGAGCGCCGGGTCTTCAGCGGGGAGGATGCGTGGGGCGTCCTGGCCGACGGGAGCGTCTGGGTGGCGCGGGTCTACCCCAACCGGGTCGACTGGATCGGACCGGACGGCGAGCTTCAGAAGGGACAGAAGCTCCCGGACCGGGTCTTCACCATCACCGTCTCCGACCGCGAAGCCTTCCTGCGGAAGTTCCCCCCGGACCTCCGGTCGGCCGCCGAAAAAGTCCCCTTCAGCCCCGTAAAGCCGCCCTTCGACGAGGCCTTCACCGGCGGCGACGGCAACGTCTGGCTGGAGAAGAGCCGCGTCATCCCTGACACCGTGCGCCGCTACCAGGTGATCGACCGGCAGGGGCGTCTGGTCGAGTCGATCTCGTTCAACGGCTACGGCTACGCGCTGGCCTCGAGCCCCGACGCCGTGCTGGTCAAGGCGGTCCGCCCGGAGGGGATGATCTTCCTGCGCTATCGGCGACCCGCGGCGGGGCAGCAAGGCCGGGGCGTTGAATAGCCCTAGGATTTGCCAACCAGAAACCTGACCGGGCCAATTGGCCGGGAAAGGCCCGTCGCCCGGCACAAATTTGCGAGTTCGTCTCGCTAGGGGTGGGCGTGAGCCCACCCCTACCCGGAAGCAAATTGGCGGGCGTTTCCTTAGATTTCGCCCACCCTTGAACGGAGGCCCGATGTCCAAGAAAGACGACCAGCGGATTGCCCGGCTGGCCCAGAAGAACGCCGCCAAAATCAAGCCGCCGGTGGCCGAGCGCGCGGCGCAGTACGACTCCACCTTGCGGCAGAAGCCGGAGGAGATGGACTCCGAAACCCGGCGGCTCTTCAAGGAGATGAAGAAACGGGAGTTCTAGATGGTATTCGTCCCGATGGTCCCACCGCCGCCGCCGGCCTCGGCACGGGCCCAGGATCTCGGCCGGCGCCTCCGGGCTGAGGTCGAGAAGTTCGAGGCCCAGTACCCCGGCACCAGCAAGGAAGACCTCCGCGCCGCCGCGGCGATCGCCATCGGGCAGGAATCGGCGACGGTGCCGTCCAGACGCCGGGTTGCCGCGGCGCTGATCGCGGGTATCGTCGGGCTGGGCGTTGCGGCCGGCTTCATCGGTTCCGGGAGTGCCGCCGGGGGCGACACCGCACCCTGGCCCATCGTGGCGATCGCCATCGCGGCGGCAGGCGCCGGAATCCTGGCCGCCATCATCCGTCGGTCCCGCCGCTAACCCTGCCTTCGGCCCGGCGCTGGCGGTCCCCGCACCGAACACGTAATATCGGAGCATCCTCCTCAGGAGCGCGCCGATGCCCACCGTCCGCGACCTGCTTGCTCGCAAGAGCGGCGACGTCATCTCCATCGCCCCGTCCGACACCGTCCTCGCCGCCGCCCAGGTGATGAACCATCACACCATCGGCGGGCTCGTCGTGCTGGAAGACGGCACCCTGCTGGGCGTCTTCACGGAACGAGATATCCTGCGGCGGGTGGTGGCGGCGGGGCGGAGTCCGGCGGAAACGAAGGTGCGCGAGGTGATGACCTCGCCTGTCATCACCTGCCTGCCCGAAACCAGCATTGACGAGTGCGGCGCCATCCTGAGCAAGAAGCGCATCCGGCACCTGCCGGTCACCGACGCGCGGGGATTGGTGGGGCTCGTGACCAGCGGCGACCTGCTGGCCTTCCAGGTGGCGGAGCACGCCGCCACCATCCAGTACCTCAACAGCTACATGTTTGATGTGAGGTAGGAAGCGGGGCAGCGGGGCAGCGGGGCAGCGGGGCAGCGGGGCAGCGGGGCAGCGGGGCAGCGGGACCGACGGTGCCAAGCTCGTCATTCCCGCGCAAGCGGGAATCCAGATGTCTGTTCACTGGACCCCCGCGTTCGCGGGGGTGACGGTTCGGAAAGACGGCGTTTACTCCTCCGGCTTCGGATCCGTCGCCCGTGTCCGCTCCGTCCGTGGCCGCCGCCCCTCCTCGTACCAGCGGCGGGTGACCTCCCCGGCCAACTTCGTGTTCCCGATGCCGAACGCCAGACCGGCACCGAGCGCGACCGCCCCAAGGATCAGTGTGAACGCCGTCGTCACGATGTCCTCGGCGACGCCCACCTGCTGCACCGCCATGAACACCGCGATCATGACCACGACGCCCTTCGACACCCGGGCGAGCGTCGGCACACCCTCCACCCCGCCGGCCGATGCCACGATCAGTCCGCGCAGGAATTCGCCGACCACGATGCCGAGGATGACGATGACGATGGCGCTGATCAGCGTCGGCAGGAAGCCGAGCATCAGGCCGAACATCTCGTTGATGCTCTCGAGCCCGAGCGCCGTGCTGGAGAGCAGAATCACCACCAGCATCACGAGCCAGAAGGCGAGCTTGCCGACGGCGTGCACCGGATCGAGCGACGGTTCCGCGCGCTCCATGACTTCGGCGAGTCCGCCCTCCTTGGCCATGCGGTTGAAGTTGAGCTTCATCAGGGTGCGGTCCACCCACTTCTCCACCTGCCGTGCCACGAAGTACCCGGCCAGCAGGAGGACGCCGGCGCCGATGATGGCCGGCAGGAAGAAGCTGAGCTGTTCCATCCCGTAGGAGAGCCGGTCCCAGAGTTCGTTCACGGTGCCACCTCGATCACGAGTTTGCCGAACTGTGCGCCATCGGCCATGCGCCGGAAGGCCTGCGCCCCCTCCGACAGCGGAACCACCGAGTCCACCACCGGCCAGAACCGCCCCTCGGCGGCGTGCCGCGCCACTTCCTGGTACTCCCGGTCGCCGCCCATCGTGCTCCCCAGAATGTCCCACTGGTACCAGAAGAGCTTCCGCACGTCGGTGGTGACCATCGGCCCGGTGGTGCCGCCACACGTCACGAGGCGACCGCCGCGGCCGAGCGCGCGCAACGATTTCTGCCAGGTGGCCTCACCGACGTTGTCGACCACGACGTCGGCATTGCGCCCACCGGTGAATGCGCGGACCGCCTTCGGCACATCCTCACGAGCGTGGTTGAGCAGGTGGTCGGCGCCCAGCGCGCGGGCCCGCTCCAGCTTTTCATCGGAGGAACTGGTGACGATCGTCGTTGCACCGAGCATCCCGGCGATCTGCAGGCAGCACTGCGCCACCCCGCCGCCGATGCCCCAGATGAGGACCGTCTCGCCGGCCCGCACCTTCGCGCGGGCCATCATCATCCGCCAGGAGGTAAGCGCCACGAGCGAAAAACCGGCGGCCTGCGTCCATGGCATGGCATCCGGGACTCGCGCCAGGTTGGTCGCCGGGACCACGACGAACTCCCCGATGGTGCCCGGGACATGCTCGCCAAGGAGGCGGTAGTCGCGGCAAAGCGGCTGCTGGTCGGCAGCGCACAGTTCGCACTCATTGCAGCCGATGCCGGGGTTCATCATCACCCGGTCACCGATCTTCCAGCCCGTCACTGCCGACCCGACCGATTCGATCACCCCGGCGGCATCGCTGCCGACGATGTGCGGGAATGTGTAGGTGATGCCGGGGAGCCCGCCGAGAATGAACAGATCGAGATGGTTGATGCCGGCGGTGTGTACCCGCACCCGGACCTGGTTCGGGTGGCGGATTTCCGGCGCCGGGACGTCATCCACGACGAGGTCTTCCCATCCACCAAGCTTTGGCAGGACGAGGGCCTTCACCGAGTACCCTGGAAGGAGGCCGAGACGACATCACCGGGGATTGGCAGGACCAGCGGCGCGAGGTCGGGGGTGAGTCCCTTGAACTGGAACGAAACGACCGGCGGCGCCTTCGGGTCGGCGGCCGGCTGCGCCAGCGCGAAGGCGAGGGTGCCGCCGTCCGGCGCGAGCGCCAGGGACGTGATGGTTCCCGCCATCGACTGCAGCATAATCCGCTGTCCGTCGCCGGCGCGGATGCGGAGGATGTCCCCGCGACCGGGCCGGGTCACGGCAACGGCTAGATCACCATTCGGGAAGTACGCCGGGAACGATTCCGGTTCCGGCGTCCGCGTAATGGCGGTCGGCTCGGCGCCCTCGCTCCCCATTTCAAAGAGATCGGCGTTGCCATCGCGGGTCGAGATGAAGGCGATCATCCGGCCATCGCGCCGGAAGGTGGGCGACGAACTTGCGCCGGCGCCGTCGGTGAGCTGTCGCGCACTGGTGCCGTCGGCGTTCATGGCCCAGATCTGCGACGTACCGCCCCGGAGGGACGTGAAGGCGATCGTCCCGCCATCGGGCGACCATGCCGGTTCCAGGTCCGCCTCGGAGGTGGTCGTCAGGCGGGTGAGGTTTTTTCCGTCGGCGTCCATCACGTAGATGTCCGCATTGCCGTCGACGGTGCCGCTGAAGGCGATACGCGTCCCGTCGGCAGACCACACCGCCTGCTGGTTCAGACCTCCGTTGACGAGCATTGGTACGAGCGATCCGGCATCGGCGGGATCGACCTGCACAAGGTCGGCGCCGGCACCGCGGCGCACGCTCAGCAGGAGGTCGTCCGTCACGAAGAGGCGGATCGTGGCGGTGGTGCCCCACGGCGTGCGCGCGGTGATCGTCGCGCCGCCGACGCTCGCCGCCGTGACGTACCCGGCGGAGTCGACCGTGGCCACCTCCGGCCGGTCGATGGTGTAGTCGACGGCACTTGGCGGGCCAATGGCCTGCCCGTTCGCGTCGAGCACCGCCACGACCAGGGAGTCGCTCATCCCAGGGAGGAGGCGAAGCCGCTCCCGTCGGAACGCGAGACCGCCGGCAAAGACTTCCACCTCCCAGACCGTGGGCTCGAAACCGAACGTCGTCATGGTCAGGGTGGTGCGGCCGATGCCGCGGCCGGTAAGCCGCCTGGAGACCGGGTCGAAGGTGGCGACAGTCGTGTCGCCCACCACCCAGTCGTAGCCGGCAATGGCGACGGGGGAGGAATCGGCCGCGAGCGCCTGTAGCACGAACGGGGCGGTCGCCCCGGGAGCGAGCCGGATGGGCACGTTCGGCGCGGGGGCAAGGAGGAGTCGGGTCACAGGCGGGTGAACGGTCACTCGCACGGCCCGCTGCTGCCCGAACCCGACCATGAGCATGTGCGCTTCACCGGGGGAGGCGCCGAGGGCGACCCCATCGCGACTGACACGCAACACGGTCGAGTCGCTGCTCCGCCAGGCGATTCCCTGGGTGACGGGGCGACCTCCCTGGGCCGGGACGGTGACCTGCACCGAATCCGCACCGGTCACGGGAAGGACCATTCGATCGGGGGTCACGGCGAGTGAGTCGTTACGCACCAGGACGTTCACCGTACCCGTCAGCCCGCCGGGACCGGTCCCGATCAGCTGCGCCACGCCCCACTGGAGCGCGTTGACTTCGCCGGCGTCCGTCACCGAAACGACGTCGGGTGCCGTCGACCGCCAGCTCACCTGCACCTGGCCGAGCCCGGAACCGCTCGGTGTGGTGAGGGCCATCGAGACACGCGCCGTTTCGAGCCGCAGCAGCCAGAGCGTATCGGGATTCGGAACGAGGCGCGCGCCCGCAGGCAGGACGGGAACCGGTTCGGGTTCCCGCGGCGGTGGCGGCCCGGTGACCGTGACGGACACGTTGGCCTTCCCGGTGCCGGCACGGACCTCGATCGTCGCCGTCCCCGGGGCGACCCCGACCACCGTCCCCGCCTTGTCCACGCTCACCACCCCGACCTTCGAGACGGCGAAGGAGAACGCCGGCTCGGAGAGGAGATTGCCGTCGGCGTCGTAGGCGCTGAGGAAGAGCCGCTCCTGCTGCGCGACTCGCAGCCGCAGCTGCGCGGGCGTCACCTGCACCTCGACAGCGGCCTGCGCCCAGAGGAGGGAGGGCAGGACGAGGAGCACCAGGGACAGGATTCGGGGGCGGATCACGGGGGGAAACTAAAGGAAGCGAGGGAAGGGAGAAAGGACTGGGGACTGAGGATTGAGGACTAGCGACTCGGGATGGAGGCGACCCTGCTGTCATTGCGAGGGGGCCCTGACAGGGGCCGATCAGACATTCTTCGGTCTAAGCGGCATAACAGATTGGTGTACAATGGCTTACGGTCACGTTTGTCGGTGCCTGGCGCGCAGCACACCCCCTCAGCCATGCATCGGAACCGATCCAGGCACGGCCGGTGCTTGCACAACCTCTCCGGAAGTGCGAGTAATTAGGGAAGAAATTACGCCCGCGCAGGTTGCGCGGTCCGGCGACGGGGGGCGTCGCACCAGCAGGCGGAGGAACACCCGATGAGCGATCTGGAGATGGGCTGGTCCGGGGCGGGATGGATGGACCCCATGCCGATGTCACCCCAAAAGGTGCCGACTCCTCCGCCACCCCCACCGCCACCGCCGGCGCCTCCTGCACCGCCGGCGAGAAAGCCCGCCGCGGCGAAGAAGAAGGCCGCTAAGAAGCCGGCAAAGAAGAAGGCGCCCGCCAAGAAAAAGGCACCGGCAAAGAAGAAGACGGTGAAGAAGAACACGGTGAAGAAGGCCGCCAAGAAGAAGGCACCGGCAAAGAAGAAGGCGGCGAAGAAGGCCGCCAGGAAGAAGGCGCCCGCGAAGAAGAAAGCGGTGAAGAAGGCCGCGAAGCGGAAAGCGCCTGCCAGGAAGAAGGCGCCGGTAAAGAAGAGAGGGAAGTAGATTCCTCCAGCGCCCCGGCCACCCCGGGGCGCTTTTCCGCCGACCCCTTCACCGTTCGGGCCTCGCGATGATCAGAGCCGCAGCGACCGTCACCACCCTGGCCCTCGGCCTCTCCCTCCTCGGCGGCTGCGCCGAACAGGGCCCCCCGCGCACGGCCCTCATGGGTGCCACCATCCTCGACGGTCGAGGCGGCACACCCATTCGCGATGGCGTGGTCCTCGTGCGGGGCAGCACCATCGAGGCGGTCGGTCAGCGGGAAAATGTGCTTCTCCCCCGTGGCACCAAGCAGGTCGACGTGTCCGGCAGCTGGATCATCCCCGGCCTCATCGACGCCCACGCGCACGTGGCCCGCTGGGCCCTCGACCGCTACGTGGCCTACGGCGTCACCACCGTGCGCGATGTCCACAACCAGGCCGACAGCATCTTCGCGATGTCGGAGGCCGCCGACCTCGGCGGCGGCCTGAGCCCGCGGATCTACGTGGCGGGGGCGATGATCGACGGCGCGCCCGCCACCTATCCCAATGCCACCGAAGTGACCGACAGCCGCGGGGCACGGCAGGCCGTGGACCGCCTCTCCGTCGCCGGCGCTCACTTCATCAAGGGTTACACCCGCCTCACACCGGAACTCCTCGAGGCGGTGGTCGACGAGGCCCGCACCTTCCGGATGCCGGTGGCCGTTCACCTCGGCCTGACCGACGCGCTCACGGCGAGCAAGCTCGGTGTCGCGTCGATCGAGCACCTCAGCGGCGTGCCGGAAGCGGCGGGAAGGCCCGATGCGCTCTTCGCCGCCCACCAGAACGGCTTCTGGGCGGGGTGGACCGCCTTCGAGCGAAGCTGGGCCACCCTCGATTCCGTCACCCTTTCCCGCCTGGCGGAGCAACTCGCCGAGACGAAGGTGACGATGGTCCCGACGCTGGCGCTGCACGAGGTGTTCAGCCGGTTGGACGACAGCGCCTCCGCCACGAATCCCGACCTGCTCTCGGTGCCCGCCAATGAGCGGGCGGCGTGGAACGTTCCAGAAATGGTGAGCCGTGCCGGCTGGACGCCCGCCGACTTCGCCGCGTTCCGCCGGGGACGGCCGATGCAGGACCTGTTCGTGCGGGCATTCCGGCAGGCCGGCGGACGGATCGTGACCGGTACCGACGCCTCGAACCAGATGCTGGTGCCGGGTGCCAGCGAGCACCTTGAACTCGAGCTGCTCGTCGGCGCGGGACTGACCCCCGCGGAGGCGCTGCGGGCGGCCACGCGCGACGCGGCGGCGCTCCTGGGGGCGGACTCGCTGGGCACGCTGGTGCCGGGCAAGGCCGCCGACCTGGTGATCCTGGGTCGGGACCCGTTGGCGGATATCCGGAACACGCGCTCCGTCACCCGCGTGATGGTGCGCGGCCAGCTCATCCTGGCGGATTCGATCCGCAATCGCTGGTAGCGGGGATGCCTCTCGCGCGCCTGGTGCTCGGCTGGATGGCCGTGTGGCTCTTCTTCCTCCTTTGGGAGGCGATCGAGGGCAAGGTGGCCGGGGGAACGCGAGAGCCGGGGCGCACGGTGTTGCGCCGGGCACCCGGCGCCTATTTCATCGAAGCGCTGCTCTTCACGCTCATCGCAGGGCTCTGGTTCGCGAGCCTCGGGCACGGCGGCTGGTGGCTCCTCTTCGGGCTGATGGGGCTGCTGGTCGAGTGGGCCGGCTGGATGCGGATAGCCGACATGGACGACTCCCCCTTCCCTCCCCTGGCGCACGTGCTCCTCGGTGGCCTCCGCGGGGCGGCTGCAGGCGGCATCCTCTCGCTCCTCCTGGCATGAAGCACCCCAACACCGACGCCGCCGTCACGCGGCTCGAGGAGTTCTTTGCCCCGCGCCGTACCCGCGCGGCGCTCCTGGCGCGGGAGGCGCTCGGCCGGCCGGCGCCCGGAGACGACGCCGCGCGCACGGCCATCATCGCCGCGCTGCAGAAGGGGCTCCGCCCCGACGGCAGCGTCGGCGGCGCGGCGCTGCCCACCATCTGGCGCGCCATCGAGTTGATGGACCTGGGCCACTCGGGGCAGGAGCCGGGCACGGCGCGCTTCATCACCTGGACCCTTGGGCTGGCGGGACAACCGGGGGCGTTCGGCGAGGGCTGCCACCCGGCGCGCCACGAGCAGAAGGCGTGCGACCACTACCTGGCGGGTTTCTTCGCACCGGCGCCGGAGACCGAACGGCTGGCGCCGATCACGATGCCCTGCGGCAAGACTTTTCGCGCCGAGGCGCAGGCGCGGTTCGCGGTGAGCTGCCTCGCGCTGCGGGCCGTGCTGATGGCGGGATTGGCGGGGAAGGCAAGCGTCAAGAAACACCTGACCAGCCTGGCTGTGCTGGCCGATGTGTGGGATGACTGGAGCGGGTACTACGCGCCCGACCTCATCATCGCGGCCCTGCATCCGCTGGCGATCTCGCCGCCGGTCTACCGCGGCGCCACGCTCAAGACCGCCCTATTCATCGCGGAAAACCAGCAGGGAGACGGCACCTGGGCCAACGCCGACCTCTTCCACGCGCTGGAGTCGTTGCTGGTGGCCAACACGCCGCCCGCCCGGAAGGCGATTGCGCGGGCGGTGCCGGCGCTGCTCTCGATGCAGCGGAAGGACGGCTCCTTCGGAGCGACGGCGCAGGAGGAGCGGGCGTTGATTGGGCTGCGGGCGCTGCTTGGCGGGGCCGCGGGGCCGCGGGGCGGTGGCTAGCCGACCATCCCGCCGGGTCAGCCACTCTTCGGCTGGCGCCCTCCTCCATCGGCTGAGTGCAGTGGCACAAACATGGAGCGCGGAAGAAGGGCTCCGGATTCGTAATCGCCTGGCCGAGGAATTCTGCAAAGCTGCGTGCCACCGTGATCCCGCTGTCGGCCACCGGGGCACCGTTCCGTCGCCCGACGGACACTTCACCCGTGGCGTCGCCAGCCAACCACCCAAGCCGAATGAGTAGTTCTGTTCTGTCCGCAAGGACC
>CAVVKJ010000014.1:0-203261 GCA_963748815.1 uncultured Gemmatimonadales bacterium | reverse complement strand
ATCCACCCCCGCCGCACGGCACGCCTCGACGCGGCACCGCACTCTGCCCGGCGACGATTGTACTCGCTGTCCGCCAGGCGGTGCGACACCCCCGTCTCCACCAGCAGCACCGGCGCATCGAAGGGAATCTGCGCGACGGTCCGGTCCGCGGTCTCGATCAGTGCCGCATGCCGCGCCGTCGCGTGCGCCGCGATCATCTACTGGTCCATCCGCCCGCACTGCACCCCGACGACATCGTGCTCGGCGTGGTAGGCGACCTCCGCAAGCGCCTCCCGTGACAGCCGGCGGCCGGCCAGTTGCGACACCAGGGCCGCCGCCACCGACAACGCCGCCGAGGAGGACAACCCCGCGCCAATGGGTACCGCGCTGGCGACCGCAAGGCATGCGCCGGCGGGCGCGGCGCCGACGTCCTGCAGCACCCGCACCACCCCACCGAGGTAGTCGGTCCAGCGCCGCTCGGGGGTCGCCGCCGGGTCGAACGGGAGCGGAATTCCATCCACCGCGGACACCGCCGTCCACCCCTCTGCCCGCCCGGCGAGCACGACCGTCCGCCGGGGTATCGCGAAGGGCAGCACCGGCCCGCCGTTATAGTCGGTGTGCTCCCCCAGCAGGTTGACGCGGCCGGGGGCCGAGGCACCCGCCGCCGGGCGACTGGCAAAGGAGGCCTCGAAGAGCGAACTTGCGAGCCGAAGCGGGGAGTTGAGGGTCACATCGAGAGAGTACCGCCGGAGGATGATTGCGGCAATGCATCCAGGGGATCGCCCTCGCGATCCTGCTGACCACCCAGCCGCCGCGCAACTGCCCGAAATCGGCGTGCCGCGCGGCATCGTCCGGCTTCGGCATCGGCGGCGACTTCGCCAATACCGGCGACCAGTACTGGGGCAGCACGGCGACCCTACCGACCCAGTTCACGACCCCGATGATCGGCACCGCCTTCTATCCGGAGCTCGCCTCCAACCAGGCGCAGATCGCCAACCTCACCGGCAATCCCGGCTACGCCCTGAGCGTCGGCGGCGCCACCATGCACGCGCAGGCGAGCGTCGGCACCCTCCTGCTCTCGGCCGCCATCGGCCTCACCTCCAGGCTCAGTCTCTTCGGGGTCGTCCCCGTCGTGCGCCAGCAGGTGCAGATCACCTACGGCTTCGACACCACGGGGGCGAACACCGGCTTCAACCCCGCCGACCCCGTCTTCGGCACCGCCGCCGGCGCCGACTCCGTGAACCTCTTCCTGGCCGACTACAAGGCGGCGCTCGACACCCTCGACCTGCGCCTCCAGACCGGCTACTACAGCGGAAACCCCACCGACAGCACGCTGGCCGTGGCGACACTCGCCAGTGGTACCGCCTACTGGGCCAATCTCGCGTCGCTCTTCGTCGTGCCGGGAGAGGCCGGCGACTTCGTGCCGCTCGCAGGGAGCGCCGCCGGCCAGACGATGGCAGGCGCGGTCTTCGCCACGCAAGCCAACCTGGCCGTCCTCGGCATCCCGTCGTTCACACAGCCCCTTCCCCTCCCCCGCCACCGCGCTGACCTCGTCGGAGTACCAGTCGTACCTGACCAATCCCGGCGGGCCCATCGGCGCTTCCTCGTTTGACAACGTCACCAGCTTCCTCCTCGGCGACGTCGAGCTGGGGGCCACCTACACCTTCATCGACCGGTGGAATCGGCCCGGACACCCCGGCGGACTCCGGCTCGTCGCCCAGGCACTCGTGCGGCTCCCGACCGGCTACCAGCCGCTGCCGAACAACTTCGTGAGCCTTCCCACCGGCGGGGGGCAGACCGACCTGCAGGTGGCGCTGACGGCAGACGTCGGCGGCAGCAAGGTCGGGGCGCGGCTTGCGGGGAGCTACAACGATCAATTGTCGCTCACCGCCCAGGAACGGGTGACACTCCCCTCGCAGCCGATTCCCTGGGCCGACCGCCTCGCGACCGTCACCCGCGACCCCGGCAACGACCTGGCGCTCAGCGCAATGCCGTATTTCCAGCTCGCCCCGGGGTTCGCGGTCGTCGGAGTCGTCCGCTACTGGAACCACGGCGCGGACGTCGTGGACTATGCCTCGGCGTCCGACGCGATCCCCGGCGTCAGCGCCGGCGAGCTGGCGACGGACACGCAGCGGAGCGCCACCATCGTGGGCGGCGGCCTCAGCTATGCGCCCGCACAAGCGGGCACCAAGGCCCCGATGGACGCCTTCTGGCTCTATGAAACAGTGGTGGCGGCGAGCGGTGGGGTGGTCCCGAAGGCAGGGACGATCAGGATGGGGCTGCGGTGGCCGTTTCGGTTCTGGGGGGCGGCCACCGAATAGTTCGGTGAGTGGCGGTCAGTCCCGCCACGCCACGGAGTTCAGGTAGCCTGTTTGCGGCATGGCGCGCGCGCCTCCCCCATCGGGGTGAATGAGGAGCAGCTGATTGCCGGCCACGATGGCGACCAGAGAGTCGCGCGACCCCCACGCAGACATCCGGGCGCCTGCCAGTCCCCCGTCATACAGCACCTGCTCCGTCCCGCTGCCGTCGGCGCGGAGCCGGTGAACGCTTCCCATCGACCGTCACCGTCAGCCACTTCCCATCGCGCGACCAGGCCGGCGCACCCGCGGCATCGACCAGCGTGGCGACTGGACGCGTGAATCCATCGGCGAGCCGCCGAGTCCAGAGGCGCACGTCGGTGGGCGTGCTGGGATCGATCTGGAGGGCGTGCCAGGTGACGAACGCCACCGAGCCGCCATCGCTCGACCACGCCACCTCGCCGGAACTCGAGCCCAGCGAATCGAAATTGATCTTCTGAATGCCGCTCCCATCGACCGCGGCGATCTTCAGGAAGCCGCGCGTGTACCAGGCCAGCCTGGTCCCGTCGGGCGAAAACGTCGGGCGCGGGGCGAAGGGCACGCTGTCAGGAAAGGGGACGATCGAGAGCAGGCCGCCGAACTGGTCCACCGTGACGATGGAGGCCGTGGAGTCGGTATATCCGGAAATGAGCTTGATCTGCCTCCCGTCCCGGGAATCCAAGGCGGAAAGTATTCGTTGAGACTCACCTTGGCGCGGACGGAATCGGGCAGGATCGGCACCGGGCTGCTGCCGTCCAGGGCCAGCCCGTAGAGCTTGAGGTCGCCAGAGGTGTAGGGGTACGTCCCACTGTTCCAGGCGATGTAGTACAGCTGCCTGGGCACGACCTCCACCGGATCGGCGGAGTCGGAGCAGCCCACCGTCATGAGCGCGGCAAGCGGCAGGGCCAGCAGGAGGCGGCGCGCGGTCGGCATGCTCAAGAGATATGGATCGGCATTGGGCCTGTCAATGGACCGCACGCCCCAGCATCTCCTCCGCGTGCCGCCGCGCGGCGGCGCCGTCGGGGTCCCCCAGCATCCGGGCGATTTCCGTGACCCGGTCCTCGCCGAGGATCGTCTCGACGCGGCTCGTCGCCACGCCGCCCTCGACCCCCTTCGACACGACCAGGTGCCGGTCCGCGCGGACGGCGATCTGCGGCAGGTGGGTGATGACCAGCACCTGGTGCCGCGTGGCCACCTGCGGCCAGCGCCGCACCACCCGTCCGCCCACCTCGCCGCCGATCCCCTGGTCGATCTCGTCGAAGACGAGCGTCGGCACGGCGTCCTGCGTCGCCAGCACCACCTTGAGCGCGAGCATCAGGCGGGAGAGCTCGCCGCCGAGGCGACCTTCGCGAGCGGCCGCGGCTCCATCCCCGCGTTCAGCCGCACCGTGAACTGCACCTCCTCGGCGCCATGCGGGCCCGGCTCGGCCAGCGGCGTGAGCGCCACCTCGAACCGGCCGCCGACGAGGCCGAGCTTCGGGCAGCAACCGGCCCACCGCGCGAGCCGAGTCGGCCTGCGGCCTCCGTCCGCTTCTCGCTGAACGCCGCCGCGGCGACGCGCGCCGCCGTCTCCGCCACGCTCCGCTTCGCTCCAGCGCGCGGAGGTCGACGTCGGCGGTGTCGAGCAGGTCGAGTTCGGCGGCCGCGGCGCGGTCGCGTCGCCAGCACCTCCGTCGAGCGTCCCGCCGTGCTTCCGCTTGAGACGTGAAGAGCAGGTCGCGCCGGCGCTCCAGTTCTCCAGGCGCGCCGGCTCACGCTCCGCGATCGTCTCGCGTACGCGGCCGCGAGCCGGGCGAGTCTCGTCGAGCTGCGCGTAGGCGCCGTCGAGGAGTTCGCGCCAGGTGCTCGACCGACGAGATCGTGCCGTTCCAGTGCCTCAGCGCCCGCTCGGCGGCGGTCAGGGCGCGCAGCGCGCGCGGCCTCCTCGCCATCGAGGGCGTCGGCCAGTCGTCCGCGCCTCGTTCCTCCAGGGTGCCGGCCTGCGCCAGTCGCCGGTGCCTCCGCGGTCGAGCGTCTCGTCCTCGCCCGGCTTCAGCCGCGCGGCGTCGACCTCGTCCACCACGTGGCGCAGCCAGTCGGCCCGGCGGCGCGCTTCATCGCGACGCGCCCCCAGTGCCCGCCTCCTGGCGCGGAGTAGCCGAGATCGCGCCAGCGCGGCGGCCACGGTGTCGCGCCGCGAACCGGCCGCGCCGTAGGCGTCGAGCAGTGCGCGCTGGGTCGCCGGCTCGAGCGAGTGGAGCGGTCTGGTGCTGGCCGTGCAGGTCCACCAGCGTGCGCGCCGAGCGTGGCCAGCACCCCGACGGTGGTGGGACTAGCCGTTGATCCACGCGCGGGAGCGCCCCTCGGCGGTGACTTCGCGGCGGATCACGAGGCGACCCTCGTCCGCGTCGACTCCGAGGCCTCGACCGACGGGTCAGCGCGCGCGACAGGCCCTGAACGCCCCCTCCACCACCGCCTTGGTCGGCGCCGGGGCGCACCGCGCCGCGGTCGGCGCGATCGCCGAGCAGAAGGCCAGCGCATCGACGAGCATCGACTTCCCGGCCCCGGTCTCGCCGGTCAGGACGTTGAGGCCCTCGCCGAGCTCGAGGGTGACGTCGGCGATGGTGGCGAGGTCGCGGACGCGGAGTGAGGCGAGCATCAGATCGCGGTCGGACAGGTCGCCCCAGTGGAGCTTGTCGCGCAGCCGCCGGAAGAACCCGGCTCAGCCGAAGCGCACCAGCATCACCGGCGATTCCGCCACGCGGTGCGCACCCGGCACCGGCGGATCAAGTGCGTGACGATTCCTGCCCATCGAACGAGACGAGCAGGTCGCGGCGCCTGGCTCCAGCGGCTGGATGCGACCTCCCAGGTGGCCGCGCGTCGACGATCGGCCGGACCGCCAGGGAATGGGCGCAGATCGGCGTGACGACGATCGCATGGACGTCGGGGACGACGATCGGCCCGCCGGCGCTAAGCGAGTACGCCGTCGAGCCGGTCGGCGAGGCGACGACGATGCCGTCGGCGCTGAAGGGCCCGACGCTCTCCCCCTGGACCTCGACGTCCAGCCGGACGACGCGCGCCACACCGCCCTTGTGCACCACGACGTCGTTGAGGGCGAGGTCGAGCGCGGCGATGCGGCCGTCGCGCGTCCTGGATGACGGACTTGAGGGCCTGCCGGGGCTCGGTGGTGTAGCGACCGCCGACCAGCGCGTCGAGCGCGGCGGGCATCGCGTCGCGGGACACAGTCGTGAGGAAGCCGACCTTGCCGAAATTGACGCCGAGGATCGGCACCTCGCGGCCTTGCAGCATGCGCGCGCCACGCAGCAGCGTGCCGTCGCCGCCGAAGGTGACCAGCAGGTCGAGCGCGCGGCATCGAGACCAGGGGGAGGGGCGCCGGGCCAGAACTCCGCAAGCGGGGCTCGGCAAAGATATGATCCCCCGCTCCGGGGCGAGCGCCGCCAGCTGCTCGGCAGCGCGCGGAGGTCGGCGTACCGCGGGTTGCCGAAGACGCCGATGTTCATCGGGCCTCGACCGATTCCTCGCCGTGCAGCGCCGTGATGCGCCGGGCGATGCCGTCGGCGGTGAGGCCGAACGACGCCAGCTGGTCGGTGCGCGGCGCCTGTTCCACCAGGCGGTCCGGCACGCCGAGCGCGATGACCCGGACCTTGGGCGCAATGGCCTGCACCGTTTCCGCGAGGTACGCGCCGAAGCCGTTCACGACGGTCCCCTCCTCGACCGTGACGAGCAGCCGATGGTCGGCCAGCAACCCCTCGAGCATCGCCCGTCCAGCGGCTTGAGGAAGCGGGCGTTGACCACGGTGCAGTCGATCCCCTCGGCGCGCGAGCAGTTCGGCGGCCTCCAGGCTCGGCTGCACCATCGTGCCGACGCCGAGGATGGCCACGTCGCGGCCCTGGCGCAGCATCTCCCACGTGCCGTAGGGCACCGCGGGCACCTCGGCGACCGGGCTCGGATCGGCCGGCACCTTGTCGCGCGGATAGCGGGTGCAGAAGGGGCCGCCCTCGTGGACCAGCGCGGTCCGGAGGAGCCCGACCAGCTCGTCGCCGTCCTTCGGCGCGGTCACGGTCATGCCGGGCACCGCCAGCATGTAGGCGATGTCGTACAGCCCCATGTGGGTCTGGCCGTCCTCGCCGACCAGCCCCGCGCGGTCCATGCGAACATCACCGGCAGGTGCTGCACCGCGATGTCGTGGATGATGTTGTCGTAGGCCCGCTGCAGGAACGTGCGAGTAGATGGCCACCACCGGGCGGATCCCCTGCGTCGCCAGGCCGCCCGCGAAGGTGACCGCGTGGCCCTCGGCGATGCCGACGTCGAAGAACCGCGCCGGCTACGCCTTCTGGAAGATGTTGGTGCCGGTGCCGCTCGGCATCGCCGCGGTGATCGCGACGAGGTCCGGGTGCTCGTTCGCCAGCGCGACCAGCGCGTCGCCGAACACCTGCGTCCAGGTCGGCGGGCCGCTGGCCTTCTTCCGCGCCTCGCCGGTGACCGGATCGTACGCCGCCAGCCCGTGCCACTTCTCGCGGTTCGCCTCGGCGAAGGAGAAGCCCTTCCCCTTCTCGGTCAGCACGTGCACGCACCCGCGGCCCCTTCAGGGCGCGGACGAAGCGCCAGCGTCTCGGTGAGCTTCTCGAGGTCGTGGCCGTCGATGGGGCCGAAGTAGCGGAAGCCGAGCTCCTCGAAGAGCATCCCGTCGGAGAAGAGATTCTTGGCGCGACTCCTCGAGGTTCTTGGCGAACTCCACCACGCCGTCGCCGAAGACGCCGCTCGAGCTGTGACGGTGAGTCTCCTTGATCTCGCTCGCGCAGCCGGTTGGTGCGCGGGTCGGCGACGATGCCGCCGAGCATCTTGGAGATGCGCGCCGACGTTGGGCGAGATGCTCATCCCGTTGTCGTTGACGATCAGGATGATGTCGCGAGTCGGAGTGGCCGGCGTTGTTCATCCCCTCGTAGGAGAGGCCGCAGGTCAGCGCGCCGTCGCCGACGACGGCCACGACCTTGTAGTCGCCGCCCTTCAGGTCGCGCGCGGTGGCCATGCCGAGCGCCGCCGACATCGCGGTGCCGGCGTGCCCGGCGCCGAAGTGGTCGTGCGCGCTCTCGTCGCGCTTCAGGAAGCCGGAGACGCCGCCCGTCTGGCGCAGCGTCGGGAAGGCGTCGTTGCGGCCGGTGAGCAGCTTCCAGGCGTAGGCCTGGTGTCCGACGTCCCAGACGACCTTGTCGGTCGGGGAATCGAACTCGTACAGCAGCGCGATGGTCAGCTCGACCACGCCGAGGCTGGCGCCGATGTGGCCGCCGGTGACGGAAACGCACTCGATCAGGCGATCGCGGACCTCCTGCGCCAGCTCCGGGAGCTGTTCCCGGGGAATGCGCTTGAGGTCGGCGGGGCCGTGGATGGGTCTCGAGCAGTGACATGATATCCCCGCGGGTCACGTGGTTCAGGAGCGCTCGAGTCACAATATACCGGGCGAGCGCGGCCGAGCGTGTCCGATCGGGCACGCCCGGCGTCCGAGGGCGTTGCACCGCCGCCTCCGCGTGGCGGGCCGCCGCCAGGCGCGCCTGCTCCACCCCGAGCAGGCTGCACGTAGGTGGACTTGGCGAGGGCGGCGTCCCGCCCGGCGGTCTTGCCGAGCTCCGCGCTGGTGGCGGTGGCGTCGAGGACGTCGTCGGCGACCTGGAAGGCCAGGCCGATCTCCTCGTCCGTACGCCGCAGGGCGTCCACCACGCCGGCCGGGCGCCGGCCGCCATGCCGCCGAGCACGCACGACGGCCCGGATCAGGGCGCCGGTCTTCCCCCGGTGGACGGCCGTCAGCTCGTCGAGGTCCAGAGTGCCGACCCTCGGCCTCCAGGTCGAGCCACTGCCCGCCGACCATCCCGCGGATTCCGCCCGCCTCGAAACAGCTCGGCGGCCAGCGCCCGCCGTCTCTGCCTCGGACAGCCCGAGGGAGCGCGGAGGCGTCGGCCAGGACTCGCGCGGCGACCGGCACCAGGAGGAACCCGACGCGCGTCGCGGTGGCCACGTCGAAGGCGCGGTGGGTGGTCGGGCGGCCCCGGCGCAGGTCGTCGTCGTCCATGCAGGGGAGATCGTCGTGGACCAGCGAGTAGGTGTGGACCATCTCGACCGCGGTGGCGACTCCCCCGATGGACGCGGAGGTGCCCCCGCCTGCGCGGTAGGCGGCGAGCACCAGCGCGGGGCGGACCCGCTTTCCCGGGCTGCGAAGGGCATAGGCCAGCGCCTGCCCGAGCGTCCCCGACAACTCGCCTTCAAGACGGGTCGCCCACGCCTCGAGGCATCGCGTCGGTGCGCTCCCGCGATTCGTGGAGCAACGGCTCGGCGCTGGGCTCAGCCTTCGAGATCGACGCAGCCCCACGCTTCCATCGGCCTGCTCGAGGACCTGCTTCACTCGCGCCTCGGCTTCCGCCAGCCGCTCCTGCGCCGCGCGCAGCCGCATCACCCCTTCCTCGAAGAGCGCGAGGGCGGCGTCGAGGTCGGCATCGTCGGCCTCGAGGCGGCGGACGATCTCCTCGAGGCGGCGGAGGTCGTCCTGCAGGGTCGGGAGGTCGGTCGGTTGCTTGGCCATGTCGTCTACTCCGCGCGTGCCGGGACCGATCCGTCGCTGACGCGGAGTCGGAAGGGCCGGCCCGACGGAAAGTCGGCCACGTGCGACAGCACGCGGCCCGTATCGTCCTGCGCCGCGCTGTAGCCGCGCGCCAGCACGCGGAGCGGGCTCAGCGCGTCCAGCTGCGCGGCGATGCGCTCGACCCGGCTCCGCCGCGCCTCGATCATCCGGCCGAGGGCGGACTGCAGGCGGTCGCCGGTGCGCGCGAGGCGTTCTTCGACGACCCGGGTCCGGCGCCGCAGCCCCGCGGCCAGGCGCCCCCCGAGGCCGTCCACCCGCTGGACGATCGCGCCCCGGTCGGGGACGACCATTTCCGCGGCGGCCGACGGGGTGGCGGCGCGCATGTCGGCCACCAGGTCGGAGAGGGACACGTCGGTTTCGTGGCCCACGGCGGAGATGATCGGCACCTGCACCGCCGCGAGCGCCCGGCAGACCGGTTCCGCGTTGAAGGCCGCGAGGTCCTCCTTGGCCCCGCCGCCCCGGCCGATGATGCACGCAGTCGAGGCCCTCGATCCGGTTGACCAGTTCGAGCGCGCGGACCAGCGACTTCACCGCCCCCTCGCCCTGCACCTGGCGCGCCGACGAGGACCAGTTCCACCGCGCTCCACCGGTTGCGGGTGACGATGATCATGTCGTGGAGCGCGGCGCCGTCGGGGCTGGTCACCACGGCGATCCGGCGGGCGAAGGCGGGGAGGGGGCGCTTCCGGTCGGGGTCGAGGAGTCCGTCGGCCTTGAGCGCGGCCCGGACGCGTTCCAGCTCGATGGCCTTCGCGCCGAGCAGCGCGGTCGGGATGATGTCGGAGGCGGTGAGCCGGTACTCCCCCTTCTCCTCCCAGAGAGTCGGGCGGCCGCGCACCAGCACTTCCATCCCGTCGGTCGGCGGCTGCCCGTGGCGCTTGAGCACGCCGGCCGCCTGCTGCTTCCAGAGCATGCAGCGGATCGACGCGTCGGCGTCGCGCAGGGTGAAATACCAGTGCCCGCTGCGCCAGATCTTGAACTCGACCAGCTCGCCGCGGACGAACACCGATCCGCCGAACGCCCCTTCGACCGCGCTCTTCGCCTGCCGGTTGAGTTCCGCGACGGTGAGCTCCTCCGGAAGGTCGCCGTCGCCGAAGAGCGAGGGGAGGGTCACGCCGCTTCCCTCACCCGGCCCGCGTCAGTTCGGCCGCCTGGAGCGTGTTCTTGAGCAGCATCGCGATGGTCATCGGTCCGACGCCGCCGGGCACCGGCGTGATCGCCGAGGCGAGGGCGGCCACCGGTTCGTAGTCCACGTCGCCGCAGAGCCGGTAGCCCCTTCTCGCGCGTCGCGTCGTCCACCCGGTTGATGCCGACGTCGATGACCACCGCGCCCGGCCGCACCATGTCGGCGGTCAGGAACTCGGCCTTGCCGATGGCGACAATCAGAATGTCGGCCTGGCGCGTGCAGCGACGGGCAGGTCCTTCGACCGGGAGTGGCAGACGGTCACCGTCGCGTCGCCGCCGGGGCCGTTCTGGATGAGCAGGTTCGCCATCGGCTTGCCGACGATGTTCGAGCGGCCCACGATGACGGCGTGCGCGCCCTTCGTCTCGATGCCCGACCGGATCAGCATCTGCTGGATGCCATAGGGGGTGGCGGGGCGGAAGCGCGGTCGGGTCGCCGATGACCAGCTTCCCGACGTTCATCGGGGTGGAAGCCGTCGACGTCCTTGAGCGGGATTGATGCGGCGGAGCACCTTGTCGCTGTCCATCCGCTTCGGCAGCGGCAGCTGCACCAGCATCCCGTGGATGGCGGGGTCGGCGTTGAGCCGGTCGATGGTGGCCAGCAGCTCGTCCTGCGTCGTGGTGTCGGGGAGCCGGATGGTGACGGAATGCATGCCCGCTTCCTCGCACGCGCGTCCCCTTGCTGCGCACGTAGACCTGGCTCGGCGGGATCCTCGCCGACCAGCACGACCGCCAGGCCGGGGGTGACGCCCGCGGCGGCGAGCGTGGCGACCTCGACAGCGACCTCCTGCCGGATGGCCAGCCCCAGGGCCTTGCCGTCGAGAATGCGGGCGGTCATCGGGCCACCTCCACGGAGCGGGTTTCCCGGATCACCACCACGCGAATTTGACCCGGATACTGCAGTTCGTTCTCGATCTTGCGCGCGATCTGCTCGGAGAGCTCGGCGGCCTGCACGTCGTTCACCTGGTCGGGCGTCACGATGACGCGGATTTCCCGGCCGGCCTGGATGACCGTCGTCTTCTCGACGCCCCGGAAGGCGTTGGCGATTTCCTCGAGCTTGGTGAGCCGCTTGACGTAGCTCTCGAACGCCTCGCGCCGCGCGCCGGGGCGCGACCCGCTGATGCCGTCGGCCGCCTGCACCAGCACCGATTCGGTGGACTCGTGCGGGACGTCGTCGTGGTGCGCGTGGATGCAGCTCGATGACGGCGGCGCTCTCGCCGTACCGGCGGGCCACCTCGACGCCGAGCTCCACGTGCGTCCCCTCGCTGTCGTGCGTCAGGACCTTGCCGATGTCGTGCAGCAAGGCGCCGCGCTTGGCCAGCTTCACGTCGACGCCGAGCTCGGCGGCCATGATCCCCGCGAGCCACGCCACTTCCTTCGAGTGCTCCAGGATGTTCTGGCCGTAACTGGTCCGGTAGCGCATCCGGCCCGACCAGCTTGATGAGCTCCGGGTGGAGGCCGCTGATGCCGGTGTCGAACGCCGCCCGCTCGCCGAGCTCCACGAGCTGCACGTCGAGTTCAGCCCGCACCTTGGTGACGATGTCCTCGATCCGTCCCGGCTGGATGCGCCCGTCGGCGATCAGCGCCTCGAGCGCCCGCCGACCCACCTCCCGCCGAATCGGGTCGAAACAGGAAATGACCACGGTGTCCGGGGTGTCGTCGATGATCACGTCGACCCCGGTGGCCATCTCGAACGCCCGGATGTTGCGGCCCTCGCGCCCGATGATCCGCCCCTTCATCTCGTCCGAGGGGAGGGTGACCGCCGCGACGGTCGTCGTCGCGGTGTGATCCGGCGCGATCCGCTGGATGGCGATCGACACGATCCGCTGCGCCTCGCGCTCGGCGCCCTTCTTCGCCTGCTCCTTGACGTCGCGCACCAGCGCCGCCGCCTCGCTGCGGGCCGTCTCCTCCGCCTGCCGCAGCACTTCGCGCCGCGCCTCGTCGCGCCGTCAGTCCCGCAATCTGCTCCAGTCGCCTGGCCTGCTCGGCCTTGAGCGCGTCCACCTCCCGCTCCCGCGCGGCCACCGCCTGCTCGCGGGCGGTCAGGGAGGTGTCGCGGGTCTGGAGCGCCACCTCCAGCGCCGCGAGCTGCTCCTGCCGGCGGTCGTGGGTCCGTTCCCGCTCCTCGGCGCGGCGGTCCTGGCGCGCCCATTCCTCACGCCGGGATTGCGTCTCCTTCTCGACCTCCTCGCGCAGCGCCAGCGTCTCCAGCTTGCCGGCGAGGATGGCGTCCGCCTTCGCGCTCTCGGCGGACCGTCGCGCGTCGGCGGTGACCCGGTCGGCGTCGGCGGCGACCCGCGCCGCATCGGCCTGCGCGGTGCGGAGCAGCTGCTCGGCGTCGGCCTTCGACGCCCGCGCCAGCGCGGCGGCCTCCGCGCGCGACGCCGCCACGACGTCGCGCCCGCTGGCGCGGCGGCGAAGCTGAACGATGAAGACGATGAGGAGGGCGACGGCAAGGCCGGCGAGCGCTCCCCCGAGGACGGGGAGCAGTGGAAGGTCGGACATGAGTATCTCCAGCGCGGCGGCGGAACCGCCACGCGTTGGTTTCAGTCGGCCGGGGCTGGAATCCCGGCGGCGCGCCCGCCGCGCTTGTTCGGCGGCAGGAGTCGGGCGACTTCGTCGAGCAGGACGTGCAGGCGTGCGGCGCCGTCGCGGTCCCCGCGGCGGGCCTGGAACAACTCATCGGTGATTTGCAGCGCGGCGAGGATCGCCGCCTTGTGCGTCTCGACGCTCGGCATCGTCGACTTCACGTGCCGCAGCGCCGTATCGAGATACGCCGCCACCTCCCGCGTGTACTCGGGCGGCAGTTCCGACCGGACCGTGAAGCTCTCCCCGGCGATGAACACCTGCACCGCCTGCTTGCTGGTGCTCACGCGGCCCCCTCCTCGGTCTCCAGGAATGCCAGGCGCGACGACAACGACTGCAGCCGCGCCCGCGCGCCCTCGATGCGCTGGCGGAGCGCCTGGTTTTCGACCTCGAGCTCGATGACCCGCTGCCGGGCCTGCAACAGCTCCGGCCCGGCGAGCACGCCGCCGCGGCTCCGCGCCTCCTGGAGCTCGCCCTCCGCCTTCAGCGTGCGGCGCCGCCACCCCGCCACCTCATCGCCGAGATGCCGGAGCAACTGCTCCAGCTCGGCGAGTGCCGCGAGGTCAGGACGCTCGTAGTTCGATGCCATGCCGCTCCCGGAGGACCTTGAGAACCTTGGTGACCGAGGCATCCACCTCCTGGTCACGCAGCGTGCGGTCGGGGGCCCGGTACCGAAGCCGGAACGCCAGGCCGCGGTGGCCGGCGGCCACACCCGAACCCCGATATTCGTCGAGCACCACCACCGCCTCGATCAAGCGGCCCGCCGCCTGGCGGATCGCGTCGCCGAGTTCCATCGCCGTGACCCCCGCAGGAACCAGCAGGGAGAGGTCGCGGGTCACCGCTGGATTGACCGGCAGGGGCACAAACAGGGGCGTCGTCCTGGGCGTCGCGTCGATCCGCACTTCGAATCCGAGCACCGGGGCCGCCCACGGCGGGGCATCGGCCTCCAGCGCCCTGGCCCGGCCCACGATCTGGCCCCCACTCACCGTGGCAACCCACTCGCCCCCTTCAACTTGCACCGCCGCACCTGGATACGCCAGAGCCACCGCCGCTTCGAAGAGAGCCCGCAGATCCCAGTGGTCCGCGTCGGCCGATTTCCCCGCCCCGCTCCAGTGCGCCGGCTCCCGGGCGCCGGTCACGACACCCGCCACCCGCCGCTCTTCCCGCGGGGGAGCCCCGGCCTCCGCACGGAAGAAGACTGTGCCCAGTTCGAAGAGTCGGACGTCCCGGGTGTGCGCCGCCCAGTTTCCCTCGACCAGCCGGATCAGGCCGGGGAGGAGGCGGGTCCGCATGAACCCCTCCTCCGCGGAGAGGGGGTTCAGGAGGCGCACGCTCTCGCCACCATCTTCCGGCCCGAGCGGGAGCGTCTGGACCTCGAAGAGCCCCTCGGCCACGAGGCCGCGCCGGATGGAGGCGTCCGCCTCCTCCGACGGGGCGTTCGGCAGGTCGCCGACCCGGAACGGCCGGAGTTCGGTCGGGAAGTTGTCGTACCCGTGCAGGCGGGCCACTTCCTCCACGAGATCGATTTCCGCCACAAGATCGGGCCGCCATCCCGGCACGTCGACCGCGATGCGCCCGTCTTCCGGCTTCGACACCACCGTGGCGCCGATCGCCACGAGATAGCGCTCGATGGCGTCCCACGGCACGTCCACACCGAGCACCTGGGCGACCCGCGCGGGGCGGAGGAAGATCCTCGGTGGATGCACGACCTGCGGGAAGAGATCCACCGGCTCGCCGTCCAGCGCGCCGCCTGCGGTGGCCTGAATGAGTTCGACCGCGCGGCGAAGGACTTCGGGGCCGTTCCACAGGTCTACGCCCCGCTCGAAGCGGTAGGAGGCCTCGCTGCTCAGACCCAACTGCCGCCGGGTGGCCCGGACGCCCTGCGGCGCGAAGTAGGCGCACTCGAGGAAGAGATCGGTCGTCTCCGGCGAGACCTCTGAATCGGCGCCGCCCATGACGCCCGCCACGCCGATGGCGCCGTCGGCGTCGGCGATGACCGTCATCGACGGGGCCAGCGCCCGATCGGTGCCGTCCAGCGTGGTGAGGCGTTCGCCGCTCCGCGCGCGCCGCGCGATGACGGCGGGCCCCTTGAGCCGGGCGACGTCGTACGCGTGCATCGGCTGGTTGAGCTCGAACATGACGCAGTTGGTGGCGTCGACCACGTTGTTGATCGACCGCATGCCGATTGCCTCGACCCGGGCGCGGAGCCACTCCGGCGACGGGCCGACGCGCACGCCGCGAAGCACGGCGGCGAGGAAGCGCGGGCACCCCACCGCATCCTCGATGGCGACGCGCACGCCGCCCGTGGTCGCCTCCGCGCCGGCGCGGATCGGAGTCGGCATGGTCGGGCCGTCGGAGCCGGGGACGGCCGGCAGCCGGAAGGTGGTGCCGAACGAGAAGGCCAGCTCCCGGGCGACGCCCTTGTGGCCCAGCAGGTCGGGACGGTTGGGGGTGACATCGACAATCAGCCGGTCGTCGGCGAGGTCGAGCACCTCGAGGAATGGCGTGCCCGGGGCGGCGTCGGTGGCGAGCTCGAGGATGCCGTCGTGTTCCTGGCCGAGACCGAGTTCGCGGGCGGAGCAGAGCATTCCCTCGGACACTTCGCCGCGAATCTTCCGCCTCTCGAGGGTCAGCCCCCCGGGCAGCGTGGACCCCACAGGGGCAAACGGATACTTCTTTCCCGCCGCAACGTTCGGCGCGCCGCAGACCACGTGTCGCGTGGTGCCGCTGCCATCGTCCACCTCGCAGAGGCGGAGTCGGTCGGCGTTGGGATGCATACGCGCCTCCCGGACCAGCCCGACCACGACCTGTCCGAGCCCGGGATGCAATTCCTCGATGGCGTCCACCGTGGCGCCGAGCGCCGCCAGCCGGCTCGCCACGTCGGAGGACTCCAGGGGGCGGCGAAGAAACGCCTCGAGCCAGCGGCGGGAGATGTTCACGGCGCCCGTCCCATCTGGCCGAGGAAGCGCATGTCGCCCTCGTAGAGGAGCCGGATGTCGGGCACGCCGTAGCGTTGCATGGCGATGCGCTGCGGGCCCATCCCGAAGGCGAACCCGGTGTACCGCTCGGCGTCGACGCCGCAGTTCTCGAGCACCGTGGGGTGCACCATGCCGCAGCCGAGAATTTCCATCCAGCCGGTGCCCTTGCAGGCGGAACAGCCGCTCCCGCCGCAGAGGTAGCAGGAGACGTCCATCTCGGCCGACGGTTCGGTGAACGGGAAGAACGACGGCCGGAAGCGCACCTTGGTGCTCGGCGAGAAGAACTGCCGGGCGAAGTGGAGCAGCGTGCCCTTCAGGTCGACGAAGGAGATGCCCTCGTCCACCGCCAGCCCCTCGATCTGGGCGAAGACCGGCGCGTGGGAGGGGTCGAAGGGGTCCTTGCGATAGACGACGCCGGGGATGACGACGCGATAGGGCGGCGGGCCGCCCATCATCGTGCGGACCTGCACCGGCGAGGTGTGGGTGCGCAGGAGCACCGCCTTCCCGTCGCCGGGGCGGGCGTCGCCCCCCACGTCGAGGTAGAAGGTGTCGTGCATGTCCATCGCGGGGTGGTCGGCGGGGAAGTTCAGGGCGCCGAAGTTCATCCACTCGGTTTCGGCCTCGGGGCCCACGGCCCGATTGAAGCCGAGGCCGTGGAAGATCTCGCAGATCTCGTTCACCACCTTGGTGACGGGATGCTCCGCGCCGACCCAGCGCCGGCGGCCCGGCATGGTGAGGTCGAGCCCGGCGGCCGCCGGGCCGGACTCGGTGGCGAGGGCCGCCGCCCGGGCGTCGAACGCCGCCTCGAACGCCTGGCGGAGCTCGTTGGCCGCCGCGCCGACCGCCTTCCGCTCCTCGGGCGGCAGCGCCGCCAGCGACCGGAGCAGGGCGGTCAGCGCCCCGCTCTTCCGTCCGAGCACGGCAATCTGCTCCGCCTCGAGGGCGGCCGCGTCGAGCTCCGGCACCGCCGCGAGGCGGGGGCGGAGCGCGTCCAGCAGCGACTGTGGGTGGGACTCGGCCATTGCGAATCCGGTGGTAGCAGGAGTGAAAACGGCAGTGGGGCCGGACGCGCATGGCGACCGGCCCCACGCGCGACCGAACCCTGGAGCGCGGCGCTTAGCTGGCGGCCTTGGCCACCTCGGCCTTGGCAACGTGCGCCTTCGCCACCTCGGCGATGGCGGCAAACGCGTCGGCGTCGCGGACGGCCAGGTCGGCGAGCACCTTGCGGTTCACCTCGACGCCGGCGTGCTTGAGCGCGTCCATGAAGCGGCTGTAGCTGAGGCCGTGCTGCCGGGCCGCGGCGTTGATGCGCGTGATCCAGAGCGCGCGGAACTCGCTCTTCTTCTTGCGCCGGTCGCGGTAGGCGTACGCCAGGCCGCGCTCGACGTTTTCCTTGGCGGCCTTGTACAGCTTGCTGCGCGACTGAAAGCCACCCTTGGCGGCCTTCATGATCTTCTTCTTCCGGGCGTGATGCGCGGGACCGTTCTTTACGCGAGGCATGGTATCTCCCTTACGCCTGGAGGAGGCGGCTGACGCGTGGGAAGTCGGCCGAACTCACGTAGGCCACCTTCTTCAGCTTGTTCTTCCGCTTCCGGCTCTTCTTGGTCAGAATGTGACTGTGGTTGGCGTGGAAGCGCTTGAGCTTCCCCGACCCCGTCTTCTTGAACCGCTTCATGGCGGCCCGCTTGGTCTTCATCTTCGGCATAACGCGCTACCCTTTCGAAATCATGCGCCGTTACTTGGGCGCGATCACCATCGTCATGTTGCGGCCTTCGAGCTTCGCATCCATTTCGACCTTGCCGACGTCCGCCAGGGCGGCGATGACCCGGTCGAGCACCGCGCGGCCCAGGTCGATGTGGGCCAGTTGGCGGCCCCGGAACATCAGCGTGACCTTCACCTTGTTGCCGTCGCCCAGGAATTCGCGGGCGTGGCGGGTCTTGAAATCAAAGTCGTGGTCGTCGATGCCGGGCCGGTACTTCACTTCCTTCAGCTGAATCACGTGCTGCTTCTTCTTGGCCGCGCGCGCCGCCTTGGCTTCCTCGAACTTGAACTTCCCGTAGTCCATGATCTTGACGACCGGGGGCCGGGCGGTCGGTGCGACTTCCACCAGGTCGAGACCCCGATCCTGGGCGGCGGCGAGCGCCTCCTCGATCGGAAGCACGCCCAGCTGCTCCCCCTCTGCCGTGATGACCCGCACCGGACTGATCCGGATCTGACGGTTGACGCGTACGCGCTTGTCGCGGTCTGTGGACAGTGGAACGCCTCCGGCCAGGAAAAGAAAAAGGACATCCTGAGATGACGGATGTCCACGTGCGCCACGGCTGAAGAATCCTGCCGGATGACGACCTCGGGACCCGGTCACGCCGGCGCGCTGCCGGGCTCAGGGTGGGGGGATCCTCCCCCGCTTCAAGTGCCCAAAGTCTAGACGGGACAGCCGATTATGTCAAGCGGGGCTCCACGTGGGGGCCCGCACCTCGTCGGCGAGGTCGGCCCCGGCCGCCCCCTTCACCGCCCGGCCCATCGCGATCACCGGGTCGTGCTCGAAAATCAGCCGCCACGCCCCGGCCACCGCCTCGCCCAGGATGCCCCGCTTCGACTCGAGGGTCCGGAGGGGCTCCAGGTCGTACCCCATGATCCAGGGCAGGGGAAGGTGGGCGGCGGTCGGGACCAGGTCCCCCAGGAAGAGGGCGGTCTCCCCCTGTGAATGGAGGACGATGGACTGGTGCCACGGCACGTGCCCCGGGGTGACCCGGGCGGCGATTCCGGGAAGAATCTCGGTGTCGCCCTCGATCAACTTCCACTTCCGCGCCCGGTCCACCGGTTCGAAGTTGGGCGGCAGGTAGCTGGCCCGGGTCCGCTCGTTGGTGTGCCGCGCAAACGCCAGCTCCCCGCGCTGCACGACGTACGTCGCCTTGGGAAAGGTGAGCTTCACGTCGCGGCCCCCGCCCGGCACCGCCTCCGCCGTCGTGTTGCCGCCGGCGTGGTCGAAGTGCAGGTGGGTGTTGATGACCCAGGCGATGTCCCGCGGCCGGTGGCCGAGCTCGCGGAGCGCGTCCTCGAGGCAGGTGGGACCCGGCTTGCCGGCGTTCTCGACGCCGTAGATGTCGAGGAACTTCTTCTCCTCCTTGTTCCCCAGCCCGGTGTCGATCAGCACCAGCCCGTCGGGGTGCTCCACCAGCACGCACCGCATGGCGAGCGGAATGCGGTTGCGATCGTCCGGCTCGATCCGCCGGGTCCAGAGGGTCCGGGGGACGACGCCGAACATCGCGCCGCCGTCGAGCCGCTGGAGGCCGGCCTCGAGGGTGTGGCAGCGGAGGGAGCCGACGGAGAAGGAGTGGGTCAGGGGCATGCATGAAAGATAGGCGGGGAAGCGGGGAAGCGGGGAGCGAGGCAGCGGGGCAGCGGGCAGCAGAACGGCTGTCACCGCGCGTCCCCGCGTTCCGCCGCCGGCAATTGCAAGATCAGTCGTCAAGTGTTGTGGCGCCCTGATCCATGGCCATCGCCAGCAGCCGCCGCAGGATCTCCGCCGTCACCAGCGCGTCCCCCGCGGCCCGGTGCCGGGCGCCGTTGTCGAGGTTGAAGTGCGCGGTGACGTGATCGAGGGCGTGGGAGGTCAGGCCATGGACGAGCCGGCGCGACATCTTCACGGTGCAGAGTCGGGGGCCATCGAGCGCGAGGCCGCGGTTCCGGCGCAGTTCAGCGTCGACGAAACCCCAGTCGAAGCGGACGTTGTGCGCCACGAACACCCGCCCGGCGAGCGCCGCGAGCACCGCGTCCGCGGCCATGTCGAAGGTCGGCGCGCCCGCGACCATCGCGTCGTCGATGCCGGTGAGGGCGGTAATCTGGGGCGAGATCGGGCAGCCGGGGTTGATCAGCGAATCGAAGACCAGCTCGGTGCGGTCACCCTGCACCAGGACCACGGCGATGTCCGTGATCCGGTCGTCCCCGGCGGCGCGCATCCCCGTGGTTTCGACGTCCACCACCGCGAAGGTGCAGGTCGCGAGCGCGGGGGACTGGTGCGCGCCCCCCGCCAGCGCCCAGCGGCCATCGTCGAGCTGCCGGACGCGCGGGTCGGCGCCGAGGAGCGCGACGGCCAGGCGGGCGGCCACCGCCGGCGGCGCGGCGGCGAGTCCCATGACATCCCGCGCGAGCACCGACGCGTCTGCCGGTCCCGCCGCCAGCAACGCCAGCGCGCGGTCGGCCAGGGTCGAGGCGGGATGGGCGGTGAGTCCGGTCACCTAGTTCGGGTTCGCCAGGTGGTAG
Organism: uncultured Gemmatimonadales bacterium; assembly: GCA_963748815.1. Taxonomy (GTDB): domain Bacteria; phylum Gemmatimonadota; class Gemmatimonadetes; order Gemmatimonadales; family GWC2-71-9; genus SPDF01. Next base: position 183,310 of record CAVVKJ010000014.1, on the reverse strand, counting down.
GCCAGGGCCTCGAGCTCGAGCGCGAGGTTGACGGTCTTGACCGTCACATCGGCGGGCACCGCGAGCTGGAGCGGGGCGAAATTGAGGATGGACTTGATGCCGAGCCCGACGAGACGGTCCGCCACCGACTGCGCGACTTCGGGCGGGGTGACGAGGACGGCAATGTCGGCGGGACTGCGGGCCAGGCTGGCCTCGAGATGCCCGACGTCCTCGACGCGCACGCCGCCGAGGGTCTGCCCGATCTTGGCGGGGTCGCGGTCGAAGATCGCCACGAAATCGAAGCCGCGCCGCCGGAACCCGCGATTCTGCACCAGGGCGCTCCCGATCTTCCCGGCGCCGATCAACGCCACGCGGTAGTGCCGCGTGAGCCCGAGAATCTGACGGAGCGCCTGCACCAGTTCCGGGACGGAATACCCGAGTCCGCGCTTGCCGAACGACCCGAAGAAGGAGAGGTCCTTCCGCACCTGCGCGGACGTGGTCCCCCCGCGACCGGCGAGCGCCCCGGAACTGATGGTTTCGATGCCCTGCCCCTCGAACTCCTCCAGGAATCGGAGGTAGAGCGAGAGTCGTCGGACGGTGCTATCGGCGATTTTCCGCATGAACCTAGCATTGTGAAATGTTTCACAAAGCTAGTCAGGTCGCCACCCACCGTCAACGAGTCGCGCGTGCAGCCGGAGAAACTCCGCCGGCGAGAGCATTTCCGGCCGGACCGTCGGCACCAGCTCCGCACCCTCCACCACGCGGGAGGCCGCCGCGGCGTCCCACCCCGTCAGCTCCCGAACGGCGCGCAACAGTTGCTTTCGGCGGAAGCTGAAGAGACCGACCACGGCCGAGCGAAAACTCCGCACCTGGTCGTCGGCGACGAGCGGGCTCGCCAGCGGCTCCAGCCGGAGCGCCGCGCTGTCCACCTTCGGCGCCGGATGGAAGGCGCCCGCCGGCACGGTGAACAGCACGGCGGTCGTCGCCACCGCCTGGATGCCGACGGTGAGCGCACCGTAGTCCTTCGTGCCCGGCGCCGCACCCACCCGGAGCGCCACCTCTTTCTGCACCAGGAAGACGATCCGGCGGGGGCGTGGCGGCGTCAACGCCTTGTCGAGGAGCAGCGAGGTGATGTTGTAGGGAATGTTGCCGGTGACCAGCCCCCCCGGACCACCCACCAGCGCCGTCCAGTCCATGTCCAGCGCGTCTCCCTCGATCACCGTGGCGCCGGGCACCCGGAGCCGGAGCGCCGGAAGGATCTCGGCGTCCTTCTCGATGGCCACCACCCGCCCCGCATACTGGAGCAGCGCCTCGGTGAGTCCGCCGGGCCCCGGCCCGATTTCGAGGACGGTATCGGCCGGCGTGGCGCCGATCGCCTCGGCGAGCCGGTTCAGGATGCGGGGGTCGTGCAGGAAATGCTGACCCAGCCGGCGCTTCGGTCTCGACACCGATCAGATCCGCAGGATCAGGAGGGTGATGTCGTCCGCGGGATGCGGCGCGAACGCGCTCACCTCGGCGATCAGCGCGGCGACCATCTCCTCGGGGGGGAGGTCGCGCCGCGCCTCGATCCCTGCCAGGAGCCGGGCCTCGCCGAACGCCTCCCCCTCCGGATCGCGCGCGTCGAGGAGGCCGTCGGTGCAGAGGCAGAGCAGGTCGGAGTGCATGGCCCAGGGCACCTGCCGCAACTCGATGTTCCCCCGTGCGGCGAGGCCGAGGGGCGGCGCGGTGGCCTCGAGGCGCTCGGCCGCCCCCGTGGCGGGAATGCGCCAGGCGTGCGGGTGGCCCGCGCTGGCATACGAGAGCTGGGCGGCGCGGGGATCGAGCACGCCGTAGAACACCGTGAGGTACATCTCGGTGCTCGCCAGGTCCTCCTCGATGCTGTCGAGGAGGCGCTCGAGCGTCTCGTCGGGCGTCGCGGAACCGCCGGCGTGAATGCCCGCGGCCGCGATGACCATCGCCATCACGAGCGCCGCCCCGAAGCCGTGCGAGGAGACGTCGCCGAGCATCACGCCGACCCGGCCGCGCCCGAAGCGGTTGAAGGTGTAGAAGTCGCCGCCGACCGATTCCGCCGGGAGGCAGCGCGCCGCCACCTCGGCGTCGCCGGCGAGTTCCGCGGGCGACGGCATCAGCTTGAGCTGGAGGTCGTGCGCCAGTTCCAGTTCGCGCCGCAGCCGCTGCTGCTGGAGGTCGCGGACGACGAGCCGGGCGTTCTCGACGGCGGCACCGACCTGGTTGGCGACGGCGGTGACGAGCTTGCGGTGTCCCGGCTCGAAGGCGTCGGCGCCCAGGCGGTCGGTGAGGTTGATGACGCCGACGCAGCGCGAGGCCCCGCCCGGCGCGGCGTAGATGATCGGCACGGAGAGATAGGCGCCGCCCCGGTAGCCGCGCGGCCCGCCGACGCCGTCGGCTCCCGGGGGATTCTCGACCAGCCGTCGCTCGCGGAACGCGCGGGCCGCGACCGACTCGGGGTCGGTCGGCGGGACGGTCGCCTCGGTGGGCGACGGGAACCCCCGGGTGGCCACGACCCGGAGCCGGCCGAGGGTTTCATCGTAGACCATGATGGACGAGCGGCGGGCGGCGACGACGGCACTGACCTCCCGGAGGATGGTCCGCGCCGCCTCTTCGAGGTGGATCGTCTGGCCGAGGATTTCGCTGATGCTGTAGAGGAGGTCGATCTCCTCATACCGGTTGGCGAGCTCGGCGCCCATCTCGATGGCGCGTCGCTCGGTGTGGAACAGGGTGCCCAGCACCGGCCGAAGCCGCTCGGCCGCGGCCTGCGCGTCGGCCTCCGACAGGTCCTCCAGCGTGAACCAGACCCCTTCGACGCCGGGCACGGCGTCGAACCAGGCGACGCCGGTGGGCGTGGGCGACCAGGCCGGGCGCCCGCGGAACCACGGGCGACCAGCCGGGATCCTCGCCCCCGACCACACGAACGCGGCGCCCGTCGAACCGCCAGGCGCGGAGCCGCCCGCCGACGAGGCCAGCGAGCGCCTCGAGGACGGGGCCGACCCGCTCTACGTGCGGCGCAGGGTCATGCAGATGGAATTCCCCGGGGGAGTGAATCGCACGTCGTCCATCAGGTTGCGAATCAGGAAGAGGCCGCGTCCGCACGGCAGCTCGAGGTCGTCGGGCATGACGGGATCGCGGACAGAGGCGGGGTCGAAGCCGGGTCCCTCGTCGGTCACGTGGACGTGGACCGCATCGGGGAGGCACTCCGCCTTCACCTCGACGCACAGCGCGGGCTCCTGCCCGTTGCCGTAGACGATGGCGTTGGCGAGCGCCTCGGAGAGCGCCACGCGGAACCGGAAGTGCATGCGCCGCGACGGCGTCCACCCCGCGAAGCAGTGTCGCGCCACCAGCTCGACCACTTCTTCGATCAGCGCGACGTCGCTCGGGATGCGGAGGGCAATTTCCACGGCGATTCCGGTGGGATGGGGCCGGTCGGCGCGGCGGACGCAGAGGCGGAGCGGCGCGGTCACGGGCGGATCAGAAGCCGGCGAGGGCCTGCGCCGAGTCGTCGGCGATCGCGAACAGGGTGTCGAGCTTGGTCAGCTCGAAGAGCGAGCGGAGGTCTTCATTGAGGCCGCTGAGGCGGAGTTCCCCGCCCTGCTCGCGGACCTTCTTCGAGATCGAGACCAGCGCGCCGAGCCCCGACGAGTCGATGTAGCCGGTCTTGGCGAAGTCGACCAGCAGTTTGCGCTCGCCGTTGTCGAGCGCCTGCTGGATGGTGGCCTTCAGCTCCTGCCGGTTGCCGACGATGAGCTGGCCTTCGACTTCGACGACCAGGACTCCGGTCGAATGCTTGGACGTGGTGAACGCCATGAACGACTCCCTCCCTCAGGAACCTGGCTCAGCCTGCAGGACCGCAAGTGCGGCCACCTCGACAATATCATCGCTGGTCGCCCCGCGCGACAAGTCCGCCATCGGGCGGGCCAGTCCCTGGAGCATCGGCCCGAGCGCCACGGCGCCGGCGAGGCGCTGCACCAGCTTGTAGGCGATGTTGCCGGCGTCGAGATTCGGGAAGACGAGCACGTTGGCCCGTCCACCCACCGGCGAGCCGGGCGCCTTGCCGGCCGCGATCTCCGGCACCAGCGCCGCATCGGCCTGGAGGTCGCCGTCGGCGGGGACGCCGGGCGCGAGTTCGCGAAAGCGGGCCACCGCGGCGCGCACCAGCTCGACCGATGACCCCGCCGCGCTCCCGTGCGTGCTGTAGCTGAGGAACGCCACCCGGGGTGCGTCGCCGAAGAGGCGCCGCCGGTCGCCGACGGCCGCCAGCGCGATGTGCGCCAGTTCCTCCGCATCGGGGTTCGGCACCACCGCGCAATCGGTGAAGGTCAGGACCCGGTCGTCGGGAAAGAGCAGGTAGAACGCGGAACTCAGCAGGGGGAATCCCGGCGCCAGCCCGATGGCCCAGAGCGCGGCCCGCAGGACATCGGCCGTCGGATGCGCCACCCCCGCCACACAGGCATCGGCCTCACCGAGCGCCACGAGGCCGGCGCCGAAGCGCACCGGATCCGCGGCCAGATCGAGGGCGTGGAGCCCGTCCCGGACCTTGTCCGGGCGGCGGGCGCGGAGCAGGTCGGCGACGGCGCCGAGCCGGGGATCGCCGGCCGGCTCCAGCTGCCCCGGCCCCAGGACGATCGGCTCGGCGATGCCCTCCGCCCGGAGTCGTCGTGCGGCGGCGAGCACGCGCGGGTCGTTCCCCTCCGGCAGCACGACGCGGGCGCCCCGGGCGCGCGCCCGCGCCAGCACGTCCGCGCGCACGCTCACTTCGCGAAGCGCGCCCGGAGCGCCTCCGCGACCGCCGGGTGCACGAGCGCGGAGATGTCGCCGCCGAACCGGGCGACCTCGCGCACCAGGCTGGAGCTCAGGTAGGTCAGGTCGAGCGCCGGCACGAGGAACACCGTCTCGAGGGCGGGATGGAGCTGCCGGTTCATCAGGGCCATCTGGAACTCGTACTCGAAGTCACTGACCGCCCGGAGACCGCGCACCACGACGGACGCCCCCACCCGCCGGGCGAAGTCGGCGAGCAGCCCCTCGAACGCCACGAACTCGATCCGCGGATCCTCGCCGACGGCGGTGCGCAGCATCGCCATCCGCTCCTCGACGGTGAAGAGCGGCTGCTTCGCGACGTTGACCGCCACCGCCACGATGAGCCGGTCCGACAGGAGCAGGCTCCGACGGATGAGGTCTTCGTGGCCGCGGGTCAGCGGGTCGAACGAACCTGGGTAGATCGCGATTCGGGTCATGGCGCGTAGCAGAAGGTGAGGGCCGTGTCGCCGTAGCGGCGGGAGTCGTCGCCGGGCAGCGCCAGCGAGGCGCGGTGTTCCACCGAAAGAATGCGGGCAAAGGGCGTCTGGCGGAAGAGCGCCACCAGGCGGGCCGCCGCGTCGTGGTCGTACGGGGGGTCGGCGAACGCCAGGTCGAAGGCGTGCGGCGCGAGGGTCTCCGCGAACCGCATGGCGTCGCCCTTGTGGACCCGGCACCGCGCCTCGACCCCCAGCGCGGCGATGTTGGCGCCCAGCGCCTTGATGGAGGGGGCCCCGAGCTCGACAAATTCCGCGTGCGTCGCCCCGCGCGACAGCGCCTCGAGTCCCAGGGCGCCGCTGCCCGCGAAGAGATCGAGCACCCGCGCGCCGGGAAGCGCGGGGCCGAGGATGTTCATCCACGCCTCGCGGACCCGGTCGGCGGTGGGTCGGACCCGGGCGTCCCTGGGCATGACCAGGCGGCGCCCGCCGAACTCGCCCGCCACGATCCGCACTACGTCGCGTCCGTTGCGGCCACGATCGCCAGCATCCGCGCCTGCAGCGAATCGCGGCCCCGGTAGCTGTTGGTCTCGAGCTTGAACGCCACGTCGACCGACTCCGTCGCGCCCGGCGCGCGGTCCAGCATGCCGAAGCCGATGGCGTCGAGCGCGGCGGCGCCGGCCCGCAAGGTCCCCTTCAAGTGCCCCTTGCCGACTTCGCGCGCGCCATCGAGCCGCACGCCGCGCACCGCGAATACCGGCCCGGGGTTCCCCATCCCGCACGGCTCCAGGTACTGGCAGAGCGACTCGAGTTCGGCGGTCGTCTCGTCCAGGCCGAGGACCACGTCCACCCGCTGTTCCGGGACGAGGTCGTCCGGACGAAGCAGTCGGTTGGCCTCGGCCACGAACCGTTCGCGGAACGCCTCGAACCGGTCCCGGTGAATCGTCAGTCCGGCCGCCATCCGATGCCCGCCGTAGCGCTCCAGCAGGTCGTCACAGGCGACCAGCGCGTCACGCAGGTGAAAGCGCGAGATGCTGCGGCCGCTCCCCTTCCCCACCGTTGGGTGGTCCGCGTCGAACGCCACCATGAACGCCGGCCGGCCGAACCGCTCCACCAGCCGCGAGGCGACGATTCCGATCACACCGGGGTGCCACCCCTCGGCGGAGAGCACGATGGCGCAGTCCGACTCCAACTGGACCGTCGCCTCGACCTGCGCGATCGCCTCTTCCAGGATCGACTGGTCGAGCACCTGCCGCTCGGTGTTCTGGCGCTCCAGCTGCGTGGCGAGTCGTCCCGCCTCGACGTCGTCGTCCGTCAAGAGGAGTCGCAGGCCGTCCTTGGCGTCGCCGATGCGGCCGACGGCGTTCAACCGTGGACCGAGGACGAACCCGAGCTGCCCCGCCCGGAGGGACTTGCCCTCGAGGTCGGCCGAACGGATCAACGCCCGCAGGCCGGCCCAACGACTGTGGTTGAGCACCTTGAGCCCCTGCTGGACCAGGATGCGGTTCTCGCCCTGCAGTGGGACCACATCGGCCACGGTGGCGAGCGCGACGAGGTCGAGGAGGTGAAGCGGCAGGTTGGGGGGAAGCCCGAGCGCGGGCACCAGCGCCTGCACCAGCTTGAACGCCACGCCGGTGCCGCAGAGCATGGCATAGGGGGAATCGGCGCCGTCCAGCTGCGGATCGACGATGGCGGTGGCCGGCGGGAGCGCATCCCCGGGGAGGTGGTGGTCGGTGACCACGACCTCGAACCCTTCCGCCCGCGCGGCCCGCACCGTCTCGACCGCGGTGATGCCGCAGTCGCAGGTCACGATCAGCCCGGCGCCGACCTCGCGCGCGCGCGCCAGCCCGGCGTCACGAAAGTCATAGCCGTCCCGCATGCGATGCGGGACGAAGGGCTCGACGGTCGCGCCCGCCAGCCGGAGCGCGCGGGTCAGCAGCGCCGTGGCGCACTGTCCGTCGACGTCGTAGTCGCCGTGGACCAGGATGACCTGGCCGGCCCGCACCGCGGTCTCGATGGCCCGAACGGCCGCGACCATCCCGCCGAGCTGGTGCGGGTCGCCCAACTGGTCGAGCGCGGGCCGGAGGAAGCGGCGCGCCGACTCGACGTCCTCGAAGCCGCGCTGCAGCAACAGCGCCGCGAGGGGACGGGGCACCGAGAGCGCCGCGGCGAGTTCCGACAGCCGGGCGTCATCCGGTGGCGGGGCCACCACCAGCCGGACCGGCCGCGGCGCGGCGGACGAGACCATCAGGCGCGCCGGGTCAGGAGGTTTCGACGAAATACAGCATGACGCCGCACCCTTCGCAGCCGTCGACGACGCCGGTCATGCGCATTTGCGCGCGGCGGTTCATCGGCACCGCAGTGTAGCAGGCGCCGCAGGCATCGCCGGCCAGCGCGACCACCGCCACCGGGGCCCGGGAGCCCCGGAGGCGCTCGTAGCGCGACCGCAACGGCTTCGCGACCGCCGCGGCGCTCGTGTCCCGCGCCTCCAGCGCCACGGCCCGCTCAGACTCCAGCTCACTGCGTCGCGCCGCCAGCGCCTCGCGCGGCTCGACCTGCTCTGCCCGGAGCGCCTCGACCTGCGCCTCCGCCTCGGCCACCCGCGCCTCCTGCGCCTGCACCGCCTCCTGCGCGCGGAACCAGTCGGACTCCTCGCGCGCCAGCACCTGGCGGGAGAGATCCAGCTCGGCCATCAGCGCGGCGGTGTCCTTCCCGGGGCGCGACACCTCGATCCGCTTCCGGCGCCCCTCCTGCAGCTTGCGGTACGTCTCGACCCGGCCCTCCACCTCGATCCGCCGCCGGATCGACTCGGCCACGCTGCGCTGCGCCGTCCCAATCTGGGCTTCGGCGGCCCGGACGGCCTCGTCGAGTGCCTGCTCTTCCTCGAGCACCGCATCGAGCCGCTGGTCCACCTCGAGCAACGTCAGGTCCTTGGCCTGCAGGTCGAGCAACTTTTCAAGATCTGGAGTCATCCTGTCTTCCTCGCTGAGTCGGGGCCCTGGTGCCGCTACTGCGGCGACCGGGGCCGTGGGTTCTGCCAATGCATCGCCTTCCGGAGCGCGCGGGCGTACTTCGCGTCGAGCTCCTTTTTCCGCTGCAATTTCTCGGACGGGTCGGTCAACTTCTGGTATTCGCGCCAGAGGGGCCGGAACTCCAGCGCCTCCGACGCGCTGGCGTAATGATCGTCGAGGACGGCCTCCGTCAGCGCATCGCCCCCCTCCCGCAAGTCGCTCCAGAGCTCGAGCGCGGGCGGCGAGAGCCGGGCGGGCAGGTCGGCGGCCGCCACCTCCGCCGCCGCGGTGAGCGCGTCGAACAGCTCGAGGTGCAGCGGCACCTCGAACCACTCACGCCGCACTTCCTGCGCGGCCCGGGCCCGATAGGCGTCGCTCGCCGCGAGCACGCGCAGCAGTTCGAGCTCCGCGACGCCGCCCATCCGCCCCTTCCGCAGCGTCGGGCGGACCGGCGCCCCCGGGCGGGGTCCCGGCGGCGACGATGGGGCGGGCCGGTGGACTCGCATCGACTCGACCTCCGTGAGGAGGACCTCCTTGCTGACGCCGGAGCGCTCCGCGACCCGGCCGAGGTAGAGCTCCCGGGTGATGGCGTTGCTCGCCGCGCGAATGGTCGGCAGCAGGCGGTCGAGCGCCTCGCGCCGGTGCTCCACCCCCTCGAACCATCCCTTCCGTTCGAGGATCTGGATCTTCCGCTCGAGCACGTCCACCGCGTCGTCCAGCACCGCCTGGAGCGCCGCCGCCCCGCCCTTCTGCACGAGCGTGTCGGGGTCCTCACCCGCCGGCAGCGTCGCAACCCTGACCCGCACGTCGTGGCGCAACAATTCGTCACCGGCCCGGAAGGTGGCCCGGAGCCCGGCCGGATCGCTGTCGTAGAGCAGCGTAACCGTCTTGGTGTAGCGCTTGAGCAATTCGGCCTGGTCGCCGGTGAGCGCGGTGCCGAGCGGGGCCACCACGTGTTCGAAGCCCGCCTGGACCAGCCGGAGCACGTCGAAATACCCCTCGACCACCAGCGCGCTCTCCTCGCGGCGGATGGCGTTTCGCGCGAAGTGCAGGTTGTAGAGCGATCGCCCCTTGTGGAAAATCGGCGTCTCGGGCGAGTTCAGGTACTTCGGTTCGCCGGGGCCGAGCAGCCGCCCACCGAAGGCCACCACGCGGCCGCGGAGGTCGTGGATCGGAAAGAGGAGCCGGCTCCGGAATCGCGGGCCGATGCTGCCGTCCTCGCGCCGGACCACGAGTCCCGCCGCCACGAGCGCGTCGTCCTTGACGCCGAGCTCGGCCATGGCCGCCTGGAACTCGGTGCGGCGAGGCGCGAATCCCAGCCCGAGTTCGGCGGCGATCTCCATCGGGATGCCGCGCTCCCCGAGGTACGTGCGCGCCCCCTCGGCCTCGGGCGACTCGCGCAGCTGCCGCGCAAACCAGTCGTGCGCCACCGCCGCCGCGGAATAGAGCGGCTCGTTGGGGTCGGGGCCCTGGCGCTCGCTCCGCTCGGGAATGACGATGCCGACCTTCCGCGCCACCTCGCGCACCGCCGTCGGGTAGTCCATCCCGAACCGCTTCATGAAGAAGGTGAAGACGTCGCCCGCCTCGTGGCAGACGTAGCAGTAGAACATCCCCTTCTTCGGGATGACGGCCATGTTGCGGTGCGTGCCGCCGTGAAACGGGCAGGGACCGCGGTAGTCGGAACCGGTGCGCTTCAGGTCCACCGAATCGCCGACGATCGACACGATGTCCGCGGTGTCGCGCACCTGTTCGATCACGTCGTCGGGGATGCTCACGGCTTGAGCTCCGCCACGGTGGCGCCGGTGCCGCCCTGGTTGGACGGGGCGAAGCCGTGGCTCTGCACCCGGGCATCCCGGCTCAGCAGCTGCTGCACGCGCGAGCGCACCACGCCGGTGCCCTTGCCGTGGATGATCCGGAGGTAGGGGCGGTCCGCGAGCACCGCGGCGTCGAGCGCCGCCAGCGTCGCCACCTCCGCCTCGTCTCCCGTCATCCCGCGCAGGTCGATCTCCATCGGCGCCTCGATGGCGGGGGCGTGATGGGTCCGGACCGGGTCCTGGGCCGCCGGCCTGGCCGCCGTGCCCTGGAGCACCTCGAGCTGCCGGGTGTCCACCACCACGCGCAGGCCGCCCACCATCACCACCGCGCGACCGTCGCCCCGCAGCTCCACCACCTGGCCGACGCCGGCGGCCGCGGTGCGCACGCGGGCCCCCACGACGACGCCCGCCCCCTCGAGGCGGATGTCCTCGTCGGTCTTCCGCGATCGCCCGCGCGCCGGCGGCAATTCCCTCCTCGACCAGCCGCCGCGCGTCGCGCGCCGCCGCGTCGTCCACGGCTGCCCGCGCGGTCCCCAGCGCCTGCTCCACCAGCTGCCGCGCGTCGAGCAGGTGAGCGCGCGCCTGCTCCCGGGCCCGGCGTTCGGCGTCGCGCTCACGGCGCCGCAACGCGGTGTCGCGAGCCTCGACCGCCTCCAGCTCCGCCGCCAGGCGGGCCGCCCGCAATTCACTCTCCGCATCGCGGGCCGCGAGGGCGGCCTCCCCGGCTTCCAGGGCGCGCGCCCGCCGCTCCGCATCGGCCAGCAGGGCGTCGAGGGTGCGCGCCGCGCGCGGGACGTCGGCCTCGGCCTCCGCGAGCACCGCCGGGTCGATCCCCAGCCGCTTCGCGATGGCCAGCCCGTACGACCGACCCGGCACGCCCTTCTCAAACCGGTAGGTGGGGCGAATCGTCTCGGCGTCGAACTGGAGCGAGGCGTTCACGATCCCGGTGTCCCGCTCGGGAAGCGTCTTCAGCGCACCGAGGTGCGTGGTGGCGAGCGTCGTCGCGCCGCGGCGGGTCAGCGAGAGCAGCGCGGCAGCGGCCAGCGCCGCCCCCTCGGCCGGATCGGTGCCGCTGCCGATCTCGTCGAGCAGCACGAGGGTGGCCGAGTCGGCGTCGGTCAGGATCTGCCGGAGCGCCGCGAGGTGGGCGGAAAAGGTCGAGAGATTCGCGGCCAGCGACTGGTGGTCCCCGATGTCGGCGAAGAATCGCGTGAACACCGGCAACTGGCTTCCGGCGCCGACCGGCGGGATGATCCCGCTCTGCGCCAGCGCGCCGATCAGCCCCACCGCCTTGAGGAGCACCGTCTTGCCGCCGGTGTTGGGCCCGCTGACGACCAGGGTGCGCTCGGTGGCGTCGAGCGCGAGGTCGAAGGGGATGACCGTCTCACCGGCGGCGAGGAGGAGGGGATGCCGTCCGTTCACGATGGAGAGGGCGGATGGCGCCGGCAGCATTTCCGGCCGGAACCCCTCCGCCACGGCGGCGTATCTCGCCCGCGCCGCGAGTTCGTCCAGCCGCACGCACATCTCGGCGCCGTCGCGGAGTTCCGCCCAGGAGGGCCGGAGCATGCCGGTCAGGTCGCGGAGGACCCGAATCCGCTCCCGGTCCTCCGCCGACTCCGCCTCGCGGAGCGCGTTGCCGAGCTCGATCGCCGCGGTCGGTTCGAGGAAGAGCGTGCCGTGGCTCGCCGACTCGTCGTGCACGATGCCGGCGGGGCGCTGGCGGTCGTCGCGACGAACCGGAATCACGTAGCGGCCGCCGCGCACGGTCACGCCGGCGTCGCCGGCGCCCTCGGCCGCGCGCAAAATGGTCTCGAGCTTCTTGATCAGGCGGGCCCGGGCCGATTGGACTTCGCGGCGGGCGGCGGCGAGAGCGGGGCTCGCCCCGTCGAGCAGCTGGCCGTCGTCGTCGAGCGCCGCTTCGAGCCGGCGGTCGAGCGCCTTGTCGGGAACCGGGACGGCCAGCGACGCCGCGAGGGGCGCTTCCTCCGCCACGCGGCGGAGTTCGGCGGCGTTCAACCGGCAGGCACGGAGGAGCGACCGGACCCGCACCAGCTCGACGCCGTCGAGCACGCTCCCCTCGACCCGGAGCCGCGCCAGCGCGGCGCCAGCCTCCGGGGCGGGCTCGACGATGACTGGCGTATCTCGTCGGCAGAGGACGGCCAGCTCCTCCACGCCCTCGAGCTCGCGCCGGATCCACCGGAGGTCGCTGGTCGGGCGGCGGGCGCGAACGCGTGCAGCGCCGAGGGGCCCGGCGGCACACCCCGCGACGGCGTCGAGTGCGCGGGCAAATTCGAGCGTGTCCAGCGCGGCGTCGATGGCCCCCCCCGGCAAAGAGGACGGGGTGCCGGCGTCCGTGAACGCCTGCACCCCGTGGCTCTGTTCGACCGGTTCGGTTGCCATCATCCCAGCGAGAGCTCCGTTCGGACGATCTGTTGGATGAGCTTGCCGTCGGCGCGCCCCTTGAACTGCGGGACGACTCGCCCCATCACCTTGCCGATATCGGCTGCTCCATCGGCGATGGCGGCGCGCACCGCCAGGCGGATCTCCTCGGGGTCGGCGGCTGGCGGAAGGAACTCCTCGATGATCTTGATTTCGGCGCGTTCCTGCGCGGCCAGGTCCTCGCGACCGCCCTTCACGTACTGCTCCACCGATTCGCGTCGCATCTTGACGCCCTTCTGCAGCACCTCGATCGCGTCCTCGTCGGTCGGGGCGCGTTGCTGCTCCAGCTCCCGGTTCTTGAGAGCGGCAAGGACCGTCCCCAGAAGCTGGGTACGGTCCTTGTTCTTGGACTTGCGAGCCGCCGTCAGCGCGGCGTGCAGGTCGTCTGCCAGATTAGACACGCGGCTTCCGGGGCCCACGGCGAACCTTGCGCGCGGCGGCGTTCATCTTCCGCTTCCGCTTCTCGCTCGGCTTCTCGTAGTGGCGGTGCTTGCGCAGGTCGGAGAGGATCCCGGCCTTTTCACACTTCTTCTTGAAGCGCTTCAGCGCCCGCTCGAAGCTTTCGTCATCGTGAATGACGACTTCGGACATCAGCAAATCACCCCTCTCCAGCCCGTGTCAGGGCGGTAATGTTATGCAGTCATTAAACATAGACGGGGATCGGGCGGGGGGCAAGAGCGGAGGAAGGAGAAAGGGACTTGGGACTTGGAGGGGCGGAAGGAGGAAGGGGAAAGGAGGACTGAGGACTGGGGGCCCCCTATCCCGGAGGCCAGCCGAGGGGGCGGCCCCCGAGGATGTGCAGGTGCAGATGGTCCACGCTCTGGCCGCCGTCCTTGCCGGTGTTGGTCACGACCCGGTAGCCCCCGGCATCGAGGCCGAGAGAGGTTGCCGTCTCCGCAGCGAACGCCAGCAGCCGCCCGAGAAGCCGTTCCCCCTCCGGCCCCTTTGCATCCCGGGCGGCGGTGTGGTGCCGGACCGGTATCACGAGCACGTGGACGGGAGCCTGGGGGTTGAGGTCGCGAAAGGCGACCACCTCCTCGGTCCGGCCGACGACCTGGGCGGGGATCTCTCCCCCGGCGATCCGGCAGAAGATGCAGTCAGCCATCGAGCCCTCGCTTTCGCGCGATGCTGGTATAGACCGCCCCGGCCAGGGCGGCGGTTTCAAATCTCAGGATGTGGTCGCCGAATCGGACCGGCGCGAACCCGGCGGCCTCGAGCGCCCACCGCTCCTCGCGAGTGAATCCCCCTTCGGGGCCGATGGCAATCGTCACCGGCTCGACGCCGACCGCCGCCGGCGGCACGCTGCCCTCGAGGGCGGCCAGCCACCGGACGCCCCCTCTGGGCTCGGCGGCAAACTCCTCCAGCGGCACCGGCTCGCGGACCTGGGGCGCCCACGTCGCCCCGCACTGCTTGATCGCCTCCAGCGTCCGGCGACGGAACCGCTCGACCTGCGCGCTGCGGATGCGCGAGGCGACCCCGCGGGTGTGCTCGGTCTCCAGCGGGACAATTTCCGTCACGCCAAGCTCAGCGGCCTTCTCCACCACCCAGGCGAACCGGTCCCGCTCCCCCGCCCCGATGGCCAGGACCAGCGGCACCGGCGCCCGCTCCGTCCGCACCTCGCCGACCACCGCCACAGCACCCTTCTTCCCGAGCTCCAGGACCCCGTCCCCAACCCCACCCGCGCCATCCAGGAGGCGAACACTCTCCCCCGCCGCAGCTCGGCGCACCCGGAGATGGTGCACCTCGAGCGCGTCGAGCGCGATCCGCGCCCCCGTCTCCAGCGAACCCACCGGGACGAGTACGTTCATCGACCCCGCCGAGCCGACACCGCCCACCACGCCGCGTCGAGTACCTCGTCCCCGATCTCGAAGCCGGCCGCCGTGAGCACCGGGCGAAACAGCGGCGCCTCGGCCTCCTCCATCCCCGAGAAGATGGCGAGACCGCCGGGAGACAGCGCGTCCCGGATCGCGGGCAGGAGGGTCACGTTGACGGAGCGGAGAATATTGGAGAGCAGCAGATCCACGGGACCGAGGAGCGGCGCGAGGAGGGCGGCGTCGCCGTCGAGGAATGTGCAGGTGGCGGCCACGCCGTTCTGCTCGGCGTTTCGGGCGGCCACCACGTTGGCCTCGTCGTCGATTTCGATGCCGGTCGCGCGAGATGCACCAAGCCGGATCGCCGCGATGGAGAGGATGCCGCTGCCGCTGCCGAGGTCGAGCACCGACTGCCCAGGCGAAAGATGGCGTTCCAGCAAGGTCAGCGCAGCGCGAGTGGAGCCATGCTCACCGGTGCCGAAGGCCATTTCGGGGTCGATCACCACCACCACGTCGCCGGCGCCGGCGTTCGCGTCGGTCCACGACGGCGCCACGATCAGCCGGCCGAACCGGCGCGGGGCAAGCCCGTCGCGCCAGCGGGTGGACCAGTCCACGACGTCGAGCGGCCGGATGCGAGCAGTCGCCGACCCATCCGGACTCCCGCCGATAGCCTCCACCAGCGCACGGGCCGCGGGCTCGTCCTCGGCAAAGGTGACGAGGGTGCCGTCGTCCCGCTCCTCGATGGCCTGGCCGGTGCGGGCGACCAGCCACGCCGCCAGCGCGTTCCCGGTGGAGGGCCCCGACGGAGAGACGTCTACGGCCCACCATCCCATCAGCCGAGCGCCTCGCGAATGCGGGACCAGAAGCCCTTGCCGTGTCCGGGGGGATCGCCCTCGTGCTCAGCGAGTTCCCGAAAGAGCCGCTCCTGCTCCGAGTTCAATCGCTCCGGTGTCCAGACGTTGATGCGGATATGCAGGTCGCCGCGTCCCGACTGCCCGAGGCGCGGCAGCCCTTTGCCCTTCAGGCGGAGCACGGTCGCGGTCTGCGTCCCGGAGGGGACGACGGCCTCCTCTTCGCCCCACGGCGTCGGGACGGGAAAGGTTCCGCCGAGGGCCGCCTGGGAGAACGACAGCGGGAGGTCGGTGGCGAGGTGCTCGCCCTGCCGCTCGAAGCGGTCGTCTTCCTCGACTTCGATCAGGAGGAGGAGGTCGCCCTTGCCGCCATTGCGGGGGCCGGACGCCCCCTGGCCGCGCATCGTGAGATAGTTGTTCGTGGACACGCCGGCGGGAATCTCCGCCTGGACGGTGCGTTCGGCCCGGATGCGTCCTTCGCCGCGACACACCTCGCACGGGGTACGGATGACCGTCCCCTCCCCTCCGCAGGTGGGGCATGCCGCCACCTGGACGAATTGCCCGAACACGCTGCGGGCGGCCCGGCGGACCTCACCGGCTCCGCCACAGGTGCTGCAGGCCGCCGCGTGGGTTCCCTTCTGCGCGCCGGTGCCCTCGCAATGCTCGCAGGCATCGAGGGTCTTGAGCTTGATGGTCCGCTTGACGCCGGTGGCCACCTCGGCGAGCGTCATCTTCACCGTAACCCGGATGTCCTGCCCGCGCCGGGCTTCCGCCGCGGCGCGTCCGCCTCCGCCGCCGAAGAGGGACTCGAATCCGCCGAGGCCGCCGAAGTCGCGCATGAAGATGTTCAGCGCCTCGGTCAGGTCCACATGGTGGTACTCGAACCCGCCGCCACCCCGACCCAGCCCCGCCTTGCCGTAGCGGTCGTAGGCCGCGCGCTTCTGGGGGTCCCGGAGCACTTCGTACGCCTCGGTGACCTCCTTGAACCGGCTCTCGGCGTCGTGCGCCGAGTTGCGGTCGGGATGCAGCTCCATCGCCTGCTTGCGGTAGGCCTTCTTGATGTCTTCTTCGGTCGCGCCGCGTTCGACGCCCAGCAACGAATAGAAATCGCTCACGTCAGCAATCCTTCGACGAGCTGGCTCGTGTGTTCGACCAGCCCGATGATCTTGTCGTAGGGCATCCGGGTCGGCCCGAGGACCCCGATGACGCCGCGCAGTTCGCCGGCGCGGTAGGAGGCGGTGACCAGCGTGAAATCGTTGAGGCGGGGATCGAGGTTCTCGCCGCCGATGGTGATGGTCAGTCCTTCGCCCCGGGTCTGGAGCGCCGTCCGCAGCAGGTCGCGGCGCTGGGTCAGGTGCAGCAGGTCGCGCATCTTCGAGTTCGAGGCGAACTCGGGCTGGTCGGCCAGCAACTCCGCGCCGCCGAGCACCACCTCGCGTCCCTCCCCGGAGAGGTCGAAGATCTCGTCCCGCTCGGCGAGGAAGATGTTCAGCAGCTCGTGGCTGTCCGGCTCCATCGTGGCATCGCGCAGCCGTTCGGCCAGCGACACGCGGATTTCCTCGACCGTCAGCCCCGCCAGGCGCTCGTTCAGCACCTGCGTGACCCGCTCCAGCGCCGCCTTGGCGATGTTCCCCCGCACTTCGACAAAGACCGTCCGGACGGCGCCGCTTCGCAGGGTGAGCACCATCAGGATGCGCTCGCTCGACACCTGGACCAGCTCGAGCCGCTCCAGCACGATGTGATTGAACGCCGGGGCGACCGCCACACCCAGTTCCTGGGTGAGCACGCCCAGCACCTGCGCCGTGCGGCGGAGGAGCTGGTCCATGGCGTTGCGAGAGCCGGGGAGTTCCGCCTGGAGCGTCTGGCGCGCCTCGTCACTCGGAGGCGACAGCTGCATGAGGCTGTCGACGTACACCCGGTAGGCGAGGTCGGTCGGGATGCGGCCCGCCGAGGTGTGCGGGTGATAGAGCAGCCCCTGGTCCTCGAGTTCGCTCATGATGTTCCGGACCGTCGCCGACGACACGCCGAGGCCGAACCGCTGGGACACGGTCCGGCTGCCGGCGGGCTCCGCCGTCTCGATATAGGTCTGGATGACCGCCTCGAGGACGTGGAGCTGGCGGGAGGTGAGGTGTTCGGCGGAAGCCATGGGGGGAATCTAATCAGGCGGCGTCGGCCACCAACGCGTCGAGCCGCAGCCACCCCTCGGCGGTGAGGCGGAGTTGCCCCTCCGACGTGACTGCCCACCCCGAGGCTTCCCAGCGATCCCGCAACCCGGTCGCGACCAGGCCGGCCGGCGCCCCGGCCGAAGTGCGAAGCCCAAGGTAGAGCGCCTCGAGGCGCAGCTGGTCGGCGGAGAGGCGTTCCCTCCCGGCAATCGTTGCTTCCCCCGCGCGAATCGCGGCGTCCCACGCCGCGTACTCCCGGATGTTCCAGCGCCGCTCGCCATCCGTACTGCTGTGCGCCGAGGGACCGAGGCCGAGATAGGGGGTGCCGTCCCAGTACCCGCTGTTGTGCCGCGCCCGGTGCCCCGGGCGTGAAGCGTTCGAGACCTCGTAGTGCTCCCACCCCCGGTCACCCAGCGCCTGACTCAACTGGAGGAACTCTTCCGCGTACCGCGTCTCGTCGACCGGCGTCGCCTGGCCCCTGGCGGCCCAGCGCCCGAGCGGCGTGTGCGCCTCGATCGTCAATCCGTAGCAGGAGAGGTGGTCGGGCTGGAGGGAAAAGGCCTCGTCGAGGTCGGCCTCCCAATTCCGCGGGGCCTCGGGAGGGAGCCCATAGATGAGGTCCAGCGACAGGTCGGCGAACCCCGCGCCGCGCAGCGTCCGCACGGCAGCGCGCGCCTGGTCGGCCGTATGGGTCCGGTGCATCCAGGCCAGCACCCCGGGGGCAAAGGACTGCACGCCGAGGGACACCCGGGCGATGCCGCCCGCCCGCCAGGACGCGGCCGCCTCCGGGGTGACATCGTCGGGATTCGCTTCGAGCGTCACCTCGGCGTCGGCGGCCAGGCGACGATCGGCGCGCAGCCCGTCGAGGATGGCGGCCAGGTCCGCGGGTTCGAGGTGTGACGGGGTGCCTCCCCCGAAGTACACCGTCTGAAGCTCCGGCGATGCGTCCCATCCCGGGTCGTCCTGGACGCCGCGCCACTCGGTCAGCACCGCCTCGGCGAAGCGGCGAGAGGGAACGCGCTTCCGGACCGCGATCGAGAAATCGCAGTAGCTGCATCGGCGGGCGCAGAACGGAACGTGGATATAGAGGTTCACGGCAGGAAGGGTACAGCCCGGCGCGAGTGGAAGAAAGTCAGGCGCGGAGAAAGCGTCGCCCCGCCTCCTGACGAACGACCCCGTGCATCTCAAGGGCGGAGAGCGCCGGCAGGAGGTCCGCCGCCGGAGCGCCGACCACCTCGATGAGTGCATCGAGGTGCCGCGGGGTGCGGTCCAGCGTCTGAAACACCCGGCGTTCGAACGAGGTGAGGGGCAACGAGGGCGGAGGCTCGACCGGAGGCGCGGGCGCGGCCCCGGCGGAGCGCGCAGGACCCAGCTCCGGATACAGCGCCCACAGGTCCGTCGGCTCGAGGAACGGGGTGGCGCCGTCGCGGAGGAGTCGGTTGGTGCCGACGGAGGTGGGGCTGGTGATGCAACCGGGCACCACCATCACATCTCGTCCCTGCGCGAGCGCGGCGTCCACCGTGATCAGTGTCCCTGACCCCGACGCCGCCTCGACCACCACAGTGACCCGCGCCAGTCCGCTGATGAGCCGGTTTCGACGCTGGAAGCTCCCTGCGTTCGGCCGGTTGCCAGGCGGGAACTCCGTGAGCAGCAGTCCCTCCCGCCGCATCCGCTCGTAGAGCACCCGGTTGGCCGAGGGGTAGATGACCCCGAACCCGTTGCCGAGGACGCCGATCGTGTCCCTCCCCAAATCGAGCGCCGCCAGGTGCGCCACCGCATCGAGTCCGCGCGCCATCCCGCTCACGACGCAGAGCCCGCGCTCAACCGCGCACTGCACCACGATGCGACAGGCGTCGGCGCCGTAAGGGGAATGGTTGCGGCTCCCGACAATCGCGACGGCCGGTCGGTCGAGCAACTCCAGTTGCCCGAGGGCGAACAACACGCCCGGCGGCTCCGGAATGTCCGTGAGAATCCCGGGATAGACCGCGTCGGCCGGCACGAGGCAGACGCCGCCGTGCGCCTCGACCTCGTTGAGGACTCGCTCACCCTGGGCGACGGAGGTGGCCTTGATGGCGGTGGCGCAGGCGCTGGAAATCCCGGGGAGGGCGCGCAAAAACTCGAACGGCGCCGAAAGGGCGCCGTAGGCAGTCGAGCAGGCATCGAGGAGGGTGGTGCGTCGGGCGTGCCCGATTCCGTTGACCAGGGCGAGCGCCACCTGCGCCGCGCGCTCCTGACCGGATACCTCCCCTCGATTCACTCCGGCGGCCAATCGTCGTCGGATGGCGGCGGCTCCAGGGCCCGGGCGTCCGCCACGAACTTGAAAAGGTATTCCTTCAACTCCTCGAGGCCGGTCCCGGATGCGCTCGAGATGGTGAGTTGCCGGTCCGCGCCGGGGGCGTCCAGCGTGGGGACGGCGTCTCCCTCGGGGAGGAGGTCCCGCTTGGTGAGCACGAGGACATGGGGCCGCTCCGCGAGCGTGGCCGAGTACTGGCGCACCTCGGCGCGGAGCTGGTCATAGACGGCCTGCGCATCGGGCGCATCCAGCGGCACCATGAAGGCGAGGACGCGGGTCCGCTCAACGTGCTGCAGGAACTTGAGGCCCAGCCCCTTCCCTTCGTGCGCTCCCTCGATGATGCCGGGAATATCGGCGAGGACGAAGGTCCGCGAGCCGGAGAGTTGCACCACGCCGAGATTCGGCTCGAGCGTGGTAAACGGGTAGTCGGCAATCTTGGGCCGCGCCGCGCTCAGCACCGAGAGGAGGGTGGACTTGCCGGCGTTCGGTTCGCCCACCAGCCCCACATCGGCAATGAGCTTGAGCACCAGTTCGACGTCCCGCTCCTGCCCTTCCTCGCCCGGCTCCCATTCCCGCGGGGCCTGGTGCGTCGGCGTGGTGAAGCGCGCGTTGCCCCGCCCGCCCCGGCCACCGCGCGCCACACGAAAGACGTCGCCGTCGTGCAGGATTTCGGCGATCACCTCGCCGGTCTCGACGTCGCGCACCACGGTGCCCGGCGGCACCGGCATGTAAATGTCGTCCGCGGAGGCGCCGGTCTTGGTCTTTCCCTTCCCGTGCTCGCCGCGTCCCGCCTTCCAGATGGTCCGGTAGCGATAGTCCAGGAGGGTGGCGAGGTTCGCGTCGCCGCGAATGAACACGTGGCCGCCGTGCCCGCCGTCGCCGCCGTCCGGCCCCCCCTTCGGCTTGAACTTGAAGCGCGCAAAGGACGAGGCACCGGAGCCGCCGGTCCCCGCGATGATTTTCACCACTGCACGATCAATGAACATCAGGACTCCTCCGTCCAGCCGGCGCGTACCGCCACCCACAGTCTCTCGATTTCGGCCCACTCCACGGCGGGAACGAGCGGCCGCGCCACTGCCAGGGTCGATTCCACCTGCCCGACGGTGGCACCGCCGTGCAGCGCCCCGCGCAGGTGCGAATGCAGCTGCCGATGGGTGCGAAGCACCGCCGTCTGCACCACCGTACAGAGTTCCCGCCGGCGCAGGTCCAGCCCCGGGCGTCCCAGCGTCCGGCCGTACCCTTCGACCAGCATCCAGCGGTCGACCGCGGGGTGCAGGTCGCGCACGTTGCGGCGGAGCTTCGCGTAGTTGCCGCCGTACACCGTTTCACAGGTGGCCACGCCGCGCACCTCCCACTCGGCGAGCCGAGCGTACTCGGCGTCGGCATCCGAGGCGGGAGCGGACGTGCCGCTCACCTGGCGCCACGTCGCGAAGGCCACCAGTGCCCGGGGGTACCCCACCATCAGGATCGACTGCAGCAGCAATTCCTCGATCCAGGCAGGATCCACCTGGAGCTCCAGCGCTTCCGCCGCACTCCGCGCCAGCGCGGGCTCGTCGCCCGCCGCGACGGCGGCCGCGAGGCGAAGGAGGGCCAACGGTCGGGGCGTCCAGCGGGGCGTCGCTCGACATCAGGATAGCTGCACGCTGTTCGTCGTCGGCATCGTCGGGACGCCAAGGGGCGCATGAACGCGCAGATCGCCGGCGGCGCGGAGCACGCCGGTCGGCTCCTTCTTCGTATTGCGAATGACCGGTTCCGCGTGCAAGGCGAGGGACGCGAGCGGCAGTTCCGCGTTGAATGCCCTCGCCAGCCTCGACAGTGCACCCAGAAGCGCCACCTGCGCACTTCGCATGTCGCCGTCCGCCACCTTCAGGGTCAAGCCGAGCCCCAACTCAGGCCAGGCCGCGCTGTAGACCCCCTCGGCGCCGATTTTGGCGACGATGCGTCCGCTGGACTCCCGCATCAGGTCGGTGCAGAGCCGGCGAGTGCCGCCCACGAGCTCGGGGTGCGCCTGCATCGCCGTCCGCACGCGGACGGCGGCGGGCTCGTCGCTCACGCCGAACCGCGCGTAGGCCAGCGCCATGGCGCTGAGCGGCATCCCGAAGCAGACGGTGGTGCATCCATCCACGCCGAGGGCGATCGACCCGCGCGGGACGCCGGTCCACCGGACCAGCTCGTCGAGGATGCGGTCCTGCGCGGGATGGCCGGCCCGCTCGTAGCCCTCGATCGGCCATCCGTGGTGACGGGCGAGGGCCAGCATGCCGCTGTGCTTCCCCGAGCAGTTGCTCCAGGCGGGCGTCAGTACGGTGCCGGAACGGAGGGCCAGCTCGTGGACGGCGGTGGAGAGGGGGGCGTGCGGTCCGCACGCCAGGTCGTCCTCGGTGCAGCCGATGGCTGCGAGCATCCGCCGCGCCAGGTCGACCTGTTCCGGCTCGCTGGAGTGGGAAGCACAGGCGAGCGCAATGGCATCGGGGCCGAGCCCGAAGTGGTCCGCCGCCCCGTCGGCGACCATCGGCATCGCCTGGAACGGCTTGGCGGCGGAGCGCCAGAACGTCACCATCTCCGGGTCTCCCGCCGATGCGACGAGCGTGCCCGCGGCGTCCGTCACGGCGAGCGACACGGCGTGGACCGACTCGACGAGGGTGCCGCGAGTCGATTCGACGCGGAAGGGGTTGCTTGCCATAGGGCTCAAAGATAGCGGAGCGAGGCGCGGCCGGGGTCGGACGCTCCCCTTCCCCTTTTCCCGGCCTGAAAGCACGTTTCGGGGGTTGCCAGCACCCACCATTCCGAGGACCTGCCGTGCGCACCAGTTCCCCACCCCCGCCGATGCCCCGCGACCGCGTCCTGAAGCTCATCGAGCGGATGGGTTCCTGCCGCATCGTCGTGGTCGGCGACCTCATCCTCGACCGCTACCTGATTGGCGACACGGAACGGCTTTCGCCTGAAGCGCCGGTGCCGGTGGTCAGTGTCCGGGAGCATCGCGCCGCCCTCGGTGGGGCCGCCAACGTCGCGGCCAACGTGGCGGCGATGGGGGCCACCTGCCGGCTGGTCGGCGTGGTGGGTGACGACCCGACCGGCCGGGCGCTCCGCGCCGAGATGGCGACGTTGCAGCTCACCGACGCCTTTGTGGAGACCACGGCCGGCCGGCCGACGACGTCGAAGACGCGGGTGCTGGCCCGGGGCCAGCAGGTGGTGCGCATCGACGAGGAGGTCGATCGACTGCTGGAGGGGGCGGAACTGGAGCGGGTGCGGGCCAAGGTCGAGGAAGCGCTGGCCGACGCCGATGCGCTCCTGCTGGAGGACTACAACAAGGGGTTGCTGGCGCCGGCGCTGATTCGCGCCGCGATGGATGTCGCGAAGACCCGGGGGATTCCGGTCGTGGTGGACCCGAAGTTCCGCCAGTTCTTCGACTATGCCGGCGCCACCGTCTTCAAGCCGAACCGGCGGGAGATGGAGGCGGCCCTCGGTGCGGCGGTGGACCTCGAGCACCGGGATGCGCTGCCGGAGGCGCTGGGCCGACTCAAGGTGGACAATTTGCTCCTGACCCTTGGCGCCGACGGGATGGTGCTGGTCACGAAGGACAAGAAGACGATCCATCTCCCCTCGCTGGCGCGGGAGGTGTACGACGTCTCGGGAGCCGGTGACACGGTGACGGCGTGGGTGGGGACGTGCCTGGCGGCGGGGGCCACGGTGCGGGAGGCGGCGCAGCTGGCGAACATCGCGGCGGGGATCGAGGTCGGGAAGTCGGGGGTGGCCACGGTCTCGCCGGAGGAGGTGCTGGCGATGCACGACGAGCGCTTCGACCAGATCGGGCGGCTCCGGCGCGGTGGGTTGATTTAGCCGCTTCCGGACTTGCCCGACCGTGCCGGCCCCCGTTAGACTCCCGCTCCCGAAACACCGGGCGATTAGCTCAGCTGGTTAGAGCGCGCGCCTCACATGCGCGAGGTCGGGGGTTCGAGCCCCTCATCGCCCATCAGTGCAACTACTTGCCCCGCTTGGCCCTCGAGGACTGAGCGGGGCGTTCGTCGTGTCACCCCCGAGGAGAACTCATGCAACGAGCCGTCATTGCGGTGCTGGGCACTGTCGCAGTCTTCCTCACCCTCATATGGGGGTTTGTGTTCCTCGGGTTCGGTGGCGTGATATTCTTCACGGGCCGATCCGGTGGCACCCTGGCCCTCGTTGCGCTCGGAGTGGTGATCCTCTGGCTCGCTGCCACGGTCGTCCTGTTCGTGCGCCGGAAGCACCTATGTCCCTGGCCGTGGCCTGGTCGCCGATTCTTGTCGCGCTGGGATCAACGGCCTACGCAGCCATCCCTTGGCGATGGGGTCCGAGGGCCGGGCGAAGCACCGGATGTACCGAGCGCACGACGACCTGGACAGGCTCGCCTACGCCGAAGACAACTTCTACGCGGACAGCAACAGCTACACCAGTGATATCGAGGAGCTGGGCTTTCCGCGCCTCCGACGAGGTGACGGTCACCTTCCTGAGCGCCACCACGACGGCCTGGTCCGCCGCCGCGACGGTCACGCGCTCCCCGGACGGACGGTGCGTCGTTGCCTTCGACCAAGAGCGGCACCAGCATCGGCAGGGAACCCGTTTGGAACGGTCAGTTGCACGGGGAACTCGGGCCCTCAAGCACACCGCGAATCCTCCGGGCGGACCCGGACCCTCCGGCCCCGACACGGCGTCCATGCGATAGACACTCGGTACGCCCGCCTATCGATGCCCAGGGCGCTTTTCGTCGAGCCCTCATCGCCCATTGCACACGACAAGCACCCCGCCCAGCCAGCCGGCTTGCGCGGGGTGTCGTGTTTCCCACACCTGGGAAGCCGGGAGCCGCCGGTGTTACCCGCCGGTGACCTGGTACGCCACGACCTGCCGCACACCGGTATCCTCGTCTTCCTGGGCGAACAGGATCACGTCGGTGCCGATGAACCCGACCGGGGGGCCCTTGCCGGACAGCGAGCCGAGGTAGTGGCCACTCGCGTCAAACAGGTCGACCAGCGCGGGCTCATCGGCGAAGGTGTACCGCTCCACCCACAATCGGTCCTGGGGGTCGAATCGCAGCGAGCGGATTTGTGGCACCATGGGGGCGACTCCCTGCTTTTCCATGATCTCGTGCGCGGGAATCGTGCATCCTCTCCCACCGCCGAAATGCACTTCCATCCCGTTCGGATAGAGGCGCTTCACGTCGTCTACCGACGTCGGCCTCGAGGGAATTGACCGCCGGATGCTCCGGACCAGACTGGCGCCGTCGTACACGTCCACCTGATAGGACGCCTGGCGGGTCGTGGCCACCGCACGCCCATTCGTGGTCCACTGCAGGGTGGGTGAGAACACCGGCGGTTGGACGAAACTCACGCAGGAGAACTCGGCCATCGCGCCGGTCGGCGTCGTGAACGACGTGATGGTCGTGGTGTCGCCGCCCACGATGGTCACCAGCCGGGTGGTCCTCAGGGTGTCAGCCCCCTCGTTCAGGCCGAGAATCAGCGTGTCCCCATAGGCGATGGGAAACCGGGGGGCGCTTCCCTGCAGGGAGATTGGCGGCAACAGCTCACCGTTGGCGTCCCAGCGCACGAGCGCCAGCTTTCCGGCGTCGAAGACCTGGGCCACCCCGGCCGGGCTGACGAAGAGCGAGATGGGAAACTCAATTTCCCCCGGCCCGCCCCCCTTCCGACCGAGAAAGCGAAGGTGCTCCCCGGAAGGCGCGAACACCTCCACCCGGAACTGCTGACCATCGAGCACGTAGATCCTGCCTTCCCGGTCAGTACCAGTGTTCCACATGCTCGCCGACGTGAAGCTGCCCGGTCCGTCGTCGGCCCCACCGAGACGGAAGCGTTCGGTCAGCGTCCACCCCAGGGGCTGGTCGACGGCGGCCGCGACGGCCAGTTCGACCCCGGCGGAGTCGACGATCGTGGTTCCGCCGGCATCAGGGCGATCGCCGCCACACCCTGCCAGGAGGGTGAGCACCAGGGCGGCACTGGCTCGGGAGGGTACGCAGTTCACGAATCGGCTCCGGGAGAGAATTTCGAGGTAGATGCGTCAGCCCGCGATTTCGTCTCCCGGCCCTCGGCGGCAGACGAAACCTCTTGCCGTCGGTCGACGTCCGGATACCAACGGCCGCCGTCGTCCGTCTCCGCACGCAGGAGTCCACCACGCGAGTCCAGGCGCTCCCACCGCTGGTCGTGGCTCAGTTCATCCTTGGCGCGTTCGCTTCGGTCCTCCTGCCCGCCAGTGGGAGCGCGCAAGGCACCCTGCCAGTCAGCCTCGCCGGCGCCGAAGCGCCCCCTGGGGGGTGGCGGCTGTTCAGCCGGACGATCGACATCCAGCGCGATGGTGGAGGCGAGTACCTGGCGATCGTCGGGGAGCCGGATACCGTCGGGCTGGTCTGGTCTCCGGCGCTGGCGTTCACCGACGGTGACATCGAATTCGACGTCCGCGGCCGGGACATCCCGGGGCACAGCTTCGTGGGCATCGCGTTTCACATTACCAGCGACACCAGCTTCGATGCGGTCTACCTCCGCCCCTTCAATTTCCGGGCGGCGGACTCCGCGCGCCGAGCCCACGCCGTGCAGTTCGTCTCGTCCCCCGCGTATCCGTGGGACCGCTTGCGAACCGAGGCGCCCGGGGGCTTCGAGCAGGCGGTCCCGCCTTCGCTCGACCCCACCGCGTGGATCCACGTTCGGGTGCGGGTGCGCGGGGCGGCGGTCGTGGTCTACCTGGACCGGAACGAGACCCCGGTGCTCTCGGTGATCAATCCCTCCTCGCATCGTTCCGGCGGCGTCGGGTACTTTGTGCACGGGACTTCGGTCGGCGATTTCCGAAACCTCGTCCTCCGGCCGCCCGATTGACGCCCGCCGTCACTCCAACCGATATGGCCGACGCGCGACCTAGAGCACGACGGCAAGCGCCAGTCCGTCGTACCCCTTGCTCCCCACCGTCTGGAGCACCGTGGCGCTGAGGCGGGGGTGCGCCGCCACCATTTCGAGATATCGGCGGACGGCCTGGACATTCGGGTCCGTACTGCTTGCATCCGTGATGGCGCCACCCCGCACCACATTGTCGGCGATGATGAGGCTCCCCCTTTGGACAAGGGGAAGAATCAGTTCGAGGTAGTCAGGATACCCCGTCTTGTCGGCATCGATGAAGACAAGATCAAAGGGCGCTTCGCCAACCCTGGCGAGCTGGCGGAGCGTCTCGGCGGCCGGCCCGACCCGCACGGTGACGACATCGGCCAGCCCCGCCCGCGCCAGATTGGCCTTGGCGACGGCCGCATGCGCGGGGTCGAGTTCGAGGGTGAGGAGATGGCCGCCAGGCGGAAGGGCGCGTCCCATCCAGATCGTGCTGTATCCACCGAGCGTCCCCAGCTCCAGCACGCGGCGGGCGCCGAGCGCCTGCACCAGCAGCGCGAGGAACTGGCCCTGGGCGGGGGAGACGGCAATCGCAGGCAACCCCGCGGCAGTAGACGCCTCGAGCGCGGCCTCCAGGATCGTGTCGGCCGGGAAGAGAAGATCCCCCGCGTAGCGATCGACACGGGACCAGGTGTCCTGCATGGTGGAATGCTCCTTCCATGCTGCTGGAGGAGGTGGAGGGGGGAAACACCTCACCTCCCACGTGGTGTTCAGCCGCCTCTACGCACGCACATAGCGCAGGTGTGTCGCATCCGGCGTATTGAGCACCTGGTCGATCCGGAACTGCGGCACGGCCTCGTGCAGGTTCTCGAAGAGGCGTCTTCCACTGCCAAATAGCACCGGCGCCAGGGCAATTTCCAGTTCATCGACGACACCCATGTTCAAGTACTGCTGAATCACATCCGCTCCGCCCGAGATGCGGACGTCCCGCCCGCCGGCCGACTTCCGGGCGGTCTCCAGGGCACTCGCTGTCCCATCGTTGACGAAATAGAACGTCGTCCCGCCCGGCCGGACCCATGGCTCGCGCTTCTCGTGGGTGAGCACGTACACCGGAGTGTGAAACGGCGCTTCCTCGGGCCAGCTGCGCTCGCCTGCGTCAAACATTCGCTTGCCCATGATGCTCGCGCCGCTGCGCTCCATCGTGTGACGGAGCATATCGTTGACCGGGCCGGTCTCTCCTCCCGGGCCGAACTTCAGGTTCTCGCGGAAATATTGCTGTTTGAGGACCCAGCCCATCAGCGCGCCCCACTTGGCGCCCCAGTTCTTGTACTCGGGTCGATCCCAATGCTCGATGGCCATCCCTTCCGGCGCCATGTACCCGTCGAGACTCAGTCCGATGTTCACAAAGACCTTGCTCATCTCTTCTCGCTCACATTTCTGAATGTCGGTCTAGCGAATGGGGCATCAGCGGCGACGGCACTCGCGGCAGCTGGACGCGCGGGTCAGGTCGTGCGCCCTTTCCGGGCGCCAGCATGGAGGAGGACAGGCTGTCCGACTGCCAGTCCGCCGATGCGAGTGACGGTGCCGTAGACGCCCGCGTTGTTCTGAGTCACCCGAACGATTGTCCGGAGGACTTCCGGTGCAGACTGTGCCGAGTCGGGATCGAGGTTGACCATCGAGCAGCGCACATCTCGTGTTGTGACACAGATGGCGGGACCTTCGCCGCCCTCTCCGAAGGAGAGGACGCCGCCAACCCACGCATCCTCCTGGAATGGCACCGAGCGCGCGGGGCGCACCACGATGTTTGGGCGAAACCGTCGCATGTCCGCAGGCCGTCCGGAGAGTCGTGCGATCTCGTCAACCGTGTCCGGGGTGATTACGGAGACACTGGCTTCATCAAAGATTCCATGCTTGAGCTGCATCATGTGGACAGGTGCGCCATGGAGGCCGCCGACCTCTGTGGCCAGGGCTTCGCCGAAGACGGCCATCTCGGTGCCGCTCGGCGTGCGGACATGCGTGGGCAGATCGGCTTCCGCACCATCGCCGTCACGGTGAGGCGCATAGAGCAGTAGACTCGGAAGCTTGCCCGCCGTCAGCCAGGGGAAGGCGCTGGTGTCGTTGATCCGCCGAAAAGCCAGCCGTCTGTCCCCGTCGAGGCCGTGCCAGCCCAGTGTCGCGGTCTCACGTCGTTCGCCGCGCATGGACTTCACCGGATAGCGGAAGATCGCCTCAATGCGCCCAATCTCGATCGGCATGGTCGACTCCAGTGCGCCAACAGCCTCGTTGGATGGGAGGGCGGATGTCTTGGCGGTGGCGCGGCCGAACGAACGAACGAACCGCGCATCAGGGGCGAGGGCGTTCGCCGCCCTTGGCGGGCGCACTCGCCTGATGCAAGTGCTGAACAGGCGGCCCATCGCCCAATGGGGCGCCGGCGTGGCGCGGCTCCCCTGATTGCCCCTGGCTGACGGCACAGCTCGAGCGAGCCTGAACCGTCCGGCGCTACTGCTGGAGCAACGCGGTAATGGCGACCTGCTGGACGTGGCAGCCATCCTCTCCGACCTCCACCCCATCGCGAACCCAGAGTTGATAACCTGGCTTCGAGACGGTGACCACATACCGGCCCGGCCGCTCCCCCGCCCCCACAAACGTTACCGAATCCGAGCTGAAGGGGAAGGACGAAAGGGTATCGGCATACGCGCCGTCCCGGGCGATCACGAGGGCATCATGACCGGCAGGAGCCCCTGTGACGGAATCGCGCACCTGCACGGTGAGTCCATAGCGAAAGTCGGCGGTACAATTCTCCGGCGAGAGACCACAGCCCGTGCCGG
Source organism: uncultured Gemmatimonadales bacterium (assembly GCA_963748815.1). Lineage (GTDB taxonomy): Bacteria > Gemmatimonadota > Gemmatimonadetes > Gemmatimonadales > GWC2-71-9 > SPDF01. Next base: position 154,025 of record CAVVKJ010000014.1, on the reverse strand, counting down.
CGCACAGCCCGGTCAGTACCAGGGCGGTGGCCGTTGCGAAATGGGTCCTCGGGGACTGTGCACCCATGGGATCTTCTCCCAGGCGGATGACGGTAATCGACACACAGGACACGCAGCGAGAGCACTCCCCGTCCACCAGCCCCCCCTGGCGCCTCCGCTGGGAGGGGGCTCGCGAGCGCATGCTCCAGCCGGTCGCTAGCCGCGCGCGCGTCGGTAGTGCAGCGCGACCGCGCCGCTGCGGAGCGGCGCCGCCGAGACGAGTGCGAGTTGTCGCGTGCTGGGCAGTCCGCCCTGGTACAGGGTCGGGCCGTGGCCGGCGATCCGGGGGTGGACAAGGAACTTGTACTCGTCGATCAGATCGAGCCGGTCCAGCTCGGTCGCGAGCCTGCCGCTGCCGAGGAGGATGCCGGCCGGGGTCGCGTCCTTCAGCTTCTGCACGCCCGTGCGCAGGTCGCCGGCGATGTGGTGGCTGTTGGTCCACGGGAAGTTCGCTCGCGTCGACGACACGACGTACTTCGGCTTCGCCTCGAGTTTGACCGCCCACTCGCGCAGCGCTGGCGGCACCTCCTCGTCGCCACGGGCGACCGCCGGCCAGTAGCTTTCCATCATCTCGTACGTGACGCGGCCCCAGAGCATCGCCCCGCTCTCGTCCATGAGGCGGGTGAAGAGAGCGTGCGTCTCCTCGTCCGCGATACCCACCCGGTGGTCGACGCACCCGTCGAGGGTGACGTTGATGCTGAAGGTCAGATTGCCCACGGCGGCGCGTCTACTCCGAGTTGAGGGGGAGCGATGGGCTGTCGCAAATCGACGACTACCTCGCAACGGCCAACGTGAAGCCGAGCGCAGAGACCCACCCCCCTCGATCCAGTCTACATCTCGCAGACAACTCCGGGAAGGCAGCCAGCCCTACCGCGCCCCCCGCAACCTCCTCGACGACCACTCAAGCAGCAGACCGAGGCCCAGCACCGCCACCAGCCACGGGTAGAGGGGCAAGGGCGGGGTCTGTGCGGGGGGCAGCGTGGTGGCCGGCCCGATCGCCTCGACAAGACTCGCCAACGGTGCGGGCTCCCCCGGCTGGTCCGGGGCGGCGGGCGCGTACGCCACGCCGGCCACCAGGTCGGCCCACCAGGATCGGTGCGCCGCCACCGACCCTTCCCCGCCCTGCATTCGCCAGCGCCAGCTCTCGCGGTAGCCCACCTGGACGACTCGGCCGGCACCCACCCGCCGCGCCGCGACGACCGCGCCCCCATCCCGGGACTCCAGTGTCACCGCATCGGGAGCCAGGGACTGGATCTCGACATAGGAGAGCGCGCGGCGCGGGTCGCCCTGTTCGAAGGTGATCGCGGCGGCATGTCGCACCGGCCCGCCCCCCACCCCCGGCGCCAACCGCCGGAACGACGCGCCGACGTCACCCGCCAGCACCAGGCCGCCCCCCGACCGCACGAACCCCGCCACCTGGCCGGCGTATCGGTCGGCGCTCGAGTCGAGCACGATCACCGCCGCGTGGGAGGCCGTGTCGAGCGGAAGCGGATTGCCCTGCAACACGTCGATGCCGGGTGCCACGGCATACCGCGCGTCCACGATCCACCCCCGCTCCTCCAGCGCCGCCGCAATGAACCGCGCCTCCCATCCCGCCGACCCCAGCAGGAGAAGTCGGCGGATGGCGGTGGAGGTGTCGCCACCTCTCGACGCCGCCGTCCCGCCAATCGATGCACTCACAGGCCCCACCACCGGGGGCAGCCGCACCGTCGCACCTCCCTCGGCGCCAACCGCAAGCGTGTCGAGCACGCCGACCTCGTCGGCAAGCGGAACCATTGCGCCCCGTGGACCCGAGATCCGCACCAGCACGCCACCGGCCGGGTCTCGCCTCGGCTCGACCTCCAGGGCGATCGCCGGGATCCCACCATTTTCCCACATCACCGTGGTGCCCGACCGCCGGAGCGCCACCAGCCAGTCCCGGACGAAGGGAACAGGCGCGGCGTCCAGCGCGAACACCAGCGAATCCGCCCGCGGATACCAGGCCCAGTCGGCACGGGCGGTTTCCCAGTCGGCGACGTCCACCGCCGCCCGCCCGGCGGGCTGCGCCGGCTGCAAGGCGAGCACCATCAACCACCCCAGCGCCACCAGGGCGCCGGCCCGCAGCGCCCACTCCAGGCTCCGTCGATCAGCGGGTAAGCGCATACACCACCACGTTGACCGCGAACCGTGTGTTGTCCACCGAGTAGAATCGCTTGGTCTCGGCGTGGTAGTCCCACTCCGAGCTGTAATCCTTGCTGCTGTAGAGCACCGCGATCCGGCCGCCGCGCTGGACCGCCAGCAGGTGGGGGTGCACCAGGTTGTCTCCCCAGCCGTTCAGCTCCTGGCTGGTGGCCGGCGGTCCGTCCGGAAACTGGAAATACGCCGAGTAAAGGGGGTGATCGTTGGGCAATTCAACCAGCGGGCCGACGGTCCGGCCGATCTCCTCCGTCGCCGTCTGGTGAAACACCCCGTCGATGTCGTGGTTGTGGTCGTCCACGAAGAGCATGCCACCCCGGTCCACGAAGGCGCGCAGGTTGCGCCGCTCCTGCTCGCTGAACCGGAGAGGCAGGTGCCCGGTGAGGTACACCAGCGGATAGCGGAAGAGCTCACTCGATGCGAGCGGCACCACCACCCCCTGCGGCGCCAGCGCCAGCGAGGTGTAGCGGGCCAGCGAGTCAATGATGTTGGCCGGCAGGAGGGGCGCGGAGTCCCAGTCGCCTGATTCGTACTGCGCGGTGGCGAAGACGAATTCGCTCATGGCAGCCCCCACGCCGGTAACCGCTGCACCGCCGCGCTCGGCTCGGCGAGAGCGCGCCGGGCGAGCAGGAGGGCGTCGGTCGCGTCTCGACCGGAATGGAGCACGTCGACCGCACGACCAAGCGCGGCGGCAAATTCAGGCGCCGCGCGGAGCGCATCGATCCGGAGGAGCGCCAGGGAGTCGGTCGCGGCCGCGTCGGGCAGCGCACCCACCGCCCGGGTGAACCGCGCCAGCAGCGCGGCGGCGGTGGTCGCGTCGAACGGCTCCGCGCTCGCCGGTGCGGGCCGCACGTCGGTCAGCGCCCCGGTCAATCGCACCCGCGCCAGGTCCACGACGGCCACGGGCGGACGCCCGCGCAGGTAGATCCGCTCGGCGGCGCGAGCACGGAGGATGGCCGCCAGCGCCTCCCGCATCGGTGGCAGCGCCCGACCCGGTTGGCCCTGATCGAGTTCGCGGCCGGCCGCCCACATCGCGTTGTACGCCTCGAGGAGCGGCCGGCTGACCGCCACGACCGGCGTCTCGTCCTCCGCGAAGTCCAGCGCCTCGCCGTTCTGTTCCGTCGCCCGCTCCGCCGCGGCCAGCAGCTCGTCCGGGCTCAATGCGCCCCGCGCCTCGTCCGCCGATTCTTCCGCGCTCGCCTCGCCGCCGAATCGCTGGAAGATGACACTCGCCACCTGGCGTCGCAGCGCGGCCTGGTCCCGGCCGATGGCGCGCGACTCCCGGAGCACCACCTCCCGCCCCAGCCCGGGACGCCGCGCCTCCAGCGCCTCGGTCAGCATGATCAGCATCCGCTCACTGAGGAGCGACGAGTCGGCGTCGGCCGGCGCTGCGGCGTACACCGACACCGAGTCACCCTCACCGCGACTCGGCACGCGCACCGTGCGCGTGTCGGAGAAGCCGGTGCCAGGGCCGGTGACGACATTCCGGTCCCGCGCCACCGCGCGGAGGTGCATCACCTCCCCGGGCAGCAGGTGCAGCGCATCGAGCGGGAGCGTCGCGTCCAGGCTTCCATCCCGCACGCCGTCGAAGGTCCGCCGCCCAACGATCCCGGTCCGGAAGGTGAAGCGCTCCCCCGCACCGGTGCTCACCACGTACTCAAACCACCCCTCCGCCAGGCCGTAGTCGTCGTGCACCATCGCCCGGAGCGGGAGCGCCCCGCCAGACGCCTGCCACACGGTGTCCCGGGCGGGGGCGACGAGCCGCACCACGGGCAGCGAGTCCGGCCGGCCCTCGACCACCAGCAGGCGCGTGTGAGTTCCGGCAGCGAGCCGCAAGACGCTGGCGGAATCGGGCAACCCGAAGCCGACCTCCCACCGGTCGCCGGTTCCGTCCGGGCGGATCGCTCGGGAACCGAAGGTGGCGGTGATGCTCGTCGCCTGCCCGCGACCGGTCACGGTGATCCTGGTGCCGGCGAGCCCGGCGATCGACTCGGGATCCTCGAGCGTCTGCGGCTCCAGCCGGGAATACGTCGGGGGCGTGAGGGTGACGACGATTGGTCGCAGCAGATCGTCGGCCTCGGGACCGGGCACCGGCTGACGGAACACGTCGCCGGGGGCCGGCGCCGAGATCCGCTCGAAGACCGCGCGAGGCAGGGCGGCGAGCGCCGCGAGGATCAGGGCGCCGGTGAGCACCGGTGGTGCCAGTGCCCGCAGGAGGCGCTGGCGGAAAGGGCGCTCCCATCCCGTGGCCGCGACGATTTCTTCCAGCTTCGACGCCTCGGCTGGATGGCGACCCTCGATCAGGGTGACGAGCGCGTAGCGCATCGACGGCGCGCGTTCCTCGAGCCAGAGCGCGACGGCGGGGAGGGAGGTGCAGTCCCGATTGCGCCAGAGCGCGGCGAGGGCGACGACTGCGCCGAGCAGGAGGCTCGCGACTCCGAGTCCCTGGCGCAGTCCTCGCGACAGTCCCACCGTCAGGTCGGCCACGCCGACGAGGAGAATGAGTCCACCGGCCACCGTGACGGCCCACCCGACGGCCGCGAGCAGCACTGCGGCAGACAGCGCCAATCTGGCCCGGCGCACCCGCCGTTCGGCCGTCATGGCGCCGCCCGATCGCGGCGGAGGAGCGGCTCGACCAGCAGCAGCGCCGCGGCGGCGAACAGCAGCACGGCAGTGGCGGGCGCCCGCCGCCCCTCCCCGGCGCGAATGGACGAGGACGCGAGCAAGGCGCCAGTGCCGCGCAGGCTGTCGAGCTGCTCGGGCGATACCACCTCGTCCCCTCGCGGTCCGCCGCACGCCCCGCTCAGCTGGCGCACGAGGCGCCGGAGGCTCGGTCGGAGGGCGATGTCACCCGCCGCAGGGATGGGAATGGCGACGTCGCGTTCGCAACCGGCGCCAAGCACCCGCTCACTCGCCGCGGGTGCACCATCGGCCCAGCGGGCAACGACGCGCCCCGGGAGCGGCATCGAGCGGCGCCCGAAGGGGGCGACCACGGCGTGGTTGCCTGCGACCACGCCGTTGGCGGAGCCTTCCATGGACGGCCAGATCGAGTCGCTCGCCGGCCAGTACACCAGCGTTCCCCCCGATGCCGCCCAGTCGGAGTCGGCGGCGGTCACCATCGTCCGGACGAGGCGGGTCCCCGGGGGGAGGCGGTCCCCCAGGAGCGCCACGGTGGCCACGATCGGATCGTCGGCGGCGGCACGGAGGCCGTCCCCCTCGACCGCGGACCTCACCGCGCCAGCGACGGGCACCAGGCGGATGCGCCCGGGCCACGACCGCCGAATGTCGACCGTCGCCTCGTCCCATTCCTCCACCGCAAAGGGCGACATGAGGACGAGCTCGATCGAGTCGCCCGAGGAGGCCAGCCGCGGCGCGGCGCGCATCGCCGCGAGGAGCGCGGCGGAGAGCGAACCTCGGCCCTGATTCGCGGACGGCAGTTCCCCGCCCGCCTCGCGCGTGGTGGCGATGCTGTCGAACACGAGGACAATGTCCGCGCCGCGCACGATGGCAACTGCGCCCGTGTCCAGTTCGGTTGCCGCCGACCGCGAACGGTCGAGCGCCACGATGGTGCGGGTTTGGCGTGGCGGGGCCGTGTGCGGACGGGCGAAGGCCGCGCCCAGCAGGAGCACGACCGCGACACGCAGCAGAAGCAGGAGCAGATCCATCGGCCGGGCGGCAGGCGCGGGAGCGCTCGCCGGCCGGTCGGGAATGAAGCGGGCGGTAGGAAAGAGGTAGGGGCGCGGCGACCGGCGGGCAAGCAGATGCAGCCCGACCACCACGGCGGCGACGAGACCGGCGCCGGCCAGCCAGAGCGGGGCCGCGAACGTCACGGCGAGCCCTCCGCACCGGCCACGATCCGCCGGATGGCGCGGGCGGAATCCTCCTCGGCGCGCACCTCGGTGAATTCCGCGCCCGCGTGCCGCCACTCGCTCCGCAGCGTGGCGCGCCAGGCGGCAAAGCGTTCGGCGTACTCGCGGTGCACACCGGCCTGCAGCACATGCCGGACCGCAGGGCGTTCCGGATCCACCGCGAGGCGGGTGGCCTCCGGGGGCTGCAGCTCCTCGTCCGCAACGATCTGCACGGCGAAGACTTCCGCCCCGGCCACGATGCGTTGCCGCACCAGCGGAAGCAGCTCCACCTCGTCACCCAGGAAATCGGAGATCAGCACCAGCCGCCAGCCGGCGCGCACCTGTTCCAGCGCGGGGCCCAGGCGCGCGGAACCCTCCGGCGTGAGGGCCTGGAGCGCCCGCGCCATTTCCGGAATGGCGCCGGACCGGGCCCGCGGGACCAGGCGAACAGGGCGGCGCTCGTGCGAGACGACCAACCCTGCCGGATCGCCGTCGTTGCGCGCCACGGAGGCGAGCCCCACCGCGAGGCGGCAGGCCTGCGTCCATTTGGAAAGGGTGTCCGATGGGAAGGCGAGCGAGGCCGACCCATCGACCAGGATGAGGGTGGAGCGCGTGGCGTTGTCGTCGGTCAGACGGAGGTAGGCGCGATCGGTCCGGGCCAGGAGCTTCCAGTCCAGCCGCCGCGGATCATCGCCGAAGCGATAGGGGCGATACTCGGTGAAGTCGGCAGCCATCCCGCGGAGCCGGGAGGGGTGGCTCCCGGCGGCGCCGGCGCCGACCGGACGCCGCGCGGGCCAGGAGAGGCCGGCCAACGCGTCGAGGAGGGGGCCGTAGCTTCGGAGGCTCGATGCCGGCACCCTAGATTCGAATTTCCCCGCGGGGTGGAGGCACCAGGTCGAGCACCGCCTTGATGATCTGCTCTGCGCGCACGCCCTCGGCCTCCCCCGCGAAATTGGGCAGGATCCGATGCCGCAGCACGGGATACGCGACTCGCCGGATGTCTTCCGGCGCGACGACCGCGTGTCCCTGGAGGATGACGTGGGCCTTGGCACCGAGTATGAGCGCCTGGCCCGCCCGGGGGCCCGCGCCCCACCGGACATAGCGCTTCACGAGGTCCGGCGCGGTCGGATCGTCCGGTCGAGTGGCGCGGACCAACGCCGCGGCATAGCGGAGCGCGGCATCGGAGGCTGGCACCTCGCGCGTGGCGCGCTGCAACGTGAGCGTCTCCGCCGCGTCGAGCACCGGCACCAGCGGCTCCGGTGCGCCACCGGTGGTGGCCCGGAGAATTTCGACCTCCTCCGTCTCGGCGGGATACCCGATGCGGATGTCGAACAGGAACCGGTCCAGCTGGGCCTCGGGCAGCGGGTAGGTGCCCTCCTGCTCGATCGGATTCTGGGTGGCGAGCACGAAGAACGGCTCGGGCAGCGGCAGCGACTCCCCGGCGGCGGTCACCCGATGCTCCTGCATTGCCTCGAGGAGCGCGGCCTGGGTGCGCGGCGGGGTTCGGTTGATCTCATCGGCCAGGACGATGTTCGCGAACACCGGGCCGCGGACGAAGCGGAACGACCGCGTCCCGGTGGCCGAGTCCTCCTCCATCACCTCGGTGCCGGTGATGTCGCTCGGCACCAGGTCCGGGGTGAACTGGATGCGGCGGAACTCGAGCTGCATGGCCTGGGCGAGCGAACTGATCAGGAGCGTCTTGGCCAGTCCCGGCACGCCCACCACCAGCGCGTGGCCACCGGCGAGAAGCGCCATGAGGACCTCGTCCACCACGGTCTCCTGCCCCACGATGCGGCGGTGCACCTCCCGCCGCAGCCGCTCGATGCCTTCCTGGCCGGCCTGGCTCAGACGGCCTCCGACAGGCTCGTGAAGTTGAAGTCGCGCACCTTGAGGGCGGGCATCGCGACGTCGCCTCCCGATTCGGTGCCGGCCAGTCGCTGGGCCGGCCCCATCGCGTCCACCTTGTTGAGCATGAACAGCGGCGACTCGTTGAACCGGAAGTTCCGGATCGCCTTGCTGATCTTCCCGTTCTCGATCAGGAAGGTGCCGTCCCGCGTGAGCCCAGTGTACAGGATCGTGCGCGGATCCACCTGCCGCAGGTACCAGAGCCGGGTCAACAGCACGCCACGCTCCGTCTGGGCGATCATCTCGTCCACCGAGGTGGTGCCACCGGGCACCAGGCAGGAACTCGGGCCGCCGGTGGGCGTATTCCCGGACTTCTTGGCCCAGTAGCGGGAGTAGTTCAGCGCCTTCAGCACCCCGTTCTCGACCCACACCTGGCGGCCGAGCGGCAGCCCCTCGCCGTCGAAGGGTCGGGCCAGCAGGATGGGATCCTGCGGATCGGAGATCATGCTGATGCGCTCGTCGAGAATCTTCTCGCCGATCTTGTTGCCGCCGCCCTCCTTCGCGAAGGGACTCCGGCCCTCGTCCGCCGAACGGGCCGACAGGGCGAAGAGCATGAGCTGGGTCAGGTCGCCGACGGCCTGCGGCTCCAGGATGGCGGTGTAGCGGCCCGGCTCGATGGCCACCGGATCGCGGGAGGCGCGCGCCTTGTCGATGGCCCTGGTGCTCACCGAACGGAAATCCAGCTTCGACCAGTCGGGGTTGTCGGCTCCCGCCCAACCGGAGCCGGTGCCATCGGTGGTCCGCACGGTCAACGTGTAGTTGGCCGACGTGGTGCGATCATACGCAAAGAGCCCGGCGCTGTTCGCCAGGGCCGTGGCGCTGGCCCTGGTCTCGAGGAATCCCGAGGCGAGCAGGTCGCGCGACGCGCGGGTCACCTCGAGGGCCGTCAGCGCCGCCTGCGCGCGGCCCCCGGCGGTAAGCTCCGCAGTGGAATCGAACCAGGACATGACGGGGACGTAGGTCTGGGGTCCGAGCAGCGGCATGTCTTCCGGGTCCTCGGGGGCGAGGCGGGCCTGCGCCTCCGACAGCGCCACCGCCGCGCGCAGCGACGCGTCCGACAGGTCGTTGGTGCGGGCCGCGGCGTGCTTGGAGCCATACCAGCTCTGGATCGAGACGCCGGCGTCGTCCACCGTGCCTGCCGTGGAGAGCTGGTTGGCCGCAAACCGGGTGTTCGCCGTGCGGAAGCTGTTGAGGCTCACCTGGACCCGCTCGGCCTTCGAAAAGCCCATGACGCGCTCCAGGAGCGCCTGGGCGTCCGCGCGAGACATCACGACGTCGCTCATGCCGTCCTCCCGGTGTTGATCACGTTCACCTGCCGGAAGCGAGCGGGCACACAGCCATGGCTCACTGCGTTGCTCTGCCCGGGCTGTCCCTTCCCGTCGTTCAGGGCGCCACCCAGCATGTAGCTCGACTTCCCGCCGATCATGTCCATCGAGTTCCAGAAATCCGGCGTGCGGATCTGGTAGGCGACGTCCTTCATCATGCCGACAATCTTGCCGCCCCGGACCTCGTAGAACACCTGGCCGCCGAACTGGGCGTTGTAGCGCTGCTGGTCGATGGAGAACGACCCGTCGCCCATGATGGCGATGCCCCGGTCGGTGGCGGCGATGATGTCCTCCCAGGAACGCTCGTCGGCCCCGGGCAGGAGTGAAATATTGGGCATCCGCTGGAACTGGACGCTGCCCCAGTTCTGGGCGTAGGAACAGCCGTGCGAGCGGGTCGGGATACCCTGCTCGTCGTACCACCACTTGAGCCAGCCGGCCTGCTCGCGGGTGGTCTGGTAGTCGTTCATGACACCGTGCTTGATGATCAGGAAGTCGTTCGGCTTGACCCCCTCGTCGTCCCAGCCGATGGTGGCCAGTCCGCCCTCCTGCGACCGGTCGCCCTGGATGTTCATGAACTCCGGGCCATACTTGAGCTTGCCGAGCACCGACTTGGGCGGCGCCACGAAGCTGGTGCCGGCGTAGTTGGCCTCGTAGCCCATCGCGCGGTCGAGCTCGGTCGGGTGCCCGATCGATTCGTGGATGGTGAGCCAGAGGTGCGTCGGATGCAGGATCAGGTCGTACCGGCCGACCTCCACCGGCTTGGCGGTCAGCTTCTGCGCCGCCTCCTCGCCCCACTGCTGGGCATTGCCGACCAGGTCGGCGGACAGCACATACTCCCATCCGCGGCTCGCCGGCGGAACCTGCGAGGACCGCGACTGGAAATCGGAGCGGTCCGGGGCCACGGCCGTGGCCGTGAGGTTCGGCGCGATTCGGAAGAACTGCTGCGCAATGACCGACCCGTCGGTGTTGGCGTAGTTCCGCTCATCCTTCACCATCGAGATGGAGCTGGAGGCGAACTTGACGTTGGGCACCTTCATCGCCTCGGCGTTGGCCCGAAGCAGCAGGTCGACCTTCTCCTCGAGGGAGATGGTGAAGGGGTCGATTTCATAGACGCTTTGCCAGCTGACATCGGGATACGACGGCGACGGCCAGAGCTCGACCGGCTGGCCGCGGGCGATCCGATCCGCCTTGGCAATGGCCACCGCCTCACGGGCCGCACCCGCCACCCCCTCCTTGTTGAGGGTCTTGGTCGCGGCAAAGCCCCAGGTGCCGTCCACCAGCGCCCGCACCCCGGCGCCCAGCGTGTCGTTTTCCGCGGAAAACTGAATGTGGTCTTCCCGCGTGCTGATGAAGCTGCTGCGCTGCCGCCCGATGCGGACGTCGGCGTAGCTGGCACCGGCCCGTTTCGCGGCGTTGAGCGCCTCCATGAGGAGATCCCTCGTGGCCGGGTCCATGGTCGGCCCGACGGTGGACGACGGTGCGGCGGCCGACGGGGACGCGAAGGCGCCCCGGAGGAGGCCGTCCGAGGCGAGGGCCGCGGCGGTGACGCCGGCGGCCTTCAGGAAGTCTCGACGATCGGTCATGAGGGAACTCAGAATACGAGGGAGGGAGAGAATCGCGGATCGCACGAACGTGGCATGCTACCTAAGCTACGCGCCTGATCGGAATGCGCCAATGGGATGGAGCCGGCCGCCCGCGGCATCGGCGGGGGAGCGGGCGCAGGGCCTTGTTACTGCTCGGGCGTCTGGCCCCCGCCCTCGCGCGGGAGGGTCCGGCTGGCCGGCGGCCGCACCCGTCCCCACGTCGCCACCGCCCCCACGACCAGCACCCAGAAAGGGAAGACGGCCAGGCCAGGGATCGCCTCGACGATGAGCCCCGGAAGCAGGACCCACTGCCAGCCCAGCATCGCGAACAACAGCAGCGCCGTCCCGGCATCGGCCGCCCATTGCAGCGGCGGCGCAAGTGCCAGCGCGAACGAGAGCGCATCGGACACCGCCGCGATGGCAAATGCCAGCGCGAGCCGCCTGCCCGAGAGGCGCTCTCCTGTCATGCGCGGCGGCCCTGGCCGGTCAGCTCGGCGCCTCGGTGGTCACGTAGACGAGGGTGTTTCCCTGGAACGCCGAGCGATACCAGTTCGGTCCGCACTGGTAGTACTCGACCCCGCTGGCAGGCTTGGTGGTGCAGCCGGATGGCAGCGGCGTGGAAACGGTGCCGATGGCCAGCACGGTGCCGGCCATCGCGGCCGAGGCCGCCACGATCCGTCTACTCATCGTCTCGCCTTCCTATTGTCCGGTGATGCCGCGGTTGACCACGATGGACGCCACCACGCGACGGTTCTTGGCCGCGCCCTCCTGGGTCTCGTTGGAAGCCGCCGGGTGCGAAAAGCCCATCGCCGCCGGCGCGAGCACGAGGTACAACGGGATGTCCGCCTTCTGCTCGAGGTACTCGATGACGGCCTGGGCCCGCCGCTCGCTGAGCTGCTGGTTGTATTCCGCGTTGCCCGAGGCGTCGGTATACCCCGCCACCAGGATGTTATAGGACGCCATCCCCTGCGCCTTGGCCGCGAACGCCTTGAGCGTCTGCTGTCCGGCCGGATAGATCACCGAGCTGTTCACCCCGAAATACACCGTGTCCTGCGCGATGACGTCGTAGTCACCCAACTGCCCGAACCGCTTGCTGAGCGAGTCGGTCTCCGCCTTGTTTTCCGCCAGCCCCGCCGCATTGGAGTCCGCCAGCTCGGCCGTCGGGTTCACCCCGGCCTGGATCTCGTTGGCGGTCTTGAGGTCGCCCGAGCTGAATTCCACCTTGGTCGCCGCGACGCCCCCGTGGGCGCCCGGGGTGCCCTGCACCTCGACCTTGAGGCCGGGAATCAGGGTGGCGGGGCCCATCGAGGACTTCTTGACCCCGAGCGGCCCGCCCTTCACCTCGACCTTGGTGTCGTTCGAGAGGGTGACGGTGGTATTCCCGGTGGCGCCCTGCGGATGGACGATCATTTCGGCGCCGGAGCGCGCCACGATGACGCCGTCCACCTTGACGGTTTCCTGGGCGGTCAGCGTCGCGGGAATGGCCGAGATGGTCAGCAGGGCCATCAGCAGCCTGATAGTGCGCTTCGTCATGGGAGGACTCCTCGATGGATATGGCGAAAGAACCAATCTGCAGGATACTGCGGTCCGCGGGGGGCCGAAAGGGGGGCGGACTGAGGACTGAGGACTGAGGACTGAGGACTGAGGACTGAGGACTGAGGACTGAGGACTGAGGACTGAGGACCAAGCAAGATAAAGGACTGATGGCCTCGGGGGGGGGCCCCCTCGGCCCTCAGTCCTCTGCTCTCAGTCCTCATCCCGTTGGTGGGCCCTCCTGGATTCGAATCAGGGACCTACGGATTATGAGGTCGCCTTATTTCCGGAATAGCCCGCCGATCAACGCCCCTGGAGCCGCACCAATCGCAGCGCCAACCAAGGCGCCAAGTAGGGTGTTGTCCACGCAGCTCCCGGAATCAGCCAGTTCAGAATTGGAACAGTTTGAGCTCGCGATTGCTGCCCCCATCGCGCCGAATACGACCCCACCGACAATCAACCCTTCAAACCAGTAGCTCTTGCTGGTCCCCGACATCCTCATTTCGGGAACACGGTGCTGCGCTGTGGGGCGAGAGACGGACCAGACAGGGCTCGCGGCTGTGAGCGAGCCCGATTGCGCCTCAGCCGTTCCAGCAGCGAGGACGCTGCACAAAGCGAGGCCAAGGAACGCTCGGGCCAACACTAGAATCCCCCATAGATGAGGCGGTTGTGATAGGGGCTCGATTCCGCACCACCTACGAACGTGGGAATCCATCCTCGGAAATTGGAAGTCGTCCAGTAGCACTCCAGACGCCCACTCCCGTAGTAGATATAGTGCCAATCACGGCTGCCGACGCAGTCAATCAGGTGTACAGAATGGCTGCCGACGTTATATGCCCCGCTCACAATGAGCCGCTCTGAAGTGTCTACTCCAGCACAAGTATCAGCAGCGAAGCCTCCCCCAGCCTCACATTCGATCTCGGAAGAATAGTTGGCGTGCTTCCCCTCAGACACATAGCTCCTAGGGTAGGCACCAGGGTGGCCTGGATAGTCAAGCATGTAGGGGTAATTAAACCCTGATCCTGAGGAGGTGGAATAGATCCCGTAGCTCTCGTGTTGGGAGTAAGTAGCCTGACTCAGAATCCAGTGGTGTGTATCCGAGTCATAGTAGACTTCGAGAAGGATGGTTTCGGAGTCGCCATTGTGTCCGTCGCACGAAGGGTCGTATAGAGGCGGAGGCAGGTTGCAGACCCCGGCACTACTTCCCGCATCCCGATAATAGCCGATGAGGTATGCGATGACCACGGTTCCACCGGAACCAGGGCGAGCAGCCCAATATGGCTCGCGCCCTACTTCGTCGCCGTAGGCGTACCGAAGCTCCGGCGCGAACGCCATGGCGAGATTGTTCTCGCAGAAGGTGGAGAGTCCGTCCGCATCGTTGTCAGTCTGAGCTGAGGTGAAGCACACTTCGTCAGTTACCCCGCTACCAAGAAAGACACCCGGGGACTCCGGGTCCGGGTCTACATCCATACATCCGAGTTTGCACATAGGTTCAAGGACGACTTGCCCCTCTTGGCCGCTCGCCGAGACGGTCGCCGCTCCGGTGATCGGTTCCACCACCGTGTCTTGGGAGCAGCCGACCCCAAGAATTGACAACACGGCCGCAGCAATAGTCACAGCCTTATGGACGTTTCCATCCAACATGAAGTGCTCCAATTCGATCAAGAGGAGGTTGAGTGCCGACGAGAACCCTTGGCAGCATGCCGCCTCACTGCTGCTGCCATACCGGAACCTCCTCGGGGCGCCAGCCAAAGGCTGACAATCTTGCCTGCACGAGCCAAGCTAGGTGGCGGGGGGTGAAAAGCATGTGAGGGTGTGGTGAAGGCATCCGGAGGGGAGGTGAGCACTGAGGACTGAGCCAAGAGAAAAGGACTGAGGACGTCGAGGGATCGCCCTCTCAGTCCTCAGTCCTTCACTCTCAGTCCCCGCCCTAGTGGTGGGCCCTCCTGGATTCGAACCAGGGACCTACGGATTATGAGTCCGCTGCTCTAACCACCTGAGCTAAGGGCCCGTTGGCCCAGGCCTACTTGAACTGGTACTTGACGCCGAGGGTGATTTCCCCGCTGCCGTACCACGAGGTGTCGTAGGCGTAGCAGTAGTAGTAGCAGTAGTAGGAATCAGCGCCGTCGACGTTCACCCAGCGATAGCGGCCGTCGAGGGTCATGCCGACCTTTTCGTTGAACATCTTGGTCCCGCCGAGGGCGAAGACCGTGCTGAACTGGGTCGAGCTGCCCTCCACTGTTGACCCGTTGATCGTCGTGCTTGCGCCCATGCTGGCGGCGCCGCCACCGATGGCGATGTAGCCCTGCGCCTGCGGCGTGCTGCCGAAGTAGAAGTTGAAGGTGGCTTCGTAGATGTTGGAGCTCAGGTCGAGGCTCTGGTTACAGATCGAGTCCGCGCCCAGCGTGCCGCACTTGATCGTCATGCTCGGGTCGGCGTGCGCATACTCGAACACCAGGCCGATGGACGGATTGAACTTGTAGCCGAGGCGGGCGCCGAAGGTGAAGGCAGTCCCGACGTCCAGCTTGGTGACGCCGTAGATGTTGGACGTCGGCGTGAACGAGCCGCCGAAGTACGCGCCGGCGAACGGCGTGATCCACGCCGAGGTCTCCGAGTACTGTGCCTGGGCGGGCGTCGCGAAGAGCGCCAATCCGGCGAGCGCCGCGAGCGCGGCGGCAGAGCGAGTGACCGACATCAGTGATGCCTCCGAAGGGTGAAGAAACGGCATCCGGCTACCGCCGGGCCGCCAGGATGCGCTCATAGAGCGCGATGTGTGCCGTTGCCATCTGCATGCGGGTGAACCGGGCAGCGACCGCCGCGCGGCCAGCGGCCCCCATCTGGATCCGCAGGGCCGGGTCGGCTGCGAGCGCGGACATGGCCTGGGCCAGCGCCTCCGGGTCCCGCAGGGGAACCACCAACCCCGTATGGCCGTGAGAATTAACCTCCCTCACCCCGCTGGGCAAGTCGGTCGTGATAACCGGTCGGCCCGCCGCCATCGCCTCGACCGCCACCAGCCCGAACATCTCCTCCGACGTCACCGACGGCAGCACGAGAAAATGGGCCTCCGCCATCCGCCGCGGAATATCCTCGTCGGGATATTCACCGTACCAGCGGACCCGGTCCGTCACCGCGAGCGCCTGCGCCAGGGTGCGCAGCATCGGCGCCTCGGGGCCGGTCCCGACGATATCGAGACGCAGCTCGGGCAGCCGTTCCAGCGCCCGGAGGAGGATGTCCACCCCCTTGTACCGGGCCAGGCGGCCGATGAACAGCGCCCGGATCGGGCCGGTTTCCGGCGCCGGCGGCACCTCGGCCCAGCGCGACTCGTCGATGCCGAAGGGAATGACCTCCACCTTCGACTCAAGTCCCTCGAGCTCCTGGCACAAGGCGATGTGCGCACGGCTCGGAACCACGATGGCCTTGGCGCGCTTCAGCGTGATGCGGGAGGCCAACCGCTGCGGGCTGCGGCGCTGGTCGGCATGCTGGGTGACGACCAAAGGGGTCCGGCGTGCACGCAGCATGACCGCTACGTCGGCCAGCGTGTGGGGATGGTGGACGTGGATGATGTCCGCCCGGTGCCACGCCGCCGCCAGGTATCCCGGCGCGAAATCCTGCGAGCCGAGCGTCCCGAACGAAAACACGCGCGTCACCCGCGACTGGTGACGCCCTCGCCGGTCGCCTCGGGATGGACTCTGGACCGCCACCACCTCGACTTCGTGCCCCAGCGCCGCCGCCCCTTCGGCCAGGTCCTCGACGACGCGCTCACGCCCCCCCGACCGGGGCCAGTAGTAACGGGAAAGGTGAAGGATGCGCATGCTCTAATATACATCTGCCCGGGAGGAGAATCTCCCGGGCTTGGATGTGACCGGGGTCACAACCATCTTTCCCTCCGTGCGCGCCATCATCCTCTCCCATGCCTATGCCGATCCCGCGGCCCGCGGCAAACTCCACGCCCTCGCCGGCCAGGGCGTTGCGCTGGCCGTCGCCGTCCCCGCTCGATGGACTCCACCCGGCAGCACCGACCCGGTTGAGATTCCGTTTTCGGAGGAAAATGGCGTCCGGATCGTTCCCGTCCCCACCGGCGGCCGGCAGGCGAACGGCAGCCCCGGCACCTGGCGCACGAGCGCCCTTCGACGGCTGCTGACCGACTTCCGTCCCGACATCATCCAGGTGGAGGAGGAGCCGTCGACACCGGTCGCGGATGTCGTGATGCGCCTCGCGCGGCAGCTCCGCATCCCGGCCGTGGCCTTCACCAACGCGAGCCTGCCGCAGTCCCACCGGCTGCTGGCGCGGCTGCGCCGGCGGCGCGCGCTCTCCCGCGCCGCCGCCATCGTCGGGGCCAACGCGAAGGCGACCGGGCTGGTCCGGGCGGAGTATCCCGGGCTGGTGGGCGCCTCGATCCCTCAACTCGGGCTCCCGGTGCCCGCCGCCCTGACCGCCGAACATCACCCCTCGCTGGCCATCGGATTCGTCGGCCGCCTGGTGCCGGAAAAGGGACTCGACGTCCTGCTCCGTGCCTGCGTCAGGCTCTATGGCGCGTGGACCTTGACGGTCGCCGGGACCGGGCCCGACCAGGAACGGCTCGAGGCGCTCGCCGAGCGCACCGGCATCGCGTCCCGCATCACCTGGCTCGGCGGGATCCCGCGGGGCGAGCTCGTCAACTTCTGGCCGCGGATCGACTGCCTCGTCGCTCCGTCCCGCACGAGCCCCGAATGGGTCGAGACCTACCCGACGCAGGTGCTCGAGGCGATGAGCCACGGCGTGGCGGTGGTGGTGAGCGATTCGGGAGCGCTGCCGGAATCGGTGGGGAAGGCGGGGCTGGTGTTCAACGACGGGCATCCCGACGGACTGACGGAGGCGCTGGCGCGGCTCCTCGAGGATACGGAACTCCGGGAACGGCTGGCGTCCGAGGGTCGGCGGCGGGTGATTTCGGAGTATGTGGACGATGCCGTCGCCCGGAAGACGCTGGCGTTTTGGGAGACGGTGCGTGGAGGGGCGGCCGAGCAGCGGCCGAGCGGCGGCTTCAGCCGCCGTCCCTAATATTCCAGCGGCAGGTGCACCGGCTGCCCGTCGCGGGCCGACAGATACAATCCAATCAACAACTCGAGCGACCGCAGCCCCTCACGACCATCGGTCTCCGCCTCGGCGGTGCCCCGCAGGGTCGCGATGACATTCTCGTAGTACGCCGAATGCCCGAAGCCATAGACGGACGTCGTCTGGTAGCTGGCATCGGCCGCGGTGGCGTCGTCGGGGGAACTGTCCGCAAACTCCCAGTGCTCGATGGCGTTGACGGCCACACCGCCCACCCGGGCCGTCCCCCGTTCCCCGATGATCGTGATCGACCCCTCAAGGTTCTTGGGATACGTCAGCATCGTCACGTTGATGGAACCGAGGGCGCCCGACCGCCACCGGATGTTGGCCACCCCGGTGTCCTCGACCTCGATGCGGCGGGCGAGGGTGGCGGTGAATGCGTGCACGCATTCCACCGGGCCCACGAGCCAGTCGAGCAGGTCGACGTAGTGGCTGGCCTGGTTCATGAACGCGCCGCCGTCGAACTCCCAGGTGCCGCGCCACCGCGCGCTGTCGTAATACGCCTGGGGCCGGTTCCAGAAGACGTTCACGTTGACCATGTAGATCTGCCCGAACCGCTGCTGCTCGACCGCCCGCTTGAGGAGCTGGACCGTGGCATTCCGCCGGTTCTGCTTCACCACGAAGAGCCGGACCCCCGCGTCGTCGCAGGCGCGGACCATTTCCTGTCCATCGGACCAGCGGGTGGCCATTGGCTTCTCGGTCACGACATGGCGCCCCGCCTCGGCCACCTCGATCGTCTGCGAGGCGTGCAGCCCGCTCGGCGTGGCCACGATGACGGCGTCCGCGCTGGATCCCGCGAGCAGTTCGGTCAGGGAGCGAAACCCCGTGGCACCGGTGGCCGTTACCGCGCGCTCCAGCGCCGCCGGGTCAGTGTCGCACACGGCCACGAGTTCCGCATGCGCCGAGTGCTTGGCGATCGCCTCGATGTGCTTCTCGGCGATGCGTCCGCAGCCGACGAGGGCAAAGCGGATCTTCCGGTTCGTGATGGGCTCGCGCGCAGGAGGCATGGTCGCCGAAGGGTTGAGGGTGACCGTATCTTAGCCGACGGAGGGCGTGTCCGCCACGCGATCGCCGAGGACCTCCACCCCGTCGTGGCGCAGGCGGTCGACTTCCGCGGGCGGGAGCCGGACCCGCAGCTCGACGCCGGTCTCGGCATCGCGGCGCTCCATCACCTCGCCCAGCCGGTAGAGCGCCGCCACCTGGGCGCCGGCGGTCAGCGGAAGCCGCAGCCACACGGGGGGACGGAGGTCCTGCTCGCGCTCCCGCAGGGCGTTCCGCAGGCTGTTCAGCCCGTCCGTGCGCATCGTGGTGGTGAGCACCGCCCCCGGGAACACCGCCGAGACCCGCCGCCCGAACTCCACCGCATCCGCCAGCCGGTCGATCTTGTTGAACACCGGCAGCACCGGCCGATCCTGCAGCCCGAGTTCCGCGAGCACTTGCTCGACCACGTCCATCTGCTCCTCCCAACCGGCGTGGCTCGCGTCCACGACGTGGAGGAGCACGTCGGCGGAACGGGCCTCCTCGAGCGTCGCGCGGAAGCTCGCCACCAGGTGGTGGGGCAATTTCCGGATGAACCCGACGGTGTCGGTGACTCGGGCGCGGTAGCCCTCGCCCAGGTCGACCTCGCGGGTCAGCGTGTCGAGCGTGGCGAAGAGCCGGTCCTCGACCACGATTTCGTGCTGCCCCGACAGGCCGCGCAGCACGCTGGACTTGCCGGCATTGGTGTAGCCCACCAGGCTGACGCTGAGCATCGGCGTCCGGCCGGCGCGGATCGTTTCCCGATGGCGCTCGACGTCCCGCAGCTTGCCCTTGAGCCACTGGATCTTGTGCCGGATCATCCGACGGTCGGTCTCGAGCTGGGTTTCGCCCGGGCCCCGCAGGCCGATGCCGCCCCGGATGCGCGACAGGTGGGTCCACATCCGCCGGAGCCGGGGAAGCAGGTACTCGAGCTGCGCCAGTTCGACCTGGAGCTTGGCCTCGTGGCTCCGCGCCCGCGTCGAGAAGATGTCGAGAATGACCTCGGCGCGGTCCATGACCCGCACCTTGAGCTCCCGCTCGAGGTTGGCGCCCTGCATCGGGGAGAGCTCGTCGTCGAAGATGACGAGAGTGGCCCCGCTCGAGAGGACGAGCGCCGCCAGCTCCTCCACCTTCCCTTCCCCGATCAGGGTGCCGGGATGCGGCGACTCCAGCTGCTGCGTGAGTTGCCCGACGACCTCCGCGCCCGCCGTGTCCACCAGCCGGGCCAATTCGTCGAGATGCTCCTGCATGGCCGTCACGTCGGCGGACCCCTTCCGGGGGGCGGCGACGAGAATGGCCCGTTCGGCCGGCGGCTGGATGTTGATGAGGTCTCGAATGTGTCAGCATTCCCTTGTTGGTGTGTTCGCAGGTTCCACTTGCCCCACTTCCCCGCTTCCCCGCTTCCCCGCCTCGTCCCCCTGCCGCCGCCACCACGCCATCCTCTCCGCGATCCGCTTCTCCAGCCCCATGGGACCCGGCTCGTAGAACTGCTCGCCGGTCAGTCCGTCGGGCAGGTACTCCTGCGCAATGTAGGCGGTCGGCGCATCGTGCGCGTACCGGTACCCCGCCCCGTATCCGATCTCCTTCATCAGCCCGGTGACCGCGTTCCGCAGGTGCAGCGGCACCGGGGCGGCTGGCGTCCGCCGTGCCGCCTCCCGCGCCGCGCCCCACGCGGCGTACACCCGGTTCGACTTCGGTGCCGTGGCGAGGTAGACCGCCGCCTCGGCCAGCGCGAGCTCGCCCTCCGGCGCCCCGAGGAAGTCGAAGGCGTCCTTGGCGGCGAGCGCGATCGTGAGCGCCTGCGGATCGGCGAGCCCGATGTCCTCGACTGCCATGCGCACCATCCGGCGCGCCAGGTAGAGCGGGGCCTCGCCCCCCTCGATCATCCGCGCGAGCCAGTAGAGCGCTCCCTGGGGGTCACTGCCGCGGATGGACTTGTGCAGCGCGGAAATGAGGTTGTAATGCCCCTCACCCGACTTGTCATAGGCCGGCAGCCGCCGGGCAAAGACATCGGCCGCCACCTCCCGGCTGACGTCGCCGCCGAGCCCGACCTGCTGCGACGCCGCCTCGAGCGCGGTGAGCGCGCGGCGCGCGTCGCCGTCCGCGGCGGTGGCCAGGAAGGCGATCGCATCGTCCGAGACCCGGAGCTCCATCGCGCCGAGGCCTCGATCACGATCCTCGAGGGCGCGGCGAAGCAGGGAGGCGAGGTCGTCCTCCCCCAGCGGCTCGAGCACGTAGACGCGGGATCGCGAGAGGAGGGCGGCGTTGAGCTCGAAGCTCGGATTCTCGGTCGTGGCCCCGATCAGGGTGATGAGGCCCGACTCGACCGCCGGCAGGAAGGCGTCCTGCTGGCCGCGATTGAACCGGTGGATCTCGTCGCAGAAGAAGATGGTCTCGCGGCCGAGACGGCGGCGGTCCTCCGCCTCCCGGAGAATCTCCCGGACGCGCTGCACCCCTTCGGTCACGGCGCTGAAGGTGACGAATTCGCGTTCGGTGTGCTTCGCGATGACCCGCGCCAGGGTCGTCTTCCCCGAGCCGGGAGGGCCCCAGAGAATGACGCTGCCGACGTCGCCGCGGCGAATGGCGTCGCCCAGGGCGTGGCCCGGTGCCAGCAGGTGGGCCTGGCCGACGACTTCGTCGAGGGTCCGCGGACGGAGGCGGGCCGCGAGCGGCGCCGCGGGCGCGAACAGGGAGGGTTCGTTCACGCCGGTGGCCTTACCCGACCCAGCGCTCAAGCAACGCGTGCGTCAGGAAGAACGCCGCCGCGCCGCCGAAGAACGGCAATGCCGTGCCCCAGCCGCGCTTCGCCTGGAATTCCGGGACGAGATCGGAGGCCGCCACGTAGAGCGTCACGCCAGCCGCCAAGGCCAGTCCGCGCTCGGCAAGGGGGGCGGCCCAATCGGTGAGGAGCACGCCCAGCACGGTCGCCAGGCCCAGCACCGCGGCGGCGCCGATGGCGCGGCGGGCGCCCTGCCCTCCCGCCATCACCAGGCTCGCGATGGTGACGCCCTCGGGGAGCTTGTGCAGGAAGACGGCGAGAAAGAGCAGGACACCGAGCTGGGGGGAGACCAGGATGCCGGCCGCGATTGCGACACCGTCGAAGAGACTGTGGATGGAGAGCCCGACGAGCGCGCTGAAGCCGGCCTTCGCGCCCACCCGGTGGGTCTCGACGCCGTAATGGAAATGCTGGGTGAAGACGTGCTGCGAGAGGTGCACGCCGAAATAGCCCGCGAAGACGAAGACCCCCGGCAGAAGCGCACCGCTGTGAAACACCTCCGGCAGGACGCCCACGAGGACGACGGCCAGCATGAAGCCGGCACCGAACGCGATCAGCCCCTCGATGAATTGAAGGCCACGCTGCAGGTGGCGCACCACGACCACGGCGCCGATGACGTTGCCGGCGGCCGCCAGGAGGCCGAGGACGACAGGGTTCACACAATCTCCTTGGCGCGCGCGAGCAACGCGTCGCGCTCGTTCAGCGTCGGGTCGTCCACCACCAGGGCCAGCAGCCGCTCCAGCACCTGCCCGATGGCGGGCCCCGCCGGGACCCCGGCGGCCATGAGGTCCTGCCCCGACACGGCGAGATCGCCGCGCCGCAGGGCGGCGCCAGTCCCCCGCACCGCCGCGACCTCCGCCGCCCACGGGAACGGGAGGGCGCGGCGCAGGGTCCAGAGCTCGGCGAGGTCGTCGGCGGCGTCATCGACCGCGGCGAGCCACCGGCGCACGTCGCGCGTCGTCATGCCCGCCGGTTCGATCGGACCCGCCACCAGCGCGGCGGCTCGGGCCAGCTCGGCGTTCGACACCCGTAATCGGCTGAGCGCTGCGACCGGCTCGTGGCAGCAGAGCGCCGTCAGCACCACCGGATCGCGCCGGGCGGGGGCGTCGTCGCCCGTCCACGCTTCCAGTTCCTCGGCCGACCAGAGATGGGGAAGCCAGACTCCCGCGGCGCCCGACTTCCGCCAGAGCGAGATGAGTCGCCGCAGCGACCGGGTCGTGCGCAATCCCTTGAACCATTCGTCGCGGACCCGCTCGGCCGACAACTGGTCGAGTCCGCTCGCGGCGGCGCAGGCTGCCTCCCAGGTCTCCGGCTCGATGGCGAAATCGAGACGCGCGGCGAAGCGCAGCGCGCGGAGCACGCGGAGGTAGTCCTCGCGGAAGCGCGCGGCGGGATCGCCGACGGCGCGGAGCCGTCGGCGTTCGAGATCGTCCACCCCGCCGAACGGATCGCGCCACTCGCCACGGAGCGGATGATAGGCGACGGCATTGACGGTGAAGTCCCGGCGCGCGAGGTCTTCGTCGAGCGAGACACCGTAGGCCACCTCCGCATGCCGGCCGTCGGTCCGCACGTCGTGCCGGAAGGTCGTCACCTCGTGCAATACGCGCGCGCTGTCGAACACCCCCACCGTCCCGTACTTCACGCCGACCGCGACGGTATGCCGGAAGAGCGCCTGCACCTGTTCGGGCCGTGCCGAGGTGGCGAGGTCGAAGTCCTTCTGTTCGTCGCCCAGCAGCGTGTCACGCACGGCGCCGCCGACGCACCACGTCTCGTGGCCCGCGTCCTCCAGCCGGCGCGCGATCGCGACCACTTCCTCGGGAATGAGAATTCGCGCGGGAAGCTCCACGTCAGGCCTCCATTCCGGCCGCGAACGGCACGCCGGCGGACGCGCTCACCACCAGTTCCATCCACGCCTGCGAGGGTGCGCGGGGCCCCGCCGCGATGGCGCCGGCCTGCAGGAGCCGCGCACCGCCGCCCTCGAAGGCGTAGATCGGGAGCACTTCGCCGGTAAAGCAGCGGGACGCCAGCACCACCGGCTTTCCCGCGTCCAGCCAGCGCTGCGCGGCGGCGGCGAGCGCCGGGGGCATGTTGCCGCGGCCGAAGGCGACCAGCACCAGCCCGTCGTGGGCGTCCCGCGCGGCGTCCACCAATGCGCCCCGGTCGCCGACCACCGCCGTCACCATCGCGATGCGCGCGGTGAGCGCACTGGGGAACACTGGCAGGGGCGCCGCCGGGCGGCCGCCGCTGGCGTACCGGACCGAGCCGCCCGCCACGATCCCGAGTGGAGCCGCGCGGGGCGCGCGAAAGGTGTCCACTTCACCGGCGTCGGTCTTCACCGCTTCAAGCCCGCTCAGGACGGTGCCATGTAACACGACCATCGTCCCCCGCCCCCGGCTCTCCGCCGACGCGGCCACCCGGGCGCTGTCCACCAGGTTGCGGCGCCCGTCCCACTCCTCCTCCTCGGAGGTCCGCATGGCGCCGGTGATGACCACGGGAATGGCCGGGTCGAGCGTGCGAGCCAGCAGATAGGCGGTTTCCTCGAGTGTATCGGTACCGTGGGTGACGACGATGCCCCGGACCGAGCCGGCAGCGGCGACCTCGGCGATGCGGTTGCGGAGCGCCCAGAGCCGGTCGAGTCCCATGTGAGACGCGGGAAACCGGCCCCAGTCCTCTACCGTGAGCGGACCGACAGCGGCGAGCCCGGGCGCCAGCCCGACCAGCGCCGCCCCATCGAGCGCGGGCACCGCCCCGCCCGCCTCGGCGGACTGGCGCATTGAGATGGTGCCGCCGGTAAAGAGCAGGTGGATCACGCCGCGCCCTGCGCTACCCGCACAGTACGCTCCCGCCATTCACATTCAGGACTTCGCCCGTGATATGCCGGGCCAGGTCACTGAGGAGGAAGGCGATGGGACCGGCGATGTCATTCGCGCTTGCCACGCGGCCGATGGGAATACCCTGTTCGATCCGGGCCCGGCCGCCCGCCGCGTACGGTTCCGCCGCCATTTCGGTGTCCACCCACCCGGGGGCCACGCAGTTGACGGTGATGCCGGGCGCACACTCCACGGCGAGGGACTTCGTCAGCGAGATCAGCGCGCCCTTGCTCGCGGCGTAGTCGGCGTGAAATCCCTCGCCCCGCTGGCCCGCCGTGCTGCCCACCAGGACGATGCGCCCGCCGGGCCCCATCAGGCGAAGCGCGGCGCGGGTCGTGAGGAACACCGCGTCGAGGTTGGCGGCAAGGACTGACCGCCACCTGGCCTCGTCCATGTCGCGCAGGGCGACGTCCGCCACCGGCCACACCCCGGCGTTGGCGACGAAGTAATCGAG
Organism: uncultured Gemmatimonadales bacterium; assembly: GCA_963748815.1. Lineage (GTDB taxonomy): Bacteria > Gemmatimonadota > Gemmatimonadetes > Gemmatimonadales > GWC2-71-9 > SPDF01. Next base: position 129,412 of record CAVVKJ010000014.1, on the reverse strand, counting down.
CCGGCCGAAGCACGCCTTGAATTCCCGGAAGACGCGCTCGACCACGGCCGGATCGGCGAGATCGCCGCCGGCCGCGAACGCCTTCCGGCCCATGCCGCGGACGTCGCGGGTGACGGCTTCCGCGTCGGACTTCCGAGTGTGCCAGGTGACGCCCACGTCGGCGCCGAGACGGGCGAGCAGGAGCGCGGTGGCCCGGCCGATGCCGCGCGAGCCTCCCGTGACCAGCGCGACGGTGCCCGACGGAAACGCCAGCGCGTCAGCCAAGGTCCAGCTCCCGCTCCACGACTTCCACGATCAGGTGTTCGACCGCGAGGTGGATCTCCTGGATGTGGCTGGTTTCGTCCGCCGCGACGATGAACGACTGGTCCACCAGACCGGCCAGCGCTCCGCCGCCCTTGCCGAGGAACGCCACGACCGGCACCCCCTGGGCGCGGGCGGCCTCGGCGGCGCGCAGGAGGTTGGGGCTGGCGCCGCTGGTGCTGTGCAGGACGAGCAGGTCGCCCTTGCGGCAGAGCGCCTCGACCTGCCGGGAGAAGACCTGGTCGAAGCCGAGATCGTTGCCCGCGGCGAGCAGCAGCGACGTGTCGGTGGTGAGGGCGACCGCCGCGAGGGGGCGGCGGTTCTTCGCGTAGCGCACCACGAATTCCGTCGCGAGGTGCTGCGCATCCGCGGCGCTTCCGCCGTTCCCGGCAAAGTAGATGGTGCCCCCGCCGCGCAGCGTGCGGACGTAGGTCTCCGCGATGCGCTGCGCCTCGCCGGCGAGCGCGGTGGTGGCTTCGGCGAGCCGGGCCAGAGTGCGCAGGCCCGCCGCAATGTGCGCGTCGCTCATTGGTCGCTCTCCGTGAGCAGGTTTCGCAGCCGCGACAGGACACCGGTGCGCAGCGGAAGGGGCGGGACTTCCTCGAGGGGACCGCCCGCCAGGATCGCCGCCGGGTTGGCGTCGAGGAGGAGGCCGGCCTGGACCGCGCCGTCGTGTCGCCGCAGGAAGTCGCGGGCCGTGGCCAGCGAGCGGTCGTCGCCGTGGTTGTCGCCCGCCAGGATGTCGGCGAGCCCCTCAGCCACCAGCGCGCGGGCCCGCTCCCCGCGACCGCGGCTGGAGGCCAGGGTCGTGCCGTCGACCTGCATCACCGCACCGAGCGCGCGCCAGCGCCGGACCGTCTCCGGGGTGCAGCAGGCATAGCGCTCGGGGTGGGCGAGCACCGGCGTGAGGCCGATGTCGACCACGTGGGCGAGCGCCGCGGCCGCGGTCTGGAACGTCACCATCCGGGTGAACTCCACCAGCACGTACTGGGAGCCGTTCAGCGTGACGCTCCGCTGCGTCGCGACGGCCTCCGGGAGCGGGCGGTCCAGCATGATCTCGGCGCCCCGGTGGAGTCTCGGCGTGGTGGGCGCGGCCGCCAGCAGCGCGGCAAACGCCAGGTCGTGATCGGCCGGTCGACCGCCGGCGGCATCGCTGGCCAGCAGGTGCGGGGTCAGGCATACCGCCGCCACGCCCTGGTCGGCGAACGCCCCCAGCACCCGCAGCGCCTGCGCGACGCTGCGCGCGCCGTCGTCCACGCCGGGGAGGAGGTGGTTGTGCAGGTCGATCACGCGGCCGCGCTACCCACGATGTCGGAGGCGAAGCGCTCGAGGCCGGCGGGATTTGCCTCCGCCTCCGCGAGCAGCGCCAGAGTGATGAGGCTATCGGCGGTGAGGAGGGCAAGCGCCGCGGCCCGGGACCGGTCCTGCCCACTCGCATCGCGCAGGGCGAGCGTCGCCGCCTCGGTCAGTTGCGATCCCACACTCCCACCGGAGGTGGCGTGCGCAAGGTAGCCCGCCGCACTGGCGCGAAGCGCCGCCGGCGCACCGACGGCATGTTCAGCGAACCAGGTGGCGGCGTCGGTCATTGGTCTCCACGGAGCCAGGCAGCAATGATCGCCGGCGCCCCGGCGCGGGCTTCGGGCAGGCGCGCCACATCGCCCGCCCCGGCGGAGGCGAACTGCGGCCGGCCGCCCCCCTTGCCGCCGCTCACCGCCGCGATGCGGCCCGCCAGATCGCCCGCCTTGCGCCCGGCCTTGACCAGGTCGTCGGTGACGGCCACATGGACCGCCCCGCGCCCGGCGGTGCCGAAGAGCACCAGCACGGCGTTCGACTGTCCGGTCCGGAATCCGTCGACCAGCGCCAGGACTTCCTCGCGATTCTCCACCTCGGTGTCGCCGAGCGTGACCGCCACCCCGCCAATGTCGAGCGTCGTGCCCTCGGCCGGCGCCGCCGCGCCGCCGCGGAGGAGCTCGTTGACGCGGGTGTGCAGGCGTTCGCGCTCCTCGATCAGCTGCTCCAGCTTGCGCAGCAGATGGTCGGGCTGGGCCTTGAGGGCCGATGCCGCGCCGGCGATCTGCGCCTGGAGCGACTCCACGAGCGTGTACGCCTCGGGACCGGTCACCGCCTCGATGCGCCGCACCCCCGCCGCGACGCCGCCCTGTGACGCGAATTGGAAGAGCCCGATCTGGCCGGTGCTCCGGACGTGGGTCCCCCCGCAGAGTTCGATGGACGCCTCCCCCATCGAGACGACTCGCACCACGTCGCCGTACTTTTCCGAGAAGAGCGCCATCGCGCCGAGCGCCAGCGCGTCGGCATAGGCCATCTCCCTGGTCGTGACGGGATCGTTGTCCCAGATCTGCGCGTTGACTTCGCGCTCGATCTGCTGGAGCACGTCCGGCTCGATGGGGCCGTGATGCGAAAAGTCGAACCGGAGCCGCCCGTCGTCCACCAGCGAGCCCTGCTGGTGGACGTGCGTGCCGAGATACTTGCGCAGCGCCGCGTGCACGAGATGGGTGGCGCTGTGATTCCGTTCGATGTTCCGCCGGCGGGCCACATCCACCGAGCCGAAGACGCTGGTCGGCTCGAAGGTGTCGCGGAAGGCGCCCCCGACGATCGTCCCCCGCTCCCCCTTCCGCACCTGGTCGACGGGCATGACCCAGCCCTGCCCCCGGACGAAGCCGGTGTCGCTCACTTGACCGCCGGACTCCGCGTAGAAGGGATTCTCCCTGAGCAGCAGTTCCACCCGCTGGGCGTCGGGATCCTGCCGGAAGGCCAGGATCTCGGTGTCGGCGGCGTCGTGCCGGTACCCGACGAATTCCTGCTCACCCTTCTTGATCTCACGGAAGCCGATTGCCCCGGTGAGAACCGCCGGCCCGCCACGAATGACGCCAGCGACCGCGACGCGATCCTCGCGCGACCGCTTCCGCTGCGCGTCGAGTGCCGCTTCGAATCCCGCGAGGTCCACCGACGCGCCCCGCTCCTCCGCGATGATCATCGTGAGGTCGATCGGGAAGCCGTAGGTGTCGTAGAGCTTGAAGGCCTCGTCGCCGGGAATGACCGTCAGGCCGCTGGCGAGGAGCTCGTCCATTCGCTTGAGCCCACCCTCGATCGTCTCGAGAAAGCGCTGTTCCTCGGTGAGGGTCCACTGCCGGATCGAGGCCGCCTTGTCGCGAAGATCGGGATAGGCCGGGCTCATTTCGCGGACCACCAGGTCGGTCAGCGGCGCCAGCGTCGGCTCTTTTCGGCCGAGCAGCCAGGCGTGCCGTACCGCGCGCCGCAGGATCCGGCGGAGGACGTACCCGCGCCCCTCGTTGGAGGGCACGACGCCGTCGGCCAGGAGGAAGGTCACCGCGCGCGCGTGATCGGCCAGGACGCGGTACGAGGCGCCCGCGGGCCCGCGGTCGTAGGGCTGGCCGACGAGTCCCGCCACCGCCTCGAGCAGCGGCAGAAAGAGATCGGTGTGAAAGTTGGACTCTTCGCCCTGCAGCACCGCGGCGATCCGCTCGAGGCCGGCGCCGGTGTCCACCGACGGCTTCGGCAGCGGCGTCAGTGTGCCGTCCGCGCTCCGGTCGAACTGCATGAAGACGAGGTTCCAGATTTCGAGGAATCGCCCGGCTTCGGCCTGCTCCTCGAACTCGGCGCGTGACAGCGCCGCCCCACTGCCCTGCTGCCCCGCTGCCCCGCCGATATCGACGTAGATCTCGGAACAGGGCCCGCACGGCCCGGTGTCGCCCATTTGCCAGAAGTTATCCTTGTCGCCGAGACCGAAGAGCCGGTCGTCGGGAAGCCCCGAAATCTCCTTCCAGAGCGCGAGCGCCTCGGCGTCACTCTCGTGGACCGTGACCCAGAGCCGCCCCGGCGGGATGCCGAGCCAGTCGGGACTGGTGACGAACTCCCAGGCGAACCGGATCGCGTCGCGCTTGAAGTAATCTCCGAAGGAAAAATTGCCGAGCATCTCGAAAAAGGTGTGGTGTCGCTTGGTGTGGCCCACCTGTTCGAGGTCGTTGTGCTTGCCACCGGCGCGGACGACCTTCTGGCAGGTCACCGCGCGCTGGTACGTCCGCGGCTCGACGCCGAGGAAGGTCCGCTTGAACTGGTTCATCCCGGCGTTGGTGAAGAGCAGCGTCGGGTCGTCGGCGGGGAGGAGGGAGGACGAGGGCACCGGCTGGTGTCCCTGGCGCTCAAAATACTCGATGAAGCGGCGGCGGATCTCGGAGGCATGCATCCGCCAAATATAAGCCGGGAATGGGGCGCCCATCAGGATGGGATGGCGAGGGCCTCCTGGATGGCCTGGCGGACGTCGGACCCGGTGAAGCCGCGCCGCGCCAGGTAGGCGGTCAGGCGGCGCCGCTTGGCCTCGCGGGGGAGTGCGCCGAGCTGCCGGGCCCGGCGGGCGGCCAGCGCCCTCGGCATGGCCGACCGGTCCGCGTCGGGGGGCCAGTGGGCGGCGATGGCGGCGTCGATGTGGCGGCGTTCCACCCCCATGGCCATCAGGTCGCGCGCCAGCCGTGCGGGCCCCCTCCCCCGGGCGGCACGGGTCTCGACGTAGTTGAGGGCGTATCCGGCATCATCGAGGAGGCCGAGTCCGGACGCCCGCTCCAGCGCCGCCTCCACCGCACTGGGGCGATGCCCTTTCCGGGTCAACCGTCTTCCGAGGTCCCGTCGGGCGTAGGAGCGGCGCTCGAGGGCCCGGAGGAGGGTCCGGAAGGCCCCCTCCTCGTCGGCAAGCTCCCCCAGCCGGTCGAGTCGTTCCGGCGTGAGTTGCGTGCCAGGTGCCACCTCCGCCCGACCGAGCGCGGAGGCGGGAACGGCGCAGTAGGGGCGGCCGTCGACGTGCACCCGCAGGACACCCGGCTTCCGCGGGTCCGGCTCGATGGCCGTGACGACCCGCGGAAGGGGGCTATTCATCGTCCGGTTCCTCGTCGTCCGTGTCGGCACCGACCCCCACGGCCGCCACCGCGCCGGCGGCACCCATGCCGAGCAGGTCCTTGACCTTGGTCTCGATCTCGAGCATCAGCGCCTCGTTGTCGCGGAGGAAGAGCTTCGCGTTTTCTCGGCCCTGCCCGATCCGCTGGTCGCCGTAGGAATACCAGGCGCCCGACTTCTGGATGATGTTGGCCTCGGAAGCGATGTCGACCAGGAGGGAGGTGTGGCTGATTCCCTCGTCGAACATGATGTCGAATTCGGCCTGCTTGAACGGCGGGGCGACCTTGTTCTTGACGACCTTCACGCGGACGTGGTTGCCGATGACGGCCTCGCGCTCCTTGACCGGACCGATGCGCCGGATGTCGAGCCGGAGCGAGGCGTAGAACTTCAGCGCCTTGCCGCCCGTGGTGGTCTCGGGATTGCCGAACATGACGCCGATCTTTTCGCGCAGCTGGTTGATGAAGACCACGGAGCAGCTCGAGCGGTTGATGCCGCCGGCCAGCTTCCGAAGCGCCTGGCTCATGAGGCGGGCCTGGAGGCCCATGTGGCTGTCGCCCATTTCGCCTTCGATTTCGGCCTTGGGCACCAGCGCCGCCACCGAGTCGATGATGATGAGATCCACCGCCCCCGAGCGGACCAGGATTTCCACGATTTCGAGCGCCTGCTCACCGGTGTCCGGCTGTGACACCAGCAGATTGTCGATGTCGACCCCGAGCTTCCTCGCGTAATCGACATCCAGCGCATGCTCGGCGTCCACGTAGGCCGCCACCCCGCCGGTCTTCTGGACATTGGCGGCGAGGTGGAGACAGAGCGTCGTCTTGCCGGACGACTCGGGGCCGTAGATTTCGGTGATGCGCCCGCGGGGGATGCCACCCACGCCGGTGGCGGCGTCGAGGTTGATGGCCCCGGTGGAGATGGCGGCGATCTTGACCCGGGGGGACTCCGAACCCATCCGCATGATGGACCCCTTCCCCAACTGCTTTTCGATCTGGGAGATGGCGAGGTTCAGGGCCTTGCGGCGTTCACCTTCGTGCTTGTCCTGCTTCTTGTCGTCGTTGGCCATGTGGCTCGCGCTCCAGATGTGGAAATGGATGATTTTGATTCACTGAATCACGGACAACAATACTACCGAACAGGCGCCGAAGCAATAGGCAAAATGTGGCTTATTTTGAGTCACTTTGATACACATCGGCCCTATCGGCGGTCCAGGCGCCACGCATCCTCCAAATGGTCAACCTCCATTCTGCCGTTCCCGGCATCCGTAACCGACACCAGGTCAAAGCGATAGGTATCGCCGGGGCGACCGTAGCGGAGCCGCCAGAGTTCGGCCACGCGGCTCAGTGTCCGCTGCTTTCGCCAGCCCACCGCCTCGGCCCCCAGCCCGAAGGTGGTCGAGCGGCGGGTCTTCACCTCGACGAAGGCGACGATCGGGCCCCGTCGGATGATCAGGTCCAGGTCGTGGCGACCGAGCTTGAAGCGGTGCGCCTCCACCGACCAGCCACAGGAGGTGAGGAACGCGATGGCGGCGTGCTCCCCGGCCAGGCCACGGAGCTGGCGCGCGTCTTCCCATTCGCGGGTCGGGATGAATCGGCGGGTGGTCATGGGACACACTAGCACCCCTGGCGGGGCACGCCGTCATCCAGCGGACGCGACACTCGGGCATGATTCTGCGCGCTGGAGAGGGAGACGCGGGAAACGCGGAAGGAGTGGAAACGCGGAAGTCCCTACGGTGTGCGGCGGCGGGCTTCGACTCGCCGGACTACCAAGGTAGAAGCGGCGAAGTTCAGCAGGAGCCCCACCGGTAGTCGGGAGGCCTCAAGATAGGAACGCACCTGGGCGAAGTGGACAGCGTCCAGGGACTGAACAGCCTTGAGCTCAACGAGGATGCCGCCCTTCGCGACCAGGTCGAACCGGTGCCTTCCCACGGTAACACCGCGATACTGGATCTCGCATTCCACTTCACTGGAAAAGGGGACCCCGAGCCGGTGCAGTTCAAGGGTCATCGCGCGATGGTAGACGGACTCGACGAAGCCAGGCCCGAGCTCACGGTGGACGGCGATCGCCGCCCCGATCACCCGCCCGGTTGCCACTTCGTGTTCAAGAGGCACCCACCTAGCGCCTTCCGTCGCCTCCCTCCCTTCCGAGTTTCCCGCGTTTCATTCGATCGAGGATGGGAGGTTGCGACACCCCCGAGGTACTCGGCGCGCCGCGGGTGGGCACAAACGAACGGGGCGCCCCCCGAAGAAGACGCCCCGCGACACCAGGCTTTCCAATCGCTACGTCGGGTTGACGTCCACCCGGAACGACGGCGCCGGCTCCTTCGGCCGGAACTCGGGCGGGATGGTGACGGTGTTCCCGTCCCGGAGCGCGTAGAAGTGGGGCGAGGTGATTTCCTGGCCCGCCTCCCAGAAGGTGTCCTGGATCAGCGAGTGGAGGCTGCTCCGCAGCCGAGGCAGGAGGACCGCCTGCTCGGAGTCGATCGGCACGAACACCTCGTAGTGCACGTAGAAGTCGTTCAGCGCCCGCTGCAGCACGAACGGCGCGGGCGTCTTCAGCGCCCCCTCCAGCTTGGCCCCGGCGGCCTCGAGCAGGTCGTGGATGCGCCGCCACGGCGTGTCGTACCCGATGGTCACGGACGCCCGCACGAACAGCGACCGGCCCTCGCGCCCCGCGGCGCTGTAGTCCACGATCGACCCGCTGACCATCGTGCTGTTGGGCACCAGGATGAACTCGTTGGCTCCATTCCGGATCCGGGTGGACAGCAGGCCGAGTTCGACGACGACCCCTTCCGTCGTTCCCGCCTGGATAAAGTCGCCCACCTTGATAGCCCCGCGCGTACATCAGCAGCAAGCCGCTCATCGCCTGGCCGACGAGTCCTGCCGAACCGAACGTGACCAGCACACCCACCAGCACGGAGATGCCCTTGAACGAATCCGACGTGGCACCCGGAATGAGCGGGTAGGCCGAGGCGAGGGCGAACATCCAGACGATGGCCGTGACGATGCGCCTCGTCGCACCGACCGTGTCCGGATGGAGACCGAGGACGCTGATCCGGCCCTCCTCCACGGCGTCGAACAGGCGGTTCAGCAGCACTAGGATTCCCCGTGCCGCCAAGAAGATCAGCCCGATGGTGATGAGGTTGGGGATCGAATGGAGGATGGCCAGTCCGATGCTGGCAGCCGTGGTGGCAAGGAAGCCGCCGAACAGCAGCCCCCAGGGCCGCGTGTAGGCGAAGCGTGTCAGGGAAAAAGTGATCCAGCCGTAGGTGAGCAGGAGGCCGACCGTCCAGAAGAGCACGCCGAGCGTCATGTGAATGCCACGGCGCAGGCCGGGCGGCGCGAGGAGTTCCACCCCCCGCACCTTGAGCTCCGGCAGCTTTCTGGCCGACAGATCGAGCAGCCAGCGGCGACCTCGGCCCATCATGCGGAGCAGGAAGAGCAACAGAGCGGTCGCCGCAACGACCGAGGCCGCCCCGATGGCGAGTGCCTTGAGGTTGAGAGCCTCTTCGGCGGCGCCCAACCCGTCCCGGAGCTGGGTGATGACCTGGAGCGCCACGACCTCCGGCGTGAGCGAATCGCTGACGGGCAGGTCCTGCGGCGTCACGACGAACACCGGCGCGTCGTTGACCATGATGATGGCGCCGAGCGTGTCGGGAACGAATCGCAGGGAATCGTCTCCCGCATGCTGCGAGCGCTTGATGCGCATCAGCGCCATCTCGGCCCGGTCGCGGGGGCCAAGCGCGCCGAAGCCGGCACGAAACACAAAGATGGTGCGATTCCCAACCGACAGCACGGCAGAGTCGGCGCCGGACATGATCCGTCTCGGGCACGAGCGACGACCCTGCCCCGGACGGGGCGGCCTGCTGTGCCCCAAGGACAGAAGCGGTGGCGAGGCTCAAGAGGAAGGGGAGTGCGCGCATGGGAGCTCTCAAGTCGGGGAACGGCAAGTCATCAACGTATGGAGGCTAGCGGGGAGAACGAACCGGGGCAACAGATCACGGCCCCGGTGGGCGCTAGGAGCAATACTCATCCAGCTGCGAAAACCCGATCAGCACCTCCCGCGGCTTGGAGCCGTCGGGCGGGCCGAGGACGCCTGCCATCTCCAGCTGGTCGATGATCCGCGCCGCGCGCCCGTAACCGATCCGGAGCCGACGCTGCAGCAGCGACGTCGACCCGTTCTGGTTCTGGATGCAGGCCTCGGCGGCCTCGCGGAAGAGGCTGTCGCGCTCACTGCCGTCGCCGCCGTCCGCACTCCCCCCGCCCGCGGCCGCCGCCTCGAGAGCGCGCACCGTCTCCAGGATGTCGCTCTCCGCCTCCGCCGACTCCTTGGCCGCCGCCTGCCGCGCCTCCCGCCGCTTCACGTACCACTCCATCACCCGCTCCGACTCCTCCGTCCCGATAAAGGCGCCCTGCAGCCGGAGCGGCTCGCTCTTGCCGGGCGGCAGGAAGAGCATGTCGCCGTTGCCGAGCAGCGCCTCGGCGCCGTTCTGGTCGAGGATGGTGCGGCTGTCCACCTTCGACGCCACGCGGAAGGCGATGCGGCTCGGGAAGTTGGCCTTGATGAGGCCGGTGATGACGTTCACCGACGGGCGCTGCGTCGCCAGGATCAGGTGGATGCCGATGGCGCGGGCCTTCTGCGCCAGCATCGCGAGCGGCGTCTCCACCTCGCCCTGGACCGTCATCATGAGGTCGGCCAGCTCGTCCACGAAGAGCACGATGAACGGCAGGTGCCCCTCGGTGTACGCCTCCTCCTCCGGCGGGGGAGGCGGCGTGTCGGCCGGCTCGTCGCTGACGGTCGTGAGGGTGAGCTTGGGGCGCGCCGGGTTCTTGAGCGGCTTGCCGTCCGCCACCTTCCGGTTGAAGTCGGCGAGGTTGCGCGCGCTGTTGGCGTGCAACAGCTCGTACCGCCGGTTCATTTCCCAGACCGCCCACTTCAGCGCCGTCGCCGCCTCGTGGTTGTTCGTCACGACCTTGTGCCGCAGGTGCGGCAGCGAGTTGTACATCGACAGCTCGACCATCTTCGGGTCGATCATCAGCATCCGCAGGTCGTGCGGCGTGTACCGGTAGACCAGGCTCGTGATGATGGTGTTGATGGCGACCGACTTGCCGGAGCCGGTGGCGCCGGCAATGAGCAGGTGCGGCATCTTGCCGAGGTCGGCGATGACCGGGCGGCCCTCGAGGTCGCGCCCCAGGGCCACCGGCAGGGTGGCGCGGGACCGTTCCCACTCGGGCGCGGCGATGAGCTCCCGGATCGCCACGATCCGCGCGGTGGGGTTCGGCACTTCGATGCCCACGGCGCCCTTGCCCGGAATCGGTGCGACGATGCGGATGGACGGCGCGTGCATGGCGAGGGCCAGGTCGTCGGCCAGCGCGGCAATGCGACCGACTTTCACTCCCGGCGCCGGCACGATCTCGAACTGGGTGACGACCGGGCCCGTCGTCCGCCCCGCGATCGTCCCGTCCACCTTGAAGGTCCGCAGCGTGTCGAGCAGCACCTGGCCGAGGCGATCCAGCTGGGCTTCCCCCGCGTCGATGTCCCGGTTCGGCGGCTCCTGCAGCAGCTCGATGGGGGGGAGTTCCGATTCGACGTCAGGCACCGGCGCCGGCGTCAGCGGCTTGGCCCTGGGCGCCTTCGACTCGCGCCCCTTCCGGAGGCCGGGCGACTTCGCCGGGGCGTCGTCCTCGTCTTCGTCGTCCTCCACCGGGGGCAGCGGCGCCATCCGGCGCGGCGGCGCCGCCAGCTTCTCTGCTTCCGTCTCCGGTTGCCGCTCCAGCCGCTGCAGCGGGTGCCACGCGACCGTGAGCAGGGTCAACGCCGAGAGGGCCAGGAATCCGAGGAGGAGGGCGCCCGCGAACCCGACGATGTCGTAGGCGCGTCGAGGCGAGAAAGCCCGGGGCGAGTCCGGTCATCCGGGCGCCGAAGGCCCGGCCGGCGACGTCGGGCACCAGGTCCTCGGGGGTGACTCGGCTCAGCACTCCCACCACGTACGGGACGACGATGCTGAGCCCCGCCGCGAGGATGGCGGCGCGCTTCATGTCGAGGCGGGGCAGCCGGTCGAAGCCGGCCAGCCCGAGTCCGAGGCCGAGGAGCGGCACCCCGAGCGCGCCGATGCCGAGCACCTGCCAGAGGAACCCGCCGAGCGTCTCGCCGAGCGGCCCGGTGAGCGGGACGGGGAGCAGGGTGAGTCCGGCGAAGAGGCCGAGGACGAGGGCGGTGACTGCGCCGAGGCGGCGGCGGGCGTCGTCGGTCACAGGAGACTCGCGGGAGCGGGCGCGTTGGTGATGCGCCGTTCGTGATAGGCCGGAAGGACGGGGTATGCGTCCTGACGGGCCGCGTCGGCGAGGTCGGCGTCGAACCCGAGGGCCATCAGGTCCGTACCGCCGCGGCTGGCGCGCAGCGGGCGCTCCCAGTCGGTGCCGTACCGCCGGACGAGGTCGAGACTGGCGAGCGCCGCGTCGTTCATTCCCTTGCGCTTTCGGTTGGTCCCGAGCACGGCCGCGAGGAGGCGGCCGGCCGCATAGGCGTCGTCGAGGGCGAAGGCCCGTTCGCGCCCGGCGCAGAGCACGAGGAGTTCGCCGCGGGCATCGAGCGCGTCGCGCGCCGCGGCCGCGGCCGCGGAGAGATTCACCGCGGCGGCCAGGTGGACAGACGCGGCGCCCTGTGTCGCCAGGAGGGCCGGCGTGCCGTTCGTGGTGGTCATGACCAGCGTCCGGCCGCGGACGGCGTCCGGAGTCATTTCGAGGGGGCTGTTGCCGAGCGCAAACCCCGGAATCGGCAGGCCGCCGCGCTCGCCACAGAGGAGCACGTCCGGGGCCCCGATGGTCTGGGCGAGCCGGAGCGCCTCCTCGGTCGAGGAGGCGGGGAGGACGGCGCGGGCACCATGGTGCAGCGCGGCGCAAACGACGGTGGAGGCGCGGAGGATGTCGATGACGAAGATCGTCCGCCCCGTCGCCTGCCCGGGCAGGAGGCCCAGCGGCGAGAAGACGACGTCGAGCTTCATGCCTCGGGTTTCAGCAGCTGCGGCTCGCGCTCGAGAAACTTGGTGTCCACGGTCCCGGCCACGAAATCGGGATGGCGGATGACGCGTGCCAGGAAGGGGATGGTGGTCGTGACGCCCTCGAGGATGAAGCTGTCGAGCGCCTGCCCCATCCGGCTGAGCGCTTCCGTGCGGTTGTTGCCGTGCACGATCACCTTGGCGAGCAGGGAGTCGTAGTGCGGCGGCACCCGGTAGCCGGCGTACACGTGGGTGTCCACGCGGACCCCTGGCCCGCCCGGCGGGTGGTACGCCGTGATCAGTCCCGGGCTCGGCTGGAAGTTGCGGTAGGGATCCTCGGCGTTGATCCGGCACTCGATCGCGTGCCCCCGGAGGTAGCGGCCGTCGCCCTTGAAGCTGATCCGCTCGCCCGCCGCGACGCGCAGCTGCTCCTTCACGAGGTCGAAGCTGGTCACCATTTCCGTGACCGGGTGCTCCACCTGGATGCGGGTGTTCATCTCCATGAAATAGAAGCTGCCATCCTCGTCGAGCAGGAACTCGATGGTGCCGGCGCCGACGTAGCCGATGGCCGAGGCCAGCCGCACGGCCGACTCGCCCATCCGGCCGCGCAGCTCCTCGGTCAGGGCGGGGCTGGGGCTCTCCTCGATCAGCTTCTGGTGCCGGCGCTGCACGGAGCAGTCCCGTTCCCCGAGGTGCACCACGGTGCCGTGGCTGTCGCCCATGACCTGGATTTCGACGTGGCGCGGCCGGGCCAGGTACTTCTCGACGTAGACCGCCCCGTTGCCGAAGGCGGAGAGGGCCTCGTTCTGCGCCAGCGAAAAGGACTGCGCGAACTGCTCGGCATCGAGGGCGATGCGCATCCCCTTGCCGCCGCCGCCCGCCGTCGCCTTGATGATGACCGGGAACCCGATCTCCTCCGCCGCCGCGAGCGCCTCCTCGGCGTCCTCGATGGTGCCCGGTGACCCGGGGACCGTCGGCACCCCGGCCTCCTTGGCGAGCCGGCGCGCGGTGGCCTTGTCGCCCATCTGGCGGATCTGGTCGCCGGTCGGGCCGACGAAGGTCAGGTTGGACGCGCGGCAGATGTCCGCGAACTCGGCGTTCTCGGCGAGGAAGCCGTACCCCGGGTGAATCGCGTCCGCCCCGGTGATTTCCGCCGCCGCGATGATGTTGGGAATGCGCAGGTAGGAGAGCCGGCCCGGGGGCGGCCCGATGCAGACGTCGTCGTCCGCGAAGCGGACGTGCAGCGACTCGCGATCGGCCTCGCTGTACACCGCCACGGTCGCGATGCCCAGCTCCCGGCAGGCGCGAATGACACGGAGCGCAATCTCCCCGCGATTGGCGACCAGCACCTTCTTGATCGTCACGGGACGAAGCCCTGCGTGATGCCCCCGGCCCCGCCCTTGCCGCCGTCCTCGAAGGTCTGGTCGGAGGCCGAGCTGACGCCGGACACGCGGAGCGCGAACTCGCTCGGGTTGGAGCTGTAGAAGAGCGCGCTCTCGTACGAGATGACGCCCTCGCGGTACCATTTCATGAGCGACTGGTCGAACGACTGCATCCCGTAGGAGATCGTGCCCTCGGCGATGAGGTCGGGGATGTTCAGCGCCTTCTCGATGTCGCGGATGTTGTCGGCCACCGCCGCGGTGTTGATCAGCACCTCCGCCGCCGGCACCCGCCCGCTGCCGTCCTTCTTCGGCACCAGGCGGAGGCAGATGACCGCCTGCAGCGCGGTGGACAGGAGCGACCGGATTTCCTGGTGCTGGTGTGGCGGATAGAAGGAAATGACACGGTTGATGGTCTGGGTGGCGTCCGTCGTGTGGAGCGTCGAAAACACCAGGTGGCCGGTGTCGGCGGCCTTGAGCGCGGTATCGAGGGTGTCGCTGTCGCGGATTTCGCCGATGAGGATCACGTCCGGGTCCTGCCGCAGCACGTGCCGCAGCGCGGCGCCGAAGGTCAGCGTGTCGCTCCCGACCTCGCGCTGCGAGATGTTGGCCATCTGGTCCCGGTGCAGGAACTCGATCGGGTCCTCGATGGTGATCACGTTCACGCGCCGGTTCTGGTTCACGTGGTTGATCATGGCCGCCAGCGCCGTGGACTTGCCGGAGCCGGTGATGCCGGTGACGAGCACCAGCCCGCGGGGCCGGGCGGAAATCTCCTCGAGCACCGCGGGGAGCTTGAGCTCCCGGATCGTCTTGACCTCGTACGGGATGGCGCGGAACGCGAAGGCCAGCGTGCCCCGCTGCTGATAGATGTTGGTCCGGAAGCGTCCGACCCCGGGCACGCCGATGGCGAAGTCCGCCTCCTTCTTCTCGGCGAACTCCTTCACCTGGCGCGGCGTCATGATCTGCTCCGCGAGCGCCTTGAGGTCTTCCGGTCGGAGGGGCGGGAAGTCGAGCCCGGTCAGGTCGCCGTTGACCCGGACGGTCGGGGGACGGCCCACCTTGAGCAGCAGGTCCGAGCCGTTGCGGCGCACCATCTCGGCGATGGCCTGCTTGAAGTTGAAGGGGACGGCGGCGGGCGCGTCAGCCATTGGGATCGACACGGTAGAGCGCCTGCCCGAACTCGACGGGCTGGGTGTCTTCCACGAGAATCTCGCGGACGACCCCGGTGACCTCGGCCTCGATCTCGTTCATGATCTTCATCGCCTCGATGATGCACACCGTCTGCCCCGCCGTCACCCGGCTGCCCACCTTCACGTACGCGTCGGCGCCCGGTTCCGGCGCCTTGTAGAAGGTGCCGACCATCGGCGACTTGATCTCCTTGAGCGTGCTGGCCGGCGCCGCCGCGGGGGCCGCCGCCGCCGGGGCCGCCGCCGCAGGGGCGGGCGCCGCCATCATCGGCGCGGGGGCCATCATCGGCATCTGCGGATAGGATCCCGCCGCGCCCTGGTTGGTGCGGGTGATGACGACGCCCGTCCCGAAGAAGCCCGTGACCTCGATCGACCCCAGTTCAGGGGAGTCCGTGAGCAACTGGGCGAGCTTCTTTACGTCCTTCAGCTCGATGGACTTGATCCCCGGCATCTTCTGGAGCAGCTGAGCCAGCTGCTTCATTTCGTCGGCGTTCACGGGCGCTCCTCCTCCGGCGCAGGCCTCGGCCCGCGGTTAGACCAGTTCGACCAGATCGGTCCGTCCGTCCGACAGCAGGCGCGAGCCTTCCGCTGTCAGGACGATATCGTCCTCCAAACGCACTCCACCCCACCCGGGAAGATAGATGCCCGGCTCAATCGTGACCACCGCACCCGCCGGCAGCGTCGCATCCGACATGGTGCTCAACCGAGGCGCCTCGTGGACCTCCAGGCCCAGGCCGTGGCCGAGCGAATGCCCGAACGCCTCCCCGAACCCGCGGGCCTCCAGCAACTCGCGGGCGAGGGCGTCGGCCTCGCGGCCGGTCAACCCCGCCCGGATCTCCTGCCGGGCCCGCAGCTGCGCGGCGTGGACGGCCCCGTAGACCTCCCGCTGCCGCTCGTCCGCCCGCCCGCCGACGACGACCGTCCGGGTCAGGTCGGCGCAGTAGCCCTCGACCTGGGCGCCGAAATCGATCAGGAGGAATTCTCCCGCCCCGATGGCGCGCCCGGTCGTGTGGGCGTGCGGCAACGCCGCGCGGACGCCGGAAGCCACGATCGTCTGGAAGGGGTGCCACTCGCTCCCCCGTTGCCGGAGGGCCGACTCCAGGCGGCTGGCCACGAGCAACTCGGACTGGCCCGGGCGGATGGTCGGCAGCACCTCCGCCAGCGCCGAGGAGGCGAGCGCCGCGGCCGCCTCGATCGCCGCCACCTCCTCGGGAGCCTTGACCGCCCGCAGCCCCTCCACCAACTCGCCGCCGGGCGCGGTCCGCCGCGCGCATTTCTTCAGCCGCCCCGCGTCCCGCACCGTGATGGAATGCGCCTCGAAGGCCACCGTGTCGTCGGGGCGTTCGGCGCACGACTTCTTGAGCCGGTCCCAGACGCTCGCCGAGTCGATCTCGACGATGGCCGCATCCCCAACCTCGGACGGCGCCTGGGTGGCGTACCGAAAATCAGTGAACAGCACCGCCCGGTCGCGGGAGACGAGCAGCAAGGCGGCGGAGCCGGTGAATCCGGTCAGATAGCGGATGTTGGGAAGGTGCGTCACCAGCAGCGCGTCATGTCCCTCAGCCGCGAGCAGGGCCCGCACCGCCGCCTGACGTTCCTCCCGCCGGTCAGCCGGCACGCAGGTGGTCCACCAGCGCCCGGAAGGCCACCGGATACCCCTGGGCACCGAGCCCGGCGACGACCGCGACCGCGAGATCGGCGAGGACCGTATGCCGCCGCTCCGGTTCGCGCCCGAAAATGTTCGTGAGATGCACTTCGACGAAGGGGACTCGCACCGCGAGGAAGGCGTCGCGCAACGCCAGGCTGGTGTGCCCGAAGGCGGCGGGGTTCACGACCGCGCCATCCACCCGGCCGCGCAGTCCCTGGACGGCATCGACCAGGACCCCTTCGTGGTTGGTCTGCAGCCACTCCACCTCGACGTCGAGGCGGTCCCCCTCCTGGCGGACCAGCGCCTCGATGTCCGCCAGCGTGTGGCGCCCGTACAGGTCGGGTTCGCGCACGCCGAGGAGATTGAGGTTGGGGCCGTTCAGGACGGCGACCCGCATCAGCGCTTCAGGCTCTGGAGCCAGGAGTGGAACTGGTCGAGGTCGTCCTCGTCGTCGGAGGCGCGCGTGGCGCGCACCGATCCCGAGGAGGTGCGCCCGGTCGGCACCCCCTCGCCGCCCCCGAAGAAATCGTCGAAGGAGAAGCCGCCGGCCCCCTCGCCCTTTTCCTTGCCCGAGGAGTTCTCGGCCGGGGGCACCGGCGAGGAATCCTCGCCGAAGATGGCCCCAAGGGACAGCCGGTCGACCGCGGGCCGGGTCGGTGCGCCCGAGGCGACCGCTTCCTCGCCCCCGTCGTCCGGCGCCACCGCAGTGGTCGGGAGCTCGGGCGCCGGCGGAGGCTCCGGCAGGTCCACGGGCGCCGGGCGGGCGCCGAGCATCGCGCCCAAAAAGGAGGCCACGGCTTTGCCACCGGTGACCGAGGCCGCGTACGACGGCGCCGCGTTCTCCAGTACCTGCGCCGCCAGCACTCCCTCGAGTTCCTGGATCCGGAGGCGGAGCCGCTCGTTGTCCGGGTTCCGGTCGTACAGGATGCGATAGACGCCGAGCGCCTCGCCCGGGTGCCCCTGCGTGGCGTACAACTCGGCCATGCTCTCCGTGACCATCAGGACCGGCGGCGCTGCCGCTTCGGCCTCGTCCTCGACGGGCTCGTCCTCATCAGCGTCACCCTGCGCCTCTTCGTCGACCGGCGCGATGCCCTCGATGGCCGAGTCGAAGCTGTCGGAGGCGTGTGCCCCGCCCTGCGGCACCTCACCGGGATGGAACTCCCGTTCCTCGCCGACGTGCATGGCCCACTCGAACGGGGCCTCGTCGACGACTGCGCTGGTCGGCGCCACGTCATCGGCCTCGACATCGTCCGACTCCTCGGCCGCCTCCGACCCGGCGTCATCGGCCGCCGGCTCCTCGACCGCCAGCTCCTCGACCGCTGGCGCGATCTCGAGCTCCGCCTCGGCCTCGGCCGGCGCCTCCACCTCCACGGCCGGCTGCTTCTCCTCTTCTTCCTTCTTTTCCTCGCTCGGCGTCGCGAAGGTGTGCTCGAGGAGCGCTTCCGAGTCATTCGCGACCTGGTACTCGGCGCCGGACATGCTCGTCAGGATGATCTCTTCCTCGCGCTCGAGGACGAATTCCTCGTAGGGCGCCGCGTCAGACCCGCCGTCAAACTCCGCCGACTCGAACCCTTCGACCGGCGTGATGTCAGCGGTGTCCTGCGGCTCCTCCACCAGGGAAGTCCCGATTTCGGGGGGCTCGATCGCGTCGGCGGACGTCGGCTCCACCCACGAGGAAATCGACGCCTCCGCCACCTCGTCCGGCGGCTCCCAGAGGGCGGTCGGTTCGAGGAACTCCTCGACCGGCGGCCGGGGCGTCTCGGGCTCCTCGGCCGGTGGCGCGCCGAAGATCGGGCCGTCGGCAGGGCTGGCCCCGGCGTCGGGGGCCTCCGCGACCGGTGCGGGCGCCGCCGCCGTAGCCGGCAGCGCCTCGATCCTGGCCAGCTGTTCCCGGGCCTCGTCGTTGCTGCGGTCGACGTCCAGCAGGTAGGTCAGGAAGCTGATGGCCTCGTGGCTGCGTCCCTGCCGCTCCATGATGTCGGCCAGCGACTTGAGCGCGATCACATTCTCGTTGTCGAGATCGAGCACGCGCGAAAACGCCGCCTCGGCGCCGTTGTCGTCGCCGAGGTCGAGGTGGCAGCGTCCGAGGATGACGCTGCCGGGGATGTAGTCGGGATTGAGCTCGAGTCCCACCTGGATGACCTCGAGCGCGCGCTCGACGTCGCTGTTCTTCCGGAGGGCGTCGGCGAAGGGAGCGGCGAAGCGCCGCGGGTTCTCCGCGAATTGACGCTCGAGTTTTTCAATCTCGCGAGAGTAGGCCATTCCGGTCCCTGGACGCGTAAGTTGTTGCGGGGATTGACTTCAGAGTAAGGCGAAAGTGCGACGCTGTCAACCGCCCCGGGACCTCCCCGGCTTGAGATTGTCCGTTGCCGTGCTTAGACTTATCCCTCTTTTTCCACCGTGTCCGGAGCCGGGATTCCAATCCATGTCGATGCAAGTATTCCGTAACAGCGCCAAGCCGCTCATCTACATCGTCACCGCCTCGTTCTTCCTCTGGCTGGTGTTCGATCTCAGCGGTCTGTCCGGCGGGACCGGTGTCCTTTCACAGACCAGCGCCGGCAAGGTCGACGGCCAGACCATCGAGGCGCGCTACTACACCTCCCTGGTCCAGCAGACCATCGAGCAGGAGCAGCGGACGTCGACGACACCGCTCTCGCTGGACGACATCGTCGGGATCCGCAACGACGTCTGGCAGCAGATCGTCGAGGCGACGGTGCTCCAGCGGGAGTACAAGCGCCGGGGGCTCGTCGCGACGCCCGAGGAAATCGCCGACGCCGTCAAGAACTTCCCGCCGCCCCAGTTGCAGACGAGGCCTGAATTCCAGACGGACGGTCAGTTTGACCTCGCTAAGTACCAGCGCTGGCTCGCCTCCGGCGTGGGACAGCAGTACATCCCCCTCCTCGAGGCACAGTACCGCGACCAGATCCTCCAGAGCAAGCTGCTCCGGGTGGTCACCGCCGACATCTATCTCTCCGACCCCGCGCTCTGGCAGATGTACCGGGACCGGGGTGAGACGGCCAAGATCGAGCTGGCCGCCATCCTCCCCCGCCGGGCCATCGCCGACGCCGACGTCCAGGTCACCCAGGACGAAATCGTCGCCTACTACAAGGCCAACCCCGATCAGTTCAGCCGGCCCGCCACCGCCTACATGAGCTTCATCGCGCTGCCGCGGCTGACCAACGCCAGCGACACCGCGGCCGCGTACCAGCACGCGCTCAGCCTCCGCCAGGAAATTCTCGACGGCGCGCCGTTCGCGGAAATCGCCACCCGGGAGTCGGCCGACAGCGTCTCCGCCGCCCAGGGGGGCGACCTCGACGAGTGGACCCGCGGCTCCATGGTCGAGCCCTTCGACGACATGGCCTTCTCGATGCCGCTGAACACCGTTTCGATGCCGGTGCTCACCGAGTTCGGGTACCACCTCATCGAGGTCACCAGCCGGAAGGGGAACACCGCCAAGGGCCGGCATATCCTCATCCCGATCGAAGTCACCGGGGTGCACCGCGACGAGATGGACGCGCGAGCCGACTCCCTCGAGGAGCTCGGGGCCAGCCGCCTCGACCCGGCGGCGCTCGACACCGCCTCGCGGGCGCTCAATCTCCCCCTCGGGCCGACGCCCCCCGTCCAGAAGGGCACCCAACTTCAGCTCGGGCGCCAGGTCATCCGCGACGCCGGGTCGTGGGCGTTCCAGGCCAAGGTCGGCGAAGTCAGCCCGATCATCGAGACGCCGTTCGCCTACTATCTCTTCCGGCTGGACAGCATCGCCCCCGAGGGCGTGCCCCCGCTCGAGACCATCCAGGAGGCGGTCACCGTCACCGTCGTCCAGGAGAAGAAGACGGCCCTGGCGCTGGTGCTGGCGCAGAGCCTCCAGCAGCGGGTCCGGGAAGGGAGCACCATGGAGCAGGCGGCCACCGCGCTGAACGTGCCCTATCGCCTCCTCGGCCCCTTCTCGCGAGTGGAAAGCCCGGTGCCGAACCCGGTCCTGACCGGCGCGGTGTTCAGCCTGCCGATCGGACAGGTGAGCGAGGTGCTCGACACGGATGACGGGATGTACGTGGTGCGGGTCCTGGAGCGCACACCGGCCGATACGGCCGCGTTCAGGGCGGGGCTCGACGCCTATCGCACCGACGCCATCCGTGCCGCGCGTCAGGACCGGGCCCGGAACTACCTGGCGGCGCTGCAGACGCAGGCCAAGGTGGTCGATCGGCGAGAAGGCCTCTTCCCGACCTCGGCGCAGGCCGAGGCGAACGCGAGCGCCCTCCCCGGCCAGGGCGGCGGCCTCTAGCCGGTCCATTCGCAAGGGGACAACGGCAAGGGGCCGGACCGGGGAAGTTCCCGATCCGGCCCCTCTGCCATTCGGTGCCGGGGCGTTACTGCGAGAGCCGTTTCGGCTCGCCCGATCCGCTCACCGTGCTGTTCGGCGGGGGGGCATCCATGGAGCGCGGCAACTGGGTGCGATCGTCCGGGGCGCTGTTGATGGCGTCGCCGGCGTCCGAGATGCTGCGCTTGAACTCCCGGATCCCCTTGCCGATGGAGGAGCCGATCTCGGGCAGCCGCTTCGCGCCGAAGACCAGCAACACGACCACCATGAGGATCATCAATTCGGAGAAACCGATGTTTCCGAGCATACGGACCGCCTTTAGAAGAGGGACCGCGCGATGAAATAGGCCAGGAGGACACCCACCAGACTCAAGAGTGTCACATCCAGCCCGACCGGCCCCAGCGTAAAGTCTAGCACCAGCAGGTCCACGGAAACAGGCCCGAGGGTCGGGTGGACGGCCGTGGTGAAGAAGTCCCGGGCCGCGCTCTCCGGCAGGAACTGCCGGAGGAGGGCCGTCAGGAAACCGCCCGCCAGGAAGCCGGTGGTCAATACGCCGAGGTAGTACGCGGGGCGACGTGGTCCGCCTGCCATCAGCTTCTCCGGTCGAGGACGAAGGGAATGCTCGCCCGCAGGGCGTCGCGCGCCGGGCTCGGTGCCAGCTCTTCCAGCGCCGACTCGGCCCGGGTCGACAGCGAGAGCGCCCGCTCCCTGGCGTAGTCGAGGCCACCCGCCGCCGTGACGGCGTCCACGACCGCCGCGATCTGCTCGTCGGTCGGCACCTCGGCGTCCATGAGGGCCGACACCTCGCGACGATTGGCCGGGGTCAGCCGGGGCAGGGCGTAGATCAGGGGCAGCGTCACCTTGTGCTCCCGCAGGTCGGCGCCGACCGGCTTCCCCGTGACCGACGCGTCGCCCGTGTAGTCGAGGAGATCGTCGACAATCTGGAAGGCCATGCCGAGCCGGAGCCCGAACTCGCGCAGCGCCTGCCGCTGCGCCGCGGGCGCGCGGATGGCGCCGGTTTCGCAGGCACCAGACAGGAGCGACGCCGTCTTGGCGGTGATCAGCAAGTCGTACTGCTCCTCGGAGAACGCCAGCCGGTCGTGCGCCAGCAGCTGCCGCATTTCGCCGACGGTCATCTCGTTGGTGACCCGGCCCAGGATGCGCAGGGGCTCGAGGTCGGCCAGCCGGACCAGCTCGATGACGGCGCGGGAGTAGAGGTAGTCCCCCATGATCACCGACACCTGGTGACTGAAGAGGGCGTTGATCGTCGGCATGCCGCGGCGGCGCACGGAGTGGTCGACGGAGTCGTCGTGCACCAGGGTCGCGAGGTGAATGAGCTCCACCACCGCGCCGAGGGTGGGTGCGCGCTGGTCGGGGGCGCCCGTGGCCTCGTCGGCCAGGAGCAGCAGGGTCGGCCGCAGCATCTTCCCGTGCATCTGGAGGAGGTGCGCGTTCACCTCGGCGATCAGGCCGAAATCCGCCTCGACGATCCGGCGGAGCTCGGAGCGCACCTCGTCGAGCCGGTCGCGCACCGGCGCCTGGATATCGGCGAGCGTGGCCGGCATCGCCTGGGTCACGCCGCCCCGCCCTGGATGATGGCCCGGAGCCGGTCGTTGAGGTCCATGAACTTCACGTCGACCGCCAGGGCCCGCTCGTAGTACGGTCGGGCCTCGTGCCCACGCCCTTCCGCCTCCAGCGCCCGCCCCAGCCAGTACAGCAGCCCGATCTTCTCGTTGTCCTGGCCGCTCAGGCCATCCACGGCGCGGCGGAGGATCGCCTCCGCCACTGCGAACTGCCCCTTGTCGAAGAACGACGAGCCGAGCGCCTCCGAGGTCCGCAGCCGGGCGTCCGGCGACCGGAGCGCCTTCTGGAACTCCGCGATGGCCTCGTCGAGCAGCCCCATCTCCTTGAACGCGATCCCGAGGTCGTAGTGGGACTGGTAGTCCTCGTCGTCCAGATTTTCGTCGAGGCCGCGCTTGAACTGCTTGAGCATGTCGGCGAAATCCTTCTCCTCGTCGCCGGTCGGCTCCTCGTCCTGCACCCGCATCCGGGTGTCCTTCGGCTTCACGCCGGCGTCGCCGTCGAGCAGCATGGCCCCCAGGTCGACGAAGTCGTCCGTCGCCTTGGGCGGCGGGGGCGCGGAGACGGCGGGCGCCGGTGGGGCCGGAGGGGCGAGCGCGTCGATGGCCGCGCGGGCCCGGGCGTTGTCGGGCTCGCTCTCCGCCACGCGGCCATAGACGGCCAGCGCCTTTTCGACTGCCCCGACGCGCACCAGGGCGTCGCCGAGTTCGAGGTAGGCGTCGACGACCCGGCCCCGGTGGCCGACCCGGTACGCCAGTTCCACGAGCTTCTGGAAGTACCGGATGCCGGATGGTTCGAGCCGGGCCAGTTCCTCCGCCACATCGTTCGCCCGATCCCAGTCCTCGAGTTCCTCGAATCGGCCGAGGGCCAGGTCGAGCTCTTCCACGCCCCGCGCGTGGTCCCCGACGGACAGCAGCGCCTCGCCGAGCGCGCGGTGCACCTCCGGATCGTCCGGATTGTCGAGCACCCGATCCTCAAGGGCCGCCACCCGCTCCTCGGCCGACTGTTCCTGCTCCGGCGCGGAGGCGTCCGGGTCCTCGACCAGCTGCAGCGCCGGATCGTCCACGTCCCAGACCGGCGCCGCGTCGACCGCGTAGCTCTCGCCCATCTCCGGCTCGTCGAGGGAGACCTCGAGGTCGCCGAGAAGCGGCTCTTCCTCGATCCGGTCCGGCGCCGCGTCGTCGCTGATGGCGGTGCTGGTGAGGTCGATGGTCAGGTCGGACACGAGCCCGGTGACGTCGTTCGCCACCAGCGGGACGGTCCCCGTGTCGTCCGCGACACCGGGCTCGAAACCGTCGAGCTGGGCGGGTTCGTCCGCGGGGTCGAGATGGGTCTGGTCCACCACCAGGTCGGGATCGACCGGGAGAATCTCGAGATCGTCGAGCGAGTCGGCGTCCACGCGCTCGAGACCCTCCACCGGCTCCACGTCGAACTCCGGTTCCATGTCATCGAGATCGGACCGCATCAGGTCGGAGGCGGACATCGCGACCTCGACAGGCGGGTCCGCCACGGGCGGCGACGGAGGCGGCTCCGTCGTGCGCACTTCGCGGGTGGGCGCGCCGAACCCGACTGGTGAACCGAACGGCGTATCGATCCCGATGTCGAGGAAGACCAGGTCACTCCGGCGCCGCGGCTCCTCGGCGGGTGCCGGGGCGGGCGTCACCTCCATCTCGTTGAGCCGGTCCCGCGTGCGCCGCGCGCCAGCCTGGTCGCCGCGGCTCTCGAGATCGGATGCCAGCTTCTCCAGCTGTTCACGCGCTTCGGCGCCGCGCGACGCGACCCGGAGCAGTTCCGCCAGCATCACGCGAATCTCGTCGCTGCTGGCGAACTGGTCGGCGAACGCTTTCACGTCCCGGAACGCGTCGTCGCGGAGCCCCTCGCGGTTCATCCGCTCGAGGTATTCGATCAGGTTCTTCTTGGCCTCGCCCGCCATGTTCTTCCGCGCATGCAGGCGGGCGAGCTGGATGTAGGTGCGCGTGCGGTGAGGGTCGTACCGGAGGATCTTCCCGCAGACGGCGATGGCGTTGTTGGAAAAGCCCTGCTCGCTGTACAGCTCGACGGCGCGCTCGTAGGAGCGGACCGCGGCGGGAATGTCGCCCACCTTCAGGTGGAGATCGCCCACCTTGTTGTAGAGGGCCAGGTCGGGGGCGGCTTCCTCGCCGGACTCGAAGGCCTGGAGGACGCGCTGGTAAACATCGATGGCCTTCCGCCACTCTTCCTTCTGTTCATGCTTCCTGGCGGTGTCTTTGAGCTTGTCGAGGTTCATTCGGGCTCGGCCAGAGGAGGAGGAAAACGGCGACAGGACTTGGACTTAAGGGGCACGTACCGCCGAAAGATAGGAAGGGGGGAGAGGGGGAGCAAGCTACGCGAGCGTGGAGGGATCGAACTCCCCCTCCCGGAGCGCCCGCGCGATGCGTTCGAGGTCGGGCGCCGGCGGCCGGTCGTCGGTCAGCGGCGGCACGGTGGGGCGCAGGCCCCGCAGCCGGGCAAAGAGCCCTCCCACACCGCGCCCGGGGGTGAGCGGCTTCAGCAGCTCGAGCCCCTGCCCGGCGCACAGCAGCTCCGTCGCGATGACGTGGACGGCGTTGTCGAGGATGCGGCGCGCCTTGTAGGCGGCCCCCATCCCCATCGGCACGAAGTCCTCCTGGTTCGCGTCGGTCGGGATCGAACCGATGCTCGCCGGATAGGCCAGCGTCCGGGATTCCGCGACGAGCGCCGCCGCCGTGATCTGGACCATCATGTAGCCCGACGACAGCCCCGGATCGTTCGTCAGGAACGCCGGCAGGCCCTGCGACAGGTCAGGGTTGACGAGCCGCTCCACCCGCCGCTCGGCGATTGCCTGCAGGGTCGTCAGCGCCACCGCCAGGAAGTCGAGGGCCTGCGCGACCGGTTGCCCGTGGAAGTTGCCCCCCGAAAGCACGTCGCCGTTCTCGAAGACCAGTGGGTTGTCGGTGGAGGCATTGAGCTCGATGGACGCCGTGTGCGCCGCGAAGGCGATGGCGTCCCAGACGGCGCCGAGCACCTGGGGCGTGCACCGGAGGCTGTAGGCGTCCTGGACGCGGGGGTCGTCGTCGCGGTGCGAGTCCCGGATGGCGCTGTCCGCAAGGAGTTCGCGCATCAGCCGCGCCGCCTCGATCTGTCCCGCGTGCGGACGCGCCGCGTGGATGCGCTCGTCGAGCGGCGTCGGCGTGCCCCGCAGCGCCTCGAGACTCATCGCCGCTGCGCCCACGGCGCTCCGCCAGAGCACCTCGGCGTCGTGCACCAGGAGCGCGAGCATCGCCGTCTGCGCCTGCGTGCCGTTGATGAAGGCCAGCCCTTCCTTCGGCGCGAACCGGTGGGCGGCCAATCCGGCCTCTGCGAGCGCCGCCGCGGCCGGCACCCGGCGCCCCGCCTGCAGCACCTCGCCCTCGCCCATCAGGACGAGCGCCACGTGGCTGAGCGGGGCGAGGTCGCCGCTGGCCCCGACGCTCCCCTGCTCCGGCACGGCGGGGATGATGCCGGCGTTGAGCAAGCCGATCAGCGCCTCGACGAGTGCCGGGCGCACGCCGCTGGTCGGCCGCAGCAGGACGTTGGCCCGCAGGATCATGAGGCCCCGGACGACCTCGGGCGCCAGGGGGGCGCCGACGCCGGCGGCGTGGCTGCGGATCAGGTTGACCTGCAACCGGTCGAGGTCCCCGGGGGCGATCCGCACGTTGGCCAGCTTCCCGAACCCGGTGTTGATCCCGTAGATCGTCTGGCCCGACGCCAGTGCGCGCTCCACGCGGCCCCGACTGGCCTCCAGGGCCGCCAGCGCCGCGGGGCGAACGCCAACGCGGCACGCAGGAGTGCGTGCCGCGCGGACCACGTCGGAAATTGTGAGCGACTGGCCGTCGAGATGCAGGGTTTCAGTAGGCATCCACCGAAACTGCCCGAACGTCCCGGCCGACACAAGTGCGGCCTATCGGTGCACCGTCACCCCGCTGGGGCGAGCGGTGCGGACCCCGCCACCCACCACGAGCTCCGGGTTCCCCGGATCGGTCTGGTACGACCAGTCGAGGATCAGGAAGTCCTGCCCGACGTGCGTGATCCGGAGCGCCCCGTAGCGGGCGTAGGGATCGGCGGCGCTCATCTCGAAGACATAGCCCCAGCCGACCCGCGCATCGATGGGCAGCGGGCTGTACGCCTGGTCCGGCGCCCAGTCGATGTCGGTCAGGTCGCCGACGGCGGTGTTTCCGTAGAACTCGACACCGGTCCCTGCGCGCACCGGCCGCAGCCGCAGCGCCGAGGGGCCGTTTCGTTCGACGACGAAGTCGATATCAGGGGCGGCGCCGGAACCGACGAGTCCCAGCTCGTTCGGCTGCACCGTGAAGTCGTTGTTCAGGTCCTTCCAGAACCGGAACCCGCTCTGGCCCAGGGAGGCTTCGGCTGCAAAGAGGACGATGTTCCGGGCGTCGGGGCGCGGGGTGTCGGCGCGGATCGGCGACCAGAGGCTCTCGTACCCCTCGCGGCTCACCGCCGTCACGGCGAAGCAGCGCGGCTGCCCGTTCGGCAACGCACCGGCGATGAACTCGGGCGCCACCGTGGTGCCCTCGAGGTACCAGTCGACGTCGCAGAGATTGGCATCGAGGTTGTACGCCGCGCTGTAGATCCGGTAGGCCGCGAACCGCGCCGGCGAGGCCGCGTGCGCGTTGTCGGCCCACGCCAGGGCAATGGCCCCGTCGAGGCTGGTGCTGAACAGGGTGGCCGGCGCCGGGAGCGCGAGACGTTCATCGATGGTCACGGTGGGGCTCGGCACGCTTTCGAAGCCGGCGAGGTCCTCCGCGGTCACGTAGTACTCGAGGTCGGGGGGGCCGTTGTCGTGAAAGCTGTTGGAGGTGGTGGACCCGCGCAGGTAGAACGGCTCGTTCGTGACTCCACGCGAATACACATGCCAGACAGCGAGGTTGGGATTGCCGTCGTCCGGCCAGGAGAGCAGGAGGCCCGATGGCGCCGTCCCGGTGCCGACCGGGGCCACTTCGTAGTAGAGCGCAGCGGGCGGGAGAATCCCCGCCGGCGGCGCGATGACTTCGGTATAGGAGTCACAGGCGGCGAGAGTGAGAATGGCCGCACCGGCCCAGGCGTAACGCATCGGAATTCCTCGAAGAGGGGACACCCCCCAGAGAGCACGGTCCATGCCATGCAAAGGAGTATCGCAAGTGACGTAAAGACAAGTGGTTATGCCGATACTACGAGCGGGGAGATGTCCGCTCACGGGGACGATTGCAAGCGGTCCGGCTACTGGTTGTAGTCCAGCTTCATCTCGGGAAGGTCGGTCAGCGAGATCGAGAAGTAGAGCGTCACGTTGCCGTTGGGGTTCCGCACGAAGTTGAACCCCGCCCGCCACTCGTGCAGCTCGCGCTCCAGCCGGATGATCTGCGACTCGAAGGTGCCGGCGGTCACGTTGTACTGCGTGGACCAGGAGAGTCCCCAGAGGGGCGTCGGGGAGAAGGTGGTGTTGAACCCGATATTGGATTGCGCAATCCCGGCGCGATCGAGCTTCTGGTAGGTGTAACTGACGTTCGCGCGAAAGGCCCGCCCGAGGGGCGTCGAACCGAAATTGTTGCCGTAGATCGCCTCGGGGCCCGGTCGAACCGGGCGGTAGGAGTCGGCCACGTAGCCGCGGATGTCGGGGTCGGCCGCGGTGCCAGGGGCTGGGGCGGACAATCCGAACAGACGCAGGAGCGGAGCGAAGGTCGCGGACGAGACCGCGAAGCTGAGGCCTACCTGCTGCAGCGCGAAATCGAACGACGTGCTGTCGTAGCCAACCGGGCCGTCCCAGAGGCTGTGTGTAATTGCCAGGTTGAACCCCGGGAGCAGATCACTCTGGAACGAATTGGTGAGCGACGGGGTAATCCATCCGGTGCGGCCCGGCTCCTTGGCCTGCTCGAAATCGTAGCCGATCGGGCTCGTCGCGATGCTCAGCACCCGCTGCTTCTTGCCCCCGTCCTGTCCGGCGCTGTCCGCGCCGGGATTGAGCTTTTTGCCCTCGATGTTCTGGTTGAGCCCGAACGCCAGCAGCTCGGTGCGCGGGCTGGTGAGCGAAATGGCGCCCGCCCTCCGGTAGTCGGTCGCCACCGCGAAGTCGAGCGGAATGTCGGCGGACGGCGCCATCGCGTAGGTAATGACCGGCGAGAAACTGTGCCGGATGCGCTGGAAGCCGGCGAACCCGGGGTAGAACCCAAAGAAGGTGGGATTGGAGGAGATGTTGAACGCGAATCGCTTGGACTGGGCCACCCATTCCCCGTTGGTCGTCTCGTTGCGGACCAGGTAGGGCTGGCCCCCGACCACGTTCGTCACCCCGACCGACGGCTGCAGCTTCCACGACCCGCGAAAGAGCAGCGGCAGGTTGATGCCGGTGTCCCAATTGAGCCCGGAGGTGTACGTCCCCCCATACGTGGTGGACACCAGCACCGAATCCCCCGGATTATCCGGGTCGGGCACGTACTGTCGCCTCGTGGTGCGCTTGGTGTCTTCGGCGTCGGTAAAGCGGATGCTGTTCCGCCAGTTGAAGTTCCCGACCCGAAACGGCGTTTCCAGGCTGAAGGTGGTGGCCCGCGCGTTGAAGGTGGTGCGCACGGTGTCGACCACACCGCCGACCAGGACGAGGGTGTCCGGCGCGCCGAGCAGCTGTTTTTGCTGCCACTCAGTGGCAAACGACAGCCCCGGCGACCAGGTCACGTGCGAGCCGATATTGACCGGCTTGGGACTCAGGGTGATGGCCGGCAGCTGGCTGGTGAGGCTGTTGTTCTCGAGGTTCTGCCGGAGGTTGCCGCCGAGGGTCAGCGTGCCCCACCCGTAGCGATGCGTATAGTTCAGCGCGCTCGTGATCTGCTGGGTGGTCAGGAGCGGGTCGATCGCGTTGTTCCGGACGATGCTGCTGTTCGTCACGTAGTTCAGCGACAGGTTGACGGAGCTGTTGAGCGAGAAGATCTGGTGGTGATCCCAGATGACGCCGGTGGAGCGCCCACCGTCGGAGGCCCACTGCCGGCTGAGCCCGATGGAGCCGGAGGTGAAGCGGTCGAGCCACCGGTAGCGCCCGAGGACCGCCAGGGTGGAATACCGGTTATCGAGCCAGTCGAACCGGGCGGTCAGGTCGAAATAGTCGCTGGTCGCCCAGTAGTAGCCGAGATTCGTGATCTGGCGGTTGTAGGTGGACGACGACCGCACCACGTCGTTGATGCCGATCCGGGGAATCAGGATCCCCGAGTGGCGGTCGGGCCGGCCGTCCTGGAACACGAACGGCAGCCACATGACCGGCACGTCCCGCACGTAGAGGACGGTCGGGCGGGCCACCATCACCGTGCCGCTGATCCACTTCACCTCACCGGCGGAGAAATGGTAGTGCGGGTCGGGCAGGTCGCAGCTGGTGATTTCGCTCGACTGGGCGTAGATGCGGCGGGAACTCGAGTCCTGCGCGATGCTGCCGCGCAGAAACCACTCGGTGCCCCCCTGATCAAAACTCGTGAGGGCGCCGGTGACGACGCCCCTCTTTGAATCGGTGTAGTAGCGGATCTCCTTGCCCACCAGGATGTTGCCCTCGCTGAAGAGCATCGGCGACCCGCGGGCGTCGAGCAGGCCCTTGGCGTCCTGGTAGTCGATTTCGCCGGCCTCCAGCGTCGCGCCCTCCCGCTCGGTGCGCGCCTCTCCCGTCATCAGGATTCGCTTGTCCTGGGCGAAGAGCGTCACCGAGTCGGCCCGATACCGGGTCACCACGTACCCCTGCCGCAGGAGGAGGCTCTGCATGGTGGAGTCGGGATCGGGGAACGGAAAGACGGGCGCCGTCGGGAGGCCGAGGCGCCGCGCGGCGGCGGTGTCCACCGCCTGGCCCCCCTGCACCTTGGCGAGGGCGAGGGAGTCGTCGGGGGTCGCCGGCGCGGCACCGGGTGCTCCGGGGGCACCCGGCGTCGTCTGCTTCGGCACCGGCTTCGTGGGGCGGTCGCGCACTTGCGGGTCCTGCGCCTGGGCCGGCGTCCCCCAGATGGCGAGCGCGACGAGCCCCGCGACGGCGGCCGACGCCGCACGCCGGAGCCGGCGACGGTGCATCACGATGGCCCCCGCCACCCCGACCTCGTACAGCAGCAGGATCGGGAAGGTCATCATCAGCATCGAGAGCACATCGGCGCCCGGCGAAAGCAGCGCCCCGGCGGCAAAGGCGAGGACGATCTCGAAGCGCCGGAACCGGTTGAGGGCCGCCGGCGTGATGAGCCCGAACCCCGCCAGGATGGTGATGACCAGCGGAATCTCGAACGACAGGCCCAGTCCGACGAGGATCTGCAGCACGAAGCTGAAATAGGCGTCGTACGTGATCATCGGCTGGAGCGCCTCGGTCTGGAAACTGAAGAGGACGCGGAGCGCCTGCGGCACCACGAACACGTAGCCGAGACCGGCGCCGACGATGAAGAGCAGCGTTCCCACGATCAGGGCCGGGACGAAGGCGCGGCGTTCCTTCTCGTAGAGCGCCGGGGAAAGGAATCCCCAGACTTGATAGAGGAGAAACGGCGAGGAGAGGACCAGCCCGATCAACAGGGAGAGCTTCAGCACGATCATGACCGGTTCGGTCGGGCTCAGGATGGTGAGCCGGCCGTCGATCAGGTAGGGCGCGATCGGTTCCTTGAGGAGGGAGACGAACTGAAAGCGCTGGACGATCCACAGGCCGGCCCCGAACCCGACGATGACCGCGACCAGCGTCTTGATCAGGCGCGAACGCAGCTCCTCGAGGTGATCGAGAAACGGCATCTCGCCACGGGAGGCGGCCATCGGGGCGGTCGGCGCCGGGCTACTGCCCGAGCGCCTTCAGGCGGTCGCGGGCGAGCGCGGCCTCGTTCGACGTCGGGTACTTCGCGATCAGCCGCTGGTAATAGCCGCGGGCGGCCGCGGTGTCGCGAGCGGACTCCGCCATCGACCCCAGCCGGTACAGCGCGCTCGCGGCGCGCGGGGAGGCCGGGTACGTGTCGGCGACCTGCGTGTAGTAGGCCGCCGCGGAGTCGGGCGCGTCCGTGCTGAAGCTCTCTCCGATGAAGTAGAGGGCGTCGGGCGCTTCCGACGCGGTGGGATACTGGTCGAGGAACTGCCGGAATCCGGCGCGCGCGGTCCCGGTGCTGCCGCGGCGCAACTGCTGGAGCGAGGCCTCGTACATCTGCACCGCCGAGGCGCTGGTGGGGCCCCCGGCGGCCGGCGTGACCCCGCTCAACTGCTGCCCGCGGGCGTCGAGCTCGCCCCGCAGCTCGTTCAGCCGACGGCTGCTCAGCCCCGTCAGCTCCTGAACCTGCAGCAGCTGCTTCTGGACGTCGTAGAGCTGCCCGAGCGTCTCGCCGCGAAAGGTGAGGAGGCTCGCTTCGACGGACGCCAGCGAGTCGTTCGCCTGCCGCTGGAGGGCCATCACCTGCGTGAGCTGCGCCGCGAGCAGCGAGTCGCGGCGGTCGGACTCGTCCTGCATGGTTGTCAACTGCTCCTCGAGCCGGCGCACGTCGCTCCGGAGGGCACAGCCCCCCAGAGCGACGGTCGCCACCACGAGGATCGGCGCGATCCTTCGGATCACTTCGGCGCCATCAGGTTGTTGCCGCCGGCCGTCGGCGTGAACTGGTCGTTCCGGTTCATGGCCCAGGCCGACTCGGTATTGGCCGCGTCGACGGGACGCTCCTCGCCGTAGGAGACGATGCTGATCTGGCCGGCGGAGACGCCCTGATTGATCAGGTAGCGCTGGGCGGCCGCTGCGCGGCGATTGCCAAGGGCCAGGTTGTACTCATCGGACCCGCGGTTGTCGCAGTTGCCGGCGATCTGGATCATGAGGGCCGGGTTGGCCTTGAGGATGGCGGCCTTCCGGTTGAGGGCGGCCTGGTCTTCCGGCTTGATATCCGACTTGTCGTAGTCGAAGTGGATCATCGACGTCACTTCGGCGGTGAGCTGCGCCTGCAGCTTCGCGGCGGCGGCCGCGGCGGCTTCCGCAGCGGCGCGGGCACGCGCCTCGGCGGCGTTGATCGAGTCCTGGCGCATCCGGGCCTTGATGGCCGTGCTGTCGATGGGGGCCGGGGCCGGCGCCGGCGCGGGTGTCTCCGCGGGCTTCTTGCCGCCGCATGCGGCCGCGGCGAGGAGGGCAAAGACGATCAGGGAACGGGACTTCATGGGGGTACTCCAGTCAGTTGTGGTGGTTACGGCGTGGACCCGCCCACTCGGCGGGACCAGTGTGGGAGGCGAATTTCGCCCGACAGCGGCAGCTGCCGGATGCGCCCCGTCTCGATGTCGATGATCCAGACCTGCCCGCGGCCGCTGCGGTCCGACACGAACGCGAGATGGCGGCCATCGGGAGCCCAGGTCGGGTCGGAATTCCGCCCGCTCGAGGTGAGCTGCTTGAAGCGTCGGCTCCCGACCTCGAGAATGAAGATTTGCGGCGCCCGGTCGATGTCCCGGTGGAACGCGACCGACGCGCCGTCCGGCGACCATTCCGGCGCGTTCGACGCCCCGGTGGCCCCATAATCATAAGGGGCCAGCAGTTCCTGGTCAGTCCCGTCCGACGACATCGCGTAAATCTGGGGCGTCCCCGGCCTGGTGGAGACGAACGCCATCCGCCGGCCATCGGGCGCGTACGTGGGCGAAAGGTTATCCGCGAAACGCCCCACGGTCAACCGCCGGAGGCAGCACTGATCGGCGACATTCACGGCGTAAATGTCGGTGCCGCCCTCCTGGTCCGTCCGGGCGAACGCGAGCGTGCGCCCATCGGGCGAGAACGCCGGCGTGAAGTTCAGCTGCGACTCCGTCCCCATGACCTGCTTCGAGCGCCCCGTGGCCAGGTCGCGCACGATGATCGGGCCCCTGCCATCGAGGAACCTGGTGTAGGCGACGGAGCGGCCGTCGGGGGACCAGGTCGGCGACAGCACGGTTTCCGAGGCGGGGGTCACCGCGGTCATGTCCGCGCCGTCGCTGTCCACACGGTAGGCGCGCCGGTCGATGAGGACCAGCATCCGGGTGGCGGCCACCCCCGGCGTGCCCGTGACCCACCGGACCACCTCGTCGGACACCTGGTGGACGGCCATCCGGAACCCCGGCGCCGACTCGGCGGGGATGGCGAACGCCTGCTGCTGGCGCACCGTGCCCGCCCCGATGTCGTGCAGGCGCACGGCGACGCCGGCGGCGTCCGCCCGGACCTCGACGCCGTATTCGGCGCCCAGTGAGCGGTAAAGCTGATAGTTGACGGCCGACGACGCCGACGCGCCGCCCGGGGCGAGCGGAAGCACCTCGAACCGGTCGCTAAAATCGAGATCTCTCTGGATGATGGCGCGCACCGAGTCGAGGCCCGGCCCGGGAAGCATCACGAGCCGGGGACGGGTGCCGGGCTGGTAGGTGATGCCGACACGCACCCCACGGTCAATCGGGTCCTGCGCCAGCACCGGTGATGCGGCCGCCAACAGCAGCCCCACCATCAGCAGCCGATTCACGAGCCCGCCTGCGGCGTGAAGAAGAAGCTGACCGGCAGCACATCCGCCTCGTAGCCGTCGGGGAGCGGGCCGAAGGCGCGCACTTTCCCGGCGCCCTCGATCGCCCCCTGGGCGCTGAGGTCAAAGCTGAAGTTGCCGGAGGGAGTCACGAATCGAATGTCACGCACGCTGCCATCCCGCAGAATGAAGAAACTCACCTCGGCCCGCAGGCTCTGGTTCCCGCCGGGACGTTCCCAGCGGCGATAGACCTGCGCCACGATGTTCCGGAGGTACTCCGGATAGGCGAACTGCAGGCCGGGGGTCTTGATGTTCACCGCGTCGGTGCCGGTGCTCGGGGTCTCGCCTGGTGCCGGGACCGCCTTCGTCTCGGACCTGGGCGCCGGCTCGCGCTTGACCGGGGTCGTCGTGGTCTTCGGCGCCGTGGACTTCGGCTTCGGCGGCGCCTTGGCCGAGGGGACCGGGGAGACCTTGTTCGGCTTGGTCACCGGCGGGCCGGGATCAGGCTGCTCCACCGGACGCGTCACCGCTTCGGGCGCGGGGCGCTTGTTGGCCGTGGGCGCGGGGGCCGCGACCAGTTCCACCGCGTAGACCGGCGCCATCGGCGGAGGCGTCTTCACCCCGGCAATCAGCAGTGCGAGCGCCGTCAGATGTACCAGGGCGGTGCCCGCCGCCCCCGCCGCCGTCTCCGGCGCGCGCCGCCGCACCGCCACCGGACGGCTCACTTGGTCTGATCCTCCTCCTCGGCCACCAACCCGACATCCTTGATGCCGCTGTTGCGGATGACCGCGAGGACGCGCACGACGTCGCCGTATGGCACCCGCTGATCGGCTCGGAGATACACGCCGGACGGTTTCCGGCTCTCGACCAGCGCCCGGAAGGTGACGCGAAAGTCGTTGTAGGTGACGCGAGTCTGGTCGATGAAGATCCGGCCCTCGCGGTCGACCGAGACGACCATCCCCTCCTTCGAGGGAAGCGGCCTCGCCTCGGCCTGGGGCAGCTGCACGTCGACGCCGCCCGTCATCAGCGGCGCGGCAATCATGAAGATGATGAGCAGCACGAACGCCACGTCCACCAGGGAGGTGACGTTGATGTCGGCGCTCAGGTGCATGTCACCGTCGTCGCCACCGCCCAGACTCCCCATCCGGCCGGCCACCTAGAGCAGCCCCTCGCGCGCCATAGTACCGATGAGCTCGTTGGCGAACCCTTCGAGTTCCCCCGCGAAGACCCGGGTCCGGTGCACGAAGAAGTTGTAGGCCATCATGGCGGGGATGGCGGTGGCGAGGCCCGCCACCGTGGTGATCAGCGCCTCGGCGACGCCCGGTGCGACGGCGGCGATGTTGCCGGACCCCTTGGCGGCGATGCCGATGAAGGCATCCATGATGCCGAGGACGGTGCCGAGGAGGCCGAGCAGGGGGCTGACGGCGCCGATGGTGGCGAGCCAGGGCACGAGGTGGGCGGCGAGTTCGCGCTCCGCCGAGATTTCCTTGCCGAGCACCATCTTGAGCGCTTCGAGCTGGGTCATGGTCAGCGAGGCCCGGGCGGTGGGCGCCTCATCGCGCAGGGCGCCGGGCCGAAGCTCGCTGTAGAAGTTCATCCCCTCGCGGAAGAGCCGGTTGTACGGGGAGGGGGGCTGTTTCATCAGGAGGGTGTACGCCTCCTGCAGGCGGGTGGTCCGCTCCAGCTCCGTGAAGAAGTGATCCGCCTGTCGGCGGATCCGGCGGAACTGCCACCACTTGAGACCGATGATGAACCAGGAGACCACGGAGAAGAGGGCGGTAATCGCGAGGACGATCTTGGTCTCGCCGCCGGCCTGTTGCAGAAGCTCTAACGACGAGCGCGGAACCGCGCCACCGACCTGCAGGAGCATTACCCCTCCGTCTGGAACCAATCCATGAGCAGCGCGAGATTGTCGTCGAACGGCACGTCGGGCCGCCAGCCGAGTCCGTCGGCGGCCTTCTTCGGGTCGAGCGCGCTCCGGAGGATTTCTCCCGGCCGCGCGGCTTCCATCTTCAATTCGGGGCTGCGCCCGGTCACCTTGCCAGCCACCTCGGCCAGGTCCAGCACCGAGCGTTCGATGCCCGTCGCGATGTTGAAGGCGCGGGTATCATGATCGTCGCCGGACGCCAGCGGCGCTGTGCTCGCCAGCACATTCGCGCGCGCGACATCCAGAACAGAAACATAATCACGCGTCTGCGTTCCGTCTCCAAAGATGGCCAGCGGCTGACCGGCCAGGAGGCGGGACACGAAGATGGAGACCACCCCTGCCTCGGACTTGGGGTCCTGGCGGGGCCCGCAGACGTTCGCGTACCGGAGGGCCACCCCCTCGAACCCGTGCAGGTCGGCGAGGGCCCGGAGGTAGTGCTCACCCGCGAGCTTGCTGACGCCGTACGGCGAGACCGGCCGCTTGGGCGCGGACTCGGGCGTGGGAATGACGTCCGGGTTGCCGTAGACCACCCCGCCGCTGCTGGCGAAGACCACGCGCCGGACGCCGCCCTGGGCGGCGCCCTCGAGCAGGTTGACGAAGCCGGAAATGTTGATGTCGGCGTCGGCCGACGGGCGCTCAACCGAGAACCGCACGTCGATTTGCGCGGCGTGGTGGTTGACGACCTCGAAGCCACCGGTGGCCACCGTGGTGCGTGCCAGGTCGGACCGGATGTCCGCCACGATCAGCGGCACGCCGTCGGGCACCTGGGAGGCCTTCCCGCGGGAGAGATCGTCCAGCGCGGTGACCTCCCAGCCGGCGGCCAGGTACGCCTCCACGATATGCGAGCCGATGAATCCGGCGCCGCCGCTGACCAAGACACGTCGAGCCATATCCTGCCTCAGGGGTGAGGGTAAAACGAAGCACGCGGGACCGACCCGGATAGGGTGGGTAGCCCCGCGTGCTCGGGGTACGAACGTCCGGCAAACTCAGTTCGGCAGCTTGGCGACCTGCTTGGCCGTGGTGCCCGGCCTGATGTCCGCCGAGATGATCCGGACGACCAGCGCGGAGGAGGTGTGCTCACCGACCCGCACGACCTGGAGCCGAGCCATGGGCTCCGCGACGGTCGAGGCGGCGTCCCACCGCTCTTCGGGGGTGCGCCACAACTCGAAGACATCGCCCGGCGCCACCCCGTCCGCGCGACCCTTGTCCAGGAAGAGGATCGACTGCTGCTCGGTCAGGATGTTCTCGGAGCGGGCCTGGACGACTTTCGCCTCGATCCCGTCCGCGACCGGCACGGCGCGCGCCGAACCGCCCGGGACGAATCGCTCGAGAGGAAGGGCCACCTGCCCGATCCGGATCCGCTGGTACTGGTTGAGGACGATCGCGGTGGTCTGCTTGGGTCCGACCTCAATGACGCGCGCCAGGCCGGTGGGCCAGACCACATCGCCGTACCCGGCGTAGCTGGTGACCACCCTGGCGATCATGAGCGAGTCGCCGACCTGGTAGGCGGCGCCCTTCGGCGGAATGATGCCGATCCGCGAGAATTGGCTGGCGGCGGTCGGTGGCTGCAGGTTGGCCACCTGCGGGGGCGCCACATCCCCGAGCACTTCGCCGTAGCTCAGCTTCTGGTTTTCGGTGAGGAAACCGGCGCTGTAGAACTCGCCCGGACGAAGAGGACGATAGGCCTTTTCGGCGTACGCCACCAACTGGTCGGCGGAAGCGCCCTCCGGATTGGTCTTGCCGAAGAGACGCGTGGGGTCGCCCGGGATGGGGCCTGCACCGCGCGCGCCGCCGCCGGGAGCCGGCGCCGGGGTATCGGCGTACACCTCGGGCTCGACCGCGGCAGCGGGCGCATCCGGGGCCTGAGGCTGGGCCTGAGGCTGGGCCTGGGCCACCGCATCCGCCATGGGGGCCGGCGCATTTGCCACCGGGGCAGGCTCCGCCGGAATGACACCGGCACCGCTGCCAGCCAGCTGGAGCACCTCGCCCGGATAGATCCAGTGCGGGTCCTCGATGACGCCGGTGTTCAGCTTGTAGATCTGGGGCCAGGTGAGCGGATCACCGAAGTACGTCTTGGCCAGATCCCAGAGGGTGTCGCCCTTCCGGACCGTGTGGGTCTCCGGAACGGAGGCGTTCTGGGCTGAGGCAACAACCGGCACGCCGACCAGAAGGGTGGCGGCCAGGAGAGCCCTCACTGAGAACTGCCCCGTCGACGCATTTCGCATAGCCATGGGTGTCCTTGTGGTGTAGAGGCGCTTCGGTTTCCGGAGAGACTTGCGGTGAATTGCAACGTCCCATCCAGCGTTCGGGCCGCCGGCTTGCCCACAATGTAACACGTTGTGGGACAAAAGCTAAGAGGTCCGGACCTGCTCCACTTCCTGAGCGACGGAAGCGACTGTCCCGAGGAAAAAGCAAGAGCTGTGCCCTGCCCTGAGAATGCGGAGGCCGGCGGCAGGGGACGCTCCCCCACCGCCGGCCTCTCCTGCCCCCGACTCCGGGCCGACTAGAACGGCAGGTCGTCGTCCTCGCCGTCGAGCGCCTCGGGGAAATCGTCGAAGGACTCGTCCTTCTTGGGGGCGGATGCCGCCGCGCCCACCTTGGCCGCGCTGTACGACTCGTCGGACGACCCACCGCTCCGCCCCCCGAGGAGGATCAGTTCACGCCCGTTGATCTCGGTGGTGTACTTCGTCTGCCCCTCGCGGTCCTGCCAGGTGCGGTACTCGATGGCGCCCTCGATGTAGACCTTGTCGCCCTTCTTGCAGTACTTCTCGGCGATGTCGGCCAGCTTGCTGAAATTGGTGTTCCAGAGAATGACCCGGTGCCACTCCGTCTTTTCCTGCTTGTCGCCACTCTTGCCGGTCCACTGGCGGCTGGTGGCGACCGACAGCGTGGCCACGCGGGAGCCGTTGTTGGTGCTGCGCACCTCCGGATCCGCCCCCAGATTCCCGATCAGCTGGACCTTGTTCAGACTCCGACTCACAATGACCTCCCACGCATCAACAGGGTTCGGGACCGCGGACAGCCATACGCTACTGCCCCTGACAGTCCAAATCTACACCAATGCCTCGCCGTCACCATCATTTGAACGCACGGGCGCCATGACCAGCCGAAGCACCAGCGCGTCCTCGTCGGGGTGCCGATAGTATCCGCGCCGCCGCCCTTCGGTTCGAAAACCCCGACCCGCATAGAGCGACTGCGCCACGGCGTTCGACGCCCGCACCTCGAGGAAGACCTCCGTCCCGCCGCGCGCCCGCACCGCCGCGAGGCCGGCGTCGAGCAGTTTGGCGCCCAATCCCCGGCCGCGCAGCTCGGGCACCACGGCCAGGTTGAGCACCTCCGCGGTCCCGAGGATTTCCCGGGCGAGGAAGTAGGCGATTGGCGCGTCGGCGTCCGTCATGACGAGGGCGACCGTCCCGGGGAGCCGCAGCACCTCCCCGAACCCCTCGAGCGGCCAGGGATCCGAGAACGACCGGCGCTCGATGGCGGCCAGGGCCGCCGCGTCAGCGAAAGTGGCCGGGCGAATCGGGGAGTGTCTGTCCATGATCCCGTTCCCACTTGGCCTGTGCTTCCGCCGGCCGACCGTACTGCGGTTCCCACTGCGCGGGCGCGGCCACGCGCACCGCGCCGTCGGCGCGTGCCGTGAGCTCCAGCAGCGCGCCCGCCGTGGCCACACCGCGCACGGTCCGCGGATGGCGGCCGGCCTGCCACTCCGCCAGCCGGTCGGCCAGCCCCTCGGGAACGATGCCGCAGACGACGTCGGGCACCGGGCAGTCGGCGAGGAGGCGCTCGGGCAGCCAGACGGCCGGCGCCTGCAGCACCTCGACCCGCCCCTCCGGGAACCGGTATTCCGCGGCGTAGACCTCGCCGCGGAGCGCGTTCGCCACGGCGAGCACCCGCTCCTCCGGCGACGGCCTGGCCGCCAGCGCGACCGCGGCGAGCGCGGGGGTGGTGTAGAAGGCGAGCCGATGCGAGCGGACCAGCGCCTTCGCGACCGAGGCGCCCACCCGCAGCCCGGTGAAACTGCCCGGGCCGTCGCCGAGGATGACCGCCTCGAGCGCGGCGAGTTCCGTCCCGGCCTGGGCCAGCGCTTCCTCGATGAGCCGAGGGAGGGCGCCGGCGTGCTGGCGCGCCCCTTCGAGGCTGGTCTCGGCGAGGACTCGTCCCGGCTGCCCGACGGCGACGGAGGCCCGGTCCGAGGAGGTCTCGAGGGCGAGCCACATCAGAACGACTCCAGCGCGCGGCGGCCCGGGTCGTCGAGATGCGTCAGCCGGAACCGCATGGTCGGCTCGGGAACCCAGGCGCCGGCCTTTTCGGGCCATTCGATGAGCACGGCGTCGCCGTCGGTGAGCAGCGACTCCCAGTCGAGGTCGGCGGCCTCCTCGGGATCGCGGAGGCGGTAGCAGTCGAGGTGGAAGACCGGCCCCCGCCGTCCGGCGTAGCGGTGCACGAGCGCGTAGGTCGGGCTGGTGGCGGGGGGCTCGACGCCCAGGCCGCGCACGATGGCGCGGATGAAGGTGGTCTTGCCGGCGCCGAGGTCGCCCTCGAAGAGTGAGAATGGCGCCGGGGGGGAGGGTGCGTCCCAGCTCCTCGCCCTCCGCCACGAGCTGGGCCTCCGTCACCTCCCGCATCAGGCGAACCTCCGCCGTCGACCGCCGTCCCGCCGGACGTCGGGAGCGCCCGACGCCTTGAGGTCGTTCACCTGGTCGCGGAGGAGCGCCGCGAGCTCGAACTCCAGGTTGGCCGCCGCCTCCTTCATCTGCCGCTCCAGCGCCGCGATGGTCTTGGCGCGGACGGCCGGGTCGTGCAGGTCCTCGCGCACGAGCGACCCCGCCGCGATCGGCTCGACCTTCTCGGCGCGGGCGTCGGCCACGTAGGTGGAGAGCCGCACCTGCTCGAACGACTTGACGATGGAGCGCGGGGTGATGCCGTGCTCCTCGTTGTGGGCGACCTGGATGGCGCGGCGCCGGTCCATTTCGCGCAGCGCCCGTTCCATCGAGCCGGTGATCCGGTCGGCGTAGAGGATGCCGAGCCCGCCGAGGTGGCGGGCGGCCCGGCCGACGGTCTGGATCAGCGAACGGTCGGAGCGGAGGAACCCCTCCTGGTCGGCGTCGAGAATGGCCACCAGCGACACCTCCGGGAGGTCGAGCCCCTCGCGGAGGAGGTTGATGCCGACCAGCACGTCGAAGTCGCCAAGGCGGAGGCCGCGCAGGATCTCGATCCGCTCGATGGCGTCGATGTCGGAGTGGAGATAGCGCACCGCGACCCCGTGCTGCTGGAAATAGTCGGTGAGGTCCTCGGACATCCGCTTGGTGAGGGTGGTCACGAGCACCCGCTCCTTGCGACGGGTGCGTTCGCGGATTTCGTGCAGCAGGTCGTCGACCTGGCCCTTGACCGGCCGGATCTCGACCAGGGGATCGATGAGCCCGGTGGGGCGGATGATCTGCTCGACGATGGCGCCGCCCGACAGCTTGAGTTCGAGATCGCCCGGCGTGGCCGAGACGTTGATCATCTGTGGGGCGAGGGCCAGGAACTCGTCGAACCGGAGCGGGCGGTTGTCGAGCGCCGACGGGAGGCGAAAGCCGTACTCGACCAGCGTTTCCTTCCGGGCCCGGTCGCCGTTCGACATCCCGCCGATCTGCGGGCAGGGTGACGTGCGACTCGTCCACCACCACCAGGAACTCCGGCGGGAAGTAGTCGAAGAGACAGGCGGGGCGTTCGCCCTCGGCGCGGCCGCTGAGGTGGCGGGAGTAGTTCTCGATGCCGGAGCAGATGCCGACCTCGAGCAGCATGTCGATGTCGAAGTGGGTGCGGGTCTCGAGCCGCTGCGCTTCGAGCAGCTTGCCAGCCTCACGGAGCACCTTGAGCCGCTCGGCGAGTTCCTCGCGGATGATGCGCACCGCGCGCTCGATCTTGGCCCGCTGCGTCACGAAATGCTTGGCCGGGTAGATGGCGCAGCGCGGCATGGCCTGCAGCGCCTCGCCGGTGAGCGGATTGATCTTGGTGATTCGCTCTACCGTGTCGCCCCAGAGCTCGATGCGGACGGCGCGCTCCTCGTAGGCGGGGAAGATCTCGACGGTGTCGCCCCGGACGCGAAAGGTGCCGGGCTCGAAGCTGACGTCGTTCCGGCTGTACTGGATGGCGACGAGCGCCTCGAGGATTGAATCCCGCCCCCGTTCGCTCCCCTGCTCCACCGTGACCATCTGGGCGCGGTACTCGACCGGATCACCGAGGCCGTAAATGGCGCTGACGGTGGCGACGATCACGACGTCTTCCCGCTCGATGAGGCTGGAGGTGGCGCGGAGCCGCAGCCGCTCGATGTCCTCGTTGATCGAGGCATCCTTCTCGATGTAGACGTCGGAGCTCGGGACGTAGGCCTCGGGCTGGTAGTAGTCGTAGTACGAGACGAAGT
This sequence comes from uncultured Gemmatimonadales bacterium, assembly GCA_963748815.1. Classification (GTDB taxonomy): domain Bacteria; phylum Gemmatimonadota; class Gemmatimonadetes; order Gemmatimonadales; family GWC2-71-9; genus SPDF01. The sequence continues at coordinate 87,296 of CAVVKJ010000014.1, read as the reverse complement.
ACTCCACCGCGTTGGTGGGCAGGAACTGGCGCAATTCGCCGTAGAGCTGCGCGGCGAGGGTCTTGTTGTGGGAGAGGACCAGGGTCGGGCGGCCGTAGGCGGCGATGACGTTCGCGAGGGTCATCGTCTTGCCGGAGCCGGTCACGCCGAGGAGCGTCTGGTAGGCATCGCCCCGGCGCAGCCCGGCGGTGAGCTCCTCGATGGCGCGGGGCTGGTCGCCCGCGGGTTCGAACGGCGCCTCGACCTTGAACAGGGTGGTAGCCATCCGCCAAATCTAGCACTTTCGGGAAATGTTCGGTAGGGTCGGGGCGTTGCATCACCGCTCCGGTCCGCTTGCCCGAATTTCGAACGGACGGTATGGTAGCCGGGATGGAGGTGCCGGGGTGGACGATCTCTTCAGTTCCCTTCAGCGTGCGCTGGCCGACACGTACCAGCTCGAACGGGAGCTGGGCCGCGGGGGGATGGCCACGGTCTACCTCGCCCGCGAGCTCAAGCATCCCCGCCACGTCGCGATCAAGGTCCTCCGCCCTGAGCTCGCCGGGGTGATGACCCGGGGGCGCTTCCTCCGAGAAATCCGCATTTCCTCCGACCTGACCCACCCGAACATCCTGCCGCTGCTCGACTCGGGCACCATTCCGCCAACCGACGAGTCGCCGGCGCTGCCGTACTACACCATGCCGTACGTCGAAGGGGAGACGCTGCGCGAGCGCCTGCTCCGGGAGAAGCAGCTGCCGCTCGACGAGTCGCTCCAGATCGCGCGTGAGGTGGCCGCCGCGCTGGGGCACGCGCATGGGCGCGGCGTGGTGCACCGCGACATCAAGCCGGGCAACATCCTCCTGATGGACGGGCACGCCGTGGTGGCCGACTTCGGCATCGCCCGCGCGGTGCGGGAGGCGGTCGATCCGGACGCGGTGACGAGTGCCGGCCTCGTCATCGGCACGCCGGCATACATGTCGCCCGAGCAGGCAGGCGGTGAGCCGGATCTCGATGGACGGAGCGACCTCTACTCCCTCGGCTGCGTCCTGTACGAGATGCTCGGCGGGGAGCCGCCGTTCACCGGCATCAGCCCGCACGCGGTGCTGGCGCGGCACCGGATGGACCAGGTGCCGTCGCTCCGCACCATCCGCGCCTCGGTGCCGCTGTCGGTCGAGCGGACGGTGATGCGCGCGCTGGAGAAATCTCCGGCGGACCGGTTTGCGACCGCGGGCGAGTTCATCGAGGCCCTGCAGCCGACGGCCTCCGGGGGCTGGGAGCCGACGACGCTGCGGTCGCGCCCGCCCTCCGCGCGCCGGCGCACGTGGGGGTTCCTCCTCCTGGCGGGCGTCGGGGTCGCCGGCGCCTGGTACCTCGCCGGCGGCGGGGCCGCGCAGCGCCGCGCCGAAAGTGCCGCGGCCGCGCTCGACACCACCCGGTACGCGATCGTCTCGTTCAGCGAAGACTCCGGCGTCCCTGAGCTGCTGCATCCCTCCCTCCTGCTCCAGGACGCCCTGGGCCGGTGGAACGGCATTCACGTGGTCGATCCGTTCCAGGTCCGCGAGGCCGTCGCCCGGCGCGACACCGCCGGCTATTCCCGCCGGGAGTGGGACCGCTTTGCGGCGCAGCTGGGGGCCGGACGGTACATCCGTGCCGACGCCTCCCGGATCGGCGATTCGATCCGCATCCACGCGGTCCTGTACAGCGTGGCGCCCGGGAGTGTCAACCCGGTGCTCCGGGAGCATGCGGTGCGCATCCCCGCCGATCTCAACGGCCGAGATGCCGCGTTCACCGAACTGGGCGAACGGCTCCTGGTGAATGCGGGGGTCACCGGCGGCTATCAGCCGGCGGGCCGGACGACCTCGCTGCCGGCCCGCCAGGCGTTCGAGGAAGGGACTTCCGCGATTAACGACTGGAATCTCACCGCCGCAGATTCGCATTTCGTCGCCGCCCTGCGGTTTGATCCCGCATACGCCCAGGCCCACCTCTGGCTCGCCCTCGTGCGCCTCTGGGTGGATCCATCCGCACCCGCCACCTGGCGGTCGTCGGCCGAACGCGCGGTGGCCGCCCGGAGCGACCTGTCAATCCGTGACCGCGAGATCGCCGAGGCCGTCCTGGCGCAGGCCCAGGGCGATATTCTCGCCGCGTGCGAACGATGGGAGGCGTTGACCACCGCGCACGCCTTCGACTTTGTCGTCTGGTACGGCCTGGCTGTCTGCCTGCAGCAGGACCGGGTCGTGGTGCGAGACCCCCGGTCGCCCACCACCTGGCGATTCCGGTCCAGTTACCACGCCGCGCTGCGCGCCTTTGAGCAAGCCTATGCGCTCCTCCCTTCCATTCTCAAGGATCTCCGCACCGAATCGTATTCGAAGATGGTCCACCTGCTGCTGGCGAGCGGCACCGATTTTCGGCGCGGCGAGGGACCGCCGCCAGACCCCGCGAAGTTCTACGCATTCCCCTCGTGGCAGGGGGACACCCTCGTGCTGTTCCCCATCGAGTGGGCGGCGGGGACGGAGATCGTGACGTCGGGCGATCCGACCACCCGTGAGGCGATCCGCCACCAGCGGCAGCGTCTCTACGACATCGCACGCGGCTGGGTCGCCGCCTACCCGTCCAATGCCGATGCCCTGCAGGCGCTCGCGGTCTCGCTCCAATTGCTCGGGGATCGCTCGGCGCTCGACACCCTTGAGCAGGCACGGCGGCTGGCGCGGAATCCGGGCGAGACCATCCGGGTCGCCACCTCGGAAGTCTGGATGCGCGTCCTGTTCAACGCCCCCGCGGGCTTCTGGGAACTTCGCGCCGCGCGACGGCTTGCCGATTCCCTGCTCGATCACGCCCCGACGGACGGCTCCGTGGAGCCGATGCTCCTGGCCAGCCTGGCGGCACTCACCGGCCGGGCCCACCTGGCGGCACGCCTGGGTCGGAGCATTTCCAGTCGGGCCCGCCCGGACACGCCGCCGGCGCTGGTCGGCATCGGCATCACCTTTCTCACCTACGCGTCCATGGGCGGCCCGGTCGACAGCCTGCGGGTGCTTGCGCCCCAGGTAGGCCGAGCGCTCGAGGCGTCCGTCGACCCGGAGGTCCGCTCCCGGGCCGAGGAGATGTGGCTCCACCTCCCGATCCTCGTCGGCTTTCCCGCGTTTCAGTTTCCGGAAGTCGAGCAGCTGGCCGGCGCGGGCACGGGCCTCCTGAACGCCGATGCGGCGTTCCTCCGCGGCGACTTGCCGGGCGCCCGACGGGCGCTGGCCCCGCATGTCGCCATGAGGCCTCCGGATCAGCCGGGCGAGCGGACCATCGACCTCGGCTATGGCACGGCGTGGTTGATGGCCGAGCTGGGTGACGACGGTTCGGCGGTGGCGTGGCTCGACCCGATCCTGACCGCCCTCCCCCGGACACCACCCCAGCTCTTTCTCGAGGTCTATCAGGCGGGGCCGCTGGTGCGGGCGATGGCGCTTCGCGCCAGGCTGGCGGAGCGGGAGGGAGATCGTGTCGCGGCAAGGGCCTGGGCCCAGGCGGTGCTCGCCCTGTGGTCGGGCGCGGACGACTTCCTGCAACCGCTCGTCGAGGAAATGAAGGCGCTCACCCACTGAATACCGGAATCACGCCAACAGCCTCTTATCCCGGGGGGATCGATGCGAACAAGCGGACGTGCCAACACGAGCAGATGGACCTGGTGGACAGTGGCCGGATTGGCCGCGCTTGGTTTGGTCGCCTGCCCCTGGCCCCCCAAACCACCCGATACATCGTTGAAGAATGACTGCCAGCAGGACCACCTGGTCATTTGGACCTCGGAGCACGACAGCCTCACCGGTTCGAGCCTTCCGCTGGTCGGCCCGATTGCCGACATGCCCGAGTTCCATGACTGCCAGCGATTCGTCATCCCGGCGACGACTTCGGGGCTCGCGTCGGCGCCGTCCAGCGACAGCCTGGCCTTCGGGCCGCTCGTGGCGGTCTGGGCCGCGAACCAGCTTGACCTCGCCTTTGCACGAGGGGACTCCCTCAACGGCAAGGCCGTTCCGGTGGCTGTCCTATACAACTTCGACGCCGACCACGACTACGCCCCGCTCGGCATCAAGCCCGGATTCAACTGCCTCTTCCTCTGGAACGACGGTACCTGGCACGGCACGCTCGTCGCCCTCGGGGACAAACCGCCGGTGGAATCGGAGCCGACTCGGTGCCTGGCTCCCATCGACACCGCGAGTCGCGCCATCCTTGCCGGGACCGAGCTCGAGGTGCTCCCCGTGGCGCCGCCTCCGCCCTTGAAGCCCCGGGACATTCCTCCGGTGGCGCGGTGGGACTGGGACAAGAAGAACCGTCAGCAGTACATCGGCATCCGGTGCGGCGACACATGGTGCGAGGTTGGCGCGCCCGGCTTCGCGCCATCCGACCCGGCCGACGGCACCGCGGAGGGGGCGGAGTTCCTTGCGGCGGTCGTGCCCATCCCCAAATCGGGAGTCCACCAGGCCACACCGGACGAAGTGCTGCGCGTGGTGGCAGTGAAGGGATGGTCCGATCGCCAGCGTCTCGACCTGCGGACGGAGGATAGCCGGCTGATCCTGGCCGATGTCTCGGGGGTGGTCTTTCCTCAGCCTGCGCTGGATTCGGTCGCGGTGGACGCCTACCGGAGCACCTGGATACCCAGCGCCTACGTATTCGTGGATGCGACGTATTCCGCGAAGTATCCAATGCAAGCCGGGATGAACCGGGTCGATATCTGCAACGGGACGCAGAGCGACTGCAGCATACCGGCGGGAGCCAAACACTGCACGGGGATCGATCCCGACTCCCAGGACACCTGGTGGGGCCGAGTCACTCCGGCAGCGGGTGACCCGTACTACTACTGCGTACGGCGTCGCACCCACGGCGGTGACGTCATCCCGGCCGCCGCCGCCCGATGGAACTGGAGTGAAGCGGACGCAAAGACCTGGTCGCGCTGCGGCACGGCGTGCTGTACCGGCATCTGACCAGGCATGCAGAGGCGCCTATCCACGCGCCACCCGGTTCACCGCCTCCCATTCGTCGGCGGTGACAGGCATGACGGAGAGCCGGGTGTTGCGGATCAGCGGGAGCCCGGCCAGGCCGGGCTCCCGTTTGATTTGCGCCAGCGTGACCGGCGACGCCAGGCGCGCCTCGCATCGCACGTCCACCACTGTCACCTTCCCGCTGGTGCGCGGCGGGGCCACGACGCTCCCCCGCCCCACGATCGCCTTTTCCTTCCCGGAGTGATAAATCAGGAGGCCGTCGCCGGGCTGCATCGCGCGGAGGTGGATGAGCGCGAGCGCGTTCTTGATGCCGTCCCAGGTCGTGACCTGTTCCCGCGCAAGGTCGTCGAACGAATAGGTGGACGGCTCGGTCTTGATCAGCCAATATTGAGGCATCGTCGATTCCCTGGGGCGCCCTACCCGCGAGCGGAGATCCCGGCATGAAGTGGCAGCGTGGCTATCAGAGTTCCAACGTCGAGGACCGCCGGGGCCGCGGAGGCGGGCGGATGCCGGGGGGCCGGCTCGGTCTCGGCGGCATCGTCATCCTGCTCATCCTGAGCATCGTCTTCAAGCGGGACTTTCTCTCCCTGGCCGGAGGGTTTGCGGACGACCAGCCGTCGGTCACGGCGGGTTCGGATCCCGTTTCCTCGCCGGCCGAGGACTCGACGAAGCAGTTCATTTCCTACGTACTCGACGACGCCCAGCAGACGTGGGCGACCATCTTCGCTGGCAGCGACGCCCAGTATGGCGACGCGCGGCTGGTCCTCTTCCGCGACGGCGTACAGTCCGCCTGTGGCTACGCGCAATCGGCCACCGGCCCCTTCTACTGCCCCGGCGACTCGCAAGTCTACATCGACCTCGGGTTCTACGACGAGTTGCGGGACCGCTTCGGCGCGCCCGGCGACTTTGCCCAGGCCTACGTGCTGGCCCACGAGATCGGGCATCATGTCCAGCACCTCATCGGCACCGAGGCCGAGATGCGCCGCGCCCAGCAGCGCGACCCGTCGCGGGCCAACGCCTACTCCGTCGCGCTGGAGCTCCAGGCCGACTGCTATGCCGGCATCTGGGCCAGTTCGGCCCGATCGCGGGGGCTGCTGGAGGGGGGCGACATCGAGGAGGGGCTGGCGGCGGCGGCGGCGGTGGGCGACGATCGCATCCAGCGGATGGGGGGCGGGTACGTGAACCCGGACGCCTTCACCCACGGCTCGGCGGCGCAGCGCAGCGAGTGGTTCATGCGCGGCTATGAGTCCGGGAATCCAACGCGCTGTGTGATCGGGAACTAGGCCGCCCCGCTGCCCCCCGGCCCTGCCGGCCCCGGCGCCTCCCGGCGCTCCACCTCGACGACGCCTTTGACCCGCCGCACCGCCTTCAGCACCTTCGCGAGATGCGCGATGTTGTCGACCTCGACGAAGACGGTGCCGAAGACGGTGCCGTCCTTGGTATGGATATCGCGCCGACCGGATGTTGGTGCCGGTGGAACTGATGGCCGACATGATGTCGGCGTAGAGCCCCCGCCGATCCTCCCCTGAGAGCGCCAGCCGCACCGAGAAGGCCTCGCCCTCCACCTCCTGCCAGTCGATGTCCACCCGCCGCCCCTCGGAGCTCAGCGTCAGCAGGTTGGGACAGTCGGCGCGGTGAATCGAGATGCCCCGGCCCTGCGTCACGTAGCCCGACACCGGATCGCCCGGCACCGGCTGGCAGCACTGGGCGTACCGCACCATGAGGCCGTCGACCCCGTGAATCTTGATGCCGCGGCCGAGGCGGATCCGGTCCACCAGGCGGCCGAAGACGGTCGGCTTCGGGTCCTGCGAGTTCATCCGGCGGCCGGTCGGGATAGAGCACCCGGAAGACCTGCCCGATGGCCACGTCGCCCCGGCCGATCGCGATCTCGAGCGCCGTCCCGCTGTGGAGGCCGAGGGCGACGGCGCCGCGCTCGAGCTGCTCCGGCGCCGGCGCGTCGAGCCGGCGGCGTCGCGTCTCGCGGGCGAGAATCTCTCGGCCCATCTGCAGGCTGACCGACTCCTCCTCCTCCCGGATCCACTGCTTGATCTTGTGCCGCGCGCGCGCGGTATGCACGTGGTTGAGCCAGTCGCGGCTCGGCCGGGCGTGCTGGCTGGTGAGAATCTCCACGGTGTCGCCGTTCTTCAGTTCGCGATGCAGCGGCGCGATCCGGCCGTTGATCTTGGCGCCCTGGCACTTGAGGCCGACCTCGGTGTGCACGTGGAAGGCGAAGTCGATCGGCGTGGCACCCTTGGGGAGCCGCTTCACGTCCCCCTGCGGCGTGAACATGAAGATCTCGTCCTGGTACAGGTCCACCTTGAGGAACTCGAGGAACTCCTCGGGGGTGTGGGTGTCCTGCTGCAGTTCGAGGAGCTGGCGGAACCAGCCGAGCGCCTGGTCGAGTTCGTCGTCGCCCTTGCCCTCGTTCTTGTACACCCAGTGCGCGGCGATGCCGTACTCCGCCGTGCGGTGCATCTCCTTGGTGCGGATCTGCACCTCGAAGAGCTCGCCCCCGGGCCCGAAGATGGTGGTGTGCAGCGACTGGTAGGCGTTGGACTTGGGGCTGGCGATGTAGTCCTTGATGCGCTCCTGCAGCGGCGTCCAGTTGTGGTGGATGATGCCCAGGACGTGGTAGCACTCCGGGACGGTCGCCACGATGACGCGGACCGCCATCAGGTCGTAGATCTCGTCGAACGGCTTGCCGCGCCGCTTCATCTTCTGCTCGATGGACCAGAGGTGCTTCGGGCGCCCCGTCACCTCGGCGGCGATCCCCGCCCGCTTGAGTTCGTCCTCCAGCGGCCGGCGGAGCCGGTCGATCATCTGCTCGCGCGCCTCGCGCTCGGCCGCGACCTGCTCCGAGAGCGCCTTGTACTCCTCCGGCTCCAGGAACCGGAAGGCGAGGTCCTCGAGTTCGGCCTTCATGCCGCGCCATGCCGAAGCGATGCGCCAGCGGCGCGTAGATTTCCCGCGTCTCCGTGGCGATCCGGGCGCGCTTCTGCGGGCTCGAGATGCTCGAGCGTCCGCATGTTGTGCAGGCGGTCGGCGAGCTTGATGATGATGACCCGCGCGTCCTTGGCGATCGACAGCAGCAGCTTGCGGTAGTTCTCGACCTGCTCCTCGGCGGTGGAGCGGAAGGTGAGGTGCGAAATCTTGGTCAGGCCGTCGACGATGACGCCGACCTCGGGGCCGAAGTCGCGGGCGATGTCCTCGACGCCGACGTCGGAATCCTCGACCACGTCGTGGAGGAGCGCCGCCGCGATCGAGGTCGAGTCGGGCAGCTGCTCCGCCAGGATCATGGCCACGGCGATGCTGTGGGAAATGAACTCCTCGCCGGACGCCCGCTTCTGGCCGTGATGCGCCGAGGTGCTGAAGCGCAGCGCCCGCTCGATCAGGTCCAGATCGAGGCGGTCGGCGTGCTTCGCCAGCACGGCACGAAGTTCGGGGGCGAGGTCGAGCGTCGGAGCGGTCACAGGAGTCCTGCGGTGGCAAAGCTGACGAAACGATCGCCGGCGATCACGACGTGATCGTACACCGGCAGGTCCAGGAGGCGCCCGGCCGCCACCAGCTGCCGGGTCACCGCCTGATCTTCGGCCGAGGGGGTCGGATCCCCGCTCGGGTGATTGTGGACCACGATGATGCCCGCCGCCGCCTCCGCGATGGCGGGCCGGAAGACCTCGCGGGGATGCACCAGGGAGCTGTTCAACAGTCCCCGGGTGACCAGGACCTCCCGCAGGACACAGCTCTGGCTGTCGAGCGCCAGCAGCCGGAACTCCTCGACCTCGAGATCGCGAAGCCGCGGCCCGAGCAGCCGAGCCACGTCCGCCGGCTCCCCGATCCGGGGCCGCGCGGGGCGGGTTTCCCCGGCCAGCCGGGCCGCGAGCTCGAACGCGGCGAGGAGCCGTGCCCCCTTGGCGGTGCCCACCCCGGGGACCTGGAGCAGCTCCGCCGGCGGGCGGGCGGCCAGGCGGCGCAAGGACCCACCCCCCGCCTCCAGGAGGCGGGCAGCGACCTCGGTCACGCTTGTGGTGGAACTGCCGGTCCCTAGGAGGATGGCGAGAAGTTCGCCCGGCGTCAACGCGGAGGGCCCGAGGGCCCAGAGCCGCTCCCGGGGGAGGTCGGGGACGGCCGGGGGGGAAAGGGAGGCGGGCACGACCACAAGTTAGGCCGTGCCCGCCGAGTTTACGGGGCCCGAATCACGCGTGCCCCCTCAGCGGGCCCCGTGACATTTCTTGAACTTCTTCCCCGACCCGCAGGGACAGGGGTCGTTGCGCCCGACGTCGGCCATGCCGGCGGGCGGCGGCGCCCGCAGCGGGCCGGCGCTGCTGGTCACCGCGGGCGGGGGGCCCGGGGCGGGCCCGCGTCCGGCGCTCGGCGCAAAGAGTTCCGCATCGCCGCGGCTCTGGGTCGGCGGCGGCGGTGGCGGCGGCCGCCGGGGCGGTTCCGACGTCACCTGGATCTTCAGGAACCGCTCCGTGAACGTGGCCTGGATGTCCCGCATGAGGTCCTCGAACATGTCGAAGGCCTCGCGCTTGTACTCGATCAGCGGATCCTTCTGGCCGTACGCCCGGTACTGGATGGCGTTCCGGAGCTGGTCGAGGTCGTAGAGGTGGTCCTTCCACTTCTCGTCGAGCACCGCGAGCATGACCTGCGAGAGGATCTGCCCGTCCACGTCGGGAATGTTGATCTTGCGGCCGAACTCCTTGAGGTAGTCGACCTTCCGGTGGAAGGCGGCCTCGCCTTCCGCCTGGGCGGCAGCCACGATGGCGCCCAGGTCCGGAGCCGTGGACGGCGGACACGACCGGTTCCGGCGACACCATGTACTGCAGCATCAGGGCGGACCGCAGCCCCGCCCGGTCGAAGTCCTCCGGACGGCTCGCGTCGCTCAGGTATTCCCGCACGGTCCGGCCGAGCGCCGCCTCGATCATCCGGCGGCTCTCCGCCTTCAGCTCCTCGCCCCTCTCGAGCGCGAAGAGCCGCAGCGAGTAGACGACCTCGCGCTGCTGGTTCATCACGTCGTCGTACTCGAGCAGGCGCTTGCGGGTCTGGAAGTTCTGGAGCTCCACCCGCTTCTGGGCCTGCTCGATGGCCCGGGTGATCAGGGCCGCCGGTGATGACCTCGCCCTCCTCCGCGCCGCTCCGGTCCATCCAGGCCGCGATCCGGTCGGAGCCGAACAGCCGCATCAGGTCGTCTTCGAGCGAGAGGAAGAAGACCGACTGGCCCGGGTCGCCCTGGCGGCCGGAGCGGCCGCGCAGCTGCCGGTCGATGCGCCGGGATTCGTGCCGCTCGGTGCCGACGATCTGGAGCCCGGCCTCCTCGGACGTGAGGTCGAGGTTGGCGCCGAGCTTGATGTCGGTGCCGCGGCCGGCCATGTTCGTCGCGATCGTGATGGCGTCGCGCTGCCCCGCCCCGGCCACGATTTCCGCCTCCCGCTGGTGGTACTTCGCGTTCAGCACCTCGTGCTTGAGCCCCCGCCGCTTGAGCATCTTGCTCAGCGTCTCGGACGTCTCCACGGTGACCGTGCCGATCAGCACCGGCAGCCCGAGCGCGTGGAGCCGCTCGACCTCGTCGACGATGGCGTTGTACTTCTCCCGGCGGCTCTTGTAGATCAGGTCGACCTTGTCGTTCCGCCGGATCGGCCGGTTGGTCGGGATGACGACGACGTCGAGGCCGTAGATCGGTGTAGAACTCGGTCTCTTCCGTCTCGGCGGTGCCGGTCATGCCGGACAGCTTGTCGTACATCCGGAAGTAGTTCTGGATGGTGATGGTGGCGAGGGTCTGCGTCTCGCCCTTGACCTGCACCCCCTCCTTGGCCTCGACCGCCTGGTGCAGCCCGTCGGACCAGCGCCGGCCGTGCATGGTGCGGCCGGTGAACTCGTCGACGATGAGGACCTGCCCCTCCTGCCACCAGGTAGTCCACGTCGCGCTCGTACAGCGCGTGCGCCTGCAGCAGCTTGTGGATGACGTGGAGCTTCTCGCTCTTGACGGCGTATTCCGCCTCGATCTTCCGCCGTGCCTCGACCCGCTCCTCGGGGGTCAGCGCCGGGTCGTGTTCCGCGTCGTGGATGGCCTGCGAGATGTCGGGGACGATGAAGAGCTCGGGGTCGTTCGGGGACATCGTCTCCGCGCCCCGCTCGGTCAGGTGCACCGAGTGGCCCTTCTCGTCGAGCACGAAATACAGGTTGTCCTCGATGTCGCGCATCTTCTGCTGCCGGAGCGGCAGCTTCCGGTCGGCGAGCGCGTCGAGTTCCGTGCGCTGCAGCAGCGCCTTCACGCCGGTCTCGTTCAGCATCTTCAGCAGCTTCTTGTTCTTCGGCATCGCCCAGGTGGGCCTGGTAGAGCAGGATGCCCGCGTCGACCTGCTTCTCCTCGTCCTGGAGCAGCCCCTCCGCCTCGGTCAGCAGCTGGTTGACGACGGCGGTCTGCTTGCGGACCACCTCCGCCACCGGGCGGTTGTGCTGGGCGTAGGAATCGTCCTCGGCGTTGCCGACGGGGCCCGAGATGATCAGCGGGGTCCGCGCCTCGTCGATGAGGATCGAGTCGACCTCGTCGATGATGGCGTAGGCGTGCGGGCGCTGGACCCGCTGCTCGATGCGCGAACACCATGTTGTCGCGCAGGTAGTCGAAGCCGAACTCGTTGTTGGTGCCGTACGTGATGTCGGCGGCGTACGCGGCCTTCCGCTCCGGGGTGCTCGGCTCGGTGTCGTCGAGCACGGCGACCGTCAGGCCGAGCCAGCCGTAGAGGTGCCCCATCCACTGGCGGTCGCGCCGGGCCAGGTAGTTGTTGACCGTGACGAGGTGCGCGCCCCGGCCGGCGAGGGCGTTCAGGTAGAGCGGCAGCGTGGCGACCAGCGTCTTGCCCTCGCCGGTCGCCATCTCGGCGATCTTCCCCTGGTGCAGGACGATGCCGCCGATCAGCTGCACGTCGTAGTGCACCATGTCCCAGGTCAGGTCCCGCCCGGTGACCACCACCGTCGTCCCCTGCAGCCGCCGCGCCGCTTCCCGCACCGTCGCGAACGCCTCCGGCAGCAGCGCGTCGAGCTCGGCCGCGAGCGCCTTCTTGTAGTTGGACTCGAGTTCGTGGAACCGCGTTTCCAGGCGGTCGCGCTCGTGCGGATCCTCGCAGCCATGCTTGGCCGCCCGCACCTCCTCGAGTTCCGTGGACGCGGCGCCCAGCCGTTCCGCCAGGCGGGCGCGGAACAGGGCGGTCTGCCCGCGGATCTCGTCGTCGGACAGCCCGGCGAGCCGTTCCTCCTCCTGCTTGATCGCCTCGACGATCGGCCGGATCTTCTTCATTTCCCGGTCGTACTGCGTGCCGAAGACCACCTTCACCAGTTTCTTGATCATTCCAGTCCGTTCCTGTACAGCCCCTGGGCCGCGATGACCGCGGCGACCGCGTCGGGGACGAGATAGCGAATCGAGCGTCCGGCCGCCACGCGCCGCCGGATGGCCGTCGAGGAGATCTCGACGGCGGGTGCGTCCACCACCTGGTGGAGCATTGGGTGGGCGGGACGCGGAGCGCCCGCCCGGGTAAAGGCGACCAGCCGCGCGAGGCCCGGCAGGGCCGCCGCCTCGTGCCACCGGTCGAGATCGGCGACGGCATCGGCGCCGAGCAGCACGACGAATTCCCGCCCCGGCTCACGCGCCCGGAGCGCCCGCAGGGTGTCCACCGTGTACGACGGACCGGGCCGTTCCGCCTCGCTCGCTTCGAGAGCGAGGCCCGGCTCGCCCGCGACGGCCGCGGCCACCATCGCGATCCGCTGGCGGGCGCTGGCCTGGTGCCGCCCCTGCTTCAGCGGCTGCTCCCCCGTCGGCATGAACCGCAGTTCCTCGAGCCCGAGCAATTCCGCCACCGCCCGTCCCACGATCAGGTGTCCGGCGTGGATCGGGTCGAACGAACCCCCGAACAGCCCGATCACGCGTTCACCCGCCGCCGACAGGGCAGAGCGTGTCGAGGTTCTTGGTCTCGGGGTGGTACTGCCGCAGGGCGCCGCACATCTCCGCCGCGTCCTCGACGTACCCGAGACTGCGGTAGGTGACGACGAGTTGCGCGAGCGCCTGCTGCGCCGAGGGGGTGTTCGGGTAGCTCGCCACCAGCGCGCGCATGTACAGGATGGCCGAGTCGATCGCCTTGTTGCGGATGTAGTACTTCGCGGTTTCCCACTCCTTGTAGGCGAACTTGTCCGCCAGGTCCGCCAGCTGCACCCGCGCCTTGGCGGCGGCCGGCGAGTCCGGATAGCGGTTCAGGAGCTCGGTATAGGTCGCGATGGCCGACTTGCCGTACGTCGGGTCGAGGGCCGGCTTCCGCCAGAGGACGGCATAGGCGTCGCCGGCGCGGTAGAGCGCGTCGGGCGCGAGGGGGTTGCTCGGAAAGTCATCAGACACCTTCCGGAACTCGCGGACGGCCTGCAGCTGGCTGCCGGAGCCGAAGTACGCCTCCCCGAGGTAGAAATGGGCCTGGGGAATGCGGGGATCGCCCGGGTTGAACTCGAGGAGCGCCCGTTGCAGCGCCTCGGAAGCGGAGTGGTAGTACCCCTTCCGGAAATCCTTGACGCCCTTGTCCCAGAGCGAGTCGCCGCGCGCGGCCGCGAGCGTCGGGTCGACCGGCGCGGCGCCCAGATCGGGGGCGGCGCTGCCGCTGCCCGACTTGCAGGCGGCGACGGCGAGGACTCCGCAGAACAACAGTGACCGCAACGTCATGGCGTTTCCGTCGAAAGTGAATCCGGCGCGTCGGCCGAGACCAGCGCGTTGAGCCTGGCGGCGGCCACGGTGGAGAGCGAATCGGACCGGTCCCCGCTGGAGAGGACGGTCTGGTAGGCGAGCGCGGCGCCGATCAGGTCGCCCTGACTCCGCCGCGCATCGCCAAGTCCGACCATCGCCGCCCGGCCGACCGCGGTGGTCGAGTCGAGGCCGGTGGCGCTGCGAAACCACGCCTCCGCACTGTCCGGCGCCGTGACCAGCTGCGCGGCGCCGAGCCGGAAGAAGCAGTCCACCAGTCCCGACTCCGCAGAGAGGCTTCCCGATCGCCCGGCGCGGCGAACGGCGGCCTGGTAGAGCGGGATGGCGGCGGCACAGTTGCCGGTGCCGACGAGGGCATTCGCCTGTCGGACGAGCAACGAATCCACCGTGCGCGCATCAGAGGCCACGGCGAGCGCCGCCGCGAAATCGGACGGCGTAACCGGCCCCTCGACAACCTGCATCAGGTTCAGGGCGTGCCGGCCGAGCGGGCGTTCGGGCGCGACGGCACGCAGCGCCGTGACCGCCTCCTCCAGCGCCACCTCGTCGCGCCGGCGCTCCGCCGCCACGATGACCCGCTCCAGTCCCTCCGCCGCCTCCTCGGCCCGGTCCGGGGCCGTGGTGGCGAGCGCCTGGTAGGCCGCGGTCGCTTCCCGCAGCTGGCCAAGCCGCAGCGCCGTGGCGCCGACCTTGGCCCAGAGGGCCGGGGACGGCTGGCTCTCGGCGAGGGGGGCGTACACCGCCAGGGCCTCCTGGTACCGGCCCTCGGCGTACTCCCGGTCGGCCACGCCCTCCGGCCCCCCGGCCGGGCCGCAGGCGACGGCGCCCAGCGCCAGGATGCCCAGCCACGACCGCCCTGCCAGCGTCATCGGGTGCCGCGGCTCAGCATGGCCAGGTACGCTTCCACGCGGGCGTCTTCCGGCCGGCGGGTGAGGCAATCCCGCCAGACGGTCTCGGCGCCGTCCGCGTCGCCGGAGAGATACCGGGCGAGTCCGAGGAGGGCGAGGGCGTCGAGGAAGTTGGGCCGCGTGCGGACCACGAGCTCCAGCTCTTCGCGCGCTTCCAGCGTCTGCCCCGCCTCCAGCATCAGGCGCGCAAGCCGGTACCGAAGATCCGGAAATTTCGGCCCGAGCTTGGTGGCGATCGTGAGCTGCTCGATCGCGGGCTGCAACGCGCCAAGTTCGGCGTACGCCTCGGCGACCGCGGCGTGGAGGTTGGCCAGGCGGCCGGCGGCGTGGGCCGGCAGTCCGGCCGTCAGCAGTTCACCCTGCTGGGCCAGCTGGAACGACGCCTCCGCCTCCTCGCGACGGCCGAGGTCCATCAGGATCATCCCGCGGTGGATGAGGGCCTCGAGATACCGCGGATTGAGCGCGAGCGCCCGGTCGAACTCGACCAGGGCGCGGTCCGGCAGGCTCAACAGCGAATACGAGACGCCGAGCAGGTGGTGGACGTCCGCGAACGCACGGCCACCGGCCACCACCTCCTCGAGGAGGTAGGCGGCGCCGCGGTAGTCCTGCAGCGCAAAGCGCTCGCGGGCCTGCTGGATCAGGTGCTCAGGGCTGACGTTCATGCTGCTCCCGGGCCGGGCACTCATGGCCGGCCGATGGAGGCGTAGGAAAATCCCAGGGCGCGCATGCGCGCCGCGTCGTACAAGTTACGGCCGTCGACCAGGACCCGGCCCCGCAGCTCGGCCAGCAACCGCTCGAAGTCGGGGTTCCGGTACACCAGCCACTCGGTGACGATGACGAGGGCGTCCGCCCCGTGGGCGGCGGCGTACGGGTCGGCGGCAAAGCTGATGCGATCGCCGAAGCGCTTCCGGGCGTTCTCCATCGCGTGCGGGTCGTGCGCCACCACGCGGGCCCCGCGCGCCAGCAGCCCCTCGATGAGCGGAATGGCCGGGCTCTCCCGGACGTCGTCGGTCTCGGCCTTGAAGGCGAGACCCCAGAGCGCCACGATTTTGCCCTCGAGCACCCCACCGAACGCCGCGGCCACCTTGCCGAGGAGCACCTGCTTCTGCCGCAGGTTGACCGTCTCGACCGCCTCGAAGAGGTCGGCGGGGGCGTGGGCATCGCGCGCGGTCCGGATCAGCGCCTTGACGTCCTTCGGGAAGCAGGCGCCGCCGTAGCCGGGACCGGGAAACAGGAACGCCGGCCCGATGCGCTGGTCGGTGCCGATGCCCCGCCGGACGCTGGTGACGTCCGCCCCGACGCGCTCGCAGAGGTTCGCGATCTGGTTCATGAACGAGATGCGCGTGGCCAGCATCGCGTTGGCGGCGTACTTCGTGACCTCCGCCGACGGGATGTCCATGAACAGGATCCGGTCGCTCTTCCGGAAGAACGGCCCGTAGAGCTGCGCCATCGCCTCGCGGGCGCGGTCGTCGTCGACGCCGACCACCACCCGGTCGGGGTGCATGAAGTCCTCGACCGCCGCCCCCTCCTTCAGGAACTCCGGATTGGCGCAGACGGAGAACGGCCTCGCTCGACCCCGCGCGAATCGCCTCCCGCACCAGCTCCGCCGTCCCGACCGGGACGGTGGACTTGGTGGCGATCACCTTGGGGCCGTTCAGGTGCTTGCCGATGACCCGCGCCACGTCCAGCACGTGGTGCAGGTCGGCCGAGCCGTCCTCCCCCTCCGGCGTCCCCACGGCGATGAAGACCACCTGGGCGCGCTCCACCGCCGCCCCGATGTCGGTCGTGAAGGCAAGCCGCCCCTCCTCCTGATTCCTCCGCACCAGCGGCTCGAGCCCCGGTTCATAGATCGGGAGTTCGTTCCGCCGCAGTCCCGCGACCTTCTCCTCGTCCACGTCGGCGCAGACGACGTCGTTGCCGGTCTCGGCGAAGCAGGCGCCGGCCACGAGGCCCACGTACCCGCTCCCGACGATCGTCACACGCACGTCGGCTCAGTCCCTCGGCATGACGTGGCGGGTGTCGACGACCAGCTGCGCGTGCCGCTTCACCATCGCGTAGTCCGTGGCGGTGTGGTCGGTCACCACCATCACGCAGTCCGCGGCCTTCACCGTGTCGACCGTCAGGGGCACGGAGTGCACCGTCTTGCCGTCCTCCAGGTAACTCTTCACGTGCGGGTCGTGGAATTCGACGTGCGCCCCCTGCTGCTCGAGCAGACGGATGATGTCGAGCGCCGGACTCTCGCGCAGGTCGTCGATGTCCCGCTTGTAGGCGACGCCCAGGATGAGGACCCGGCTGCCGCGCACCGACCGGCTCGACGCTGTTCAGGGCGTCGGCGACCTTCCGGACCCAGAACATCGGCATCTCGGTGTTCACCTCGCCCGGCCAGGTCGATGAAGCGGGTCTTGTAGTTGAGCCCGCGCATCTTCCACGCGAGGTAGTGCGGGTCGATCGGGATGCAGTGTCCGCCCAGCCCGGGGCCGGGAAGAAACTTCATGAAGCCGAACGGCTTGGTGGCCGCCGCCTCGATGACCTCCCACACATCCACGCCCAGCTTGTCGCAGACGATGGCGGTCTCGTTCACCAGGCCGATGTTGACGCTGCGAAAGGTGTTTTCCAGGATCTTGGTGAGCTCCGCCGCCTCCGGCGACGACACCGGAACCAGGGTGTCCATGGCCGGCTGGTAGAGCGCCAGCGTCACCTTCAGGCAGTCGGGGGTGATGCCGCCGACCACCTTGGGCGTGTTGCGCGTGCCGTAGACCGCATTGCCCGGGTCCACACGCTCCGGACTGAACGAGAGGAAGAAGTCCTTGCCCACCTGCAGCCCGGTGCTCTCCAGCGCCGGCAGCATCAGCTCCCGCGTGGTGCCGGGGTAGGTGGTGCTCTCCAGGATGATGACCTGGCCCCGCCGCAGCGTCTTGCGCACGGACTCCGTGGACGCCTGGATGAAGCTGACGTCGGGGTCCTTGAACTTCGAGAGCGGCGTGGGCACTGCGATCGAGATCGCGTCGGGCTCGCCCATGCGGCTGAGGTCGGTGGTCGCCTCGAACAGCCCCTTGGCCAGCACCTCTTTCAGGGCGGCGTCGGTGATGTCCTTCACATGGGAGCGGCCGGCGTTCAGCCCCTCGACCACGTGCGGGAGGATGTCGAAGCCGAGCACCTTGTAGCCGGCCCGGGCCAGCTCGATGACCAGGGGGAGTCCGACGTACCCGAGGCCGACGACGCCGAACAGCGCCTCGCGTCGCTCGGCCTTGGCGATGATGTCCTGGACGGTGGTGTTGGTCATCCCTGGTAGAACTCCCGGACGGCCGCGATCACGGCGTCGATTTGGGCGGAGGTGAGCTCAGGATAGATCGGCAGCGAAACGACTTCCTCCGTCGCTCGCTCAGTGACCGGCAGCGCCCCCTTCCCCGTACCCAGGAAGGCGAAGCAGGGCTGCATGTGCAGCGCGAGCGGGTAGTACACCTTGTGGCCGATGCCGCGCGACTTCAGGTGGGCCAGCAGGGCCTCCCGCCGGTCGGCACGGATGGTGTACTGGTGGAAGATGTGCTCGTTGGCCGGATCCACGGGAGGCGGCGTCACCCCTGCCACGCCGGCCAACGCCTCGGAATACTGCGCCGCGATTGCACGGCGCCGATCTCCCCACGCCGCCAGGTAGGGCAGCTTGGCCAGGAGAACCGCGGCCTGCAGCGAGTCGAGCCGGCTGTTGAGCCCGACCTCGTCGTGGTAATACTCGCGGGCCCCGCCGTGCAGGCGCTCCCGGCGGAGCCGGTCGGCGAGGCTGTCGTCCTGGGCGACCATCATGCCGCCGTCGCCCCAGGCGCCGAGGTTCTTCGTCGGGAAGAACGAGAACGAGCCGACGGTGCCGACCTCGCCCGCCGCGCGCCAGGTCCCGTCCACCTTCCGGCGGGCCCCGATGGCCTGCGCGGCGTCTTCCACCAGCATGAGGTTGTGCTTCCGGGCCAGCGCCGCGAGGGCCCCGACATCGGCCATCTGCCCGAAGATGTGGACCAGGACGATGGCGCGCGTCCGCGGGGTGATGGCGGCCGCCACCGCGGCCGGGTCGACATTGAAGGTGCCCGGTTCGATGTCCACGAAGACCGGGCGTCCGCCCGCGTTGTGGATGGCGCCGGCGGTGGCAAAGAAGGTGAATGCGGGCGCGATGACTTCGTCGCCTGGCTTCAGCCCGAGGGCCCGGAGGGGAATGAGCAACGCGTCGGTGCCGCTCGCGCAGGCGATGCCGTGCTTCGCCCCGGAAAGCCTGGCCACCTGGGCCTCGAGCTGCGCCACTTCGGGCCCCATGATGAAGCCCTGTCGTTCGATGACGCTCATGACCGCCGGCAGGACGGCGTCCTTGATGCCCTGGTGCTGGGCGACGAGATCAAGCAGCGGCACGTTCACGGGACGGTCCCTCGCGGGGCAGGAGGCGGGGCCTCCGGCCGGTTGGATTTCTCTAACCTACGGCAACCAACAAACTTAGCCGTGCCGAGGGGCAGAATCAACGCGGCGCAGAAGCCCCCCCTCCTCGCGGTACTGGCTGCCGCAGGCGGCGCAGGTGGCGGCGCCGTCGGCGAGATGGAGACGCACCCCGCACTGGCACATCCATCCGATGCGCCGAGCCGGCATTCCCACCACCAGGGCGTAGTCCGGCACCTCGCCACGAACCACCGCCCCCGCCCCGACAAAGGCATAGGCCCCGAGGGTGCTCCCGCAGATGATCGTGGCGTTGGCACCGATGGTGGCCCCCCGCCCGACGCGGGTCGGCAGATACTCGTGCTTCCGGGAGACGTGGCTCCGCGGATTGATCACATTCGTGAAGACGCAGCTGGGCCCGCAGAAGACGTCGTCGTCGAGTTCCACTCCCTCGTAGATCGACACGTTGTTCTGCACCTTCACGTTATTCCCGAGGCGTGTCCGCGGCATCACCACCACGTTCTGGCCCAGGTTGCATCGCTCCCCGATGACCGCGCCCGGCATGACGTGGCTGAAATGCCAGATGCTGGTCCCGGCGCCGACGACGGCGCCCTCATCGACATAGCTGGATTCGTGGACGAAATAGTCGGGCATGGGAGTTTCCGTCAGCGGGGGGGAGGGAGCGTGTCGGCGCGACCGTCCGGGTTGATCAGCTTCACTTCGGTCTCGAGCGCCGCGCCGAACTGGTCCCGGACCCTGGCCTGGGCGTGCGCAATCAACGCCCGGATGTCGGCGGCGGTCGCGCCGCCGGTGTTCACGAAGTAGTTGGCGTGCCTGGGAGAAATTTCGGCACCTCCCACCCGGAACCCCTTCAGCCCGGCAGCCTCGATCAGCTGCCCCGCCGTCCGGGGACCTCCCTCCTGATGCCAGGAGGCCCCTCCCGGATTTCGGAAGACGCTCCCGCAGCAGGGCTGGTTGAACGGCGTGCCTTCGGAGCGCCACTTGAAGAGCTCCGCCAGTTCCGCCTCGATGACCGCCGGATCCTCCGGCCGAAGGCGCACGGTCGCCGCGAGGACCACCTGCCCCGCGAGACCGCTCTGGCGGTAGGCAAAGGGGATTTCGGCACGCGGAAGGACGCGGTCGGTCCCGGTGGCGTCCACCACGAGGACCGATGCCACGAAATCCGACCACTCCGCCCCGTGACAGCCGGCGTTCATGTACACCCCGCCTCCCGCGGTGCCCGGCACGCCGACGAACTTGTGCAGGCCGAACCACCCGCCGGCCGCGGTGCGCCGCGCCGCGAGCGGCGCCGGCAGCCCGGCCCCCACGGTCCACTGCGCCCCGTCCTGGTCGAGCCGGTCGAGCCCCTTGCCGAGGCGGATGACGAGCGCGTCCATCCCCTCATCGGGGAGAAGGATGTTGGAGCCGAGGCCCACCGCGAACCAGGGGATGCCAGCCGCGGCCGCCGCGCGAAGCGCCACGCCCACGTCCTCCTCGACCGCGGGCAGGAGCACGGTGGCCGGTCCGCCGATTCGATAGGTCGAGTACCTGGCCAGCGGCTCCTCGGCGCGCACCTCTCCCCGCACCTGCCCACGGAGCGACGCGATGAACCCGGGATCGCGGGCGGTCGTCACACCGATTCCGCGGTGGCCTCACGGGCCATGGCGTGCCATTCCTGGAGGGAGCGGACGGTCCGCGCCCGGCTGCGGAGCGCGATGACGGCGTCGCAGGCGGCGGAGGCCGCCGACAGTGTCGTGGTGTACGGCGTCCGGTGCTGGAGCGCCGCGCGGCGCATCAGGTAGTCGTCCTGCTGCGTCAGCTTGCCGAGCGGCGTGTTGATGAGCAGCTGCACATCGCCCGAGAGAATCATGTCGATGGCGTTGGGCCGCCCTTCGTGGACCTTCAGCACCCGTTCCGCCGGGATGCCCCGGCTCCGGAGGTGGCGGGCGGTGCCCTCGGTGGCCACGATGCGGAATCCCAGTTCGTGGAAACGCCGGACGATCGGGACGACGGTCTGCTTGTCGTGGTCGTTGACGGTCACGAACACGGTGCCCTCCAGCGGCAGCGCGCCGTCGGCGCTGATCTGCGCCTTGGCAAAGGCCATCCCGAAGGAATCGGCGATTCCCATGACCTCGCCGGTCGACCGCATCTCCGGCCCGAGGATGAGGTCCACCCCCGGCAGCTTGTTGAAGGGGAAGACCGCCTCCTTGACCGCCACATAGGGCTGGATGACGTCGTCGTGCAGGCCGAGCGACTCGAGCGTGCGCCCCGCCATGACCGCCGCGGCGAGCCAGGGGAGCGGCACGCCCGTCGTCTTGGAGACGAAGGGAACGGTGCGCGATCCCCGGGGATTCACCTCGAGCACGTACACCTGGCCGTGCTTGATGGCGTACTGGACGTTGATGAGGCCGACGACCCCCAGCCGCAGCGCGAAGGCCCGGGTGTGGCGCCGCATCTCCTCGACCTGGTCCTCGGTGATCAGGTACGGCGGCAGCACGCAGGCGGAGTCGCCGGAGTGGATGCCGGCGTCCTCGATATGCTGCATGACGCCGCCGATGATGCACTGCGTGCCGTCGCAGATCGCGTCCACGTCCGCTTCGAACGCGTCCTCGAGGAAGCTGTCGATGAGCACCGGGTGCTCCGGCGTCACCCGCGTGGCCTGGGCAAAGTAGCGCTGGAGCGACTCGAGGTCGTAAATGATCTGCATCCCGCGCCCGCCCAGCACGTAGGAGGGCCGCACCAGGATCGGATACCCGATCCGGTCGGCGACCGCGGCGGCCTCCTCGACCGACATGGCGGTGCCGCTCGGCGGCTGCGCGACGCCGAGTTCCCGCGCCATGGCCTCGAACCGCCCGCGATCTTCCGCCTCGTCGATCGCCTCCGGCGACGTCCCGAGGATCGGCACGCCCGCGGCCTCGAGCCCGCGCGCCAGCCGGAGAGGCGTCTGGCCGCCGAGCTGCACCACCACCCCCATCGGCTTCTCGACGTGCACGATTTCCAGCACATCCTCGAGCGTCAGCGGCTCGAAGTACAGTGCGTCGGAGATGTCGAAGTCGGTGGAGACCGTCTCGGGATTCGAGTTGACCATGACCGTTCGAAAGCCGAGCTCCCGGAAGGCGAGCACGGCGCGGACGCAGCAGTAATCGAACTCGACCCCCTGCCCGATCCGGTTCGGGCCGCTGCCGAGGATGATGACGGTCTTGCGGCCGTCGGGGATCGACTCGTTCTCCTCGTCGTAGCAGGAGTAGAGGTAGGGCGTCGCCGAGGGGAACTCGCCGGCGCAGGTGTCCACCATCTTGAAGACCGGCCGGATGCCGTGCTGGTGCCGGAGGGTGCGGATGTCCTCCTCCGGCATGCCGCGGATGCGGCCGAGCTGGGCGTCGGAAAAGCCCATCCGCTTCATCGCGCGCAACGATTCGGGGCCCAGGGCGTCCGGGGCCGTGGCCCACGCGGCTTCCGCCTCCACGAGTTCCGCGAACTGGTCGATGAACCAGGGATCCATCCCCGTCCGCTCGGCGACCTCCGCCGCGGGCACGCCGCCCGCCAGCGCCCGCTTGATCTGGAAGATCCGTTCAGGGGTCGGCCGGCGGAGCGCCGCCTTGACGGTGTCCATGCCGCCGTCGTCGAGGCGGTCGGCGGCGGGGGTGGCACCGGCGACCCAGCCGATCCGGTCGATCTCGAGGCCGCGCATCCCCTTCTGGAAGGCCTCCTTGAAGGTCCGGCCGATGGCCATCACCTCGCCGACGGACTTCATCTGCGTCGTCAGGGTCGGATCGGCCGTCGGGAACTTCTCGAATGCGAACCGCGGCACCTTGACCACCACGTAGTCCAGCACCGGCTCGAACGAGGCCGGCGTGGTCTTGGTGATGTCGTTGGACAGTTCGTCGAGGCGGTACCCTACCGCGAGCTTGGCGCCGATCCGCGCGATCGGGAAGCCGGTGGCCTTGGAGGCGAGCGCCGACGACCGCGAGACCCGGGGGTTCATTTCGATGACCAGCTGCTCGCCGGTGGCGGGGTCCACGGCGAACTGGATGTTGCACCCGCCCGCCGCCACGCCGACTTCGCGGATGATGGCGAGGGCGCTGTCGCGCATGGTCTGGTATTCACGGTCGGTGAGGGTCATGGCCGGCGCCACGGTGATCGAATCGCCGGTGTGGACGCCCATCGGGTCGATGTTCTCGATGGAGCAGACGATCACCACGTTGTCCGCGGCGTCGCGCATCACCTCGAGCTCGAACTCCTTCCAGCCGATGACGCTCTTCTCGATCAGGACCGACCCGACCGGCGACAGCTCGAGCCCGTGCTCGACCAGCGCCTCGAACTCCGCGCGGTTGTAGGCGATGCCGCCCCCCGAGCCCCCGAGCGTGAACGACGGGCGCACGATGGCGGGATACCCCGTCTCCGCGACCTGCGCGAACGCCTCGTCGAGGGTCCGCACCGTCCGTCCCGCCGGGGTCGCCAGGCCCAGGCGGCGCATCGCCTGCGCGAACTGCTCACGGTCCTCCGCCAGGCCGATGGCGCGGGCGTCGGCGCCGATCAGCTCCACGCCGTACTTCTCCAGCGTCCCGTCGTTCGCCAGGGCCATCGCCACGTTCAGCGCCGTCTGCCCACCCATCGTCGGGAGGAGCGCATCCGGCCGCTCCCGCTCGATGACCCGGGCCACCCACTCCGGCGTGACCGGCTCCACGTAGGTCCGGTCCGCCAGCTCGGGATCGGTCATGATCGTGGCGGGGTTCGAGTTCACCAGGATGACCCGGTACCCCTCCTCCTTCAGCGCCCGCACCGCCTGCGTGCCGGAGTAGTCGAACTCGGCGCCCTGCCCGATGATGATGGGGCCGGAACCGATCAGGAGAATGGAGGAGATGTCAGTCCGCTTCGGCATCAGCAACTTCCTTCAGGATCCGTTCGAGAGCGATCGTGGGCTGCCACCCGGTGGCGGCCCGCAGTTTCGTGGCGTCGCCCACCAGGTGGGCAATGTCGGCGGTGCGGACCAGGCCCGGATCCACGGCGGGGACCGCGGCGGTGCCGATCTCCGCCGCGAGACGGGCAAAGAGCTCGCGCAGGGAGATGCCCTCGCCCCGGGCGACGTTGTAGGCCTCGCCCGGCGCGCCCCGGGCGAGAAGCGCAAGATAGGCGTTGACGACGTCCTGCACATGGAGGAAATCCCGGACCGGATCGAGGTTGCCGGTCGGGACGGTGGTCGCCCCGGACCGGCGTGCCGCGCGCAGTCGGCTGGCGAACGCCGGCGCCACCGCGCGGTCGGTCTGTCCCGGCCCGGTATGGGGAAAGGGACGGGCCACGACCACCCGAAGCCCGGTCCGGCGCCAGACTTCGAGCGCCGCGATTTCCGCCCCCACCTTGCTCGCCGCGTACGGCGAACAGGGCACCAGCGGATCGGTCTCCCGCCGCGGCCGGTCGACTCCGCCGCCGTACACCTCGCCGCTGGAGACCAGCAGGAATGCGGGATCGGCCTCGCCGCGCTCCCGGAGCCGCCCCAGCGCGTCGGCAAGCCGCGCGGTGCCGGAGGCGTTGACCGCCCAGGCGGTGCCGATGTCGCGGCGGGCGTCGGCCCCGGAGGCGATGGCCGCGAGATGGACCACCGCATCGGGGCGCCACGACATCGCGGAGTCCACCGAGGCGGTGTCGAGCAGCTCCAGCGGCACCCGCGCCACGGCGGCGCGCTCCGCCGGCGCGAGTCCCGGCACCTCGAGGGGCCCACCCGGGCCGGATGCCCGCCTGCACCTCGTGCCCGGCCGCCAGCAGGGTCCGCACCATGGTGCGCCCCACGAACCCCTCGGCGCCCGTCACGAAGACCCGCATCAGCGCGCGCCGAGCCGGGCGAGGTCGGCGTCCACCATCATCGCGATCAACGCGCCGAACCCGACCGTCGGGGTCCAGCCCAGCTGCTCGCGGGCGAGCGACGGGTCGGCGAGGAGCAGGTCCACCTCGGCGGGGCGGATGAAGGCGGGGTCGAGCTTCACGTACTCTTTCCAGTCGAGCCCGGCGTGCCCGAAGGCCACCTCCACCAGGTCGCGCACGCTGTGGGTCACGCCGGTGCCGATCACGAAGTCCTGCGGGGCGTCCGGCTGCAGCATCCGCCACATCGCGTCGACGTAGTCGCCGGCGAAGCCCCAGTCGCGGTGGGCGTCGAGGTTGCCGAGGCGCAGTTCCTTCGCCAGCCCCAGCTTGATGCGGGCGGCGCCGTCGGTGACCTTGCGGGTGACGAACTCGATGCCGCGGCGCGGCGACTCGTGATTGAAGAGAATGCCGCTCACGGCGTAGAGGTTGTAGGACTCGCGGTAGTTGACCGTGATCCAGTGGCCGTAGGCCTTGGCCACACCGTACGGGGAGCGGGGATAGAAGGTGGTGGACTCCCGCTGCGGCGTCTCGGTCACCTTGCCGAACATTTCCGAGCTGGACGCCTGGTAGAACCGGGCGGAGGGGTGGACCAGCCGGATGGCCTCCAGCATGCGGGTCACGCCGAGCGCGGTGAATTCCCCGGTGAGCACGGGCTGCGACCAGGAGGTCGGCACGTAGGACTGGGCGGCCAGGTTGTACACCTCGTGCGGCCGCGACTGCTGCAGCGCGACGGTGAGCGAATGCTGGTCAAGCAGGTCGGCCGGGAGCAGGGTGAGCCGGTCGGCGATGTGGTCGATCCGGGCCAGGCCGTGGTGGCTGGTCCGCCGGACGACGCCAAAGACGTCGTAGCCTTTGCCGAGGAGGAGCTCGGCCAGGTAGGAGCCGTCCTGCCCCGTGATTCCGGTAATCAGCGCCCGTTTGCGCTCAGCCATGGCGGTCTCCAGGGGGTGGTTGTGTCGAGGCGGTCACCGGGTTAGATTTCGTGGTTTCCGGCTGTACCGTCAATGTCGTAACTGCTTGAGGGATGGACATATGGCACGGGTATGCAGCACGTGTGGCAAGGGGCCGGTCACCGGCAATAACGTCAGCCACGCCAAGAACCGCACGAACCGCCGCTGGTATCCGAACCTGCAGACGGTACGCGTCATGAAGGACGGCGCGCCGAAGCGGGTTCGCGTCTGCACCCAGTGCATCAAGGGCAACAAGATCGCCAAGGCGAGCTGAACCGGGGCGCGCCCGCGCGGGCGGCGCCGTCAGGACCATGGCTGTGCTGTAAAAAAGGGGACCCTCGCGGGTCCCCTTCGTCGTTTCGGAGGCGGGCAGTGCCACCCTTACTCCGCGAGCAACTCGATGCGAGCCACGTCGGCGCCGTCGCCGGGTCGGTGCCCCATCTTGAGGATGCGGGTGTAGCCGCCGGGCCGGGCCGCGAAGCGCGGGCCGAGTTCGGCGAAGAGCCGGCCGAGGACCTCGCGGTCCTTGATGTTCCGGCCGACGAGCCGGCGCGCGTGCAGGTCGCCGCGGCGGGCCAGGGTGATGAGCTTCTCGGCGAAGGGCCGGAGCTCCTTGGCCTTGGCTTCGGTCGTATTGATGCCTTCGTGCTTGAACAGGCTGGTGGCCATGTTGTTCAGCAGCGCGCGGCGATGAGCGGAGGTGCGGGACAGCTGCCGTCCCTTGGCGCGGTGACGCATCTAGGCGATCTCCCCGTTGCTGGCGGCAGGCGCCGCGGCCGAGGCATCGGCACCCTTGGGGCGCAGCACGCCGGCGATCTCGTCGAGCACGTGCCCGAAGGCCAGGCCTTCCTTCTGCAGCAACTCGACGATTTCCGACACGGCCTTCTCGCCGACGTTCTTGACCTTGAGGAGGTCTTCCTCGGAGTAGGCGATCAGGTCCTGCAGCGTGCGGATGTTGGAATTCTTGAGCGAGTTCAGCGACCGGACCGAGAGGCCGAGGTCGTCGATGGGGCGCGAGAGGCTGTCGCGGAGATCGCCGCCGAGCTCGGAGACGACCGGGGCCGGCTCACGCATGACGGGCACCTTGCCGAAGTCGACGAAGTACCGGAAGTGCTCCTGCGCGAGGGCGGCGGCATAGGCCACCGCGTCTTCGGGCGAGATGGTGCCGTTGGTTTCGACGGTGACCGTCAGGCGGTCATAGTCGGTGCGCTGGCCGACGCGGGTTTCCGCCACCGTGAAGTTGGCGCGGGTAACCGGGTTGTAGATGGCGTCGATCCGGACGAGGTCGACCGGCAGCGAGCGATCGAAGGGGTGGAGCTCCGACTCGACGTAGCCCCGGCCCTTGTTCACGTACAGCTCCGCGTTGACTTCCCGGTCTTCCTGCACGGTGAAGAGCAGGTGGTCGGGATTGACGACGGTGACGGAGCCGTGCGGCTGGATGTCCCGGGCATACACCGGACCGGGGCCGTTCTTCTTGATGTGGAGCACGGCCTCGTCCACCTCGGGGACCAGCACCAGCGTCAGCCCCTTGAGGCGCTGCACGACCTGGTGGATGTCCTCGAGGACGCCCTGGACGGTCTGGTGCTCGTGCACGACGCCGTCGAGCCGGAAACCCCAGACCGCGGACCCGCGGAGCGAGGAGAGCAGCAGGCGGCGGAGTGAGTTGCCGAGGGTATAGCCGAAGCCCCGCTCCAACGGCTGGAGTCGGAATTCGGCGGCGTTCGGATTGTCCTCGCGCCGGCTCATTTCGAGCAGGTGCGGGCGGACGAGTCCGGTCAGGTCAATGGTCATGATTCGGGCCGCCACTTACTTCGAGTAGAGCTCGACGATGAGCTGTTCCTGCGCGTTGACCGGGATGGCCTCGCGCGTGGGACGCTCAACGTACCGTCCAGCGGCCTTGTCGCCGTCGACGGAGAGCCAGGAAACCGGAGCCCCGCGCGACGCGTACTCCTGCGCCGCCTTGACCGCCACCATGTCGCGGCTGGTCGGAGCGACCCGGACTTCCTGTCCGGGCATGACGTGGTACGACGCAATGTCCACCCGGCGGCCGTTGACTTCGACGTGGCCGTGGTTGACGAGCTGCCGCGCCGCCTTGCGGCTCGAGGCGAAGCCCATCCGGTAGACGATGTTGTCGAGGCGCGACTCGAGGGCGATGAGCAGGTTGGTGCCCTTGACGCCGGACTCGTGGGTGACGCGCTCGAACAGGTTGCGGAACTGCCCCTCGGTCAGGCCGTACATCCGCTTGACCTTCTGCTTTTCCCGGAGCTGCTTCGAGTACTCGGACGGCTTGCGGCCGCGACCGGTGCCCTGCCCGTGCTGGCCTGGCGCGTACGCCCGGCGCTCGACGGCGCACTTCTCGGTGAGACAGCGGGTGCCCTTCAGGAAGAGCTTCGTGCCCTCGCGACGGCAGAGCCGGCAGCTGGGTCCAGTGTAGCGCGACATCGTTAGACCCGCCGCTTCTTCGGGGGACGGCACCCGTTGTGGGGAATCGGGGTGACGTCCCGGATGGAGACGACCCGCAGGCCGACCGAGGCGAGCGCCTGGATGGCCGACTCGCGGCCGCTGCCCGGGCCCTGCACGCGCACGTGGACCCGGCGCACGCCGAGGTTCATCGCCTCGCGGCCGGCGCCTTCCGCGGCCACCGTGGCGGCGAAGGGGGTGGACTTCTTGGAGCCCTTGAACCCCGCCTTGCCCGCCGTCCCCCATGCCAGGGCGTTGCCCTTCATGTCGGTGATGGTGATGAGCACGTTGTTGAACGTGGCCGAGATGTGGGCAATGCCCTCGGACTCGACGATCTTCTTGGACCGCTTGGCGCCGGTCGCCTTCGCAGGCGCGGCGGGCGTCGGTGTGGCCGGAGTGTCCGGAGTAGGTGCAGTCATGGTTACTTCTTCGTCGCCTTCTTCTTGCCAGCAATGGCCCGCCGGGGACCCTTCTTGGTCCGGGCGTTGGTATGGGTACGCTGACCACGCACCGGAAGACCCCGGCGGTGCCGCGACCCGCGATAGCTGCCGATGTCCATCAGCCGCTTGATGTTCATCGCCACTTCAGTCCGGAGGGCGCCCTCGACCTTCAGCGCGCGCTCGATGAACTGACGAAGCCGTGCCACCTCGGTGTCCGAGAGATCCCGGACCCGCGTGTCGGCAGGAACGCCGGCCTCGGTGAGGATCCGGACGCTCGTGGGACGACCCACCCCGAAGATGTACGTCAGGGCAATCTCGACCCGCTTCTCGCGCGGAAGGTCCACGCCTGCAATGCGTGCCATGATCAGCCCTGCCGTTGCTTGTGCTTGGGGTTGCGCTTGCAAATGATGCGAACAACGCCCTGTCGCTTGACGACCTTGCAGTGTTCACAAATTGGCTTGACACTCGAACGAACCTTCACGGAATCTCTCCCAGGACCAAACTTTGAGGTAGCTGAGGAATATAGACCGCGCCAGAACCCAACGCAAGGGAAGCGGTTACGAGGCGATCCGGACCTCGCTCAGGACCCAGACCGACCGTCCCCGCCGGTAGCTGAGCAGGATCGTGGCCTCCTGCTCCCCGGGAATCCCCACGACCCGGTACCGCCGGCCCAGTTCGACGTACCCCTGGAGGGAATCCACCGCCGTCGCCCCCAGCACCGTCGTCTTAACCTCTTGTGTCCCTTGAAGATATGACGATAGCAGGGCACGGGCCTGGTCCGCGGTGATAGGAGCCGACTTCTCCCCGGCCGGCAGGGTCACGAGCAGGCGCCCGCCCTCGGCCGGGGCGAGAAAGGCCCGGAGGTCTCGGCGCTGCCAGGAGGCGCGGGCGGAGTCGGCGACTTCGGCGAGGGTCGGCGGGGAGGCGGGGAAGCGGGGAAGCGGGGAGGCGCCGCCGATCAGGGTCGCGGCGATGGCCACCGAGAGGTTTCGCATCATCCCGCGTCCGCCTCGGCGGTGAACTCCGCCAGCACGGCTGCCGGGTTGGGGGCCTGGGTGATGGGCCGGCCGACCACCAGGTGGGTCGCGCCGGCGGCGGCCGCCTCGCGCGGGGTGGCAATGCGCACCTGGTCGCCGGCGGCGTCGACCGCCCGGCGAATCCCCGGCACCACGACCCACGCCGCTGGTGGCAGGATGGGGCGGACCACCGCAATCTCCGCCGGCGAGCAGACCACGCCGCGCAGCCCCGCCTCCACCGCCGCGCCCGCCAACCGGGAAACCTCCGCCTCGAGATCCACCGAGGACCGAGCCACCGCGGCGGCATATCCGTCCGCGCCATGCGAGGTCAGCACGGTGACGCCGACGAGGCCCAGATCGCCGGCGGCGCCCTGCGCCGCCCGCAGCATCGGCAGGCCGCCGAGGGTATGCACCGTCGCCATCGCCACGCCGAGCGACTCCGCCGCGCGCACCGCGCCGGCGACGGTATTGGGGATGTCGTGCCATTTGAGGTCGAGGAAGACGCGGACGCCGCGCGTGTGCAGTTCGGCGATGAGCGGCGCGCCTTCACGCGTCATCAACACCGACCCGACCTTGACCCAGCGGAGGTCCGGAAGCCGGTCGAGCAGCCTGCGACCATCGTCCGCCGAGTCGACGTCGAGGGCGAGGATGACCTCAGCCACCGTGGCGCTCCAGTTCTGCGATGATCCGTTCCGGGAGGCGGGGGTCGGCGAGCGCCCCCGTCCCAATCCCGACGAGCGTGGCACCGACCGCGAGGTACTGCCTGGCATCGTCCGCACTGCGCACGCCGCCGAGCCCGATGATGGGGAGGTCGGGCGCCCGCTCGCGGACGCGGCGCACCGCGAGGACGCCAGCGGGGAGGAGCACCGGCCCGCTCGCGCCGCCATTCCCGTTGCCGAGGCGCGGGGTGCCATGCGGATCGAGGGCCATGCCCGGCAGGGTGTTCACGACCGCGACACCGTCGGCGCCGGCGTCGCGCGCCACCAGCGCGATCGCCGCGATGTCCGGCAGCACCGGCGAGAGTTTCGCGACGAGCGGGCGCTTCGTGACCCGTCGACAGCGGGCGATGATGGCCGTCACCGAGGCCGCATCGGCGCCGAACTCGAGGCCGCCGGCGGAGGTGTTGGGGCAGGAGAGGTTCAGTTCGTAGGCGGTGATCCCCTCGAGATCATCCAACCCCTCGACGACCGATGCGTATTCGTCGATGGTGAACCCCACCACGTTGACCAGCACCCGCCCTGCCTGCATCCGCCCCAGCAGCCAGGGCAACTCCACGGCGCGCACCTGGGCGAGTCCGGGATTGGCGAGCCCGATCGCGTTGAGCATCCCGCCGCGAAACTCCGCCACTCTGGGCGGGGCGTTCCCTGCCCGGGGCTCGAGGGACACCGCCTTCGTCACCAACCCGCCCAGCCGGTCGAGGTCCATGACCCCTGCGAGTTCGCGCCCGTACCCGGCGGTGCCGGAAGCGAGGACGATCGGGTTCTGGAATCGGGCGCCGAACACCACTCGTGCCAGCGGCGTCGCGACCATCACTTGAGTTCGTCCTGCTGGCGCTGCCCCGCCGGGCGGTCGGGGGCGTTGATTGACCGGGGCCGGTTCGGCTCCCGGTTTTGCGCCGCCAGCCCCGCGTACGCCTGCAGCGAGTCCTCGAGCGCCAGCACGGCTGGCGTGACATCGCCGGCCACCAGGAGGAGGTAGGGGCTGGCGGGGTAATCCGCTTCGAGAGTGGCCGCGATCGATCCGGAGTTCATCGGCTCCAGCGCGGCGAGCGCCAGCAGCGCCTTCGGGGCATAGGGCGACTCGGGCCACCACGCCGGGACGGTCGCAAAGAGCTCGGCGGCGATCCGGGGCGTCGGCAGGCTGTCGCGCACCGCCTCGGCGAGGACGAACGTGGCGAGATCGCCGAGACTCACTCCCGGCGTGATGGAGTCGGTGTACACCTGCACCCGGTCCATGATGCGGAGATACCGGATCGCCTGGACAGAGTTGGGTCCGCCGATCGTGCTCAGCTCGGTCAATTCCTCCCGCGCGAGTTCCAACTGGGTGAGGGTGTCCGCCTGCCGGAGGAGGAACACCGCGACCTGCAGCCGCGCATCCAGTGAGGCGGTGGTCATCGGCTCCGCTGCCGCGGCCACCCGAAGCCGGGCCAGCCCCGAATCGGGATCGGTCGGGAGGAGGCGCAATCCGTCGGCGATGAGGAGCTGGTCTCTCAATTCGATGGGGAGCCCGGGCATCGCGATCACCTCGGAGGTGTACCGCGAGGCGAGCCCGGGATCGACCCGACCGACGCCGGCCAGGGTCGAGTCCCATGGGACGGAGAGGTCCTGGCGCGCGATGGCCTGGGCGATCAGCGGTTCCGCCTGCGCCAGATCGCCGAGGCCGGCGTAGTCCGCCGCGCGCTCGGCATCCACGGCGGGGCCGTCCAGCCCCGCGAGAGTGGCGAGCGCGCTCTCATATTCGCCCTGCGCGCGCAGGACCCGGGCGTGCTCCAACCGCGCGGGCCGGCTGACGGCGGTGTCGGGACTGTCCATGAGTGCGACGAAGGCGCGGTCGGCGCCGACCAGGTCGCCCGCCGCGAGGCGGCAGCGCCCGAGGAGCACCTGGGCCTGCTGCGCCACCTTGGGGCTGTCGCGCGAGAAGGACGCCGCCTCGAGGGCCGGCAACGCGCCGGGGCAGTCTCCCCGGGCGACCATCGCCTGGCCCCGGATCAGCTGGGCGTCGTCGGCCCAGCTGCTGGTCGGATGCCGGACCACGACGGAATCGGCGCGGACCTCCGCCTGGGCCCAGTAGCCCTGCGCCTCGAAGGTGCGACCCTGGGCCTCCGCCTTCTTGGCGCGGTTGGCCAGGCGGTTGGCGTTGTACATCCCGTTGTAATACACACAACCGGTGAGCAGGAGGAGGAGCACCCAGGCGCCGCGCCTCATCGGCCTGGCCCACCGGCGCGCACGCCGCTCTTCCACTCGAACTCCAGCAGGTAGTCCACGATCGCGTCGGCCAGCACGCGCGCAATCTTTCGCTGCCCATCGGAGGACATGAGGAACTTGGCGTCGGAGGGACTGGAGCTGTACCCCATTTCCACCAGGACGCCGGGGCGGCGGCCGGTATTCAGCACGGCGAGGTCGTTGCGCTGCTTCACGCCGCGGTTGACGCCGGGGTGCACGGGCTCGAGGTGCGTCTGGATGAGCGCCCCCGCCCGCGCCGACTCGCGGAGGTACTCGTTCATCTGCAGGTCCTTCAGGATGAACGCCAGGGGGCCGGCCACCAGTTCCTGATCCTCCGGCGTCTCGAACCGAAGCGCCTCGTTTTCCGTGCGGGCCACCCGATCCGCGTCGGCGGAATTCTCCTCGCCGATGATCAGGGTCGAGAACCCGTCGACCGATCGATAGTCGCGCCGCTTGCGGGTATCGAGGGCGTCGACGTGGAGGCTGATGAAGAGGTCGCAGCTCGCGTCGCAGGTGGGGGCGCGAATGAGGTTGCTGGGCCGCGTGTCGGTGGTGCGGGTCATCCGAACGGTGATCCCGCGCTTGACCAGCTCGTCGCGCAGGAGGAGCGCCACCTTGAGCGTCACGTCTTTCTCGGTCACGCTGGCGGGGAAGAACTTGCCGAGGGTGCCGGGGTCGGCGCCGCCGTGCCCGGCGTCCACCGTCACGATGTGCCCGGGGAGCAGGCCGTTGGGGAGGCGCTTCGGGGCCGGCGCGGCGACGGCCACCGTTCCAAGCTGGACCAGCCGGCCCGCGGCGCGGTCGAACTGGTAGAGCTCGCCGAGGTACCGCGGAAGGATGTCGGAGACAAACTGGTAGGGGACGAAGAGCGAATCCCCCCGTTCGATGGCCTCCACCGCGAGTGGTTCGATCCGGTCGTTGAGCCGGAAGAGCGGCGCAAAGGGCAGGAAGGAGAAATCCTGCCGTGAAATGACCAGGGTGATCCAGGCGCCGTCCCGCCGAATCGAGCCGCCGAGGGCGGTGGCGAGCGGGAGCGCGGCCACCATCGGGCGGCCTTCGGCGTCGGCGGCCACCGTGAGCCGCGTTTCGCCGCGGGGCGTCGCCACCACGATCTGGGTGGGCACGTGCGCGCTGGAGAGCGCGAGGAGGAGCACGAGCGCGTTCATCGCTGCCGTCCCACCGCGATGGCGCGCGCGGTTTCGCGGTCGATCATCCGCTCCTTGAGCGCCTGCCGCTTGTCGTGCTGCTTCTTTCCGCGGCCGAGCCCGATGGCGATCTTGGCCTTGCCGCGGCTGAAGTAGAGCTCGAGCGGCACGAGGCTGAGTCCGTCGCGCTCGACGGAACCGATGAGCCGGTTGATTTCGCGGCGATGGAGGAGGAGCTTGCGGGAACGGACCGGGTCGTGGTTGTACCGGTTGCCCTGGGCGTACGGCGTGACGTTCATTCCTTCGAGAAACACCTGTCCCCCGGAAACCCGGGCGTACGCTTCCTTGATGGACGCCTTGCCGCTGCGGAGCGACTTGACCTCGGTACCGGTCAGCACCAGGCCCGCCTCCCACGTCTCGAGGATGTGGAAGTCGTGGGTCGCCTTGGGATTGCGGGCGACCGAATGCCGGCGCTCCGTGGGCGCATCCGATTTGGTAGACATGGGCGGCTCGTAAACCCAAGATAGACAGTGGGTTCGGGAGGGTCAACGGGCCGCTTGACGCCGGGGCCGGCCTCCCGCTACCTTTGCCGCCCACGCCGAAGTGGTGGAATTGGTAGACGCGCTGCGTTCAGGGCGCAGTGGGCGCAAGCCCGTGGGGGTTCGAGTCCCCCCTTCGGCACTTCCCTTCCTCAGTACCGCACCATCTCCCGATCGATTTCCTGAGCCCACCGGTCGATGCCGCCGGCGAGGCTTCGCACGTGGGGCAGTCCCACCGAGCGGAGGAAGGTCGCCGCCTGCAGCGAGCGCACGCCGTGGTGGCAGTACGCGACGATGTTTGCCGACGGGTCAAGCGAATGCGCCAGGCCGGGCAACCGCGAGAGCGGCGCCAGGCGCGCGCCCTCCAGCCGCACCAGCTCCCACTCCGGCACTTCCCGCACATCGACCAGCACGACCGGCCGGCCTCCGGCCAGTTCACGCTGCAGTTCGGCCGGCGTCACCTCGAGACCCGCTGGCGCCGTCACGGGCACCACACCGCAGAACTCCTCGTAGTCGATCAACTCGCGCACGGTGGGTTGCGCCCCACAAAGCGGACAGGCGGGGTCGCGTTGGAGCGCGAGCTCCCGGAACTGCAGCCGGAGCGCGTCGAACAGCATCAGGCGGCCGATGAGCGGCTCGCCGATGCCGAGCACGAGCTTGATCGCCTCCATCGCCTGCAGGGAGCCGATGACCCCTGGCAGCGCCCCGAGCACCCCCGCCTCCGCGCATCCCGGGACCATGCCGGGCGGGGGCGGCTCCGCGTAGAGGCATCGGTAGCAGGGGCCGTCCTTCGCCGCGAACACCGAGGCCTGCCCCTCGAACTGGAAGATGGCGCCGTAGACATCGGGGATTCCGGCGAGGAAGGCCGCGTCGTTGATCAGGTATCGCGTCGGGAAATTGTCGCTGCCGTCGAGCACCACCTCGAACCCCGCGAAGATGTCGAGCGCGTTCTTCGACGTCAGTCGCTCCGGAAACCGCTCGACGGCGACGAGCGGATTGAGGTCGTGGATGCGGTCCCGGGCGGAGTCGAGCTTGGGCAGGCCGACGGTGGAGGTCCCGTGGAGGACCTGGCGCTGCAGGTTGCTGACGTCCACCAGGTCGGCGTCGACCAGGCCGATGGTGCCGACGCCGGCGGCGGCGAGGTACAGCGCCGCCGGGGAGCCGAGCCCCCCTGCCCCGACCACGAGGACGCGCGCCTGCTTCAGCCGGCGCTGGCCGGCCTCGCCGACGTGCGGGAGGATGAGATGCCGGGAGTACCGCTGGAATTCGGCGGCGGAGAGCGGGGGTGGATCGGGATGGAGTGGGTCAGCCATGGTGGGGACCGCCGGCGTTCAGGACGCGGCGGCGATCCCGACGAGTTCCTGCACCCGGGCCTCGTCCTGCAGCAGGTCGGCCAGGCTGACCCCCTTCAGGAGGTCATCCACCCGGTTGCGCAGGGCGTGCCAGACCGGGCGGATGCTGCACTGGGCACCGGGGCCGCAGCGTTCATCATCCACCTGGTGCGTTTCACAGTTGATTTCGAAGATCTGGTGATCGCAGGCGGCCATCACGTCGTGCACCGAAATCTCCTCGGCGGGGCGGCCGAGCAGGTAGCCCCCGCGGGCGCCGCGCACGCTCTCCACCAGCCCGGCCCGCCGGAGGCGGAGGAGGATCTGCTCGACGTAGTCGCCGGGGAGGCGCTCCGACTCGGAGATGTCCCGCGCCGCCACCGGCGCCGTCCCACCCCGCCGCGCGAGGTGGAGGGAGATGATCAGGCTGTACTCGGTCCAGGTGGTGACTCGCATGGTTCCAATATGGGAGCGCGGAGGTGGGATATCAACCGCGCGCCCAATCGTCGCTCAGCCCCCGCCCGGGAGTCCCTTTCCCCCGGGCACGCCCAGCTCGGTCATTGCCCGCAGGTCGAGAATCTCCTCGAGTTCCTTCCCCTCGAGGATCTTGCGCTCGGTGACCAGCTGCTTCACGGTCAGCCCGGTGGCGATGGCCTCCTTGGCGAGCTTCGCCGCCGCGGCGTAACCGATCTTCGGCGCCAGGGCGGTGACCAGCGCCGGGCTCCGCTCCAGCCAGTGCGCGCACTGCTTCTCGTCGGCGGTGATGCCCTCGACGCACCGCTCGGCGAACACCCGCGTCGCGTTGCCGACAATCATGAGGCTGAAGACGATGTTGTGGGTCATGACCGGCATCATCACGTTCAGCTCGAGCTGCCCCGCCTCCGCCGCCATGGCCACCGTGGTGTCCAGCCCCAGCGCCTGGTAGCAGACCTGGTTGACCATTTCGGCGATCGACGGGTTCACCTTGCCCGGCATGATGCTCGACCCGGGCTGCACTTCGGGCAGCCCGATTTCCGCGAGCCCGGTGCGGGGGCCGGAGGCGAGGAGCCGGATGTCGTTGGCGAGCTTGTTGAGGTCGAGGACCCAGGCGCGCAGTGCCCCGCTGAAGGAGGCGATGTCGCCCATCGACTGCATCAGGTGGACGCGATCCTCGGCCACCTCGAGGGTATGGCCGGTAATTTCCTGCAGATGCTTCACCATCAGGGCGGGATACTCCGCCTCGGCGTTGATGCCGGTCCCGACGGCGGTGCCCCCGATGTTCATGGCGCGAAGCCAGCGGGCCGCCTCGGCCAGCTTGGCCCGGTGGCGGGCGACGATGTGTCCGTACGCGGTGAACTCCTGGCCGAGGCGGATCGGGGTCGCGTCCTGCAGGTGGGTCCGTCCCGACTTGATGATCTCGTCGAACGCCTTCCCCTTGCCGAGGTAGGCCGCGGCCAGACGGTCCATCGCCTCCAGGAGCGGGGGCAGGGTGGTCAGGGTCGCGAGGCGCATGGCGGTGGGAATGACATCGTTGGTGCTCTGCGCCATGTTCACGTGGTCGTTGGGATGGACCGGCGCGTAGGCGCCCCGCTCGCCGCCGAGGAGTTCGTTGGCGCGGTTGGCAAGCACCTCGTTGCAGTTCATGTGGTGACTCGTCCCGGCGCCGGCCTGGTAGACGTCCACCACGAACTGGTCGCGATGGTGCCCGGCGAGCACCTCCTGCGTGGCGGCGACGATGGCGTCGGCCAGCTTCTTGTCGAGCCGACCGGTCTCCCGGTGGGTGAGCGCCGCGGCCTGCTTGATCTGGATGACGGCGTCGACGAAGGCGGGGAGGGGGCGGAGTCCGGAGATCGGGTAGTTTTCAATGGCGCGCAGGGTCTGGATGCCGTAGAGCGCGTCGGCGGGGACGGCCTTCTCGCCGAGGGGGTCCTTTTCGATGCGTGTCTTCATGACGGATACCGGTTGAGCGGACGTTGATTCACGGTGCAGCCCACGGGGGCACGATGAGCGACTATTTCAAGCATGTTGCCGACCATACGACCTTTGCCGCCGGCAAGTTCGCCAAGGCGGACCTGGCGCTGGGGGCGCACCTCTTTGCCGGGCTCAACTGCTTCGAGCCGGGGCAGTCGCAGCCGGTCCACGCGCACGAGGGGGCCGACAAATTTTACCTCGTGCTGGAGGGAAAGGCGAGGCTGCGCGTGGGTGGTGAGGAACGGGAGGCGGGGGCGGGGACGCTGGTGTGGGCGCCGGCCGGGGTGCCGCACGGGGTGGTGGAGGCGGTGGAGCGCACGGTGATGCTGGTCGGCATGTCGCGCTAGTGACCTCACCCCCTGACCCCCTCTCCACGATGTGGAGAGGGGGGACGTGTGCCCCACATTCCGTCCTTACTGAAGGGCTCCCTAATCCGAACAGTCACCCAGGGGATAGACCGTGCCGCAGTTGGGGCAGGGGTTCTTGCACCCCATGGCGCGGGTCCGCACCTCGAAGCCGCAGCGGTTGCACAAGAGGCGGGCGCAGCGGGGCTGCGGGGCCGCGGGGAAGGTCGCTCGTCGTCACCCCGGCCCCCGGCGTTCGCCGGGGCAGGGTCGCCGGGGTCCAGGTTTCGGTGCCCCGACGTCGAACCCCTCACCCCCAACCCCTCTCCCTCCGGGAGAGGGGCGACGTCCGCTCCCGCGTTACTCAAGGCGATACACCCCGGTGAGAAAGGGATTCGTCGTTCGCGCTCGACGCCGATGGTGGTGTCGGGGCCGTGGCCGCTGTGGACGATGGTGCTGTCGGGCAGGGTCAGGAACTCGCGCTCGATGGAGGCGAAGAGCGTCGCCGTGTCGCCACCGGGGAGATCGGTCCGCCCGATGGAACCATTGAAGAGCACGTCGCCGCCGAACACCCGACCGTAGCCGACCAGGGCGACGCTTCCCGGTGAATGCCCGGGGGCAAACCGCACATCGAAGGTGATATCGCCGAGGGTCAGCGGCTGGCCGGGGACGATCTCGTCGGTCGGTGCGGCGGGGCGGGCAGGCAGCGCAACCCGAACATCTGCGCCTGCGGCGCCAGGTTGTCGTAGAGGGGACGATCGAGGGGGTGCAGCCAGATCGGCACCGGCCAGCGCCTGATGACGTCGTCGACGCCCATGATGTGGTCGATGTGCCCGTGGGTCAGCCAGATGGCGTCGAGCGTCCAGCCCCGCCGCTCCACCTCCGCCATGATGCGCCCGCTCTCCTCCCCCGGATCGATCATCGCCGCCCTGCCCGTGTCGGGATTGCCGACCAGGTAGCAGTTCTGCATGAACTGCCCGTTGGGGATGGAGACGACGATCGGCTCAGGCAACGGCGGCGGCCTTCCGTTCGGTCAGGAACTTCTCGACGGCTATCAGCGCCGTCGTCGCGTCGCCGACGGCGGTGGTCACCTGGCGGGTGAGCTGGACCCGCACGTCGCCGGCCGCGAAGAGGCCGGGGATGGAGGTCATCATCCGGTCGTCGGTGATCATGTACCCCGCCGGATCGTGCGCGAAGTGCTGCGTGACGAGCCCGGTATTGGGCTTGAAGCCGACGAAGATGAAGCAGCCGGTCACCGGCAGCGACGACGTGGCGCCGGTCACGGTGTCCTTGAGGGCGACGGCCTGCAGCCCGGTGTGGTCGCCGGTCAGCTCCGTCACCACCTTGTTCCAGATGACCTCGACCTTGGGATTGGCGAAGAGCCGCTCCTGGAGGAGCTTCGACGCGCGGAACTCCTCGCGCCGGTGGATGACGTACACCTTCTCGGCGTACCGGGTCAGGTACGCAGCCTCCTCGACCGCGGCGTCGCCGCCGCCGACGACGGCGATGGTCTGGCCCTTGAAGAAGGCGCCGTCGCAGACCGCGCAGTAGGAGACCCCCTGCCCCGCGTACTCGAGCTCACCCGGCACGCCGAGCTTGGTCGGCGTGCCTCCGGCGGTGAGGATGACGGCGGGCGCCTCGAAGGTGTTGCCGCTGCTGCAGGCCACCTCGAAGATTCCATCCTCGCGGCGGGCGACGGTGTCGACGTTTTCCTGGATGATCTTGGCGCCGAACTTCTCGGCGTGCTCCGCCATGAGACGGGCCAGTTCGTGGCCCTTCACGGTGGCGAAGCCGGGGTAGTCCTCGATCAGGTCGGTGTTGAGGAGCTCGCCGCCGGGAATGCCGCGCTCGAGGACGACGGCGTCGAGCATGCCGCGCCCGGCGTACATGCCGGCGCAGAGGCCGGCGGGGCCGGCGCCAATGATGATTACATCGTGGGTGGAGCGGGACATGTGGAAGCCAAGTGTAGGGTTATCCGCAGCCGACCGCTGTTGTGCGGGGAAGCGGGGAAGCGGGGACGCTGCCCGTCCTTCAAATATAGAACAATTGGGGGTTCCCTACCGGGCGTCACCCGGCGGCGGTACTGTGGGGGGCGTCTCATCGCCGGCGCGCGTCAAGAGGCAGATCCCCGACCAGGGCCGATCGGGGTGGAAGCCGTCGCTGCCCGGCAGGAAGGAGAGAAGGTGCAGGAATCGCGGGAGCCGCCGCAGCGCCTTCGCGGCGGCAAAGGTCGAATGGCACTCCGCCACCCGCCAGCCACGGGATTCAAACCAGGCCACCCCTTCGACGGGCGCGAAATGCATGGTCGCGCTCCCCGCCCGGAGCGTGTGCCCCCAGTCTTTCTCGATCATCCGCAGCAACCCGGGCGAAATGACGTCCGTGACCCAGCTCTCGATGGTGGGGACACCGGCCATCGTGCGTGCCAGCGTCGCGACGTCCTCGGGGCGGAGATACATCAGCAGCCCCTCGGTGATGACCAGCACCTTCTCGGCCCGCTCGCCGAGTTGCTGCAGCAGCTGCCGCGCGGGAGCCTCCTGTGAGAGATCGAGCGAGACCCGCTCCAGGATGCAATTGGGGGTGGCCGATTCGAGCAGCGCCGACTTTTCGGCGAGCAAGGCAGGCTGGTCCACCTCGACCCAGGTGAGGATCGGAGGCAGTGGGAGGCGATAGGGCCGCGTATCCAGCCCGGCGGCAAGGTTGACGACGAGTGTGACACCAGCGCTGATCTCCGCCTGGATCATGCGGTCCATGACGACGGTCCGGGCCACCACCGACCAGGCGGCGTTGCGCATTGGCTTGGGCAGCGTCGCATGGATCTCCTCGCCTCGCGTGCCCGCCAGGCGTCGCGCGTGCGCATCGTGGAAATGCGCGTCCGGCGCTCGGATTCAATGGCACGGTAGAGCGCCACCCAGTGGGCGGTGTCGGCGACGTTGCGGACTGAGCCGGGAGGATTCATCGATAGTGCTCGGAGGGTGGAAAAGGTGTGGTCGCGGGTGTGGCGTGCGAAGCGCGGTGACCAAATTAATCAGGGATTGAACGTCACCGCCTGGTTGACGGCCACACGGACCTTCTGTCCCCGCACCTCGCCCGGCCGGAAGAGGCTCTCCAGCACCATCCGAAGGGCGGCGACCTCGAGTCTCGGGTCCGCGACCGAGTGGACGTGGAACGAACAGGGCTCGGCGTGCCCAAGGGTATCGATGATGAAAGAGAAGACGACCCGCCCGCCCACGCCGGCGTGCTGCAGATCGGTGGGGTATCGGCGCTTGCCAATCTTGACCAGGTCCGGAGGCACGTCCACGGACGCCTCGATGTAGGACGAATCGCGATAGATGGTGTCGGTGATCGTCATCAACGAGTGGGGCGGCTCTTCCAGGCAGACGCTTTCTTCCGGCACGATGCGATGGGGGACGGGCAGCTCGCCGGTGGTGCGGCTGGGTGTCGCCCCGAGTGGCACGGGGCGAAGCGGGACCTGGCCATGGAGCGGGGCCGCCGCGAGGGGGACGAGCAGTATCAGCATCCACCTGGAATGCATGCAGTGTCCTCCCGGCCGGCGTCAGGGTCCGACTTCGCCACCGGTCTTTGCGAGCCGCACGACGGAGGGAAGGTCGAGCGAGTCCATCTCAATGCCATAGAACTTCCCGCCAGCCACCGCGGTCAGGCGGAAGCCGACGGGAAATGCGACGGTGCCGAGGAATCGGTCCGTCGGCGTCGAAGACATCCCACACCGGCGGGGCCGGCGGCGCTTCAATTGTCGGGAGTTTTCCGATCGCGCCGACGACGTCCTGCGCGGTAGCCGGCTGACGGACCAGCCAGCTCCCCTCCGGCCCCGCCAATACGGCGCCGAACGCGGGGTAGGTCGCGCCGAACTCGATGTTGCCGGCCATCTGCGCCATAGCCCCGCGTACCTGCTCGTTGTCGATCTTGGCGATCTGCGCTTCGAAGGCCTGCCTGAACGCGGTCGTCACCCGCTCCCGATCCGCCTCTGTGACCGGTTTCGGCTCGTGGTGCTTCGCGAAGATCATCCGCAGGGTGCCATCAGAGTGCGTAGACGGAGAGGCGGTACTCACCGGTCATGCCGGCCGCGACGAGTCCGTTGCCGGCCGTGGTCCAGGTCGCGGTGGAATTGAAGAACCGTGCCTTCATGCTGCCGGGGCCCTGGCTGATATCGAAGATCGGGTCGAGCGGGAACGAGAGGATCGTGTCTTGCACCGTCCCATCGGGCGCCAGGCGAACGACGACGTTGGTGCGACCATCCGCGGTCTGGCCGGGCATTACCATCGCGTTGACCTGACCCGCCAGCCGGCCCTGCGGGAGCGTCCGCCAGAGGAAGGGCGTGTCGGGGTAGCCTGGGGTGGGATAAGCTCCGCACGAACCGGCCATCGGGCGCAAAGATCTCGATGCGCAGGTTGCCGAGATCAGGCACGGTCAAGGGTATCGCCGGCGCCGACCAGCATCTCCGCGACCATCCGCCCGAACTGCCCCGGGCCCTCTCCCGGTCCGCCGATGGTCCCGAGGTAGGAACCGTTCGAATCGAAGTGCTGGATGTTGGGGACCGAGCGGTCGAGCACGAATATGTCGCCGCGGCTGTTTACCGCGACGCCCGCGATGACCCCGAACTGGCGACCCGCCTCGTCCTCCGGAGACTCGATCCGAAGATCCTCCTCGAACTGCCAGCTCCCTCCCGGCGCCCACGCCCCCTGGCCACCGTTCATCACCAGTCTGACGCCGGCGCTGTCGGTGACCTGGTAATCGGCGTTGCCGGAGGGGCGGTCGCAGGCGGAGGCGCCCACGCCGAGGAAGGTCACGGCGACGGCGACGGCAACGGTCCGATTCAGGTGTCCTCCTGCGCTGGTGTCTCCTGCCGTTCCCGTACCGAACGTCACCTCACGCCTGCTTGAACACCTTCATCGCCGTGGCCACCATCGACGCCACGTCGGCCACGTTGGCCGGCAGGATCATCGTATTGGTCTTCTGCGCCAGGGCGCCAAACTGCACCAAGTAGTTCTCGGCCACGCGCAGCTGCGTGGCCTCGACGCCGCCCGGCTGGTGGATCGCCTCGGCCACCATGCGAATCCCTTCGGCCGTCGCGCTGGCCACCGCCAGGATGGCCGACGCCTCGCCCTCGGCCTCGTTCATCTGCTGCTGCCGGTTGGCCTCGGACGCCTTGATGACCTGCTGCTTGTTGCCTTCGGCGACGTTGATGGCCGCGTCGCGCTGGCCTTCGGAGGTGAGAATGACCGCGCGCTTCTCCCGCTCCGCGCGCATCTGCTTCTCCATCGCGGCGAGGATGTCGTGCGGCGGCGTGATGTTCTTGATCTCGTAGCGCAGCACCTTGACGCCCCACGGCTCCGACGCCTTGTCCAGCTCCGCGACGACCGCGCTGTTGATGTTCATCCGCTCCTCGAACGTCTTGTCGAGGTCGATCTTGCCGATCTCGCTGCGGAGCGTGGTCTGCGCCAGCTGGGTGATGGCGAACACGAAGTCCACGATGCCGTACGACGCCCGCTCGGCGTTGAGCACCTTGAGGTAGAGGACGCCGTCCACGCCCACCTGCACGTTGTCGCGGGTGATGCAGACCTGCTCCGGGATGTCCCACGCCCCCTCCTTCAGGGAATGGCGATACCGGATCACGTCGACGAACGGGATGAGGACGTGGAAGCCCGCCTGCAGCACGCCCGAGAACCGGCCCAGGCGCTCCACCACAAACGCGCTCTGTTGCGGCACCACCACCGCCGTCTTGGCGATGGCGATCACGATGACGATGCCGAGGAACAACGCGACGATGACGATCGGGTTCATTGGCCTGCTCCTTCGGGCTCGACGGAAAGGGTAAGACCATCCACGCTCGTCACCCGACAGCGGGTGCCGCGAGGCAGCAGCGCTCCCGTGCTCGTGCGGGCGGACCAGGTCGTACCCCGCAACTCGACCTTGCCGACGGCACCTGGTTGAAGCGCCTCGGTGACGATGGCCGTTTCGCCCACGAGCTGGTCGATCTGGGGCGCCTGCGGGTCACCCTGGAAGCGCTTCACCAGCCGGTCCCGGAAGAGGAGGAGGGAGGCCACGGAGAGCACGGAAAACAGGATGAGCTGCGCGCCGATCGAGCCCGCGGCGTTGACGCTGGCCAGCAGCCCGACGAGGATCGCCGCGATGCCGAAGAAGATGACGTAGAAGCCGCCGGCCGCGGCCAGCTCCACCACGACGAGGAAGAGACCAACTACGAGCCAGTGCCACCACTGGATGTCCATTGGGTCCCGCCGCTGGAGGAGGGGGATCGTTCAGGGATGCTGAAGTATATCGCTCGGCGAGGCGGCCCGCCACATCGCGCGAGGCGCAGTCGATGCCCGCTGTCTATCCAAGGCCGAGCAACCCCAGCGCCCCGTGACACGCCGAGACGGTGCCGACGAGCAGCGAGGCCGGGCGCC
This sequence comes from uncultured Gemmatimonadales bacterium, assembly GCA_963748815.1. Taxonomy (GTDB): domain Bacteria; phylum Gemmatimonadota; class Gemmatimonadetes; order Gemmatimonadales; family GWC2-71-9; genus SPDF01. The sequence goes on along the minus strand of CAVVKJ010000014.1, from coordinate 42,894 downwards.
CGCTTGCGCCCGCCTGAGCGAGCAGCCCTGCCGCGGCCACGGCGTCGCTCACCGCGAACGCGCCCACGCCGTCGGTCAGGTGCCGGGTGACGAACAACGCGGGGCCGAACACCTCCCCGGACTTGGAGAGCCGCTCCACGACGGCCGTCGCTGTCTCCGACATCTCCCACATCCGTGGCGCGCGGATGACCGGGCAGGTGGCCGGTTCGATGCAATGCGTCGGGCAGAGCCAGTCGGCCCAGGAGACGTAGCGGGTGCCGTCGGGCGCGAGGGTGTCGTACGGGGTGCCGACGGGGTCGGTGAGCGGCTGCTGCGCGACTGCGACGCCCGGGCCAGGTCGACGCGCGGCGAGGCGCTTCAGCCAGTCGAACATCAGGTGGGGCATGAGGGGGGAGGGGACGATGTACGAAGGCGGCCCACAGGGGACGGGCGGGGTGAGAACGGTCGGACAAGGATCGCGTCGCTTTCGACAGGCCGAGCCGGGATCAGCCGCGACTCCCGAGGGGCGCAGATACCCATCAAAGAACCCATCCCACTCCTGCACCACCAACTCCCGATCAGCCGACTGGCGGCAGCTCCCGCGTCACCTGGCAGGCGGGGTCCTTGTCGACGACCAGCACACGCGCGTAGGTGAGGACGCCGCGCGCCTTCGCGCGCGCCAGCTGGCGCGCGTAGAACGTGCCGTAACAGCCGCCGCCCACGACGACAAATTCGTGGACCGCGAGCGGGTCAGGGCGCGCCGTTGGTGATGGGGAGGACGTGCCCGGTAAGGGCCTCGGGGGCGTCGCTCGCGAGGAAGAGGACTCCATCGGTGATTTGCCTCATCTCCACCCAGCTGACGTCGTCGCCGCCGACGGCGGCCACGTTGTCGCTGGTGCGGACCATGCTCGGCGCCACGGCGTTGACCCGCACGCCACGGTCACGGACCTCGACCGCCAGGCTCCGGGTAAACGCCGCGACGCCCGCCTTGGCCGCGGCATAGACCGCCATCTGGTCCGCGGGCTGGACGACGGCGATGGACGTGAAATTCACGATGACGCCGCGCGTCTCGGCCAGCGCGGCGATGGCCGCCTGCGACACCAGGAACGTCGTCTTGAGGTTGATGGCGATTTCCCGGTCGAAATCCGCCGCCGTCGTTCCCTCGACCGGCCCGAAGGTGGTCAGGCCGCCCGCCACATTCACCACGACATCGAGCCGCCCGAAATGCTTGACCGCGGTCTCGACGGCCAGCCGGGCGATGTCCGGTTCCGTCAGGTCGCCGGCGGTCGGCCGGGCCTCGATGCCCTCCGCCTCGAATTCCCGGGCCCGCGCCGCCGCCGCCACCGCATTCCGGTCGCAGAGCACCAGCTTCGCGCCGGCGCGCCCGAAGGCGAGCGCAACCGCGTGTCCGATCTGGCCCACCCGGGCCACGCCGGTGACCAGCACGACCTTGCCGGTGAAATTCCACGCGATCGCCATGGCGGGGTCCGTCATTTCGGCGTGGGGCGGCGCGATTCGAGCCGCTCGAGCCAGTCTTCCGGCACCGTCTGGGAGCCGAGGGAGCCGTGCTCCTCTCCCGGTCCGATGTCGCCGTGCCAGTCGCTCCCGCCGGTGCGCGCCAGGTCGAGCGCCGTCGCCAGCCCGGCGATCCGCGACCGCGTTTCGGCCGCGTGCCGCGGGTGCCGCACCTCCACGGCGTCGAGCCCCTCCGCCTTCAGCCGCTGCAGGTAGGGCCGCGTCGCCCGGTCACGCAGGTGCGCGGCCGACACGATGCCGCCCGCCGCGTGCACCAGGTCCGCCACCTCCGCGAACGTCGGGAGCACCTTGTCGGCGTAGGCGGGCTTGTTTCGCCCCAGGTAGAGGTCGAAGGCGGCGTTCACGTCGTCCGCGCCGCCGGCGCGCACCACGGCGCGCGCGACGTGCGGGCGGCCGATGGCCCCGCCTGCGGCCTCCTCAAGCACCGAGTCCAGCGTCACCGCCAGCCCGAGTTCCTGGAGCCGCCCGCACATCACCTCGGCGCGGCGGCGGCGGTCGGCGCGGCACCGGTCGAGAAACGTCTCGACCGCCTCATCGCCCACCGGGAGGAAGTAGCCGAGCACGTGCACCTCGCCCCAGGGGGCCGACGCGGAGAACTCGCAGCCAGCGATGACCCGGACGCCGAGCGCCTCGCCGGCCGTCACCGCCTCGGCGACCCCCGCCACCGAATCGTGATCGGTGAGCGCGATCGCCACGAGGTCCGCGGACTTGGCGCACTCCACGACGCCGGCCGGCGGCAGGGCGCCGTCCGATGCGGTGGAGTGCATGTGCAGGTCGATGAACCGAGGAGGAGTCAGCGCCGATACCCCGTGTCAGGCGAGGTCCAGGACGGCTGGGACCGGCTGAAGAGCGCCTGGAGCTGCGCGTCGGTCAGCTCGGCCAGGGACAGTTCGCGGCTCCGCGCGCCGAGGGGCGCATACTTGGCCACCCGCTCCTCGCGGTCGGGCCCGGTGCCCCTGGTGAAGAGCATGGTGAACTCGTCGCGCACGAACTGGGTGACGCGGCCGCTCGGGGTGACCCGCCAGGTCGCGCCGGCGACGTCGATGGTGCGTGTGGGCATGAATACCTCAGTCCGCCAGGGAAACTTCGAGCCAGAGCTCGTCGGCGCCGGGATCGTACGATGCGACGCCTCGCAGGGCGCCGAGCAGCGCGGCTTCGTCCGGCGTCGGCGCCAGGGCCGAGTGGGCCGTCGCCGTCGGCCGACTCCCGAAACTCCAGGAACGCACCGGGGCGGTCGGGATGCCGGAACACCCAGAGGTGCTGGCCCCGCGCCTTCAGCAGCGCGGCGAGTCGACCGGCCAGGGCGAGGTACTCCCCTTCCCGCGCCGTCGGCACGCTCACCCGGGCCGCCGCCAGTGCCCGGGCCACCGCTCAGGCGCCGGTGTCGGGGAAGGTCTGCAGGGCGGTCTTCAGGTCGGCCAGGAAGCGGTCGGCGTCGGCGCCATCGACAATGCGATGGTCGTAGGCCATGGTGAACATTCCCTTGGTCCGGATGGCGAGGGCGTCGGTCCCATCGGGCGCCGTGACCACGTGCGGCCGCTTCTCGATGGCGCCGATGCCCAGGATGGCCACCTGCGGCTGGTTGATGATCGGCGTGCCGGCAAAGGAGCCGAAGCCGCCCGGATTGGTGATGGTGAAGGTGCCGCGCTGCACCTCGTCCGGGGTGAGCTTCTTGTTGCGCGCGCGCTCGCCGAGGTCGTTGATGGCCCGGGCTACGCCGAGGAGCGACAGCTCGTCGGCACGCTTGATGACGGGGACGATGAGGCCCCAGTCGAGCGCCACGGCAATGCCGATGTTGATGTCGCGGCGGAAGACGGTGGCGTCGCCCATGACGGCGGCGTTGACGCCCGGATGCTTCCGGATGGTGTCGGCGACCGCCTTCACGATGAACGCCAGGAAGGTCAGGTTCACGCCGCGCTCGGCGTATTCCTTCTTGCGGGCGGCGCGCACCTGCGCGACCCGGGTGAAGTCGATCTCGAAGAGGCTGTTCACGTGCGCCGACACCCGGCGCGACATGATCATGTGATCGGCGGTGAGCTTCCGGATCTTGCTCCACGGCTCGACCCGGTCCCCTTCCCACGGCTCGACGACAGGCGACGGGACTTCGATGAGGCGGCTCGCACCGCGAGCGCCCGCGGCGGGCGCCGGCGGGGCCGCGGGGCTGCGGGCCCCGGCTTCCGCCGGGGTGACGGCGGGGGCAGTCTCGAGGTAGGAGAGAACGTCACTCTTGGTCACGCGGCCGGCGTGTCCGCTCCCCGCGATGGCGCTGATGTCGAGGTTGTGCTCGGCGGCCATCTTGCGGACGAGGGGGGTGCTTTTCCGGCGCAACCGCTCGTCCGCCGATTCCGCGCCGGTGCTCGCCGGAGGCGGGGAAGTCGTCAGCGGGGAAGCGGGGACGGGTGCAGCAACAGCCGCGGGGGCTGACTTGGGGACGGCTGGTGCCGGCGCCGCCGGGGCGGCCGGGGCGGCCGGGGCGGGAGCTGGAGCTGCCGCCGCCGCGCTGGCGTCCGTCTCCAGCCGGGCGACGACGGTCTGGATCGCGACCGTCTCCCCTTCCTGCACCAGGATCTCGACCAGGACGCCGGCCTGGGGCGCGGGAATTTCCGCGTCGACCTTGTCGGTGGAGATCTCGAAGATCGGCTCGTCGCGCTTGACCGCGTCGCCGACCTTCTTCATCCACCGCGACAGCGTCCCCTCGGCGATGGACTCACCCATCTGGGGCATGATCACGTCGATCTTCGCCATGCGAACCTCTCCCAATTCCTAGTAAGCGGCCAGCCAGCGGGCGGCGAGCACCAGGTCGTCCGTCTGCGGCAGCACAAAGTCTTCGAGCGTCGGCGCGTAGGGCAACGGCACGTCGTGCGCCGTCACGCGCTTGACCGGGGCGTCGAGCCATTCGAACGCCTGGTCGTTGATGCGGGCGGTGATTTCGCCGGCCACGCCGCCGGTGCGGGTGTCCTCGTGCGCGATCAGCACCCGGTTGGTCTTCCGGACCGAGGCCATGATCGCCTCGTCGTCCATCGGCAGCAGCGTCCGGAGGTCGAGCACCTCGACCTGGAGCCCGTCCTCCTTTTCCAGCCGTTCCGCCGCTTCCAGCGCCTTATACACCATAGCGGACCAGGTGATGATCGTCAGGTCCCGGCCCTCACGGGCCACCCGCGCCTTCCCGATCGGCGTCAGGATCTCCTCGCCCTCGGGCAGGTCCTCCTTGATCCGTCGGTACAGGAACTTGTGCTCGAAATAGAGCACCGGATCATCGTCGCGAATGGCGCTCTTGATGAGCCCCTTCGCGTCCCGCGCGGTGGCGGGGCAGACGATCTTGAGCCCGGGGGTGTGGAGGAACGCCGCCTCGGGGTTCTGGGAGTGGAACGGCCCGCCGCGGACATACCCGCCGGAGGGCCCGCGGACCACCATCGGTGTCGGGAGCCCGGCCCGGTACCGCGCCGTCGCCACGTAGTTGGTGAGCATGTCGTAGGCGCAGGAGATGAAGTCGATGAACTGCATTTCCGCGATGGGCCGGAGCCCCATGTGCGCCGCGCCCGCCGCCGCGCCCACGATGGCGGCCTCGGCGATCGGCGTATCGATGACCCGCTGCTCCCCGAACTCGGCGAGGAACCCGTCGGTCACCTTGAACGCCCCGCCATAGGCGCCAATGTCCTCGCCGAGGATGAAGACGTTCTCGTCGCGCCGCATTTCCTCCTGCATCCCCTGGCGAATCGCCTCGAGGTACGTCACCTCAGCCATCGGTCCTCCGGTACCATTCGAGCTCGGCGCGGGCCGGGTCGGCCAGCACGCCGTCGAGCGCCGTCAACGCCCCGGGCATCGGCTCATTCTCACAGATCCCGACGGCCTCGTCGAGGAGCGCCTCGACCCGGGCGTCGATGGCCGCCAGCTCCGCGGTGGTGGCCCACCCCGCCGCGAGGTAGTCGCGGACGCACCGATCGACGGGGTCCTTCGCCTCCCACTCCGCGATCTCCGCCTTGGACTGGTAGGACTGGTTGTCGTGCTCCGCGTGCCCCTTCCGCCGGTAGGTGACCAGCTCGATCAGGGTGCAGCCCCCGCCCTGCCGCGCCCGCTCCACCGCCGGCCTGGTGACGCCGTACACGGCGAGCACGTCGTTGCCGTCCGCCCGCTCCCCGGGGATGCCGTAGGCCGCGGCCTTGTCGACGAGCTGCTTCACGGCGGTCTGCTTCCGCATCGGCGTGCTGAACGAGTACCCGTTGTTCTCGCAGACGATGACCATCGGCAGGCGCTGCACGGCGGCGAAGTTGATGCCCTCGTGGAAGGCGCCGGTGCTCATCGCGCCGTCGCCCACGTAGACCAGCCCCACCCTCGGCTGCTTCCGCATCTTGAACGAGAGCGCCACGCCGGCCATGACCGGCACCATGTCGCCGAGGTGGGAAATCTGCCCGATGAACCCCCGTTCGAGGTCGCCGTAGTGGATGTTGAGCTCGCGGCCCCGCGTCGGGCTCTCCGCCTTGGCCATGTACTGCCGGAGGATCTCCAGCGGCTTGGCGCCCTGCACCAGCATCGATCCGAGGTTCCGGATGAGGGGCGAGAGGAAGTCACCCTTCGTGCGGTCGAGGGCGTAGGCGCTGCCGACGCTGTCGGCCTCCTGGCCGAGCGACCGGAAGAGCCCGCCGATGACCTTGGTCTGGCGGTACAGGTTGACCAGCCGCTCCTCGAGGGAGCGGGTCAGTCGCATGTAGTAGTACATCTCGTGCAGCTGGGCCCGGCTCAGCCCGTGCGGCGGGGCGGCCGGGGTGGTGCTCGGTGCGGCAGTCGGTGTCATATCGGTCCGTTACTGCGTTTCGATCCGCATGCCGTAGAACGACCGGTACACGAAGACGGTGCTCACCAGGAAGAAGGCGACGGCCAGCACGTGCAGCAGCACGCTGCCCTTCTCGGCGGCCAGGTAGACGCCGAGCTCGACGGCCAGGAGGCCGAAGAGCGTGGTGAACTTGATGACGGGGTTGAGCGCCACCGACGACGTGTCCTTGAAGGGGTCGCCGACCGTGTCGCCGACAATGGACGCGTCGTGCAGCGGCGTCCCCTTCGCCTTGAGCTCGGTCTCCACGATCTTCTTCGCGTTGTCCCAGGCGCCGCCGGCGTTGGCCATGAAGATGGCCTGGTAGAGTCCGAAGAGCGCGATGGAAATCAGGTAGCCGATGAAGAAGAAGGGCTCGGCAAAGGCGAAGGCGAGCGTCGAGAAGAACACCGCCAGGAAGATGTTGAGCATCCCCTTCTGCGCGTACTGGGTGCAGATCTCGACGACCTTCTTGCTGTCCTCGACGGAGGCCTTGGTGACGCCCTCGAGCACGATGTTGGCCTTGATGAACTCCACGGCGCGGTAGGCGCCGGTGGTCACCGCCTGCATCGAGGCGCCGGTAAACCAGTAGATGACCGCCCCGCCGGTGATGAGGCCGAGGAGGAAGGGCGGGTGCAGGATGGACAGGTTGTCCATGCCGCTCTGGAGGCCGTGGGTCAGCGCCATGATGATCGAGAAGATCATCGTGGTGGCGCCGACGACCGCGGTGCCGATGAGCACCGGCTTGGCGGTGGCCTTGAAGGTGTTGCCCGCGCCGTCGTTTTCCTCGAGCAGTTCCTTGGCGGTGTTGAAGTCGACGTCGAAGCCGAAGTCCCGCTTGATCTCCGCCTCGATGCCGGGCATCTGCTCGATGGTGGAGAGCTCGAACACCGACTGGGCGTTGTCGGTCACCGGTCCGTAGCTGTCGACCGCGATGGTCACGGGGCCCATGCCGAGGAACCCGAACGCCACCAGGCCGAAGGCGAAGATGGCGGGCGCCAGCATGATGCCGTCGCTCAGCCCCATCGTGCTGACGCCGTAGGCGGCGGCCATCAGGCCCATGATGGTCAGGCCGAGCCAGTACGCCGAGAAGTTGCCGGCCACGAGGCCCGACAGGATGTTGAGCGACGCCCCGCCCTCGCGGGAGCTGGTGACCACTTCGCGCACGTGCCGCGAGGAGGTGGAGGTGAACACCTTCACCAGCTCGGGGATGATCGCGCCGGCCAGCGTGCCGCAGCTGATGACCGTGGAGAGCTGCCACCAGAGCGCGGTGTTGCCGCCCAGTTCCGGGATGATGAAGTAGGACACGACGTAGGTCGCGATGACCGAGACGATGGACGTGAGCCAGACGAGCTGGGTGAGCGGGTGTTCGAAGTCGAACTTCACCGCGGCGCGGTACTTGGCCTTCGACACCGCGTTGCTGACGAGGTAGGAGAGGCCCGAGGCGATGACCATCATCACCCGCATCAGGAAGATCCAGACCAGCAGCTTGGCCTGCACCGTGGTGTCCGGCACCGCCAGCACGATGAAGGTGATCAGCGCGACGCCGGTGACGCCGTAGGTCTCGAAGCCGTCGGCGGTGGGGCCGACCGAGTCGCCGGCGTTGTCGCCGGTGCAGTCGGCGATGACGCCGGGGTTGCGGGCGTCGTCTTCCTTGATCTTGAACACGACCTTCATCAGGTCGGCGCCGATGTCGGCAATCTTGGTGAAGATGCCGCCGGCAATGCGGAGCGCCGCGGCGCCCAGCGACTCGCCGATGGCGAAGCCGAGGAAGCAGGCGCCGGCCACGTCGGCGGGGATGAAGAGGAGGATGCCGAGCATGAACAGCAGCTCGACCGCGATCAACATCATCCCGACGCTCATCCCGGCGCGGAGCGGGATTTCCGAGACGGGCCACCCCTTGCCGCGGAGCGAGGCGAACGCGGTGCGCGAATTGGCCAGCGTGTTGATCCGGATGCCGAACCAGGCGACGCCGTAGCTCCCCGCCATGCCGATGAGCGAGAAGAGGAGGATGATGGCGATCTTGGGGAGTTCGAGGCCGGTGAGCAGAAAGTAGACGATGATGACGGCGCTGACGAAGACCCAGAGCCCCATCAGGAACTTGCCCTGCTGGATCATGTAGGCCTTGCAGGTCTCGTAGATGATGTCCGACACGTCGGCCATCGCCTTGTGGACCGGCATCTGCTTGACGGCGGCGTAGCTCCAGAGCCCGAAGAGCAGGCCGAGGACGCACACGACGATCCCGGAGAGCAGGATCTGGTGCCCGGTATACCCGAGGAAGTTGCCCTGGTTCAGGTCGGGCAACAGGAGGTTGACCTCCCCGCCCGGGCGATGCGCCGGAGCGGCGTCCTGCGCCGCGGCGACGCCGGCCAGGAGCGGGAGCATCAGGAAGGGCAGGAGGAGTGCGTTACGCCACCGCAAGGCCAGACGAGGCATGACTCGGTATCTCCGGAAAGGGTGCCGCCGGCGGGCGACGGCTCAGTAGGCGCCCCGCGGCTCGTGCGCGGGGTCCGCCATGGTGTGCACGACCGTGAGAAAGCGCTTGGCGAGCTTGTCGAGCTCGCTCTCCCCCGGCTGGTCGGTGTCGATCGTGATCAGGGTGTAGTGCCCCCCCTCCGCCTGGACCGTCACGGCGATCTGCCCCAGCGTCCCGCCAAAACGGCGGCGGCGCGGGGTCTCCTCGATCGGGGTCAGCCGCGCGCCGAAGTACTCGGCGGCGCGCGCGACGGCGGCGTCAGGGGCGATGCTGGTGCGATGGAAGTACTTCATCAGTCGTTCTCGTAGTACTCGATGCCCAAGTGCGTGATCTGGTCCTCGCCCTTGAGGTACCGGAGGGTGTTCTTGAGCTTGGTCAGCTGGATGAAGAGATCGTGCTCCGGGTACAGCCCGGGGCCCACCTGCGGGCTCTTGAAGTAGAACGACAGCCACTCCTGGATGCCGGAGAGGCCGCACCGGCCGGCGAGGTCGAAGAAGATGGCGAGGTCGAGCACCAGCGGCGCCGCGAGGATCGAGTCACGGCAGAGGAAGTCCACCTTGATCTGCATCGGGTAGCCCAGCCACCCGAAGATGTCGATGTTGTCCCAGCCTTCCTTGTTGTCGCCCCGCGGCGGATAGTAGTTGATCCGCACCTTGTGAAAGATGTTGCCGTACAGCTCGGGGTAGAGCTTCGGCTGCAGGGTGTGCTCCAGCACGCCGAGCTTCGACTCTTCCTTGGTCTTGAAGCTCTCCGGATCGTCGAGGACCTCGCCGTCGCGGTTGCCGAGGATGTTGGTCGAGTACCAGCCGGCCACGCCGAGCATCCGCGCCTTGAACATCGGGGCGAGGACGGTCTTGAGCATCGTCTGGCCGGTCTTGAAGTCCTTGCCCCCGATCGGCACGCCCTTCTCGCGGGCCAGGGCCTCGAGCGCCGGGACGTCGCAGCTGAGGTTCGGGGCGCCGTTGGCGTAGGGCACGCCCTCCATGATGGCGGCGTAGGCGTACAGCATCGACGGCGCGATCGAGGGATCGTTCGCGTCCATCGCCTTGTCGAAGGTGGCCATCGTCTGGTGGGTGGGGCCCGGGGCGATGAACACCTCGGTCGAGGCGCACCACACCATGACCAGGCGGTCACACTTGTGGGCGGCCTTGAAGTCGCGGATGTCCTTGCGGAGGGCCTCGGCGAGCTCGCGCTTGGTCTTTTCCTTCTTGACGTTGGTCCCGACCAGCCGCTTGACGTAGAACTGGTCGAAGACGGCCGGCATCGGCTTGATGCCCTTCAGGAACTTGGCGATCGGCTCCACGTGCTCGTGCTTGTCGAGCACGCCGCACTTGAGCGCCGACTCGTAGGCGTCATCCGGAATCGGGTCCCAGGCGCCGAAGACGAGGTCCTCGAGCGCCGCCAGCGAGACGAAGTCCTTGATGAGCGGGGTGCGCGCCTCGGTCCGCTTGCCGAGCCGGATGGTGCCCATCTGCGTGAGGGAGCCGATCGGCTTGGAGCGGCCCTGGCGGATGTTTTCCACGCCGGCCATGAAGGTGGTGGTCACCGCGCCGAGGCCGACGCAGAGGACCCCGAGTTTGCCCTTGGCGGGCGTGATTGACCGGGCAGATTGAGTCGCCACGGTGGTCATCCTTTCACGTGTGGTATGTCAGAGAGGGGCGTCGGGGCACCGTCTGCGATGCCCCTACGCCCCATTGGTTGCGCGATACACAAAGACGAAACGCTGCACGACGGTGATGATGGAGGCGATGGCGAGGAGGGCGACGATCCCCTCCAACACCAGCGCCTGCGGCCCTGCGCCGACCAGCAGCGACGCGGTTCCGAGCCCGATGATCCGCTCCGCGCGCTGGGCGATCCCGACCTTGCAGTCGATGCCCAGCCCCTCGGCGCGCGCCCGGGCATAGGACACGACGAGCGAGGCAAGCGTGGCCACCATCGCGAGGATGACGGCGAGGTTCCGGTAGGCCACGTCCGGCGCGTGCAGCAGGTAGGCGGCGATCCCGATGAAGGTGGCGCCGTCGCTCACGCGGTCCAGGGTCGAGTCGTAGAAGGCGCCGAACCTGGTCGTCGCGCCGCTCAGGCGGGCGACCGCGCCGTCCAGCGTGTCCATCCCGCCGCTCAGCAGCAGGAGGGCGCCGCCGAGCCGGATGTAGCCCAAGCCGAAGAAGACCGCCGAGACGACGACGAGGAGGGTGCCGACGGTCGTGATGGTGTTCGGCCGAACGCCGGAACGCACCAGCCACCGGACCAGGGGACCGGTGGCCGAGTAGTAGGCGCGTTCGACGCCGGGAGAGAAGAGCTTCACGGACCGGGTAGACCTCGTCAAAGTCACATTTTTCGCCCACCTTCAGAGCGGCGAAAAGTTAACAGTGAGAAGGCGTTAGGGCAATTCAGAAGGCGGGAAAGCGGGAAAGCGGGAAAGCGGGGAAGGAAGGTGGCACCCCCGTCATTCCCGCGGAAGCGGGAATCCAGAGGTCGGGTTCTGGACCCCCGCTTTCGCGGGGGTCACGATTACGGGGCAGTCCCCGACTGCAGGGGCTGGCCACTGCGCGGATAGAGCAGCGCCGGCTCCCGGCGCCGCAGGAACGCCGCCTGCTCTTCCGACCACATCCCGGTCGCGGCTCCGGGCGTCACGCCCGACGCCAACCCGGTGCGCAGGATGGAGTTACCTGCGAGTCGATCGAACTGGGCCGCGGTCCACTTCAGCTGGGTCGGATGCACCGCCCGGATGACCGCCATGATGGTGACGGCGGTGACCGTCGGATCGTAGCTGTGTCGATCGGTCATCGTCAGCCGAATGCCGAACAGCCTCTTCTCGGGGTACTTGCCGTCCCCCGGCTTCCTGGGGCGGAATTTCACGCCGGCAAAGGTCACCCCCGGGAGCTTCGCGGCCCGCAGGCCCGCCAGCACCTTCGTGGTGTCGAGCCAGGGGGCGCCGATCTGTTCAAAGGGGTGATCCGTCCCCCGCCCCACGCTCAGGTTGGTCCCCTCCATCAGGCAGAGCCCCGGATAGTGGAAGAGGGACTCGAGGGAGCGGAGGTTGGGGCTGGGCGGCACATAGGGGAGTCCGGTCTGGGCCAGGTCCATGGCCGGGGACCACCCGCTGACCGGGATCACGGTGAGGTCGGCCCCCAGGGCGAGCTCGCTGTTGGCGAACCGGGCGAGTTCGCCGAGGGTCATGCCGTGTCGCATCGGGATGGGCATGATGCCCACGTACGAGGTATACGCCGGGTCGAGCACATTGCCCTGCACCGTGCCGCCGATCGGATTCGGTCGGTCGAGCACCACGACGCGCTTCCCGGTCTTTGCCGCGGCCCGCATCACGGCCACGGTCGTACTGAAGTAGGTGTAGTACCGGGCCCCGACGTCCTGCAGGTCGACCAGGAGCAGGTCGATTCCGGTTAGCGTGGCGGCGATGGCGGCGGTATTCTGGTTGTAGAGACTGTAGATTGGGAGGCCGGTGACGTTGTCGACGCTGTTCGGCACGGCCGCCCCGGGGTCGGCCTCCCCCCGGTACCCGTGTTCCGGGGTGAAGAGCGCCACGAGCTCCAGGCCGTCCCGCTTGATCCGGTCGACATTGCTCACGCCGACCGCATCCACCCCGGCCGGGTTGGTCAGCAGGCCGAGCCGGGCGTGACGGACCAGCGATATCGAATCGGAGAGCAGGACGTCGATGCCCGGTCGCACGCCGATCGTGGCGGGGAGCGGCTCCGGCGCCACGGCGGCCCGGGGACCGCCGCAGGCCGCCGCCACACCCACCATCGCAACCAGGATTAACTGCCGGTGATTCACGCCCGCCTCGCCCAGTATTCGGTTGTCCTGCTCGCCTGCGCCGCCTCCAGCGCGACGGCGCCGCTGTCGGTACCCGCCCCCAACGACTCTTCGATCACCGCCGTCGGCTCCCCGGCGCCCGCCGATCCGATCGAGCGGCTGCTCGACACGCTGCCGCTCCGCGCGAAGGTCGGGCAGCTCGTGATGCCATGGATTCCAGGCAGCTATACCGCAGCCGACGACCCCGGATTCCAGAAGGCGCTGGCGTGGGTGGACTCCCTGCAAGTCGGCGGGATCATCGTCTCGATCGGGTCGCCGCTCGACATCGCCGCCAGGTTGAACACCCTGCAACGGCACGCCGCCATCCCCCTCCTCATCGCGTCCGACCTCGAAGGCGGCACGGCGATGCGATTCAACGGCGGCACCGCCTTCCCCACCAATATGGGGGTAGCCGCCACCGGCCGGGAGTCGGACGCCTACGAGATGGGTCGCATCACGGCCGTCGAGGGGCGCGCCGTCGGCATCCACCTGGTCTTTGCGCCGGTGGCCGACGTCAACAACAACGCCGCCAATCCGATCATCAACACCCGGTCCTTCGGGGGAGATCCGACCGCCGTGGCACGGCTGGTGTCCGCCGAGGTGCGCGGACTCCAGGAGCACGGGATGCTCGCCACCGCGAAGCATTTTCCGGGGCACGGCGACACCGGCACCGACACGCACATCGAGCTCCCGGTCATCGACGCGCCCTGGTCGCGGCTCGACTCCGTCGAACTGGTCCCCTTCCGCGCCGCCATCAAGAGTGGTGTCGCCGCAGTGATGTCGGCCCACATTGCCCTGCCCGGCGTGGACAGCGGAAAGGTCCGTCCCGCCACCCTGACCCCCACCCTCCTCACCGGGGTGCTGCGCGATTCGCTCGGGTTCGAGGGGCTGGTGGTCACCGATGCCCTGGACATGGGGGGCATCGTGCGCACCTACGGGCCGGGCGAGGCAGCGGTGCTGGCGCTGCTCGCCGGTGCCGACCTGCTGCTCCAGCCCCCCGATGCCGCGGTGGCGATCGACGCCGTGATCGCCGCCGTCGAGCAGGGACGCATCACCCGAGCCCGGCTGGATCGGTCGGTCCGCCGGGTGCTGGCGATGAAGAAGCGGGCCGGCCTCTTCAGGCGCCATTCGGTGGCACTCGACAGCGTGATGGACCGGGTCGGAACGGCCGAACACCAGGCGCTGGCGCGCGACGTGACGCAGCGGTCCCTCGTCCTGGTGCGCGACAGCGGCGGCGTGGTTGCGCAGCTCCGCGCGGCGCCGCAGCCCGTCACGCTGCTCACCTACGCCGACGACCCCTCGAGCACCCTCGGCGCCGCCCTCGGCCAGGCGCTGCGTGGCGCCGGGTACACCGTCACCCCCTACCGCCTCTGGCCGTCGAGCGGCCCCGCCAGCTACGACTCGGCGCGCGCCGCGCTCGCCGCCTCGCCGGTCGCGGTGGTGGCCGCCTCGATTCGCGTCAGCGCCTGGAGCGGCACCATCAGCCTCCCCCCGCAAGTCGCCGACCTGGTCAACGCCACCGCGCTGCACCAGCCGACGGTGCTGGTCTCGTTCGGGTCGCCGTATCTCCTGACCCAGGCCCCCGCCGTGCAGGGTTACCTGCTCGCGTGGGCCTCGCGCTCGATCAACGAGCAGGCGGTCGCGGCGGCACTGACCGGCAGCGCGGACATCGGCGGGCGGCTGCCCATCGCACTCGACGCGGCGATCCCGATCGGGACCGGGCTCACGCTGGGAGCCGTTCGCTGAAGCGGAGCAGCGCCGCGGCACTGCTCCTCCTCGCCGCCCTCGGCTGCGCGCCCCGCATCACGCCCGGGCCCGTCCCCCTCTACAGCCGGCCGAACTGGAAGCCGCTCCGCCACTTCGTCGACAGTGCGGTGAAGGCCGGCGCCGCCCCCGGCATCGTGGTGGCGGTCAGCTGGCCCGGCCATCGCTACATCTACGGCACCGGCCACCTCGGCGACGGCTTTCGGCGCCGCCCCAACAAGGAAACGGTCTACGACCTCGCCTCCCTCACCAAGGTGGTGGGGCTCACCACCGCGATGATGTGGGCGGTCGAGGAGGGACGCATCGACCTCGATGCCCCCGTCTCCCGGTACGTGCCCGCCTTCGAGGCGCCCGGTGCCGACAGCGTCACGGTCCGGCTCCTGCTTGCGCACGCCAGCGGCCTCCCGCCGTGGCGGCCGCTCTACCTCCTCGGCTACAGCCGCACCGCCGTGCTCGCGGTGGCGGACTCGACCCCGCTCGACACCCTTCCCGGTACGCGATTCGCCTACTCGGACATCGGCGCCATCCTCCTGACCCAGGCCATCGAGACGGCCTACGGCGAGCGGATCGACTCGCTCCTCTCCCGCCGGCTCTTCGTCCCGCTGCAGATGACCTCGACGCGGTACAACCCGCCCGCCACCTGGCTGCCGCGGGTCGCGCCCACCGAGTTCGATTCGCTGCGGAACCGGATCGTCCGGGGACAGGTGCACGACGAAAACGCCTGGCGGATGGACGGCGTCTCCGGACACGCCGGCATCTTCTCCGACGCCGAGGACCTCCTGACCTTCGGGGAGTGGTGGCTGGCCCAGTACGGTGGCGCCCCGGCAACGCCGGGCCAGCCAGCGGTGTCCGACTCGATTCTCCGGTCCTTCACGGTGCGACAGGAGCGGCCATCCGGCTCGCCGCGCGCGCTGGGGTGGGAGACCCCGACGCCGGAGAACACCGGGAGCGGGTTCCTGTCCGCCGGCAGCGTGGGCCACACCGGATTCACCGGCACCAGCATCTGGATGGATCCGGCGCGCCAAGTGGTGATCGTCGTGCTCTCCAACCGCGTCCACCCCACGCGGGCCAACCAGCGGTTCGCCGGCGTGCGCGGCGGCGTCGGCGACCGGGTCCTCACGGCGCTCGACCCCACCGTGCAACCAGCTGCAGTGGCGGCGCGTTGACAGGTGCGGGGCAAAGTCCCTAGCTTTGATCGTCACCCAAGGAGCAACACCATGACGACCGAAGCCCAGTCGACCCAATTCCAGCTCACGCTCACCGACAAGGCCGCGGACGAGGTGCGCAAGTTCATCGCCGCCGAGGACGTCCCCGTCGAGACGGCCGGGCTCCGGATTTCGGTGCTGCCGGGCGGCTGCAGCGGGTTCAAGTACAGCCTGAACGTCGAAGAGAAGGCGCTCGAGGACGACGTGGTCCTCGACCTCAACAGCGTGCGGGTATTCGTGGACGGGTTCAGCCTGCAGTACCTCGCCGGCGTGACCGTGGACTACGTCTCGTCGATGCAGGGGAGCGGATTCACCTTCACCAACCCGAACTCGACCGGCGGCTGCGGCTGCGGGAGCAGTTTCACGGCATAGGCGGGGAAGCGGGGAAGCGGGGAAGGTAGCCGTTTGTCATTGCGAGGCCGAGATTGCTTCGTTGGCCCCTGCGGGGCCTCCTCGCAATGACAGAAGATTGAGTGCCGAGGGGGGATCGTTCCCCCCTCTTTCGTTGCCCCTCCCTCGCCCGCCTCCACCCCGGGGCTGCATGGCACCTCTCGATCTGGCCGTCATCGCCGCGTATTTCGCACTCACCCTGGGCGCGGGACTCTGGGTGTCCCGGTCCCAGTCGACCGCCGGCGACTACTTCCTCGGCGCGCGCAACCTCCCCGCCTGGGCCATCCTCTTTTCCATCGTGGCGACGGAAACCTCCGCCATCACCGTCATCTCCGTGCCCGGGCTCGGCGCGCGGGGCGACCTCACCTTCCTGCAGCTCACCTTCGGGTACCTCGTCGGCCGGATCGGCGTCGCGCTCTGGCTTCTTCCGGGGTACTTCCGCGGCGACCAGGAGACGGCCTACCAGCGGATCGAGAACCGCTTCGGCCCCACCAGCCGCCGCCTGGTGTCCGTCGTCTTCCTGCTCACGCGGCTCCTCGGCGACGGCGTCCGCATCTTTGCGGGATCGATTCCGCTCGCCCTGCTGACCGGCTGGTCGGTGCCCGCCGCCATCGTCGCGATGGGCACCATCACCCTGGCCTACACCCTCCTCGGCGGGCTGAAGGCGGTGGTGTGGGCGGACGTGATCCAGCTGGCGGTGTACGTGACGGGAGGCCTCGCGGCGCTCGGCATCGCCTGGCACCTGGCGGGAGGCGCCGACCAGGCGCTGGCGGCGGCCGCGGCGGCGGGAAAGCTCCGTATCTTCAATCCGGTCATCAGCTTCACCCAGACCTACACCCTGCTCGGAGGCCTGATCGGCGGCGCCCTCCTCTCCGCCGCGTCACACGGCACCGACCAGCTCATCGTGCAGCGCCTGCTCGCGACCCGTTCCCTCCGCGACGCGCGCATTGCCGTCATCGGTTCCGGCGTCGCGGTCATCGCGCAGTTTGCGCTCTTCCTCCTGATCGGCTCCGCGATCTGGGCGGCGGGACTCGCCCCCGACGACATGCCGGCCGACCAGATCTTTTCCCGTTTCATTCTCGACAAGCTGCCGACCGGGCTCTCGGGGCTGATGGTGGCGGGCATCCTGGCCGCCGCGATGAGCACCATCAGCTCGTCGATCAACGCCCTGGCCAGCTCCGTGACGCACGACCTCTACTCCTCCTGGACGGGGGTGAAGGACCCGGTGCGACTGCTGCGCGTCGGGAAACTCTTCTCCGCGCTCTGGGGGATTGCCCTGGTGGGGGCCGCGCTCTTCTTCGACCAGCTCTCCCGCGGCGGCGACACGCCGGTGGTCGTGCTGGCGCTCTCGATCGCGTCGATTACCTACGGCGCGCTCCTTGGCACCTACGTCCTCGCGGCCCGGGTGGCGCGCTCCCGCAGCCGGGACGTGGTCGGCGCCGTGCTGCTGTCGGTGACGGTCATGCTGGTCGTGGTCTTCTCGGCGCCGCTGGCCGGCGTCCCCGGACTCGCATGGCTGGCGCCCGTGGGCAGACTGGCCTGGCCGTGGTACGTTCCGGCGGGCACCGCCCTGACCATCCTGGCAGGATGGCTCCTCAGCACCCTTCCACACCCGGAGAGATCGTCATGACCGCCCCCCTGATCGGCGTCGATGTCGGCGGTTCCAAGACCGCCGTGTCGGTGGGCGAGCCCAACCAGATCCGCGGGCGCGCGCTGGGGCCGGGCGCGGCGGTGCGGCCGGGGCGCGCCATCGCCTCCGCGGCCACCATCGCCGAGACGGTGCGCAAGGCGCTGGCGGCGGCGGGATCGACGCGGGGGTCGGTGCTGGTCGTCGGCGCGGCCGGCGCCGGGCGGGAATCGGAGCGGCGGGAACTGGAACAGGCGCTGCGCACCGAGGCGCTCGCCGAGCGGGTCAAGGTGACCACCGACATCGAGATCGCGCTGGTCGCCGCCTTCGGCGACGGACCCGGCATCGTGGTGGTGGCGGGCACCGGCAGCGTGGTGCTGGGTCGGGATCCGGAGGGGCGGATGCTCCGGCGCGGTGGGTATGGCTGGCAGATGGGCGACGAGGGGAGCGGCTACGCGATCGGGCGCGCCGCCCTCGGCGCCGTCAGCCGCGCGCAGGACGGGCGGAGCCCCGAGACCGCGATCACGCCGGTCCTCATGGAGGTGACCCGGAGCATCGACTTCGATGCGCTGGTGCGGTGGGCGGCATCCGCCGGGCCGGCGGAAGTGGCCTCACTGGCACCCCACGTGCTCCACACGGCGGAGCGGGGCGACGCGGTGGCGCAGGGGATCGCCGACTACGCGGCGCGTGAGTTGAGCGCGCTGGTGCTGCGGCTGGCGGACGAGTTCCCCACCGGCGACCGGGTGGGGGTGGCGCTGATGGGGGGGATGCTCGCGGAGGAGCGCTCACTCCGGAGCGCGGTGCTGGACAAGCTGGGGACGGAGTCCACGCTGCGACCCCTGGCCACGATCGTGGACGCCACGCTGGGAGCGCTGGCGATGGCGGAGAAGCTCTAGGCGGGGAAGCGGGGAGGCGGGGAGGAACATGACGGGCTTCCCCCCGCTCCGCTTGCTGGAGACGGGGAACGCCGGGAATGCAATTCCCTGTTGGCACAGCCGAACCGGCTCCGGCGCGTCCGGCCAACCCACGCGTCGGTTCAGCGACATCAGCCGAGCCGCGGCTTCAGCCGCGAGCTCACGCTACTTCCCCGCTTCCCCGCTTTCCCGCTTCCCCGCCGCTTCCGCGTTGTCCTTGATCCGCAGCCGGCTGTGCCGCATGCTGTACAGGAAGTAGATCGCCAATCCCACCAGCAGCCAGATCCCGAACCGCTCCCAGGTCACCTTCGGCAGCTTGAACATCAGGTACACGCAGGCGACGATGGAGATCATCGGCGTGAGCGGCACCAGGGGCACCCGGAAGGGACGCACCCGGTCCGGCTCCTTGTAGCGCAACACAATCACGCCCAGGGACACCAGCACGAAGGCGAAGAGGGTGCCGATGTTGGTGAGGTCCACCACCTCGGCGATGTTGGCGAAGGCGGCGAAGATGCCGACGAAGAGCCCGGTCAAAATGGTCCCGACGTACGGGGTCTTGTACTTGGGATGCACCTTGGCCAGGAAGGGCGGCAGGAGGCCGTCGCGCGCCATCGACATGAAGATGCGCGGCTGGCCGAGCTGGAAGACGAGCAGCACGCTGAACATCGCGATGACGGCGCCGAGCGAAATGATGAAGCGCGAGGCGTTGATCAGCTTCGGCGGGCCGTCGGCGTAGGCGAGCGCGGTGATCATCGGCTCGGCGGTGCCGAGGTGCTGCCAGGGGGCGATGCCGGTCATCACCGCGGAGAGGGCGATGTAGAGCACCGTGCAGATCAGCAGGCTCATGATGATGCCGAACGGCATGTCCTTGCCGGGGTCCTTCGCCTCCTCGGCCGCGGTGGACACCGCGTCGAACCCGATGTAGCTGAAGAAGATGATGGCCGCGCCGGCGCCGATGCCGGAGATGCCGTTCGGCGCAAAGCCGCCGGTGGCGGGGTTGGTCCAGTTGTCGGGCTTGAGGAGGGTGAAGCCGACCGCGATGAAGAAGAGGATGATCCCGATCTTGAGGAGCACCATCGCGTTGTTGGAATTGGCGGATTCCTTGATGCCGTACACCAGGAGGATGGTGATCAGCATGACGGAGATGAACGCCGGGACGTTGGCGATCAGGGGGAATCCGAAGACCTCCGGCGCCCCGGTCACCGCGGAGGCGAGGTAGACGGTGTTCGGATCGGTGGCCCCGGCCGCGATGGCCTTCGTGGCGTCGTAGGCGGTCCGGTAGTCGGTCGCGAGCCAGGCCGGGAGCGACAGGCCGAAGTGGCTGATGAGTTCCCGGAAATGCCCCGACCAGCCGATGGCCACGCCGATGTTGCCGACGGCGTATTCGATGATCAGGTCCCAGCCGATGATCCAGGCGATGAACTCGCCGAGCGAGGCGTAGGCGTAGGTATACGCGGAGCCGGCAATCGGCACCATCGCCGCGAACTCGGCGTAGCAGAGCGCCGCGAAGCCGCAGGCCACCGCGGTCAGGATGAAGGAGAGGATGATGGCGGGACCGGCGCCGGGGCGGACCGCGTCGCCGACGATGGCGGTGCCGGTGGTGGCGAAGATGCCGGCGCCGATGGTGGCGCCGACGCCGAGGGCGGTCAGGTGCCACTTGCCGAGCGTGCGGCGGAGTCCGCCACGCGAGGCGAGATCGTCCTCGCAATCCTGGACCGACTTGAGGCGGAAGAGCTGGCTCATGAGGTCCTATTTCGATGGAAGTGTGATGGTCATCTTCGCCACCCCGGGGACGGCCGCGCCCTCGGCGTTCCGCGCGGGCCGGAAGCGAAACGACTCTGCGCGCTCCCGGAATCGCCGCGCGTAGTCCGCGTCGTCGATCTCCGGGTGCGTCTCCACGCGCGCCACCCGCCCGTCGGCCCGGACGTGGAAGGTGATCTCAAGCATCTCGCCCCGGAGCTTCTTGGGCGGGGACTCGAAGAAGAAGGTCCCATACGTCCACTGCGGCTCCCGGCCCGATCCGCCGCCACCGCCGCCGCCGCTGCCCGGTCCGCTTCCCGCGCCGGTCCCGGTCCCCACCCCACCGCCTGACCCGCCGCCGCTGCCGCCACCACTCCCGGGACCGGAGCCCGGCCCCCCACTCCCCGCCCCGGGCGCCGGCACGCTGTCCGCCGACGACACGACGACCGTCGGGGTCGGCTGGGTATCGGCTGGCACGGGGGTCGGCGCGACGACTTCGGGTGGCACCACATCCGGTGGCGGAACGGCGGGCTGTTCCACCGGGGCCGGTGCAGCGGCCTGCTGCAGCGGCGGGAGCGTAATATATCGGACCCTTCCGCCCCCGCCACCCCCGCCGCCACCGCCCCCGCGCGCCAGGGCGGGGTCGCCGGCCGCCGGCGTCTGGATGAAGGTGTCGACCGCCCCCCGGATGATGAGCACGAGGATGAGCGCGTGGAACAACAGCGACACCGCGGCCCCGACGAGGCGGCGCGGGTCGCGCGGAGGCTCCAGCAGCGGGTGCGCGCGAGTCGAGTGGCTCTGGTTCACGGCTCCATCATACATCCGACGGGCGCCGGCACCACCGCCAGAGGCGGGGGCCGGCGCCCGTCGGAAAGGGCTGGGGAAGCAGGCGACGCCGACATCCGGGAGACGTCCGGGCGACGGCGTGCCGCACGGGGCCCTGCTACTGGGCGCCCGCGTCCCTCGGGGTGAACCCGATGACCTGCACGCCCGCACCGCGGGCGATGTCCATCGCTTCGACGACGTCCTGGTAGATCCGGTTCGGCCCCGCCTTGATGAACATCAGCTTGGCCGGCCGTTCGTCGTAGATCGCGTGCAACTGGGCGTCGAGCTGCTCCTTCGGGTACGGCTGCGTGTTGATCGCGTAGCTCCCGTCGTCCAGCAGTTCGAGCACGATCTGGAACGACGGCTGCTGCGTGGTGTTCGGCGTGTCGGGCGGCGGGACCTGGACGTCCATGGCCATCCGGTTCAGCGGCTGCGTGATCATGAAGATGATCAGCAGCACCAGCAGCACGTCGATCATCGGCGTGACGTTGATTTCCGAGGAGACTTCCCCAGGGTTTCCCCCGCCTGCGGACATGGCCATGGGTTACTCCTTCTTCTGCAGCAGCCCGGTGTTCTCGGGCTCCGTGATGGCGGCGAGGACCCGCACGCCGGCGCGCCGCGCCAGCTCGACGGCGTCCTGCACCCGGCTGTACTTCAGGTTGTTGTCGGCCTTGAAGTACAGAATCTTGTCCTCGGTCCGGGCCGCGTAGACCGTGCGGAGGTAGTCCTCCAGCACCGCCTCGTCGATCGGCTTGGCGTCGAGGAAGAACTTGCCGTTTCTGTCGATGCCGAGGATGACGTCCGTGTCCTCTTCGGGGCTCGGGTCCAGGTTCTTCCCCTTGGGGAGGGTGGCCTGGAAGCCGGCCGCGATGAGCGGCGTGACGATCATGAAGATGATGAGGAGCACCAGCATCACGTCGATCATCGGCGTGACGTTGATGTCCGCGTTCACCTTGCCGCGGCCACTACCCGTGGAGATGGCCACTGCCGGTCACCGCTTTCTGGGCCTGGAATTCCTTGGTGAAGATCGACCGGCCCTGTGACGCGCCCACGTTCTTGATGAGCTGGTCGATGAGTTCCTTCGAGGCGTAGGTCATCTCGACGGACAGGTTCTCGATCTTGGTCGTGAAGTAGTTGTAGAACCAGACCGCCGGAATGGCCACGAGGAGGCCGAACGCCGTCGTGATGAGCGCCTCGGCGATACCGGCCGAGATGCCGGCCAGGCCGCCCGAGGCGCCCGCGGCCGCCATGCCGGTGAAGGCGTTGACGATACCCATCGTGGTGCCGAGCAGCCCGACGAACGGGGCGGTCGACCCGACGGTGCCCAGCACGCCGAGTCCGCGGCGGAACTCGGAGAGCATGATCAGCATCTGGCGCTCGATGGCCCGCTCGGAGGAGTTGATGTCCGCGGCGGTGATGGTGGCCTTGTCGCTGATGAGGGGCTTCATCTCGCCGAGGGCGCCGCCGAGGACGCGCGAGATGTGGCCGATCTTGTGCCGCTCGGAGAGCTGGATGGCCAACTCGAGGTTGTCCTCCATGATCGCCTTCGAGAGCTGCGGCGCGAACTTGCGGGTCGCGTTGGTGCTGCGCTTGATCTGGATGAGCTTCGTCACCGCGATCGTGAGCGAATAGATGGACATGATGGCCAGCACGATGACGACGCCCTTGGCGAAGGCACCGGACTGGGTCCACAGTTCGAGCATTGAAACATTCATCGGTCGAACCTCCTGAGAGCCTGCTGCGGGCCGCCGGCGGCGCCGGCGGCGGGGGTGAACTCGTGGGCTACGGGTTGAAACCAACCGCCTGCTGCACCTGCACGCGTACCGCCTGCCCGCGCACGCGGCCCGGGCGGAAGACGCTCTTCATGATCATTTCCTTGGCCGGCTCGTTGAACGCCGGGTTGGTGGTGTTGACGACGCGGAACCCGGCCGCTTCAGGATGGCCGGTGGTATCGATGACGAACTGCGCCACCACCCGGCCCCCGATCCCGGCCCGCTCGAGCACCGGCGGGTAGCGGCGCGGCCCGGCGGAAATCAGCTCCGGCGGATCGTCCACCTGGGCCTCGAGGTAGGTCTCGCCGGTCACCGGACCGGTGCCGCCGACGACACCGACCGCGATGCCACCCTGCACGCCGGTGCCGGTGAAGTCCTTCGGATCGAACCGCTCGTTCAGGTTGATCGGCGGGATTTCCGTGGGGATGTCCTGCACGGCGACCACCGTCTGGAACCCGCGCGGCGGCGGGTTGGCGCTCACGATGGCGTCCGGCGGCGGCTGCTCCGGCGGCGGGGCCTCGGGCTTGGGCGGGGCGAGGAACACCAGCGTGGTGTCCGCCAGCCGCTCCCGCACCACCTCGGCCGCGCCGGTCGTGGCGATGACGGCACCCGTGATCAGGATGGCGTGCAGCACGACCGAGACCACGAACTGGCCGGCGGTACGCTGCTTGGGGGGCTTGGATTCAACCAGAACCTCGAACACGGTCCTACCTCCGTGGTGAGTCAGGCATGTGTTGCAACCTACGCAACCCGTCTTGCCTCCGTGTGGCCCTTAGATGACAAATTGATAACAATGAAATGAGGAGTCCGCGCAGCCGATTGGCACCGGCAAGGAGGTGAATCTACCCCCCGCCGCCCGCTCCGCTACCCCCCGCACGCGGCAAACTCACCACGAAACTCGACCCCCGGCCGGGACGGCTCTGCACCGTGATCGTCCCCCCGTGGGCCTCCGCGATCCATTTCGTGATCGCCAGCCCCAACCCGACCCCCGGACGGTCTCCGGTCCGGGACCGGGCCGGATCGGCCCGCCAGAAACGGTCGAAGATATGGGGCAGGTCCACCGACGCGATGCCGATGCCGGAATCTCGCACCGTCAGCCGGGCCTCCTCCCCCTCGGCCTCGAGGATCACCGCCACGGAGCCCCCCGCCGGCGTGTACTTGACGGCGTTGGTCACCAGGTTGAGCAGCAACTGCTGCATCCGGTGGGCGTCGACCTGCACCTCCACCGCGTGACCGGGCACGACCACCTGCGTGGTCAGGCCGTGCTGTTCCCCCAGCATCTCGGCGGTCTCGCCGACATCGACCACCAGCGCGCGCAGGTCCTGCGTCTCGAGCGCCAGCGGCGCCCGCCCCTCATCGGCCCGGGCCAGCATCAGGAGGCTGTCCACCAGCTCGTTCAGCTGGTTGAGTTGTTCGAGGGTCGTATCCAGCGCCTCGAGGACTTCGGGCGGCGTGCCAGGATGGACCAGCGACCGCTCCACACCGGTCCGGAGCACCGTCAACGGCGTCTTGAGCTCGTGGCTCGCATCGGCGGTGAAGCGGCGCAACTGGCTGAAGCTCTGTTCCAGCCGGCTGAACATGGCGTTCAGGGTCACCGCCAGCCGGGCGAGTTCGTCGCCCGAGGTCGGCACGGCCACCCGGCGGTGGAGGCTCCGCCCGTCGGTCACCTCCTGCACCTCGTCCATCAATCGCTCGACCGGGCGCATGGCGCGCCCCGCCAGGAACCACCCGAGCACGGTCGACGCGAGCAGGATGAGCGGGACGACGAGGACCATCGACCGCACGAGGTCGGCCGGCCCGAACGCCACGGCGGAGAGGGGGGCGGCCACCACCACGGCCCCCACCTCGGTGCCCGCACCCTCGACTGGCAGCGTCACATGGCGCATCGGTTCCGCGCCGCCGGGGAGGACGGCGGTGCCGGTGGAGGGCGGGACGGGAGCGGGGCCGGCGAGCGCGACCAGCCGTTCGATGGCCGCGAAGTTCAGCTGCCGGACCGGATCGTTGAGGTAGAGGGTCCGTCCGCTCCGGTCGAACACCAGGAGGAGGTCGCGCACCCCCTCGAAGTTGGCCGCCACGCCCGGCTGGATTTCCTGCGGGTCGGTGGGCCGCAGCACCGTGGAGAGCACCTGGTACGACTCGTTGAGCCAGCGCCGCGCGAAGTCGGCCTCGAGCGCGAGTCGCTGGTCGAGCTCGCGGACGCTGGACTGCCGGCGCTCGAGATAGAGGGCGGTGCCGAACACGAGGACCGTCGCCGTCAGCGCGACGGTGTACCAGAACGTGAGGCGCCCGCGGATGGTGCTCACGCCTTGACCACGTACCCCACGCCGCGGACCGTGTGGATCAGCTTCTCGTCGTGGCCGGAGTCCACCTTCTTGCGGAGCCGGTTGATCACGACATCCACGATGTTCGTGCCCGGATCGAAGTGATAGTCCCAGGCGTACTCGGTAATGAGCGTGCGGCTCATGACCCGCCCGGCGTGCCGCATCAGGTACTCGAGGACGGCGTACTCCTTGGGCGTCACCTCGAGCAGTTCCCCGGCCCGGCGGACCTCGCGCGTCCCGGTGTCGAGCGAGAGGCTCCCCACGACGAGGGTCGGCGGCGCCACCTGCTTCGGCCGGCGGCCGATGGCCTCCACCCGCGCCAGGAGCTCCTCGAAGGCGAACGGCTTGGTCACGTAGTCGTCGGCGCCGGCGCGCAGCGTCTGCACCTTGAAGTCCACCGCGTCCTGCGCCGTGAGGATCAGGATCGGCGTGGTGATGCCTCGGTCACGAAGCGTCCGCACAATTTCCAGGCCGGTCATCCCGGGGAGCCGGAGATCGAGGACCAGCAGGTCGTACAATCCGCCCGACGCCAGCCGCAGCGCCTCGAGGCCGTCGTCCACCAGGTCGACGTGGTTCTGGTGCTCCTCGAGCCCGCGCTTGACGTAGGGGCCGACGGTCGGATCGTCTTCGACGACGAGGATCTTCATGGGAGCGCCGGGAGGCAGACACGGAACGTCGCGCCGAGGCCGGGCTGGCTGTCGACCTCGAGCCGGCCGTTGTGGTCTTCGACGATGCCGTAGCAGATGGAGAGGCCGAGCCCCGTGCCCCGCCCCTGGGTCTTGGTCGTGTAGAACGGCTCGAAGATCTTGGTCTGTTCCGACCGCGGAATCCCGACGCCGGTGTCCTGCACCTCGATGATCACCTCCGCGCCGCGGTGCCCGCCCATGGCACTCCGCACCGTGAGGCGGCCGTTCCCCGCCTCCATCGCGTCGAGGGCGTTGAGCATCAGCGACATCAGCACCTGCACCAGCTGCTCCGCGTTGGCGAGCACCCGGGGCAGCCCATCGCCCAGCTCGCGCTGGACGGTGAGCTTCTTGAACCGGGTGTGATGCTTGAGCAGGAAGAAGGTGTCCTCGATGACCGTGTTGACGGTGACGGGGCTCTTCTGCATGCCCTTGGGTCGGCTGAAGTCGAGGAGGCCGTCGACAATATTGGTGCAACGGTCGACTTCCTTGTCGATGATGTCGATGTACTCCCGGAACGCCCCCTGGGCGGCCTCCGGCACCTCGTCGAGCCGCCCTTCCATGGCGGCGGCGCAGGCGCCGATCGTGGCCAGCGGGTTGTTGATCTCGTGCATGATGCCGGCGGCGAGCTGGCCGACCGCCGCCAGCTTCTCGTTCTGCATGATCCGCCGGTGGATGCGGTACCACTCGGTGACGTCTTCCCCGATCGTGATCACGTGGGAAATCTGGTCGCCGCCGAGGCGCATCGGAATCTTGCTGATCCGGTAGAAGCGGCCGCCGCTGGGGTCATCCACCTCGATGTCCATCTGGGACATCTGCCCCGACTCGAAGATCTGGTCGAACTCCGACTTGAGCTGCTCCGCCGACTGGCGGGTGAGCACCTCGAACACCGGCCGGCCGACCACCTCGTCGCGGTGCACGCCCTGGGTGCCGGTTTCCCGCTTCCGGTTCCAGATCTGGATGCGGTACTCGCGATCGACCACGTAGAGCCCGACCGGGAGGGAGTCGATGACGAGCCCGGTAAAGCGGCGCTGCTCCTCGATCTGCCGTGCCCGCACGGCGACCTCGAAGGCGAGGTCCTCGGAGAGCTCGATCAGCGCGATGTGCGGGGCCAGCAGGTCGGCCACGATGGAGGAGGCGAGCCGGCCCGCCCCGGGGCCGATCCCTTCCAGCGCGAGCATCCCCACCAGCGTGCCGTCGTGTTCCAGCGGGAGGCGAAGCCCCTCCGCGTCCGCCGGCGGCAGCGCGTCGAGCGTCGGGAGGGCAAAGGGCGGGTTCGGCGGGACCGGCGAGATGAACGGCGAGAAGGCGGCGCCGCTCGGCTGGCGGACCCAGATGGTGACCGAGGCGGCGGGCACGCCGCGGCGGAGGAGCTCGGCCACCCGGCCGATCGCATCCTTCGAGTCGCTCCCGTTCAGGAGCCGCGCGACGGCGCCGACCAGGTCGAGCGCCCCGGCGGCTCCGGTGGTGGCTTCGATCACCAGATCCTCGTCATGAGCGAAATAGAACCCGCGACCGGACCCGGCGCCAATGGGTCGACGTGGCGCCTACGGGCGATTGCGGGTGGGCGACGCCCGGTACTCGACCGTCCAGCCGGTGGCGTCCCGCCGGAGGACGAGCAAGGTGGTGCGCTCCCCCTGCCCCTCGTTCGACGGTGGCGAGGTGACCACCCAGGCGGAGGCGAGGTCGCGATCCTGCCGCACATCGGTGCGCAGCACCTGCGCCCACGGCTCGGCCTTCGCCAGCCAGGCCGCGACGGCGGAGCGGATGGCGGCCTCGTCGGCCGGCACCCCCGGCGGCGGGTGCGACTCGAGGCGGCATCCGGTGGCAAGGAGGACGACGAGCGCCAGGGCGGGGCGGAACGGGGTGCGCATGGGATCGCGACTCTTCAAGAGGAAAACTCAGGAATGCCAGACGAGTGCGTGAGCGCCGTCGGCCTCGAAGGCCACCCGGTCCCCCTGCAGCTCCACATCGTCCACCAGGACGGTCGGGTTCACGGCACTCCCCCGGAGCGAGAACTCCACATGCATCCGGGGTCCGTGCACCCGCTCGACCCGCGCCGCCACCTGTCCGAAGCGGCGGCGGAGCCGGACCGTGAGCACCGTGCGGCCGACACGGACCCGTTCGATGGCCATGGCGTCCCACTCGGGCGGGAACCAGGGCGCAAAGCGCACGGCGCTTTCGAGGGCGTTCGGCACGACGCCCCAGAGTCCCTCGACGGCGACCCGCGCGACGGCGCCGGGGAGGGCCAGGTCGCCGCCCGTCATGGGCTGCGCGGCGAGCCGGCGCCAGGCGTCCAACCCCTCCACGAACCGTCCCCCGTCGAATTCCATGAGCGCCGCAGGTCTGGTGAGAAAAGTAGCGGAGCCGGACGCCGACCGGGCACCCCCGGCCGCCACCGCCAACTCCTCGGCGATCTCCGGATGACCGAGCGCCTCGGCCAGCGGTTGCAGCGACTCGAACGCCGCCGCCCAGGGGGCGGCAGCGTCGGGGTCACCCTCCCAGGGCCGCAGGGTCATCCCCAGTTCGTACGCCCGACGGATGGCGGCCCAGCGCCGGGAGAGGAAGTCGAGTTCGCCGGTCCATGCGGCGTACCGTGCGGCGAGGAGGAGGTAGAGCGGCGCCGCCGGCGTGGCACGGTGACTCGCCAGTCCGCTCGTGGAACACCCCTCGACGATGCGACCGTCCACATCCTGCGTGAGCGAGAGAAACTTCAGGGTGTCACGGGGCGCCGCGCGATCCCCGGCGGCGAGCTGTGCCATGGCGCCGAGACACCCGTCCGGGCCGTCATACCAGACCGCGCCGGGGCGGTCTCCCGGCGACTCGACCGCGAGACACCGCCCAACCCCTGGCGTCCCCACCAGTCCGCCATCCAGCGATAGCTTGGCCCGCTCGAACGCTGCAACGAGCGCCGGCTCCGGCGTCTCGATCGAGGTGGCGTAAGTCGCCAGTTCGCGTTCGTGATCCTCGCGCTGCTTCCGGATGCCCGGCAACCCGCGGCGCGCCAGCATTTCCCGTGATCGCTCGAGGTCGGCGTCGTCGGCGGCCCCGGTGAATCGCACCCGGCACCTGCCCGCCCCGCGCAGCGAGAAGCGGACGGCGGGCCCCTCCGCCGGCGCCGCCTCCAGGGTACCGCCCTCCACATCGATGATCAGCCGGAACGGATCGCCGATGGCGCCGAGCGCGGCGCGGCGGCCACCGGGGGCCACCGTCAGCTCGAGGTCGCCGCCACAGCCGGCTGGATAGGGCCACGAGCGCCGCAGATCGCTGGTCCATTCGAGGAGAAGCGTCCCGGCGTCCGTGGCGACCGCCTCCCAGTAGATGACGGGGTGCTCGAGCGCCGCGGTCCACCGGGTGGCGACGGCGACCACCGCCGCGGTCGGGCCGCGCACCGACGCCGTCGCCTCACGGATGATCGACCAGGGATGAATCCACGCTTCCCGCACTCCGTCGCCGTCTCCACCGAGCAGCGACACCCGGCGACCGGAGCGCCGCCAACGCGCTGTGGCGTCGCCAGCTGCCTCGTTGGAGGCCGCTGCCGTCGCGTCGTGCCAGGCGCCGGTAATCTCCGGCAGCTCGGGAACGGAGGCGAGATCCTGCCGCACCACCCGCTGGCCGGGAACCGTCCAGTGGGGGGCGGCGGTCAGGCGGGTCCGATGGGGAATGCCCTGGCCGACGAGGGCATTGCCGAGGAGCGTCCGCAGCTGCGGCGCGCAGGGCTGACTGGCCGGATCGAGCGCGATGCCGCTCCCGATGCAGAGCAATCCGCCGTCGCCGACGGCGTACTCCCACGCGACAATGCGCGACGGGATGAGTTCGAGGCCCACCCGTTCCACCGCAACCACGGCGGCGGCAGCGGGCCGGCCGGCGAGATAGGTGGCCCAGCGGTAGGGTGCGCCGGGAGTCGGGACCCAGGTGCAGGTCCCCTGCTGCAGTCCCTCGAACAGGGGATGGGGTCCGAACCCCGCCAGGCCGCGCGGCGCGGGGTCGGCGGGCTCCGTCTCCCAGAGCGAATCGCGCACGTCGTCGGGAGGGACGCTTTCCAGGCCAAGCGTCGAAGGCACGTCCACGGCCGACAGCGTGGCGAGGAGGCGGCCGCCGGAGCGAAGCCAGGGGAGCAGCTCAGGGACAGGCGGGGAGACGTCGTGGAGCCAGAGACCGTCGGTGTCGTCGAGCGACACCGTGGCGAGATCGGTGGTGACGCGCGCACTGATCCCCGACAGGGCGCCGACGAACGCGCGCACCTCCGCGGCCGCACCCTCGCGCGTGACCACCGCCACCCGCCGAATCAAAGCCGTCATCCCAGGGGTCTCGAGGCGCGTGCGTCCTCGGCCCTCGGTCCTGTCTTACTTGCCGTATCGCGCGGCGACGACGTCCCAGTTCACCACGTTCCACCACGCCGCCATGTAGTCGGGCCGGCGGTTCTGGTACTTGAGGTAGTAGGCGTGTTCCCAGACGTCGCAGCCGAGGAGCGGCGTGCGGCCCGCCGAGAGGGGACTGTCCTGGTTGGGGGTGCTCTCGACCGCGAGCTTGCCGGCGTTATCCATCGTGAGCCAGGCCCAGCCGGACCCGAAGCGGGTGGCGCCCGCCTTGGCGAACTGCTCCTTGAAGGTGGCGAGGCCGCCGAAGGTGTCGGTCATGGCCTTGGCGAGCGCGCCGCCCGGCTCCTTCGCGCCGCCGGGGGTCATCATCTCCCAGAAGATGGTGTGATTGTAGTGGCCGCCCCCGTTGTTGCGGACGGCCATCCGGACTTCTTCCGGCACCATTTCGAGATCGGCGAGAATCGCCTCGATGCTCTTCCCGGCGAGCGCGGCCTGGCCGTCGAGCGCGGCGTTCAGGTTGTTGACATAGGCGGCGTGATGCTTGTCGTGATGGATCCGCATCGTGGCTTCGTCGATGTGGGGTTCCAGCGCGGTGTAATCATATGGAAGAGGGGGCAATGAGAACGTCATGATGGCACTCCTGAATATTGGCGAACGATTCGTTCGGACTTGAACCTCGTAATATGGGCCGCCCTCCCGGGAGGGTCAACGCGAGCCCTCCTCCTCCGCGCGCGCCTGAAGCGACAGTTGCGCGAGCAGCGCCGCCGACGCCCCGGTGAGGAGCACCGAGAACACGACTTCCTGGTCGAGGAGCGCGGGCCACACCAGCCAGGCGCCGAAGGCGGCGGCCAGCGCGAGCACCCGGGGCCGCCCCGGATCGCCGATGGCGGCCGCGGCCAGCACGATCCAGCCGCCGATGGTCGCCTCCGGCGCCACGAAGGTCGCCGCGAAGGCGAGGGCCGCCAGCGCGAGCGGCACCCGGCCGGTGGCAACCGCCCACGCTACGCCGAGCACGGCCACGCCGACGCCGATCGGCTGCCACGAGAGCACCCAGAGCGGCCAGCGGAACCAGGCGAGGTGAAACAGGACGGCGGCGACCACGAACATCAGCGTACCCCAGCTGTATCGGCCCCGCAGCGCCGGGATCCGCTCATCGAGCCAGCGCACCGCCCTCCCCAACCCGGTGCCTCGGCCCAGCATCAGCCAGACGAGCGCCACCGAATGCGAGCGCGCCGGCGGTCGAGCACCGCCGGAAGCACGCCGCCCTTGTCGAGGGTGGGCCAGGCGGCGGCGAGGCCTGCCGCCACCGCGAGGAGGCACGCCCACGGCGCCACGTCGCCGACATGCAGCCGGGTCCGGCCGCGCCAGGCGGCGAGCGCGAGCAACCCCGGGCCGAGGAGGAGGAGCGCCCCGCTGATCCAGACGGTCAGCGAGGGGCCGTGAAAATCAGGGAGCAGGGGAATGCTCGCGGCGCCGAGCAGGAAGGGGGGAATGCCAAGCGCGCCGCGGAAGCGGTCGACCGGTGTGGGGAGGAGGAGCGCCGCCAGCACCATCGTGGCGTACGCAACGGGCACGATCGGTGTCATCGGCGCTCCCTCCCTCCGGGGCGTTACCTGCCCGTCATGATTCCCTGCCGAATCCGGACGGCGCTCGGCGAGGCGTTGGGATCGAACGTCAGGCGGTAGCTGACGAGGGTGACGAAGCGGAGCGGCATCTGCAGGGTGCGCTCTGCCCCGTCCCGCCGCACCACCACCGGAATGATGGTCCCTTCCGGCTCACGGCCGTACCGGCCCCGGAATTGGGCGGCCCACCCCTGGTCGGACGCGTCGAAGGTGCCGACGCGGACCAGTTCGTCGCCGGCGAGCCCTCCCGCCTCGGCGAAGGCCGACCCCGGTGCTACCGCGAGGACGATGGTCGTCGAATCGTTGGAACTCTGGATCCCGAGCCGGGCGACGCGGTTGCTGTCGAGGACCGCGGAGAGCCCCGCCAGGGCGAAATCAGCGGCGTACGGAAACGGCTCGCGTCCGTCAATATAGCGGGCGTTGAAGTCGTCGAACGACACGCCGCCGGCGGCCGCGGACACGGCGGCCCACCACTCCTTGCCCGTGAAGCCCCGGCCCTTTTCGAAGGTGGACTGGTAGAGGGACCGCATCACGTCGTCGAGCGACTTCCGGTTGCCGCTGGCGGCGCGGATCCGGATGTCGAGCAGCATGCCGGCCAGCGAGCCCTTCGGATAGTAGATCGAGCCGGTGCCGTCGGTCATCCCGATCCAGGCGGAAATCGAGGCGTCCTCGAGCGACACGACCGGCACATCGGCCACTTCCTGCATCTTCCCCGCGGTCAGCGCCAGGAACTCGGTCGAGTCGATGACGCCGGCGCGCACCAGCGCCACGTCGGCGTAGTAGTCGGTGATCCCCTCGCTCACCCAGAGCCACGGCGTCGGCATCCAGCGGTCGTAGGCGTACGGCACCATGTCCGCCGGCCGGAGACGCTTGACGTTCCAGAGGTGGAAGATTTCGTGCGCGGTGATGGACGGGAGGACGGGGTTGCCGATGAGCAGCGGCGTGTAGATGCCCACGTGGGAGTTCTGGTGCTCGAGCGCGCTCCCGCCGCCGTACTCCTCGTCGAAAATGAGGAGGTTGGTGTAGCTCTCGTAGGGCGCCACGCCGAAGACCGCAATCTCGACCGGCAGGTACCGCTTCAGCTCGCTCCAGAACGTCGCGCGCTGCGCACCGGCCAGGGTGCCGGTGGGGTAGCTCGCCAGGCGGATCCACTTCCCTTCCACCTGGGTGCTGTCGAGGTCGAATTTGCCGACAAAGAACGGCATGTCCACCAGGTCGTGGTAGTTACCGGCCCGGAAGGCGCGCGGGGTGCCGTCGGGGGTCATGCCGGTCGCGACCCGCCAGGCCGGCTCCGTGGTGACGGTGACCTTCGCGGCGAAGTCGAGACTCCGGCCTTCCGGATAGAGGAAGACGTTCGTGCCGTTCACCATCAGGAAGTCCGGCCGGCTCCAGGCCATGGCGTTGTCGAGCTGGTCGGCCCGGAAGTCGAAGGTGATGGTCACCTCGCCCTTGGCGGTCGGGCGGATGCGCCAGGTGTCGGGATCGGCCTTGTCCCAAGTGATCGGGACGCCGCCCTGTGTAACTGAGAAGCTCGAGACCCGCCGGGCAAAGTTGGAGACCTCGTAGGCGCCGGGCGTCCAGCTGGGCAGCGACAGGAGCACCGGGTCGGTCCCAGGCCACCTGGAACCGCGTCGTGACGGAGAGACTCTGGGCCTGCGCGGTGGCGCTGGTGAAGGTCAGGTCGTAGCGGATGTCGGTGACGGGAGCGGACTGCTGGGCCGGGGCGACGGAGGGCAGGGCCGCGGCGGCGAGAAGAGTCAGGAGGCGACGCATGGGATCCGAAAGCTAGGGGGGGCAGCGGGGCAGCGGGGCAGCAGGGCCGGGCTGCGGGAACTCCTTCTGTACGTAGTCAATCTCCTCGCGGTGTCAGTGATGCGTTCAGGAACAGCATGGATGCGACACGGCCGTCGGTGCGCGAGAGTTCCGCGCACCGACGGCCGCTGCAGCCAGGGGCTGCCGGTCGGTGCTAGAGGCCGTAGATCGAGGCCGGGACCTTCAGCACGTAGCGTGTTGTAGTTGAAGGTCTCGTCGTACGCCGTGCCGACGATGATGGTGCCGTCCGCCGAGGCGGCCACGACCGACTGCCACCAGTAGTTCTCCGGCAGCGTGATGCCGTTCTCGGTGGCGATGTCGAGGATCGACTTCACGCCGCCCGCCTGGGTCCAGAAGAAGGGGAACGGCGTGCCGAAGAAGCCCTCGGTCATGGTGCCGTAGACGACCTGGCCGTTGAGGGCCGTCGCCTGGCCGTACCCGAAGTACCCCTCGTAGGTGCCCGAGGCGACGTTGATGGTGCCGAGCGCCGAGCTCCAGATGAACGGCATCTGGTTCCAGACGCCGGTCACGACCAGGCCGTTGCCGGAAATGGCGAGCACTTCGCCCGGGCTGTCGTCGGTGAAGACGCCGTTCGAGGGGACGAACGAGCCGACGCCGGTCGACGGTCCAGATGGCCGGGCGGCGGTCGATCCAGTAGGTGTAGCCGCCGACATTCGCGTACTGCGAGGCGAAGCCGCCGACCATCGTGCCGTCATCGGAGATGACGGTGGCGCGGTTGCTCGGCCGGATTGCCGCTGCAACGTGTCGGCGTCGCCGATCAGGTCCAGCGCGACGAAGTTGCCGGCGCCAGACGCGTCGGTCCACAGGAACGCTTCCGCGTTGCAGAGGTTCCAGACCAGCCCAACCGTGGTGTGGCCGGCGGAGTCGATGTCCCAGCCGCTGCTCAGGTCCTGGGCACCGGTTTCCGAATCGAACTCGCAGCCGTCCATGTGGATGCTGCCCAGGTCCTGCCAGCCGGCGCCTTCCTGCCAGAGGCCGGCATTCTCCGGCTTGCCGTGGATGGCGCTGACGCGCAGCCCGTTGGAGATGCCGGTGGTGAAGTCCCACAACCCGTCGCCGGCCGACCCCTTCAGGGTCGTGGTGCCCGCGGCGACGTCGTAGAAGTAGAAATCGGCGGTGGGGGAGGCGAAGTCGCTGAGGAGGACCGTGCTGCCGTCGGCGCTGATGTCCTCGGCGCGGAGGTT
This sequence comes from uncultured Gemmatimonadales bacterium, assembly GCA_963748815.1. Lineage (GTDB taxonomy): Bacteria > Gemmatimonadota > Gemmatimonadetes > Gemmatimonadales > GWC2-71-9 > SPDF01. Next base: position 8,084 of record CAVVKJ010000014.1, on the reverse strand, counting down.
CGGCACGATGGTCAGGGTCGCGCCCGGGATCGGCGTCGGGTCGGTGGTGTCGTCGCTGCAGGCGGCGACGGTGCCGGCCAGCAGGCCGAGGAGAACGAGCGAGCGCAGGGCGCGCGCCGGCGAGGTCGAGCGGTGGGTCAGCTTCACGTGCACTCCGGTGTCAATGGGTGGTGCGTGGCAATGCCACAGCCCCCGCCACGGGCGCGGGGTCGAAAGGGTTGGAACACAGAGTCAGGGGGACTCGGGCATGCGAACCAGCGGGGGGGGACCTGCCGTGCGCTGCGGGCACAAGGATAGACGGGGGTACCGGGGCTGTCAATCGCGCGTCCGGGGTGCCAAAGGGCCGCGACGGGGCTATTTTTCCAGATTGTCGCCAGCTCCCCTGGTGCCCCAGTCGCCCCCCCTCGAGGTGCTCGTCATGACCCTGTCCGTCGCCCGCATCCGCCACTATGGCCCCGCCCTCGCCGCCGGCGTGTTCCTGGCGGCCTGCTCCCCGCCGAGCATCACCTCCGAGCGGAACAGCGCCATCCCGATCCCGGCCGCCGCCACGGTCGCGTTCGTTGGCGGGACCGCCGAAGGGAACACCCAGGTCAACCCGGCCGTGTCGAACGACATCATGCACGCCCGCATCCAGGCGGCCATCCAGACCCAGCTGCAGAAGAAGGGCTACACCGTCGTCGACAGCACCGCGACCGGGCTCTTCAACATCCGCTATTACGTCGGGGTCAAGCAGAGCACCTCGTACGTGACCACCACCACCGGCGTCGGCGTGGGCGGCCCCTACTACGGCGGCTACGGACCCTACGGCTACGGCTATGGCTACGGGTACGGGTACGGCTACGGCGGCTACGGCGTCAGCACGACGACCCCGGTCACCAACAGCAACGTCTCGTTCGTCGTGGACCTGGTCGAGGTGTCGAGCGGGAAGGTGGCCTGGCGCGGCATCTACAACGGCGAGGCTTCGAGCTCACCGCCCAGCGACTCCAAGCTCAACTCCCTGGCGACCTCGATCTTCAGCACGCTGCCGAAGGTGCCGCAGTAAGGCGGGGCAGCGGGGAAGCGGGGAAGCCAATCGAAATTCGTCACCCCGGCGAACGCCGGGGTCCAGTCCAGCACGAGCCTCATTCCGGTGAGGATGAAGCGATGTCCAGACTCGCCCCACGAATCGAACCCGACCGGCGGCGACTCTCGTCGCCCTCCTGGGCATGACCGCGTGCAGCGCCAGCACCACCTCGGAGCGCAACGACGCGGTCCCCATCCCCGGCGGCGCCACCGTGACCCTCCCCATAGCAGGCTCGCGGGCCGGGCCGGACGTGTACCCCAACGTGTCGAACGACAGCATCCGTCACATGATCGCGCGGGCGCTCACGGCCCAGTTCAGGGCGAAGGGGTACACCGTCGTCGACAGCGGCCAGCCGGCGATGTTCGTGGCGCGCTTCTTCCTCGGGGTGCAGACCACGGCCCAGTACGCCCCCACCGGGGGCGGAGTCAGCGGACCGCCGATCCAGGGCATCGGCAACGGGTACGGCAGGACGCAGGACACCCAGCTGTCGTCGCTTCCGCCGCCGGATCAGGTCCAGAACGTGACGTTTGAAGCGTCGCTGGTGGATGAGAAGGCGGGGCGGACGGCCTGGCGCGGCACGCTGGAGCGCCAACCGAAGAGCACGGCGCCGGACCAGGCGCGGATCAACTCGGTCGTCGCCGAGGTGATGAAGTCCCTGCCCCGCGTGCCCTGAGCCGCCGTGCCGCAAGATCTTTCGTACGTCCTGCTGCTGTTCGTCCTGTTCGTCGTCCCGCGGTTCCTCCAGCGCTACCGGCTGCCGGGGGCGGTGACGGCACTGGCCCTCGGCGTCGCCGCCACGGCCCTCGGCCTCTTTCAGCACGACGAGACGATCGCCCTGATGTCCACCTTCGGCATCGTGGCGCTCTTCCTCTTCGCCGGGCTCGACGTCGACCTCGAGGCGCTGAAGCCGGACGCCCGCGTCCTGGGCCAGCACCTTGCCATCTGGGCCGCCACGCTCGCGCTGCTCACCACCGCGGCCTCGTGGATCTTTTCGCTGGCCACCCGCGAGGCGTCGCTCGTGGCCCTGGCGCTCATCACCCCCTCCACCGGCTTCATCCTCGACTCGCTCGACCTCTTCGGGCTCTCCGACAGCGAGAAACGCTGGACCAAGTCGAAAGCCATCGCCTCCGAGCTGCTGGCCCTGAGCGTGATGTTCCTGGCGCTCCAGTCCACCTCGCCGGAACAACTCGGGCTCAGCGTGCTCGCCATGCTGGCCCTGATCGTGATGCTGCCGCCGGTCTTCCGGTGGTTTGCCGGCCGGATCGCGCCGTTCGCCCCGCGCTCCGAGTTCGCCTTCCTCCTGATGGTGGCGGTGGTCGCCGCCTCCGCCACCCGCCGGCTCGGCGTGTACTACCTGGTGGGCGCCTTCGTCGTCGGGCTGTCCGCCCGGCAGTTTCGCGCCCGCCTCCCCGCCATGTCGTCGGAGCGGATGCTCGGCGCGGTCGAGGCGTTCGCGTCGTTCTTCGTCCCCTTCTATTTCTTCCATGCCGGCGGGTACATCAGCGCCAACGACCTGAACTGGGTCGTGCTGGGCATCGGGGTGGCGCTCCTGGTCATCTTCGCCTCGCTCCGGCTCGGCGAGGTCATGCTGCACCGCTGGGTGGCGCTGCGCGAACGGCCGAAGACGAGCCTCCGCATCGGCGTGGCGCTGCTTCCCACCCTCGTCTTCACGCTGGTCATCGTGGATATCCTGCGCGGCCGCCCTGGGGTGACGCCGACCCTGCTCGGCGCCCTCGTCCTCTATACGACCCTCATCACCCTCCTGCCGGGGCTGATCCTGCGGGTGCCGGCCATCGACTACTCCACCCTGCACCTCGATCCGATCGCGCCGCCGCCGGACAGCGGCTTCGGCGCGTCGGGACCGGAATGGCGGGGCGGCGCGACGGCGGCACTCACCGAGATGGCCCCGCCCCCCGCGTCGGCGCCCGAATCGGCCCCACCCAGCGCGACGGATCAGACGTAGGGGGAAGCGGGGAAGCGGGAAACGGGGCAGCGGAGCAGCGGGGAAGCGGGGAAGCGGGGAAGCGGGGAAGCGGGGAAGCGGGGAAGCGGGGAAGCGGGGAAGCGGGGCCGAATATCGTTGGCTGTCACCCCGGCGAAAGCCGGGGTCCAGCCTGCGTGAATTCGGTGATCCGCTTGACCATGTCCTGCCACCGAGATTGTTGTGTCCGATCAGCTCAGCCCAGGCAAGTGGCGAGGCCCTCTGATCCCGGTGGCGCTCGCTGAATCACAACCCTGCGTTTACATCCTCGCAAGCCAACGCAACCGGCACGTTGTAGCGTCGGCGTCACATCCAACCTCGTCAGACGAATTTGGGAACTAACTACCACCGACTCCAGGTTTCACGTCAGCCGGCATTTCGTGTCGCACCTGGTCTGGCTATGAGCCCCACCCGTCAATGGCCTCTGCCATCAGCCGAGAAAAGGCGATCAAGAAGTGGAACCGGCGGTGGAAGCTGGAACTCGTCGAGAAGAACAACCCGGAGTGGCGGGATCTCTATCCGCAACGATCTGCTAACTGGATTCCCGCTTTCGCGGGAATGACGAACCTACTCGCCCCCCTGCCCCGCGGCCCCCGCCGCCCCGCCTGCCTCCGGTGCTCCCGCCAGGATTCTCCCATAGAGGCTCAGCACATCGCTGCGCCGCAGCAGACCGACGAAGCGCCCCGACTCCGGGTCCACGACCGGCAGCGCGGCGGCGCCGCGCGCCCCCATCCGGCGCGTCGCTTCCAGCAGGGAGTCCTCCGGCGCCACGGACTCCGTCGGCTGCGCCGCCTCCGCGGCGACCAGGATCTGGTGGAGTTCCCGCGGCTCGTTCGCGATGCGGGCCAGGTCGGCGATCGTCAGCACACCGCTCAGTTCACCGTACTCGGTCACCACCGGAAAGACGTCCTGGGTCCCGGCGCCGAGGTGACTCAGGAACTGCGTCGCGAGCGTGCGTTCCTCGATGACGATCGGCTTCCGGTGGTACGCCTCCGCCACGCGCAGGCTCGCGAGCACGTCGCGGTCGGTCCCGTGCACGATGTGTTCACCCTGGCGGCGCAGCCATCCGCTGTAGAGCGAGTCGCGCTCCAGCCGCCGGGCCACGAAGTGGCTCACCACCACCGCCAGCATCAGCGGCAGCATGATGGCGGAGTTGTCGGTCATCTCCCAGACCATCAGGATGCCGGTCATCGGCGCGTCGAGCGCCGCCGCCACCACCGCGCCCATCCCCACCAGCGCGTAGGGTTCGACCGTCAGGTTGAGCCCGGGAAAGAGGACGATCAGCACGGCGCCGAACGCCGCGCCGGCGGTGGCGCCGACGTAGAGCGAGGGGGTGAACAGCCCGCCCGACCCGCCGGTATTGAGGGTGATGGAGGTGGCGAGGATCTTCATCCCGGCCAGCGCGACGAGGAGATACCAGGCCAGGTCGTCGAAGCGGTCGAGCGGAATGGCCAGGTGCCCGAAGCCGACGAGCAGTCCGCTGGAGAAGAACGCCAGTCCGCCGACGGCGGCCCCGCCCGCGAGGGCCAGCAGGACCGGCATCCGCCGCCGGAATCGTTCCGCCCAGGTGTCGACGCCGAAGTAGAAGCGGACGAAGGCCACGGAGGCGAGGCCCGCGACGAGCCCCAGCAACGGGTAGAAGAGGACGACCTCGCGGGTCAGGCCGTAGCCCTGCTCGAAGGGCACCGGAAAGACGGGATGGTTGCCGAACACGGAGCGGGAGACGACGGCGGCCACGACGCTGCTGACGACGACCGGCGCAAAGGCGGCGATGCTGAACGACCCGAGGATTTCCTCGAGCGCGAAGAAGGCGCCGGCCAGTGGCGCGTTGAACGCCGCGGAAATGCCGGCCGCGGCCCCGGCGCCGACCAGGATGATGGTCCGGTTGCCGGAGAAGCGGAACGAGCGCCCCAGCCGGGAGCCGACGGCGGCGCCGAAGACGGCGATCGGGCCCTCCGCCCCCGCCGAGCCGCCGCTCCCGATCGTGATGGCGCTCGCCGCCGTCCGCACCATCACCGCGCGGCTGGGGATGACCCCCTGCCGCCGCACCACCGCGAGCTGGACGTCGGGGATGGTCAGCCCCTTCTGCCCCGGCGCAAAGCGCCGCATCGTCCACCAGGCGGCGACCGCGCCGACACCGGTCAGGATCGGACGGTACGCCAGCTGCCCGAGCTCCGGGAGGTACGACTCGGGCCAGCTGAAGAAGACCAGGTGCGCGAGGTCGATCAACTTGTAGAACCCGATGACGCCGAGGGCCGCGGCGAGGCCGATCACGACGGCGAAGCCGAGGAGAATGGTGTTCTCGCTCAACCCGAGGCCGTTGAACCAGTCCACCACGTCGTCCCAGACGCCCTGCGCGGCGTTGACCGGCCCGTACGTCGTGCGGCGCGCCTGCGCGGCGAGCCGGCGCAGGTGCCAGCGAAGGGTGCGAAGGATGTCGACGGGTTTCACTTCAGGGGAATCTTTCCGGTTGCGAATTCGTCTGACAAGGTAGCACTATTCACCCCCTTGTCACAGCGATGCGTCACTACTCACGTTGAGAGATGTCATGCGGTTTCCCCTCCGCCGCTTCACCGTCCCGCGGCCCTGCTCCCTCGCCCTTGCCGCCAGCCTCGCCCTCCTTCCCGCCACGGTCGTCGGCCAGTCCATCGGCGCCTACACGCCGCCGGTCCAGTGGCCGGAGCGGCCGCCGCGCTTCGACCTCATCAACCAGCGCATCGAACTGAGCGTCGACTGGGCGCGGCTGGCCATCACCGGCAGGGTGACCACCCTCGTGACGCTGACCACGGTCACCGACACCGTGCGGCTCGACGCCGACCATCTGACCATCACCGGCGCCACCGACGCGACCGGACGCAAGCTCCGCTTCCAGGCGGATTCGACCCACGTGACGGTCAGGCTCCCCCGGCGCATGCAGCCCGGCGACGCGGCCGAGTTCACGCTGACCTACACCGGCGTCCCCGAACGCGGCCTCTACTTCGTGCCGCGGAGCCATGTCGTCTGGACCCAGGGCGAGGCGATCGAGACCCGGAGCTGGGTCCCGACCTACGACTTCCCGAACGACAAGGCGACCTGGGAATTCCTGGTGACCGCCGACTCTGGGATGTCCGTGCTCTCGAACGGCACGCTGAAAGCCGTGACGCCGGCCGCCGGCGGCCGGCAGGTCTGGCACTGGGTGCAGGACCAGCCCGCCTCGACCTATCTCTATTCGGTGGTCATCGGGCCCTTCACCGTCCTGCGCGACCAGTGGCGCGGCCGGCCGGTGGACTACTGGGTCGCGCCGGACACCGTGCCCGCCGGCTGGCGGACGTTCGGCGAGACCCCCTCCATGATCGAGATCTATTCCCAGGTCCTCGGCGTGAACTACCCCTGGCCGAAGTACAGCCAGTCGGTCATTCCCGATTTCACCTATGGCGGCATGGAGAACGTGTCGGCCACCACGCAGACCGACCTGGTGCTGCACGGCGCCGAGGGGGAACCTGAGGAGAGCGGCCGCGGCCTGGCCGCCCACGAGCTGGCTCACCAGTGGTTCGGCGACTACACCACCACCGCCACCTGGTCGCACGCCTGGCTCAACGAGGGGCTGACCACCTACATGGAGTCGGTCCAGAACGAGAAGAGCCGGGGCTGGGCCGCCGGCCAGCAGTCGTGGTACAGCCAGCAGCGGCAGGCGATGGGCGCCGACCTGAACCAGGAACGCCCGCTGGTCTGGGGCGACACCCTGGCCGACCCGATCCAGCTCTTCTTCAGCGGGCATATCTATCCGAAGGGCGCCCAGGTGGCGCACCAGCTCCGCCGCTTGCTGGGCGACTCGCTCTTCTGGGCGGGAATGCAGCGCTTCCTGAAGGACAACGCCTACCAGCCGGTCCGGACCGAGGACTTCGCCGTCGCCTTCGAGCAGACCGCCAATCGCGACCTCGACTGGTTCTTCGATCAGTGGGTGTACGGCATCGGGTATCCGAAGGTGAACGTGACGCGGCACTGGGACGCCGCAGCGAAGCAGCTGCATGTGACGGTCACCCAGACCCAGAAGATCGACTCGACCCATCCCCTCTTCCGCTTCCCGGTCACCATTCGGCTGATCACCCCCGACTCGGTGCTGCGGAAGGAGATCCTGGTCACGAAGCAGACGGAGACCTTCACGCTGCCGGTCTCGCAGCAGCCGCTCTCCTTCCGGTTCGACGAAGGGGCGTGGCTGCTGGGCACGGTCACCACCGACCAGAGCCCGACCGAGCTCTCGGACATGGCGAAGCACGACCTCGAGTACGGCGCGCGGAACTGGGCGCTCCGGGCGCTGGCCGGCAACACCACGCCGGTGGCCGACAGCGCGCGGCGGTTCATCGTGCTGAACGAGCGGGAATCGCTGCTGCGGGAAATCGCGCTGGGCCAGCTCGCACAGCGCAAGAACCCGGCGGACCTCCCGCTGGTCAAGTCGGCGGTGAGGGACCCGTCCAGCGGGGTGCGGGCGGCCGCCATCGAGGCGTGGGCCGCCTTCGACTCCCTGACCGTCCAGTGGCAGGCGCGCAAGATGCTCCTGACGGATCCCAACTCGGCGGTCCAGCAGGCGGCGATCGGCGTGCTCAACCCGGCCGACCTCGAGGTCCTCACGCTGCTGACGACCAGCACGGAGGCGAAGTGGCCGCTCGGCATCCGACAGTCGGCGGCCTCCCGGATCAGGAACCAGCCCGACCCGTACGTCGTCGCCGCGCTCATCGCGCTGACCGATCCCTCCAACCCGCGCAACCTGCGGCAGGCGGGGCTTCGCTACCTGGCCGGGCGGAGCGACAAGGCGCCGGCCATCGCCACGGCCACGAAGTATCTCAGCGATCCCGATCCGCTCTTCGCGGTGAGCGCCGTGCAGACGCTGGCGCGGGTCGGCGGACCGGCCGGCACGGCCACCCTGACCCAGCGGCTCAAGGTGGAAACGCGGGTGACGGTCGATGACGCGATTCGTGGGGCGCTGACATCGAAGTAGGCGGGGTAGCGGGACCTGTTCACCTCACCCCCTGACCCCCTCTCCACCATGTGGAGAGGGGGAAC
>CAVVKJ010000013.1:0-21244 GCA_963748815.1 uncultured Gemmatimonadales bacterium | reverse complement strand
CTTATCTCGATGACCACCTGCTCCGTGGCGGGGTCGAGCACGTCGGGGTCGGCGCCCGTCGTGAACGTGGCGATCCGGCTGGTCCCGCCGCCGGTGCTGCCGGGGACCGTGAAGCTCAGCACGACCCGGCCGTCGGTCGGATGGAAGGCCATGCCGAGGAGACCTTGCTCGCTTTGCGTAGAGACCCGGCTGCTCAGGTCAATGAATGGCGTGGTGAGCAGGACGCCATTCTTGATGATCCTGACGGTACCCCGCTTCTCCACGATAAAGAGACGGCTGGTGTCGCCTGGCGCCGCGGTGACGAGGACCGGCATGTTCAGACCGGTGACGACCTGTTCCAGCCGCACCTGGGCCGAGCCCGGCGGGAGCGTCGTGGTCGGCGGGTCGCCGGCGCACACCAGGAAGAGGCCGAGGCACGCGGTGGCGGTGGTGAGCGAGCGGAAGGATCGTGGCATCAGGTGGCCTCCCTGGTGTCGGTCGGGGCGCTGCGCAGCTGGGCCGCGGCCGGCGCGTCCACGCTGCGGAGGTGGAGGTCGCGCTGCGGGAACGGGATTTCGACGCCGGCGGCGACGAGCGCGTTGTTCACCGCGGTGGTGACCTCGCTCCGGAGGATGGCGAACCGGTCGCTGTCCACTGTCCAGAAGCGCAGCTCGAAGTTCAGGGCGCTGTCGCCAAAACCGGTGAAGAGCGCGATCGGTTCCGGCGTCTTGAGGATCGACGGGAACTGGTGGGGCACCTCGAGGAGGATGCCCATGACCTGTGCCGGATCGGTGCCGTATGCGACGCCGACGGCGACGGTGAGCCGGCGCTGCTGGTCGGAGAGGGTCCAGTTGACGACGTCCTTGGAGATCAGCGAGGCGTTCGGCACGATGACCTCCGCGCCCTCGAAGGTCCGGACCACGGTGGCGCGGAAACCGATCCGGAGCACCGTGCCCGTCAGCGTTTCGAGCTGGATGAGGTCGCCTTCCCGGATCGGGCGTTCGAATGCCAGGATGAGGCCCGCCACGAAATTGCTGACGATGGTCTGGAGTCCGAATCCGACGCCGACGCCGAGGGCGCCACCCAGGATGGTCAGCGAAGTGATGTCGAGGCCCGTCGCGGCCAGCGCGAAGATGAACCCGAGGGCAATGAGGGTGTAGCGGCTGAGGCGCCCGATGACGCTCGGGAGTCCCTTCGGCATGTCGAGCCGGGAGAGGACGTCCATTTCGAGCACGCTGGCAACGGCGCGGCTCAACAGGACGCTCACCCAGACCGTGGTGACGAACACCAGGATGCCGCCGAGGGAGAGATGGAGCTCGCCCAGGGAACGCGAGGCGCCCAGAGCCTGCCGCATGAACGCCCACAGCGGGTCCATCACGTCGAAGACGGTCAGCGTGATGACGACCCAGGCGAGCGCCGACCCGAGTTGGACCAGTCGAACGCCGTCCCGCACCAGTTTGTCTTTCCGTTGGGCCACGAACCGCGATGCCCCCGCGGCCTCGGAGAGGGTCGCCACGATCAACATCCCGTCGAAGAGTTGCACCGCTGCGAGGACGACGAGGAGGAGATAGGCGCTCGCCACGGTGCCCGAGGTCAGGAAGAAGGCGAGCGAGGTGTTGCCGAGGACGTTGGAGCCCGCAGCGATCAGCAGTGTCCCCGCCGAGAGGCGCGCGGCCAGACGCACGGCCGTGCCGTAACCGTCGGCCCCCAGCGCCTGCAGCGGGGCGCCCGGGCGGAGCAGCCGAAGGAGGATGACTGCGCCGACCACGGAAACTGCCAGGCTGCCGGCCCGCTGGTACGTCGACTGCGTCACGAACAGGACGCCCACCCGCTGGACGGCGAACAGGAGCGACCAGGCGGTGGCCGGGCGGATCAGGGATGGCGGGAGCAGGCCGGGCAGCAGAACCAGCAGCGCCGGCACCCCGGCGACCAGCGCAAGATCGTAGACCGAGAGCGGCGCCCGTGGATAGAGGAAGAGGGCGGCCACCGTGACGGCCAGCCACGCCCCCGCGACGGGGTGGTCAAGGATGCGGCGCGCGTTCGCCGCCGGTTGCTCCGTCGTGTGCCGGTCAAGTTTGCCGCGGAACCAGAACGCGGCGATCAGGATGCCAAGCGTGGACGCGAGGTGGAAGTAGATCGGGAGCCGATACGCCTCGTGGAAGTAGGTCAGCTCCTGCCAGGTGCGAGCCGCGCCTACCCGGAGCGAGGGCTCCGGTCCGGGCCCGCCGTCGGCGCGGCCCAGGCTGCGCCAGAGCGGGGGCGAGTCGAGGCGGAGCAGGTTGCGTCGCAGGGAGGCCAACTGCTCGGCGGTTCGGTCATCTTCCTGCTGCAACAGGGCCACCGTGCGGGTGATCTGTGACTGGAGCCGGACCACGGCGACGATTCTCGCTTCGACCGTGTCCTTCAGCACCGTATTGCGCTGCAGGATGTTGTCCACCAGGTCCATCACGTCCGGGGCGGCCTCGGCCTTCCTGGCCTCGGCCCGGGTGAGGCGCCAGGTGCTGTCGCGGCGAATCAGTTCGGTCTGGATGCCGGCCATGGTGCCGGTGCGATCACTGATCGATTGTTGCCAGGCGCGCATCTGGTCGGTCCGGCGAATCCACTCGTTGTGCAAATCGGTGAGTGTCCGCTTGGTCGGCTGCTCCTGGCCGGGGCGCTTCTGCAGCTCCAGCACCGCATTGATCGTGTCCCGTGCCGCCTCATAGGCGGCGGCCACGCGCGTGATCGTGCGATCCGGGGGGAGCGTCTGCCAGATTTCATCGAGGCGGGCCTCCGTCGCCGCGGCCCGGGTCGGGATTTCCGGGACCGGGACCGCGGCCGGCGGAAGGGTGTCGGCGGCTGGCTGCGGGGAAGTCTTGGCGGTCGGCAACGTCTGGCCGGCTGCCGGGGCGGCCAGCGTCAGCAGGAGCAGGGCACAAGTCAGCGGGGAGTGGCGCATCCGGCTCTCGGCAGTGGGAAGGGGCCAGCCTCCAAGATACGCCGGGCGCGGCCCTCCGGCACCCCGGTCAGGCGCCCTGCCGGGCCAGCATCCGGTCCACCCGTTCAAGGTGGGTCACGGTCACGGTGATGGCCCCGAACTCCTCCTCCACCTTCGCGCGGATGAGGAAGGGGCCCTGGTCGAACAACACGTGCCCCCGCTTTCGATACACCTCCGGAAACAGCACGGCCTCCACCAGTCCGTCGCCGTCGTCGAAGGTGGCGAACTGCATCGGTTCGTCAGCGGCCGTATGCACCGGCTTGGCGGTGGTGAGCATCCCGGCCAGCACGACGCTCTGGCCGATGTGCCTCGGCAGGTCGGGGCTCTTCACCAGCCGGAAGCGCCGCAAGCGGTCCGCGTAGAGCGCCATTGGATGATGTGCGGTGAGGAAGCCGAGGGCGGAGTACTGGTCCTGGCGGCAGCGCTCCGCTGAGTAATCGGGCAGAGGCGGGGACGCGGGGATGCGGGGAAGGAACTCCACCTCCCCGCTTCCCCGCTTTCCCGCCTCCCCGCTGTCCACCATCCACAACATCATCGGCCGGGTCATCCCGTGGGCGATGCTGTCGCAGGCGCCAGCCTTGATCAGCGTGCGGAGATCGTCGTGCGACAGGCGTGCGCGAACGTGGAGATCGGAGAGGTCGTGATACGGCGTTCTCCGCGGCGCGCTGTCACCCCGGCGAAAGCCGGGGTCCATGCTGTTCGTCCCTGCTTCCGTGCCGCCTCCCTGCCTCCCGGCCTCCCTGCCCGGCTGTTCCACCTCACCCCCTGTCCCCCTCTCCATGATATGGAGAGGGGGGACGTCCACGCAGCGTGCCGATGTGATTGACTCGGCGCCCTTTGCCGACAGGCTCGTAATGAACTGCAGTCCGATCCGCAGTTCGTTCCCGTTGCCAGTAGTGCGGATCTCGCTGGCATTCACGTCCGGCGGCAGGATGGTGACGCCCATCCGCCGCGCCTCGGCCACGTACGCGAACGGGTGATAGAAGCCGCCGCCGTTGGCGAGCACCGCGGCCATGAACTCCGCCGGGTAGTTGGCGCGGAGGTAGCAGGCCTGCTGCGCCACCTGGATGTACGATGCCGAGTGCCCCTTGCAGAAGCTGTAGCCGGAAAAGGACATCACCATCTGCCAGACCTGCTCGGTGACGGCGTCGTCCCGGCCGAGAGAGCGGGCGCCCCGGAGGAACTCCTGCGCGTACGACGCCAGCAGCTTGGCGGGGCGCTTCTTCTGCAGCGACTTGCGGAGGCCATCGGCGTCGGCCAGCGACATCCCGGCGTACGCCTGGCACACGTGCACCACGTCCTCCTGGTACACCATGATCCCGAAGGTCTCCGCCAGGGTGTCGCGGAGCACGGGGTGGAGCGGCTCATAGGGTTCGCCGTGCAGCCGCGACAGGTACTGCCGGATGAAACGGTTCGACGCAGGGCGGATGATGCTGGTGTTGAGCACCAGTAACTCGAAGGTATCGGCGCGGGACTTGGCGCAGAGCTGCCGCGACGCGGGACTCTCGGTGTAGAAGACGCCCATCGTCTGCCCGGTGCGGAAGAGCGCCTTCGTGGCTGGGTCGTCGCCCGCGTCCTGCGAGGTATAGTCGATCTGGCGTCCGGTGTTTGCACGCACCGCACTGATGGCGTCGCGAATGACGGCGAGCGAGCGGTTGCCGAGGAGATCGATCTTGACGAGGCCGGCGTCTTCGGCGCCGTCCTTCTCGAACTGGATGACGGGGACGGTCAGTTCCGGTGCACCGTCGAGCTTCTTGACGGCACGCTCCAGCGGCACGTGATCGGTCAGCGCCGTCGGCACGATGACCACGCCACCGGGATGCAGCGATAGGTGCCTGGGCACGCCGACCAGCGGTTCCGCCTCGCGCGCGAAGCCCTGCCACGCCTTCGGCAGGTCGAGTCCCTGGAAATTCGGGTGGGTGGCGAGGAGGCTGTCGAGCGGTTCCCCCTCGTGATACCAGGGGATGCGTCGGGTGACCTCGCGGATTTCGCCGGCGGGGCGGCCATGCACCTTGGCCACCTCGCGGAGCGCGCCGCGGAGCCGGAAGCAGTTGTGGTTGGCCACCATCGCCGCGCGGGGGAATGGGTAGCGGCGGAAGACATAGGCCAGCACGCGGTCCCGCTCATCCCAGGGGAAGTCGAGGTCGATGTCCGGCGGGTCGGTGCGCGCCGGGTTGAGGAATCGCTCGAAGAGAAGCCCGGCGCCGAGGGGCTCCACGTGGGTGATGCCGAGACAGTAGCTCACCACCGAATTGGCGACGGAGCCGCGGCCGCAGTGGGTGGGGCCGTGGGCGACGATGTCGTGCACCACGAGGAAGTAGTCCGAGAATCCCTTCATCCCGATGATGGCCAGCTCATGCTCCAGGCGGTCGCGGGTGACGGGCGCCACGGTGCCGTAGCGCCGCTCGGCGCCGGCATAGGCGAGCGCGCGGAGTTGCTCGAAGGCATCGGTGCGGTCGGTCATCCGCGGCGGCACGACTCGGCCGAGCGGAATGCGCCAGCGGCACCGGTCGGCGATCTCGTCCGCGGCGGTGAGGGCCTCGGGACAGTCGGGGAAGTTGTGGAACAGGTCGCTTGCCGGGCGAAGCCAAGAGTTTGGCGGGGAAGCGGGGAAGCGGGGAAGCGGGGCCGGTGCTGCCTCCAACGCCGTCAATGTCGTGTTGTTGCCGATTGCGACCAGCAGCCGGTGGCGGGCCCAGTCTTCTGGGTTGGCGAAGGCGACGGCGTTGGTGGCCACGGCGGGCAGGCCCACCCGCCGCGCGGCAGCCAGCACGCCGTGCCGTTCGCGGCCCGGCACCAGTTCGGCGTAGAGGTCGCCGGGTCCGCTCAGCGCACGGACACGCTCGAGGAACGCAATCGAGCGGGAAAGAAGGATCAGGCCGTTCCGGTCAGGCGCGACAATCTCGGCCAACGAGACTTCCCCGCTTCCCCGCTTCCCCGCTTCCCCGCCTCCGCCCCAGTGGATCTGTGTTACTGCCCGGCACAACGCCCCCCAGCCCTTCTCGTCTGTCGCCAGCGCGATTGCGTCCTGGTTACCGAGTTGCAGGTGCGCGCCGAGGATGGGGCGGATGCCCGCCGACTCGGCGGCCTGCTGGAACTCCACCGCTCCGTATACGCCGTTGGTGTCGGTACAGGCGAGGGTGCGGAAGCCGCGCGCGATGGCGGCCTCGACCAGCGCTGCCGGGCTGGAGGCGCCGAAGCCGAAGGAGAAATGAGTGTGGACGTGCAGGTGAGTGAACACAGGTGTGTCTCAGGTGATGCGCTCTCGGCGTTGCGGTCGCTTCGGTCGGCGTGGTCGTCGGCTCCGGCAGCACCGAACCCGGCCGCCCCGCTCCCCTGTGGTGGTGCCTGCGCCGACGAACACCGCCTCCCTCAATGCCCCGCGATCGTATGTCTTGTCATATCGGTCGCTTCCAGGGCGGATTCAATTTGAGAATCCGCTTGTACGCCGGACAATCCGGTGCATGCGCCCCCGGCAGATAGCCCGTGCTGAGGAGGAACTCTCCGACGATTTCGCCGCCGGTGAACCGGAAGGTCTGCTTGAAGAGCTTGACCCACTCCTCCTTGGGGAGCGGATGGTGCGCATCGAGCCAGGCGGCAAAGCCGCCGTGCGACGTCCGGAGCGCCAGGACTTGCCGGGCGTTGTGGATGGCGGCCGCGACCTTGAGCCGGTTGCGGATGATACCGGCGTCGGCCAGCAGGCGGGCGGTATCGCGGGCGCCGTAGCGGGCGATCGTCTCGACATCGAAGCCGCTGTAGGCCTGCTTGAAGGCGTCGCGCTTCTTGAGAATGGTGAGCCAGCTCAGCCCGGCCTGGTTGATTTCCAGGATCAAGCGCTCGAAGAGCGCCGACTCGTCGGTGAGCGGGACGCCGTACTCGGTGTCGTGGTAGGGGCCGTGCCATTCGTGGCCGCGTGCTGCTTCACAATATGTGGTTGCCATGTTTGCTCCGTTTTGCCCGTCTAAGGGTCGGTCGGGGGCGTCGGCGCCGGCAGACGGGGTGGGCTCACGCCCACCCCTAGCGCACGATAACGCAATTTCGTGCTACAGGATCGGGCCGCGCCCTTGCCGTTCCCCTCGCGATGCCTGGCGCCCCCCAGCGATTACGAATCTGGTCGATGGCGTCCTGGATCACGACCTCCTGTCCTGCTTCCCCGCTTCCCCGCTTTCCCGCTTCCCCGCCGCTGGCCCCGTCCCACAAGCCTAGCTGCACATCCATTTCCGCCAGCTGTTCCGCCGCGAGAGCCACGGTGCGGACGGCGATCCGCTTGGTGTTGGCCAATGTAAAGGCGCGGCGGGCGGCATCGAGCAGCGCCACGTCGAGTGCGGCGCCGGGGAGTGTGACGATGCGGCCGCTGGTGCTGTAGTCGGCGTAGGCCAGATCGAGGCGGAGCCGGCGGGTGACGAGGTGTCGGGTCCGGAGCCTGGAGCCGAGCCGCTCGGTAAGTCGGCGGAGGAGGGCGAAGAGCACGCCGAGGTCGTTGGTGTCGGTGGCCAGGGTATGGGCGGCGCGAAACTCCCGCCGGACGGCGGGGGGGAGAACGGGGCTGGCGTCGATGCCGCGCGCCTTGGCGTGGAGTTCGGCGCCGGCGCGGCCGAAGACCTGGCCGAGGGCGGGGGCGCCGACCGCGGCGACCGCGCCGATGAGTTCGAGCTGGTAGTCGTCGAGCCGTTCACGGATTCGGTCCGTGATGTCGGGGAGGAGTGCGACCCGATGCGGGGAAAGGAAGGCGGCCTCGCCTCCTTCGGGCACGGGGACGACGGCGTCGCGATTGCCGCTGTGGTCCGCGTCGCGCTGTCCAGCGGCCACGGTGGTCACCAGCTTGTTGGCGCCGACGCCGATGGTGACAGGGAGCCGGATGCCGTTGCGCGCCTCGCGATGGATACGGAGCGCCACATCCACCGGCGGGCCGAAGAGGGCGCCGGTGCCGGTCACGTCGAGGTAGGCGTGGCCGTAGCCGCGGGGCTCGATGACCGGCGCGTAGCGGCGGAAGATGTCGTGCAGCGCGGTGGAGGCGCGGGCGTAGAGCTTCGGGTTGGGGGGCAGGAGGGCGAGATCGGGGCAGCGCTTCTGCGCCTGACGCACCGGCATGCCGCGGGTGATACCGGCCGCCTGCGCCTCGGGAGAAAGCGCCAGCACGGTGGCGCGGTCGGCGCCGGGCGCTGCCACGGCGACGGGCCGCCCGCGGAGGGCGGGGGCCACGAGCGCCTCCACGGTGGTGCAGAAGGCGGGGGGGTCGATGAACAGGACAGAGCGGGTCATAACCCAACCTCCCTCCGAATCGCATCCACCCTCCGTGCCAGCGCCGCCGTGTAGTCCTTTCCCGCGGTTTGCCGCTGTCCGTAGCGGCGGGCGTAGCGCGCGGCGAGGTCGGGGAACTCGCGGGCCAGGTGCGGAAGGAAGTGGCGCCGCGCCGCGGGGCCGAGTCGGAGCGCCTCCCCGGCCACGCGACGGGCGCCAGCGTCCTTCGCCGCGCGGAAGAGCGCGGTCAGTTGTGCCCGGCCGTCGGTGACGCCGGGGATGATGGGAGCCACGAGAAGGCCGACGTCGAGGCCGGCGGCGGCCAGGCGGCTAAGCGCACGGAGCCGGGCGTGCGGGGCGGGGGAGCGGGCCTCGATGCGCCGGACCAGCCGCCCCTCGAGGGCGGCGAGCGAGATGTGGATGCTCACGGTGTGGCGTTCGGCGAGCTGCACCAGGAGGTCGATGTCCCGGGTGATGAGCGGCGACTTGGTGATGATGCCGAGGTGGAGCCCGCGGTGCGGGAGGAGCGACTCGAGCAGCCCGCGGGTGATCCGGAAGCGCCGCTCGGCGGGCTGATAGGGATCGGTGGCGGTGCCGATGACGATGGGCGCACCATCGATCCGAACTGGATCGAGCGTGCGCAGTAAAATCTGCGGCGCGTCGGTTTTTATAAGAATGCGCTTCTCAAAGGCATCGCCCTCAGTCCTCAGTCCTCGGCCCTCAGTCCTCTCCATCGTCCATCGATGAGTGTCGCGGGCATAGCAATAGGTGCAGCCGAACTCGCAGCCGATATAGGGATTGACCGACCAGAACGGCATGTGGGTGGCCGCAGGGCTGTTGAGCACGGAGCGGGTCGGGACGGATTCGAAGGAGACGCCGCGGCTGTCGGCTACGCCGAGGCGGGGCTGCGGGGCCGCGGGGCCGCAGGGCAGGAGCGAGAGTTGGGAGCCGCGCTGGACCGACTGCCCACCTGCCCCGCTGCCTCCCTGCCCCGCGGCCATCAGCCGCACTTTCCCCATCCACATGCCCGGCAGGTGACGCAGCCGGAGTTATGGGTGACGGGACCGGCGCATTCGGGGCAGACCCGTATGCGGGGGTAGGCCAGTGGATTGGCTCGTGGGGACGGGTATTGCGGCCGCGGAGGCGGTGGGGGAGTGGGTGGCATGGCGCCCTCTTTCGGCTTTTGTTCGGTAGCTTAAACCGAACATACACCGAAAGCAGGGCGTTCGTCAAGAGAGGTGGGTAAGGGGCTATTCCTTCGGCGCGATGTTCCGGTTGGTCCGGAAAAAGTTATGCGGGTCCCAGCGGGCCTTGATCTCCCGGAGCCGCTCCATTCCTGCCCCAAGCGCCGCCTCGACCCGCTCGGCGCCCTCGTCCTCCGTCAGGAAGTTGATGTAATTCCCACCGGTGGAAAAACGCTTGAGGT
This sequence comes from uncultured Gemmatimonadales bacterium, assembly GCA_963748815.1. Taxonomy (GTDB): domain Bacteria; phylum Gemmatimonadota; class Gemmatimonadetes; order Gemmatimonadales; family GWC2-71-9; genus SPDF01. Next base: position 11,621 of record CAVVKJ010000013.1, on the reverse strand, counting down.
CGCTCCAGGTGTCCCGCGCCCAGGCAAGATTGGCAGGATCGTCTGCAGCCTGCTCCCACGACCCGCCGATATTCAGGACGTAGCGCGCGTCCCGATTGCCCACCGGCGAGTGGGCGTTGGCCAGCTTGTTGAGTGCGCCGCCGATCTGGAAGAGGATGACCGCTGAATGGGGGGACGGAATCGTGGCCGCACGCGTCATGAACCGGTCGCACAGTTCCGGAGTGACCTCCGACAGGTACTCGCTCTTCCAGTAGTAGCGGCGGCCCTTCGGTTGGGTGCCGTCGAGGAGGCTCTGGAGCTGGGTGTACGGTCTCCGTACAAGGATATCGCCGACCGGCTTCCCGAACTTCTTGATGGCCTTCACCGCCTTTTCGCCCTCTTCCGGCTTGCCGCTGTGGCAGGCGAGGATGGCGACGATCGGCTGGCCATGCACCTCCTTCGGCAGCCACGGAGCGGGCGGCGCCGGGCGCATGAAGGTGACGAGCGTGAGCTTGGGCGAGGCCTTGTCGGCGAGTCGGCGGTACAGCTTGAGCACGCCGGGGGCCTGGCTCGCCGGCCACGCCACCACGCCGCCGACGACTTCCGGCCCCACGGGATGCAGCGCGTACTCGATGCTGGTGACCACGCCAAAATTGCCGCCTCCACCGCGCAGTCCCCAGAAGAGATCGGGGTTCTCCTTGGCGTTGGCCCGCACCAGCGCCCCTTCGGCAGTCACAATCTCCATCCCGACCACATTGTCGGTGGTCCATCCCCAGCGCCGGGTCAGGTAGCCGAAACCACCGCCCAGGGTGAGCCCCGCGGCGCCGGTGAGGGAGACAAACCCCAGCACGGTCGCGAGGCCGTGGACCTGCGTCTCGCGATCCACATCCGCCAGCAGGCACCCACCCTGCGCCCGCGCCACCTTCTTCTTCGCATCCACCCACACCCCCCGCATCAGCGAAAGGTCGAGCATCAGCGCGCCGTCCGCAGTCGCGAGCCCGGCGATGTTGTGCCCTCCGCCCTTCATGCAGAGGAGCAGTCGGTGCTCCCGGGCAAACTGCACGCAGGCGATCACATCGGCGTTGCCGAGGCAGCGCACCACGAGCGCCGGACGTCGGTCGATCATCGCGTTCCAGACCGTCCGGGAATCGTCGTACCCGGCGTCTCCAGGGAGGAGCACCGGACCCTTCACTCGCAGCTTGAGCCCGTCGAGCGCCGCCTGCGGCAGTTCGACTTCGGGGCCGTCCATGGTGGCTACCCGCATGGCTGGCGTACCTCCGACAAGGATGATGGGATCGTGGTCAAGTATCGTTGCAATATTTCTTCGCTCCGTCAAGAGGGGCTGACATGGCGGAACGCGGAGGTTGCGCTCCGCCCCGGGAGATGTAGTGTGAAGGGCGTTCAACCTCATGCACCTCGCCGTCGACGATGGGAGGTGCGCCTTCACGTGCACGAGCCGCGCGGAGCCAGAATGACATCTTTCACCCGGCAACACCTCTGGGCCATCGGCGCCGGCCTGCTCCTCGTCATCGTGGCGACCACGCTGGTCGATATACTGCTCCACGTGGTGGGGGTCTTTCCGCCGATGGGCGCGCCCCTGGACGACCGGCTCAGCTGGATCGCCCTTTCCTACCGCATCCTGATCACCATCGGCGCCGGCTACCTGACCGCCGCGAAGGCTCCATCGGAGCCGATGAAGCACGCGCTGATCCTCGGGGTCCTCGGCACGCTGCTCGGCGGACTCGGCGTGGCGGCGACCTGGGGACGGGAGATGGGGCCGAGCTGGTACCCCATCTCGCTCATGGTGCTGGCCATCCCGGAGTGCTGGCTGGGCGGGAAGATCTACCTGGCGCGGTCGGGGCAGTCGTCCGCCTGAGCCCAGACGGGGCGCTGCGTTGCGGCGCGCGCCGCCCCCACCCATCGTTCGTTGTCACCCTCCCGGTCGAGGCTCATGCCGCTCCTTCGAATGCGATCCGCTGTCGCCGGCCTCACGCTCGCGACCGCCTGCCTCGCCACCCCGCTGGCCGCGCAGGCGCCGCGCGCCACCGTCCGGGAATTCACCCGGGTATTCCCCACTTACCCGTTCAGCGACCCGAACCCGATCCCGGTGGTCGGCCGGATCTACCCGTATTTCCGTTTCGACGGCTTTACCGACGTCGCTGAGCCGCGCGCGTGGAAGGTGGTCGAGCTCGAGAACGCCTACCTCAAGGTGTGGATCCTGCCGGAGATCGGCGGCAAGATCTGGAATGCGGTGGACAAGCGGACCGGCCGGTCGTTCATCTACTTCAACCAGGTGGTGAAGTTCCGCGACATCGCCATGCGCGGCCCGTGGACCAGCGGCGGCATCGAGGCCAATTACGGGATCATCGGCCACACGCCGAATGTCGCGACGCCGGTCGATTACGTCACCCGCACCAACCTCGACGGCAGTGTGAGCTGCTTCATCGGTGCGCTCGATCTCCTCACCCGCACCCCGTGGCGCCTCGAGATCCGGCTCGGCGCTGCCGACGCGGCGTTCAGCACCACCTCCTTCTGGTACAACGCCTCGGACCTGGAGCAGCCCTACTACTCCTGGATGAACGTCGGGATTCCGGTGCGCGGCAATCTCCAGTTCGCCTACCCGGGCACCGGCCGGCTGGGCCACGCCGGAGAGCACGCTCCCTGGCCCGTCGACACCACGGGCCGCGACCTCAGCTGGTACGAGAACAACGACTTCGGCGGATACAAGTCGTACCACGTCTTTGGGAGGGAGACCGATTTCTTCGGGGCATACTGGCACGACGACGACGTCGGGATGGTCCGCTACGCGCCGCGCGACGAGAAGGCCGGCAAGAAGATCTGGATCTGGGGCCTCTCCCGGCAGGGAATGATCTGGGAGCAGCTGCTGACCGACACCGACGGGCAGTACGCCGAGGTACAGTCGGGCCGGCTCTTCAACCAGACGGCGGAACAGAGCACCTTCACCCCGTTCAAGCACTTCGGGTTCACGCCGCATGTCGCCGACCGGTGGACGGAATACTGGTACCCCGTCGGGGCCATCGGCGGCATCGTCGCGGCGAGCCGGCTCGGCGCCCTGAACGTGACGGTGCTCGAAGACCGGCTGGTGATTGCGCTTTCTCCCGCCGAGCCGCTTGCGGACACCGTCGTCGTGTACGCAGGGAGTCGCCGGCTGTACACCCGGTTCGTAAGGCGCCCGCCGCGTGAGTTGTTCGTGGACACCGTGTCGGTCGGCGGGGCGATTCGGGACAGCCTGCGCGTGACCGTGGGCGGCCATCGGCTCGCCTACCGGCTCGATCCGCGCGCGGGCGACCTCGCGCGGCCCCTCGACGCCCCGGCGGACTTCGACTGGCAGTCGGCGTACGGCCTCTACCTGCGGGGCAAGGAGTGGCTGCGGCAGCGGGAGTACGGGCCGGCCGCCGCGTACCTGGACAGCGCGCTCGCGCGCGACCCCTACTTCGTGCCGGCGCTCGCCGACCGGGGGATGCTCGCGATCAGGAGCACCGACTACGAGGCGGCCCTCGGGTTCACGACGACCGCCCTCCAGGTCGACACCTACGACGGCGCCGCGAATTACTACTACGGCCTCGCCAACCGCCGGCTCGGGAAGCTGGCCGACGCGAAGGACGGCTTCGAGATCGCGACGCTGTCACCAGCGTATCGCGGCGCCGCATGGACGGAACTCGCCCGGCTGTCGCTGGCCGCCGGTGACGCCGAGGCAGCCGCATCCTATGCCGACAAGGCGCTGATGGTCGAGTCGGACAACCTGGACGCCCTCGGCGTCCACGTCGTCGCCGCGAGGCGGAAAGGTGACCGGCGGGCGGCCGACGCGTGGCGCTCGCGCCTGGCAGCCGCCGATCCGCTCAGCCACCAGGCACGGCTGGAGCGGCTGCTGGCCCAGGGGGACCCGGCGTTGCCGGCCACGCTCGCCGCCGGCATTCGGAGCGAACTCCCGGACCAGGTGCTCCTCGAGCTCGCCGCCTGGTATGTCGACGTGGGCGACACGACCGTGGCCACCCAGGTGCTGGCGGCCGCGGGTGAGGTGCCCGAGGCGCTGTATTGGCGAGCATACCTGCTCGAGGGCACGTCGGCCGGCGAGGAGCTGCTCCGGAAGGCGAATGCCCAGTCGCCGCGCTTTGCATTTCCCTTTCGCCCCGAGACAATGCCGTCGCTCCAGTGGGCGGCGGCGCAGACCCCCGATTGGAAATCGCGGTATTACCTGGCGCTGGCGTACTGGGGGAGTGGGCGGCTAGACGCGGCCGATTCCCTCCTCACCCTGCTCGGCGACACCCCAGACTACGCGCCCTTCTATGCGGCTCGCGCCACCTTCCCGGGGCGCCCGGCCGCCCTTGCGCGGAGTGATCTCGAGCATGCGGCGGCGCTCGACTCCGCGGAGTGGCGCTACGGACGCTTGTTGAGCGAACGACTCCTGGCAACGGGCGACTCTGCCAGCGCCGCCGCCGTGGCGCGGCGCTATGCCACCCGATTTCCCGACAACTACATCCTCGGCCTCACGCTGGCGACGGCGCTCGTCGCGAACGGTGACTACGCGGCGGCCGACTCCGCGCTCGCCACCCTCGACGTGCTGCCGTACGAGGGGCGCCACGACGGGCGGGTGCTCTACCGGCAGGCGAAGCTGATGCTGGCAGTGCAGGCGATCCGGGAAGAGCGTTGGGATTCGGCCACGGCGCTCATCGCGGCGGCGCGGCTCTGGCCGGAACGGTTGGGGTCGGGGAAGCCCTACGACGCCGAGCTCGACGAGCGGCTCGAGGACCTCCTCCTCGCGGATGTGCGCTACCGGAGCGGAGCATCGACGGAACGGCCGCGGGGTTTCACCGAAGCGGATCTCGCCACAGCCGGCGATGCGGCGGTGCTCCACGCCTGGCAGGCGTCGGCGCCGAGACGGGGCTTCGAGGCGTGGGTCAACTGGCTGTTCGTGGTGATCGGCGTGCTCGCGGTGGCGCTGATCCATCGCCGTTTCCGGGGGCCCGCCCCAGAGGCCTGACTGCGAGGAGCTGGGCAAGAACTTGTGCTTCCCCGCAGAAGGTGTATTGTCACTCTAACTTTCGCCGCCCTCCCACCCCGTGCCTGTGAGGCCTCATGCGCAAGCTCCTGCTCCTTCCCCTGGTCCTCTGGGCCTGCGCCGGCGAGAAGGCGCCCCCGGCGGACACCGCCGCCATGACGGTTCCGGCTGCCCTGACCGCCGCCGACGTGGTGGGCAACTATACTGGCCAGACGATGGCGGAAGGCACCGACACGCTCACCTACTGGACCTCGATGGCGATGACCAATGCCGAGGGTGCCCTGGTCGGGGAACTCGTCCAGCAGGCCGCGCCCGATATGGCTGTCCCCATGGTGGGCGAGATCTCGGGTGACAGCGTCACCTGGGTCGGCGGTCCCTTCACGCCGATTGGCGCGGCGGCGGATGCCCCGCAAATGATGTGGAAGGCCGTCGGACGTGCGACCGGCAACACCTGGAACGGCACGGTGGTGTGGATGATGGCCGGCTCCGACAGCGTGACGCAGAGCGGCACCTGGACGGCCACCCGCACGCCCTGAGGCACCGGGAGTCCCGCACGCGACGAGGGCCGGCAGAGTTTGCCGGCCCTTTGTTGTGCCGTTCCGGTGCGGTTCGGGAGGGCGCGCATTCGCGCGGTGCCGGATTCTGGTTTAGGCTTCCCGTGGGTCCGTCCCGTGGCGCCCGTCCCATACTCTTAGGAGATGCTATGCGCCCTCGTGTCATGGTGACCTGCGCCGGTATCCTGGCCCTGTGCGCCAGCGTGGCGTCAGCCCAGGTGACCGCCATCCGCGCCGGCCGGGTGGTCGATCCAGACGCCGGCACGGCGGCGGCCAACCAGGTCATTCTCGTCGAGAAGGGGAAGATCACCGCCATCGGTGGCAACGTAGCGATCCCGGAGGGCGCGAACGTCATCGATCTCTCGAGCTCCACCGTCTCCCCCGGCCTGGTGGACGCGCATACGCACCTGTGCATGGTGGTCCAGCCGCAGCGCGACGCGGGGAGCTACTACTACACGACGCTGCGCGATCCGGACGCATTCCGCTCGATCCAGGGTGTGGTGAACGCCCGCAGCATGCTCCAGGCGGGGTTCACCGCCGTGCGCGACATCGGCAACGAGGGGCGGTACGCCTGCGTCCAGGTGCGGCGCGCGGTCCAGATGGGGATGGTCGAGGGGCCGACGATGATCACTGCGGGGCGGATCATCGCGCCGTACGGCGGGCAATTTCACCTGCAGCCGGACAAGCCCGGGCTGGCGGAGCCGGAGTACTACTTCGCCGACACGCGGGACGAAATGGTGAAGGCGGTCCGTGAGAACGCCCACTACGGCGCCACGGTCATCAAGATCGTGGTCGACGACCAGCGCTACATCTATTCAACCGAGGACATCGAGTTCCTCAAGGCCCAGGCGGCCGGGGCAGGAATGAAACTGGCGGCGCACGCCTGGACCGAGCCGGGGGCGCACAATGCGGCGGCGGCCGGCGTCGCCTCGATCGAGCACGGGTTCGACATGACCGACGCCGACCTCCTGCTGGCCAAGAAGAACGGCGTGGCGCTCGTCGGCACCGAGTACCTCGCCAACGGCGACACCACGGCCTATCACCGCCAGTGGGTGGACCGCCTCGCGCGCGCCTACAAGGCAGGGGTCACGCTGGTGTACGGGACCGACGCCATCGACTTCAAGCCCGGGGTGACGCGGGGCCAGGACGCGATGACGGGAATCGACCCGTGGGTGGAGGCCGGCATCCCGGCCCCTGCCATCCTGAAGGCGATGACGACGAACGCCACGCGCCTCCTCGGGGTGGATGATGTCCGGGGGACACTGAAGGTCGGGCAATACGCCGACCTGATTGCCACGCCGGACAATCCGCTCACCAATATCGAGACGCTGAAGCAGGTGAGCTTCGTCATGAAGAACGGCAAGGTGGTCGAGCGGTAGGTTGGCGACTCCAACCGGAGCGAAGATGCCATGGCCATTGCCCAGGATCATCCGCACCGCCGTTCGGCGCACATCGCCCTGACCGCCCTCGGCAGCCTGGGACTTGTCGCCCTCTTCCTCCCCTTTTCCTGGGGTACCACGCCGCTCGAGGCCCTGCTCGACGGGGACCTGTGGCGGCTCGCCTTCCCCGCCTTTCTGGCGCCCTTCATCCTGCTCGCCTCCATTCGGTGGCTCGGGACCGGAAGACTCTCCCCGCCCGAGCGATTCGCCTGTCACCTCCTGGCCGGGGCGGGGCTGGCGGTGCTGCTCCTGGACTACCTGGCCGTCAGGGGGCTGCCGCCCCGGCTCACCGAGTGGATCAGCCTGATCGCGCCCCTGCTCGTGCTGGGCTTCGGCGCGTGGATCTATCTCCGGAGCTGCACGGCGGGGCGGGGGACCCCGTTCGGTCCCATCCTGACCCTGCAGACGGTCTACATCGCGAACGCGCTGCTGGTGCTCGCCGGGTTCTTTCCCGAGTGGGAGGTGGGCGCCTACGGCGTCCTGGCCGCGACGATGGCGTACGCCGTGCAAATCGACCTGGTGCGCAAGACCATGGAGAGCTCTCCGGAGCATGTCGGCTGAGATGCTCCCCGCCCGACGCGAGGCGGTCTCGGATGCGCTGGTCCGCGTCGATGCCCTGCGCGCCCTCGCCCACGCGGCGCAGGGATGGCGGAGCGCCCGATGGGTCTTCCGCTTCGGCCTCGTGATGCAGGGCCTGGTGGCCCTCACCGGGACACTGGCGCTCGCGATGGTGGTGCACCTGCTCTACGACCTGATCGCCAGCACGCTGATTGCCGCGGAGGCCCGCTCCTTCTCCCCTTGCCCGGAGACCGCCTGATGCGCCCCCTCGTCCTCGCCGCGGTCCTGCTCGGCCCGGTCTCCCTCGCCTCGGCCCAGGCTTCAGCCGGAACCACCCCCCTGGAGCACTCGGTCGAACAACTGCGGAGCACCGTCGGCCGGTGGGCGGTCACGACCGAATTTCTCCAGGAGGATGGCGCCGTCGCGCGGGCCGTCGAGGGCACCTACGAATTCGAGTGGGTCGTTCCCGATCGCGTCGTCTCGGGCAAGAGCGAGATTCCCGAACTGAAGCAAACCGCCGGGATCCTCTTCTTCGTCAACGAGAAGCAGTCGCTGATCGAGATGGTGTCGGTCGGCGCCGACGGACGGCTGTGGGAGATGATCGGCCCGCTTGGCGGGGAGGTTCGCACCACGCCGGAATTCAAGACGGCGGAGGGTGGGGCCGGCCAGCTTCGCTTCACCCGGTACAACGTATCGGCCGACGCCTTCGAGTCGAAAATGGAGTACACGACCGACGGCGGGCAGACGTGGCTGCCGGGGAACCACCAGCGGTTCGCCCGAATGACCGGCCCGACCAACTAGGCCTCTCGACAGCCGCGTTCGCGGCAGTATGCTTCGGTATGGCCTCCATGTCGCCTGCGGAGCTGGAACAACTGCGGACCGCCCTCGCTGGACGGTACCGGATCGAGCGTGAACTTGGGCACGGAGGGATGGCGGTCGTCTTCCTTGCCGAGGACCTCAAGCACCGGCGACGAGTCGCCATCAAGGTGCTCCGGCCGGAGTTGGCCCGTTCCCTCGGCTCGGCCCGCTTTCTCCGGGAAATTGAAATTGCCGCGGGGCTCAACCACCCGCACATCCTGCCGCTCCACGACTCAGGGGAGGCGGGGCCTCGCGGCCCCGACCTGCCGGCGTTGCTGTTCTTTGTCATGCCCTTCGTGGAGGGCGAGTCCCTGCGCGATCGGCTGACGCGCGAGAAACAGCTGCCACTCGAGGATGCGCTCCGCATCACCCGGGCCGTGGCGGACGCGCTCGCCTATGCCCACCGGCTGGGCATCGTGCACCGGGACATCAAGCCCGAGAACATTCTCCTCCAGGCGGGCCATCCCGTCGTCACCGACTTCGGCATCGCCTCCGCCCTGAGTGCCGCTGCCTCGGGGAGGCTCACCGACCCCGGCTTTGCCGTCGGCACCCCCACCTACATGAGCCCGGAGCAGTCGGTCGGTGAGACGGCGGATCCCAGGAGCGACCTCTACTCGCTGGCGTGTGTGCTCTATGAAATGCTGGCGGGGACCCCGCCCTACACCGGCGCCACGGCGCAGGCGATCCACGCCCGCAAGGCGATCGAGACCGTGCCGCGGCTTCGCACAGTGCGGGACACCGTGCCGGAGGGGGTGGAGGAGGCCATCCGGACGGCGCTCGCGAAGGTGCCTGCCGACCGGTTCGCGACGGCCGAGGAGTTCGCCCTTGCCCTGTCGCGTCCAGCCACGGTCCGCCCGGTGGCCAAGTCGGTCGCGGTGCTTCCGTTCCTCAACCTGAGCGCGAATCCGGACAATGAGTATTTCGCGGACGGGATCACCGAGGACGTGATCGCCCAGCTCTCCAAGATTCAGTCCCTCACGGTCATCTCGCGCACCTCCGTGATGATGTTCAAGCGGCGCGAACAGAGCATGCGGGACATTGCCGCCCGGCTGTCGGCGTCGGCGCTCCTGGACGGGAGTGTGCGCCGCGAGGGAGACCGAGTGCGGATCGTGGCCCAGCTCATCGATGCGGAGACCGACCGGCACCTGTGGGCCGAAACGTACGACCGCCAGTTGACTGACATCTTTGCCATTCAGTCGGACGTGGCGCTCCAGATCGCGACCGCGCTTCGGGCCGAGCTCTCCCCGGACGAACAGTCCCGCATTCGTCGGGAGCCCACCCGGGATCTCCAGGCCTATCAGCTCTACCTGCAGGGCCGCCACTGGTTCGTTCGCCACACCGCGGAGGGATTGCGTCAGGCGATCGACTACTTCAGCCGTGCCATCGCGCGGGACCCGCAATTTGCCCTCGCCCATGCCGACCTGGCGCAGGCCTATCTCGAGGTCGCCCTCGCCTCCGGCGTGGGGCTGATGCATCCGCGGGAGGCCTACGCCCTCGCCAGCGACTCGGTGGCGCGGGCGCTGGCGCTCGACAGCACGCTTGGGGAGGCGCACTGCATGCTCGGCTTTCTCAAGTACGTTCACGACTTCGACTGGGCGGGAGCGGAGGCGGAGTTCAAGCGCGCCCTCGAACTGTCCCCGGGAAGCGCGGATGCGCACGATCTCTATGGCCGGCTGCTCGCCTCGCAGGAGCGCCACGACGAGGCGATCCGGATGGAGGCCCGCGCGCAGGAGCTCGATCCGCTCTCGCACCGGACCGACCTCGCATCGGCGCTTCTCCGGGCGGGCCGCTACCAGGAGGCGGTCGTGGCCGCCGGGCACGCGGTCGAACTGGACCCGGAGTATGGACGTGCCCGGGCCACGCTCGGCTGGGCGTTCCTGAAGGTCGGCAGGACGGACGAGGGGTTGGCGGAGCTCGAACGGGGCGCGGAGCTGACCCAGCACGACGCGATGTTTCTCGGGCAACTCGGCGAGGCGTACGCCCTCTCCGGCCAGAGCGAAAAGGCGCGGGACGTCCTCCGGCGACTGGCGGAACGGGCGAAGGACGAATACGTGACGCCCTACTACCGCGCCTACGTCCATACCGGCCTGGGCGAGTACGACGAGGCCATCGACTGCCTCGAGCAGGCACTGGCCGAGGGATCCGGCGGGCTCTACGGGCTCAAGGCGTCGTTTCTGTTCGAACCGCTGCGCGGGCATCCGCGATTCACCGCATTACTCCAGAAATTGAAACTCACCTAGGCGTTTCAGAACGCGACTGTGCGATTCCCTCCCCCCCGCTCGTCACGATGGATAGACCATCCACTGCGAGCGGGAGCCGCGCATGCGGGATCAGCACCGAGGCAAGCAGGAACTCATCAACGAGAACACCGACCTCCGCAAGCAGGTGGCCGACCTCAAACAGGCCGCCGCCGAGCGTCGCCGGGTGGAGGACACCCTGCGGCACGACCGCGAGCTGCTCCGCGCCCTGCTCGACCAGGCTCCCCATCCGCTCTGCCTCCTCGACAGCAACGCCCTGCCGCTCCTCGCGAACCGCGCGTTCGTCGAACTGCTCGGCTACGGCTCCGCCGGTGAACTGATCCGCCTGGGCGGTGAGCTGGGGCTCGTCCTCGGCACTGCCGCCCACGCCAACGGACTCCCCTCGGCCATCGACCGCGAAATCACCTTTCGCCGATCTGACGGCGCCGGACTGACCGCGCCGGTCCTTTCGACCGTGGTGCCTCGCACCGACCTCCTCGCGATCACGGTCCTGACCAACCAGCAGCTGGCCTGACTCTCCCGGTCGCCCCGCCCGTCGCTACATTGAGGCGTGGCTTCCCCCTCCACCCCCACGCTGGTCCGCGCCCTCGGTCGGCGCGACCTGACCGCGTTCGCCGTCAACCGCGTCATCGGCGGCGGCATCTTCGGCATCCCCGCCGTCCTCTTCCTCGCCGTCGGTCCCTGGAGCATCTGGGCCATCGTCCTCGCCGGGCTCGTGGTGCTCGGGATTACCCTTTGCTTTGCCGAAGTCGGCAGCGCCTTCGGGGACACCGGTGGACCGTATCTCTACGCATACGAGACGTTCGGCCCCGCCGTCGGATTCGAGGTCGGGTGGCTGATGTGGGTCACCCAACTCGGCGGGTTCGCCGCGGTCACCAACCTCTTCGTGGACTATCTGGGGTGGTTTGCGCCGGCCCTCTCGAGCGGCCCCGCCCGAATCGGAATCATCGCGGCC
>CAVVKJ010000012.1:0-27846 GCA_963748815.1 uncultured Gemmatimonadales bacterium | reverse complement strand
CCCGCTGCCCCGCTGCCCCGCCGATCCGCCCTCGTCATCGACGACGACCATGCCCACCAACGGGATCTCCGACTTCTGTGAGCCCATCCGTGCGCCGCGGCGGAACCGCCCCGGTGCCGTCGGGACGATGGTCGCGACCGCAGCGGCGGGCGGCGACTTGCCGTCTTCCGCACTCGGGGCCGCCACCGCATCCACGGCCGGCGACGGCCTCGCGGCGGGTCGCCGATGGGGAACCGCGATGTCGGTCGGGTGGACCGACACTTCGTAGCTGTCGTCGCCCGTCTTCCGGACATCCGCCACTTCGGCGTCGTTCGCCTGGCGGAGCAGCTTGGCGAAGCGCCCGGTTTCGAGCAGGGTGTCCTCACGGCCATGGAGCGCCGCCATCCGGGCCCGCAGCGCGTCGTGCGCCACCGGATTGGGAAGTTCGGCCAGGACCTGCGCCATCAGCGCGAACGCCGAGGCGAGGGTGAGCCCCTTCGGCCCGGTCGCTGCCGCTGCACCCTCCGCCGGCGGGACGATCTTCGCCACGGCCACGACCACGACCGCCCCGGCGACGACCACGCCCCTTCTTCTCCTCCGGCGTCCGCCGTGGCGGCGGGCGCGGGCACGGCGGCCTGGGCCACGGCATGCCGTGCCCCTACGGCCCCGCGGCCCCGCGGCCCCGCTGCCCCGCCGAGGTTCCGACGCCGCCCGCGACCGGCGCGATCTCGTACTGGCCGTTCTCCATCTTGTTGACGACCAGGATCCCCTTGGCACCGGCATCGGTCACGAACTTGCTGAACCGGCTGTAGCCGGCGTTCTTCTCGTCGAAGTGCGGGTCGATCTGCTGCATCACCTGCTTCAGGCGGTCGGAGCGCATGACGTCGTCGTTCCGGACCATCTGGGCGGCGGCCTCGCGCACCAGCTCCCACGGATCGCGCTGGATGGAGGGGGTGTCCTCCTCCTTCGTGAGCCCGGCCAGGTCGCTGTACGAGTAGTACTCGTCGCAATTCTGGATCAGGAGGTCGCTGGCCGACTCCCGGATGCCGACGCCGATGACGTACTTGCCGTACTCCTTCAGCTTGATGACCATCGACGAGAAGTCGCTGTCGCCCGAGAGCAGGATGAAGGTGCCGATCTCGGGCCGGGTGAAGACCAGCTCGATGGCATCGACCGCGAGGCGGATGTCGGTGGCGTTCTTCTTGTTGGTGCCGAAGGCGGGGGCGAAGATCAGGTCGATCGACGACTCCGAGAGCGGCACGATGTACTGCGGGTAGCGGCGCCAGTCGGCGTAGGCCCGCTGGACGGCCACCTTCCCCTTGATGATGTCGCTGTTGAGGAGGGTCCGCAGTTCCTTGGTCAGGTCGGAGCGGATGCCGAGGGTGACGTTGTCGAAGTCGATGAGCAGCGCCGCGTTCGGGGCGTGCACGGTGGCGGCGGTCGCGGCGACCGGACGGCCGGCGCGGATGATGTGACGGTTGTTCACGTAGTGTTCAGCTCCAGGTCCACCACTCGCGCCAGCTCCATTCGCTTGACCTTCCCGGACCCGGTCATCGGGAAGGCGTCGAAGAAGCGGACGAGGTCAGGGACCTTGTAGTCCACAAGTTGGTCGCGACCGAACTCCTTGAGTTCGTCGCCGGTCAGGATGGCCCCTTCCACCGGCACGACGCAGGCGCACACCAGCTCCCCGAGCAATTCGTTGGGGACGCCGACCACGCAGACGTCGTCCACGGCCGGATGGGTCCGGAGGACGTCTTCCACTTCCCTGGGCGTGACGTTGTTGCCGCCGCGAATGATCATCTCCTTGCGGCGACCCACGATCTGCACGGCGCCCGCCTCGTCCACCACCACGAGGTCGCCGGTGAGGAGAAACCCCTCCGGTCCGTGGGCGCGTGCCGTCTCGCCCGGCATGCGGTGATACCCCAGCATCACGTTGGCACCCTTCACCGCGAGTTCGCCAACGGCTTCCGGCCCATGCAAGCTCCCGGTCGCCAAGTCCACCACCTTCACCTCCACCCCCGGGAGCGGGCATCCCACCGTCTGCGCGCGACGCTCGGCCGGGTCGCCGGGCCGCGTCATGCAGATGGTGGGGCCCGTCTCCGTGAGCCCGTACGCGATCTCCACATTGCACCAGGCGCGGATCTTCCGCACCAGGTCGGGCGACACCGGCGCGCCCGCCACCACCCCCGTCCGCAGCGCCGAGAGGTCGCGGCCCGCAAACGTCCTGTCCCGCATCAGGAGCTGGAACATCGTCGGCACGCCATGGCAGACGGTGATCCGCTCCCGCTCCAGCAGTTCCAGCGCTCCACCCGCCTCGAACCGCTCCTGCAGCACCAGCGTGCCGCCCGCAGCGATGGTCCCGATCACGGTCGAGACGCCGAAGACGTGGAAGAAGGGCACCGTGCCCAGCACCCGGTCTCCATCGACCAGTTCCAGCGCCTCGGCGCTCAGACGGGCCGTGTCCACCAGGTTCCGGTGCGAGAGGAGCACACCCTTCGGCTTCCCCATGGTGCCGGAGGTGTAGAGGAGCGCCAGCGGCTCGTCCGCTCCGCGAGTCGCGGCTGAAGCCGCGGCCACCGCTGTCACCCCCGCGAAAGCGGGGGTCCAGCCCTGACTTCCCTTTGATGCCAGATCCTCAAATTGGAGGAATCTGTCGTCGGTCCACAGATCCTCCGGCCCCACCGTGATCACGTGGTGGAGGTCGGGGAGGTCCGGAAGCATCTCCTCATACAGCTCGAGGTAGTCGGTCCCGCTCCAGACCTCCGGGGTGACGACGACCTTCGCCTCGGAGTGCCGGAGCTGGTACTTCAGCTCGTGGAAGCTCAGCCCCGGGTCGAGCGGCACCACGGTGGCGCCGAGCCTGGCGCCTGCCAGGAAGGCCACCACCCACTCCGGCCAGTTGGGGAGGTCCACCGCCAGCTTGTCCCCTGCCCCGACGCCCAGCCCTTGCAGCGACGCGGCCAACCCCGCCGCCTGCCGATCCACCTCGGCGTAGCTGAACCGCAGCGCCCCGTGGACCACCAGTTCCCGGTCTGGATGCGCCTGCACCCGTTCCTGGAAGAGGGTGGCGAGGTGGCTGCTGGGCACGGCTAGGGCTCCGAAGCGAAGGAACCCAGTAATATAGCGGGGGATCCCCCCTCTCCACATGGTGGAGAGGGGGCAGGGGGTGAGGCAATCGCGACGGGGTGTGACGGCAATCTCAGTGTGCTGCGGCAGGAAGCTCGATGGTGAAGTGGAATCTTGCTCCCTTCCCCTCCTCGGAGTCGACCTTCAATTCCCCACCCATCGCCTCGACCAGCTTGCGACAGATGGAGAGGCCGAGGCCGGAACCGGAAAAGGCGTATTCGCCGGGACGCTGGCGACGGCGGAAGGGTTCGTACAGGGAGACCATCGAGGCGGGGGGAATTCCGCGACCGGAGTCCTGCACCCAGAACTCCAGGGCATCGCCCTCGGTCCTCCGCCCGCCTACCTCCACCACCCCCTCGTCGGTGAACTTGAGGGCGTTGGTACTGAGGTTGAGGAGCACGCGGGAGAGCGCCACCGGATGCCCGATCCGCAGATCAGATTCAGGCGGCACCAGGCGGATTTCCAGGCCCTTCTCGACCGCAATCGGTTCGGTGATGTCACGCACCGACTCGAAGATGTCGGCCAGCGAAAATGGCGTCGGCTCCAGCTCGACCAGTCGGTCGCCGCCGCGCGCCAGTTCCACCACGTCGGAGGCGACGCCGCTCAGGCCGAACGCGGCGCTGTAGATGAGGCCGAGCTGCCGCTCCTGTAGCGGGGTGATGGGTCCGGAACGGCCATGCTTCAGCGTTTCCGCGAGGAAGAGGATGGAGGTGAGCGGGCTTCGGAAGTCGTGCGCGACTTCCACCACCAGTTCGAGCCCTCCCGCGCCACCCATCCGCTCGGCGAACCGCTTGGACCAGTCTGACTCGAGGTAGGTGTAGAGCTTCTCGAAGCAGGCGAATACGGTGAGCAGCTGGCCGGCATCGGGCATCCGCTCCAGCGACCGCACTTCCTTGACGAAGTGCCGGCGCAGCACCGCGAGCAGCCGGCGGCCGAGGACCGACCGAGGCAACGCCTCGGCGTCCGGCTCCTCGTTCATGGCGATGCGGAGCATCCCGCCGAGGAGATGGGCAAGCCCCGCCCCCGCCTCCTCCGCGGACACGGCATCCTCGGAAAGGAGGCGCCATTCCGCGGTGACCCTGCTGGCGGCGCGCTCCAGCGCCACCCAGAGGCGGTCGTCCACCCCGCCGAGGGAGGCGTCGGGGATGGCTGGGGGTGAGGCGGTCAGCGGGTCCTTACTCACGCACTGCTTCCATCGAGGTCGCTGCGCTGGAACGAGTGTTTGTCCATGAGGCGATAGAGCGTGGTTCGGTCGATGCTGGCCAGGCGCGCGGCCTTGGACATGTTCCCGCCGGCCCGGCCGACCAGCCGGGTCAGGTACTCCCGCTCGAAGTGCGCGATGATCCGGTCCTTCGCGTTGTGGAATCCTTCGTCCATGATGCCGCTCGGCATGCCCGCGCTTTCGACCGGCCAATCGGTGGCATCATCATAGATCGGAATCTCGTCCGGCTGGATCAGGTGCTCCGGCTCGGCCAGCACCGCCACGTGCTCGATGACGTTCTGCAGTTCGCGGACGTTCCCCTTCCAGGGACGGCTGCGGAGGAACGCCATCGACTCCTCGCTCAGGCGAGGGGCGCGCTCGCCGGCCTGCCGGTGGCGCT
Source organism: uncultured Gemmatimonadales bacterium (assembly GCA_963748815.1). Taxonomy (GTDB): domain Bacteria; phylum Gemmatimonadota; class Gemmatimonadetes; order Gemmatimonadales; family GWC2-71-9; genus SPDF01. Next base: position 23,140 of record CAVVKJ010000012.1, on the reverse strand, counting down.
GCCAGTAGTGCGTCAGGAAGTGGGTGGCCAGGATCGGGATGTCCTCGAGCCGCTTCCGGAGCGGCGGGAGCTTGATCGGCACCACGCGGAGACGGTAGTAGAGATCCTCGCGGAGGAGCCCCTGCTTGACCGCCTCCTCGGGATCGCGATTCATGGCCGACACGAAGCGTACGTCCACCACCGCGTCGGCCTGCTCCGAGCCGACCCGGCGCACCACGCCATCCTGGATGACGCGCAGCAGCTTGGCCTGCAGCGACATCGGCATCTCGGTCAGCTCGTCGAGGAAGAGCGTGCCGCCGTTGGCGGTCTCGAGGAGGCCCGGCTTGTCGCGGTCGGCGCCGGTGAAGGCGCCCTTCCGATGACCGAACATTTCGCTTTCGAGGAGCGGTTCCGGGAGCGCGGCGGCGTTGATCGGGACCAGCTGGCGGCTGGCCCGGCGGCTGTGGTGGTGGATGAACTGCGCGATGAGTTCCTTGCCGGTGCCGCTCTCGCCGCTGATGAGCACGGAGGCGTCGGTGCCGGCCACCTTCCGCGCCAGGTCCACCGCCTTGCGGAAGCTGGGCGAGACCCCGATCATGTGGAACTTCTCGCCCATGCCGGACTGCGCCATCAGCTGGGCCCGGAGGTCGTGCGTCTCCCGGGTGACCATCACGGCGTGGGAGGCCCGGCCGATGAGCACCTGCAGGTGGGTCGCCGAGAACGGCTTGGGGAGGTAGTCCCAGGCGCCGGCGCGGAGCGCCTCGATGCTGCTGGTGACGCTCGGGTTGCCGGTCATCACGACGACGATGGTGTCGCGATGGTGGTGCAGGGCTGCCCGGAGCAGGTCCATGCCGTTGACCTGCGACATGTACAGGTCCACCAGCATGATGTCGAACTTGCGGCGCTTCACCGCCTCCAGCGCCTCTTCCCCGCGGCCGATGACGGTGATGTTGAAGCCGTCCATCTCGAGCACGCTGGCGCACGACTCGCGGAGGGTGCGCTCGTCGTCCACCACCAGGATCCGGATGCTCGACTTGACGTCGGCCGGGATCGAGAGGGGGTCGCGGTTGGCCTGATCTGGGCCCGATGGGGCCGGGGCTGCGGAACTCGTCATACTTTGACTCCACCAGTCTGGACCATTGGATACCGCCGAAAGCCCGGGGGCCGGGTTGACTACCGAACCCTCTGCGGCCGCGTCATTCCCGCGAAAGCGGGAATCCAGAGACTGGACCCCCGCTTTCGCGGGGGTGACGATCAGGGGCCCGAGCTCGAAACCGTCCCAACATAACCACACCGGCGGTGCAGAAGGGCAACATTGATGCCGAGGCGCATCGGTTTGAGGGTGGGCCAGGCGGTAAAATGGCATGTAAGTATTTATTTAACAATTTGTTAGCTTGCGGCCTGGAACGGCCCCTCAATTGCGTTACCGAGGGCATTCTGTACCTTATGAGCGTGGGCCTCCCCGATCCGGCCTCGCAACTTGAGCGGAGTACCGCACCGATGACCCCCAGCCAGATCCAGCCAGTATCCCCAGGGGAGGACCACTCCTCCATTACCGTTGCCGGCGAGCCGGACCTCGGCGCGCTGGGCAATCTGGCGGCGGCGCCTCCCCTCCCGGAGCCGGGGATTCCCTGGGGCCGGTACGTCTCCGCGCTCCGGCGGTACAAGTGGCTGATGCTGGCGGATCGTCGTCTTGGGCACTGCCGCGAGCGTCGGCGCCACCCGATTCCTCAAGCCGGAATACAAGGCCACCGCCACCATCTACATCGAGCCGCCGCCGGATGACGCCGGTCCGATCCGGGCCGCCGAACTGCTCCGGTCCTTCGGCTGGCTCGAACTGCTCACGACCGGCGTGGTGCTCGACAGCGTCGCCATCAGCCAGCGGCTCTACCTCACTCCCGCGAAGGAGAAGGACTCGCTCGCCTTCGCCGATTTCGCCCTCGCCGACAAGTTCGTGACGCGGCAACTACAAGCTGCACGATCGACAAGGCGGGACAGCGCTGGACGCTGGAGTCGGACCGGGCAGGGCGTGGTCGAGCGCGGCGCCGTGGGAGACTCGATCGGACGGCCGGTCGGGCTTCCTCTGGGCGCCCGCGACCGCGAGACGCTCGGCGCGGACCGCACCATCGACTTCAGCGTCGTGACGCCGCGCGAGGCCGGCCAGAAGCTCCTCAACAGCTTCACCACCGCAGCTGAACAACCCGCAGCAGGCCAACTTCATCCGGCTCTCGGTCGTCGGGCCCCAACGCCGGCGAAGGCGGCGGCGACATTGAACGACGTCATCAACCAGTTCGTGGACGTGGCCGCCGACCTCAAGCGCCGGAAGCTGGCCATCCTGACCGAGACGCTGGGCGAGCAGGTGCAGTACGCCGAGGAGCAGCTCCGTGAGGCCGAGACCAAGCTGGAGAGCTACCGGGTCAGCACCATCACCCTGCCGACCGAGAATGTGCCGGTGGCGGCCGGGCTGCAGTCCACCCAGCCGACCGTGCTCACCAACTACTTCAACCAGAAGATCCAGGTGGAGGAGTTGAAGCGGGACCGGACGGCGCTGCAGGGCGTGGTGTCCCGGATCGGCACGCCTGGCTTCTCGATGGACGCCTTCCAGACCATTCCGGCGGTCCGGAACGCCCCGGACCTGAACCGCGCCCTCGAGGAGCTCTCCTCGGCCGATGCGGAGCTCCGGGCCCTGAAGTTCCGGTACACCGACGAGCACAAGCCGGTGCGCGACCTGCAGGACCGGATCAACACCCTCCGCACCCAGACGATCCCCGCGCTGGCCAACGGGCTGGTGGCGCAGATGCTGACCCAGGAACAGGTGCTGGACGGCCAGATCGCGACGCAGTCCCGGGACCTGCAGCAGATCCCGACCCGGACCATCAATGAGCAGCGGCTGACGCGCGAACAGCAGGCGGCGGCCACGCTCTACACGACGCTCTCCGACGCGGTACGAAGAGGCGAAGCTCGCGCTGGCCAGCGCCATTCCCGACGTCAAGATCCTCGATCCGGCGGTGACACCGCGGCGCCCGACCTCCAATTCGGCGCCGCGCATCATCCTGCTCGGCTTCATGGCGAGCCTCGGGCTCGCCGTTCGCGCTGGCCATCCTGCTCGACCAGCTCGACAAGCGGTTCCGCTACACCGACCAGGTGACCCGCGAGCTCGGCCTCGCGATTCTCGGCGCGGTGCCGGCCATCAAGCGGGGCAAGGACGGCGTCGAGAAGCCGGCCGATGCCTCGCAGACGCTCGAGGCGTTCCGGAGCATCCGGCTCAACCTGGCCCACTCGTACGGTTCCGGCCCGGTGCGCCTCACCATCACCAGCCCCGGCCCGAGCGAGGGGAAGTCGCTGATTTCCTCCCACCTCGCGCGCTCCTTCGCCGAGGCGGGGTACAAGACCCTGCTGATCGACGGCGACATCCGGCGAGGCGAGTTGCATCGCGCGTTTTCCATCAACCGGCAGCCCGGGCTCCTCGACTATCTGGGGGGGAGCGCCTCGGTCGCCGAGATTCTCCGGCCCACCGAATTCAACGGCCTGACCGTCATCCCCTGCGGCACCCGGCTCCATCACGGCCCGGAGATGCTCGGCTCCGCCAGGATGAGCGAGCTGATGGCGCAGCTGAAGACGGCGTTCAACGTGATCCTGGTGGACAGCCCACCCCTCGGCGCCGGCATCGATCCGTTCGTGCTCGGCGCGGCCACCGGGCACATGGTGCTGGTGCTCCGGGCCGGGGAAACCGACCGCGCCATGGCGGAGGAGAAGCTCAAGCTGGTGGATCGCCTCCCGATCCGGCTCCTCGGCGCGGTGCTCAACGACGTGGACACCAGGCAGGCGGGATACAAGTACTACAGCTACGTGTACGGCTACACCGCGGAGGATGAACACGGCGAAGATTGGGGCGGGAGTGTAGGCCAGCGGGGCAGCGGGTCTACCTCACCCCCGAACCCCCTCTCCATGATATGGAGAGGGGGCTTCTTCTTGGTGGCCTTGAAATGAAGTTCCCCCTCTCCACATGGTGGAGAGGGGGACAGGGGGTGAGGCAAAATCAGCGGCGCCTAGTTCTCAAACGCCCGCAGCGTTCCAGCCCCATCCACCTTCAACGTCCTGAGCGCGGTCGTGGCCCGGAGCAGCATTTCCGTCGCGTCCACGTTGGCATCGTGGAAGTCGGGGACGGCGAAGTACCCGGCGCGGAGGCCGACCGACGCCGGAGCACCGCCGTTCATCGGCACCGGATGGGTCTCCACCGTCTCCCGGAGCCGGTCGACCAGCTTGAGCGCCGCTTCGGGTCCGGTGGCGGGGGCAATGACGGCAAACTCCAGGGGGCCGAGGCGACCGATGGCGTCGGAGCTGCGGCCCGCCTTCCGGAGCGCCTCGCCCACGGCGGCCGCCAGCTTCGTGGCGACGGACTCGGTCGTGGCATCGCCGAGCGCCGGGCTCTCGGGGGCAAAGACGATGCAGGTCAGGGCGTGGCGACGGCGAAACGCCTCGGAGCCGATTTCGCGGGCGCGCCGGGAGAGGCCGCGCATGTTGTAGAGCCCCGTCACCTGGTCGAGCAGTGACTCGTCGTGCACCCGGTCCACCTCGAGCTTGGCGCGGAGGAAGGCGTCGAGCTTGAGCAGCAGCGACTCCCCGTCCAGCGGCTGCCCCAGGAACTCCCAGGCCCCGGCCTGGTAGGCCTCGAGGCGCTGGGCCCGACCGGAAGGCCCGGCGGTGGTGATGATGATCGGCACGGTGGGAGAGAAGCGGGGATCGGCACGGAGCTGGCGACAGACCTCGACGCCGTGCAGGTCGGGCATCTGGGCATCGAGGATGATCACGTCGGGATGTGCAGTGTGGGCCCGCTCCAGCGCCTGCCGGCCGGTGTACGCCCGCACCACCTCGTACCCCTTGGGGATGAGGATGCTCTCCAGCGACCGGGCAGACCACTCCTGGTCATTGGCGACGAGCACCAGCGGGGCGTGAGCGGACTTGGCGCGTTCGGGCATGGGCATCCAGAGCGTGAGGGCGCGCGGGGGTTGGACTGGGCGGGCCGATGGGTTCCACGACGCAGGAGTCGTGCGCCATCGGCAGGACCGCCTAACACTATACAAAACAGTGGTTTAGATAGCAATATGACCCGTTGTGCAGGCCCCACAGCGGAGCGGGGGCGCAACGGATCCCCAACTCGCGCCAGAACCGTGGCGAACACACGACAGTGGAGTGAGGCGCTCGCAGGGGGAGGCAGGGCGGCAGGGAGGCAGGGCGGGGGTAGTGCGTTCGATCGAACGACACTTTAAAGCATTATATGACAATATGTTACCATCAACGTTGCCGGCCTGTGCCATTCGCAGGACCTCCTCGGGACAACGCGGCTCCATACTTGAAATAGCTCCCTGCCAGCGTCACCCAATCTCGGGTGACCATGCTGAACCTCAGGGAGCAGCGAATGAAGGTTGGGAGGAAGCGTTGCGCAGATTGCGGCCGGACCCAGGAGCGGCTCCCCAGCGGGGAGTACGCCGCCGATGGTACCTGCCCCGCCTGCGGCGCCTCCCTCGACGGGACTGCGCTCTCCGAGTTTGCGAATCGTCTGGCCCGGTTCGGTCTCGGCGCCACGCCGCAGCCGCTCCTGAGCCGCCTCCCGGAGTTGCCGGATGCCAAGTAGCCGCCTCGCCCGCGCCCTCTGGGCACTCGCTCCTGCTTGTGCACCGGATGCGTTGCCCTGGCGGCCGAGCCTGAGCGCCCAGAAGGTGGCCCCCGCCCCGCCGGCGCGGGTCGAGGCCACCCGGGCGGAGCTGGAGGCGATTGCGGCGCACCCCCCAAGGGGATGTCGAGCGCCGACCTGCGGGCGGTGCAGCAGCGTCTGGCAGTACGGCGACTTCAACGTCGGGAGCCGGGTCCTGATCGAGGTGCAGGGCGACACGACGTACAGCGACACCTTCACCGTCCGCACCGGCCGGACGTGCTGGCGCTGCCCTCCCTCCCGCCGCTCTCGCTGGAGGGGGTGCTGCGCTCCGAGTCTGACTCGGTCATCACGCAGTTCCTGTCCGAAGTACCTCCGCGACCCGGAGGTGACGGGTGACGCCGCTGATGCGGATCGGCGTGCTCGGTGGCGTGGTCCGGCCCGGGTACTACGACGTGCCCGCCCAGATGCTGCTGAGCGACGTGGTGATGAACGCGGGCGGGCCTCGGCCCGTTCGGCGACATGAAGCGCACCAAGATCAACCGCGGGCAACGAAGAAGTGATGGACCCGAAGGCGGTGAGCGTCGCCATCTCGAACGGCGCCACCCTCGACCTGATGAACCTGCAGAGCGGCGACAACATCAACGTCGGCGTGCAGAACCCGCGGCGACACTGAACAAGGTCCAGATCATCACCGCGCTGCTCGCGATTCCGCTGATGATCGTCAGCATTTCAGCGATTTCCAACTAGGATGCCCCCATGGGACACCCGATGACGCAACCGACCACCGAAAACCGACGCTACGGCGCGCTCCCCGCACACCCCGGAGCGGCGCGGGCTGCGCCGCACGCCGCCCGTCGGAGCCGGAGCTGCCGCCGCCGGCGCTCGCGCTGGTGGCCGCCGAGCCGCCGCCGATCGAGGAGCATCTGGCCCGGCGGCTGCTGAATATCTACGTGGCGGTGATCGGCGTCGTCCTCGCCGCGCCGATCATGGCGGTGGTGGCCATCCTCGTGAAGCTGACCTCCCAGGGCCCGGTCATCTACACCCAGACCCGGGTGGGGCTCGACAAGCGGGCCCCGGGCCCGGATGCGGACAATCACCGGCGCACCAAGGACATCGGCGGCAAGCCGTTCGAGATCTACAAGTTCCGCACGATGCAGGTGGACGCCGAGGCCGAGAGCGGCGCCGTCTGGGCCACGCCCTCGGACCCGCGGCTCACGCCGGTCGGCGGGTTCCTCCGCAAGTATCGGCTGGACGAGATCCCCCAGCTCTTCAATGTGCTCAAGGGGGACATGAACGTCGTCGGTCCCCGCCCCGAGCGGCCCCAGCTCTTCGAGGGGCTCAAGGAGAGCGTCGAGCACTACCAGTTCCGGCAGCGGGCCAAGCCGGGCATCACCGGACTGGCGCAGGTCAGCCAGCAGTACGACGCCTGCCTCGACGACGTGCGGCGCAAGGTGCAGTTCGACCTCGAGTACCTCCGCCGCCGGAGCATCGCGGAAGACATCAAGATCATGCTGAAGACGGTGCCGGTGGTGCTGTTCCGGAAGGGTGGCTGGTAGGCAGGCGGGGCAGCGGGGCAGCGGGGCAGCGGGGCAGCGGGGCAGCGGGGCAGAATGCGCCCCTGCCCCGTTTAGTCTACGGCCCCGATAGTCTCCGGCCGGCGAGTCGGCTCCCAGACCGGTTGGTACTTGTCCGCGGAAGAACTGCATCCACGCCATCAAACCGGCCACGATTGACCAGATGAAGTAGCCGGGCGCCGAGAGCACGGCGGGCATCGGCCGTGCCCTCGGCCACCACCACGCCAGCACCGCGACACCGCCGACCCCACGTGAAGCACCGAGGATCAGCCAGGGGATCGTGGCCGGCGCACTCGAGCGCGAGCAGGACGGCCGCCGACGGCCAGCAGCGGCAGGGTCAGCTGGAAGAGCCAGCGGCAGAGCTTGTGGCTGAACAGCATCGGCGCTGAACGCGCCGTACCGGAACGGATTGAGCAGGTGCCGCTTGAAGTGCAGCGTGCCGAGGCCGCGAGCCATGGTGCGCACCTTTCGGCGATACTCCGCCCGGAGCGAAGACGGCGCGCGGCACCAGCGCGCAGCGCCGCGTCCACCGACACCGAGCGATAGCCCTGCTCCCGGGCGATGAGGCAGCTGGCGAAGTCTCGGCTCAGCGCCTCCGGAAAGGCACCGTCGTAGAGCTGCCGCCGGCTGGCGAAGAAGCAGCCGCTGGCTCCGACGATCGTGCCCACCCGGGTTTCGAGCGACCGGATCCACATCTCGTACCCGACATACCCCGACTCGCCCTGATTGCCGGCCGACTCGACGTCGCCGACGCTGATGTCCCGACCCGACGCAACGCCGATCGGTCGGATCCTGGAAAGCCGCGACCAGCGCGCGTGAGCGCGCCGGGAACGATCCGAATCGTGGCGTCGGTGTTGACGACGATCTCGCCCCGGATGTGCGGCCGCGGCGGCGTTCTCGGCCGCCGTCTTGCCGCCCCGCGCGGGAAGGCGGAGCAGTTCCACGCCGCGGTCCGCAAACGACCGCACGATGGCATCGGTGCGGTCGGTCGAGGCGTCGGAAATGACGAGGATCTGCCGCCGGTCCGCGGGATAGTCGAGGGCCAGGAGGCTCTCGATGGTCGAGCCGATCGCCCGCTTCGTTGTAGCACGGAATCGTGATGGTGATGGACGGCCAGGCACGCGAGGCGGTGGCCCCGGCGCCTGCCGGCCGGAGGCGGGCGGCGAGCGCCAGGAGCGCCGGGTACCCGAAGTAGGCGTACCCGAACAGGGCCACCGGCGTCAGAAAGAGGAGCGCAATCAAGATCGTCATAGGGGGCGATCACTGCCTTGGTGATGGGGATTTCCGAGGATACCCGCCTCAGCGGGGTATCTTGCGAATTCCGAGCCACCTGTGGTGCCCCAGATGGCCCGGATTGGCACGACTCCTGCCCGACAGGCGGGACCTGAATCGACGTGACCCCCCCTTGCCGGGCTCAGGCAGATCAACCCATGGCCAATCTCCATTCGGCACGACAACCTGCCATCTCCCAACCCGCCACCACCCCGCCCGGGCTGGCCCGGCGACTGCTCACTCACCCCCTGACGCTCAAAGCTGCCGCCGCGCTATCGGGGGGCCATGCCGCCATCTGCTTCCTCCATCGATTCTCCGAGGACGAGGATGGTTCCGGAGCCTTCCCGATTCCGGTGCTGCGGTCGCACCTCGAGTGGCTTCGGGCGAATCGCTATCGCCTGGTGAGCCTGGGCGCGCTGTTGGAGGAATTGCAGGAGGGCAGGCCGATCTTGCCGCGGACCGTCGTCTTTACCATCGACGACGGCTTCGCCGACTTCCTCCGGCTTGCCAGTCCCGTGTTCGCGGAGTTCGACTGTCCAGCGACCGTCTTCCTGGTCACCGGGTTCATCGATGACCGGGCGTGGCTCTGGTGGAACCGGATCGAGTACGGCTTCGCGCGTGCGCCACACCAGGCGTGGAGGCTCGCAGCGGGGGGCACGGTCCTGGACCCTCGCTGGAGCGACGCTCGGCAGCGGCAGGCGGCGGCCGAAACAGCAACCGAGCGGCTGAAGTGGCTCCCCGCGGAAACGCGCGCCGCGGCGATCGACGAGCTGTTGCGCACGCTGGAGGTCGACCTTCCGGCGCAATCCTCGGCGGAATACGCCCCGATGACGTGGCCTGAGATACGGGCGCTCAACGGGGAGCTGGTCAGCTTCGGGCCCCACACCGTCACCCATCCCATCCTCGCCCTGGAGGATGACGCCCGGGCGCGGGAGGAAATCGTCCGTTCATGGAGCCGCGTTCAGGCCGAGGTGCCGGGTGCCGTGCCCGCCTTCTGCTTCCCGAACGGAGACCCCCTGTCGTTCGGCCCCCGCGAGCTGCGCCTCCTGGTGGAGGCCGGGCCGCTCGCGAGTGTCTCGACGTCCCAGCGGAGCGTCTCGGACCGAAGCAGGATCCCGAAAGGGGAGAGGCTTTCGGCTCCCCTTCCCCGCTTCCAGGTCGAAAGCGATCTTGGGCGGTTCGTGCAGGTCGTCAGCGGGGTGGATCGACTGAAGGGGATCTTTCGGGGGAGCTCCTGAGCACCGCGGCGGCGATCGCCTCTCCCACCCGGATCGACCCGGTGGGCGTGAGGTGAATATGATCGATGAAGTTGGTCGCGTCCGGGCTGATGAGCCCCCGCATGGCCAGGTGCTCCACCTGTTCCCGTGCGGCGACTTCGCCGGTGATGGCTTCCACCTTTCGCATCAGCGAGCAAAGGACCCTCGTGGAATAGAAGATCGTCTGGCGCTCCCGGTAGGCCTGCCCTACCCCGCCGTTCCACATCAACGCGTCCTCCTCAGGGGTGTAACTCTCTTTGTCGAAGAGCGGGTGATCCACCAGAAGCACACGGTGGGCGTGGCGCGCCGCGACCTGAACCGCACCGTGGAGCCGCTGCCGGAACGCCTCCAACATGACGTCGTTTCCAGGCGCCTCATCTCTCGTTTCGGTGGCGCCGGCGCGGTCGCGGCGGGCCCGGCCCATCCAGCTGACGGCGTCGGGGTAGGTGGTCCAGAATCGGGCCCGGAGGCGTCGGATGAGCTCCGCGAGGGCACAGGTCCCGGGCGCCCAGCCGAGGGGCATGTCGGGGCGGACCGTCAAGAGAACGCTCTCCGGCAGGGGAGAGGCGGGTGCGATCGGGGGGCGCGCCTTCCGCCATCCAGCGGACAACGTCGCCGGCGCCCGTCATGATGACGATCAGGTCGAGCGGGGGGTAATTCGAGAGTACCCGTGTGAGGACCAGTTCGAGGGTCAGGCCATCGACGCCAGAGCGGCCGATGTTGCCAACGTGGGTGTCGTCCACACCAAGGGTACGCAGGGCCTCCGGCGTCCGCAGCCCGGCCTCGATGACCGCAGGCCATTGCGTATCCTGATCCAGAGTGTAACTCTCGACGACGCTGCCACCGGCCACCAGCACTCGGAAGGTGCGCCCTTCCCGGGGCACGGGGCGCCCCCGCTCGCCAAGCTCGTTGACCAACCGCCGCACCACCGGCTCCATCTGGGGATGGGTTGGCCGATGGAGGTACATCCGCTCCTTGAGGCCGGGACGGAAGACGAAATATCGGCCTCGCCGAATCCAGCGGCGGGCGAGAATTTCCGCGACCAGCGCCGCGCCCAACAGCGACAGGAGTGGAAGCCCGATAGTGGAGAGGATCTGCTGCGGCAACTCTGGCACCAAATGACCCTCCCGCACCTGGGCGGAATATGAAAGCACGTTCGTCGTGACCGACGCTCCCGCCGCGGCCGGACCGCCGCAAATGTCGGACCAGCACCGGGGCTCACTCCAGCGGCTGGGTCGGGACACCCTCCTCTACGGAGTTGCCTCGGTCCTGTCGCGGGTGGTGGCGTTCGTCATGCTTCCAATCTACACCCGCTACCTCACGCCGTCGGACTACGGCTTGCTGGCCATCCTCGACCTGTCTCTCGAGATCGCGCTGCTGCTCTTCAGCGCCGGCGCCAGCGCCGGGCTGATGCGGTTCTACTACAAGACGAACGACCCCCGGGAACGCAACCAGGTCCTCTTCACCGCGTGGGCCTCCACCACGGTCCTGTATGCCGTGGGCACGGTGGTGCTCCTGCTCGCCGCCCCCTACATCTGGCTCCACGGACTGCACGGGTCGGGAACGGTGGGGATGGTCCGCCTCGCCGCGGTGAACTTCACGCTGTCCTCGCTGCTGATGGTCCCGATGCAGATGCTCAACATCGACCAGCGCCCCGGTGCATCCTCGGTCGTGCTGACTGTCAAGCTCGTCGTGCAGTTGAGCCTGAATATCCTGTTCGTGGTCGGGTTGGAATCGGGACCGATCGGGATTCTCTGGAGCACCTTCTACTCGAGCCTTGCCATCGGCAGCGTGATGACGGTCCTGCTCCTGCGCCGCACCGGCCGGGCATGGAGCTGGCCCGCGTTCCGGGATCTCAGGCGTTTTTCCGTCCCGATCCAGGTCTCGAAGGCGGGCACCTTCATCCTGGCCTACGGCGACCGGTTCTTCCTCGACAAGTTTCACGGCCTTGCGGTGGTCGGCCTGTACGGATTGGCGTACCAGTTCGGCTTCCTGATTGCCAGCATGCTGACGCTCCCCTTCATGCAGGCATGGAATCCGCAGCGGTTCCAGCTGGCGCACGAGGACCGCGAGCGCCGAGACACCTTGTATAACCGGGGCTTCCTCTACGGCGATGTCGTCATCGTCTCGGGCGCGGTGGGCATCAGCCTGCTCATACGTCCGATCCTCGACATCATGACGACCGAGGCCTTCCACCCGGCTGCGGCATTTGTGCCCATGATCGTCCTCGCCTACGTGTTCCAGGCCTGGGCAAACGTGGCGGACTTCGGCATCGAGGTCAGCGAAAAGACGAAATACACCTCGTACGCCACCTGGTGCTCCGTGGCGGTCATCGTGGTGCTGTACGTGCTGCTGGTCCCTCCCTACGCGGGCATGGGAGCGGCCATTGCCACCCTCGTGTCCATGTTCGTCCGGTTCGCCGCGACGCTCTACTTCGCCCAGCGGCTCTGGCCAGTCTCATACCAGTGGGGGCCACATGTGCGCATGGTAGTGGCGGGAACCGTCGTGACCATCGCGGCGCTGCTGGTGCCCGTCACGAGCATTGTGGCCATTACCGGAGTCGCGCTGGCCGCCTTTGGCGTGTATGCCGTTTGGGTGTGGGCCACGATCCTGCATGCCGATGACCGCGCCGCCATGCTGGCCCTTGCCCGTTCCCCTCGCTCCTTCAAGGACATCCTCAAGGCCCACTAACCACGGGGCTCGCGGGTCACCGCGTCATAGATGCCCACGTGTGCCGCAATCCAAGCCGGTTCCGCAAATTTTTCCCTGAGCGTGGCCAAGGCGATGTCCGCCCTGGTCGCGGCGGCAGCCGGATTGGCCAGAACCTCCCTGAGTGCCCCAGCCAGCGCATCCGGCTGCTCCGACGGGACCAGCCAGGCCTCGTCCGGCGACACTACGTCGGGCACCCCACCGACCGCAGCCGCGACGACTGGCACGCGGGCCGCCATCGCCTCGAAGAGCGCAATTGGCGTCCCTTCCGTGCGTGAGCTGAGGACCCAGACATCGAACGCCGGGTAGATGCTCGCCGCGTCCGGGACCACCCCATGCCAGTCGATCCTTTCCGCGAGACCCAGTCGCGCGGCCTGCGCCTGAAGGGCCGCGCGTTCGCGTCCGTCCCCGACGATGGATGCCCGCCAGGGAAGCCCGCGCATGAGTGCCAGGGCTTCGAGAAAAAGATCAGCTCCCTTCTCGCGACTCAGGCGGCCGACCCACCCGATGACCGGCCCCCCTCCGACGAGCCCGAGGCGCCGTCGGGCCTCGGCCGCCCGGAGCAGCGGGCGTTCGGACCACGCGTTTGGCACGACATGGACGCGCGCCTCGTTGGCCCCCGCCCGCAGAAGCCGGTCGCGAATCGCCCGGGAAACCGCCACCAAGGCATCCGCCCGCCGGCCGGCTCGCACCTGCAGCCACTCGTAAGCCTGGTTCTCGAGCCCACCTCCCGTGAACCCATGCAGGGTCGTAACCCATGGGACATTTGCGCGGCGGGCCGCGGCCCCGCCTATCAGGTCGGATCGATAGCCGTGAGTATGCACCACATCCGGTCGTAGCGTGTCCATCAGCGCCGTGATCGAACGGAATTCCTGAACGTACGCCCTTGGGGGAAGGACGATCTCCCGCGCCTCGACGCCCAGGCTCCTGGCACGCGCAGTCAGCGCCTCCGAGCCAGGCGCCCTCGAGTACACCGCGCCCAGGACGGCGCGGTGCCCGCGGTTGTGGAGTCCCGCGGTCAGGGCGAGCACCACGGACTCGAGCCCGCCGACCTGGCCGGGTGCAGTCAGGTGCAGGATTGTCATCGGAGCGTTGGGCGAAGGGGGGCTCAACCGTTCCTCAGTCCGTGATACAGCAATTCATATGCGTTCGCCATGGCTTCGAACGAATACCGCTCCTCCACTCGCGCACGGGCGTGCTGGCCGAGTTGCCGGCGGTGCTCCGCGTCTTCCAGGACCTCCCGGAGGCCGTCCGCCAATGCCCCCACATCGCCAGGCGCGACCAACCGTCCGGCGTCTCCGGCTCCAATCACGTCGGGGGTCCCGCCGACGGCGGTGGCCACCACCGCTCGCCCGGCCGCCATGGCCTCGAGCAGAGATATCGAGGTGCCCTCGCTGTCGGACGGCAGTACGAAAACATCCATCGCCCCCAGGATGCGGGAGACGTCGGTCCGCCAGCCAAGGAATCGGACGGAGTCACCCAACTCCAATTCTCCGACGAGCCGCTCCAGGCGCCCGCGCTCTGGCCCGTCGCCGATCAGCAGCAGCGTGTCTGGCTTGGGGCCTACCGACGAGCCGGACCGCAGCTGGGCAAAGGCGTGGAGCAGCCGGTCGTAGGCCTTGATGGGATCGAGCCGACCGACCGTGCCGATAACCAGCGCTTCCTCCGGCAGCGAGAGCTCCCGCCTCACGCGCCCCGCCTCCAGGTCGGAGGGGGGATGGAGCAGATGAATTCCGTTGGGAATGATGGATATCTTGTCCCGCGGCACAAGGAGCCGGGAGACGAGATACTCCGCGAGGGGAGCCGACACTGCCACGACATGATCGGTCAACCGTGCGCCGATCCCATCCAACCCGCGGTGAATCAGAGGGTCAGGGAGAGGCCGGCCGTGGTCGGTGAACACAATCGGGCCCACGCGAGCGAGGCGGCTCGCATACGCAGCCTTGAAACAGACTCCGCTGTGGAGATGGACGACATCGGGTGCGAGTCGGCTGAGGAAGGCGGCCAGCGGCGGCGGGTGCCAGCAACGACATGCGGCCCTGCCGAGGTACCACACTCACCTGCGCAGGACCCAGTTCCGCGGCGAGCTGCCCCGCGCGCCGTAAGCACACAACGTGGGGCTGGTGCCCACGGCGCGTTGCATCGAGCACGAGGTCTGTGACGACCCGCTCGAGGCCGCCTTCATGCAGATCGAGTACGACATGGATAATTCTCAACCGCTTCCCCACGCCAGTTGAACCGCCCAATCCTGAGGGCAGTTCTCGTTAGTGTCAGATCGAGCAGGGCAGCTCCGATCTTGGCCCCCAACTTGCCATTGAGTCTGGAGGGGGGCGGTCCGAACAGTGCACACCCCTCAAACCCATACTACGTAAGGCCTTATGGATCTCCGTGACGCAGCTGTCGTCGTCCCCTGTTACAACGAAGCCGGTCGCCTTCAGGTGGAGGCATTCCGCGAGTTCCTGAAATCACGCCCGCGCTCCGCCCTCGTACTGGTGAATGACGGAAGCACCGACGACACGCTAGCGGTATTGCGGGGTCTCGAGGCCCAGTATCCCGCGCAGGTGTCTGTTATCGACCAGCAGCCGAATCGAGGCAAGGCTGAAGCGGTGCGATATGGGCTTGTCGCTGCGTGCGACCAGGCACCGATCGTCGGATTCTGGGATGCCGACTTGGCGACCCCGTTGCACGTCATCGACGAATTCCTCTCAATCATGGAGTCACGCCCATCGATCGAGTGGGTTCTGGGCTCCAGAGTCAAACTGATGGGACGCCTGATCCATCGAAGTGAGTTGCGACACTACCTGGGGAGATTCTTCGCGACTGGTGCCAGCATGACCTTGAGTCTAGGAGTATATGATACCCAGTGCGGGGCGAAGCTCTTCCGGGCCACGCCGCTCTTCCGATCACTGATCGCTGAGCCGTTTCTCACTCGCTGGGTATTTGATGTTGAACTCATCGCAAGGTTGACGGCGGCATCACGACGTGGCCTGGCGCCACCGCCAGAAGAAATCATATTTGAGGCGCCCCTCGATACCTGGCGTGACGTCGAAGGATCCAAGGTCAAGGCGACAGACTTCATCCGCTCTGGGCTGGAGCTCGTCCGAATCTGGTGGCACTATCTGAGGCGCACCGCAACCGCTCAATAGGTAGTGCTGGTGGACCAGGTCAGGCTCGCGCATCAGCAGGTGGTCGATTCAGATCCATGGGCGTCGCAGTGAACTCAGGAACCGACGAGTTCCGCAACCCGGAGCATCAACATCGGCGCTGATCCGCCGGCTGGAATGTTCATTCGTGGCATCATGAACCGATTCGTGGACCTCGGGGTGGTCCACCCACCCGAAACGAGCCACCCTGCCTCATAGCCTTCGGCCTCGGCCGCCGCGAGGACGGACGGCGACCAACTGCCGTAGGGGTATGCCACCGTACGCTCGTGGCGCAGGCCGTGGGTGCGAAACCAGTCGAGCGGGCTGCGAAGCTCTTGTTGTAGTTCGTTCTCATCCAAGCGGTCAAGAGCGCGATGCGACGCCGAGTGCGGTGCCAATGCCACACCTTTAAGTGTTGATGCGGCAATAAGTTCATCGACTGTGGCAGAGCGCCACAAATCCGGCATCGAAGTAAGACGTCTTCCCTCGTCCCTGGCCCAAGCGCGGATCAGAGCATCGTCGCCCTGTAAGGCTTGCATGGCGTGCTCCCGCGACGCCGGGTCGAGCACTCCGTCCTCAGTCGCAAGCACATCCCACCAAAAATCCGCGTTTCCAAGGCGCGCCGTCGGAACGAACACGGTCGACGGAATTCCCCGTCGGTCAAGCTCCGGCAACGCGAGTGTCAGCGCACCCCGATAGGCGTCGTCGAAGGTGATCGCCAAACGCGGAGACTCAGCCGGCAGGAAGGCCTGCTCAAGCCCGCCAGGCGATAAGATCTCCAGCAATCGATCGATAAACTCTACAAAGACAGACACGGGCAGGTGGAGCGAACGATCACCCCTGGCGGGCTCGTGTCGTCTGGTACGACGTTGTGAAAGGCCAGCACGAGCGAATCGCCGCAATGCCTCCTGCGGATCCGGCGGTTCGCCACCCCGCCGCCCAACATCCTTCCCGCAACCGCTTTCAATACTTGCCGCATTATCCGCTCCTCTGCCTGCGAAACGGGCGAGGGGACCCGTCCCGTGCAGGCACGGCCTGTCCACCGGCGCCCAGGCGCCGCATAGTGAAGAGCCAAGTACTTCCCGAGAAGATCACGAGAAGGTACGGTAGGTCGAGCCAGGCAAAAGTGAGAAATGTAGAGGCAATCATGAATCCAATCAGGGAGATTGGAAGCGCACTGGTGCAGGCAAAGAGAAAGCGCTGCTCGAAACCACCCTTCAGCCATCCGAGGGGCAACCGGCGACTCAGATGGAGAAGTCGAACGACGGGAATGGCCAGGAGAGTGACCCAGAGAATCAGCCCGGGGATCCCGAACTCAGCACCCACCTGGACCCACGTGCTGTGTGGAGCAGTACACCGAATGCCGACGCCGGGCGCTTCCTCAACCAGCCGTTCCGACAGCGTGCATTCGGCCTTGTTGAAGTTGCTGATGCCCACGCCGAAGACGGGTAGGACATCATGTAACCAAAGCCACGCTTCGTCACTGCACGGCGGCCGGTGGGAGAGGTCCAATTGTAGTCGGTCGTCGGATTGACGATTGTGTTCATTTGCTTGAAATAGCCCGGCGGCGCAGCCAATAAGGAGCGCGAGGAAGAATCGCTGCCGTAAGAGCGATTCGTTTCGAGGCTGGGACACCTCGCTGAGTAAGAGCATCAACCCACCCGATACGACAGGCGCAGAAAGCCCCCCGAGAGCCGCTCCGGGCAATGCCAGCACCGACAGCAAGGATCAGCAAGACTATTGTCCAACGGCGCCATCCAGACCACACCGGAAAGAGCGCGACAGCGATCGGAAATGCGGTCACAAATATCAGTCCGACATCGTTTGCATCGAATGTATACAGCTCCGCTAATCGGGCGAGACCCGCACCAGTCGAAAGCTTGAACAAGAAATTGGTTTGCCAAGTCAGCGCCGCGATGCCAATCAGGTAGGCGGTGACAAACACAACCAAATCTCTTGTCGTCCGCGTGGCCAGAATGACCAAGGCAGCGAGAACAACAACAGTCGAATAGGCCTGTAGGAAGAATTTACCTGAGGCGCCTATTGAAATCCCAAATGCGACAGACAGCAGGCCTGAACCACGAGGAAAGCGATACACCTTGTCCACCAATATCGGAGCACATTCTCCTGAGTGAGCAGCATTGGGACGAAGAAACGCATACGCCCCTGCTGCCAGCACCAGCAAAAGCCCCGGTCGGAACGGGGCGAGTCCCGGAACGGTCTGGTGAACCCGACTGACCACCATTACGATTAGAAGGCCCAGCGACAATCTGAGGACGTCCATACTCGACGCGCCTTCGTGCAGCTGGGACAGGGCCCGCATCGGCCCAGGGCTCTGCACGATTGGTCGCACCGCTGGTTCCTCCAAATTCATTTTGGCAATGACACAGACAACTTCCCCATCGTCTGAGGGACCGCCTCGCAACCGGTGCGTGGAGCCTCGGCAGTCTCGCTGCCTTCCTCATTGGTACTGGCATGAGGTGGTACGGCTTGCGCGCTTTCCGTTTGAGCAGGACGAACTCTACACCTTGCAGGAATCTCGAGAGCTCTTCGCGACCACACTGCGCCCTGGGATCGACGCGAGACCTCTCTACTCTCTCCTCCACCACGTCCTCACTCCGCTTCTCCCCGCGGGAGAATTTGGTGCGAGGCTGCCCCCTTTCTATTCGGATTGGCCGGGCTCGTGGTTACCTGGAAGCTCGGAAGGTACTTGGGCGGCGCCGCGGGTGGTTTCCTCGCGATCGCCCTTTGTGCATTTTCCCCCTTGGCACCTCTTCGTCTCGGGAGAGGCCAGATACTGGAGCCTCATCTACCTCGTATCCGTCGGCACACTCCTCCTCCTGCTCGTTGGGCGAGCGGAGAATAGCTGGGGAGCCTTTGCTGGAGCCGGGATGCTCATTCTCGTGGGGACACTAACGCACCCGACATTTGTCTTCCCCTTCGTTGGCATCGGGATCTCCGTCGTACTCATGCTTGGACACCGTGGCCTTCTCCTCAAATGGCCAAATCGACGGGAGCTCATTAGGGACGTGGCTGCCCGCCGGAGTCCTCATTCTAGGGTATATGCTGAGCTTGAAGCTCGGGGGGCGTGGCAGTACTCTCTCAAATTGGTCGGGCCGTGGGTGGGGCGCCACCCTTCGGCTGGTGCCCGCGATGGTACAGCTTGCCACGCCAGTACTAGTTGCGGGTGCGGTGCTCGGAGTTGCGAATTCAATCGCTTGGGGCACGATTCGTGCCAAGGATGTGGCACTTACGGTCTTCAGCGGCGTCACCTTCGGGACGATCCCTACTCTCTTCTTGCGTCCACCCGGACTGATGTTTATGCGGACTATGGTGTGTCGATGCTTCCACTAGGGATAGCAGCCGTCGTTCTTCTCGTTTGCGAAGGGGGTCTCAAGGCTGGTCGACTAGCAGTCGGTATCACCGGTGTCCTTCTTGCCGGGATGCTCCCTGCCCCGGTGTCGCAGCTCTCCGATGGAATGCGGTTCGACTACAGACCGGCCTATTCTGCAATCGCATCACAGCAACAGTTTGCGCGCCCAGTGTTGGCCTGGCCGTTGATAGTTCAGCGATACTATGCCCCAACTCTGGCCGCTACCGAGTTTATGAGGACGACACAGCAACTCGACTCACTCGCTTCCACAGGTCAGTCATTTTGGGTAGTCGCATCGGAAAATCGGGGCGGACTGGTGGAAGCCAACGGAGGCGCGGTTCAGGCGTGGTTGGACAACAACTGCCGAAGGAGACTAATCACTCAACGGACAGATTGGACTATCGACAGTATCGAGTAGTCAGCCACGAGTGCAACGTTAGATGACGGGCGCTTGCGGTTGCTTCGCGCTCATCACCGTTTCCCGTTCCTTTTGTTAACCGAATAGCGCCAGCTAGTTTTCGCAGCAGACGGGCAGGCCGCTACCCCCGGGGACCACGATCCATCACCGTGCAAACTCGCCAGTGATGGAGCCGCGCGTCCGATCGCCCCGAGCGTTGCAGCTCCACAACCGAAACCACTTTCGCTATTTGACGCTCGCATACCAATGATGACCCAAATATATTGGTCGTACGGCACCGGCCGCGTGCCATACCCGAAGACTGGCGCGATGGTCATGTACTTCCAACCAAGGACATCACCATTCTTGGCAAACTTCTTCCCGGTCTCGCTCACCACAAGCGTACCATCAACCCAGATTTGTACCGTACCGTTGTTTGCCGACGCAGTCGTGCCCTGGTATAGCAGCCACTCCACGTCGTGCCAAACACCGAGAGCCTTCGGAGCTGGGTCCTCGTTGTCGTCGTCCGCCCCACCCAAGTAGGAGGCCTGGTAGTTGAAGCCAACCGTCATGCCCCCTAGCGCCCGAGAGATGGGGCTGAAATGGGCGGTGTTTTCCACCGTTGGCCTTGGCCAAATGAACTTCGTCCCATCGTTGCCGTTGTCACTCCAATTCGCATCCAGTTTCACACGCATCCGCATGTAGAGCGTGCCAGTATTGGCTGGAAAATGGCCACTTTCGTTCCAGTTGATCACCATCGGTTCCACGCCTCCCCCAAAGCCAGATGGGAACCTCAACTGAAGCGCCTTGGGGCCCGATATGGGCGCCGTCGCATCGTTCACGACCGTTACGTTGGATCCACCGAGTTCAACAAACCAGCCCGAAGATGGCTGACCCACTGGTGACGATGTGAACGATTCGTCGAACCCGACTGTCATGCCTGCCGGCTCGTGTGGATTTCCGCCTGTAGGCGGGGTCACCGTCACGGTCACCGTGCTGGTGTCCGCCAGGCTGCCCCCCTGCTGGGTCGCGATCACCCGGAAGGTCCCCGCCGTCGTCCCGGCCGTGTAGCGCCCGTTCGCATTGACCGTCCCGCCCGTCGCCGCGTAGCTCACCGCCGGCGCCGTCGTCGACCCGTCGCTCCACTGCCCCGCCACGCTGAATTGCTGCTGGGCCCCCGCCGCCACCGACGCCGTCGCCGGCGTCAGCACCACCGCCTGCAGGACCGGCGGGGTCACTGTCACGGTCACCGTGCTGGTGTCCGCCAGGCTGCCCCCTGCTGGGTCGCGATCACCCGGAAGGTCCCCGCCGTCGTCCCGGCCGTGTAGCGCCCGTTCGCATTGACCGTCCCGCCCGTCGCCGCGTAGCTCACCGCCGGCGCCGTCGTCGACCCGTCGCTCCACTGCCCCGCCACGCTGAATTGCTGCTGGGCCCCCGCCGCCACCGACGCCGTCGCCGGCGTCAGCACCACCGCCTGCAGGACCGGCGGGGTCACTGTCACGGTCACCGTGCTGGTGTCCGCCAGGCTGCCCCCCTGCTGGGTCGCGATCACCCGGAAGGTCCCCGCCGTCGTCCCGGCCGTGTAGCGCCCGTTCGCATTGACCGTCCCGCCCGTCGCCGCGTAGCTCACCGCCGGCGCCGTCGTCGACCCGTCGCTCCACTGCCCCGCCACGCTGAATTGCTGCTGGGCCCCCGCCGCCACCGAGGCCGTCGCCGGCGTCAGCACCACCGCCTGCAGGACCGGCGGGGTCACTGTCACGGTCACCGTGCTGGTGTCCGCCAGGCTGCCCCCTGCTGGGTCGCGATCACCCGGAAGGTCCCCGCCGTCGTCCCGGCCGTGTAGCGCCCGTTCGCATTGACCGTCCCGCCCGTCGCCGCGTAGCTCACCGCCGGCGCCGTCGTCGACCCGTCGCTCCACTGCCCCGCCACGCTGAATTGCTGCTGGGCCCCCGCCGCCACCGACGCCGTCGCCGGCGTCAGCACCACCGCCTGCAGCACCGGCGGCAGGGGGGCGACGATGATGGTCGTGGAATCGATGGGATTGGGAGTGCGCCGATGACGGCCGCGCACCCGATAGGTGCCGGCCGAGCCGGCGCTGAAGCGCGCCGTCGAATCGTTGAGCGCGACGATCGTCCCGCCTGAGGCCGTCCAGTCCACTTCGGCCGGTGCCGGCTGCCCGTCCAGGCCCACCGCGCTGGCCCGGACCGCGATCGTCTCGGCGACGACCACGGCCGTCTTCTCGGGCGTCACGACCACGGCGACGACCTCGGCGTCGTTGGGCGCGAGCCCTTCCTTCAGCTCACCCGGAGCGCAGGCGGCCAGTAGCAAGAGAGGGAGAAGTATACGAAAGGGTGCCGCGGAGGGCGCACGCCAGGCATGCACGGAGGGAAGACGCATTATCGGCCGGATTCCAGGCTTAGCTCATCAGCACCCAACCACTCCCAACCACAATTCCACCCTTGGGCCCACTGCCGTGGAATGCAAAGAACAGGCCGAGTTTAACTGTGTGGATATTGGACATAACTACGAACACACATCATTTGAACTACTTTATCATTCTATGTGTCAACATCTTACAAACATGCAATATGCAGAGCTCAATACTGCTATGTATGTTTATTATACATTGCTTATCGCAAACATTGACCGGGACTCGTGCCCAACCTCACAATGCTTGCACAGGAGCTTGGAGGATTTCGCAAATCGTATGGCGAGGTGAGATTGGGGGTTGGGAGAGGATCGAACTAGGTGCGGGAGCGGGTCGGCACCTCCGACCAGCGGCCCTGCCTGACCCGGGCGTGGAGATCACAACGACACACACCCGACTGGGCCCGACCTCGCGACGAGGCGTGTCGCGCGGGGCAGTAGGGTGGGCATTCGCTCGCCTCATTGCCTCTAGCCGGTATTCCGGTGCATTTCCGGCCTCCGAACTACGATCGATAAAGGAGGTGCGCTGCCCCGCACCGCCGCCTAGTGCCTAGCACCCGACCCGACTGGTGCTGACCACAAACCGATCCATGTAGCGCTCCTGGGCCACCGGCGACCCTGTGTTCCAGTAGTTCTCCAAGAAGACCGCATTGATCCCGTACGCGTTGTAGCTCCCAATCCAGTTCAGATTGGCCGTCCGCGCCTCCTGCACCCCATTGACCCAGTACTCCATGTACCCATCCGAGGCACCTGCGGTGTTCAGCTTCACATGCACCTCGATGCAGTACCACGTCCCCACATGGCTCGCGTTGAACAGGTTCGTCGTGCCTGGCACCAGACCGAGCCAGCGCAGGTTTGCGAAGTCGTTGTATGTCGTCGTCCTCAGGTTCCCTGCCGCGTCGGTGCCCGAGGCTGGGTCGACCATCAGGTGCTGCGGGTCATCCGAATCGTCCGTCCACAGGTGCCCGATCATCGCCTGCGCCCAGCTGCTGGAGCTGGCGAAGATCGTGGCCCGCGTGAGCTTGTAGCCGCCTCCGCCCGTCCAGCCCGCCTGATTCCGGAAATACACTCGCCAGTAGATTTCCCGGTAATTGGCCGTCCCGCATCGACCGGCCGGAAATAGGCCTGCGGCGTCCGCCCAAAGGCCAGCTTCAACGAGCCCGCCGAGACCTGCCCGGCCGCGAAGCGGGCCCGCATTCCGTAGGAATCTCCCTCGCCGACACCGCTGACCCGGGCGAAACTCCCCCGTCATTCTCGAACTCGAAGTAGCTCGACGTCCGGTTCTGCTCGAAATCGTCGCACCAGATCCAGTCCGCCTGCGGCGCAGCACACTCGTTGGCCCCACCCGCCGGTG
>CAVVKJ010000011.1:0-109597 GCA_963748815.1 uncultured Gemmatimonadales bacterium | reverse complement strand
CGCATCCGCCTCCCTCCTCTCCGCCCCGCCAGAACAGCTGGACGCCGTCATCGAGCGCGTCCTCGACGCCGTGCGCCAGTTCTTTCGTGCCGACCGGTGCGTGCTCCTCTCCGTCAGCGCCGACCATCGGGCGGCCCACGCCCGGGTCGGGTCCTATTCCGAGGGCGTCCCGCCGGTGCCGTCGGAACTCAACATCGCGGAGGTCTTTCCCTGGTCGCGCCGGATGCTCCTCGTGGAGCGCGTGCCGGTCCGGATCGAGAAGATCGAGGACCTGCCCCCCGAGGCGGCCGTCGAACGGGACATGTGGCTGCAGATGCCGATCCGGTCCGCCCTGTCACTCCCCATCGGGTCCGGCGGGATCATCCGGCACGTGATCGTTCTCAACACCGTCCATCACGAGAATCAGTGGCCGGATGCTCTCATTCCACGGCTCCGCGTGCTCGGCGAATTGATCGTCGGGGCACAGGTGCGACAGGAGATGTTCTCCGGGCTCCTGGAGGCCGAGCAGCGCCTGGCCTCGGGTGCCGAGCTGGCGGGCCTGGCCTATTACACGGTCGACTTTGCGGCCCGAACCACCTTTGTCGACGAACAGTTCCGCCGGCTGTGCGGCATTCCCCCGGAGCGGGAGGGGGGACTGGAGGCGGTGGCCTATTGGATGGAGCAGCTGCATCCCGAGGATCGGCCGCGGGTGCTGTCGATGCGGGACCAGATGCACGACGGGAGGCTGGAAGAGGTCTCCGTCGAGTACCGCTTGCGTCATCCGGTCAAGGGAGAACGATGGATTCACCATTTGGCCCGGGTGGCCGAACGCGATGCGACCCGTGTCTCCGTTCGTACCTTCGGCGTCCTGCGCGACATTACCGACCGCAAGCTCGCCGAAGCCGAACTGGGCCACCTGAGCCGGCGCCTCATCGCGGCGCACGAGGCGGAGCGCGCCCTCCTGGCGCGCGAACTGCACGACGACGTGACCCAGCGGCTTGCCGTGCTGGCGATCGATGCCGGGCGCGCCGAGAAGGAGGCCCCCGATTCGGCCCACGCGCAGGCGATGCGCGACATCCGGGACGGGCTCATCCGGCTGAGCGAGGACGTCCACTCCCTCGCGTATCAGCTCCATCCCTCGGTCCTGGAGGAACTCGGGCTGGCCGAGGCGCTGCGCGCCGAATGTGAACGGGTCGGGCGCCGGGGACCGCTGGTGCTGGCGCTGGACATCGAGGCCCCTTCGGCGGATCTCGGCAAGGACGCGGCGCTCTGTCTCTTTCGCATTGCGCAGGAGGCGCTGAGCAACGTGGCCCGTCACGCCCAGGCCCGCTCCGCGAGCGTGACGCTTCGCCGCATGGACGGGGGCTGTCTCCTCGCCGTGCGGGACGACGGCGCGGGGTTCGTGACCAACCGGCGCGGCGCGGGAAGAAGCCTTGGCCTCGCGAGCATGCGGGAACGCATCCGACTGGTCAACGGGACGCTGGACATCGAGAGCGCGCCGGGCCAGGGCACCACCGTCGTCGCCTGGGTGCCGGCGCTGGAGGGGGCGTCGTGACCGACGCACGTCGTCCGCGCCTGCTCCTCGCCGACGACCACCTGCTGGTGGCCGAGGCGCTGAAGAGCCTGTTGACCGCGGAGTTCGACCTCGTGGGCATGGTGGAAGACGGCCGCGAACTGGTCGCGGCGGCGGCGAAATTGCGACCGGACGTGATCGTCGCGGACATCACGATGCCGCACCTCAACGGCATCGAGGCGCTGGTCCAGCTGCGGCAGGGGGGAGACGACGTCCCGGTCGTGTTTCTCACGATGCATCGGGACGTGACCTTCGCGCGGCGCGCGCTGGAGGCGGGGGCGGCCGGGTTTGTCCTCAAGCACTCCGCCTCGGACGAGCTGGTCACGGCCATCCGGGCCGCGCTCAAGGGGGAGACCTACATCACTCCCCAGATGGCGGGGGAGGTCCTCTCCGCGCTCAAGAAGGGGCCCGACCAGCCCGTCGACCCGGTGGCGTCGCTCACCCCGCGGCAGCGGGAAGTCCTCCAGCTGCTGGCCGAGGGTCGGTCCGCCAAGGAAATCGCATCGAGCATGGGGATTTCGGCCCGGACGGTGGAATTTCACAAGTACCAGATGATGGAGACGCTGGGCGTGCACACCAACGCCGAATTGATTCACTTTGCCATCAAGCAGGGTTTGGTCGAGTTCTGAGGCCCTTCCCCCCCCGCGCCACTCGTAATTTCCCCGCCCCAAGCCCCGTAAAATCCCGAGGTTACCGCCCTGCCGGGTCGCACTACTCTCCAAGGGAGCGTGAGGGCACCCCGTGAGCGCGGGGTGCGTCCGCCGCCGTCAGCTAGTCACACCATTTCGGAGGGGTCAGATGACATACCTGCGTCGTGTTCCTCAGTCCATGGGCTGGCTCCTCGCGGCGCTGGTCCTGTTCGCCGTCCCGGCGGCGGCGCAGAACGCGCCCACCAAGCCGAAGTTCGACGTCTACGGGTTCGCCCAGCTCGACTTCGGCTTCCAGATCGACCGGATCAATCCCGACTGGTACGACGTGATGCGGCCCACCAAGCTCCCGGCCTTCGAGGATGAGTTCGGGACGGACGGCAACGCGTTCATGAGCGTCCGGCAGAGCCGGTTCGGCGTCCAGTCGTGGGTGCCGACCAAGGCCGGGGAGCTCTACACCATCTTCGAGTTCGACATGTTCGGCGTCGGGTCCGACGCCGGCCAGACCACCATCCGGCTCCGCAAGGCCTACGGCCAGCTGGGCAAGTTCGGCGCGGGCCAGAACAACAGCGCCTTCATGGACATCGACGTCTTCCCCAACACGCTCGAGTACTGGGGCCCGAACGGCATGGTCTTCTTCCGGAACCTCCAGGTGCGCTACACGCCGATCCAGGGGGAGTCGTTCCTGAACATCGCGCTGGAGAACCCCGGCGCCAGCGCCGACCAGGGCGAGTACGCCGACCGCGTCGAGCTCGACGGCGTCGCGGCCAAGTTCCCGCTGCCCGACCTGACCGCCCAGTACCGCTCCGGCGCACGACTGGGGCTACATCCAGCTCGGCGGCATCCTGCGGCGGATCGAGTGGGAAGACCAGAACACCGACGCCTTCGACCTGTCGGGCGACGCCACCGGCTGGGGCCTCAGCCTGAGCTCCAACATCAAGATCGGCAAGGCCGACGTGCTCCGGCTGCAGGGCGTGTACGGCGAGGGGATCCAGAACTACATGAACGACGCCCCGGTGGACATCGGGATCCAGAACAACTTCTCGGATCCGGTCTCCCCGATCATCGGCGTGGCGCTCCCGATGTGGAGCATGGTGGCGTTCTACGACCACACCTGGAGCGAGAAGTTCACCAGCTCGCTCGGGTACTCCTACCTCGAACATCGACAACAGCGACGGGCAGTCGGCCGACGCCTTCCACGCCGGCTCCTACGTGGCGGTCAACCTGATCTACTACCCGGTCCCGAACGTCCTGGCCGGCATCGAGTACACCTACGGCCAGCGGGAGAATTTCTCCGACGACTGGACCTTCAACGACAACCGGGTCGCCGTCTCGTTCAAGTACTCCTTCAAGCAGACCTTCGGAGGCAACTGATGTCCCGCTTCATGACCCGACTCGGCCGCGGCGCCCTCGGACTCGCGCTCGCGGCGCACGCTGCTGCAGCCGTGGCCGGCCGTCGGCGCAGACGCCAGCGCAGATCCAGGCGGCGGTGGACGCCGCGTACGCCAAGTACAAGAACAACAATGACGGCGCCGTCGCCGACTACATCCCGGCGCTCGCCAAGGTGGACCCGAAGGTGTTCGGCATCGCGGTGGTGACGGCCGACGGCAAGGTGTACACCGCCGGCGACCTGAAGACCGAGGTGTCGATCCAGTCGATCTCGAAGGTCTTCACCATGGCGCTGGTCATGGACCAGCAGAGTCCCGACGCCATCCTGACGACCATCGGGGCGGACGCGACCGGCATGCGGTTCAACTCGATCGTCTCGATTGAATGGTCGTACAAGGGCCTCGGCGGGTCGAAGCTCGAGAGCGCCGCGGAAATGAACCCGCTGGTCAACCCCGGCGCCATCACCGCCACCAGCATGGTGAAGGGGAGCAGCCGCGGGGAGATCTGGGGCAGCATCTCCAACTTCTACAACGCCGCCGCCGGCCGGCAGCTCACGGTCCTCAAGGACGTGTACGACTCCGAGGCCGCCACCAACCAGCGGAACCAGGCCATCGGGATGCTGATGTACGCCTACGGCTACATCAAGGACAACCCCCTCCAGGCCGTGGACATCTACACCGAGCAGTGCTCGGTCGGCGTCAACGCCAAGGACCTGGCGATGATGGCCGCCATGCTGGCCTTCGGCGGCAAGAACCCGGTCACCAACAAGCAGGTGATGAAGTCGGCCGACGTTCCCGAAGTGCTCGCGGTCATGGCCACCGCCGGCCTCTATGACGACGCCGGCAAGTGGCTCTTCAACACCGGCCTGCCCGCCAAGAGCGGCGTGGGCGGCGGCATCATCGCCGTCTCGCCCGGCAAGTTCGGCATCGCCGTGATCTCGCCGCCGGTCGACGCCGCCGGCAACAGCGTCCGCGCCCAGCTGGCCATCGCGGACATCTCCAACGCGCTGGGCGGGAATCCCTACGCCCAGTTCGGTGCCAAGTAAGCAGGGCCCCCTCCGTGTCGGGGGCGGGGCGCGCATGCCTCGTCCCCGCGCGGGCCGGGTCGGTCTCACTCAGCACCTCCAGCCAGGAGACCGCAGCATGACACATCCCGGGTCGGTCGGTACGCTTGCTCTGGTCCCTGGCGCGCGCTCCTCGCCGCGCTCGTGGCTGCTGCCCTCGCGCGGCTACCGCGCAGGACATCAGTCGTCGCCGACCCCGCGCGACAGCACGCCGCCAGGATCAGCGCCGCCGACACGGCCGCCATTCGGAAGCCGATGGCGAACACCACCGCGGGCGAGTTCACGCCCGGCAAGGGCTTCCAGCTCTTCACCTCCAGGCGAGGCCAGCCTGAACATCAGCGTGTACGGCCTGTTCCGCTGGATCGACCAGACGCCCGGCGACCAGACCTTCACCGACCACCTCGGCCGTACGCGCGACGTCGCGGCCCGCGAACGACATGTACTGGCAGCGGTCGATGATCTGGTTCACCGGATTCTTCGGCACTCCCGACCTGCGCTACAACCTCACGGTCTGGTCGCTCGGGGCCACGCAGCAGACGCTGGTGTTCGGCAACCTCCAGTACCGGGTGAGCCCGGCCCTGACGCTCGGCGGTCGGCATGGCCCCGAACCTCGCCGTGCGCTCGATGCAGGGCTCCTGGCCCTTCTGGGCCGGCAGCGACCGGCAGATGACGGAGGAGTTCATGCGGGCGGGCTTCTCCTCCGGCGTCTTCATCACCGGGCAGCCGCTGTCGCGCTTCTGGTACACCGCCGGCGTCAACACCAACCTCAGCCAGCTCGGTGTGACGGCGGCGAACGACGGGCGCGGCATGGCCTACAGCGCCAGCGTGCAGTGGATGCCCACCACCGGGGAGTTCGGGCCCCGCGGCGGCTTCGGCGACCTGGAGTACCACGAGAAGCTCGCCACGCGGTTCGGGGTCGTCGTATGCCTATGCCCCGGACGAGTACCGCGCCGCCCCGCTCACCCAGCCGAACCCCAACGAGACCCAATTCCGACTTTCCGACGGCGTGCTACGCCTTCGAGACCGGGGCGCTGGCCGACAGGCGTGACGGTCGAGTACCTGGCCTACAACGAATTCGCCATCGATGCCGGGCTCAAGTACCGGGGCTGGAGCTTCCAGTCGGAGTACTACCAGCGCAAGCTCTCCGACTTCGTCGCCGATGGACCGCTGCCGCTGACGCTCGGTCACCGACCGCGGCTTCCAGGCCCAGCTCGGGTACATGGTGGTGCCGAGTCACGTCATGCTGTACACGTCGGGCGGCTACGTCTGGGACCAGTTCGAGCGGCATCCGTACGAGATCTCGCCCGGCGTCAGCTTGTACCCGATGGGCACCAGGAGCTGGCGGCTCAACCTGCACACCATCAACGTCTACAAGAGCCCGACTGGGTCCAGCTTCGGGTACTACGCCGCCGGCCAGACCGGGTGGACCTACTCGCTCGGCACGGACATCCTGTTCTAGCAGGCCACCGAACGCCGTGACGCAGGCCTGACACCAACGATTGGCACGCCGTGCGAGCATCCCCCGGATTCGGCACACGCGATGGCCGGCGCCCTGGCAGTGGCGCTGGCCGTCGTCCTGGACGCCCGCCCAGCGCCCAGCAGTTCAATTCCGACAACTACCTGTCGAAGCCCGCCGGCGTGGCCACCATCATCCTGACCGCCGGCCAGCAGAGCGACATGGTGATGACCACCTTCTCCCTGCTGCCCCGCTGGGAGTTCACCTACGCCGCGTACATCATCAATGGCGACAACGACCGCTCGACGGACGACGGCTACTCGACGAGCCTCTACTTCAAGTACATGATCGACGAGAACGCCGCCAAGACCGGCGGCGTGGCGTTCAAGGGCGGCACCGGCCTCGATCCGGGCTACCTGACGAGCGTGGGGCTTGAGGATGCGTTCCAGACCTGGTGGGTGAACGCGCCGGTGACGCTTCCCTTCCTCGACAACAGGCTCTCGTGGGACCTGATGCCGGGGCGAGCTACACCAACGACAGCGGGACCAGCCTCGGAAGTCGGCTGGGCGTTCACCTATTCCACCCGGCTGGCCTGGTATCCCAAGGGCCCGAAGCTCGCCATCGTGGGCGAAGTCTTCGGCGGCGTCGGCGACGTGGAGACGCCGGCGGAATACAAGGCCGGCGTGCGCTGGGAGCCGAACCAGTACACCACCTTCGCCTTCACCTACGGCCAGGAGTTCACGAGCTGCCTGGGCGCGGGACTCCAGGCCGGCATGATGCTGTTCACGCCGCCCTTCTTCTGCATCAGCGGGTGCAGCAGCAAGTAGTGTCACTCCAATGACAAGGTGAGATCTGATGTTCGTGCGCATACCGAGGCGGCGCCTGGCGGGAAGTCTCGCGGTGATCGTGCTCGCCTCTTCAGTCGGGGCGACCGCCGCGGCGGCCCAGGACAGCACCGCGCGCGTTCCGGATGTCGTCTGTGCGTCGAAACCGGGCGAACGCCAGAGCTGCGCGGCCAACACCGGCGCGGGGGTCACCCTGCTCCGGGAGACGGGCAGCCTGGCGTGCGTATTGGGCGTGACCTGGGGCTACGATCAGCAGAGCATCTGGGTCACGGATGGCTGCAGCGGCCAGTTTGCGCTCGGCAAGGCCAAGAGAGACTCGTGGGGGACGTACACGCCCGGTACCGGGTTCAAGGTAGTGAACACCGACAAGGGCGACCTCAACTTCAGCCTCTACACCTACGTCCGCTACCTCAACCAGATGGGCCTCGATCCGACCTACACCGACGCGTTCGGCAACACCGTCCCGGTGCAGCAGCGGCAGGATGTCCAGTTCCAGAAGGTCATCCTGTACTTTCGCGGCTGGATCCTGAGTCCGCGCTTTCGATACCTGACCTACGTCTGGAGCACGAACACCAGCCAGGGGCTGTCCGCGCAGGTCGTCGTCGCCGGCAACCTCATGTACAACATCAACAGCCACCTCACCGTCGGCGGCGGGATCTTCGGCCTGCCCGGCGTGCGCTCGACCGAGGGTCAATTCCCCGCCTGGCTCCCGGTCGACAACCGCCTCATCGCCGACGAGTACTTCCGGCCGTCCTACACCACCGGCATCTGGGCCCTCGGCGAGGTGGTCGATCGTCTCAGTTACACCGTCATGCTGGGGAACAACCTCAGTCAACTGGGCGTGGACGCCGGCCAGCTGGACAACGGGCTCAACACCGTCTCGGCGTCCCTCGTCTGGCTGCCGACCACCGGCGAGTTCGGAGGGCCGCGAAGCCCCTTCGGCGACTTCCAGGATCACGAGAAGCTCGCGACGCGATTCGCGGCGCACTACACCTACAGCCTGGAGAACTACCAGGGCCAGCCCAATACGGACAACTTCGAGAACGTCCAGATCCGTCTGTCGAACGGCGGGATCATCTTCGCGCCCGATATCTTCGGCCCGGGGATCCGGGTCCAGGATGCACGCTACCAGATGACAAGCGTGGACGCGGGCCTCAAGTATCACGGATTTTCGCTGGATGCGGCGTATTACGGGCGCTGGATCGATGACTTCCAGGGGCCCGGCACCACCGGGCTCCCCAGCCTCCGGGACGACGGATTCCAGGTGCTGGCCTCCGCCATGGCGATTCAGAAGACGCTGCAGGTGTACGTCGCCGGCTCCAAGATCTACGGCCAGTACGGTGACCCCTCGGACGTCAGGATCGGCGCCAGCTGGTTTCCCTGGAAGAACCAGATCGTCCGGTGGAACGCCGAGGTGCTCAAGTTGAACCACTCACCCGTCGGCGCCCTTTCGCTCCCCTACCCGGTGGGCGGCAACGGCAACGTCTTCTACACCAGCGTCGAGGTCAACTTCTGAGCGGAAGTGCCCTGCGTCTCAGCCGGCGAGGGCCATGACCAGCACCGATCCCCAGAGCGCCAGCAGCAGGTTGCCCACCGCGTAGCTCACACCGTATCCAAGGGTCGGGACCTTGCTCCCGGCCTTGTCCTGCACCGCGGCCAGCCCCGCCGGCGAGGTGCCGGCGCCGGCACAGATGCCGAGGAGCACGCCGGGGTGGAGCCTGAGGAGGTACCGCCCCGCCAGGATCGTCACCACGTTCGGGATGAGACACACCAGGAAGCCGGCGATGACGAGCGGCACGCCGGACGTGGCCAGGCCCGTGATGAACCCGGGGCCGGCGTTGATGCCGACCACCGCCAGGAAGCCGGTGAGCCCGATCGAGTCGAAGACGCGGAGCACCGGCTCGGGCATCGCCGCCACCGCGGGACGCACCGAGTGCAGCCACCCCGCGAGGAGCCCGCCGAGCAGAACGCCGACCGGCATGCTGAGGCCCACCTCGAGGCCGGCGAGGCGAACGGTCAGGAGGCCGCCCAGCCCGCCGAGGGCGATCGCCACTGTCATGCTGAGGAAGTCGGTGCTGGCCGCGGGTGGCAACGCCCGGCCAATGAGGGGAGTCACCCGCCCGAGGTGCGCCGCCGGGCCGACGAGCGTGAAGACGTCGCCGCGCTCCACGACGGTGCCAGGCCCGAACGGCACCTGCTTCCCTCCCCGCAGGATTTGCCGGATGAACACGCTTCGACTGACCTCATCCCGCCCGACTGTCTCCGCCACGTCCCTGAGCGTCCGCCCGACCAGCTCCTTCGCGGCGAGCACCACATCAACGGTGCCGGTGGGAATGTCCAGCAGCTCCGGATCGTCGACCTCGGTGCCGGCCAGCGGATTCCCGGGCCCGACCTGCGTCGCCAGGCGCCCGAGAGCGCGAGGACGTGGCCCGTCCGCAGCACCGTCGAGGGAGTCGGGTCGACGATCCCTTCGGGGTCCGGAGCCGCTCGGCAAAGACCCGGGCGGGAGCGAACGATCGCTCGACCTCCGTCACCGTCCGCCCGTCGAGCCGGGCGGGCACGCCGTACGCGCGCACCACGACACCCTGATACCCGGAGCTGACGCCGGCGTCGCCGCTGCCCACGCCCATCTCCGCCTCGAGCTTTTTGCAGTCGGCGGCCAGGTCCGAGCGCATCAGCCACGGCCCCACGATGGTGAGCGTGAAGATCTCCGTCAGCAGCCCGACCAGGTAGGTGACCGCGAAGGCCACCGTGAGGCTGGTAGAGAGGGCCTGGGTCGTCGCGGGCTCGACGGGAGACGGGTGATGGCGTCACCGGCCGTGCCGATGGCCGCTGAGGCGTTCAACCCGCCGGCAAGCAGGCCGGCGCCGGCGCCGGCGTCGAACCCGAAGATCCTCGACAGCGCCAGCGCGCTGGCGAGCACCGTTCCGCAGAGCAGGAGGGCGAGTCCCACCT
Organism: uncultured Gemmatimonadales bacterium; assembly: GCA_963748815.1. Classification (GTDB taxonomy): domain Bacteria; phylum Gemmatimonadota; class Gemmatimonadetes; order Gemmatimonadales; family GWC2-71-9; genus SPDF01. The sequence goes on along the minus strand of CAVVKJ010000011.1, from coordinate 99,690 downwards.
GGGGCAGGGCGCTCCGCCCCAGCCCCCGGAAGAACTGCGGCCCGGTCTGGTACCCGATGGAGTAGAGAAACAGGACGAAGAACACCCACTGGAGCGAGGCGGGCACCTCGATTTGCAACTGTCCGACGGCGACGCCCGCGATCAGCACGGCGACGACGGCATTCAACTGGATGGGGCCAACCCGCAGCTTGGTGAGGGCGTACCCAAGCGCGAGGGTCAGGAAGAGCGCGATTTCCGGGTGCGCGCGGAGAGTCTCAATCAGCCAGGTCATGATACTGCTTCGCTCGCTGTCGGCGTGCGAACGACGACGCTTCCCGTCCGGCCAAATCTACTCTGAAACATCCGACCGCCCGCCCGGCTGTCGCGTCCATCCCTCAGCGCTGTGTGCCGAGCGCACAGAATCGGCGCCCCGGATGCCAAGGTACTGCAATTGGTTGCGGGACAGACGCGCCAACCCATTGTCGTCATAAGAAGTTACAGCGGGTCCAGGCCAGGCTGGCACCGCTCCTGCTCTTTCCCCTTCCGGAAGTCGACCTCTTTCCGGAGTGCCGAACGATGCAGGTCCCGAACGCCGATACCTTCGCTGACCCCCGCTGCGACCCCGGCCGACCGCCGGGTGCAGGTGGCCTACGCCCGCGCCTGGGAGGCGCTGGTCGAGACCCATCGCGCCGAGGCCGCCAGCTTCGTCGAAGCCCTCGCCCCGCTGGTGTCGGTGGACGAAGCGCTCGACGCCTATTTCCGCGAAGTGCCCGTTCCTCTCGGCATGCGCGACGCCGTCCGGACCGGCACCTTCCTCCGGCTGGACTTTGCCGCGCTCGATGGCCCCGCCGCGGAGGGGACTCCAAGTGGCTGGGCACTCCTCAACCCCGGCACCTTCCTCGGCGTGACTCGCCGGATGGCCTCCGCGACCCAGGAGGCGCGGCGCCGGATGACCCTCGCCGCCGCCCGCGCGCTCGAAGGGCTGGCCGCCACTCACAAGTCGAATGCGCTGATGCTGGCCGGGACGCGCAGCGGCTCGTCGGAAGACGGCGTGCGGCACTACATCCGCACCATGGATTTGCCGGCGCACCAGGCGCAGATGGTCTACCAGCAGGCGCTCGCCGCGATGGCCGACGTCGAACTCGACGCGCCGGTGGAACAGGCCGCGGCGGTGGTCATCTCGCCGGCACCGAGTCGGATTCCGTTCCTGAAGGTGTGGGCGAGGGCCAGCTAGCGCTGGCCGGCGGGGCGGGAGGCAGCGGGGCAGGGGGGCAGTCACACCAATCGTCACCCCGGCGAAAGCCGGGGTCCATTGTTGGCCCGGGAACATGGATCCCGGCTTGCGCCGGGATGACGACCCTCGGCCCCGCTTCCCCGCTGTTTACATCCATGGCCTCGGCGCCCCGTGCCGCAGCACCGACCCCATCGCCTCGGCATAGCGATTCCACTCCGCCGCCAGGCGGCGAAGCTCCTGACGCCCTGACGTCGTGAGCTGGTAGAACCGTGCCCTCCGGTTCGCGTCCGACCGCCCCCAGTCCGAGGTGATCCACCCCTGCCGTTCCAGCCGCTGGAGCGCGGGATAGAGCGACCCCTCCTCGATGGTCAGCACGCCCCCCGTCACCAGCTTGATCCAGTCACCCACGCCGGTGCCGTGCGTCGGCTCCCAGGCGAGGGCGCGCAAGACGAGAAGATCCAGCGTCCCAGGCAGCAGCGTCATTTATCTCCGCGCAGTCCTCAGTCTCGTTCCCATAGACCGTCTATGGAAAAAACTACCCCCGGCCCGCCCCCTGCGCTAGACTCCTGCCGTCCGCCGCTCGTCTCTCCCGACCGCCCGCGCGAGGAACCCCGTGACTGCCCCCATTGATCGCATCGACCAGGTGTACGGCATCGACGTCTTTTCCCGGCGCGTGATGCGCCAGCGCCTCCCGAAGGAGATCTACAAGAGCCTCGTGCGGACCATCGACGCCGGCGAGCAGCTCGACGCCCAGGTGGCCGACGTCGTGGCCGCCACCATGAAGGACTGGGCCATCGAGAACGGCGCCACCCACTTCACCCACTGGTTCCAGCCGCTCACCGGCCTGACCGCCGAGAAGCACGACTCGCTCGTCAGCCCCGACGGGTCGGGCGGCGTCATCTTCAACTTCTCCGGCGCCGAACTGGTGCAGGGCGAGCCGGACGCCTCCAGCTTCCCCTCGGGCGGCCTCCGCGCCACCTTCGAGGCCCGCGGCTACACCGCGTGGGACCCGACCAGCCCCGCCTTCCTGATGCGGGGCGACAACAACGTCACCCTCTGCATCCCGACCGCCTTCGTCTCGCTGGACCGGCGAGGCGCTCGACACCAAGATTCCGCTCCTCCGTTCGATGGAGTCGCTCAGCAAGCAGGCGCTGCGCATCCTCAAGCTCTTCGGCACCGACACCGGCGTGTCCCGTGTCATCACCACCGTCGGCCCGGAGCAGGAGTACTTCCTGGTCGACCGGGAGCTCTATCTTCCAGCGCCCCGACCTGATGACCTGCGAGCGCACCCTCTTCGGCGCCCGGCCGCCGAAGGGCCAGCAGCTCGAGGACCACTACTTCGGCACCATCCCGAGCCGGGTGCTGGCGTTCATGTCCGACGTCGAGCTCGAGCTCTACCGCCTCGGCGTGCCGGTCAAGACGCGGCACAACGAAGTGGCGCCGGGCCAGTACGAGATCGCGCCGCTCTTCGAGGTCAGCCACATCGCCAGCGACCACCAGATGCTGCTGATGGAAACGCTCAAGCGGGTGGCGCAGCGGCACGGCCTCGCGGCGCTGCTGCACGAGAAGCCCTTCGCCGGCGTCAACGGCAGCGGCAAGCACAACAACTGGTCGATGGCCACCGACACCGGCGTCAACCTGCTCGATCCGCAGGACGAGACCCACACCAACCTGCAGTTCCTGGTGTTCCTCGTGCGCCGTCATCCGCGCGGTGGACCTGCACGCCGACCTGCTCCGCGCCTGCATCGCCAGCGCGGCGAACGACCACCGCCTCGGCGCCAACGAGGCCCCGCCGGCCATCATCTCGATCTTCCTCGGCGACATGCTCTCCGACATCCTGGCGCAGGTGGAGCAGGGCGCGCCAAAGCGCACCCTGAAGGGCGGGGTGATCGACCTCGGCGCCCGGTCGCTGCCGCAGCTGCCCCGCCACTCCGGCGACCGCAACCGCACCAGCCCCTTCGCCTTCACGGGCAACAAGTTCGAGTTCCGCGCCGTGGGGTCCAGCCAGAGCATCGCCTGGCCGAACACCGTGCTGAACACCATCGTGGCGGAGTCGCTCGACTACGTGGCGGGCGAGCTCGAGAAGGCGGTGGGCGACAAGCCGACGGCCGCCAAGCTCGAGACCGCCTCGATGCACCTGCTCAAGAAGCTGCTCAAGGAGCACAAGCGGGTCATCTTCGACGGCGACAACTACACCGAGGAGTGGCACGCCGAGGCGAAGAAGCGCGGCCTCCCGATGCTCAAGGACTCGGTGGAGTCGTTCCAGGCGCTGTCGGCGAAGAAGAACTACGACCTCTTCAAGAAGTACGGCGTGCTCACCAAGGCGGAAATGGACTCCCGGACCGCGATTGCCGTGGAGAAGTACGTCAAGCAGATCACCATCGAGGCAGAGACGATGGTGGCGATGGCGCGCACGATGATCCTTCCCGCCGCCCTGGCGCATCAGTCGCTGATGGCGGAGGCCGTGGCGTCGACCGAGGCCGCCGGGGTCGAGGACGGCGATTCACGGGTGGCGCTGCAGACCTTCGTCGGCGCGGTGAGCCGGCTCCGGAAGGCGACCGTGGCGCTCGACAAGGTGACCCAGGCGCACGCCGAGTCGCCGATGAAGCACGCCCAGCAGATCAAGGCGAAGGTCATCCCCGCCATGCAGGAGCTCCGGAGCGTCGCCGACGAGCTGCAGCTCCACGTGGCCGATGAGTTCTGGCCGATGCCGACGTACCGGGAGCTCCTCTTCCTCAAGTAGGACGGTGCGGATTGGGCCGCGGGGCCGCGGGGCAGCAGGGCAGTTACTGCCTCGCTGCCCCGCTGCCCGTCTGCCCCGCCTGTGATTCATCACATGAATCGGATAGCCCCGTCCCGCCCCTCGGCCTACCTTGTTGCCATGACCAACTCACCTGCCATCCGGGCCCGACTCAGTGACGCCACCCGCTGGGCCGCCGTGGCCGCCCGCGACGCGGCGTTCGACGGCCAGTTCGTCTACGCCGTTCGCACGACCGGGGTGTTCTGCCGCCCCTCCTGCGGGTCGCGCCGGCCAAACCGTGAAAACGTAACATTTTACGGCAGCCCCTCCGCGGCCGCTGAGGCGGGCTTCCGGGCCTGCCGACGGTGCAAGCCCGACCAGGCGGTGGCCGGGACCGCCCCCCGTTCGGGGGATGAGGCGGTCCGGCGGACCTTGGCGTATATTGAAGACCGGGCTGGGGAGGTCCCCCCCCTGGCCGAGCTCGCCAAGGCCTCGGGCTTGAGTCCGGCGCATTTGCAACGCAACTTCTCCCGGTTGGTCGGGGTCAGTCCCCGGGCCTACGCACAGGCGCTCCGCCGTGAACGATTGAAGGCGGGGTTGCGGCGGGGGCAGACCGTGAGCCGCGCCGGGTGGGACGCCGGTTACGGCTCCAGCCGCCAGCTCTATGAACAGGGGGCCGATGCCCTCGGCATGACCCCGGCATCCTATCGAGCGGGAGGCCAGGGGGTCACGCTTCGGTTCACGGTCACCGAGACGGTCGCAGGCCCGCTGCTGCTGGCTGCCTCCGACCGGGGGCTCTGTGCGGCCTGGTTCGGCAAGGACGAAGCGGCGTTGGGCCGGGCGCTGGCGAAAGAGTTTCCGAAGGCGGAGTTGCGGCGCGATGACCGCGCGCTGGCCCGATTGGCCGCCAGCTTGCGCGACTATCTGGCAGCGGGTGCGCCGCTGGGCCGGGTGCCGCTGGACATCGGGGGCACCCCATTTGCCCGGGCGGTGTGGAAGAGCCTGCGTGAGATTCCGTACGGGGAAACCCGCACCTACGCGGAGGTGGCGCAGGCGGCCGGTCACCCCGGGGCGGCCCGCGCGGTGGGCAGCGCCTGCGCCGCCAATCCGGTCGCGGTCGTCATTCCCTGCCACCGGGTGGTGCGGGCCGACGGATCGGGCGGTGGATATCGATGGGGAGAAGACCGGAAGCGGGCTCTGCTCGCGCGCGAGGCGCGGGGTGAGTCGCCGTGAGCATCGTCAGGAGTCACCAGCACCCATGCGGATTCGCCCGCTCGCGTCACCGACGGCCATCGTCACCGGTCTCCTGTTGCTGGGGCTCGGTGTCGTCGCCTGTACGCCCCTCGGCGGGTGGCTCTACTCGGATCCGACCTTCGCGCTGAGCGGGGTCCGCACGACGTTCCGCGGCTCCCCCGCGGACACCCTCCAGGTCATCCTCACCGGCTGCAACCTGAACGACTTCAACCTGGACGGGCTGACCATCGACGGCCAGCTGTTGGTGGACGGTGCGCCCGTCGGCGTGCTCCAGAGCCCCAGGGGCTTCACGATGAAGATGCGGGACTCGGTGGACGTCACCGTAGTCCTCCATATCCCCCGAGAAGATGAACCCCGGGTGCACGCCAAGGGCGACGACTACCTCACGGTCAAGTACGAACTGAATGGCCGGGTCGAGCTGGCCACGCCGATCGGCGTCCGGCGGGTGGCGCTGCTGCAGCGGGGCGACGTCCGCTTCGACTCCGCCGGCGCGCCGAGCGGCTGGACCGTGCGCAATGCGCGCCCCTGCAAGCCGGGGATGTCGATGCTCCCGGGGCAGAGCGTCAAGCCGCGCGTCCTGGTGGACACGATGTTCCGCCCCGATCCGGCCGTCAACGCGCCCCCCACCAGGCAGGAACCCTTTTGAGCCGATCCGCCACACCGCTCACCTACGCCACCTATCTCAAGGTGGATGAACTCCTGGAACTGCAGCAGCCGTTGAGCGACGGGCCCGAACACGACGAGATGCTCTTCATCGTCATTCACCAGGTCTACGAGCTCTGGTTCAAGCAGATTCTCCACGAAGTCGGGCGTCTGCAGCGGCTGCTCGAGACCGGCGACGGACTGGCCGCGCTCGGCGCCCTCAAGCGCATCCTCACCATCCTGAAGGTGCTGGTCTCCCAGATTGACGTGCTGGAAACGATGACGCCGCTGGAGTTTCTCTCCTTCCGCGACCGGCTCGAGTCGGGCAGCGGCTTCCAGTCGTTCCAGTTCCGGGAATTCGAGTTTGCGCTGGGGCACAAGCAGCCCGCCGCCCTGGAGCGCTATCCCGCCGGTTCGGCGCACCGCGCGCTGCTGGAGCGGCGCTTCGCCGCCACGACGCTGTGGGATGGATTCCTTGCCTACCTTGCGCGCGAGGGCGCCGGCATTCCCGCCGAGGCCCAGACGCGGGACGTCACGCAGCCGATCGTGGCATCGGCCGGCGTGCAGTCGGCGCTGGTGGCGGTGTACCGCAAGGGTGGCCTGGCGGCGCAGGTCTGCGAGCGGCTGGTCGACCTGGACGAGGGTGTGCAGGAATGGCGATACCGCCACGTGAAGATGGTGCAGCGCACCATCGGGACGAAGCGGGGGACAGGAGGGTCGGACGGGGCGGAATATCTGCTGCGGACCTTGAATCGTCCGCTCTTTCCAGACTTGTGGGCTATACGGGCGGATCTGTAGGAGCGGAGGCGGGCCAGCGGGGAAGGGGTCGCGTCCGCGTAGAGCCTACTTCCCTGCCTCCCCGCTTCCCCGCCTCCCCGCCTTGACCATCGCCTCCCGCAACAAAAACTCGATTTGCCCATTCAGGCTGCGCAACTCGTCCGCCGCCCACCGCTCCAGCGCGGCGTGGACGGCGGGGTCGAGTCGGAGCAGAAACGCTTTGCGTTCAGCCACGAGGCTTAGTAGAGCGAGCCGGAGTTGACGACCGGCTGCGTGCCCCGTTCCGAGCAGAGCACCACCAGCAGATTGCTGACCATCTGTGCCTTCCGCTCGCCGTCGAGCTCCAGGATCTTTTTCGACGAGAGCATCTCGAGCGCGGTCTCCACCATCCCGACGGCGCCCTCGACGATCTTCTGACGCGCCGCGATGATGGCGCTGGCCTGCTGACGCTGCAGCATGGCCGAGGCAATCTCCGGTGAATAGGCCAGATGGCTGATCCTTGCCTCGGTCACTTCCACCCCCGCCTTGCCGAGGCGCTCCTGCACTTCGACGTTGAGCTGCTTGGACACCTCGGCGGTGTGGGTGCTGAGCGCTTCCTCGCCGTCGGTGTGGGCGTCATACGGATAGGCGGTGGCCAGCGTCCGCACCGCCGACTCGCTCTGCACCTTCACGTAGTGCTCGTAGTCATCCACCTCGAACATCGCCTCGGCGGTGTCGATGACCTTCCAGACCACCACCGCCGCGATCTCAATCGGGTTGCTGTTGGCGTCATTGACCTTCAGCTTGGTGGTCTCGAAGTTCCGGATGCGCAGCGATACCTTCTTCTTGGCCATGAAGGGGTTCACCCACCAGAGCCCCGGAATCTTGACCGTGCCGGAGTACTTCCCGAACAGCGTGAGGACCCGGCCTTCGTTCGGATTGACCACGAAAAGTCCGCCGAGGCACACCATGGCCACGCCGAAGACCAGGAAGCCGAGAATGGCCAAGGCGGGGAGCTCCTGCGCAGCGTTGCGGGCGCCGAAGCCGAACCCGAGTGCGGCAACGAGCAGGATGAGCAGCAGGGCCAGCAGGCCATTGGAGGCCTGGTACTTGGTTTCGCGAATCACAGCGTCCTCACGGGAAAGGTGATACCGCTATGATATCATATGGCTATCAGTTCGTCAAGGGAGCCCCTTGTGCGGACTGACGACCTCTTCCGCGCGCCGAATCAGCTGGCTCCCCACTACTCCGCCTTCCGGGTCGCCGACCGCCTCCTCCTGACAGGGCATTCCCACCAGGCCTGGCCCGACTGCGCCCGCGACGGGCAGCTCCGCGCCTGGGAGGATGCCGCCGAACTGGTCGATGAGAAGTGGGAGCGTGCCTTTGCCCGGGCCGACCGGGTGCGGCAGGGATTTGCACAGCTGCTCGATGACCCCGACGGTGAGTACGCCCTCGCGTCGAACACCCACGACCTGCTCCTCCGGTTCCTCTCGGTGCTGTCGCTGCGAGACCGCCCCCGGCTGATCACGACGGACGGGGAGTTCCACACCATCCGGCGGCAGCTGGACCGGCTCGGCGAGGAAGGGATTGAGGTGGTGAAGGTTGCCGCCGACCCGGCGGCCACGGTGGCGGAGCGGCTGGCGGCCGCCCTCAATGACCGCACGGCCGGGGTGCTGGTGTCGGCGGTGTTCTTCCACAACGCCCACATTGTTTCCGGCCTCGACAGGCTCGCGGCCTCCTGCGCCCGCCACGGGGCGGAACTCCTGGTGGACGCCTATCACGCGCTCGGCGTGGTGCCGATGTCGGTGCAGGGGCAGGGGTTGGAGGGGGCGTTCGTGACCGGGGGCGGTTACAAGTACTGCCAGCTGGGGGAGGGGAACTGCTTCCTCCGGATCCCTCCCGGGCGGTCCTTCCGCCCCGTCATCACCGGGTGGTTCAGTGAGTTCAGTGCGCTCGCCGAGTCACGCCCCCAGTCGGTGGTCTATGGTACGGGGGCCGACCGGTTTGCAGGCTCCACCTACGATCCGACCAGCCACTACCGCGCCGCGGCGGTGTTCGACTTCTTCGGCGCTCAAGGCCTCACCCCCCCGTTCCTCCGGGAGGTGAGCCAGCACCAGGTCGGGCGGCTGGCGGAGCGGTTCGATTCGCTCGACCTCCCCCCAGAGGTGGTGACACGGGACCGGGTTCCCCTGCACCAGCTGGCCGGCTTCCTCGCACTGCGCTCCCCGAGGGCCGGTGAGCTCTGCCGAGGGCTGCGGGAACGTGGTGTCCTGACGGATTTCCGGGGTGACGCCCTTCGGTTTGGGCCGGCACCATACCTCTCCGATTCGCAACTGGATGAAGCCATGGACCTGCTGGGCCAGGTGGCGAGGTGACCTCGCTTCGCTTGCGGCCTTGGCGCCTCTTTGCGACTTGGCGGCAAAAGCTCTTCACCGCAAAGTCGCGAAGAGGCGCAAAGGGCTCCGCCTGAATGGAAGGTGGCTGTTCCTCGACGATTTTATGAGTATACTGGTGGCGCTGACTGGTCTTCATCCCTTCTGAGGAAACCGTCCCATGAACCGCAAGACATTGCTGCTCCGCTCGACGCTCTCGGCCCTGGCCGTCCTTGGGGTCGTGTCGGTTTCGCAGGCCCAGGCAGGAGCGCAGCAGGAAGTGGAAGCCATCAAGGCCGCCATGGGCGCCAACGCCGCCGCCCAGCGCAACTATACCTGGATGGAAACGACCGCGGTCGCGTACAAGGGAGAGGTGAAGTCCACGTCGACCTCCTCCTGCCAGTACATGGCCGGCGGCACGAAGCCGACCTGCACCGTCACCAGCGCCCCCCCGGAAGAGCAGAAGCAGCGCGGTCCGGTGCGCCGGTCGGTCAAGGACTCGAAGGTCGAGGGGATGAAGGAGTACATGGACAGCGTCAAGACGCTGGTCGCCCAGTATGTGCCCACGAAGTCGGAGCTGATCCAGGCGGCGCAGGGCCGGGGCGATGTGGCCGTCGCGCAGGACCCGTCGAACGGCACCATGAAGCTGACCATCAGCAACTACATCCAGAAGGGTGACGCCGTCATCATCACCATCAACGGGGCGACCAAGCAGGTGGCGCACGTGGCCGTCAACACCTGGTTGAACGACCCCAGCGCCACGGTGACGCTCGACGTCGCGTTCACCACCCTGCCGAACGGCGTGAGCTTCGCCTCGACCAAGACCCTGACCGCCACTGCCAAGGAGATCGTGGTGACGATCACCGACGCCAACTTCGCGCTGGCCGTCGCGCAATAATCCCTGGGCCCACGGAGCGCCTGCTCCATCGTTTGGAGGTCTTTGGACATGAACACGACGACCCGGATCGTACCATGGAGCATCGCCGGTGCCTTGGTAGGGGTGGCACTGATGGCCGCGACGTCAGTCGCGCATGCGCAGGGCGGCGTCACGGAGCAGGTCGCGGCGCTGAAGCGGACGCTCGCCGAGAATGCGGCGGAGCAGCGGCGGTACACCTGGATCGAGACCACGGAGCTGGCGCTCAATGGCGAGGTCAAGGAGACCAACTCCATGTCGTGTCAGTACGTCGCCAACGACAACAAGCCGCAGTGCACGCAGATCGGCGCGCCGCCGCAGCCGAAAAAGGTGCGTGGGCCGCTCCGGAAGAAGATCGCGAAAGGGAAGATCGACGACCTCAAGGCCTACATGGACAGCGTGAAGACGCTGGTGGCCAGGTACGTGCCGCCGCAGCAGGAGCTGGTGCAGAAGGCGCAGCAGCGGGGTGACGTGGCGGTAGCGCCGAACCCCTCGAACAACACCTACAAGGTGACGGTCAGCAACTACGTCGAGCAGGGCGACGCCGTCGCCATCGTGGTGTACAATGAAGACCACCACCTGGGCTCCCTGACCATCGCCACCTGGCTGAACGACCCCAGCGCCAAGGTCATGCTGGACGTCGGGTTCACCACCCTGGCCAACGGCGTCAGCTTTCCCTTGAAGAAGGTGCTGACGGCCTCGGCCAAGGGAGTCGTCGTGACGATCACCAGCAGCAACTTCGCGCTGGCGGTCGCGCAGTAAGCCGGTGGGGCGCCGCGCTCAGGGAGTAAAGCGCGCGGCGCCCACCGCCGGGGTCCACGGCGTGTTTGGCTCGAAGTACGTCCAGAGCAGCGCCGAGACCTTCCGCAGCAGCACATACCCCTCGTTGGACGCCACCCAGCTCTCGTCTTCCTGGTTCTTGGTAATCACGCAGAACACGTAGTCGCCCGCCGGGGCGTTCACGAGCACCACCTCGGAGCGCGAGCGGTCCACCGCGCCCTGCTTCGACGCCGCCTGCACCCACGGCGGAAGCTGGCTCAGCGCCTCGCCGTTCCAGTAGCTCCGCGTCAAGATCCGGTACATCTGCTGATCCGCGGCGGGGCTCACCGCTCTCTGCTCCCGGATCAGCACCAGCAATTCCGCCATCTCCCTCGGCGTCGTCTGCCCCCACCCGTACGCTTTCCAGTTGTCCTGCCGCCCTGGGGTCCGCGAATTCATCCGCGTCGAGTCAAACCCGTGCTGGGTCAGCCATGCGTTGATCTGCACCCCGGTGCCGGCCAGCGCCTGCAGCCAGAGCGACGCCGTGTTGTCGCTCATGGTGATCATCAGCATCGCGACCTTCGACAGTTCGATGCGGCTGCTGTCCTGGAGCAGCGCGAGGAGGTCGTCTTCCTCGGAATAGGCGAGCGAGTCGGTATAGGTGAGCGCCTGATGAAAGTCGAGCGTGCCGTCCTCCATCGCCTGGAAGGTGGTCAGCAGGATCGGCACCTTGATCATGCTCGCCGTCGGGAAGAGTTCGTCCGGCCGGATGGCCGCCGTCTGCCCGGTGCGGAGGTTGCGGACGTAGACGCCGACGTCACCGTGGAATCCCTGCACCGCCTGCTCGAGCCGTGCCTGCAGGGTCGCGTCGGGCTTCGGTGCGGCCGGGGGGGCGGTGAGGGCGACCGGGGCGGTGGCGCAACCGGCGAGCGCTGCCAGCAGCCAGGGGAGGGACACCGAACGAGCGAAGCAGCGCATCATGGGCTCCGGAAGTGAAACGGGGCGTCGAGGGCGCGGAGGACCGCGGCGTCACGCTGGTAGACATCGGACCGGAAGTTGGCCGTGCCGTCCTCCGCCGACCACGCGGTCCAGTAGAGCACCACCACGGGAATGCCGCGCGGGAGGGAAATGGTTCGCTCGGCGCCGGCGGCCACGACGCTGTCGAGCGTCGAGGGAGTCCACCGGGACCCCTCGAGGAGGAGTTCCGCCAACGTCAGCGGATGCTCGATCCGGATGCAGCCCGAGCTGAAGGTGCGCTGCGGCTTTCGAAAGAGCTCTCGCGCCGGCGTGTCGTGGAGATACACCGCGTAGGGATTCGGAAACATGAACTTGATCCGGCCCAGCGGGTTGCTGCCGCCCGGCGCCTGGACGATGCGATAGGGGAAGCTCCGCCCCCGGTACCAGTTCCAGTCGATCGTCGCGGGGTCGACCGACGCGCCCTGCCGGTCGAGGACCTCCATGGCGTGCGCCGCGAGATAGTTCGAGTCGCGGCGGACCGCGGGAAAGACATCCTCGTCGAGGAGCAGCTCCGGCACCGTCCAGGTCGGATTGACCACGAGGTAGGTCATCGTGGCGCGGAACTCCGGCGTCTGCCGGAAGGGCTGCCCCACGATGGAGGATGCTCGCCACACGAGGGTGTCGCGTCGGACGAAGTACGACTCGAATCCCGCGATGTTCACCGCCACGAACGTCCCGCCGAGCTCCCGCAGGACCCACCGCCCCCGCTCGAGATTGACCCGCAGCGCCTCGATCCGGGCGGACACCGGCACGTTCAGTTCGGCCAGCGTGCGCGCGCCGAGGACGCCGTCGGGGTAGAGGCCGTGACGCGACTGGAAGCGGACCAGCGCCGAGGCGAGGTGGGGGGTGAACACGTCGCTGGTGTCGGTGGCGTCGGTCGGGTCGAGGTCCCCGGAGGTGGCGAGTCGTCGCCGCAGTGGGGGGACGCGCGGGTCGATGTCTCCCGCCTCGAGATTCGGCCCGCCGACAACCCGCTCCCATCCGCCCGTGGCCTCCAGCTCCCGGTAGCGGGCGAGTTCGCCTCGCAGGCGGAGGTAGAGCGGGTGGCGCGGGGCCAGTGCCGCGACTGCCCCTCCCAGGGTGTCCGAGGAGGCGATCATCTCCAGGGTGGCCGCGCCGTCGGGAGGGAGCGGTGCGACCGGAATGTGCCAGGTGGTGTCGAGGGTGGCAGGATCGACCTTGCCCACGGTGAGCGAGGCCCAGAGGCGAATCAGCGCCTCGGTGGCCAGGAGGTCGAAGTCGGCGCGGAGTGTGGGCGACGAGGTCGGGCCCAGCGCGAAGGGCGCCAGTCGTTGGAGCGTCTCGAGGAAATAGTCGCGCGGCTCCAGCCCGTCATCCCGCGCCGCCGCGATGGCCTGCAGCAGCGCGTCGACCCGGGCGGGCGCCGTCCACGCCGGCTGGTAGTTCCGGGCGGCATAGAATTGGGAGAGAATGTTGCCGGTCTGGAGCCGCACGCTGAGCACCGTCACGTCCCCACCGGACAGTTGGAGCGCGTCGACGCGGACGCGGATGGACTCGGCCACCCCGCCCGCGTCCTGGGCCGCCATCGGCGCGGCCAGCAGGAGGCACGCGCCGAGAAATGCCGGCAGCGATCGTCGCGTCACGGACTCCAGCTGTTGTTCTTCCGGTCCACGTCGGAGAGTTTCTGCTCCGGATCCACTTCGACCCGGACGACCGGCGCGCCGGTCACCCTGAAGGTGTAGCTCGCGTGGCCGTCCAGCCAGTACTTGACCGGAATTTTCTCGAGGACGGCAGTGCTGTCGCTCCGCGTCACCTTCACCTCGCCGGGCATCGGTGCCAGCCCCTTGTCGACGATGACGATGGTGGTGCCGTCCGGCCCGGCGGTCACGCTGCCCACCGACTGGTCGATGGTCCACGTCTCCCAGAACCAGGTGCGCCAGAACCAGCCGAGGTCCTGGCCGGTCACGTCCTCGAAACTGTAGAAGAGGTCCCAGGGCGTCGGGTGCCGGTACTGCCAGCGGGCGCCATAGGTCCGATACGCCTGCAGGAAGAGGTCCGGCCCCAGCATGCCGCGGAGCATCATCAGGATGTTGGCGGGCTTCATGTAGCTCGCCACGCCGTACCCGATCCCGGTGTCGTACCGGTCGCCGTGCCGCATCATCGGCTCCTCGAGCCCCATGTGCGCCACCTGCCCGTACATGCCCCGGTCCTGCGCCTCGGCGTCGCGGCCCGGGAAGAAGTCTCCCTCGCCCTGCAAGCCGTTGAATTCCGTCAGCCCCTCATCCTGCCAGGCGTGGCGCTTTTCGTCCGAGCCCACCTGCATCGGGAACCACATGTGCGCCAGCTCGTGCACCGTGACGCCATAGAGCGCGAAGCTGTCGGGCTGGAACCCGCCGATGCAGGTGATCATCGGGTATTCCATCCCGCCGCAGGACTCCGGCCCCTGCATCGCGGTCGCCACCGGCCAGGGATAGGGCCAGAGATAACCGGAGAGGAACTCGATCGAATGCCGGGCGTAGCGGGCGTCCTCCGCCCACTTCGATGCGGCGTTGCCGGGAATCCAGAAGGTGTGGATCAGGGTGTAGTCCGGCGTGCCGTTCCCGTCGCGGTCGCCGACGTTGGCGCGGGCCGCGTCCATCACGTACTTGTCGGACACCCCCCAGGCGAAGTCGCGCACGGTGTCGGCGTGGAACCGCCAGGTCAGTGAGGGGCCGGTCAGCGTGGCGGTGCCGGCGCCGCGGTCGGCCTCGGTCACGATGTGCACCACCGTGTCCGAGGTGAGCGCCATCCCCACCCGCTGGATGATGGCGGGCGGGAGCACCTCCGCGTGGTTGACCAGGCTTCCGGTGGAGCCGATCAGGTAGCCGGCCGGCACGGTGAGCGCCACGTCATAGGTCCCGTAGCCCATGTAGAACTCGGCGTTCCCCATGTAGGGATCGTTCTGCCAGCCGACCACGTCGTCGTACACGGCCATCTGCGGGTACCAGTAGCTGATGAAGGCGAGGTCCGGCGTGCGGCCGCCGCGCGGGGCGCCGTCCGGCGGCACCGTGAGGCTCCAGCTGAAGGCGAGGTCCACGCTGTCGCCGGCGGCCAGGGCGGGGGACACCGGCACCGACATCACGGTGCTGTTGACCTTGTAGCCCCGGGCCTTGCCGGTCGCCTCGGGCACGTCGACGCCCCGCACCGCCACGCGTGACAGGGCGACCCCGCCGGTGATCGGCACCGTCTCGTTCCGCACCGCGCTGTCGCCAAAGAGATTGTCGTGCAGGTGGACGTAGACGGTGGTGAGTTGCCGGGGGGAGCGGTTGTAGTAGCGGATGGTGCCGGTGCCGGTGAGTCGGCCGCTGGCGGGGTCGTAGGTGGCGGCCAGGTCGTACTTGGACCACTGCTGCCAGTACTTGGCGCCGGGGACGCCGGTGCGGGTCCGGGTCTCGTTGGTCACGGCCCGCCGGAACCACGCCGATTCCTCCATCGGGTAGGGCACGGGGCGTTCCTGGACCACCGCCGCTGGGACCGCCGCCGGTACCGGGGTGGCCGACGGCGTGCTGGAGGCGCAGGCGGCCACGAGGCCGGTGGCGAGGAGCGGTGCGAGGTGCAGGCGGCGAATCACGAACGCCATGGTCGTATCTCCAGTGGGGGGATGCCAGCTTGGAACCTAGCCAGCCCCTCCCGGACTGTCATCCCAAGCGTACCTTTCGGGCATGACCAACCCCACCCGGCTGTTACCCGCTGCCGTTGCCGCCGCCCTCCTCCTCACCACCGTGTCGTGCGGCGGCGACAGCTTCGAAGCCCCGCCACCCGTACTGGTGACCGGCGTGGTTGAGGAGTCATTACCGCCGGTGCCGCCGTCGCGGCTCGAGATCCCGGTCCGCTACGACCTCACGCCGGGGCTCGAGTGGCTCGAGGCGGAGGTGCCGGGCACCATCGGCAACATCGATGAGAAGCTCGCCGTCAAGGGAAACGACCGGCTGCACATCGCCTACCAGATCATGCGCGAACCCTTCCATCTCGGCATCGAGGGCCGGACGGTCACGATGTCTGCGGTGCTGCACTACCAGGGCCGCGGGTGGTACAATGCGCCGATCATCCCGGAGGTGAGCGCCTCCTGCGGCACCGGGGAGGGCGACGCGCAGCCGCGCGCCCGGGTCACGCTGAAGGTCACGGCGCGCATTGAGGACAATTGGATGTTCCGCACCAAATCGGTCGTCCATGCATCTCCCCTGACCGACACCGAGCGGGACCAGTGCGAGGTGACGGCCGCGCACATCGACGTCACGGAGAAGGTGCTTTCGGCGGCGGAAGGGGCGCTCCAGGGTGAGCTCATCAAGGTGGACAAGAAACTCGCAGCCTTCCCGCTTCGTGCCAACGTCGAAGCCGTGTGGGGCACCATCCAGAAGCCCCTCCGGTTGACGGACAGCCTCTGGCTGTTGATCAACCCGGTGTCGATGCGCTTCCTCCCCCCGACGGCGGCGGGCGACACGCTGCTCTTCCAGGTGGGGCTGGAGGCGAATCCCCGCATCGTCGGCGGCGCGCGTCCCGACTCCTCGAGCAATCCGCTCCTTCCCCCGGATCGGAGTGAGGCGCCCCCGGCCGAGCTCCTGATTCTCAGTGAAGGGCGTCTCCCCTACGACGTGGCCGAAGACATCCTGTCGAAGGCGCTCGCGAAGACCAAGATCAAGGTGGGCAAGCACACGATGTTTATCCGCCACCTGAAGCCAACGCCCCTCGGCGACGGCCGGGTGGTGGTCGCGCTGACGGTCTCGGGGGCGGCCAACGGCACGCTCTACGCCGTCGGTCGCCCGCAGATCGACTCGGCAGGGGTGCTCACCATGCCCGACCTCATCATCGACGCGGGCACCACCGACGCCCTGACGGGCGCCCTGGCCTGGCTCGCCAGCACCGACGCCGTGACCGAGAAGCTCCGGGAGGCGATCAGGGTCAACCTGGCGCCCACGATCGAGAAGGCGCGCGTCCTCGCGGAGGACAACATGAATCGCGAACTGGTGCCGGGGCTTTCCCTCCAGACCACCCTGACGAGCGCGGTGCCCGTCGGCGTGTGGGCCGCCTCCGACGCCCTCGTGGCGCGCGTGATCGTGAAGGGTCAGGGGTCGATGATCTTCACCCTCGATCCCGGCGGCACGGCGCCACCCGATTCCACTCCCGCCGCCTCGGCACCGGCCCGCCCGACATCAGCCGGACCGAAACCCGCGCCTTCGACACCCTGAACGGCAAACGGGCCCGCGCAGATCGCGCGGGCCCGTTTCGCATCCAGTGGACTGGACTATTTCTTCGCGGGTGGCGGACCGGCGGAGGGCATGCCCGCCATGATCTGAGCGGCGGACTGATCCACCTTCTGCTGGGTCGGTGCCTTGTTGCTGATGTCGCCGGTCTTCGTGCCGCGCCAGACGAGATCGTTGGTGCCCATCTGGACAAGGTCGATGATCGCGTTGCCCTGGGTGGTTTCCACCGGCTGCGTGGTGGACATGCCCATCCCGCCGTAGCCCCAGCCGTACCCCCACCCCGGGCCGTACCCGCCACCGGTGGTGGTGGTCACGTAGCTGGTCTGGGTCTGGGTGCCGAAGTAGTACCGGACGTAGAACTTCGCGTCGGCGTTGTCGGCCACCAGCTTGTAGCCCTTCGCGGCCATCTGCGTCTGGATGGACTGCTTGATCATCGAATGGACGATTTCATTGGAGACGACCGGGTCGCCGCCGTTCACGTTGTCGGTCCCGACCCAGGCGTAGGTGGCTCCGGCAGGGATCGTGCTGAAATTCGGGTTGACCTGGCTGGTGATCGACGGGCCGCAGGAGACCAGCAGCACGGCGCCGGCGAGGGTCAGTGGGCGGAATGACATGACGACTCCAGAGAATGGGGGTGACGGCGATCTACTTCCCGGCCACCGGAAGTTTCTTGAACAGTTCGTTCACGGCCTTCTGGACCGCCTCCTGCGTGGGCACCTTGCCGGTCGCGTCGTGCTTGTAGATGCCGCGCCACGCGAGGGTACTGGTCTTCAGGTCGAGCAGGTCCACCACCACGCCCGACTGCCGTTGCTGGACGTCGGTGGTCTGGGTGCCATACCAGCCGTAGTCCCAGCCGCTCCAGCAGGAGGCGCCGCCGCAGGCGTTGGAATTGACGACGCCGGACCCGGTGGAGGCGTTGTTCGTGACCTGGGTCTGCTCGACCTTTGACCCCACCGCAAACCGGACCACGAACGCGGCCTGGGCGGAATCGGTCAGCCGGTAGCCCTTCGCCTTGAGCTCCGTGTCGATGGCCGTCTTGACACGCTGGTGGATGACGGGGCTCTGCGCCACGACCCCCTCGGCGTTGGGGACGTTCTGCGGGGGCGGACCCCACACGTAGGTGGCGGCGCCGGGCATCGGAATGGCCGGATCCTGGGTGACGGTGATGGATGGGCCGCAGGCGAAGAGCGCGACGGCGGCAAGCGGCAGGAAGAAGCGGCGCATGGGTCCCCGGGGGTGAATGGATCGTCGCTCGAATAATACGCCGGGGGTCGACGGGCCGTAACCCGCCCTCCGAACGAGCGAGGGCGGCCCCAGCGGCCGCCCTCGTTGCGTCCAGGTCCCGGTGGACGGGCGCCCCGCGGCGCGTCCTAGTACCGGTAGTGCTCCGGCTTGTACGGCCCCTCCGGCTTCACGCCGAGGTATGTTGCCTGTTCCGGGCTGAGCCGCGTCAGCTTGACGCCGAGCTTGCCGAGGTGGAGCCGCGCCACCTTCTCGTCGAGGTGCTTCGGCAGGGTGTAGACCTTCTTCTCGTACTTGTCGGCGCTGGTGTGGAGCTCGATCTGCGCCATCACCTGGTTGGTGAAGCTGGCCGACATCACGAAGCTCGGGTGGCCGGTGGCGCAGCCGAGGTTGAGGAGCCGCCCCTCGGCCAGGATCAGCACGCTGTGGCCGTCAGGAAACACGTATTCGTCGAACTGCGGCTTGATGTTGACCCGCTTCACGCCGGGGAGCTTCTTGAGCCCCGCCATGTCGATCTCGTTGTCGAAGTGGCCGATGTTGCCGACGATGGCCTTGTCCTTCATCCGCGCCATCTGTGCCGCGCTGATGACCTGCTTGTTGCCGGTGGCGGTGATGAAGATGTCGGCGGTGCCGATCACGTCCTCGAGCGTGGTGACCTGGTAGCCTTCCATCGCCGCCTGCAGCGCGCAGATCGGGTCGATCTCGGTGATGACGACGCGGGCGCCCTGGCCCTTCAGCGCCTGCGCGCATCCCTTGCCCACGTCGCCATAGCCGCAGATGACCGCCACCTTGCCGGCCAGCATCACGTCGCTGGCGCGGAGGATGCCGTCGGTCAGCGAGTGCCGGCAGCCGTAGAGGTTGTCGAACTTCGACTTGGTCACCGCGTCGTTGACGTTGATGGCCGGGAAGCGCAGCGTGCCGGCCTGCATCATCTCGTAGAGCCGGTGCACGCCGGTGGTGGTCTCCTCGGAGACGCCGCGGATGTCGGCGGCGATCTTGGTCCACTTGCCGGGGCTGGTCTTGAGGTTCCGCTTCAGCACCTCGAGAATGACGCCCCACTCCTCGGAGTCGTTCGCCTCGTCGAACTTCGGCACCGCGCCCACCGCCTCGTAGTCGGCGCCGCGGTGCACCAGCAGGGTGGCGTCGCCGCCGTCGTCGAGCAGCAGGGTGGGGCCGGAGCCGTCGGGCCACTCGAGCGCCTGCTCGGTGCACCACCAGTATTCCTCCAGCGTCTCACCCTTCCAGGCGTAGACCGGCACGCCGCGCGGTTCGGCCACGGTGCCCTTCGGCCCCACCACCACGGCGGCGGCGGCGTGATCCTGGGTCGAGAAGATGTTGCAGCTGACCCAGCGCACGTCGGCGCCGAGCTCGGCGAGCGTCTCGATCAGCACGGCGGTCTGCACCGTCATGTGGAGCGAGCCCATGATCTTGGCGCCCGTCAACGGCTTCTTCCCCTTGTACTCGGTGCGGAGCGCCATCAGGCCGGGCATCTCGAACTCGGCGAGGCGGATTTCATTGCGGCCCCACTCGGCGAGCGAGATGTCGGCCACCTTGTAGGGCTCGCGGCCCTTCGACATGGAAGTGAAGGGGTGCTTGCTGGGGGCAACGGCAGTCATGACGAACCTCGGCGTGGAAGCGGGGAAGCGGGAAAGTCGGTCGATTGTCAGTATCCGCGGCGGACGCTACCGCGGCGAATAGTGTCGGTCCCTTCGCCGCCGGATCGGCGGGAAGGGGGTGGTAAGTGATGGACGCGAAGCCGGCGTCGCGTCCCCAGGTGCTGATTGCTTCGGCATCGAATCCCGGCCAGAGATGACCCATCGATTCGATGAAGTCGGTCCGGTCGTGCGGCATCATGTCCACGATCAACAGCTTGCCGCCCGGTTTCAGC
This sequence comes from uncultured Gemmatimonadales bacterium, assembly GCA_963748815.1. GTDB lineage: Bacteria > Gemmatimonadota > Gemmatimonadetes > Gemmatimonadales > GWC2-71-9 > SPDF01. Next base: position 79,693 of record CAVVKJ010000011.1, on the reverse strand, counting down.
ACCCGCGCCGCCTCGGCCAGGACCCGGGCCGGTTCCGGCGCCAGGTGCAGCGCCAGGGAAATCACCGCCGCATCGAGCGAGGCGTCTTCCAGCGGCAGCGCCTCGAGATCACCGCGGTGGAGTTCCACGTTGCGGAACGAGGCGAGGCGCTTGCGGGCCGCCGTGAGCATCGGCGCCGAGCCGTCCACCGCCACGACCAGCCGGACGAACGGCGCCAGCGACGCCGCCACCTGTCCGGTGCCGCAGCCGAGGTCGCCCACCGCCCATGTGTCGTCGAGCAGGGCAGGGAGGGCGGCCAGTTCGGCGCGGCTGCCGAACAAGTCGCTCCTGAGCTTGTCCCACTGACCCGCCGACGTCGCGAAGAATTCGCGCGACCTGGTGCTCCGCTCGGCGAGCACACTGCGGAGCCGGGTCGCGTCCTGTTTGGCGGCGGGGGCCTCGGCGATCTCGCCGCTCACCAGCTGCCAGAGCTGCCGGGCCCCCGGATCGAGGTCCCGCAGGGCCGCCCGATACCGGTTGCTGGTGCCCTCGGCGCGGACCGCCACCCATCCCTCGTCGGCCAGCAGCTTCAGGTGCCGGCTGACCGTGGACTGCGGGAGCCGCAGCACCCGACAGAGTTCGCCGACCGTGAGGGCGTCCCGCTCCAGCACCAGGAGCAGGCGGCTCCGGGTGAGGTCGGCGAGGGCACTGAGACGGTCGAGCACGGCAGGCACTATGTATTATCCTTTCAGCCGGATAATAAGATAGTGCGAATGTGCCCCTTTCGTCAAGTAAGGAGTCGCCGTCACCCCCGCGAAAGCGGGGGTCCAGTGAGTCGGCCTCTGGATTCCCGCTTGCGCGGGAATGACGAGGTTGTGCGCTTCGGCCCCGTTGCACCGCTTTTCTACCCCTCACCCCCTGTCCCCCTCTCCACCATGTGGAGAGGGGCGACGCGGGTCGCCAGTTCCTTCGTGTCCTTCGTGGCTTCGTGTGAGCCCGGTTCCAGAGCGTTACGCGCTTTGGGTCCCGAACTTCGCCAGCCGGGCCGGATCGTTGGTCAGGATGCCATTGGCTCCACGGGCGCGGAGCTCGGCGGCTTCGGCGGGATCATCCACCGTCCATATATGGACGGGGCAGCCGAGGCGGTGGGCGTCGGCAATGAAACGGCGGGTGGCCACGGGGAGGAAGTGATGGCGGTCGGGGACCGAGAGGGCGTGGTAGCCGACGGTCTTCGGGCGGGTGCCGGTGGCGGCGCCGACCAGGAGGCGGAGGATGTCCTTCCGGCTGGCTCCGACCAGGAAGCGGCCGTCCCGGAAGCACGCCAGCGCGTCGTGGTGTTCGGAGGCGACGACGCAGCGGCCGGCGGCGTCGTGCCGGAGGATCACGTCACGGACCCGCTCCTGTCCCGCGATTTCCTTGAGCTCGATGAGCATCGGCATCGAGGGGAAGGCGCCGAGGACGGCATCGAGGGTGGGCACGTTGGTGCGGCCCTGGAGCTCCGCAAGAGTCCGCGCAATGAGCGGGCCCGTCAGGTCGGTGGTGCGGTTGAGTGTGGGATCGTGGTGCACCACCACCTGGTGGTCGGCGGTGAGGCGGACGTCGAACTCGAAGGCATCCACATGCAGGGCGGCCGCACGCTCGAAGGCGGCCATGGTGTTTTCGGGTGCCTCGGCGGAGGCACCGCGGTGCGCCACGAGGGGGAAGGCGGCGGGATCCACCAGGATGTTCATGGGGCCGCCGCGGCGAACCTCTTGACGATGCTTCCTGCCGGTTCGATGGCGGTGATGCCGTCCACGCTCTTCCCGGCCTGCCAGAAGTCCTTGCTCCCCGACTCGTCGAGCGAGGCGCGCTTGAGCTGGAAGAGCGACTTGAGGGCGTAGAAGGTCCGCATCCAGTGCTTCCGCTTCCGGCCGCGGAGCATCCACTTGGCGAAGGCACCGGCGTGGAGCCCCATCTTCTGGATGTACGGGGTGTTGATGACCGCCACCGGCACGCCGGTGATCCGCTCGCTGAGCACGATGTCGTCGGCGTGTGCGTTCACGATGGCCTGCTTGTACACCTCGCTCGCCTTGCACTCCGGCGTGGCGATGAAGCGGGTCCCCATCTGGACGCCGGCGTAGCCGATGCGGAGCGCCTCGACGAAGTGCGATTCGTCACCCACTCCCCCGGCACAGATGAGCGGGACGCCGAGCCCGCCCAGTTCCTCCCACAGTTCCTCGACCCCCTTGGGGCCGGCGTGGCCGCCCGCCCGGCGGTTCACCGCAATCAGTCCGTCCACGCCGGCGGCGAGTCCCTTGTCGGCCCACTTTCGTTCGGTCACGTCGTGGTACACGATGCCGCCGACGGCGTGCGCCTTCTCGACCACCCACTTCGGGTTGCCGAGGGAGGTCACGAAGAAGCGGACCCCTTCTTCGAGCGCCACATCCACCCAGTTCACCATCCGCTGGTGATAGGTCTTCGAGGACGCCTCGATGAGCGCGTTCATGCCGATCGGTTTGCTGGTCAGCCGCTTGATGAGGCGGAGCCCTTCGCGAAACTCGTGGCCATGGACATAGGTGAGCGAAATCGGCTGCACGATGCCGAGGCCGCCGGCATCGGACACCGCCGCGACGAGCTCGGGATTGCTGCAGGGGTACATGGCGCCGCAGATGAGCGGCACCTCGACGCCGGCGTGTTTCGTGAACGCGGTGCTGGTCACTGTCTCACACCCTTCCCATTGCTGGTCCAGAAGACGAGGGAAGCGCGGAAGAAAGCCGGAAACACGGAAAAACCGCTTGAATGTGATCTCATTCCCATGGCAGTTGCTTCCGCCCTTCCACTTCTTCCGTGTTTCCCGCGTATTGTTCTGGCGCGGTGACGTCTAATCAGTCGGGCTGAGCCGCCAGGTCACGGCGATCTGTGCGACGGCGTCGCCGGCGGCGTCGCGGATGTCGGCCGTCACCACGTAGTCGATCGATTCTTTCACGTCGGGAATGGTCACCGTCGCCTCGGCGGTCAGCGTGCCGCGCGCCTTCTTGAGGTAGGTGATCTCGAGGCGGGTGACGATGCTCCGGATGCCGGTGGGCAGTCCGGTGATCATCGCCAGCCCGCTGGTCACCTCGCCGAGGTTGACGAGGGCGACGGCGTGGATGGAGCGGAGGTGGTTGCGGACCCTGCGGCGGTCGCGGAGGGTGACACGGGCGTATCCCGCGCGGAGCTCGCGGACATGCGCGCCGACGGTGCCGGTGTAGGGCACCAACCAGCCGAGGAGGCGGCTGAAGAGCCAGGTGCCGCCGGGGAGCGGGGAGAGCGTGCCCCAGGCGCTGCGGATTCGGTTGCGGGATCGGGCATGGATGGAATGTAACGAGGCCAGCCTGCTAGCCGTGGCTGATTGGGATCGTCACCCCGGCGAAAGCCGGGGTCCAGGTTGGCTCACGCCAATGTGCGAGGCGCGAAGGTGATCACCTGATCGTCACCCCGGCGAAAGCCGGGGTCCATGTTCGTGTTCCGATACGCGCCGGCATCCGATGCGCCCATGCATCGCCGTGCGCGGGCGGACCCACCGGGGTGGGCATATGCCCACCCCTATTGAAGCGAACTCCAACCCAACGTGCCGGACGAGCAGGGTGCAGTGGTTGCATGGCTCCGGCTTGCGCTTGACGGCCGTTCGTCGCCCCGCTGCCCCGCTGCCCCGCTGCCCCGCTTACCGCCCCACCCTCGCCACCGGACTCTCCTCCAGATCGCTGACTTTCGTCTCCCGGAAGAAGGTCGAGACCTGGCCGGACACAGATTTCCATTTTACGTGGGCGGGGCAGGGATCGCTGTCGCTGCACGCGACTCGTCCCAGCAGGCAGATGCGCTCCCCGCTCGGCCCGTTGAACGGCGCGACGACCTCGGCGAGCGAGAGTTCTGATGCCGGCTTCGCGAGCCGGAATCCGCCGTTCTTCCCCCGGCTTGAATGAAGGACCCCCGCCCTCGCCAGCAGATGCAGGGTCTTCGAGAGGTAATTCTGGGGAATCCCCAGGTCCTCGGCAATTTCGCTCACTCGGAGCAGCCCATCTCCTTGCCTGGCAGCAAGATAGAGCACCGTGCGGAGCGCGTATTCAGCCGTTTGAGAGAGCATCGCCGACCATTAGGAAAGTGTGAAGACGGCTTCACGATTAATAGTTATAATTATCATATTGCTATGATAATTTAACAAGCGTTGATGACGCCACCACCCTCCCCGCCGTGAAGGGGAGTTCACAATATCTGACCGGAGTGCACCATGTCGGGACCGCGCGCAATTCATTCCCTCGTCACCGCCTCCCTCGTCGCACTCGCGGCCTGCGGCGGTGGGGAGAAGGCACCGCCACCCGCGGCGGGCGGCGCGCCGGCCGCAGCCGCCAGCGACCTCACTCCCTTCCAGCTCGAGAACGGCATCGGACCCGTCACCGAGGCGATCACCCTCGGTCCCGTGGACAAGGATGAGGCGGCCGAGGGCCAGAAGGTCTTCGAGGCGAAGTGCACCGCCTGCCACAAGCTCGGGGAACGCTATGTCGGACCGCCCCTCGGCGGCATCCTCGACAAGGTGACGCCGGCGTTCGCGATGAACATGATCCTGAATCCCCAGGAGATGTACACCCGGCACCCGGTCGTGAAGAAGCTCCTCGGGGAGTACATGACCCAGATGCCGAACCAGGGCCTGACGCAGGACGAGGCCCGCGAGGTGGTGGAGTACCTGCGAACCACCACGGCCCCACCCCCTGCGCAGTAACACGGCCCACCCGGGCCCCACCGTTCCAGGAGGAGTGACCATGTCGCGCAGTTCGAGAGTCCGGTCCCACATGATGCTGGGCGCCGCCGTTGCCGTGCTGACGCTGGCCGGCTGCGGTTCGGGCAACGCCCCCGCCGCAGGTGCGACCGACGCGGCGCAGCGGGTGTACGTGGCACCCGGCCAGTACGACGAGTTCTACATGTTCACCTCGGGCGGCTTCAGCGGCCAGCTCGGCGTCTACGGCCTCCCGTCCGGACGGCTCCTCAAGGTGCTCCCGGTCTTCTCGCAGAACCCGGAGAACGCCTACGGCTACAGCGAAGAGACCAAGGCGATGCTGAACACCTCCTACGGCTTCATTCCGTGGGACGACTCGCACCATCCCGAGCTCTCGATGACCGACGGCGTGCCCGACGGCCGCTGGATCTTCATCAACGGCAACAACACCCCGCGCGTGGCGCGGATCGACCTGACCGACTTCGTGACCGACCGAGATCATCGAGATTCCGCACTCGGCCGGCAACCACGCCTCGCCGTTCGTGACCCAGAACACCGAGTACTCGGTGGCGGCCACGCGCTTCAGCGTGCCGACCCCGCAGGCGGACGTGCCGATCGCCTCCTACAAGGAGAACTTCCGCGGCCTCCTCACCTTCATCAAGGTGGACAGCGCCACGGGGCACATGAGCATCGCCTTCCAGATCCTGATGCCGGGCTACAACTACGACCTGTCGCACTCGGGCAAGGGCCCGTCGGCGGAGTGGTCGTTCTTCACCTCGTACAACGTCGAGCAGGCCAACACCCTCCTCGAGGTGAACGCCTCGCAGCGCGACAAGGACTACATCGCCGCCGTCCACTGGACGGTGGCCGAGCAGTGCGTGGCGGCGGGCAAGGCGAAGCAGGTGCCGGCGCGCTACGCCCACAACGTGCTGAACCACGAGACCAACGTCGCCACGACGGAATGGAAGACCTCCACCAACTTCCTGGACGCGAAGGACTGCCCCGGCGTGGTGTACTACCTCCCGACCCCGAAGTCGCCGCACGGCGTCGACGTCGACCCGTCGGGCGAACTGATCGTCGGCGGCGGCAAGCTGGCGTCGGTGATCCCGGTGCACTCGTTCTCGAAGATGATCAAGGCCATCGAGGACAAGGCCTTCGAGGGTGAGGTCGAGGGCATGCCGGTGCTGAAGTACGAAGCCATCGTGGCCGGCGAAGTGGCCGACCCGGGTCTCGGCCCGCTCCACACCGAGTTCGACGGCCAGGGCAACGCCTACACCTCGATGTTCCTGACGTCGGAAATCACCAAGTGGTCGCTCACCGACTTCAAGGTGATCGACAAGGTCCCGACCTACTACTCGATCGGCCACCTCTCGATCCCCGGCGGCGACACCCGCAAGCCGTGGGGCAAGTACGTGGTCGCGCTGAACAAGATCACCAAGGACCGCTACCTCCCGACCGGGCCGGAGCTGACGCAGTCGGCGCAGCTCTACGACATCTCCGGCGAGAAGATGCAGCTGCTGCTCGACTTCCCGACCATCGGGCGAGCCGCACTATGCGCAGATCATTCCGGCCACGATGCTGACCAGGCAAGCAGATCCGCACCTACGACCTGGCCCAGAACAAGGATCCGTACGCGGCGCTCAGCGAGGCGGCCACCGGGGTCACCCGGAACGGGCGCGTGGTGCACGTCAAGATGACGAGCATCCGCAGCCACTTCATGCCCGACAACATCGAGGGCGTGCAGGTGGGCGACTCGGTGTACTTCCACATCACCAACCTCGAGCAGGACTGGGATGTGCCGCACGGCTTCGCCATCACCGGCCTGAACAACTCCGAACTCCTGGTCATGCCGGGCGAGACCCGCACGATCGTCTGGGTGCCCCAGAAGGTCGGCGTGTTCCCGTACTACTGCACCGACTTCTGCTCCGCGCTCCACCAGGAGATGTCGGGATGGGTGCGGGTGTCTCCGCGCGGCAGCGATGTCGCGATGTGGGCCAACAAGCCGACCAAGTAGACAGCTCACCGGCGGGCGGGAGGGGAACGGTTCCCCTCCCGTACCGTCCACCGAGGTTCTTGCCATGTCCCGCATCACCCGCATCCTCGTCGCGCTCGCCGCCCTCTCCATGGCCATCGTGTACGTCCAGCCGCTTTGGCAAATCGGGCTGGAGGCCCCGCAATATCCGGAGGGGCTGGGGCTCTACATCGCCGTTGACAAGATTACTGGGCAGCAGCCGCAGGACCTCAACAGCATCAACGGCCTCAACCACTACATCGGGATGAAGGTCATCTCGCCGGACGACATCCCCGAACTGCAGTACATGCCCAAGATCGTCGCAGGGCTGATTGTGCTGGGGCTGCTGGTTGCGGTGTTGGGCAAGCGGGGGCTCCTGATGGCCTACGCGGCGGTGCTGCTGCTCTTTTCGCTGGCGGGACTCGCGGATTTCTACAAGTGGTCGTACGATTACGGCCACAACCTGAGTCCGGACGCCATCCTCAAGATTCCGGGCATGACCTATCAGCCCCCACTCATCGGGAGCAAGCAACTGCTGAACTTTCACGCGACCAGCTGGCCCGCCGCGGGCGGTTGGGTCCTGATCGCCGCGGTCACGCTGGTGGCGGTGCTGGCCATCCGGGCCTGGCGAACGCCGGTCGTCGTGCCCGCGTGAGCCGGACGCTCCGTCGACGCCACGCGGCCGCGCTCCTGGGTGCGGCCGCGCTGGCGTGCGGCAGCCCCGGGCCGACCCCGATCGCCTTCGGGGAGGCGGCCTGCGACGCACTGCCACATGACGATCGTGGACCAGCGGTTTGCCGCGGAACTCGTCACCCGCACCGGCAAGGTCTTCGCGTTCGATGACGCCGGATGCCTCGCCACCTTCACCGCGGGCGGGTCGGTGGAGCCGGCGCAGGTGCATTCGGCCTGGGTCACCGACTTCCGCCTGCCGGGGACGCTCATTCCCGCCCAGGACGCGATCTTCCTCCGGACCGACTCGATCCGAACGCCGATGTCCAGCAATCTCCTCGCGGTGCCGCGCTCGGCCGGGGACAGCCTGCAGGCCGCGCTGGGCGGGACGCTCCTGGACTGGTCGCAGATCCTCGCCGAAGCTCGCGATCCGGCGTAGTTTTCCCTCCCCATGATGCGAATCCTTCGCGCCGGCCTCGCCGCCGGGCTCCTCCTCACCGCGCCAACGGTGGCCACCGCCCAATCACTCGTGGTCGTCGATCCCGCCGGCCCAGTGCGGACCGTCACCGAGGCACTCACGCTCGTGAGCCCCGGCGGACGCATCACCGTCAGGGCGGGGAGCTACGCGGAGCCGGTCATCCGCGTCGCGGTGCCGGTGACCATCGTCGGGGAGCCGGGCGCGGTCTTCCTGGGTGCCGATCATCAGGTCTTCGTGGTCTCGGCAGACGACGTGACCCTGCGGGGCCTCACGGTGCGCGGGGGAGAGTCGAGCTTCATCGAGGATCGCGCCGCCATCCTCTTCGACAGCGTCGCCAACTGCGTTCTCGAGGACAGCCGGCTGGAAGGCACCTTCTTTGCGATCTACCTCTCGCGAAGCCGCGGGTGCCGGATCTCCCGCAACGTGGTACAGGGGGCCGCCGAGATCGAGATGACCGCGGGCAACGCCATCCATCTCTTCCACTCCACCGACGTGACCATCGACGGCAACCGGGTGACGGGGCATCGCGACGGGATCTACCTGGAGTTCGTGGAACGCGCCCGGGTGCTCGACAACGAGAGCGTCGGCAACCTGCGGTACGGCCTGCACTTCATGTTCTCGCACGAGTGCGAGTACCGCCGCAACCGGTTCGAGCGGAACGGCGCCGGCGTCGCGGTGATGTACACCAGGCAGATGGTCATGGAAGGGAACACATTTGCCGACAACTGGGGGCCGGCCTCGTACGGGCTGCTCCTCAAGGAGATCCGGGACAGCCGCCTCGTGCACAACACCTTCCGTCAGAACAGCGTCGGCCTCTACATGGAGGGTTCCGCCCGCAACGAGGTCATGGGCAACACCTTCGAGGCGAACGGCTGGGCGGTGCGGGTGCTGGCCAACGCCGAGGGAAACACCTTTGCCGGCAACAGTTTTCTCCGGAACTCCTTCGACGTCACCACCAACAGCAGCAGGAACGTGAGCCTCTTCCGCGAGAATTACTGGGACCACTACGAGGGATACGACCTCGACCGGGACGGCTACGGCGACGTGCCCTACCACCCGGTGCGGCTCTTTTCCCTCCTGGTGGCGCAGCACGAGCCGGCGCTCATCCTCCTCCGGAGTTTCTTCGTGGACCTGCTCGACGCGGCGGAACGGGTGATGCCGGTCCTGACCCCCGCCATGCTGATCGATGAACGCCCGCTGATGGAGGCGCCGGCATGACGGCCGCCGCATCGACCACGCCCGCCGTCGAGTTCCGCGGCCTGCGCAAGCGCTTCGGCCGGCTGACGGCGCTCGATGCCGTGGATATCCAGGTGGCGCCGGGGCGCATCACCGCGCTGGTCGGCCCCAACGGCGCCGGCAAGTCCACCCTCATCAAGTGCCTCCTCGGCCTGGTGCGCCCCGACGAGGGAAGCATCGTGCTGGCGGGCGCCGCGCTGGACGGCGGATGGGCGTACCGACGCAATGTCGGGTACATGCCGCAGGCGCCCAGCTTTCCGGACAACCTGACCGGACGCGAGGTGGTGGAGATGCTGCGCGACCTCCGGGGGCGGGGCGCGGGCACCGACGAGGAACTCCTGGAATGGTTTGGCGAATCGGGGGCGCTCGACCGGCCGGTGCGGGTGCTGTCGGGCGGCACGCGGCAGAAGCTCAACGCCGCCATCGCGTTTCTCTTCCTGCCCAGCCTGATCATCCTCGACGAGCCGACGGCGGGACTCGACCCGGTGGCAAGCGGCATCCTGAAGGACAAGATCCGCCGGGTGCGCGACGGCGGCGCCACGGTGGTGCTGAGCTCGCACCTGATGGCGGAGCTGGAGGAGCTGGCGGAGGACCTCGTGTTCCTGGTGGACGGCCGGGTGCGGTACGCCGGGTCGATCGAGGGGCTCAAGGAGCGGGCCGGCGAAACCGGGCTCGAGCGGGCGATGGCGGCGATGCTGCGGCGGGGGGGCGCATGAGGACCACGATGCGCATCCTCAAGTACGAGCTGCACAACGTGGTGCGGAGCCGCGCCGTGCTGGTATACACCCTGCTCCTCTTCCTGCTGACCGACGTCCTCTTCCGGTTCGGCGGCGAGGGCGCACGGGTGGTGATTTCGCTGCTGAACGTGGTGCTGCTGCTGGTGCCGCTGGTGAGCGTGGTCTTCGGCACCATGTACGTCTACGGCGCCCGCGAGTTCACGGAGCTGCTGCTGGCCCAGCCGGTGGGACGGCGCTCACTCTTTGCCGGACTTTACCTCGGCCTCGCGCTCCCGCTGGCGGGGGCGTTCCTGGCGGGCGTGGGGGTGCCGTTCCTGATCCACGCCCGGCCGGAGGCGGCGCTCTTCGTGCCCCTCGCGATGCTGCTCACCGCCGGGGTGCTGCTCACGCTGGTCTTTACCGCCGTGGCGGTGCTCCTCGCCATTCTCTTCGACGACCGCGCCAAGGGACTCGGCGGGGCCATCCTGATCTGGCTCGGGTGCGCGGTGCTCTATGACGGCGTGGTGCTCCTGCTGATCACCATGTTCCGCCACTACCCACTCGAGCGGCCGGTGCTGGCGCTCACCATGCTCAACCCCATCGACCTGGGGCGGGTGCTCCTGCTCCTGCAGTTCGACACAGCGGCGCTGATGGGGTACACCGGGGCGGTCTTCGAGCGGTTCTTCGGGACGTCACTGGGTCGGGTGACCGTGCTCGGCGTGCTGGTAGTGCAGGCGACGGTACCGCTGCTGCTGGCGAGCCGGGTGTTCCGCAGGAAAGACTTCTAGAAGCCTCTGTCATTGCGAGGAGGCCCCGACGGGGGCCGACGAAGCAATCTCGGGCAAGTCACCGACCAAATGGTTTGACTCTTGGCCAGGCGGCCGCTGCAAACGCCAGCGCGGCGAGCAGTTCCGCCAGCCGCCCCACGAGGACCGTCGCCTCCGGTGCGCCGAGCGAGCGCCCGATTCCCGCCAGCAGTACGCCCCCGTTCAACAGCAGCCACGCCGCCCAGATTGGTGCGGCTGGTCCCCGTTCCGGCAGGCGGGGATACTTGGGCAGGATCCACCACGCCACGCCCATCGCCAGCTGGACCATCCACCCGATCAGCAGCGCCTCGGCGTGCAGCGCGAACAGGCGAAACACCGCCGCCGGCATCGGCACCGCCTTAGCGGAGAGCAGGAGTGCACCCATCGCGGCGCCGGCGGCGAGCCAGCAGAGGGCGCTCCGGACCAGGAGTGTGCTGAGGAACGGCACGCTATTTCACCTTCACGCGGGGCCAGGTGTTGAGCACGAAGGCCCACGCGCCGAGGAGTTGGAGGCCGGCGGAGAGCAGCAGGAGCGTCCCGGTCCCTCCGCCGGAGATCTGGAGCGGTTCGCCGACCAGCCGCAGGACCAGTCCGGCAGTTGAGTCCGGCGTAGGCCAGCCAGCCGAGGCGGTCGCTGCCGCGCGGATGCTCGGCGGTGTAGCGGGGGAACATCCAGAAGGCGACGCCGAAAATCAGATTGGTGAGCCAGCCGACGGTGAGGAGATGGAGATAGGTGGGGTAGGGAAGGGTCCAGCCGGTGCCCGGGATGTCGGCGGAGACGCCGCCGGCCAGCAGGACTCCGGTGGCCAGGGCCAGCAGGAACCAGAGCAGGGCGGAGCGGACGAACCAGCGGGTGATGGGGGGCATGGGGGGAATCTAAGCGATGAGTGTCGATGGATCGGCACCTCGGCGAAGGCCTGGGGGTCGATGGGGACTCACGCGAACACGCGAAGGCGCGAAGGTGATCACCCGGCCGTCACCCCCGCGAAAGCGGGGGTCCAGGTTCCGCGTCGTTGGACCAGCTCGGGCGCGATGTCCGGATCGACCAACCTGCCCATGCGCGGACGGACCCACCGGGGTGGGCATATGCCCACCCCTATTCGAACGAATTCAACCCAACGTGCCAGATGAGGAGTCCATTTCGGTTAATCGGCGCCGCCAGACCGCTTGAAAGTCCGGTGGGTCGATCGGACATTCGGCCCCGCTTCCCCGCTTCCCCGCTTCCCCGCTTCCAAGGCACGCCCTTTGCCGGATTGGGCTTGGCTGGTGGCCGCCCGGTTGGGTGGGTGCCTTGTCCTCCTCGGAGCATCCGATGCTCATTCCGCTGGTCCTCGCGGTGTTGCAGGTGGCTGGGGGGCCCTCTCCTGCCGCCCAGCCCCCGGTGTGGCCGGCCACCAGCTGGCAGTTCCGGCGGGCGATGGAACCCGGGTACATCCAGCTGCGCTACGCCTCAGGCAACACCTTCCGGGTGGAGAACACGCTCCCGTTCGCGGTGCAGGTCACCTGGGACGTGATCGGAACGCGCGATTCGGGGTCGCTGGTGCTGCCCGCGACGAACGAGCAGGTGCGGGTGAGCACTGCTTACTTCACCACCCGGAAGCATGGACCGGTGCGGCTCTACTTCCAGGGGCTCAACATTCAGAGCGCCGCGAACGGCAACAAACCTCCCTCGCCCTGGCCACTCCTGGGAACCCGACTCCCCCCCTTCGACACGACCCTGGTGGTCGTCAACCCCGAGGATGGCAAGGAATTCTTCCGGACCCGCATCGGAGTGAGGTTCGAGCGCGAGGCCACGGATTCGATCATCCGTGTCCTGGTGGGCCGGTACGGGTTGACGATGGTCGGCCTTCAGTGGTCGAACATGTTTATCGTCGCGATCCAAGATCCGGGGATCGCCTGGACCCACCTTCTGGCGTTTCGGCAGCGCCTGGAGGCCGACCCCTTCATCGCTGGGACGCGGCTCATCAATCATCCACTGCCGCCGCTCCCTCCCGGCCGGACGACGAGGCGGGTTGGCTTGGGCTGGAGTCGTCCCCCCATCCCGCCAGCGCGTGGATTGGCCGGGCTGACCGATACCTCGATCGTGGTCCCCCTTCCCGGTGCACCAGTGTACCGGAACATCTTTGCCGTCCGCTTCGATGACTCGACCAGCGGGTCGACGGTGCGCGACGTCCTCCGCGTGTCACGTGGCGAGATCATCAGCGGGAATCCAGAGGCCGGCGAGTACATCGTCCGATTCGCCGATCCCGGCGCATCCTACGATGCCGTGATGTCGCTGCAGCGCTGGATTGCAGGCTATCCCGGGGTAGGCCACGTCACGCCGATCCTGCTCCGGGTAGGTGCCCCGCTTCCGCCGAATCCAGCCGACTCCGCGCGCGCGCTGCGATGGGTGGAAGGGAACACCTTCGCCGTCTGCAATACGCTGCCGACGGAGGACCGGATGGAGTGGGAGGTCTACGCCACCACCGAAACGGGTGCGCTGGTGCTCCCTCCCAGGACGGTTGGGAAATCATGCACCGAGTCGGTCTTCACCACGCGCAACCGAGGGACGGTCCGCCTCTTCCGCGACGGCGGCATCCTGCAGGTCGAGGCGAACGGGAGTCCGCCGCCCGGGCTTGCTGAGCGGCGACACGGCACGCCCGCCGCTTCCCGGGAAGTACCTGGTGGCCCCCGTGGATTCGATGCTGGCCGTGACCACCGAGGAGGTCACCGGGTCGTATGCGTACCGGAACGTCTTCCTGATCCGGTTTCGGGAATCGGCCAGCGGAACAGACGTCCGCGCCCTGCTGACCGAGCTTCGGGGCGACATCATCGGCGGTTTCAGCCAGCTGGTACATGGTGCGCTTCCCGGACCCGGGCATCGGGCTCCGTGCCGTGGATTCCCTGCGCGAGGCCATTCAGTCGAGCGGGCTCGTGCCGACGGTCGAACTCCTGCCGCTGCCTTCCCTCGGCGACAGGTTTTGGGGCGGATTCCGGGGTGGGACGATCCCCCGTGCGACTACCTGCGAAAGTCGGGCGCGCCCTCCACGGAGCCCGCACCCGAGTGTCGGATTCGGAACACACGCCCGCCAGTTCCGGACTACGAGTACCCCGACGACAGCAATGTATGTCACGAAGGAGCTCGAGGGCGGCTGGGTCTATTATCGACGGCTGCTCTCGGTCTCCTTCCTGCCGACGGCCACCGGGACCGAGATTCGACAGCTCTTGAAGAAGTACTCGGCGGTCATCGTCGGCGGGCTTCCCTACGTCCGGGGCCTATGTCATCCAGGCGCCGGATCCTGGAGCGTCGATCGAGTCGCTCACCGCCCTCCGGGAGCGCATGAGTGCGGAGCCCGGGGTGCAGTTCGTCCTGCTGCTCGCTCGTCAGGAGTCCGCCGCCGACTGTTCATGTCGGTTCGTATGGGGAAAAGTCGTCGAGGCACGCGGTGAGCGACACCACTCGGCCGCCGATCCCGACGACCGGTACGTTCGACTTTCCCCGCGATACCATGCTCACGGTGGTGCCGCCTGGCGACACCGTCACCATTTACTACCGCAACATTTTTCGCGTGAGATTTGATGACTCCACCAGTGGGACGACGGTTCGCACGTTCTTCAGCGAGAATCGGGGCGAGATTATCGGAGGGGCACCGAATGGGGGGGCATACGTCGTCCGGTTTCCTGATCCAGGACCAACCTACGAGGACTTTGCCCGCCTAAGCGATCAGCTGAATGGTTCGCGTGGCGTCCAATATGCCGCCCCAGCGGCCCGTCGTTCCGGGTTCAGCATGGATGGGGTTCAGCACGGGGGGCCAGGGACATCGTCGCCACCACAGTAGGGAACCCGACCTTCGCTGGAGTCACGATCGGTGTCCGGCCGCGTTGGCGATCGCGTCGAGAACATGGATCCCGGCTTGCGCCGGGATGACAGCGATTTGCACCTTTGGCCCCGCTTCCCCGCTCCCCGCTTCCCCGCTTCCCCGCTTCCCCGCTTCCCCGCTACGCCATCGCCACATACCTCCCATGAAACTTGCACCGCGTCCCCGCCTTCATCCGAGATCATCACGTCGAGCTCCAGACGGCCCCGCCCCTTCTTCTCCACCGCCTTGACCAGCCGCTCCACGGCATGGGCCGACGGCGCCTTGCAGCGGGCGGTGAAGTCCCCGGTCACCGGTCGGAAGTAGTGCACGGCGCTGTCCTGGATGACCACATGCGACTTGATACCATGTTCCCGCAACACCAGCCAGATGGTCCCCCAACCCGCCAGTGTGGCGGTGGCGTTGAGGCTGCCGGCGAACGCTGTCCCCTTGTGGTTGATGTTCGGCGCCAGAGGGGAGGCGAGAATCAGCCCTGCTCCCTCCCGGCCCACGACGCGGAGGCCGAGCGCCTTGGTGATCGGCATGTCGCGCCGAAGCTTCGTGCGCAATGCGCGGAGCAGGTCGGGCTGGGCGCCTCGGCGGGCGATGGTCACGAACGGTCCTTCCAGTTCCACCACTGGAGGAGCTCGGGCTTCGGCTTCGGGGTGCTGGCGTAGTACACCGCACAGCGGAACACATAGAGCACGCAGGGATCCTGCGGTCCCTGGAGCTCGCTCAGCCGGTCATAGAGGCGCTGCGGGTCCCGGCGCTTCAGCTGCGTCACCGACCGGATGCCCAGCGCCCGCAAATCGGCGGCGATGCTGGGGCCGACCCCGGGAATCTCCTGGAGTGGATCGCGCCGGGCCACCGCGGTCAATCTTCCCCGCTGGTCAGCTGCTCGCGCACCACGACCGCGGTGCCGTAGCAGAGGACTTCCGTCACCCCGGCCATCAGTTCCGTGGCATCGTACCGGACGCCGACCACGGCGTTGGCGCCCATCTGGTGGGCGTGGGTCAGCATGATGTCGAACGCCTCCTGCCGAGTTCGTTCGCAGAGGGTCGTGAGGATGGTGATGTTGCCGCCGAACAGCGTTTCGAGTTTGGCCCCGATCGATCCGAAGATGTTGCGCGACCGGACGCTGATGCCCCGGACGACGCCGAGGCTCTGGGCGATCCGGAAGCCGTCGAGTTCGAAGGTGGTGGTGGTCATTTCGTGGCTGCTGCTCATGCGGGCTCTCCCGTGGCGCGCTCCAGCAGGCGCTGGAGCAGCTGGATTTGCTGCTGCTGCATCGCGACCAGCGCGGCCCAGTCGCGCTCGCGCAGGGCGTCGAGCTTCTCGTGGAGCGACTGGATTTCGAGTTCGGCCTTGAGATTCACTTCGTAGTCGTGCGCGGCCTCCAGCCGGTCTCGCGCCGCCGCCCGGTTCTGTGACATCATGATGATCGGCGCCTGGAGCGCGGCCAGCATCGACAGGATCAGGTTGAGGAGAATATACGGATAGGGGTCGAATGCGGCGCCGCGGCGCGCCAGGAGGACCGAGTTGAGCACGACCCAGCAGGCGAGCGTGAAAAACGCGAGGCCGATGAAGGGCCAGGATCCGCCGAACGCCGCGATCCGGTCGGACACCCGCTGGCCGAAGGTGCGCGTATCGGCGAACTCGGTGTTGACGTCGCGAGCCACGCTGTGCGCCGTGAGCACCCGGGCGACGGCGCGGCGCTGCGGGCCGGTGAGCTTTTCCCAGAGGGCGGGCAGTCCGTGCGGAAGCCCGTCGGGCGTGTGTGCGGAACTCATCGCTCCCCTCCCGCGTTGATGCCGGTCATGGCGCCTCGCGCAGCAGTGCCCGGATGTCCAAGGGGCCGGTGCCCATGACCAGCGCACCAGTGGCGTCCCGCGGCCATTCCTCTCGGGGACGGTCTCGATAGAGCTCGACGCCGTTGTCGTCGGGATCGCGGAGGTAGAGCGCTTCGCTCACCCCGTGGTCGCTGGCGCCGTCCAGTCGGATGCCGGCGTCGAGCACCCGGCGGAGGGCGTCGCCCAGCGACGCCCGGTCGGGATAGCGGATGGCGGTGTGGTAGAGGCCGGTGCTGCCGGCGGGTGGTGGCGCGCCGCCCAGGCTCTCCCAGGTGTTGAGCCCGATGTGATGATGATAGCCGCCCGCGCTCACGAACGCGGCGCCGTCGCCGTAGCGCTGGGTCAACTCGAAGCCAAGGACGCCGCAGTAGAAGGCGAGCGCCCGCTCGAGGTCGGCCACTTTCAGGTGAACATGCCCGATGTCCACCCGCGGGTCGAGGGGGCGAGACGGTGTCCGGTCGTCACTCATCGGATGTGGCCTGCCGCGCCGAGGATCGCATCCAGCGCGGAGTCGGTCGCCATCCGTACGAGCTGGGCGGTGGCGCCCGGGTGCTCCGGCGATACCGGAACCTGGCAGACGCCGCGGGCGGAAATACCCACGACCGAATGCCCCTCGTCGAAGGCGACCACCACCACCAGGACGATGCCCGGTCGAGTCGTGCCAGCGGTCGCGTCGAGGGTCGATCCCGCGGGCCAGGCGTACCGCGGCACGGTGCGCCAGAGTCCGGTGGCCTCGCTCCGAAAGTCAAAGTTGTACCCGAGGGCCGCGAGCGTGGAATCCACCAGGAACGGCAGCCGCGCCATCGGGACGTCGAGCGGATAGAGTTTCAGGAGCGCGGGGTCCGTGCTCACCCCCCACGGACAATCATAAGGCGCGGGCACCGCCAGGACGATGGTCTGCACGAACCGCTCGAGCGCGTTGAAATCGAGTCCGCCGGCCGGGTACGCGCCCCGGACCTGGACCAGCGTCTCCCGTCCCAGGAAAAGCCAGACGTAGGAATCCGCGGCGCGATCGCCGTGATACTCCCGCAGGGCCGTGAGCTGACCGTGCTCGAGCCAGCTCCCCGGCGGCGGCGCCACGGTGATGGACCCCACGCGGCGGACGCTGTCGGCGGCAGTGTGCTCCAGGTCAATCATGAGCGCCCGGGTAAACTGGCTCGAGAGCAATTCGACCGCTCGCTCGGCGCACAGCTCGGTGCACGGGTCGAACGACGGCGGGAGCGGCGTGACGAAGAGTTCCACCCCGACGCCGTCGGGGCGCTGATACCGGAACATCATGCCTGCATTGGCTCCGGCGAGCTCAGTGTGCTGCACCAGCACGAACCCGGCCTCGGTGGGCGGCGCACTTTGTGCCTCCAGTCCCGCTGCGAACAGCGGGTGGAGCGCCGCGACGCACGCTGCCGCCCGCCACGCCGTCAGGAGGCCCGCCGACGGGGCGCCCATCGAAACCGGGCGAGCTCCACACGGCCCTTGGAATCGAACCGGACCCCCTCGCGCCGCAACAGCATGTGCTGGGTCAGCGCGTGGTGATCCCGCAGGCTGATGGCCCCCTGGGCGTTGACCACCCGGTGCCAGGGCACGGTCGAACCCGGCCCCCAGGGCGTGCAGGGCGTACCCCACCTGGCGGGCAGCGTTGGTGAGCCCGGCCTCGCGCGCCACCTGTCCGTAACTCGCCACCCGCCCCCGCGGGATGCGACGGACGGTCGAGTAGATGGCCTGATATCTGGGTGACGGGACCCGCGGGACAGTCATATCTCAATGCTAGCGCAGCGCTTGGGAAGACGCTATCGTCGACCCCGCTTCCCCGCTTCCCCGCTTCCCCGCTTCCCCGCTTCCCCGCTTCCCTGCTTCCCCGCCCTAAAGGTCCCTTCAGAACCCACTCCCCCTCTCTTCACACGGAGACCGGCAGTATTCATCACGGCCTACCAACCCTTGGGCCGACGGGATGAGCCATGCGACGCACGACGTCAGCTCCCGATCCGGCGCCTCGGAGCGCCCTCGCCCGTCTTCTCGATGTGGAGTCCCGCCTCGAGGCGATGCTGGCACAGGCGCGCCTCGACGCCGAGGAGGTCCTGGAGCGAGGAAAAGCGCGGGCAGAGGCCCGGGCGAGTTCGCTCGCCGTGGAGCTGGCGTCCGCCGACGCCGAGTTGTCGGCCCGCTTGACGATCGAGACGGAAGCGAGGATCGCGGAGGAGGAGGCGGCGCTCGCTGCGCGGCGGCACCGATACGAAACCGTGGGGTCGGCGGATCTCCAGGGTCACGCCGCCTGGGTCGTCGAGGAAGTGCTTCGGATCGCGGGAGAGGAATCGGCATGATCCTCCCGATGGTGCGTGCCCGCATTCTCGGACCCCGCGACGAGCTCGATGCGGTGCTCCACGCCGTGCAGGACGTCGGCCTCCTCCAGCTCTCGGAGGCCCACCCGACCGGCGCGCTCCGTCCCGTTGAACCACAGCCGAGGGAGGCGCGGGAGGCGAGACGGCTCCGCGCGCTGCTCCGCGATGTCGACGCCCTCACCGCACGGTTCGGTACTGGCTCCCCGACAGCACCTCTTCCCGACGCTCCCGCCTTTGCCGCCTGGCTCCGACAATTCCGCCGGGCCCGTCGGGACGCCGACCGGATAGGCGCGAAGCAGCGGACCCTCGAAGACGCACGTACGGAGACGAGCCGGCTCCTCGAGTTCATTGGCGCCTTCCGCGGACTGCTCCCCGCCAGCAGCGGCACCCGAACCCACGGCTACCACCTGGTCCTGCGTGGCCAGGAGACCAGCGTCGTCGCTCGCCTGCGGGAGGGGCTGGCCCAGGCCATCGGCGACGAGTTTGTGCTCGAGACGGCGCCGCTCTCCTCCGGGGAACTCGCCGCCGTCCTCCTGGTGTCGCCCGCGGACGCGCCCCGCGTCGAGCGCCTGCTCGCCCAGGCCGGCGTGCACGAGCTTCCGATGCCGGACGGGAGCGGCGGGAAGACCCTCGGACAGCTGGGGCCCACGCTTACGGCGCGCCGTGATGCGATCGACGCGGAATTGGCGGAGCTGGAAGAGCAACGCCGCGCCATCTCGATGGAGCTCGCTCCCCGATTGGGTGAGGCGCGCGCCGCCGTGGAGGACCGGCTGCTGGGGCTCGCCGCGCTGGAGAAGGTCGCGGCGACGCCGCGCAGCTTCGTGGTCGAAGGGTGGATTCCCGCCGCCGGCTACCCCCGGTTGGCCCAGACGCTCGCGAGACGATTCGGCGACGGGGTCGTGATCGAGTCGGTGGCGCGCGAGGATTGGGTGGGGGAGTCGGCGCCCGTCGTGCTCCAGAATCCGCGCCTCTTCCGGCCGTTCGAGACCATCACCCGGATGGTCCCCCTGCCCGCGTATGGCACCATCGACCCCACGCCGTTCGTCGCCGTCTTCTTTCCGATGTTCTTCGGCCTGATTCTCGGTGACATCGGCTATGGGCTCGTCCTGGCGATCATCGCGCTCTGGCTCCGGCGCGGTGGCGCCCCGGGCAGCACCCGGCGCGCCGTCGCGGAAGTGCTTGGCGCGGGCGCGGCGTTCACCGTCGCGTTCGGCTTCGCCTTCGGGGAGTTCTTCGGCGACCTGGGCGCGCGGTGGTTCGGCCTGCGGCCCCTCCTCCTCGACCGCGAACATTCACTCCTCGCTTTCCTCGGCCTGGCCATCGCCATCGGCGCCGTCCACATCGTCCTCGGCCTGGCGCTCGGCGTGTACAACGCCAGCCGCGGCCACCCGCGGCAGGCGGTCGGGAAGGGCGCCTCGCTGGTCATGGTGCTCCTGATCGTCGTGGTGCTGCTGGCGGCCCTCGAAGTCCTCCCCCACGGCTTCCTGACGCCCGCGGTCATCGGCCTGCTGGTGCTCTTTCCCGTGCTGATCCTGGCGGAGGGGATCATCGCGCCGATCGAGTTCCTCTCCACCCTGAGCAACATCCTCTCCTACGCCCGCATCATGGCGCTCGGTACCGCGTCGGTGATGATGGCGGTGGTGGCGAACGAACTGGCCGGCAGCGTCGGCAGCGTGCTCGTCGGCGTGCTCTTCGCGCTGCTGTTCCATCTCGTCAATTTCGCGCTCGGCATCTTTGCCCCGACCATCCACGGATTGCGGCTGCACTATGTCGAGTTCTTCGGAAAGTTCCACAGTCCTGGCGGGCAGGCGTACCGCCCCTTTGCGCACTGGCGTCCCAGCGGGCACGCCGGCTGAACCCACGGAGGTCGCATGGAAGCGTTCCTGATTCCCCTCAGCGCCGCACTGGCCGTCAGCATCCCGGCGCTGGCCACCGGCTGGGCGCAGTCGCGCATCGGGCCGGCGATCTCCGCCAGCCTGGCGGAGAAGCCTGAACTCAGCACGACGGCCATTCTCCTGGTCGCCATCCCGGAGACGATGGCCATCCTCGGGTTCGTGGTGGCGGTCCTCATCATGCTGCGCGCCGGCGGCTGAGCGGATGAGCGTCGACGCCCTGCTCCTCCACCTGGAGGAGGACGCGATTCGCGAATCGGCCAGGATCCGGCACGACGCGGAGCGGCAGGCGGCGGAGGTGATCGCGCGCGCCGAGGCGGACGCGGCGCGGACGCGCGCCCTGCACCTCGAGCGGGTGGCCGGACAGCGGCGGGTCCACGTCGAGCGCCAGGTCGCCGCGGCCCGGGCCCAGGCGAGAGACCGCTTCCTCACGGTGCGGGTGCGCGTCCTCGATCAGGTCTTCGAGGCCGC
This sequence comes from uncultured Gemmatimonadales bacterium, assembly GCA_963748815.1. Classification (GTDB taxonomy): domain Bacteria; phylum Gemmatimonadota; class Gemmatimonadetes; order Gemmatimonadales; family GWC2-71-9; genus SPDF01. Next base: position 58,687 of record CAVVKJ010000011.1, on the reverse strand, counting down.
GACGGCGGCGCTGGACCGGATGGCCGTGGCGCGGTACGCGCCGAGCATCGGGGCCCTCGCGGTGGACGCCGCACGGTACTTGGAGCGGGCGCCGGCCGTCTTGCAGAGCCCCGCCGATGCGGCCACGGCGGTGGCCGCCGCGGTTCGTGATCGGCCGAACCTCTCGATCGAGTCCGCCGACGTCTCGGCGGGCGTCACCGGACGCTCCGCCGACGGGCGCGTGACCGTGGACAACACCCTCGCGGCTATCCTGGCGCGGCGCCGGGCCGAGCTCGCCATCGGGCTCTGCGCCCGGATCGAGGGGAGCTGAGCATGCGCTGGGACGACGTGAACGCCCGCGCCCGCGGCCTCGCCACCCACCTGCTCGACCGGGACGCGCTGGCGACGCTCGCCTCCGCTCCCGACTGGCCCGCCTTCCTTTCGCGACTCTCGGCACTCGGGTATCCCCTCGACCCGGGGTTGGGCGCCGTGGTCGATCCGCCGGCGTTCGACCGCGCCGTGACCCTGCTGGCGGCCGACCGGCTCAACCTCCTCGGCCGATGGCTCGCCGGGCGCGGCGCCGTGCTGGCCGTCGTGCTGGAGGACGAGGAGCGCCGGACCGTCCGGGCGCTGTTGCGCGGGGCCGCGCAGGGCGCCTCGCCCGGCGCACGGCTCCGGGCGGCGACCCCGACGCCGGCCCTTCCGCCGCGCACACTCGAGCGGTTGGCGCGCGCGGCCTCTGTACCCGACTTGGCGCGCGACCTCGTGCGGGCCGGACACCCCGCCGGTCGGGTGCTCGAGGAGATGTTGCGACGGACTCCGTCACCCGGGCTGCGCGATCTCGAATGGGGACTCGCCCGGCTCTTCAGTGCGCGCGCCGTCCGGGCCGCCCGCGCCGGCGGACCGGTCGTGCGCCGCTTCGCGGCCGAACTGGTGGACCAGGAGAACGTCTGGACCCTGTTGCTGGCGGCACCCCCGATTCCCGGCGAGGCGGGTGACGAGGCCTTCCTGGCGGGCGGCGCGCTGCTGACGCGTGACCAGTTCAGCCGCCTCCGGGGGGAGCGCGATGGCGACCGGGTGGTGGCGGAGTTGGGCCATCTCTTCGAGGGCACCGCACTCGGCTCCGCTCTCGCGCAAGCGCCGGTGGACTGGCCCGCCGTCGAGTCCCGCGCGGCGGCGGCGCGCATCGTCTGGCTGCGCTCGCTCGCGCGGCGCGATCCGCTGGGACCGGCGCTGGTGCTCGCCGTCCTCGAGCGGATTCGTGCCGAAGCGCGTGCCCTGCGCGCCATCGCCTGGGGGGCGGCGTTCGGCGCACCGGCGTCCACGCTTGCCTCGCTGATGCCGGAGGCCGCATGACCCACGGCGTGCGTGTGCTCTGTCGACCCACTACCGCGGCCGGGTTCGGGCTCGCGGGGCTCGCCGCCGACATGACCGACGACGAGAGCGTGGCGGACACCATGCTGCGCGCGCTGCTGCAGCGACCTGAAGTCGGGGTGGTGCTCCTCGAGGAGTCGCTCTACGACACGCTCGCGCCGGACCTGCGGACGACGGTCGATCGGGTGGCCCAGCCGATCGTGGTGCCCTTTCCGGGGCCGGCGTGGCGCGCCACGGCGTCGGCCGAAGAGCAGGTGGTCGAACTCCTTCGCCGGGCCATCGGCTATCGCGTGAGGCTCCGGTGATCGGCGCCCGTGTCGTGCGCGCTGCCGGCGCGCTGGTCGAGGTGGCCCCGTTGCCACAGGCGGCGCTCTACGAAATCGTGCGGGTCGGGCACCGACGGCTGCTCGGCGAGGTCATCCGCATCCAGGGTGAGACCGCCACGGCGCAGGTGTTTGAAGACACCACCGGCCTGGCGCTCGAGGAGCCGGTGGAGGCCACCGGCGCGCCGCTCCAGGCGGAACTCGGCCCCGGGCTCCTCGGCTCGGTGCTCGACGGCACCGGGCGACCGTTGAGCCGGCTCGCCGATCAGGAAGGGAACTTTCTCTCCACTGGCACCGTCGCGCCGACCCTCGACCGGTCCCGCCGCTGGGCCTTCACCCCGTCTGCGAAGGTGGGGGACCGGGTGGGCGCAGGCGACGAACTCGGCACCGTCGAGGAGAACGCGGGTGTCACGCACCGGGTGCTCCTGCCGCCGACGTTGGAGGGCGTGCTCGCCGAACTCGCGGCCGGGGTGTACGCGGTGGACGAGCCGATCGGGCGGCTGGCGGACGGAACCGTCCTGACCCTGATGCAGCGGTGGCCGGTGCGCGTCCCCCGGCCCGTGGAACGATGGCTCCCCGCCGACCGGCCGTTCATCACCGGCCAGCGGGTCTTCGATTTCCTCTTTCCGGTGGCGGAGGGCGGATCGGTCGCGGTGCCGGGCGGATTCGGCACCGGGAAGACGGTCATCGAGCAGTCCCTGGCCAAGTACGCCATGGCCGACATCGTGGTGTATGTGGGCTGCGGCGAGCGCGGCAACGAGATGGCCGACGTGCTCGAGGAGTTTCCCTCGCTGGAGGACCCGCGCACCGGCCGCTCGCTGATGGACCGGACCGTCCTCGTGGTGAACACCTCCAACATGCCGGTGGCGGCCCGTGAGGCGTCGGTCTACCTCGGGCTCACCATCGCGGAGTACTACCGCGACATGGGGTACCGCGTGGCGATGATGGCCGACTCGCTCAGCCGGTGGGCGGAGGCGCTTCGGGAAATCGGGTCGCTGCTCCGCGAAATGCCCGGAGAGGAAGGGTATCCCACGTCGCTCGGCAACCGACTCGGCAAGCTCTTCGAACGGGCGGGGCGGGCGCAGGCGCTGGGCGCCGGCAAGCGCGAAGGTGCCGTCACTCTCATCAACGCCCTCTCGCCGCCGGGCGGCGACTTTTCCGAGCCGGTGACGCAGGCCGCGCTGCGGGTGGCGGGCGCCCTGTGGGCGCTCGATGCCTCGCTGGCCCACCAGCGGCAGTTTCCCGCCGTGGACTGGGAAACCAGCTACAGCCTGCAGGCCGCTGACGTGATGCCCTGGTTCGAGGAGCACGGCGGCGCCGAGTGGACCACGCTTCGGCGCGAGACCTTCGCGCTCTTGCAGCGGGACCGGGAGCTTCGGGAGGTGGCCGGGCTCGTCGGGCCGGACGCGCTGGAGGACCAGGACCGGTTGATTCTCGAGACGGCGCGGCTGCTGCGCGAGTTCCTCATCGGCCAGAGCGCCTATGACCCCGCGGACGCGAGCTCGCCGGTGACGAAGACCTGGCGGCTCGCGGACACGATCCACCGCTTTCACCGCGGCGGCGCCGAGGCGCTCTCGGCCGGCGGGACGATGGCGGCCATCGACGTCACCGAAGTCCGCCGGGCCCTGGTGGCGCTGCGGGCCTCGCCGGAAGGAGCGACACCGTGAGCGGCACCCCCCGCACCTACGCCGGCGCCGACGCGGCCGCCGGCCCGCTGCTCACCGTGTCGAACGCGCACCGCGCCGTCCTGGGCGAGTGGGTGCGCATCGCCGCGCCGGGACAACCGGCCCGGCGTGGCCAGGTCATCGACGTCAGCCGCGGCGCCACGGTGGTGCAGGTGTTCGAGGACACGGTGGGGCTGGCGCCGGCCGGCACCGCCGTCACTCTCACCGGCGACATGGCGCGCGCGGTGGTGGGCGAGGAGTTGCTGGGCCGGGTCTTTGCCGGCTCCGGTGCGCCGCTCGACGGACTGCCGGCGCCGGTGGGCTCGGCGCGCCGCGCGGCGTGGGCGGCGCCCCTCAACCCGGTCTGCCGCCGCAAGCCCGCCGACTTCATTGAGACCGGCATCTCCGCCATCGACGGGATGAACACGCTGGTGCGCGGGCAGAAGCTCCCGATCTTCTCCGGCGCCGGACTCCCGGGCCTGGAGCTGGCGGCGCGCGTCGTGGCCGATGCGCGGACCACGCACGGTGAACCGTTTGCCGTCATCTTCGTCGCGATCGGATTGACGCAGCGGGAAACCCAACACTTCCTGCGGCGGTTCGAGTCGAGCGAAGCGCTCGCCCGGAGCGTGTTCTATCTCAACCGGACCGGCGATCCCACCATCGAGCGGCTGCTGGCGCCCCGGCTCGCGCTGGCGCAGGCGGAGTACCTCGCCTTCGAGCGCGGAATGCAGGTGCTGGTCGTCCTGGCCGACGCCACCAACTACTGCGAGGCGCTGCGCGAACTCGGCGCCGCGCGCGAGGAGATTCCCGGCCGCCGCGGCTATCCGGGCTACATGTATACCGACCTCGCCTCCATCTTCGAGCGCGCCGGCGTGGTGCGCGGCTCGGCGGGCTCGATCACGCAGCTCCCTATCCTCTCCATGCCGGACGACGACATCACGCACCCGATTCCCGACCTGACCGGGTACATCACCGAGGGACAGATCGTGCTGAGCCGTGAACTCGACCGGCGCGGTGTCTTCCCGCCGATCGACGTGCTGCCGTCCCTCTCGCGGTTGATGGGGGCCGGAATCGGGGCGGGCACCGCGCCCGATCACCGCCGCTGGTCGGACCAGCTCTATGCCGTCTATGCCCAGGGGCGCGAGGCGCGGCTCACCGCGGCCATCGTCGGCGAGTCGGGACTGCCCCCCGCCGATCGCCGGGCGCTGGAGTTCACGGAGCGGTTCGAGAAGGAATTCATCGACCAGGGTGGGGCGCGCCGCACCATCGCGGAAACGCTCGAAATCGGATGGACCCTGCTGGAGACGCTCCCCCGCGAGGACCTCCACCGAATTCCGGAGGAGGCGTGGGCGCGGCGGGCAGGGCGCGAGGGGGCCACGTGAAAGTCCTCGGTCCCCCGACCAGGTCGAACCTGATCCGGCATCGCCGCCGGCTCGAGCGGGTGCGCAAGGGTATCGACCTGCTTACCCGGAAGCGACAGGCGCTGGTGGCCGACCTCTTCAAGGTGGCCACGCCCGCCATCGAGGCGCGGGGCCGGGTGGAGGCGAGCGCGGCGCGCGCCTACCCGGCCCTCCTCGGCGCGGCCGCCATCCACGGTGCCGCCGGTCTGGACGCGATGGGGTGGCCGACGCGACAGGTCGAGGTGGAATTGACGGTCATGGAATCGTGGGGGGTGGCGAGCGGGGCGGTGCAGCGACTGACGCCACTCCGCCGGACGCTTGACGCCCGGGGACAGGCGGCGCCGCTGACCGGGCCGGCCGCGGCGACGGCGGCGAACGAGTTTGAACAGATGGTGGAACTCCTGCTCGACGCGGCGTCCACCGAGTTGCTGCTGCGCCGACTGGCGGAGGCGCTCCGCCGCACGTCACGCCAGGTCAACACGCTGGAGAACCGCGTCGCCCCCGGACTCGCCGGTGAGATCCACCGGGTTCGCGCGCTGCTCGAGGAACGGGAGCGGGAGGATCACACCCGGCTCAAGCACCTCCTCCGGCTCCGGAGTCGGCCCGGCGCGTAGCGCGCCACCTCAATCCGACGGAATGTCCCCCAGCGCGCCCCCTCGGTACCTCCCGATCACCTCCCGAATCTCCGCCATCGTGTTCATGACGAACGGCCCCGAGCGCGCGACGGGCTCGCCGGTCGGCGGGCCGGCCAGCAGGAGCACCTCGGTGCGCGCGCCGTCTGTCGGCACGCGGACGGTGACGGGACCGTTCTCCCCGGCGAACCGAACCAGTTCATCCCGTCCCGCTCTGGCGGCATCACTGCCGAAACGCGCCCCGCCGTCGAGCACATAGGCCAGGGCCTCGGTGCCGTCGGGCAACGGCTTGGGTGACGACGGCGCCCGGCTCCAGCGTCCAGTGCAGGTAGGTGATGGCGGTGCGGAGCGGGAGAGTGGCGCTGGCGCCGAGCGCCTCGCCGGCGATGACACGCACGGTGGCGAGGCCGTCGGCCGAGGTCGCCACGGGGATGTTCGCCGCCGGCACGTCGCCGTAGCGCGGCGGCATCTGCTTGTCGCGGGCGGGGAGATTGATCCAGAGCTGGATGGCCTCGAGCGTTCCACCGCGGGCGCGGAGGTCCTCGGCAGGCATCTCGGAGTGGACGATGCCGGACCCGGCGGTCATCCACTGCACGTCGCCGGCGCCGAGGCGGCCGTGGTGGCCCGCCGAGTCGCGGTGCTCCAGCCCGCCCTGGAGGATGTAGCTCACCACCTCGAACCCGGCATGCGGGTGCGGGGGGACGCCGGCGCCGGCGCCGGGAGCGATCGTCACCGGGCCCAGGCGGTCGAGGAGGAGGAAGGGATCGATTTCGCGGGCGGCAGCGGAAGGGAAGGGCCGGTAGACGGTGATCCCCTCCCCTTCCGGGGTGGCGACGCCGGGGAGAATGCCGGCGGTGGGGCGGCTGGCCGCCGTGGCGGGATGTGGCATCGGGGATATCCTCCGTATCAGATACGACACTTGACATTTAGTGTGACAACACATAATATTCACCCATGAGCCAACTCGCAAGGGAACTGAAGCAGACCAGGCCTTTCCCCTCCCCGGTGCAGGAGGCGGTGGTGAGCATCAAGCGCACGGCGGCGTTGCTGGACCTGCGCCTCGCCGAGTTGCTTCGTCCGCTTGGGATCACACCAACGCAGTACAACGTGCTTCGGATCCTGCGCGGGGCCGGCCCGGCCGGGCTGCCGCGTTGCGAGGTCCAGGCCCGTCTCGTGGCGCCGGTGGCCGACACCACGCGGCTGCTCGATCGACTCGAGAAGATGGGGTTCGTGGCGCGGGCGCGGGACACCGACGACCGGCGCGTGGTGACCTCCACCATCACCTCGCGTGGCCTCGCGGTGCTGGAGCAGGCGGCCGTGCCACTCAGGCAAATCGAGGAACGCGAAGTGGGCACCATCTCGGCCGCCCGCCTGCGGCAGCTGATTTCCGTCCTGGACGAGGTGCGTCGGTTGATGCCGCGGAACTCCGCGTAGGCCTGGCCCCGGGTTCCGGGGCTTTGTTTGAAATCAATATGTGTTATCACATTAATAAGGAGCACACAGATATGATTACCACCCCGCTCGCGCAGGCCGTCGTCGACGCCGCCGAATCGCGCCGCTCCATTCGGCGGTACACCGATGCCCCAGTCCCCGACGCCGAACTCGCGCACCTGGTTGGAAGCGCCGGTCAGGCCCCTTCGGCGTTCAACGTCCAGCCCTGGCGCTGGGTGGCGGTCCGCGACCAGCAACTCAAGGACGAACTGCAGGCCGCGGCCTACGGCCAGGCGCAGGTCGGCGCCGCGCCGGTGTTGCTGGTGCTGTACACCGACACACGCGACGCCCTCGACACCATCGAGGAAACCTTTGCCGCGACGCTGCCGGCCGACAAGGCCGCCGGCACCAAGGCGCATCTCCTTGGCACCCTGGGCGCCAAGTCGAATGCGGAGCGGGAGGAGTGGGGGGCGGAACAGAGTTACATCGCGCTGGGGTACCTGCTGCTGATCGCCGAGAGCATGGGACTCGGCACCTCGCCGATGCTCGGCTTCGACCCGGACAAGGTGAAGTCGGTGCTCGGACTGCCCGAATACGCCCGGGTGCCGGCGCTGGTGGCGGTGGGGTACCCCGCCGAGGAGGGATTCGAGTCGCCTCGGCACTCGGTGGAGCGGGTGCTGATGCGGCGCTGATTACTTGCGGAAGCTGGACCGCACGCCGGCGGCCTCGATCGCCTCGGCCAGCGCCGCGATGAGATCGGCGCGGATGCTCTCCGAGGGGAGCAGCTGCATCCGCCCGCACCCGTTGCAGGTCCGGACCGGGCCGCGCACAGTGGCGTTCATGGCGGGAAGGCCGGGGAAGGGGAGGGTGCCGTGCACCTCGCCGCTGCCGCTGTCCGGTTGCCAGACCCGGTTGGCGCAGGCGTAGCAGCTGAGGGCTCCCGCCTGTCCGGTCGGGTGGGCCATCGGGATGTGGCCGCCGTCGAGAAGTGCCGCCTCGAGTTCGGCGACGAATCCGGCCCGCGGTTGCCGCCGGTCGGTGCAGCCGTTGCCGCAGACGCGGAAGGGAAGTCCCTGCAGGGAAAGTTCCACCTGGCCGGCGGCGGCGTGGCACCACGCCACCGCCTGTTGCGTCAGCGGCCCGCCGCATCCGAGGCAGGCCGCCGGTTCCCGGCCGAGGAGCCGCCACCGCCAGTACCAGAACCGTCTCACGCCGATCGGGCGCCCGTCAGGCGGCGGCGGCCAGCGGTTCGAGGCTGAGACGCTTGAGCGACTTGTAGTGCGACGCGACCGCCTCGCGCAGTGTGGCGTGCTGGTTGTACGGCAGGCCGTGCGCCAGGGCGGTCTGCTTCACGATCTCGCTGATGGCGGGATAGTGAATGCTGCACACCTTCGGGAAGAGGTGGTGTTCCACCTGGAAGTTGAGTCCGCCGACATACCAGCAGAGCAGCCAGTTCTTCGGGCCGAAGTCGGAGGTCGTCTCCATCTCGTGCTGCATCCAGGCCGAGCCCATGGCCCCGGCCGCGTCGGGCGTCGGGTAGGTGATGTCCTCCACGACGTGCGCCAGCTGGAACACCACGCCGAGGATGGTGCCGGCCACGAGGTTCATCACCACGAAGCCGATGACGAACTGCCACCACGGCACGTTCACCACGAAGAACGGGATGAGGATGGCCCAGCTGTAGTAGATCGCCTTCCCGATGAAGAGTCCGGCGACTTCCTTCCGCGGATTCTTCCGGTCGAGGAACGGTCCGATGTCCTTCTGGAGGAAGTACTTGTAGTCCTTCACGAACACCCAGAAGAGTGTCGAGAAGCTGTAGGCCAGGAAACCGTAGAGGTGCTGGAAGCGGTGGATCGGCTTCCACTCGGTGTGCGGCGAGAGCCGGAGGAGGGGCGAGACGGTGAGGTCCTCGTCGAGTCCCTCGATGTTGGTGTAGGTGTGGTGGATCACGTTGTGCGTGACCTTCCACATGTACCCGTTGGCGCCGCAGATGTCGAACGACCAGCCGATGACACGGTTGACCGTGGCGTTGTTCGAGTAGGCGCCGTGCAGGGCGTCGTGCGAGATGCTGAAGCCGATGCCGGCCACGCCCACGCCCATCACCACCGCCAGGCCGAGCATGGTCCAGGGGCCGAAGTTGTTGCTGAGAATCAATCCGTAGGGGACAAAGGTGACCGCGAGCAGGATCAGCCCCTTCAGGACCATGCGCCAGTCGGCCTTGTCGGAGAGGCCGCGGGAGGTGAAGTAGTCGGAGACCCGCGCCTTCACGTCATCCGAGAACGACGCAGCGTCGCGGCTGGGAAAGGTGACTCGAATTGTGGACATCGGGAACCGCGCCTTCCGCCCGTCGAGGGCGGCCAGAGAAATGGGACGTACTCTGGGAATATAGCGTGCGGTACACGGTCCTGCCGGACATACCCGACTCAGGCGGCCCGGGATGCCGAGCGCGAGCCGCGACCTGCCCGGGCGGGTGACGGGGCCTGGCAGGCGAAGTCGCGACAGACGTAGAGCGCGGCGTGCCCGTCCACGAGGCCCTTGCCGGCCAGCAGCGGCCGGTCGGTGGCGCCGGTGTCGGGGTCGTGCTGGCCGATGATGCGATGCGGAATGAAGTGGCGGGCGACCTCGCGCTGGAGCCCGCGGAGGCCCGCGTCGTCGGGGGCGCCGATGAAGGCCAGTTCCACCGGCCCCTCCCGGATGAAGTCGAGCGCGAGCAGGCTCTGCGCGAAGGCGCGCGGTTCCCTGGCCATCGCGTCCCCCCACGCGAGCAGCGCCGCCTCCGCCGCGGTGCGCCAGTCGTCTCGGCCATCATGCGCCGCGAGCCGCGCGAGCAGGAGCGCCGCGGATGCATTGGCGGCCGGCACCGCGCCGTCGTGACCCTCGCGCGGCCGCACGAGGAGCGCCTCGTGGTCCGCTGACGTGCTGAAGAAGCCGCCGTCGGGGGCGGCGAAGTCGCTGAGCAGCCGGGTCGGCAAGGTCCCGCGCCGCCGCGAGGTAGCGCTCCCCGCCGCCCGCCTCGTACAGATCGACCAGTCCGTTGCCGAGGAAGGCGTAGTCCTCGAGGTAGGCGTTGAGGTGGGCATTGCCGCGACGCCAGCTCCGGAGGAGACGGCCATCCGGGCCCCGCAACTCTGCGAGCGCGAAGTCCGCGGCACGCGCCGCGCCCGCGAGGTAGCGCGGCTCGCCGAGGACCCGCGCCCCCTCCGCCATGGCGCCGATCATCAGTCCGTTCCACGACGTGAGCACCTTGTCGTCGAGCCCGGGTGGGACGCGCCGGAGCCGGGCCGCGTACAATCGCGCTCGTGCCGCCGCGAGCCGGGTCGCCGCCTCCTCCGCATCGAGGCCGAACTCCGCGGCCACGTCGGCAAGCGTCCGCGGCGTGCGCGGGATCGAATGCCCTTCCCAGTTGCCCATCGCGGTCACGTCGTACCATGCCGCCGCGAGCGGGGCCTCCGTGCCCAGCACCGCCTCGAACTCTCCCTTGGTCCAGACGAAGAACTTCCCTTCCACCCCCTCCGAATCGGCGTCGGTGGCGGAGTAGAATCCTCCCTCCGGCGCCGTCATCTCGCGGAGGATGTAGTCGAGCACCTCCGTGGCGATGGTCCGATAGAAGGGGTCGCCGGTCGCCTGGTACCCTTCGAGGTACGCGCGCGTCAGCAGCGCGTTGTCGTAGAGCATCTTCTCGAAGTGCGGCACCAGCCACTGGTCGTCGGTCGAATAGCGGCTGAACCCGCCGCCGATCTGGTCGTACATCCCGCCGCGCGCCATCCCGTCGAGGGTGCGGCGGACCATCTGGAGCGCGCGTCCGTCGCCGAGGCGGCGGTCGAGAGTCAGCAGCAGTCGGAGGAGCGTCGACGGAGGAAATTTCGGGGCGCGACCGAAGCCGCCCCACGCGGGGTCGAAGGTGGCGGTGAGCTGGTCGAGCAGGCGGGTGAACGCGGCGTCGAGCACCACCTCCCCCGGGCTCGGGTCCCCGGTCTGGCGCAGGTGCGCGGCGAGTTCCTCGCCCACGCGCTCGAGCGCGGCACGGTTGTCACGCCAGAGCTCGGTGATCCGCCGCAGGATGGCGGGAAAGCCGGGCCGACCGTGCCGGTCCTCGGGGGGGAAATACGTCCCGGCGAAGAAGGGGCGCTGCTCCGGGGTCAGGAACACCGTCATCGGCCAGCCGCCATGGCCCTGGTTCATCGCCATGGTCGCGGCCATGTAGATGTCGTCGAGGTCGGGGCGTTCCTCCCGGTCGACCTTCACGCACACGAACCCCTCGTTCATCTGCGCGGCGATGGCCGGGTCCTCGAACGACTCGTGCGCCATCACGTGGCACCAGTGGCACGCCGAGTAGCCGATCGACAGGAGGATCGGCTTGTGCTCCTCCCGGGCGCGCGCCAGCGCCTCGTCTCCCCAGGGATACCAGTCCACCGGGTTGTCGGCGTGCTGCAGCAGGTAGGGGCTGGTCGAGGCGGCGAGCCGGTTCGGCCGCGGCGCCATCAGTGGTACCCCGCTCCGGGGTAGAGAAGATTGAGGGTCAAGCGGAACACCGGGTCGAACACGTAGCTGAAGAGCTGCCAGGCGATGAGGATGCCGATGATGCCGAGGCCGCGGTTGTGCCAGATGAAGTCCTGGTACTTCACGGTGGCGCGGTCGCCCAGGAAGAGCGGGACCACCCCGCTCCCGTCGAGGGGCGGGAAGGGAAAGAGGTTGAGGACGGCCAGCAGGAGGTTGAGCGAAAGCACCACGCTCAGGACGAAGACGATCGCCGACCAGGTGGCGCCGGCGTCGGTCGCGGCGAGGCGGTCGAAGCCGGCGCGCTCGGGCGGGAAGAAGAGGCCCGCGTTCGCCCCGATCCGAAGGGCGGCGAAGGCCAGGAGGACGAGGAGCAGGTTGGAGGCCGGGCCGGCGAGCGCCATCCAGGCGGCGCGCTTCGGGTACCGGCGGGCCCAGGCGGGATCATAGGGCGCGCTGGCGAACCCGATCGGCCAGCCGGAAATCAGGGCGCTGATGAGGGGAATCCAGAGCAACCCCATCGGTTCCCGCCGGATATGGGGACGGGGGTCGAGGGTGACCTGTCCCCCGTGGTAGGCGGTCTTGTCTCCGCCGAGCAGGGCCGCCCAGGCGTGGGCCGCCTCGTGCACGGTGACGGACACCAGGAAGACGGCGTAGTAGGCGAGGGCGTGGCCGATGTCAGGCATCCGGCAATATTGCCTCGATTCGGGATTTATTCGGTATGGTCGATTTCCGGTCTTGTGCGTTCAGCGGGCGTGTCTTAGCTTGGCTCTGCGGAAACACGTCTTTCGGCGTGGATTAGTGCCGGGTTTCACTCAAGGGCTCGCATTCGCGGTGCCCTTTTTTGGTTCCCGGTCCGCATGGGTCCCCGCCGTCCGGCGGTGTGCCCGGAACAACCGTAGTCGGCCAGGACGGCATGCCCGGACTCCGATTACACCACACCATCAGGAGTACCGCATGCGTACGACCGGCACCGTGAAGTGGTTCAACGACGCCAAGGGCTTCGGTTTCATCACCCCCGAAGGCGGCCAGAAGGACTGCTTCGTCCACCACTCGGCCATCTCGGGCCAGGGCTTCAAGTCGCTTGCCGAAGGCGAGCGGGTTGAATTCGACATCGTCCAGGGCGCCAAGGGGCCCGCGGCCGAGAACGTCGTCAAGCTCAAGTAAGTCGAGAGGGGACGCCGGCGTCGCCGGCTACCGAGCCTGGGCCGGTCCGACTCTGTCGGGCCGGCCCTTTCGTTTCGGGGTCAGCTCTTCGCCTTCGAGGGCCGGTCTTCGAGGAGCGTCGAGTGCCGGCGCAGCATGCGCAGGCCCATCGCCAGGGCCGCGCCGAGGATGAGGCTCCATTCCCAGAAGCTTTCGATTTCCCATTCCCGTGCGGCGGCCCAGAAGTGGAGTGAATCGAGCGCGGCGAAGAGCACCACCAGCAGGAGCAGCCCGGTGTATTCCCGACGCAGGACGATCCGGAGGCCGAACGGATGCCGCGAGCGTTGCCAGAGTCGGAGCCGGGGCAGGAAGGCGGGGGTGCGGGCTGCCCACTCCGTGAACTCCTTCCCGTACTTGCCCCGGAGGAACTCCTCCTCGGCGAACATGATCCGCTCGTAGTACAGCCAGAACGCCAGGGCGAAGACGGCGACGAACCAGGCGCGCTGGGGGTAGAGGGCCGGCCCGAGCCACATCACGGCGTTGGCGAAGTAGAGGGGGTGCCGCACCACCGAGTAGGGACCGGTGGTATTGAGCGACTGGGCGACCTGTTGGCCCCGATTGCGTCCGGAGGTGCCGGGAGCGGCGGTGCCGACCGTGTAGGCACGCAGGACCAGCCCGAACAACGAAATCCCGAAGCAGATGAATGGCCAGGCGTCCGGGATGAGCGGGAGGCGTCCGACCGCCGCCGCCGACCACACCTGCGTGAGGAGCAGCGCGACGCCGGCGATTGGCAGCCAGCTCCGGCGTTGAAAGAGCCACTGTCCTGAATCGACGAATTCCTCGTACAGCGCCATAAGAACGCTCCTGCCGCGGTCCGTCAGTCCTGCGCTGGGGCGGCGGTCTCGGCCGATGGCGGATCTGCCACCGGCTTGAAGGTGAACTTCTGTCCGCCGACCGACGCTTCGTACATCAACCCGCCCTTGGCAATCGTGAAGACCAGCACGCCGAGCTCGTACTTGGCATTGGCCGAGGCCCCGCTGGCGGCCGCCACGGCGCTGACCTGGGCGCTCATCTCGAACTTGCTCGACTTGAACGAGGCGAGGGCGTCGTCACTCTGGAAGAAGATAATCTCGGCGTACGCCTGCCCACCGAGCTGGAAGCCGACGGTCACCTGCGCCAGCTTCGCCTGGCCGATGATGGCGCCTCCCTCGTAGAGGCACCCGGTGCCGGCGGCGCCGCCGACGATGAACGCCCCCTTCCCGACCGACGGGAAGATGGCGTACCCCACCGCCGTCTCGAAGAACTTCGCCATGTCCCGGTCGGCGGACCGGAAGAGCTGCACCGCCTCCGCGCACTTGGTGCGCTGCTTGGCGTCCTGGGCGTGGCCGCTCGCCGGGATGGCCGCGAGCAAGGCGAGGAGCACAAGGGGGGCTGCCACACAGGGACGAGTCATTGGGGCTCCGAGGTCTTCCGCCACGCCATCACGAACAGCACCGCGAGCAGCAGGTCAATGGCCGCCGCCGGGAGGAAGAAGCTCGGCGCCCGGCCCTGCAGCACGAGCACCGGCACCGCGATCCCCCATCCCAGCTTTTCCAGCACCGCGGGCAGCATGGCCGGCCGCAGCCGCGCCGGTTCCCGCGCGATGAGGACGAAGAGCGCCTGCCAGGCGAGCGCCACGCCGATGAATCCGTAGTAGAACTCCGGGTGGGTGAGCGCCGGCGGGAGGCGCTCCATGTACCAGGCCTCCATGAAATACATCGGGAGCAGTGACAGGAAGCCGTACACCCAGGCCACCGTGAAGACGCGCCGCGCGAAGGTCATGTTCCGGGGCCCTCCGTCGTCTCGAAGATGATGCTGCAGCAGGTCACCCCGCCTTCGGCCTTCGCGAATTCCGACATGTCCACCGTCCGCACGGCGACCCCCGCCGTCTCGAGGCGGCGGTTCGTCCGTGGAAACGCCGCTCCGCAGATGGTCGTCTCGCCGACCCGGAGCACATTCCCGGCGAATGGCTCCGCCGGGTCGACCTCGACGACGGTCGCGTGCTCGAAGAGCGCGCGGTCCACCCAGGCGGGGTTGAGGACGACCACGCCCGGCGCGGCGACGGTCGCGGCGGTTTTGAGGTGGAGGCAGTCCCGCGTGACGACTGGCACAACCCGGTAGTCGTACGGCGCGAGCAACTCGCCCAGCTGCGCGATGCCGTCGCGGTTGCTCCGCGCCGAGTCCCCGACAAAGAAGGTCCGCCCGACCCGCAGCACGTCGCCGCCGTCGACCGTCCCCGGCGCCTCGATCGCGGCCAGCGACCGGTACCGACCGAGGGCGGCCGCCACCGTTTCCGTTTCCCCGCGGCGTGACTTCGCGCCGGGCCGGGCGATCACGGCGAGTTCGTCCACCACGACCGCGGTGTCCTCGATGAACACGGCGTCGGGCATCGAGGCGTCCGACGGCAGTCGATGCACGTGGCAGCCGAGTTCCATGAGGCACTGCTCATACGCCGCGTGCTGGGCCAGGGCGCGGTCGTGGTCGATCGGCGTGCGCGCGAGGTGGCTGAGTTCGCAGAGGTGCATGGCGGGGCTGACGTCGCGGGTCAGGGCGATGCGCATCAGGGCTGCCTCCCGTGTCCGGGGGATCGGGCGGTGACGGCCAGCGCCACGCCTCCCAGCACCAGGGCCGCGGCCACGGGGAGGCGGAGCGGTATGACCTCGGAAAGGAGCGCCACTCCCCCGGCCGCCGCAAGGACGGGCACCAGCAGCTGGACCAGCGCGGCGCGCGTGGCGGAGAGGGCGGGGAGCGCGGCGTACCAGACCGCATAGCCGACACCGGAGGCGAGTGCGCCGGAGGCCGCGGCGAGGGCGAGTCCGGCCGGGGTCCAGGCGTGGACCCCGCCGGCCAGCGGCACCAGGAGGAGGGCCACCGGCGCGGCCATCATGAAGTTGCCCGCGGTGTTGCGGAGTGGTTCCCGGCTGCCCCGTCCCCGCAGCGAGTAGACGCCCCACGCGATCCCGGCCGTCGCCATCAACGCGGCGCCTCCCGGCGCCGGGGCGGAGAGCCCCGGCCGCACCAGGACCACGAGCCCGGTCAGCGCGAGGGCAAGGCCGAGCCATTCGGTGGGGCGGGGGCGCTCTCCGGCGCGCAGGCCGGCGAGGAGCATCGTGACCTGCACGGCGCCGAAGAGGATGAGCGCTCCCGTCCCGGCGTCGAGGGAGACGTACGCCAGGCTGAAGGCGGCGGCGTACATGAATAGGGCGGCGGCGGAGGCCCAGTGCCCCGCGAGGCGCGGTGCACCGGCGCCCCGGACGGCGAGGAGGAGCCAGAGGGTGAGGGCGCCCGATGCGAGGCGCACCGCCGTGAACCCGGCGGGATCCATCAGGTGACCGCCGAGGGCCATCCGGCAGAGGATCGAATTACCGGCAAAGGCGAGCAGCGCGAGCGCCGTCAGGGCGGTGGTGCGCCGGGTGTCGATCACTCCAGATAGTCCTGCGTGAAGCGCCGGGCCGCGTAGAGTCCGACGCCGGTGCCCACCATGCTGCAGACGAAGGCCGTCATCACTCCAGCCCGCGCGCCCAGCCACCAGCCCACCGCGCCCCCGATGGTCGTGCCGACCAGTGCCATGATCTTCCCCATCGATCCGCCGCCTTCCAGGTGAGCCGGTCGATCAGCCAGCGGAGCTACTTCGCGAGCAGCGCGACGATGTCCGGCTCGATGGCCTCGGGGGTGTCGGTCGGCGCGTAGCGCTTGACCACGGCGCCGCCCCGGTCGACGAGGAACTTCGTGAAATTCCACTTGATCCCCTCAGTGCCCAGGAGGCCCGGCTTCGCGGCCTTGAGGTGCACGTACAGGGGATGGGCGTCGGCGCCGTTCACGTCGATCTTCGAGAACATCGGGAAGGAGACGTCGTAGGTCAGGGAGCAGAACTCCTTGATCGACGCGTCGTCTCCCGGCTCCTGGTTGCCGAACTGGTCGCAGGGGAATCCCAGCACCGTCAGCCCCCGGCGCTCGTACGTGCGAGAGAGGGCGTCAAGCCCGGCGTATTGCGGCGTATAGCCGCACTTGCTGGCCACGTTCACGATCAACAGGACGCGTCCCTTGTAGGTGGACATCGGGATCGTCTGGCCATCGATGGTGGTGACCTTGATTCGGTACAAATTCATCGGGGGAGCGGCTCGAGAGTGAGGGCGTGAGAACAGGACGGGCAGGAGGTGGAGATCGGCAGCCGGTACCGCTTCCGCCCGAAGCCGGCGAAGAAGGTCCCCGCCGTGCCGCAGTGCGGGCAGGTCCCGCCGACGTTCACCACGACGGTGTCGGTCCGCACCCGCTGCAGCGCGAACCACCAGGTGGTGAGCGCAAACATGATCCCGAAGAGGTGCACCAGCGGAATCGGGAGCAGGAGGACGCCGATGGCGGTGCCGCCGCCGGCCATCAGCAGACCTTCGCCGACTCGGGCCGCGAACGGACGGCGCGCGGTGCGCACCCAGCCGTCGTCGCGCGCGGTGCCGTCGGCGGCGCGCACGCGCACCGGGATCGGCGCGGCGTCGTTGGCAGCGCTCATGCGGGGGGAGCACCGCCCGGGGGTTCCAGGGCCCGGAACCCGAGGTAGACCACGCCGCTCGCGATGGCGAGCCCGATTGCGCCGCCGGCCACGGCGAGCCCGATGCCCTTGCCGCCCAGATAGATGGGCGCCAGCGCGTACCGGAGGGTGAAGATCGCCGCCCAGGCGAAAAGGACCAGGCGGGTGCCGCCGTGGCGGAGGAGCAGGCCGACGATCGCCAGCGCCGCCAGCACCGCGTACCACCACTGCAGCAGCATGACGGCGCGTTGTCCCGTCGGGAGCTCGGTGCCCGCGGCCGCCAGCGAAATCCGCACCCCGAGATACGCGAACAAGGCGAGCAGCAGGATGGCGCCGACCAGGTTGCCTGTGCGCGAATTCATCGTGTGCCTCCTTGCTTGGGGTGACGGCGGGACGGCTAGCGGGAGTGCCCCCCACGCGCGCCCGAGGGACCGCCGCGCCGCGACCCGCCGCCCGACTTCTTGGCCGGCCCGCCACCGGGGCGCCCCTGGGTGGCCTCGTGCGCCGCGCGCCGCGCCGCCTTGGCCTTGGACCTCGCCCGGTCATCCGCCTTCTTGGCGCGGATGGTGGCGATCCGCTCGGCCAGGGGCACCTCCAGCTGCACGTTCTGCTTCGCGGCGTAGTCGAAATCGGGAATGGTGACCCGCGGCAGCCGCTTCCCGACCGCGCGCTCGATCGAGCGGAGGTCGCCCTCTTCTTCCGGCGAGACGAACGTGAACGCATCGCCGGTGGCCTCCGCGCGCGCCGTCCGGCCGACCCGGTGGATGTAGTCCTCCGGGACCTTCGGCACGTCGAAGTTCACCACGTGCCCGAGTTCCTCAACGTCGATGCCCCGCGCGGCGATGTCGGTGGCCACCAGCACCCGGTACTTGCCGCTCTTGAAGCCGGCCAGCGCCTCGGTCCGCTGCGCCTGCGACCGGTTCCCGTGAATCCGCTCCGCCTTGATGCCCTCGCGGATCAGGTGCTTGGTCAGGCGGTCGGCCCGGTGCTTGGTCCGGGTAAAGACCAGCGCCTCGCGCATCTCGCCTTTGGCGAGGAGGGCCAGGAAGAGCCCGGCCTTCAGCTCCTGGCGCACCGGGTACACCGCCTGCGTGATGCCGATGGCCGGGGCCGACTTCCGGGCCTGGTTGATCAGGGCCGGGTCGTTCAACAGCTCCCGGGTCAGGGCGGCGATGGGGCCCGGCATCGTGGCGCTGAAGAAAAGCGTCTGACGCTTGGCCGGGATATGGCGCATGATGCGCTTGATGTCGGGGAGGAATCCCATGTCGAGCATCCGGTCGGCCTCGTCGAGGACGAGGACCTCGAGCCCGGCAAACTTGGCGTAGGGCTGCTTCATGTGGTCGAGCAGTCGGCCCGGCGTCGCGACGATGATGTCCGCCCCGCTCCGCAGCGCGTGCTCCTGCGGCCCCATCCCCACCCCGCCGTAGACGGCGGCGGCGGTGACCGGGGTGTGGGTCGCGAGGTCGTTGATGTCTTCCAGGATCTGGAGCGCGAGCTCGCGCGTCGGGCTCAGGATCAGGGCGCGGGTGGTGCCCCGCTTCGAGTCCATGAGCCGCTGCAGGATGGGGAGGACGAAGGCGGCGGTCTTGCCGCTGCCGGTCATGGCGCAGGCCAGGAGATCCCGCCCGGCGAGCGCCGGGGGAATCGAGTCGGCCTGGATCGGCGTGGGACGGGTGAATCCGAGTTCCTTGATGCCCTTGAGCAGGTTCGGATGAAGGTTCAGAGCGGCGAAAGGCACGGCGTTCCTTGCTGAAGAGCGCAACCGCGGTGGGGGCCTTTCCAGAGACGGGGGCTGCCGATGCGGTCGACGGTAGATGGGCGACCGGGGGGCCGCCGGGGCGAAGGATAGGCCCTCGGCGGGGCGGGGACAACTCGCCACTGGCGTTTTGGGGGGTGACCCATTACCTTCAGGCCAATCGACATAGCCTTCGGGCCCCGGGGTAGCAGAGCAGACCGGGTGATCAAACTGCCAAGAACCATCGACCCGCCCGGTGACCACACACTGGACGGGCGTTGTGTTTCTAGGACCTGGGCGGCGTCTGCCAGATCACCTGGGTGATCATCCACCGGCCGTCGATCCTGGCCAGGTGCAGGAAGTCCGTCCCCCACCACGCCACCACCTTGGCCGCCGCGACCTGGTCGAGCACCTCCAGGAGCACCACCTCGCGGGGGGCGCTGGCCGGGGTCGACCGCCCGCTCGCCTTGACCTTCCGCACGTAATCCAGCATCCCGGCGTAGCTCATCCCCTCGCCGTGGTAGGTCGAGTCGCCCCGCGGGATGTAATACCCATACTTGACCACCGTCGGGCTGACGCTGCGGACGATCTTGGTGGAATCCCCTTCATAGAACGCCTCGATATAGTCGCGCGCGGCGAGGGTCACCCCCTCCGCATCGGGCGACATCGCGACCTTGGTTTGCGCGCTGGCTGCCGCCGTCAGCCCGAGGCAGAAGGCGGTGAGAAGGGACAGGTGAATTGTCATGACCGCTCCTGTTCGGGCTCGCGTCGCTGCGCCAGCATCCGCTCGGCGAAGTCGAGCCGCTCCTGCACCTCGGCCAGCTCGTTCCGGACGTGGTCCATTTCTCCCGGCATCAATTCCGGCTGGCCCAATTCCTCCTCGAGGAGGGCTCGTGTCGCGCGGGCGCGAAGCCGCTCGGCCCAGAGGAGGAAGGCGACGCCGAGCGCCGCGTGCAGCACGGCGTGCCAGGGCTCCGCGGCCTCCGCCGCGAAGTAGACGGCCGCCACGTTGACCACCGTCAAGACTTGCGCGATCGGGGTCCAGATCTTGGGATTCCAGCGCATGGTCCACCTCGAAGCAGGGTTGCCGGCCCGGACCCTACGGAGCCCGGCCGTAAGTTCCGTCAACGAACTTCCTCAGGTGGGCGTGCCCCCCGGCGGAAGCGCGACCCCCTCCAGAAAGAACGCCGCCAGCTCCGCCCGCCCGCCGAGGCCGGCCTTGCCATAGGCCGCGGCCGCGTGTTGCCGGACGGTCCGCTCGCTCCGGCCGGTGCGGACGGCAATCTCCTTGTGCCCGTGTCCCTTGAGCACCAGCAGCGCGACCTCCCGCTCGGCCGGGGTCAGTCCCCACGCGGCAAACTGTGCGTCGATGGCCGCCCCCAGCCCGGCGAGGGCCTGTTCCGCGCTGGCGCGCCAGGCATCCCGCTCCGCCTGTCGCTCGGTCAGGCTCTGCCGGAGCGCGCGGTTGGTGGCGGCGGCGCTCCCCCAGCCGCGCGCCAGCCAGAACGCGGTGGCGAGAGAGCCGAGCACGAGGGCGACTTCGTACACCACGTGAAAGGAGAGCCATCGGGTCGGCCGATCCATCGCCAGGTCGATGAGTCCTCCCAGGCCGATGATGGCCAGGAGAAGGGCGACGGTGCGTGTCAGCCGGTGTTCGTCGTGATCATCCATGCCAGCCCCTCCGTCAACTGTCGGATGCGGGAGCAGGGGCTGAGGCGGGCGCGCCCTGCGTCAATTGTCGGATGGTGCCGACCCTCCCGATTCACTACCGTGTCAGCCAACCCACTACCGGAGGCTGACCATGTTGCCTGATCCCCTGCACCCTGCCGTCGTGCATTTCCCCATCGTGTTGATGGCGTTCCTTCCCCTGGCCGCCCTGGGGGCGCTCTGGGCCGTTCGCCGCGGCGTGGCCCCGTTTCGGGCCTGGGCTGTTCCCGTGGCCATGGCCGGTGCCCTGACGTTGAGCGCCTGGGCTTCCCTCGAGACGGGTCAGGACCAGGAGGAACGGGCTGAAGACATCGTGGGCGAGCAGCGCATCGAGACGCATGAAGAGGCGGCCGAGCGCTTCCTGATCTTTTCAGGCATCGTCTTCGCGCTCAGCGCCGCGGGACTGGTTCGCGGGGCCGCAGGCCGGGGGGCGCGAGCCGTCGCAACGGTTGCCACCGTCGGTCTCCTCGTGGCGGGCTACCAGGTCGGTCACACCGGTGGATCATTGGTCTATGGTGACGGTTCGGCGCCTGGCGTCTCCCAGCTCACCGCCGGTGGACCGGGTGAGTCCGGAGAGGCCGGCCGGGCGCGGGGCGACACCGACGATGACTAGGGAGCCTTGCTCCACACCCGTTCCGCCTGCTGCAGGTGCCGATGCTGGTGGCGCGGGATGACCGAGAACGCGGCGTAGAGGTTGTATTTCATCCGGGCGTTGAAGGGCGAGATCAGGTTCACCTTGTCGATCGGCACGCCGTCCGCCGAAGCGAGGAGGGCCAGGATGACCGCCTGCCAACGCTCGAAGTCCGCGGTCACCACCTCGGCGGCGGGCGAGTTCGCCGGCACGAACCCCGGCGCAGTCTGCATCCGGCCGCGCGAATCCGGCCCGGTCATCTTCCACAGCGCCCAGCCGAGGAAGCCCCGCGCGTACTTGCGAGGAGATGCCTGCTCCTTCCTCGCCTGCTCGAGGCCGACGGTCAGCAGCGGCTCGAAGGCGGCCGAAGTCAGGTTCAGGTGCGCGATGCACTCCGACACGGACCACCGGGCAGGGTCGTGTCGGACCGGCCACCGCTCGGCCGGAACCGAGTCGCGGAGCCGATGCAGTCGGGCCGTCGCCTCCCGCAGTTCGGCGGCGATCGCGTCGAGCTGTGCATTCATCGCCGCACGACGCCGAGCACCCGCCCGGTGTTGCATTCCAGCCGAAGGAGCTGGTCGTCCCGCAGCCCGTACGCCTTGCTCGGCGCCTGGTAGTCGCCCAGTCCGCTCTCGGACCGGACGAGGACGATCTGGATGCCGGTAATCGCGTCCGTCAGCGGAGTCAGGCAGCCGGCTCCGACCAGCGTGTCGGCCGGGGCGATGACACTGGCGGAGTCAAGCGGGACGAAATGGGCGGGCGCGGTCACCGGGGCGGGATGTTCCATGACGGACTGCATGCCGGAGTTGCCGCCGCAGGCGAGCAGGAGCAGGGCGACGAGTACAGGCGGCGCGGGAGACAGGCGTACGCCAGGGGCGGGCATCGATGACTCTCCGGTTGCGGGGGTCGGGATGCGGTCAGCTGCCACCTGGCAGCCGCTCGTGATCGTGGCGCTGCGCCAGGAGCCGCTCCGCGAAGTCGAGCCGCTCCTGCACCTCACCCAGTTCGTGGCGGAGCTGGTCCATCTCGCCGCGGACCGCGTCGAGTTCGGCCATCGCGCCGTCGGGGAGGGCGCCCGCCTTGATCTTTGCCTCCTCCACGTGAAGCCGGACGATCTTGAGAATGCCCCCCATGACGATCGCCGATATGGGAATCAGCATCGCGACGATGGGGATCAGCAGGGCCCACGATTGTCGGTCCATGGTTCCTCCCATTCCTCAGGGGAAGGGGCGGTCGATCGAGGGGGACTGCTGCGCGAAGAACCGCGGACCGTCCTCGGTAATGTACAAGCAGTCCTCCAGCCGGATGCCGAATTCGCCGTAGATGGAGATGTTCGGCTCGTCGCTGAAGCACATCCCCGGCCGCAGGATGACCGGGCTGCCCTTCACGAAATTCGGCGCCTCGTGGCCGTCCATGCCGATGCCGTGCCCGGTCCGGTGCGGCAGGCCGGGGAGGGCGTAGCCCGGTCCGAAGCCGGCGTCGGTGATGACCTTCCGTGCGGCGGCGTCCACCGAGCCGCAGGTGGCGCCCGGCTGGGCGGCGGCAAAGGCGGCGTCCTGCGCCCGGCGCTCGAGGTTCCAGATCTCGGTTTGCCGAGCCGTCGGGGTGCCGTAGACGGTGGTGCGCGTGATGTCGGACTGGTAGCCCTGGACGGCGCACCCGGCGTCAAGCAATACGATGTCGCCTTCCTGCAGTTTCTGGGGGCGCGAGGTGCCGTGCGGGAACGCCGATGCCTCGCCGAAGCCCACCAGCGCCCAGGGGGACGAACCGCCGAGGCGGCGCATGGCGGTCGTCATGTTCTCGGAGAGGTCGTACTGGCTCATCCCGGCGCGGAGCGTGGCGAAGGCGGCGCCGAACGCCGCCACGGTGACGTCGCTGGCGCGCTGCATCAGCGCCAGCTCCGCCGGCGACTTGATTGACCGGCACCCTACGGTGACCGGGTCGGCGTTCCGGTAGGTAGCCGCGGGCGCCGCCCGCTGCACCCCGTCGGCGATGAAGTACCGCGTTTCCGCTTCCACGCCGATCGTCCCGCCGGCCAGTCCCCGGTCCCGGAGAATGCCGGCGATGACCTCGTAGGGACTCTCGTCCTCCTGCCAGACCCGCACCTCGGCCCCGGCCGGGATCCCCTCCCGCGCTCGCGCCTCCTCGAACCCGGGGCAGACGAACGCCAACTCGCCCCGGGCAGGCATCACCGCGACGAAGGGGCGTTCCGACTGCCCCCATCGCACATTGGTGAAGTACGTCATGTTGGTGCCGGGCTCCATCAGCACCGCTCCGACCCCCTGTTCGCCCATCAGTTGGCGTGCGCGGTCCATTCGCCGCGCCCGCTCGGCGGCGGTGATCGGCTCGACACCCTGGAGCATCGGCTTCAGTGACGCCAGCTGCGGCGGGAGATTGCAGGGATCGGCGCCGGGCGTGCCGGGAGACGCGTGCGCCGCGGCGTCCGGCCGATAGGCGGAGCCCGCGATCATTCCGGCGAGAAGCCCGGTAAACCGGCGGCGGTCAAGGGACATGGGGCGCTGACTCCGGAGGGGAGGGGGTCGGGGGTGCCTGTATGTCAGTGAGAATACTGCGGGGAAGGGCCGGGGGCGAGTCCCGAGGGATCCGCCCGCGGGTCGACGCCCACCCCGGCAGGCCGGGATGGGCGGGAGAGATCAGCTGGCCTGGCGGCCCTCGCTCGGACCCCACCAGTTGTCGGTTCGGCGGCGCGGGACCCGGGGGCCGGCGATCGGCGTCCGGCTCACTTCGGCCACCTCGTCACCAAAGGCGTTTTCCTCCGCCCAGACGCGGAGCAGCTCGTCCGTTTCCTCGGCGGGCTGGTCCGGATTCCGCGGCATGACCGCCCAGCGCCGTCCGGCGCGCATCAGGTACCACATCTCCGGCTCCGCATCGGCGTCGTGCCGGGGATCGGCCGGATGCGCCTCGTAGGAGACGAAGTGCAGTTCCCGGTCGCGGACCGTGATATGGCGCTGCTGCGGCTTGTACAGGGACATGGACTCCCCCGGCGAGGATGAAGAGACGGACCGGAGGCAGAATTGGGGCTTGGGGCCACCACCGGCCACAGCGATCGTGGCGAAGGTGAAATCTAACCCGGTGGACGCCAGAACGCCGTTTTGCCCTACGGCGCGAAGAAATTGATGTAGGTGGTGATGATCAGCGCGTTCGTGAAATCGATGAAGAAGGCGCCGACCATCGGGACGACCAGGAAGGCCCGCGGCGCGCTGCCGAACCGCTCCACCAGCGATTCCATGTTGGCCACCGCGTTCGGCGTCGCCCCCAGCCCGAATCCGCAGTGCCCGCTGGCCATGACCGCGGCGTCGTAGTCGCGGCCCATCACCCGAAAGGTGACCCAGGTGGCGAACGCCGCCACGATGACGACCTGCACCGACACGATCAACAGCATCGGCAGGGCGAGATTCAGCAATTCCCACAGCCGCAGCGACATCAGCGCCATCGTCAGGAAGAGCGAGAGGGCGATGGTGCCGAGGTCGTCCACCACCCGTTCCTCGATATGCAGGCGCCCGCTGGCGTCGGCGAGGTTTCGGACCACGGCGGCCACCAGCATCGCCCCGATGTATCCCGGCAGGGTGACGAACTGTCCCAGCCACGCCGAGAGGATCCCCCCGGCCCACATGCAGGCGAGGATGATCGTGAGGGTCTGCAGCATGAGGTAGGCGGTCGGCGCCTCGCCGGCGGGTTCGAGGTCGATCTCCTCGTCCAGGGAGGCGTGCTCGGCCACTGCCGCGGCCGGTGGCACACGGCCCCCGGCGGACCGCAGCCCGAATCGGTTGATGAGGCGGGTGCCGACTGGCCCGCCAAGGAGGCCGCCCGTCACCAGGCCGAAGGTGGCGGCCGCCATGGCGAGGGTGACGGCCCCGGGGAAATGGTACTGGTCCTCCATCAGTTTGCCGAAGGCGGCCCCGGTGCCGTGCCCGCCGGTCATCGTGATGGAGCCGGTGATCAGGCCGAGGAGAGGGTTCACGCCGAGCAGTTCGGCGAGGCCGACGCCGACCGCGTTCTGGAGGACCGCGAGGAGGGATGCGACGCCCCAGAAGACCAGCACCTGCTTTCCCCCGATCTTCAGGAGCCCGAGACTGGCCCCAAGCCCGATCGCGGTGAAGAAGGCGACCATGAACGGGCTCTGCAGCTTCGTGTCGAACTCGAAGTGCAGCGTGCCGCTTTGCCGCAGGGCGAGGGCGATCGCAGCAAAGATGAACCCGCCGACCACCGGCGCGGGGATGTTGAACCGGTCGAGGATGGGGATCTTGCGACGAATGCCATACCCGGCAAAGAGCACGAGCGCGGCCAACGCGACCGTCTGCATCATGTCCAGCGAGATGGTCGGGGGCATCTGGCCTTCGGAGAGGAGGGGGGAGATCGGTCGCGCCTAGGACTTGGCCGGCTTGGGAGGGAGGGAGCCGGCGTATCGCGCGCCCCGGCCCGCCCAGGCGGCGAGCTCCGCGTCGGTGGCGACGGCCGGCGGATCGACGAAGATCATCCCTGTCATCGGCCGGCCGGTGAAATCCATCGGCCGAACATGCGGCTCGGCGAGCGCTTCGGCGTATCCGTCGGGGCCGATGCGCACCATCAGCGTGCGGCCGACGATGCCGGCGCACATGTGGCCGTTGACCAGGAAGCAGAGCCCACCGAACATCTGCTGTTCGGAAAGCCCCGGGGTGTCCGCGAGGGCGCCCCGCACCCGGGCGCCGAGGGAGTCGTCATGGGCCATGGTCAGGGCAGGATCGGCGCGACGCTGTGGGTTTCGCGGAAGGCGTGCGTCACCGCCTCGAGGCCGACCGCCACGATCAGCCCGGTCAGCAGCACGCCGATCAGCGCGATGAGGATGGCCAGCCATTTCGAACGTCGACTGGACGGATGAAAGTCGCCGTACCCGACGGCGGTGGCGGTGATGAAGGCGAAGTAGAGCGCGTCGGCCGGCGCCCATTTCTCGATCTGCCCGATCCGAAGCCCGAGGGCCGCGATGACGCCGACCAGGAGGAGCACGAATGGCCAGAGGTGTGCGAGGCGCGAGAAATAGGTTTTCAGAAAGTCGAGCAGCAGGTCCATGGCCCGTCCTGGGGTAGTGGCGAAGGGGTGACGCTTCCCGATTCTACGGGCTTGTGGGGGCGGCCGAAAGGGGGGGCGCCAGCGCCTCGTGTCGCCGAAGGAGCGCGAGCACGTCCGCGATGGGCAGCGCCTGGACGGTGTGGCCGTTGCCGGTGACGGTGGTGGCGGCAAAGAGGGCGTTGTCGATGGCCTCCTCGGTGGCCTCGATGACGCCGGCGAAGAGCGGACTCATGCTATCGTTGCCCAGCTCGGGCGATTCCAGCCGCGACGCGCCGGCGGGGCGCCGAACGGCGAGGTTGGTCGAGAAGGCCAGCACATAGTCGCCGGACCCGTTGCCGGCCGTGGCGCCAGTGCGTCCGAGGCCGATGTCGGCCCGGGACGCCAGGCGCTCGAGGTTGCGGTCGGACAGGGGCGCGTCGGTGGCCACAACGATCATGATCGAACCGGTCGGCCCTCGCGGCGCAGCCGCGCCGGAGAGGCCGTCGCGCCCCAGCAGGCGCCCGACTGGCACCCCCATCAGGATCAGGCCGTCGCTGCCGCCGAAATTTGTCTGGACCAGGACGCCGACGGTCCAGGTGCTGTCGCCCAGGCGCACCCGGCGCGAGGAGGTCCCGATGCCCCCCTTCCACCCGAGCGTGGTGGTCCCGGTGCCCGCGCCGACGCTGCCTTCGGCGACGGGACCCGGGCGGGCCGCCGTCAGCGCGGCGACGACGTCGGCGCTCGAAATGGGACGCTCGCGGATGGCGTTCAGGTAGGCGTCGTTCGTCTCGCCGATCACCGGGTTGATCGAGCGGACCGCCTCCATCCCCGGTTGCTGGAGGAGATGGGCGACCATCGCGTCGGCCGCCTTCCAGACGCAGAGGGTGCAAGTCAGCAGGATCGGCGTCTCGAGTTCACCGAGCTCGCGCAGTTGCGTCGTCCCGAGCAGCTTCCCGAAACCGTTGATGACGAAGACGGCGGCCGGCACCCGGTCGCGGTAGAGGTTGCCGCCGTGCGGGAGGATGGCGGTGACGCCTGTGCGGATGGAGTCGCCGCGAATCACGGTGGTCTGCCCGACGAGCACGCCGGGCACGTCCGTGATGGCGTTGAGCGGTCCGGTGGGGAGCACGCCGGGGGCGACGCCCATGGCCCGGGCGCGTGGACGGGTTGGGGCCTGCGCGGGGAGCAGGCTCGTCCAGCCGAGCGACAACAGCGTCGCGGCGGCGATGATCGCAACGTGGCGTCGGCGTGGAACACGACTCATCCCTGTCCTCCCGTTTCCGTGTCGGCAATGGTGGGGCTCGCCGGGCGCTCTGGCGCAGGGGCGCCGTCTCCCGACAACCGTGTGGCGAGCCGTTCGACTTGCGCCAGCGTGGCCGATGTCTGGCGATGCCGGATCAGCCGCATGGCTCGGCGGAATTCGGCGTCGGCCGCGCGACGCACGGCAGACTCGAGCGCCCGCTGCGGCCGCGAGGGCGCCTCGGTCGCCACGCGCGCCAGCAGGACATGCCGGTCGTGGAGGCGGCCCAGGGCATCCTGAAGCGCCGCCAGGCGCTCTGTCACCAGGTGCCCGCCGCGGTGCCAGTCGCCGAGCGCCTCGACGAGATAGCGAAGTCGCTTCACGGCGAGGCGTGCGCGATGGGCCTGTGCCGGCTCATCGCTGGTCGTGACGGCGGCCAGAGCCTGCCGCACCTGGCGTGCCGTTCGCCGGAACAGGAGGCCGAGGACGTCGGCCATCGTCCGGTCATCCGCCGCCCTCTCCGAGTCGAGCCGCACCTCGAACCGTCGCAGGCGCTTGTCGAGCTTCTTCGCGGTCTCCGGGAACCCGGTGCGGATCAGCTCGAACGTGGTGGCGAGTGCTGACGCATGGTCGGCGCGCACCCGCTCGGCCATGGTCGCGGCCGCGCGGGAGGCGAGCGGGCCCAGCGGCACCGTCGGCTGGGCGAGCCAGGCCAGCTGCACCTCGAGATCCCGTGCCCGGCCGGTCCGGCGGGAGAGGCGCCGGAGGCGCCGGAAGCTTCCGGGGCCGACCGTGTCGTCCACCTCCTGACGGAACGCCCGGAGCCAGGAGCGCAGTCGTCGCAGGCCGACGCGGAAGTCGTGCAGGGCGTCGGGTCGCTGCGTGGCGTCGCCCGTGGGAACGGCCGCCAGCACATGGCGGAGCCGGTCGCGGGCGATGATCCGGGCGCTGTACCGGGCGGAGCGCGCCAGCAGTTCAGGCGTCAAGCGTTCCGGCTGGGTCGTGGCTTCCTCCATTGGCGGTCACCCTGGCCGCCGGGGCCCGAGTGGATGCGGGTTCCGGCGCCAAGTGTCGCGGCTGCCCGGGGCCCTCTATATTCAGGCAGCCTCCGGGTGGATGGCTGTGGTGCGCCACCCGGATCCTTCCCCTTTTGAGCCCCACTCCCGAGGAGGTCCCCCGATGAAGTTGTCCCTCATCCCCCTGCTCCTGCTGGCCGCGGCGGTGCCGGCCTGCGCGCCGCCCGCCGACGCCGGGGACGGCGTCGTGGTGGCCTCGGTCACGCCGCGCTTCAAGGAATTGAGCACCTGGCTGGTCCAGACGGCGGAGCAGGTGCCGGACAGCCTCTACGGGTACAAGCCGAACCCGGCGGTGCGCAGCATGTCCGAGCTGATGGGGCACGTGGCCAATGCGCACTATCTCTTCTGTGCGGCGGCCCTCGGCGAGGAGCAGCCGGAGCATCCCGACTACGAGAAGGTGACCGACAAGGCCACGCTGCTCAGCGGCATGAACGAGTCCGTGGCCTACTGCGAGCGGGCCTACCAGATTCCCGACGGCGACGCGCTGAAGGCGACCCAGTTCTTTGGCTCGACGATCACCCGGCTGGCGGTGCTGGTGTGGAACGCCACTCACGACGGCGAGCACTACGGCAACCTGGTGGTGTACATGCGCGCCAACGGGATCGTCCCGCCGTCGAGCCAGGGCGGCAACTAGCTCCGGGAAGTTCAAGTCGCCCGGGCGAATCCGCCCGGGCCATCACATCCCTCCGCCCCAGCGATACTGCCACCCCAGGCCGAAGGCATCGAAGTCCGAACCGGTGCGGGTGGACACGCCGGTGCTGACGTAGGCCTTGAGTGAGTTGTGCTTGCTGATGGGGAAGACCAGCGTGAGGCCGAGCCGCGAATTCTGCTGCCAGGCGTCGCTCTCGACGCCGTTGGTCGTCAGCCTTCCGCCGCCGTAGAGGGTCCCGCCGAGCGCGCCCCAGATCCCAGACTTGAAGGTGTAGATCAGGTTGAGCTGCCCCGACCAGAGCGGGGCCTGCGACTGCTCCAGCCCGTTCAGGAAGTCGGTGTTGGCGGTATAGAAGGTGCCCGACACGAGCAACTCGAACGTCGCCCGTCCAGCGACCTTCGACACCCCAATCTCGGACTTGAAGGACCAGCGGTTCGTCCCGAGGTTCACCAGTTTCGTCGGGTCGTACTGACCGAGCGGCGCGGTCACCTTGAGGCTCGTGCCGACCAGGACATTCTGCCGGTACTTGGCAAACGCGGGGAGGCGGAGCGCCGGCGCACCGAACAGGTTCACGGAGAGCTGGGCGAGCGGGTCGGACAGCCCGCAGACGTTGCGGGTCCGCGGGGAGCCGTCGAGCATGGCCTGCCCGTCGGCGCACAGGTACCCGGCGCCGAAGCTCGCCTTGCCCGAGAGTCCCCAGAGATCGAGCGCCTGGGCATATCCCATCAGGCCGCCCTGGACGGTGAGGCTGGCGTCCTCCAGCGGGAGCGAGGCGTCGAAGAGGACGTTGCCGTCGGAATAGGCGTACGCGCCAAGGACAAACTGCATCCCCACTGGCGTATTGACGTAGGAGCGCGGGTCGAGGCTCTGGCCGAGGGCCGGGGTGGCGATGCCGATCGAGGCGAGGAGGAGCAGCCGTTTCATCGTGCCTCGTCCGCGGTCGGCCCGTAGATCGATGGGAGGGGAACGTCGAGCAGACGGAGATACACGCTCAACTGTCCCCGGTGGTGGATGACGTGGTTCAGCAGATAGGTGCGGAGCACGGCGGCGCGCGGCATCGAGAAGAACGTGTGGCCGCCCGCCTTCAGCGACCACGGCTGGAGGAGCGCCGCCGCGGTGAGGCCGGCGATGGCGACGCGCGAGGCGGCGACGTTCGCGTCGAAGGCATCGAGCATCGCCGCCGTGGTGGTGAACGGAACGGGCGTGTAGGGCGGACCGCCGACGGGCGCGACGTCCCGTTCGGTCGCCTCGGCGATCAGCGCCCCGAAGGCGAGCAGGTTCGTGATATGCTGGGCAAGGGTGCCGAGCGGGGTGGACTTCGGATGCGGGCGCCAGCTCGCGCTGGCGTCCGGCACCCGCGCCAGCAGCGACCGGGTCGTCTGCACTTCGTGGTCGAACTCCCCCAGGTAATACTCGAGAAACATCAAGTCGTCCTCAAGAGAAAGGGCACGCCAAGCACGTCCCGGTCGAACGCCACCGCGCGGTCCACGTCGGTGACGGGCAACATCAGCTGACCCACCGACGCGTGTGAGAGGTCCATCGGCGCCTATTGCGGCCAGAGCCAGCCGAAGACCCCGGCGGTCAGGCAGGCGTAGAGCAGGCCGTCGATGGTCGACGTGATGGTCGAACGCAGGGCACGGTTGTACCAGATGCGCATCTGCCAGATGGCCAGGGAATAGCCGGCAAACGCGGTGGCGCCCACGAAGCGGAACACCTCGAGGTACGACGCCCCGGCGGCGAGGGCGTGGCTGGTGATGTACGCGGCGAACAGGCTGACGACCGCGGAGTAGATGAACCAGCTGGTGAGCGCCTTGCCCATCGTCCAGGGACCGTTCGGCAGGACGGTCATGACCAGGACAGGGCCCTGGTTGCGCTTTTCGAGAAACTCGGGCGACTTCATCGCCTCCATGCTGGGTGCCGACGGCATCATGTAGTCCCCCGGCGGGATGGCGAACGGACGGAGCGCCTTCATCACGGCGTCCTCGTTCGGGACCGCGGGGTACTCTCCCTTGTGCCATGGCGTCATCATGTGGATGACGGAACTGGCGAGGAACACGACGACCGCCGACAGCAGGATGGGGAGCCAAAGCGTGGCAAGTTCGACCATGAAACCCTCCACGGGGTGGGGAATTGATGCTCAAGTCTGCGTGCCGGCGGCGCCCCGCGCTAGGGGCGGGAACCGGCGGGGCGCCGGATGTGTATTCTAGAGGCAGGCAACCAACACCTTCAGGAGCACGTCACGTGTCCATCCGCCCAGTCAAAGAGATCATCCCGGCCCAGCCGACCATGGAGGGAGCGGGAGTCAAGCTCCACCGCGCCTTCGGGTTCGGGAAGACCGACGATTTCGATCCCTTCCTGCTCTTCGATGACTTCCGCAACGAGCGCCCCGCCGACTACCTCCCCGGCTTCCCCTGGCACCCCCATCGGGGCATCGAGACGATCACCTACGTCCTCGCCGGTACGGTCAGCCATGGCGACAGCCTGGGCAACCAGGGGTCGCTCGGCGCCGGCGACGTGCAGTGGATGACCGCGGGGCGGGGGATCCTCCACCAGGAAATGCCGCAGGGGGACCCGCAGGGGCGGATGCACGGCTTCCAGCTCTGGGCCAACCTCCCGTCGCAGCTCAAGATGACCGCGCCCCGCTATCAGGACGTGGTGTCCGGGGAGATTCCCGAAGTCACGGACGACGACGGCACCAGGGTCCGGGTCATCTGCGGCGAGTTCTGGGGGAAGACCGGCCCGGTGGACGGGATCGCCGCGGGGCCCCGGTATCTCGACGTCTGGGTGCCGCCCGGCAGGCGGAAGACCCTTCCGGCCGAGGCGGCGCGCAATGCATTCGCCTACGTCTTCGAGGGGAACGGCGACTTTCGCGCCGCCTCCGCGCCGCGCGGCGTGCTGACCGAGGCGACGGACGGCAGCGACGCCGTGGTCAGGGAAACCACCGGCAACCGGTCGCTCGTGCTCTTCGACCGGGGCGACGACGTGACCGTCCAGGCCGGGGAGGAGGGGATTCGCTTCCTGCTGGTCTCCGGCCGGCCGATCCAGGAGCCGGTGGCGTGGTACGGTCCGATCGTGATGAACACCCAGGATGAGCTCCGGCAGGCAGTCCAGGAGCTCCGAGACGGGACCTTCATTCAGCCGCGGTAGCGCCTCCGCCCAGTCCGGGCACGATCATGGTGATGGCGATGGTGAGCGGCACGGCCAGCAGGGCGCCGACCGGGCCGAGAATGAAGGACCAGAGCATCAGCGACAGGACGATGACGAGGGGGGAGAGCCCCAGTCCTTTCCCCATCATCTTCGGCTTGATCACGTTGTCCGAGAGGACGTTTGCCACCAGGAGCACCACCGCCAGGATGACGGCGCGGCTGACCCCATGCTCGAGGAGGGTCACGATGAGCGGGGGGATCATCCCGATCGCGAAGCCGAACGGCACGAAGCTGAGCAGGAAGAAGAGTACCCCCCACACCAGCGCGAAGTCAGTCCCCACCGCCAGCATGATCACGAAGTTCACCACCGCCTGCCCTGCGCCGATCAGGCCGGTCAGTCCGACAAACTGGCGCACGCTGGCCCCGACGGCGTCGAACCGGTCCCGCGCGGTGCCGGTCGGCAGGTAGCCGGTCGGCCGGGCCGGCAATTCGATCAGGATCAGTGCGATCAGGATCAGCGCGAAGAGCCCGTACCCGAGGGCGCTGAGCGCGCCCCCCACCACGCGTTGCACGACTCTCATGACCCGTGCGGGGTCCGGTTTGACCGCCTCATGAAGGTTGATCCCACGCGCCGCCAGTTGGGCGTCCACCCCGTCGATCAGGCCGCCCAGTGCGGCCTGGTACGCAGGGAGCTTGTCCTGCATGCCCGTCAGTGCCTGGCCGAGCATCCCAAGGATGAGCACCCCGCCGATCACGGTGCCGACGATCGTGAGCAGCACGGCTGCCCCGTGCTTCACACCACGGCGCTGGAGCATCACGGTGACCGGCGAGGCACTGATGGCCAGCAGCAGGGACACCAGGATGAGGTTGACCGTAGTCGCCGCGGCGTGCATGCCGGCGGCGATGACCACGAGACCGGCGGCGAGCAGCACGGTGCGGTGGAGCGAGGGCAGGGGCGTGGCGGTCATGGGGCGCTCCGGCAGGATGTTAGTGAGACGGGACTTCCTCGACGGCCTCGGTGTACCGGAGCACGGGCGCACGGACCAGCAATTCCCCCGCGTGGACGAACTGCAGGCGCAGGGCCAGCGTATCACCCGCCGCCGCTGGTCGTGTGAGTCCGTGCAGCATGAGGTGATAGCCGCCGGGCGCCAGCGTGACGCGTCCGCCGGCCGGAATCGCCACCCCGTCCACCATCTCCATTCCCTGGGCGACCGTCTGGTGGAGCATCACCGACTCGGCGTCCGGCGAGGTGACGCCGGTCAGGGAGTCGGGAGAGGTTCCCCGATTCTCGAGGACCAGGAAGGCGGAGGCGTCGGTCGGCGAGGGGGAGGCAGGAACGACCGCGTGGCTGACGACCATGGCTCCGGCCGTGGCGCTCCCCCCGCGCGAGGGTTGGCAGCCGAGGACGGCCAGCGCCGAGGCGATGAGTACGACGGCGAGTCTCACGGGCGCGGAACCAGCCGGGTCAGTGCCCGGTCCAGCGCCGAGGCAAACGCCTGTTTGGCGCGTGCGTCGAATGGTGGGGGGCCCCCGGTCACGACGCCGGCGGTGCGGGCCTGCTCCATGAAGTCGCGGATGGAGAGCCGCTCGCCGATGGTCTCCATCGTGTGTTCCTCGCCGCGGGGGTCGAGCACCACGATGCCGTTTGGCACCAGCAGCGCCGCCAGGGGAATGTCCTGCGTGACGACCAGGTCGCCGCGCTCGGCATGCTCGACGATGTGCTGGTCGGCCACATCGGGGCCGCCGTCCACCCACACCGCCGACACGTGGGGATTGCCCGCGGGGGTCTGCAGTCGCTGGTTGGCGACCATGACGGTGTCGAGCTGCAGCCGACGGGCCGCCCGGAAGACCAGCTCCTTGACGTCGCGCGGGGCGGCGTCGGCGTCGATCCAGATCTTCAGGGACTCACCCCCACGGCGGACGGGCGGCGTCCCGGAGCCGTCGCCGGATCAATGCGCCACCGTCCCGGTTGGCGAGCCCGCCTTGAAGACCCCGACCGCGCCCTTGGTTGCGTCGGCAAAGGCGTGGGTGACGATCGGGTAGAGGCCGTCCTCGGCGAGCTTCGTCTCGAAGACCGCCCCGCCACCGACCGGGACGTTCCACGTCTGGACCCCTTCCAGCGGTCGGCCAAAACCATCCGGGTACACACGGTTGAAGATGGCCCCCACCACGTGAAACGAGCTGATCCGATTCGGCCCCGCATTGACCACATACATCCGGATGGTCTTGCCGGCGGCCACCGGGATTGGGCTGGTCGCGTACCGGGAGGCCACGCCGTTGAAAACGACGTAATCGGGCGAGGCGTTGAGGACCTTGTCCCACGCCATGGCGTAGATCGAGTCAGGACCCTGGGGCGCCCCCATGTAGAACTCGCTCTGCACCAGGACGAACTCCTGCGCCGCGGGACGGGGTGTGGCGGGGTCGACGATGAGCGCCCCGTACATGCCGTTGGCGATATGGCTGGCCACCGGCGCCGTCCCGCAGTGGTACAGGAAGGCGCCCGGTACCTGCGCGACGAATTGGAAGTGAATGCTGTCGCCCGGCATCACGTTGCGATAGGCGCGGTCCGGCGCGATTTCCGCCGCATGAAAGTCCATCGAGTGCGGCATTGGGGCGCCGTTGACCAGGGTGAAGTCCACGGTGTCCCCGAGGGTAACCCGGACCGTCGGGCCAGGGACGAGGGAGTCGAACGTCCAGGCGTCGTACACGACGCCGGGGGCCACCTCGTGTCGGACGTGGACCGTGGTCATCCGGATGGAGTGGCGCCGGCTGGTGGAGCGGAGGGGCGCGTCCGCGGCCCGGTCGGGTTTCGACATGGCGGGGCCGATCGGCGCCTCGCCGTGCGACATTTCGGCGGGCGATTGGGTCGCGGGCGCCGGTGCGGCGGCCGGCGGGGCCGGCGGCTCAGATGACGGGGGTTCGCCCGGACATGCGGCCAGCAATCCGAGCAGGGCAAGCAGAGGCAGTCGTCGATGCACGAGGCGCTCCACGAAATCGAGAGGGTTGGAGGGGAACGTAATCGCCGGCTTACAGCGGCCAGTCACGCAGGATCCGCTCGGTCTCCTCGGCGTGCCCGCTCTCGTCGCGCACCATGTCCTCCAGCTGGACGGCGAGTCCCTTCTCGCCCAGGGCGTCAGCCTCCTTGGCTCTCGCGATGTAGTCCGCGGTGGCACGCCGCTCGGCCTTGAGGACCTCCTGCAGCATCTTCCGGTTGGTGTTCGCCTTGGGCACCTGTCGCGGGACCGTCGTCGGCTCGCCGCCAAGCGCCACGATCTTGTTGGCCAGGAACTGGGCGTGCAGTTGCTCGTCCGCCACTTCGGCCAGGAAGAACTGCACGAGCTGCGGCCGGTAGGGGCCGGTCGCCTTGGCGGCATAGGTCAGGTATTGGATGACGGCACCGAGTTCGCCGGCCAGGTCGGCGTTCAGGTTGTCGATCAGGGTCTGGGACTTCTTGGCCATCGGGTCCTCCACGACGGTGTTCCGTGAATCGCGGCAATCTCGCTCGCGGCGCAGCGACCCTGGATGGGCCGCCGACGCTACCAATCAATGCACGGGAGGGGACGGCCGCTAGTGCGACGGGCACCTTTCGGAAAAGTTCATCCGGCCTTCAGGCAAGCTCCACGACATGGAGATGGATCGTGGCGTCCCCCGGCCACTCGAGGACCCGTTCGAACCGGAATCCGAGCTTGTCGAGGACTCGAATCGAGCTGCGATTGTCGGCCTGGACAATGGCCGCGAGGCGCGTCAGGCCGAAGGCCGACTGTCCGTGCCGGACGACGGCTGCGGCCGATTCGCTGGCGTAGCCTTGCCGCCAGTACGCCGGCCGGAAGGCAAACCCGACGTCCACGTCGGGCAGCGTGTCCCGCTTCAGCAATCCGCACATCCCGATCGGGGCGTCGTCCTCCTTTCGGAGGACCAGCCAGAGCCCGAACCCATGCTGCGCGTAGCTGGCCATGGCGCCGTTCCGGATGTAGGCGCGCGCATCCTCCTCCGTGCGAACACCCCGGTCGCCAATGTACTGGTGAAACGACGGCTCGTTGAGGAGGCCGAGGATGAACTCGGCATCGTTCTCCTCGAGGAGGCGCAGGGTCAGGCGGTCGGTCTCCAGCACGTAGGACGGCGTGTCCGGATCGGCGGCACTCATGCGATGGCCTCGGCGAGTTTGCGTACGGTGGTGATGTTCCGCGCGGTGAGGGGCCCGCCGGCCGCCCGCTCCAGCAGCTTGCCCGTCACCTTCGAGTCGCTGATCCGCCCATGGCGCAGCCAGTAGGCCTCGCGCCCGTGAAGGTGGAATGCGTCGGTGTCGGTCTGGAGCCCCAGCACGGCCTGGCAGGCCGGCGCCGCGAGCGGGCGTTTCAGGAAGAGGACCGAGAGGGCGCAACCGGCGGGGAGCGGTTCGAGTGCCGGGAAGGGCCGGTGGCGGACGATCTCGGCGAGCTCTCCGGCGGAGCGGAGGAAGGTGCTCACCTCGTAGCCCAGCGCATCGTGCAGATGGGCCTCGATTCGGCGCTCGAGCGGCTCCTGCTTCGGGGAGGGCGAGGAGAAGACGACGTTGCCGCTGGCGATGATCGTCGTGACATTCGTGAAGCCCAGCGACTCGAAGAGGCTCCGGAGGCGATCCATCTTCACCACGTGACCGCCGACGTTGATGGCGCGGAGCAGCGCGACGTGGCGGCTCAGTGCGGCTCCCTGTCGCCGGGGAGGGCGCGCCGCTCCGCCGAGGGGCCGGCAGAGAGCATCCGCTCGGCAAACTCGAGCCGTGTCTCCACGTCGGCCAGCTGCTTCTCCATCCGGTCGAGCTGCTCGAGGCGATCCTCCAGCTGTGCCGAGAGGAAGAGTTGTTCCTTGGCCAGGCGCCGGAGGTGGCTCACCAGCACGGTGCCCACCCAGACGCCGCCGGTGATGGCACCGGTGGCGAGGGCCCACACGACGAGCGCGCCCACTAGGCTGAAATCTCCAGGACCGGCTTGCCGAGCACGTCGAGTCGAGGCCGCACACCAAGTCCCGGTGCGTGGGAGGCGGCAAGGAAGCCGTCCACCCGCTGCGGCGCGCCATCGGCAAAACTGACGGAACCGTAGGAATTGAAGTCGGTGGCCGAGAAGAGAAATCGCTCAGGCGTGCTGTGCGCCAGGTGGGCGATGGCGGCGGTGGTGATGTCGCCGCCCCAGGTGTCCTCGATGGTCATCGCGATGCCGAGCGACACGCAGAGGTCCCGAATCTGCCGGGCGCGGGTCAGGCCCCCCACCTTGGAAATCTTCAGGTTGATGACGTCCATCGCCTGGTCGGCGATGCCCCGCACCACGGCGTCGAGGCTGTCGATTACCTCGTCGAGCACGAAGGGGCGGTTGGTATGCCGGCGCACGGCGAGGCACTCCTCGTAGCTGTAGCACGGCTGCTCGATGTACACGTCCACATCGCGCACGGCGTCGGCCACCCGGACGGCCGCGTGCTGGGTCCAGCCGGTATTCGCGTCGGCAATCAGCACATCGCCCCGTTGCAGCGTTGCGGCGGCGGCCCGGATTCGGTCGATGTCGGTGTCCGGGTCGCCGCCCACCTTGAGCTGGAACTTGCGATACCCCTCAGCGCGGTACTGGGCGATGCGGCCGGCCATGGCCTCGGGCGACTCCTGCGAGATGGCGCGGTAGAGCGCGAACCGCTCGCCCACGTGCCCACCCATCAGGGTCGCGACCGACAGGCCTGCCGCGTGGCCCAGCAGATCCCAGCAGGCCACGTCGATGGGTGATTTGACGTAGGGGTGTCCGCGCATCGCGGCGTCCATCCGGCGGTTCAGCTCGCCGAGCGCCAGCGGGTCCATGCCGATGAGGTGCGGGGCCAGTTCGGCGATGCCGGTGCGCGCGCCGCGCGCATAGGCGGGCAGGTACGCGGGGCCCAGCGGACAGACCTCGCCCCATCCCGACAGGCCGGTGTCTGTCACCACCTCGACCACGGTGGAGTCGAAGACCGACACGGAATTTCCGCCCGACCACTTGTAGCTCCCCTCGAGCAGCGGAAGATCGATCTGGTAAGCGCGAATGGCCGCGATGCGCATCATGCCGCCGTGGTGGAGGGGGTGGATGGAAGGCCCTGGCGCGCGGAACGCCACATCAGGGCCGCCGTGTACAGGAGGACGCCGATGACGAGCCACCGCACCGCGCCGAGGGGGAGTGAGACGACGATGAACGCGGCGACGAGCACGCCGGGGATCCCGCCGATCGTCAGCCCGAGCGCCACCCGCCGGTCGAAGCGCCGCGCCGGTATGAAGCGCGTCGCGGCGAGTGGCAGGGTGAGTGCCGCCGATCCCATCATGATCGGGAAGGCGGCAATCGGGTTCATGCCCAGGAGGCTGACGAGCGCCATGCAGGGGGCGTAGTTGCCGATCCCGAGGCTGGTCAGCGAACCGATGAGCGCGTTGACCAGCACGCCGACGACCAGCGCGACGCCGGTCAGCGCCAGCGCATCGCCGCCAGCCGGGAAGACGTGGACTTCCCGGAGGAAGATGAAGGTGGCGGTCGCCAGGAGGCCGACGGACAGCGCGAGCTGGATGGTGCGTCGCGGCCAGCGGGCCACCAGGCCGGCGCCGAACCAGGCGCCGAGGGCGCTGGCGCCGATCATGGCGACCAGCGTCACCAGTTCCACCTGGATGACGGTGATATAGAGCACCGCCTCGAGGATGGTCGGCAGCGAGTGCCC
Source organism: uncultured Gemmatimonadales bacterium (assembly GCA_963748815.1). Lineage (GTDB taxonomy): Bacteria > Gemmatimonadota > Gemmatimonadetes > Gemmatimonadales > GWC2-71-9 > SPDF01. The sequence goes on along the minus strand of CAVVKJ010000011.1, from coordinate 19,754 downwards.
GACGTTGAGCGTGCCCGGGATGTCCTCGTCCCTGACCAGCTTGCCGAGCTTGAGCGCGGTCGTCGTGGTGGCGAACGAGCCGACGCCGAGCGTGTCGAGGAAGTCGGTGACGAACCCGAGTCCGAGCAGGCCGGCGAAGGGCACCGTGCCGGAAGTCCTGATGGCGCTGGCCATCGACTAGGTGGCCCGTTGGGCGGCGGCCCACGTGGCGAACGTGGTGGGCGTGAAGCCGAACTCCTTTTCGAGCGCCGGGATGTCGGCCTCGTAGCCGACCCGCTCGAACCACTCGAGCATCAGCGCCATGTCCTCGCTGTTCTTCCGTACGTCGGCGATCGGGATCTGGGCGTAGTTGATCGGCGCGGCCGAGGCCGGCGCTGAGCTGCGCGGCGGCCTGCGTCATGGTCAGCGCGTCGCCAGCCAGGTCGATTTCCCGACTGTTGAGGCGTGCCGCGTCGGTGAAGGCCCGTGCGCCGTACTTCCCGATGTCCTGCACGGCGATCATCTGGAGCACCGTTTCGGGCTTGAGCGCCGAGTAGATCGTATCGCCGTTCAGGAACCAGGGGCTCACCACGTTTTCCATGAAGAAGACAGGACGCAGAATGACGTGTGACGGGAACTCGAGGGCCCGGACCGTCTCCTCGACCCGCCACTTGTTGTCGAAGTGGGGAACGCCAGTGGCGCGGTGAGCGGAGCCGACGGAGCTGTACACGAAATGCTGGACGCCCGCCTCCCTGGCCAGCGTGGCGATGCGCTTCCCCTGTTCCTCCTCCTTTTCGACGCCCGCTTCCCAGGTGTTCTGGACGGCAAAGACGCCCCACGCCCCGGCGAGCGCCTTCGTGAGCGAGCCGGCGTCGTCGAGGTCGCCCGCGACGATCGTGACGCCCTGCTTCTTCAGCGCTGTGGCGGCGGGGCTGCCGGGGTTGCGGGTCATGCCCTGCAACTGGAACGCACTCCCGGCGAGGGCGGCGGCGACGGCGCCGCCCTGCTTGCCTGTGATGCCCGTGATCAGCACTCGCTTTGGCGATGACATGTGGCGCTCCTTACCAGACTCGGACGCGGTTGGCCGGCGACAGATAGAGCGTCTGCCCCGGTTGGACGTTGAAGGCGGGGTACCAGGTGTCGACGTTTCGGACGGTGAACGCCCGGTATTCACCCGGGGCGTGGCCGTCGGTGAGAATCCGCTGGCGGAGGGCCGGCTCCCGGTACTTGGAGCGCCAGCTCTGCGCGTAACTGAGGAAGAACTGCTGGTCGCCCGAAAACCCGTCGACCGGGGGCGCCTCCATGCCGGCGAGCGAGATCCGGTAGGCATCGTAGGCCGCCGCAATGCCGGCCAGGTCCGCAATGTTCTCGCTCAGGGTCTGTTTGCCGTTCACCGCGAGGTCGGGGAACGGTCGATAGGCGTTGTACTGCGCGACGAGCTGCGCGGCGGAGGCCTCGAAATGCTTGAGGTCCTCCGACGTCCACCAGTTGTGCAGCCGGCCGGTCGCGTCGAAGAGCGCACCCAGGTTGTCGAAGCTGTGGCTGATCTCGTGGCCGATGATGGCCCCCATGGCGCCGTAGTCCATGGCCATCGGCCGGTTCGGATCGAAAAACGGTGGCTGCAGGATCGCCGCGGGGAAGTTCATGGCGTTCATCGCGGGCATGTTGACGGCATTGACCGTCTGCGGCGTCATGACCCATTCCCCACGGTCCACCGGTTGGCCGAGCAGCGCTAGGCGGGCGTGCAGGTGGTACACCCCCGCGCGCTCCATGTTGCCGTAGGCGTCGCCCGGAATCACCTGAAGGCCGGTGTAGGTGGGCCAGACATCGGGATAGCCCACCCCCACCTTCAGGACCGCCAGCTTGGCATGCGCTTCCTGCTTGGTGCTCGGCGACATCCACGTGAGCTGGTCAATGCGCTCGCCGAACGCCGCGATGATGTTGGCCACCATCGCCTCCGCGCGCGCCTTCTCCGCCGCGGAAAAGTAGCGATCGGTGTACAGCTTGCCGACCGCGAACCCAAGGGCGCCGTTCGTGGCTCCCACGGCGCGCTTCCAGCGGTCCCGCTGCACCTGGGCACCGCTCAGCACGGCGCCATAGAACGCGAAGGAGGCCTGGTCAAAGGCGGCAGGCAGGACTGCGGTGCGGGCCTGGATCGCGTGATAGGTCAGGTAGTCCTTCCAGGTCTCGAGCGCCACGCTCTTCGTCAGGGCCGAGAGTCCGGTGAAGGCGCTCGGCTGCCAGACGTCGAAGACCGCCGGCTTCGAGAGCCCCGCCGCGGCGAAGTAGATCTCCCAGTCGAGGCCCGGCGCCTTGGTGCGGAATTCCTTCCGGGTCCAGTGGTTGTTCCCCTTGGCGAAGTCGCCGGTGGCTTCGCGGGTCCAGTGGGCCTCGGCCATCTGGGTCTCGAGCTGCATGATCGCGGCGGCCTTGGCATCCGCGCCGGGAAACCCGGCGAGGCCGAGTATCCCGGCGATGTACTGCTGGTACTTCGTCCGGATGGCGGCCATGCCGGCCGACGGGTCGACGTAATAGCTCCGATCCGGCATCCCGAGGCCGCCCTGCAGGAGAAACGGCGTGTACTGGGTTGGATCATCGAGGTCCTGGGCGACCCAGAGCCCGAAGACGTTGCCGGTGTAGAGGCTGGTCGCATTCATGGCGTCCATGTCGGCCCGGAGCGTCGTGCCGAGGAAATACGCCAGCTGGGTCCGATTACTGATGGCGGCGATGGAGTCGAGGGTCGGTCGGAGCGGTGCGAGGCCCGCGGCCTCGATCGCCGCCACGTCCATGAAGCTCGAGTAATAGTCTCCGACCATCTGGGCTTCCGAACCCAGCGGTGCCTTCGCCTTGGCCGTCTCCTGGATCAGTGCCGCCACGCGGCCATCGGTGAACTCGGCAAGAATGGCACCGGCGCCGTAGGAGCTGCGGTCCGGCGGAATCGGGGTCTCCTTGAGCCAGGTACCGTTGGCGTAGTCGAAAAAGTTGTCACCCGGCGTGACGGCGCGGTCCATGCCGACGGTGTCGAGGCCGGCAACGGGGGCCGCATCCTGTGCGACCACGGTGCTGGGCAGGGCGGTCGCCACGGTGACGCCGAGCACGGCCAGAAGCGTGGGGAGACGGAATAGATGTCGCATCAAGAACCACCTTGCGAAGAAATCAATGACGGCGTCCGAGGGGCGCCACGGTGAGTCGACCAGACCGACCTACAGGTAACTTAGCCACGCCTCCCTGCGCCTCGCCTTCAGCCCGGCGAACCAGCGACACGGCGCATAGAGCAGCACGACCGCCACGGCCCAGCCGACGTACAGCATGCCGAGGCTCCAGGGATAGCCGGCGGGGGCAGGAGGATTCGCCATCGGGTGGTTGGTGAAGAGCCAGGCGGTATCGGCCGGTGTGCGCACCAGCGAGACGAGGACGGCGAGCGCATGGATGAGGGGGATGTGCAGCAGGTAGAAGAACATCGGTACCCGGCCGAAGACGATGAGCCAGCGGGCCACCACGCCCTGTGCCCGTTCCAGCAGCGGCATGAGCGCAATCGTGGGCCCGAGCGTCATCAGCAGGAAGAGGAACGACGCCGGATACTTGTTGGTGTTCAGGAAGGCGAGCACCGCCGGCATCGGTGGGCGGCCGCCGGTGGGGTGGACCGCCGCCCGCCAGGCGAAGGGGTCGCCGTAGAGGTCCCACCCGCGAAGGACGAGGAAAAGCGCCGTGGCCGAGAGGCCAACCTGCCAGCAGAGACGGTCGCGGCGCGCCGGTTCCATCGTGACGATCGCACCGAAGGCGTAGCCCGCCGCCATGACGCCGATCCAGGGGATGATTGAATAGAGCACCCAGAACTCGGTTCCGCCCGCGCCCAGCGTTACCGGCCCGCCCCAGAACCCGAAATACAGGATCGACCAGAACCCGTACCCGCCGCCTTGCTGGGCCGAAGCGACCAGGTCGAAGAACCGGGGATCCACGAGGTTGTGCCCGGCCATGATGACGAGGCCGAGCACGCCAACCACGCGGACCGGCAGCCGCACCAGGAGTGCAAGCAGAATCATGCACCACCCGATGACCCAGATGACCCCGGCCAGCAGGAAATGCGAGAAGTCGAGGTTGAAGGTCCACGCGATCCGGATCACGACCAGCTCGAGGAAGACGAGCCAGAGCCCGCGCGTGGCGAGGAACCGTGGCAACCCGGGGTGCTTCCGCCCGTAGAGGTAGGCGCTGGTGCCCGCAAAGAAGATGAACGCCGGGGCGCAGAAGTTGGTGACCCACCGGGTGAAGAAGATGCCGGGGGTCGGGCCGCCGGCCGGGAGGCCGGAATAGACCCGCACATGGTCGAGCGCCATCAGGACCATCACCGCGCCCCGGATGATGTCGATCGACTGGATGCGTGCCCGGGCTTCCGTCATGGGACCTCCGGCAAGCGTTCCAGATTGCCGCTGGACAAGTCGGTCGTTTTCGCGTAACTAGAGTGACACACCACAACGAGATGCCCGTCCCACCCCGCGCCTCGAGGACCTCGATGCTCGAAACCACCGTACTGTGGCTGGATCAGGTCAGTGCCGAGGTGTTCTGGACCTGTGCCGCCGGGCTCGTCCTGATCGATCTGGCCGCCGTGGCGGTGGTGATGGCGACCCGCAGCCGGGCGCTGGTCAACCGATGGACCGGCCGGGTCCTCGCCGCCAATCTCCTCCTCCTCGGCGCCGGGCTCGGCGTGCCGGCGGCGGCGTTCACCCTCAAACTCGCCGCCAAGGCGGTGTTCCCTTCGCTTTCCGCCTCGGCGTCCACCGCCACCCAGTCCAAGGCCAGCGCCGCGGAGCCGGCGCTTCCCCCCGCGGCCCGCTAGGGCGCCACCGTCAGCGCCGCCCCGATGGTATCCGGGGCGGCAACCGTCCGGAGCAGCACGGCGGCCACGTCGGCCCGCGACACCTTCGAGGTAATTCCCCAGCGCAGGTCCGCGCCGACCCGCACCCGGTCGGTCCGCGGACCGTTCGTCATCTTGACCGGCCGGATGATCGTCCAGTCCAGTCCGCTCGCCCGCACCGCCGCCTCCTGAATCTCCTTGTCGGCCATGACCTCCCGCAGCACCGTCCGCACGATCCAGGGCGCCGGCCACCGTCCAGTGGCCGCGCTCTCGCCGCACGGCGCCGAACTCTCGACGACCAGCCGCCGCACCCCCGCCGACCGCATCGCCTCGATGAGGTGCCCCGTGCCGACGGAGCACACGGGCACCCCGGGCTGCTCCCGGTGGGCGTCGGCGCCTTCCGGCTTGGCGCCCAGAACGCAGAGGACCGCCTCCTGGCCGGCCATGACGGGGCCAAAACTGTCCAGGTGCATCGCGTCGCCGACAGCGATGCGGAGCGCGGCATGTGTGAGCGGGAGCCGGGCGGCATCGCGCACGAACGCGGTGACGACATGTCCGGCGTCGAGCGCCTGGGAGACCAGGAGCCGGCCGGTGCCGCCGCTGGCGCCAACGACGAGGAGACGCACGGCTCGGCCTCCTATTTCTTCGATCGGGAAGTGACGAGGAACAACCACGCCATCCAGAGCCCGCCGACCGCCCCGATGTAGAAGAGCAGCGCGCCCGGGCCGTCGCTCTTTCCCTTGATCAGGATCAGGACATAGACCGATGCCAGCCCGATGGCCAGGCACACCAGCCCGATCAGAGTCAGACATCCCCGCATGTCCGCGTCCCCGGTTTGAGTCAGCCCACTCCGTGTCGAATCATGAATGTCTCGTGCGCACGGGCGGCCTGCGCGCGGATGGCGCGCTGGACCGGCGGTGCCCATCCCAGCAGTACTCCCTTCACGCCGAGCGCCTGGCGCGCCCAACGGTAGAGCGAGAACGAATCCTCGTGCCGCTGAATCCGGCCATCGCGAAAGCCGAACGCCGCCTCGATGACGTTGTGCACCGGACGCCCAGTGGCCGAAAAGGTGTACCATGCCTCCCAGTGCGCGCGGCCCTCGTCGCCGGTGGCGGTGATGCCGCTGGCCTCGATCCGCAGGTCGGTGCCGCGCTCACAGAGCATCCGCCACATCGCCCCGACCGCCGGCCCCCGCAGGAGGGGAAAGACGGGATCGGAAAAGGTGGCGTCCGGGGCATAGCACGCCGTCATGGCGGCGTGATCGCGTCGCTGGAACGCCGCGTAGAACGAGCGCATCAGTTCGGCATGTTGTTCCATCGTCCTCCCGGAACGCATCAAGGCCCGGCCACCCGGGCCGGACCTTGATGCCGTGCGAGTCTCTTGGTGCCTGCTCCGCGTCAGCTCGCGGCGTTGGCCACCGCATCCACCGCGGCAGCCAGCGTCTTCACCTTGGCGGGATCGCCCGCGGTCGGGGCGTCGGCCTCGAGCTGCCTGGCCAGCTTGCCGAGGGTGTCCTTGCGCTTGGCGCCGGTTTCCTTCGACGCCTTGTCCAGCGTCTTCCGGGCGGAGTCGATCGTCTTCGCGTTCAGCCCGTTCGACCGGGCGAGCTGGTCGAGATAGGCCTGGGCCACGACGATGTGCGCCGGCCAGACGAACTTCGGCTGCCCCTGCGCGTTGAAGTAGTCGAGCTTCACGAGCTTGGCCGCGTCGATCTCGTTCTGCGACAGGTGCGCGCTGGCGGTCAGCTCGAAGATGTCGAGCCCGCGGCCGATCTCGGAGCTGTACATGTAGCCGTTGTACCAGTACACCGACCAGGAGCCGCCATTGCCCATGCGGGTCGAGTCGATCGGGCCGCGGTCGAAGAAGGCGATCTCGATCGGGTGCGACGCGTCGGTCCAGTCGAACACCGAGATGCCGCCCTGGTACCACGACTGCACCATGATGTCGCGGCCCGGCATCGGGATGAGCGAGCCGTTGTGGGCCACGCAGTTCTCGTTGGCCGTCTGCGCCGCCGGCAGCTTGTAGTAGCTCTGGAACGACATGACGTCGTTCGCGAGCGTGAAGAGCGCGTCGGCGCCCCACTCCTTCTTGTCGGTGATGCGGCACTTCGGCGAGCCGCCGCCGCCCCACTCGTCGGAGAAGAGGATCTTGGTGCCGTCGTTGTTGAACGTCGCCGAGTGCCAGTAGGAGAAGTTGGAGTCGGCCACGGCGCCGATCCGCTTCGGGTTGACCGGGTCGGTGATGTCGAGCAGCAGGCCGTAGCCTTCGCAGGCGCCGCCGGCCAGGCCGATGGCGGGGTAGACGGTGATGTCGTGGCACTGCGTCGGGCCGGGGCGGACGCCGTCCTTCTTGTCGTCCGGGTTGCCGAACCGCGCCGCCAGGATGGCGGGAAGGGCGGTCCGGAGCGCCGCGCTGTCGGCCGCGGTCGGCTTGCCGGTGCCCTTGCGGGCGGTCACGATGCTGTCCAGCATCGGGTCGATGTACCCCGACGGGATCGGGCGGTCCATGCCGAAGATGACGGCCGTGTACCCGCCCTTGGCGCGCCACGCCTCGGCCGCCTTCTTCCCGGCGGCGATGTCGGCCTCGGACTCGCCGTGCTCCGGCGGCGCCACGAGGTCGTTGAAGATGCGCGGGGAACTCACGATGGCCGCCTGCTCCGGGTGCGCCAGCGGCACCTTGATGACCTCGATGCGGAAGAGCGCGGAGTTCGGGTCCTCGCTCGGCGCCATGCGGGAGCAGCCCGGCAGCTCGCTCGGCGAACGGACGCCGGCGGAACCGGAGACGTAGATGTAGACGTTCGCCTTGTCCTTCGGGTCCTCGAGCACGGTGTGCGTGTGCGAGCCGCGGCAGGTCTGCACGTTGCCGATGTACTTCGGCACGGCGATGTCGGTGATGTCGAAGATGCGGATGCCGCGGAGACGGTCGGTGCTCACGGTGTCCTTCACGCCCTGCGTGCCGCAGTCGAGCCGGCCGGAGTTCCCCTCACCCGAGACGAAGAGCAGGTTCTTGTACACCGACACGTCGCTCTGCGACGCCGGGCAGAGGAACCCGACCTTGAGCGTCGGCTTGGCCGGGTTGGAGATGTCCCAGACCTGGAAGCCGTTGTAGTTGCCCTGGATGGCGTACTTCCCGGTGAACGAGATGTCGGAGTTCGTGACCCCGGCGAACTTCTCCGAGGGGCGCGTGTTCGAGACGAGGCGCAGGTTCCAGGCAGCCTCCGCGGCGTCCCACTGGCCGGCCTTGAGGCCGACGCGGGGGTCGGCGGCCGGCATCGCGGGCGCCGCCGGGACCGGAGCGCTCGCCGTCGAGGTGGTCGACGAGGAGCACCCGCCTGCCGTCAGCGCTCCGAGGGCCAGGAGAAAGGGAGCCAGGGCGGCGGAACGGCGCCCCGCACGCATGGTCGAATGCACGAGAGTCATGAACGATTCCTGTCGAAGGGTGGAGATGGAAGCAAAGACGGGCGTGTCGGTCGGCATCAGGGGTTGGCTCCCTGGGCTGGGAGCGCGGCCAGCATCTTCTCCATGCGGGCGATCTCGGTCGTCTGGTCGGCGTAGATGTTCGAGGCCAGCCGGAAGGTCGGCTCGTCCTGCCCGGCCCCCTGGGTGGCAAAGAGCTCGTTCACCATGACGATGGCGCCCATGTGGTGCTGGATCATGTAGGTCAGGAAGAGCCGGTCGAATTCCGCGCCGCGCGCCCGGTCGAGCGTGTCGAGCTGGGCGGGGCTCAGCATACCGGGCATGTGCATGGAGTGGTCCATGCCGGCGTGGCTCGCGTGGGACGCCGGATCGGGCACCGGCTCCCCCCGGTCGCGCAGCCACGTCTCCATCAGCTGGATTTCATCCTGCTGGCCGACCACGATCCGCTCGGTGAGGCGGATGATCGAGGGACTCGCCCCGTGGGTTGGGGCCCAGCCGGAAATCAGCACCGCCTGCGAGTGATGGCCGATCATCCCGGTCATGAACCTGGTATCGCCGGCGACGTAGCCGGGCGCCTTGGCGGTATCCGGCTGCTGCGCCACGAGGGCGGGGGCGAGCAAGGTCGAGCAGAGGAGGGTCGAGCACAGGATACGCAACGGGATGGGCCTCACCTAACTCACTCCAAGGACTCGGGTTGTGGAACTCGCGTGGGCGGGTGGCATGCCGGCAGCCCTGTCGGCAGCCCCGTAACCTAACCGCGGGGACGGGGTCCGGCAGGGGTGGTGGCTTCCCAGCCCAAACGGGAGCGGGGGCGCAAAGGTTTCGGCGCCCCCGCGCTGCCTCTCCGCTCAGCCGCCGGCGAAGGTCACGGCCAGGGTCATCGGGACGCTGGCGAGGGCCTTCGACACGATGCAGTTCACCTTCGTGTCTTCCGCGAACCGCGTGAATTCGGCTTCGGACAGGCCCGGCACGACCCCGTGGGTCGCCAGGTCGATCCGGGTGATCTGCGACCCCGCGCCGACGAGCTCCAGGTGAACGGTGGCGGTCGTCGCGACGCTCGTGGGCTTGTGCCCGGCCTTGGCGAGCCCGGCCGAGAGCGCCATCGAGAAGCAGGCGGCGTGGGCCGCGCCGAGCAGCTCCTCGGGGTTGGTATCCTTGCCGTCCTCGAAGCGCGACTTGAAGCTGTACGGCCCCTCGAACACGCCGCTGCCGAGCTTGATGGTGCCCGTGCCGGTGCGCAGGTCCCCGGTCCAGCGGGCGGTGGCTTTCCGATCCATGCTGCTACCTCCTGGGAGTGACGTGGTGGGGAGCGTCTACCGCTCCGCATTGGCCTTCAGGTTTGCCAGCCCGGCCTCGAAGTCCGGGCCCACCATCCTGTCCATGCTGACGAAGACGGTGATGAGCTTGGTGAGGAACAGGTTCGGGCCGCGCATCGTCCAGGTGACCTCGGTGGAATCGCCCGCGGGCGCGAGGAGGAACTCCGCCGTGTTGTGGGCCTCGAAGGGCGCCAGGAAGTCCAGCGCGATGACGAGCTTCGCCGACGGCACCGACTCCAGGATTTCCATCTTCCCGGTGCCCACCTGCTTGTTGCCGGTCCAGCCGTATTGCGCGCCGACGCCGCTGGCGGGACCGCTGAAGGTCCGCGTCATGGTCGGGTCCATCTTCTCCCACGGCGACCAGCTGCCCCAGTTGTGGAAGTCGTCCAGCATGGGGAAGATCCGCTCGGCGGGAGCCGCAATGCGCGTCGAGCGCACGACCGTGAACTGGTCCGGCTTGGTCATGGCGAGGAGAAGCACCAGGACCAGGAGCCCCAGGACCACCAGGGCGATCTTCTTCAGCATGCAGCCTCCTGCCATGGGGGGAGATGAAGATTCCGGTCTGGAAGATAGCCTGTCGGTGCTGTACGACTTACGACGTACGGAGCTGCGGAATCCGGAGTCCCGCGGCGGAGCAGGTGATCAGCGTCTCCAGCCGCCGGAGACGGGTGGCCTCCCGCTTGGCGCTGACCACCCAGTAGGTGGCGATACGCCGATAATACGGTGGCATGCCCTGAAAGCACTTCCACGCCGCGCGGTTCTTCCGGAAGGTCGTGGCAAAGGCCGGTGGCAGTTCTGCCGCGGCTCGCTCAAAGGAGTAGATCCCGGTACGGTCCGGGGTGCGGGCCTGGTATGCCGCCAGCCCCGCCTTCGTCATCCGCTTCTCGCGGATCAGGCGCTCCACGTGCGCCACGTTTACCCGGCTCCAGATGCTCCGCGGCTTCCTCGGCGTGAACCGGATCGAGAAGCTGTCGGCGTCGAGTCGGCGCCGGATGCCGTCGATCCAGCCGAAGCAGAGCGCCTCGTCCAGTGCCTCGGCGTAGGTGATGCCGGTCGCGGCGTGTTTCTTCGCAATGCGGAGGACCAGGGCGGTTTCGGCCCGGTGATGTTTTCGAAGCCAGGCCCGGAACGCGGAGGCCGAGTCGATGGAGTTCAAGAATGTAACCCCTTGACAATAAATAACTTACATGTTATGTTTCACTCATTGAAACACGGGGGATGGTTGAGTAGACGCCGCCCCATCTCGTCAGAATGGTCCCGCGCAGTCGGCGCAGCGGACCCCCGACATTGCCTCGATTGCCTCGCTCGTGGCCCGGCGCTGATGGAGAATTATTGCGAGGAGACAGGACTACTCCATGAACTACATTCGCAATGTCTCATTCACCGTCAAGCAGGACAAGACCGCTGAATTCACCAAGGTGCTCACGAACGACATTCTGCCGACGATGAAGTCGCAGCCCGGGCTTCAAGCATGAGCTGGCGATGATCAACGGGCAGCATTCCGTCGAGCCTGAGCGTCTGGACGGACAAGGCGAGCGCGGAGAAGTACCAGACCACGGTCTATCCGCAGGTGCTGAAGAAGCTCTCGCTGTTCATTGAGGGCACCCCGGCAGTCACCAACTAGGACCTCGCGGTTTCCACGCTGGCGGTCTAGGCCTCACGCAGCATCGCACAGGCAGGCAGGGTAACGCGCGGGCGGTCCGGAAACGGGCCGCCCGCGTGCGTTTTTGGGTTCTGGCCGGGGGGAGGCTTGACAGGAATTAATATGTGACTATTATGTCACATATGGGCATGCCCGACAGCCAGCCGCAACCAGAGGACCTCGACGCCGCCTGGCGCGCCCTCGCCGACCCGACACGGCGCGCCATCCTTGACCTCCTCCGGGAGCGGCCGATGACCACCGGGGAGTTGGCCGACGAGTTCGATCTCTCCCGCTTCGGGGTCATGAAGCATCTCGGTGTGCTGGTCGAGGCGGGGCTGGTGACGGTGCGCCGGGAGGGGCGCCTGCGGTGGAACGAACTCAACCCGATGCCGATCCACCTGATCTACCGGCGATGGATCAGGCCGTTCGAAACCGACGCCGCCGACCGACTGATGCGACTCAAACGGCACGCGGAATCACGCGAGGAGGCAGGATGACTGACCCAGCACCGTTCCGGACGCTCGACATCCAGCTCGAGGTCGACATCAACAAGCCCGCCAGGGTGGTATGGCAGTCGCTCACCGCCGGCATCGGCGAGTGGTGGCCCAAGGCGTTCTACGTGGGCACCGCGCCCAAGCGGTTCGCCATCGAGCCACAGGTCGGCGGTCGTGTGTTCGAGGATTGGGGCGGAGGGGAAGGGGGGCTGTTCGGCGTCGTGACCGTCTATGAAGCGAACAAGATGCTCCAGTGGGCGGGGGACATGTCCGCTGACTTCGGCGGTCCCGCGCGTTCGGTCACCACCTTCCGCCTCACCCCTTCCCCGGATGGCAAGCGGACCACGCTCGCCTTCCGCGACACCCCCTACGGGTTGCTCAGCGACGGAGCGATGAAGGGGCTGCAGGAGGGGTGGAGCTTCCTGCTCACTGCCTGCTTCAAGCCGTACCTCGAGGAGGGCAAGCGCCCGGAACGTCCCGACACCCTGGAGGGCTGACCGATGATGTCCAGCAATCGCTTTGCCAAGACTGGCGCCGCATTCTACGTCCTCTGGGGGCTGGTGCATGTGGTGGGGGCCGCCTTCCAGCTCGTCACCCTCCGCGACGCCGGGGGCGTCGGACTGACGGCCATGATCTCGACCGGGCAGCCCTTCGACCCGGGCGCCGTGGGCGCCTTTCCCGCAGCGGCCGCAGCGTTCATGGGCATGGGTGCGATGAACATTCTCTGGATTGGCCTGCTGGTGATGTACGTCGGGGCCACCCGGAACTGGCGCAACAGCCGCAACGGCTACTGGCTCAACCTTGCGCTCGTGGGGTGTACCGACCTGGCCCTGGTGCTGGCGCTCCTGCTGCCGGGCATCATGAGCTGGGTCGATGGGTCGATCGGCTTGACGCTCTTTGGGCTGGCGCTGATCTTCTCGACCCTGGGGCGGCGGCAGGAGCGCCGCCCGGGTGTGAATCCGTTCATCGAGGAGGCGACATCATGTCCACGGTAGCCGAGGCACTGCAGCAGAATCGCGCGGCGGTCGAGGAGTTTCTGTCCAGCGCGGCGGGGGTGGCGGGGCACTGGACCACACCCCGGGCCCCGAAGAAGTGGTCGCCCTCGCAGGTCACCGAGCACGTGGCGCGGGCGCTGGAGCAGTCGGGCTACGCGATCGCGGGTAAGCCGACGGTCTTCCCGGTCTTTCCTCGCTTCCTCCGGCCGATCATGCGGGGAGTCTTCTTCAACAAGATGGTGAAGACCGGCAACTTTCCCGGCGGCGCGAAGACGAACAAGCCGATGGATCCGGAGTCGGGACCCGCCGACCGTTGCCGAGGCCCGGGCGCGGCTGCAGGGCGCGCTCGCCGTGCTCGAGGCGGCGTCGACGGCCCGCGGCCCGCACGACCAGGTGGTCGACACCACCACGTTTGGCAGGGTGTCGCTGGCGGACTACCTGGTCTTCCAGGCGCACCACACGCGGCATCACCGGCCGCAGCTACAGCCACGCATCTGATACGACGCAAAACGCCCGGCCACCTGGCCGGGCGTTTTCACGGGCCGCAGTGGGCCTCAATCAGCCCTTCGCGATGCTCCGCAGCGTGCCGCCCACCGTCATCATGATCAGCCCCACGAAAAACAGCTTGATGCCCAGGAAGAGCCCGAGCGCCCAGACGCCGGCCAGCGGCGCCTGGCGCCAGATCATCACGCCGAGCAGCACGGAGACGATGCCGCCGACGACGAGCCACCCCCACCCCGCGTCGGGCTTCCGCTGGACGCCGGCGTACACCTCCGCGGCGCCGTCCACCACCAGGTAGATCGTCAGCAGGATCGTCACCGAGACTGCCGCGAAGACCGGGTTCACGAGCAGGAGGAGGCCGACGGCCAGGGTCAGGAGACCGAGGACGAACATCAGCAGTCCCCGCCCGACGCTGCCGGCGCTGAAGGCCCAGATCATCCGCATGACGCCGGCCGCCATCACGGCAATGCCGAGCAACAGCAGGATCGAGAACCCCGTGAGCATGGGCGTGAACATCGCGAACACGCCGAGGGCCATCGTCAGGATCCCCCAGGTCGTCATGCGGGTGCCGCCCTTGTGGGCGAGGTCAGCGGGTCCGGTCATGGGGTCGTTCCTCCGTGTCGTGGGGTGGCGGTCGTGCGGTGGTCTGCGATTCAACCCGCCGCGCCGGGCCGGGTTCCTGGTTTTCCTTCACGGTCGTTGGCATAGAGCCGTGTCGTCGGGTAGGCGAAGTCCGTCCGGGCACTCGGCAAATAGATAAATTATCGGGATTATGAAAAAATGGAGAATTCCTGAATATACAGTTATATTGTTTTTCTGATAAAAGCTTTTATGATTCATTAAATTTATTTTGCGGTATTAATCTGAGAGGAACATAATGTCAAAGCCCCTATTAGGTGAAATGCTGGTTGAAGCCGGAGAGATTACTCAGGAGCAATTAGATAAAGCGCTTGGAATTCAGAAAGACGAGGGTGGCCTGATTGGGATTATCCTGGTGAATCTCGGATATATCAATGAACAGACGCTTGTGAAATATCTTGCTTCTCAGGCTGAAAGAGTAGTTAAATCCTGATTGGCCTGTAAGAAAATATCCCCGCCTTTTGGGCGGGGATGAATCCTGTATGGAACTAAAAGAAAAAATTCAGTTATTTTCCTGTAAATAAGAATGCTGTCAGTCAATAACATCCAGCCAGCCAAATTTATCCGGATCTTCACCGGTCTGAATTCTTGTCAGTCTGTTATATAAATTTGTAATAACCGGGCCGGCTTTATCTTCATCTCCAAAAACGAAATCTTTTCCCTTGTAATGAATCAGGCATATTGGAGTAAGAACTGCCGCGGTTCCAACTGCGCCGACTTCATCAAATTTTTTAACTTCCGTTATTTTAATAGGCCTTCTTTCTATTTTCATCCCCATATCTTCCGCTATTATGGAAAGACTGTTGTTCGTAATGCTTGGCAATATTGAGTTTGATGCTGGCGTAATGTACTTGTTACCGCGTATTCCAATAAAATTTGATGTACCGAATTCGTCGACGTATTTTTTTTCTTTCGGATCAAGATATAGTTCAATGGGATATCCTTTTTGCTGGGCGAATCTATGTCCAATAAGTCCGGCTGCGTAATTGCCGCCTACCTTGAAAGCTCCAACTCCAAGTGGTGCCGCTCTGTCGAAATCCTCAAGAACAAGGGCTTTTACTGGTTTGAATCCTCCCTTATAATATGGGCCAACCGGGCATGCAAACATAACGAACATGTATTCCCTTGCGGGACCCAGGCCGACCTGGGCGCCTTTACCTATCACGAAAGGCCTTACATACATGCTCGCACCTGTACCGAAAGGCGGAACATAATGTAGATTGGCTACAACTAATTTATGAAGTGCTTCAACGAATTTTTCAACAGGAAGTTTCGGGATTAGAACCCGCTCACTGGAATTTCCTAATCTTTTTGCGTTTTCTTCCGGACGGAAAGCAGCGATTCGTCCGTCAATTGTTTCGAAAATTTTCATGCCCTCAAAAACTTCCTGTCCGTAATGCAGACAAGGATCAGCCATATGCATTTGTATGGTCTCTTCCGAAGTTACTTCAATATCTGACCATTTCCCGTCTTTATAATGACACCGGACATTATAATCTGTTTTAATATAATTAAAAGGCAAATTTTGCCAGTCAAGGTTTGCTTTTGTAGCGTTAGTGTTAATCATGGTTTTAACCCTGCATTGTTTTTATGATATTGTAAATAATTCCGCTTAATAATTAATGTTTAATGATATTATTCATAACATAGCTTATCGTTTCAAATTCTTTATTCGTATCCAGAATAAACTGAATTCCGTATTGATTATCTATTTTCCATATTGCCTTGCATTTTAATGCCATATTCTCGGTGCCGCGTATATTGAAAAAAATAACATCTTCCTTCTCTATTTTTTCCTTTGAGGTAATGCACGCGCCTGTAACTGATATATTGTTCAGCTTGCAGTTTATCTTTTTGTCTTTATTATTTGGATAATAAAAGTAATCCTCGGAAATATTTACTCGTTTGTTTTTTCTTTTGTCTGCAGGCATGAAAAACTCATTAAAGTAATATTTATTCAATTGGGACAATTCATCTTATATTTTAATTATTTCAAGAAAAATTTTTAAATTTCAGATTAAAATCGGTTATTTGGCAGATGCGCTATTTGTTTGTAAGTTTTTAAAAGGCTGTATTAGTAAATATCAATAGGGCCTTCCAGTCTGGCATCAATAAACTGTTTTGCAAAGACGTTGTCACCGTTAAAAAAATCATGAGCCGATCCGGAAAACACGAGTTCGCTGTTGTAAAGTAATGCCGCTTTTGACGCTGTTTTTCCGGCGACTTTTAAATCGTGGGTTGCGATAATCGATGAAGTCGTGTTAATCGATTTAATTTCGTTTATGACATCGGCTATTGAATCGGAGAGAATGGGGTCGAGGCCCGCTGTAGGGTCATCGTAAAGTATGATGTCCGGACTGATGCATTGCGCCGCGCAAGCCCTACACGCTTCTGCATCCCGCCGCTCAGTTCCGACGGAAGCTTCTGTTCGCTTCCGGAAAGCCCGACTTTTTTGAGCGATTGCGTAACAATTTCGCCGATATCATTCTCCGCAAGGTCTTTCCTTCGCAGAGGGAAAGCGACGTTTTCGAATACGCTCATAGAATCAAAAAGGCCGCCTTTTTGAAATACATACGCTATTTTAATATCATCCTTTGCCGTGGGATTTTTATTATACAGCTCTTTATTATCTGTCCCATTTATTTTAATTGTTCCGGAATAATTTTGTATAAGTCCTGCAATACTTTTTAAGAGCACGGATTTACCCGATCCGTTTTTTCCGAATATTGCTATTGTTTCACCCGGTAAAACGCTGAGATGAATATTGCTGAGGATTGTTTTATTGTCAAAGGATATGGATAAGTTCTCTGTTTCTATCATATATATTTTCTTTCGTAATATTCTTTTAATGAATTTAAAATGTTTAAATATGATATATACCTGTCTTTAAATATCGTACCGTTTTCCACCTGTCTTTTGACTTCACAGACCGGTTCATGATCGTGTGTGCATGGATTAAAGCTGCATTTGTCTGAATATGGGCTGAACTCGTTAAAGTAAAATCCAAGCATGTGCGGTTCGATATCCATCAGACCAAATTCTCTTACACCTGGACTGTCTATAATTGATATATGTTTAGATAATTCAATCATTTCAACATTCGCCGTTGTATGGCGACCTTTATTAGTTCTTGCTGAAACTTCTGAAGTGCGAAGATTTAATCCCGGGGACAGGTAGTTTAAAATGCTTGTTTTGCCTACACCTGAACTGCCAATAAAAAGAGTAGTCTTGCCGGGTAAGCAGGATTTAAGTTCTTTAATCCCTTCGCCGCTTTTTGTACTTGTGATAATGAGATTGATATTGGCATTGGAGTAGTAATCATCAATATATTTAATTATTGCTTCGTTTGCAAGGTCTGCTTTATTGATGCAAATAAGCACAGGAATTTTTTCTTTTTCGCAGCGCACTATGAGCCTGTCTATGAATCGGAAGTTAAGTTTCGGGGTTTTTATGGACTGAATGATGACAACAAGATCCAGGTTGCATGCAATTATATCTTCTTTCTTGTTTCTTCCTTTTTCTTTTCTTGAAAAAATATTTTTTCTTTTTGATATTTCGTTTATTACTCCGGCGCCATCTTCATTGATTGCAAATAAGACTTTGTCGCCTACCGCTGCCGGATCTGAATAAAATTTAAGTTCTTTGCTTTGCCGTATCTTTCCGCGGAGGACACAGTTGATATGTGAGTTATCATATTTTACGGTATAGAATAATCCGAAGATTTTGGTAACAATGCCGGTTTGTTCTTTCAAATTAATAAATTCCTGATTTTAAATATAAGTTGCATTTGGATTAGTTTAAGGTGCAGTTGCTTATTCTACTATTATTATATCCCGGCAAAAGATTTTTATTTTTAGGTATTAGTCATTTGATTTTAAGAAACAAATGACTAGCTTAAATGGATAAGGCCAGACTATAGAATACTATGAATAAAAAAGCCGGGACCATATTCCCGGCTTTATATTTTGAAACAATAAAAATTATTCAATCAATAAATTAATTTATTGAGCAACTATTTTAAAGGTAACCCTTCTTTGTTCTGCAGCTTTTGGGGCATATTCGCTTAATAGTTCATCCGAACCAATACCTTTGTAGGTAATTTTCGGAGAGCTTATATTTGCTCTTTTTAGGGCATCATAAACTGTTTTTGCCCTGTCTGTTGATATTTTGATGTTGCCCGGTTTATTGCCTGTCGGCTCTTCAGGACCACTTGCATCTGTATGGCCTGTGATCTGAAGGACATAACCTTCCGGAAGCTTGGTAATTATTTCCTTAACAATAGGAGCTGCTGTTGCTGCCCATTTGTCCCATTTTGCAGTATTGAGCTTGGAGCTTTTATAAGCAAATCCGCCTATGGAACTGCCATGCAACTGCTGGTTCATAGATGAAATATCTATACCGCTTTGTTTTGGCTGTTCCGGCGCAGGGGCAGGAGCGCTTGCGCAACCGATCGCGAAAACAACAGCACATAAAAATACCATAATGTTAAATTTTTTCATACGTTAACTCCTTAAAATTATTTTATTGATAATGTATTGCAGACTGAAGCGACTTTTTTATTTGTTTCGAACTTTTTTCACTTCCTTTAAATAAATAATAAAAAATTAGCGCTGTCAAGGAAGAAAATAAAAATTATATGTTTTTAGGTTTTATTAAAATTTCTGCAAAAATTTAATATTTTTAGAAAATTTAAATTAAGTTTTTTGTTGGGAAAGCCGATATTTTTTAACAACAAGGAGCAATATGGTAATTCCCTCCCGATTATTACTGTATTGCAATCTTGGCGCTGCGATTTAGTTTTTCGAAAAGGCAGAATAGCAGCCCAGCTATTCTGCCTTTTTATTTTTAATGATCAATTAGGCAGTTTTGATAGTATTACAGGATTAAAGCTTTCTAATTCTCCGGTCACAATATTTTCTTCGATTAATCCTTTAACTTTAAAAATTACATTGTATTCCAGACCAGGGTGCAGATTTAACACCTGTTTCTTAAAGGCTTTTTGCTTTTTCAATTCAGAAATATCAAAGACAATATCAAAATTTTTCCTGTCATAAAATATAATTTTATCGAAAACAGTATCCAGATTTTTTAATCGTAAAGTCATGGTAACGGTTTTATTTCTGTAACTATCAATATTTTTTATAATATCATTAAGAATTATGCTTTGCTGCTGCCGGGAGAATGAATTGGAAGTGAACACCAAAAGAAACAGACAAATTAAATCTGGAATCCTTATTTTCATGTATTATGGTCCTTGCTAAATGTTTTATGCGAATAGAATTTAAATTCACTGAATCGGTTTATAATTTTTGCGGGCTAAATTATCAAGTATAAAATTTTTAATAAAATTTTATCTTGACTGAGTGATGGATTTTGTATGATTATTCTATTTGTTTATTATGTAATTTTAAAAATTAATTTAAATTTTATCTTTGTTTTACTATCTAAGATCTAAAATAAGCGAGGAATAAATATAATATGCCAACACCATTAAGAAGCAGTTTGAGTACTCAGGGACGCCGTATGGCGGGAGCAAGAAGTTTATGGCGCGCTAACGGGATGAAGGAGCACCAGTTCGGCAAACCTGTCATAGCTATAGTAAATTCATTTACCCAGTTTGTGCCCGGTCATGTGCATCTGCATGAAATCGGGCAGCATGTGAAAAAGATAATAGAGAAAAGGGGATGCTTCGCGGCTGAGTTTAATACAATAGCGATTGATGACGGCATTGCAATGGGACACGACGGAATGCTGTACTCGCTTCCTTCACGGGATCTGATTGCTGACAGCGTCGAATACATGTGTAATGCTCACAGGGCGGATGCAATGATATGCATCCCTGAATTGTGATAAAATTGTTCCCGGTATGCTCATGGCAGCCATGAGGCTCAACATCCCTGCTATTTTTGTTTCAGGCGGA
>CAVVKJ010000010.1:0-1183366 GCA_963748815.1 uncultured Gemmatimonadales bacterium | reverse complement strand
CCGCACTTTCAACGACATGGGCACGCGCCAGCCCAACTCGACCACTCGATGGTCGAGGAGCGGTGCCCGCGATTCGAGGCTCACCGCCATCGTGGCCCGGTCGACTTTGGCCAGGATGTCGTCTGGCAGGTAGCTCCGCGCATCGAAGTACATCATCTGCTCGACGGTCGGAAGTGCTTCCATGAGCGCGCGGTCCCTGGTCAAGATGGTCGCCGGTTCGTGACCACCTCGCACAACCTCTTCCGGCCGTTGCCAGTAGGACACCATGGCGCGATAGAAATCCGGGGCGTCCTCGGCTGCCGCCACCGTCGCGAGCTTGTGGATCCTCTCGCCGAGTCGGGGAGTCCGCTTGATGCCCGGGATGGCGGACTGGATGCCTCCGGCCACCGAGTCCCACAAGTTGGGCGGCACCGCCAGAGCCGCCGATGCGCCGAATCCGCGCAGCCAGGCAGGCATGGGGCTCAGGGCGCGCCACAGTCGATCACCCATGAAATATCGATAGTAGCCGCCGAAGAGTTCATCCCCGCCGTCGCCGCTGAGCGAAACGGTGACATGCTGCCTCGCAAGTTGCGCGACTAGGAACGTGGGAATTTGGGAGGAGTCGGCGAGTGGCTCGTCGAACATTGCGGGAAGCAGGGGAATGACCGAGCGGGCCTCACCCGGGCTGATGTAGAGCTCTGTGTGGTCCGTCCCCAGGTGATCCGCGACCGCCCTGGCGTGCACGGCTTCGTCGTACGCCCCCTCGTGAAATCCGATCGTGAATGTGCGGACCCGCTGAGCGCTCTGGGCCTGCATCAGCGCGACGATGACCGAGGAGTCGATGCCTCCGGAGAGAAATGCGCCGACCGGGACATCGGCGACCATCTGCTCGCTGACGGCCGCACGCAGCCCCTGCTCCACCTGGTCGATGATCTCGGAGTCACTGCCATCCAGGGGGTTTGCTCGTCCTTGCCGGACGACATCCTCAAAGACCCAGTAGCGGGCGGACTCGACCATGCCATCCGCGAACACGGTCACGATGCTGGCTGGCTCGACCTTGGAGACGCCTTCATAAATGGAGTACGGGGCCGGCACACATCCGTGCCGCATGTAGAGGGTGAGCGCTTCACGATCGACCGAACCGCGCCACTCCGGGTGGGCCCTCAGCGCCTTGAGTTCGGAGCCGAACAATAGCGTCCGGCCCATCCGACCAAAGTACAGAGGCTTCTCGCCAAGTCTGTCGCGCACCAGGTGGAGCTGATGCGACTCCCGGTTCCAGAGAGCGAACGCGAATTGGCCTGCAAACGACTGGACGGCAGCCAGGAGGCCCCAGCGTGATATTGCGGCCAGCATGACTTCAGTATCGCTGTGTCCGCGGAACGACTCTCCAGCGTCAACGAGTCGCCGTCGCAACTCGGCGAAGTTGTAGATTTCCCCGTTGAACACGATGACGTAGCGCCCATCGCGGGAGATCATCGGCTGATGCCCGGCGGGACTCAGGTCCAGGATCGAGAGTCGGCGATGGCCCAGCGCGACGCCCTGGTCAGGGTCGTTCCAGTATCCTTCGTCGTCTGGCCCGCGATGACGGATTGTCTCCGTCATCTGACCGAGGATCCGGTCGGCTTCCTCGGCTCGAAAACCAGGACCCCAGAATCCGGTGATTCCACACATCAGGAGCGCTCGGGGTGGAGAGGGTCGATCCAGAAATGGCCAACAAGGGGCGAACGCAAGTCGCACGCCATCGAATGTTACTCCCCGTTTCCTTTTTCCGCCGCCCCGTCGAGGTGGTGGCGCGGGAGCTGATCGGCACCGTCATCGTGTCGACGGTGCGTGGTACGAGGACCACGGGGCGCATCGTCGAGGTGGAGGCCTACCTTGGCCAGCGCGACCCCGCCTCCCACGGCTTCCAGAACCGCCGCCACGCCCAGAACGAGGGGCTCTACGGGCCAGCGGGCACCTGGTACGTCTACCTCTCCTACGGCGTGCACTGGTGCGCCAACCTGGTGGCCGGCCGCACCCCCAACGAGGGGGCGGTGCTGCTGCGCGCCGTGGAGCCGCTGGAGGGCCTCCCGACGATGCGCCGGCGGCGGGGAGGGGTGGCCGACCGGCTGCTCGCCGCCGGCCCCGGACGGCTCACCCAGGCCCTCGGCATCACCCGCTCGCTCGATCAGCAGCCAATGCGCGGTGCGGTGCTCCGGATCTACCAGGGCGACGCCCTGGCGCCCCCGGTGGCCACTCCGAGGATCGGCATCACCAGGGCCGTGGACTGGCCCCTGAGATTCGTGGAGGGCGGCACTCGCTGGGCGTCTCGATCGGCGCCTCGCGGCTAGCCCGCTCTCCCGGGGAGAGGGGGTTGGGGGTGAGGGGTTTCAGCGAGGAGAGGGGAAAAAGAAACGGGCGCACCAGACTGGTGCGCCCGTTTCGCGTGTCGCTGCTGAGTTGCCTAGTCGATGTCGTCGCGCGACTTGCCGAGGCTGAGCCGGAGGCCTGCCTGGCCTGTATAGATCGAATGATTGACCAGGTCGTAGCTGTTGGGGGCCGTGGCCGCGGAGAGCGAGCCGAAGACGTTTACGATGCCGACCCGAATCTCGAGACCCGCCACGAACTGCATGTAGGCGGTGCTGCCGAGGTCTTCGGCCTGCTGCTGCTGGAGTTCCTTCTCATAGTTGTCCGCGAAGGTGCCCTGCACCTGGACGTTCGACAGCGTCTGGATGCCCCAGCCGATCCCGAAGAAGGGCTGGATATGCGACTTCAGCGGATACGCCATCAGCATGAAGTAGTAGCGATTGATGTTGTCGAAGGTGACGTCGCGGGTGAGGGTGAAGGTGGTGTCCACCGCGTCGTACATCGAGGCGTTCTCGCTGCTGCCAAGACCGATGTCGACCCCGATCAGGAGGGCGGCCCGCTTGGCGGTGATCAGTGCGTTCCCGCCGAACATCGGGATGGTGCCGCGGGACTGGCTCTCGGTCTCGAAGCTCATGGCACCACCGGAGGCGCCGAGGTAGAAGCGATACGCGCCCACACCAGCGGACTGGGCGCTGAGCGCGGTGGCGCCGGCAAGGGCTGCCAGGCCGAGCGTCGCAAGGGCACGGGTGAGCACACGCATCAGTCTGCCTCCTGGAAGAATCGGCCCAAGGGGGTCCAAGGACCGGTCACGACACTGCGATTGGTGTCACCTTCGGGCAAATTCCTTGCCCCCACGGCCGTGGGGGTGAGGAACGGGGCCTGTCCAAGATAGGAAGGATCGTCCTAAAACACTAGACCCCAATGGGTTGACCTCGGTCATCTCGGGCAGATTGGGAGCGTCTCTGGGGTGGGGGGGACGGGGGGAACCCGCGCACCGACTTGCAGGGTGACGGGGGGGTTGCAAGACGCCTTGGGGATTGGGGTTGGGGGCTAGATCAGCCCCAGCTTCGTCCCACCTTCTCGAAGGCCGCCAGGGCCTCGTCCAGATCGGCCCGCGTGTGGGCCGCCGAGACCTGGCAGCGGACCCGGGCCTGGCCCTGCGGCACCACCGGGAAGCCGAAGCCGGTCACGAAGACCCCCTCGTCCAGCAGCATCTCGCTCATCCGGATGGCGGCCGCGGTCTCGCCGAGAATGACGGGGACGATCGGCGTATCGCCCGGCAGCGGTGCGAAGCCGAGCTCGAGGAGCCGCTCCCGGAAGTAGCGGGCGTTCTCCCGGAGCCGGGTGACCCGCTCCGGCTGCTGCCTCGAGGACCTCGATGCTGGCCAGCGCGCTCGCGGCCACCGTGGCCGGCAGGGCATTGGAGAAGAGCTGCGGCCGAGCGCGTTGCGTCAGGTAATCGCAGACCGCGGCGGTGCCGGCCACGAAGCCGCCCGCCGCCCCGCCGAGCGCCTTGCCGAGGGTCGAGGTGATGATGTCCACCTCGCCCACCAGCCCGAAATGCTCGGCGGTGCCGCGGCCGGTCTTGCCGAGCACGCCGGTCGCGTGGGAGTCGTCCACCACGAGCACCGCGCCGTGCTTGCGGCAGATCGCGGCGATGTCGGGGAGCTTGGCGATCGCCCCCTCCATCGAGAAGACGCCGTCGGTGACCACCATCTTCACCTTGCGGTCGGCGGCCGCGGCCAGCTTGGCGTCGAGGTCGGCGAGGTCGCCGTGCTTGTAGACGCCGGTCTGGCACTTGGTGATGGACTTGGCCAGCCGCAGGCCGTCGATGATCGAGGCGTGGTTGAGCTGGTCGGAGAGGATGAGGTCGTCGTCGGTGAGCACCGTGCCGGGCACCGCCTCGTTGGCGTTCCAGCAGCTCACGAAGCTGAGCGACGCCTCGGTGCCGACCAGCCGGGCACAGGCCGCCTCGAGCTCGCGGTGGATCGTGAAGGTGCCGCAGATGAAGCGCACCGAGCCGGTGCCGGCGCCGTACTGGTCGAGCGCCTGCCTTGCCCGCCGCCATCACCGTCGGCTCGTTGGACAGTCCGAGATAGTTGTTGGAGGAGAGGATGATGACCTCGCCGCGTCCCTCCATCTCGCACGCGCGCGGCCTGCGGGCTGGCGAGGTGGTTGAGCGTCTTGTAGACGCCGTCGGCCTGAACTGCGCCAGCTCGGCGTGGAGCCGGGTGTCGAGGGTGGTGCTCATGAGCCGATCTCCAGGATGACCTTGCCCGCCTGCCCGTCCTTGATGACCGCGATGGCGTCGGCGATCTGCTCGAGCGGGAAGCGGTGGGTGACGACGGGCCGCGGGTCGAGCTGGCCGGCGCGGAGGAAGCGCTGCATCTCGATCCAGGTGCGGTACATCCGTCGGCCGGTCACGCCGTAGAGCGTCAGTCCCTTGAAGATGATGTCGCGCGCGAAGCTCACCTCGGTCGTCTTGCTCGGCGTGCCGAGGAGGTTGACGCGACCGCCGAGACGCGCCGCGGCGAACGCCTGGGCATGTCCGGCCGGGTGGCCGCTCATCTCGCAGACGAGGTCCACGCCGTCGCCGCCGGTGAGTTCCCGCACCCGCGCGACGACGTCGTCGGTCGCCGGGTCGAGGGTGACGGTGGGCGCCCATCTGCTTCGGCGATGCCGAGCCGCTGGGCGTTGAAGTCGGTGGCGATGACCAGCGAGGCGCCGGCCGCGCGGGCCACCCCCACCGCGAAGCAGCCGATCGGGCCGCAGCCCAGCACCAGCACGGCGCTCCCGATGACGGCATCCCCCTCGAGCACGGTGTGGACGGCGTTGCCGATCGGGTCCATGATGGCGCCGATATCGGTGGGGATCCCGTCCAGCTTCATCACGTTGGAGGCCGGCATCGCGATGTAGTCGGCGAAGGCGCCGTCGCGGTCCACGCCGATGATCGAGGTGCGCTGGCAGAGGTGCCCGTTGCCGGTGCGGCACTGGAGGCAGTGGCCGCAGATGATGTGCCCCTCGGCGGTGACCAGGTCGCCGACGTGCGAGCAGTCCTTCCGCCTCGGCTTCCGGGCCCATCTTCTCGATCTCGCCGGCGAACTCGTGGCCGATCACCACCGGTGGCTTGAGCCGGTTGCTGGCCCAGGCGTCCCACTCCCAGATGTGGAGGTCGGTGCCGCAGACGCCGGCGTGGTGCACCCGGATGAGGACGTCGTTGGGGCCGCAGGCGGGAACGGGGACCTCCCGCAGCTCCATGCCGATGCCGGGGGCGGTCTTGACAAGTGCGCGCATAGTCTCTTTCGTTCGGAAAGTTCTGCTGAAGATAACAGCGGTCCTCAGTCCTCAGTCCCCAGTCCTCTCAATTCTCACCGCACTCACCTTGAAGCTTGCAATCTTCGCATACGGATCCAGCGCCGGATTGGTCAGCAGGTTGGCCGCCGCCTCGCGGTAGTGCATCGGCACGAACACCTGGCCGCGGGCCTGCCGGCCTGACGCGCGCACGCCGATCAGGATGCTCCCGCGGCGGGAGGTGATGCGGACGGTCTCGCCGTCGGTCACGCCGAGTGCTGCCACGTCTTCCGGATGCATCTCCACCGTCGGCACGGGTTCACGGGAGTCCAGGCCGGTCGAGCGGCGGGTCATGGTCCCCGTGTGCCAGTGGTACATCTGCCGGCCGGTGCCCATCACGAACGGGTACTCGGCATCGGGCAGTTCGTTGGGCGGCAGGAACTCCACCGGCACGAAGAGCGCCCGGCCATCGGGTGTCGGGAACTTGTCCTCGAAGAGAAACGCGGTGCCGTCGGAGTCGGGCGTCAGCACCGGATACTGGAGGCCGAAGTTGTGCTGGCGCAGGCCCTCGTAGGTGAGGCCGGCCCAGGAGGGTGTCACCGACGCGATCTCCTTCATCACCGCTTCGGCACCGGCGTACTCGCTCTTGAGACCCAGGCGCTCGGTCAAGTCGATCAGGATATCGAGGTCGCGCCGGGCCTGGCCGGGGGGCGCCAGGGCGGGAGAGGAGAGCTGGATCCGCCGCTCGGTGTTGGCGAACGTCCCCTCCTTCTCCGCGAAGGAGGATCCGGGGAGGACCACGTCGGCCCACCGCGCGGTGTCGGTCAGGAAGAGGTCCTGCACGCCGAGAAACTCGAGCCCGCGCACCCATTCTTCCGCGTGCGCCACGTCGGGGTCGGAAATGACGGGATTCTCTCCCATGATATACAGGCCACGAACCCCGCTGTCGGACTTGGTCATTTCCGTCACCATCAGGCCGTTTTCGAGGGAGAGCGCCTCCTCGGGGAGTCCCCACGCCCTGGCGTAGTCGGCCCGGTTTTCCGGATTCGTGACGGAGCGGTAGTCGGTGTAGGCGAAGGGGATCGCGCCGACGTCGCTGGCCCCCTGCACGTTGTTCTGGCCGCGGATCGGCAGCATCGCCGCGCCCCAGCGGCCGATCATCCCGCACGCCAGCAGCAGGTTCAGCAGGCTCGCCACGATGTCGGTGCCGGTGGCGTGCTGGGTCAGTCCCATGGCCCAGAGCGTGGAGGTGTTTGGTCCGCTTGCATAGAGTTCGGCAGCCCGCGCGATCAGGGCGGCCGGCACGCCGGTGAGCTTCTGCCCGACATCGAGCGTGTAGGGCGCCACGGCGGCCCGCACCTGCTCGAACTCCTTCGTGCGGGTGCGAATGAACTCCTTGTTCTCGAGGCCCTTGCCCAGGATGTGATTGAGCATGGTGCTGTAGAGCGCCACGTCGGTGCCGGGAAGGAGCTGCAGGTGCACATCGGCCAGGGCGGCGAGTTCGGTGCGCCGCACGTCGGCCACCACCAGCTTGGCGCCCCGGGTCACGGCCCGCTTGATGAGTGCCCCGAAGACTGGGTGGTTCTCGGTGACGTTGGCGCCGGAGATGAAGATGACGTCGCACGCCTCCTCGATTTCCCGCATCGAGCCTGACGCCGCCGAGGTGCTCAGGGCGCGGCTCATGGCGGACACCGAGGTCGAGTGACAGAGGCGGGTGCAGTGATCCACGCTGTTGGTGCCGAGGGCGCCGCGCACCATCCGCATGAAGAGGTAGTTGTCCTCGTTGCTGCACTTGGCTGAGGAGAGTGCGGCGAGGGCGCGGGGGCCGTGCCGGGTCTTGATGCGGAGAAGTTCCTGGGCGGTGAGGCTCATCGCCTCCTCCCAGGTGGCCTCACGGAAGGCGTCGTACCATTCGGCCGGGGTGGTCGCCCTGTCGCGCACGTCGCCGTCGCCGACGATCGGCAGGCCGGTCTGGGGCGGCTTCCCGACGCTGCGCTTCGGGGGGCGCGGCTTCCTGCCGCCGCCAATCTCCTCGATGGTCTGCCACGGTCCCTCCCGGCGTCTCGGCGTCTCGCCCGTCCAGCGCCAGGTCGTTCCCCTCCTGGACCCAACCCTTCCGGATCAGCGGGACAGTGAGCCGGTCGCGATGCTGCGCGTAGTCGGTGCCGAACCGACCCTTCACGCAGGTGCTGCCCTGGTTCGGCGTGTTCTCCTCGATCCAGGGCGACGTGACGCGCACCAGCTCCCCGTCCTTCACGTGGAGATCCACCTGGCATCCGACGCCGCAATAGGGGCAGACCGACCGCGTGACCGTGTCGGGATGGCGAACCGCCTCCGCCCCGAACCGTTCGCGGGGAATCACCTCGAAGATGGCGCCGGTGGGACAGACCCGGACGCACTCGCCGCACCAGGTGCAGCCGGCGTGGTCCGGGTCGCCGTCGCCGCCGACGATGATCTCGGTGTGCGGGCCGCGCTGGCCGACGTCGAGGACGCCGACTTCCTGGATGTCGTCGCAGGCGCGGACGCAGCGGGTGCAGAGGATGCAGAGCGACATGTCATGCTGGATCATGACATCGCCGGGCCTGGTATCTCCCCCGCGCAGGCCGAGTGGTTGTTCTGTCGGGAACGGCACCTCGTACTGCTGTACGTACGCTTCGAACTCGTTGCGAGGCGAGGGGCGTTGCCATTCCCCTGCATGTGCTCCACTGGATAGCGCTCCAGCAGCATGCCGAGCACGCCGCGGCGGTTGTCGGCGGCGGCCGCGCTCTCGGTCTCGACCACCATGCCATCGGCGGCCGGCGTGGCGCAGGCGGGGAGCAGCTTGTTCTGTCCCTCGACGGAAACGAGGCAGATGCGGCAGTTCCCGACGGTGGGGAGCTTCGGGTACCAGCAGAGGGTGGGAATCTCCACGCCGTGCGCGCGTGCCGCATCGAGGATGGTATCGCCCTCGGCGATCGGCACGGATTGTCCGTTGACTGTCAGCGAAGGCATCGTCGGGTACGACTCACGCGTGGAAGGGATGGTTCGATTCTACGGGGCTGGAGGCGTGGCGGCAAGGGCATCGGTGTAGCTTTGGAGATGCCAAGAACCGATCGCCCGGCGCAGTCGGAAACCCATCGACTCGGCGGGATGGTACTTTCGATGGCCGGAGTGGCGTTGATCGCCTGGGCGACGCTGCGGCCCCATCCCGCCGCCCACCTGTTCCTTGCCGCCTCCTGCTGCTCTCCGTCCGATGTTGTGCTCAACGTCGTGCTTTTCGCCCCACTGGGCGCCGGCCTCGTGTTGTTCGGGCTCCGCCCTTTGGCGGCAATGGCAACCGCCTCCCTCGTCAGCCTTGCCATCGAGTTGGCCCAGTACTGGTGGATCGCAGGCCGATTCGCCTCGATCGCCGATGTGGGAGCCAATGCGGCGGGTGCTCTGCTCGGTGTGCTGGTGGTCGTGCATTGGCATAGGCGTGCTCACTGGTGGCCGAGAGTGGCGCCGGTCGCCGCGGTCATGGTTGTCCTGGTCTGGCTCTTTGGGGCGCAAGTGGTTCGGCCGGCCATCCCTGGCCCAGCCGAATGGGCGGTGGAGTGGGGGCACGACGCGGATGGACTACAGCCGTTCGGGGGCAAACTCGTTGACGTGAGCCTTCAGGGAGTCCCGCTGTCTCCCGGTCGCGTGCCAAACCAATCTGCACTACGAACCCTGCTCTCCGCGTCAGATACGACCTCGTTCAGTGCCATGATCATCACCGGACCGGCGTCTCTAGAGGCTCAGCAGTTGTTCGAGATCAAGGTGGGTGAAGGGAACAAACCCTTCCTGATCCTGCGGCAGGAGGGGCAGACGCTCAAGGCGTATCAGCGACTCGAGTTGGTCTGGGTTGGGTTGTCGAGCCCCTGGATGGCGGTGAGCGATGCCATCCCCAGCACGGCCGGGGACACGGTGCGGATCAGCCTGACAGGCACGGCGAAGCACTTGCGACTCGCTGCGACCCGGGGCGATATCGTGCGCGAATCATCACTCACTCTCTCGCCCGACCTCTACCTCAGTGCGTTGTTCAATCGCGCCACCGACGGAATCGTGTGGTGGGTCCTCATTCCGTCCTTCATCTCCTTCATTGTGCTTGGGCTGGCGCTGGCGAACCGCCCGATCTTCCTTGCGGTCGCCGTCGTGATGGCGCTCTTCCTGAGCGCCAACCGGGCCGGGTGCGCGTACCCGGAGTGGCCGGTCGTGCTGATGGCGATGTTCGGGGCGTGGATAGGGGCGAGGGGAGGCCGGTGGATGGGACTCTTCAGGCGCGGCTAGCCGGGGCAGGGCCTGCCCATCGCGTCGTCACACGATCCGCCGCGGAATTCCGACAATCCCTGCAAATCGGAGCCACCCGGCCCATCCCTTGAGATGGGAGCGCACTCGGGCGGCCCGACTCAGCCTGCTCGATGCCGGAAATGCCTCGGCGAACCCCTCACCGACCTGCCATGGGCGGGCCGTCCCATGCCCGGAGGCGTTCGGGCGAATGGCGGCGCTCCAGAGCACCCGCATGAGCTCGAATCGACGGACACGCCCCCGTCAGCGCGGACGCGATGTGTGGCGCGCTCGATCGCCTGAGCGACCCCGCCAGGAGCTGCACCGCGTGGGCGCAGCGCGGTCAATCACCGATTCGGGCACGCCGAGCCCCGGACAGAGTCTCGCGCGATCATCGAGTGTCCAGTAGGCACAGCGACGATGCCCGTGTCCCGGCGCGCGAGCTCGATGAAGCCCGGCCAGTCACATCGCTTCGAGCTCGAGCAGCGTTGTGACATCGCGCACCGTCCTGCCCAGTCCGGACGAATAGCATGTCCGACCATGCCGAAGTGGACGCAGAGGTGAAGCAGTAGGTGATGCCATCGAGCTGGCACCCATGCCGTCGATCCGACCCGACCTGAATCGGTGCGCGCCTCCCGCCACACCTCGCGACTCGTCGAGGAGGAATGGGCCGGCCATCGGAAGCATGGCGCGATGCACCTCGAGGACGAGCTGCAGCCCGTTCGGGTCCTTCAGGGCGACCAGATGGTGATGTCCCTCGTAGAATTTCTCCCCTCCGCTGAGTTCCGCCGTCCATCCCGCGTCCACGAGGCATTGCCAGGCGCGCTGGGCCTCCTCCGGGTGGACGAGGATGTCCACGTCTCCCATTGGCCGCGCGGCAAACGACGGGTACACCGTCAGTGCAAGCGCAGCGCCCTTGAGCAGCATGACGTGAATGTTCTCGGCCGCGAGTCGCTCGCACCACGTCCTGGAGTACCGTCTCCGTCATCGCCATCCGAAATTCGGTCACGGCGGCCTGGGCGTGAATCCGCTCAGCAATTTCGGGCGGCACCGCGGCGGTGTGGCCGTGGAGCCGGTTCCACAGTACCGGGAGCAACTTTTCGCGCTCCGCGAGTGCCCCTACCAGGCGCCAATTTATCGGCCCCTCGACGAGCTCGCGGATGACACGATCGTCCTCCGGGGTGGGGGCGCGGGTGGCGAAAAGCAGGAGGCGTGCCTCCGGAGGAAGGACAGGCATCTGCGGCCGGGTCGCTAGTACTGGGCCAGCGTGCCCTGGCGGCGCGCATGGCGAAAGGCGAGCGAGAAGACACCGACTCCCAGCACCACCAGCACGGCCGTTTCCCCGAGGAGGAAGGCCAGGTCCGGGGCCACGTCACGGATCGAGGCATCCTGCAGCAGGACTCGTCGGAGGGCGCGCAGGCCGTAGCTCAACGGGAGCATATCCGACACCACTCGGAGCCAGGAAGGAATGACATGGGTTGGATAATACACGCCGCCGAGCAGGCTGGAGGAGATGAGTACCAGGCGTGACAGGGGGCCCGCCGTCCGGAACGCGAGCACCATCGCGCCGCTCATGAGCCCGATGGCGGCGTGTGCCAGTACGATGACGGCAAGGATGAGGAGCGCGAGCGGAAGCGACGCCGGCGAGATGCTCGCGCCGAGGAGCCATCCTCCGGCCAGAAGCACGCCCGCCCGCAGCGATGCCATGAGGAGCGGGAAGGCGCTCATGCCGACGACCAGGGTGGACATCGGGGTCGGGGTACTCAGCAGCGCCTCAAGTGTCCCGCTTCCGATGCCCCCGGCGAGCGCGGAAGGGACGACCGAGAGCGCGGTGGTCACCAGGAGGAGCGCCACGGTGCCGATCAGGAGGAACCCGAACGCATTGCCTCCCTCGTCGCGGATCGCGTTCGCCATCACCGGCTGCACCGCCTGCGCGATGAAGAAGAGCGGCACCACGGTAAAGACGAGCCCGCCGAAGGAGAGCAGGGTCTGCAGGCGATAGCTCATCGCGACCCGCCATTGCGCCTCGATCAGGGCCAGGACCCTGCTCATGTCGGATCGCCTCCTCACCACGAGCCGCTCGATGAGATCGGCGAGCGGCATCGGAATCCGAGCGAACTCCGCGACCGGCAGGTCCGCCGCACCCAGCCGGCGCAGCACCTCGGCGGACGCGGCCACGCCTCCGGAAAGCTCCCCTTCGAGGCTCATCCATCCGTCGGTGGCTTCTGCGGCGACTCCGGCGAAGCCGGGGTGCCCCAAGGTCGAAAGGAGCGCCAGTGCCGTGGGCGCCATCTCCCCTGGAACAACAATCCGGTAGCGGCGCTCGCCGGCGACATCAGCCAGCTCCCGAGCCGTGCCCTGCGCCACCAGGCGGCCGCGATGCAGCACGGCAAGCCGGTCGCACAGCTCGAGAGCCTCGTCGGCGTCGTGCGTGGCCAGCATGACGGTGCACCCCTGCCGGCCCGCCACCTCCTCCCGCAGGAACCGACGGAAGTCGCGGGCGCTCACCGGGTCCAGGCTGCGGGTCGGTTCGTCGAGGAGCAGCACCGAAGGGCGCGACAGCAATGCCCGCGCAATGAGGAGCCGCTGCTTCATCCCGGAGGAATAGGTCCCCGCCATTCGACCACCCGCCTCGGTGAGGCCGACCGTCTCCAGCAGGCGACGCGCGGTAGGCTTCCGTTCCGTGGGCGGTACGCCGTAGAGCGCGGCGTACAGCAGGAGGTTTTCCGTCCCCGTCAGCCTCCAGTTGAGGCTCCGCTCGTCGGCAATGACGGGGGTGAGCAGGTCGCGGACCGCGGCCGGGCGCAGCAGCGCATCGATGCCGGCCACCTCGACGGTGCCCGCCTCCGGCAGGATCAGGGTAGCGAGGATCTTGAAAAGGGTGGTCTTGCCGGCTCCGTTGGGGCCGAGGAGCCCGAAGAATTCCCCCCGCCGCACCTCGAGCGAAACGCCGCGGAGCACCTCGACCCGGGAACGCTGGAGCGGATGCCGGAGGGTTGCCGCCCACGGGCGGCGTACCGGAAAGCTCTTGACCAGACCGTCCACGCGGATCAGGGAATGATTCGTTGGCGGCGGCGTCGGTCCGTGCCTGGTCGTCACAAGTCCGCACTCGCCGGGTGCCAGCTCCAGAGGGCGGCTGTGAGCTCGTGGAGGCGTTCAAAGTCTCGCGGGATTTCCAGACGGTAGACAGGGACGCGGTCCGCCAGCTCACCCGTGGCCTGCAGCAATTCGGCCCGGCGCTCCACGCCAAGCAGGTTCCCGATCTTTGCCTGCCCAAGCATGGCGAGTGCTCCCTCGACGGCGGACAGGCGTGTGCGTTTGACGCCACCTGATCCGCCAGGCAGGACCGGCGTCAGCAGGTAGACGGCGGCCAGCGGCGAGGGCGCACTCGAGTTCTGGTCGGGCCCCTTCCATCGCCGCTGGAGCTTCGGTCCACCCTCGTCTCCCGGCACGGCGACTGATGCTGGCGCGACATGGTCGGCCGAATCCTTCCAGAGCTGGATGAAGGGGATGCTGGGGAGGACGACTGGAGCGCCGTCCGTGGTAATCGCGACGATATCGTCGGCGAGCAGCCGACCCCCGGCGTCGACCAGCGCAGCGGCTGTGGTGGACTTGCCATGGAACTTCGGGGCCAGGAACGCCACGGCGCTTCCCGAGAGCTCCACTGCGCTGCCGTGCAACGCCAAGACCCCCTGCTGGTGCAGGCAGACGGCGAATACGCGCCCCAAGATGTCCTTGCGGGCAGCCGCGAGGTCTGGATCAGCGAGGCGGCGTCCATTCAATCCGGCTGCCGTCCACAGAAATATCGAAGGTGCCCGTGTCGTCGAACACCAGCCGGAACCCATCGGCATGCTGGGCAAGGGTCACTGCAACCCCCTTCTCGACCTCCTCGCGGCCGACCGTGGTCGCGTCGGCAATTTCGCGGGCACGGGAGCCGATATCGAGCAGCCACCGCACCGGAAGCCCCGGGATTCGGCGTGAGCTCCGGGAAAACCAGTCCCGAGCGAAAGCTCCCTCCGAAGATGTTGTAATCAGGCATTGGCGGGGAGGCTGGGGGGCCCGGACGGCGCGATTGGGAGCCGCCGACCGGACAACCCGATCGGTCCTAGGACCGGCAGCCAGACCATTCACAGCCGTCGGTAATGCC
The DNA here is from genome assembly GCA_963748815.1 of uncultured Gemmatimonadales bacterium. Classification (GTDB taxonomy): domain Bacteria; phylum Gemmatimonadota; class Gemmatimonadetes; order Gemmatimonadales; family GWC2-71-9; genus SPDF01. Next base: position 1,169,319 of record CAVVKJ010000010.1, on the reverse strand, counting down.
TGCTACGATGAGCCCGTACCCCTGGATGCCGCCGTCTCCGTCGGCACCCCATCCGATCAGGGTCAGGTCTCTGAGCGAACCGAACCGCTGCAGTGCTGGCTTGTTATACATGTGACAATCACCTCCTCGTGGTACGCTTGAGTCTCGCCGGAATCTGCCGGCACAGCCCGTCGCGCTAGGCGACGGAAACTTCACTCAATGCTCTCGATCGACCGGACCGGGTCCTCGTGGGTTTGGTCGATCGCTCCAGCCCGCGCAGCCAGAACTCCACCCTCATCACATCGAACAATCCGACGCGAATCGACGCATCGCCGCCGGTGCTCCAGCGGTCCGCCGCGGTACGAAGGGTGGCCGCGTCGACGATGCCGAGCTCGGCAAGGCGGAGCGGCTGTTCGAAGAGTCGCCGGAGCAGCGCCGGGTAGGCCGCCTGCATGTGTCGCTTCGAGAAGCCCGCCGTGGTTCCGGTGCGATGTGCCCTGGGCGCGAGGACGGGCTCGGGGAGGAGCCCGCGCATCGCGCGTCGGAGGAGGATCTTGGTCTCCCACCGATCCGCCCGCTCCGCAACCGGACGGCGGAGCGCAAACTCGACGACCCGCAGGTCGAGCAGCGGGGAGCGAACCTCGACCCCCTCCTGCAGCAGCGCGCTCCGCATGTAGCCGCCCGCCCATCCCCATAGCGGGGCGTTGACGAAAAGAATGTTTTCTGCTTGTGCCAAGCTGTCGCCTGGGCCGGCGCGGAGTGTTTCCAGCGCACGGTCCCGAAGCCCATGCGCGCGCGAGAAACTCGTCGCGCATCCACTCGGCCGGGCGATGCTCCATGTAGTGCCTGGGGAGGCGGCGCCCGGCCACCTGCTCCCCCCCCCGGACCAGCGCGTCGGGGAGCAAGGGGAGCACACCCGCCTTCGCGAGGTACTTCCACCCCATTCCTCGGCGGGATCGCGCTCGTTTCGCAAATGCGATCAGCCGGCCAGTACGAAGCAGGTCGGCGAGAATCACATCCGAGACCTGGAAGAGATTGTCGCCGCCGCAGCCATCGAGTGCGACCCGGGCGCCCATGGCCCGGGAACCGCGCGCGAGTTCCCGGTTCCAGAGTTCGTACAGGTGAACCGGTGGTTCGTCGGTCAGGCCAGCGCGCACCTCGAGTTCGTCGAGGAGCGGAATGTCGGCGCTGTCGATCCAGTGGATGGTCGAATTCCAGTGCCGACTCACCTGTTCAATGAGCTCGTCTTCCCGTCCCAGGATCCCCCTGGGGGTAACTGATGGACACCGGGCGAAGGCGCGACCGCTCCGATTCTGGGAGCGCCCACTGACCGGCCGCGAACACTGCCGTTGAGTCCCAGCCCCCACTCATCCACACGCTGCTTCTGGCCACTTCCCATGCGCTCGACGACGGCCTTGCTCAGCAGGGATCGGAGCTCGAGCGCCGCCTCGGCGGCATCGGTCGGCCGGCGGTCGGGTGCGACCGGCGGATGCCAGAACCGCTCCAGCCGACTGCGCCCCGCTTCCCAAATCAGGCGGTGGGCGGCAGGGACGGGATCGACGCCCACGTACGCGGTATCGGTTCCGTTGCTCCAGATCAGGCCGGCCACCTGGGCGCCGAGGGAGGCGAGGTTCAGTGTGTCAGCGCGGCCCGTCAATTCGGCGAGTGCCCTCGAGGACGATGCGACCGCGACCCGGTCCCCGAGCTTCGCCCAATACAACGTTCGCATGCCGAGCGGATCGCGCGCGGCCACCAGCCGGCGCAGCCGCCGGTCCCAGAGTACGAACGCGTAGTCGCCGACCAGGTGCTCAGCCAGGGCAGGGCCCCACGCCCGATACGCTGCCTCGATAAGGGCAGTCGGAGTGAAGCCGTCGGGAGTGACGCCGGCGGAAGCGAGTGCCCGCGTGAGTCCCGCGCGATCGTACAGGGACGCGTCTGCCGCCACCACGAGGTCGGTCTTCTCGAGCAGCAGGACATCTCCGGAGAAGTCACCGTGCAGCTCCCACGGCTTCCGCGTCACCGCGAGCGTGGTGCTCGCTTCGGACCAGACCTCCTCGTCCTCCCCGCCAAGTCGCGCGAGGCACGCGAGCGCCGCGTCGATCCGCGCTTCGTTGACCGCACCGGTCACGGCGAGAAGCCCGCTCACCGTGCCAGCGCCGAGAAATCGTGGAGGGGCGTGAAGCGCCGGATCCGGGACGGTTCATCGCCGACCACACGGCCATCAAGCTCGATCCACGCGTGAGCGTGGAATTGCTGGTCGTCGCGTTGCACCCCGACCCGGACGACCGCCGGGCCGGCCCCGGCGCGGACGATCATCCGTTCGAGGGCCACCGCGCGAACCAGACAGGTGGGACGGAATACACCGTGATTGGCCGCCCGGTCGACCGCGGTGACGAGCCGGGTGAGTTGGGCAGCATCGGGATGCGAGTGGGTAGGCGCGACCCCGTCCACGGGACGGAGCAACTCGCCCTTTGGTCGCCGGCGCACGGTCCAGAGCGCCCGTACGAGGTAGCCCTGTGCAACCAGGAGTTCTCCGAACTCCCGCGCCGGCAGGCTGAACAGCCGGCGCGTCAGGTGCCCGAGGCGGGACTCCGAGGCAACCGGATTCGTCACGCAGTCACCACCAACTGATTTGCCTCGAGTTCAGCCAGGAGCTCGACTACGTCGCTCCTGAGGACGTCCGGGGCCACATCCGCGTAAACCCGGACAATCGCGCACAGAGGTCATCGAGATCGGCGCACGTGGGAGGCAGCATCTGCCAGATGCGTGTGCCGACCTCATTGAGGCCGAAGTAGATCTCCTCCTCCACATGCAGCAGCACGGCCCCGTCCGAAACGGGCTTGAACAGCACACCTGGGTGTGGTCGTGGGAGCATGGAGGAACAGTCCTCTCGCGTGGGGAGCCCGGAGACCAGGGGTGCGGATGGTCACCCTTGGTTCGAGCTGCACTTCGTATGGGCAAAGAGTATGCCGATATTCCCCCTCGGGCCAAACTCATATCTTGTTGTTATGTAGGTGTTTAGATGGTGGCTGCCTCAGGTGACAAGCATGGAATGAGGCCGATCGTGTTGCCAGTGCCGCAGGTCTGTAGCCCGGCAGGTTCTTTCCGGCCGCAGGGGGCGGCGGGCCGATGCGCGACGTTTTCAAACTTCGCCTGCCATTGATTGCAGCTCACGGCACCTCAGGTCGAATTCGATATCGGATTTCGGAGCTTCGCTGGCGAGGGTGGGGCTTCGCAACGGCCCCTGAGTAACTGCTCGAACTCGTGATCACATCTTGCCGGATCCCAACGACTTCGCCCCGCCCCGGCTATTGCGCGAAAATCGAAATGCGCGATGTTGTAACATCCGGATGGCCATTCGGGCCGGCGGAACTCCTCGACACCAGAGGTCAGCATGGCAGTCAAGAAGCGCGCAGCCAAGAAGGCCGCCAAGAAGGCGCCGGCAAAGAAGGCAGCGAAGAAGGCCGTGAAGAAGGCTCCTGCCAAGAAGCGGGCGCCCGCCAAGAAGAAGGCACCGGCGAAGAAGGGCAAGTAGCTCCACCGGATGCAACGGGGCCGGCCTGCCGCCGGCCCCATGCGTTTCCCTCCGCACCGCGAAGTGCTCCCCATCACAATTTGAGTTGGCTTGCTGCGGCAGGTCCGGAATGTGCGGGTTCCATCCGGGCATGAAGAGTTCCCGCATGTCCAACGCGTTCATCGCGGCGTTTTGCGTGCTTGGCCTCGCCGCATGCGGCAGCGGATCCGAACCGACCGGCCTCGACACGCCCACCGGCTCCGCCGACCTGGGCGTCAACGCCTCCCTCAACGGGCGCATGCCCTTTCCCCCCGACAACGCCTGGAACCTCCGGATCGACACCGCTGCGGTCGATCCCGCCTCGGACGTCCTCATCGCCAGCATCGGCCTCAACACCAGCCTGCACCCCGACTGGGGGACGACCGAGACGTACTACGGGATTCCCTACGTCGTCGTCGCCGGGAACACGCCGAAGCTGCCTGTCACCTTCGACTACGCCGACGAGAGCGACGCCGGCCCGTACCCGATTCCCTCCAACGCGCCGATCGAAGGAGGCGCCGGCAGCTCGGGGGACCGCCACATTTTGATCATCGATCGCGACAACTGGATCCTCTACGAGCTCTACGCCGCCTATCCGCCATCGGGTGGGGCGGGGTGGCGGGCGGGCTCCGGCGCGATCTTCGACCTGAACTCCAACGCGCTCCGCCCCGCGGGGTGGACCTCCGCCGACGCCGCGGGGCTCCCGATCTTTCCAGGCCTCGCCCGCTACGACGAGGTCGCCGCAGGCGCCATCAACCACGCGCTCCGGTTCACGGCCGCCCAGACGCGTCAGGCCTATGTGCACCCGGCCCGACATTGGGCCAGCGCATCCACCGACCCCGCGCGGCCGCCGATGGGTATGCGGGTGCGACTCAAGGCCACCTTCGACACCAGCGGGTACCCGCAGGATGCGCGCGTCGTGCTCGATGCTCTCAAGAAGTACGGAATGATCCTGGCCGACAACGGATCGAACTGGTACGTCTCCGGCGTCTCCGATACGCGGTGGGATCCCGCCATCTTCGACGCCTTCCGGAACGTGAAGGGGAGCGACTTCGAGGTGGTTCGGATGGGGACGATCGTGACGCCGTAGAGGCAAAAACAAAGGCCCCCAAACCGGGGGCCTTTCACTTTCCTGGACCAACCACGCAATCAGGCGGCCGCGATGCGCTCCACCGGGACCCGCTCATGCCAGGGACGGCCTTCGGTGGCCTCATCGGTGGCCCACAGATAGGCCCAGAACCGCACGGGGCGCGGGGCCGCGCTCGGGGTCCGGATCACGATGCCGACAGTCGTCTCGTCGAGCAGTACGGGGAGGCTGGTCATCTGGCACTTCCTTGCGGTGGTGATTCCCGGCCTCGTGCCGGGACCACGACCAAGGAGCACCAGCCGTGCCGTGCTGGAGTTCAATGTAAGTGGTTGATAATATGTGGCTTACAAAACTGTACCGAAGGTTACCGTGTCGAAGCGACACGCTCCGGTTGGTCACTTCGTGTCGATTCGACCCAGTTCCTTCGAGAAGAGCAGCCCCTCGCGCCGGCCTCGCCCTCCTCCCACCCGTTCCGCTTCCTCCTCGGTCCACCCCTCGTACAATGTGCGAAACGCGTGCGGCGCGAGGCTGCGCGTCGGCAGCACGGCATGGACGCCCCCGGGCTCCGTAAGCCACTGCACCTGTTCCACCACTGCCCGTCGGCCATCCGGGTCGAGCGGCGTGAGCTCGCCGGCATCGATGACCACCAGGTCCACCCGCGGGACGAAGCTGGTGAATCTGCCGCCGATCGGCACCACGAATGCCTCGAACTGGCTCCCCAGCGATTCCGAAGCCATCCGCGACTCGACCCGCTCGACCGTCCCGATATTCCCCGCCACGAAGGTGACTTCGACGTCGTGCGCTGCGAGGAGGTACGTCGTCGGCTCGGCGCCGGTGCCGAAAACCAGCGCGGAATCGCCGGGCTCCAGCCGCGGAAGGATGCGCGCCACGGGACTGCTCGGGTCGACCCCCCAGTGCATCGGCTCCCGCTGCGCCGCCCGCAGCGTCAGGTACTGCTCACGCCACTTGGCGTACGAGCGAAGCCGGAGGCGCTTGATGATGAGGCGATCCACCTGGTCCACCATCAGCACCTCGGTCAGCATGAACTGACCCTGGATGGTGGCCTCCATTTCGGAGACGGCCTCGTCGCCGAGCCGGAGCAGTTCCTCGCGCGACATCGAGTTCTTGAAGGCCTCGACCCGCTGCATCACGAATTCCTGGTACTGCTGCTTGAGCGACGGCGGGGACCGGCGGCGGCGCTGCTGTCGGGCCTGCTCGAGGGTCAGCATGGCTCGACGTGCACCTGGACGTGGTTGAAGCCGAGGTCGTCGCGCAGCTTGTCCTCGACCGCATCGGCGATCTCGTGCGCCGCGGTCACGTTCTGAGCGCCGTCGACCGCAATCGTCACCTCGGCGAAGGAAAGCGCCGCCGCCGTGCGGGAACGGATGGCATACGCCGAGCGCACCCCATCCACCGCCTCGGCCGCCACCCGGATCGAGGGCTCGTCCACCGCGGCGCCGTCCACCAGCGTCGGGAGCGAGTGCCCGACGATTTCCCAGCCTACCCGCACCACGAGGAACGCGACGACGATGGCCAGGATGGGATCGGCGATCGGGTAGCCGAGATGGGTCAGGTACAGCCCGCCGAGGACGGCGATCGTGATGAACACGTCGACGCGGGTGTGGGAGGCGTCGGCGAGGAGGATCGGACTCTTCAGCCGGCGACCGGCCCGGGTCTCGTACCAGACGACCCAGAGATTGATGAGCAGGGTGAAGAGGAGGAGGATGACCTGCACGGGGCTGATGACGAGCGCGGGGGCGCCCTCCACGAGGCGGGCCCAGGCGCCGCGCAGCAGCTCGAACACGGAGAGGGAGAGGAAGACGACGATCAGGAGCGCGCCGAGACTCTCGAACTTGGCGTGGCCGTAGGGGTGCTCGGCGTCGGGCCCCTTCGAGGCGAAACGCACCACGGCCAGCCCGAAGAGGTTGTTGATCGCATCGACCGAGGAGTGCACCGCGTCACCCACCACGGCGAGCGAGCCGATTCCGAAACCCACCAGGAACTTGACGGCGACCACCGCCAGGTTGGCGAGGAGGACGCCCAGCAGAACGCGCCGCACCAGGCGGGTGCGTTCCTCGACGGCGGAATCGGGGCGGGGCATGGAAGAAAAGTCGTACTGCTGGGGAGGCAGGGCAAGGCATCAAGACAGCAGGGCAGCGGGGCAAGGGGCAGGGGCAGGGGGGCAGGGAGGCAGGTGAGGGTCCTCCCGTCATTCCCGCGCAAGCGGGAATCCAGATGCACGGGCGCTGGACCCCCGCTTTCGCGGGGGTGACGCCGAATACTTGACTTAGATAATTAGACAGATATCTTAGCGTTGTGATCGACCAGACCTTCAAGGCGCTCGCCGACCCGACCCGCCGGGCCATTCTCGCCATGCTGCGGGACGGGGACCTCCCTGCCGGCGAGATTGCCGCGCAATTTCCGGTGGCGTGGGCGTCGGTGTCGCACCACCTCTCGGTGCTGAAGGAAGCCGGGCTGGTGCTCGCCACCCGGGACGGCCAGTTCATCCGGTACTCCCTCAACACCACGGTGGTGCAGGATGCCCTGCAGCACCTGCTCGAAATCGCCCCTCGCCGCAAGGAGCGCCGCAATGCGTAAGCTGATGCCCGCCATTCTCGTCACCCTCGCGACTCTGGCCTTCTCGTGGTGGGCCTGGCCGCAGCTTCCGGAACGGGTTGCGACGCACTGGGGCGTCAACGGCCAGCCCAACGGGTGGTCGTCCCCCGCCTTCGCCGCCTTCCTCATGCCGGCGGTGATGGCGCTGATGACGCTGATCTTCGCCGCCCTCCCGAACATCGACCCCCTCAAGAAGAACTATGAGTTCCACGGGTCGGTGTACTTCCTGCTGGTCAACGTGATCATCGGCTTCGTCGGTATCGTCCAGGTCCTGATTCTCGGATCAGCTCTGGGCTGGCCGTTCGACATGCGGTCGGTGCTTCCGATCCTCCTCGGCGCGCTGTTTGTCTTCATGGGGAACCTGCTGCCCCGGATCCGGCCGAACTGGTTCATGGGCATCCGGACGCCGTGGACGCTGAGCAGCGAGCGGGTGTGGCGGAAGACGCACCGAATTGGCGGCTACGCATTTACGATCGCCGGGCTGGTATTCGTTGCCACAGCGTTCATTCCGATGGGCCGAAACTCCACCACCGCAATGCTGGTGGCGGTCTTCGGCATGGTGCTCTGGCCGGTGGTCTACTCCTACCTCGAGTGGCGGCGGGAGAAGGAGGAGAGCGGCACCGGCAGGAACCCGACCGCCGGATGAGTCGTCGGGCCTCCGTCGTTCTCCTGGTCATGGCGCTGGCCTGGCCTTCCATGCTGACGGCGCAGTCCATCAGCTTCGTGGAGCGTGATACCGCGGTGGTCACCGGCAAGATCCGGTTGCCTGCGACTTTGTCGATTCCCACCAACGCGGTGCGCGCGGCCGGCATCGTCCTGGTGCACGGCTCCGGCCCCAACGACCGTGACGAGACGGTCGGTGCCAACAAGCCCTTCCGGGACCTGGCCTGGGGCCTCGCCGAACGTGGGATCGTGGTGCTCCGATATGACAAGCGAAGCAAGGCGGCACCGATTTCCTTCATGGGCGGGACGTTCACCGTCGACGAGGAAGTGGTGGACGACGCGCTCTCCGCAGCGGCGCTTCTCAGGGGCCTCCCCGAGGTCGACCCCGGCCGGGTGGTGGTGCTGGGCCACAGCCTGGGCGGCATGCTCGCGCCGCGGATCGGTGCGCGGGACACCGCGCTCGCGGGGCTGGTCATCCTGGCGGGCGCCACCCGATCGCTGGCCGACATGATGGAGGAGCAAATCACCTACATGCGCGGCCTGCCGGGCGCGGACACCGCCGGCATCGACAAGGCGCTCGTGGGGCTCGCGCCGAGCCTGGCGGCGGTCCGCGCGCTGACCCCCGCAGACTCTGGCTCGCGGACGCTCCTCCTCGGCGCGCCGGCGGCCTACTGGCTGGACTTGGCGGCGTACCACCCGGTCTCTGTCGCGGCCAAGCTCCCGATACCGATCCTCATCTTGCAGGGGGGCCGCGACTACCAGGTGACGATGGTGGACTTCGAGGCGTGGCGGGAGGGGCTGGCGGGGAATACAGCGGTGGAATTTCGGGAGTATCCGAGCCTCAATCACCTGTTCATTGCAGGCACCGGAGCGCCGAATCCGGCGGAATACGGGGTGGCGGGGACGGTGGAACCGCAGGTCATCTGCGGACATCGCGGAGTGGCTACGGGGCCTGCCGCCGCGGTAAGTCCCAGTGATGTTCCAGGGCAATTGCAACGCGGGAAGCGCGGAAGAATCAGAAGCTCGGAAAAATGCTTGGTGGTCGCGGCCGCACCCACCAAGTTGTTCTTCCGCGCTTCATTCCATTCCGTGTTTCCCGCGTTTTCTGTTCAACTAGTCGGCTCGCAGGACTGCCCCCTTGAGGTAGCCGGTCTCCGGAATCGTGATCACCTCGGGGTGATCCACCGCCTGCCCGAGCACACGCTCCAGCGTCAGCCGCCGGCCGCTGTCGGCCGCGGCGTTCGCGAGCATCTTGAGGAAATCGGCGCGGCTCAGGTGATGTGAGCACGACGCCGTCAGCAGCACGCCCCCCGGCGCGAGGATCCGCATCGCGCGCAGGTTGATCTCGGAGTATCCCCGCAACGCCTGCCCCAGCGCGCCGCGATGCTTGGCGAAGGCGGGCGGGTCCACCACCACCATGTCGAAGCGACGGCCGGCGCGCTCCCAGTCGCGGAGCGCCTCGAAGGCGTCCCCCTCCACCCAGTCGATGTTGTCGACGCCATTCAGCACGGCGTTCTCGGTGCCACGTGTCAGCGCCTCCCGGCTTGCGTCGAGCGCTGCGACGCGGCCCGCCTTGCCGGCGAGGTGCAGGGCGAAGGACCCGTGGTAGGAGAAGCAGTCGAGTGCGGTGCCGCCCGGGCGGACCAGCTGCGCCGCCAGCAGGCGATTCTCGCGCTGGTCGAGGAAGGCGCCTGTCTTCTGGCCCTCCCACGGCGCGGCAAGGTAGCGCACCGCGCCCTCCCGAATCTCGATCGACTCGGGGACGGTGCCATGCATCAGGACGATTTCTTCCGGCAGCCCCTCCTGCTTCCGCACGGCCACGTCGTTCCGCAGCAGGATGCCCTCCGGCTCGAAGATCTCGAGCAGCGCAGCGGATATGTCGTCCCGCATCGTCTCGAGACCGGCGGAGAGGACCTGTGCGACGATCCAGCGGTCGTACTTGTCCACCACCAGGGAGGGGAGCCCGTCTCCTTCGCCGTGGACCACACGGAAGGCGTTGGCGTCGATCCCCTCGCGTCGGGACAGCGCCGCACCGATCTGGGCGCGCCACCAGGCAACGTCGATGGGCGTCTCGGTCCGGTCGAGAAGGCGGAGCCGGATTTCGGACCGGGGCGAGGCCAGCGCCTGGCCGAGGAAGCGGCCGCGCGGGTCGGTGACGGAGACGACACCGGCGGACTCGACGTCGTCCATCAAGTCGCTGCGAAAGATCCACGGGTGACCGCGGGTCCAGCGGGCGGCGCCTCGGTCGCTCACGCGTACGGGCTTCACCAGCGGCCCCCGGGTCGGTAGGTTCGGTCGGTCATGACGCACAATCTAGCGGGAATCCTGAGGCTGGTGCTGGTCACCGACGACGCGCTGATCGGTGGCAGGGACCTCGTCGCGCTCTGCCAGGCGGCGGAACGTGGCGGGGTGACGGCGGTGCAGCTGCGGTTGAAGCGCGCCAGCGCCGGCGAGCTGGCGGCCGCGGCCCGCGAACTCCTGGCCGCGCTGAACGTCCCTCTCTTCGTCAATGATCGGTTGGATGTGGCGCTCGCCGTCGGTGCGGCGGGGGTGCACCTCGGTCCCGATGATATCCCGGTGGCCATGGCCAGGCGAATTGTGCCGGAGGGTTTTCTCCTCGGCGCATCGGTTGGATCCGCCGCGGAGGCGGGCCAGGGGGCGGTTGCCGACTATTGGGGCGTCGGCCCGCTGCGCGGCACCGCCACCAAAGCGGACGCCGGCTCCGCGATCGGCGTGGATGGCTTTGCGCGAATTGCGCAGCTGGCGCCGAAGGGAGTGCCGTGCATCGCCATCGGCGGCGTGCTGCCGGAGGATGTGGCAGAGGTGCGAGCGGCAGGTGGGGCCGGTGTGGCGGTGGTGCGGGGGATTCTGGGCACGGAGGACGTGGAGAGTGCGGCGCGGGCGTATTCTGAGCTCGTGGCTAAAGCCACGGGCTCGGCACCTGATCGTCACCCCGGCGAAAGCCGGGGTCCAGGGTCATGCCCCGGTGCGCGGATCAATCGCATGCGCGGACGGACGGACCGGGGTGGGCATATGCCCACCCCTATTCAAATGCATTCAACCAGTTGTGCCGGATGACGAAATCATCCCGGTTGAACAGTTCCGCGAGGTCCCCCCTCTCCCGGAGGGAGAGGGGTCGGGGGTGAGGGGTTAGCATTCGCGCGGTTTCAATGGATCCCGGCTTTCGCCGGGGCAGGGTCGCCGGGGTCCAGTGAGGAGACTTCTGGATTCCCGCTTGCGCGGGAATGACGGCGATTCACACCTTCGGCCCCGCTTCCCCGCTTCCCCGCTTCCCCGCTTCCCCGCTTCCCCGCCTAGTTGATCTCCGGCGGCGGCAACACCCCTGACCGCACCCGTCGGATCGCCGTGAGGTGTTCCCGGTAGGTGCGGCTGAAGACATGCCGCCGGTCCGGCCCGGCCACGAAGAACAGGTACGGCACGCTGGCAGGGTTCAGCACCGCGTCGATGCTCGCGGTGCCGGGCGAGTTGATCGGACCTGGCGGCAGCCCGGGATTCAGGTAGGTGTTGTACGGCGACGGGAACTTGTAGTCCTTGATCAGCAGGCGCGGCTTGCGGGCGCCAGTCGCCAGTTCGATTCCATACTGGACCGTCGGGTCGGCCTGGAGCGGCATGCGGAGCCGCAGCCGATTCAGGTACACCCCCGCAATCACCGGCCGTTCGTCATTGACCAGCGCCTCCCCCTCGACGATCGACGCCAGCGTCAGCACCTCGAGCCGCGTCATCCCCAGCGAGTCCCGCTGCGCCTCCCGCTCCGGCGTCCAGAGCGAGACGCTCTGCCGCACCATCAGGTCCACGAGGTCCTCCGGCACGATCGTGAGCGGCACCAGGTAGGTCTCCGGATGCAGCCACCCCTCATACGACGGCCCCTCGGCGCCGGCCGCCCTCAATCGCGCCGTGTCGGTGGTGGCAGCCAGGAAGCTGTCCGCCGAGATGTCGAGCTGCTCCTCGGCCATCTGGGCAATGCTGCGGAGGGGCTCCCCTTCGGGGACCGTGAACCGCACCAGCTTTCCCCGGCCCTCCCGGAGGATGCGGAGAACGGTGCTGGCGCGTTCGCCGTGCCGCAGCTCGTAGATGCCGGCCTGGACCCGCCGGTCGTCCTGCTTGAGCCGGGCGAGGGTCCGGAACCACTTGGGGTGCTCGAGAATCTGGTGGACGGCGAGGGATTCGCTGACCGCTCGAAGCGTGGCACCCGACGGGATCGTGACCTGCTCGAGGGGGGCGTCGGGGGCGGGCCCGGCGCAGGCGGCGAGGACACACATCGAACCGAGAAGCAGTCGCCTCATGGGGCAGGGACCCTGCGATGGTCGAGGTACTGCTGGAGGAGGACCGTCGCGGCGAGTGCATCGACATCCGCCTTGCGGCCGCGGGTACTGCCCCCCATTTCCCGCACCGCGTCGAGCGCAATCGCGGTGGTGAACCGCTCGTCGGCCAGTTCGACCGGGAGGCCGGTCCGTCGGCCCACGTCACTGGCAAGCGCGCGCGCCGCTTCGCTGGAGGGAGTCTCCGCGCCTTCGAGCGAGATGGGGAGTCCGACGACGATGCCGACGATCGGCTCGGCATCGAGGAGGGCGAGCAGCTGCGGCATCGGGAAGCGCTTGCCCGGCGCGGCGGGTCAGGGTGGCGAGGGGCGAGGCGAGGATTTGCCCCTCGTCGGAGCGCGCCACGCCGAACCGGATCTCGCCCCAGTCCAATGCGATGATGCGCCCAACACGCGGGATGATGGTCATGCGTCGGCGATGGCGGCGATGTGGTGGGGGCGCAGTCGGGACACGGCGCGCCGTGTCCCTATTGCGCCATGGTCGCGAAGAACTCCTTGTTCGTCTTGGTGCGCTTCATCCGCTCCAGCAGGAACTCGAGCGCCTCGACCGGCGGCATGTCGGCCAGGAAGTTCCGCAGCAGGTACACCCGGTTGAGCTCGTCCTTGTCCATCAGGAGCTCTTCCTTGCGGGTGGAGGTCTTCTGGATGTCGATGGCGGGGTAGATGCGGCGGTCGGCCAGGCGCCGGTCAAGGACCAGTTCCATGTTGCCGGTGCCCTTGAACTCTTCGAAAATCACTTCATCCATTCGGCTGCCGGTGTCCACCAGCGCGGTCGCGATGATGGTCAGCGAGCCGCCACCGTCGATGTTCCGCGCGGCGCCGAAGAACCGCTTGGGCTTCTGGAGGGCGTTCGCGTCCACGCCGCCCGAGAGGATCTTGCCCGAGTGCGGCACCACCACGTTGTGGGCGCGCGCCAGGCGGGTGATCGAGTCGAGGAGGATGACCACGTCGCGGCCATGCTCCACCAGCCGCTTCGACTTCTCGATGACCATGTCGGCCACCTGCACGTGCCGGTCAGCCGGCTCGTCGAAGGTGGAGGAGATGACCTCCGCCTTGACGTTCTCCTCCATGTCCGTCACTTCCTCGGGCCGCTCGTCGATGAGCAGCACGATCAGCACCACGTCGGGGTGGTTCTCGCTGATGGCGTTGGCGAGCTTCTGGAGGAGGATGGTCTTGCCGGCCTTGGGCGGGGCCACGATCAGGCCGCGCTGGCCCTTGCCGATGGGGGAGAGGAGGTCGACCACGCGCATGGCCAGGTCGCCGGTGCTCTGCTCCAGCCGGATCCGGCTGTCCGGGTACCTCGGCCGCAAATTGTCGAATGCGATCCGGTGCTTGGTCTTTTCCGGTTCCTCGAAATTGACGCTCTCCACCTTGAGGAGCGCCAGGTACCGCTCCCCCTCCTTCGGCGGCCGCACCTGCCCCATCACCGTGTCGCCGGTGCGGAGGTCGAAGCGCTTGATCTGGCTGGGGGAGACGTAGATGTCGTCGGGGCCGTAGAGGTAGTTCCAGTCCTGGCTCCGCAGGAAGCCGTAGCCCTCCGGGAGGATCTCGAGGACGCCCTCGCCCCGGATGACCGTATCCGAGTCGAGCAGCGACTGCTCGATGCGGAAAATGAGGTCCTGTTTCCGGAGCCCCGAATAGTTGGTGAGGTTGAGCTGCTCGGCGAGCGTCTGCAGCTCGGCGACGGACTTCTGTTTTAGTTCGGCGATATCCACGGACGTGGCTCCGAAATGGGGCGCCCAGCCCGAAGAGGGCCGGTGGCAGGGTGGTGCGAGATGGGGAAATCCAGTGTGGGAATCGGGTGTCGACCGTCTATGGGGAGTGCCCCGCAAGGGCGGGGGCGACGTGCTCGTGTCTCTGGGGAGATTTTCTACAGATGCTTAGAGGTAGCATCAAGCTACGGCTTCCCCAGCGATACGTCAAGGAGCACGGCGAAGCTGGATCCCGGCTTGCGCCGGGATGACGGCAACTCGTACCTTCGGCCCCGCTTCCCCGCTTCCCCGCTTCCCCGCTTCCCCGCTTCCCCGCTTCCCCGCTTCCCCGCCTGCTCCCCTTCCAAAGTACTTCCGGACTATTGCGTAATTCCCACAATGCCATATCTTTAGCGAGGTTCCACCTGACGGTAAGCCGTTCGCCAACGGCTTCTGGGGAGGCTAAGCTATGCCGGCACAGACGCTCCGTACCACCCTGGCCCGCGATTCCCGCGAGCCGGTCCTGCTCGATCTCCCGACCCTCACATACGCTGGACAGTCCCTCGCCGTCCGCCTCGTGCTGCGGCTCGACGAGCACCGCATCTGGCGCGGCAAGCTGCAGTTCCAGGCGGCCGATGTCGATGTCCCCCGCGAGACGTTCGAGATCTTCTGCGGCGCCCGGGAGCAGGATCTCTGGGAATCGGTGCAGTCGCTGCGTGAGCATCACTTCCGCGACCTCTACCGCTCGCTGGAATAGCATGAGCGACACCGAAACAGTCAATCGCCTGCGGCACGACCTGGCCAACCCACTCTCCGCCCTGCTGGCGGAGGCCCAGCTGCTCCTCCTGAACGAATCCAAACTGGACCCAGAGACGCTCACCAGCATCCGGGAAATCGAAGCGCTCGCCATCCGGATGCGGACCCTGCTCAGGGATCGCTAGCGGATGTGTCGCCGTCCCGTCACACGCCGGCCCCGCGCCGCGGTGCCGGTTCGCCTGTCGCCCCGCGCCTGGTCGACGCCGCGCTGGATCTGGCCGGGTCGCCGCTCCTCCAAGAGCCGGACCAACATCCCCGCCCGCTGAGCCGACCCTCCGCCGTACCGTTCCGCCCCCCACGCACCTAGGTTACAGGTTCCCCCGACCCCTCAACACTCTCTCACGAGCGTTCGATGCGCATTCCTGCCCTGCTTCTCGCCACGCTGACCGTCGCCGCGCCGCTCACCGCCCAGGTGCCGGAGCGCGCCGTCCGCCGGACCATCCCGATCACGAACGCCTTCCAGCGCGGGCTCAATGCGGGCTCCCGCGACTCGACCGGCCGCCCCGGCGCCAAGTACTGGCAGCTCCGGACCGACTACTCGATCGATACCCGCCTCGATCCCGTCACCGGGATCGTCTCCGGGCGGGAGACTGTCACCATCACCAATCCGAGCGACTCGGCGCTGACCTTGCTCGCCATTCGACTCGACCAGAACATGTTCATGGCAAAGGCACCGCGATCCCGTCCGGCCGCGGCCACCACCTCCGGGATGACGATCACCCGGATGCGGGCCAACGGGCGCGACATCAACGTGGACAGCCTCGCGGCGAGCTGGGCCGACGAGACGTTGATCCGCGTCCGGCTTGGAACCCCGATTGCCGCCGGTGGCACCGGCACGCTGGAAGTCAGCTGGGCGTTCAAGGTGCCGGTCATCCCCGAGGGAACCCGGGGCGACCGCATGGGCGCCTGGGGCAACAGGCTCTTCCAGCAGGCCCAGTGGTACCCGCGCGTGGCGAACTATGACGACCTGCGTGGCTGGGACCGCGACCCGTACATGGGCGGCTCCGAGTTCTACAACAACTTCGGCCAGTTCGACGTCCGGATCGACGTGCCGGCGGGCTGGCTCGTGGGTGCGACCGGGCAGCTCGTCAATTCGGGCGACGTGCTCACCCCGACGGTGCTGGAGCGCCTCGGTCGCGCGACGGCGAGCGACAGCCAGATCGTGATCGTCGGTCCCGACGAGCGTGCGGCGGGGACGAGCACCGTGGCCGGCTCCCGGCTGGTGTGGCACTTCATTGCGGACAGCGTGGCGGACTTTGCCTGGGCCGCCTCCAACGAGTACGTCTGGGACGCCACCCGCGCCACCATCCCCGGTCGCGGAGCGATCCCGATCTACCTGCTGTATCTCCCGGAAAACTCCCGCTACAAGCAGACCGGCGCCATGGCGCGGCACGCGCTCGAGTTCTACTCGAACCTCTGGATGCCGTATGCCTGGCCGGTGTTCACCCAGGTGGACGGGCCCGAGGGCGGGATGGAATACCCGATGCTGACCATGAGCGGCCCCGGTTTCGGCGTGACGGATCACGAGATCGGGCACCAGTGGTGGCCGATGATGGTCGGCGTCAACGAGACCTGGTACGGGTGGATGGACGAGGGGTTCAACAGCTACATGAACATTCTCTCGGGCGCCGCCTACCAGACGAAGCCCGCCGAGCTGAACGGGGTGGGCCAGAACTACGGCCGCATCTCGGGCAACGAGTCGGAAACCAACATGATGACCGACGCCAACTACGACGGACCGATGTACGGGTTCACGACCTACGGCAAGGCGCCGATGATGCTTTCCATGCTCGGCGGCATCGTAGGCGACTCGAACGTGACCCGCGCCATGTCGAACTACGCGAAGACCTGGCGCTTCAAGCACCCGTCGCCCTGGGACTTCATGTTCGCGATGAACCGCGAGTTCCAGATGGACCTCGGCTGGTTCTGGTACTACTGGCTCTTCACGACCGAGTCGTCGAACGGGTCGATCGCATCCGTCACGAACTCGAGCGGCAAGACCTACGTGACCGTCAAGCAGGCCGGCGAGATGCCGGCGCCGGTGATCCTGCAGGTGGAGTTCGCCGCGGACGGTCCGGCCCTCAAGCCGATGCCGAATGCCGTCGTCACCGGCAACACGGCGCTGGTGACCTATCCGGTGGATGTCTGGTTCGCCGGCAGCCGCACGTTCGTGGCCGAGCTCAACTTCGGCGGCCGGAAGATCGAGCGGGTCACCTACGACCCCGCGCGTCGGTTCCCGGACAGCAACCCGGCGGACAACACCTGGCCTGCCGCCACGGGCAACTAGGCCCGCGGTGACCGCTCCGGCTCGCCACTTCGCGAGCGACAACTCCGCCAGCATCCATCCGGAGGTGCTGGCGGCCATCGCGGCCGCCAACGAGGGGCATGCGCTGGCCTATGGGGCCGACCGCTGGACGGCGGCGGCGCTGGACCTGTTCCGGCGGGAGTTCGGTGAGTCCTCGTCCACTGAACTGGTGTACGGCGGCACCGGGGCCAACGTGGTCGGGCTCGGCGCGCTGCTCCACCCCTGGGACGCCGTGCTCTGCGCCGCCACGGCGCACATCAATGTGGACGAGTGCGGCGCGCCTGAACGGTTCATCGGCTGCAAGCTCATTCCCCTCACGACCGCCGATGGCAAGCTCCGACCGGAGCAGGTTCGGGCCGCGGCATCCGCGGTCAGCATCGATCACGCCGCCCACCACGTTCGGCCCCGCGTCATCTCCATCAGCCAGTCCACCGAGTACGGCACGGTCTACACCGCGGAGGAGATCCATGCGCTCTCGGTGGTGGCGAAGGAGCACCAGCTCCTCCTGCACATGGATGGGGCCCGGCTCGGCAACGCGGCGGCGGCGCTCGACCTCCCACTCCGCGCGCTGACCGCTGATGTGGGGGTGGATGTGCTCTCGTTCGGCGGCACCAAGAACGGCGCCATGGCGGCGGAGGCCGTCGTCTTCTTTGACGCGGGGCGGGACGAGGCGGTCCGCTTCGGCCGCAAGCAGGCGATGCAGCTCCCCTCCAAGATGCGATTCGTCGCGGCGCAGTTCGCGGCGCTCCTCCGCGACGGACTCTGGTCGCGGAACGCGCGGCACGCCAACCGGATGGCCCGGCGCCTCGCCGAGGGAGCGGCCACGGTACCCGGGGTGACGGTCACGCAGCCGGTGGATGCGAACGCCGTCTTTGCCCGCCTGCCGAAGGGCCGGATTGCGGCGCTGCAGGCCCGGCGATTCTTTTATATGTGGGACGAGGGGGCGGGGGAGGTGCGGTGGATGTGCTCGTTCGACACGACGGAAGATGACGTCGACGCGTTCATTGGGGAGATGCGCGAGACCCTCGCCTGACTCTGGGCCGGAAGGCCCGTTCCATCTGATTTCAACCTTCCTTCATACTCGGTGGCCCACGTTCCAGCATCCCTCTCCCCGAGGAGAAGCCCCTGTGCGCGCCATCCTGACCCCGCTCGACGGATCCCGGCTCGCGGAGGAGTCGTTGCGCGCCGCCTGCGCCACCGCACGCCGCACCGGCGCCGTGCTCCATATGGCGCTGGTTCACCACCCGGTCGCTCCAAGCGCGGACTCGGCGGCGATGGCGACGGCCATCGACGACCTCGATCGCCTGGCCCGGGAGGGCGAGGAGCAGTACCTGGTGCAACTCGCGGAGCGGATGCGTCTCCACTACGGCATTCACACCGAAACGAAGATCCTGGACGGCCCGGTCGCCGAGACGCTCGCAGCGTATGTGACCCGGATCGGGGCGGGGATGGTGGTGATGACCACGCACGGCCGCGGCGCCGTGAGCCGGTTCTGGCTGGGGAGTGTGGCCGATCACCTGCTGCGGCATCTTGACGTGCCGCTCCTGCTGCTCAGGCACAAGGAGGAGACGGTGCAGGAGAGCCGGATGGCGTTTCGGCGGATGCTGATTGCGCTCGACGGGTCGGAGCGGGCCGAAGCGGTTATCGAGCCGGCGCTGGCGCTCTGCCCGCCGCCGACGGCCGAGCTGGCGCTGTTGCGGGTCGTGACCCCGGAGGCCAACGCGGCGGCGCAGGGCCGGAGTGCGGCGGCAATCTATCTGGACGAAGTCGCGGATCGGCTGGAGCGGCGCGGCTGCCGGGTGAGCACCACGGTGGTGGTGTCGGACTCGCCGGCGCAGGCGATCCTGGACCAGGCACGACCGGAGGCCACCGACTGCGTGGCCATCGCCACGCGGGGCGCGGTGGGGGTCAAGCGATTGGTGCTGGGGAGTGTGACCGACAAGGTGGTGCGTGGCTCCGACGTGCCGGTGCTGGCCCTTCACCCCCCCTTGGGGGAGGGTTGAGCCTGAGCCTTCCGCCGACGGGGCCACTGCCGAACCGGGTGCACGAGGGCCTTGGGATGGGGGCGGTAAGAGTCACGCTCGGCGGCCTCGGGATCCGGGGCCAGCCAGGGGAATTCCTCGAGGAACTCAGGGGTCGGGCGGGGGCGGGTGCGCATGATTGGGAATCTGGACCGGCCGGGTAAAGGGATGGTGATGGTTGCGTGAAGGCCCGTTCACGGGTGGTTCACGGTGTGGCACGTTGGAGGGGGGTAGGTTGCAGGTGACCCTAGCGGGAGGTCGTTATGCGAGTCAGTGAGCTGATGCAGTCCAACCTGGTGACGATCCCCAGTGACAGCCCGATGTCCGAAGCGATCATTTCCCTGGCCGACGCGCACGTGACCGGGTTGCCGGTGGTGGATGCCAGCCTGCACCTGGTGGGGGTGCTCTCCACGAGCGACATCCTGACCGCGTTGGCGGAGCGGGGCGTCGACGCCGAGGCGGGGGCGATGTTCGAGAACATGCTGGTACGGGACCTGATGACGCCGAAGCCGATGACCATCGAGCCGCAGGCGGAGGTGAAGCAGGCGGCGCAGCAGATGCTCTACGCCAACGTGCACCGGCTCTTCGTCGAGAAGGACGGCGAGTTGCTGGGAGTCATCTCGCAGAGCGACGTGGTCCGCGCGGTGGCGAACGCGCGGGTCTGACCCCGGAGGGTCGGTCCGGGGGAGTGCACAAGCCCCGCTCTCCGAGAGGAGGGACGGGGTGTTGTGTGTCGGGAAGTGTGGCGTAGTCGCTGCGGTACTCGGCTCCCCGGTTGTCCACATCACAATTTGCACGGTCCATCTCGAGGATCACCGCTCCTAAAGTGTTGATATTGCAACTGCTTGGTCAAGCGGTCTTCCGAAGCGCAATTGGCCGCATCGACCGTGATCACTGGAACGGGAGTTGCCCTTACCGCTGGTGACGAGCGGGGCGCTTGACCGTCTGTCACGGTCGGCGCGGCGCCATGTCGCGAACTGTGCGGGCCAGTTGCCCGTGACACTCTTCCCAGGAGCCCGCTTGTACGAGAAACCCGTACTTCGGCGGTTTGGGGACCTTCGGGCCCTCACACTCATCGGGCTCGGTCCCGATGGGGACGGTGGCATCTTCGGCACCGGGTACATCGATGGTTGTCACCATCGGGTGCGCCGGGAGATCGTAGGCCACGTTCTGGGAGACTGGGCGGTTCGCACACGAGCCCGTCCGGTCTCTCGCCCAGGAGCCAACACCGCACAGACAGCCCCGTGCACTGACAACTCTCTGCAGTCGTGTCGTGCCCCCCCGACATTCCCGTGGATCCGGCTCGGCGCCGATGACTCGGCACGGGCGCCGAATCCCCCGTGGCATCAGTTTCTAAGCCATTCACTGACAAGCATTTGTGGCGACTCCCGACACGGTGGCAGTTCGGGAATTGTCCTTGCCTCAAGCTCTTCTCTCGCCGGAGGCCCCGGCGTTCCTCAATCAATTCGAATCCGGGATTTCCCGTGAACCGCGCTCATGCGGAGGCTCCGACCATTCTTCCTCGTCCCCACCCGGCCGTCATGTTCCGGGAAGTCTCCGAAGGCGCCGTCCTCCTGCAGATGGAGGATGAGATCTACTTCGGGCTCAATGATGTTGGTGCGCGGATCTGGCAGTTGCTGCCACCTGCGTGCGCCAGCCTGGAAGATCTCTGCGCACGGCTCGGACAGGTCTATCCCGACGTCCCCGGAGCGCAGCTCGCGGCGGATGTCATCGGAACTGCTCGATCAGCTCCGCGAGGCCAAGCTGCTGGTGGACGTCGACGTGAGGACGACGCCGGTGTTTGACCGCTGGATGCGGTGTCGTGAGGAGGCTCTTCACCCTCACGCCGCGGGAGTTTGCCGACCTGGTCCTCGCCCAGTGGTATCTCCTGGCGGCGCTCTGGACGATCCGGCGACGCCCGAAGGGCGAGCTGCTCCGCCCGCTGAGCGCGGCACCGACGGCGAGCGGGTGTCCGCAACGATGCGCGTCTGGAGCGGCTGGCCCTGGCGGTGGACCGCGTGGCCCGCTTCGGACTCTTCCGGCCCACCTGCCTCGTCCGGGCGGTGGCGCTGGAGCGCCAGATCCGGCGGGCCAACGCCGGGCCCGCCGTCGTCCGGGTCGGCGTGGCGCAGGTTGCGGGGGAGCTGCTGGCCCACGCCTGGATCGAGCTCGAGGGCCGGGTCATCGGTGACGAGCAGGTCGCGGGTGCAGCCGCTTCACGCCGCTGCACGATTTCTCGGCGCTGGCGCCATGAGCGGCATCCTCGCGGTCGATCGGTCAGGTGCGCGACTCCCGGGTGGAGTCGGCGCTCGGCGCCGCTCCGCTACCTCGGCGGCGACCGGGAGCAGGTCTGGTCGGAGGAGGACGCGCTCCTCGTCGTGACGCGGAAGGAATGGCAGCTCGACGACGATTTCAGCGGTCGACGTGCTGGTACTCGAGACGCCAGACCTGGTGGTGGCGGCGGACGCCTCGCTCTTTGACAAGAAGGGACTCGCGCGGAAGCTCTCGACGGCTGGCGTGCGAGCGCGGGGCGAGACGGCGAGCCACTACCTGGAAGCGGCCTACCGCGCGTGGGGCTCGGAGATGGTCCACCACCTGAACGGTGACTACGCGTTCGTGATCTGGGACCGCCGCCGCCGAACCCTGCTCGCGGCGCGGGACCCGATCGGTGGGCGCCCACTTTTTGTGCGCGAGCCTCGGCTCCGGGATTGCCGTGGCCTCCTCCTGCCGGGCGCTGGCAGAACTGCGGGGCACGACCAACCAGCTGAACCTGGCCAATCTCGGCGGCCAAGTCGCCGGGTTGGCATGGTCGAACGGAATGGACACAGCGTATCAGGGGAGTTGACACGCTTCTCCCCGGGCGTAGAGTCGTCTGGCGGGACGGCGACGCAGCGACGGCGACCTGGTGGCAACCTCGGGAGGCTCCCGACCGGCATCCAGCGCCGTCCGCTGAGGCCGCAGATGAACTTCGGGAACTGCTGTGCACGGCCGTCTCCCAACGGCTCTGCCAGCGGCGTGACGCACGGTCTGGATGAGCGGTGGCTGGGACTCGACGGCTGTCTTTGCGCGCCGGTCAACATGCCCTGACCCCCGAGACACGGCCACGACTTCGTCCGGTGTCGATCAGTTATCCGGAGGGTGACCCAGGCCACGAGGACGAGTTCATCACGTCAGGTCGCTGAGCACTGGAAGGCTGAGGTTCATTGGCTCCAGAGCGACGATCTCCAGATGCTCGAACGACTTGAGGACCGCGCGGCACAGTACGACGAGCCGCCGGCGCATTTGTACGAACTCTGGAATCGAGGCCTTGCGCAGGGCACGCGCCGCGCCGGCGCACGGGTCACGCTGGACGGATGTGGTGGCGATCAGCTCTTCCAGGTGTCAGACGTCCTGCTTGCGGACCTGCTCCGAACCGGCCGCTGGGGGGAGTTCGTTGAAGCTCGGCGCGGACGCGATGGCCGCGCGGCTGGCGGCACCTCGTCCGAGCCGGAGTGCTGCCACTCCTTCCCCGATCGGTCGTCCAATTTGGGGAGCGAGTGCTCGGGCACCGGCTCCCCCGGCACTACCTCGAGCGCGCCCCGGCGACATGGGTTCGCCCGGAGTTCCTGGCCGTGCAGCAGCCTGCGCGAGCGGGATCTTTCGGTGTTCGGGAGGGTACGAGGCCACGGACTGGCGCAGACCGAGAGCCTGCTCTACCTCACGCTGCCGGTTTGGGGGTGGGGTGGGGCGTTCATGCGGGGTCCGCTGCTACAAGAAGGGGTCGAGGTTCGATCGCCGCTGCTGGACTTGAGGATCGTGGACTTCGCACTTCGGCGGCCAATTGCCGAGCGTGCTGACGGCACCGAGACCAAGATCCTCCTCCGCCAGGCGATGGTTGGCTTGCTGCCGGAATCGGTCTTGGCGCCGCGACCTCACCGAACGGGAATGACCATCGGATTCTCACAACGCCGGATGAGCGAATCCTATCCGGCACTATTCGCGAAACTCTTCTCCGAACCGCTGCGACTCGCGGAACTTGGCATCGTGGACTTGCCGGCCCTCCGGAGGGCGGTGGACAGTTACTCCAGTGACTGGTGCAACGAGTTCGTGAGAGTGAACCTCTTTCACACGATCAAGACCGAATTTTGGCTGCGTGGGCTGGAACAACGTGAATCGCCGGTCACTGTCCTCCATCGGGTCAAGCGACCGGGCAGTGGAGTTTCCTGCGGCATGAGGCCGTGGGCTGTGCGGGCCAGCTGCCCGTGAATACTGTTCGAAGGAGCGCATCATGTATCAGAAGCCTGCTCTTCAGCGGTTCGGGGACCTTCGGGCCCTCACCCTCGTCGGCACTGGCGCCGATGGGGACGGTGGCGTTTCTCGGCAGCGGCTTCCTTGACGGCTGCACCGTTGGGTGCACGCGGTCGTAGGTTCCGACTGTGGGGCCGGGCGGCCAGCGGGTCAGGCCGTCCGACCCTCCAACCCGGACTCCCAATGCCAGACTACCATCTCTTCGGCGGTGTCTTCCGCTCGGAAGTAGAGTTTCCTGAGCTCATTCCCCGCCCCGCCCAATTCCCTGATTGGTCCCTCCACCGCCTGAACGCACCACCCCCTCTCCCTGACCTGAGCCGACTGGGGACAGAGGACGTCGATGCCGGGGTCAGCGTGTCACTCTACCGTGCAGGTCGGGCCCTCCGCCTCGCGTTCGACGATACCGGGGTGTTCGACATTTCCGCAGATGGCCGGAGGATCGACTGGGCTGCCACCGCCCGAACCCGACATGGACGCCGTCCGCAAGGACATCCTCGGGCGAGTCTTCGCCGTGGCGCTGGACCAGGAGGATATCATCACGCTCCACGGGAGCGCCGTCGCCCTCGGCGACGTTGCCGTCGCCTTTCTCGCGCCCAAAGTTCCACGGAAAGTCCACCACCGCCACCGCGCTCGTGAACGCCGGGGGACGGCTGCTCGCCGACGACCTCGTCCCCGTCACCTCCGGCGAGCATCCCCTGGTGTTGCCCAGCGTCCCCGTCGTGCAACTCTGGGCCGACTCCGCCGCACGGGTCGCGGGCCAAGCCTCACCCGTGACGCCGGAGCAGCTGGCGCCAAAGCTCCAGGTCGCCTGGAAAGACCCCGATCGGAATGCCACAGCCGCGGTCCCGCTCGCGGCGCGTCTACCTCCTCGCTCCGATCAAGTCTGACGCAGGGGGCATCGTGAACCGGAACGCGCCTATCGGCTGTCGAAGCTGCCCTCGCGCTCCTCGGCCAGACGAAGGTCGGGCGCGCTCCTCGGCGTCGAACGGCGGGCGGTGCTGCTGCAGCGCCTGGTGGAGCTGGGGGAGCGGGTGCCTGTCTACCGGCTGGAAATTCCGCGCGACTTCGAGCGGATCGGGGAGCTGACCTCCAGTCTGATGGGATGGCACTCCGCGCAAGAGTCCCCAGCTCCGCTCCGGGCCCGGCATGAGCCAGTCGATGACGCTCGGGTCGCTCGCGATGGGTCCAGGCCGGACGTGGGCGCCTCGCGCGGCGACCCGGCGCACAAGCCTATTGTTCATGTCGACGGGCTGGTGAAGACCTTTCCCCTGCGCCGATCGTGGACCGACACACTCCGGCGTCCCTTCCACCGGGAGCAAGTCGAGGTGCTGCGCGGGCGTGTCGCTCGACGTTCGACAAGGGCGAGTTCTTTGGACTGCTGGGACCCAACGGGGCGGGGAAGACGACCCTCTTCAAGATCCTGGCGACCCTGGTGCTCCCCGACGCCGGCTCCGTCGAAGTCGGCGGTCGCAGCGTCCTGACCGATCCGGCTGCCGTGCGCGGGATGCTCACTCCCGTCATCGCCGATGAGCGAAGCCTCTACTGGCGACTCTCCGGTCTGCAGAATCTGGCGCTCTACGCCGCACTGTATGACGTGAAACCAGGCGGAGCGGGAGCGGACCGCCGAGCGGCTCCTCGATGCGGTCGGACTCTGCCCACGCGGGAAGCCGAATGGTCGGTACCTACTCCTCCGGCATGAAGCAGCGCCTGCTGATCGCGCGTGCCCTCCTCTCCCGCCCAGCCGTCCTCCTCCTCGACGAGCCGACCCGCAGTCTCGACCCCGTGAGCGCCCGCGACTTTCGCCGATTTCTCCGCGAGGAGATTGTCGGTCGACAGGGGTGTACCGTCCTCCTGGCGACCCACGACGCGGACGAGGCATTCGAGCTCTGCGACCGGCTGGCGGTGCTGGACCGGGGCACGGTCATCGCCCACGGATCTGCATCGGAACTCGCCGCGATCGCCGGCGAGAACCGCTACCGGATTTCAGTCGCAGCCGACCGAATGCGCGAGGCACGACAAGTCCTCCAGACGACCGGCCTTGGCCCGTTCATCGAGCAGCCCGCGCCCGAGTCTGGATGGTGCGAGCTCGAGGGCGCCATCCCCGGCGGCGCTTTGGCGTGCGCTGACCTCACGAGCCGACTCGTCGCCGAGGGTGTACCGGTAAGCGAGCTCTCGCATGTCCCGCTGAGCCTGGCGGATCTGATCGAGCGGGTCGTCGCGAGGGGACCGCAATGAGACGGATTGCTGCACTGTGCCGTGCACACTGGCAGACGATGCTCAGCTATCGGCTGCAAATGGTGGTCTCGATCGCCGGCCTCCTCGCTACGGTCGTTCCGCTCTACTTCATCTCCGGCGCACTCCAGCCGGTCATGGCCAACGCCATCAAGATGGAGGGGGGGCAGTCGTTTGGCTTTCTGCTAGTCGGCCTGACCACGTTCTCGGTGGTTTCCGTCGCCGTCGTAGCCCTCCCCGCGGCGGTCGGCAGCGCAGTTGCCAGCGGGGTGCTCGAGGCGTTGCTGGCCACGCCGACCTCCGGCCCCGCCCTCCTCGCCGGCCTGAACGCCTTCGACATGCTGTGGGCCGCCCTGAAGGGGGCCATCCTCCTCATGGCCGGGTGGCTCCTTGGCGCCAATCTCATGCCCGGGCAATTCCTGCCGGGGCTCGCCATCCTGCTGCTCGTCGTGTTGGCGCACGTCCCCATCGGCCTGGTCGGGGCGGCCCTCGTGCTCGCCTTTCGCACCGCCGGCCCCTTGCCGAAGGGGGTGCTGATGATCTCCGGGCTGCTTGGCGGAGTCTATTACCCGACGCACGTGATCCCCTCCTGGCTGCAGTCGGTCTCGGATCTGCTCCCCCTGAGCTACGGACTCCGCGCGCTCCGGCGCGTGGTGCTTCAGGACGCGTCCATCGCCGACGTCGCCCCTGACCTCCTCGCGCTCTCGGCCGCGACGGTTATACTCTTCTTGATCGGCACAGCCGCCATCACCGCCGCCTTTCGGTACGCGCGCCGACAGGGCACCCTGGCCCAATATTGAACCGGTTTTCTCCCATGCCACTGCTCCCTGACGAGGCCCGGTTGCTCTTCCTTGCCGCACGTCCGGACGCCGTGTGCGGGGAGACGTACTTTGCCGCACTCGCGGCCTCCCGGCCGAACTGGCGGGCGGTTGGTGCGCTGGCGGAACGGGAGAAGCTGCTCCCCGTGCTCTGGAAGTACATGCGGGCACAGTCCGAGCTCGTCCCCCCGGATGTCCGGGCGGCGTTCCAGGCCCAGGCCGCCGTGACCGAGTTCCGGATGGCGTTGACGGAGACCGCCCTGCGGGAGGTGGCCGCGACGCTCGCGCGCAACGGGATCCGCGTCATGCTGCTCAAGGGGGCGGCGCTGGCGACCACGGTCTATGGGTCGTTTCTGAAGCGGCCGATGGGAGACTTCGACATCCTGGTGCCAGTCGGTGAGTCGGAACGCGCCTGGCAGATCATGCGGGAGGCCGGGTGGGGGCTTGAACTGGAGGGAGGCGAACAGTTCTTCGAGGGGCACCAGCACCTCCCCGGCCTGGTGGATCCAAAGGGTCTCAATCTGGTGCTGGAAATTCACCGTTCCATGCTGCCTCCGACCGGGCCGTTTCAGCTTGACGTGGCCGAGCTCTGGCGTGACGCCAGGCCGGTCAGGCTTGGCGATGTCGAGGCGTGGGTGCCGTCCGATCATCATCAACTGCTGCACCTGTCCGTGCACTTCGCCTGGTCGCACATGTTCAGCGGCATGGGCCGCACGGTCCGGGACATCGCGACCATCCTGGCCGCGGCACCCTTCGACTGGGACCGATTCACCGAGCTGGCCGTCCGCACACGAGCCGGAACGTGTGCGTACTGGACGCTCGCGATCACACACACCCTGTCGGGTACGCCGATCCCGAAGACCGTCCTCGAAGCCCTCCGTCCACAGCAGCCCGCGGTCCTGAGCCACGCGCTGGAGCGGGGCTACATCACGACCGGGCTCTTCGGGGCCTGTCCGTCCGTCTGGATGGCGAAGCTCCTCTGGAGCGCCGGAATCCAGCCACGCGCTTCCGGGCACGGCGACTCCCGGCCCTGGCAGTCCAACGAGCTCTTCAAACGCGTCTTCAGGCTCGACCGGGACCGGGGGGTGGGGGAGCGCCTCGCCGGGCAGTTGCAGGCCGGACGACGCTGGTGGCGCTTCGCGAAGGCGCTGGGCTCGCCGCAACGGACGATCTGATGCCCCGATGGTACCCACCTGCTTTCCCGGAATCTGGCCACCTCGAAGTGCTCCTCCCGTCGGCGCCCACGGCGCTCCCCGCCGTGCCGGAATATCGACGCGGGGGCGTGTGGAGCCAGGCGCGCAACCTCTCCGCCATGCTCGCGGCGGTGTGTGCGGCGTTCTCGTGCAGTCCGGACGCGACGGAGTCCGTTCCGGCGTCAGTCGCCTCGGTAACGGTTTCCCCCGGAAACCTGGTCCTGGAAGTAGGGCAGTCAAGACAATTGGTGGCGACGCTGCGTGATGCGGCGGGGGTTGTGCTCACGGGGCGGATCGTGACTTGGGCGTCGAGTCAGCCTTCCCGGGCCACGGTTGACGGGAACGGCCTCGTCAAAGCAGTGGCGGCCGGGTTGTCTGATATCGCGGCGGCGAGTGAAGGTCAACGCGGTTCGGCGTCGGCGACGGTGACACAGCCATCGGAGTCACTTGCCGGCCTCGATTTCCCCGGGAACGTCAACTACCCATCTCCGAGCCCGTCCGCCATCCTCACATGGAATCAGTCTCGGAGCGGCGCGGCTCCGTTCCCGGCCTATCCGGCGACCTACATTTGGCGAGCCTACCCACGACCGAATAACAATTTTTTCCAGTCCTACTGGACCTTCTTGTTCTATGCCAGGTACGAGACTACGTGGACGCAGGGGGAGATCCCGTCCAAGACGTACTATGGCTTTCACCCGTGGCCTGACCGGGAAACCAATATGGAGCACAAGTGGGAGATTTCCGCTTTTGGTGACGACCGGACGGCGACGTCCGGGGCGCAGGGCGTGCCCATCGGGTACAACCAATGGTACCAGCAGGTCGCCACCACCGAACTGATTGGCGGCAACGAGGTGTACACCTACTATTTCAACTGGCCGAACACGACGACCGATGTGATCCGGTGGACGCACGCGAAGGACTTGCCCAACACCGATCCTGCCATCATCATCGGGGACGCACCATGGAATCAGGGCAGGGAAGTGCCCAATGCCATTCTGCGGGGCTACCAGTTCTATGATGTGGCGCTCACGCCGGCCCAGATCGCCCAGGAGATCGCCTCCCCCGGCTCGGTGCGGACGCCGTGGTACCTGAACCTGAATCCAACTCCCACGGACGTCGCGGACAAGAGTGGCAACGGCCACAACCCGGCTTGGGTGGGACCGGGGCGGCCGGGAGTCTGGACCGGACCCTAGGGATAGGATCTCATTGACCTGACTTGTGATATCGCACTTGGTCCCCCCCCAACAATCCTCGCACTCGCCCACGCTTCCGAGACCGACTGGCGATCCAGGAGTGACGCCGGATTCCTAACCAATGCGGTCGGCCAAGCTCCCTCCAGCGACCTCCCACATGCCGCCTGTCCACCTTCCGGTGTAGCCCACAATCCGTCCCTTCGAGCGATGGTTCTACGGCACTCGCCGGTAAATCCTTCCGGTAGTTCCAAGCAGACCACCTCGTCGGGTCAAGAACGCGAGAGTCGGCTGATTGGCCTTGACGTGGGAACTCCAATGAGGTGACAAGCGTGGCAAATCTAATTTCTGCACTCCGAGCTCCGCCGGCGATCCGCGCTATCCTGCGTCGCGTTTCGTTCGGGCTTGCATCGTTGATCGTTGCCTGTGCCCCTGGTGAGCTGAAGAACAGTCTTGGCCCGGATGCGGTTGAGTCGGTGACGCTTACCGCAGAGAAGGCCGCCCTTCTGATTGGAGAAAGTTCCCTGCTGCGAGCCAGCGTCATGAACCCGGGTGGCGAGGAGGTGGCGATGGACGGCGAGTGGGGCTCCAGCGGCGGCTCTGTCGAGGTACTCACGGATTCCACCGCCCGGTTCAGCTCCCTGAGTGCTGGCTCTTTCTGGGTTTGGTGGTGCCGCAGGTACAGGTGTACCCCGAAGGATTCCACCATCATCGTGGTGACCCCGCCGGTCCTCCAGGCGGTGATCCTGACGCCGAGCACGGCGTCTCTCACCACCGGCGGCACGCAGCAGTTCAGCGTGAGCGGGCAGTGGAGCAACGGGACCACGACGGCGCCGGCGGTGACGTACAGCGCCACCGGCGGGTCCATCAATGCCGGCGGGCTCTACGCGGCGGGAAGCACGGCCGGCAGCTTCCGGGTGATCGCCACGCAGCAAGGTGGGACTTTGGCCGACACCAGCGCCGTAACCATCACCACCACCCCGCCGGTCCTCCAGGCCGTGCTCCTGACGCCGAGCAGCGCGTCGCTCAGCACCGGCGCCACGCAGCAATTCAGCGTAAGCGGGCAGTGGAGTAATGGGGCCACAACGGCACCGGCGGTGACCTACAGTGCCACGGGCGGCGGCGTCACCAGTGCTGGGCTCTACACGGCTGGAAATACGGCGGGGAGCTTCCGGGTCATCGCCGTGCAGCAGGGCGGGACCCTGGCCGACACCAGCGCGGTGACCCTCAGCTCCACCCCGCCGGTCCTCCAGGCCGTGATCCTGACGCCGAGCACCGCGTCGCTCACCACCGGCGGCACGCAGCAGTTCAGCGTGAGCGGGCAGTGGAGTAATGGGGCCACAACGGCACCGGCGGTGACCTACACTGCCACGGGCGGCGGCGTCACCAGTGCTGGGCTCTACACGGCGGGGAATACGGCGGGGAGCTTCCGGGTCATCGCCCGGCAGCAGAGCGGGACCTTGGCAGACACCTCGACGGTCACGCTGACCACCACGCCGCCGGTCCTCCAGGCGGTGATCCTGACGCCGAGCACCGCGTCGCTCACCACCGGCGGCGCGCAGCAGTTCAGCGTGAGCGGGCAGTGGAGCGACGGAGCCACGACGGCGCCGGCGGTAACCTATACTGCCACCGGTGGCAGCATCAGTTCCGGCGGATTCTACGCGGCGGGCAATACGGCGGGCAGCTTCCGGGTCATCGCCCAGCAGCAGAGCGGGAGCCTGGCGGATACCAGTACGGTCACGGTGACCCAGGCGTCCGGGCTGCTCACCGGCCTCGATTTCCCCGGGAATGTCAACTTCCCCTCGAAGAGCCCGTCTGCCATCCTTACCTGGAATCAGGCGCGGAGCGGGGCTGCCCCGATGCCCGCCTATCCGGCGACCTACATTTGGCGGGCATACCCACGGGCGAACAACAATTTTCTCCAGTCCTATTGGACATTCCTATTCTATGCCAGGTATGAAACCACGTGGACGCAGGGAGAGGTACCGTGTCACACCTACTACGGCTTCCACCCGTGGCCTGACCGGGAAACCAACATGGAACACAAGTGGGAAATCGCAGGGTACTGCGATGACCGAACGGCGACGTCCGGGGCGCAGGGTGTGCCCGTGGGGTACAACCAGTGGTACCAGCAGGTGGCCACCGCCGAACTGGTGGGCAACAATGAGGTGTATACCTACTATTTCAATTGGCCGAACACGACCACTGGCGTGGTCCAGTGGACGCACGCGCGAGCCCTCTCGATGGTGAGCGACCCGGCGATCATCATCGGGGATGCGCCGTGGAATCAGGGGAAGGAAATTCCCAACGCCATCCTGCGCGGCTATCAATTCTATGATGTGGTGCTGACTCCGGCCCAGATCGCCCAGGAGATCGCCTCGCCTGGCTCGGTGCGGACGCCGTGGTACCTGAACCTGAACCCAACTCCCACGGACGTCGCGGACAAGAGTGGCAACGGCCACAATCCGGCCTGGGTGGGATCGGTGCGGCCCGGAGTCTGGACCGGGAACTAGCGCGTCTCGACAAGTCCCTGACACACAAACCCCGCCCCCCACTTCGTGGAGGACGGGGTGTCGTGTGTGTGTGATGGGCCCGATAGGATTCGAACCTACGACCTCTTGCTCCGGAGGCAAGCGCTCTATCCAACTGAGCTACGGACCCGAACCCTTCCCTACCATCCTAATGTAAATCGGGGCGGCCGGATTTGAACCGGCGACCTCCTGCTCCCGAAGCAGGCGCGCTACCAGGCTACGCTACGCCCCGTCCCTGCAACAATGCGCCCAAAGGGACTCGAACCCCTAACCTTCTGATCCGTAGTCAGATGCTCTATCCAATTGAGCTATGGGCGCAGACTGCATGGGCGGTACAAGGCTCGAACTTGTGACCTCCACGATGTCAACGTGGCGCTCTAACCAACTGAGCTAACCGCCCGAAACCGCAAGGACTGGTTCCCGAAGATCCGAACACCGAGGGCGGCGACCTGCGACCTCTCAGTCCTCAGTCCTCAGTCCCCAGTCCTGGTCCTGCAATAGCGGGGGTGGGATTTGAACCCACGACCTCCGGGTTATGAGCCCGGCGAGCTACCAGACTGCTCCACCCCGCGACGTTGTCCTCTGGAGAGCGGGAAACGGGACTCGAACCCGCGACCCCAACCTTGGCAAGGTTGTGCTCTACCAACTGAGCTATTCCCGCAATGACGAGGGACGGGAGTCTAGCCGAGTCCCCGCCCTCGCGCAACCACTCCGAGCGCATCCCGCCACCCGGTCCTGTCTGGGAGTGGAGGCGAGGGGGATCGAACCCCTGACCTCGTGAATGCCATTCACGCGCTCTCCCAACTGAGCTACGCCCCCATTATCTATTCCCTGCCACCCCGGCCCGGAAAAGCGCTTGGGCGACAGCACACAAACCTAGACGCGGGCTGCACTTGTGTCAAGCAGAAAAGGCCCCTCCATGCCCGTCAAGAAGTCCGCCAAGAAGCCGAAGCCCGAAGCCGCCGAGCCCTCCCCGCCTCCCCGCTTCCCCGCTTCCCCGCCTCGCGCCGCGGCGCGCGCCCCGCGCCATTGGCGCGGGCGCCGCCGAGCGCGATATCCTCGACCAGTACCTCCACGAGGTCTCCAAGACCCCCCTCCTCACCCCGCGAACAGGAAATCGCCGTCGCCCGGCGGGTCCGCGCCGGCGACCAGGACGCCATGCAGGAGCTCGTCAAGCGCAACCTCCGCTTCGTCATCTCCGTCGCCAAGAAGTACCAGAACCGCGGCATGGCCCTCACCGACCTCATCGGCGAGGGCAACATCGGCCTGCTCACCGCCGCCCGGAAGTTCGATCCCGACAGGGCGTGAAGTTCATCTCCTACGCCGTCTGGTGGATCCGCCAGGCCATCCTCGCCGCCACTCGCCAAGCCAGGGGCGCACCGTCCGCGTCCCGCTCAACCGCACCGCCGATCTCTCGCGGATCATCCGCGCTACCGAACTCCTCCGCCAGAAACTGGTGCGCGAGCCGACCCCCGAGGAAGTCGCCGCGAGGTGACCGCTCTCCGGGATGTGGTCCAGTCGCTCGACGGCGCTCAACACCAGCGACGTGCGGCTCGATGCGCCCCTCGATCCCGGCGGCGAACGCACCCTCATCGACCGCTTCGTCGCCGACGACTCCAGCGACGTCGAGGCCCGAGCGATGGAACGCTTCCTCTCCGAGGAAGTCGAGCACGCCCTCGCCTCGCTGCCGCCGCGCGACGCCAGGTCCTCCGCCTCTACTTCGGCCTCGACGACGGCCGGAACACACCCTCGAGGAAATCGGCACCATGCTCGGCGTGACCCGCGAGCGGGTGCGCCAGCTCCGCGATCGCGCCCTCAAGCGGCTCGGCGAGGGCGACATCGGCCGGGCGCTGGCGAGCTATGCGGCCTAGGCGTACCTTCCACTCGTGACCCACCCCGCGACCCTTCGGGACTCCGCCCCGGGTCGGCAGGTCAGCCGCGTCGGCACCTTCGCGCTCGACGCCGCACGCGCCCTCCGCGACCGCCGCACCTGGGGACCCCTGCTGCTCGAGCAGATGCGGCGCCTCGGCGTCGCATCCGTGCCGATCGCGCTCTTCATCGCGCTCTTCACCGGCATCGTCCTCGCCCTCCTCTCCAAGTACATCTTCACCGGCGCCGTCCCCATCTACTTCGTCGGGACCCTCGTCGGCAAGGCGATCATGCTGGAGCTCGGTCCCGTGCTCACCGGCATGGCGCTCGCCGGTCGGGTCGGGGCCAACATCGCCGCCGAGCTCGGCACCATGAAGGTCACCGAACAGGTGGACGCCCTCGAGACGCTGGCCTACGACAAGTACGCCTACCTCGTCGTCCCCCGCGTCATCGCCGGCACGCTGATGTTCCCCGTGGTGACCGCCCTCGCCGTCGCCCTCGGCGTCTCCGCGGGGTACGTGACCTCGCTCAACCTGCTCGACCTCTCCAGCGCCGAGTTCATCAAGGGGCTGCAGATC
The DNA here is from genome assembly GCA_963748815.1 of uncultured Gemmatimonadales bacterium. Taxonomy (GTDB): domain Bacteria; phylum Gemmatimonadota; class Gemmatimonadetes; order Gemmatimonadales; family GWC2-71-9; genus SPDF01. The sequence continues at coordinate 1,135,551 of CAVVKJ010000010.1, read as the reverse complement.
TTCTACCAGTTCAAGGACATCTGGTACGGCCTCGTGAAGGCGGCCAGCTTCGGCGCCGCCGTCACCCTCCTCGGCTGCCTGCAGGGCCTGCGCCACCTCGGGCGGCGCGGCCGGCGTCGGGCGCCGCACCACGCTGGCCGTCGTCTACGGCTGCGAGGCGATCCTGGTGCTGGATGCCTTCTGGGCGGTGGTGCTGCTGTGAAGCGGCGGGGAAGCGGGGAAGCGGGGAAGCGGGGACGTAAATCATGATTCGGTTCCACGACGTCCACAAAGCCTTCGGCGACAAGGTCGTGCTCGACGGCCTCACGCTCGACATCCCGGAAGGGGAGACCACCGTGCTGATCGGCTTTTCCGGCTCGGGAAAGAGCGTCCTGCTGAAGCACGTGGTCGGGTTGCTGTCACCCGACGCGGGATCGGTGACGGTGGACGACGAGGTGGTGCACGAGCTCGATTGGGACGGCCTGACCGCGCTGCGCAGCAAGATCGGCTACGTCTTCCAGTTTGCCGCGCTCTTCGACTCGATGACCATCGGCGACAACATCCGGCTGGGGCTCGCCCGCCGCGGGCTGGAGCCGGGAGAGATCGAGGAGCGGGTCGCACAGAGCCTCGACGTCGTCGACCTCACGGGCACTGAGGACCACTATCCCGCCGAGCTCTCGGGCGGCATGCGGAAGCGGGTGGGCGTGGCCCGCGCGATCGCGCTCCGGCCGCGGTACATTCTGTACGACGAACCGACCACCGGGCTCGACCCCGTGACCTCGGCGGTCATCGACCAGTTGATGGTCCGGGTCCGCGAGCAGTACGGCACCACCGCCATCGTGGTCACCCACGACATGCGGAGCGCCTACACCGTGGGCGACCGGATCGCGATGCTGTACGAGGGACGGATCCGGCAGGTGGGCACGGTCCAGGAGATTCAGCAGACGGAGGATCCCGTGGTGCGACAGTTCATCGAGGGGCGTCCGGAGGGGGGCGTGTGAAGCGGCGCAATGCGTTCGTGGTCGGGGGCACCGTCCTCGTCGCCCTCCTGGTCGTGGTGGCCGCCGCCCTCTGGCTCGGCCGCATCCACCTCGGCAGCCGACCCGAGAAGGTCACGGTGCGGTTTCGCACGGTCGGCGGCATGGGTGTCGGCGCTCCCGTCACCCTCCGCGGCGTCAAGATCGGACAGGTCTTTTCCGTCGAACTGGCCGACGGCGACTGGGTGCTGGCGACCCTGAAGCTCGAGCAGCGCACCGAAATCCCCGCCAGCCCCGCGGTCATCGCCTCCACCGCGAGCCTCTTCGGCGAGTGGGAGGCCAAGATCATCTCGCTCGACGACCCGCTCGAGGACCCGACGATGCTGGCCGAACTCGCTGGCGGCCAAGAAGGCCGGCGCGGACGACTGGCCCGGCGCCACCCTCCCCGACATCGGCTCGCTGACCTCCCAGGCCGGGCGCATTGCCGGCGACATCGCCCTGCTCACCGACCGGGTCGGCGCCGTGTTCGACTCGACCACCGCCGCCAAGGTCCGGAACAGCCTCGACGACTTCCTGGCGATGATCAACCGGCTGACCGCCTTCGCCAACAAGCAGACCGACAAGGTGGACGCCATCTCCACGAGCGGCGTCGCCGCCTCCCGCGACTTTGCCGGAGCGGCCCAGGACCTCCACGCCACCCTCTCCCGGCTCGATTCCGCCACGAGCGAGGGCCAGATCGCGAGCATCGTGAACTCCGCCCAGGGCTCCTCTGCCGACCTGCGCGTGGCCACCGCCGACCTGCGCGAACTCCTCGGCGCGGCCCGCGAGCACGAGGTGAGCCTGGTCCGGATCCTCGTGGCCGCCGATTCGATCATGGGCCGGCTGCAGGCGGGGCAGGGCACCCTCGGGATGCTGACCAAGGACTCGACGCTCTACAACGAGACGACCGCGACGATGATCGAGTTGCGCAAGCTGATCGCCGACATCCAGGTGAATCCGCGCAAGTACTTCAAGTTCTCGGTCTTCTAGCCGATGGCCAAGCGGAAGCCGGAGCGCGAGGTGAGTGCGGGCGGGATCGTCTTTCGGCGGTTCGGCTCGGAGGCGCGCTTCCTGCTCATCAAGGACTCGTACCGGCACTGGGGATTTCCGAAGGGGCACCTCGAGGAGGAGGAGACCCCCGCCGAGGCGGCGCTGCGCGAGACCGGTGAGGAAACGGGGCTCGAGTCGCTGCTGCTGCACGGCCCCATCCGGATCATCGACTGGCACTTCCGCTTTCGCGGGCGCGCCATCCACAAGTTCTGCCACTTCTTCCTCTTCGAGAGCCCCGAGGGCGACGTGGTCCCGCAGGAGGACGAGGGGATCACCGATCACCAGTGGCTCCCCCTCGACCAGGCGCTCGACCAGCTGAGCTACGACAACGCGCGTGGCGTGCTCCGGCGCGGTGGCGAGATGGCCCGCACCCTGGTGGCGGTCGGGGCGGGTCGGCCGAAGAAGCAGCCGGACCCCGTCGCCGCCGAGAACTGACGATGGCGGCCATCGCCGCCCTCTTCGAGGGGCGGAGCGCCGTGACGGCGCTCCGCCGTTCGCTCCCCCGGGGCGGCCCCGGGGTCGTCACCTGCCGCACCCCCGCCAATCTCCGCCAACTGCTCGACCGCCGGATCGTCGAGGCGGTGGTCTTTGCCCCCCGCCCCGGCCTGCTGGATGACTGGGCCGCACTCCGGTCCGACTTCCCTCACATCCCGATCGTGGTGTACGCGCCGATTCGCCCCGATGACGGTGCACTGCTCTCCGAATGCCGACGGCAGAAGGTGGCGGCGGTGCTGGTCGAGGGGGTGGACGACGCGGTGGTGGGCGAACTGGTGCGGCGGGTCTCGCTGGCGGCGGCCCGGCGGCGTGCCCTGGCCGACGCCCCCCGCCTCCTCCGGCTGGCCGATCCGCTGCAGCGGGAGCTCTGGGACTCCCTCGTCGACAAGGTGGACCAGCCCGTCACCACGGCCACGCTGGCCCGGCGGAAGGGCGTCTCCCGCGAGCATCTCTCCCGGCAATTCGGCGCCGGCGGAGCACCTAACCTCAAGCGGGTCATCGACTTCCTGCGAGTGGTGGCCGCCGCCCAACTGCTCCACAACCCCGGCTACAGCGTGGCTCGGGTCGCGGAGCTCCTCTCCTTCTCCTCCTCGAGCCATCTGGGCTCCACGGCCCGCCGGATCGCCGGAATCGGGGCGCAGGACCTCCCGAAGACCACCCCGGCGGAGTTGCTCAGCCGGTTTGCCCGCGGGCATACGAGGAGCCGGCTGTAGCTCCGAACTCTGTCATTGCGAGGAGGCCCCGGCAGGGGCCGACGCGGCAATCCCGGGCCGGCACACCAGGGCTTCGCAACGGCAGTGGCGGTTGCCCCCGACCCCGCTATGTGATTATTTTCACAAGCTGTAGACGAAGCGAATCTTCTCACCCCTTTTGGTGAAACAGGCGACCACACACATGGCCACCGAATCCGTGCTGCGCCCCGGCGAACTCAAGGATGCGCTCCTCAAGGAGATCGACGCCGCCAACCTCTCCTCCATCGACACCTCCGACGTCGGGACCGTCCTCGAAGTGAAGGACGGCGTCGCCCGGATCTACGGGCTCGCCAAGGCGATGGCCGGCGAGATGCTCGAGTTCACCGCGCCGCGAGACCGGCGAGACGGTCACCGGGCTGGTGCTGAATCTCGACGCAGACAGCGTCGGCGCCGCGATCCTCGGCGACTACCTGGAGCTGAAGGAAGGCGACGAGGTCCGCTGCACCGGCCGCGTGCTCGAGGTGCCGGTCGGCCCGGCCCTGCTGGGCCGCGTGGTGGACGCCCTGGGCCGCCCGGTCGACGGCCTCGGCCCGATCAAGACGGATCACCTCGCGACTGGTCGAGATGGTCGCCCCGGGCATCATCGTCCGGCAGCCGGTCAAGGAGCCGCTGCAGACGGGCATCAAGGCCATCGACGCCATGATCCCGATCGGCCGCGGCCAGCGCGAGCTCATCATCGGCGACCGCGGCACCGGCAAGACCGCCATCGCGATCGACACGATCATCAACCAGAAGGGCACCGGCGTCGTCTGCGTGTACGTCGCCATCGGGCAGAAGCGCTCGACGGTGGCCTCGCGTGGTCGAGCGGCTCCGCGAGGCCGGCGCGATGGAGTACACCATCGTCGTCATCGCCTCCGCGTCCGAGCCGGCGCCGCTGCAGTACATCGCGCCGTACACCGGCGCCGCCATGGCCGAGTACTTCATGTACGAGGAGGGGAAGGCCACCCTCTGCGTGTACGACGACCTCTCCAAGCAGGCCGCGGCCTACCGCCAGCTCTCGCTGGTGCTTCGCCGTCCGCCGGGCCGCGAGGCGTACCCGGGCGACGTCTTCTACCTCCACAGCCGTCTCCTCGAGCGCGCCGCCAAGATCTCGGAAGAGGCCGACGTGGTGAAGCTCGACCCGCGCATCAAGAAGCCGGGCGGCTCGCTCACGGCGCTGCCGATCATCGAGACGCAGGCCGGCGACGTGTCGGCGTACATCCCGACCAACGTCATCTCGATCACCGACGGCCAGATCTTCCTGACCGACCGACCTCTTCTACTCGAACATCCGCCCCGCCGTGGACGTCGGCATCTCGGTGTCGCGCGTCGGTGGCAACGCGCAGATCAAGGCGATGAAGCAGGTGGCCGGTCCGCTCCGGCTCTCGCTGGCGCAGTACCGCGAGCTCGAGGCCTTCTCCGCAGTTCGGCTCCGACCTCGACGCCGCCACCCAGAAGCAGCTGGCCCGCGGCGCCCGCCTGGTCGAGGTGCTGAAGCAGCCGCAGTACGCGCCGATGCCGGTCGAGCAGCAGGTCGTGCCATCATCTACGCGGTGACCAACGGCCACCTCGACGACGTCGAGGTCGCGCAACATCCGGAAGTGGGAGGCGGACTTCCTCGACTACCTCGAGTCGGCGCATGCCGCAGGTGCTCGAGCGGCATCCGCGACCAAGAAGGCGTTCGACAAGGACCTGACCGCCGCGCTCGAGAAGGCGATCGCCGCCTTCAAGCCGTTGTTCCACGCCGGCGTGAGATGGCCAAGTCGAAGCGCGCGCTCAAGGGCCGGATCCGCTCGGTCACCAACACCCGCAAGATCACGCGGACGATGGAGCTGGTGGCCACGTCCAAGCTGAAGCGGGCGCAGGACCGTGTCGTCGCCACCCGGCCCTACGCCGAGGCGCTGCGCGGGGTCATCGCCGACCTGGTCACCCCCGAGCTGGCCGAGCGCTTTCCCGCTCCTCCGGCAGCCGGCGCCGCCGGCCAAGGGCGGTCCGACCCGCGCGGCGGTCATCCTGCTGACCTCGAACCGCGGGCTGGCGGGCGGCTTCAACGCCAACCTGATCAAGGAAGCCCGCCGCCGGATCGAGTCGCTCGAGAAGGCCGGGGCTACACGGTCGAGCTCCATGCGGTCGGCAAGAAGGGCATCGGCTTCTTCAAGTATCTCGGCCGGCCGATGGTGCTGCAGCGCGCGGACGTGACCGACAACCCGACGCCCGACCACGCCATCGAGATCGTGGTCGCCGCTCATCGCGGCCTACGTCGACGGGCGAGCTCGGCGAGCGTGGACCTGGTGTACGCGCGCGTTCATCAGCCCGCTCACCACGCCCCCCGACGACCCTCCGGATCCTGCCGGTGGAGCCGCCGGCCGCCAAGGCGGGCGCCGCCCGGGCCGACTACATCCTGCGGCCCGATCGCCGCGCAGATCCTCGACCGAGCTGCTGCCGCTCTACGTGCGGAACACGATGTATCGCGGCCTGGTCGAGACCGCGCCGCGGAGCACGGCGCCCGGCGCACCGCGATGAAGAACGCCACCGACAACGCGGGCGAGATCCTCGACCTGCTCAAGCGCACGTACAACCGCCAGCGCCAGGCGGCGATCACGCAGGAAATCGCCGAGATCGTCGGCGGCGCCGCGGCGTTGCAGGGCTAACTCGATCACTCTGACTTCACGGGATACCAACGCATGACCACCGCCACACTGAACATCGGCACCATCGTCCAGGTGATCGGCCCCGTCCTCGACGTCGAGTTCGAGCCCGAGCAAGCTGCCCGAGATCTACAACGCGCTCCTGCTCGAGGACGCCAGCGGCGCCCAGCCGATCAAGCTGGTGGCCGAGGTGCAGCAGCACATCGGGCAGAACCAGGTGCGCGCGGTGGCCATGAGCACCACCGACGGCGTGGTCCGCGGCATGCAGATCGCCGACACCGGCTCCGCCGATCACGGTGCCGGTCGGCGACGTGCCGCTCGGCCGGATCCTGAACGTCCTCGGCGAGCCGGTCGACGGCGGCGCCGCCGATCCCGGCCGGGGTCGAGCGCTGGCCGATCCACCGCGAGACGCCCGAAGTTCGTGGACCTCGAGCCGAAGACCGAAGATCTTCGAGACCGGCATCAAGGTCATCGACCTGATCGCCCCGTTCGTGAAGGGCGGCAAGATCGGCCTCTTCGGCGGCGCCGGCGTCGGCAAGACGGTCGTCATCAGGAACTCATCAACAACGTGCAGAAGGGCCACGGCGGCAAGTCGGTCTTCTGCGGCGTCGGCGAGCGGACCCGCGAGGGGAACGACCTCTACCTCGAGATGTCCGAGGAAGCGGCGTGCTCGAGTCGATCGCCCTCATCTACGGCCAGATGAACGAGCCGCCGGGCGCCCGCCTCCGGGTCGGGCTGACCGGGCCTCACCGTGGCCGAGTACTTCCGCGACGTCGAGAAGCCAGGACGTGCTGCTCTTCATCGACAACATCTTCCGCTTCACCCAGGCCGGCTCGGAAGTCTCGGCGCTGCTCGGCCGCATGCCGAGCGCGGTCGGGCTACCAGCCGACGCTGGCCACCGAGATGGGCGACCTGCAGGAGCGGATCACCTCGACCACCAAGGGGTCGATCACCTCGGTGCAGGCCATCTACGTGCCGGCCGACGACCTGACCGACCCGGCGCCGGCCACCGCCTTCGCCCACCTCGACGCCACGGTCGTGCTGTCGCGCGCCATCTCGGAGCTCGGCATCTACCCGGCCGTGGACCCGCTCGACAGCTCGAGCCGGATCCTCGCGCCGCAGTACGTCGGCGAGCGGCACTACAACGTCGCCATCGGCGTGCAGCGCACCCTGCAGCGCTACAAGGCGCTCCAGGACATCATCGCGATCCTCGGCATGGACGAGCTCTCCGAAGAGGACAAGCTGATCGTCGGTCGCGCGCCCGCCGGATCCAGCGCTTCCTGTCGCAGCCGTTCTTCGTCGCCGAGCAGTTCACCGGCTTCCCGGGCAAGTACGTCAAGCTCGAGGAGACCATCGAGAGCTTCGAGCGCGTGCTCTCCGGCGAGTTCGACCACCTGCCCGAACAGGCGTTCTACATGGTCGGCGGCATCGATGAGGCGGTCGAGAAGGCCAAGAAGATGGCGGCGGCGTGATGCGAGTCACGGTGATTTCCCCCGAAGGCTCCATCTTTGACGGGGAGGCGGAGAGCCTGCAGGCCCCCGCCTACGACGGGCAGGTGGGGGTCTTGCCGCACCACGCCCCATTCATGACGCTGCTCGGCGAGGGTACCTTGCAGGTGCGGGTCGCCGGCGGCGAGCAGTCCTTTGCGGTGCGCGGCGGGTTCCTGCAGGTGGTGGGGAACGTCGTCCGCGTCGTCGCCGAACATGCCAAGGAGGTCGTCCATGCGTCGTAGCCTGATCGCTGCCGTTTCGTTGTTCGTGCTGGCCACGCCCGCGCTGGCCCAGGAAACCGGCACGCCGGTCTTCCTCTCGTCCCAGCGGCTCTTCGACAAGACATCGTTCGGCGTGTCCGTCTCGGACCCACAGAACAGCGGGATCGCGCTCGAGGGCTTCTACCGCATGGCGTCCGGTCCCTCGGCCGACTTCGGGTTCCGCCTCGGCTTCGCCAATCCCGACAACACCGGGGCCACGGCGTTCCTCCTCGGCGGCGACTACCGGGCCCGGTGCTGCGCCACAGCGACAATTTCCCCCTCGACGGCGCGCTCGTCGTGGGCGTCGGCGCCTCGCTCCTCGACAACAACAACCACCTCTTCATCCCGGTCGGCTTCTCGCTCGGCCGCCAGATCCTGCTCGAGAACTCGACGACCAGCTTCGTGCCGTACGTCACCCCGACGCTGATTCCGACCTTCGCCGACAACAGCGAGATCAACTTCTCGGTGGGCCTCGGGGTGGACATGAAGTTCGGCGCCAACTTTCTCCTGAACGTCGGCGGCTCCTTCGGCGACCTCGACGGCTTCTCCGCCAGCTTCACCTGGCTGCACTAGCCGCCACGATCTCGCCACCTGGACATCCTGACATGCTTCGCCGTCTATTGGCCCTCGCGGCCGTGACCGCCTTCGCGGCCCCGCTGCTGCCGGCCCCGCCGCTTGAGGCCCAGGTGCCCCGGCTGCCCGTCATGAACAACGGAGTGCCCCGGGGCATCCTCGTCGCCGGCGACGTCGGCTTCCCGAACGACGCGGCCGGCGGCGGAACGACGTACGCCGCCACCGGCGCTCTCGGGCTCGGGATGCTGGGCTTCACCGCCACGCTCGGCTCGACGGAACTCTCCGGTGGCAGTTCCACCGGCGTCTACGGCGGCACCGCCAACCTCCGCCTCATCGGGGGGCCGCTGGTCCCCTTCTTCGTGAATCTCCAGGCCGGCGTCGGCTACGGCGACCTCGACGGCGCCAAGACCACGCACGTCCCGGTTGGCGTCGGCATCGGCCTGACGATTCCGCTCCCGATCTTCGGGCTCAAGCCGTGGTTTGCCCCCCGCTGGGACTACAACTCGGTGTCGGGGACCGTCAGCGGCAGCAACTCCGCCTTCGGCTACAGCGCCGGCCTCGACATCGCCTTCATCTTCGGGCTCGGGCTGCGCACCGCCTACGACTGGGCGGACTACGGTGCCGAGAACCCGTCGAGCTGGTCGGTCGGCGCCAAGTGGTCGTTCGGCCTGTGAGGCGCCCCGTCCTGATGTTGCCGATCGCCGCCCTCCTCCTGGCCGGCTGCGTGCAGAACATCGACGCCACGCGCATCGGCGTGCCGGTCACCCTCGCCTCGGCGGCTGGCACGCCGATGCCTCCCGGCGGCGAACGGTTCACCGTCACCGGCAAGGCCGTGTACGCCATGTGGGGCATCACGGAAATCAGCAGCCCGGCGCTGCACCACACGCTCGCCGGTCAGCTGGTTGGGGGGAAGGCGCTCGTGGACGTGAAGATCAAGGTCCGGAGCCGCTGGTCGGATGTGCTGATCACCATCGTGACCGTCGGCATCATCGTGCCGCGCACCGTCACGGCCGAGGGAATCGTCGTCAAGTAGTCCGGGCCACCGCCTCCTCGATCAGCGTGGCGGATGCTTCCGCGGCCCCACGCCCCTGTTCGACCACCGCACGCGCCTTCTGTCCCTGCGACAGGCGGCGCGTTTCGTTTTCGATCCACCCGTGCCAATGCGCGTGCAGCGCCTCGCCCGCCTCCTCGGTGCCGAACGCCGAGAGCGCCTCCGCCCCTCCCGCCGTGAGGAGCAACCCGGCGTCCCGGCTGTTCTGCCAGTTGGGCCCGAAGACCACGGGAATGCCGCAGGCGGCGGGCTCCAGGACTGAATGGAGGCCCGCCCGGCCGAATCCGCCGCCGACAAACGCCGCCCCCGCCCCGGCATAGAGGGCGGCGAGGACTCCGACCTTGTCCACCAGGAGAAAGGGAACGGCCGTGTTCTCGGCGCGGCTGAGCCGAACCGGGGACGGCAGCCCGAGGCGGGAGGCGAGCCGCTCGATCGGGACGAGGTGCGTCTCGGTCGGTTCGTGGGGGACAAGGATCAGCCGGGCGTCGGGGCGATGGACATGCAGCCTGGCGAAGGCGTCGAGGACCACCTTCTCGTCGGCGGGCCAGGTGGAACCGGCCACCAGGGTCGGGGCCCCCTGACCGAAGCGTAGGAGCGGGTCGTCGGGCGGGATGGCAGCCACCTTCTCCATCACGCTGTCGAATCGCGGGTCGCCAGTCACCCGAATCCGGTCGTGGGGTACGCCGAGTTGCTGGAGGCGCGACGCGTCGTCGGGGGAGATGGCACCCGCGAGTGAAAGGCTGGCGTATCCCGGTCGGAGTGCGCCGCGCACCGGCCAGCGGAGCCGCCCGCTGCCCGGGGATACCGTGGCGGCCACCATGACCACCCGGGTGCCGGCGGAGGCGGCTCTGGTGGCGAGCTCGGGCCAGAGGTCGAGCTTCGAGAACGCCAGGACATCGGGGCGGATGGCGGCGAGCAGGGCGTCGACGTCACCTGGCAGGTCGTAGGGGAGATAGTCCGCGACATCGACTGGCAGGCGCCGCCCGAGCGATTCGGCCGACGGGCTGAACCAGGTGTAGATGTATTGCCACTCGGGGTGCCGACGGCGGAGGACGTGCAGCACGCTTTCGGCCTGCAGCCCCTCGCCGACCGAGGGGGCGTGCAGCCACACCAACGGACGTGAGGGATCCCGGGAGGCGTTGCCCCAGGTCGTGAGCCGATCGACGGCGCCCCGGCGGCCCCGGTGGCTCCGGGCCACCTTGTCGCTGGCGAGGCCCGCCACCGGCACCAGCGCCGATGCGGCGCGGGCCACGATCCGGTAGAGGAGGGAAGTGCGAGGCATGGCCGGAATGTCCGGGCGTCGGGGGCGTTCGGCAAGGGCGGACAGAGGGGCCGCGGGGCAGGGAGGCAGGGCGGCAGCGCCTCACACCCGGTCTCGCCGGGTGTCCCCCCTCTCCGTATCACGGAGAGGGGGACGGGGGTGAGGTGAAGAAGGCGGGCTGCGGGGCAGAACTTCAGGCTGATGATAGATTTGAGGATGCTCCCAACCACCCCCTCCTACTGGCGCGACACCCGCGCTCCCAGATACTCGCTCCTCTTCGCGCTCCCCCTGCTTCTCGCCTACGAGGGGCTGGCGTTTCTGCTGTCGGGCGATGCGATCAGCGGCGTCCGGAACGGCGCGGACGTCCTCCTGAAGAGCGCCTTTCTCTGGCTCGGCGGTCGCGACGGGCTGCTGGTCTTCGGCCTGGCGCTGGTCGGCGTCTCCGCCGTGCTGGTGTGGCGCGATGTCCGTCGGGGCGGCACCATCACCGGCCGCTATTTCGTGGGGATGATGGCGGAGTCGGTGGCGTACGCCCTGGTCTTTGGCATCGTCACCGGGACGCTGACCGGGCTCATCCTGCACGCCGCGCCGCCGCTGGCGGCCGGGCCAATGGCCGGGTTCGACCTGGCGACGCAATTGATGATTTCACTGGGGGCCGGGCTCTACGAGGAACTGCTCTTCCGGGTGCTGCTCGTCTCATTGCTGGCGCGCCTGGCGCGGGTCGGATTCGGCTGGATTCCGGGGGCCTCCGGAGTCTTCGCCGTGGTGGTCGGCGCCCTGATCTTCTCGGCGTTCCACTACGTCGGCCCCTACGGTGACGAGCTGCAGCTGGCTTCGTTCACCTTCCGGGCAGTGGCCGGCGTGCTCTTCAGCGCGTTGTATCTACTGCGCGGCTTCGGCATCACCGCGTGGACCCATGCGCTGTACGATGTGTTTCTTTCGCTGACGCTTGCGTAGCCATACAGGAAACGCGGGAAGCGCGGAAGAACGGGAAACTCGGAAGACCACTTTGGTGGTTGTGTCGGCGCACCCCAATCCCCATTCCGCACTTCTCTGCTTCCGTGTTTCCCGCGTCTTCTGTCCCGAGCCTCGAGCCCCCTCTCGGACTCACGGTGAGGGGGACAGCGGGTGAGGTGAAGACGGTGGGGCCGGGAGGCAGGGGGCCCGGTCGTCATTCCCGCGAATGCGGGAATCCAGATTCAGTTCGACTGGACCCCCGCTTTCGCGGGGGTGACGGGGCGTCTCATGTTGCGCTTCCCCGCTTCCCCGCTTCCCCGCCCCTACTTCGCCCCCGCCGTCTTCACCGCATAGATCGAGTCGAGAATCGGTCCGAAGACGCTCACCGGCTGCGCGCCCGCCATCATGCCCCCCTCGACATAGAAGCTCGGCGTGCTCTTGGCGCCCGCCCGCACCGAGGCTTGGGCGTCGCTCTCGATCTCGGCGCGGGTGGCGCCGGTCGTCAGGCATTCCTTGAACGTCGTCGGGTTGAGGGCCGCCGAGTCGGCAAAGGTCAGGAGGTATTCTCCCGGGGCCTCGAGCGGCGCCCACACCTTCTGATTCCGGAACAGGAGGTCGTGCACCGGCCAGAACTTGTTCTGGTTCGCCGCGCACATCGCCACCTGGGCCGCGGAGACGGCGTTGGGATGCATCGGGAGCGGGAAGTTCACGAAGACCCAGCGCACCTTGCCGGTCTGGATGTAGGCGGAGTCCAGCGCCGGGAAGATGTCGAGCGCAAACCTGGCGCAGTACGGACACTGGAAGTCCGACATCTCATAGACGGTGACCGGCGCGGTCGGGCTGCCCTTGCTGCGCGCCGCCATCGGGTCCTGGGCGTGGAGGGGGCCGGCGAGGGTCGCGACGACGAAGAGCGAGAGGGCGAGGCGCATGATCTGTCCCGGAGTCAGTAGCGGGGGCGGTTGACGCCGCTGGTGGCGTTCAGGCGGACGGTATCGGCGGACACGGAGACGTTCCAGTACCACTCGGCGTTCGGATCGGCCGGGTCCCAGGAGCGGGCGTAGACCCACCAGGGTCCCCCGCGGAGGGTGACGCGCGCGACGCCGGAAGCGTCGGTGGTGTCGGCCACCGGCTCGCGGTGGGTCGCCCGCACGATCGAATCGACGACCCGGTCGTACCCGCGGTACGTGCTATCTTGCCACTCGCGCACGACCGCGCGGAGCGACTCGCTCTGGGCCAGGAACTTCGGCCGGGCCGCGTCGAGGTCGGCGCGCGCGCGGGCCGCCTGCGTGTCGATCGAACGGATCGAGTCGCGGAGGCCGGTCCAGCGCCGATAGGAGGCGTTATACTCCTCACTCGTGCGTGACATCCCCTCGAGGCGCGTCTTCAGCGCCGCCAGGGAATCGCCGAGCCGGTCGATTTCGGCGACGATGGCGGTGTACGCCGAGAAAGGCGCCCGGAACTGGGCGAAGAGCGTGTCGAGCTGGGCGGTGGCGGGCCGCGGGGTCGCGGCGCGAGCCTCGAAGGCAGCGACGAGGCTATCCCGGTTGTAGGGCAGCACCACGAACGAAAATCCTGGGGTCGGGGCCTCGGCGGAATCGAGGCCGGGAATCGACGCCATCACGGTCACGGTCCGGGGCCCATCGCAGGCGGCGGTCAGGAGGAGCAGGGCGATGCACCAGCGGGACACAGGCAGCTCGAAGGCGGGAGACGTCAGGTGACAGGTCGGGTGAAAGCTACCGGGCTGGGACTCGTGCTTCAACTCGCGATCTGCGCCGGCGCGGCCACCGCCCAGTCGCCGGCGGACTCGCTCTTTCCCGCCCGGCCCACCGGGTACCTGACCGACGTGGCCAGCGTGGTGGACCCGGGATCGGCCGCCGTCATCGATTCGATCGCGACGCGGTTGCGGCGCGTCACCGGCGCCGAGCTTGCGGTGGTCACCCTGCCCACCATCGGCGACTACCCCGCCTCCGATGTGGCGCTTGCCATCGGCCGGGCCTGGGGGGTCGGGCGGGCCGCCGAGATCGGCGACGCCACCCGCAACGCAGGCCTCGTCGTCCTGCTGGTCCCGCGCCGCGAGGGCGACCCGAACTCCGGGCACATCTTCATCAGCACCGGGCAGGGGCTTGAGGGCATCGTCACCGATGCCGCGGCCGGCAGCGTCCGGGACGCCATGGTGCCCCAGCTGGCCAAGGGGGAGTACGGGCCGGGCCTGGTGACCGGGACGCGGCTGCTCGCCGCCCGGGTGACCCGCGGCCTCGGCATCCTCGACAGTACGCTCGCGCCCCCGCAGCGCGCGGCTGAGCGTTCGTGGGGACTGCTGTTCTTCCTGCTGCTGATCGCGGTGGTGGTGATCGTGACCATGATCCGCGCCTCGCGAGGCGGCGGGCCACCCCCGGGCGGGGGCTCCGGTCGGCGGCGTCCCCGGACTCCGCACGTATATTGGGGCGGGGGCGGTGGGGGAGGACGATGGGGCGGCGGGGGGTTCGGCGGCGGCGGTGGCGGATTCGGAGGATTCGGCGGCGGCGGCGGCTTCAGTGGCGGTGGCGCCGGAGGGAGGTTCTAGATGGCGGACATCACGGCAACGCTGGTCGAACCGTTCCTTCGCGAGTGCGACCGTCTCCTGGGCCGCGGCTACAGCGCGGTCCTCCACGGGTCGGTGGTCCGCGGCGAGTACCTCGACGGCTGGTCGGACGTGAACCTGCTCCTGGTGCTCGAGTCGGCCACGCCCGACGTGCTGGGCGCGCTGACCACCCCATTCGCGTTCTGGGCCAAGTCCAACCAGGCGCCGCCCCTCCTGCTCTCGCGTCCCGAGTGGCGCCGCGCCGCCGATGTCTTCCCGGTGGAAATCACCGACATCCGGAGCGCCTACCGCGTCCTGCGCGGCGACGACCCCCTGGTCGACGTGACGGTGCGCCGCGACGATCTACGCGCCGCCCTGGAGCGCGACCTGCGTGGCCGCCTTCTCCGGCTCCGGCAGGGCTTCGTGGCGCTGGCGGCGGACCCCGGGGCGCTCGCCGGCCTCGCGCGCAGCACGGCCCCCTCGCTGGTGGTCCTGCTGCGGGGTGTCCTGGTCCTGGCTGGCGCGCAGCTGCCACCGGGCCGGCCGGATGTGGCGGCCACCGCGGGGCTCGTCGCAGGCTTCGAGTCGGCGCCTCTCGTCGAGATCCTGAATCATCTGGGCGATGGGGAGTGGCGTTGTACCCCCGATTGCTTTGCCGGATACATCGCGGCCGTGGAGGCCGCGGTCCGTTACGTCGACAACCTGACCTCTGGAGACCGTCCATGACTCGCCGTACCGTGCGCCTCGCGCCCGCCCTCGTGCTGCTGACCCTGCTCGCCGGATGCGGCTACAACCGGATCCAGGCGCTCGACGAGCAGGTGAACTCGGCGGAGAGCCAGATCAAGGTCCAGCTGCAGCGCCGGGCCGACCTGATTCCGAACCTGGTCGAGACGGTCAAGGGGTTTGCCAAGCAGGAAACGACCATTTTCACCGAAGTGGCCGACGCGCGCTCACGGCTGGCGGGGGCGGTGCAGGGAGGCAACCTGCAGGAAATGGCCGATGCCAACCAGGCGATGAACGCACCGCTCGGTCGGTTGCTGGCCATCGTGGAGAATTATCCGGAACTGAAGTCGAACGAGAACTTCCGGCAGCTGCAGGACCAGCTCGAGGGGACCGAGAACCGGATTTCCGTCGCCCGGCAGGACTACAACCAGGCGGCCCGGCAGTACAACACCTTCGTCCGGACCTTTCCCTACAACCTGACGGCCAAGATGTTCGGCGCGTCGGCGCCGAAGGACTACTTCGAGCTGACGAACGCCGCGGCGGCGGAGGTACCGAAGGTACAGTTTTAGGGGCACGAGGCGGGGACGCGGGGAGGGTCCCATGGACCCCGGCTTTCGCCGGGGTGACGGCAGGAACAGAAAACGGTGGATTCCCGTGGGAGTCCACCGTTCGTAATTTCTTCCCCGCTTCCCCGCCTTAGTCTGTCACTACCCCCGCCGGCAGCACATAGTTGAGCGGATTCACCGCGCGGCCGCGGACGTGCACCTCGTAGTGCAGGTGCGGTCCGGTGGCCAATCCGGTGTTGCCGACCAGGGCGATGCGCTGGCCGCGTTCCACCTTGTCGCCGCGGCGGACGAGCAGCTTGGAGGCGTGGGCGAAACGGGTGGTGATGCCGTAGCCGTGGTCGATCGAGACGGAGTAGCCGTAGCCGGTTTCCCACCCTGCGCTGACCACCTTGCCGGCGGCGGGGGCCTCGATCGGCGCGCCCATCGGCGCCACCACGTCGATGCCCTCGTGCGCCCGGGCGATGTGCAGCACCGGGTGTTCGCGCATCGAGCTGAAGGCGCTGGTCAGCCAGCCCTGCGTCGGCAGGATGGAGGGGAGGGCGGCCAGCCGGTCGCGGTGCGACTCCAGGCTGTCGGCCGCCTCGTCGAACGAGAAGGCGAGCAGGTTGGCGCGCCGGATCATGGCGTTCAGGTCGACGGAGACTTCCGTGGCCTGGCGCACGAGCTCGCTGCGGGGCGCGCCGCTGACCGGCGTTTCCGGAGCAGGCCCGCCGATGCCCGCCTGCAGCACCTGCGGATCGGTCGGCTCGAGATTGGCGAGCAGGCGGATACGGGCGTCGCGGCGGGTGATCTGGCCGAGCGTATCGGAAAGCGAGGAGATCTGGGCGTTGAGCTGGCCAAGGGTGGCGGCCAGCTGCTGGTTTTCGCGTTCGAGACGGGCGGCACGGGAGAGGTCGACGCTGCGGCTCACGGTGGCGTAGCCGAGGACCAGCGCCAGCAGGACAAACAGGCCCAACCCGATTGCCCCGACCTTCAGGACGGATTGAGAGACCTGGATGGCCCGGGACGCGCCTGTCCCCTCGGGTACCACCATGAACGTCCAGCGGCGATCAGCCATTCCACCAACCTTTGCACGGTTTGTCCGGGGGCCGGTCCTTAACGCAATCCACGGGCCGCCCAGCCCTCTCCACCGGTCTTGGCGACCATGTGGTTCACAAGCATGAAAAATGGCCCCCGGTACAGGGGATGTCAAGGTGCAGGATTATTGGCGTAAGTGATTGTGCTCTAGCTTGTTACGGTTGGTTCCGGGCGTGGAAAGAGGCCCTCCGGCTTCCGGGTGGCCGAGCCGGTGACCGGCGGGGCCGCAAGGCTGGCCCAGCGGGCGGTCGCGGCCGCCCCCACCTGTCCCAGGACGGCCCAGAGTTCCTCTGCCTTCCCCGGCATCAGCGGGCTCGTCAGGACGGCCAGCCGGTAGAGGCACCGCGCCAGCGAGGCCAGGGCGGCGTCCAACTCATCATTCCGGCCTTCCTTGGCCAGCACCCAGGGGGCAGTCTGCACGATGTACTGGTTTGCTGCCGTAACGATCCGCCACGCCGCCTCCGCCGCACCGCGCAAATCATTGCACTCCATTGCCTGTTCATACGCCTGGGTCGCCTCGGCTCCAGCCTGATCGAGCGACGTCTCCGCCGCCTCCGGTACCCGACCGTCCCGATACTTGGCCAGCATCGCGAGCGAACGGCTGGCGAGGTTGCCCAGTCCGTCGGCGAGGTCCGCGGTATAGAGATCCACGAACCGGTCCCAGGTGAAGTTGCCGTCGCTGTCCCAGGGAATCTCCCGCAACAGGAAATACCGGAAGGCGTCCGGTCCGAACCGGTCGATTGCCTCGCCGAGGTCCAGCTTGGTACCCGCGCTCTTGCTGAAACGCTCGCCCCGGAAATAGACGAAGCCGTGGGCCCACACCTGCTTCGGCAGCGGGAGGTCCGCCGCCCGCAGCATCGCGGGCCAGATGACGCAGTGGAAGCGGGTGATGTCCTTGCCGATCACGTGCAATTGCGCCGGCCACGCAGCATGAGAGCCGGGGGCGCGGGTGGCGGTCCAGTAGTTCGGGAGGGCGTCGAACCAGACGTAGGTGGTCTGCTGCTCCCCCTGGCTGGTGAGCCGGGGAAAGGGGACGCCCCAGGTGAACCGGGAGCGGCTCGCGGAGATGTCGTCGAGCCCCTGCCGAAGCAGGGAGAGAATCTCGTTGCGGCGGCTCTCCGGCTGCACGAAGTTCCGATCCCCTTCGATCAGCTCGAGCAGGAAGTCGCGGTACCGCGAGAGCCGGAAGAACCAGTTGCGCTCCTCCACCCATTCGAGCGTCCGGGTGGGATGCAGCGCGCAGCGGTCATCCGTGATTTCATTGTCCTGCTTGAACGCCTCGCACCCGACGCAATAGCGCCCGCGGTAGGACTGCTCATAGAAGTCGTCGGGGTTCTTCTCGAAGATCCGCTCGATCAATTCCACCACGCCCGCCTTGTGCGCCTCGGCGGTCGTGCGGATGAACTGGTCGTGGGAGAGGCCGAGCCGCGCCCACATCGCCTCGAAGCGCCCGGCCACCCGGTCGACCAGCGCCTGCGGGGTCAGCGCTTCCGCCGCCGCCGCCTGCGCCACCTTCTGCCCGTGCTCGTCCATGCCGATCAGGAACCAGACGTCGTCGCCACGGAGCCGGTGATACCGTGCGATGGCGTCGGCGCCGATCTTCTCGTAGGCGTGCCCGAGGTGCGGGATCGCCGTTGGCGTAGTCGATGGCGGTGGTGATGTAGAACGGCGCCACTCAGCCTCCGTCGCTCTGCGGCGGCGAGCCGGAACCGCCGCCACCCCGGCGCCGCCGTCCGCGACGGCGCCGCTTGGACCGGCCGGGGGTGGGCGGCGCGTCGGCCGAGGGAGCGGGCGCTTCCGCCGCGGGGGGAGGGGTGGGAGCCGGGGGGGCCTCGCGGGCGGTGGGACGGGGCGCGCTCGGCCGCGGCGGGCGCGTGGCCGGGGCCGCCGGTTCGAGGGGTGTTCCGCCCCCCGCCGCCTCCACCTCCTCCTTGAGCTGGAGCAGCGGCACGATCCGCTGGCCCTCCTCGTTGCGGAGGAAGACCCGTTCCCGGATGAGGTCGACCGCCACCACCTTTTCCTGCCCGTGGATGGTCACGACCATCCGGCCTTCCTTGGGGAAGCGCTTCCGCGCCGTCACATAGAATTCGTGCTCGTACTTGAGGCAGCAGAGCAGGCGGCCACAGCCGCCGGAAATCTGGGAGGGGTTCAGCGACAGGCGCTGGTCCTTGGCGAGGCCGAGGTTCACGGGGGACAGCTCGGTCAGCCAGGTGGAGCAGCAGTACTCGCGGCCGCAGCGCCCCACGCCCGAGAGCCGGGCGGCCTCGTCGCGCACGCCGATCTGGCGCAACTCGATACGGGTCTTGAACTGCCCGGCGAGCTCGCGCACCAGGTTGCGGAAGTCCACCCGCTTTTCCGAGGTGAAATACACGGTCAGCTTCTTCCGGTCCCACTGCCACTCGGCGTCGCTGATTTTCATCGGGAGATTGTGCGCGCGCACCCGCGTGATGATTTCGCGGCGGATGTCTTCCTCGGAGCGCCGGAGCTCCTCGTGGGTCGACACCTCCTGGCGCGAGGCGACGCGGAGGACCGGCGGGCGATCGCCGGGCGGCGCCTCGCCCGACGCGCACCCGCCGCAGCTCGAGCCACACTTCTTGAGGGCGGTCTCGCCGACGGCGCTGACCCGGCCGAGGTCCTGGCCGCGATCGGCGTCGACGATGACCGCGTCGCGCATGCGCAACTGCTCGCCCTCGCCCGCCCAGTCAAAGAGCCCCTTCCGGTTCCCCTTGAACCGGACTTCCACGGTCTGCGGCATCAGGCCTCGGTGTAGGCGCCCATGGCGCCGTACTTCTCGGCGCGACGGCGGACCAGTTTCTCGGGCTTCACCTTCCGGAGCTCCCCGACGTGGCGCAGCAGCGCCTCGCGCACGGCCTCGCCGGTGGCGTCGTGATCGGTGTGCGCGCCGCCGGCGGGTTCCGGGATGATTTCGTCGATGACCTTGAGCCGCAGGAGGTCGGCGGCCGTGAGCTTGAGCGCCTCCGCGGCGCGCTCGCGCTGCGAGGCGTCCTTCCAGAGGATGGCCGCGCACCCCTCGGGCGAGATGACGGAGTAGATCGAGTTCTCGAGCATCAGGACCCGGTCGGCCACGCCCAGCGCGAGCGCGCCGCCCGACCCGCCGTCGCCGATCACGATGGTGACGATGGGCGTGGGCAGCACCGACATTTCCAGGATGTTGCGCGCCAGCGCCTCCGATTGCCCGCGCTCCTCGGCGCCCAGGCCGGGGTAGGCGCCGTCGGTGTCGATCAGGGTGATCACGGGGGCGCCGAACCGCGCCGCCAGCTTCATCAGGCGGAGCGCCTTCCGGTACCCCTCCGGGTGGGGCATCCCGAAGTTGCGGCGCAGGTTTTCCTTGGTGTCGCGACCCTTCTGGTGCCCGATCACCATCACGCTCTGGCCGCCGAGCCGGGCCCAGCCGCCGACGATGGCCGGGTCGTCGCGGAAGAGGCGGTCGCCGTGCAGCTCGATGAAGTCGGTGAAGATCGTGCTGAGGTAGTCGAGGGTATAGGGCCGGCGCGAATGCCGGGCCACCATGCACCCGCTGGATCGGCGTCAGGGTGCGGTAGATCTCGTCGCGCTGGGCGGCGAGCTTGGTCTCCAGCGCGGTGATCTCGTCGGTCAGGTCGGTGCCCCGTTCGGCGCTCGAACGGCGGAGTTCCTCGATCTGGCGGTCGAGTTCCTGGAGCGGTTTCTCGAATTCGAGTGTGTAGGACGTCGCCATCGTTACCCCGCCTTCACGTAGTGAACGGCACCGGCACCCAGCAGCTCGCGGAGGGCCCGGAGGAGGTCTTCATCGGGGGCAATGCGAAGACGGCGCGCGCGAAGCCGGAGGGCCTCGCCGTTGCCGTCGCTCCATTCAATATAGACCGGCGCCGGCCCCGGATGCGACGCGCAGAGGGCCGCGGCGGCCTTGACGGCGTCGGGCGGGGGGGCGTCCGGGGCGCGCCACCGGAGGCTGACCCCCAGGGCCCCGCTCTCCCGGAGCTCGGCGAGGGGCCGGGCCGACTCGACCACGAAGGGCGCCCGGTCCTCCCCCCGGTCCCGGGCGCTGTAGCCGCCGCCCAGCAGAATGGCCGCGTCCGCCGTGATGACCTGGTTGAGCTTGGCCCAGGCGTCGGGGAAGACGATCGCCTCCGAGGTGCCGTGGAAGTCCTCCAGGGTGAGCCGGGCGTACTCCTTCCCGGTCTTCTTGGAGATCTGCCGCTTGAGTCCGGTGACCACGGCGGCGACGCTGACCTCGTGCTCGCTCCACTCGTGCAGGGTGGCCGTGGTCCGCGTCCCGAACAGCTCGACCTCGGCCCGGAACCGCTCCAGCGGGTGACCGGAGATGAAGAAGCCGATGACCTCCTTCTCGCGGGTCAGCCGGTCCGCTTCCGGCAGCGGCGGCACGTCGGGGAGGTTGTGCCCCGCCGGCTTGGAGGTCGCCAGCACCTCACCGAAGAGGGAGGACTGCCCCGCCTCCCGCTCCTGCTGCCGCAGCTGCGCCTCGCCGAGGGCGGCGTCGAGCGCCTCGAGGTATTGCCGGCGATGCCCGCCCAGGCCGTCGCAGGCGCCGGCCACGATGAGCGATTCGATCACGCGGCGGTTGCCCAGCCGCAGGTCGATCCGCCCGACGAAGTCCCAGAGGTCGTGGAACGGTCCGTCGCGCCGGGCGCTGATCATCGATTCGATCACGCCGGCGCCCACGTTGCGCACCGCGCCGAGCCCGAACCGCAGCCGGTTCTCGCCGACGACGGTGAACTTGAACCCCGATTCGTTCACGTCCGGCGGCAGCACTTCCAGCCCCAGCTCGCGGGCCTCGTTGATGTACTGCACCACCTTGTCGGTGTTGCCGATTTCCGAGCTGAAGCAGCGCGGCCATGAATTCGGCGGGATAGTGCGCCTTGAGCCAGGCCGTCTGGTAGGAGAGCACCGAGTACGCGACGGAGTGCGACTTGTTGAAGCCGTACCGCCCGAAGGTCTCGATCTGCGCCGCCGAGCTCCTCCGCCAGGCGGCGGGGGTGCCCCTGCGCCATGGCGCGCTCCACGAACTGCCCGACCTCCTGCTTGATCAGCGCCTCGTCCTTCTTGCCCACCGCCTTCCGCAGCACGTCGGCTTCGGCCAGGCTGAACCCGGCGAGCACGTTCGCGATGCGCATCACCTGTTCCTGGTAGGTGATGACGCCGTAGGTCGGCTCCAGGATGCCCTGGAGCGACGGGTGGGGATAGGTGACCGCCTCCTGGCCGAGCTTCCGCTTGATGAACACCGTGTGCATGCCGGCGTCGAGCGGTCCTGGGCGGAGCAGGGCGTTGGTGGCGACGAGGTCGTCGAAGCGGTCGCACCGCATGGCGCGCAGCGTCTCGGTGGCGAGCGCCGACTCGAACTGGAACACGCCGGCGGTGCGGCCGTCCCGGAGCAGTTCGTACACCTTCGGGTCGTCGTAGGTGGTGACGGAGAGGTCGGGCGCGGCGCCGTGTCGTACGCCGATCATCTGCAGCGCGTCGTGGATCACCGTCAGCGTCTTGAGGCCGAGGATGTCCATCTTGAGCATCCCGACCTTCTCGAGCGCGCCCATTTCGTACTGGCGTGATCATCACGTCCTCGCCGCCCGCCGACTGTCCGGCCCCCTTGGTCGGCGTGGTGCAGACCGGGCACGTAGTCGGCGCAGCGGACCCGGGGCGATGACGACGCCGGCGGCGTGGACCGACAGGTGGCGGGAGACCCCCTCGATCCGGGCACTGAGGTCCATCAGCCGCTCGTAGACCGGATTGCCCTTCACCAGATCCCGGAGCTCGCTGACCTTCTTCACGGCCTCGGGGATCGTCACGTTGAAGCCGGGGCCGGACGGGATCAGCTTGGTGATCTTGTCCGCCTCGCCGGGCGGAATCTTGAGGACCCGGGCCACGTCCTTGACCGCCGCGCGCGCCTTCATCGTCCCGAAGGTGACGATCTGCCCCACGCTCTCCCGCCCGTAGCGCTGCGCGGACGTACTCGATGACCTCGCCGCGCCGCTCGAAGCAGAAGTCCACGTCGATGTCCGGCATCGAGACGCGTTCCGGGTTCAGGAACCGCTCGAAGAGCAGGTCGAACCGGAGCGGATCCACGTCGGTGATGCGGAGGGCGTACGCCACGAGCGAGCCGGCGGCGGAGCCACGGCCCGGTCCGACCGGGATGCCACGGTCGCGCGCCGCGGCGATGAAGTCCTGCACGATCAGGAAGTACCCGGCGTAGCCCGCGGTGTTGATGACGCCGAGCTCGTATTCCAGCCGTTCCAGCACCGGCGCCGGCAGCGGCGAGCCGTACCGCTCGGCGGCCCCCTCGCGGGCGAGGTGGTCGAGGAGGCGTTCGTCGGTGTCGTATCCCGCCGGCCGCGGGAAACTCGGGAAGGAAGTACCGCTTTTCGAAATCGAGTTCGCAGAGGTCTGCCACTCGCTGGGTGTTGTCGATCGTTTCCGGATGGTCGGGGAAGAGCGCCCGCATCTCCTTCTCGGACTTCACGTACGATTCCTGTCCCGTGAAGCGGAACCGTTTCGGGTCGTCGAGGTCGGACCCCGTCCCGATGGCGAGGAGGACGTCGTGCGCCTCGGCGTCTTCCCGGCGGAGGTAGTGGGCGTCGTTGGTCGCGACCACCCCGAGGCCGAGGTCGTGCCCCAGCTTGAGCATCCCCTCGGTGACCAGGTCCTCCTCCGGGATGCCGTGCTTCTGGATCTCGAGCCAGAACCGGTCGGGTCCGAAGGTCTTCGCGAACCAGGCCGCGCTCCGCCGCGCCTCCTCGTAGTTGCCCTGGCGGAGCCAGAGCGCCACCTCGCCCGAGAGGCAGGCGGCGAGACAGACGATTCCCTCGGAATGCGCCTCGAGGACTTCCTTGTCGATGCGGGGCCGGCGGTAGAACCCCTCCGTGTAGCCGATCGAGCTGAGCTTGATCAGGTTCTTGTAGCCGGTCCGGTTCTGGGCCAGCAGGACCAGGTGGCTGTAGAAGGCGGGGGCGCCGGAGGGCTTTTCGCGCTGCCGACGGGATCCGAAAGCGAGGTACGCCTCAAAGCCGAGGATGGGGCGGATCTTGGCAGCCTTGGCGGCCTCGTAAAAGGACCACGCCGCGTGGAGGTTGCCGTGATCGGTGACGGCCAGGCTGTCCATGCCCATGCCCCGGACGTGGTCGACCAGCGCATCGAGGCGGTTGGCGCCGTCGAGGAGCGAGTATTCGCTGTGGGTATGTAGGTGGGCGAAGGCCATGACCTGCCGGACGTGCCGGACCCGGGGGCCGTCGGCGTCCGGCGGGACACCTGCGGGTCGGTGCGGCGACGTGCTGAAAGTGGGCTCGGCCCCTCGCCCCGGACGCGGGACGGCTGCGGAAACCCGTCGAATGAGGGAACCTATCGGCCGAGCGAATGATTGTCAAAAGCCGTTGCGCCGCCTTATTTTGCAGCCTTGACCCCTCCCCGAGACGCCGCCCCGGAGTCGCATCCGTGAAGCCCTTGCACCGCCGCCGGATCCTTCCCGTCCTCCTGCTGACCGCCGCCGCCTGCTCAGGGGGGGATGGGGACACCGGCCCATCAGTCCCGACGCTGACGTGCAGCCCGGGACCGGCGCCCACGGTCATGAATGTGGGTGAATTCCGGATCCTCAATCCTGCCGGCTCCGAGGGGTGCCTCCGCCTCCCTGGGGCGGGGCCCTCCGGTGGCGAATACCTCATCGCCGCCCTGGCCACAACCGGTCAGGTCACGTCGAGTGGCGTGACGATCGACTACGCCCTGCAGGGCCGGGTGAGCAGCAGTGTCAACGTTCCTGCCGCGAGTGGGCCGGGGATCGCATCGCCGCTGCTCGAGGCCTGGAAGGAACCGGCGACGGCGGCGGAATTTCACGCCATGCTCCGGCAGCGGGAGCGGGCCCTCGCGGCGGAGCCGGGAGCCCGGCTCAGCGCGGGGGCGCCCGACCGGGTCTCGATCCCGCCGGTGGTCGGCGTCAAGGACACGTTCAAGGTCTGCGGCAACACCTCCTGCACCGCCTTCAAGACCGTGATCGCAACGGCCAAGTATGTCGGCCCGAAGGGCGCCATCTTCCTCGATGACGTCGTCCCCGCCGGCGGGTTCATCCAGGAGGACATCGACACCCTGGGCCTGCTCTTCGACGGCGGTGTGGCCGGCACGGCGCCGAACATGTACCAGATCGACACCACCGCGTTTGGCCGGGAATCGGACATCGACGTCAACGGCAAGGTCATTTTCCTCCTCACCGACGCGGTGAACGATCTCAGCGGCAGCTGCACCGGCGGCAGCATCATCCTCGGCTTCTTCTACGGCGGCGACCTGCTGGCCCGCAGCGGGAGCAATCCCGGATCCAACGAGGCGGAGATTTTCTACGGACTGGTCCCCAACACCACCGGCGGCTGCGCGGTCTCCAAGACGTTCGTGAAGCAGCAGATCGCCCCGGTGTTCATCCACGAATTCCAGCACATGATCTCCTTCAACCAGCACGTGCTGGCCCGGCCCGGAGTGAGCGGCGAAGAGGTCTGGCTGAACGAGGGGCTGTCACACTTTGCGGAGGAGCTCGGCGGGCGGTTGCTGGGCAACGGCCCCGGGCAGGGGGCGGCGTCGTCCCGGCTGGTGCAGTTCACGATTCCGGACCTCCTCAACGCCAACGACTACCTGCTCAATCCGGAAGCGCACTTCCTGATCACGCCGAGCAGCTCGACCGGCACGCTCCAGGAACGGGGCGCCAACTGGCTCTTCGTGCGCTGGCTCGCCGACCACTATTCCCCCGACTCCCTGGGGACGAGCCTCACGCGACAGCTGGTCGGCACGACCCTCCTGGGCAGCGCCAACGTGCAGTCCGCCACCGGCACCACGATGAGCCAGCTGGTACCGCTCTGGCAGTTGGCCAACTACCTCGACAACCTCCCCGGATTCTCCCCCGTCGATCCGCGGTTGCAGTACACGAGCTGGGATTTCCGGTACATCTACGACACGCTGAACGCCCAGCGCCCCGACCTGGTGTCGCGGCCGTACCCGCTGCGCCCCGACAGCACCATCACCGGCTCGTACAGCCGTTCCGGCACCTTGCGCGGCGGCTCGGGACGGCATCTCCGGGTCCTGCAGGCCGCCAACAGCGCAGACCTCGACATCGTGCTGGCCCGCCAGAGCGGCGAGGCATTCCCTGACGACCGGGGCGTTCGCTTCGGCGTGGTGCGGATTCGCTGAGGCCGGTCCGGGTGCGGCACCTCGTGCTGGCCGCCAGCGTCGCGGCCTCCGCCGCGCCGCTCCGTGCGCAGGCGCCCTCCTCCATCGTCAACGTGCTCCCGGCCTCCACCCGCTCCGCCGCCATGGCGGGAGCGGGCGTCGCCCTCGTGGGGGACGCGGGCAGCGTCTTCATCAACCCCTCCGGCCTGGCGACCATCAAGGTGCTGAGCCTGGAAGGGGCGTACAGTCCGATGCCCCAGGACGTGACCCTCTGGCAGGGGGCGGGGGCGTTCCGGGCCGGCCAATTCAACCTCGGCGCCGGCGCCGCCTACCTGGTGCTGCCCGACACCTCCGGGTACGTGGACAACGTCACGTGGGTCGGCGCGGCGGACTATCGGTACGGTCTGCTCGCCCTCGGCGCGTCCGGCCGGTATGTCTCCGTCACCGACACCAGCGGCCAGGTGAACCGCTCCTTCACGACCGGCGCCGGATTTACCATCGCGGTGTTCGACATCATGGCGCTGGCCGTCGCCGTGGAAAACATCGGGAACCAGAACCTCTCCGGCCTCGGGGTCCGGCTGCCCACGGCCACGCACCTCGGCTACACGCTGAATTTCGTGGACCCGCAGGGCACGACCCGACTGCTCGGCACCATCGAGTGGGTCTGGACGGACGGCCAGGCGACCCGGTTTCTCGCCGGGGCGGAAGCCGGCCTCGTGCTCAAGGGGGCGGGGCTGGTGGTTCGGGCCGGTTACGGTCCGCCGCCGATGGGGAACAGCGAGGGGCGGTGGACCTTTGGCGGAGGGGTGGTGCTCGGCCGACTCGGGCTCGACTACGCCTACCAGGCGCAGAACCTCTTCGGCACCGCGATCCACGAGTTCGGCGTGCGCCTGACACCGTGAGGACACCATGCGCTGGAGGCCTGTTCGCGTGATCGTCGCCGTCGTGGCCGCCCTGATGATCGGTTTCAGCACGGCGTACGTGGCCAGCAGCGAAGTGCGGTACTTGACGCGGGCGGGACTGGAGGAAACCCAGATCCTGACCGAGCGCAAGCCGATTGCCAAGGTCCTCCGCAATCCCGACCTCGATCCCGCCGTCCGCGGCCAGCTCGAGCTGGTGCTGAACGCGCGTGACGCGGCGGCGGGTCTCGGGCTCGAGGCCGACAAGACCTACACGCAATACACCGACGTCGGCCGCGACACGCTGCTGCTCGTCCTCTCCGCCTCGCCCCCCGACTGCCTCTGTCCCGTGACGTGGAAATATCCCGTCGTCGGCCGGGTTCCGTACAAGGGGTTCTTCGACCCGAAAATGGCGGAGAAGGCTGTCGCCGAGCTGGAGGCCAAGGGGCTCGACACCTACCTGCGTCCGTCGGGCGCATTCTCCACGCTGGGGTGGTTCAACGATCCGTTATTGTCGACCGCGCTGGGCGGCGACTCGGTGGAGATTGCGGCGCTCGTGTTCCACGAGGTGGCGCACAACACGCTCTATGTGAAGAGCGCCACGACCTTCAACGAAACCTTTGCCCAGCTGGTCGGATACCGCGCCGCCGAGGCCTTCTTCCTCGACCGCGGGGATAGCGCGCACGCGCGGCGCGCGGCGGATCGCTGGCACGACGAGTTGGTGCTGGGGGAGTTCTACGATTCGCTGGCCGGGAGGCTGGATGCGCTCTACGGGGCGCACCCCGATTCCCTGGCGCTTGCGGCGGGCCGCGCCGAAGCGGGCCGCTGGGCGCGGGAACAGCTGGAGGGGCCGGTCGGGGGGGAATTGCGGACCATCCAGGTCGGTCGGATGGCCGATCGACCGATCAACAACGCGCGCCTGATCGCCGCGCGCATCTACCGGACCCGTTCGGCCCTGTTCGAGGAATGGTACCGGCAGAATGACGGGGATATCCGGCTCGCCGTGGAGCGGCTCCAGCCGGTGGTGGCAGGGGCGCAGGGCGACAGTGCCTGGACGCGCCTCGAGGCTGCGCTCCGGCCTGCCGAGGTGTACCCAGATTCAGTGGCCGACCGACCGTAGGCGACGGCCCCGCAGGCGGCTTTGCGGATGCCGGATGGCCTCCTCCGCGAGGCCGAGGTCGACGCGCACGCGACCGGTCCCTTCCAGAATCCCCGCCACATCCGCCACCGGTCCCGAGAGGGGCTGGAAGACGCTGAACGTCAGCCCCTCCTCGCTCCGGAGGACCTGCCGGTTGGCCAGTGCCCAGCTGGACCCGACGCCGCCCGGCCGCAGCCCGACGACCAGCGGCACCGCGTCGGGCGCGAGGGACTTTCCGTCGTGCCCCGGGAGCTCCAGCGCCGCCGCCAGCGCCACCCAGCCGTCCCACTCGTCGGTGGTCACCAGGTGGGTGAATCGCCACTCTTCCTCGCGCACCACGGTGATGAACTCCTGCACCAGCCGCTCCGGCGAGGGATGATGCTCGCCGTCTGAGCGGGTGAGGAGCGACGCGCCGTGGTCGCCGAACCAGCGCTGGGTGGCGGTAAGCTCGGCGGGCCGCCGGCCGGCGAAGGCCGCGTACCGGCGGGTGATGGCCACCTGCCGCTCCGCCTCCGCCCGCTGCTCCGGGAACTCGGCCGACTCGACTGCGCCGCTGAAGGCAACCTCCGCGGCGAGGTACCGGCCGGCGCCCCGCAGGATTTTCCCGCGCAGGTGCAGCGTGCCGCTGTGGGGCTCGAGGGCGAACGCCCGGTCGAGGGCGAGCAGGGCGCGGTCGTGCTCGCCGAGTCGGTACGCGGCGTACCCGGCCTCGTGCCAGACCATGGCGAAGTCAGGATTGCGGGCGGCCGCCTGTTCCAGCGCCACGAGACCTTCCCGGTACCGGCCGAGTTCCACCATCGCCGCGCCCTTGAGCGCGAGCGGGAGGGCGGACTCGCCGAACTGGTCGGCCGCCTGCGCCGAGAGCGCCAGCCCTTCCTCGAAGCGCCGCTGCCCGCGGAGCATCTCGAAGTACTCGCACCAGGCCAGCTTCAAGTCCGGTTGCCGGTCGATGAGTTCGAGGTACGCCTCTTCCGCCTCATCGAGTGACGCGTCGCGGAGGAGGTGCCGCGCCCGGGCCAGGGCACGCTCACTGGGCTCGGTGGCGAACACGCGGAACTGGGATGTGGTGAACATCTGGCGAATGTATCGGTGGGATCGAATCGCGCCAGAGGGGGCCTTTGGTCACCCCGCGGACGGCCCTCGCGTGCTGCCCGGTTTCGTGTACCTTTCGTCAGTTACGCCCGCTCGCAACCGTCAGCTTTTCCGAGGACGTTCCCCCTATGGATACCGGATTTGTGGCCCGCGAAGAGAAGCGCCTCCTCGGCGAACTCTTCTCCTTTCTGCGCATCCCCAGTGTGAGCACCCTCCCGGCGAACGCCCCCGACTGCCGGAAGGCCGCCGACTGGCTGGTGGAAGAGTTCAAGCGGCTGAAGTGCTCCAAGGTCACCCTCCTCGAGGGGAAGGGGCACCCGATCGTCTGGGCGGAGAGTCCCCGCGTCCCCGGCAAGCCGACGGTGCTGGTCTACGGCCACTACGACGTGCAGCCCCCCGATCCGCTCGACGAGTGGATTTCCCCCGCCTTCGAGCCGACCATCCGCGATGGCAATCTCTACGCGCGCGGTGCGGTGGACGACAAGGGGCAGGTCTTCACCCTCCTGAAGGCGTACGAGTCGGTGCTCGACGCCGACGGCCGCCCGCCCCTCAACGTGAATTTCATCATCGAGGGCGAAGAGGAGTGCGGGGGCGACGTGATCGTCGACCGCCTCAACCTGGAGCCGGAGCGCACCAACGCCGACGCCGTGCTGGTGGCCGACATGGGGTACTACGCGCCGGGCATCCCCGCGGTGTACACCGCGCTCCGGGGCATGTGCTACGCCGAGATTCACCTCCGGACGCTGGAGCGCGACCTCCACTCCGGCACCTACGGCGGCGTCGCCCCGAACGCGATGGAGGCGCTCTGCCGCCTCCTCATGGACCTGAAGGGGGTCGACGGCCGCATTCACATCCGCGGACTCTACGACCAGGTGGTGCCGCCGACCGAGTCGGAGCTGGAGGCGTGGAAGGGGCTGCCCTTCAACGTGCACGAGTACATGAAGGAGGAGGTCACCTCCACCGCGCTTGACCGGCCTCAAGGAATACTCGATCCTCGAGCGGACCTGGGCGCTGCCGACGTTCGAAATCCACGGCATCATGGGCGGCTTCACCGGCGACGGGGCCAAGACCGTCATTCCCGCCAAGGCCGCCGCCAAGGTGAGCCTCCGCCTGGTGCCCGGGCTGACCCGGGACGGGGTACAGGCGGCGCTCGAGAAGACGGTGCAGGCGCTGGCGCCGACCTGGGCCAAGGTCGAAGTCCGTCCCCTGCACGGTGCCGACCCGGTGGAGGTGGATGTCACCGCCCCCGCCTTCCGAGTGCTCGATCGCGCCTTCGAGGAAGTGGTGGGGCGCAAGACGGTGTCGGTGCGGGCAGGCGGGTCGATCCCCATCGTGCCGAAACTCGGCATGACCGGCGCCCCGGTGCTCCTGACCGGCGTGGGCCTTCCCGACGACGGCTTGCATTCGCCCAACGAGAAGATCGCCGTGCAGCAGATCTGGGACGGCATCCGGGTGTTCGGACGGTTCTTCGAGATGATGGCGGAGGAAAAGCCCACGAAGGGTTGAGCACCGTGCGATCCCGCGTGTGAAGAAGCCCCCCGGCGTCGTGCCGGGGGGCTTCAGCTTAGCGGGCCTTCACCCGGCCACCAGGGCCCGGACGGAGGCGATGACCCCCGCCACCAGGTCGTCGGCCCAGTAGTCGCCTGGGCGCTCCGCCGCCGGCAGCGTGGCGGCACGCTGTTCGAGGTAGGCGATGGCGGTGGCGGTCCATTCGCCCTGCGCGGAGGGCACCACCGCCCACGCCCCCGTGGCCCGGAGTTCCAGTGCGGACAGCGCCTCGAGCTCCTGCTCAAGTCCGCGCACGGAGGCGGGGGCGCGGAGCCGCTTGGCGATCAGGTCGAGCGCCTGGCCGGCTTCGGGATCAAGGGGTTCGGGATTCGGGAGGTGTTCGTGCCGCGCATCGGCGATCATCTCCGCCAGGCGCAGGCAGACGGCCCGCACCGCCGGCGAAAGCGCCGCGGGAGCGTCGGAGGCCCAGCTGTCGGCCGCCTTCAGGATTTGCGTCACGCGCTCGTCCGCGATGGTCTGCGGGGTGCGTTTCGGTGGAATGTCCGCCATGACGTGGAGATTGGCGGAGCACCGCACGAAAGGCAACCTTACCGCATCGCCCCACCAGCCGGTGCCGCGGGGTCCCACTCGACGGGCTCCGCGTGGCGCCACTTGCGATCGAAGACCCGGCCAAACGCCGCCGTGACGGCGTCCTGCGTGACGGCCAGCAGGTCGGCGGGCGCGGCGCCCCCCAGTTCCCTCGCCACGCTGGTCATCGAGACTCCCTCGATGCCGCAGGGCACGATCAGGTCGAAGTAGTCGAGGTCGGTCGTGACATTCAGGGCGAAGCCGTGAAAGGTGACCCACTGCTTCACGTGAATTCCGATGCTCGCGATCTTCCGTCCCCCCGTCCAGACCCCGGTCAATCCCGGGTTGCGCGCCGCCGCGATTCCGAGCGCGTCGAGCCCCACGATGAGGGCCTCCTCGACGGTCCGCAGGTACCAGTGCAGGTCCTGCCGATGGTGTGACAGGTCGAGAATCGGGTAACCCACCAGCTGGCCCGGGCCGTGGAAGGTGACGTCGCCTCCGCGCTCCACGTCGTAGACCTCGACCCCGCGCTGCCGGATGCCCGCCGGCGAGAGCGGGAGGCTGCTTTCCTTGGTGCCGCGGCCCAGCGTCACCACTGGATCGTGCTCGACGAACAACAGGAGGTCCTCGCTCGTCTCTCCCGACTGGCGCGCCCGGCAGAGCCTGCGCTGCAACTCCAGCACCTCGCCGTAGGGGCGCCGGCCCAGGTCCGCCACCAGGAGCGATCGCTGGCTCATCGGTCCGCCCGCAGTCCCCTGATCCGCCTGCCAAGCCTCCAGGCCAGCGCGCCGCACCCGAGCGCAACCGCGCCCAGCGCGGCCGGCCCGCCAAGTTCGTTGACCGGGGCGAGGAGGAGGGCCGTGACGACGGTGGCGAAGGCGGTGACCATGCTGAGGCCGCCTCGGCGATAGGCCGGGACCGGGGCCATGGCCGTCCAGCACGAAACGCCCGCCACGGCGCAGGCGCCGAGGGTCCCGAAGATGAGGAGTACTGCCGCGGGCTGGCCGGGATCGGGGGTGTCGGTCGGGGGGCCCTGCGCGATGAGCGCGCGGACACCGAGGAGCACGGCCGCGACGAGAGCGGTGCCGAGGAGGATGCCGAATCCGATGGACGCCCACGCGAGGGGGATGTAGTCCTCGGTCGGGGCGACGGGATTCCAGTGTTCGGGGCGGTCGCTTTGAGGCTGTTGCATCCCCGCTTCCCCGCTTCCCCGCCTAGGTGTGGATCACCCTCCCCATCGAATCGAGCGCCGCTTCGGCGATCGCTTCCGACAGGGTGGGATGGGCGTGGATGGCCAGGTCGACTTCCTCGACGGTGTACTCGTTTTCCCGCGCCACGGCGAGCTCGTGGATCATCTCGGAGGCGTGCCCGCCGACGATATGGGCGCCGAGGATCTCGCCGTACTTCTTGTCGCGGATGATCTTGACGAAGCCCTCGGTCTCGTTGGAGGCGCGGGCGCGGCCGTTGGCGCTGAAGGGGAAGCGGCCGACCTGGTAGTCGAGCTTCTTCTCCTTGCACTGCTCCTCGGTCAGGCCGATGCTGGCGACTTCCGGGTGGCAGTACGTGACGCTCGGGACATTGTCGTAGCGGATGGGGTGCGGCTTGTGCCCGGCGATCAGCTCCGCGACGACCGAGCCCTCGCGGCTCCCCTTGTGCGCCAGCATCGGCGGACCGGCCACGTCGCCGATGCAGTAGACGCCGGGGGCGGTGGTCTCGAGCGTGGCGAGGTTCACCTTCACGAACCCGCGGTCGGTCAGCTGCACGCCGGCTTCCTTGAAGCCCATGTTCTCGGTGTTCACGGCGCGGCCGGCCGCCATCAGCACCTTGTCGGCGGTGATGGACTTCTTTTCGCCGCCCGACTCGACCTCCAGCGTGACCGAATCCTTCCCGACCGTCGCCTTCAGCACCTTGGCGCCCGCCAGCACGTCGATGCCCCGCTTCTTGAACGACTTGGCCAGCGCGTCGGAGCACTCGGCGTCCTCGATCGGGAGGATCCGGGGGAGGGCCTCGACGAGCGTCACCTTGGTGCCGAAGGAGTTGAAGATGTCGGCAAATTCCGATCCGACCGCGCCCGCGCCGACCACGATCATCGACTTCGGCGCGGATTCCAGGAACAGCGCCTCGTCGGAGCTGATGACGGTGGTCTTGTTGATCTCCAGCCCGATTTGCGGAATGCCCTTGACCCGGGACCCGGTGGCGATGACGACCGCCTTCTTGGCCTCGTGCACGTCGGCGCCGACCTTGACCTTCTTGCCGGGCATCAGCGTGCCGGTCCCCTTGATGACCGTCACCTTGTTCTTCTTCATCAGGAACTCCACGCCCTTGGAGTTCTGCTCCGACACCTTGCGGCTCCGCTTCATCGCGACGCCGTAGTCGGTCTTCACGGTGCCGACCTCGATGCCGAGGTCCTTGGCCTGGTGCTGGATGAGCTGGATCGACGACGCGCTGTGGAGCAGGGCCTTGGTCGGGATGCAGCCGATGTTGACGCAGACGCCGCCCAGCTTGTCCTTCTCGACGACGGCGGTGCTGAGGCCGAGCTGGGCCGCGCGGATGGCGCAGACGTAGCCGGCGGGGCCGCCGCCCAGGATGATGATGTCGAATGAAGCCACGATGAAAGTCCTCGGTCTCAGGTCGGGCGGCCGGGGCCGCTAGTAGACGATGGCCAGCGGGTTCTCGAGCATGCCCTTCAGGGTGCGCAGGAACGCCGCCCCGGTGGCGCCGTCGATGACCCGGTGGTCGCACGACATGGTGAGCCGGAGCCGGCGGCCGGGCACGACCGCGCCCTGCCGGACGACGGCCTGCTCCACGATGCTGCCCACGGCCAGGATGCCGGCCTCGGGCGGATTGATGATGGCGGTGAACTGGTCGATGTCGAACATGCCGAGATTCGACACACTGAATGTGCCGCCGGTGTACTCCTCCGGCTTGAGCCGGCGCTCCCGCGCGCGGCCGGCCATTTCCTTCACCTCAGCTGAAATCTCGCGCAGCGACTTCCGGTCGGCGTGACGCACCACCGGGGTGATCAGCCCGTCCTCCACGGCCACCGCGACGCTCAGGTGCACCTCGTTCCAGTACCGGATCCGGTCGTCCTGCCACCAGGCGTTGCAGAGCGGATGCGCCTTGAGCGCCGCGGCGGTGGCCTTCATGATGATGTCGTTGAAGGAGATCTTGACCGCCTCCCCGCTTCCCGGCTGCCCCGCCTCATTCAGCAGCTCCCGCGCCTCCCACGCCCGGTCCATGTCGATTTCGGTCGTGAGGTAGAACGTCGGGATCGGCCCGATCGACTGCGCCAGCCGCTTGGCGATCGTCTTCCGGATCTGGGTGAGCGGGACGTCGGTGAACGCGCCGCGCCGCTGGCGTGGCGAAAGT
Organism: uncultured Gemmatimonadales bacterium; assembly: GCA_963748815.1. Classification (GTDB taxonomy): domain Bacteria; phylum Gemmatimonadota; class Gemmatimonadetes; order Gemmatimonadales; family GWC2-71-9; genus SPDF01. The sequence continues at coordinate 1,101,387 of CAVVKJ010000010.1, read as the reverse complement.
CTCGCCGGCGGCCGGGGCGGCCTTGTCGAGGTCGCGCAGGACGATCCGTCCCTCAGGGCCCGACCCGGCGATGCCGCCGAGGTCGAGTCCGCGTTCGCGGGCGACCTTGCGGGCGAGGGGAGAGGACTTGATTCGGCCTCCTGCGGAGGCCTCAGGCGGGGAGGCGGGGACGCGGGGACGCGGGGACGCCGACCTCGGCAGCAGGGGCGCGAGGCGCCGGGGCAGGGGGCGCGGCTGCAGGTTTCGCTGGTGCCGGTGCCGCTCCGCTATCGCCGAGCAGGTCGCTGATGTCCTCGTCCGCCGCGCCGATGATGCCGACCAGCGAGGCGACCGGCGCGGTGGTGCCGGCCGGGCACAAGCTGCTTCAGGAGAATCCCCTCGCCCGCGGGCCACCAGCTCCATGACCGCCTTGTCCGTCTCCACTTCGGCGATCACGTCGCCGACGCGGACGGCGTCGCCCTCGTTCTTCTTCCACTCGACGAGGCGGCCCTCCTCCATCGTCGGCGAGAGCGCTTCCATCAGGACTTTTGTGGCCATGCGTCAGATCCCGGATCGAGGCAGTAGAATGGCGACATCCGTCAGGCCAGGTAGAGCACCTGCTTGACGGCGGCGATCACCTTGGCCGGGTCGGCCTTGGCCGCCCGCTCGAGCTGCTTGTTGTAGGGCATCGGCACGTCGGCGCCCGTGACCCGCAGCACCGGCGCGTCGAGTTCATCGAAGATGTGCCGCTGAATCTCGTCCACCACCTGCGCGCCCACCCCCGCGAACGCCCACCCCTCCTCCACCACCACGCACCGATGCGTCCGGCCCACCGAGTTGAGCACCGTCTCGGTGTCCATCGGGCGGATCGTGCGGAGGTCCACCACCTCGGCGTTGATCCCCTCGGCGGCGAGCTGCTCCGCCGCCTTGAGCGCCACCGTGACCGTCTTCGAGTGGCAGACCAGCGTGACGTCGGAGCCGGCGCGCTTGACCTCCGCCTTCCCGATCGGCACCAGGTGCTCGCCTTCCGGCACCTCGCCCTTCACGTTGTAGAGCATCTCGCCTTCGATGAACACCACCGGGTCGTCGTCGCGGATGGCGCTCTTGAGCAGCCCCTTGGCGTCGGCCGGCGTGCCGGGGGTCAGCACCTTGAGGCCGGGGATGTGCGCGTACCAGGACTCGAACGACTGCGAGTGCTGCGCGGCGAGCTGCAGCGCCGCGCCGCCCGGGCCGCGGAAGACGATCGGGCAGCCGACCTGGCCCCCCGACATGTACCGCATCTTGGCCGCCGAGTTGACGATCTGGTCGATGGCGAGCAGCGCGAAGTTCCACGTCATGAACTCGATGACCGGGCGGAGGCCGACCATCGCCGCGCCGACCCCGATGCCGGCAAAGCCCAGCTCGGCGATCGGCGTGTCCACCACCCGCAGCGGGCCGAACTCCTTCAGCAGCCCGCGGCTCACCTTGTAGGCACCGTCGTACTCCGCCACTTCCTCGCCCATCAGGAAGACGCGGTCGTCGAGGGCCATCTCCTCGCGGAGCGCCTCGTTCAGGGCGTCGCGGTAGGTCAGGAGCGCCATGTTACCGCCCTCCCGCGAGCACGTCGGTCCACAGTTCGCCCGGCGCCGGGTCCGGCGACTCCTCCGCGAAGCGCACCGAATCCTCGACCTCGGCGACGATCTCCTCGTCGAGCGCCTTGAGCCCCGCCTCGTCGATCATCCGCGCGGCGACCATATGGGCCTCGAGCAGCTTGATCGGATCCCGCTGCCGAAACTCCTCCACCTCTTCCTTGGTGCGATAGGTGCCGTGCGCCGCGTCCGACATCGAGTGCCCGACGTAGCGGTAGGTGCGCATTTCGAGGAGCGTCGGGAGCGACTCGACACGCGCCCGCGTCACGGCGCGATCCATGGCGCTCCGGACGGCAAAGACGTCCTGCCCATCCACCACTTCCTCGGTCATTTCGTAGGAGTAGGCCCGGTGGGCAAGGTCCAGCAGCGAGCTGGCCCGCGCCAGCGCGGTCCCCATGCCGTAGCCGTTGTTCTCGACGATGAAGATGGCCGGCAGCTTCCAGAGCGCCGCCATGTTGAGCGTCTCGTGGAACGACCCGATGTTGACCGCCGCCTCCCCGAAATAACAGACCGCCACCTGGTCGGTCTTCCGGTACTTGGCCGCGAACGCCATCCCCGCCGTGAGCGGGATGTGGCCGCCGACGATGCCGTGCCCGCCGAGAAACCCGAGGGAGGCGTCGAAGAGGTGCATCGAGCCGCCCTTGCCGTGCGAACACCCTGTCGCCTTGCCGAAGAGCTCCGCCATGACCGACCGCGCGGTGAGTCCCCGGGCCAGCGCATGGCCGTGATCGCGGTAGGAGGTGGTGATGTAGTCGTCCTGGCGAAGCGCCGCCATGCTGCCGACCGCCACCGCCTCCTGCCCGATGTACAGGTGACAGAACCCGCCGATCTTGCCGAGGCTGTACGCCTCACCGGCCTTGTCCTCGAACTGACGGATGAGGCGCATTTGCCGCAGGTAGCTCCGGCACTGCTCTGGGCTGGCGCCGGATTCGGCGCTGCGCGCCGCGCCCTTGGCTCGGGACGAGGGACGGGTGCCCGCCATCAGGCGTTCCTCTGTTCTTTGGCCTTGTCGACCTGCTCCCACGCGTGATACGAGGAACGGGTCAACGGGCTCGATTCGACGTGGGAGAACCCGAGCCGCAGGCCGATCTCGCGGAGCTCGGCGAACTCATCGGGGGTGTAGTAGCGGGCGATCGGCAGGTGGCCGCCGGAGGGGCGGAGATACTGGCCGAGGGTCAGGATGTTGACGTCGCTCTTGCGGAGATCGCGCATGCAGACCAGGACCTCGTCCCACTCCTCGCCCATGCCGAGGATGATCCCCGACTTGGTGAGGGCGTCGGGACCGCCCATCCGGCGCGCGTTGGCGAGGAGTCGCAGGGCCCGGTCGTAGCGGCCTCCCGGCCGGGCCAGACGGTAGAGGCGTTCTGGGGTCTCGAGATTGTGGTTCAGGATGTCGGGGCGGGCGTCCATCACGAGCTGGAGCGCCTGTTCGGAGCCCTTGAAGTCGGGAATCAGCACTTCGACCGAGGTCTCGGGGAGCCGGGCGCGAATTTCGGTGATGCATCCCGCGAAGGCCTCGGCCCCGCCGTTCGGGAGGTCGTCCCGGTCCACCGAGGTGATGACCACGTGCTGCAGCCCCATCCGGGTGACCGCCTCGGCGAGTCGGACCGGCTCGACCGGATCGAACGGCTTGGGCGTCCCGTGGGCCACCGCGCAGTAGGTGCAGTTCCGGGTGCAGACGTCGCCGAGGATCATGAACGTGGCGGCCTTGTGTTCCCAGCACTCGCCGATGTTCGGGCAGCGAGCCTCCTCGCACACCGTGTGGAGGCCCAGCTCCCGCATCATCCCCCGGATTTCCACGTAGTTCTGGCCCCCTGGCGTCCGGACCTTGAGCCAGGACGGCTTCCGGACGGGGGTTGCAGGCACGGTCGATGCCCCCCCCTTGGGGGTGGCGGGGGTGCGGCTGAGCTGGACGAGCGGAACGGCCACCGACGGCTCCTTGAGGCGGCGAAGGCCGGGCATCCCCCCGGCCAAGTCAGGGTAGGAAACTAGTCGCCCGGAGGAGGCTCCGGAAGACGTTCCACCGCTTTGGGATACGGGGAATGGGTCAAAAAGCGAGCGGCCCCCCGGGAGTGCTCCGGAGGGCCGCTGGCGATGATGTCGGGGCTAGTTGACGGCCACGCGAAGCAGGATCATGAGGGCGGAGTTCTTCCCCTTCTCGTCCTTGATGACGTCGGTGAATCCGTAGTCGTAGCGGATGTCGAAGCCCCAGGCCGCCTTGCGGTATCCGATGCCGATCGTGCCGCCGAAGTCGGTCGACGGTTCGACGTTCTCGTCGGCGCAGGGGGTCCCGAGCGTATCGACCGAGGCGTTGCACTTCACGTTGAACCCGACGTACGGGCCGACATAGGCGAACGGACCGCCGTCCTGGGTGAATTCATAGCGGAGCAGGACCGGGATCTCGATGTAGTTGAGATTGAGGGTGAACTCTTCGTCCTCGAAGCCGGAACCCTTGTTGACGTAGAGGATTTCCGGCTCGACCATCAGCGACTTGGCCACCGGGATCGACACGAAGAACCCGCCGGCAAACCCCGTCGACGACTTGGGCGACACGTCGGAGTCGGTGCTCATCAGCGTGGAGAACGAGGCGCCGCCGAGGAAGCCAACCGACGCCTGCTGCTGGGCCGACGCCGGAGAGGCGTGGAGGGCGACGGCGGCGAGAGCCAGACCGGCGAGAGTGGAACACCGACGAAACCAAGTGCGCATGGGTGCCTCAGGGTTGAGGAAGTGCCGTCGAAACCGTCAGCTGAGCCGCCGGAACGGATGGATAGTACGGCCAGACTCGGCGATGGGGAAGGGGGGCGGGATTCTCGACCAGTCCGGGCGGGATTCGGGCGGGGGATGCCCAGATCTGCGATGGCGGACCGAATTGGGGAGTTCGATTCCTCGGCCTTCTCGGCGGCCTGAATTGGACGACTCCCGCCCTACGTGCCTACCCGAAGCAGCAGCGCCACGACGCGGTTCCTGACCGCGATGCCGACGCCGTTCTCGTTCTGGAGGGGATCGCTGAGGTCGAAGTCGATGCGCGCTTCCGCCCCGATGAACGACTTCTTGAAGCCCGCGCCGAGCACGCCGCCGATCGTGGTCTGCGGGCGCAAGGTGCCGTCGGCACAGGGAGCGGACGGATCGGAGGGGACCGACTCGTGGCACGACACGTTGAAGCTGAAGGTGGGGCCGCCCAGCCCGTAGAAACCCTCCGCAACCTCCGGGCTGTAGCGGAGGAGGATCGGCACCTCGAAGTAGTCCAGGGCAATCGTGCCCGATTCCTGGACGTCCTGCCAATCTGTCCCCTTCATGGCATACAGCGCTTCGACCTCCAGCTCGATCCGTTCCCCGAGTGGCAACGCACCGAACAGGCCCCCCATGAAGCCGATGCGGGTCTTGCTGCCAGACGATGCGTCGCCGGTCAGCGTGGAGTAGTCGACTCCGGCCAGCACGCCGATCCGACGGGTCCCCTGGGCAGAGGCGGTAGCGGACACTGCGACGATGAGGCCGGCAAGGACACAGAGTCGGGCGGCGGGAGTGTGCAGGGAATCCTCCAGGGTGTCGCGGCGGGTGGTGGGATGGAAATTGGTACCACGATATCGTCGGCTGGCCGGTTTCGCCAGACACTGGGCTCTGACCAACCGCCGCAAGATGCAGAACGACCCCCCGGGTATTCCCGGGGGGCCGTCAGCGGGGGAGGCGGGATACGCCGAGATTACCTGAATTGGTACCTTAGCATCAACTCCCACGCGCTGTTCTTCAGGCCGTCGACATTGCTGAATGCGTTGCCAAAGTCGAAATCATATCGGCCTTCAATCCCGACGGGGCCCTTCTGGTATCCCAGCCCGGCTACCCCTCCGAAGGTCGTGGTCGGCTCCAGGCCGAGGTCGTCCGAGCAATCGATACTCCCGCCCGCTCCCTTGAGGGTACAGGAGAGGTTGAACGAGACTTCCGGGCCGATCAGGCCGTAGACGCCGCCATCCGCCTGGAAATTGTACCGCAGGAGGAGGGGGACGCTGAGGTAATCCAGGTTCCCGGTCAGTCTGCCGCTGCCCACAAAGTCGCCGAAACTGTCATAGATATCCACATTGTAATCGGCACCCTTCTGGGCAAAAAGCAAGGAAGGCTCGAGGATCAGGGATTGCCCAATCGGCAGGTCCACGAAGATTCCGCCGATGAATCCGGTCGTGCTCTGTTGGTCATAGAAATCTGCTTCACTTCCGCTCTCGTCCACAATGTAGAATGCGGAGGAAAGCGAACCAGTGAAGGAGGAGAAGTCTACGCCGGCGATGATGCCGATGAAGTTCTTGCTTTGGGCCTCCGCAGGGAGCGACAGGGTGGTGGCGGCCATCGTCACGAGGGCAACGGCCCGAATCAATTTGCGCATCGAACTCCTCCAGTACTCCGTTGGATGTCAGCAAGGAGCGAGCTTGTGCTGCAAAGGCCAAGCCAAGTACCCGGCAAAGTCGTGCTCAACCACGTCGGTGCGAGCCACGGGATGCAAAACGGGTCCTCGGGAATACTTCCCGGGGACCCGTCTCATGCTAACGCCCGGGGCGCGCTACGGGAGGAACACCGACAGGCCGAGGGAGGCCCCGAAGCGAAGTCGAGCTGGCCAGGTCGTCGTTTTCGAATCCGTAATCAAACGACCCTTGGATTCTGAGGGCGACGATGTCCGTAACAAGGGGAACCTTGGTGCCCAATCCGATTCCGAGCCCGACTGGCTGGCGGAATATGAGTCGAGATCGGGTCATCTGTCGCACGGCTTGGTCGAAGTAGACGTCCAAGACACCCGTGGCGCGAGGTATGCTCCCTTTCGACCCCACCCCTTGCTGAAGTAGTACGGTAGAGCAACTCCGAGGGTGAAGCTGAACGTGTGTGACGTTAAGATCCTGAAGCGGATCGTCAAAGCTCGCACCGAGGTAGGCAAACGACAGAGTTGGCTCGATCGCCATGCCTGGAGAAAGGTAAAAACCCGCGGCGAAATAGGCGCCACCAGTGGCCCCGAAGCGATGTAATTGTCGGAGCCTCCTGTCTTAAACGAGTCAGGGTATCGCAGCCGCTCAGGATGTGGACGAGAATCCGAGCACCCCAACTGTGAGTTCCGTTGCTTTCTCCTGCGCCTGCGCAGTGAGCGCGGTGGCGCTGAGGGCGATGGCCACCAAGGCCGAATTCCGGATAAACTTGCGCATTGCAATCTCCGAATTGACGAGTGGTAAGGAACTGAGGGAACGACCGTCACCGAAGTGACCAAGCCAGCGCTTTCCCGGCAAAGTCCGCGCCATACCCTAGGGCATACTCATGCCCCGTAGGAGTGGCCCCTGGGAGGCGATCCAGCCCTGACCATCGCGCAACCACAGGGTGGACGAGCTACTTCGTCACCCGGACCAGCAGTTGGAATACACTGTTCTTCACATCCAGACTCGTGCCAGCCGAACGGCCCCGGTGTTAGGATCGCCGGAAGTCTTCTCGAAGGCATCGCCCCAGTCGAAGGTGTATCGCCCCTCGAGCCCAAATCGGCCAAAGGTGTAGCCGAGCCCGAGGTCCCCACTGAAGGTAGTCTTCGCCTTGAAGTAGGACTCCTCTTCGCATGTGCCGTCGTACGAGCTGGCACTCGTCGCCTTTGCTGTCGCCCGAGTCGTTGCAGCTCACATTGAAGCCGACGGTCGGTCCCAGCAGGATGTAAATCCCCTTGCCACCGGGATTCGCGGACCATTTGACGAGAATGGGGACCTTGATGTAGTCAACGGCGTAGCGTGCCGTCGTAAGCTGCATTGTCGTATGTGGCGCCCTGCATAGATGTAAAGCACCTCAGGCTCGATCGAGACTCCGCCGTCCCCCACCGGGATGGAGACAAATATCCCGCCAACGAATCCGGTCCGAGTTCCGAGGCCCGTGGAGAAGTCCACGCCAGAGCCAACATTGAGGGTCGCGAAGTTGGCTCCTAGCACCAGGCCAACCTGCTTCTCTTGCGCCTCGGCACCGAGGCTCAGCGCGCCAAGCGCCAATGCCGTGACACCCGTCACCCGGAATAACTTGCGCATTGCTGTCTCCTTGGCTGGTGAGGTTCGGTCCAACGACAATGGTCCAGCGCTGCCAACCGCGTAGAATGCGTGTCGAATCATGAACCTCCCGTGAAGGAGGAATGAACAGGCCTTGGCCACCAGGGCCGGCTAGCGACTTCCCAAAATGGCGAATCGGCCCATCAGGGACCAGACGCCGTAGGATGCATTGACGTTGTCGAAGGTGTCACTGAAGCCGGACTGGTAATGCGCCTCCACGCCGAGCCGTCCGAACTGGACGCCCAGACCGGCAATGCCGCTCCAGAGGCTGGATTTCGAAGCATCACATTCGCCGGACGCGCCCGTGGAGCTCGCCGTGCAGCTGACTTCCCAGCTGATGGCCGGCCCGAGGAAGACATTCAGGTGGCCAAAATAGACCTTGAGCAGCATGGGGAACACGATGTAGCCCTGCGCCACGTCGATGTCGCCCGTGGTCGAGTCAGTCCCCGTAAATCCCTGCCCCTGGAAGAGGAGCTGTCCCTCGGCCGAAAACCGGCTCCCGAGGTAGATGTTGGCGTAGAGCCCGCCGGCCCCGCCGGTCTTGGAACTGACATCGATTGCGTCGGCGTCGCTTCCCGACAGGGTGGCCGAATTGACGCCACCGGTGAGCCCGACGGCCAGCTGGGCCGAGGCGGAACTGGCAAGGAAGAGCCCGAAACCGATCGCAAAGACGACCCCACGAATCCTGCTGGTCATACGTACCGCCCTCTCCGGGAATCTCAGTTTTGGGGGACGACAAACGCCCCGAGGTCAATTCGAGCGGTACCACGATGGGCAATTCCCCCCAAAAGCGCAAGGGTCTGCATGTGGATAACCGGTAGTGGTGGTAGGGATTTAGACACCGAGACCTCAAGTAGGATGTCCGGTCTGAAAATGGGCCGTCTCTAGTTCCCGGCCAGCAGCTCCTCGACGTACGAGTGGAGGTCGGCCTTGAGTTTCGTGTACTGGGCGCCGGTGGCCGGTCCGTAGAACCCGGCGTGGATCTTCCGCACCCGGCCGGTCCGGTCCAGAAAGAGAAGGGTTGGGTAGGCTGTAAAGCCCTCCAGCTGGGGCAGGGTAGCCGCTGTGAGTTCGCTCTCGTTGACTCCTGCCAGGAGGATCGGCCAGGGGATGCCGAACTTGTCGCGAAACCGCCGGACCAGGACCCCGTCCACCTCCGGGTCGCCGGTCACCTCGTAGGCCAGGCTCACCACCTCGAACCCCCGGGCGTGGTAGGCGTTGTAGAGCTCGACCAGCGTCGGGGCGGCGTCCTGGCAGTTGGGGCACCAGGTCCCGAAGATGTCGACCATCACGATCTTGCCCTGGAACCGCGGGTCCTCGTTGGTCACGATGGTCCCATCGAGGTTCGGGAACGCAAACTCGAAAGGAGCGGTGGTATCGGCGGTGGTGACCTCCGTGGGCGGCTTCAGGTGCGGAGCCCCCGAACTCCTGGTGGCGGTAAAAGGCGTCTGGCTCCGGAGCCCCGCATGGAAGACTCCGACGATGGTGTCCCCCACCACCGCTCCCGTGAGCATGTAGATGAACGAACCGTCGAAATGGCCGACCGAGAAGTCACGCCCGGCGGCCCCGCCCCAGAACGCCCCGTAGTCGCCGGAGTTGGAGAGCACCGTCGCCTGGAGGCCGAGCGGGCCATTGCCCAGCTCGAGCACGCGGGGGGACAGCCGACCTTCCGACCCAAACCAGGCGTCCCAGGTGCCGATCAGTTCGGCCGGGGCGGGCCTTGCAGGCCAGGTGCCCCGGGCAGCCCGAAAGGGAATGGTCCTCGGCCCCCGGTTGCCGACGTTCGAGTAGGCCCCCACCAGCGAGTCGCCTTGCCAGACGGCCCGGATGGAGGCGGCGTAGTCGCCGATTTCGAAGAGCACGGTGTCGCCGGATGTCTGTACCGCGGAGAACGGTTCACAATACGAGCCGTTGCAAAGCCGCGCAGTGGTTGGGGTGCCGCCGTCCACCTGGATGGAAAAGCGCAGCGTACCACCGGCGAGGTCCAGCGCCGCCCGCCAGGGGCCAGTGAGCGGGGGCGCAACGGGCAGGAGGGCGGCGAGCAACAGCGCCATGAGAGAAGTCAGGTCAGCTCCCGGGCTTGGAGGGCAGGTATTTCTCGCCCGCCGCGACCGGGACGGAGAGGCTGTTGCCCGACCAGGGAACCGGGCAGGGATAGACCGAGCTGTAGGCGCAGAACGGGTTTCGCGCCCGGTTGAAGTCGATCTTGTAGGTCCCGGCGGCGGTGCGCGTCACCTCCACGAATCGCCCGGCGGGATAGGTGCCGCGGTCGTTGGTCGCGTCGCGGAAATACACCTGCAGCTCCGTCTCTTCCGTCCCGGGGACCGGCATCCGCAGGACGAGGAGTCGCGCGGTGACGCCCCCGATGGGCACGGACAGGTGGCCGGCGGTCTCGGCCTCCACGTCGATTCCATCGAGCGTCAGCACCCGGCGCCGCTCCCGGGACGCGGGCACCTCCAGCGGCGCCGTGTACACGAGAGCTGGATCGATCCCGTACCAGCCGGGCACTTCGCCCTCCGGCTTGCCGTAGACCATCAGCACCGGACCGCTGCCGCCGCCGAGCACCTGCAGGGTCCAGGGAGCCAACGCGACCGGCCGCCCGCGGGGAAGCACCCGGCTCTTCCCATCCGCGCCCGTCAGGGTGACCGTCCCCTTCCGCTCGGCCACCGAGGCGGGGCCGAAACCGACAAGCGGAATGTCCGCCGTGTCGGGACCGAGGGTGACGACGCCGCTCAGGCGTTGCATGGCGACCGCGGCGAGCGGCGAGGTGACCGCGGTCGTCAGCCACTCCGCGTAGGCCTGGCGCTCCACGGTGAGCGACGAGCCCTGCGCCTCGACGGTGCCCGACACCAGGGTCAGGAAGAGCAGGGCGGAGGCGGTCGGCCTCACCACTGCCAGAACCTGCCGGGATCGAACGCGCTGAGGTCCTCGATCACGGTAGGCTCTCCCACGATCAACTGGCGAATGAGCACGCCGGTAATTCCCGAGAGGAGAATCCCGTTCCGGCCGTGCCCGGTCGCGTACCAGAGCCCCTGGAGCGACGGGTCCCGGCCGAGCAGGGGCAGCCCATCGGCGGAGACCGGCCGGAGGCCGGACCAGGTCCGGATGACCGGAGAACGCGCCAGCGCCGGACAGAGCTGGCTGGCGCCGGCGAAAATCCGGGCGAGGCCCGCTGCGGTGACCTCGTTCTTGAACCCCGCGTATTCCATCGTCGAGCCCACCGTGACCTCGTCGCCCCGCCCCATCAGGTAGGCGCCCATCCCGTACACGATCGACCGTCCGACACCGTCCGGGGCGGGCAGCGCCGCCATCGCTCCGCGGACCGGCGCCACGGCGAGCGGGCGCGGGAGTCCCTCGATCAGCCCCGACCAGGCGCCGGCGGCGATGACCACGTCGGTGGCGGCGTGGCGTTCGGTGCCGCGCACCGCGGCGATCTTGTCGCCGTGGCGCTCGATGGCCACCGCGCGGTCAGCGATCAGGGTGGCGCCGAGCCGCACCGCATCGGCGCGGAGTGCCTCGACCAGGCGCTGGGGATCGACCCCGCCGCCGGCCGGGGCCCAGAGGGCGCCGCGCGCCGGGCCGAGCCAGGGCCAGCGGGCCTTCGCCTCGTCGGCATCGAGCCAGTCCACGTGCAGCGACTGCTGGCGCTGATGAGCCGCCTGTGCCCGCAGCCTGGCCTCCTCGGCCTCGTCGAACGCGGCGTGGGCGATCCCCTCCTGCCAGAGGCCGATGTCGACTCCGACCGATTCCTTCAGGCGCTCCGCCAGCACGGCCAGGCGGTCGCGGCCGGCCACCCCCAGCGCCACCGTCGGGTCATCGCTGTCGCGTGTCTCGATCTCCGGCGCCAGCATTCCCGCGGCGGCGCGCCAGGCCTGACCCTCGTCTCCGTCGGGGTCCATGAAGGCCACGCTCCGGCCCGCCCGAGCCAGTTCCCTGGCGCACGCGGCGCCGACAGCGCCCCCTCCCACGACTATAACATCAAACACAGTAGTCACTTACAGCTCCACGAAACTTTTTGAAACATCCGGGCGTACTGGTGCCACGACCGTCAACCTGAAGGGGTGTCCAAATGATCCGCTCAATCACAGGCTTCGCAGCGTTTGCCGTCATCGCCATGATCGTCCTGAAGCTGCTCGGTTCGGTGTTCGGCGTCGTCCTGAGTCTCGTCGGCACCATCATCTACTTCGCCTTCTGGGGCTTCATCATCTATCTCGTCCTGCGGGTGTTCAGCCCCAGCACGGCAGACAAGGTCAAGGAGACGATTTCAGGCAAGCCCGCCGCCTGATCTCGAGTCCACACTCCCTCAGGTCCTGACGCGCCCGGTGCTCCCGGGCGCGTTCTGCGTTTGGCACCCGCCCCAATCACGCCCCGAGCTGTTCCAGCACCGCCCAATACAAGAGCGGAAACATCAGTTCGTGATGTCCCGTGATTTGAATGCCCGTTCCGCCGGCCAGCGTCGGCCGCTGGACCACGTTCACGCGCGGGCGGTAGTGGCGCTGCATGTCGAAGTCGGCCGCCAGGAAGTGCGTCGGTTTCCCGTTCCCGAGGTTCCGCGCGATGGTCAGCGCCTTCAGGAACACTTCAGGCATAATGACCGCGCTCCCCCAGTTCATCACCACGCCGCCCTGGTCGATGGACGGCAGCGACCCGGCCAGCCGCAGGAAGTCGCGGTGGCTGGTGGCGCCCATGGCCGCACCATCCGCCGCGGGGTGCTGGTGGATGATCTCGGCGCCGACGGCGGTGTGGACGGTGACCGGCACGCCGTGGCGGCGGCAGGCGAGGAGGACGGACACCTCCTCGCCCGGGCGCGACGGCAGCGTGGCGAGGTGGTCGGCAAGGCCCTCGCCCATCCCGAGCCCGGCGGATGCGGCGGCGGCAATGGCGGCGTTCATGTCGCGGCCGGTCTCCTCCGCCATCCCGAATGTGCCGTCGCCGAGTCCGGCGGCGACATCCTCACTCGTCCCGCCATAGGCGGCGAGTTCGAAGTCGTGGATGGCGGCGGCGCCGTTCATCGCCACGTGGGTGACGACGCCGCGCCGGATCCAGTCGCCCACGAGCGGACCAAGGCCGACCTTGATCACGTGGCCGCCGAGGAGGAGGACGACGCCCTTCCTGGCCCGTGTGGCGCTGACCACCGCATCAGCCGCCGTGCGGAGATCCCGCACGGCGAGCACGTCGGGGAGGCTGTCGAGGAACGCGCGGAACGAGCGCTCGCCCGACGGCGGGTGCGCCAGCGACGCCGGCTCCACCTTGTTGGCGCGGTTCGCCACCGGCACGGTGCGAATCTTCGAGAGGTCCGGCTCGCGATAGGTCATGCCGGTGCGTCGGCCTTGCTCGTCGGGGCCGGGGGGAGCTGCATCTCCTTGAGTCGCATCGTGATGGTCCCGAAGGGGAACCGGATGCGAATCTGCACCGGGATCCGCCGTTCGTCGTCGGTGAGCCAGACCCGTGTGTCGGACTGTCGTCCGAAGAGGCTCCGCTTCTCGCCGACGATCGGCTGCACCACGAGGCACTGCACCTTCGACCCGTCGGGGAGCTCCATCTCCTCCCGCTTGTGCACCTTCAGCACCACCGGATTGAGTTCCTTCCGGAAGTACCGGTCGAATTCGTAGGTCTTGCCGACCTCGAGCGGGGTGACCCGCACAAAGTAGAGGAAGCCGGCGTCGTCGATGGGGTACTCGGACGAGAGTCCGGTCTTCTTGGTCTGGTACTCGTGGTAGAGGCCCGAGTCGGGGAAGATCTCGTAGTGGCGGAAGCGCGTCTTGCCGCCCTCGAACTGGCGCTGCACGAAGCGCCGGGAGAGGAGGTCGTCGACCCCGGTCCACGACTCGAGCGTGTCGTCGAGGCTGTAGAGCGGCACGCCGCCGGCCAGCGTGAAGCGGAAGAGGAAGGCTTCGACTCCCCGGACCGTGTCCATCCGGGCCACTTCCACATGTCCCTCGCCGAGCGTGACGATGCCGAGCTTGGCCGAGTAGGTCAGCCGCTCGCCGACGGCGAAGGGATAGGCCGGCGGTGGTTTCGCCGCAGGCGGCGCGGCGAGCGGCGCCTGCAGGGCGAGGAGGAGTGCGGCGCCGATCATCGAGGCCCCGCGGCCACGGGAATCCGGAGCGCGCCGGCCGTCCGCCAGAGCGCCCGGGCGGCGGCCCAGGGATCGGAGTCGAGGGGACGCTGCAGGAGGTCGTAGCGCTCCTGCGTCGGGACGCTCTCGATCTTCCGGGAGGCGGCGGCCGCCCGCGCAATCAACTCGGCGTTCGCGGCCCAGCCGTCGGCGGTGAGCACCGGTCCGTCGCCGGGAAGGGCGTCCTTCGCGACGCTGAGCCGCATGGCGAGGAAGCCGCTGGCGGTGTCGCGCACGCCGGGCACGCGGACCCGCCGGCGGAGCAGCAACGGGGCATAGCGCCGCAGCCACCGATGGCCGCGGGTCGGCGCCCCCTCGCCCTGGCTCTCCGCCACGACCAGGTCCGCGCCGCTGTCAAACTTCTTCAGCAGTTCAGGAATCGTCGCCGGATCGTGGAGAAAGTCGGCCCGCAGCACGACGGCCGCGTCCCGCCGGGGGCGGTCGCTCAGGGTGACGGCGTGGCGCAGGAGGTGTTCGACCGTCCGGGCGTACCCCTGGTGCCGGTCCTGTCGCAGGATGGTCAGCGGCAGGACCTTGGAATACGGCGCCAGCACCTCCTTGGTCGCATCGCTCGACGCGTCGTCCCCGACGAGGAGGTGATACTCGCGGGGGGCGGCGGTGAACACCTGCCGGATCTTCCAGAGGAGGAGGCCGACGGTGGGCGCTTCGTTTCGGCTCGGAATGCAGATATAAAGCATTGCTCATCATTGGGCTGAAGTGAGGGAACGATATACCCGTAGGACGCCCTCGGCCATCCTTTCGTCGCTGTAGCGGCGGACGGCCTCCCGGGCGCGGTCGGTGAGGGCCTGCCGGAGGGCGGGATTCCCGAGCGCCTCGAGCGTGGCGGCGGCGAGCGCGACCGGATCGCCGGGGTCCACCAGGCGCCCGGCGCCACCGGCCAGCACCTCGGGAATTCCGCCGGCGCGGGTGGCGACGACCGGAATGCCGAGCGCCATCGCGTCGAGCACCGAGGTGCCGAGACCTTCCATGGTCGACGGCATGACGAAGAGGTCGGCCGTTGCCACCAGCCGGACGGCCTCGGGCACCTCGCCGAGGAGGTGCACCCGACCCTCGAGCCCCAGCTCGCGAACGAGGGCGTCGAGCGACCCGCGGAGCGGCCCCTGGCCGGCGATGGCCCAGTGGAGGTCGGGGCGCTCGGCGGCGACGATTGCCGCGGCCCGGATGAGGGTCGCGTGGCCCTTGTGCCCCACAAGGGCCCCGGTGGCCATGACCAGGGGGGTACCTGGGGTGAGCCCGAGCCCGGGGCGCGGGTCGATCCGTTCGGTCCGGGCGACCTCGTCGACCGCGATGCCATCGGGCACCACGTCGACTTTCGCCGCTGGGATGCCGCTCGCGACCAGGGCGTCCCGGACGGCGGCCGAGACGGCGATGATTCGCCCGGCGAACCGCCAGAATCCGGTGCGCCGCAGCGGGAAGTCCACCCGCCGCGTCGCGACGAGCGCCGCCCCCGTCGCGCCACGCACGAGGGCGGCGAGCGTCAGGGCGTGGCTGTCGTGGGCGTGGAGCACGGTGGTGCGGTGGGCGGCGCGCAGGGTGGCGAGCAGCGGGCCAAGTCCGAACGCGCCGTTCCAGGTCGGCGTGCGGACCGGAATCCCGTCCTCGGCCAGCCGCCGGGCCAACTCGCTCTCCCGTCCCGTGACGACGACCTGCGTGACCTCGGCATGCCTCGCGAGCGCCCGGGCGAGCAGGCGGACCTGCCGCTGCCCGCCCCGCCATTCCCGGCCGGAGGCGACGTGCACGACATGCGTGGTCATGCGAGCGGCGTGGGCGCCGAGCGGGCGAGGAGGGCGCGCAGTTCGGCGAGACTGAACGGCTTGTTCAGGAAGGGGTGTGGCTGCGATTCGAGGAAGGCCGTGGTGTCGCCGTGCACGGTGTCGCCGGTACTGAAGACCACCCGGCTGGCGGCTTCGGGATTGCGTTCCTTGAGCGCTGCGAAGAACTCGCGCCCGGTGAGGCGGGGCATCCGGAGGTCGGAGAGGATGAGGTCGAAGCCGCCGGCAGCCGCTAGCGCGAGCCCCTCCTCGCCGTCCCCTGCGACTTCGACCCCATGCCCCCACGCCTCCAGCGTGGCGCGCATGTAGTGCAGGATGTGCGGTTCGTCGTCGATGACCAGGATGCGGAGCGGCGGCGTCGCGGCGGCATCGGGTGCCGCCGCGGGGGCCGGCGCCTCGACGCCCCGGCTGCTGCGGGGAAGTTCGACGGTGAATCGCGCCCCCTGCGCGGGGGCGGTGGACAGGACGATGCGACCCCCGTGCTCCTTCACGATGCCCTGGCAGATCGAGAGGCCGAGTCCGGTGCCCTGTCCCTCCGGCTTGGTGGTGAAGAAGGGCTCGAAGACCTGTGCCGCCACATCGGGCGTCATGCCCGGCCCGTCGTCGCTGACCTCGACGGCCACTCCGTCGCGCCACGGGCGGGCGCGGATCACCACGCGGCCGGCGCGCCCGGCGGACTCGATGGCATGGGCCGCGTTGTTGATGAGGTTGACGAACACCTGCTGCACCTGGCCGGCGTCGGCGTCGATGCTCGGGAGCTTTGGCTCGATGTCGAGCAGCAGCTCGACGCGGCGGGACACCATCTGGGTGCGAAGCAGCGTGAGCGTGGCGTGCAGCAATGGTTCGAGTTCGGTCGGGCGGCGGGCGTGATCCTGCTTGCGCGCGAAGTTGAGCAGGTTGCGCACGATGTTGGCGGCCCGTTCCGCTTCCTGCTGGATGACGCGCACCGGCTCCACGAGAGGCGGGGGGACGTCGCGCCCCTCGAGCAGGAAGTCGGCAAAGCCGATGACCGAGGCCAGCGGGTTGTTCAGGTCGTGGGCGATGCCGGCGATCAGTTGTCCGATGGCCGACATCTTCTCAGATTGGATCAGCTGGTCCTGCAGCCGGCGGCGGTCGGTCTGGTCCTCGAACACCAGGACGGCGTCGCCCGGCATGTGCCCGATCGGATAGGCGCTGACTGCGAAGGTGCGGGGTCCGGCGCGCAGTTGCACTTCGCGACCGGTGCCGGGGGCTGCGAGGGCCTCGGCCAGCCCCTCACCCCACGCGGGCGGCACGAGGGCCAGCCAGGGCCGCCCGGCGATGGCGGTGGTCGGGGCGTGGACCAGGTCGGCAAAGGCCCGATTGGCGCGGCGCGCGCGGCCCTGCGCATCGACCAGGCAGAGGGCGTAGGGCACTGCGTCGACCAGCCGCTCCCAGGAGCGCCGGGCATCCTCGTGCGCCGCCTCCCGGCGGAGGTGCTCCAGCGCGATCGAGACCGCCTCGAGATGCGCCTCGAGGATTGCCCGGTCCGCCGGCGTGACCGCCCGCCCGCGGATGAGGATGGCGGCGGAGCCGACGGCCCCTCCGTTGACGCTGATCGGGGCGGCGAGCCAGGTCCCTTCGGCGGTGCCGCTCTCGATCGGGCCGACCATCGCGGCTTCGAGCGGGGCGGGGGCCGCAGATGGGCCGGCTCCCGGGACCGGGATGGGCACGAGGATTGCGCGGTTCTTGTCGAAGAGCGCGGTGGCCACGGCTGCGTTGGCGAATGCCGTGCGCAGCGCCTCGCCGAGTCGCGCGACCACCTGCGGCTCCTCGCGGGCCGCCAGCAGGGATCGCGAGAACTCCGTCACGCGGCGGAGGGTGGCGGGCTCAATCACGGGAGACCACCAGATGATCGTGGCAGACACCCGGGGACACCTGGAATCGTCCGATCTGCAGCTCGTCCTGCTGCTCCTGGCGGGGGGGTCCGCGGTGGCGCGCGCCCGCTGGGAGCGCCGCCTCGAGCGCGAAGGCCCGGGGCCGCTGCTCGACGCGCCGGAACTGGCGGAGCGCCTGCTCGCCGTTCGCACGCTGCTCGCCCCCTCCGAGGCGCTCTTTCTCTACGTGATGGTTCGCCATGCGCTCCGCACCGAGGGGGTGGATGACGCCGATCTCGCCGACTACCTCGCGGCGCTCCTCCTCGCCTTCGGCCAGCGCGATCGCGCCTGGCGCGTGGACTGGAACGACGACCAGCGGCATCGGTACCTCGTCGACATCGTGGCCGACCTCGAGCAGACGGAGGGCGACCGGCGGTTCAAAGTGATGGCGCACCTGGGCAATTACGCGCTGTGGCTCGCGGGGGTCTTTCCCGACTACATCGCCGCCCGGCGCGCCCGCCGCGGCGGCCCCGGCCTCAACTACTACGATTCCCTCGGGCGCCGGGGGTACGCGCTCGCGGCCCAGCACGCGCTCGCCGACCGGCTGGGACTCGAGGCCGTCTTCCGCATCGCCGCCGATCGCTTCGAGGTGGTGCGGGGCGCCCTCACGATGCTCAGCGACCGGGTCTTCTTTCCGAACATCCTGACGGAAGATCGCCTCGTCCGCGCCCGTCACCGGGGCGACGGGCAGTTGTAGACGTCCTTACCGCAGCACCGAGTCCGGGAATACCGGGCACTTCGGGTCTTCATACTTCCCTGCGCTGAGCTGGATCCCGAGCAACGGGACGGTGGTCGAATCGATCGTCACCGTGCCCAATATCGGCGCCTGCGCAATGGGCGTCCGTTCGTAGAGCAAGACTCCCCGCGCCGAGCCGTCCACTTCCATGACCAGCACTCCGAAGCCCGGCGTCACGGTGGAGGGCAGCGTGCCTTCGACGCCGATGACCCACCCCGAGTCGGTCCGACCGACGATGGCCGGCAGGGCCGGTCCCGCCACCATGCGGGCGACGAGCCGGGGCGGGAGCGAGTCGGGGGGGAGGCCGAGGGTCTGGCCCGGCGTGGCGAACTCCGAGAGCAGCATGGCCGGCCCTGCCAGGGCCGCCAGTCCGCACGCGGCCCTTGGCGTGCTCTCGCCACAGGCGGCGAGCACCAGGAGGGGCAGCAGCGTGAGGGCGGGATGGCGGGTCATGGACACTCTCCGGGTCGGGGGCGCCGGGTGCAGGATCGTCATGGAAAGTTACACCCGGTGGGCGCGTCGAGGGGCGTCCTCGCTTGACGCCCCCCAAGCCGATCCGTAACATTCCCCATCCTGCCAGAAAGGCCCGACCCGTGGCATCGTACGATTTTCACTGTGCCTCCTGCGACCATGCCTTCACCCGGCACCTGCCGATGCGGGACCTCGGCCGTGTGAAGGTGACCTGCCCCTCCTGCGGATCCACCGAGGTCGAGCGGGTATTCACTCCGTTCTACGCCAAGACGATTCGGAAGTCCTGACGGTGTTTGAACAGCTGCGCGCCCGGCTCGATCGGTTCCTCGCCGAGCGGACGCCGCCGCCGGATGCCCGTGAGCAGCAGCAGGCGCTGCATGCCGCGCTGGTGGACGCCAAGGTGGGGGTCTCGACGATGCGCGACGCGCTCGACGCCGCCGAACGGGCGCTGGAGCAGGAGCGGCGGCAGCTGGCCGACGCGGAACGACGTGGGCGGATGGCGGCGGAGATCGGCGACCAGGAGACGGCGGACGTGGCGGACCGGTTTACGGCGCGGCACGCGGAGCGGGTCCAGCTGCTGGAACGGAAAGTGGCGGTGCAGCGCGATGAGCTGGCGCTCGCGGAGCGGGAGCTGGAATCGATGCGCACGGAGTTCCAGCAGCGGCGCGGCGCGGCCGCGCCGCTGCCGAACCTCGAGCCCGACGTGGAAGATGCCGGGCTCCGATACGAGCTGGACCGCGCCGCGCGGGAATCGGCGGCCGACGCACAGCTGGAGCACCTGAAGCGCAAGGTACGCGGCGAAGGATAGCCAGGGGGGCGTTTCGTCGAACCGCCCCCCGACCACTTCAACCAGGAGTCAGCTTCGTGGCCACAGGAACCTCGCCGGCGAGCGATACGGCCTTCTTCGGGCACCCCCGGGGATTGTCCACGCTCTTCTTCACCGAGATGTGGGAGCGCTTCGCCTACTACGGCATGCGCGCCATCCTCGTGCTGTTCATGACGGCCTCGGTGGCCGCGGGCGGCCTCGGCTTCGACGTGGGGCGGGCCGGCGCGATCTACGGCACCTACGTGGCGCTGGTGTACATGCTCGGCTTGCCGGGCGGGTGGGTGGCCGACCGGATCCTCGGGCTCCGGCGCTCGGTGTTCTACGGCGGCATCCTCATCATGTTCGGCCAGCTCTGCCTGGCGGTGCCGGGCGCGAAGCTCTTCTACCTCGGCCTGGCCCTGATCATCCTGGGCACCGGCCTGCTGAAGCCGAACGTGAGCGCCATCGTCGGTGAGCTGTACGGCAAGGACGACCAGCGCCGCGACGCCGGCTTCTCGATCTTCTACATGGGCATCAACCTCGGCGCGTTCATCGCGCCGCTGATCGTGGGCGGACTCGCGCAGAGCCCCTGGTTCAAGGGCATCCTCGAGGGGATGGGCTTCAACCCGGCGACTTCATGGAACTGGGGCTTCGGCGTCGGCGCCATCGGGATGTTCTTCGGCGTCATCCAGTATCGCATGGGGTGGAAGCACTTCGGCGACGCCGGCATTCACCCGAGCGTGCCGCCGGCGTCCGCCGAGGGCCAGTCGGCGCGGCGTCAGCTCGTCGGAGGCTTCGTCGGGTTGCTGGCCGTGATCGCGGCCATGGCGCTGCTGGTCCAGCAGGGGATCGTGAGTTCCGAGGCCATCACCGACGGATTCAAGTGGGTCTACCTGGCGCTGGTCGTCGCCTTCTTCGCCTGGCTCTTTCTCGGCAACACATGGACCGCCGAGGAGCGGAAGCGGCTGATCGTGATCGTCGTGCTCTTCGTGGGCGCCGCCATCTTCTGGTCGGCGTTCGAGCAGGCGGCCACGAGCCTGAACCTCTTTGCCCAGGACAACACCCGCAACAGCGTGTTCGGCCTCACCTTCCCCTCAAGCTGGTTCCAGTCGGTCAACGCGCTCCTGATCATCATCTTCGCGCCCATCTTCGCCTGGATCTGGCTGGCCTTGGGCAAGCGCGATCCCTCGAGCCCGGCCAAGTTCGCCTTCGGCCTCGTGTCGGTCGGCCTCGGGTTCGTCGTGATGGTGGCCGCCGCCAAGGCCTCGGCGAACGGCGTCCTCGTGAGCCCCTGGTGGCTGGTGGCGACGTACCTGCTGCACACCATCGGCGAGTTGAGCCTGAGCCCGGTGGGCCTGAGCTCCATGACGCGACTGGCGCCGGACCGGGTGAAGGGGATGATGATGGGGGTCTGGTTCCTGGCCGCTTCGGTCGGCAACCTGATCGCCGGCGGCGTGCTCGGCTTCTATGCCCAGTTCACCCTGCCGCAGGTGTTCGGGGCGGTGGCCGGCTTCGCCATCATCTCCGGCCTGGTGATGTTCGCGCTGGTGCTGCCGATCAAGCGGATGATGGCCCGAGCCGACTGAGTCGGTGCGGGGTGCTGCTTCACCGCGATCGGCGCGGGGCGCTCAGCGTCCCGCGCCGATCCACATCCGGACGGCCAGCACGATCATGAAGACGGCGAACAGCCGCTGCAGCACCGCCGGGGGCGTGCCCATGGCGATCTTGGCGCCGAACCAGACGCCGAGGAAGAGGCCGAGGGCGATGAGCGCGGAGGCCCGGACGTCGAGCAGGCCGCGGCGGTGATACTCCATCGCGCCGAGGAGCCCGACGGGGAGGAGGAGCGCCCCGAGCGAAGTTCCGGTGGCCTGCAGGATCGGCATGCGACCGACGAGCACCAGCGTGGATACGATGATGACGCCGCCGCCAATGCCGAAGAGACCGGAGAGGACGCCGGCCGCGAGGCCAAGGGCAAGGAGCAGCATGAGCGACATGACGTGGGGCTCCAGTGAGAGGAATGCCCACAAGTATGATGGGGCAGCGAGACGCGCGCCACCGGAGGGTCGATGAGCGGTCTCCGGGAGCTGCACATCGAGCGACCGGAGGGGGCACGACGGGTCCTGGTCCGTGATCCGGCGGGGTCGATCGGGGGCCGAGTCCGGCCCGCGGTCGTGCTGCTTCACGGCGCCGGCGGCACCGCGAAGCTCGCGCTGGGCAATACCGGCTGGGCGGAGCTCGCCGACCGCGAGGGACTCCTCCTGGTGTATCCGGAGGGCACCCGCAGGGATCCCGCCTCGCCTCCCATGTTCCTGCAGAATCCGCAGGCCTGGAACGACGGATCGGGCCGCGGGCACACCGCGCGCACCGGCGTGGACGACGTGGGGTTCCTCTCGGCGGCGTCATTGACGAGGTCGGTCGGCGTCGTGGGGCGCCGACCCGGCCCGGGTCTACCTCGCCGGATTCTCGAACGGCGCCTCGATGGCGTTCCGCGCCGGCGCGGAGCTGGCGGGCCGGGTGGCGGCCATCGGTCCGGTCGCCGGTCACTGCTGGGTGTCGCCGCCGGCCGCGGACACGCCGGTGCCGGCGCTGATGATCTTCGGCGGCGTCGACCCGCTGAATCCGGTCGAGGGGGGCGAGGTGACGACTCCCTGGGGGACGAGCGAGTACCATCCGCCCGTGCTGGAGTCGTTCGACCGGTGGTGCGCGTTCAACGGCTGCACCGGTGCGCCGACGCGAACCGACCGGATCGAGGGGGTGCGGGAGTTGCGCGCCGGCGGATGCCCGGCTGGTGCCGACGTGCGATGCCTGATCGTGGAGGACCTCGGCCATCACTGGCCGGGTGGTCCACGACTGCTGCCTCCCTGGGTCGCCGGGCCGGCCAGCGGTCGGCTCGACGGCGCCGCGGCCCTCTGGGAGTTTTTCCGGGTCCACCGTCTCGGGTGAACTCGTTCGCCGCGGGGCCGTGATAGATTTCCCCGGATGACCGCCACTCGATTCGCAATTGCGCTCCTGGCGCCCGCTCTGCTCCTCGCCACCGCCTGCGAAGGCCGCCGGGCTCCCTCCGCCGGCACGCCGGAGGCCGGCGGCGCGTCGGCGGCGCGCGAGTATCCCAACCCCCGCCCGAAGCCCGACTTCACCCTGACCGACACCGAGGGCCGCCCCTACGCGTTCCGGGAGGCGACGGAGGGGTCGATGACTCTCCTCTTCTTCGGATACACCAGCTGTCCCGACATCTGCCCGGTGCACATGGCGAACATCGCCGCGGCGCTGCACAAGCTCCCCGACGCGGTGGCGCGCCAGGTGACGGTGGTGTTCGTCACAACCGACCCGGAGCGCGACACCCCGGAGACGATCCGCGCCTGGCTCGATCATTTCGACCCGCGGTTCGTCGGACTCACCGGCACCCAGGCGGAGGTGGACTCGGCCCAGACCGCGATGCGCCTCCCCCCGGCATACAAGGAGGAGTCGGTCGAGGGGCGTCCGTACACCGTCGCCCACTCGGCGCACGTGATCGCCTTCACCCGCGACGGTATGGCGCGCTTCGCGCTTCCGTTCGGCACGCGGCAATCGGAGTGGGCGCAGGAGATTCCCCGCCTCGTTGCCTATCCGGACAAACCGTGACCGGACGACTCGCCGGGGTCCTGCTGCTCGTCACCGCGTGCGCCCCGAAGGGACCGCCGATCGAGATTCGGGACGCCTACAGCTATGAGTCGGTGCTGGGCAACGTCGCGGTGGCGTACTTCACGGTCGAAAATCGGGGGAGCGAGCCTGACACGCTCGTCGACATCGAGGTGGCCGGCACCCTCGTTGCGATGATTCACGAGCAGGTCGTCGAGGGGGAGCGGGTCGAGATGCGGCACGTCGGAGCCCTCGCGCTCCCGCCGCGCTCCACCGTGACGCTCGAGCCCGGCGGGCTGCATGTCATGATGGAGGGGATCGATCGGGCACCGGTCGCCGGTGACACCTTGCGAGTGGTTGCCCGCTTTGCCCGCGGGCAGGAGATCCGCTTCGCCGCGCCGGTGCTGCCGTACGGGGCCGAGCGATGACATGGTGGTGCGCGGCCCGCGACGTGGCGTGGACCTGGACCTGGCAGGCCTATCCCGGAGTCTGGCTCTTCGTCGTGGGAATCGGGCTCGGGTTCGCGCTCCTGGTTCGACGATTGGCGCCGTTGCACGCCCCCGCCGGGCGGCCGCCGATTTCCCGCGGGCAGGCGGCGTGGTTCATGGTCGGATTGCTCGTTCTCTGGGCGGCGACCGACTGGCCGATCGGCGCGCTCGGGGCAGGGTACCTCCTGACCATTCACACGGCCCAGTGGATCCTCTACACCCTCGTGGTGCCGCCACTCCTGCTCCTCGGCGTGCCTGCGTGGCTTCCGCTGTCCGCACGAAGCGACTCGCGTGTCGGCCGACTGCTCGGGTTCCTGGCCCGCCCGGTGGTGGCGCTCCTGATTACCGACGCGATCCTGCTCGCATCTCACCTTCCGCCGGTGGTGGACGGGTTCCGGCGCACGCAGTCCGGCTCCTTCGTCGTGGACCTCGCCTGGCTGATCGGCGGCCTGGTCATGTGGTGGCCGGTGCTTGCACCGAACCCGGCCATCAGTCGCGTCTCCTATCCGTGGAAAATCGGGTACCTCTTTCTCAGTACGCTCGTGCCGATCGTCCCGGCCGCCTTCCTCACCTATGCCGACTACCCGCTCTACGCGCTCTACGAGCTGGCGCCACGCGTCAGCGACATCTCCGCCATCGCCGATCAGCAGGCGGCCGGCCTCCTGATGAAGGCCGTGGCCGATCCGATCATCTGGCTGGCGATGGCGATCGTCTTCTTCCGGTGGCAGCGCGTGGAGGAGGCGGCGGACCGGGCGGAGAAGCTCGCGCGGGCGGCGGGGCGACAACTTGGCGGGGCCGCGGGGCAGGGGGGCGGGTAGGCGGATGTTTCCATTGCCCCGGCAGGAGCCGGGGTCTATAGGGGCTCACGCGAAGACGCGAACGTGGTGATCCGGCCGTCACCCCGGCCCCCCGGCTTTCGCCGGGGCAGGGTCGCCGGGGTCCATGGGAAGCGAGAGTCCCGAGGTGGGTGGCATCCCCATGCGCGGGCGGACGGACCGGGGTGGGCTTATGCCCACCCCTTTTCAAACGAATTCAACCATTCGTGCGCGATGGGAAGTTCACCCCGGTTGATCGGGTCCGTCAAAGTGGTTGACACCCCGCGGGGTTGATCGCACCTTCGGCCCCGCTTCCCCGCTTCCCCGCTTCCCCGCTTCCCCGCTTCCCCGCTTCCCCGCTTCCCCGCTTCCCCGCTTCCCCGCTACTCCCCCTCTTGTTTCAATTCGCGCAGCCGCGCGAGCGCTGCGTCGCCTGCGTTCGTGCCGCGATACGTTTCACCGAATCGGGCCAGCTCCACCCGCAGCCTTCCCTCCTGCCCGGTCCGCCCGTACAGGTCGATCAGGTCATTCGAGATGAGCCGGTTCCAGTCCCCGCTCGCGGGGGACTGTCGCGCGGTGCGATACGCAGCGGCGGCCCCCTCGGGATCGGCGAGCGGCCCGCCCAGGAGGCGGCCGAGGGCCACGAGTGCGGCGACATCATTCGGATGGTCGGCAAGATGCAGACGATAGGCGACCGCGGCGTCCTCCAGTCGGCCCTGCGCGACCAGCGCCTCTTGCCGTGAAAACCCCGTCCCCGGCGCGTCGGCGTTGCCGGCGTGCAACGTCGTGATCAGGCCCCGCGACGCCTGGGCGGTGCCCCGCTCCACAAGGAGGATCAGGCCCCAGGTGGCGGGCAGGAGCAGGAGGAGGAGAATGACGACGACGACGGCGGCGAGGTCGAAGCGCCGTGCCGCGAACAGGATGGCGGCGGGGCCGATGATCAGCATCGACCCGCCGAGCCAGAACGCGATCTTCAGGAGCTGCGCCAATTCGGCGGTGTCGCGCGTCGTCACCCTAGAAGGCGACCTCAAGCCCCAGCCGAAGGAGGCGCGGATTCCCGTACTGGAACACCGGCGTGTTGTAGTCCTGGGCCGCGCGCAGGTAGAGCGGCATCAGCTCCGCTTCTCCCTCGATGCGTCCGTTGGCGTTCAGGTCGGCGTAGGCGCGGTAGCGGGGAGATTCGTAGGGGATCGGCTCGGGGTGGGCGTTGTACGCGTCCCGCGCCTGCTGTTCCAGCATGTCCGCGTCGATGTTCGGTGTGCCGGTGTCCTGCCGCACGTACTGGATGGTCGTCGTATTGAAGACGTTCCGGATGTCGAGGTAGATGCTCGCCAGGTTGCTGCCGAAGGGGATCGGCTTCCGGATGAGCAGGTCGAAGGTGGTGTACGACGGCAGCCGCAGGCCGTTGACGCTGCTGACCAGCGAGTCTCCCGACGCGTTCGTCATGGTGAAAGGGAGCCCCGAGGCGAAACGGACCACGAGCGCCGTCTCCAGCGCGCCGAGGGGATGGCCGCCCAGTACCGTCGGGCCGGCACCCGGGTTGACCATCGACTGGAAGACCGCCGTCAGGGCGTGCCGCTGGTCGTAGTCGAGCGGGTATTCGACCCGCGCGGGGTAGAGCGTGTCGCCGGTGCTGGGATCGATGCTGGGTGACTGGATGCGGAGGAACGCGTCGGTCGAGGATGCGTTGGCGCTCTGCAGGACATACGACACCTGGAGTCCCCAGCCGTCGACCAGTGGCCGCGTGGCCAGGATCTCGAAGCCCTTTACCGTGCCGTAGTCGGTGTTCGCGAAGATCGAGCTGTCGGGGTTCACCCCCAGCGGCACCGAGGACACCAGCCCGTCGAGCCGCTTGTAGTAGGCGCCGAGCCGGAGCGCAAATTTCGGCTGCGGCCGGAGGCGGAGACTGAACTCGTACTGGGTGGAGTTTTCGAAGCCGAGATTCGGGTTGCCGCGGCGGTAGCGGCCGGTGCGCGTCGAGTCGTCGAAGGCGGCGTCGACCAGGAACTGCAGGTCGGGGGGCATGCTGAACCGGCCGTAGCTCGCCACCAGCGTGGCCCCGCTCAGGATCGTGGACACCGCGAAGCGGGGGTTGAGCGAGGTCTGCGCGCTGAGCTGGTCGTTGTTGAGGTCGGCGCCGGGATCGAAGTAGTCGTAGCGGAGTCCGCCGGTAAAGGCGACGTCGGCAAGCCGGGCCTGCGCCTCCGCATAGAGCGAGGCCGCGCGGGGGCTGAAGTCCGACGCGGTCGCGGGAGGCACGCTGTCGCCGACGGGCGCCCAGGCGTCGACGCGCTGGAAGGTCTGCACCTGCTGGTTCAGGTACTGTCCGCCGACGTAGAGGTCGGTGCTGTGCCCCAGGCCGATCGTGGCGTCGACCTGGGTGCGGAGTTCCTCGAAGTTGTTGTAGGCAATCTCGCCGCGGGAACCGCCGGCCAGGAAGAACCCGGGCACGCCCCACGGCGTGGCGGTGCTGTAGGTGGGGTAGGTGAATCCGGGGACGGCCCCCCGCGCCGCCGCGGTGTCGAGCCGCTCCGCCATTTCCTCCCCCCGGAAGTGGAAGGTCTGGCCGGTGAAGGCGCCGAACTTGTAGTCCGGTTGTTCGGTCAGGTCGCCGCGGTGAAAGTCCTTGCCGTACCATCCGGCGCGCACGTCGAGGATGAGCGGCGTGCCCGCATCGGGCGCCGAGGCGTACTGATAGTCGGCGGTCACGAGCCCGCCGGTAATGCGCTGGGCCGGCGCGAAGCCGAGGTCGTACTTGAAGAGCTGGTCGTAGAGCAGTCCCTGCTGGGCGCCGTAGAGCCCGAAGAGCCGCAGGGTCTGCTTCCGCCCGATCGGGATGGACAGCTTGCCCGCGATGTCGAGCTGCTCGCCGCTGTTGTGCGGGCAGCATGGCGACCGCGTCGTACCGCGGATCGAGGGTGTCGGTCGGGGCCGGGGCGCTGACCGGGTCGTTGTCGAGGCGGCCGGTCGCGTCGATGACGCCGATGAAGGTGATGCCGGCGAAGAGCGGACCGTCGGCCTGGAGCAGGAGGCGATCGAGGCCGAAGTCGGCGTTGTCGGTGAAGAGCCGGTCGGATTCGTACATGGCCAGGCCGTGCCACTGCGGGCCGCCGTCCCGGGTCACGACGTTGACGACGCCGGAGAGCGCCTGGCCGTACCGGGCGGAGAAGGCGTTGGTGGTGAGCGACGCCTCCGTGACCATCGTGGTCGGGATCCGGATGCCGAGCGAGTTGCTCGACGCGTCGAGCTGATTCTTGACCCCGATCCCGTCGAGGACGAACGACTCCTGCCCCAGGCGGCCGCCCCGGTAGCTCTGCCCGACGGCGCCGGCGGAGAGGGCGATCGCCTCGTTGACCGAACTGACGGGGAGGCGGCGCAGCTCCTCGCCCGTCTTCTTCTGTTCGGTGGCGACCGCCAGCGGGTCGAGCGTCGGGTCGGGGACCGCCTGTACGTTGATCGTCTCCACCGGGACGGCGGTGGGCTGCATGGCCAGGTCGAGCACCGTCGTGCCGTTCGCCCGGACGACCAGGCTGTCCCTGGCCTGCGGGGTGTAGCCGATCAGGACCGCCCGCAGCGTGTAGACGCCGCTTCGCACCTCGCGGATGCGGTACCGCCCGGCCGAATCGGTCACGGCCCCCCGCCGGCCGTTGTCCACGCTCACGGTCACGTGCGCCAGCGGGGCACCGGTCTGCGCGTCGCGCGCGACCCCCGCGATGGCCCCGCTGGACTGCGCCGCGACCGGGGCCGCCGCCGCGAGCAGTGCGAGGAGGGTGAGCAGCCGCGCGCTCACGGCGCCTCGTAGAGGTAGAGGTCGCCCACTTTGCTCACGAGCGCGTTGCGCGTGAGGTTGACTCGGCGCGGATACCCTTCCGCGACGAGGCGCACCGGAGATCCGGTCGGCGCGAACGCCGGCCGCCGGAAGAACAGCAGCGTGTCCGTCGGGAGGAGCAGCTCGGTGCCGGTCGCCAGGTCCACCGAGTAGAGCGGCCCCCCGCCGTCGGGCTGGATCGGGCCGAGGACCGGATCGTCGTGGTACTCGACCTCGCCCCCGACCACCGCGACGAGGCGTGCGCCGAGGACGGTGACGTCACGGGCGATCCCGAGAACGCCGAAATCATGCGCGACCGTGGTCTGCCCCGAGATCAGGGAGAGGCGGAAGACCCGGCTGTCGTTGATGACCGTGTAGTAGAGGGTGTCGCGGGTGGTCGACAGCGCGGCGGAACTGGCGCCATACGTGCTGGCGACGACGGCAAAGGCCGGCTGTGTCCCGCCCAGGGCCAACTCGACGACTTCGAGCCCGGTGACGAGGGTGTCGAGGGGGGCGCCATTGGTCTCCCGGGAATAGATCACCGATTGTCCCACGTACATCGCGCGGTTCTGGCTGACCCAGAGCGGCGTGGAAATCATCCCGTGGGTGCGGCCGCCGGGTATCGCGTAGGGCAGGGGGAAGAGCCGCGTGGCGGCGAGCGGGTCGTGCAGCGTGCCGAGGTAGACGCCCCCCGTGTTGGGAGCGACGGCGCCGGGGCGGCCGACGGTTCGGACGAAGAGGAGCCGGTCGGTGCCGTAGAGCGCCGGCATATCGAAGAGGTCGGCGGAGTCGGCGGCGGCGGGGTTGGGATTGCAGATGGTGACCAGGCTCGAGCCGCCGGTGGCGGGGAGCTGGAAGAGGCAGCGATCGAAGTCGGGGCGGCCGTAGAGCTGGGCCGAATAGAGGAAGGACCGGCCGTCATCCGCCCAGGCGGCGTGCAGGTCGCTGCCGGCGTTGTACGTCAGTTGGGTGGGCAGCCCGGGTCGAAAGGGCGTGTCGCTCGAGACGTCGGCCGTCTCGAACGGCTGCTCATGACTGCAGGCACCCACGGCAAGCGCCGCGCACAGCAGAAAGCGCCGAATCCGCATTGAGGTCCTGAAGCTGACGGGTGTGGGTCGGGGGAGCCAAATCTGTCCCGAACTGGGTGGGTCCGCCAGCCTGCGGCCCACCTCACCCGGGACGAGCGGGAGACGTCGGAGGGGAAGGGGTCGACACAGCGGCTGTACTTTGTTACACAAAGTACTTGACGTTGATGGGTCCGGGCGGTAGACTGTCCGAACAATGCCTGATCAGCCTGCCGCCCCCAGCGCGGCCACCGACCTCGGCGACCGCGCCCGCGAGAACCTCTCCTTCATCCGGAACACGATGGAGCGCGCCACCGCATTCACTGGAGTTCCCGGGTGGGGCGGGGTGACGATGGGCTTCACGGCGCTTGCCGCCGCCGGCCTCGCCGCCGGCACGACATCCCCCAGGCAGTGGCTGGCGGTCTGGCTCACCGAGGGGGTGCTTGCCTTCCTGATCGGGGCGTGGTCGCTCGGGCGGAAGTCGCGACGGCTGCAGGGCTCGGCGTTCGCGCGGCCGGCGCGGCAGTTCCTGCTGAGCTTCGCCCCCCCCGTCCTGGTCGGGGCACTGCTGACCCCGGCGCTCTGGGCGGCCGGCAGCGGCGCACTGCTCCCCGGAACCTGGCTGCTGCTGTATGGGGCGGGGGTCGTCACCGGCGGGGCCTTCTCGGTGCGGGCGGTGCCACTAATGGGGATCGTGTTCATGGGCGTCGGCGCGGTCGCGCTCTTCTGGCCCGCGTGGGGCGACCTCGGGATGGCCATCGGCTTCGGCGCGGTACAGATCGGATTCGGCACCTACATCGCGCGGAGGCACGGTGGCTAGGCACGCCGCCGCACGGAAAGTGCGCAGAGACTCCGCGTCGGTCACATCGCTCGGTGCGGTCGACGGCGGAGGAGCCGTTGCCGCCACCGACCTCGATCACCTGATCCACGAACGGAAGCGGCTGGCCATCGTCAGCGCGCTCGCCGGACACGACTGGCTCAGCTTCACCGAACTCAAGGCCCTCGTCGACACCAGCGACGGCAACCTCAGCGTTCACGCCAGGAAGCTGGAGGATGCCGGATACGTCGACTGTCGCAAGGGTTTCGCCGGCCGGGTGCCCCGGACCGATTATCGCCTGACCGCGCAGGGCCGGCAGGCGCTGACCACCTACCTCGATCACATGGAAGCACTCATCCAGCGGACGCGCGATGCCTGACCGAGTCCTCCCCGCGCCCCCGGGCCTCCACCTCGCCGTGATCCTCGACGGGAACGGCCGCTGGGCCTCCCAGCGGGGATTGCCCCGGGCCGCAGGCCACCAGGCGGGTGCGGTCGCCGTTCGCCGACTCGTCGAAGCGACGCCCCTCGCGGGGGTCGGCACGCTGACGCTCTATGCCTTTTCCTCGGACAACTGGGCGCGGCCGGAGCGCGAGGTCCGGTGGCTGCTTCGGCTCTTCCGCGAACACCTGCGGCGGGAGACGGCCCGCTGCGTCGCCGGGGGAATCCGGCTCTCGGTGATTGGTCGTCGGGACCGGCTCCCGTTGCCGCTCCTCGCCGCCATCCGCGACGCCGAGGCGGCCACCCGGCACGGTCGCCGCCTCCACCTCCGGGTGGCCGTCGACTATTCCGGTCGCGACGCCATCGTCGCGGCCGCGATCGCCCTGGCGGACCAGCCGGCACCGAGCCGCGAGGCGTTTGCGCGGGCGGTCAGCGACGAAGGCCGGGGAGGGCCGGCGGTGCCGCCGGTCGACCTGCTCATCCGCACCGGGGGCGAACAGCGGCTGAGCGACTTCCTCCTCTGGGAGTCGGCCTACGCCGAGCTCTACTTCAGCGACACGATGTGGCCCGATTTCGACGAACAAGAACTGGGCGAGGCGCTGCTCGCGTTCCGCGCCCGGAACCGACGCTACGGTGGGCTGCCGCTCAGCGCCGCCGTCTGACATTCCCCTCGGAGGTCGTACCGATGCTCGCCCATTTTCTCGGAGTGCTCGCCCTCATCGGCGCCGCGCTGCTCCTCGTCTTCGGACTCGGCGTGACCGCTTTCGGCCTGGCACGGGGGGACCGCGCACTCGCCCGGCGTGCGGCCATCGGAACCGGCGGCTTCGTGGTCGTCTACCTCGTCGGCGTGGTGCTCTCCGGGGCGCTCGCGCCGCAGAAGGTGCTGCCCTTCGGTCAGGAACTCTCGTTCTGCGGCTTCGATTGCCACCTCCACCTCTCGGTCGCACAGGTAGACATGGAAGAAGATCGTATCGGGCTCGTGGTGCAGGCCCGGAGCGACGCGAAGGGTGAGCCCGAGTACCCGGGCTACCTGCAGTTCCGCCTCGTCGGAAGGAGTGGGGAGGCGGTCGCGCCGTTCCAGGAGGGGAAGACCTTTCGCGAACCGGTCCAGGCCGGCCAGACGGCGGTCGACACCGTGGCCTTCGTGGCTCCGCCCGAGGATTCGCCCTACACCCTGCGCATCATCTACCCTGACCTGCCGGAAGCGCTGCTGCTCGGTCCGGCGAACAGCAGGGCCGTCGGGAAGACCACCCTCTCGCTCGGGGAGTGAGCGGCGTGCAGAGTCGTACCTCGAGGGCGCTCGCCCTGCTCAGCGTCGGCCTGCTCCTGGGAATTTCGGGAGAGGCACTGCAGCTTTGGGTGCCGGAGCGGCTCAGTCTCGCGCTCTGGATCGGCGCCGCCTTGTTGGGCGCCACCGCGCTCATCCGCGCCGGCGCACTTGCTGTGCTTCCGCCGGCGCGATGGCTGGCCCTGGCCGCGTGGGTGACAATTCCCTGCCTCATCTGGCGGGACTCTGAGGCACTCTTCGCGCTCAACCTGCTGTGGCTCGGCATGTTGCTGGTCCTCGTCGCGGCGACCAGCCAGGTCAGGACGCTGAGCCAGATTCCGGTCGCCGCGCTCGTCCTCGGTGGCCTCCGGGTGGCGGGTGGCATCCTCCTCGGACCGTTGCCGGCGCTGGCCGGCGACATCGAGTGGACGGGCCTTCCGGTGACGGGCAGGACGCGCCGCCTCGCCTCGGTCGGAATCGGGCTCGTCGCCGCCATCCCGGTCCTGCTGGTCTTCGGGTCGCTCCTCGGCTCCGCCGATCCTCTCTTTGCCGACACGATGTCCCGGGCGTTCAGGTTCGACCTGTTCGAGCAGGTGGATCACGTGGTGCGGGTCGGCGTGTTCAGCTGGATCGGCGTCGGCCTCCTGCGGAGCGGGTTCTGGCTGGAGGGGCGCCGGCCGGCGCCGGTGTTGCCGCGGCCGGAATTGCAACCCACCATCCTCTACACCTTCGTCGCCGCGATCGGCGGGCTGCTGGCGGTCTTCGTCGGATTCCAGGCGGGCGAGCTGTTCCTGTCCGCGCAGGACTTCCAGGCGACGATGGGGATCACCATTTCGCAATACGCCCGGCAGGGGTTCTTCGAGATGGTCGCGGTGGCGGCGCTTTCGATGCCAATCCTGTACTTCGCCGACTGGTGCCTGAGCGGTCGCGAGCACGCTGCGGTGGCCCGGTTTCACCGGCTGACGGCCGCCGTCATCGTCCTGCTCGTGCTGATTCTCGCCAGCGCCTTCCACCGGATGGTGCTCTACGAGTCGTTCTATGGCCTGACCGAGCAGCGCTTCTACACCATCGCGTTCATGGCGTGGCTGGCCGGGATGTTCGGGTGGTTCGGGGCGACGGTGCTGCGGGGGCGGCGGTCGCGCTTCGTGCCGGGCGCGCTGGCGGGGGCCTTCGCGGTCCTGCTGGCGCTCAACGTGATCAATCCCGACGCCCTCATCGCCGGGGTCAACCTCGAGCGTGCACGCGGCGGCGTGTCGCTGGATCGACCGTACCTGACGAGCCTGAGCGCCGACGCCGTGCCGACGGTGCTGCGCGGGGCGGAGTCGATGTCCGCCGCGGATCAGTGCATGGCGCTGGCGGAGCTGGAGGCGCGGTGGGGGCGGGATTCGAAGGCGGGGACCGAGTGGAACCTCTCCCGCCTGGCGGCGTCGCGCGCGCTGGCCGAGGTCAGGGCACCGACGCCAGGTTGTACAGTGCCCGGAACGCCGTGAACGCCTCGGCGTAGTCCACGTGTGTCACCCGCACCGTCCGCCCTCCGGTGCGGTGCGCGCCCGGGACCAGCTCGGCCATGTCGGCGTGATGACTCGAGCAAAACTCCACCTCGATCGTGGCCGGCGACGAGACCGTCCACGGCGTCGGCGGCTGGCGCACCGCCGCTGCGACTCCCTCGCGGATGAGCCGGCACGCCTCCGAGGGGGCCAGTGACCGCGCCCCGTGCCGGGCCACGGCGTGCTTCACCACGACCGCACGGGTGCCCGGGCCGAGCAGCCCGTCGCATTCCGCGGCGAGCGCCTGGTCGCCCGATACCAGCGCCACCGGCACGCCGAATCTTCCCGCCAGCGCAGCGTTCAGCCCGAGTTCGCCCACCTCCTGCCCATTGAGCGTCACCCGAAAGATCCGGTCGGTGTAGGTGTGATCGAGGACGGCGTGCGCCGTCCCGGCCCGGGCGTGGTACCCGATGAAGCAGGCGGCTTCGAATCCCTCCTCGATGCCTTCCAGCATCGAGCGGGGCTTGGTCGAGCCGCTCACCAGTTCGGCGGCTGGGTGGAGTTCCTCGGCCAGGAGGTTCCGCATCAGCCAGTGGCTGTCGTTGACCACCACGCGAGTGGCGCCCGCCGACAGGGCACCCTCCACGGCCGCGTTGGCTTCACCGGTCATGATCCGCCGGAAGCGCCCGTACTCGCCGGCGCAGTTCGGGTCGATCGGGTTGGTCTGGTCCTCGTGCACCACCCCCGCCACGCCCTCCATGTCCACCGACAGATAGACCCGCATCGTCACACCCCTCAGTAGACTCGGCCGCCGAGCGGCACGGTCCGTTCTGGTTGCAGCAGTACGACCTGTCCCGCCTCGTTCGGCACCCCGAGCACCAGCACCTCCGACAGGAAGCCCGCGATGCGCCGGGATCCGAGGTTCACCGCCGCGACGACCTGGCGACCCACCAATTCCTCCGCCGTGTACACCTCGGTGAGTTGCGCGCTCGAGGTGCGCTGGCCCAGGTCGCCAAAGTCCACCCAGAGGCGGTACGACGGCTTGCGCGCGCCGGTGTTGGGTTCGGCGCGGGTGATCCGACCGACACGCATGTCGAGAAGGCCGAAGGCCTCGACGGCCGCCTCGCTCACAGGAGTTCCCCGCGCGACACGGTGACGGCCTTCCCACCGAGGTGGACGCGGTCGCCCTTCACCTCGACCCGGACCTCGCCGCCGCGCGGTGAGGCCTGATAGGCCAGGAACGAGGACTTGCCGAGCCGCTCCTGCCAGTAGGGGCCGAGGACGCAGTGCGCCGAGCCGGTCACCGGATCCTCGTCGATGCCGACGGCGGGGCCGAAGAACCGGGAGACGAAATCGTACTTCCCGTTGTCGCCGACGGCAGTGACGATCACGCCGCGCGCATTCACCACCCGGAGCGCGCGGTAGTCCGGTTCGAGTGCGCGCACCTCGGATTCCTTCGCCACCTCGATCAGGTAGTCGTACGCCGACTTGGCCACCGCGACCGGCGCGCAGCCGAGGGCGGCCGCCATCCCCGCGGGGGCGGGGGCGGGGGTCGCTGGCGTGGCGGGGAAATCGAGTTCGATCCATCCGTCCCGCTGCGTTGCGGTCAGGACGCCGCTCAGGGTGTGGAAGCGGGCGACGGCCTTCGGCTTGATGAGCCGCTCTGACCAGAGGAAGTGCGCGCTGGCCAGCGTCGCGTGTCCGCAGAGTTCCACCTCGACCGCGGGCGTGAACCAGCGGAGGCCGAAGCCATCGGGGCGTGGCAGGAGGAAGGCGGTCTCGGAGAGGTTCATTTCCGCCGCGACCGACTGCATCCAGGCGGCGTCCATGTCGCGCTCGAGGAGGCAGACCGCGGCGGGGTTGCCCGCGAAGGGGCGGTCAGTGAAAGCGTCGATGTGATGGAGCGGCAGCGGCATGGTCGGTGTTCCTGGAGGGAGAACGGGGTCAGTCGTCGTCGGCCCCGTCGAGTCGGGCGTCGGCCTCGATTTCGACGAGCATGCGGGGGTCGATGAGCCGACTCACCTCCACCATGCTGGTGGCGGGCCGGATGTCGCCGAACCGCTCGCCATGGGCCCGCCCGACGGCTTCCCATTGGTCGATGTTTGTCACGTACATGCGGGTGCGGACCACGTCGGCCATTGTCGCGCCGGCCTGGAGCAGGGC
This sequence comes from uncultured Gemmatimonadales bacterium, assembly GCA_963748815.1. Classification (GTDB taxonomy): domain Bacteria; phylum Gemmatimonadota; class Gemmatimonadetes; order Gemmatimonadales; family GWC2-71-9; genus SPDF01. The sequence continues at coordinate 1,065,950 of CAVVKJ010000010.1, read as the reverse complement.
GCGTTCGATGTTGTCGAGGGTCTGGACCGCCTGCGCGTAGACGTCTCCCTCGCCGACGATGCCACCCTTACCGTCAGTGGCGGTGGTGCCCGACACGTGCACCCAGCGACCCATGCGGACGGCACGGGAGTACCCGACGATCGCCTCCCAGGGGGCGCCGCTGGAGATGCGGGTGCGACTCATGTGGCGGCCAACGCATGGTGGCAGGCCACCTCCGCTCCGCCGATCTGGTGCAGGATCGGTCGCTCCGTCGTGCACCTCGCGTCCTTGGCGGGGTGCGGGCACCGGGGGTGGAAGGCGCACCCCGGCGGGGGATTGGAGGGACTCGGCGGGTCTCCGGGGAGCACGATGCGCAGCCGCTGCGTCTCCGGATCGGGCACCGGCACCGCGGAGAGCAGGGCCTTCGTGTAGGGGTGCGCGGGGCGTGCGAGGATGTCCTCGGTCGGGCCCGTCTCGACGATGCGCCCGAGGTACATCACCGCCACCCGGTGCGCGATCTGCCGCACCACCGCGAGGTCGTGCGCGATGAACAGGTAGGAGATGCCGCGCCGCGCCTGCAGGTCGGCCAGGAGGTTCAACACCTGCGCCTGCACCGACACGTCGAGCGCGGACACCGGTTCGTCACAGACGATGAACGCGGGTTCGACCGCGAGCGCCCGTGCGATGCCGATCCGCTGGCGCTGACCGCCGGAGAACTCGTGCGGATAGCGTGTCGCGTAGCCGGCGTCGAGGCCGACTTCCTCCAGCAGTTGCGCCACGCGCCCGGGAATCTCGGCGCGCGGCGCGAGCCGGTGAATCTCGATCCCCTCGGCGATCGCGTCGCCGACGGTCATCCGCGGGTTGAGCGAGCTGTACGGATCCTGGAAGATGATCTGGAGCCGGCGGCGGGCCTGCCGCAGCGCGGCCGCATCCAGCGCAAAGAAATCCGAACCATCGAACGAGACCGACCCCGCCGTGGCGTCCTGCAGCCGGAGGATCGTGCGCCCGACCGTCGACTTGCCGCAGCCGGATTCCCCGACGAGGCCGAGCGTCTCCCCCTTGCCGACGGTGAAGGAGACGCCGTCCACCGCGCGGACCGGCGGCGACTTCCGCGCCAGGAATCCGGTGGCCTTGTAGTGCTTGACCAGGTCGCGCACTTCGATCAAGGGTGTCGTCACGATGCCCCACCTTCGGCCAGCCAGCAGCGCATCCGGTGGTGCTGTCCGAGGGCCAGGGCGGGGGGATCGTCGGTGGCGCAGCGGGAAAGGGCGGCAGGACACCGCGGGTGAAATCGGCAGCCGGAGGGCCACGCCGTGGGGGGCGGTACGGTGCCGGCGATCGGCGTGAGCCGGGTGACCGCCCCGGTGATGCGCGGCACGGAGGCGAGCAGCCCCTTGGTGTAGGGATGCGAGGGACGGGCGAACAAGTCGGCGGTGCGAGCCTCTTCCACGAGCCGGCCGGCGTACATCACCGCCACCCGATCGGCGCGACCCGCCACGATGCCGAGGTCGTGGGTGATCAGGAGCACGGCCATGCCGCGCGCCGCGCGGAGGCCGTCGAGCAGCTCGAGAATCTGGGCCTGCACCGTCACGTCGAGCGCCGTGGTCGGTTCGTCGGCAATGAGGAGCTCCGGCTCCGAGGCGAGGGCGATGGCGATCATCACCCGCTGCCGCATGCCGCCGCTCATCTGGTGCGGATAATTGTCGAGTCGCTCGACGGGGTCCGGGATCCCCACTTCCCGCAGCAGCTCAAGGGCGCGGGCTCGGGCGGCGTGCTTTGAGACGCGCTGGTGCGCCCGGACGCTCTCGCTGATCTGGTCGGCCACGGTGAAGACCGGGTTGAGGCTGGTCATCGGATCCTGGAAGATCATCCCGATGCGGCGGCCCCGGATGGCGCGCAGCTCTGCATCGCCCAACGCGAGCACGTCGGTGCCGTCGAGGCGGATGGCGCTGCCGGGGAGAATCTGGCCCGGGGGCGGGACGAGGCGGAGGAGAGCGAGGGAGGTCAGGCTCTTGCCGCAGCCTGATTCGCCGACCACGGCGAGCAGCTCCCCCTTCGACAGCGAGAAGCTCACGCCGTCCACCGGGCGCGAGGTGCCGCCCGACGACGGGAAGGCGATGCGCAGGTCCTCAACTTCCAGCAGTGGGGTCATGCGCTCCGGGGGTCGAGGGCGCCGCGCAGGGCGTCGCCGATGAGATTGACGGCCAGGACGGTCACGACGATGGCCAGGCCGGGAAAGAGGCTGGCCCAGGGCGCCGTCGTCAGGAGCGACCGGGCGTCGAGGATCATGCCGCCCCAGGAGGGGGTCGGCGGGCGGACGCCCACGCCGAGAAACGACAGTCCCGCCTCGAGGAGGATCACGTCACCCACGCCGAGGGTGGCCGCCACGAGCAGGGGCCCGGCGACGTTCGGGAGCAGGTGCCGGAAGATAATCCGTCCCGGACCTGCGCCGAGCGCCCGGGCCGCAAAGACGAACTCCGCCTCCCGCAGTCGCAGGATCTCGCCGCGGACGATGCGGCTGGTGCCGAACCAGCCGGTGGCGCCGAGCACCAGGACCAGCGCGGCAAGCGGCATCTGCTCCCAGACGGCCACCAGGAGCAGGAGGAGGAAGAGCCGGGGGATGGCGAGCGCGCCGTCGACGACGCGCATCAGGGCGCCGTCGAGCCATCCGCCGTAGAAGCCGGCGAGGCCGCCGACCAGCGCCCCGAGCAGGATGGCGAGCGCGACCGCGAGCGCAGAGATGGAGAGCGAGATCCGTCCGCCGGTGACCACGCGCGCCAGGACGTCCCGATTGAGCTGGTCGGTGCCGAAGGGGTGCCCCGCGCCGGGGGCGAGGGCGCCGGCCATCAGGTCGGGCATCGCATTCGGGTCGGGGAGGAGCCAGGGTCCGATGAGCACAAACGCCGTGAGCAGCGCGAGGATGAGCAGCCCGATCCGTCCCGAGGGATTCGCGACGGTGCGCGAGAGGAGCCGCCAGAGCGAGCCGGTCATGCGCGGCGCACCCGCGGGTCGAGGGCATAGTAGCCGAGGTCGGCCAGGATGCCGCCCAGGAGGACCAGGGCGGACACCAGCATCGCGGTGCCGAGGATGACCGGGTAGTCGCGCGCGCCGACCGCGTTGGCCGCGAGCGAACCGAGCCCCGGCCAGTTGAACACCTGCTCCACAAAGACTGATCCGGACACGAGAATCGGCAGCCAGAGCCCGAGGAGGCCGATCACAGGGAAGAGCGCGTTCCGCCAGGCGTGGCGCCAGAGGACCTGGCGCTCGGGGAGGCCGCGCGCGCGGGCCGCGAGGACGAAGTCGAGCCGCAGCACCTCGAGGAGGGCGGTGCGCTGATAGCGCATGACGGCGGCGAGACTCACGGCGGTGAGGGTCACCGCGGGGAGGACGAGGTGGCGCAACAGGTCGCCGGTGCTGGCGAGCCAGCCGGCGTCGGGGCCGAGGAGCGGGTCGTGCATCTGCGCCACCGGCAGCCACTGATGCCGGATGCCGAAGTACCAGGCGAGCACCAACCCGAGCCAGAAGGAGGGCATCGCGTAGAAGGCGAGCGAGGCGCGGGTGAGCCACCGGTCGGTGGGCTGTCCGCGGCGTACCGCCTGCAGGACGCCGAGCGCGATCCCGATCCCGAACGTCATCAGCAGCACGGTGGCGCCCAGCAGCATCGAGGCGGGGAGACGCGTGGCGAGCAGGGTGGAGACACGGGTCGGGTAGTGCTCGATGGAGACGCCGAGGTCGCCGCGGAGGGCGCCGCCCAGGAACGTCGTGAACTGGTCGGTGATGGGCTGGTCGATGCCGAAGCGGCGGCGCAGTTCGGCGGTCTCCTGCGCGGACACCTGGCGGTCGCCGGTGAGCCGCTCGAGCGGGTCGCCGGGCGTGAGCCGCATGAGCACGAATAGCAGCACCGTGACCACCAGGAAGGTGAGCACGGCCTGCGCGAGGCGCCTGAGGAGCCAGCGGGTCACGTCAGGGGAGGGGGCCCGGGTTCCATCGCCAGAGCGCCGAGTAGAGGTACGTCGGGTTGATTTCGACGCGGCGGATGCGCTTCGCCACCGTGAAGGGGAGCGTCGGTGAGTAGACGAAGATGGCGGGGACGTCGTCCACCAGCGTCCGGACGGCCTGGCGGTAGAGGGCCAGCGCATCCTTCCTGCTCAGCTGCGCCGCCCGAAGGAGCGAGTCCACCGCCGGGTCGCAGAAGTGCCCGACGTTGCTGCCGCCGCGCCCCGCGCATCCCCAGCTCTGCGTGAGGCCGTAGGGTGAGGGGTCGAGGGTCGCCTGGCCGAAGTCGATGTCGAAGTTGCCCTTGTTTCTCCGCTCGTTCCAGACCGATCCCTCCAGCCGGGCCAGCTCGACCTTCACGCCGATCTGCCGGAGTTCCTCCTGCACGAGCAGGGCGATCTGTGCGCGGGGCGCGCTCGACCCCGGAAAACTGATCGACAGCGCGAGCGGCTTCCCGCTCTTGTCGAGGTACCCGTCGCCATCGGTGTCGAACCACCCGTTCGCCTTCAGCAACGCCAGCGCGCCGGTCGTGTTCCGCGCGGCGGGCCGGGTGGATGGGTCCCGGATCCAGGAAAGTTCGGGTACCGGCCCCACAGGGATACTGGCCCACGGGCCGAACGTGGCTTCGACGATGGCTGGGATGTCGAGTGCCATCTGCAGCGCGGCCCGGACGTCACGATTGGCCAGGATCGGATGCGGACGGCTCAGGTCGGTCGGGTCCCGCTGGTTGAAGAGGAGGTAGCCGACGGTGAAGGACGGCGTCGGGAAGATTGCCAGCCGCTTGTCGGCCTGGACGCGCGCGATCTCCGTGGTGGTCCCCAGCGTCTGGAGGACGTCGGCCCCGCCGCTCAGGAGCAGGTTGATCCGCGCGTCGGAATCGGTAACGGTGAGAATCGTCACCCGGCGGGGGCCCGACTTCCCGAGGAAGAACTGATCGTTGGCGACGAGATCCAGCTGCTGACCTGGCACCCGCCGACTCCACCGATAGGGGCCGTTGCCGACCGGCGCGGAGGCAAACGCGGACTGCCTGAGCGCGCCCTTCGGAATGGTGTCGATGAGGTGGGCCGGAAGCGGCGACACCTGGTAGATGACATCGTAGAACTGTTCGTCGTAGGCCTCGCTGAACCGGACCACCAGGTGCAGGGCGTCCTCGGCGGTGGCGCTCGCGATCCGGCGGAGCAGCAGCGCCGTACCGGCGCTGATGGTGGAGTCCCGGGCGAGGTTGAGCGCCAGGGCCGCGTCGCGCGCGGTCACCGGGACGCCATCGTGCCAGCGCGCGCGGGGATCCATCTCGAAGACCAGCGTCAGCGAATCACGCCGCACCCAACTCCGGGCGAGCATGGGGACAAAGCCCTTGTCGCCGACGGTGATGTTGTTGGGGCCGAGTTGGGCAAGCGGCAGGAAGAGGAGGTTGGCCACATCCTGGTTGGCACTCATCCCCTGGGTCAGCAGGGGGATCGGGGTGGCCGGCTCCCGTCCCATCAGGATGACCACCGTCTCCTGCCGAGTCGCGGCCTGGCCGGTCGCTGCCGTGGCGGCGGCGAACAGGAAGAGCAGGCTCAGCGCGGCTGACAGGAGGGGGCGTCGCACAAGCAAACCTCGGGTGGGGGGATCGGGCCGGGATGCCCTCGTAATGTCGCACCGGAAAGGGTTTTGGCCAACCGGGGGCGACCCCTCACCCCCTGACCCCCTCTCCCTCCGGGAGAGGGGGAACCCTACCTCCGCCAGGTCCACTCGTCGCCGCGGAATTGCTCGCCCCGGCGTTGGATCGCATCCGGAAGTGGCATCGAATCGGCTCTCTCCTCATCCCATTCGCCTGACCACGAGCGGGCCGCAACTGCGACTGCCGATGCGACTTCTTCGAAGGAGACTGGCGTACCTCGAACTGCGGACAGCGCGACCGAACCTTCGGCCGGCGGTGCACCGAGGGTCACGTCGCTGACCAGTTGCTGGGAGCCGGCAAGGAGAATGGAGCCGTGTTGCAGGAAGGCGCCTCCCTCCCTGAGCTGGGCGCTGCCCACGACCTTCTTCCCGTCCATCACCACCTCGCCGCCGGCCGGGGACGCGAAGCAGGCGCCGGCATCGAGGGCGTCGCTCCGCCGGGGCGGAGGCGCAAGCGTCGCGGGGAAGCCGAGGGAGCGTAGTGCCTCGGCAATCGTGTCGTGGACTTGTCGATAGGTCTCGGCAAGGGTCCCGAACGTCTCGATCGGCGCGGCCACGGCGTAGGTGAGCTCCTCCGCGTGCCAGACGGCGCGTCCACCCGTCGGGCGACGGACGGTGTCGATCCCGAGTGCCGCGATCGCGGCGCGGTCGTACCGTTTCCGCGCCGGTTCGTTGCGCCCGAAGGAGAGGCAGTGCGGCTGCCACCGGTAGAGCCGCAGAAATGCACGACCCTCCCCGGCCGCGAGGTCGAGGAGGGCCTGATCCACCGCCATGTTGTGCCATCCGGGTCGCCCCAGCGGGTCGAGCAGGAGCGTCCACCGCATCGGCGCTACGATTCGTAGCTCTCCACCGGCGGGCAGGTGCAGACGAGGTTGCGGTCGCCGTAGGCGCCGTCGACCCGGCCCACCGTGGGCCAGGACTTGTGCTCGCGCGTGGCGGCCGACGGGAACGCCGCCAGCTCGCGGGAGTAGGGGCGGTCCCAGTTGTCCGCGATGACCCGCTGCATGGTGTGCGGCGCGTTGGTCAGCACGTTGTTGGCGCGATCCGCCTTGCCTTCCTCGATGTCGCGGATTTCGCCGCGAATGGAGATGAGCGCGTCGGCAAACCGGTCGAGCTCGGCCAGCGGCTCGCTTTCGGTCGGCTCCACCATCAGGGTCCCCGCCACCGGGAAGGAGACGGTCGGCGGATGGAATCCATAGTCGATGATCCGCTTGGCGATGTCCTCCACCTCGATGCCGGCGGTGGCCTTGAAGGGGCGCATGTCCACGATGCACTCGTGGGCCACGGTGCCGTTCGGGGCGGTGTAGAGCACCTCGAACGACCCCTCCAGCCGCTTGGCCAGGTAGTTGGCGCTGAGGATGGCCACCTTCGTGGCCTCGGTCAGCCCTTCGGCGCCCATCAGCACGATGTACGCCCAGGAAATCGGCAGGATCGACGGGCTCCCCCACGGCGCGGACGAGACGGCGCCGCTGGCATCGGCGTGCCGGAGGTCCACCACCGGGTGCCCGGGCAGGTGCGGCTCGAGGTGCGCCGCCACGCAGATCGGGCCCATGCCGGGGCCGCCGCCGCCGTGCGGAATGCAGAAGGTCTTGTGGAGGTTGAGGTGGCACACATCCGCGCCGATGTCGCCGGGGCGGCAGAGGCCGACCTGCGCATTCATGTTGGCGCCGTCCATGTACACCTGGCCACCGTGCTCGTGGACGATGGCACAGATGTTCTTGATGGAGGCCTCGAACACGCCGTGGGTCGAGGGATAGGTCACCATGAGCGCCGCCAGGGTGTCGCGGTGCTCCGCCGCCTTCTGCTTCAGGTCCGCGACGTCGATGTTGCCGTTGGGGTCGCTCTTCACCACCACGACGTTCATCCCCGCCATCACGGCGCTGGCCGGGTTGGTGCCGTGCGCCGACATCGGGATGAGGCAGGTGGTGCGCTTCTCGTCGCCCCGCGCGCGGTGGTACGCGCGGATGACGAGCAGCCCGGCGTACTCGCCCTGCGAACCGGCATTGGGCTGCAACGAGACCGCCGCAAAGCCGGTGATCTCGGCGAGCGACGCCTCGAGGTGCCGGAAGAGCATGTGGTAGCCCTGGGTCTGTTCCAGCGGCGCGAAGGGGTGCAGCCGGTTGAACTCCCGCCAGCTGACGCCGACCATCTCGGTGGTCGCGTTGAGCTTCATGGTGCAGGAGCCGAGGGGGATCATCGCCGACGTGAGCGAGAGATCCTTGGCCTCGAGCTTCCGCATGTAGCGGAGCATTTCCGTTTCCGACCGGTTCCGGTGGAAGACGGGGTGGGTCAGGTAGGGCGAGGTGCGCTTGAGCGCCGCGGGGATGGCCGGGGCGGCCTTCTCGCCGATCTCGCTCAGCATGTAGGGCAGGACCTCGTTGAGCGAGAAGGTGGCGATCAGGTCGGCCAGGTCGTCGAGGGTGACGGTCTCGTCGAGCGCGATGCCGATCCGGTTGTCGCCGATGGCGCGCAGGTTGATGCGGCGGCCGCGCGCGTGGTCGATGATCCGCGGCTGCGCCCACGGTTCCACCTCGACGCAGAGGGTGTCGAAATAGGAGTCGTGCACCAGCGTGTAGCGCAGGCGCCGGAGGGCGGCGGCGAGGAGCCCGGTGATCGAGTGCACGCGCTCCGCGATCCGCCGGATGCCCTCGGGGCCGTGGTAGACCGCGTACATGCTGGCCATCACCGCCAGGAGCACCTGCGCCGTGCAGATGTTGCTGGTCGCCTTGTCGCGACGGATGTGCTGCTCGCGGGTCTGCAGCGCCATCCGGAGGGCGGGATTGCCGTCGGCGTCCTTGGAGACGCCGATGATGCGTCCCGGGAGGAACCGCTTGTGCGCCTCGCTCGTGGCGAAGAACGCCGCGTGCGGGCCGCCGAAGCCCATCGGGACGCCGAACCGCTGGCTGTTCCCGATGGCGATGTCGGCGCCGAACTCCCCCGGCGGCACCAGCATGGTCAGCGCCAGGAGGTCGGTGGCCACCGTCACCAGCGCACCGGCGGCGTGCGCCGCCTCGCAGAACTTGCGATGGTCGCGAATCGCGCCGTCGGTGGCGGGATACTGGATCAGCGCGCCGACGACGCCCGCTTTGAACTTGAATCCGTCGGGATCCGCCACCACGATGTCGATGCCCCGCGCCTCGGCGCGCGTCTTGACCACCGCGATCGTCTGGGGGTGGCACTGGCTGTCCACCATGAAGACGGGCGTGCCCTCGTGCCGGGTGACCGCCACCGTGAGGTACATCGCCTCGGCGGCGGCCGTCGCTTCGTCGAGCAGGGAGGAATTGGCCACCGGCAGGCCGGTCAGGTCGGCCACCACAGTCTGGAAATTGAGGAGCGCCTCGAGACGTCCCTGGGCAATCTCGGCCTGGTAGGGGGTGTAGGCGGTGTACCAGCCGGGGTTCTCGAGGATGTTCCGCGCGATGACCGGGGGCGTGAAGGTCCCGTGGTAGCCCATGCCGATGTAGGAGCGGAAGACCTGGTTCTGGGCCGCGATGCGGCGGAGCTCCTGCAGGACCTCGCGTTCGCTCCGGCCGGGGGCCAGGGCCAGCGGGCGGCGGAGCCGGATGTCCTCGGGGATGACGGCGTCGATGAAGTCGTCCATCGACTTGTACCCCACCGTCTTGAGCATCTTCTCGATGTCGGCGGGGCGGGGGCCGAGGTGGCGGGTGACAAAGCGTTCGGTCTGGACCAGCCCGGCGAGCGGGGAAGCCGGGGTCGATTTGGCGGCCATGGGGTTACGTCCTCACCACATATAAGAATGCACGCCCCGGTCCGAGGGGAGCGGGGCGCGCGGTCAATCGGGGCACTGCGGCATCGGTGTGTTACTCGCCGATGTGCTTCTTGTAGGCCTCCGCCGAGAGCAGCGAACCCATTTCGCCGGCGTCGGTCACCTTGATCTTGACCAGGTAGCCCTCGCCGTAGGGGTCGGTGTTGATGGCCGCCGGGTTGGCGTCCAGGCCACCGTTGACCTCGACGACTTCGCCGGCCAGGGGGCTGTAGAGCTCGGAGACCGCCTTGACCGCCTCGATGGTGCCGAAGACGGCGTGGGCCCCGAACTTGTCGCCCTTCTTGGGGAGGTTCACGAAGACGACGTCGCCCAGTTCGCCCTGTGCGTAGTCGGTGATGCCGACCTGCACGATGGCGGGGTCGCTCGTCTTCTTGACGTATTCGTGATCGCTGGTGTAGAGGAGATCGGCCGGCACGTTGGACACGCGTACTCCCGGGAAGATTGTTCGGGGCGGAGAATAGACCGAAAGTGGCCCGAAATCAAGCGGCGGCGGCGCGCGCCTCGAGCGCGAGCCAGACGTCGCGGGTGCGGCGCTCGAGCTGGGCCCGGTCGCCGTCGTTGTCGATGACAAACTGGCTCCGTGGGCGCTTCCCGGCGCTCGGTTGCTGGGCCGCCATCAGCCGTTCGGCGTCCTCGCGCGGGAGGCCCCGCATCGTCACCAGCCGGTGGAGGCGGGTGGCTTCGGGGGCGTCGACCAGCACGACGGCGTCGAATTCGGCGGGGTCGGCGGCCTCGAAGAGGAGGGGGATGTCGGCGATGACGATTCGAGCGCCGGCGGCGCGGGCGGCGGCCACCAGGGTGTCGCGCTGGGCGCGGACCGCCGGGTGCACGATGCCGTTCAGGTCGGAGCGGGCGCGGGTGTCGGCCAGGATCAGCCGGCGGAGGGCCGGGCGGTCGATTTCCCCACCGGGGGTGAGGATCGCCTTGCCGAACCGCTTCACGATCTGCTGGAACACCTCGGTGCCGGGGCGCTGGAGGTCGCGGACGACCTGGTCGGCGTCCACGATGCCGGCGCCCCAGCTCTTGAAGAGGGCGACGACGGTGGACTTCCCGGCGGCAATGTTTCCGGTGAGGGCGACGATCATAGCAACGCTCGCTGGTCTTCGTCGGCGCGGGGCACCCGATGGCAGTGCCGGCAGCGGGCCTCGTAGCTCTCGCGGCCGCCGACCATGATGGTGGGGGAGTCGTAGCGCGCGGGGGCGCCGTCGATCAGGCGCTGGTTGCGGCACGCCTCGTCGCCGCAGACCACGCAGATGGCGCGGAGCTTGGTCACCTGCTCGGCGACGGCCATCAGCGACCCCATCGGGCCGAAGGGCTCGCCGCGGAAGTCGGTGTCGGTGCCGGCCAGCACCACCCGCACGCCGCGGTTGGCCAGCGCGGTGCACACCGTCACGATGTCGTCGTCGAGGAACTGGGCTTCGTCGATGGCCACCATCTCGGAGTCGGGGCTCACCTGCCGGAAGATCTCGGCGGCGGTGTCCACGGGCTTGGCATCGAGTTCGAGGCCGTCGTGGCTGCTCACGCTGTAGAGGCCGGCGTAGCGGGCGTCGAGGTGGGACTTGAACACCTCCACCCGCCGCCGGGCGATGATGGCGCGCCGCACCCGGCGAATGAGTTCCTCGCTCTTGCCGCTGAACATCACCCCGCTGATGACTTCGATGGAACCTGGTCTGCTGCCGTGAAACATCCGGTGGGTCTCCACGTGCGGGGGGTGTCGCTGAGGTTACCGCGCGGAGGGGGTGGGGTCAAGCACGTACCAACGGTACGGTGATTGTCCACTCTTGCCCCCCTCAATCCGCCGCACCATATTGCCGCCGCACCCTCCCCCCGCCGATGCCGCCGAAGGAGCCCTGCGTGAAGAAGTCGGAACTCGTGGCCGCCGTCGCCAAGCGGCTCGGCACGTCCAAGGCGCGGGCCAGCGAGATCGTGGATGCGTTCTTCGGGACGGATGGAATCGTTGGAGGGGAGCTTCGGAAGGGAAATACGGTGCAGATTTCGGGGTTCGGGAGCTTCGAGCCACGTCAGCGCGGCGCCCGGAACGGCCGCGACCCCAAGACGGGGAAGTCCATTCCGATCCGGGCGTCGGTGGTGCCCGCCTTTCGGCCGGGGAGCGCCCTCAAGGCGCTCGTGAACCGCCGGAAGTAGGCGCCCGCCGCTTCGGGGCCGGCGACGCCGGCCCACGGTCCACCTTGGCCATGATCTTCTTGTTCCGCACCGTCCGCCCGTCCATCCCCCGCACGATCTGCTCGACCTCTCCCGCCGGCAACTCCACCAGGCAGTAGGCCTCCTTCAGCTCGATCCGCCCGATCTTCGACTTGTCGATCCGGACTTCCTTGGTGAGCACCGCCACCAAATCCGCGGCGGTGGTGCCGTCCTGGCGCCCCACGCTCACGAACATCCGCGCCGTGGAACCGGGCGGGTACGACTCCACCGCCGCCGGTGGATCGGCCGGGCGAGCGACCGGGGTGGGCACCGGGTCACTGGCATGGCCGGTCCACAGCTGGTACATCGCCGCCGCCACCGCCGATGGATCGTGGCGCTCGAAAAGCGGCGCCAAGGCCAGCAAGCCGGTGCCGGGCACGCCGCCCTCAAGAATCTTCGCAATGGTGGCCCGTCGGCGCGACGCTTCGTCCTGCGCCGCGTCCACGGCCCCCGACAATCTGAGGCTCCGCCGTGACGAGGTAATGCGGGCGACGTACTCCTCGCCTGCCGGCGGAACCATCAACACCACCGGTCCGGCCGCCATCAGCGCCTGGAGCGTGCCCGGCGTGGGCAGGTCGTACGCCACCACGAGCTCCGTCGCCTCGACGTCTCCGTCGGTGATAAGGGCGTCGGCGTCGTGTCCCGCCATCGCCGCCTTGACCGCGGTCACCCCGGCCGCATCCAGGCACCACACCGTCACCCTGGCCGGGTCGAGCAGCTCCACCACCTCGGCCACCGCCACCGCACGCCGGTTCCACGACACGCTCACCGTCCGGACGGGGCCGAGCGGGCTCATCGGAGGCGCCTCCGCCGGCGGGAACCCTGCCGTCAGCGCCTTCCGGGCGTAGCGCTCGATCACGTCCGCGGCCGCCTCCGGCTGCGCGGTGCAGACGATCCGCTGGGTCTCCTTGCCGAGGTCGTGCATCAGCACCGCGAGCGCCTCGGCGCCGCCCCACGACTCGGGCCACGCAAGCATGACCGCGGACAGCTGGTCGGTCTTGAGTACCGATTTCTCGACGAGTTGCTGCGCCTCGGCGGGAGACGCGACCAGCACCTCCACCTGCCCGGCGCGGAGCTGCCGGGTGGTGCGAGTCAGGTTGCCGGACGAGCGGACGCGGCACGAGGGCATGGCCCGCGTGGCGGCTTCGGTCCAGTCGGATGAGGTGTCGGGAGTGGCGAGGATGAGGACCCGGAGTCCGGTCGAGGGCGCCGCCGCCAGTCGCCTGCCGAGTGCGGCGAGGATGGGGGCCGCGCCAGCGGCGCATGGCGGCAGGGCAGCCACGACGTTGTGGCCGCGCTCGGCGGTCGTGGCCGCCTCGGCGAGGTCGGCAGGGGACGCAAACATGAATGACTCGGACACAGGACCCTCGGTTGTCAAATAGTCGGCTCGCGCCGGGGCTCAAGAATAAGCGGACCGCGCCCCGGATGCCACCGCGGGCGCAGTTGACATCACCCTGCGGCGTGGGGAGCTTTCGGCTCGACATTTCCCACTCCCCTCCGGACTCCGCAATGCCCGAACCGCTCTCGCTCAACCTGGTGCACCTGAAGCCCTCCGAGACGATCGCGATCAGCGCCGAAACGAAGCGCCGCCGCGCCGCCGGCGAGGAGGTCTTCGATCTCAGCCTCGGCGAGCCGGATTTCGACACGCCGATGGTGGCGGCCCAGGCGGGCATCACCGCCATCCAGAAGGGGATGACTCACTATCCGCCGAATCCGGGCATTCCGGAGCTCCGCACCGCCATCGCGAAGAACCTCTCCGCGCTCAGTGGCGGTCGGCCGGTCAACGCCGACAACATCCTTGTCAGTTCCGGCTCGAAGCACTCCCTCTTCAACGCCTGCTTCACCCTCTTCGGCCCCAACGACCAGGTACTGATCCCGGCGCCGGCCTGGGTCTCCTATCCGCAAATCGTGCATCTCTGCCGCGCCGAGCCGGTGCTCGTGCCTGGCGACATCGAGTGGGGGCTGAAGGTCGGCGCCAAGGAGCTCGACAACCATTCCACCACGCGCACCAAGGGGCTCATCATCTGCTCGCCGTGCAACCCGACGGGGGCGGTGTACACCCTGCCGGAGCTGAAGGCGATCGCGGAGTGGGCCAGGAAGAATGAAGTCTGGATCATTGCCGACGAGATCTACCGGCGGATCAACTACGGGGCAAAGGCGGCGCCGAGCTTCCTCGACCTGCCGGACGACCTGCTGGAGCGGACGGTCGTCATCGCCGGCGCCAGCAAGGCCTACGCGATGACCGGGTGGCGCATCGGCGCCGCGCTCGCGCCGACGCACGTGTTCAAGGGAATGGCCGCGCTGCAGTCGCACACCACGACCGGGGCCAATCATCCGGCGCAGTGGGCCTCGGCCACGGCCTTCAGCGACGAGCGGGTCGAGGCCGACGTGCTCCGCATGGTCGCCGCCTTCCGCGCGCGGCGCGACCGGCTCGTGGCGCGGTTCCGCCGCGAGGTGCCGGGCGTCGAGTTCGTCGAGCCGCACGGCGCCTTCTACTTCTTCTTCCGGGTGGACGGGTTGACCGGGCCGGGGGGTGGTGGCGCCGCCTTCTGCGAGAGGCTCATGGCCGAGGAGGGCGTGGCGCTGGTACCGGGTGCGGCGTTTGGAGACGACCGGTGGGTCCGGCTCAGCTATGCTGCAGCGGACAAGGAACTCGACGCCGGCGTGGACCGCATTCTCAAGTTCATCGGCCGGCTCACCGCCGCCCAGGCCGCCTAGGAGCCCCCGATGAACGTCGATACCCGGGTCGAACCGCTCGAGGGGAGGCTTCCCTCCGTTGAATGGCGCTGGGACGTCGAGACCGACATTCTCTCCGGCGGGTTTCGGGCCGCCGTGGACGGCGGCGGGCAGGAGGGGAGCGTCGAGCTCTCCGATGAGGAGGGATCGGTCATCGTCCTCGACGTCGCCGGTGGCGTGCTCTGCGGCCTCGACGTCGTGGTCTGGCCCGAAGTGGATACCGTGCCGGGGCTGGCCCCGCCGGACGGGGCGCGCGCCGGGCGGGTGCTGCTGCCGACCAAGGCCTCCCGGCAGTCGGTGTCCGCCGTCGAGGTGGACACCACCCTGTCGGTCTCGGCCACGCCCGACGAGAAGATTGTGCACCTCCGCATCGGCGGGCGCCGGGAGGTCGAGGTGGTGCGCGTCGCGGATCACCTGCTGGTCGAGCTGGACCACAAGCGCCGACTCGCCGGGTTCTGGCTGACGGAGGTCCCGCCATTCGCCCCGATCTGATCGGCCGCGTCGTCGCCACCGAGCTTCGGCCCTCCACTCCCCATCAATTTCACTTCTGGACCGCGCGGGAATCGCCCGTGGGGGTCGGCGCCATCGTGCGCGTCGATGCCCCCGGTCGCGTCGTGTATGGTGTCGTGATGGACGCGGCGGCGTACGCCGACCTGGCGCGTCCCCTCGACGCCGTCGCGGGGGCGGGCGGGGACCCCGCGCAGGGCGCCGACGCACGCACGGCCCGCACCGAGATTCGCCTCTACACCGCCGCGGTCCTCCGCCAGGAGCCCGAGGAGCCGCTGCAGCCGGTTCCCCTCGGCGAGGTGCGCATGGCGACCGACGACGATGTGCGGTCGGCGCTGCGCATGGACGCGTTCACCGACGGGAGAGCGCGTCACCGGCATCCCGGTGGGGACCTACGGCGCGGCGGGACTGGCGGCGCCGGTCTACCTCGACGCCGATTTCCTCCTCGGCCCCGAGGCGGCGCACCTCAACATCACCGGCGTCTCCGGCCTCGCCACGAAGACCAGCGCGGTCGAGTTCTTCCTGACCAGCATCTTCCAGACCTTCCCGCGGCACAAGGGCTCGGTGGCCGCCCTCTGCTTCAACGTGAAGGGGCCCGACCTCTGCTTCCTCGATCAGCCGGCCGAACTGTCCGCGGACGACATCGCGTCCTACGACCGGCTCGGGCTGGAGCCCAAGCCTTTCGAGCACGTCCACTACTTCGCTCCCTGCAAGCCCGATGGCGTCAACCTCAACACCTTGCGCACCCATCCCGACCTGGCGGCCAACACGGAGCCGCTGACCTGGGGGCTCCGCGAGGTGCTGGAATACGCCGAAGTGGTGCTCAACCGCGACGACCTGGACGCCAAGGCCGACGCCTTCATCGATTTCCTGGCCGATCGGGTGGTCGGGGCGCGACTTCCACGCGCCGGAGCTGCAGCCGACCGACTGGCGGGTCCTGACCTTTGCCGACCTCGAGGCGTTCTTCCGCGCCATCTTCGATAGCCTGGAAACGAAGAACCGGGGCGACGTCTGGCGCACCCATCACATCGCCACCATCCGGAAGGTCCGCAATCGCCTCGGCAACATCACCACCCGCGCCAAGGGGCTGGTGACCGACGACGGCGCCTCCAACGACCTGCCCTGGGGCGCCTTCGAGGACCGCGGCGTCTACGTGGTGGATGTTGCGAGCGTCGATCCGCTGGCCCAGGACCTCGTCTTTGCCCGCGTGGTGAGCAAGCTGCGCGAGCATCTTGAGCGGCAGAGACCTGGGCGTGGACCATGTGGTCGTATTTGTGGACGAGCTCAACAAGTACGCTCCGGCCGACGGCACCGGACACCTACGTGCGGAAGATGCTGCTCGACCTCTCGGAGCGGGGACGGTATCTCGGGCTGGTGCTCTTCTCCGCCCAGCAGTTCCGCTCCCAGGTGCTCCGGCGGGTGGTCGGCAACGCCGGCACCACCATCTACGGGCGGATGGATCCTGACGAACTGGCCACTGCCGGGTACGCCACGCTCTCGCCGGCCACCAAGATCAAGCTGGCGACGCTCCCCAAGGGCGAGCTGATGGTGCGGCATCCGCATTTCACGCAGCCGGTATTCCTTCGCTTCCCGCGGCCCTGCGTGCTCTCCGGCCGAGATGGTGTGGAGCGCTTCCCGCCGGCGACCGACCTGCCATTCGACGAGGCGGTCGCCCGGCAACTCCGGTCGATGGACCCCGCCATCGGCACCGACAAGGTTCGCGCGCTCGTGGACGGGCACCGGGAAGCCGACGTCCGGGGGGCGCTGGCCCGCACCCGGCAGCTGCGGCCCGACGATGTCCTGGCCTACTTCACCGCGGCGCTGGGGCGGCGGGTTGAACCGGAGTTGGTCACCCGCCGGAGCGGGGTGCTGCCCCTGCGCGGGACGCCGGATCCATATTCGTCGTAGCGCGGGCTCCGCCCTGCCTTGCCCCCGGCCCCCGGGCGGCGCATTCTCCTACCTGTGAAACTCGCCCATCTCGCCGACCTCCACCTCGGGTTCCGGCAATACCATCGGCAGACGCCCGCCGGCATCAACCAGCGGGAGGCCGACACCGCCATGGCGTTCCGCCAGGCCGTGGACGGCGTGGTGGCCGCGCGCCCTGACGTCGTCATCGTGGCGGGCGATCTCTTCCATTCCGTCCGGCCCACCAACGCCGCCATCGTCTTTGCCTTTCAGCAGTTCCAGCGCCTCCGCGCCGAGCTGCCCGATGCGCCGATCGTCCTGATCGCCGGGAACCACGACACGCCGCGCTCCACCGAGACCGGCAGCATCCTCCGCCTCTTCGATGAGCTGGGCGTGGACGTCGCCACCCACGAGGCGCGGCGGTTCAGCTATCCGCAGCTCGACCTGAGCGTCCTGGCCGTTCCGCACGAGGCGCTGGTGCAGCCGCAGCGACCGGTATTGCGGCCCGATGGGAGTGCCCGCTACGAGGTGCTCGTCGCCCACGGCGAAGTGGATGGCATCTTCCCGTCGGATCGTTCCGCCGTCGAGTACGGCGGGGCCGTGGTGCGGCCCGACGAATTCGGCCCCGGCGAATGGAGCTACGTCGCCTTCGGCCACTACCACGTCCAGACGCCGCTCGGTGCACGGGCCTGGTACTGCGGCGCGCTGGAGTACGTGAGCACCAATCCCTGGGGAGAGTTGCGGGACGAGGCGGAAAAGGGGGTGGCGGGGAAGGGATGGCTGCTGGTGGACCTTGATACGGGGGTCGCGGCGCCGCAGCCGATCGTTCCGGCCCGGCGCGTCCTCGACCTGCCCCGGCTCGACGGCACCGACATGGCCCCCGATGAGTTGCAGGCGGCGATCACCGCGCGGGTCGCCGGGGTGCCGGGCGGCATCGAGGATCAGGTGGTCCGCCTCGTCGTGACCGGCGTGCCCCGGCACGTCGGTCGGCAGCTCGACCACGCCGCGCTGCGGGGCTGGAAATCCGAGGCGCTGCATTTCCAGCTCGACCTGCGGCGGCCGGAGCCGAGCCGAAGCACCGGCGTCGGTGCACCTGGCCGGCGACAGACGCTCCCGGACATTGTGCAGGACTATCTCAGTCGTCGCCCGTTGCCGGCAGGGATCGACCGGGTGGCGTTCGTGAGCGAGGGCGTCGACCTGGTGGCTTCCGCCGAGCGCGAGTTGGCGGAGGACTGATGCAGATCCACCGCCTCCGTCTCGTCAATTTTCGTCAGCACGAGGACTCCGAACTGGTCCTCGGCGCCGGCCTGACCGGCATCGTCGGCGCGAACGGCTCGGGCAAGTCCACGCTGCTCGAGGCCATCGCCTTCGCGATGTACGGGACGCCGGCGGCACGCGGCACCCGCGACTCCATCCGTCGCCGCGGCGCGCCGCCCCGCTCGCCGGTCCGCGTGGAGCTCGACTTTGCGCTCGGCGCGCACGAGTTCCGGGTGGTGCGGAGCCTCAGCCAGGCCGAGCTCTTCCAGGACGGTGATCCCGCGCCGATCGCCAACAGCCTCGGCACCGTGACCGAAAAGCTGTCGCATCTCCTCGGAATGACCCGCGCCGAATTCTTCAACACCTATTTCACCGGGCAAAAGGACCTGATGGTCATGGCCCGGATGAGCGCCCCGGAGCGGGCGCAGTTCCTCGCGCGGGTGCTCGGATTCGAGCGGTTGCGCGTCGCGCAGGAACACCTCAAGGAAACGCGGAGCGAACTCCGGGCACGGCTGCAGGCGCTGCAGGCGGGGCTGGTGGACGCCGGGGCGCTTGACGTCGAGGAGCTGCGGGTGGCCGGCCTGGCCGCGGCGGCCAGCGAACGCGACGGCAAGGCGCAGGAGGCGGTGCGCACCGCGGCGGCGCGCCTGGCGGAGGTGAGTCCCCGCTGGGATACCATGCAGCAGCTCCGCACGCGGGTACAGTCGCTCGAGGGCGACATTCGCGTCGCCGAGCACCAGGTGACGACCTCACAGGAGCGGACTCGCGATCTCGACCGGCAAATTGCCGATGCCCTCCAGGCGCACAGCCATCTCGCCAGTCTCGGCGAGGAGCTGGCGCCCCTGCCGGCGCTGCGCGCCGAGCACGAGGCGCTGCAGCAGCGCTACGCGGCGTCGTCGCACCGGGCGGCGCTGTCCGCGAAGATCGAGGGCGCGCGCGCCACCCTGGCCGATCTCGACCAGCGGCTCGCCGCGCTCCCCACGGCAGAGCAGCTGGAGGCGGCGCGCGCGGCGGCGGCCGCAGCCCGCGCGGCGTCGCTCGGCGCCGCGGAGCAGGCGGAAGAGAAGCACACGGCGTGGGTGCGCGACCTCCAGGATGCGCGGACCAAGCTGCTGGCGTTGCGCGATCAGTACCGCGACCTGCAGGAGCAGTTCGACCGGATCACGGAGGCGGGGCAGGACGGCGCCTGCCCGACCTGCTCCCGGCCGCTCGGGACCGATTTCGAGTCGGTGCGCGAGGTCCTCAGCCGCCAGGTGGAGGAAGTGAAGTTCAACGGCAACTTCTACAAGAAGCGGGTGGCCCAGCTCGAGCCGGAGCCCGCCGACGTTCGCGAGCTGGAGGCGCAGCGGGTCAAGGCGGAAGCGGCGGCGGAGGCGGCGGCGGCCGCCGTCGGTCGCCTGGAGGCGCCCCTCAGGGAGGCGCCGGCGCTTCGGGAGAAGCGCGCGGTCCAGGAACGGACCATGGTCGAGCTGCAGGCGTCCCTGAAGGGGGCGGAAGGGACGTACGACCCCGAGCGCCACAAGGTCGTCCAGCAGGAGCTGAAGGCGCTGGAGGCCAAGGCGCTGGAGGCCGAGCGGTACCGCGGGCTCGCGGAACGCGCCGCCCGCCTTGCGCCGGAATTGCTGGCCGCCGAGCAGGCGGTGAGCGTCCGCGAGGAGGTGCTGACCGCACTCCGGCACCAGCGGCAGGAACTCGGGTTTTCGGAACCGGAGTTCGAGGAGGTGCGGTCGCTGGTGGCCGCGGCGGAGGAGGAGCGGCAGCGGGCGGAGTTGCAGGTGGTCGAGGCGAGGGGAGAGCGGGCCACCGCGGAGGAGGCGGCGCGCGCCGCGGCGCAGCGACGCGCCGAGCGCCAGGCGCGCGAGGAAGAGGTCCGGGGAGTCGAGCGGCGCGCGCTGGTCACCCAGGAACTCGACCGGGCGCTGACCGACCTGCGCACCGACTTGAATGCGCAGCTCCGGCCCGATCTGTCCGAGCTCGCCTCCGCCTTCCTCCGCGACCTGACCAACGGGCGGTATTCCGACCTCGAACTCGACGAGAGCTACATGCCGACCCTCGTGGACGAGGGGGAGGCGAAGCCGGTGATTTCCGGCGGCGAGGAAGATGTGGCGTACCTCGCGCTCCGCCTCGCCATCAGCCAGATGATCGCCGAGCGGGCGGGGCAGCCGCTCTCGCTCCTGGTGCTGGACGAGATTTTCGGTTCCCTGGACGAGGAACGGCGCGCGGCGGTGATGGACCTGCTCCGGAGCCTGGCCGACCGGTTCCCGCAGGTCATCCTTATTACCCACATCGAGGCGGTCCGGGAGGGGTTCGACCGGATCATCCGCGTCGAGCGCGACCCGGCGCGCCGGGTCGCGGTGGTCCACGAGGAGTTGCTGGAGGGTGGAGGCCGCGATGTGGCGGCGTGACAAGGGGGTGCGCGGACCGGAACGACCCACCCTCGACGATATCGAGCCCCTCAACCGCATCTTCTCCAACGCCTTCACCGACCGGTACCGCCGAGACGGTATGCCGGGGGTGCGGGTCCCGTTTCTGAACCAGGATGTCTGGCGCTTCGCCCTCGAGTCGGCCGGAAAGGGCGCCATGCTCTGGCGCGACCGCGCCGGGGACATCGTGGGATTCAATCTCGCGCACCGCTCCGGCACCGAGGGGTGGATGGGGCCGCTCGCGGTCCGTCCCGACCGCCAGGGTGAGGGCCTCGGCAAGGTCCTCGTCCTCGCCGGCGTGGACTGGCTCAAGTCGCAGTCGGCGCGGACCATCGGGCTGGAGACGATGCCTCGCACCGTCGAGAACATCGGTTTCTACAGCCGGCTGGGTTTCCTGCCTGGCCCGCTGACGATCACGCTGGCGCGCCCGCCGGAAGCGGGCCCGACCATCGGCTGCACCCGGCTCTCACGTGACGGGGCGGCAGACGCCGTCGCGGAGTGTGCCGCCCTGACCGGGTCGGTGGCCGCCGGCCTGGATTTCGAGCGGGAGATCCGCCTCACCGAAGAATTGGGCGTCGGCGATACCACCCTCTTTCGCCGCGACGGCGCGCTGGCGGCGTACGCCCTCTGGCACGCCGCCCCGCTCGCCGAAGGGCGGCCGCGGGAGGACTTGCGGGTGCTGAAACTGGTGGCGGCGGATGTGCCGGCGATGCAGTCCGTCCTCGCCGGGGTGGAGTCGGTGGCAGAGGAGGAGGGGGTGGAGCGGGTCACCGTTCGCTGTCAGGCGGGGCAGGGGGAGGCGTATCAGTCGCTGGTCAGCGCGGGCTGGCAGGCCCACTGGACCGACCTGCGGATGACGCTGGGCGGGTTTCCCGAGCCGCCGGTCTCGGGAGTGCTCTTTTCCAATTGGGAAATCTGAATTTACTTGCCGGTCCGTGTGAGCCCCTGCTGTCTTCGCGCCTTCCCGTGAGCTAGTCTGGTCGGCCTCTGGCCTGAGCGCCCACCAGCGCACCAGCAGCACGACCCCGGTCGCCAGGAGCAGGTGGACCGCCCCCGCCTGGACGCCGACCGGGATCAGCAGGACGTACCAGAGCAGGAAGGCCGCGAGGGCCAGCACCAGCGAGATACGGGACGACATGGGCGCGCTCCGGCGTCGTTGTTGACGGGGTTGGAACCGTTCCGTATCTTAGCAGTGTCGGGCGGTGGTGGGGAACCATGTGCTTGAGCCAACAGGTCCGTAGATAGGGTCCGCATACTCGGGCTGATGCCATGCCCCTCGGGGGAAGACAGACGCCAGGGCGAGGATACCGCAACTTTCTTTCGGGCTTCAAGACACCCTCTCCACCACCGTCCGATTCCTGGCGCCGACGCGACTCGTCGGCGCTTTGTGCTTCTCCAATCGGGGCTCCCGATGCCGTCTTGCGCCGTGACCCGGCGGGTCCATTTCAATGCGGCCCACCGCCTGCACAACCCCGCCGAATCGGACGCGTGGAACCGCGCCACCTTCGGCCCGTGCAACAACCCCAACTATCACGGGCACAATTACGAGCTTGAGGTGACGGTCGCGGGGCCGATCGACCCGAAGACCGGCTACGTGCTCGACATCGCCGTCCTGAAGGAACTCGTGGACCGGCATGTCCATGCCGTGCTCGACCATCGCAACCTGAACCTCGACGTGCCGTACTTTCGCGACCACATCCCGTCCGCGGAGAACATCGCGGTGTTCTGCTGGGAGGCCATCGCCCCCGTCCTCCCCGCCGCGACGCTGCACCGGATCCGGCTCTGGGAAACCCCGAGGAATTATGTCGAGTACACCGGTGGCTGAGACACCACTCGCCCCGCTCGTCCGGGAGCTGCTCGCCGGGCTCGGCGAGGACCCCGAGCGCCAGGGGCTCGTCAAGACCCCGGAGCGGGTCGAGGCATCGCTGCGATGGCTCACGCGGGGCTACCAGCTCACGGTCCAGGACGCCGTCGGCGACGCGCTCTTCGAGGAGGAGCACGACAGCATGATCCTGGTGCGCGACATCGAGTTCTATTCGCTCTGCGAGCACCACCTGCTGCCCTTCTTCGGCGTCGCCCACGTGGCGTACATTCCCGACGGTCGGATCCTCGGCCTGTCGAAGCTCCCCCGGATCGTCGACGTCTTCGCGCGCCGGCTCCAGGTCCAGGAGCGGCTCACCGACCAGGTCGCGAACGCCATCATGGAAGTCGTCGCCCCGCGGGGCGTCGGGGTCGTGATCGAGGCGTCCCATCTCTGCATGATGATGCGGGGCGTCGAGAAGCAGCGCTCGCGCACCGTCACGAGCGCGCTCCGCGGGATCTTCACCAGCGACTCGAAGACCCGCGCCGAATTCCTCCGGCTGGCGCACGGGACCGGGGCGGAATCGGAGTGAGCGCGCTTCGGGGCCGGATCGCGGTGGTGACCGGGGCCTCGCGAGGCATCGGTGCCGCCACGGCCGACCTCCTCGCCGGGGAGGGCGCACGGGTGGTGCGGATGTCGCGCACCCTTGTCCCCCGCCACGGCAAGGACGCCCTCGACCTGCGGTGCGACGTGACCGACGCGGCGCAGGTGCAGGCGACCGCCGACCTGGTCCACACGGAATGGGGCGCGCCCGACATCGTCGTGAACAACGCGGGCGCCTTCCACCTGGCGCCCTTCGAAGAGACCTCCATCGCGGACTTCGACGCCCAGCTGGCCGCCAACCTTCGCGGCCCCTGGCTGGTGGCCAGGGCGTTCGTGCCGATGATGCGGAAGGGCGCCGGCGGGCTCGTGGTGACGGTCGGCTCCATCGCCGACCACAACGGGTTCCCGGGGAACGCCGCCTATGCCGCGGCCAAGTACGGCGTCCGCGGGCTGCACGAGACCCTGCTCGCCGAGCACCGCGGCACCGGTGTCCGCTTCACGCTGGTCTCGCCAGGGCCCACCGATACGGCGGCCTGGGACGCCGTCGACCCCGACTCGCGCGAGGGGTTCACCCCGCGCGCCAGGATGCTCCGCCCCGGAGACGTCGCGGCCGCCATCGTCTTCGCCGCCACTCGGCCGCCCCACGTGCAGGTGGACTGGCTCCGGCTCGGCCCGGCATGACACGTTTTCCTGTCCCCTCCACCCTGGTGCGCGCCATGAAGCTCGGTCGTTGGATGGTGCTCAGCCTCGCCCTCGCGCCGGCGTCCCTCGCCGCGCAGTCCTCGCTCCCTCCGCTCCCCGACACGACGGGGTGGGGCGTCCACGTCCTCACCCTGGCCCGCGATCCGTCCGGCGGCATCTGGGCGGGGACCTACGGGCGGGGCATCTACGTCCTGCCGGCCGGCGGGGTCGCCTGGGAGCAGATCCGCAGCGACACCACGCCCGAGTCGCTCTCGTGGGACTTCGTGGCGTCGATTGCGTTCGGCGCGCGCGGCGAGGTCTGGTACGGGACGGTTGGGAACGGCTGGGGCGTCTCGAAGGATGGGGGCCGGAGCTGGCGCAACTGGACCCTGCGCGAACTCGGCCCCGAGTGGCAGTACGTCGCCCCGGCCGGCATCGTGGTGCGGGGCGAGACGGTGTGGGTCGGCACCGCGGACGGACTCCAGATGACCCGCGACGTCGGGGAACACTGGACCGCCTACGTGGACGCCACCGGCCCGGCGGCGCGCGGGCCGGCCGACAGCGCACTCACGGTCCTTCCGAACGAGTATATCCGCCGGATCACCCGTTCCCGCACCGGGATCCTCCTCTCGACGCTCGCCGGCTCGGTGGCCTTGTCGGTGAGCGCCGACGGCACCATCTCGATCAGCCAGCGTGGCTACGCCGGGTTCCCGCCCCTCGCACGTCTCGACAACTGGAAGGGAACGCTCTGCGGCATTCGCGAGGTGAGCGATACGACCCCCTGCTACGAGCGCGCCGGCCGCCTGGCCCGCCCCGCGGAGGCGCCCGCCGCCCCGAAGAGCACCTGGTTCGAGCGTCCGATTTCGCTGGCCGACAACAGCTACATCGACCAGACCTACCGGTACGGCTCGACGATGGGTGGCAACTTCCAGCCGCACCAGGGGGTCGAGTTCAACAATCCCGACGGCACCCCCGTGCACGCCATCGGCAGTGGTGTGGTGGTGTATGCCGGGCCCGCCGAGGCCGGCGCGCTGACGGTGGCCATCCGGCACGATTCGCTGCTCAAGGCGGACGGAACGAAGTTCCTCTACTCGGTGTACTACCATAATTCCGCGCTGAAGGTCTCGCTGGGGCAGCGGGTGGCGGCCGGCGAGATCATCAGCGAGGTCGGGAACACCGGCCGGGCCACGAACGACCATCTCCATCTCGAGGTGCACGTCTCCCCGGTGGAGGATGTGCAGTTGATCGTGGATTCGCTGCAGCGCTACCCGCAGTACACGACCAACCCGGAACTGTGGATCCAGCCGCTTCCCGGGACCGGCATCGTGGCGGGGCAGGTCCTCGACGACGACGGGCGTCTCGTCGAGCAGGCGCGAATCTACGGCATCATCAAGCCGGAGCCGGCGGAGACGCCCTACTCGTTCGCCGAGACCTACGGCCCACGGAACCACTCCCATCCGCTCTACGGCGAAAACTTTGCCGTGGGCGACGTGCCACCGGGCACCTACCTCGTCGGGACCGAGATCGGCGGACGCAAAGTCTTCCGTACGGTCACCGTCGAGGAAGGCAAGCTGACCTGGGTGGTCTTCCGACCGTAGCGATGTTCATCGAACTCACCGACATCCTGCGCTGCCCCGCGGATCACGAGCAGAACGTCCTCGTGCTCCTGCCGGACGGCGTGGTCGATCGCCAGGTCCGGACCGGACAGCTCGGGTGCATGGAGTGCGGCCGGGTGTATCCCGTTCGCGAGGGGGTGGCCGAGTTCGTCGGCGCGCCGGCGACCGTGACGCGGTCTGCACGCCTGACCGGTCCCGCGATGGCCGCCCTGCTGGGGCTCGGGGGTCCGGGGGGCTACGTGGCGATGGTCGGAGGGGCGGTGGAGGGGTGGTCGGCCTTCGCGGCGGAGGCGGAGGGCATCCACGTGCTCGGCGTGAATCCCCCGCCGGGCGTCCCGGGTGGCCGCGGCGTGAGCCTGGCGCAGGCGTCGGGACTCCCGGTCAAGGACCGCCACCTGCGGGGGGTGGTGCTGGGGCCCGGATTCGCGTCGGAGACCGGCTGGGTGCGGGAGGCGGTGCGCTGCCTGCTGCCGGGATTGCGGGTCGTGGGAGAAAGCGAGACCCCGTCGGCGCCCGAGCTCGAGGTGCTCGCCAGCGCGGACGGGGTCTGGGTGGCGCGGACGCGACCCGTCTAATACACGGTTTCCACGCCGCCCGCCGCGAAGAGCTCCTCGATCCGTTCCTGGTGGAGCTTCTCGACCACCCGGCGCTTCACCTTCAGCGTGGGGGTCAGTTCGCCGGCTTCGATGCTGAAGTCCCGGTCGAGGATGAGGAACTTCTTGGGCATCTCGTACTGCGCCAGGTCGCGCAGCGTCTTCTTGATTTCCCCGGTCAGCTTGTTGTGCACCACGATGTCGCTCAGCAGCGCCTGGTCGGTGCGCCCCGCCATCCCCTCCGACTCCGCCCATTTCCGCACCACATCCATGTTGGGCACGACGAGCATGATCGGGTACTTGCGCTTGTCGCCGATCATCACGGCGCTCAGCACCATCGGGTTCGTCTTGACGAGGTTCTCGATCGGCTGGGGCGCGATGTTCTTGCCGCCCGCGGTGACGATGATGTCCTTCTTCCGGTCGGTGATCTTCAAGTACCCGTCGGCGTCGATTTCCCCGATGTCGCCGGTGCTGAACCAGCCATCGGCGCTGAGCACTTCTGCGGTGGCGTCCGGCTTGTTGTAGTACCCCTTCATCACATTGGGGCCGCGCGTCAGGATCTCCCCGTCGGCCGCGATCTTCACCTCCACGCCCGGCACCACCTTGCCGACAGTGCCGAACCGCGAGCGCCCGAAGCCGTTGACGGTGATGACCGGCGACGTCTCGGTGAGCCCGTAGCCTTCCATGATCGGCAGCCCGGCCGCGTAGAAGAACCGCGCGATGTCGGCCGAGAGCGGCGCGCCGCCCGACACGAAGAACCGGAGCCGGCCCCCGACCCGCGCCACCAGCTTCGAGAAGACGAGCTTGTGCGCCACCGCGTACTGCAGGCCGAGCCCCACGGGGACCGACTTGCCCTCGATGTGCAGCTCGGCCCACGCCTCACCGATCCGCTTGGCCCAGAGGAAGATCTTCTGCTTGAGGGGCGATCCCGCCATCGCGTTCTCGAGGACCCGGGCGTAGATCTTCTCGTAGAGCCTCGGCACCGAACAGACCACGGTCGGCCGGAGTTCGCCCATCTCGACGGGGACGCTCTCGATGCTGGTGGCGTAGTTGATGATGGCGCCCATCTGCGTCATGCAGTAGTGGCCGGCCATCCGCTCGAAGATGTGGGAGAGCGGGAGGAAGGAGAGGCACTCGTCGGTCTGCCGGAGGTCGAGGACGTCGAGGCCGGCCATCACGTCCGACGTGATGTTCCCGTGGGTGAGCATGACCCCCTTGGGGTCGCCGGTGGTGCCGGAGGTATAGATGAGCGTGGCCAGGTCGTCCGGTTTCACGGCCAGCGCCTCGGTGCGCCACGCGGGGTACTTGGAGAGCGCCCCCTGGCCCTTCGCGACGACCGACTCGAAGGAGAGCGCCCCGGAGGTGGCCGCTTCCGTGTCGAACACGATGACACTCTTGAGGGCCGGGAGGTTTTCCCGGATGTCGAGAATCTTGCCGAGCTGCGCGGCGGACGAGCAGCAGACCGCCACGGCGCCGGAGTCGCGGAGGATGTACTCGATCTGGTGGGCGGGCAGCGTGGGGTAGACCGGGACGTCCGCGCAGCGGGCGGCGAGACAGGCGAAGTCGGTGATGGCCCATTCCGGCCGGTTTTCCGAGAGGATCGCCACCCGGTCCCCCGGGCGGACCCCGAGCTCCAGCAGGCCGACACTGAAGGCGTGGACCCGGCCGAGCAGGTCGGCAAAGCTCAGGTCCGTCCACGTGCCGTCCCGCTTGACGCGCAGGGCGACCGGGCGCGAGGCCGAGCGCTCCATGGCCCCGAAAAAGAGTTCAGTGAGGGTGCGAGGGGCGGTGTTCACGTGACCTCCGATTGCGCTGGACTATGGGCCGAACCGAATGATCCAGCGCTGCCCCGATCCGGGCACCGGCTGGTTGTCCTTGTATCGAGTCGCGCGGATTTCCACGATGACGCTGTCCGGAGCCGCCAGCGTGGGCTTCCGCGTCAGGAACACGGTGTCCGTCGGCTCGCCGTTGCTGCCGGTGACGCCGCTGTCACTGAGCTGGCCGTTGCCGAACACCACCGTGGCGCTGGCGGTGTCGGCAAACAGGGGCTCGATGAGGTCGTACACGATGAGCCGGCCGGCGATCGGCCCGACGGGATTGAACGATTCCAGCCGGGCCAGCAGGGGCGCGGCGGTGGCCGTCAGCGTGTCGATCACGATGGTGTCCGGCGGGACCAGGATCAGGGTGTCCGGCGACGCGATGACGGTCAGGATGTTCAACGAGGAGACGAGATCGCTGGTGGTGGCCCGCACCCGTCCCTGGCCGGGGGCCTTGCCGAGGACCACGCCGGTGGTGCTGTCGACGGCGATGGTGGCCGTGTCGGGGGTGTACCAGGTGATGGCCACCGGGAGGACGTCGCCGTTTCGGTTGAGGGCCACGGCGGAGTAGGTCACGGTGTCGCCCACATCGACGATCGCGCCCGGGGGCGCCGTCACCTGCAGGGCGATGACCGTGTCGTCGCTCGAGCTGATGTCGCTGCAGGCCGCGACCGCCACGACCACCAGGACCGCCGCCCGCAGCCTCACTCGGGGCCTCCTGCGCCGCCGCGTTCCGCCTCGTCGAGCGCGGCCTCGGCGTGCTTGATCCAGCGGTCGGCGTCCGGTCCCTTGGGCGGCCGCGCCAGGAAGGCGCGGAGATGTTCCGTCGCCTGGCCCGCGTCGCCACGCTTCAGCAGCAGGAACGCCACGCCGTAGTGCGCCCCGACCAGGGTGGGGTCCAGCTCGATGGCGCGCCGGTAGTGGCGGATCGCCTCGTCGGGCTGGCCCGTCTTGGTGAAGGCGATGGCCATGTTCTGGAGGATCCGGGTATCCTGCGCGTTGTCGCGCAGCGCCAGCCGGTAGGAGGTGAGCGCCGCCTCGAAGTCTCCCTGCCGTTCGAGCGCGAGCGCCTCGTTCAGGTAATCGAGGCGCTGCGGCCGCAGCGTGGAGGACTGGCCCTTGCCGAGCAACCGACGCCAGAAGCTCATACGGTCGACGGATCCTTGACGCGGGGTGAGAAGGGACTCAAGTCGTGGTGTCCTCGCAAGATAGCCCGGATTTCAGGGGGTCGCAACGTGGTTGCTCCCCCCGTCGCGCGGGGGTAGCTTCCAGCATGCCGAAAGCCGCGATTCCCGACACCCGCGACGTGATGGAAATCGACTGGGCCTTCTTCGGGGAGGTCTGTCGAGCGCTGGCCCTGAAGGTCGCCCGCGAGTTCGATCCCGAGGTCGTCCTCGGCATCGCCAAGGCCGGCGTCATGCCCGGCGTGGTCGTCGCGTCGATCCTCCAGCGGGAATTCGCCTCCATGGTGGTGTCCCGGCAGAGCGCGCGCAAGGAACCGGTGCTGGTGGCGGGCCCCCCGGCGACGATCCGCGGGCGGCGCGTCCTCGTGGTGGACGAGACCTGTGAGTCGGGCAGCACGATGAAGGTGGCGCTGAGCGAGGTCCGCCTGCTCCAGCCGGCGGAGGTCCGGACCGCTGTCTCCTTCAAGACCGGTCCCTACCAGCCCGACTTCCACGCCTTCGAGACCGACAAGTTCATCATCCTCCCCTGGGACCGCGAAATCGTGGTCGACGGCGAGCTGGTTCCCCATCCCGAGTACGCCGCCCGACGTCCGTGAAGAACCGGCTCCGTGACGCCATTCAGTCCTCCCGGGCTGACTACACCGAAATCCGCCTCGAGCGCAGCACCACCTCCGCGGTGACCTTCCGCGGCCCCCGCCTGGAGGGGGCCATGGTGAGCAGCGACGAGGGCGGGTTCGTGCGCTGCCTCAATCGCGGCTTCGGCTGGGGCATGGCGAGCTTCACCTCCCTCGACAACCTCCCCGCCATGGTGGCGCGGGCCCACGAGCTCTCGCTCGCCGTGCGGCTCGACGCCCCGATCCGGCTGGCAGAGGTGCCGGTGCGGGAGGCCGATATCGCCCTCCCGCTCGGCGGCGATGTGCGCGGCATTCCCCTCGACGTCAAGAAGCGGCACCTCGAGTCGCTCAACGCGCTGATGCGCGGGCGGGACCGGCGGATCGTCGACACCCAGGCCGCCTATCGCGATGAGGTCGTCGAGTACTGGTACGCCAATTCCGACGGCACGCTGCTCTCGGAAGTCCGGCCTGAGGTCACCCTGTCTGCCGTGGCGGTGGCGCGCGACCGGGGGACCATCGAGCGGGCGCTCGAGTCGCTTGGGCGGCGCGCCGGCTGGGATGCCGTCCAGCACCGCGAGGACCAGTTCCTCGCCGCGGCCGATCGCGCGGTGGCCCTGCTCGACGCGCCGCGGGTGCGCGGCGGCACCTATCCCGTCGTCCTGGACCCGAAGCTCGCCGGTGTCTTCGTCCACGAGGCGTTCGGGCACCTGAGCGAGGCCGACTTCATCTACGAGAACGCGCAGGCGCGCGAGATGATGACCCTCGGCCGGCGCTTCGGCGGGCCGGAGCTGACCATCGGCGACGACGGGAGCGCCGCCGCCCTCCGCGGCACGCTCCCCTACGACGACGAGGGGACGCCGACCCGGAACACGGTGCTGATCCAGAACGGCGTCCTCGTCGGCCGGCTTCACTCCCGCGAGACCGCCGCCCGGATGGGCGAGGCCCCGACCGGCAACGCGCGGGCCCTCTCCTTCCGCCACCCGCCGATCGTCCGGATGACCAACACCTACATCGCCAACGGGAGCGGGACGCGCGACGACCTCATCCGGGACATCCCCCTGGGGATCTACGCCTGCGACGCCCAGGGCGGACAGACCCACCTCGAGGACTTCTCCTTCACCGCGGGCCACGGCTACATGATTCGCGACGGCCAGCTCGCCGAGCTCGTCAAGGACGTCGTCATCGCGGGCAACCTCTTCCAGACGATGGACCGCATCGACCGCATCGCCGGCGATTTCCAGTGGAACGAACTCGGCGGCGGCTGCGGCAAGGGGGGCCAGGCGCCGCTGCCGGTCTCCGAGGGGGCGCCGCACGTCCGGATCAGCGAGGCCCTGGTCGGCGGGAGCGTCGCATGATCGTCCGCCTCCTCGAACAGGCGCTCGCCCGCGCCGAAGCCGCCGACGCGACGCTCAAGACCGACGAGACCGTCACCCTGCTCTTCGAATCGGGACGGCTCAAGAGCACCTCCTGGTCGCAGGAGCAGGGCGTCAACCTGCGCGTCTTCGCGGGGGGACGGCTGGGCGTCGCGGGCACGACCGCGGCCCACCCGGATGGGGTCGTCGAGGCCGCCCTGGCCTCCGCCGAACTCGGTGATACCGTGGATTTCCACCTGCCGGTTCCTGCGTCACTCCCCCCCGTCCGAACGCATTCGCCGGGCGCCGCCGTCGCGTCGGTGGCGGATCTCGCCGCCGTGGGGCAGGGGCTGGTCGAGCGGCTCTCGCACGACGGGTGGCAGGTGAACGTGACGGTGGAGCGGAGTGCCGGTTCGGTGCGGGTCGCGAATACCCGGGGCGTGGAGGCGAGCTACGACGTGACGGCGGTGTCGCTGGCGGCGGAGATCACCCGGGTCGCCGGCGACGATATCCTGATCGTCGGCGACTACCACGCGGCCGCGGACCTCCCCGCTGAGCCCGTCGTCGCCGCCCTCGCCGAGTCGATCCGGCGCCGGGCGCGCTGGGCGGAGCGCGCCGCCCCGCCCCCGCGCGGGGAGCTGCCTGTCCTCTTCACGGCGGCGGGTGCCGCCGCGCTCCTGCTTCCGCTCCGGCAGGCCTTCCAGGGGAAGGCCGTGCTGCACGGAATCTCACCGCTTGCGAACCGGGTCGGCGACCGTGTCTTCGATCCCTCGCTGTCCCTGACCGACGATCCGTGGGCCGCCGGGGCGCCGGGTTCCCGCGCCATCGACGATGAAGGCGTGGTGACCCGTCGCCTCCCGCTGATCAAGGATGGCATCGTCGCCGGCTTCATCTACGACCTGGAAACGGCGGCCCGTGCCGGCGTGCCGGCGACCGGCCACGCCCGGCGACCGACCTTCGGCAAGCCGCAGGCTTCCTACTCGAACCTGGTCGTGGCTCCCGGTGACCTGACGTGGGATGAGCTCGTCGCGAAAATTCCGGACGGGCTCATCGTCGACGAACTGATCGGCGTGGGACAGGGAAACGTCATCGGCGGGGCGTTCTCCCATCCCGTGGCGCTCGCCTACCGCGTCACGGGCGGGGAGGTCGTGGGTCGGGTCAGGGATGCCGCGGTGGCCGGCAACGCCTTTGAACTCCTGGGCCGCCTCGGCGGGCTTGGCCGCGACGTCGAATGGCGGGGGAGCCTCGCCATGCCGCCCATCCTCCTGGACGGGGTCTCGGTCGCGCCGAGATAGGCCGGTTGCAACCTTTTTTCAAATCCCCCCGTCCAACCTCCTGATACCCTCCCTCAGGAGCTCGCACCGTGACCCATCCTGTCCGACTCGTCGTCGCTTCGGTCCTGCTGACCGCGGCCCCCCTCGCGGCCCTCGCGGCCCAGCAGGCCGAGCGCTTCGAACTCTCCGGATCCCACCCCGAGCTGTATAACCTCATCGGGACCCTTCAGATCGAGCCCTCCTCCGGCAACGCGGTGGTCGCGGAGGTGTCCCGCGGCGGAAAGGACGGGGCCAGGCTCACCATCCAGAACACCGCCGGGAAATTGACCGTACTCTACCCCGGCACGTCGTTCAGCTATCCCGCGATGGGCAACAACTCCGAGACGTCGATGCGGGTCCGGGAGGACGGCACCTTCAACGACGATGGTCGTCACGAGAACGCGGGGCGGAAGGTGAAGATTACCGCTCGCGACGGCAGCCTCACGGCGTGGGCGGATATCCGACTGCGGCTCCCCAAGGGAACGCGCATTGATGTGAATATCGGCGTCGGCAAGGTGACGCTGGCCAACGTGAATGGGACCATCGACGTGGAGACGGCCAGTGGCGACGTTGCCGCCACCGGCACGGCGGGCGCCCTCTCGATCGACACCGGCTCCGGCGACGTGACCCTCTCCGGGCACGACGGCTCCCTCTCCATCGACACCGGCTCGGGCAACATCGTTCTCAGTTCGATCGAGGGCGACGAGCTCTCGGTGGATACCGGCTCCGGCGATGTGCACGTCGACGGCCTCACCGCCGATGCGCTCTCGGTGGACACCGGCTCCGGCAACGTGATTGTGTCGGGAGCGGCGGTGAAGAGCGTGGAGATCGACACCGGCAGCGGCGACATCCGGATCGGCCTGACCGTCGACGTCGACCACCTCTCGGTCGACACCGGATCCGGCGATGTGGAAGTGTCGGCGCCGAAGTCGCTGGGCGCGTCGGTGGAAATCGAGACCAGCAGCGGGGACATCACGACGGAGTTCCCGTTGCAGGTGACGCGGAAGGGCCGGGACGGACTGGTGGGGACGATTGGCGACGGTCAGGGAAGGATTTCGATCGACACCGCGTCGGGCGACGTGGTGCTCAAGCAGCAGCCGTAAGGGCGCCCCGCGGCGCGCTCCCAGGCCGGGGGGGGCGCGCTACGTGGCCGGTCCCAGCGCCTCGACGTACGTCAACCCTCTCGACATCCGGTCGTAGAGCACCGAGAGGGAGTCCGGCGCGCCGACGAGGAACCGGCACTTGTCGTCGCCGCGCGTCCGGCACTCGACTTCCATGACCGCGACCTGGCTCTCGGCCATCCGGCCGAGGAAATCGGCCAGCATCCCGCTGGTGAGGTGGCAGGCGGGGTAGGAGCTGCCCTGGTCGGGGGCGGCCTCCGCCCAGTCGTCACTGTCGAGCGCCATCACTGCCGGCGCGAGTTCGCTGACCGTCAGCGTTCCCCATCCATAATCCCCGAAAAAACCGCGCAGCGCCTCCGGCAGGTAGGCGGCGTCGAGGTCGCCCGGCTGGACCACCCCGTAGGCGGTCTGGAGCCAGGCGCTGAAGGCGCTGAAGAGCCCTTCGCCGCCGGCCACGCCGGCTTCCTGGAGCAGCGCCGCGGTCTGCACGCCGCGATCGCGGTCGAGGCTGGCGCGGAGCTGGTGCAGGGCGCGGCGGCCGAGGCCGAGGCACTGGTACTGGGAAAACGGGGCAGGGCTCGTCATGGGTATCTCCTCGCCGGAAGATTACGGGCGCGGGGCGACGCGGCGCAAGAGCTCGTCCTCGTCGATGACCGGGACACCAAGGGCGGTGGCCTTCTCGAGCTTGCTGCCGGCGTCGGCGCCCGCCACCACGAGGGAGGTCTTCTTGCTCACCGAGCCGGCGACATGCCCGCCGGCGCGCTGGACCAGGGCCGTCGCTTCGCTGCGCGACAGGGTGGGCAGCGATCCGGTCAGCACCACCGTCATCCCCGCGAAGGGTCCGTCCGCCACGACCGCGTCCGGCTCGGTCATGCCCAGTCCGAGGGCCTCGAGCCGGTCGACGAGCTTCCGGTTGCCGCTCGCGCGGAAGTAGCGGTGCACCGCCTCGGCGATGATCGGACCGACCCCGGGCACCGCGTTGATGTCCTCGACCGGGGCGTCGCGCAGCGCCGTCATGGTCCCGAACCGCCGGGCGAGGAGGACGGCCACCGTCTTGCCGACGTGGTGGATGCCGAGCCCGAAGAGCAGGGTCGAGAGCGGGCGGGACTTCGAATCGGCGATGCCCGCGACGAGGAGCGCCGCGGACTGCTCGGCGAAGCGCTCGAGTTCGATCAGCCGGTCCGCCTGCAGTTCGTAGAGGTCTGCCACGTCGCCGATCAGCTTCGCGTCGAGCAGCTGCCGGACTCGCTCGTATCCCAGTCCCCGGATGTCCATCGCCTCGCGCGAGGCGAAGTGGACGATCCCTTCCAGCACCCGGCCGGGGCAGGCGTCGTTGGGGCAGGAACGCGCCGCCTCGTCCGGGGCGCGCTCCACCGGGGTGCCGCAGGCGGGGCACCGCTCCGGCATCGCGAACGCCGCCTCCGACCCGTCCCGGCGCTCACGCAGCGGTCCCATGACCTTGGGGATGACCTCGCCCGCCCGGACGATCTCGACCCAGTCGCCGATGCGGATGTCCTTCTCGGCGATGACATCCTCGTTGTGGAGCGTGGCCGTGCTGACGGTGACGCCGCCGACCTCGACCGGTTCGAGGACGGCATAGGGCGTGAGAACCCCCGTGCGGCCCACGTTGACCCGGATGTCGAGGAGCCGGGTGACGGCGACCTCGGGCGCGAACTTGCGCGCGATGGCCCAGCGCGGCTCCCGGCCTCCCACGACGCCCAGGTCGTCGTGCAGTGCCAGGCGATCAATCTTCACGACCACCCCATCCGCCTCGAATGGCAGGGTGCGGATCATCTGCTCGTACCCAGCAACGGCCTCCCGGACCGCGGCGAGGTCGGCGTGTTTTGCGCGGTGAGGCGCCACCGGCAATCCCCAGGCGGCGAGCTGGTCGAGCACCTCCCATTGCGTGGTCCCCGTCAACTGGCCCTCGATCACCTCGACGTGAAAGGCGAAGAGTCCGAGCCGGCGGCTCCGTGTGATCCGGGCATCGAGCTGCCGGAGGCTGCCGGCGGCCGCGTTGCGCGGGTTCGCGAACGGGGGATCGCCGGCGCTCTCGCGCTCGGCGTTGAGCCGCTCGAACCCCTTGATGGAGAAGTAGACCTCGCCGCGGATTTCCATCAGGGCCGGGTGCCCCGTCCCCTTGAGGGCGAGGGGGAGGCCTGGAATGGTCCGGAGGTTGGCGGTGACATCCTCGCCCACGGTGCCGTTGCCCCGCGTGGCGCCGGTCACGAACCGCCCATCGGCGTAGGTCAGGTTGATCGCGGCGCCATCGATCTTGATCTCGGTGGTGTAGCCGCCCTGGCGCGCGTCGCTGTTCCGCCGGGCGTTGCGGTCTTCCCAGGCGAGGAGTTCCCCGTCGTCGAAGGCGTTGGCGAGCGAGAGCATCGGGCGAAGGTGGGTGTGCTTGCGCAGGGCCGTGGCCGGCTCGGCGCCGAGGCGCTGGGTGGGGCTGTCCGGGGTGGCCAGCTCGGGGTGGGCGGCCTCGAGAGCCTGCAGTTCGCGGAAGAGCCGGTCGTACTCCGCGTCCGCGATCTCGGGCGCGTCGTGCACATAGTAGGCGATGTTCGCGCGGTCGATGAGCCGGCGCAGTTCGGCCGCGCGTTCCGCCGGCTTCACCGTCCGGAGGCCTCCTGTGCCAGCACCGTCCTGGCCACGCCCACCAGGCGGTCGAGCTCCTCCGCCGTGGCGCGCCCGAGCTGGCCCTCCTCCCACGGCCCCTCCTTCTGGGCGTACGCCTCCAGCAGCCGCCGGATGAAGCCGAGCAGGGCGACCCGCTCCCGGTCTTCCTGGCGGCCGGGCCCCTCTTCCCCGCGGCGCGACTGCAGCCGCTCAAACCGGTGGGCGTTGCGGAGCGCCTTGGCGGTCAGGCTGGCCACGACCTGGCAGAACTTGACGTCCACCTCGGAAAAGCTGGGGCCGTCGCGGAAGGTGCGGAGGAAAATGGCGCCGATCGGGGTGCCCCGCCACGTGATCGGCACCACCGTGATCGACTTGACCCGCCGGTGCGTCAGCGAGCCGCGGACATGCCGGAGCGTCGGGTCGTTCACCGCGTCGGGGATGAACACGGTCTGCCCGGAGTGGATGGCGCGCTTGAGTTCCGGATAGCGCTCGAGGTCCACCACGTAGTTCCGGATGCTGGGGTCCTCGAAGCTCGCCACCAGGCGGACGGTCTGGCCGCCCCGTTCCGACAGGTAGATGGCGCAGCGGTCGAGCCCGAACGCCTCGCCGAGCTTCTTGGCGATCGACTGCACGATGTCGGCGAAGTGCAGCGAGCCGCCGATCTCCTCGAGGATCTCGATGACCGCGAGCAGGTGGCGGCGTTCGTGCTCCAGGGACTGGACCCGGGCGGAAAGGCGTTCGAGCTCTTCGGGAGAAGTGCCGGCGGACTGAATCATGAGAGGCCGTCCTGTTATTTCTTGTTCGCGAGGGACTGGAGGAGGCTGGCGGCCTCGTTCTTCCAGACCGGATCCATGACGTCGATCAGCGGCAGGGGTGGAATGGCCTGCAGCTGCTCGCGGGCGAGGGACCACTGCTTGGTATCGATGTAGATCAGCGCCAGGTCGTAATGGTGATAGATGAACTCGGGCCGAAGCTGAATGGCACGCTTCATATACGCCACCGCGTTGTCCCACGACGCCTCGCTGAACACCGCCCCGCCCAGGAAGTTCTTGGCGAAGAACCGCTGCAACCCGGAGAGTCGCATGATCTCGGCGTTCCACCGTCCCATGACATGGAAGGCGCCATCCTGCCTGGGGTTGAGCTCGATGGCCCGGAGCGCCGCCTCGCGGATTTCCGCGGCGCGCTGAACCCGTTCCTTCTTCCCCAGGGTGAGCGACGTGCGACCGATGGCGTTGGCCAGCGCGAACCAGCCGTCGGCCCCCTCGGGGTTCGCCGCGACGGCCCGGCTGGCGTACCTTTCGGCCAGTCGGTACAGCGAGTCGCGGGTCGGGTCGGGGATGCTGTCCGGTGTCTGCTTGCCGATGTCCACCGCGGCGATCGAACCCCGCCAGTTGGCCTCGTAACTCGTCGAATCGAGTGCCATGGCCCGCTGGTAGTCCGCCAGCGCCGCCACCGGGTTCCGGGCGTCCATCGCCGTCACGCCGGCCGCCACCAGGTCCGGGACCGTCTGGGCGGCTGCCGGGGCGGCGAGGAGTGCCGCGAAGAGGACGGCGGGCAGCAGGCGCACTTCGGCTCCGGGTGTGGGGGTCCATCGGTTCGGGAGGATGTCCTTAATGGTGATTCCATCGCTCATCGAATGCAAGCGAGACGGGGCCGAGCTCCCGCCGGGCACCTGGTCGGCCATCGTCCGCGCCTACGCCGCGGAGGAGATTCCCGACTACCAGATGTCGGCGCTGCTGATGGCGGTGGTCTGGCGGGGTCTGACCACCGCCGAGCTGGCGGAGCTCACCGCCGCCATGCTGGCCTCGGGGGCCCGGCTCCGGTTCGACGAGGGGGACGCGCCGCGCGTCGACAAGCACTCCACCGGTGGGGTGGGCGACAAGACCTCGCTCCTCCTGGCTCCGATGCTCGCCTGCTGCGGCGTGTCGGTGCCGATGATGTCGGGCCGGGGACTCGGCCACACCGGGGGGACGCTCGACAAACTGGAGTCGATTCCCGGCTTCTCGACCCAGTTGACGCTGCCGGATGCCCTGGCGCAGGTTCGCCGGCTCGGCTGCGCCCTGTTCGGCCAGACGCCGGAGATCGCCCCGGTGGACCGCCGGCTCTACGCCCTTCGCGACGTGACCGGAACGGTGCCCTCGGTGCCGCTCATCGCCGCGAGCATCATGTCGAAGAAGCTCGCCGAAGGACTCAACGCGCTGGTGCTCGACGTGAAGGCGGGGAGCGGGGCGTTCCTCCCCGACGAGGGAGACGCCCTCCGGCTGGCTCACACGATGATCGCCCTGGGAGAGTCGAGTGGAGTACGCACCGTGGCGCTCGTGACGGCAATGGACCGTCCCCTGGGCAACGCCTGCGGCAACGCCCTGGAGGTGGAAGAATCTCTCCTCGCCCTTCGGGGTGAGGGGCCAGGCGACCTCCTGGAGGTCACGCTCGCGCTGGGGGTGGAAATGCTGAAGGCGTCGGGCGTGGAGGGCGACGATGCCGCGGCCCGGCGGCGCCTGCAGGCGACGATCACCTCCGGCGCGGCGCTGCGCAAGTTTGCCGAGATCATCGAGGCGCAGGGCGGAAATCCTGCCATCGTCGACGACCCGGCGGCGCTTCCGCAGGCGGCCTGCTCGGCCGTGTACACCGCGCCATCCACCGGGAGAGTCACGGCGGTCCACCCGAAGGCCGTTGGGCTCGGCGTGAATGCGATGGGTGGTGGCCGGAGCAAGGTGGAGGACCGGGTCGATCCCGCCGTCGGGTTCGTGATCACCGTGCGCCCCGGCGACCACGTCGCGACAGGGCAGCCGCTCGCCACGATCCATGCCGCGGACCCCGCGGGCCTGCGCACGGGCGAGGCGGCGCTCTCGGACGCGATCGAGGTCGGGGGCAGCGCCCCGGCACCGCGCCCGCTCGTGTCCCATCGAATCACTGTGCAGGGCGTAGAAGTCTTGTAGCGCTGGAGCTGGAACCGATCAACCCACCATTCGAGGTCGCCATGGCCGTCGCACCGCAGAACATGTCCAATCACGCCCGCTACGTGCCGGGGTATCACTTCCTCCTCTCGGCGCTGCTGTTGGCGATCCTGGGCTGGCAGCTCTACTACCTGGCCATCCGTCCGAGCACGGGCACGGCGCTCGGCCTCATCCTGGCGGTGGCGCTCATCCTCATGTACTGGTACATGCGGGTGTTCGCGGTAACGGTGCAGGACCGGGTCATCCGCCTCGAGGAGCGGCTGCGGATGGCGGCGCTGCTCTCCGCCGAACTACAGGCGCGCATCCCGGAGTTCTCGCCGGGGCAGCTGGTGGCGCTCCGGTTCGCCTCCGACGCCGAGCTGCCCGCGCTGGCCAGGCGGGTCCTCGACGAGCGGGTCGAGGACCCGAAGGCGATCAAGGCGATGGTGAAGGAGTGGCGGGGGGACTTTCTGCGGGTGTGAGGCCGCGCTTCGCCGGCGTCAGCCGAGCAGGCTGACGCCGAGCACCGTGGCCGACGCGATCACCTGGCCGGCGAGGACATCGCCGGGGTAGTGTACCCCGAGGACCACTCGGCTCCACCCCACCAGCAGGCCGAACCCCACGAGGGGGACGGTCAGGTGCGGGAATGCGACCGCATATGCGAGCGTGACGGCGAGGCTCGAGGTGGCGTGCCCGGAGGGGAAGGAAAATCGATCGGGATGACCGATGCCCACCGGCTTGTCCGGGCGCGGCCGGCCGACGGTGCGCTTGATGACCTGCACGATCAGGTGAGAGACGACCAGGCTTGCAGCGGCACTCCACGTAACCGAGCGATCCCAGGGCCGCAGCCAGAGGGGGAGCGCGACAGCAGCGATGGACGCCGTTGAACCACCGGCGTGCGTAATCAGAATCCACATCTCGCGAACCACGCGGGTAGAATCTTCCGACAGCGACCAGCGCCGGTAGAGCCCCCGGTCCCGTTCCGACAAGTGTCCGATCAGGCGGAGGACGCGCGTCACGCGGCGACCCTGATCCCGCTGGTCGGCACCATCGGCAGCGGCTTTGGCAGCCGCACTGCCTCGGTCAGGGGCCGTCCCGTCCACAGGGCCGGCGGGTGCACGCCCAGCGCCCAGGCGATTGTGGCCGGAATATCGAGGAGGGAGGCGCCGTATCCGAGAACTTGCGGGAGGACTTGTCCACCGGCGAGGATGATCGGAATCGTGGTGTCGAGTTGGTGTGTGCTGTTGTGGTCGTGTGCCATGGCTCCGCCACCGCCGTGGTCGGCGAAAGCGATGAGCAGGGTCGACGGGTCATTCGCCACGGCGAGGGTTTGGACCAGGCGGTGCATGGCGGCGTCGAGCTGGTGCGCGGCACGGACATACCCGCGGGAACCCCAGCCCTGGGCGTGGCCCGCCCGGTCGGCGTCGAGCCAGTGCAGGATGGTCACCCCCGGTGTGTGGGCCTGGAGCGAAGGCAGCGCCGCCTCCAGGATCTCGTCGGCGGTATGCCCCCGGAAGGACGCATCGATCCCCAGCCGCGCCGTCACCCGGGCGGCCACGCCGCGCGTGAGCGGGGGCAGCCGACCCCGAAAGGCGCGTACCGGTACATCGTGGCGGCGAAGGAGCGCGGGAAGGGAGAGCATGGGACCGCGTGCGCGGTTGATCGTGATGCGGTCGCTTTCCACGCCGTGGATGCGGGGCGGCACCCCGGTGAGGAGCGAGGTCAGCGCCGAGGGCGTGATGCTCGGCCGGACCGTCTGACCCGCGAGCGTGTATGCACCCTGTTCGGCGAGTCGGCGCAGGTGGGGGAGGGGAAAGAGCGGGATGGCGTCCGCTCGCAGTCCGTCCAGAATTACGACGAGCACGCGGGTAATTCCGCTCGGGCTTCGCACTAGGGCTCCAGGGTCGAAGGCATGTTCGGCTCGGGCACACCCCAACGTCTTCTGGGCCGGCGACAGCCCCGCGACGTATGTGTATCAATCGTGTCAGGGGGCACGCTGGGGCGAAGTGACCGATCCGTGACGTCACGGTGGTGCATTCGTTGCATGTCACGGGCACCTTTTCCCGCCATGCCACATCCTGACCGGCCGCTTCGGGCGCTCTACTGCACCGACACCTACCCCCCCCAGGTCAACGGCGTCTCCGTGGTCACCGCGCTCTCGGTGCACGGGCTGCTCCAGCGAGGATGGGAGGTGGCAGTCATCGGCCCGGCATACCCGCCGGTCGACTCCGATCCCTTCGGTGCGTCGGAGGCGCTGGCTGGACGGCCACGGCAGATCGCGATCCCCAGCATGCCCCTCCCGGGGTATTCGGACATCCGCCTCGCGGCGCCGGCGCTTCGGAGAATCGACCAGTCCATTTCGGCGTTTCAACCCGACCTGGTGCACAGTGCCACCGAGTTCGTGATCGGGCGGCTCGGGCAGCGCCAGGCGCTGCGCCGGGGCATTCCGGCAGTCTCTTCCTACCACACCGACTTCTCTCGCTACACCGAATCCTATGGGGCGCCCTGGCTGCGGGGCACGGTCCGCGACTACATCGGCCGGTTTCACCGCCGAAGCCGGCGGGTGTTCACCCCGGGGCTCCTGGCGCAGGAGGAGCTGGCGGCGCTTGGTGTGTCGGATGTGGAAGTCTGGGGTCGTGGGGTGGACGTCGGTGTCTTTCACCCGAGGCACCGAAGCCCGATGCTTCGGCAGGCGTATGGGGGAGATGACACCTTTCTCCTGCTGCACGTGGGGCGTCTCGCCGCGGAAAAAGGCGTGGAGCGGATTCTCGAGGGGTACGCCGCCGCGCAGCGGGCGCTTCCCGAGCGGGAGGTCCGCCTCATCATCGCTGGCGTCGGGCCGCGGGAGGCGGCGCTGCGTGCGGCGGCCCCCGAGGGGACCTCCTTCCTTGGCAATCTCGACCGGCTGTCGATGCTCCCCACCCTCTATGCCAGCGCGGACGCCTTCCTGTTCTCGTCGCATACCGAAACGCTCGGCCTGGTG
This sequence comes from uncultured Gemmatimonadales bacterium, assembly GCA_963748815.1. GTDB lineage: Bacteria > Gemmatimonadota > Gemmatimonadetes > Gemmatimonadales > GWC2-71-9 > SPDF01. The sequence continues at coordinate 1,024,263 of CAVVKJ010000010.1, read as the reverse complement.
ATCCTCGAGGCGATGGCGAGTGGTCTGCCGGTGATTGCGGCGCCTGCCGGCGGGGTGGCCGATCACCTGCGGGACGGAGTCAACGGAATTGCGTACGCTCCGGGAGACACCGCGGGCATGGCACGGGGGATCCTCTCCCTGGTCCGGTCGCCGGCGCTGGTCCGGCGGCTGGGGGCGGGAGCCAGGGCAACCGCCGAGGCGATGTCGTGGGAGCTCGAGCTCGACAGGTTGGATGTCAGCTACCGCGAGGTGTGTGAAAGCAAGGACGCTCCCCGCGCGGAGCGCGAGGAGCGTCTGACCGTCCCGGTCGGAGGGTCCTAGACGTCGAGGTTGGTCACGTAGTGCGCGTTGCGTTCGATGAAGGCGCGGCGCGGCTCGACCTCGTCGCCCATCAGTTCCTCGAAGAGGGTGTTGGCCTCGACGGCGTCGTCGAGGGTGACCCGTAACACCGTCCGCTTCTCGGGGTCCATCGTGGTGTTCCAGAGCTGCTCGGGGTTCATTTCGCCGAGGCCCTTGTAGCGCTGGATCATGATGCCGGTCTTGCCCTCGTCGGCGCCCAGCCGCTTGGCGTACTCGTCCTTTTCCGTCTCGTTGTACGCGTAGTACTCTTCCTTCCCCTTGGCCACCCGGTAGAGCGGCGGCTGGGCGATGTACACGTACCCGGCGTCGATCAGCTCCGGCATCTGCCGGAAGAAGAAGGTCAGCAGGAGCGTCCGGATGTGCGCGCCGTCCACGTCGGCGTCGGTCATCAGGATGATCTTGTTGTACCGCACGTCCTCCAGCTTGAACTCCTCGCGGACGCCGGCGCCGATGGCGGTGATCATCGACCGGATTTCCTCGTTGCTGAGGATCTTGTCGATGCGCGCCCGTTCCACGTTCAGGATCTTGCCGCGGAGCGGCAGGATGGCCTGGAAGGCGCGGTTGCGGCCCTGCTTGGCGCTGCCGCCGGCGGAGTCGCCCTCGACCAGGTAGATCTCGCAGAGCGCCGGGTCGTCGAGGGAGCAGTCGGCGAGCTTGCCCGGGAGCACCGCGTTCTCGAGTCCGGACTTCTTCCGCACGAGGTCGCGCGCCTTGCGGGCCGCCTCCCGCGCCAGCGCCGCGCTGACGGCCTTGTCGAGGATGGCGCGCACCACGGGGGGGTGCTCTTCGAGGTAGCTGCCGAGGTGCTCGTTGACGACCTGCCGGACGATGCCTTCGACCTCGCCATTGCCGAGCTTCGTCTTGGTCTGTCCCTCGAACTGCGGTTCCTTGACCTTCACGTGCAGGACGCAGGTCATCCCCTCGCGGACGTCGTCGCCGGAGAGGGTGAAGTCGGCCTTCTTGAGCGCGCCCGACCGCTTGGCCGCCTCGTTGATGGTGCGGGTGAGCGCCGACTTGAAGCCGGTGAGGTGGGTGCCGCCCTCGTGCGTGTTGATGTTGTTGACGAAGGTGAAGGTGTTCTCGTTGTACCCGTCCTGGTACTGCAGCGCCACGTCCACTTCGATGTCGTCCTTGACCGCCGTGAAGGCGATGACCTTCGGGTGCAGCGACTTCTTGTTCCGGTTGAGCCACTCCACGAACTGGGTCAGGCCGCCCTTGGCGAAGAACTTCTCCTCCTGCACCTCGTCCTTCCGCTCGTCGCGGAGGATGATGGTGATTCCCTTGTTGAGGAAGGAGAGCTGCCGGAGCCGGTCGGCCAGCGTGGTGTAGCTGAACTCGAGCACCGAGAACATCTCGGGGTCGGGCTTGAAGGTGACCGTGGTGCCGGTGCCCTTCGCCTTGCCGAGGACGCTGAGCGGCTTGGTGGTCTTGCCACGGGCAAAGGCCATGTGGTGCCGGCTGCCGTCGCGGTCGACCACCACCTCGAGCCGCTCCGAGAGGGCGTTGACCACCGACACGCCGACGCCGTGCAGCCCGCCGGACACCTTGTAGGTGGACTTGTCAAACTTGCCGCCGGCGTGGAGCACCGTGAGGGCGAGTTCGACGCCGGGAATCTTCTCGATGGGGTGGATGTCGACCGGAATGCCGCGACCGTTGTCGGTCACGGAAATGACGTTGTCCTTCTTGATGACCACGGAGACCTGGTCGCAGTAGCCGGCCAGCGCCTCGTCGATCGAGTTGTCGACCACTTCGTAGACGAGGTGGTGCAGGCCGTTCTCGCCGGTCGACCCGATGTACATGGCGGGCCGCTTCCGGACCGCCTCCAACCCCTTGAGCACCTGAATGGAACCTGCGCCGTAGTCCTGCCCCTTCGGTCCAGCCGGTCGCTCGTCTGCCATGTGTGTGAAGCCTGGTTCAGGGTGGGCCGGAACGGGGTCCGACGATGCCCTGAAAAATAGGTGTTAACCCATTGCGGGTCAAGCCATTAGGTCGCCTGACAACCCCTCCGCCTCCAAGGCGGCGAGGACCCGCTGGCGCAGTGGTTCCAGCGCCGGGTGGTCGGGCCTGGCGGTGGCCAGGACGTCCAGAAAACTCCGCTCGAACTGGTATTGCGGAAAACAGCGCTGGCAGACTGCCAGGTGGGCGCCGATCTGCTTCATCCGCTCCGGAGTCAGCTCCTCATCGAGATAGTCCCAGAGCTGTCGCATCACGGCGTCACAGTCGAGCATTCCGTCCATCGGCATCATGAGCCCTCTCCCTGTTCCCGCCGCTCCATGGCCAGGCCGGCGTCTCGTGCGAAGGTCAACAGCTGTTCCTGCAACAGGCGCCGACCGCGGAAGAGCCGGGAGCGCACGGTGCCAATCGGGACGCCCAGGAGCTCCGACGCCGCCTCATAGGAGAGGTCCAGGTGGTCGACGCTCACCACCGCTTCGCGGAACGGCTCTGCCAAGGTGGCCAGCGCCTTCGTCAGGGCGTCGCGGAGGTCCACGCGATCGAACACGTCCACCCAACCCGACTGCACCGCCGAGGCGTGCACGGAGGCGGCAGCCAACGCCTCGACCTCTGGGTCGTCAAACGACACCACCCGCTTCCCCCGTTCCTCTCTCCGGAGGAAATGGTTGCGACAGATCGTGAAGAGCCAGCGCCGACACCCGGTGCCCGGCGTGTATTGATGCCACGCCCGGAACGCCCGCAGGTAGGTCTCCTGCGTCAGATCGTCCGCCTCGTCCCGGTCCTGGGTGAGGGAAAGCGCATAGCGCGCCACGTCCTCGAAGCAGGGGAGGGCCTCGGCGCGGAACTGGGCATCTCGCTCGGAGCCGTGCATCAGCGGGAGACTGCCTCGGAGGCCGGGGCTTCGTCCCGCTGCTGAACACGGTCGATCTGGGCGAGCAGCGTGCCCGCCTTGATGGCAAAATGAGAGGTATGCCAGACGACCCGGCCCTCAAGAATCACGAGCACCTGGGGCGACTCATGTCGCACCTGGAGGTCGGCAGCCATCCGGTGCGCCAGCCCGCGCTCGCGAATGACGTCGACCTGGTAGATGGGGAGGGTCGGGCGCGCCTTGTGGAGGGTCCGAATCTCCGACCGCGCCACGGACGACGTCATGCAGATGGGACTGTGCTTATACAACACAAGCAGCGGTGCGGAGCGGAGCACCTCCGGCCAGGGCGGGACATCCGGATCACCTAGCTGCTGAATCGTCACGCCGTCCGCCCTCGAAAATGGTCTCGTACGTCGTCGCCTCACCCGCCATGCAGAAAGAAACACCCAGCGTCCCACAATAGTTCCCGTGCCGGTGGCTTCAGCCTCGGGAACTATTCCGAGCCGGGCCGGCTTGGTAGGGAGACACGAGTCACTTCATCCTCCCGGAGGAGATTTCATGCAGATCAATTGGGGCAAGGCCATCCTGGCCGGTATCGTGGGTACGCTGGTGATGACGGGCGTCGGTCTATTTGTGGCCCCGATGATGGGGATGCCGCCGATGAACCCGGCGGACATGCTGGCGATGCAGATGGGCGGGATAATCCTGGCCGGCTGGATGGCGCACCTGATGATCGGTGTGGTGCTCGCCGTAGGCTACGCGGTCGTGGCGGGCAGGCTCCCCGGCCCGGCACCGATGCGTGGCGCCATCTTCGGGCTCGCGCCGTGGCTCATGGCGATGCTGGTGGTCATGCCGATGATGGGAATGGGGATCTTCGCCGGCTGGATGGGAAGCCTGATCGGGCACATGGTGTACGGCGCGGTGGTTGGCGGGATTTACGGGACGGGCGCGGCGGCGTAGCGCCGAGGGCACTTGCCCGACCGGCTCTTCAGTCCCGCCGCTCCAGCGGCCCCGCAATCCAGCGGACGGAGTTGATCCGTCCCTTCCGTCCTGCGTTGATCTTCGCGAGGATCCGCGGCGTCATCAGGCTCAATTCCGTTGCCCATGGCGCCGTCGCGACGCGCACCCGGAGCACCCCGTCCTCCGACACCGATTCCGCCTGCGTCACCGCCGCAATCTGCGGCCCGACCAGCTCCGGCCAGCGCTGCACCACCTCGGCGCGTTCCACACCCTTCCCGAGTCCTGACGAGGTGAGATACTCCTCCAGCACCTGCGCCAGCGGGGCGAGCGGGCGCTTCTTCCCCTCCGGATCTGGTCGCCTGCTCACGCGGCCTCCGTCACGACGCCCTGGTGGACCGACCAGACCGGCAAGTTCAATCCGGCCGGGAGTTCATCGCGCCGCGGCGCGGTGATGAACACCTGCCCCACCCGCTGGGCCAGCAGCCGGTCGGCCAGCCGAGCCTGGCGGTCGGAATCGAGCTCCGCAAAGACGTCGTCGAGGAGGAGCGCCGGGGGGACTCCGCGCGCCTCCTGGATGGTGGCGAGTTCGAGGAGCCGGAGCGCCACCGCGGCGCTGCGCAGTTGTCCCGTCGAACCGAAGTCGCGAAGCGACCGGCCGTCGACGGTCATGATCAGGTCGTCCCGGTGCGGTCCGATGGTGGTCATGCCCCTTCCAAGATCACGACTCCGAGCCCGATGCAGCGCGTCCACCCAACCCGCCGGATCCGCGAGCACGGCGTCGGTGCGGTAGGAGAGGGCGGTCGGCCCCTGTTCTCCCAGCGAGGCGAACCCTTCCGCGAACCGGGTCGCGGCACCGGCCACCCAGCGGAGCCGCAGCGCGGTGACTTCGCTTCCGGCCGCCGCCATGGGGGCATCGAACGCCCGCGCCAGCGTCTCCTGCCCCTGCCGCAGCGCCGCGTTCCGCTGCGCGAGCGCCGCCCGGTACCGCGCGAGCGCACGGAGGTAGTCGGCGGAGGCCAGCGAAAGCATCCGGTCGAGGTACTGCCGTCGTTCCGTGGCCGGTCCCCCCGCGAGCGCCACGTCTCTCGGGAGGAAGGCGACCCCGACCCAGGCGCCTACCGCCTCCGAAAGCCGCGCCACCGGCGCGCCGTCCAGCAGGATGCGCTTCCGGCGGTTCCCGGCGGTGTAGGTCACCTCGGCGGTGCGGTCCCGATCCCCGTCGTGAAATGCCGCCTCAAGGCGAAATCCGGGGCCACCGAACCCGGCCACTTCCGCGTCGGTCGCTCCGCGCACCGCTCGGAAGAGCACCGGGTATCCGATTGCCTCGAGGAAATTGGTCTTCCCCTGCGCGTTGGGACCCAGGAGCACCACCCCCTCCGGGGGAAGGGGGTGGTCGAGATCGCGGAGGTTACGGAACCCCCGCAGGACGATGCGGTCGAGATGCACGTCGGCTCAGCTGCCGCGGAACGACGCCGGGCGCTTCTCGAGGAAAGCGCTCATGCCCTCGCGCATGTCGTCGGTCGACGCCAGCAGGCCGAAGTGGTTGGCCTCCAGCAGCAGCGCCTGGTCGAGGCTCATCTCCAGCCCGGCATCCACCGCCTCGATGCAGAGCCCGACGGCGAGCGGGCCGTTGGCCAGGATGCCACGGAGGAGCTGCTCCGCTTCGGCCATCAGTTGGTCCGCGGGGACGACCCGGTTGACGAGCCCCATCTGCAGCGCCTCCTCGGCGCCGACCATGCGTGCCGTCATGAGCAGGTCCAGCGCGCGCCCCTTGCCCACCAGGCGCGGAAGCCGCACGGTGCCGCCGTAGCCAGGGCCGATACCGAGCTTCACTTCCGGCTGCCCGAACTTGGCGCTCTCGCTGGCGACGCGGAGGTGGCAGGCCATGGCCAGCTCGCAGCCGCCGCCGAGCGCGAAGCCATTCACCGCGGCCACGACCGGCTTGCCGCACTGTTCCAGCCGGCGGAAGACCGCTTGCCCGCGCATGGCGCGGGCCTTCCCGGTGATCTGGTTCTGCTTTGACAGTTCGCCGATGTCGGCGCCCGCCACGAATGCCTTCGGCCCGGCGCCGGTCAGGATGACCCCCTTGATGGCGTCGTCTCCCTCGATCTGCGTGACTGCCCGGTCCAGGTCGGCGATGACGGCGTCGTTGAGCGCGTTGAGCTTGTCGGGGCGGTTGACGGTGAGGAATCCGATGCCGTCGCGCACGTCGAGGAGCAGCGTTTCGTAGGACATGGGTGGGGTGGGGTTGGAGGGCGGTGGCCAACGGTCCGGAACGAGAGCATTTTAATGCCATGACGCCTCGCGTGCCCGTCCGAGCGGAATCCCGCAGCCCCCGACGCGATCAGGCGTCCGCGTGAGCGAGACCCGCCAGGCCGCGCGCGCCGAGCTGGCGATGGTGGTCGTGGTCCTCATCTGGGGCGCCAACTTCTCCTTCATGAAGATGGCACTCGCCGAAATGTCGGGGATGAGCTTCGCCGGGCTGCGGTTCTCCCTGGCCGCGGTGATCCTCCTCGCCGTGCTGCGGTGGCGGGAAGGGTCGATCGCGCTGCCCCGGGAGGCGTGGTGGACCCTCGTCTGGATGGGCGTCCTCAGCAACACGCTCTACCAGGTCTTCTTCATGTACGGGCTCACCCACACCTCGGTGGCCAACGCCTCCTTGATCATCGCCACCACGCCTCTGATCGTGGCGCTCCTCGGCGCCGTTACCGGCATCGAGGCGCTCCGCCGGCCGGTGGTGACCGGGGGGGTGCTCGGCTTCGCCGGCGTCGCGCTCATCCTGGCAGGGAAGGGCGTGGAGCTCGGTGTCGGCCGGCTGACGGGCGACCTCGCCATCTTCGGCGCCACGCTCTGCTGGGCCTTCTTCACGCTGGGGGTCCGGGCGATGCGCCTCCGGATCTCGACGCTGCGGCTCACGGCGTGGACCATGGCGACCGGCGCCCCCGGACTGCTCCTGCTGGGGGGGCCGGGCCTCATCGGACTCGACTGGGGCGGGTTGAGTGTGCGCGCCTGGTCTGGTGTCTGGTACGCGACCCTCCTCGCCATCGTCGTCGCCTACCTCCTGTGGAACAACGCGGTCCGCGTCGTCGGCAGCGGCCGCACCGCCATATTCAATTCGATGATCCCGCTCATCGCCATGCTCGTGGCCTGGCCGCTGCTGGGCGAACATCCGCGTCCCATCCAGATCGGAGGCGCCGTGCTCATCGTCACTGGGGTGCTGCTGTCGCGGAGAACATCACCGCCGGCCCGCCCCGTCCCCGCGCCGACGCGCTGAGCCGCGTCCCCGCTTCCCCGCTTCCCCGCCGACGCTTATGTCCTCCATCCTCTCCATCGACTCAGGCACCACCGGCACGACGGCCTTGGTCATCCACCAGGACGGCACCGTGCTCGGTCGCGGCTATCGGGAGCTGCCGCAGCACTTTCCCCGGCCGGGGTGGGTCGAGCACGATCCGCGCGACATCTGGCAGGGCGCGCTGGAGGCCGGCCGTGAGGCGATCGCGCAATCCGGTGAGCGGCCCGAGGGCCTCGGCATCACCAACCAGCGCGAGACGATCCTCCTCTGGGATCGGAAGACGCTCGCGCCCCTCGGACGGGCCATCGTCTGGCAGGATCGCCGGACCGCGCCGCGCTGCGCCGAGCTCCGCGCCCTTGGGCTCGCGGAGATGCTGCGGGAACGGACCGGGCTGGTGCCCGATCCCTATTTTTCGGCGACCAAGCTGGAGTGGATGCTCACCGATCCCGAGGTGCGGCGGCGGGCCGAGCAGGGTGAGCTGGCGGCGGGCACCGTGGACAGCTGGCTCGTGGCGCGGCTCACCGACGGTGCGAGCCACGTCACCGACCACACCAACGCCTCGCGGACCATGCTCTACGGGCTGGAGGAGCGCGGCTGGGATCCGGAGCTCCTCACGCTCTTCCAGGTGCCTCCGACGCTGCTGCCTCGGATCGTGACCTCCGGCTCGGTGTGCGGGGAATGCCGTCCCGACCATTTTGGCGTCGCGATGCCGATCGCCGGGATTGCCGGCGACCAGCAGGCCGCCCTCTTCGGGCAGGGGTGCGTGACGGCCGGCAGCGCCAAGAACACCTATGGGACGGGAACTTTCCTCCTGATGCACGCCGGCGCGAAGCGGCCGCACTCCGCGCACGGGCTCCTGGCCACCGCCGCCTGCGGACCTCGCGGGGAGCCGGCCTATGCCCTCGAGGGGAGCGTCTTCATTGCGGGCGCCGCGGTGCAGTGGCTTCGGGACGGGCTCGGGCTCGTGGCCCGGGCCGACGAATCGGAGGCGCTGGCCCGGAGCGTGCCGGACACCGGCGGGGTGCACTTCGTCCCTGCGTTCGTCGGGCTGGGGTCGCCGCACTGGGAGGCGGAGGCGCGCGGAACCGTCACCGGACTCACGCGGGGCACGACCAGGGCGCACCTCGTGCGCGCCGCCCTGGAGGCGATGGCGTTCAGCAGCGCCGAACTGGTCGAGACGATGCGGGCGGATGCGGGCCTCGCGGCGGGGGCCCTGCGGGTGGACGGCGGCGCCAGCGCCAACGGCTGGCTCATGCAGTTCCTGGCCGACGTCCTGGGCTCGCCGGTCGAACGGCCCGACATGTTCGAAACGACGGCGCTCGGTGCCGCCGGGCTGGCGGGGATCACCCTTGGGCTCTGGAGGGATTCCGACCAGTTTCTGGAGGGGAGGCGGTTTACCCGGTTCGAGCCCGTCTCGACTCCGGCGGACCGAAACGCCTGGCGTGCCGGCTGGGAGCGGGCGGTGCATGCCACCCTGGCATGGGCGCGGTTTGAGGGGTGAGATGGCTTCGGCCACTGCGTGGCCTTGCAATGACAGAATCGCAGAAGGGCCCCGGGCACTCTGCCCGGGGCCCTTCGCCGTTCGAGGCGCGATCACCTACTTGATGGTGATCTTGCTCCGCACTTCCGGTGCGGCCTTCGGCAGCGTCACGTTGAGCACGCCGTCGGTGTAGTGCGCCTCGATCTTCCCCTCGATCACGGCGGCCGGCAGGCGGATCGTCCGGACGAACTTGCCGGTCTCCCGCTCCCTGTACAGGAAGTTCTCGCCGGGAACTTCCTTGACGGCCTCGCGATGGCCGGTGATGGTCAGCACTTCACCGGTCAGTTTCACGTCCAGGTTTTCCTTCGGCATGCCCGGGACTTCGAGCCGGACCATGTACGCCTTGTCGTTCTCGGCGAGGTCCAGTGTCGGTACCCAGGCGCCTTCGAATCCCCTGGTCGCGAGTTCGGGGAAGAGCGGCCCCGTGAGGAAGGGATCAAACAGGCGATCGATCTTCTCCACGTTGCCGAGGATCGGGTTGAGCTTGGCGAGTTTCATAAAGCCCCCTGGTGAATGGTGCGACTCCAAGATGGCACGCAGGGGGTGAAACGACTGTGAACCGCCGGCGAAATTTCCTTGCTTCGTGGAGCGCGGCAACGCTCACCGCCCGATGAGCATCCCGACCGAGGCGCCGGCGGCGTAGAGCAGGAAGGCCTGCAGCGCCATCGCCTGGGCGGGAATAACTCGGGAGGTGTCCTCCGGAGTGGCCAGCAGGATCCGTGCGGCCGGGATGTAGCGCAGCGCGGCGACGCCGCCGAGCCAGACCGTCGCTGGAACGCCCGCGGCCGGCAGGAACACCAGGATCAGGGCGGCCGTCACGCCGAGCCACGCAAACCCCCGGGCGGCCCGGGCGCGGCCGAGGCGCACCACCAGCGTACGCTTGCCGGAGAGGGCATCGGCGGAGTAGTCAGGAAACTCGTTGATCCAGAGGAAAGCGGCGATCAGGATGCCGAGCGGGAGCGAAAGCAGGATGATTTCTATCGGCATTGCCCCGCGCTGCACCAGGTAGGTACCGACGCAGACCAGCGGTCCGTAGCTGATGGCCACCGCGAGTTCCCCGAGGCCGCGATAGCTGAATCGGAAGGGCGGGGCGTGATAGCAGAAGGCGATGGCCATTCCCGCCATCCCGAACCAGAGCACCGTGGGCTCCCTCCATCCCACGATCACCAGCCCCGCCGCCGCGCCGATCAGGTAGCCGCCGAGGGCGATTCCCCAGGTCTGGCCTCGCGTGAGCAATTCGTCCACGAGCACGCGCTTGCCCCCTGAGAATGGGCTGCGGTCCTCGTCCCGCACCTTGAGGTCGGTGCCGGAGTCCCAGTCGTACACTTCTCCAGAGGCGTTCTTTGCCACCTCCACCGCGAAGATCCCCAGCACCGTGAGCAGGAGCCAGCCGATCGCGATCGGTCCGGCAGCGGCCGCGGAGGAGGCTCCCAGCAGCATGCCGGCGGCGGAGGCGAGCGAAATCTTCGGATCGGCGAGCCGCCAGAACCCCTGCGCGAACTTCGTGGCCATGGTTTCAACCCCGCTTCACACCGGCTTCAGCGCCGGGATGCTATCGTGGTGGCACGGTCTCTATCAGGAGGAATCATGAGAATCGTGAAGGCCGCACCCGTCATGGCCAAGGTGCGCAACGACATCGACCAGGTGTTCGACCGGCTTTTCCACAACACCTTCGCCCCCGAGGCCCTGCTGCGGACCCGTGAGGCGGAGCCTGCGGCGTGGCTCCCTCCCTTCGATCTGCTCGAGACCGACGCGGAGTACCTCGTCCGCCTCGACGTGCCCGGCGCCCACCGGGAAAATCTCGACATCACGCTGGTCGGGACCCTGCTGACGCTGAGCGGTCGCCGTGAATTCCCGGGGGCGGAACCGACCGAGCGCTACCTGCACGCCGAGCGGGAGTGGGGCGAGTTCCACCGCATGATCCGGCTTCCCGCGCCCGCAATGGCGGAGAACGTCACGGCAACCTATCAGGATGGAGTGCTGCTCGTGCATCTGCCGAAGGTGCCGTCGGCGGTCACCAGCAAGATTCTGATCAAGTAGCATGTCCTGACGGACAAACGGCCCCGGGTGATTCTACCCGGGGCCATTCTGCTGGCTGGACCTTGCGCGCTCGCCTTCCATTCGCATCTTCCTTCCCCGCTTCCCCGCTTCCCCGCTTCCCCGCTTCCCCGCTTCCCTCACTTCGAACTCGGCACCCGCTGTCCGTGACATACAGTGCACATCTGCGGGTTCTTGGAGCGGAGCTGCTCGGGGTCGAACCCGGGGCCGTGCGGGTTGAAGCCGCGGCCGTAGAGCGCCGAGTGGCAGCTCAGGCAGTCCTTCTCGACGTGACACGAGGTGCAGCTTTCGAGGCTCTGGCGGGCCGCCTGGCCGTGGTTGAGCAGGAAGGCCGGGTAGGCGTCATGGTAGCCCGCCTGGAGCGCTCCCTTGGGGCTGCCGAGGCCCGACTGTACGTGACAGGTCTGGCAGAAGGCGCCGGGGTTGTGGCAGTCGCTGCAGTTGGTCTCGCGCGCGTACGCCGCCGCCGGATGCCGCTCGAGGAAGGTCTGCGGGTGGTACTGCGGCGTGCGGTCGGGCGTCCCGCGATGGCAATCGAGGCACTGCGGGCGCGCGTGGCACCCCTCGCACGACTGCGGGTTGCTGTTGGCCACTGGCGAGTGGATGGTGCTGAAGTCGGCCATGTGGCTGGCCGGACGGCTCCGCTCCACCTGGGCGCCCGCCCCCCGACCGGGACCGCTCGCGTAGAGCGTGGCGACCGACCGCGGCGGCGTGATGTGACAGGAGAGGCAGCTCTCCTGGGTGTGACAGGTCTGGCAGGCGGCGGCACTCTTGCGCGCCGACTTGCCGTGGGTCGTCACGAAATTGGGCTGCTCGTGCGTGGCGGGTTCCTCGAGACGCGCCGGAATGGCGAGCGATCGGGGGTCCTGGGCCAGCGCCTGGATGGTCGGTGTTTCCGGGGCGTTCACGTGACAGGTAATGCAGAACTCCTGCGCGTGGCAGGTGGCGCAGCTTGGTGCCACGAGGTAGGTCGTCGGCCCGGTGCCGGCCTGCGCCTGCGCGCCGTGCCCGTCGGCGCCCATGAACCCGGCCGCCTCATGCGACGGCGGTGCCGGGAACTCCTTCACCTGCGCCGAGGTCAGCGTGGTCGCCTGCGCCAGCGTGAGGTGGCAGGTGGCGCACGCGGTGTCGGGGGCGGCGAGGTGCGCCGCCTTGACGCCGTGACAGGCCAGGCACTGCGGCATGACCGCCGGCTCCACCGTCATCCAGGCGCTGCCCTCGGGAATGTGGCAGGCCTGGCAGGTGAGCGTGGAGTCGCCTCCTGCCTTGGCGAGCACCTCCTGCCTGTGCTCGGCGTGCGTGAATCGAAGGTTGGTTCCCGTCGGCGCGGGCGCCTTCCAGTCCACCCGGCGCTCGATGGTGCCGTCGTGGCAGCTGGCGCACGATTGCCCGGAGGGGAGGAGCGGCCGGGAGGGATTGAGAGCGCCGGCATGACAGGCGGTGCAGGTCGGGAAGACCTTGGCGTGCTGCGGGTGGTCGAAATGGTCACCCTGCTGCGCGGCCGCGGGGGCCGAGAGCGCGGCGAGCGCCAGTATCAGGGGCAGGAGTACGCGACGCATTTCAGTACCCCGCCGGTCGGTTGGTGATGGCCTTGGGGAGGGGCAGCCGGTCGGCCGAGCTGAAGGTCATGACGACCTTGGCCCCGAAGCGGATCTGGTCCCACTCGAACGATGCGGCGTCGGGACGTTCCCGGTTTTCATCGTACCGGGCCATCGTGAAGGCGACGCTCACGTTGTCCCGCGCCACCACGGAGGCCTGCATCCCGTACACGAGGACCACCGACTGGTCCCAGCGGTATTCCAGCGGTCGTGACAGCGAATTCCCGTACACCATGATGGAGTACTTGCCGTTGGGCGAGAAGGTGACGTTGCCGTCCCAGCCGCTCGACGAGGCGCCGGTGCCGAACTCGTTCTCATACCCGAGTTGGGCCTGCCAGGCGTTCGAAATCTGGTAGGTCCCACCGAGCGAATACCGCCATCCCGAGTCGCCGATGGAAACCAGCGGCGTCAGGGTCTCGGAATCCTCGAACTGGTAGGTCTCCCCGCGGAGCCGGAGCTGGAGCCGCTTCGTGGCCTGGTACGACACGGACCCGTAGAGGGCGTTGTACGGTACGGGACTGAAGGCGCCCCAGACGGTCCAGAGCTCATAGAACGGGGCGTAGCGCCGATACCCGGCCACCACGCCAAGCTTGGGGGTGGCGAAGCGGAGAGCGGCGTCTGCGCTGCCCCACAGCCCGCTGGCCATGTCGTAAATCGCGCCGCCGACCAGACTCCAGCTTCCGTAGGGTCGGAGGGTCGCCGACGCGGCGATCCGCTCGGACCCGAAGTAGTCGGTGGTCTGGTCCACTTCCCTCCGGTATTCGGCGCTCAGTTCAGCGTGCGGCGAATTCCAGGTGCCGATCAAGCCGGCAACGATCGGGCTCTCCGCCGGCTGGTAGTCCTCCTGGGGATTCGCCTCGCTGGAGGTGAAGAGGAGGTTCGAGCCCTGCGCCAGCCCCCAGCCGACATAGCCCGAGAGCGCCAGCCCGGCACTCGGGAGCCGTCCCGTGAGTTGCCCGCCGTCGAAGCCGTACGCCCCCAGGCGCCCGGCAATGAGCTTGCGCCCGGCGACGAGCGTCCAGGCGGGGGCGGCGTATTCGGCGTAGCCCTCGATGAGCTGGAAGTTGGGCGAGGTGCCCGGCCAGGAGGCGGCGGTGTTGAAGTCGGTGGTGGCGTAGCCGTTGACCTGCACGCGCAGGCCGGGGAGGCCGAGGCCCCACATCGTCAGCGCGGCCTGCGCCACGGCGGGGGCAGTGGTGTTGATGGGACCCGGGACCCAGTAGTTGCAGTAGGCCACGCCCGAGGTGCAGGACACGGCGTAGCCGGTGGGGGTCTCGAGGCTTCCGTTGCCGGTGGTGACCACGCTGTCGATGGGGATGCTGTCCGCGGTGTAGCCGCGGAAGCTCACCCCCTGGATGCCGCCCGTGAGGCGAAGGTTGTAGCCCTGGGCCGAACCGGCGGCCGGGAGGAAAACCACCAGCACGACCGCGGCGGCGGCGCTCCGCAGGTTCACATGCCCCTCCCACCCACCAGTCGCGACCGCCATTCGGCCGGCGTCGCGTCGAGGTGGCACGGCGTGCACTCCTTCGTCGGGTAGTGATCGGCTCGCTGCGGCTGGTGGCAGGTCAGGCAGAACGGCCGCGACGGCGTCAGCTGCGCGATACGCGCCGGAGTATGACAGGCGTCGCACCCTTCATGGGCGACGGCGGGGGGCGCATGGGGGGTGTCGATGTCGCCGCCGGCGTGACAGGCGGCGCAGTCCTTCGCCTCGGTGTGGTGCTGGTCGTGGCAGGAGATGCACCCCTTGACCGGCGCCTCGGGGGCGAGCGTCACCGGCGTGGCGTGGCACTCCTTGCACGCCACCTCGGTGTGCTTGGCGTGCTCGAACGACACCTCCCGGGGCCGGGGGGCATGTTCCGGCACGGTGACCGTGACGCGCACCGTCTCGGGGCCCTGCTCGGCGGGGGTGTGACAGACGGCGCAATCGCGCTTCGCGGTGGCGGTGTGATGACAGATCTGGCACCCGCGCGGCGCGGCAAAGTTCAGGGTCGAGGTCGGGTTGGAGGTCGTGTGGCAGGTGATGCAGCTCAGGTCCTTGTGCCGGGCGTGCTCGAAGCTGTCGGCGGGGGCCTGAGAGACCAACGCCGCCGGAGGGTCGTCATCCGGCGGCGCATCGCCCTTTCCGTGGGGGCTGGTCGGGTCTGGCTGCGCCGAACTCGACCGGAGCGCCTTGGTGGTGTCGAAGGGCAGGGGAGGCTTTCGTCCCGCCGCCTTTCCGGTGGCCGATCCGCGCACCCGTTCGTGGCAACTGGCGCAGGCGCTGGCGTCCACCCGTGCGGCATGCGGCGTGTGGCACGTTTCGCAGTCCTCGATCCCCTTGCGGTGCGCCGCCCCGGTGTGGAACTCGACCTTGCGCCAGTCGCCGTGGCAGGCGGCTGTCGCGCAGCTCTTGAGGGCGTCGTCCGGCTGGACGTTGGTGTGCGGGTTGTGGCACATCCCGCACTTCCCGTTATGCGGGTCATGCGTCGGGTCGAAGTCCTGGAGCCGCTGCTGCATTTCGTGGCAGCTGAAGCACTGGTTGTCCCCGGGGACCAGGGTCCCGGAGGCTGAATCAACAGTGGCCAGTCTGGGCACTGCGGCGGTGAACTCGTGGCAGACGGCACAGTGGAGCCCCACCGCGTCGGTCATCTTGCCGAGCTTGATGGTCACCTCGTCGGTCAGGTGACATCCCTGCTGGGCGCAGGTGGAGTCCACCGGTTCGAAGCGGTGCGCCGACCGCGCGTGGCAAGTCAGGCACTCCAGATTCTTGTCCTTCAGCGAATCAGACTCGAAGTGGACCCGGTGCCCTGCGGTGGTGACGATTTCCTGCCAGGTTTCCTTGGCCTCCCCCGATTCGTGGCAGCTCTTGCAGACCGTGGGCGGCACCTTGGCGTGTTCCGGCACCTTGTCGGGCCGGTCCACCATCCACAGGATCAGCTCCTGCGCCTGGGCGATCTTGTCGGGGAGGTGGCAGTCGTGGCACTCGAGGGTGTCGTGCTTCCCCTCGAGCTGGTTGACGATCAGGTAGGTGCCGGTATCGGGCCGGACGAACGGCTGGCCGTACGGAATGAACACATGGCAACCGCGACAGAAGTCGTTGTCGTGTTCCATGTAGTGGTTGACCTTGTAGCCCACCGTGCCGGCGGCGAGGAGGAACACACCCGCGGTCGAGACCATCAGGAGCTTGGTGCCGCGGCTCCGGGTGGCGAGCCAGGTCCAGATGTCCCTGCGGTGCTTCCAGAGGAACCAGGCGGCCACGACGCCGACGACGGCGCCAATCACGATCCCCGAGACCATGACCCAGCCCGGGCGCTGGAAGATCCACTGGACCAGGTTGACCACCGGGTCCGGCAGCGGCGTGGGCACCAGTCCGCTGTCGGCCTGGGCGGCCTGCAAAGAATCGACCATGGCTCCCGGCGTGGTGCCGGGAGCCATGGTCGGATAGAGCGAGTGCAGTGTCTGGGCGATCACGCGGCTAACGTGCGGCGCTCAACTTCGTGCGTGACGGTGGATTGTAGGTGACCCCCGGGCGGCTCAGCGCCTTGTCCATGAGCGCCTTGATGGCGGGGCTCGGCGGACTCGGGAGGAACGCATTGTAGACGTCGTTGACTTCGGCGATGCTGGCCGCGAGCAGCGACTGGTAGTAGAAGGGATTGTGGACGCCGTAGGAGCCGTCGTTGTGATCGTACAGGTCCTCGGCGAACATCATGATGTTGAAGAGGGCGCCTTCCGCCGGGGAGACGATGTTGTCATTGGCGTTGAAGGCCTGCACGCTATCCGTGGCATTGATCATCGTATACGGATTGCCGGCTGTGAAGAGCAGGTAAACCAGCGCGCCAGTGTCCCCCGCATCCATGTACGGCTCACCGCCGTTGTTGAGCGTCGGGTTCACGTCGTTCCAGAGCTGGTCGGCGAGGCTGGCCACCAGGTTTCGGCTGTTGGTGAGCGCGGTGGCCGCCACGTCGGCGCTGGCATGGCAGCCGGCGGCGAGACAGCCGGTCCAGTTGCGGGTGGTACTGGGCAGGTAGGCGCAAGCTGTTGTCGGTAGTCGGGACGCCACTGGCGTCGAGGCAGGGATCGGGCGAGAAGAGGTGTCCGACCGACTGGAACACGAACCCGTTCGCGTCGGTCACTTCGAAGGAGTTGACGTGGCAGCCGGCGCAAAGCCGCGGGTTGTTGATGGAGGCGTGCGACGTGTACGCCCGGACGGTGTCGTAGGAGAAGTACCGTGGGATGTATCCGGCGCCCTGCCCGAGCACGATCGGCCCCTGCGACGCGTGCGCGCCGCGCTTGGTGCTGGTCGCGGTCGAATTGGAGAAGTTGTTCGGCGGCGCCGTGCCCCGGTTGTGGCAGTTCATGCAGAGGTTGGCGGTGAGGTCGGGGGCATCCACCGGCAGCCGCAGCTGTGCCTGGTAGGGGCTCCCGTGCGGGTCGTGGCAGACGGCGCAGGTGGCCGGCGGCAGCGTGGTGATCTCGCCGACAGAATCGAGCTCAATGTAGGTGCTCGGCTTGCCGCCGTTGAATCGGGCCATGGCGGTCCGACCTTCGTGGCAGGCCGTGCACCCGCCGGCCGCGTTGCCGGCCGGGCTGGCGTTGGCCGTGGAGTCGGCGTGGCCGGTCTGCGACCACTGCTCCGTGAAGGGCTCGTGCTCGCCGCTGTGGCAACCGCCGCAGCTGGCCACGGTGTCCTTGAGGCCGGCGCGCGCGAGCGGATGGTTGTCGTCGGTCGGGTTCGACACGTGGTCGTAGCCCGGGCCGTGGCAGCTCTCGCACTGCACGTCGTGATAGGCCGGGCTCTCGACGACGCCCCACCCGCCCGGCTCGCCCGAGGCGGAGCCGGTGTTGCCGAGGTCGCTCACGGTATGACAGCCGAAGCAGTACGACTGGGCGTGGCCGGAGTTGACCAGCCCGTCGTATGCGTCGGCGTGCGCGGTCGTGACCCACTCGCCCTGATACCCCGAGTGGCAGTTGCCGCAGGTGGTCTGCTTCGTCGCGGCGTTGTAGTAGCCCATGTAGCCGTTGACCGAGTCCGGCGGCGGGTTGAACTGCGGCCGCTCGACATACTCGGTGTTGGTCTCGGTGCAGCCGGCCAGTACGAAGAGCGCCAGGGTGCCGAGGATGGCGGCGAAGGAGCGGGAGCGAACGGTGCGAGACGTCATAAGAATGACCCTTGAGTGAGGGAGGACGCAGGCAATTTTCCCCTATCCGGGCTTTCGCGCAATGGGTCTCCGTGGCAATACGGGGGTCTCGTTACAAAGTTCATGGTTCCTTCACTAACTCTTTGGAGAATCTTGGGTTCGGGCACGGCAATCACCGGATCCGCAGCGCCACGCGACCACTTTGATGAGCTCTTCAAGAGGCGACTCCTGGTGATGGGCCCGGAACTCCTTCGTGTCAGTACGTAGAAATACTGAACGCATCTTCAGAAACTATTCAGACCGCATTTATCGGCCGCCACAGATGTTGCGGCAGTTGGATTCCCCCCGACGGCGGGCTCCTCCCGCCGCCGGTCCATCCCGCACCAGTGGACCGGAGGTCGACACGATGTTCTTTCCGACGCAGTTCCCCTGGGCCAAGGACCAGACCCTTGGAGAGCATCTCGAGGCGAGCGGCGTGTCGCGCCGCGAGTTCCTCGAGTTCTGCGGCCAGATGGCCGTCCTCCTCGGCCTGACCGAAATGGCCGCCCCGCGCGTGGCCGCCGCGCTGGAAGGCGTCAAACGGCCGGTGGTCATCTGGATCCAGCTGCAGGAATGCACCGGCTGCGTCGAGAGTGTCCTGCGCAGCGCCGATCCCTCCATCGGCGAGCTGATCCTCAACATCGTCTCCCTCGACTACTCCCACACCCTCATGGCGGCATCGGGCACGGCGGCGGAGGATGCGCTGCACGCCTCGATGAAGGCCAACATGGGGGAGTACCTCCTGGTGGTGACCGGATCGGTGCCGCTGGCGGAGGACGGCATCTATACCGTGATCGGTGGCCGGACCGCCAAGGAGGTGCTGATCGAGGCCGCCGCGGGCGCCAAGGCCGTCATCGGCGTGGGCGCCTGCGCCCATTGGGGCAGCGTCCAGGCCGCCAAGCCGAACCCCACCGGGGCGGTGGGCATCGCCGAGATCATCAAGGACAAGCCGGTGGTCCACCTGACCGGGTGCCCCCCGATCGCCGAGACGGTGACCGCGACGCTGGTGCACTACCTGACCTTCGGCGGGCTCCCGGAACTCGACGCCGACGGTCGTCCGCTCTTCGCCTACGGCGCGCGGATTCACGACCAGTGCCCGCGCCGCGCCAACTTCGACGCCGGCCAGTACGTGGAGGAGTTTGACGACGAAGCCGCCCGCAAGGGGTGGTGCCTGTATAAGGTGGGGTGCAAGGGTCCGGCGACCTTCAGCCCCTGTCCGATCTTCATGTGGAACATGAAGACCAGTTGGCCCATCGGCGCCGGGCATCCCTGCATCGGATGCACCGAGCGCGGGTTCTGGGACACGATGACCCCGTTCTACACCCGGCTCCCCAACGTGGCCGGAATCGGCATCGAGCAGACGGCGGACACCATCGGCGCCGCGTTGGCCGCCGGTGCCATTGCCGGCGTGGCCGCCCATGCCGCCGCCACAACCGTACACCAGATTCGCTCGCGCAAGAAGGCGGCTGCGGCGGCGGAGGGAGGTCACGATGGCCAGGACTAAAGTGGTCGTAGACCCCATCACCCGGATCGAGGGACACCTCCGGATCGAGGCGCAGGCCGAGAACGGGATGATCTCCACGGCCTGGGCATCGTCCACGCAGTTCCGCGGCATCGAGACCATCATGACGGGGCGCGACCCGCGCGACGCCTGGGCCTTCACCCAGCGCATCTGTGGCGTCTGCACGGTCGTGCACGCCGTGGCCTCCTGTCGTGCGGTGGAGGACGCGCTGGGCATCACCATCCCGCCCAACGCCACCCTCATCCGCAACCTGGTCCACGGGATGCAGACCATCCAGGACCACGTCATCCACTTCTACCACCTGCACGCGCTCGACTGGGTGGACATCATCAGCTCGCTCAGCGCCGATCCGGCCAAGACCGCCGCCATCGCCAAGAGCATCTCCCCCTGGCCGAACAACTCCGCCACCTACTTCGCGGAAGTGCAGAACCGGATCAAGACCTTCGCCGCCGGCGGCCAGCTCGGCATCTTCACCAACGGGTACTGGGGCCACCCCGCCTACAAGCTCCCGCCGGAGGTCAACCTGCTGGCGGTGGCGCATTACCTCGAGGCGCTCGACTGGCAGAAGGACGTCATCCGGCTCCACACCATCTTCGGCGGCAAGAATCCGCACCCGAATTTCCTCGTCGGCGGCATGGCCAGCGCCATCAACCTCAACGACACCGCCACCATCAACGCGGCGCGGCTCGCCGATGTGCAGGCGATGATCACCCGCGCCAAGCGCTTCGTCGACGAGGTGTACTGGCCCGACGTGCAGGCCATCGCCGGGTTCTACAAGGACTGGGGCGCCATCGGCGGCGGCACCGGCAACTACCTGACCGTGGGCGAGTACGCCTCGGTGGACAGCAACGACCTCGATTCGCTCTACTTCCCGCGCGGGATCGTCCTGAACCGGGACCTCTCGAAGGTCTACCCCTACGACCACACGCTGGTGACGGAAGGCATCACCAGTTCCTGGTACGAGTACTCCGGCGGCGACGCCGCTTCGCTCCACCCGTGGGAAGGGGAGACGGTGCCGAAGTACACCGGCCCGCCGACGCCGTGGACCTACCTGCAGGACGAGAAGAAGTACACCTGGATGAAGTCGCCGCGGTACGACGGGCGCCCCATGGAGGTCGGTCCTCTCTCGCGGATGCTGGTCGGCTACGCCGCCGGGCAGCAGGACATCAAGGAAATCGTCACCGAACTCCTGACCCGGCTCGATGTGCCACCTGCCGCCCTCTTCTCCACGCTCGGCCGCGTCGGCGCCCGCTGCATGGAGACGGTCCTGCTGGCCAACCAGATGCAGAACTGGTACGGCCAGCTGGTGAACCGCATCAAGAACGGCGACACCCGCACCTTCAACGGCGACAAGTGGGATCCGGAAACCTGGCCGAAGTCGGCCCAGGGTTACGGCTACCTCGACGCCGCGCGTGGCGCCCTCGGCCACTGGGTCCAGATCGAGGACGGCAAGATTTCGCGGTATCAGTGCGTCGTGCCGAGCACCTGGAACTGCTCGCCGAGGGACGAGCAGGGCGTGCCCGGCCCGTACGAGGCGGCGCTCATGGACCACCACCCCTTGGTGCGGCCGGAGCAACCACTCGAGATCCTGCGCACCATTCACTCCTTTGATCCCTGCATGTCGTGCGGCGTGCACGTGCTCGATGCCGACGGACATCCGGTCGTGGAGGTCAAGGTCCAATGACGACATCCACTCCGCGGCACGGCCCCGCGCCGCCGCCAATGGCCGACTCGCCGCTCTTCCCCCTCGGGGCGCGGTTCGCGCCCCCCAGTGGAAACTACCGTTGGGTGGAACCGTGGGGCGCCCCGCTCCGCGCCATGCACTGGATCGCGGCCCTCGCGATCGTCGTCCTGATCGTGACCGGCCTCTACATCGGCCGCCCCTATTTCCTGACCACCGGGGGGCCGCCGCAGTACCTGATGGGCTACATCCGCCTGGCGCACTACATCGCCGCTGGCGTGTTTGTGATGACCGGCCTCGTGCGGGTGTACTGGCTCTTCGCGGGCAACCAGTTCGAGCGGCTGCCCGCGCTCTTCCCGATCCGCGTGCGGGACTGGGTCAACCTGTGGAAGCAGGTGAAGTACTACCTGATGATCGGCGAGGGCGAGGGCGTGCACTACATCGGGCACAATCCGCTGCAGCAATTGAGCTACACCTTCACCTACGTCGTGTCGGTGGTCGTGGTGGTCACCGGATTCTCGATGTACGGCCAGGCCAGTCCTGGCGGATTCTGGTACTCCCTCACGCAGCCGATGATCAACGCCGTCGGCGGCATCCAGATGGTCCGGCTCGTGCACCATCTCTGCGTCTGGTGGTTCATCATCTTCCCCATCATCCACATCTATCTCGTGATGCGGAAGGAAATCACCGAGCACGGCGGCGGGCTGTCGGGGATCGTCAGCGGTGGTCACTACGTTCGCGCCGACCACGACTATGTGGACGAGTAGTGTCCGGCCGGTCCTCGTGCTGGGCCTCGGCAACCCGATCATGGGTGACGACGGCGTCGGCATCATCGCGCTGGAGCGATTCCGTGACCAGTTCGAGGTGGGCGAGGGCGTCGAGCTCATGGACGGGGGAACCTGGGGGATGAACCTCCTCCCGTACATCGAGTCCGCCGGGAAGCTGCTGCTGGTCGATGCCATCCGTGCCGGGCTCGCGCCCGGCGCGGACGTCTTCGTGGACGGACCCGACCTGCCCAGGGTGCTGGGGCAGAAGCTCTCGGCGCACCAGGTCGATATCGTCGACGTGTTGACCCTCGCGCAAGTGCGGGGCACCCTCCCGCAGATGACCGTGGCGCTCGGCGTCGAGCCGGTCACGATCGAGATGCGGTCCGACATGACACCGGCGGTGGAGCGGGGGACGCACCGCCTGCCGGAGCGGATGGCGGGTCAACTCAGGGATTGGGGCATCCGGGTCTCGCCGCGCGCGCCGGCCCATGCATGAAATGAGCGTGGCGGTGGAGGTCTGCCGCCTGGCGGAGGCGCGGCTCTCCCCGGCAGAACTTCCGCAGCTCATCACCGTCGGGCTCGATGTCGGCGACGACTCCGGCCTCGAGCCCGACAATCTCCTCTTCTGCCTCGAGGCGCTCCTCGCGGCGCCGCCGTTCCACAAGGCGCGTCCGGAGATGACTCGCTGCGCGGGCGATGTCCTCCGCGTCACTTACCTGGAGCTGGACGATGACCGTCAGGACCATTGAACTCCGAGAGCCGGTCATGGCTCGCAACAACGAGATCGCCGAGACGGTCCGGGCGCGGCTCGCCGCGGCCGGCGTGCCAGCGCTCAACTTCGTCTCCTCCCCCGGCTCCGGAAAGACGCTCCTCCTCGAGCGCACCCTTGCCGCCCTCGGCGAGGAGCTCCGGATGGCCGTGGTCACCGGCGATGTCCAGACCCAGAACGACGCCGACCGCCTGGCCCGCCACACGACGCGCCTGGTGCAGGCGGTGGTGACCGGCGGCGCCTGCCACCTCGACGCCAAACAAGTGGACACCGCCCTGGAGGCCATCGACCTGGCCGCCACCGACCTGCTCTTCGTGGAAAATGTCGGCAACCTGGTGTGCCCCGCGAGCTGGGACCTCGGGGAGGACGCCAAGGTGGTGCTCTTCTCGGTCACCGAAGGCGAGGACAAGCCGCTCAAGTATCCCAAGGTGTTCCGGCAGGCCCGGTACGCCGTCCTGACCAAGGTCGACCTGCTCCCGTACGTGCCGTTCGACGTGGAGCAGGCGCTGGGCTTCGCGCGCGAGGTGAATCCGGAGCTGGAGTTCTTCCGGACCTCCGCCCTTACCGGTGAGGGGCTCGACACGTGGTTCAACTTTCTCCGGCAGCTGGCGCGGCGCCCCGTATCGGTCTGAACGACCGGGAGGGGCGCGCGCGTCCGAGTCACTGGCGTTGTACAGGGGGTGGGTTTCCGCCCCTTTGTGCATCGGCTGGCCGTGCGCCACCAACTCGACGGCTGGGTCCTCAACGCCTCCGGGGAAGTTCTGATCGAGGTCGAGGGTGCTCCCGGTGCGCTGCAGGAGTTCCTGGCCGCGCTCGAGCTCGAGGCGCCACCTCTCGCGCAGATCGAACGGATCGCGGTCGAGCCACGCGCCGTGACGGGCTGCTCGGGGTTTTCGATCGAGGTCAGCCGGGACCAGCCCGACCGCCGGCAGCCGGTCTCGCCCGACGTGGCGGTCTGCGCGGCCTGCGAGGCAGAATTGAAGGATCCGGCCGACCGCCGGTACGGCTACCCGTTCATCACCTGCACCGACTGCGGCCCGCGCTTCACCGTCATCGAATCGATGCCGTACGATCGTGCGCGCACCAGCATGGCGGCCTTCACGCAGTGCGCCGCCTGCCAGCGCGAGTACGACTCGCCCGGCGACCGGCGGCACCACTCGGAGACGAACAGCTGCCCCGCCTGCGGTCCGCGCCTCTGGTACGCCCAATCGGACGGGGTTTCCCACACCGCCGGGTCGGAGGAGGCGCTCTCCGCGGCGGCGCTGACACTGTTCAAGGGCGGTGTCGTCGCGCTGAAGGGCGTCGGCGGCTTCCAGCTCGCGGTGGATGCCACCAACAGCTCGGCGGTGGCCCAGCTCCGGCGGCGGAAGCGGCGCGAGGCGAAGCCGCTCGCCGTCATGGTCCGAACGCTGGACGAGGCGGGGAAGCTCGGGGTCGTGGGCCGGGACGAGGCGATCCTGCTCCGTTCACCCAGGCGTCCGATCGTCCTCCTCGAGCGGGGCGATCGGGATCCGCTGGCAGAGGGCGTCGCCCCCGGGCTCGCGTGGGTGGGCGTCATGCTCCCGACCACGCCGCTGCATAACCTCCTCCTCGACCGGGTGCGGCGCCCGCTCGTGATGACCAGCGGCAACGTGAGCGAGGAACCGATCGCCACCGGCAATGCGGAGGCGCTGGCCCGGCTGGAGGGGATCGCCGACGGCTTTCTCCTCCACGACCGCGAGATCGTGGCCCGGTACGACGATTCGGTCGTGCGGTCCACCGAGATCGGCCCGATCCTGTTGCGGCGTGCGCGCGGGTACGCGCCCCTCCCCCTCGACCTGCCGGTCGCGAGCCCGTTGCCGTTCCTGGCGGTCGGGCCGCACCTGAAGAACACCTTCACCCTCGTGCACGGCTCGCGGGCCTGGGTCAGTCAGCACATCGGCGATCTCGAGAACCTGGAGACGCTCGAACACTTTCGGTCGGCGCTCGCCCGGTTCCAGGCGCTCTTCCGCCTGGCGCCCGAGGCCGTCGTCCACGATCTGCATCCGGGATATTTCTCGACCCGCATTGCGCAGGAAATGGGACTTCGGGTCCTCGAACCGGTCCAGCACCACCACGCGCACGCCGCCGCCGTCATGGCGGAGCACGGACGCACCGACCCGGTCCTCGCGCTCGCCTTCGACGGCGTGGGCTACGGGGCCGATGGCGGTGTCTGGGGCGGGGAAGTGCTGCAGGCCGACCTGCTCGGCTTCCGTCGCGTCGGCCACCTGCGCCCTGCCCCGCTTCCGGGCGGCGACCTCGCGGCCCGCAACCCCTGGCGCGCCGCCCTCGGCTACCTGATGCTCGATCCGCACCTCGGGCCGGCGTTCACCCTGGCGCTCGACGGCATCCAGGAGGCGGAACGCGCGGTGGCTGAGCTGCAGGCGACCCGCGGCGTCAACGCGCCGTGGGCCTCGTCGATGGGCCGGCTCTTCGATGCGGCGGCCGCCGTGCTCGGGCTGCGCCTCAAGGCGGACTACGAGGGGCAGGCCGCGATGGAACTTGAATCGCTCGCCGGGCGGCGGGTCGCCTCCGAAATCCGGGTGGGACTGGAGCGCTCCGACGAGGGGGCCTGGGTCATCGATCCTTTGCATCTCCTGGCGGTGCTTGGCTCACGGCGTCAGCGCGGCGACGACATCGCCGACCTCGCGGCCGATTTTCACGCCAGCGTCGCGTGGGCCGCCGCCGAAGTGATCCGACGAGTGTCAGAGGAGAGTGGCATCCGCACCGTCACCCTGGGCGGCGGTACCTTCCAGAACGCGCGGCTGCTGACCTCCCTCGTGGGCCGGCTGCAGGGATTCGGGATGACGGTGCTCTGGCCGCGACGCCTCAGCCCCAATGATGGTGGCATCAGCTTTGGACAGGCCGCGGTGGCTGCCGCCCGGCTGGCGCGTTGACCGACTGAACCTGAAGGAGGCGTTCCATGTGTCTCGGCATACCTGGACAGATCGTGGACATCCGCGGCGATCGCGGCCTGCCGATGGGCACCGTGGACTTCGGGGGCGTGCGCCGCGACGTCTGCCTGGCCTACGTGGCCGATGAGGTGAAGGCGGGGGACTACGTGGTGGTTCATGTCGGCTTCGCGATTTCCCGCGTGGACGAGGAGGAAGCGAAGCGGACGTACGAAATGCTCCGCGAGATGAGCCTCCTCGAGGGGGAGCTGGGAGCGGCGCCATGAGATACCTCAACGAGTACCGGGATCCCGCCCTGGCGCGGGCCCTCGTCCGCCAGATTCTCGATTCCGCCACGCGGCGCTGGGTCCTGATGGAGGTGTGCGGCGGCCAGACCCATACCATCGTCAAGCAGGGGCTCGATGAAATTCTCGCCCCGGCCGTCGAGATGATTCACGGCCCCGGCTGCCCGGTCTGCGTCACGTCGCTGGAGCAAATCGACAAGGCGCTGACCCTCGCGGCGCGGCCCGACGTGCTGTTCACCTCCTTCGGCGACATGCTCCGCGTCCCCGGCAGCGAGTGCGATCTCCAGCAGGTCCGGGCGCGGGGCGGGAATGTGCGGGTGGTGTACTCCCCCCTCGACGCCCTCGAGCTGGCCGTCAAGCATCCCGACAAGCAGGTGGTGTTCTTCGCGGTGGGCTTCGAGACGACGGCGCCGGCCAACGCCATGGCGGTGTTCCGCGCGAAGGAGCTCGGGGTGCCCAACTTCAGCGTGCTCGTGTCGCACGTGACGGTGCCCCCCGCGATGGTGGCCATCCTCGATTCCCCCGAGAACCGGGTGCAGGGCTTCCTGGCGGCGGGTCACGTCTGCAGCGTGATGGGATGGAAGGAGTACGAGCCCATCGCCGCGCGGTTCAAGGTGCCGATCGTCGTCACCGGGTTCGAGCCGGTCGACATCCTGGAAGGGATTGCCCTCGCGGTGCGCCAGCTCGAGGAGGGGCGGCACGAGGTGGAGAACCAGTATGTCCGCGCCGTCCGCCGGATCGGGACGCCGCCGGCGCAGGACCTGGTGCGCCAGGTCTTCGAGCTGGCCGACCGGAAATGGCGCGGCGTCGGCACCATCCCGAAGAGCGGGCTGGTCCTGCGGCCCGAGTTCTCGGACTTCGACGCCGAGCTGCGGTTCGGGCTGGAGGACATCGAGGTGGACGAGCCGGCGGAGTGCCGGGCCGGCGAAGTGCTTCGCGGCACGCTGAAGCCGTACGAGTGTCCGGCGTTCGGCACACTTTGCACCCCAGAGCGTCCCCTCGGGGCCCCGATGGTCTCCTCGGAAGGGGCGTGCGCCGCGTACTACAATTTCGGACGCCATCGGGCGGCCGTTGCCCCGGGGGGATGAAATGACCATCACCATCGGGAGCGGTCCCGCCTGTCCGGTGCCCATCGTGGCCACCGACCGCGTCCAGCTCGGGCACGGTTCCGGCGGCAAGCTCAGCGCGGCGCTGCTGCAGGAGCGCTTTCTTCCGCACCTCCGCAACCCGATCCTCGAGCAACTGGGCGACGCGGCGGTCCTCAACCTCAACGGGCAGCAGGTCGCCGTCTCCACGGACACGTTCGTGGTGAGCCCGGTCGAGTTTCCCGGCGGCAACATCGGATCGTTGTCGGTGCATGGCACCCTGAACGACCTCGCCATGGTCGGGGCGAGGCCCGTCTGCCTGACGGTCGGCTTCGTGCTGGAAGAGGGTCTCGACCTTGCCCTCCTCGATCGGGTGCTCGCCTCGATGGCCGCGGCGGCAGGGGCGGCAGGGGTCCCGGTGGTGTCGGGAGACACCAAGGTCGTGGAACGGGGCAAGGCCGACCAGCTCTATATCAATACGACCGGTATCGGAACGTTACACCCCTCCTTCCGGCCCGGTCCCGACCGCGCGCGTGCCGGGGACGCCGTGCTCGTAAGCGGGCCGATCGGTTCGCATGGTACGGCAATCATGGCAGCCCGCGAGGGGATTGCCTTCGAGGCCGCCATCGAGAGCGATGCCGCCACCCTCCTGCCGCTCGTGGAGTTGCTCCGCGTGTCGGTGGGGTCGTCGGTCCACGTGCTGCGCGATCCGACCCGGGGTGGACTGGCCAGCGCCCTGAATGAAATTGCCGCCGCCTCGAAGGTCGGCGTGGTGCTGGAGGACGGCGTCCTCCCCGTCCCCGGGCCGGTCGCCTCGGTCTGCGATCTCCTCGGCCTGGACGTGATGTACGTGGCGAATGAGGGGGTGCTCGTGGCGTTCGTCGAGCCAGGCTGCGGCGGACGCCGCCCTCACGGCGCTCCGCAGCCACCCGCTCGGCGCGCAGGCGGTCATCGCCGGGACGGCGGTCGCCGAACACCCGGGGATGGTGGTCCTCCGGACGGGGCTCGGGGGCACCCGCATCGTCGATATGCTGCCGGGAGACCAGCTCCCCCGCATCTGCTGACCCATCAGTAGTATTCCGGTCCCGCAATTGCGGCGGTCTGGCTAGATTGGTGCCGACCGCCTTCCACCCTCATACCATGGATTCTGCCCGATGGCCTCCAAGACCACCCGTTGTCCCTCATGCGGTGCCGATGCCGAAGGGAAGTTCTGTCGTCACTGTGGTGCCAGCCTCGGCCCGCGGAACTGCAGCTCCTGTCAGGCCCCGCTGGCCGCCGGCGCCAAGTTCTGCACCCAGTGCGGGACACCGAGCGTGCCGGGAGCCGGCGCGGGCGCCGGGGGCGCCGGGAGCCCTCAGGGGGAGCGGAAGGCCTGGGCGATGGCCGCTGCCATCTCGGCCGTCCTCCTGGTCGCGGTCCTCGCGCTGGTGGTCAAGGGAAATCAGGGTCCCGCCGAGGCGGCCGGCGCGGTCGGCGCGAGTGGGTCGGCGGCTCCCTTCGCGGGCGGGGCAGGCGGCGGCACGCCGCCTGACATCAGCAACATGACCCCGCGGCAACGATTCGACGCCCTCTACAACCGGATCATGCGGGCCTCGGAGTCGGGTGACCAGCAGACGGTGACGACCTTCACGCCGATGGCGCTGATGGCCTACGAGCAGCTCGATGCGGTCGATGCCGACGCCCGGTTTCACCTCGCGACCCTGAAGCTCCACGGCGGCGACGTGGCCGGGGCGAGCGCCATCGCCGACACCCTCCTGGCCAAGGATCCGGGGCACCTCTTCGGGTATGTGATCCAGGGCACGGTGGCGCGCTGGAACAAGGACGATGCTGCCTTGCAGAAGGCCTACAAGGCGTTCCTGTCACATTACGATGCAGAGATGAAGAAGGGGCGGTCCGAGTACGGCGACCACGAGCGCATGATGACCGATTTCCAGCAGGCGGCCACCTCGGGGCAGTGAGGGTAAAGCCGGCGTGAAGAAGTCCTTAGGCGGCCGTTCGGGGCTTGCTCCCGCGGGGCCGCCCGCCGATTGTTGAGGAGTCCAGTCGGAATCCAACTATTCGCAGGGAGCGGGACCATGAAGCCTGGCCACAAGTTCCTCTTCGGCGCCGTGCTGATCGTCGGCAGCGTCGGGCTCCTGATGTTCCAGGGGGTCAAGGAGACGGGCGTCTACTTCCTCACCCCGACGGAGCTGGCCTCCAAGGCCTCCGCGGATCCCACCTTCCACAACGTCGGCGTAAAGATGGGCGCCCGCGTGGTGCCGGGGTCGGTCGTGCGCGACGCCGCCACCCAGACGGTGGACTTCCAGGTGACCGACGGCACGCAGGTCTACCCGGTGACCTACCGGGGCCTCGTGCCGGACACCTTCACCGACGCCAGTGACATCGAAGTGGTGGTCGAGGGACGTCTCGGCGCCGATGGCGTGTTCCACGCCACCGACGTGCTGGCCAAGTGCGGTTCGCGCTATGAGGCCACGCCTGAAGCACCCGCAGCCTGACGCCCGATGACACTCCTCGGGCAATTCTCGCTGTGGGTCGCATTCCTGATCGGTACCTTCGGCGCGGTCCTCTCCTTTTCGGGCAAGTGGCAGGACCGCCCCGACCTTGAACGGACCGTCATCCGGTCGTCCTACGCGCTCGCGGCCGCGCTCCTGGTGGCGGCGCTGTCGCTGTGGAAGGGACTCTTCGCCCACGACTTCAACATCGAGTACGTGGCGGCCTACACTTCCCGGAACCTGCCCACCTATTACATCGTGTCGGCCTTCTGGGCCGGGCAGAAGGGGTCGCTCCTCTTCTGGGCGGTCGTGCTGGCGTCGTTCTCCGCCGTGGCCCAGTGGATCACCTCGCGTCGCTACGCCGACCTGCTCCCCTACGTGGCGGGCGTCACCAACATCGTGGTGGTGTTCTTCGTCATCGTGATGCTCTTTGCCGCCAACCCGTTCGAGCGGCTGGCGTTCATTCCCGAGGACGGCCGCGGGCTCAACCCGCAGCTCCAGAACATCGGCATGGTCATGCACCCGCCGATGCTCTATCTCGGGTACATCAGCGTCACCATTCCGTTCGCGTTCGCCATCGCCGCGCTCCTGCGGCGCCGGCTGGACAGCGGGTGGATCGTCGCCATCCGGAAGTGGACCCTCGTCTCGTGGGTCTTCCTGTCGATCGGCATCGTCCTCGGCATGTGGTGGGCGTACGTCGAGCTCGGCTGGGGCGGCTACTGGGCGTGGGACCCGGTCGAAAACGCCAGCTTCTTGCCGTGGCTGACGATGACGGCGTTCCTGCATTCCGTGATGATCCAGGAAAAGCGGGGCATGCTCAAGCGGTGGAACCTTTCGCTCATCGTGGCGACCTTCCTCCTCAGCATTTTCGGCACCTTCATCACCCGGTCCGGCGTCATTGCCAGCGTGCACAGCTTCACGCAATCCAACGTCGGCTACTTCTTCCTCGCGTTCCTGCTGGTGGCCGGCGTCCTCAGCTTCACGATGCTCTACACCCGGTGGGACGAGCTCGAGCCCGACGCCAAGCTGGAGTCGATGCTGAGCCGCGAGGCGGCGTTCCTCTTCAACAACCTGGCGCTGGTCGGCATCGCCTTCTCGGTGCTCTGGGGCACGCTCTTCCCGATCCTCTCGGAAGCGGTGCGGGGCACCAAGATCACGGTGGGTCCCCCCTTCTT
Source organism: uncultured Gemmatimonadales bacterium (assembly GCA_963748815.1). GTDB lineage: Bacteria > Gemmatimonadota > Gemmatimonadetes > Gemmatimonadales > GWC2-71-9 > SPDF01. Next base: position 993,773 of record CAVVKJ010000010.1, on the reverse strand, counting down.
CAACCGGGTCAATATTCCGCTGGGGCTCTTCCTGCTGGCGCTCACCGGCATCGGCCCGTTGATCGCGTGGCGCAAGGCGTCCGCCCGGAACCTGCAGCGGCAATTCATCTTCCCGGTGTCGGTGGGGCTGGTGACGGCGCTCGCGCTGGTCGTCGACGGCATGCGGGACGTCTATCCGATCATGACCGTCGCCCTGGGCGCGTTCGTCATGGGGACGGTGGTGCAGGAGTTCTACCGCGGCATCCGGGCCCGCCGCCGGATGCACGGCGAGTCGATCCCGACCGCCTTCTTCAACCTGATCGCCCGCAACCGGCGCCGGTACGGCGGCTACATCGTGCACGTCGGCATCCTGCTGATGTTCATCGCCTTCACCGGGATGGCCTTCCGGGTCGACCAGGAAGCCACGCTGAAGCCCGGTGAATCGATCGAGATGCAGAGCCCCTACGGCGGCACCTACAAGCTGACCCACCTCGGGGTGTCCCAGTACAACGCCCTCAATCGCGTGGTGTCGGCCGCCACCGTCCAGGTCGACTACAACGGCAAGTCGCTCGGCGTCATGAAGTCCGAAAAGCGCCAGCACGTGGACAGCTTCGGCCGCCCCACCTTCGAGCCGTCCACCGAAGTCGGCATCCGGAGCGACCTGCGGGAGGACCTCTATATCGTCTATGCCGGCTCGGTCAACGGGACGGAAGAGGCGGTGTACCGCTTCACCATCAATCCGCTGGTCTGGTGGGTCTGGTTTGCCGGGATGGTGCTGGTGGTCGGCGGCATCCTGACCATGTGGCCCGGCGGCGGCGGGATCGCCGAGACCCGGCGCACCCAGGCCGGCTACGAGGCGACCCTCGTGGGCGCGGAGAATGCCTGAGATGACGACGCCTGGCAGCGAACGGCGGGACTTTCTCCGGCAGGTGGCGCTCGGCGGGCTCGCGCTCGCTGGGGCGGGGGCGCTTCGCGCGCAGGATGCGGCGCAGGGAGCCCCGGGCAGCGGCGACGCGGGGCGGCTCTACAACCCCAACGCGGTCCAGCAGCGCACCCCGACCGTCGGCGCCGACAACGACGCCCAGATCATGGAACTCGAGAAGACCCTCAAGTGCCAGTGCGGGTGCAACCTCGACATCTACACCTGCCGGACCACCGACTTCACCTGCACCACCTCCCCGGCGCTCCATCGCGAGATCGTGGCCCTCTGGGACGACAACCGGACCGCGGACCAGATCCGCGAGGCCTTCGTCAGCGAGTACGGCGAGCAGGCGCTCATGGCGCCGAAGGCGGAAGGGTTCAACCTGGCCGGGTACTTCGTTCCCGGTCTCCTGATGCTGGCCGGCATCGGCATCCTCTCGATGTGGATCCTGCGGCGCCAGCGCCAGATTGCCGCGGTGCCTTCGCTGGCCCCCACGGAGGCGATCGACATCGCCGCCGTCTCGGGCGCCACGTCCGAGGAGCTCGAGCGCCTGCAGCGCGCCCTCTCCGAGGTGAAGGACTGATGTGGATCGAAGCGGTGGCTGCCGCCTTCGTGGGACTGTCGCTCCTCTGGCTGGTGTTCGAGCCGGTGTTTACCGCGCACGGCGCGCGGCCGGTGGATGTCATCGACCTCGACGCGCTGGAGGACCTTGAGGACACCCGGAGCGGGGTCGCGCTCGCGGCGCTCAAGGAAATCGAGTTCGACCGGGAGACCGGCAAGCTCAGCGACGGCGACTACGCCTTCCTGAAGCAGAAATACACGGTGGAGGCGCTCTCGGCGCTTCGCGCCGAGGATCAGGGTTCTCCCGCCGCCGACCTCGAGGCGCAGGTCGCCGCCCGGGTCGCCACGCTGCGGGACGACGGCCGCACCGCCTCGGAATGCGGCTCGTGCGGGGCGCACGCGGGGCCCGGCGCCCAGTTCTGTCCCGAATGCGGGAAACGCCTCGGCTCGCCGGCCGGCTGCCCGAAGTGCGGCACCGACTCTCCCCGCTGGAAGCCGATTTTGCGCGGCCTGCGGTGGGCGCGTGGCGGCCTGAAACCCTCCACACCCTCTTCCCGTCCCGTCATATAGCGGTAGAATTGTCCGGAGGCGCCATCCTGGAAGGCGCCCCGGCACCCGCCCCTCGAAGTTCCTTCCTCCGTTCACCTTCGTATCGGAGCTGTTCATGCCTGGTCGAGGAATCGTCCGAGTCATTCTTGCGTCCCTGAGCGCTGTCTCGCTGGCCTGCGCCTCCGGCAGTGCCGCGACCACCACCCCGAGTCCCGCGGCCAACCAAGGCGGCGCCAAGTCGGCGGGAGACAAGCCGGGGGCGAGCAAGACCATCGCCGAACTGACCAAGAGTTCCGCCAAGTACGCCGGGCTGTTCACCATCTACCAGGACACGGTGACGGGTGCGCTCCAGATGGTGGTTAAGAAGGACCAGATCGGGAAGGAGTTCATCTACTGGTCGGTCACCGACGAGGGAGCGCTCCCGGCCGGGAGCTTCCGCGGCGCCTTTGGCCCGAACGAGGTCTTCGCCGTCCGGAAGAACTTCAACAAGATCGAGTTCGTCACGCAGAACACCAACTTCTACTTCAATCCTGCCAGCCCGCTCAGCCGGGCGGCCGACGCGAACATCAGCCCGGGCCTCCTCGCCTCCATCGACATCGCGGCGACGGACACGGCCTCGGGCGAATACCTGATCAAGGCCGACGACCTGTTCCTGACCGAGACCCTCCGGCAGGTGAAGCCGAGTCCGCGGCCGGGTGCGCCCCCGGGCGCGTCCTTCACGCTCGGCAACCTGAGCAAGGAGAAGACGCACGTCGTGTCGGTCAAGTCGTATCCGCTCAACACCGACGTCGTGGTGGAGTACGTCTACGTGAACCCGGCGCCGACCAACGGCGGCGGGCCGGAAATCACCGATCCGCGCAACGTGAGCCTGACGATCCAGCACACCTTCATCGAGATGCCCGCCAACGACTACCAGCCGCGCTACGCCGACCCCCGGGTCGGCTACTTCACCGATCAGGTGACCGACCTGACCTCCACGAGCGTCACGCCGTGGCGGGACCAGGTGCACCGGTGGAACCTGGTGAAGAAGAATCCTGACGCGGCCATGTCCGACCCGGTGGAGCCGATCACCTGGTGGATCGAAAACACCACGCCAGTCGAGCTGCGGCCGGCCATTCGCGAGGGTGTGCTTCGCTGGAACGAGGCGTTTGCGACCGCCGGGTTCACCAACGCGGTGGTCGTCCGGGAGCAGCCGGACACCGCCACCTGGGATGCCGGCGACCTGCGCTACAACGTCCTCCGCTGGACGGCGTCGCCCAATCCTCCCTTTGGCGGCTACGGCCCCAGCTTCGTGAATCCGCGCACCGGCCAGATCCTGGGCGCCGACATCATGCTCGAGTTCATCTTCGTGACCAACCGGATCCAGCAGGCGGAGTTGTTCGAGTACGCCGGGTTCTCGCTGGCGCTCCCCGGAGACGAGTCGGACCTGCTGGCCTGCTCCGCGCAAGGCTATCTGCAGCAGCAGGCCGCGTTCGGTGCGTCTGCACTGCGGGCGCTGGGCGCGACCGACGCCGAAATGAACGCCTACATCTACGACGCCGTCGTGAGCCTCGTGCTCCACGAGGTCGGGCACACGATGGGGCTGAACCACAACATGAAGGCGAGCCAGATGCTTTCCCCGGCCCAGCTCCAGGACTCCGCGCTGGTCGCGGCCCGGGGGGTGTCAGGGTCGGTCATGGACTACCACGCCGCCAACGTCCCACCTCCGGGAGGCAAGCGGTCGCCGGTGTTCGACACCCATCCGGGTCCGTACGACGACTGGGCCATCGAATTCGCCTACCGGCCGGCGTTGTCGAGCCCCTCGGCCGAAGCGGCGCGCATGACGGCGCTGCTCAACCGTTCCACCGAGCCGGAGCTCGCCTTCGGCAACGACGCCGACGACATGCGCTCGCCGAGTGGCGGCATCGACCCACGCATCATGGTCGGCGACCTGAGCAACGACGCCCTCACCTGGGCCGAGGGGCGCATGCTCCTGGCGGACACCCTGCTCAGGGGATTGGACCAGCGGTACCCGAAGCCGGGTGAGGACTATGCCACGCTGAGGACCGCGTACCTTCGGACGACCGGCGAGAAGGGGAACGCCGCCGTGGTGACGTCGCGGTACGTCGGCGGGGTCTATGTGAGCCGTGGGGTGGATGGACAGGCGGGCGCCGGCCTGCCGTTCACGCCGGTGCCGCTGGCCGAGCAGCAGCGCGCGATGCGCCTGCTGCGCACGGAGTTCTTCGCGCCCGATGCCTGGGACGCCTCGCCCGAACTGCTGGCGGAGCTGCAGCAGCCGCGGCGCGGGTTCAGCGGACCGGGCGAGCCGGATATCCACGCGCGCGTCCTCAACATGCAGAAGGGCGTGCTCTCCTTCCTGCTGGCCCCGCAGACCCAGGCCCGGCTGACCGATTCACGCCTCTACGGAAACAAGTACTCGTCGGCCCAGATGATGTCGGACTTGACCGACGCCGTGTTTGCGGCCGACGCCCGCGGCAACGTCAACACCTTCCGGCAGAACCTGCAGCTCGAGTACGTCAGCCAGGTGGCCGGGATGATCAAGGGACCGACGGCCAAGAACTACGACTATGTGTCGCAGTCGGCGGCCATCGCGAGCCTGAAGAAGATCCAGGCCCAGGTGGCGACGCCGGTGGGCGACGCCGAGACGCGGGCCCACCGTCAGCACCTGTCGCTGGCGGTGAGCGAGGCGCTCGACCCGAAGTCCTGACACTAGAAGGCGTACTGGATGCCGAGGCCGGCGCCGGTCGCCCACAGGGTAGTGGTGTCGAAGAAGTCCGGCACGTCGGTCGCGTTGAAGGGGGATCCGGACACGGAGCCCCCCAGCGTGGCCAGCAGTTGCCAGCTCGGGGTGATGGGGGCCGCGAGCTGCAGGCTCGCGGTGCCGCCGAACCGGGTGCGAGTGTCCGCGTCCGTCAGCGACCAGAGGCCGAGCACCGGGCCGGCGGAGAGGTTCAGGGCGGCGCCATCGCTGCCCAGCCGGGCCAGCGGGACGGTCACCAGGGCCGCCACCGCCACCTGGCTCACGTCGAGTGTGCCCTCGATGAGCGTGACTTGTTCGTCGCTGACCTGGACGCGGGAGGAAACGTAGGACAGGCCGAGCCCGAGCCGGATCTTTCCGAGGCTCGCGGTCGGCGCTGAGTCCCCAGGTGAGCTTTGGCGCGAGCGTCCAGTGTCCCTCGATCGTGGTGGTGTCGTCCAGGCCGCCGCTGAACCAGGTCTGCGCCGCGCCGGCCGACAGGTGCCACGCGCTGCCCTGGGCGGCGAGACTGGCGGCGGGAACCGCCAGCACGATGACCATCCCGCGCAGCACCGCTCTCCATTTTTCCATTCGGACCATATGCGCTCCTTGGGTGGGGCGGGGGAGTCACCTCCCCCGCCGTCAGTGGTCACTTCATTTCCAGGTTCAGCCAGCCGTTGATTTGCGAGCTCCCTTCCATGACGGCCCAGTGGCCCACCGTGCTCGTCCGCCCGATGACGGAGTCCGCCACCGCGATGCCGATCAGGTCGTCGTTCGTCTTGATGACGCTGGCCAGCGCGCTGAGCAGTTTCGCCCCGCTCTTGGCCGCCACGATGATGCGGGTGACGCCGTTGATGCTGATGACCTTGATGTCCTTGACCCCGATGTACGACTGGTAGGCGTTTTTCAGCGCCGTGAACAGGTCACCAATCCTGTCCTGGCCCATCTTGATTTCACACGCCGTATCATCGTCCTCGAGCGCCATGATCAGGTAGGAGCGCCCCGGATATGCCTGCTCCAGGGCATCCATCTGCGCCTGGGTGAAGACCTTGGCCGAGCCGCTCCAGCTCTTCGAGTTCATGTCCCAGTAGTACCCCGTCGGCGCATGTTCCCCGACACACTGGTACGAGACCATGGCGGAGGTGTCCCCCGGTGTCGCCGGTCCGAGGACATGGAGCTCAAACTCGGGGTCGCCCTTCAACCAGCCCTCAAACGTGTCCACGAATTGGGCTCGGGTCAGGTAGAGTGACTGGCTCGGGGGCGCGCCACCGGGTCCCCCCGTCCCACCGCCGCTGCTCCCGCCGCCCCCCTGCCCATTGCCCCCACCCCCGCAGTCGTCGAGCTGACAGGTGGCCCCGTCCGGTCCTGGCCAGCGGTCGAAGTCGGTTTCCTGGGGGACCAGGGCCAGCACCGGGGTCGGGGGCGGGGTGCGGGGGTCGAGCAGGAACCGCTGGCCCCTCGAGTTGTAGGCGACCGGCACGTCACCGTCGTTCAGGGCGGTGGCCACCAGGAAGTCGGGGCCGCCGGCCCAGCGCTCCAGCTGGCCGTGGACGGGCAGGTAGAACTCCGCCCGGATGCCGGCGGCGGCGTCCGCCAGGACGGCCGCCTCGGGCTCCGCACCGGCGCTGGCCATGGCGGCAGCGACCCGGCGGTCGTCCCGGTCCAGGAACCGCTGGAACTGCACCTTGTGCTCGACGGCGCGCGACGCCCGCAGCTGCTCGTAGACGTATTGCCGGAGCGCCGGGTCGGCGAGCGCCCGGGCCAGCCGGCTGGCCTGTCGTTCCAGCCGCTGGGCCTCGGGAGAGGGGTTTGGGCTGGGGGCGACGGCCGCCGGACTGGCGGCCGCACCGGGGGTGTCGTCCGGCGCGGATGGTTCATGGTCGGCGCAGCCGACCGCGGTGGCGAGCAGCGCGAGCGCTGCCAGCCGGTGCCTGACGTGCATGAGACCTCCTTGGGATGGGTGACGGCGCGCCCAAGGTAGGTCTGGATGATTGGGGGGTTGGTACCGCGAACGTGCGGGTTGGGGCTAGAGTTCGAGTTCCTGCAGTCGACGGAGTCCGATGCGCAGCGGCAGGATGGTGGAGACGGCGCAGAGCGCGGCCACCGCCAGCATGCTCAACACCATCTCGCTGCTCCACCCCGGGTCGCCCCCGGCCGCGATGGCGCGGAGGTAGCTGGCCACCGGCAGCGCCTCGATGACGATGACCAGCGCCAGCAGGCTGAGGCTCGACATCATGAACACGAGCCCGCCGAAGCTGGTGGGAATCTGCGCGGCGTTCTCGGTCCCGAACTGCGGGAAGAGCGCGCCGAGGCCGAGCGCCATCGCGCTCGCCGCCAGGGTGTACATCGTGATGGTCAGGACGCTCATCAGCATGATGAACGGGCTGGCGTGGAGGAGGGCGTTGGTCACGAGCGTCAGGGTGAGCGCCACCACCATCAGCGGCAGCGTTCCGATGAAATACTTGCTCCAGAACATGGCGCGGAGGTCGAGCGGACTCGACTTGAGGAGCCAGAGCTCCCGTCCCTCGAGCGAAATGGCCGGGAAGATGAAACGCGCCGCAATCGCGGCGAGGACGAACCCGGCCAGCCCCTGGTTCAGGAAGACCACGAGGGTGACGAAGAAGACCGGCACCTGCTCCCCGGAGAAGAGCTGGAGCGTCTGGATGTTGAAGACATACACCGCCAGCAGCACGGCCAGCAGGATGAGCTGGCTCCACTGCGTCGTGTCGCGGAAGAACAGCCGGAGGTCCTTGAGGATGAATTCCCGGCGCGCCGGTCCGGCGGTGCGGAGCAGCGGCAGCAGCAACCGCTCCCAGAGTCCTCCGCGGACAAAGGTGTCCTTCCCCTCCTGCGCCTTGCTGTAGCCCGCCAGGTAGAGCTTCTGGTGCAGCGCGGAGCCGACGACGCCGAGAACCCCCGCGGTGGTCCAGAGCAGGAGGATCGGGAGCGGATCCCCGATGCGGAGGAGCCAGTTCATCACCATGTCCGCGGCCCACTCGCTGGGCAGGAACGGGTTGGTCGGCCCCTGCAGCATCGAGAAGTAATCGAGCAGGTTTCGGAAACCCTCCGGCCGGGCCAGCTGCTCCGGCCGGATGAGCCGCAGCAGCAGCACCACCCCGCCCACCGCACCCACCGCGATCAGCGTCAGCAGGTCCCGGGTCTTCCGCGCGGGAAAGATGTTCACCAGCAACAGGGTGAGCATCGTCCCCAGCACCGCCGGCATCACGAGGAAGGGAATCAGCGCCGCGATGACGATCAGCGGGTAGAGCGGTCCCCCGTCGAAGACCATGCCATAGGCGGTGAAGATCGGCACCGCCACCAGCGCTACCATCCACGAGGAATGCACCGTCGTCTCGGCGAGCTTGACGAGGTAGACCCGCAGCCAGTCCACCGGCGCGGAAACCATGAGGTCGAGGTCCGACGCCAGGAAGTAGGTGGAGAGCGCGGTGATGATGTTGGAGAGCAGCAGCACGCCAAGGAAGGCGAGCAGCAGGACGGCCAGGAGTTTGGTGGCGACGAGGGTGCCGATTTCCGGCACGCCCTGGAAATACTTCAGGACCCGGTAGGAAACGCCGAAGACCGCCGACCAGAAGCCAAAGCCGACCAGCGTCAGGAGGAGCAGACGCATGCCGGCCCCCGACCGCTCCTGGCGCACCCGGGCCATCGCGGTGCGCCACTTGGGCGAAAGCAGGACCCACAGCCCAGGCTGCGGGAGCGGTCCGGCAGGAGCCGGCGCCGCCAGCGGCTCAGTCATCAAACATGCCGCTCAGCGACTGCGGCACCTCGCCGCCGGTGAGCTTGAGAAAGAGCCGCTCGAGGGTCAGCCCCTCGGATGCCGTCTCCCGCCGCAGGTCCGCCATCGTTCCCGAGGCCGCCAGCGTGCCGTGGTGGATGATCGCGATGCGGTCGCACATCGCCTCGGCCACCTCGAGGGTGTGGGTGCTCATCAGCACCGTGCCGCCGCGGTCGACGAACGCGCGGAGCAGATCCTTGAGCGTGCGCGCGCTCTTCGGGTCGAGTCCCACCATCGGCTCGTCGACGACGACCACCTCCGGCCGGTGGACCAGCGCGCTGGAGATCAGGAGCTTCTGCCGCATTCCGTGACTGTACGACTCCGTCAACTCGTCCTTCCAGGGGGCCAGCTCGAACAGCTCGAGCAGCTCATCCATCCGCTTTTCCACGCCGGCCCCCTCCTGGCCGTACAGCGCCGCGACGAAGCGCAGGAATTCGGCGCCCGTCAGCTTCTCGTACACATACGGCCGGTCCGGAATGAACCCGAGCTTGGCCTTCGCCTCTTCCGGATTCTGATGGATGTCTGCACCGCCGATGCTCACCGAGCCACCGGTCGGCTGCAGGATGCCGGCAATCATGCGCAGGGTGGTGGTCTTCCCGGCGCCGTTTGGCCCCAGGAATCCGAACAGCTCGCCCTTCGGCACTTCCAGCGACAGGCGATCCACCGCGGTGAAGCGGCCATAGTTTTTCGAGAGGTCGCGCAACTGGATCATGGCGCCGTCGTCATAGTGAGGAGGGTGGGATGCACGGCCCCGAGCATCGGGACAATCGTCAGGGGCCGCGCCGTCGCGTCGATCAGGAGGCGGATGTGCCCGCCGTCGGCCGGAAATTGGGCCAGCGTCGGGTCCACCGGAATCCACTCGCCAAGCCACACTTCCGTCCAGGCGCGGTACCGCGGTCGTCCGCCCGGTCGAGAGCAACCCGGCCACCGGGCGGGCGGGAACGCCCAGCGCCCGGGCCATGGCCGCGAGGAGTGCGGCGCGGTCGGAACTGTCGCCGCTGCGGGCGCGCAAGGTCTCGGCGGGTCCGCCGGGGTTCGGCTGCCCTGCGCGGATGCTGTTCGCGATCCACGCCGTGAGCCGGCGCACCACCTCCGCGGGCTCCACCGAGTCGGTACGCGCAATGCGCCGCGCTTCGACCACGATCGAGCCGGCCGAAGGCGGGTCGCGATAGCCGAAGGGGATCGAATCGGCGGAGGCCGACGAACGCGGCCGTGGCACGGTCGCGGCAGGACGCGTCTCGATCGCTCCCCGCAGGACGGCCTGCCAGGGCGTCGTCAGCGCGGGCGCGGCGAGTGTCAGGTCCACCGGGCCGAGCATTACCCGTCCCGGACCGGCACGCACTGCGCCGGGGGTCGACACCTCGAGCGGCACCGCCTGCACGTTGCGCGATCGCCGCCGAAGGTAACCGGTGTTGACGATTTCGTACGGGCCGCGCCGCTCCGTCAGCCCCAACGGCGTCTCCCGCTGGAGGACCGTCCCCCGTCGGTCGATCCACGCCCGCACCGGCAGGCCGAATTCGGACCAGGTGGCGCGCAGGGTCTGAATGGTATCGAGCCCCGACGGGATCCATCGCCCCGACGCCGAGTCGATGACCGCGCTGTCGGCCACCACGAAGGTGCTCTCCGCGCCGATCTCGATGTGCCACGAGGCGACCGACAGCTCAACCGGATCGAAAATGACGAGGGAGGCAGTGTCCCCCGCCTTCAGCCCGTCGCCTGCGGCGAGCCGGATCGACACCGCATCCGGCAGGAGCGCGTCGGCGGGGAGGGGGAGCGCCACGGTGTCGGGCCGGGTCTGCCCCCGGCCAGTGATCACCACCGTCAGCACGCTGTCCATCCCCACCGTACCCTTCAACGTCTGCTGTCCCGCCTCCCCACTGATGGTCGTCGTGTAGGAGACAAGGCGAAGCCGCGGATCGTACAGTGCCTCCGTCGTCGAAAGGAGCCGCCTCGGCACCAGGGGGAGGGGGAGATCCACGTCGATGCGGGAGGTCACCCGGATGCCGTTCGGCAGGGTGTCGGTGCTGACCGAGCGAAATCCGACTTGCTCGCTGCCCGCCAGCAGCGCATAGAACGAGGTGGTCGGCGGGAGGCGAATCTCTGCGCCCGCCGAGTTCGCGCCGCCGGACACGGGACGATATTCGCGCGCCACCAGCCAGCCGAGCGCGCCGACCCAGGCGAGCACGAGCCAGAGCGCCAGGTACTTGCGTTTCAGCGGTCGACCCGCCGGATGGCGGCCTCGATGATGTCGCGCTCGTCGTCCCGGTCGACGACGATCTGCAGCGACGTCGGTGGGCGCCCGGTGCGGCAATGTGCCACGAACGTCTGGGCCATCAGCTCGGCGGCATCGGCCAATCCCAGCTGGCCGGCCCCGGCGCCGATCGGCGGTCCGGCAATCCGGTCCAATCCCCAGGCCGCCGCGCGTTGCCACGCCGAGGTGAGCGCGCGGCGGACGGAATCGGTGGTCGCGTTCGACCGGTCGCCCTGGATCACGGCGTGGATGACGAATTGCGCGTTCAGCTCGCCGGCCCCGGTCACCACCGCCGAGCCGACCTCCATGGCCGACTGGATCCGCCGTTCCTCGGCGAACGCCGGGCCCGCGAGCTGATCCAGCCGACTGGAGACCGACGCGACCGGGTCGAGGGTGTCGCTCGCGGGGCGCAGCACGGCGTCGACCTGGAGGAAGGCCAGGTCGTCGACCACCACCTCGATCATCGTGGCGCCGCCTCCCGCGCCCGCCGGTACATCTCCCGGGCCTCCTCCGGCCGGCCCAGGCGGTCGAGCACCCGCCCCATCATTTGCAGCGGCTTCGGATTGCCGGCGTCGAGTGTCGCTGCGCGCTCGAGGGCCGCCAGCGCGCCGATGTCGTCCCCGAGCTGGTGCAGCGACTCGCCGAGGTAGTGCTCGGCGTCGGCGCGCTCCGGCGCCAGGGTGGCGGCCCGGCGGAGGTATTCCGCTGCCTCGGTCGCAAGTCCCTTGCGCCACAGCGCGAAGCCCAGCTCGAAGTGCGCATCGACGTCCTGGGGGGCCAGCCGAAGTGCGCGGTGGAGGTCCGCCTCCGCGTCGGCGTGCCGTTTCAGGCGGGCAAGGAAGGCGCCGCGGGCCACGAGCGGGGCGACAAGCTCGGCATTCAACTCGACCGCCTTGCTCAGGTGCACATAGGCCTCTTCCTCCCGGCCCTGGCGCTCGTGGAGTCGGGCGATTTCCACTCGCCCCTCGAGGTGGGAGGGCGCGAGTTCGAGCAGCTCCAAAAAGAAGGCCTCGGCCTCCGCGCGGCGGTCCCGGCTTGGCCGCCTCCCGCGCCAGCCGCAGGAGCCGCGCCGGCGGTTCTTCCGCCGCCTCCGCGTGCGGATCGACCCCGACCGCCTGCGGCATCTCCCCCGCGAACGGGCGAAGCGAGAAATGCGCGTCCGCGGCCCGGGGTGTCGGGTCGCCCTCGAGCGTGTCGGGGGCGAAGAGGTCTCCCAGTGCCTGCTGGCGACCGCTGGTCCTGCTGTGTTTCGAACGGCGCATTGGAGGCGGGGAAGCGGGGAAGCGGGAAGGGGTTCACGAACCCCGGAATGAGGAAAAGTGTCTGGGGGCGCCGGAAAAGGGAACGGCCGGCCTCCCGGCGTCTCGCGGGGAGAGTTGAATCCCGATGCCGGTCCGGGGTATCCTCCAAGGCTATGGCAGAAGAATATCTGGTCGTTCGGGGGGCCCGGGAGCACAACCTCAAGGGCATCTCCGTCACGATCCCCCGGAACCGCCTCACCGTCATCACGGGGCTCTCCGGCTCGGGCAAGTCCTCGCTGGCCTTCGACACGATCTACGCCGAGGGGCAGCGGCGCTACGTCGAGTCGCTGTCGGCGTACGCCCGGCAGTTCCTCGGGCTCATGGAGAAGCCCGACGTCGACGTCATCGAAGGGCTCTCCCCGGCCATCTCGATCGAGCAGAAATCCACCGGTCACAATCCCCGTTCGACCGTCGGCACCGTCACCGAGGTGTACGACTACCTCCGTCTGCTATGGGCGCGGGCCGGGGTACCGCACTGCCCCAACGACGGAAGTCCGGTGGAGCGCCAGAGCGCCAGCCAGATCACCGACGCGGTCCTGGCCTGGCCGGAGGGCACCCGGATCGAGGTGCTCGCGCCGCTGGTGCGGGGGCGGAAGGGCGAGTTCAAGGACCTCTTCGAGGACATCCAGAAGCGGGGGTTCGTCCGGGCACGGGTGGACGGCGAGACGTATGACCTGTCGGAGATTCCGAAGCTGAATCGGCGACAAAACCACGACGTGGCGGTGGTGGTCGACCGCCTCGTGGTGCGGGCCGCGGATCGCGGGCGCCTCAACGATTCGATCGAGACGGCGCTCAAGGTGGCGGATGGAGTCGTGGAAGTGGTGAAGCAGGGCGGGGAGGCGGGGAAGCGGGGAGGCTCGGCCGAGTCGACCACGTTCTCTGAGCGCTTCGCGTGTGGGACCTGTGGCCTGTCGATGCCCGAGCTGGAGCCGAGGCAGTTCTCGTTCAATTCGCCGTTTGGGGTGTGTGCCGAGTGCCATGGCCTCGGGACCCGCCGGACGGTCACCCCGGAGCTGATCCTTGGGGACGCCCGCATCTCGATTCTGGAGGGGGTCATCCTGCCGTGGGGGGAGCCGACCGGGTACCTGCGAAAGGTCGTCCTGCCCACCCTCGCCAAGGCGCTCAAGTTCGACCTGGCGGCGCCGTGGAGCGAGCACAGCGAGGCGGCGCGCCACGGGCTCCTGCACGGCATGCCCGGCAAGAAATTCAAGTTCCAGGTGGACGGTCGCGGCTCCAAGGGCGACTACGAGAGCGAATGGGAGGGCGTGCTCCTCAACGTCGAGCGGCGCTACCGGGAGACGAGCAGCGACGCCGCCCGGACCTCGCTCGAGGAGTACATGGTCGAGCGGCCCTGCCCCGCCTGTGCGGGGCGCCGCCTCAAGCCGGAGAGCCTCGCCGTGCTGGTGCACGGCAAGAGCATCGGCGAGGTGGTCGACCTCTCGGTCGAGCGGGCGGTGCAGTTCTTCGAGAGCCTCCCCATCCGCGCGAAAGGCAAGCCGGGCCTCGACCCCGACATTGCGGGCCCGATCCTGAAGGAAGTGACCGACCGGCTCCGCTTCCTCCGTGACGTCGGCCTCGAGTATCTCACGCTGGGGCGCGGCGCCGGGTCGCTTTCGGGCGGCGAGGCGCAGCGCATCCGGCTGGCCACGCAAATCGGCTCCCGGCTGGTGGGGGTGCTGTACATCCTCGACGAGCCGAGCATCGGGCTCCATCAGCGGGACAACGAGCGCCTCCTCGGCACGCTGCGCGGGCTGCGCGATCTCGGGAACACCGTCATCGTGGTGGAGCACGACGAGGAGACGATCCGCGCCGCCGACCACGTCATCGACCTGGGTCCGCGCGCCGGCCGGTTCGGCGGAGAGGTCATGGCGGAAGGCACCGTCGACGAGGTGCTGGCCCACCCCACCTCCCTGACCGCCCGCTATCTCCGCCATGAACTGCGGATTCCGGTCCCCGCCGTGCGCCGCGAGGCGGTGCCCGGCAAGCGGCTGCGCGTCGTCGGCGCGCGCGCCAACAACCTGCGCGACCTGACGGTGGACATCCCGCTCGGCCTCTTCGTGGCCGTCACCGGCGTCTCGGGGTCGGGGAAGTCCAGCCTGGTGACGGACATCCTCTATCGCGCGATGGCCCGCCATTTCTACCGGGCGCGGGTGGTCCCCGGTGAGCACGACCGCATCGAGGGATTCGACCAGATCGACAAGGTCATCGAAATCGACCAGAGTCCCATCGGGCGCACCCCGCGCTCGAACCCCGCCACCTACACGGGGCTCTTCACCCCGATACGGGAGCTCTTTACCCAGCTCCCCGAGGCGAAGATCCGCGGCTACGGGCCCGGGCGCTTCTCCTTCAACGTGAAGGGCGGCCGCTGCGAGTCGTGCCAGGGCGACGGGCTCGTCAAGATCGAAATGCACTTCCTGCCCGACGTGTACGTGCCCTGCGAGGTCTGCAAGGGGAAGCGCTACAACCGGGAGACGCTGGAAGTCCGGTACCGCGGGCGCAGCATCGCCGAGGTGCTCGACCTGACCGTGGCCGAGGGACTCGACTTCTTCCAGAGCCAGCGGCGCATCGCCGACAAGCTCGAGCTGCTGAACGACGTGGGGCTCGGCTACATCCACCTCGGCCAGGCGGCCACCACGCTCTCGGGCGGCGAGGCGCAGCGGGTCAAGCTCGCCACGGAACTGGCCAAGCGGGACACCGGGCGCACGCTCTACATTCTCGACGAGCCGACCACCGGCCTGCACTTCGAGGACGTGCGCCTCCTGCTGGAGGTCCTCCACCGGCTCGTGGACAAGGGCAACAGCGTCGTGGTCATCGAGCACAACCTCGATGTGCTCAAGACCGCCGACTGGATTCTCGATCTCGGTCCGGAGGGAGGAGACCGGGGAGGGCAGGTGGTGGCCGAGGGGACGCCGGAAGCGGTGGCCCGGAGCGAGGCCAGCCAGACCGGCCCGTTCCTGGACCGGGTGCTGCGCGAGGGCCGCTGAGGCCGGCAGGTCGCTGGCGGCACCCTGACGGCATCCGTACATTGATCGGAGACCCTGACCAGGAGGCGAAGATGACGTTTGACGAAGTGGTCAGCCTGCTGGGGTACGCGGGGGACCACGACCAGCCGGTCCGGATTGTCCTCTCCGACACGACCGAGATCTCGGGCATCCCGACGTCGCTCGACGCCCACGTGACCGCCCACGAGGTCTACCTGCGGCCTCTCGGCGTCGAGGACACGGAAATCGCGTTGTCCCTCGGCGACATCCAGCAGGTGGAACTGCTCTGACGAATGATCTCACTCCTTGATATCATCGGACCGGTGATGGTCGGGCCCTCGTCGTCCCACACGGCGGGGGCCTGCCGCATCGGCCTCTTCGCCCGGGCGCTGCTCGGCGGCCAGCCCGATCGGGCGCGCATCGAGCTGCACGGCTCGTTCGCGCGCACCGGGCAGGGGCACGGCACCGACCGCGCCCTCGTCGGGGGCTTGCTTGGTTTCCGGCCCGACGACGAGCGGCTGCGCGAGAGCCTCGAGCTGGCGGCCGACGCGGGCATGGCCGTCACCTTCGAGAACACGAAGCTGCGCGGCGATCACCACCCCAACACCGCCCGCCTCACCCTCGCGCGCGACGAGCGCCAGGTCACCGTCGTCGGGTCGTCCATCGGTGCCGGCCGCATCGTGATCACGAGCATCGACGGCTACCCGGTGGAAATCACCGGCACCCTCCCTGCGCTCGTGGTGGTCGCCATCGATCAGCCGGGCGCCGTCGCCGCCATCACGACCACGCTGGCGGCGCAGGGCGGCAATATCGCGACGATCAAGGTGTCCCGACGCGAAAAGGGCGGGCACGCGATTCACATCTACGAGCTCGACGAGGCCGTCGGCGCCGAGGCGCTGGCGGCGTTGCTCGCCCTGCCTCGCGTGCAGAGCGTCCGGGCGATCGGAAGGGTGGACGGCTGATGGAGTCCCTGAACGACGCGGTGACCCAGGCCGAAGCGGCAGGGATCTCGCTGGGCGAGTTTGCGCTCAGGCGCGAGGTGGCGCACGGGCTGCGCAGCCGGGCCGAGCTGGAAGGGGGGCTGGCGCGCGCGCTCGAGGTGATGCGTGGGGCGGTGGCCCGTGGACTCCCGGGCGATCTGCGAAGCGTGAGCGGGCTGGTAGGGGGCGACGCCGCCAAGCTGAACCGCTTGACGGGACCGCTCTCCGGGACCCTCTTCACGGAGGTCCTCGCGAGTGCCCTCGCGGTGCAGGAGGTCAACGCGGCCATGGGGGTCATCGTGGCCGCGCCGACCGCCGGTGGGGCGGGGGTGCTGCCCGGTGTGCTCCTCGGTTTGGCCGGACGCGGCAGCGCGACGGACGAGCAGCTGGTGCGGGGGCTGGCCACGGCGGGATTGATCGGGGCGGTGGTGGCCGTGCGGGCCTCGCTCAGCGGGGCGGAAGGCGGCTGCCAGGCGGAAACCGGCGCCGCGGCGGCGATGGCCGCCGGGGCCGGGGTGGAGGTGCTCGGCGGATCGCCGACGGTGGCGGCGCACGCCGTGTCCCTGGCGATGCAGGGCACCCTGGGGCTGGTCTGCGACCCGCTCGGGGGGCTCGTGGAGATCCCCTGCGTCTTTCGGAACGCGACGGGGGCGGCGATTGCGCTGGCGGCCATCGAGATGGCGCTCGCCGGGATCGAGTTCCCCATCCCGGCCGACGAGGTGATCGATACAATGGGGGAGATTGGCCGCTCGATGGACGTGCGGTATCGTGAGACAGCCGGGGGTGGGCTGGCCGCGACCCCGACCGGGAGGCGCTTGGCCAGAGAGCGACTCGTCCAGATAAAGCATTCTGGCAAAAGCAGTTAACCACTGCTGATTGACGGCAATGAAACAAATTGAAACGTTACCCCGTACTTCCACTATTCACCCCTGGAGAAGGCAGTGGACATGGAAGGCGTACTGGCCATCATTTTCATCTTTGGGGGCGGAACCGTCTTCCTGCTCTCCATCAGCCCGATCGGCAAGGCGTACGCCGAGCGGATCCGGGCCAAGACCCATGAACTGGCCCCGCCCGACCCGCAGCTCCTCGCAGAGATTGACGATCTGAGGGCGCAGATGTCGGAGTTGCACGAGCGAGTGGACTTTACCGAGCGGCTGCTGGCCGAGCGCCGCGACCCGTCTCAACTTCCGCCGAGCTAGAGGAGCGCGCCGTGCCGCACGAAGAATTCATCGCCATGATGATGCTGCTCTCTTCCGGCATCGCGCTGGTCTTCTTCTTCGCGGTGCCGATACGGAAGGCGCTGCTGCGGAAACTCGAAGGTGGCGGTGTGCCGTCACACGATGCGCACCTGCCCGAGGAGGTCGACGCGCTGCGTGATCGGATGTTGGAGTTGGAGGAGCGGCTGGATTTTGCCGAACGACTGATTGCCCAACAGCGGGACGTGGCCGGATTGCCGCCTGGAGGTGCACGATGATCGGAATTTGGCCGTTGCTGGCGCAGGGCGAGGTGGTGGTCGCACCGATTCCGCCGTTGCCCCCCATGGAAGTCCTGCCACCCTGGGCGTTCCTCGGGACGCCGGCGGTCGTCATGATCGCGTTGGGGTTCTTCGCCGCGACGGCGCTGATCACCTTCCCGCTCATCCGCGCCATCGCGCGGCGGATCGAGGGGAAGCAGCGTCTGGATCCGATGGTCCTGGCTGAGCTCGAGGATCTGCGCGCGCGAGTGGCCGACCTCGAGCAGCGCCAGGGCATCGTCCACGAGCTCGAAGAGCGACTGGATTTCACCGAGCGACTCCTCGCGCAGCAGCGTGAGCAGGCCCGGCTCCCACACTAGCGACGGGGCACCATGGGGTCGGGCGACATTGCGAGCATCTTTGTGAGCGGATCTTCTGATGTTCTCCGTCGCGGGGGTCATCATTCTCCGCGGCCCGCTTGGGAAAGGCGTGGGCCCGTCGGATCGAGGGCACCAATGGGCAAGCGGATGCGCAGGCGTTGCCAGACCTCGAAGCAGCTCCAGGGGCGCGTGGCCGAGCTGGAGCAGCAGGTCGACCGGCTCCACGAGCTCGAGGAGCGGCTGGACTTCACCGAGCGGCTCCTCGCGCAGCAGCGTGAGCAGCCGCGGATCGGTTCGTAGGCGGGGGGCGACGTGGAACCTGGTGTGATTTTCGGCGTCTCGATTCTCGGTGTCTTCGTGCTGGCCTGGGCTGGTTCCTTCATCCTGGCCGGGCCGATCGGGAAGGCGATCGCAGAGCGGATCGCGGGCCGAGGGACGGACCCGGCGCTGGCCGCCGAGCTCGACGCCTGCCTGGCGGAGGTCGAGGCACTGCGGCACCGGATGCTCGAATTGGAGGAGCGGGTGGACTTTGCCGAGCGGATTCTTCCGCCTCCCGGCGCAGAGCCCCGGCGGCCCGACCCTCACGCCAGGAGCGAGTGATGGGCGACGGCATCGGCGACTTCGCGTTCTGGATCGCGATCGGCGTCATCAACGTCGCCTTCTGGGCGGCGATGTCGCCGGTCATCAAGGCGCTGGCCGACCGGGTGCGCGGCGGGGCGGTGCCGGCGGCGCTGGAGGCGCGCCTCGAGGCGCTCGAGGCCACGCGGCCGGTGACCGGCGAGACCGACCTGGTCTACCAACGGATGGCCGAGCTGGAGGAGCGCCTCGACTTCACAGAGCGGCTGCTGGCGCAGGGTCGGGAGCCGGCAAGAATCGAGGAGGGCAAATGAGCCGCATTCGTGAAATCTTCGGCATCGACGGCAAGGACATCACGATTCACGTGGGCGTGTCGGTCGTCGTGGCGGTCATCGTGGGCGGTGCCGGCGGCGAGTTCAACTACGACGGCGACTTTCTCGCCACGATGCTGTTATCGGCGTCGGCCGCCCTGCTGGTTGCCCGAATCTTTGTCGGACGGGCCAGGCAGCGCGCCCTCCCGCCCGCCGGCGGCCAGGCGGGGCTGGAGGAGCTCGACGACCGGCTCCATCAGCTGGAGCAGGAACGGGCCAGGCTCCACGAACTCGAGGAGCGGGTGGATTTCGCCGAGCGGATGCTGGTGAGCGAACGGGAGAAGCGCGCCCGGCTCGAGGAGGGGCGGTGAGCTGGATCCGAAGGCTCGTCGGACTGGACGGGGTGGACATCGTCATTCAGGTCGGCGTGACCGGCTTCATGATGATCGTCGCCGGAAGTCTGGCCGGCCCGGAGAACCCGGAGACGTTGGTGGCCGGTGTCGGAGCGATCTCGATGGTCGTCCTCGGCATCCGCCGGCATCTTGCCCTGAAACGCGGACCCCAGGGCGGTATCGGGGAGATCACCGGCGAGGTGATTACCGACCGGCTGGCCGAGCTCGACGCCCGACTCAACGAAGTCGACGCCCTGAACTATCGCGTACACGAACTGGAGGAACGGCTCGACTTCGCGGAGCGGTTGCTGGCGCAGGCGCGGGAAGAGCCCCATCGGCTGGAGGCGCCCCGGTGAGCTGGATCAGGCGGACATTCGGACTCGACGGAATCGACCTGACGATTCACGATCGGCGTCACCGTGGCCGTGATGACGGTCGGTGCCCAGTTCCTCAGCCACGGCGCGGCGTCGGCGATGCTCGCCGCGGTCGGCGGCACGTCCCTAGTCGTGCTTGGGGTGCGCCGGCACTTCGCGCTCCGGGCACTCCCGCCCGCATCGAGCGGGGAGTTCACCGCTGAGCGGCTTGCAGACGTGGAGGCACGGCTGGCGCAGCTGGAACAGGGCGAACTTCGGCTGCACGAACTCGAGGAGCGGCTCGACTTCGCCGAACGGCTCCTGGCCCAGGCCCGCGAACCGGAACGGCTGAGATGAAGTCGCCCAACGAAGCGTTTTACATCACCAGCGGAGTCATCAGCGGGGTCTTGCTCGGAACGTTCATCCTGCTCTCGCTCGTGATCGGGAAGGACTTTGCGATTCCGGCGCTGATCACCGGCGGCGTGGTGGGGGGCGTCGTCCTCCGGGGCCCGCTGGGCAAGGCCCTCGCCCAGCGCATTGGCAGCGTGGCCACCGCGCCCAGCGAGGTACCGGTCGAGCTGATCGAGGAGCTGGACGAGGTTCGAAACCGCGTGCTGGAGCTTGAGGAGCGGCTCGACTTCGCCGAACGGCTGCTGGCACAGGCCCGCGAACCGGAGCGACTGTCATGAGGGAATCAAACGTCCCGCTGTACACCGCCATCACGATCGTCAGCGTCGTCATGCTCGGCGCGTTCATCGCGCTCTCCGTCGTGATCGGCGAGGACTTCGCGATTCCGGCGCTGATCACCGGCGGGGTGGTCGGGGCGGTCGTGCTGAAGGGGCCACTCGGCAAGGCGCTGGCGGCCCGCATCCACCAGGGGACGATGGCCCAGGCCGAGCCCCATCCGGAGGTACTGGACGAGCTGTACGACATGCGAAACCGGATGGTCGAACTTGAGGAGCGCCTGGACTTCACGGAACGGCTGCTGGCGCGGCAGCGCGCCGAGGAGCCATCGCGACTCCCCCCCAATTGAGGGGCGTTTGGCGGCGTCACCGCCGCGGTTAGATTCTTGCAGAGGGGGTGTCATGGTCACACGGGATGACGTCCAGTCGTTCCTGGACCGCATGGAAGCGGCCGGGGGGACTGTCGAAGAACTGGAAGACGGGCTCTGGAAGGTGCGGACGTCGGAGGAGTCGGAGGTGGTGGTCAGCTTCTCCCCACCCGTCCTGATCCTCCGCGTGCGGGTGATGGCGCTGCCGGGCGAACCGGCCCGCCGCGCGGAGCTCTATCGGCAGCTGCTGGAGTACAACGCGACCGACCTGGTGCACGGATCCTACGGGGTGGAGGGTGATCACGTCGTCCTGACGGACACCCTCGAGCTGGACAATCTGGATTTCAGCGAGTTCGAGGCCAGCTTCGATTCGCTCACGCTGGCGCTGGCGACCCACCTGGGCGCCCTGGCGCCGTATCGCGAAAGGTGATGCCCGATGGGGATCTTTGACCGCCTGTCCACCATGCTCCGGTCGAACATCAACGACCTGATCAGCCGGGCCGAAAACCCGGAAAAAATGCTCAACCAGCTCATCACCGACATGAAGAGCGATCTGGCCAAGGCCAAGCAGGAGGTGGCCGGCGCCATCGCCGATGAGAAGAAGCTGCAGGCCGACGCCGAGACGATGCGGAAGCAGGCGGAGGACTGGGAGCGCCGCGCCATGCTCGCGGTGCAGGAAGGGCGCGACGATCTCGCCAAGCAGGCGTTGCTCCGGTACAACGAGCACCTGCAGGGCGCGCAGCAGCTCCACGAGACCTGGGTCACCCACAAGGCCCAGACGGAGTCGCTCAAGGGGTCGCTCCGGCAGCTGAACGAAAAGATCGAAGAGGCCAAGCGCAAGAAGAACATCCTCGTGGCGCGGGCGAGGCGGGCGGAGGCCCAGCAGCGGATCCAGGCCACCATGTCCGGGATGTCCGACAAGAGCGCCTTCGAATCCTTCGAGCGGATGACCGAGAAGATCGAGGACCAGGAGCGGAAGGCGCTCGCCTCGGCGGAGCTGCAGGAGGAGTTTTCCGGCGACAACCTGATGAAGCAGTTCCAGGCGCTCGAGTATCACGGGAGTTCCGACCAGCAGCTGCTCGAACTCAAGGCCAAGATGGGCCTCCTTGGCGCCGGCGGTGCCAAGGAAACGCGCCAGATCGGGAAGGGCGCCGACGAGGTGCATGAGGCCGAGGTTCTGGAAATCGAGAAGGACGACGACACCCAGCACTGACGGGTCCGTCTGTCGCGGTCGCACGGGGCGTGCAAGGGGATTCCCCCCTTCCACGCCCCTTGTGGCATCGGTAACTTTGTCCATTCCCCAACCTGCCAACGGGCACCCATACCGATGAGCGCCACCCGCTTCCTGATCCTGGCCGATCGCGATTTCGGCCCCCTCACCTCCAAGACCGCCAACTCGATCATCCGGTACCTCCCGGACCGCACCGTGGCGGTCCTCGACAGCCAGCTGGTCGGGAAGACCGCGCAGGATGTCCTCGGCTACGGCGGACCGATTCCGGTGGTCGGCACGATGCGCGAAGGCTTGGCGTTCAAGCCCGATGCGGTGCTGATCGGGATCGCCCCGGTCGGCGGGCGACTGCCGGAGCAGTGGCGGACCTGGCTGGCGGAGGCGCTCGACGCCGGGTGCGACATCTGGAGCGGGCTGCACAGCTTCCTCGCCGACGACCCGATGCTGGTGGAGCGGGCCCGGGCCAGCGGCGCCAAGCTGCTCGACCTCCGGAAGCCCCCCGCCGACATCCCCGTCTCCAGCGGCCTCGCCAAGGATGTGGACGCGCTGGTGGTGCTGACGGTCGGGACCGACTGCAACGTCGGCAAGATGACCGCGCAGCTGCAACTGGTGAAACAGCTCAAGGCACGCGGCCAGCGGACCACCTTCGTGGCCACCGGACAGACCGGCATCATGATCGAGGGGTGGGGCATTTCGGTGGATGCGGTGGTCTCCGACTTTACCGGCGGCGCCGCGGAGCAACTGGTGCTGCAGGGGAGCAAGGATGCCGACATCGTGCTGGTGGAGGGGCAGGGGAGCATCAACCACCCCGGCTATTCCGGGGTCACGCTGAGCCTGCTCCACGGCTCCTGCCCCGATGCGCTGATCCTCTGCCACCAGGCCAGCCGCCAGCACGTGGGCGACTACCGCGCGGGAGCGTGGGTCAAGATTCCCCCGCTGACCGACTACATCCGCTGGTATGAAGACATCGGCTCGGCGGTGCACCCGACCAAGGTGATCGGCATTTGCCTGAACACCTACGACCTTGACGACGTGGCGGCGAAGGCGGCCATCGCCAAGGCCGCCAGGGAAACGGGATTGCCGTGCACCGACCCGGTCCGGTTCGACTCCGCTCCGCTGATCGACGCCATCCTGGCGGCACGGGCCGCGCTCACCAAATAGGCACGGGAGTCCCATGATCCGGACACGCTGCTGGGTGGCACTCGGTGTCCTGATCGCGGCGGCTCATCTTCCAGTCTCCGCCTCCGCGCAGGAGGCCGCTGCCAAACGCGACAGCGCCGTCGCGAAGCTCAACACCGGTCAGCAGATCCGCATCAGCGGCGAGGCGATGAACCGGCTGGTCGGCAAGGCGGGGGTCGCGGTGAACGACACCCTCGACTTCGCTGAGGACGACATGGTCCGGCGGATTCCGATCCCGGCAATCGATACGCTCTGGGTGCGGGGTGGATCGGCCAAGACCGGTGCCATCATTGGAGGGGCGGCAGTTGGTGTCCTTGGAGTGGCGGCTTACGCGGCTACCGCCAGTTTGTGCGAGTCGGATTGCGGGTCGGATGGCGTTGCGGTGGTTGGGAGCTTCCTTGTCGGGGCGACCGTTGGCGCCGTTCTCGGCGGCTTTGTCGGCGCACGGGTCCAGAGCTGGAAGCGAAAGTACCCCTGATCGCCTGCTCGACGACTCAAGCCTTCGGGTTGCCCCCCCGAGCAGGTTTGTCATCGTCATGCAGCGCCCGCATTGCGGGCGTCTTGAGATCGTCGAACTGCCCCCGCCGCGCCGCCCAGGCGTAGGCGGCGATCGCCCCGGCCAGGAGCAGCAGCGCAATCGGCAGGACCAGGTAGATGACGCTCACGCGTCCCCCTCGAAGGTGCGGCTCCGCCACGACGCCAGCACCACGGTGATCGAACTCGCCGGCATCAGGAACGCCGCCACCAGCGGGTTGATCCATCCCCCCATGGCCAGTCCCGCCCCCACGACGTTGTAGACGAGCGACAACGCGACGTTGCGTCGGATGACCCCGAGCGTCCGCTCGGCCCCTTCCACCAGCTGGGCCAGCGCATCGAGCCCCGGGCGCGAGAGATATACATCCGCCACTGCCAGCGACGCCTCGGCGCCCCCACGTACCGCGACGCCGACGGTGGCCCGCGCCATGGCGGCTGCATCGTTGACGCCGTCGCCCACCATCGCCACCGCGCCGGTCGCCGCCGCCCGCTCGACTTCCTGCAGCTTTCCCTCCGGCGTGACGTCGCCCCGCCAGGCGCCGGCGCCGATGCCGAGCTGGCCTGCAACAGACCGCACGACTTCGGAGGCGTCACCGGAAAGCAGTTGCACCGACCACCCGTGCCGCCGCAGGCGCTCGACGACGGCCGGGGCCTCGGGGCGGAGCGGATCACCGAAGGTCGCGCCGGCCACGACCGTGCCATCCACCGCGATCCAGACCGGTGTATCGCCAGGGACCGGAGCGCCCACGGGAGGCGCGCCTGTCGCGTGCGCGCGCACGAACGTCGGTGACCCGACGATGACGTCACGCCCCGCCACATGCCCCTCGATCCCGCCGCCCAGCGTCTGCCGTACCCCGGACGCGAGGGGAGCATCCAGGTCGGGCCACGCCGCCAGGAACCCCGAAGCCACCGGGTGGTTGGAGTGACGCTCCAGCGCGGCGACAAGCGGCCGGACGCCTTCATGGCCCCTCCAGCTCGTGAGCCGGAACTTCCCTTCCGTGACGGTGCCCGTCTTGTCGAGGTACATCGTGCCTGGACGTGCAAGCGCCTCGAGCGCGTCGCCGCCGCGGATCAGGATCCCCTGCCGGGCGGCCCGGCCGATCGACACGGTCACGGCCAGCGGCGTGGCCAGAGCCAGCGCGCAGGGGCAGGTCACGATCAGCAGGGCGATGGCGTTGTCGAGCGCCGCGTCCGGGGAAACACCGCTCCAGTACCACCAGGTCCCGACGGCGAGCAGCAACACCGCCGCCACGAACCACCCGGCGACGCGGTCCGCCAGCAGCACGATGCGCGCGCGGCGGCCCGCCCCGGCGGCCACCTCCCGCACCAGTCGCCCGACGCGGCTCTCCTCGCCGGCCTGCGTGACTTCCATCCTGAGCGCGGCGGCAAGGTTGACGGTGCCGGCCCACGTCTTCGACCCCGGCGCCGCGCGCACCGGGCGCGACTCGCCGGTCAGGAGTGAGAGGTCGACCTGCGACACCCCCACCGTCACGGTCCCGTCGGCGGGGAAGGTCTCCCCGGCGCGCACCTCCACCGTGACCCCCGGCAGGAGCGCCTCGACGGGCACCTCCCGGATGGCGTCGCCGTCGATCAAACGGGCCACGGATGGGGTGAGGCCGTGCAGCAGGCTCGTGGCGTCGGTGGCGGCGCGCTGCGCCCGCTGCTGGAGAAACCGTCCGACCAGCAGGAGGAAGACCAGCATCGCCACGCCGTCGAAGTAGATCGGCCCCGTGTCGGTGATGGTGTTCGCCACGCCGCGCGCGAACCCCGCGCCGAGGGCGATGGCGATCGGCAGGTCCATGTGGAGGCGGCGAGTCCGGAAGGAGGCGAGCGCCCCCTGGAAGAACACCCGGCCCGGCCAGAGCAGCACCGGAGCCGTCAGGAGCAGGCTGAGCCAGCGGAAGTAGCGCACGAAGGCCGGTTCCATCCCCGCGAACCACCCGCTGTAGAGCGCCACCGCGAGCATCATCACGTTGCCGGCCAGCGCGCCGGCCACGCCGATCCGAAGCATCGCCGTCCGGTCCTCGAGGCGGCGCAATTCCTCGACCCGCTGGGCGCGGAAGGGATGCGGCCGATAGCCCAGCGTATCGAGAAACCGGGCGACGGCACTCAGCGAGGTGTCGGCGGGATTCCATGCGATGCGCGCGAGCGCGCGTCCCACTTCGAGCTCCGCCCGGATGACGCCCGGAACAAGCAGCGGGACCCGCTCCACCAGCCAGACACAGGAGGCGCAATGCACACCGTCGAGGTAGAGCTCGGTGTCGACGGTCCCGTCGGCGCGGGACCGCACATAGCAGCTCCTGGAATGTGGGGTGGTCGAACTCGTCGAAGCGAGCGACCGCTCGGCGCGACGGGGGCGAACCGCTTGTCCGGCAGGTCGTAGTACCTGTCGAGCCCGCCCTCATGGATGATGGCGTAGGCGGTGGCGCATCCGCCGCAGCAGAAGGACGACTCGCCGTCGGACCTGATCAGCGCCGTTGGCACCGGGAGGCTGCAGTGGACGCAGGCGGTGGTCCGAGCCGACTGGCTCAGGGCGCTAGTGGCTGTCATGGGCCGCGGGGGGGTGGGCGGCGGCGTGCGGCATCTGGAACTTCCCGGCCACGGTCAGGACGCCGAGCACGAGGAGGACGGCGGCGGTCACGACCGGCAACCTGGCCCGGAGAGGGCCCGCGGCGCGCTGGGCCAGCGCGCCGACGCCGGCCAGGACAGGCACGGTCCCCGCCCAGAACGCCGCCATCACGATGGCGCCACTCAGCGCCGATCCGGTGCTGGCCGCTGTGGCGACGAAAACGTAGAGCCAACCGCAGGGGAGCAGCGCGGTGAGCAGCCCGACGGTCAGGGCACGGATGATGGGAGGTTTGTCCGCCACGCGGGCGATGGCGCGGCTGAGGAGCATCCGAAAGCCGGCGGGTGCCGCGGTCGCGGTCCGGCCGAATCCGGCGGCCGCGGCGAGGCCTGCCAGGCCCCAGAGGATCAGCAAGGTGCCGGCGGCCACGGCGGCGGGGCGCTGGAACCCGGCCATGCGGCCCGCGAGGTCGAACCCCGCGCCGGCCATGCCGGCGGCAGCGCCGAGCAGGGCGTAGGCGACGAGCCGCCCGGCGTGGTATGTGGCGTGGGTGAGCCAGTTCGTCCTGGCGCCTTGCTGGCCGCTGAAGAAGCAGACGAATCCACCGCACATGGCGGCGCAATGCGGACTGCCGAGGAGGCTCGCGCCGAGGACCGAGAGCACGAGGGCGTTCATGGCGCGTGCGGGGTGCCGTTGTCCACGGTGATGCGTTCGACGAAGGCGTCGTCCCCGCGCGTGGCCGCGAGGTCGAGGCGCCAGAGCCCCTGGGCGGTGGAGGGAACCCGGGCGGCGTAGAGGCCTGGGCCGGCGGCGAGGAGTCGCAGGGAGTAGACGGTGGCGCCCTGCGCGTTGTGACTGAGGACGGCCCGGACGTCGGCGGAGTCGAGCGGGAGCCCGTCGCGGTTGGTGATCGTCACGGACAAGGTGGCGTGGCCCCCTTCGGGGGGAGCGAGCTGGACCTTGGTATCCCAGCCGAGGGCGGCGCTTCGTTGCCCGCGCGCGACGGTGGAATCCCAGTCGATGGCGCGCTGGTAGTAGTCGGGCTCCACGGCAAAGGAGGTGTCGTGGTTGGCGGT
The DNA here is from genome assembly GCA_963748815.1 of uncultured Gemmatimonadales bacterium. Lineage (GTDB taxonomy): Bacteria > Gemmatimonadota > Gemmatimonadetes > Gemmatimonadales > GWC2-71-9 > SPDF01. The sequence continues at coordinate 966,620 of CAVVKJ010000010.1, read as the reverse complement.
CCAATAGATGGCGACGTTCGCGAGGACCGTGATGCCCAGCACCGCCACGAGCGCGGCGGGCCACAGCTTGGAGGCGTTCACGGGATCGCGGTGCCCGCCGGCCCGCGCGCCATCGGCGATTCGTCGTCGTCGTGCTCCCGTTCCGGGCCGACCAGTTCGAAGAGGATGTCGATGCTGAATCCGGCGCCGTCGGTGACCCGGATCGTGGAGGGGAGCCGGTCGTCCTCGAAACTCGTCTCCGGCACCACCACGAAGATGCTGGTCTCGACCGTCTTGTCGCCGGGGACGGTGACGGGGTTGCGGGGCGTGATCAGCGATGCGCCCGCCACGCCGGAAATCTCGAGGCGGTAGGCGCGTTCGACCGCCGCGCGATTGGTGATCTTCACGCGGATCTGGTTGACCACGCTGCCGTTCGGTTGCCGGGTGAAGGGCGCGCCGGCGCCGCGCAGCAGCGTGACGTCGGTGTCCGCCTTGGTGCCGAGGTTGAACGCCAGCAGCCCGACGGCCACGGCGAGGGCGGCCGGGTAGAGGACCACGCGGGGTCGGAGGAACCGGGTGGGCTTCCCCTCGACCGTGTTCTGCGACGTGTAGTGGATGAGTCCGCGGGGCTTCCCGACCTTGTCCATGATGGCGTCACAGGCGTCCGCGCACTGCGTGCAGTGGATGCACTCCATCTGCAGCCCGTCGCGGATGTCGATGCCGGTGGGGCAGGTCAGCGACGCAGGCGCCGCAGTCGATGCAGTCGCCGGCGTCGTCCGGGCGGCCCTTCATCTTGAGCGTGCGCGGTTCGCCCCGCCGCGGCTCGTAGCCGACGATGAGCGACTGGCGGTCGAGCAGGACCGACTGCAGCCGGCCGTAGGGGCAGGCGACAGGCAGGTCTGCTCGCGGAAGTAGGCGAAGTCGAAGAAGATCAGCGCGGTCGTCCCCGCCATGATCAGGAACGAGCGTCGGGTGCTCGAACGGGCGACTGCCGCACCCAATGCGAGCAGTTGCTCGACGCCGACGAAGTAGGCGAGGAAGGTGTGGGCCAGGAAGAGCGCCAGCAGCAGGTACACGGCGTTCTTCGCCAGGCGCCGCGGCTGGAAGTGCTGCCCGCCTTGTCCATCGCCGCCGACCCGCTCCGGCCCCCCTCGAAGAATCGCTCGATCGGGCGGAAGAGGAATTCCATGTAGACGGTCTGCGGACAGGCCCAGCCGCACCACACGCGCCCGAAGAGCGCCGTGAAGCAGGAAGATGGAGATGGCGATGCTCATCAGCAGCAGCATGAAGCAGCAGCGTGTCGGTCGGCAGGAAGGTGTAGCCGATGAGGGTGAACTGCCGGCGCGGCACGTCGAGCAGGATCGAGCGGCTTGCCGTTGATGCCGCAGGTAGGGGATCACGAAGAAGATCACCATCAGGGCGTACGCCACGACACGCCGCGTCCGCCAGAAGCCGCCGGGCGAGAGCTTCGGGCGGATCCAGCGGCGCGACCCGTCCTCGTTCAGGGTCGGCAGCACCCGCCCGGGGGCGGTGGGGTGGGACGCGTTCGTGGTGCTCATGTGGTTCAGCTGCTCCTCAACTCCCGCTGGGTGGGGGACGTCGGCGGCCGTCCCCTCCGGCGCCTTCGGGGTCGCCGGGGTGGTGCCCTGCAGGGAAATCACGTAGGCCGTCACGGCGGTGACCTCGTCCGGCTTCAGGCTCTGGCCCCAGGCGGGCATGCCCTTGGCGAGGACGCCATCGTGCGACCGTCGTGTAGATCGCCTCCGGCGATCCGCCGTGGATCCAGAAGTCGTCGGTCAGGTTGGGGCCGATGACGCCGCCGCCGTCGGCGGCGTGGCAGGCCACGCAGTTCGTGCATCGAAGACCGCCTTGCCAGCGCCGAGCGCCGCCGGGTCGGCTTGCCATGGCCAGCAACTGGTCGGCGACGGGGGCGGTATGCGGCGTCGGCGGGAACTCGGCCGCGGCAGCCGCCATCGGACGCGTCGTAGTCGGCGATCATGCCCTTGCCCACGCCGATGCCGGGCACGTTGAACCAGAACAGCGCGGCCCAGACGATCGACCCCCAGAAGATGTACAGCCACCAGCGCGGCATCGGGTTGTCGTACTCCTGGATGCCGTCGTAGTCGTGGTCGAGCAGCCGATCTTCGTCGTGCGAGGCGCTCATGACGCATCTCCTCGGCCGTGGCGCGGTGTCTGGGGGTGGGTGTCATCCAGCGGCATGCGGCTGGCCTCGTCGAACTCCTGCTTGCGTGACGGTGCGAACACCGACAGGGTGATCAGCAGGAAGGCGATCAGGAAGAGGACCAGCGCAACCTCCGCGTAGGTGGAGAGTCCGGCGTTGCTCATGATGTCGGAGAGGCGCATGTCACGGCGCTCCCGCGGCGCCGGCCGCCGAGGGGGCGCTGATGTCGCGCCCGAGCCGCTGGATGTAGGCCACGATGGCCACGATCTCCTTGTCGGAGAGATCGGCGGGGCCGCCCTGCGAGGCGATGGACTGCCGCGATCGTGCGCCGCCTGCGCCCGGGCCATGCCGGGGGCGTCGTTGACCGCGTCGCCGTAGGGCACGCCGAGCATCGCCATCGCGTCCACGCGCTTCTGGATCCCGTCGAAGTCGAGTCGGGTTGGTCAGCGATGTGCGGGTAGCGCCGGCATGATCGACTTGGCCGTCCAGGTCGCTGCGGGTTCGGCGAAGTGCCGCACGTGCCAGAGGTCGGGATACTTGCCGCCCTCGCGCGCCAGGTCCGGCCCGATGCGGCGCGAGCCCCAGAGGAACGGGTGGTCGTACACGAACTCGCCCGGCTTGGAGTACTCGCCGTAGCGCTCGGTCTCGTAGCGGAGCGGGCGGATCATCTGCGAGTGGCAGTTGAAGCACCCCTCGCGGATGTAGATGTCGCGTCCGGCCAGTTCGAGCGGCGTGTACGGCTTGACCGACGCGATCGTCGGCACGTTCGACTTGATCAGGAAGGTCGGGATGATCTCGAACAGCGAGGCCACGACCACCGCGAGCGCGACCAGCACCGTGAAGATGACCGGCATCCGCTCCCAGGTGCGGTGGCAGCGCATCGCCGCGGATCCAGCCGATGAGCCCGTCGCCCGCCGGCGCGGGCGCCGGCTCCGCCACGTAGGCCGTCGAGAGCGGCGCGGCCTGGATCACCGGCTCCTCGTACGTCGCCGGGCGCGCCTGCCAGGTCATCAGGATGTTCCAGCCGAAGAGCAGCATGCCCGACGAGGTAGAGCGTGCCGCCGGCCACGCGCACCCAGTACATCGGCATCAGCCGGATGACCGTCTCGACGAAGTCGGGATACTCAGGCGGCCGGTCTCGTCGAAGGCACGCCACATCAGCCCCTGCGTGACGCCGGCGCTGTAGATCGCGACGACGTAGAGCATGATGCCGAAGGTGGCGATCCAGAAGTGCACCTCCGCCAGCTTCTTCGCTGTGGAGCTTGGTCTGGAAGAGCCGCGGCGCGCAGCCAGTAGATCATGCCGAAGGTCAGGAAGCCGTTCCAGCCGAGGGCCCCGGTGTGGACGTGCGCGATGATCCAGTCGGTGTAGTGCGCCAGCGCGTTGACGCTCTTGATCGAGAGCATCGGCCCCTCGAAGGTCGACATGCCGTACGCGGTGATGGCGACCACGAAGAACTTCAGGATCGGGTCGTCCACGACCTTCTGCCACGCCGCCGCGCAGCGTCAGCAGGCCGTTGATCATGCCGCCCCAGATCGGCATCCAGAGCATGACCGAGAAGATCATGCCGAGCGTGGAGGCCCACTCCGGCAGCGCGGTGTAGTGCAGGTGGTGCGGGCCGGCCCAGATGTAGAGGAAGACGAGCGACCAGAAGTGCAGGATCGACAGCCGGTAGCTGAAGACCGGCCTGTCGGCGGCCTTGGGCATGAAGTAGTACATCAGCCCGAGGAACGGCGTCGTCAGGAAGAACGCCACGGCGTTGTGGCCGTACCACCACTGCATGAAGGCGTCCTGCACGCCGGCGTAGATCGAGTAGCTCTTCAGGGTCCCGGCCGGGCACCGACCAGGTTGTTGAAGATGTGCAGGATGGCCACGGTCACGATCGCTGGCGATGTAGAACCAGAGCGCCACGTAGAGGTGCCGCTCCCGCCGCTTGGCCATGCGTGCCGAAGAAGTTGATCGCGAAGATGACCCAGACCACGGCGATCAGCGATGTCGATCGGCCACTCGAGCTCGGCGTATTCCTTGGCCTGCGTGAAGCCGAGCGGGAGGGTGATGGCGGCGAGCGACGATGATCAGCTGCCAGCCCCAGAAGTGGAGCGCGCTGAGCACGTCGCTGAACATCCGCGTCTTGAGCAGGCGCTGCGATGGAGTAGTACGCGCCGGTGAAGATCGCGTTGCCCGCGAACGCGAAGATCACCGCGTTGGTGTGCAGCGGGCGGAGCCGGCCGAAGCTGAGCCAGCGGGATGTCGAAGTTGAGGGCCGGCACCGCCAGCTGCAGGGCGATGAGCAATCCGACCATCATGCCGATCAGGCCCCAGATGAAGGTGGCCCAGAGGAATTTCCGCACGATGGCGTCGTCATAGCGGAACGATTCCAGCTGTGGATTCATGGAGGCTCCCGGAACAGCGTGTGGTGGTCTCAGGCGACCGCCTGAGGTGAATGCGCCGGGGCCGGTGCCGCGGCCCGGAGCGCGTTGAGAATCACGGCGATGTCGATCACTTCCTGCAGGACGGCGCCGGCGATCGGAGGAATGTAGCCTGCCGCCGCCACGAGCATCGCCACCCCGCTCATCCCTAGGCCGGCCCAGATGCTCTGCCGCGCGATCCGCATCGTCCAGCGGCTGGTCTCCACCGCCTCGGCCACCCGGCCGAGGTCGTCGGCCAGGATGACGATATCGGCCGCCTCGGCAGTAATCCCGCCGCCGTGCGAGGCGAGGGCGATCCCCACCGTGGCGGTGCTGAGCGCGGGGGCGTCGTTGGTGCCGTCGCCCACCATGAGCACCGACTCCCCGCCGGCCATCGCCGCCTCGATCAGCGCCACCTTGTCGTGCGGCAGCAGGTCGGCGTGCGTCTCGGTAAATCCGAGCGTCGCCCCGAGCGCCTCGACGTTCTGGCGCCGGTCGCCCGACAGCAGCGCCATCCGGACGATGCCGAGCTCGCTCAACCGGCGGAGCAGGGGGGCGGCCTCCGGTCGAATCGCGTCGGCAAACTCCAGGAACCCTGCCGCCGCGCCGTCCACCGCTACGAACGCCCGAAGCGCGGCACGGTCCCCGTCGGCCGAGATCAGCGCCTCGACGGAACCGGGGGCCAGCCGGCGGACGAATTCCAGCGCCCCCACCGCCACCGCCCGGCCGTCCGACCACCCCTCGACCCCCTCCCCGGGCGCCTCGCGAATGTTCGTGGCCGAAGGGAGACCGACGCCGCGGGCGCGGGCCGCCTCGACTACCGACCGGGCCAGGAGGTGGCCGGAACCGTGCTCGACCGACCCCGCGAGGGCCAGCAACTCCGGCTCGGTAAAGGGGGCCACCGGGACCACCCTCGTGAGCGCCGGGCGCCCGACCGTCAGCGTGCCGGTCTTGTCGAACATCGCGACCGTCACCCCTCCCAGCTGCTCCAGCGCCCCGCCGTTCCGGATGACAATCTGCCGCCGCGCCGCCCGGTTCAACCCCCCGATGATGGCCACGGGCGTGGCGAGGATCAGGGGGCAGGGTGTCGCGACGACCAGCACCGCCAGCACACGGACGGGATCGAAGGAGATGACATACGCCACCACGCAGACGGCCAGGGTGAGTGGCGTGAACCAGACGGCGTACCGATCCGCGAGCCGCTGCAGCGGAGCCTTGCTCGCCTGGGCGGAGCGAACCAGTTCGACGATCCGGGCGTAAAGGCTCTGTGACGCCAGGGCCTCGGCGCGCACCGTCAGCGGGCTCTCGCCGTTGACCGCGCCGCTCGGCAGCCTGGTCCCCGGCCCGGCGCTCACCGGCACCGGCTCCCCCGTCAGCCGTGAGACGTCGACGTGGGACGATCCCCTGGCGACGACCGAATCGCAGGGGACCATTTCCCCCGGGCGGATGAGGAGCATATCGTCGATGGCCACATCATCGGCGTCGATGTCCTCGACGGCACCATCGGTACCCAGCCGGTGCGCCTCGTGCGGAGCCGCCTCCTCGAGCGCGCGCACCGCGGCGCTCGCCCGTCCCTCGGCGAATCGTTCGAGTGCCTCGCCCCCGGTCTGCATCAGGACGACCACGAGGCCGGCGAGCGGCTCACCGAGGGGGACCGCGGTAACGATGGCGAGGGTCGCGACAATGTCGGCGGCCGCCCGGCCCCGGAAAAGCCCGCGCAGCGTTCGGAGCGCCACGGGGACACCCGTCAGCACCAGCCCCACCATCCACACAGAACGGCTCCAGCCGGAAAGGTCGGGCTGGAGCCGAAGGAACAGCCCCGCAAGGATGAACAGGAGTGCCGCCCCCGGCAACAACGCCGGGGGCACGCGCCGGGTCATGCGGAGCGGGTGGCGACCGTGTTGGCCGCGCGGAGGCAGAATCCGACGCCCCGCACGGTGGAGATCAGGTTGCCGCCCGCCGAGGCGGCCAGCTTGCGGCGCAGGTTGCCGACGTGCACATCCACCACGTTGCTCTCGGGATCGAAGTGCATGTCCCAGACCTTCTCGAGGAGGGTGGTCCGCCGCACGACCTCTTCCGGGTGAAGCAGGAAGAACTCGAGCAGCTGGAACTCCTTGGGGGTGAGGTCCAGGGGCTGGTCGTCCATGCGGACCTCGTGGCGCAGCCGATCCATCGAGAGCGGACCATACCGAAGCGTCTCCAGACGCTCGGCACCCCCGCGCCGGACCAGGGCGCGCATCCGGGCCAGCAACTCCTCAAACCGGAAGGGCTTGGCGAGATAGTCATCCGCACCCGCATCGAGGCCGCGGACCACATCCTCCACCGCGTCCCGCGAGGTGAGCATCAGGATGGGGGTGTTGCGCCCCTCGCGGCGGAGCTCCGCCGCAACCTGGAAGCCGTTCTTCTTTGGCAACACGACATCGAGCAGGATGACGTCGTACTGGTAGACGTGGGCCAGCATCGTGGCTTCCTCGCCATCCGGCGCGACGTCCACGGTCCAGCCCTCTTCCTTCAGACCCTGTTCGATGAACCCGGCGACCTTCCGGTCGTCCTCCACGACGAGAACTTTCATGGTGCTCAAGTTATGAGGAAGGGGTGAACGGTCTTGGAAGGTATTATGAAGGACTCTTTACCTTTCCGCCACTCGGAAGCTCCAGTATGAAGCAGCCGCCGGCATCCGGGCGGGCCTCGGCCCGCAGGTCGCCGCCGAGCAGTCGGGCCAGCCTTCGGGAGAGGGGGAGGCCCAGCCCCACGCCGCCATCCGTCCCCTTCGTCTGGTAAATGTCGAAAATCCGGTCCAGATCCTCCTCGGCCACCCCGGGCCCTCCATCGAGCACCTCGAACCGGACCCGTCCGTGATCATCGAGGATGGCGACCCGAATCTCGCTGCCTTTGGGGGCGTGACGGATGGCGTTGGTCAGCAGGTTCACGAGAATCTGTTCGACCCGGTGTGCATCGGTCTGGATGCTCTCGAGTTCCGATCCCGGGTTGATCACCACCTGGGTGGAGCTGGACTGGGCGAGTGGAGTGACGCGGGCCGCCGCCCGCTGGGCCATCAGGGCCGGGAGGACCTCACGGACGACCGGCTTGAGGCGGTCCTCGTCCAGCCGGCTCAAGTCGAGCAGGTCGTTGACCAGTGCGGTGGCCTGCTCGGCCGAATCCAGCACCTCGAACGCGGCCTTGGGGACGGTGGCCGGATCCTTCTTCCGCACCAGCATCTCCGCCCAGCCGTAGACCCCGGCCAGGGCGTTTCGGAGTTCGTGGTTGACCATGGCGAAGAACCGCTCCCGGGAGCGCTGCAGTTGCTGGACCTCCTCGAGCAGCCGGGCGCTTTCCTCGTGCAGGCGGGCGTTCTCGATGGCGGCGCCGGTCTGAGCGGCCAGGAGCCAGGCGATATGCTCGTCCTCCGGGGTGAACTCCGGGCCGTCGAGCTTTTCCGTGAGGTACAGGATGCCGAAGACGCCGCGTCGCCGCTCGATCGGGACGCCGAGGAACGAGTGCATCGGAGGATGGCCGGGCGGGAACCCGACGGAGGAGGCGTGGGTCTGCAGGTCGGCGAGCCGGATGATGCGCCGCTCCCGCATCACCAGGCCGAGCACCCCTTTGCCCTCCGGTGGCGGGCCGAGGCGGGCCCGCGTCTCCTGGTCGATACCGGCGGTCACGAAGGCGTCGAGGCGGCGGTGATCGTCCGAGAGCACGCCGATGGCGGAGTACCGGGCCCCGATGACTTCGCAGGCGAGTTCCGCCACCCGCTGCAGCACGCCCTCGAGGGAGAGCTCGGAGTTCAGGAGGAGGCCGGCGGAGACCAGCTGCTCCAGCCGTTCGGGGGAGGGGGAGCGCTGGGGAGGGTCGCGGGACATGGTTTGAAAGTAGGTGGTCTCGGGGATGGGTGGGAAGGAGCCGCCGTTTCTTCTCGATTCCTTCATACTCCCTTCAAGGGAATCAGACGAGTATGCAACGTCACCCACCGCGGAGCACACATTCATGGAGCTTCGGCATGTGGTCGCGGCCACGGATCAATCTGAGGCCGGTCATCACGCCGTGCTGGTCGCCGCACGCCTGGCCGAACGGGCGGGCGCCAGGCTGACGGTCGTATCCGTGCGCGTCGCCACGCCAGGTCAGACGGCCGCGGGGGGTGTGGCGGCAGACTCCGAACACCAGACCCTGCTTCGTGACCTCTCGCGAGGGCTCGAGGCCAAGCTGCAGCGCGCCGCTCCGGGCATCGCGCCGGCGTTCACGGTGCTGTCCGGGGTTCCCGGCATCGAGATTCCGCGCTACGCGGAAGAACACGCCGGTGACCTGCTGGTCCTGGGCCGGAAGCAGCGCACCCAGCGCCAGCGAATGTTCCTCGGCGACACCGCCGACGCCGTTGCGCGGCGGAGCCGGGTGCCCTGCCTCTTTGTGGGGGTCGACTGCGAGGAATTCGGGCCGATGCTGGTCTGCCTCGACGCCACCGAACGCAGCGCCTTCGTCTTCAGCACGGCCGCCGACTTCGCGCGGACCATCGAGACCCCGTTGCGGGCGGTGACGGTCGAGCCCGTCTGGCTCAATGAACCCGACGAGCTGGCCGCTACCCTGCCGGCATCGCGCACCCTCCGGCTCAACCGCACCCTCGACAGGGGATTGGTCACGACCGACCTGCGGATTCGGCGGGGTAACGTCCTCTCCGAGTTGCTTGCCGAAGCCGCGGAAGCCGGCGCCAGGCTGATGGCGTTCGGCTACCATCGCGGGGGTCCGCCGGGTATCGTCGAGGGAGGCAGCGTCGCCCGCGGGCTGCTCCATTCGGCGCTTTGTGCAGTATTGACTGTTCCGCTCTGAATCTTTCTCTTTGAGGTTCCTTATGCGCCGCCTAGCCTTGATCGCGCTCGCCGCTCCCTTGATTTTCGCCGCCCCGCTCCGGGCCCAGGAGTCGGCCACCGCGCCGGCGGCACCGATGGCGGGACACGCCCACGCCATGGGCCCCGGCATGGGCGCCGGCGGTGGGTGTGGGGGGAGCGGGGAGTGCCCCTGCATGGCCATGATGGCCAAGATGGACTCCGCCAACACCCAGATTGCCGACCTGACCGCCGCCATGAACAAGGCCAGCGGGAGCAAGAAGACCGAGGCGATGGCCGCCGTGGTGAACGCAATGGTGCAGGACCGACTGATGATGCAGGGGATGCTCAAGATGATGCATGCTCACATGGAGAAGATGATGATGGGGGGCATGGGCGGTATGGAAGGCATGGGTGGCATGGGTGGGATGATGGGGGGTAACGGCGCCTGCGCTCCCGGCATGGATTGCTGCAAGGGAGACGGGACGGGCTGCGGCGCGGCGGCGAGTCCCGCTCCCGCCCCAAAGGAGTAGCGTGCTGATTGCGGACATGGTGGCTCCGCTCGTCGCGTCCGAGGCGGCGTTGGGGCTGGCCGTGGCCGCGCTGGTCGGCCTCGCCGTCGGGATCGAACGACAATGGTCGGGGCATGCTGAGGGTCCGGACGCCCGCTTCGCGGGCGCCCGGACCTTCCTGCTTCTGGGCGGGGCAGGGGGAATCGCGGGCCTGCTGCTCGCCGCCGGGGCAACGGCGCTGTCGGCGGCACTTCTCGGCGGGGCCGCCCTGCTGGTCGCAGCGGCGTACCTCACCGCAAGTCGACGCGGCTCGCACGACCCGGACGGCACCACGGAGGTCGCCGCTCTCGTCGTGCTCGGACTCGGGGTCCTCGCCGGGTTGGGTCACCTGCGGCTGGCGAGTGCGGCGGGTGTGGTGGTGGTCCTGACGCTGAACGAGAAGAGCCGCATTCACCAATTCGTGCAGCGAATCGACGATTGGGAACTCCGGGGGGCGCTGCAGTTCGCCGTGCTCGCGCTCATCGTGCTGCCGCTGGTGCCCGCGGGGCCGTTTGGTCCGCTCGGAGGCATTTACCCGCAGGCCCTCTGGCTCCTTGTCCTGCTCTTCTCGGGACTCAACTTCCTCGGGTTCGTGGCCCGAAAGGTCGTGGGTGTCACCCGCGGCTACGCCTACGCCGGCCTCGCCGGCGGGCTCATCTCCTCGACGGCGGTTACGCTGAACTTCGCCCGCCGGAGCCGGCTGGAACCGGAGGCCGGCATGGGGCTCGCCGCTGGCGTCATCGGCGCCTGCACCATCCTGATCATCCGTGTCACCGGCATCACCTTCGTGCTGAACCAGGCCGCCGGCTGGGCGCTGCTCCCGATGGCGGCTATTCCGTTTGCCGCCGGGGGACTCCTGACCGCGTGGGCCTTTCGGCCCGGCGTCGCGGCGGGGGAGCCCGCCGCAGAACCGTTCGCACCACCGTCGAACCCGCTCCGGCTCGGCAGCGCCATCCGGTTGGCGCTCCTCTTCCAGGGAGCCATGATGGCGCTGGCCTGGGTCCGCGCGGAATTCGGCGACCCCGGCGTGTTGCCCCTCGCCGCCCTCCTCGGCCTGACCGACATGGACGCGCTCACCGTCTCCATGGCCAGGCTCGGCACCGACGACGGGACGGTTCGCCTCGCGGCCCAGGCCATCATGGTGGGCCTGCTCAGCAACACGATCCTGAAGCTCACGATGGCGGCCGGCCTCGGCACGGCCCAGTTCCGTCGGCTGGCAGGCGCCGGCCTGGCCTATCTCGGGGTCGCCACCGCGTTGGCCCTCTTGCTGGCTTGAGCGCGAGACTTCGCGTGAAAGGATGGACCCGATGATCAAGAGCATCCTGGTGCCGCTCGACGGCTCGCCTTTTTCGGAGCAGGCGCTGCCGTGGGCGGCCTGCCTGGCGAAGGTGGTGGGCGCGCACCTCGAACTGGTGCGCGTTCACGATCCGGTGCCCCCGTGGACCATTGCCACCGAGGGCGCCGTCGCCGCGACGGCGGTCGATCCCAGCATTCGGGACGCCGAGGAGCAGTACCTGGCGAATTGCGCCGCTCGGCTCGAGGAGGGCGGATTCACCGGGGTGACCCGGCAATTGCTCGAGGGCGACGTCGTCGAGCAGATCGCCCGCCACGCCGAGGACAACGCCTTCGGCCTCGTGGTGCTGGCGACGCACGGGCGCGGCGCGCTCAGCCGCCTGTGGCTGGGGAGCGTTTCGGACGCGCTGGTCCGGCGCCTCACGGTGCCGGTCCTGCTGATCCGTCCGGCAGAAGGGACGGCCATTCCCCCCGCGGAGCAGTTCCGAAAGGTCCTGGTGGCGCTCGACGGGTCCGCGGAATCCGAGTCGGCCATCGCGCCGGCGCTCGCCCTGGCCGACCCGAAGCGGTGCGAGGTCGTGCTGCTGCGGGTGGTGCCCCCGGTTCCGATCCCCGGCGACGCGGGGATGGCGGCGTCGCTTCCAATGGATGACACGCTGACCAAGTCGCTCACCGATCAGGCCGAGGCGTACCTGGAAGGCGTCGCGGCGCGGCTGCGGAGTGGGGTGGTCAAGGTCTCGACCCGGGTGGTCGTCGAGCCCGGGGTCGCCCAGGCCGTGCTGCATGAGGCTTCACTCGCCAACGTGGAACTGCTGGCCCTTGCGACGCACGGCGCGCGGGGGCTGCGGCGGATGGTCCTCGGCAGCGTGGCCGACAAGGTGCTGCGGGGCGCCGATCGACCGGTGCTGCTCACGCGGGTGCAGGATCGCCGTTAAGTCGCCCCGCCGCGCATCGCCGGGGTGATGTGGTCCGGCGGGAGCGGCGTATGGTGGAGCGATGCTGTCCGTCGAGCCGATCCGCGCCGGGGCGCTCCTGCCGCTGCTCCTCACCGTGCCGCCCGGGGCCATCGTCGGCGTCCCGGCGGACCTCCTGCATGGTCTTCACTTGCCTCAGGTGGGCCTGGCCGCCTTCGGGCCGCGTGTGGGCACCGCGTGCGAGCTTCGCCACGCCGTCAGCCGGGTTCCTCCCCGCATCATCCTCGACATCGACCGCATCCCGCTCCCCATGGTCGAGGCGGCGCTCCCGGCGCTGAGCCTGGCCCGGGCGGCCGTGGTGCTCCAGTCGGAGGATCGCGGCCTCCTGGCGCGGCTGGGGGAACTGGTGCTGCACCGGGGCGCCAACGGGATGCGGTGGATTCGCTCCCGGAGTGTCTGGGCAGGGCGGGCGCTCGACCTGCTGGTGCTGAGCGACCCCGCCGGACGCCCCCAGTGGATCAGGATGACCCTCCAGAGGGAGGAGGGGGCGGAGGCCGTCTTGTCGGCGGTGCGGGCGCGGGGGCTCCAGGTCTGCGAGAGCCGGATCACCTACCGCATGGCTCCGGCGCGTTGACGGCGTGCGCGGCCCCGGTCTAGGTTACCCCCTCGAATTCATTGTCTCCGAAGGGGTTGTCCCGTGCCGTTTCTCGCTTCGCTCCGCGACGTCATTCACTCCGCCATCGAGTTCTTCCACGTGGACCCGGCCACCGCCGCGCGCAAGGCGATCGCCCTGGTCATTATCTGGATCGCCGCCTGGGTCACCAACCGCCTGGTTGGCAAGCTCGCCGACCGCATCGTGTCTGCGGCGGACGATGGCAATGATGCACACTTCAGCGCGACCGAGCGCCGGAGCGCCACGATCGCCGGTCTCCTGCGCAGCCTTGGCACCGTGCTGGTCATGCTGCTGGCCGGCCTGTTTACGCTGAACCTGTTCATCTCCATCGGCCCGATCCTGGCCGGCGCCGGCGTCCTCGGCCTTGCGGTGTCCTTCGGAGCGCAGTCGTTGGTCAAGGACGTCATCGCCGGCTTCTTCATCCTTCTGGAAAACCAGTTCGCGGTGGGCGACACCATTGAAGTTGTCGGCAAGTCAGGAACGGTGGAATTGATGACACTCCGCATCGTGCAGCTGCGCGACCTTGAAGGGGTGCTCCACACGATCCCCAACGGACAGATTGGCGCCGTCAGCAACAAGACCAGGGCCTGGAGCCGGGCCGTGGTGGACGTCGGCGTGGGATACGACGCGCCGGTCGATCAGGTGCTGGAGGTCTTTGCCGACGAAGCCCGGGCCTTTGCGGACGACCGTGTGTGGGGCCCCCAGCTCGACGGGCCGCCCGATGTCCTGGGCGTCCAGAACCTGGCTGACAGCGCGGTCGTCATCCGCACCCTCCTGAAGACCTTGCCGGGCGGGCACTGGGCGGCAGGCCGCGAGTTCCGCCGGCGGATGAAGAACCGCCTCGATCGCGAAGGCATCGAGATTCCCTTCCCGCAGCGCACCGTGCACGTGCGGGGCCGCGCGGGCGAGCCGGCCATCGCGGGCCACGCCGCCGAGAGGGATGCATGACGCTCCGCCTCTACAACACGATGACCCGCCAGGTCGAGGCGTTCGCCCCGCTGGTGCCGGGTCGGGTGTCGCTCTATACCTGCGGTCCCACCATCTGGAACTATGCGCACATCGGGAACTTCCGGACCTTTCTCTTCGAGGACCTCCTGCGCCGGTGGCTCGAGGCGAGCGGGCTGACGGTCTTCCACGTGATGAACCTGACCGACGTGGACGACCGCACCATCCAGGCGGCGGCGAAGGCGGGCGTCACCCTGCGCGAGCATGTCGAGCCGTATGCGCAGGCGTTCTTTGCCGACCGCGACTATCTCCGCATCAAGCCGGCGCACGCCTATCCCCGGGCCACGCAGTTCATCGCGCCGATGATCTCCCTCGTGGAATCGCTGCTGGCCAAGGGGGTGGCGTACCGGGGGGAGGACGGCTCGGTGTACTTCGCGATCGGGCGGTTCCCGGCCTACGGCCGTCTGAGCCAGCTCGACCAGCGCGAGCTCCGCTCGGGGGCGAGCGGTCGGGTGAGCAGCGACGAGTATGCCAAGGAGGACGCCCGCGACTTCGTCCTCTGGAAGGCGGCGCAGCCCGACGACGAGACGGTGCAGGCGGCGTGGGACGCGCCGTTCGGACGCGGCCGGCCGGGGTGGCATCTCGAATGCTCGGCGATGGCGCTCGACCTGCTGCGGGAAAAGTGGGGCGTGGACGTGCTCGACATTCACTGCGGAGGGGTGGACCTGATCTTCCCGCATCACGAAGACGAGATCGCGCAGAGCTGTGCCCACACCGGCAAGCCGGACTTTGCGCGGGTCTGGATGCATGCCGAGTTCCTGAACATTCGCGGCACCAAGATGTCCAAGCGGTTCGGCAACATCACCACGGCGCGGGACCTGAAGGAAGACGGGGTCGACGCGGCGGCGCTGCGGCTCTTCTTCTTCCAGGCGCACTACCGGCAGAAGATCGACCTCAATGACGAGTCGATTGCGCAGGCGGCGGCTGGGCTCCGGCGGCTGGGAGACTTTGCGACCCGCCTGGAGGGGGCGCCGACGAGGGCGACGGGGGCGGTCGGCGAGGGGGCCACCGCCGAGCTGGAGGGGGCGGCCCGGCAGCTCCGCGACCAGTTCTCGGCGGCGCTGGACGATGATCTCAACGCGCCGCGCGCGGTGGCGGCGCTCTTCGACTTCGTGACGGCGGGGAATCGGGCGCTGGATCGTGGCGCGGCGGCGACCGTCGCAGCGCGGGAGGCATTCACGTGGGCCACCGGGGTGCTGGACGTCCTGCCGACGCCGAAGGAAGCCGACGCCGACCTGGCCACCTGGGTCGAGGAGCGGATCCAGGCCCGGAAGGCGGCGCGGCAGGCGCGGGACTTCGCGAAAGCGGACCTGATTCGTGATGAATTGGCGGCGCGCGGCGTCACGCTGGAGGACGGTCAGGGGGGGACGAAGTGGCGGGTGGGGTAGGTGGGAGGTGTGTTTCGATCTGGCGCATGGGCGTCGTAGGAGTATGATTGGAGAGGCTTTGGTTGCGGCCGCAGCCTACCCCCTCTCCCCCCATCCGAGAACTGCATGCGCGTCTCTGCACTCTGCACCGCTGTCGCGGCTGTCTTGGTGCTACACGGTTGTACTGAGAAGACCCTCAGTCCAACGGGGACCGCCGCGTCCGTCGTGGTCGACCTCGCCGAAGCGACGCTCCTCGTTGGCGACACCCTCCAGCTCATGGCGACGGTCCTCGACGCAGAGGGGGAGCCGCTCACCCACCGGACTATCGAATGGGCCAGCAGTGACCCTTCGGTGGCCACGGTCGCCTCGGGTCGGGTAACCGCCGTTGGCCGCGGTCCGGTGACGATTTACGCTGCTGCAGAGGCGCTGGTCGACAGCACCGTGCTCACCGTGGTACAACCCTTCACTGCCAGCCGAGTCGATGCGGGCGTCGCAATCACCTGCGCTGTTACCGCGGCAGCGGAGGGGTATTGCTGGGGGGACTCCTGGGGTGGGACGCTGGGCAATGGGATCGGCTACAGCGAGGTGTGGCGGCCCTCCTTGATAGCGGGCGGCATTCAGTGGAGCGTGGTGACCCCGGGTGGGGACATCGGGATTGGCTTTGCCTTCACCTGCGGGGCGAGCACCGGTGGCACCGCGTACTGCTGGGGGAACAACGCTGCCGGCATCTTCGGGTCCAGCATCCCGCAACAGAGTTTTGTCCCCCTCGCCCTTCCCGACACCGGAGCGGCCAACTCCGTGGTGGCGGGAGTGGTGACCAGTTGCATCCTCGGCGTCAATCGCGTGCGCTGTTTCGGGTCGCGATATTCGGGTGTGTACCCCACCACCTACTCGGCCCCGCCGGCACTCCAGTCCCTGACTGCGGGCGGGGTCCACCTCTGCGGCCTCACGGCAGCAGGGTCGGCGTATTGCTGGGGCGAGAACGACGCCGGTCAGCTGGGCGATGGAACGACGACCTCCCGGAGCACGCCGACTGCGGTCGCGGGAAGCGGAGTGTACGCGTCGATCGACGGTGGCCGGCACGCCACGTGTGCAGTGGATGGCGCTGGCGTCGGATGGTGCTGGGGAGAGAACGATCAGGGTCAGTTGGGCGAGGGCACCCAGGTGGGGCGTTCGGTGCCCACTCGGGTATCGGGTGGGATCGCCTTTCGGATGATCAGCACCGGCGAGGCGCACTCCTGCGGTGTGTCGACCGCGGGGATCGCCTATTGCTGGGGCAACAACTCTTCCGGGCAGCTGGGAGACGGTACATCGGACGACCGTCTCGCCCCCGTCGAAATCGCGGGTAGTCTTCGCTTCCTCTTCATCAGTGCGGGATACTCGCATACCTGCGGCGTCACCGATCAGCAGCGGGTGTACTGTTGGGGAGACAACTTTCAGGGTGAGCTCGGAAACGAATCCAACACAACCAGCTACCTCCCCGTCGCGGTCTGGGCGCCATGAAGCGCCTCCCTCCCCTGCTGCTTGCCCTCCTCGTCGTCGCCTGCGTAGAGGAGACGGTCGAGCCCAATGACCTCAGGCCGGTGGATCGTGTCGTGCTGTCGGCCCCTCGGGCGGACGTCCTCCTCGGCGACAGCCTTCGGCTCGGTGCCGTCGGCCTCGCTTCCGACGGCGACACCCTCCCCGGGCGCGCAATCACCTGGGGCAGCAGCGACACTGGCATCGTCTCCATCTCTCCTGGGGGGTACGCGGTCGGTCGGGGATCCGGGGTCGCTACCGTCACGGCCACGATCGAAGGTCAGAGCGATACCCTCTCCGTGGGCGGCGTGGTGCTCCGCTTCGCCGCCATCAGCGCGGGCGGCAATCAGGCGTGCGGGCTCATGACGGACGGGTCCGCCTGGTGCTGGGGCAGCAACCTCGCGGGTGCCCTCGGGGTCGGTGACGTCGGGCTGGCTTTGAGCCGCTACCCGAGAAAGGTGAGCGGGCAACTGACACTCACGTCGATTGCCACTGGCCACAACGCGAGTTGTGGCTTGACCGCTGGCGGAGAGGCCTGGTGCTGGGGCAGCAATTCCCACGGCCAGCTCGGGAATGGAACGACACTGGACCAGCCCGCCCCCCTGCGAGTACTCGGTGGAGTGCCGTTCGCGTCAATCACCCGCCCGTCCCTCCTGACCTACTCCATGTTCGGATCCGGTACGCACACCTGCGCCCTTTCCACCGTCCAGACGGCGTACTGCTGGGGCAGCAACGGAGCCGGCCAGCTGGGGGACGGGACGCGTCAGAGTCGGCTGACGCCCGCGATGGTTCAGGGCGGCCACACCTTTGGTACCCTGACTGCGGGGGGCGACGTTTCGTGTGCCACGGTCGTCGGGGCCTCCACCTGGTGCTGGGGGAGCGACGTCAGCGGGAGGCTGGGCCACGATACCAGCTACGCCAGCAGCACACCGGCGCCCGTGCTCGGTGGCACTGGCTTCGATCAGATTGCCTCGAACAGTTATGCGCCCCAGATCTGCGGAGTCGGTGGGGGCACGCTGCGGTGCTGGGGCGTGGGCCTCATGGATTATGTGGTCCGTGGGCAGCCGACCACCCTTGCCGTTCCAGCCCAGTTGGTGGCGGTCAGCGAGGGGGCCCGGCATGCCTGTGGCTTGACCGGGACCGGGCAGGCGTGGTGCTGGGGGAGCAACGACTTTGGCCAGCTTGGCAACGGGACGACCGAGTGGTCCGGTCTGACTCCGCCGACCGCCGTGGCTGGCGGGCTGGTCTTCACCTCGATCTCGGCGGGGTGGGAACGGACCTGCGGTCTGGTGGCGGCGGGAGACGCGTACTGCTGGGGGGACAACGGATCGGGGGTGCTTGGAACTGGGAACGCTGCCAGCGCCCTGACCGCTCCCGTGCTCGTGCAAGGTGGGCACACTTTTGCGCAACTTTCGCTGATGGACGACCACATCTGCGGCGTGGATCTCGGCGGCTCCGCCTACTGCTGGGGGAGCAACTATTCCGGCCAGCTGGGAGATGGGACGACCGGAACTCGATCGGTTCCGACGCTGGTCCAGGGCGGGTTGACCTTCGAGAGCGTCAAGGCCGGAGCGCAGTACACCTGCGGACTCGTCTCGGGTGCGGCCTACTGTTGGGGTCAGAACTACTACGGCAACCTCGGCGATGGGTCGACTACGTCGTCAGCTGTACCGGTTCCGGTGACCGGCGGCCATAGCTATTTCAGCCTGTCGCCAGGGCGGACGTCTACCTGTGGGGTCGAGGCGGGGGGGGCGGCATACTGCTGGGGATGGAACACCAAGGGGCAGCTGGGCGACGGTTCCACCGTCAACAGTTTGCAGCCGATCGCGGTCGCCGGGGGCCACCAGTTCAGCTCCGTGGTCCAGGCCGATGGATCCGCCTGTGGGTTGACGGGAGCCGGAGAGGTCTACTGCTGGGGGGACAACCTCTATGGGCAGCTCGGCAACGGCGTCACCGCAAGCAGCGCACAGCCGGTCGATGTGCAGGGAGGATTCTCGTTCGTTGCGATCGAATCGGGCGGAGGCAGCTCCTGCGGGCTGACCGGTGGTGGGGAGGTGTACTGTTGGCCCCGATCCCCCGGGAGCGGCAGCCTCCCCACACTGGTGCCCGGGGGGCATCAGTTCGCGCGGATCAGCGTCGGCGGCAACCACGCCTGTGGGATCACGACCGGCGGACAGGCGTATTGCTGGGGTTCCAATAATTCCGGGGCGCTTGGGGACGGCTCCCTGAACACGGACGTTTTCTACACGACTCCGCGCGCCGTCCTCGGCGGGCATGTGTTCGCCTCGATCAGCGCCGGGTTGGACTTCACCTGTGGGATTACCACGGCCGGCGTCGCCTATTGTTGGGGCGCGAATTGGGACGGCCAGGTGGGGGCGGCGGTGGACGACCAGGCGTACCAGATTCTCACCCCTGCGAAGGTGCGTGGGCAGCCCTGATTGCGGATTGTGCTGGAGGGCGGGCAGGGGGGACGAAGTGGCGGGTGGGGTAGGGTGGGCTTGTAGCAGGTGATGACCCCGAGCACATTTCGGACTCTCGTTCGCCACCCCCTTGGAGAATTCCCCATGCAGCTGTACCTGTCACGGCGTGACGCGCGTCGCGTGATCGCCGCCATCGGAGTGGCGGTCCTCGCTGCGGCGGCTCCCCCGGCGAGCGCACAAGAGGTGATGACCTCGGTCTCGGACAAGCACATGGAGTCGCTCATGGGGAGTCTCGACCTGACCTTCACCAAGAAGGGCGAGCACTCCTGGCGTGTCGAGCTGAATGACAAGAAGGCGCTGCTCATCATGGCCAACGACAACACGGACGCCCAGCTGTACATCGCCTTTGGCGACATCGAGGTCAGCACCAGCAAGATGAATGAGTGGAATGCCGACCACCGGTTCGGCCGCGCCTACGCCGACGGTGACCGTAACCCCGTGCTGGAGAGTGACTTGGACTTCGCTGGGGGAGTCACAGACGGCGCCATCAAGGCCTGGATCAACCTCTTCGGGGCCCAGATCAAGTCCTACCTCAAGTTCCTGAACGACTAGGCTGGAACAGCGGGGGGAGCGAGGGACTGGTTGACACTGGACCCCGGCTTTCGCCGGGGTGACGGCTGGAGTAGCTTCCTGCCCCGCTTCCCCGCTTCCCCGCTTCCCCGCTTCCCCGCTTCCCCGCTTCCCCGCCCACCCCGTTGACTATTGCCCCAACCCCTTCTATCATATGGGTCTGCCGATTTTGGCTTTCGTGCTGACGTAGCTCAATTGGTAGAGCAGTGGTTTTGTAAACCACCGGTTGGGGGTTCGAGTCCCTTCGTCAGCTCCAGCTGAAGTGCAGGACAACTCTCGACGGTCGAACCCCGCCCAGTAGGTGGCGGGGTTCTGTATCGGGGGGTAGCAGGCAGCGCGGTGGGGTGGCCGAGTGGCTAATGGCAGCAGACTGTAAATCTGCCGGGCTTCGCCCTACGTAGGTTCGAATCCTACCCCCACCATGCCTGGCGGTGGGACATGGCCAGGCAGCAGGACACCGGCGGGTGTAGCTCAGTTGGTAGAGCGTCAGCCTTCCAAGCTGAGGGTCGCGGGTTCGAGTCCCGTCGCCCGCTCTGGGCAAGTAGTCGCTCGCGTAGCTCAGTTGGTAGAGCACATCCTTGGTAAGGATGAGGTCATCGGTTCAATCCCGATCGCGAGCTCTGGCAGGGGCGTCGCTGGGCGCCGGGGAACAACTCTTACGGAGGGCGGACAGGCGGAGAGTCGGATCGGCGGTTAGGGCTTGGCTCCTTCCCCGCTTCCCCGCGTCCCCGCTTTCCCGCTGACATATGCCGCGCGAAAAGATCATTCTCGAGTGCACGGACTGCAAGAACCGGAACTACTTCACCGACAAGAACCGGCGCAAGCACCCGGAGCGGGTCGAGTGGAAGAAGTATTGCCCCCGGTGCGACAAGCACCAGCTGCACAAGGAGTCGAAGTAGTCATGAAAGGCTCCGAGCAGGGTGGGGCGGCGGTCGCGACCACCGGTGGCGTCGTGGGCTGGTTCCGCCGGACCGGGGACTTCCTCGCCGCGGTGCGCACCGAGACCAAGAAGGTCTCGTGGCCGTCGCGCGACGAGCTGAGCAAGGCGACGCGCATGATCATCATCATGTCGGTCGCGCTCGGGTTCCTGATCGGCTGGATGGACCTGCTGCTGCAACTGATCCTGGTGGACGGCATCGCCAAGCTGGCCCGGTGATCGCCATGGAATACCGCTGGTACGCGATCCAGACGACCGCCGGGCACGAGAACAAGGTGCGTGGCCTGCTGCAGCGTCGCATCGAGGAGGATCCGCGTCCGGCCGAGGAACGGCTGGTGCGCCAGGCGCTGGTGCCGGTGCAGGAAGCGGTCGAGATCAAGAACGGCAAGAAGGTCACCGTCGAGCGGAAGCTCTACCCGGGCTACGTGCTCGTGGAAATGGGGCTGAGCCAGGAAGCGCTGCACCTGGTCAACAGCATCCAGGGCGTGATCAAGTTCGTCGGCACCGGCAAGCTGCCGCAGCCGCTCCGCCAGGAGGAAGTCAACCGGCTCCTCGGCGTCGTCGAGCAGTCGTCGGACGCGGAGCCGAAGGAGGAGATTCCCTTCCTCCCCGGCCAGGTGGTGGAAATCACGGAAGGCCCCTTCTCCGACTTCAGCGGGACGGTCGAGGAAGTGCTGGCCGACAAGGGCAAGGTCAAGGTGTCGGTCAGCCTCTTCGGGCGGCCGACCACCGTGGAACTGGACTACCTCCAGCTCCGCGGGCACTAGGGCGGCAGGCGCCGCTCTTGCGCCCCTTCGGGGGCGCACCGCCACCGCGCGGCATACGCGGGAGCCAGGGGCCGCCTACCGCCCCGGCGCACTACGAGGAGTCGCATGGCCAAGAAGATTCAGGCGCTCGTCAAGCTGCAGGTTCCGGCTGGCGCCGCGAACCCCGCGCCCCCGGTCGGGACGGCGCTGGGCCCGCACGGCGTCAACATCATGGAATTCTGCAAGCAGTTCAACGCGCGGACCCAGAGCCAAAGCGGAATGGTGATCCCGGTCGTCGTAACGATTTACGCCGACCGGACGTTCACGTTCATCACCAAGACCCCGCCGGCGCCGAACCTCCTGCTGAAGGAGGCGGGGCTCGAGAAGGGGAGCGCACAGCCCAACCGGACCAAGGTCGGCAAGGTCAGCTCGGCGCAGCTCAAGAAGATCGCCGAGATCAAGATGGCCGACCTGAACGCCGCGTCGGTGGAGAGTGCCATGCGGATGATCGCCGGCACCGCCCGCTCGATGGGGCTGGAGGTCATCGACTGATGCCCAGCCACGGAAAGCGGTACCTCGCCGCGGCGGCCACGGTCGACCGCAACCGGACCTACACCAGTTCCGAGGCGTGCGCCGCCGTCAAGGCCGCCGCCAAGGCGAAGTTCAACGAGACGGTGGACGTGGCGGTCCGGCTCGGCGTGGATCCGCGGCACGCGGACCAGGTCGTCCGGGGCACCGTCGTGCTGCCGCACGGCACCGGCAAGTCGGTCCGGGTGCTGGTCGTCACGCAGGGCGAAAAGGTCCAGGAGGCCGAGGCCGCCGGGGCGGATTTCGTCGGCGTCGAGTACCTCCAGAAGCTGAAGGACGGATGGCTCGAGTGCGACGTCATCGTCGCGACGCCCGACGTGATGGGTCAGCTCGGCCAGCTCGGCCGGGTCCTCGGCCCGCGCGGCCTGATGCCGAACCCGAAGGCCGGCACCGTCACGCTCGACGTGACCAAGGCCGTCAAGGAAATCAAGGCGGGCAAGATCGAGTTCCGGGTCGACAAGACCGGCAACGTGCACGTCCCGATCGGCAAGGCCTCGTTCAGTGAGGCGCAGCTGGCGGAAAACCTCCAGGCGTTCATGGACACCATTCTGCGGGCCAAGCCGGCTGCGGCCAAGGGCGTCTACATCCGGTCGGCGACGGTCTCCAGCACCATGGGACCCGGCGTGCGGCTCGAGACGGCGGGGTACAAATGAGCAAGACCGAACGACAGGCCGAGGTCGAGACCCTGACGGCAGCCCTGAAGGCGTCTCCCAATGTCTATGTCACGGATTTCAGCGGATTGAACGTGCTGCGCATGACGGAGTTCCGTCGTCGCCTCCGGGCGGCCGGCGCCAACTACGTCGTCGTCAAGAACACGCTGGCGCAGCGGGCCCTCGCGGCCAACCAGATCGAGGGGCTCGACGCGCACTTCACCGGCCCGACCGGCCTCGTGCTGTCGCACGACTCGCTCGCGGCCGCCAAGGTGCTGACCGAGTTCGCCAAGGAGTTCGGCGACAAGCCCACGGTCAAGATGGGCCGGGTCGACGGCGAGACCGTCACGGCGGCCCACGTCAAGCGGCTGGGCGAGATTCCGCCGCGCGAAGTCCTGCTGGCCCAGATGGCCGGCGCAATGAACAGCGTCCTGTACACCATGGTCGGCGCACTCGAGGCACTGCGTGAGCAGCGCAGCGCCGCGGCATCCTAACCCGACGGAGCACATCCCGATGAGCACCACGATGAGCAATGAGCAGATTCTCGACGCGATTGGCAACAAGACCGTGATCGAGCTGGCGGACCTGATCGAGTCCTTCAAGACGAAGTTCAACGTGACCGTCATGGCCGCCCCGGCGGCCGGCGCGGGCGCGGGCGCGGCTCCGGCGGCCGAGGAGCAGAGCGAGTACTCCGTCGTGCTGAAGGACGGCGGCGCCAAGAAGATCCAGGTCATCAAGGCCGTGCGCGAAGTCACGAGCCTGGGCCTGAAGGAAGCCAAGGACCTGGTCGACGCCGGTGGCGTCATCAAGGAAGGCATCTCCAAGGCCGAGGCGGAAGAACTGAAGAAGAAGCTCGAAGAGCAGGGCGCCACCGTCGAAATGAAGTAGGGCCCGCACCGCCCGCCGGGACGACCCGGCGGGCGCCTGCGACCACCCTGCTTTAGCGAGACGGCATGACGAACCTGCGTTGGTCCTGAATTCCAGCGACGTCCGAGCCCCGCGGGGCCATCACCGTTGGTGATGGCCTCCGTCCCGGGGCCCTTTGTGTTGCATGAGAGTGAGCCATGACTGATATCCGACCGGTAATCACGTTCGCGAAGCACGAGGGCGGCATGCCCATGCCGCACCTCCTCGACATCCAGACGCGCGCCTTCGAGTCGCTGCTGGTTCCCGACGACGTCGGGGGCGCCCGGCAGGACGTCTCCCTCGAACGCGTCTTCCGGGATCTCTTCCCGATCTCGGACGTGAACGGGAAGTACACCCTGGACTTCGTGCGCTACGCCCTGGGCGAGCCGAAGTACTCCGTCGAGGAGTGCATCGAGCGCGACATGACGTACGCCGCCCCGCTCAAGGCCACCCTGCAGCTGGTGGTCTTCGAGGAGGTCGAGGGGGAGAAGCGGCCGAAGAACATCATCGAGAAGGAGGTCTACCTCGGTGAGCTGCCGATCATGACCCCGCTCGGGACGTTCGTCATCAACGGCGCCGAGCGCGTCGTCGTGAGCCAGCTCCACCGGTCGCCGGGCGTGGTGTTCGAGGAGGACATCCACCCGAACGGCCAGCGGCTCTTCTCGGCGCGGATCATCCCCTTCCGGGGCTCGTGGGTCGAGTTCACCATCGACATCCACGACGTGATCTACGTCCACATCGACAAGAAGAAGAAGTTCCCGGCCACGGCCCTGCTCCGCGCCTTCGGGTACGGCGAGAACGCCGACATCCTCGGGCTCTTCTTCGCGACCAAGGCGCTGTCGATCACCGGCAAGATCGAGACCCGGCAGGAGCGGCGCGAGGTGGTGGGCGCCGTGCTGGCCGCCCCGGTCCCGAACCCCGAGGACAAGGGCGGGGAACCCCTCGCCGGCGTCGGCGACGAACTCTCGCCGGACCGCCTGAACGTCCTGCGCGCCGCCGGCATCAAGACGGTGCAGGTCTTCGCGGGCTACACCACGATCGACCTGCGGGACGAGGAGCAGCCGACCACCACGCGCGACCGGGCCGATCATGTCCTGGCCTTCGACGTGGCCGACCCCGCCACCGGCGAGGTCGTCGCCGAGCGCGGCGCCACGCTCAGCGACACGCTGCGCCGGAAGCTGATCAAGGCCGAGGTCCGCCGGGTGGACGTGCTCCTCCCGCCGGGGCGCGGCGACAGCCAGCTCATCAAGAACACCCTCGCCAAGGACCCGACGCACTCGGAGGCCGAGGCGCTCGAGCAGATCTACTCCCTGCTCCGGCCCGGCGAGGCGCCGAACCTCGAGACCGCCCGCGAGGCCCTCAAGCGCCTCTTCTTCAACCCGAAGCGCTACGACCTCGGCCGCGTGGGCCGCTACAAGATCAACCAGCGCCTCAAGCTGAAGCAGGACCCGAACCACACGGTCCTGACCGAGGAAGACTTCGTCGCGATCATCCGCTACCTGATCGACCTGAACGACGGGCGCGGGTACACCGACGACATCGACCACCTCGGCAACCGCCGCATCCGGTCGGTCGGCGAGCTGATCGCCAACCAGTTCTCGGTCGGCCTCTCGCGCATGGCCCGGCTCGTCAAGGAGCGGATGAGCATCAACTCCGACCCGGAGAAGATCTCGCTCGACGACCTGGTCAACGCCCGCACCGTCTCGGCGGTCATCCAGGCGTTCTTCGGATCGTCCCAGCTGTCCCAGTTCATGGACCAGACGAACCCGCTCGCCGAACTGACCAACAAGCGCCGCCTCTCGGCCCTCGGCCCGGGCGGCCTGACCCGCGAGCGCGCCGGCTTCGAAGTCCGCGACGTGCACTACTCGCAGTACGGCCGCATGTGCCCGATCGAGACGCCGGAAGGCCCGAACATCGGCCTGATCACGTCGCTCTCGACCTACGCGCGCATCAACGACCTCGGCTTCATCGAGACGCCGTATCGCGTGGTTCGGAACGGCAAGGTCACCGACGAGATCCGCTGGCTCTCGGCCAGCGAGGAAGAGGACTACGCGGTGGCCCAGGCCAACGCCCCCCTCAACCCGGACGGCACCTTCCAGGACACGATGGTCCTCACCCGCCGCGGCGACGACTACCCGTTGCTGAAGCCCGAGGACATCGAGCTGATGGACGTGGCGCCGGAACAGCTGGTCTCGATCGCCGCCGCGCTCATCCCGTTCCTCGAGCACGACGACGCCAACCGCGCCCTGATGGGTTCGAACATGCAGCGCCAGTCGGTGCCTCTCCTCTTCCCGCAGGCGCCGCTGGTCGGCACCGGGCTGGAGGAGAAGGTGGCGCGCGACTCCGGCGCGGTCATCATCGCCCGCCGCGGCGGCACCGTCACCCGGGTCACCGCCGACGAGATCATCGTCGACGCCGGCATCGTGGGCCTCAAGGCCGGCGCCGGGCCGCTCGCCCGGCTGTCCCAGCACGACCGCTACCGGGTCAAGAAGTTCTGGCGCACCAACCAGGACACCGCCATCAACCAGCGGCCCCTGGTGCACCTCGGCCAGGAAGTCGCGGCGGACCAGGTCATCGCCGACGGCGCGGCCACCGAGGGCGGCGAACTGGCGCTGGGCAGCAACGTCCTCGTGGCGTTCATGCCCTGGTACGGCCACAACTTCGAGGACGCCATCATCCTCTCCGAGCGCCTGGTCAAGGACGACGTCTACTCGTCGATCCACATCCAGGAGCTGGAGCTGCACGTCCGGGACACCAAGCGCGGCCAGGAGGAGATCACCCGGGAAATCCCGAACGTCTCCGACGAGTCGCTGATCGACCTCGACGAGCGCGGCATCGTCCGCATCGGCGCCCACGTGAAGCCGGGCGACATCCTCGTCGGCAAGATCACCCCGAAGGGCGAGACCGAGCTCTCGCCGGAAGAGAAGCTCCTCACGGCCATCTTCGGCGAAAAGGCCAAGGACGTGAAGGACAGCTCGCTCAAGGTCAGCCCGGGCATGAAGGGCGTCGTCATCGACGTCAAGATCTTCAGCCGGATCGAGGACCTGGTGGTCGAGAAGGACCGCGGCGAGCGGATCGGCGAAGTCCGCCGCATCGAGGCCGACGAGAAGGCCCGCATCACCACGGTCATGATGGAGGAGCTGCTCGCCTTCCTGAAGAACCAGGACGTGGCGCTGATGCTGAAGGCCGGCACGGTGGAGGAGTTCCTCCCCCAGGGCACCAAGTTGACGCCGTCGGTGCTCGACGGGCTCGACCTCTCCGAGGCCGACCTCAAGACCCTGCGCGTCGCGGACAAGGCCGCCAACGAGCGGATCCGCGCCACCATCGACGCGGCGACGCGCGAGCGCGCCCGGGTCGAGGAGCGCGCCGAGGACCAGATCGACAAGATCCTCCAGCCGGACGAGCTGCCTCCGGGCGTCATCCAGCTGGTCAAGGTGTACATCGCCGAGAAGCGGAAGATCAGCGTCGGCGACAAGATGGCCGGCCGCCACGGCAACAAGGGCATCGTCGCCCGGATCGTGCCGGAAGAGGACATGCCGTTCCTCCCGAACGGCACCCCGGTGGACATCGTCCTCAACCCGCTCGGCGTGCCGAGCCGCATGAACGTCGGGCAGATTCTCGAGACCCACCTCGGGTGGGCCGCGCGGATCCTCGGGTTCGAGGCGAAGACCCCCGTCTTCCGGGGCGCGGACGAGGCCGAAATCAGCGTGCTGATCCGGCTGGCCGGGCTCAAGTGGGCGGCGCAGGCGCTCCGGCTCAACACGCCGGCGCCGGAAGCCGCGCCGGACATCATCACGGCCATGGTGGCCGACCTGAAGAAGGCCGCGACCGACGCCGACCGCACCGCGCTGGGCAAGGTCGGCATCGAAGTGCTCGGGCACCGGGCCTCGTCGGCCGACACCAAGGCGCTGTACAAGTCGGCCCAGGGCTTCCTGGTCGATGCCGCCAAGCAGCTGGCGGAGCGGGAGCAGGCGCAGATCCGGCTCGAGCTCGAGCACCACGCCGTCCTCCTCGGCGCCGCCGAGAAGGCGGAGAAGAAGTCGCTCGAGAAGTCGGTCAAGGAGCTGGAGAAGAAGGCGGAGCTGTCGCCCGCCGACCTGCTCACGGAGGCCGGGCTCCCGGCGCTGGCCGGTGTGCTTGGCGCCAGGTCGGAGGCCTCGTGGGACGAGGCGTCTGCGGAACTGCTGAAGGCGGCCGGCATCACCCCTGGCGGCAAGGCCCGCCTGCGGGACGGCCGAACCGGCCAGGAGTTCGCCAGCGACGTGACGGTGGGCGCCATCTACATGCTCAAGCTGAGCCACCTGGTGGACGACAAGATCCACGCCCGGTCCATCGGTCCGTACTCGCTGGTCACGCAGCAGCCGCTCGCCGGCAAGGCGCAGTTCGGCGGCCAGCGCTTCGGCGAAATGGAAGTCTGGGCGCTCGAGGCGTACGGCGCGGCGCACGTGCTGCAGGAGATGCTGACGGTCAAGTCGGACGACGTCAACGGCCGCAGCCGGGTGTACGAGGCCATCGTGAAGGGCCAGAACCTGGCGGAGCCGGGCATCCCGGAGTCGTTCAACGTGCTGGTGAAGGAACTCCAGGCGCTCGGATTGAAGGTGACCCTGGGCACCACGGCCGACGGCGACGAGTAACGCCGCCCGCGCACGACACTGATTTATCCGCCGGCGTGGCAACCACACCGGATTCAAGAATGAGGCAGCAATGATCGATTTTCGCAGCGGACGGGAGCCCAAGAGCTCCAGCTTCGACTACATCAGCATCCGGATCGCCTCCCCCGAGGAAATCCGGGGCCCCCGCGACACCAAGGAGCGCGAGCGCCTGGAACTCCAGGGGCAGCGGACCTGGTGGTCCTGGGGCGAGGTGACGAAGCCGGAGACCATCAACTACCGCTCCTTCAAGCCCGAGAAGGACGGTCTGTTCTGTGAGCGGATCTTCGGTCCCGTCAAGGACTGGGAGTGCCACTGCGGGAAGTACAAGCGGATCCGGTACCGCGGGGTCATCTGCGACCGGTGCGGCGTCGAGGTCACGCTGTCGAAGGTCCGCCGTGAGCGCATGGGCCACATCGAGCTCAGCGTGCCGGTGGCGCACATCTGGTTCTTCAAGACGCTGCCGTCGCCGATGGGCAACCTGCTGAACATCACGTTGCGGGAGCTCGAGCGCGTCATCTACTACTCGAACTACATCGTCATCGAGCCGGGCAAGCAGGAAGTCGAAGTGGACGGCAAGGTGGTGGCCGTCAAGCAGAACCAGCTGCTCGACGAAGATGAGTTCCTGGCCATGAAGCAGAAGGCCCGCGACATGGGCGACACCATGTTCAAGGCCGACACCGGCGCCCCGGCGGTCCGGGAGCTGCTGAGCCGGATCGACATCAAGAAGCTCGCCGACGAGCTCCGCGCCGGCGTGGCCACGGAGACGAGCCAGCACCGCAAGAAGCAGATGCTCAAGCGGCTCAAGATCGTCGACGCGCTGCTCAGTTCGGGCGATTCCGGCGACCTGCCGAACAACCCGGCCTGGATGATCCTCGACGTGGTGCCGGTCATCCCGCCGGACCTCCGGCCGCTGGTGCCGCTCGACGGCGGGCGTTTCGCCACGAGCGACCTGAACGACCTGTACCGCCGCGTCATCAACCGGAACAACCGGCTCCAGAAGCTCATCCAGCATCGCGCCCCGGAGGTCATCCTCCGGAACGAGAAGCGGATGCTGCAGGAGGCGGTGGACGCGCTGTTCGACAACGGGCGCCGCAGCAAGGCGATCCGGGGCCGCGGCAAGCGCCCGCTGAAGTCGCTGAGCGACATGCTCAAGGGCAAGCAGGGCCGGTTCCGCCAGAACCTGCTCGGCAAGCGGGTGGACTACTCCGGCCGCTCGGTCATCGTGGTGGGCCCGGAGCTCCGGCTCCACCAGTGCGGCCTCCCCAAGGCGATGGCCGTCGAGCTCTTCAAGCCGTTCATCATCCACAAGCTGGTGGAGAACGGGATCGCGGAGACGGTCAAGCGCGCCAAGAAGATCGTCGAGAAGGAAAGCCCCGAGGTGTACGAGATCCTGGAGCAGATCATCCAGGACCACCCGGTGCTCCTCAACCGCGCCCCGACGCTCCACCGCCTCGGCATCCAGGCGTTCGAGCCGGTGCTGGTCGAGGGCAAGGCCATCCGGATCCACCCGCTCGTCTGCGCGGCGTTCAACGCCGACTTCGACGGTGACCAGATGGCGGTGCACGTGCCGCTGTCGTTCGAGGCGCAGATCGAGGCGCGGGTGCTGATGATCGCGTCCAACAACATCCTCAAGCCGTCGGACGGCCGCCCGGTGGCCGAGCCGTCGCAGGACATGGTGCTGGGGTCGTACTTCCTCACCAAGCTGCCGCCGGGCGCCGAGGAGCCGGTGGCCGGCACCCTCGTCGACCTGACGAAGCGGAGCCTGGGGTGGAAGAGCGCGCCGTTCTTCTCGACGCTCGCGGAAATCGAGATGGCGCTGCTGCACGGCACCGTCGACTACCAGACGACGATCTTCTACTGGTTCGCGCCGCCGGCCGGGTCCGTCCCGGCGCGCGACGCCGGCTGGGTGCCGACCACGGCGGGCCGGGTGCTGTTCAACAGCATCATCCCGGTCAAGATCATCCAGAGCGGCGGCTTCCGGAACGCCCTCATGCGGAAGAAGCTCCTCTCGCAGCTCGTCCTGACCAGCTTCCTCGAGGCCGGGCTCGCCGACACGGTCATCTTCCTCGACCGCCTGAAGGAGTTCGGCTTCCGGTACGCGACGGCGGGCGGCATCTCGATCGGCATCGAGGACCTCGAAATCCCGGCCGAGAAGGTGACCCTCCTCGAGGAGGCCGACAAGCGGGTGCAGCGGTTCCAGCGCGCCTACAACACCGGCCAGATCACCTTCGGCGAGCGATACAACAAGGTGATCGACGCCTGGACCCACGCCAACAACGACGTGGCCGAGGCGATGATCAAGCACATGGGCGCCTCGCGCGGCGGGTTCAACCCCGTCTTCATGATGTTCGATTCCGGGTCCCGCGGCAGCCGCGACCAGATCCGGCAGCTGGCCGGCATGCGCGGCCTGATGGCCAAGCCGCAGAAGAAGCTGACCGGCGGCATCGGCGAAATCATCGAGAGCCCGATCAAGTCGAACTTCCGTGAAGGCCTCACGGTGCTCGAATACTTCATCTCGACGCACGGCGCCCGAAAGGGCCTGGCGGACACGGCGCTCAAGACGGCCGACGCCGGGTACCTGACCCGCCGCCTGGTCGACGTGGCGCAGGACGTCACCATCACCGAGGAGGATTGCGGCACGATCCTCGGCCTGGAGATCAGCGCGCTCAAGGAAGGCGAGGATGTCATCGAGTCGCTGCGGGAGCGCGTGCTCGGCGCGGTGGCGCTCGAAGATGTCTACGACCCGAACAAGATGGACGAGGACGGCGACCAGAAGCTCCTCGTCGCCTCGGGGCAGCTGATCAAGGAAGATGTGGCCGACGAAATCGACGAGGCCGGCATCGACCGGGTCAAGATCCGCTCGGTGCTCACCTGCGAGGCCCGCCGCGGCGTCTGCCGGATGTGCTACGGCCGCAACCTCGCCACCATGGAAATGGTGGACATGGGCGAGGCGGTCGGCATCCTGGCGGCGCAGTCGATCGGCGAGCCGGGCACGCAGCTGACGCTCCGGACCTTCCACATCGGCGGCACCTCCGCCCGCATCGCCGAAGAGGCGGAGCGGCGCGCGCGGTCCGACGGCGCGGTGCACTACACGCCGGACCTCGAGTTCGCCGACCTGCCGGTCGAGTACGAAGACGGCGAGAAGGGCCAGATCCGCATCGCGCTCACGCGCGAGGACGAGTCGGCGACGGATGAAATGAAGGAAGGCATCCTCATCACCGACCCGAAGGACAAGAAGCGGGTGCTGAACCGCTTCCCGGTGCCGGAAGGCGCCCTCCTGCAGGTCAAGGTCGGCGACACGGTGGCCAAGGTGGACCAGCGGCAGGGCGCGCGGGCCACGGTTCTCTACACCTGGGACCCGTACAACGATCCGAGCATCATCAAGGTCGACGGCGAACTCCGCTGGAAGGACCTGGTCCCCGGCGTCACGCTCCGCGAGGAGCTTGACGAGTCGACCGGCCTCCGCTCGGTGGTGGTCGTGGCCGACCCGGACAAGGAGCTCCATCCGTCGGTGCTGGTCTATGCGCCGAACCGGAAGGACCCGCAGGAGTACATCCTGGCCGAGGGCTCCCGGATCATCCTCGGGTCGCCGACCGACCTGGTGAGCCGGGCCATGGAAATCCCCGACGAGGCGAACCCCTGGTCGCCGAAGTTCAAGGTCGAGGAGTATCCGATCAACGTGGCGTGGCCGAACAAGACAAAGAAGGAGGCCAAGGACAAGACGGTCTTCCTCTCCCCGGCGGTGAAGGTGCCGAAGGGTGTCACGGTCACGAAGATTCCGCGCCAGGCCTACAAGACGCGCGACATCACCGGCGGCCTGCCGCGGGTGGCGGAGCTCTTCGAGGGCCGTCGGCCGAAGGACCCGGCCACGATCGCCGAGGTCGACGGCCACGTGAAGTTCGGCGAGATCAAGCGCGGCAAGCGCGAAATCTTCGTCTACCCGGTGGAGGAGGGCGCGGAGCCGCAGCTGTACGAAGTGGCGGCCGGCAAGCACCTCCGGGTCCACGAGGGCGACAAGGTCCGCGCGGGCGACCGCCTGACCGAGGGCCCGGTGAACCCGCACGACATCCTGGGCATCAAGGGCCCCCGCGCGGTGCAGGAATACCTGCTGAACGAGGTGCAGGAGGTGTACCGCCTGCAGGGCGTGCGCATCAGCGACAAGCACATCGGCGTGATCGTGCGCCAGATGCTGCAGAAGGTGCGCGTCGTGGATCCGGGCGACACCGGCTTCCTCGAGGGGGAGACGGTGGACAAGCTCAGCTTCCGCGACGAGAACGACCGGGTGCTGCGCAAGAAGGGGAAGCCGGCCAACGCGGAGCCGGTGCTGCTCGGCATCACCAAGGCGTCGCTCACGACGCAGTCGTTCATCTCGGCGGCGTCGTTCCAGGAGACTACCCGCGTCCTGACCGACGCGGCCATCCGCGGGGCCAAGGACGACCTCCTCGGCCTCAAGGAGAACATCATCATCGGGCACCTGATCCCGGCCGGCACCGGCATCTACCGGTACGCCGAGATCGACATCGAGCCGCCTCCGGGCTTCGAGCCCCCGCCGCCGCCACCCCCGGTGGAAGCGGTCGAGGTGCCGGCCGACGCCGTCCTGGTCGGGCTGGCCGAGGACGATCTGTAGTCGAAGGCAGTCCAGCAGCGAGTTCCGCGGCGCCCGGGAGATATCCCCGGGCGCTGTTGGGTTCTGGCTGGCAAGCGGGCCCAAACGCAGGCAAACGTCGTTACCCGTCGGGTCGCCCCCTGGATCCGCCAGAACTGTTACGCGAGTCACTCGCGAGGGAGCTTGGCATGCGGTGGAATCAGGGCAGGAGCCTGCTCGGGCTCATGGCAGGGATGGGGCTGATGGCGGGGTGTTCCAGCGACAGCAACGCGCCGGAACCGGCGCCGGAGCCGGTCGCGGTGGTCGCGGTGTCCGGCAATGGTCAGAACGCGCAGTTCAACCAGACCGCGGCGCTCCCGCTGGTCGTGCAGGTCAACGACGCCGACGGCATGCCGGTCGCCGGCGCGAGCGTCAACTGGTCCGCGACGGGGGGCGGCACGATCTCGGCTGGTGCCACGGTGACGAATGCGCTGGGACAGACGTCGGTGACGCGGACCGTGGGCAGCACGATGAGCGGGTACACGACGATCGCCTCGCTCCCGGGCGACACGGCGGCCGTGGTGTATTTCGCCACCCTCGGCACGGCGGTCCCCAGCACCTTCAGCGTCGAGGTACAGTTCCTCACGGCGGTGACGCCAGCGCAGCGGGCGGCGTTCCTCGACGCGGCGGCCCGGTGGAGCAGCATCGTCGTTGCGGACTTTCCCGCCGACACGGTCATCGCGGATTCGGCGAGCTGCGGCGAGAACACGCCTCCCATCGATCGGGCCATCACGTCGGTGCTGATCTACGCCTCGGTGGCCCCCATCGATGGACCGAGCGGCATTCTCGGCGGCGCGTCCCCCTGCTGGGTCCGGCTTCCCAGCTACCTGACGCTGGTGGGAGACATGACCTTCGACTCGGCGGACATGCCGCAGCTCGAATCGCTGAACCTCCTCAAGCCCGTCATCCTCCATGAGATGGGTCACGTCCTCGGCCTCGGTTCGCTCTGGACCTACGTCACGCCGTCACTGCTGACCTTCGGCGGGACCGATTCGACCTACTTCAATGGCAGCTCGGCCATTTCGTATTACAATGCAGCGGGCGGTTCCATTGCCTATCCCGGCCTCTTTCCCGTGCCGGTGGAAAACACCGGTGGCCCCGGGACGCAGGACGGGCACTGGCGTGAAACGGTCATGGTCAATGAGCTGATGACGGGATACATCAACCTGGGGTCGAATCCGCTCAGCGCGATCTCGATCGGGTCGCTCGCCGATCTGGCCTACACGGTCGACTATACGACGGCGGACCCCTATACCGTGCCGAGTTCCCCGACCGCCCCGCGGGCGGCAGGCGTGGGCATGCTGCACCTGCGGGAACAGTTGCGGACCGGACCGATTCGCGGGGTCGATCGCCAGGGGCGGATCACGCGGGTGCGGTAGCCGTCCCGAGTACTTTTTGTCGTCCGGCCAGCGGTGGAGGGACGTCGCCGAGGTCGGGGTGGGGCAGGGCTCAACCCAAGAGCGCGAGCGTCGCGCGGGAGCACGAGATGCGCTGGATTCCTGCGAAGCACCTGGTCGGGCTGGCGGCGGCGTTCCTGCTGGTGGCCGGCTGCTCCAGCGACGGTGGCAGCGGGCCATCGTCGTCGCCGACCACCATCGGACTTGCCTCGGGGAGCGTCCAGACGGGGACCGTGGGTGAGGCACTGGCGACCCCGATCGGGGCGCGGGTCACGGATGCGGGCGGCAACCCGGTGGCCGGCGTGGCGGTCACCTTCGCGGTCACGGCGGGCGGCGGGTCGGTGGCCGCGGCCGGGCCGGTCAACACGAACTCCCAGGGCGTCGCCTCGACGGTCTGGACGATCGGCACGGTCTCCGGCGCGGGGCTCAACCACGCGACCGCCACCGCGGCGGGACTGACCGGATCGCCGGTCAGTTACACCGCCACGGGTGTGCCCGGGCCGGGGACGGTCATCATGGCGTTTTCCGGCGACAGCCAGAGTACGACCGTCTTCACCATCGCGCCGCAACCGCTGGTCGCACGGGTCACCGATGCCTATGGCAACCTGGTGGTCGGCGCCTCAGTGGACTGGACCATTTCCGGTGGCGGCTCCGGGTATGTCGGCAACACGGTCACCGGCCCGACGGGAAACACCTCGGCGACGCGGACGGTCGGCGGCACGGTCAGCGAGTACTACACCATCGCGACGCTCACCAATGGCACCTTCTTCACCTTCGTGACGTTCGGGACGGCGCCGCCGGGGCCGTAGCGGCGGCGGGGACGCTGAAGCGCCTTGGCGGGATGGCCGGAGTCATCTCGCGCCGGGACAGGCGGCATCCCGGCGTAGAACACCGCGGCGTCGTACCGAAGGGTCGGTCCGACCATGCCGCGGGCGCCCACCTCGTAGTTCCACAGCGTCTTCGGGTGCAGCGTGGTGCTCAGGGTCGACTCCCGGGGGAGGCGGACAGCTCACCCGACGGCCGGAACCTCGAAGCCCCGCGCAATCGAGGCGTAGGCGAGCGTGTTGGCGCCCTGCCTGCCACGACGCCGTGAGCTTCGGCGACCACTGGTCGTACGTCGTGTCCTGCGCCGGGACCTTGCCCGGGAAAGCTGCTCGTGAACCCGTAGGACACGGCGTCGTAGCGGATGCCGAGGGTCAGGTCGACGGTTCGGGCTCGCCCGCCAGTCACCCTGCCCGTAGATCCCGAGGCTCGAGATGGCGTCGGTGCCGCGGTCGAGGAGTGAATCCGCCTGGCCCCCCGGTGTTCGTCCACCGCTGGTCGGCGCCGTGGACGTGGTCGTAGTCCACGCCCGCGGCCAGTTCGAGCGCCGCGCCCCCGACCTGCGCGGCGCGGTACCGGGCGCCGACCTGCGTGCGCTGGAAGTTGAGGTCCACGATCCAGCGCTGGGTCGGGAAGTACAGCGTCCGGCCGCCGTAGTAGCCGTACGCCGACGCCTCGGTGTTGCCCGACGCGTCGAGTCCCTGGACCAGCCGGGCGCCGGCGCGGTAGCGCGTGTCGGCGCGCGCGAATCCGAGGTTCACGGCGGACGGGGCCGCGGCGTCGGGATCGGCATCGAACTGGGCCTGGGTGAGCGATCCTGGCAGGTCGGTGTCGAGCCGCGACCCCTCGGCGTCGAGCGTGAGCATGGGTGCGGGAGGAGGGAAGCGATAGTCGGTACGCAGGAGGCCGCGAGCCACGGAGCCGGCGCTGTGCTGCCGGAAGTTGTCCGAGTTCGTGTATGACCCGGCCAGGTAGACACTCCCCTGGCCGGTGTCGATGACCGCCCCCGCCTGCCCGAAGTACTTCTCGAATCCGTACGAGCCTCCCTGCGCCTGCAGCGTCACGCCCGGACTGTCGTATCCGCTCCGCGAGATCACGTTGACCACCCCGTTGGACGACCCAGCGTAGAGCGCGGAGACGGGGCCGCGCACCACCTCGATCTGCCGCGCGGCGCCGAGCTCGATCAGGTCCAGCCGCGCCACGCCGTCCGGTTCCGAGAGGGGGACGCCATCGAGCAGCACCGCGACCCCTCGCACCGCCTGCCGGGCCCGGGCCGCCGAGCCCCGGATGCCGAGGTTGATGTCGTCGGTGCCGTAGCGGGAGCGCGCCTGCACCCCTGGCATCATGCGCAGGGTCTCGTCCAGCCCCACCGTGCGGTCGCTCCGGATGGCCTGGCTGTCCGCCACCGACACGGCGGCCGCCACGCTGGAGAGGCTGCGCGGGTCGCGCGTGGCCGTTACCGTGATGGGATCGACGATCGGGGTGACGGGGGCGAGGAGCACGGAGAGAGTCCTGACCTCTCCCGGGGCCAGCGTCAGGCGCATCGTGACGGCCTGGTAGCCGGGCTCCCGGACAACGGATCTCGATCGGATCCCGGGGCGAGGTCGCGCAGCTCGAACCGCCCGGCCGAGTCCGTTTCACGTGCGCCGCGCGGTGCCGGCGACGATGACGTCGGCCCCGGGGACCGGCATGTCCACGCCGGGCGCGGTCACCCGGCCGCGGATCGTCGCGTTCTGTGCCAACAGGGGCCCCGCGAGGGCGCCCAGCAGGACGAGGGCGAGCGTCAGGGCGCGGGTCACGATGACCCTCACGGGATGTCCATCCTGGCGAGCAGCGCGCCGAAGCGACGGTCCTCACGAAGCCCGGCGAGGGCCGGGGCCACCTTGACGCAGTTCATCTGCGCGGCCCGCTGCTCGAATCCGCGATCGAGCCAGGCGAACGCCGCATCGTGGTCCCCCAGGCCGGCATACGCGCAGGCGACGCCGAACGGCGGCAGGTAATCGGTCCCCTCGCTGGCGAGCAGGTTGCGCAACACCCCTTCGGCGCTCTCCCGCTCCCCCAGCACACTCAACGCATACGCCAGCTGGCCCACCTCGTTCGGCCCGCCGCTCTCCGCCCCGCGCCGGAATGCCGACAGCGCATCGGCGTCGCGCCTCAGCGCCAGGAGCGCGTGACCCAGTTCCCGGTGCCCGAATCCTGAGACCGGGCGCGATCTCGATGGCGGTGCGGAGCGGCTTGAGCGCCTCCGCGGGTCGCTGGGCGTGCAGGTGGGCGCGTCCCAGCGCCAGGTTGAGCGCCGGGGAGAGCGGGTCCTGCGTGAGCGCCTGGCTCGCCAGTTCAATGGCCTCGTCGCAGCGCCCGAGATGCTGGAGCTGGATGGCGAGGTACAGCCGCGCCGCGATGTGGGCCGGGGCGAGCTCCATCGCCTTCCGCAGTTCGCGCTCGGCCTCCTCCCATTCCCACTCGAACGCCGAGAGCAGGTTGCCATGGGTCGCATGCACGTTGGCCAGCCCGTTGCCGATCCGGAGCGCCTCCGCAATCGCGGCCCGGGCAAGGGGAATGCACTCGCCGGGGCGTCGATTGCACACGGCCGCGAGCATGATGTACGCGTCCGCGAGCCCCGCGTGGGCCTCCGCATACTCCGGGTTTCGCTCCACCGCGCGGCCGAAATACTCCACCGCCCGCTCCAGCCCGCGCGCCGTCCGCTTCTCGGCAAAGAACCGTCCCTTGAGGTAAAGGTCGTAGGCCGCGAGGTCGAGTTGCGGGGGTGTCGTCGTATTCGGCTCGGAAGGTGCGAGCGTCAGGGCCAGTTCGGCGACGATGGCCGCGGCGAGCTTCTCCTGGAGGTCGAAGATGTCCTCGACCATCCGGTCGTAGGTCTCCGTCCAAGCGATGGTCCCCTCGATG
Organism: uncultured Gemmatimonadales bacterium; assembly: GCA_963748815.1. Lineage (GTDB taxonomy): Bacteria > Gemmatimonadota > Gemmatimonadetes > Gemmatimonadales > GWC2-71-9 > SPDF01. The sequence continues at coordinate 928,616 of CAVVKJ010000010.1, read as the reverse complement.
GCCTGGACCAGTTGCACCGTCACCTTGATCCGGTCACCCGACCGTCGCACGGTGCCTTCCAGTACGTGAGTGACGCCGAGGACGTTGGCGATCGCACGGGGGTCGAGCCCCCTCCGCTTCAGGGCGAATGCGGTGGTGCGGGCGGTGACCCGCAGGCTCCGGACCTTGCCGAGGGCGCCGATCAGCTCGCCGAAATCGGTCAGTTGCACGTCTCCCGTCCCGGTGAAGAGCACGTTGGCTGGCTTGATGTCGCGGTGGATGATGCCGACCGCGTGCGCCGCCGACAGCGCCTCGGCGAGCTGCCGTGCCACCCGCAGCGCTTCGGAGACGGGGACCGGACCGTGGGCCACCCGTTCGGCCAGCGAGTCGCCGGCGCAGTAGGCCATGGCGAAGTACGGCTCGCCGGCGGGGGTGATGCCTGACTCATGGAGCCGCGCGATGAAGGGGTGGTTCAGGGTGGCGAGGATGCGGCGCTCCGACAGGAATCGGCGGAGCAGCGTGCCGGTGGCGAGCGCCCCGCCGCGCAGCGTCTTGAGCGCCACCAGCGACCCCGACGAGTCGTCGTCCCGCGTGGCGAGGTACACGACGCCCATGCCTCCCCGTCCCAGTTCCCGGAGCACACGGTACGGACCCACCTGCTCCGGTGGGGGGAGCGCTTCCTGCTCCCCACCGGGGGCGGTGACGACATCGAGAAGTGGGCGCGCCACCTCGACCGCCGACGCCGAGAGGAAGTCGCTGGAGTGCTCCAGCGCACGCAGCAAGCGCTGCACCATCGACTTGAGCGCGGGGTTGCCCTCGCAGGCCCGCTCGACGAAGGCGATCCGTTCCTCGCCTTCGAGGTCGAGAGCGGCATCGAGAATCGCGTCGGCCTGCCGAAACCGGCCCGGGGAGGGGGATGGCGGCATCGGCTCAGCCCACCACGATCCGGATACAGCGCCTGGTAGAGCCAGCTCCGCGCCTTCGCCCAGTCCCGCTTGACCGTCCGGGGGCTGGTGCCGAGCGCCTCGGCCGTCTCCTCCTCCGTCAACCCGCCGAAGAACCGGCACTCGACCACCTTCGCCTGCCGCGCGTCGAGCGCCGCGAGGCTGGAGCAGCGCCGCGTCGAGCGCCACGAGCAGGTCGGCGCGCTCCTCCGCGGCGAGTCCGTCGACCATCTCCAGCGGGACCCGCTTCGCGCCGGCGCCTCGCTTTGCCGCGCCATGCCGGCGGGCGTGATCCACCAGGATCCGGCGCATGGCGGTGGCCGCGACGGCGAAGAAGTGCGAGCGGTCCGTGATCTGGGCTCCGGGTCTGGTCCACCAGCTTGAGGTACGCCTCGTGGACCAGGGCGGTCGTGTTGAGGCTGTGGCCGGAGGATTCGCGGCGGAGCTGGCGGTGGGCCAGGAGGCGGAGTTCGTCGTAGACGAGGGGAAAGACGGCGGCCGCGGCGGTGGGGTCGCCCGCGCCGGCCCGATGCAGCAGTTCCGTCACCCGCCCAGTGGAATCCATGATGGATGGCCCGATTTGGCGCCTGTCGGCGCGTCTATTGGTAGAGGGAGCCAGAAGCAGGCGGGGGTGACCGTGCGCTTCAGGAACTCCCCTAAGGTGCACAACGAAGCCGTGCGCCGCAATAGACTCCACGGCGGCATGACCCGTCCGCGGAGGTCGGGACGGGAGTCCGCCCACACCCCCCCATTTGAAGCGAGGCACCGATGCGCACCTCACGAATCGTCATCCCCGTTGCGATGCTGCTGGCGATCGCCGCCTGCAGCGACCAGCCCGGAACGGATGCCACGGCGCCGCTCACGAGCGGCGACTCCCCACAGGCGCTCGAACTCGATGCCGCGCCGATGGCGTGGCGGGGCGGCCACCATCGCGCCGAACTGGTCGAGGCCGTGCAAGACTGGAACGACAACATCGCGCAGTTCAGCACGCTGGCGGCCACCAACCCGCCTGCCGAGGCCCGCATCCAGGCGATGGCCAACACGACCATGCACGATGTGCTGAACGCGGTGCAGCGCCGCTTCGAGCCGTACGCGTATGACGGGCAGGTCGACCCGCCCTCTGTCGGTCGAGGCGGCCATCGCCACCGGAGCGTATGAGGTGCTGGCCTCCATCGGCGCGGAGCTGCCGACGCCGGCGGCGCTGGACTTCATCACGCAGGCGTACAACGACTACATGGCCGCGCTGGATGACTGCGACGAGGTGACCCGCGGCGTGCAGCTCGGCCACGATGCCGCCGCCGCCATGCTGGCGCTCCGCGCCGGCGACGGTTCCGCCGGTCCAGCGGCGGTGGTGTTCACCTCGACCGGCGAGCCGGGGAGGTTCCGTTCGACCGTGGGGACGGCGACGGCGCTGACCGGCCCGCGGGCGATTCCGCAGTGGGGCAACATCCGTCCGTTCGTCCTGGCCAGCGGCTCGCAATTCCGCGCGCCGCCGATGTATGGCGCGGCCACGGTGGAGGCGGCCGTCCAGACGCCGCGCGTATCTCGCGGACTACGACGAGGTCAAGCGATTGGGGGGATTGGTGTCGGAGCGCACCCAGGAGCAGACCGACATCGCGTACTACTGGCTGGGCGGCGATCCACCAGACCTGGAACGACGCCGCGCGCAGCCTCGCCGCGAAGCGCCACCTCAACGCCTGGCTGCTGGCGCGCCTGGTGGCGCACGTCTCGCTGGCCCGGGCGGACGCCATGATTTCCGGCTATGACGCTGCCTACCACTACGACTTCGGTTCTCGTCACCGACCAGCACGGCACCCCGGTGCCGGGTGCAGAGGTGGCATTCTTCGTCACCGCCGGTGGAGGGCGTGTCACCTATCCACTGGCCGTCACGAATGACGCCGGTCTGGCCGCCACGTTTTGGGCGCTCGGGACCGGGGTGTGGTCGGGACGGCAGGAAGTCACCGCGAGCATCCCGGGGCCGGACGGCGACGTCGTGTCCTTCACCGCGACCGCCATCGCGTTCATCGACAAGGTCGATGGAGACTGGCAGACCGGGGAGGTCGCAGCTGACTTGGCGAAGCACCCGGCGGTGATCGTCAAGGACGCCACCAATCAACCCGTCCCGGGCGTCACGTTGACATGGCGTGTCGCGGCCGGCGGCGGGTCGGTACCGCCGCGGAGTCAATAACCGACGACGCAGGGAGTGCGTCCGTTGGGTGGACGCTCGGTGCGGTTGCCGGGGAGGGCGTGCACGAGCTCGAAGTGAGCGTCGGGGGCAATCAGTCCAAGCCCCGCCTCTGGCGCGACGGTGCACCCGGCATCAGGTTTCTCCGGTCCACCTCGGTGTCGACCGGACAGGAGCTGCGCATGGGATGGAACCGGGGGGTGCGGGTGGCCGGAGCGCTCCTGGCGTGCGTGACCGCCTGGCAATGCGGCTCCTCCGACGGTGGACCGACCCAGCCGCCCGCAACGCTGGTGCCCACCACCGTCACCAAGACTGGCGATGGCCAGAGCGGCACGGTCAGCGCGGCGCTTCCCGCCACCATCGGCGTGACGGTGCGCGACCAGAATGGCGCCCTGATGGCCGGCGTCACGGTGACTTTCACCGTGACCGCCGGCGGTGGGCGAACGGTAGGCACCTCCGCAGTCACCACCGCGCAGGGGGTCGCCTCGGTCACCTGGATCCTCGGTACCACCTCCGGCACCAATAACAACACCGTCACGGCCGGCATCCCAGGCTATCAGGGCGCCGTGCCGACATTTACCGCGTCCGCTGCCTCGGGGGCCGCCGCGAAGCTCATCAGGCTCGCCGGCGAGTCACAGGTTGGGGAGGTGGTGCAGCCCTATCCGCAACCGCTCTCGGTGCGGGTCGAGGACCTGCTGAACAACCCGGTGGTGGGGGCGATCGTCACCTGGAGCGCGATCGAGGGCCGGGGCGTCACCATGCCGGGCACCTCGGTGACCGATGCCTCCGGGGTGGCCTCGACTTCGTGGTCTCCCGGTCCCGTCGTCGGCGCCAACCTGCAGAAGGTGCGGGTCTACGTGCCCGGCGCCCCGTGGGAGTACTTCACCGGGTCGGCGACCCTCTCGGCGGGAACGCTGACCATCGCCTTCGGCGACAACCAGACCGGGGTCATCAGCACGCCCGCACCCCTGCGGCCGACAGTCGTGGTGACGACTCCGGGCGGCGGGGGAGTTCCGGTGGAGGGGGTGTTCGTCGGATGGGAGGTCACGGCCGGCGGCGGGTCGCTGTCGACCACGCAGAACGTGACGGACGCCGGCGGCACATCGTCCACCGAGTGGACGCTTGGGGCGACGGTCGGGATCAACAACCAGGGGCTGCGGGCGACCGTGGCCGGCCTCACCGGGTCGCCGGCATCGTTCGTGGCCACGGCCACGCAGCGCCCGACCCAGATCGCGATCCTGTCAGGGAACGGGCAGGCCGGCACGGTTGGGACCCTCCTGGCACAGCCGCTCGTCGTGCAGGTGCGCGACTCGGCGGGCGCCCCGGTGGCGGGCACCACCGTCGTCTGGGATTTTCCTGAGGGTGCCACGAGCAGCGTGACCAACGCCGCTGGGCAGGCGTCGCTGGCGTTCACGCTCTTTCCGACCGCGGGGACACAACTGGTCGGCGCGCGGGTCCCTGCCGCCGAGGATCCCGGCGTCATCGTCCTCTTCCAGTTCAATGCGGTGGCTGGGCCCCCGGCCCGAATCGAGCGGTACACCGGAGATTTCCAGACGGCCATCGTCGGTGCGGTCCTGCCGGAGCCAGTGTCGGTCCTGGTACGGGACGCGTACGGCAACGTGCGATCCGGTGCGACGGTCAACTGGGCGCCCGCGAATGGGAGCACGGGGGTGGCCTCGTCAGTTACCGACGCGAACGGCTACACCTCGACGACCTGGACGCTTGGCACGGTGGCCGGGACGCGCAATCAGTTCCTGACGGCACGACTCGCGGCCGTGGCGGGCATGCAGGAGACGTTCACGGCCACCGCGAACCCCGGGCCCCCGTCGTCCCTCACGCTGGTGTCGGGCGACAACCAGAGCGCGGTCATCGGGAACCCGCTGAGTCTCCCGCTGGTCGCATCGGTCAAGGACCTGTACGGCAATCCGGTGCCAAACGTGGAGGTCCGATGGGGTCCGGGGATCGGGGGCGGATGGACCACCGCCAGCAGCGTGCGGACGCTGGCCGACGGGAGCTCCACGACGAGGCGCACGCTGGGCGCCGGTGTCGGTGCGCAGACGACCATCGCTGCGGTCACCGGCACGACCCCGGCGAACATCACCTTCAACGCGACCGGCAGTGCGTTCGTCAGCGAGTACAACATCGACCTGCGCTATCTCACGGCCATGTCGCCGAGCCGGCAGCTTGCGTTTGTCAACGCGGCGGCACGCTGGTCGAGCATCATCTACGGCAACCTCACCAGCGTCCCCCTCTTCCAGGCGCCCGGCTCCGTTTGCGGGCCGACGTATCCGGGCATCAGCGAAACGATCGACGACATCCTGATCTTCGTGACCATCGATTCGATCGACGGACCCGGCGGCATCCTGGGCTCCGCGGGGCCCTGCCTGATCCGCAGCGGGAGCAAGTTCACCGCCGTCGGCGCGATGCGGTTCGATTCCTCCGACCTGGCGCTGCTGGACGCCAATGGGGTCTTCTCGGCGGTCATCCTCCACGAAATGGGGCACGTCATCGGCTTCGGGACCCTGTGGACCGTCCCTCCTTCGCTCCTGGTCGGCGGGGGAACGTCCGAGCCGTACTTCCCTGGCGTGAATGCGGTGGATGCCTTTACGGCGGCGTGTTGCGCCGGCGTACCATATTTTGGCCCTCGCGTCCCGGTCGAGGCCGGGGGCGGGCCTGGCACCAGGGACGCGCATTGGCGTGAGTCGGTCATGGGCGCCGAGTTGATGACCGGCTATATCAGCCTGACAAACAACCCGCTCAGCGCCATCACGGTCGGCTCCCTCCGGGATATGGGGTACACGGTCAGTTCGGCGAACGCAGATCCGTACTCGGTGAGTTCGGCAAATCTCCGCGCGCCGGGGCAGGGGGGAGGGGTCCACCTGGTGGAGGCGATCCCCGACTGGACGGTGCTGGCGATCGATGCTGGTGGGAGGCTGACGCGAGTGCGGTAGGACACGGGGTGGCGTTCGGATGTGACCCCGGCGTCGGTATATCAACGGCCAGGCTTCAACGGTCGCCGCGTTCAGGGACATGTCGTACGAGGGGAGCTACGCGAACGCGTTGCCGTTCTCCTTCTGCAACAACTGGTATTGCTCTCCCGGTCCGGCCGCGGAATGGCCGCCTCGGGGGGAGCGCCCCATCGGCCCGCTTGGGGATGGGTTAAACTGTTGCAGTGTCACAGGATAGACGCCGGCCGCCCCCGCCATGACGGAGGATGGGGGCGGTTCGGCGATGGGGACGTTCCCGCCATACCCCCTCCCTTGACTCCCGCCAGAAGGCCCTCTATCTTTGGTGTCTGCCGCCATTTGCGGCCATTTTATTCGGACCACGAACAAGTGCAGGGTATGCCGACCATCAACCAACTCGTCCGGAACGGTCGCAAGACGCCGGTCTACAAGGGCAAGTCGCCTGCGCTCAAGAGGAATCCCCTCCGGCGTGGCGTCTGCACCCGCGTCTACACCACCACACCCAAGAAGCCGAACTCCGCGCTCCGCAAGGTTGCGAAGGTCCGGCTGACGAACGGGTTCGAAGTCATCGCCTACATCCCGGGCGAAGGGCACAACCTGCAGGAGCACTCGATCGTGTTGATCCGCGGCGGCCGCGTGAAGGACCTGCCGGGCGTGCGGTATCACATCGTCCGCGGCAGCCTCGACACCGCCGGCGTCAACGATCGCCGCCAGTCGCGCTCGAAGTACGGCGCCAAGCGTCCGAAGGCCGGCGCGGCCGGAGGGAAGAAGTGAGCCGCCGGAACAAGGCGGTCCGGCGGCCGGTGCCGCCCGATCCGCGCTACGACAGCCAGACGGTCAGCAAGTTCGTCAACAACCTGATGACCGAAGGCAAGAAGAGCACGGCGGAAGGCATCTTCTACACCGCCATGGACCTGATCGAGGAGCGCACCGGGCAGCCGGGCGTCACGGTCTTCAAGCAGGCGGTCAACAACGCCAAGCCCGCGCTCGAAGTGAAGAGCCGCCGGGTCGGCGGCGCCTCGCTCCAGGTGCCGGTGGAGGTCCGTCCGGACCGCCGCGGCGCGCTGGCCATGCGGTGGATCATCGGGTTCGCCCGGGACCGCACCGAGAAGACGATGGCGGAGCGCCTCGCGGCGGAGCTGATCCTGGCCGCGAAGGGCGAGGGCAGCACCATCAAGAAGAAGGAAGACACGCACCGCATGGCCGAGGCCAACCGGGCGTTCGCGCACTACCGCTGGTAGGCGCCTAGCAGGGTACAGGGGCGAACCTCGTGTTCGCCCCGGTTGTGGGCGGAGGGTCGCCCGATAATCGGACCACGTGACGGCGGCCAGACCGCCCGCCACCTCTGGTCTTCCGACGAAACTGCGAGGGAGTCCTTGAGATTCCTCGTCTCGGGCGCAAGCCCGGACGTGCGCGGAGCGATACCACGGGCATCTGCCCGGTCGGTCGCCCCGCTTTTTCGCTGAATAGAGACTAGAGACAGGGACCGTATGTCGCGTCAAACATCGCTCGAATTGTACCGGAACATCGGCATCATGGCCCACATTGATGCCGGGAAGACGACTACGACCGAGCGGATCCTCTACTACACCGGCAAGAACTACAAGATCGGTGAAGTGCACGAGGGTGCGGCCACCATGGACTGGATGGAGCAGGAGCAGGAGCGGGGCATCACCATCACCTCCGCCGCCACGACCTGTTTCTGGATCCGGAACGGGGTCACGCACCGGATCAACATCATCGACACCCCCGGCCACGTGGACTTCACGGTCGAGGTGGAGCGGTCGCTGCGCGTGCTCGACGGCGCCGTCACCCTGCTCGACTCGGTGGCCGGCGTCGAGCCCCAGACCGAGACCGTCTGGCGCCAGGCCGACCGGTACGGCGTGCCGCGGATCATCTTCGCCAACAAGATGGACCGGGTCGGCGCCGACTTCGACCGCTGCCTGACCATGATCCGGAACCGCCTGACCAAGCGGGCGTTCCCGATCCAGCTGCCGGTCGGCTCCGGCGAGACCTTCACCGGCCACATCGACGTGCTGCGCCGGGTCGAGTACATCTTCGACGAAGAGACCCTCGGCAAGACCTTCACCGAGATGCCCGTCGCCGACGCCTTCAAGGAGCGCGTCGAGCAGGCCCGGCACGAGGTGATCGAGGCCGCGGTCGAGTCGGACGACGTCGCTGATGGAGAAGTACCTGGCCGGCCAGGAACTGACCCTCGACGAGATCAACACCGCCATCCGGAAGGCGACCTGCTCCGGGTCGATCGTGCCGGTGCTCTGCGGCGCCTCGTTCAAGAACAAGGGCGTGCAGGCGCTGCTCGACGCGGTCATCGACTACCTGCCGAGCCCGATGGACGTCAAGCCGGTGCAGGGCCACCTGCCGCTGCACGACGACACCCCGGCGCATCGCGACGCGAGGGACGACGAGCCCTTCTCCGCGCTGGCGTTCAAGGTGGCCACCGACCCGTACGTCGGCCGGCTGACCTTCTTCCGGGTGTACTCCGGCTCGCTGAAGTCGGGCAGCTACGTGTACAACAGCACCAAGGACAAGCGCGAGCGGGTGGGGCGGCTGCTCCAGATGCACGCGAACAAGCGGGAAGAGATCGAGGAAGTGTGGGCGGGCGACATCGGCGCCGCCATCGGCCTGAAGGACACCCGGACGGGGGACACCCTGTCGGACGAGGACAAGCCGATCATCCTCGAGGCCATGAAGTTCCCGAACCCCGTCATCGACGTGGCCATCGAGCCGAAGACGAAGGCGGACCAGGACAAGCTGACCATCGCCCTGCAGAAGCTGCAGGAAGAGGACCCGACGTTCCGGGTCCGGACCGACGTCGAGACCGGCCAGACCATCATCGCGGGCATGGGCGAGCTCCACCTGGAAATCCTGGTGGACCGCATGAAGCGCGAGTTCAAGGTCGAGGCCAACGTCGGCAAGCCGCAGGTGGCCTTCCGCGAGACGATCCGGAAGCGGGTCGAGAACGTCGAGGGCAAGTTCATCCGGCAGTCGGGCGGCAAGGGCCAGTACGGCCACGTCGTCATCCACTGCGAGCCGGCCGACGTCGGGCAGGGCTTCGTGTTCGAGGACAAGATCGTCGGCGGCGTCATTCCCCGGGAGTTCATCAAGCCGGTGGAAGCGGGCATTCGCGAGGCGCTCGAGGGCGGCATCCTGGCCGGCTACCCGATGGTGGACGTGAAGGTGACGCTGGTGTACGGCAGCTACCACGACGTCGACTCGAGCGAAATGGCGTTCAAGATCGCCGGCTCGATGGCGGTCAAGGAAGCGGCGCGGATGGCCCACCCGGTCCTCCTCGAGCCGGTCATGGAGGTCGAGGTGGTGAGCCCCTCCGACTTCCTCGGCGACGTCATCGGCGACCTGTCCAGCCGGCGCGGCAAGATCGGCGGCATGACGCAGCGCGGCGACGCCCAGGTGGTGGCCGCGGACGTCCCCCTGTCGGAAATGTTCGGGTACTCGACCACGCTCCGCAGCATGACGCAGGGGCGCGCCGTCTACTCGATGCAGTTTGACCATTACGAAGAAGTGCCGAAGAACATCGCGGAAGGCATCATTACCAAGCAGCAGAAAGGCTGAGGCCGAGAGGCACTCAGCAGACTCCCCACATCTCGACAGGATAGCGAGCCATGGCGAAGGCAAAATTCGATCGGACCAAGCCGCACGTGAACGTGGGCACCATCGGCCACGTCGACCACGGGAAGACCACCCTGACGGCCGCCCTGACCAAGGTGTCGTCCGACCGCGGCTGGGGCACCAAGTACATCCCGTACGACCAGGTGGCCAAGGCCTCCGAGTCGCAGGGGCGGCGCGACTCCACCAAGATCCTGACGATCGCCACGTCGCACGTCGAGTATGAGACGGAAAACCGTCACTACGCGCACGTGGACTGCCCGGGCCACGCCGACTACGTGAAGAACATGATCACGGGCGCGGCGCAGATGGACGGCGCCATCCTGGTCGTCTCGGCCATGGACGGCCCGATGCCGCAGACCCGCGAGCACATCCTCCTGGCCCGCCAGGTGAACGTGCCGTCGATCGTGGTGTTCCTCAACAAGTGCGACCTCGTGGACGACGCCGAGCTCCTCGACCTCGTCGAGCTCGAGGTCCGCGAGCTCCTGAGCGCCTACAAGTACCCGGGCGACGACGTCCCGGTCATCCGCGGCGCCGCCATCAAGGCGATCGAGGGCGACGCGGCGTGGGTCGCCAAGATCGACGAGCTCTACAACGCGCTCGACACCTTCATCCCCGAGCCGGTGCGCGACGTGGAGAAGCCGTTCCTGATGCCGGTCGAGGACGTGTTCTCGATCACCGGCCGCGGCACGGTGGCCACGGGCCGCATCGAGCGCGGCCGGATCAAGGTCGGCGAGGAAGTCGCCCTGGTCGGCTTCGGCTCCGAGAAGAAGACGGTCGTCACGGGCGTCGAGATGTTCCGCAAGCTCCTCGACGACGGCCAGGCGGGCGACAACGTCGGCCTCCTGCTCCGCGGCGTGGAAAAGCACGACATCGAGCGCGGCATGGTCCTGGCCAAGCCGGGCTCCGTGACCCCGCACACCCACTTCGAGGCCGAAGTGTACGTGCTCCGCAAGGAAGAGGGCGGCCGGCACACCCCGTTCTTCAAGGGCTACCGTCCCCAGTTCTACTTCCGGACCACCGACGTGACCGGCTCGGTCGAGCTGCCGGCCGGCGTCGAGATGGTCATGCCGGGCGACAACATCGGCGTCAAGGTGGAACTGATCACCCCGATCGCCATGGACGAAGGCCTCCGCTTCGCGATTCGTGAAGGCGGCCGGACCGTGGGCGCGGGCGTCGTCACCAAGATCCTGAAGTAGGCGACAGGGCGGCGACGCGGGGAAGCGGGGAAGTCCTCCCCGCCTCCCCACTTCCCCGCTGACCCGCCTTCGAGAAACGAGAGAACGATGGCTCAGAAAATTCGCATCCGCCTGAAGGCGTTCGACCACGTGGTGCTGGACCAGGCCGCGGCGGACATCGTGCGCACGGCGGAAAAGACCGGCGCCCAGGTGTCGGGTCCGATCCCGCTCCCGGTCAAGATCGAGCGGTGGACGGTGTTGCGCAGCCCGCACGTGGACAAGAAGAGCCGCGAGCAGTTCGAGCTCCGGACCCACAAGCGCCTGCTCGACATCAACGACTCCCGCCCGCAGACGGTGGACGCGCTGACGAAGCTCGACCTGCCGGCCGGCGTGGACGTCGAGATCAAGGTCCAGTAGCCATGACGAACGGACTCATTGGCCGGAAGCTCGGCATGACGCGGGTCTTCGCCGAGGACGGCACCGCCACCCCGGTGACCGTGATCGAGGCGGGTCCCTGCCAGGTGGTGCAGGTCAAGACCGGCACGGTGCAGCTCGGCTTCGGCGCGCAGAAGGCCACGCGGGCGAGCAAGGCGGCACTCGGGCACGCGAAGGCGGCGGGCCTCGAGGTGGCGCCCCGGGTCATCCGGGAATTCGACGTGGCGGGCGACGCCGCGCCGGCGGCGGGCTCGACCGTGACGGTCGAGATCTTCGCGGCGGGCGAGCGGGTCAAGGTGACCGGCACCAGCAAGGGCAAGGGCTTCCAGGGCGTGGTCAAGCGCCACGGCTTCGGCGGCGGCCCGGCCTCGCACGGCAACACGCGGCACCGGAAGCCGGGTTCCATCGGGCCGGGCACCAATCCGTCCCGCGTCATCAAGGGCAAGAAGATGCCGGGCCACCATGGCGCGGCACGTCACACCGAGCTCGGCCTGACGGTCGTGCAGGTGGATGCCGAGCGGAATCTCCTCTTCGTGCGCGGGGCCATCCCCGGGTCGAAGAACGGCATCGTGACCGTCTCCAAGCAGGGAGGCAAGAGCCGCCATGATTGAGGCTCCTCTGTATTCCGCGGCCGGCGCCAAGGCGAAGACGGCGTTCGCGCTGCCGACCGACATGTTCGACGGCACGGTGCACCAGCCGGCGCTCCACGAGGCCGTCAAGGTGTTCATGAACAACCAGCGCCAGGGCACGCAGAAGGCGAAGACCCGGGCGGAAGTGTCGGGTGGCAACCAGAAGCCCTGGAAGCAGAAGGGCACCGGCCGCGCGCGGCAGGGGACCACCCGGGCGCCGCACTGGCGCGGCGGCGGTGTCGCCTTCGCGCCGACCCCGCGTGACTGGCGGACCGGCATCCCGAAGAAGGTGCGGCAGCTGGCGCGGAAGTCGGCGCTCAATGCCCGCGCCGCCGACGGCCTGCTGGCCGTGGTGGAGCGCCTCGAGTTCGCGACGCCCAAGACCAGCCAGATGACGGCGCTGCTCGGCAAGCTCGGCTTTGAGGGCCGGAAGGTCCTGGTGCTGACGCACGGCATCAACACGACGGCCTACCTGAGCGCCCGGAACCTGCCGCGCGCCGGGGTGCTGCCCTACGCCGACGCCTCGGCGTACGACATCCTCTGGGCCGACGCGCTGGTGGTGGAGCAGGGCGCGCTGGGCGGCGAGGTGAGCACGGCGACCGACGCCGCGGCGGCCCCGAAGAAGGCGAAGAAGGCGGCCAAGCCGAAGGCGGCGGCCAAGCCGGCCAAGGCGAAGGCGGCTCCGAAGAAGAAGGCGGCGCCGAAGGCGAAGGCGCCCAAGGTCAAGGCTCCGAAAGCCGGCGCGCGGCGCAGCACCGCCCGCAAGGCCGAGCCGAAGAAGAAAGGCAGCGAGTAAATGCCCGCCCTGCACGAAGTGATCGTCAAGCCGCTGATCACCGAGAAGAGCTCGGCGGCCTACCAGGCGCGCAAGGAGTACGCGTTCCAGGTGCATCCGGACGCCAACAAGTACCAGATCCGGGATGCGCTCCTGAAGCTGTTCGGCGTCACCGCGACCGACGTCCGCACCATGCAGATGCGGCGGCACGAGGTGACCCGGGGCCGCACGCGGGGCACGACCGCCCGGTGGAAGAAGGCCATCGTCGTCCTCAAGGACGGCGAGACTCTCCCGGTTTTCGAGGGCTGAGCCCATGACCATTCGACAGTTCCGCCCGATGACGGCCGGCACGCGCTTCCGCTCGGTCTCCGGGTTCGACGAGATCACGCGCGGCACGCCGGAGAAGTCCCTGCTGGAGCCGCTGCCCAAGAGCGGCGGCCGGAACAACAAGGGGCACATGACGTCGCGCCACATCGGCGGCGGGCACAAGCGGCAGTACCGGAAGATCGATTTCAAGCGCAACAAGTTCGGGATCCCGGCCAAGGTGTCGGAAATCGAGTACGACCCGAACCGGACGGCGCGCATCGCCCTCCTGGTGTACGCCGACGGCGAGAAGCGCTACATCCTGCACCCGACCGGCCTGAAGCAGGGCGATGCGGTGATGTCGGGCCCGGGCGCGGACATCCGGCTGGGCAACGCGGTCCCGCTCTCCGAGATCCCGCTGGGCACGATGGTGCACAACGTGGAGCTCAAGATCGGCAAGGGCGGCCAGATGGCGCGCTCGGCCGGGTCGGGCTGCCAGGTGGTGGCCAAGGAAGGCGACTACGTGACGCTCCGCCTCAAGTCCACCGAGGTGCGGCGGATTCACGGGCGGTGCCTGGCGACGATCGGCGAGGTCGGCAACTCGGAGCACGAGCTGCTGTCGGTCGGCAAGGCGGGCAAGAGCCGCTGGCTGGGCATCAAGCCGAGCGTCCGCGGCGTCGCGATGAACCCGGTCGACCACCCGCTGGGCGGCGGCGAAGGCAAGTCGTCGGGCGGCCGTCCGCCGGTCTCGCCGTGGGGCAAGGCCGAAGGCAAGAAGACGCGGCACCACAAGAAGGCGTCCACCAAGCACATCGTGCGCGGCCGTCGCCGCGGCAAGGCCACGAAGTAGGCCACTGGGGATTCTGACATGGCACGTAGCATCAAGAAGGGCCCGTTCGTCCAGGACGCATTGCTCCTGAAGGTCGAGGCCCTGAACCAGAAAAACGAGAAGAAGGTCGTGAAGACCTGGAGCCGGGCGAGCACGATCCTGCCCGAGTTCGTGGGACACACCTTCGCCGTCCACAACGGCAACAAGTTCGTGCCGGTGTACGTGACGGAAAACATGGTGGGGCACAAGCTGGGCGAATTCTCGCCCACGCGACTGTTCCGCGGCCACAGCGGCAAGATCGTGGCGGACAAGAAGGCCAAGCCGGAGTGACGATGCCAGGCACAGCGATTCAGCGGCTGGTGCGCCAGTCGCCCCAGAAGATGCGGCTCGTCGCGGACCTGATCCGCGGCAAGGACGTGAACGAGGCGTACGCGATCCTCAAGTTCAACAAGAAGCTGGCGGCGCGGCAAATCGAGAAGACGCTGAAGTCGGCGGTCTCGAACGCGGAGCAGCTGGCCTTGCGGGACAACGAGTCGTTCGACGTGGACGCGCTCTACGTGTCGAAGGCGATGGTGGACATGGGGCAGCCGCTCAAGCGGTTCACCGCCGCGGCGCAGGGCCGCGCGACCCCGATCCGCAAGCGGACCAGCCACGTGACGATTCACGTGGCCTCGAAGGGGAGCATCTAATGGGGCAAAAGACCCATCCGATCGGTTTCCGGCTCGGCATCGTGCAGCCGTGGCGGTCCCGCTGGTTCGCCACCAAGGACATGCCGGCGCTGCTCAAGGAAGACGAGCTGATCCGGAAGTACCTTCGGGCCCGGCTCGGGCATGCGGCCATCGCCGACATCTACATCGACCGGAAGCCGGGCAAGGTGACGGTCACGGTGCACACCGGGCGGCCGGGCGTGGTCATCGGCAAGCGGGGCGCGGAAGTGGACAAGCTCCGCGACGAGCTGGCCCAGCTGACCGGCAAGGAAGCCGCGATCAACGTCGAGGAGATCAAGCGGCCCGAGGTGGCGTCGCAGCTCGTCGCCGACAACATCGCGCACCAGCTGGTGCAGCGCATCTCGTTCCGCCGCGCGATGAAGCGCGCGGTGCAGAGCGCCATGCGGATGGGCGCCCAGGGCATCCGGGTGCGGGTGTCGGGCCGGCTCGGCGGGTCGGAAATCGCGCGGACCGAAGGGTACCGCGAGGGCCGGGTGCCGCTCCACACGCTGCGCGCGGACATCGACTACGCGACCTCGACGGCCAAGACGACGTACGGCACGATCGGGATCAAGGTCTGGATCTTCAAGGGTGAGGTGGTCGAGGAAATGACCGGCCGCACCTACAGCACGGGGGCCTGAGGACCATGCTGGCACCGAAGCGGGTGAAGTTTCGCAAGACGTTCAAGGGCCGGACCAAGGGCATCGCCTCGCGGGGCATCGCGGTGTCGTTCGGCGAGTTCGCCATCAAGACGCTCGATCCGGGCTGGATCACGAACCGGCAGATCGAGGCGGCGCGTGTCGCGATGACCCGCGAAATGAAGCGCGGCGGCAAGGTCTGGATCCGGATCTTCCCGGACAAGCCGATCACGAAGAAGCCCGCCGAGACCCGCATGGGCAAGGGCAAGGGCAATCCCGAGGGCTGGGTGGCCGTGGTGCGGCCGGGGCGCGTGCTGTTCGAGGTCGAGGGCGTGACCGAGGACCTGGCGCGGAAGGCCCTGGCGCTGGCGCAGGCCAAGCTTCCGGTGCGGACGCGCTTCGTCAAGCGCGAGGAGATCTGAGCAATGAACGCGACTGAACTGCGGGACCTGTCCGACGACGAGCTGAAGGCGAAGCTCGCGGAGCTGAAGGAAGAGCGCTTCCGGCTGCGCTTCCGGTCGGCGAGCGAGTCGATTGACAACCCGATGCGGTTCCGGACGTTGCGCCGGGACACCGCGCGGATCCTGACGGTCCTGCGTTCGCGCGCGACCAAAGCGTAAGGGCACATCATGGCTGACGAGACAACCGCAACGACCCGCCTGCAGCGGAAGACCCGCACCGGCGTCGTCAAGAGCGACAAGATGCAGAAGACGGTCACGGTCACGCTGACCCGGCGCTTCGCGCACGCGGTCTACGGCAAGATGATGACCCGGACCATCACGGTGAAGGCGCGGGACGAGCACGGCGCGAAGGTGGGGGACACCGTCCGCCTGATGGAAACCCGGCCGCTCGCCAAGACCGTGAACTGGCGCGTGACCGAGATCGTCAAGCGGGCCAAGTAGCCCACGGAACGAGGAAGACATGGTTCAGCAAGAGAGCATTCTCAGAATCGCGGACAATTCCGGCGCCCGCAAGGCGCTGGTGATCCGTGTCCTCGGCGGGAGCCGGCGCCGCTACGCGGGCCTCGGCGACACCGTGGTGGTGGCCATCAAGGACGCCATCCCGACCGGCCAGGTCAAGAAGGGCGACGTGGCCAAGGCGGTCATCGTGCGCACCGTGAAGGAGACCCGCCGCAAGGACGGTTCCTACATCCGGTTCGACGAGAACGCCGCGGTCCTCATCGACGACAAGGGCGAGCCCCGCGCGACCCGCATCTTCGGCCCCGTGGCGCGGGAGCTCCGCGAGAAGCGCTACATGAAGATCGTCTCGCTGGCGCCGGAGGTCCTGTAACATGAAGCCACTCGTGTACAAGAAGGCCAAGCGCGTCCGCCAGAAGCCGGTGGTCCGCCTCAGCCTCCCGATCACCAAGGGCGACACCGTCCAGGTCATCTCGGGCGACGACAAGGGCAAGCAGGGGAAGGTGCTCCGCGTCTACCCGAAGACGGGCCGCGTGACGGTCGACGGCGTGAACGTCGTGAAGCGGCACCGCCGCGCGACGCAGACCACCGAGGGCGGGATCATCGAGTTCCCGGCGCCGATCCATCACTCGAAGACCATGCTGATCGACCCGAAGAGCGGTGAGCCGACGCGCGTGCGCCGGCGGCGGGACACCGACGGGACGGTCGAGCGCATCGCCGTGAAGTCCGGGCAGCCGATTCCGAGGAGCAGGTAAGATGGCGACCACGAAGGAGAAGGCCCCCAAGGCGGGCGGCGGGGCCAAGGCGGGCAAGGACAAGCCGACGGCGGGCGCCACCGACGCCGCCCCGAAGGCCGCCGAGGGCACGCCCCGGCTGCAGACGTACTACGAGACCGTGGTGCGGCCGCGCCTGGCGCAGCAGTTCGGGATCACCAACCCGATGCAGCTGCCCCGGATCACCAAGGTGGTCCTGAACGTCGGCATGGGCGAGGCCAGCAAGACGCCGAAGCTGCTCGACGCGGTGGTGGCGGAGCTGGCGCAGATCACCGGCCAGAAGCCGGTCATCACCCGCGCCAAGAAGTCGATCGCGAACTTCGGGCTGCGCGAGGGCGTGCCGGTCGGCGCGGCGGTGACCCTGCGCGGCGCGCGGATGTACGAGTTCCTCGACCGCTTCATCAGCATCGCGGTGCCGCGGGTCCGCGACTTCCGCGGGCTGGCCAACAAGAGCTTCGACGGTCGCGGCAACTACACGACCGGCATCAAGGAGCAGTTGATTTTCCCCGAGATCGACTACGACAAGGTCGAGAAGATCCACGGGATGGACATTACGGTGGTGACGAACGCCGGGCGGGATGACCTGGCGATGGCGCTTCTCCGCGAGCTCGGCTGGCCGTTCCGCGGCGAGACGCCGGTCCCGATGGCGTGATTACCCGGCGCCCCGTGGGGCGCCACCAGGAGAGACGATGGCAAAGACCAGTTGGATTGAACGAGCCAAGCGCACGCCCAAGTTCAAGGTGCGCGCCGTCCGCCGCTGTGCGCGGTGTGGGCGGTCACGGGCAGTCCTGCGCAAGTTCGGCCTCTGCCGAATCTGCTTCCGAGAGCTCGCGCTGAAGGGGGAAATCCCGGGCGTGCGCAAGGCCAGTTGGTAAGGGGACGCAAGTAACATGAGCATGACAGATCCCGTCGCGGATATGCTGACTCGCATCCGGAACGCCTGCTCCGCGGGCCACCGGCGAGTCGACGTGCCGACGTCCAAGCTCAAGGTCGAGCTGGCGCGTCTGCTACTCGAAAATCACTACATCGCCGAGTGCAAGGTGCTCGATGATGGCGGTCGCGGCGTGCTGCGGCTGTACCTCAAGTACCACAACGAGCTGCCGGTCATCCGGGAGCTGCGGCGCGTCTCGACGCCGGGCCTGCGGCAGTACGTCAAGTGCCGCGACTTGCCCCGGGTCAAGAACGGCCTCGGCATGGCGATCGTCTCGACGCCCAAGGGCCTCATGACCGATCGGCAGGCGCGCACCGCCAACCTCGGCGGCGAGCTCCTCGCCGTCGTCTGGTAGGAGGCGACATGTCGCGTATCGGCAAGCGTCCGGTGGCGGTGCCGTCCGGCGTCACGGTGGCCCTCAAGGGCAACCACATCGCGGTCAAGGGACCCAAGGGCGAGCTGGCCCGGGACCTCCCCCGCGACATGGTCGTGGCGCTGGCGGACGGGCAGGTCACCGTCGAGCGCCCGAGCGACGAGAAGCGGCACAAGGCGCTCCACGGCCTGACCCGCACGCTCGTGGCCAACATGGTCGAGGGGGTCACCGCCGGCTACCAGAAGGTCCTGGAGCTCCAGGGCGTCGGGTACAAGGCGGAAATGAAGCCCTACGGCATCAACCTGATCGTCGGTCTCTCCCACCAGGTGCCCTTCAAGGCGCCCGAGGGGATCAAGATCACGGTCGAGAACAACACGGTGGTCCGGATCCAGGGCGCGAGCAAGGAACTCGTCGGGCAGGTCGCCGCCGAGATCCGGTCGGTCCGTCCCCCCGAGCCCTACAAGGGCAAGGGCATCCGGTACCAGGGCGAGCAGGTCCGGCGCAAGGCCGGCAAGACAGGAGCGAAGTAGGCATGCGCGCGATTCACGCACCCAAGACGCGCCGGGAACAGCGCTACCGCCGCCACCTCCGCGTCCGGCAGAAGGTCGCCGGCACGCTGGAGCGCCCGCGGCTCGTGGTCTTCCGGTCGCTCAAGCACATCTCCGCCCAGCTGGTCAACGACGACCTGGGCGTGACGATCCTCGGCGTGACCGACACGAGCGAGGGCATCGCGATCGAGGGCACGGGCAAGGTGGCCCGCGCCAAGGCGGTCGGGACGCTCCTCGCGGCGAAGGCGAAGGCCGCGGGCATCACCACGGTGGTGTTCGACCGGGCAGGTTACCGATACCATGGCCGCGTGCAGGCGGTCGCCGACGGCGCGCGCGCCGGCGGACTGGAGTTCTAGCATGGCTGACGAACAGGCAGCAGTCCCCGGCAGCACCACCGAGGCGCCGTCCGAGGGCGGGCAGCAGCAGCGGCGGGGCCGCGGCGGCCGCAACGACCGCGACCGGGGTCCCCGCCGCGACCGCGACCGGGACCGGAGCAGCGACCACGTCGAGAACGTGATTGCCATCAACCGCGTGGCCAAGGTGGTCAAGGGCGGCCGGCGGTTCTCGTTCAACGCGCTCGTGGCCGTCGGCGACGGCAAGGGCAAGGTGGGCGTCGTCGACCGGCAAGGCCAACGAGGTGTCGGAGGCGGTCCGCAAGGCCGTCGACGCCGCCAAGCGCAACATGATCGACGTGCCCCGCACGGGCGCCACGATCCCCCACGAGATCGTCGGCGAGCACGGCGCCGGACGGGTGCTGCTGAAGCCCGCCTCCGCCGGTACCGGCGTCATCGCGGGCGGCCCGATCCGGATGGTGCTGGCCTGCGCCGGCATCACCGACATCCTCACCAAGAGCCTCGGCTCCCCGAACCCGCACAACATGGTCGGCGCGACCATGGACGCGCTGTCCCGGCTGGTATCGGTGCGCCAGGTGGCGCGCGAGCGGGGCATCGACGTCAGCGATCTCGGCTACAAGCCGCGCCAGGAGGGCTGAGCCATGGGACGCAATCCCGTCGTCGGCCGGCAGGGACCCAAGCACCACGCCGCGACGATTCCAGACGAAAAGACGGCGAAGCGCATCGCGGTCAAGCAAATCCGCTCCGGGATCGGCCACGCCGACACCATGCGGCGGACGCTGGCCTCGCTCGGGCTTCGGCATCACCAGCAGACGGTCGAGCTCGACAACTCGGCCTCGGTCCGCGGGATGCTCTTCAAGGTGCGTCACCTCGTTGAGGTGACGCCGGCGCAGGAGGCGTGATGGCGAAGGCGAAGGAAGTGGCGACCCCGTCGGTCACCCTGTCGACCCTGAAGCCGGCGGCCGGCTCGACCCAGTCGCGCAAGCGCATTGGGCGCGGCCCCGGCTCCGGCATCGGCAAGACCTCGGGCAAGGGCCACAAGGGCCACAAGGCCCGCACGGGCGGCTCGACCAACCCGGGCTTCGAGGGCGGGCAGATGCCGATGTACCGGCGCCTGCCGAAGCGGGGCTTCACGAACCCGTTCAAGGTGACGTCCATCCCGATCAACCTGGCCCGCCTCGCGGCGGTCGCGGGCGGGGACGTGACCCCGGAGACGCTGACGGAAGCCGGGCTGATCAAGAACGCGGAGCAGGTGGTCAAGATCCTCGGCACCGGCGAGGCCGCTCGGGCCTACGCCGTCCGTGGCATTCCGGTGTCTGCCGCGGCCCGCGCCAAGATCGAGGCGGCCGGCGGCAGCGTTGAGGCGTAAGTGACTGCTCCCAACACCCCGTCGTTCTCGTTCGACCCGGAGCTGAAGCGGAAGCTCCTGTTCACGCTGCTGGCCCTGGTCATTTACCGCATCGGCGCGCACATCGCGGCGCCGGGCGTCAACGTCCAGGCGCTCTCGGACTTCATCCGGAACTCGGCCGCCGCCGGGTTCTTCGGTTTGTACGACATGCTCGGCGGCGGACTGTCGCGCGCGACGGTCTTCGCCCTCGGCATCATGCCGTACATCTCCGCCTCGATCATCTTCCAGCTGGTCGGCGGGGTCGTGCCGAGCATCGCGAAGATGCAGAAGGAGGAGGAAGGCCGGAAGACGATCACGCAGTGGACCCGGTACGCCACGGTGTTCATCTCGTTCGCCCAGGCCTACACCTTCACGCTCTTCACCGAGTCGATTCCGGGCGCGGTCGCCAACCCGAACTTCGTCTCCCGGCTGGTGATGGTGGTGACGCTGACGGTCGGCGCCATCTTCGTGATGTGGCTCGGCGAGCAGATCACCGAGCGCGGCATCGGCAACGGGATGAGCCTGCTCATCACCTTCTCGATCCTCGAGCGGCTCTGGCCCGGGATGCTCCAGCTGGTCTCGCTCATCAAGGGCAGCGTGGTCTCGCCGATCGGCGCCCTCTTCTACCTGGCCGCGCTCGTCGCCATCGTGGCGGCCACGGCGGCCATGACGATCGCGGCGCGCCGGATCCCGATCCAGATTCCCCGCAAGGTCATGGGCCGGGGGCGGATTCGCGAGGGCCAGAAGACGTTCATCCCGATCCGCCTCCTCACGGCGAGCGTGATGCCCATCATCTTCGCCCAGACGATCATCATCGTCCCGGGCACCCTGGCGAGCTTCACCAAGAACGCGACGCTCCGCGAGGTGGCCGGCTTCTTCAATCCCGGCAGCCTCCCGTACGCCATCGTCTTCGCGTTGATGACCCTGCTGTTCAGCTACTTCTACACCTCCATCATCTTCAACTCGGTGGACGTGGCGGAAAACCTGAAGAAGCAGGGCGGGTTCATCCCCGGCGTGAAGCCGGGCGCGAGCACCGCCGACTACATCGACGACGTGCTGGTCCGCATCACCCTGCCGGGCGCGATCTTCCTGGCCGCGGTGGCGCTCATCCCGATCTTCCTCAGCGCCAAGATCGGCGTCCAGCAGCAGTTCGGCGGCACCTCGGTGCTTATCGTGGTCGGCGTGCTCCTCGACACCCTGTCCCAGATCGAACAGCACCGCCAGCTCCGGAAGTACGACGGCTTCATGAAGTCGGGCCGGGTCAAGTTTCGGGGGCGGCAACAGCGCTTCATTTAGGCGTTGACGGCCGGAGACGAGGACTGAGGACTGGGGACTGAGGACTGAGGGCGGAAACGTCATTCGAGTCCGTGTCCCAGTCCTCAGTCCTCAGTCCATTTTGGGGAGATGCACAGGCTTATGGACATCTTGTTGATGGGCCCCCCCGGGGCCGGGAAAGGCACCCAGGGCGCGCTGCTGGGCGAAGCGCTGGGATTGCCCACCTTCGCGACCGGCAACCTCCTGCGGGAGGCCGTGAGCCGGGGCACCCCGCTGGGGCTCAAGGCGAAGGCGGTCATGGAGGCGGGCCAGCTGGTCAGCGACGACATCATCCTCGGCGTCATCGAGGAGGAACTCGACCGGCCCGCAGCGGCCGGCGGCGTCATCTTCGACGGCGTGGTCCGGACGATCCCGCAGGCCGAAGGGATGGAACGGTTGCTGGCCGAGCGGAGGCGATCGCTGGCCGCGGTCCTCTTCTTCGACGTCCCGGACGCGGAAATTCTCGGACGGATCGAGCGGCGCCGCGGCATCGAGGGACGCGCCGACGACGACCCGACGGCGGTCACCACGCGGCTCCAGAGCTACCGGGACCAGACGGCACCGGTGCTGGCCTGGTACGAGCAGCGCGGGAGCCTGGTCCGGATTCCCGCAGTGGGGCCGGTGGACGACATCGCGACCCGGGTGCGCCGGGCGCTGGCGCTGCAGGGTTCGTGATCACCCTCAAGTCTCCCCGCGAAATCGAGACGATGGCGCACGCCGGCGCGATCGTGCACGGCGTGCTGGCCCTCCTGCAGCGCGAGACGCGGGCCGGGATGTCCACCGAGGACCTCGACCGCATGGCGGAGGCGTTCATCCGGAGCCACGAGGGGGCCACCCCATCGTTCAAGGGACTCTACGGCTTTCCCAAGACCCTCTGCACCTCGATCAACCAGGAAATCGTGCATGGCATTCCCTCGAAGAAGCGGGTGCTTCGCGAGGGGAACATCGTGAGCGTCGACGTCGGCGTGCACTTCGACGGCCTGCACGCCGACTCCGCCACCACCATCGCGGTGGGCGAGGTCTCCCCGGAGACCGAACGGCTGCTGGCGGTGACGCAGGAGAGCCTGGTGGCCGGGATCGCGGCGGCGCGGATCGGCAATCACATCGGTGACATCGGGCACGCGGTGCAGACGGTGGCGGAAGGGGCCGGGTTCGGCGTGGTGCGGGAACTGGTGGGGCACGGCATCGGCGCCCGGTTCCACGAAGAGCCGCAGGTGCCGAACTACGGGAGCCCGAAGCGCGGGCCCCGGCTCCTCGAGGGGATGACCATCGCCATCGAGCCGATGATCACCATCGGGTCGCCGGTCACCAAGACGCTGTCGGACAAGTGGACGGTCGTGAGCGCCGACGGCAGCCTTTCCGCGCATTTTGAGCACACGGTGGCGGTGACGGCGGCGGGGCCGAGGATCCTGACCACGACAGAGGCGGGGACGCGGGGAAGCGGGGAAGCGGGGAAGTAACTACCCTGCCGCTCAGTCCTCAGTCCTCAGTCCTCCAGTCCTCAGTCCCCAGTCCCCAGTCCTCAGTCCTCAGTCCTCAGTCCTCAGTCCACTAAGTCATTCCCCGATATTCACTTGCGGCCTCAGCCGCGAGTTGGTAGCTTACCGAATGCCCCGCATATTTTCCGGAATTCAACCCTCCGGTGACCTGCACATCGGGAACTGGCTCGGCGCCGTCCAGAACTGGGTTGCGCTCCAGGACCGGCACGAGTGCTTCTTCGCCATCGTCGACCTTCACGCCATCACCGCGCAGCACGACGCCGCCACCCTCGCGCAGCGCACCCTCGACATGGCGGTGGGGCTCCTGGCGGCGGGCATCGACCCGGCGCGCTCGACGCTGTTCGTCCAGTCGCAGGTGCCGGAGCACGCCGAGCTGATGTGGCTGCTCAACGCCGTCACCCCCCTCGGCGAACTGGAGCGGATGACGCAGTTCAAGGACAAGTCGCAGCGGATGGAGAGCATTCCGGCGGGACTGTTCAACTATCCCATTCTCATGGCGGCCGACATTCTCCTGTACCGGGCCGACCAGGTGCCGGTGGGCGACGATCAGCTGCAGCACCTCGAGCTGGCGCGGGTCATCGCGCGGCGGTGGAACGCGACCTACGGCGGTGGCACCGACTACCTGCTGGAGCCGCAGTCGCTGCTGACGCCGGCGCGGCGCATCCTGGGGCTCGACGGGCAGGCCAAGATGTCGAAGAGCCTCGGCAACACCATCGGCTTGCTCGACAGTCCCGAGGAGATCTGGCAGAAGCTGCGACCGGCCATGACCGATCCGGCGCGGGTGACCAAGAAGGACCCCGGGAATCCCGACATCTGCAACATCTACTCGCTGCACAAGCATTTCTCCCCGCCGGCCACCGTGGCCGAGGTGGCGCGAAAGTGTCGGGGCGCCGGGTGGGGATGCCTCGATTGCAAGCGGGTGCTGGCGGACCACATGTCGGCCGCGCTGGCCCCGATCCGGGAGCGGGCGGTGGCGCTGCGGGCCGACGAGGGCGCGGTGCGGGCGCTGCTGGCCGACGGCGCGGCGCGCGCGCGCGCGGTGGCCCGGACCACGCTGGACGAGGTGAAGTCGCGAATGGGATTCCTGCCGCCCACCAACCCGAGGGGCTGAGGTTCCATGGAAAAAATCATCAAGGCTGCCGTCGAACGTGGGGCGTCCGACCTGCACATCAAGGCGGGCGACGTCTTTCGCGCCCGCATCAACGGGCGGCTCGTCCCCCTGACCAAGCAGCGCCTCACCCCCGACCAGACGCGCGCCATCGCGCACAAGCTGATCGCCAGCGAGGAGGACCGGGCGCATCTCGACCGGCTCCGGGACTTCGACTGCTCGTGGGGCATGCCGGGGGTGGGTCGCTTCCGCGTCAACGTCCTGCGGCAGCGCTCGTCCTTCATGATCGTGATGCGGGTCATTCCCTTCGCGGTGCCGTCGGTGGCCTCGCTCGGCCTCCCCGAGGTGGTGTCGACGCTGGCCGAGGCCGAGCGCGGGCTGGTGCTGGTGACCGGCGTCAGCGGGAGCGGCAAGACGAGCACGGTGGCCGCCATCATCGAGCACATCAATCGCACCAGGCAGAAGCACGTGGTCACCATCGAGAACCCGATCGAGTTCCTGCACCGGGACATCAACTGTTCGGTGACGCAGCGCGAGGTGGGGGTGGACACCGCGAGCATGGCCATCGGCCTGCGCGCCGCGCTGCGCCAGGACCCCGACGTGATCCTCATCGGCGAGATGCGCGATCCGGAAACCGCCGACATCGCGGTGAAGGCCGCCGAGACGGGGCACCTCGTCATTTCGGCCATGCCGACCCCCGACGTGCCGACCACGATCGAGCGGATGGTGGCGATGTTCCAGCCCGATGAGCGCGACATCGGGCGGGTCCGGCTCTCGGAGGCGCTCCGCGGGATCATTTCGCAGCAGCTCCTCCCGAAGCCCGACGACGAGGGGCGGGTCGCGGCCATCGAGATCCTGGTCGGGACGCCGCAGGTGCGCGCCTGCATCAAGGACCCGGCGAAGTGGGGCGACCTCCGCAAGCTGATGGCGGAGGGCCGCGACCAGCACGGGATGCAGACCTTCGAGCAGCACCTCGCCGACCTGGTCAAGGAGAAGCTCATCACCGAGGAGACGGCGCAGGCGGCGGCGCGGGGCGAGGCGGAGCCGGCCGGGCGCGACCGGCGGAAAAAGGCGCGCTAGGCGTGGCGCGCCCGCGTGAGCTGATCGCCCTGGTGCTCGACGCCTCCCGCGAGGCGGGCACCCCGGCGGCGGCGCACGCGCGGCGCCTGGTCGGGGACCATCTGCGCACGCTGGGCTACACCGTCGAGGAACAGCCGTTTTCCTTCTTTCCCTCCAGTCTCAACGCCCTCCCCATGTTCGGCGCCGGCCTCGGCTGGCTCACCCTGATCCAGATTCCGCTCGTCACCGTTCCCGGCGCCCCGCCGTGGGCCGCGCTCGCCGCCTGGGTGGCCGGCCTGGGGGCGCTCGCGATGCTGGTCCGCGGGACGGCCCTCGGCTGGTCCTCGCTCGGCGGCGGTGTGCGGGAGGATGCCAACCTCGTGGCCACCCGCGGGAAGGCGCCGGTTCGGCGGTGGATCGTGGCGCACCTCGATACCAAGGCGCAGGGCCATTCAATGGCCGGGCGGGTCGTGGGTGGGGTGGTGGCCGCGCTCGCCATCGCGACGCTGACCATGCTGGCGGCGCTCCGGCTCCGGGGCCCGCTCGGGGGCGACACGGTGGCGTACGCTGCGGTGCTGGCCCTCATCGCCTGCGGGCTCGCCGCGCGGGGGGCGCTGCGCGGCACCACCCAGGGCGCCCGGGACAACGGGACGGGTCTCCTGGCGGCGCTGGTGGCTGCGGAGGCCGCGCCCGCTGCCGGGGTGGGGATCCTCATCACGGGGGCGGAGGAGTTCGGGCTGGTGGGCGCGAGGATCTTCGCCCGGGAATATGGCCCCCAGCTGGTCGGCGTCGAGGTGATCAACCTCGACACGATCGACGATCGGGGCACGCTCTACGTCGTGTCGCACGACGCGCCGGGGGCGCGGTGGTCCGCGTCGGTGGCGGCGGTGCTTGCCGGCGTCGCGCCGGTCGTCCAGGAACGGAGGCAGCCGCTCTGGGCCTACGTGGACAGCCGGCCGCTCTCGCAGACGGGCGCGGCCGCGCTGACGGTGGCGCGGCTCGACTGGGCCACGCTCCGGCGGATGCACACCCCCCGCGACACGCCGGCGGGACTCGAGTTTCAGACCGCCGAGGAGGTGGGCAAGCTCGTCGCCGGACCGATTTGACCGGGAGCCGTTCGCCCGCTAGCTTTTCCCTGAGGATACACGGGCCCCGCGAGGGGCCCTTTGCGTTGGCCTGAGCCCGTGAGAGGACCCATGTTCGATCCGAAGACGCACTGCGTCGTGGTGGTGGGCGCCCAGTGGGGTGACGAGGGGAAGGGCAAGCTGGTCGACGTGCTCTCCGAGCGGGCCGACTGCGTGGTGCGGTACCAGGGCGGGGCGAACGCGGGCCACACCGTGGTCATCGGCGAGGAACAGTTCATCCTGCAGCAGATTCCCTCGGGCATCCTGCACGCCGGCGCCCGCTGCATCATCGGCAATGGCGTGGTGCTCGATCCCGAGACTCTCTTCAAAGAACTCGACGGGCTGACCGGCCGTGGCGTGGACACGACGGGGCGGCTGTTCATCTCGGAGCGGGCGCACCTGGTGCTCCCCTATCACAAGCTGCTCGACGCGGCGAGCGAGAAGTCGCAGAAGATCGGCACCACTGGCCGGGGCATCGGGCCGACGTACGAAGACAAGTACGGCCGGCGCGGCGTCCGGGTCATTGATCTTCGGGACGGGGCCGGGCTCCGGCGCCTGCTCGCGGAGCGCCTGGAGCGGGCCAACAAGCTCCTGGCGATGATGGGGGCCGCCCCGGCGTCGCTGGACGAGCATGTCGCGCTCCTGGAGCGCCTGGCGCCGCGCCTGCTGCCCCTGGCCACCGACACCGGGCTCCTGGTGCACCAGGCGCTGCGCTCGGGGAAGCGCGTCCTGCTCGAGGGGGCCCAGGGGGCGCTGCTCGACGTGGACCACGGCACCTATCCGTACGTGACCAGCTCCAACACCACGGCCGGCGGCGCCTCGATCGGATCGGGTATCGGCCCCACCGCCATCGACGGTGTCCTGGGGGTGGTGAAGGCGTATACGACGCGGGTGGGGAACGGGCCGCTGCCGACGGAGGCGCTGGGCGAGGGGGGAGAGGCGCTGCAGCGGATCGGCGGCGAGTTCGGGGCCGTCACAGGGCGCCCCAGACGCTGCGGGTGGTTCGACGCCAACGTGGTGCGGTATTCGGTGCGGGTCAACGGCCTGACCGGCCTGGCGGTCACCAAGCTCGACGTGCTGGACAGCTTCGGCGAAATCCCGGTGGGCACGCAATACCGGGTCGACGGGGAGCTGAGCGGGGAACTGCCGGCGGAGGTGGAGCGGCTGGAGCGGGTGGAGCCGGTGTACGAGGTGTTGCCGGGGTGGATGAAATCCACCGAGGGCGCCCGCCGGATGGCGGACCTGCCGCCGCAGGCCCGGGCCTACCTGGACCGGCTGCAGGACCTCGCCGGCGCCCCCATCCGCTACGTGAGCGTGGGGACGCGGCGGGACCAGATCATCGAGGTGTAGGGCCCCTTCGGGGGCCGGTTCCCGCTGGCGCGGGACCGGATCAGCTAATCCGGTTCTTCTCGTAGCGCAGGTTCCGCGGGGCGAACCACCAGCCGTAGGCGCGGGTGACGGGCTGCCCGTTGTTGACGCGCCGGTCGGGCGGGTCGGCCTGCAGCCAGGCGTTGACCCGGATGGCCAGGATGTCGTCCCAGTCGTTGTCGCCGTCGCCGTCGACCGGGTTGGCGGTGCCCACTTCGCGGCCGTCGCTGAGCACCAAACGCACCCGGATGCTGTCCACGCCGGTCGCGATGAGTTCGCCCTTGGACGTGCCGTCCGCATTCAGTTCCTGGGCCCGCATCAGGGAGCCATTCTCCACCCAATACGACACGAACCGGAGTTTCGTCACCGCCACGCCGTTGTTCGGCAGGGTGAGGTTGCGGGCGAACGCCGCCTCGTGCTGGAGCAGGGTGGTGTCGGAGCGAAAGGTGACCGAGGCGATGGCACCGCTGAGGCTGACGCCGGTCACTTCGATGACGCGCCGCTCGTTGTTGGCCTGCAGGAGGGCCAGGTCGTTGGCGGCCAGGTCCCACCCCACCGTGTCGACGTCCACGCAATAGGTGCCGCAGCTCCCGGTGGCGGCGGCCAGCGGTGCGCCCCCGTACTGGAAGGTGTGCGGCGGCGCAACGGTGCCGTTGGTGTAGGGGACGCTGAGGATGACGATGGTGTCGTTCCGGGCCGACAGCGAGCCGAAGCGGACGCTGGAGGCGATGCCGACGCCGGTCTCGGAGAGGTCGCGGTTCAGCGCCTCGTTGATGAACCGGGCGTTCCGCTCCAGTCCCTCACGGGAACGGCCGCCGGCGATGCCCCGCCAGGTGGAGGCGACGACGGAGGTGGCCGCGGCGAGCACGACCAGGCCGACGATCATGGCGATCATCAGCTCGACGAGGGTAAAGCCGGCCCGGCCGGCGGGGAGACGCACGCGCATGGCGATCACCGGTAGATGAGAGTGATGATTTGGACGGGCTGCGGGCCACGCGGGTAGGTGACATTGCAGATGGCCCGGAAGAGGCCGTCCCCGAGGTCGGTGACCGTCAGCGAGCGGCTGTAGTGGCCGCCGGCCGCCGCCGTGCCGGTCTCGTCCACCGCGGTCGCGCCCTCGGACGCGGGCTCGGTGGTCCGGCTCCTGACCTCCTCGACGTAGTTGCGGGCGATGCCGAGGGCGACGTCGCGGCTGGCGCTGGTGGCCTGGGCGCGGACGAGCATCGCCTGCGAGCGCCCGAGGGCCATGATCCCGATGCTCAGGATCACCACCGCCATGATGACCGAGATGAGGGTGAACCCCGCTTCACTGTTCCGCTTCATCGCCAGTACCCTCCCTCAGAAGTCCAAAGCCGGACGCCGCCCGCGCCGGAGACGGTCACCGCGGCGACGGCGCCGGCATCGGCCGCCAGTTGTACGTACACGACGCCGCGGGTGCCGAATGGGGTGGAGAGGCCCCGGCCGTCGAAGTCGATTTGCGGAGAGGGGAAGGTGATGGCCCCCGCGCCCGCGAAATTAGTGATGTCGGCCTGGCCCGACCGGCCGAACGAGGCCCCGGTCGGGAGCACCCTGGTGCCGAAGGCGTGGAGCGAGTCGCGTTCCGCGGTCGACTGGTTGATGACGTTGTCCCGGTCGAAGTCGAGGTACCCGGTGTAGGAGTTGGTCGCCTCGTCGAAGACCACCCGCACCGTCGCCCGGTGGGCCATCGCCTTGGAGCGGGCCACTTCGAGATCGGCCGCCAGCTGGGTGGCCATCTGGCGGGCCTTGGTCTTGTCGGAGACCCGGAACCGGGGCACCGCGACCATCATCGCCAGTCCCATGACGACGATGACGATGATCATCTCGATGAGC
The DNA here is from genome assembly GCA_963748815.1 of uncultured Gemmatimonadales bacterium. Taxonomy (GTDB): domain Bacteria; phylum Gemmatimonadota; class Gemmatimonadetes; order Gemmatimonadales; family GWC2-71-9; genus SPDF01. The sequence continues at coordinate 898,798 of CAVVKJ010000010.1, read as the reverse complement.
GTGAAGCCACGCCGGTGCGTTCGTGTCATGACGGCCATCCTAGAAGACCGGCCGGAAGGAGGTCTGGATCACGCTGCCGACCACCGGGGTGCCCGGGGGGAGGTTGCGCGGATCGCGGAACCGGAGGTCGAAGGCCCAGTCACGATACGGCGCGTTGTAGTAGCCGGTCCAGGCCCAGCGGCGCCGGGCGGCGTACCGGCTCTGGAAGAGCGACACCAGGGAGCCGCGGTAAGTCATGGTGTTTCCCGAGCCCCACGATCTCCAGGAAGCGGGGGAAGTTTTCCAGGCCGCCGCCGTAGCTGCCGTTGGAGGTGGCCGGGGGCGGGGTCGGGACGGTGCACCCGGTGCGCTGCCAGTCGCAGGGGGTGGCCGAGTGGCCGGCTGCGACGGCGGCGTAGACCGTGGTCGGGCTGGCGCCGCTCTGGGCCGGGTTCGTCCGGTCATTGCCGCCGCCGGCGTTGCTGTTGGTGCCAGATGTCGGCACGACGTGGCTGCCGGTCGCGTCGTTCCACGAATTGGACAGGATCGTCAGGGCGTCCGCGATGAACGATGCCGGCTGCCAGCCGATGGTGTTGAAGTTGCCCTGGATGTAGAGCGGCCGGTCGGTGGCGATGGTGATCGGCGCGCGAAGCGTGGCGCCGTTGAGGACGCGCACCGCCGGATAGTCCCGGTTGGCGTTCGTCGAGCTCGAATTGATGAACGTGACGTAGACGATGCTGTAGTCGCGGGCGGAATTGCCGGCGGCCCAGGTCTGCAGCAATCCGACGTTGATGTTGAAGACGTCGACCCCGATGTTCTCGCGGCCGTCCCAGAACCCCTGGTCGTTGCCGGTGAACATGGCGCACGAGGCGCCGGTCGGGAGCGGCGAGCCGATGATGGTGAGGCCGGCGCAGGTGTTGACGTTGTTCAGCTGGGCCAGGTCCACCGTGATGTGGGCGGTGGCCTTCCAGGCGAACTTGACGGCGCGCGTGTCGGCGTCGTCGCCGCCGTTGCGCGGCAGGATGAGCTCGACCGGGTCCATGCCGGTCGGGAGCGGCAGGCGGAGGGGCTGCACGCCGCTCACCCCGGTCATGACGCGGCCGTTGAAGAGGCTGTTGCTGGCGGTCACGAACGACTGCCCGGGGTTGCTCCGGCTGTCGAAGTTCAGCGTGCGCTGGGTGCCCGAGGCGTCGTCGATCTTGATCGTTGTTGGCCCGATCGTTATAGGCCTTGCGCTGCCAGAAGAGGCTGTCGGGCGTGGTGATCAGGTCGTGGAAATAGGTGCCGACGCCTGAATTCAGGTAGAGGTTCGCGTTGGTGTGCACCCAGCCCGCGAATTCCATGACGGGGCCGTTGTGGATTTCGAGGTCTTCGTTGTAGAACACGCCGAACTGGAAGAGCGGGATCGACTGGGCGTTGGCGGTGACCACCACCTGGGCCCGGTTGTTGGCGGGGTCGGTGGCGGTGATGCCGATGTCGATCTGCTGATTGAGACCCACCAGGCCGCTGAACGGGCCGTAGGTGATGGTCCGCGGCATCGGGGATCCGACGGCGGTGACGCTCGGCGTGGCAAAGGTGAACCCCGAGAGCGCCGGCAGGGTAATCGACGCCAGGTCCGCCGAGCTCAGGATGCCGTCCGTCATCTTGGCGGCGAGCTGGGAGATGACGGCGTCGGCGCCCGCTTCGGCGGCGTAGGAGACCCGCGTGCCGCGGTAGTCCACGCTCCCTGAGCGCTGCACCATCACGTAGCTCGCGACGGACGCGCCGACGAGGACGGAGATGAGGACCAGCACGATCAGCGTGGCCTCCAGCGCAAATCCGCGCCGGTCGGCCATCAGGGTCGTGAGCCGGCACACAGCCGGGGGGGTGGATTCGGGGCGCATCGCGGACTCCTGCTACGGGTCGGTGGTTCGGGTTCCTGGCCACTCGGGTGGCCTGACGGGGTCCCGGAGGAGCAATTCGGGTGCCGACCAGTGCCAGAAACATAAGTGATTATGGCAAAATGAGATAGCGGTGGGCGGTGGAGGTGAAATCGCGCAAGGAACCACCGATCGTGCCGTGCATTGCGTGCAAAGTCTTGCAGAGAACCCGTTGCTTGTCGCTCCCTTCCGTCCCGTCTATTATCCCGCGTACCCAGACTCCTCCTTCACTCCCTCCCTGTGAGCCGGCAGATGGCCGACACCACCCTCATGGACAAGCTCGTGTCGCTCTGCAAGCGGCGCGGATTCGTCTTCCAGTCCTCCGAGATCTACGGCGGCCTCGGCTCCGTCTGGGACTACGGCCCGCTCGGCGTCGAGCTGAAGAAGAACGTGAAGGACCGCTGGTGGCGCGCCATGGTCCACGCCCGCGACGACATCGAGGGGCTCGACGCCGCCATCCTGATGCACCCGCAAGGTCTGGGAGGCCTCCGGCCACGTCGCCGGCTTCACCGACCCGCTGGTCGACTGCAAGACCTGCAAGGCCCGCTTCCGCGCCGACAAGCTCGAGGACGCCGCCTGCCCGCAGAAGCCGAGCAAGAAGGCCGGGCAGCACACGACCTGTGAACTCACCGAGCCGCGCCTCTTCAACCTGATGTTCAAGACGTTCATGGGTCCGGTGGAGGAGTCGGCCGCGGTCGTCTACCTCCGTCCGGAGACCGCCCAGGGGATCTACGTCAACTTCCTGAACGTGCTGCAGGGCTCGCGCCAGAAGGTGCCGTTCGGCATCGCGCAGATCGGCAAGGCGTTCCGCAACGAGATCACCCCCGGCAACTTCATCTTCCGGACCCGCGAGTTCGAGCAGATGGAGATGCAGTTCTTCGTGAAGCCGGGCGCCGACGGCGAATGGTTCGAGCAGTGGCGCGAGATCCGGATGGCATGGTACCACGCCCTCGGACTCAACCCCGCCAAGCTCCGCTGGCACCAGCACGGCGAGGGCGAGCTGGCCCACTACGCCAAGGCCGCCTACGACATCGAGTACGAGTTTCCCTTCGGCTGGAACGAGATCGAGGGGATCCACAACCGGACCGACTTCGACCTGCAGCGGCACCAGGCGGCCTCCGGCAAGAAGCTCGACTACTTCGACCAGGCCAACAACGAGCGGTTCGTGCCGTTCATCGTGGAGACGTCCGCGGGCGCCGACCGCGTCACTCTCACGACCCTGGTCGACGCCTACCGCGAGGAACAGGTCGAGGGGGAGACCCGCGTGGTCCTCGGCTTCCATCCCTCGATCGCGCCGATCAAGGCCGGCGTCTTCCCGCTGGTCAAGAAGGACGGGATGCCGGAGTTCGCCACCCGGCTCTATCACGACCTGAAGCAGCACGTCCCCGTCTTCTACGACGACAGCGGCGCGGTCGGCCGGCGCTACCGCCGGATGGACGAGGCCGGGACGCCGTTCTGCATCACCGTGGACGGCCAGACGCTGCAGGACGGCACCGTGACGGTGCGGCACCGGGATTCGATGGCGCAGGATCGGGTGGCCGCCGACACGCTGAAGGGATGGCTCAAGGAGCGGACTGAGGGCTGAGGACTGAGGACTGGGGACTGAGAGAGGAAGGAGAAAAGGGACTTCCGCCCCTCCAAGTCCCAAGTCCTCTTCCTCCTTTATCGCTTTTGTGAAAGGACTCGCCCAATGAGCAAACACCGTGAGATTGGCGGCAAGCCTCTCCGGCCTGAGAGTCTGATGATGAGCTACGGGTACGATCCGCGGCTCAGCGAGGGGGCGGTGAAGTGCCCCATCTTCCAGACCTCCACCTTCGCCTTCGAATCGGCCGAGGCGGGCAAGGCGTTCTTCGAGGTGGCCTACGGCCTCCGGGAACAGCGGAGCGGGGAAGAGATGGGGCTGATCTACAGCCGCCTCAACAACCCCGACCTGGAGATCCTCGAGGGACGGCTGGCGCTCTGGGACGAGGCGGAGTCGTGCGCCGTCTTCGAGAGCGGGATGGCCGCCATCACCACCTCGCTGCTGGCGTACCTCACCCCGGGCGACGTGCTGATCCACAGCGAGCCGCTCTACGGCGGTTGCGACCATTTCGTGAAGCATTTCCTGCCGCGGCTCGGCGTGGTGCCGATCGGCTTCCAGGCCGGCGTGCCGATGGCCGACCTCGCCGCCGAGCTGACGGCCAAGGTCGCGGGCCGCCCGGTCGCGGCGGCGCTGCTCGAGACCCCCGCCAACCCGACCAACGCGCTGGTCGACATCCAGGGCATCTCCGACCTGGTGCACACCCTCGCGGCCCCCGGCCGTCCTTCCGTCGTGATGGTCGACAACACCTTCCTCGGTCCGCTCTGGCAGCATCCCCTCCAGCATGGCGCCGACCTCGTCCTCTACTCGGCCACCAAGTTCATCGGCGGGCACAGCGACGTCATCGCCGGCGCCGCCTCCGGCGCCAGCGAGGTGATGCTCCCCATCCGCACCCTCCGCACCTTCATGGGGACGATGTCGGGGCCCTGGACGGGCTGGCTCCTCCTCCGCAGCCTCGAGACGCTCAAGATGCGGATGACGGCGGCGATGAAGAACGCGCGCTACGTGGCGGACTTCCTCGCCGACCATCCGAAGGTGCCGCAGGTGTACTACCTCGGCCACCTGGCCGAGGGCGCGCCGATGTACGATGTGTACCAGCGGCAATGCGTGGCGCCCGGATCGATGATCTCCTTCGACGTGAAGGGTGGCCAGGCCGGCGCGTTCCGCTTCCTCAACGCCCTGACCATGGTCAAGCTCGCCGTCAGCCTTGGCGGCACGGAGTCGCTCGCGCAGCATCCCGGTTCCATGACGCACGCCGACATTCCCCCGGCCGACCAGGCACGCATGGGGATCACCGAGGGGATGGTGCGGCTCTCGGTAGGGGTGGAGCACTACGAGGATCTGATTGCCGACCTGGAGCGGCGCTGGCGGCGGTCTGAGGGACTGGAGGACGGAGAAGGGACTTGAGGACTTGGAGGGGTTGAAGGAGTGAGGCGGAAGGAGGAAATCAGGTTGAGGGCCTCTTTTCTCCTTCCGCCTTCCGCCCCTCCCAGTCCCAAGTCCGCTTTCTCCTTTTTCCGGGTCAATACTCCATGCGACTTAACGACTTCCAAACCCTCGTCTCCCGCCTCAGCGCCGAGGTGCCCACCGAATTTCTGGACGGGATCTCCGAGATCACCGTCTCTCCGCGCACCGTGCCGCATCCCACCCGCGCCGAGATCTTCACGCTGGGCCATTGCATTCCATTCCATGCCGGCGAAACCGGCGCCGTCGACGAGATCCAGAGCCGGGTGGTGCTCTATCACGGCTCCTTCCTGGCGCTCGCCGAGCTCGATCCCGACTTCAAGTGGCGCGAGGAGGCGTGGGAGACGCTGACCCACGAACTCCGGCATCATCTCGAGTGGCGCGCCCGGGAGGGGGCGCTGGAGGCGTTCGACGAGGCCGCCGAGGAGAACTTCGCCCGGAGCGACGGCGAGCCATTCGATCCCCTCTTCCATCTCGGCGGGGAGGTGGTCGCCGAGGGCGTCTACCAGGTGGACGACGACTTCTTCCTGGACCAGGTGGTCCGGCGCCTCCCGCCGATGCTCGAATTCGGGTGGCATGGTCGCCGATACCAGGCCGCCGCGCCCGCCGGGGCGACCCTCCCCGCCTTCCTCACGGTCGAGGGGGTCGCGGACCCGCCTCCCGGGGAGCTGGTCCTGGTCCTCCGACGGCGGACGGGATTGCTGAACTTCCTGCGACAGGGGGAGCCGTATTGCGGGACTGTTGAAGCACAGGAGAGAGAAGGGAGAAGAGGGACTTAAGGACTTGGAGGGGCGTAAGGAGAAAAGTAAAAGGAGGAGATGCTGTGAAGACTGGGCCTCTCCTTTCTCCTGAGACCTTTCGCCCCTCCAAGTCCCAAGTCCTTTTTCTCTTTCCTCCCCTCCACTAGCTTTCAACTCTGCCTTGGCTTCCCGGAGGAACGCAATGCGACGCACGCTGGTGCTCGGCCTGGCCCTGCTCGCGACACCCCTCGCCGCCCAGTCCTATCGGGTGGGGGTGGTCAGCGAGTCGGGCGACATCGTCACCTGGCTCCGGCCCGAGGGCGCCACGCTGGTGGTGGATCACGTGGTGCCGGTGGGGGTCATGCCCGCCGACATCGACGGGCCGCACAACATCACCGTCTCCGCCGACCAGCGCTGGTACTACGTGTCGATTGCCCACGGCACGCCCGTACGGCACGCTCTGGCGGTTCGACGCGAGCAACGACACCCTGGCCGGCCGGGCGCAGCTGGAGTACTTCCCCACCACCGTGTCGGTCACGCCCGACGGCGAGTTCGCCTTCGTCGCCAATTCCGACTTTCACGGCGACCATCCGCGGGTGAATTCGGTCTCCGCGGTGTACACGCCCGACATGATGACCATCACCGACATCCCCGCCTGCGACATGCCGCACGGCGTCAAGGTGAATCACGCGGGGACGGCGGTCTGGATCTCCTGCATGCACAGCGACGAACTCCTCCAGATCGACGTGGCGACGTTCGACATCGTGCGGCGCGCCCGCGACCGGCTCGGGCATGGTCATGCCTCCGGCGGCTGCCGGAGGGCACGCGGGCATGAATCACGGCGCCCCCGCGAGCGCGCCGGCCGCCGCGCCTCCGGTCGACAACGAGTGCGCACCCACCTTCGTGAGCGTCTCGTCCGACGACCGGACGCTGTACGTCGCCTGCAACCACAAGGGGACGCTGCAGGTCTGGGACGCCGAAGCGCTGACGATGCGCGCCGAAGTGACGGTGGGGGCGGGCGCCTACAACGTGGAGCCGTCGCCCGACGGGCGGTTCGTCGTGGTGACGAACAAGAAGGCGCAGAGCGCGAGCGTCGTGGACGCCCGGACCCTCAAGGAGCTGGCGCGGATCCCCACGACCAAGAAGATCGTGCACGGCGTCGCGTTCAGCCCGGACAGCCGGTACGCCTACGTCACGCAGGAGTCGATCGGCGCCGATCCCGGCGCGGTGGACGTGATCGACCTGACCACGCTCACCAAGGTGAGCACCACCCCGTTGCCGGCCCAGCCGACCGGCATCGCCATCCTCAAGCGCTGAGCCGACCATGGTGCACGAGACCACGACCACCCTGCCGGGCCCCGAGGTGATCGGGCGGGCGAAGGCGTTCTTTGCCCAGCGGATGCCGCAGTCGGCGGCGTTCCCCGAGTCCGAGGGACCGGCCTACCTGGCGCTGCGCGGGCAGGGAGGCGAGGAAATCGCCCTGGCGGTCTTCGCCGCCGACGGGGTTACCCGGGTGCGCGCCTCGACGCTCTTCTTCGACCAGGCGGTCGGCCGGTTCCTCTCCACCCTTCCCACGCCCGCGGTGGTGACCACATGAGCACCGATGCGCTGCTGGTGCGGGTGACGGTGCAGGACGCCTGGGACACGGTCGAACTCAAGCTGCCGCCGTCGGCGTCGGTGGCGGAACTGAAGCTCCGGGCGCTCGTCATGACCCACGTCACCCGGGATCCGGGGGGCTACGAGGTGAAATTCCGCGGCGCCTCGCTGCACGACGAGACGGTGTCCCTCGAGCAGGCCCAGGTGGTCGACAACGCCGCGCTGATCGTCCTCCCGACGCGTCGCCGCCCGGTCAAGTAACACTCTTCCTCCTCGGCGGGCGTCATGGCCGTCGCAGTCTACAGTCACCCCAATTGCGCGCTCCACGATGCGGGGCCCGGCCATCCCGAGGCGCCGTCCCGGATCGCGGCCGTGCTCGACGCGCTGGCGCTGGTCCCCGGCGCCGACCTGCTCACCGCTGCCCCCGCCGACCCCGACGTCATTCTTTCGGTCCACACCCCGGCGCACCTCGAGGCGCTGCGGGCGGCCCACGCGGCCGGCGGCCGGCAGCTCGACCCCGACACCGTGATGAGCCCCCACAGCTGGGACGCGATGCTCGGTGCGCTCGGCGCGGTGCTGGCCGCCGTGGAGCGAAGCCACGCGGGAGAGCGCCACGCCTTTGCGGCGGTGCGACCTCCGGGGCATCACGCCCTGGCCGACCGGGCGATGGGGTTCTGCCTGGTCAACAACGCCGTGATCGCGGCGCGCCGCTTCCAGGCGCTGGGGCGGCGGCGGGTGCTCATCGTCGACTGGGACGTGCACCACGGCAACGGGACGCAGGCGCTGGTCGAGCGCGATGCCGACCTGCGGTTCGTGTCGCTGCATCAGTCGCCCTGGTGGCCGTTCACCGGCGCCGCGTCGGAACGCGGGGTCGGGAATCTCTTCAACGTGCCGAGGCCGCCGGGGCTGGAGCCGGAGCACTATGTCCGGGACCTGTGGCTTGCCATCGAGGCGGCCACGAAGGAGTGGATGCCGGAGGCGGTCATCGTGTCGGCGGGATTCGACGCGATGGCGGGGGACCCGCTGGGCGGATTCACCCTGGAGCCGAGGCACTACCGGATCCTGACCGAGCGGCTGCGGGAGCGGATGCCCGGCGTGCCGATCATGGGGACGCTGGAGGGTGGGTACGTGCCGGGGCGGCTGGCCAAGGGCGCCGCGGCGTTCGTGGCGGCGCTGGTGTAGATCCCAACGCAGGAACAATCACGCGGAAGCGCGGAAAACAGCCGGAAACGCGGAAGAACGAGAAGGGGGGTGCGGACGCACCCACCAAGCAGTCTTCCGAGTTTCCCTTCCTTCCGAGCTTCCCTCGTCTTGTTCGTTGCCGAACGTTAGCTTACCTGTGACACCGAGTTGTCGCACCGCACGCCCTCACGATTGGAACTGTCCATGCTGCGTCTCCAGGCCGAATACCTCGAACTCAAGACCACACACCCCTTCATCATCGCGCGCGGGGGCCAGAGCGACTACAAGACCGTCTGGGTCCGGCTGACCGACGGCGACGGCAACGAAGGGTGGGGCGAGGCGGCGCCGACCAAGTTCTACGGCGAGACCTCCGAAACCGTCATGCAGACGCTGCAGAACTACGCGCCGCACCTCCCCGCCGACCCGTTCGACCTGGACGAGACCGACCGGCGACTGGAAACGGCGCTCAAGGGGAACCCCTCCGCCCGGGCCGCCATTTCCGCCGCCATGCACGACCTGGTCGGCAAGCGACTCGGTGTGCCGGTGTACCAGATGTGGGGACTGGATCCTGCCAAGGCGCCGATGTCCACCTTCACGATCGGCATCGACACCCCCGAGCGCATCCGCATGAAGGTGCTGGAGGCCGAGGAGTACCCCATCCTGAAGATCAAGCTCGGCAGCGACCGGGACATGGAAATTCTCGAGGCCATTCGCGACGCCACCGACCGGGAACTGCGGGTGGACGCCAACTGCGGCTGGACCGTCAAGCACACCATCCGGATGCTGCCGGTGCTCGAGGAGTTCGGGGTCACGGTGCTGGAGCAGCCGCTGGTGCCGACGGATCTCGAGGGGCTCGGGGTCATCCGCATGGCCGCCAACATCCCGATCATCGCCGATGAGTCGTGCAAGGTGGCGAGCGACATCCCCGGCCTCGTGGGCCAGGTGGACGGCATCAACATCAAGCTGGCCAAGTGCGGCAGCCTCCGCGAGGCGATCCGGATGATCGCCGTCGCCCGGGCGCACCACATGATGGTCATGGTCGGCTGCATGATCGAGAGTTCGCTGGCCATCACGGCCGCGGCGCATTTCACTCCGCTGGTGGACATCGTGGACCTCGACGGTGCCGCGCTCCTCTCGAAGGATCCGTTCGTCGGCGCCACCATCGCCGGCGGACAGCTCCGCCTTCCGACCGGTCCGGGGCTTGGCGTCACGCCGCGATGACCGATCGGTACGCGCAGGTCGCGCTTCCGCTTCCCCTCGCCACTCCCTACACCTACCAGATCCCCGACACCCTGGCCGACCGCGTGGCGGCCGGGGCCCGCGTGGTCGTGCCGGTGCGGGGCCGGGAACTCATCGGCATCGTCACCGCCGTCGAGGTCCCCGCCCCGGACATGGCCGCCCGGCCGATCCTGGCGACGCCGGACGACGAACCCGCGCTGACCCCGGCGCTGCTCCGCACCGTGGAGTGGATGGCGGGGTACTACGGCGCGCCGATCGGTCTCGCGCTCAAGGCGGCGCTGCCGGCCGGGCTCTGGGGGAGCTCCGAGGTGGTGGTGGAGATCGCCGCGGCGCGGCGCGTCCCCGGCGGCACAGGCGCCGAGATTCTGCAGTGGCTCGAGCGCAAGGGTGGGTCCGCCTCGGTGGGCGCCATTGCGCGGGGAATGAAGCGCGGGGTGTGGGATGCCGTGGATCGGCTGGCCCGGGTGGGTGCCGTGACGCTCACCATCGTGTCGCCGGACACCGGCGGCGGCGCGGTGACGGAGCGGGTCGTGACCCTCGGGGAACAGCGGCCGACCCTGCTCGAGCGCCAGGCGCACTTTGGCGGCAAGCACCGGCAGCGCGCACTCTATGAGGCGGTGGAGGAACTCGGCGGCACCGCATCGGTGGCCCACCTGCGGACCCAACTCGGGTTCAGCAGCGCGCTGATCCGTGCCCTGGTAGCCGGGGGACAAGCGCGGCTCGAAGACGTGGAGCGGGTACGCGATCCCTTCGCCGGCGAGTCGGGAACCCCGCCGCCGGACGCGCTCTCCGACGACCAGCGGAGGGCGCTGGCGGAGGTGGAGGGGCTGCAGGGAGGCGAGGGTGCGCTGCTCTTCGGCATTACCGGGAGCGGCAAGACGTTCGTGTACCTCGAGGCCATCCGGCGCGGGCTCGCGAGTGGACGCGGCGCGATCATCCTGGTGCCGGAAATCGGCCTGACCCCGCAGACGGTGCGTCGCGTCCGGGGCATGTTCGGCGACGACGTCGCGGTGCTGCACAGCGGACTCTCGGACGGGGAGCGGGCCGACGCCTGGCGGGCGCTCCGCCGCGGAGAACGGAAGGTGGCCGTCGGTGCCCGGTCGGCCATCTTCGCGCCGGTGACGGCGCCCGGGGTCATCGTGGTGGACGAGGAGCACGAGGCCACCTACAAGAACGGCGAAACGCCGCGCTACCACGCGCGCGAGGTGGCGGCGGTGCGGGCCCGGCTCGAGGGTGCGCGGCTGGTGCTGGGGAGCGCCACGCCGTCGCTGGAGAGCTGGGCGGAGGCGGGGGAGGGGAAGCGGTTGCGGCTGGTGCGGCTGCCGGAACGGGTCGGGGCGGGGAAGCTGCCGCCGGTGGAGCTGGTGGACCTGCGCTCCACGCCGAAGATCCCCGGCTCAGGGGCCATTCCCTGGTCGGAGACGCTGGACGCGGCGGTCTCCCGGGTGCTGGCGCGGGGCGAGCAGGGGATGCTCCTCCTCAACCGGCGCGGATTCGCGGCCTTCCTGCAGTGTCCCGATTGCGGGCACGTCCCCGAGTGTCCCTCGTGCAGCATCAGCCTGACGGTGCACCAGTCGCCGCCGGCGCTCCGCTGCCACTACTGCGCCTTCGAGGCCGCCCTCACGGAAAATTGCGTCTCCTGCGGGCATGCCGTCGCCCAGATGCGCGGGATCGGGACGCAGCAGCTGGAGCGGTGGCTCTCGGAGCGGTTCCCCACGGCGCGCCTGGCCCGCATGGATCTCGACACGACCAGCACGAAGTGGGCGCACCACCGCATCCTCGGCACGGTCGAGCGGCGCGAGGTCGACCTGTTGCTCGGCACGCAGATGATCGCCAAGGGGCTCGACTTCCCGAACGTGACGCTGGTCGGCGTGGTGGACGCCGACACGGCGCTGCACCTCCCCGACTTCCGCTCGGCGGAGCGGACCTTCCAGCTGATTGCCCAGGTGGCGGGGCGGGCGGGGCGGGGTCCCCAGGGGGGGCGGGTGTTCGTCCAGACCCGGCAGCCGACGCACCACGCGCTGGTGCGGGCCGCCGAGCACGATGCGGAGGGATTTCTCGCGGAGGAGCTCGCCCTGCGCAGCTCGCCCCCGTATCCCCCGACCACCGGGCTCGTCAACCTGGTCATCTCCGGGAAGGATGAGACGGCGGTGGGGCGGGTGGCGGCGGAAACGGCGGAATGGGCCGCGGCGCTCGCCGATCGGCACGGGCTGGACCTGACCGTGCTGGGACCGGCGCCCTGTCCGCTCGCGCGCATCAAGACGCGGTGGCGGTGGCATGTCGCGCTGAAGGGGGATGGAGCGGTGCTCGGGCGGGTGGTGCGCTACGGGGCGACGCGCCTCGCAGGCGGGGGAGAACCCCGGGTCACGATCGACCGCGACCCGGTGAGTCTCCTGTAGCGATCGGCAGAGTTTGAGGCCGTCGCCGGGACAGATGTCACCTCACTTGAAATCAGAGGAACTATGACGAACGCCGGACGCGGTGGCAGGTGGTCGCCTGGGCTCGCCAGCCTGCTTGCCGGGGTTGGCCTGCTGGTGCTGGCGCTCAGTCTCATCATGATGTACGTGGGCCGGGTCCTGCTCAGCGAGGACGCGTTCGCGGAACGGGTGAGCTCCAGCGTCGAGAACCCTCAGGTCAGCGAGTTCGTCGCCCTGCGGCTGACCGACGCGGTGATTGGGCAGCAGCCCGACCTGACGGCGTTCCGGCCGATTCTCGTGGTGGTGGCGCGCGGCGTCGTGGCCTCGGACCCGTTCCGCGCCCTGCTGCGCCCGGCGGTGCGCAAGATCCACCAGGCGCTGCTGTCGTCCACGGCCGAGAACATCCTCCTCGCCATTCCCGACGCGGGCGAGCTGATCCACGAGGCGCTGAAGGTCGCCGGCCCCTCGGCGGCGGAGCGGGTTCCGGCGACGCTGCAACCGCTCCTCAATCTCGAGGGGGTCGCCCCCGCGCTCACGGCCGCCGTGGGAGTGCTTGGCGCCGTGGAGCAGGCTCGGGTGTTCGGACGATTGGGATTCCTGGCCGCGTTCCTTCTCCTCGTGGCGGCAATTCTCGTATCCCCGGTCCGGCGCCTCACCGCCCTGTCCGTGAGCGTGGGTGTCGCGACCATCGGGGTCGCGCTTGCGCTGGTGGTTCCCGCGGGTCGCTTGCTGTTCGCGGCGGGGATTCCCGATGCCGCCGCCGCGGGCGCCGCCACGGGATTGTGGATGGCCTTCTTCGGTCCGCTGCGCGTGATTGGCATCGTCGTGGCTGTCCTCGGAGCGGCGCTCGCACTGGTCGCGGTGCCGGGCGAGGAGCTCGATGCCAGCACCATCCGCCAGGGGGTGTGGGAGTTCCTTTCTCGCCGACGCGAGCGGGCGCTGGCGGAGACCGGTCGCCTGTTCATGATCGGCGCCGCCGGGCTGCTCGCGGTGTGCTTTCCGGCGCTGGCGCTCTCCGTCGCGGCCGTCAGCGGGGGGCGCTCCTCCTGGTGCTCAGCCTCGTGGGCTGGCGGCGGTTTGCCCACCGAAGCCTTCCCGCCGAGTTCCGCGGCCGCGGCGACGAGATCCGTGTCGCGCCGGTGGCCCTGGTCGGCGTCCGGATCGTGACGTTCCTGGTGATCGGTGTCATCGGCGCGGCGGTCCTGCTGCGCCTGCGGCCGGCGGTCGAGCCACCCGAACCGGTCGTCGCGGCCCGCGGCGCGTGCAACGGGGCGGTGGCGCTGTGCGCGCGACCCTTCAACCGGGTCGTGTTCCCGGGCGCCCACAATGCGATGGGCTCGGCGATGAACCCGGTGTGGCTCTTCCCCAACCAGGACCTGGACATCCCCCTGCTGCTCGAGCGAGGCGTGCGCGCGTTCCTCCTCGACCCCTATCGCGGCAACGTGATGGGCGACAAGGTCCGGACCGACTTCGATGTCGTTCCGTACGCCAAGGCCAAGACCGCCAATGTCATCGGCAATGAGGCGTGGGCCGCGGGCATGCGGATTCGGGAGCAGTTCACCGGCGAGGTGGGGGCCAGCGGGATCTACCTCTGTCACGGGTACTGCGAGCTCGGGGCGATTCCGATCGGACCGGTGCTGCGCACGTTCGCCGAATTCCTCCGGACCCACCCCAACGAGGTGATCCTGATCGACTTCGAGGACTACGTGCCTCCGGCGGACATCGTGGCGGCGTTCGAGGAGAGCGGCCTGATCGAGTTCGTCTATCGAGGGCCCCTGGGGCCGACCTGGCCGACCCTGGGCGAGATGGTGGCGAGCGGCGGTCGGCTGGTGGTGCTCGGGGAATACGACACCGGCGACGTGCCGTGGTACCACCTGGCGTGGGAGGGGCTGATGGCGGAGACGCCCTACACCTTCCACACGCCGGAGGACTTCTCCTGCAAGGCCAACCGCGGCACGCCGCGCGGCGGGCTTTTCCTCATCAATCACTGGATCGAGACCACCCCCACGCCCAAGCCGAGCAATGCGCAGATCGTGAACCAGCGGGAGGTGATCGTGAAACGGGCGCGACAGTGCGAGCGGGAGCGGCGGATGACGCCAAACATCATCGCGGTGGATTTTGCCGGGATCGGGGACGTGGTCGGTGCGGCGCGCGAGCTGAACGGCCTGCCGCCGCTCGCGCCGGTCGCTCCCTGAACCGGGAGAGGCCGCAGGGCAGGAGCCCCCGGGTCACGATCGACCGTGACCCGGTGAGTCTCCTGTAACTGCGCTACTTCACCAGCTCGATCTCGGTCGGCCGCCAGCTCTTGTCGAAGAAGGACTCGAGCGGGCTGTAGAGCCGGAGGATGGTGAACCACCCCTTGGCCGGATCGGTCTGGATCCAGTTGCCGCGATCCACGCCGGCCGGCTGCTTGGGGCCGAAGTAGATCGTCGTCGAGCCGTCGGCGCTCGCCTTGGCGGCCGGCGAGGGATAGCTCTGGCTGCCGGCGCGGGGATAGAGCTGGGGCGTGGCCAGCATGGAGCGGGTCTGGTTGTCATACAGGGTGAACGACCAGAACGCCCGGGCGGGAATGTTCGGCGGCAGCGTCACCTTGTAGGTCTTGGCCCCGTCGAAGGGGTTCTTGCTGGCGTCGAGGAAGCCCATCAGGTACTGCGAGCCGACCCCGGGAATCCGCATGATCATGCCGGGCGAATCGAGGGTGTAGCCGTAGTAGAATGCCGTCCGCGAGGCGAGGGTCCGCGCGCCGGTCGGCGGGAGCGGCTTGAACATGCCGTCCTTGGTGAACATCGGCGGCGGAGTCTCGAAGAAGGCGCCACCCTCCCAGAGCATGCTGCCCCACGCCGAGCCCGGGTAGTAGGACCAGCCCAGCGATTCGAACGGACGCCAGTTCAGCACCCGGCCGGTCGCGTTCCCGACGGCGGCTGCTTCGGTCAGGATCTTCTTCATCCGAGCGTCCGGATTGAACGGCTTGCCCTTCACGATGCCGATGGCCGCCATCTGGCCGGCCAGTTCCACGTCGTAGCTGGTGGCCGGCTCTTCCTGCACGTTGGCGTTGATCATCTCGAAGAACGAGTAGTCGCTGGGCGGGATGGTATTGAACACCTGGTTCGACCCCTCGATGAACCTGGTCTCAGGAACCGGCGGATTCTGCGCGATCCGGACCGTCCCCTCGAGCGCCGAGGCGATGCTCGTCCCCTCGCCGCCCGGGGTGTAGGGGTAGATCTTCATGGACTTCCTGATCATGGCGACAGCGGGCTTCGGGTCGTTGTCGACCAGGTAGGCCCTGGCGGCATACAGCGCATGGACGGTGCTCGACCGTGCGATGTAATACCCGCCTTCGGGCAGCGGGCCATCGTAATCCGGGGGCACGATCAGGTACCGCCCGCCTTCACCCCGGTCGGGACCGGGCGTGCCGATGTCGATGATCCAGGAGAACCACATGTCGTTGATGGTGCCGACCGACTTGGGCGGCTGCTCGATGACGATCGGGCCCTTGGTGAGGTCGAGAATCGAGAGGTAGTAGATGGTGTCGGCATTGCCGGTCAGGAAGACCGACTTCGAATTCATCAGCTCCGAGAAGATGACGACGTCGTTCCCGCGCGCGCCGAGACCGTAGAACCCGGTTCGGAGTGCGTAGGCAGAGGCGCCCCGGAAGCTGTTGTTGTAGACGTCCAGGCCGTTGGTGAAGGCGAGGGCGGAGTAGACCGCATCGGCCGTCGCGACCGTGGGGGCGCCGTCCTTGAACTCGAGGGCTCCAAACCGGCTGTCCATCTTGGCCGGGGCACCGAGGGCCTGCACTGGAGCCGGCGGCAGCGCGGGCGCCTGGGCCATCAATGGACTCGCCGCGATGGCGGCCGCGGTGAGCGAGGCTGTCAAGACTGCTCTCATGATTCGAACTCCGTATAGTCAGGGGGACAAGTGCTCGAAATATAGCGCGTGTCGAGGCCTGCCTTGAATCCCCCCCCGGCCACCCCTAAGATTCCCCAACCTATGGCCACTCCTCGATATACCCCGCCGGACTTCACGAAGGCCCCGTTCGTCGGGGCGCCCACCGGCGCGCTTTGCTCCCCTTCCGGCCGACGGGGTCCTGCCCGAGGACTTCTTTTCGACCTCCAACCTCCCCACCTACGTCCATCTGGGGGGCGGCAGGTGGGTCATGCCCGCCCGCCCACGCATGGACTGCGTCATCGTCCGCCAGGGCGACGGGCTGGCGGTGTCGGAGCCGCGCCGGCTGAAGGCCGGGGCGGAGATCGTGATGGGGGAGGCGGAGGACGGCAGCCAGGGGGTGTACGTGCACACCAGCCGGTTTCCTGACCGGGCGCGCACAGCGGCAACGAGTTCCGCTTCATGTCCACCGAGGTGAGCCGCGAGCGCCCCGTGAACTACGAGGAGCTGGCCGCCCGCATCGGCGAGGAGAAGAAGCGCGGCGGGTATGTCCTCTGGGTGGCGGGCCCGGCGCTGGTCCACTCCCGGGCGCGCGCCGATTTCGAGTGGTTCATCCGCAACGGCTACGTGCACGCCGTCCTGGCCGGCAACGCCGTGGCGGTGCACGACATCGAGGCGGCCATCTTCGGCACCACCCTCGGCATGTCCAACACCGGCCAGCCCACCGAGGGGGGGCACGGGCTGCACATGCGCGCCATCAACCGGGTGCGCGCCGCCGGCTCCATCGAGAAGGCCGTCGCGTCGGGGCTCATCACGAGCGGCATCATGCACGCGCTGGTGACGAGCAAGGTGCCGTACGTGCTGGCCGGCTCCATCCGCGACGACGGGCCGCTCCCCGGGGTCATCCAGGATTCCCTCGCCGCGCAGGACGCCATGCGGGAGCACGCGGTGCGGGCCACCGGCGCCATCTTCGTGGCCACGGCCCTGCACGCGATCGCGGTGGGCAACATGCTCCCCGCCTTTCACACGCACTACGACGGCGTCCCGGCCGAACTGATGACCATCTGCGTGGACCAGACGGAGTTCGTGGTCAACAAGCTGAAGGACCGCGGCACCCACCAGGCCTACGGCGTCGTCACCAACGCTCAGGACTTCATGCACGTCCTTCGACTCTACGTGGAAAAATGGGAACAGGCTACCAGGTAACGACGCCGCCCGAGCCGGGCGTCGGCGACGGGTGGGCGCTGCTGGCCCAGGCGGTGGCTTCCGAGCTGACCGTCGCGGAGCTCCACGGCCTCTGGGTGTTCCGTCCCTTCCGTCGCGACGGCAAGGAGTACGGCACCGCCATCCTCTCCCGGGTCGTGGACGACCGGCTCGTCATCTACACCGCGCGCTACGCCCACACGCTCAAGGGGAAGAAGCGGGGGGAGTTCGCCTCCGAATTCGCGGAGGTGGGGAGCGGGCCGGTGGACGCCGTCGAGGATCTGGTGGCCCTGGTGCCGAAGCGCACCGAGGAGGAGCCGCCGGTCCAGATTCCGCTGGAGCGGTGGTACCCCGTCGAGGACGATGGCGCACCTGACCTCGGCTGAGGCCGCCGATCTCCTCGAGCGGTTCCGTCACTACCTCCGGGAACATCGGCTCCCCGTCACGCAGCAGCGCGACCTGATTGCCCACGCCATTTTTGCCGCCCCCGACCACCTGACCGCCGCCGCCGTCCACCAGCGCCTCTCCGGCCAGGGGAAGCGGATCGGCATCGCCACGGTGTACCGGACGCTCGACCTCCTGGTCGAGAGCGGCCTGATCCGGCTGCATGAGTTTGGCGACGGCTTCCGGCGGTACGAGGGGGCGACGCCGCAGGGCTCCCACGGGCATCTCGTCTGCGTGTCGTGCGGCGGTGTCGAGGAGTTCACCAACGAGCGCCTCGAACGGATGCTGCCGATCATCGCCGACGAACACCGCTTCCGCTATCGCACCCACCGCGTCGAGCTGCACGGCACCTGCCGTGACTGCCAGAGCCGCGCCCTGGAGGGGCTGTGAACACTCCCGACAACCTCGGCTTTTTCGTGGCCTTTGCCGCGGGGGTGCTGAGCTTCCTCTCGCCCTGCGTGCTGCCGCTGGTGCCGAGCTATCTCGGCTTCCTGACCGGCATGACGCTGGAAGAGATGAGCGGCCGCCGCCGGATGGCCATGATCCACGCGCTGCTGTTCGTCTTCGGCTTTGCGTTGATCTTCGTGATCCTGGGAGCGAGCGCCACCGCCCTCGGCTCCGCGCTCAAGTACTACCAGGTCTGGCTCCAGCGGGTGGGCGGCGTGCTGATCATCCTCTTCGGCTTGTACGCGATGGGGGTCTTCAAGTTCCGCTTCCTGCAGATGGAGCAGCGGGTGCATCTGGATCGGAAGCCGATTGGCTATCTCGGGTCGGTCCTGGTGGGGATGGCGTTCGCGGCGGGGTGGACCCCGTGCATCGGGCCGATCCTCGGCGGGATCCTCGGCATGGCCGCTACCCAGGGCGACGTGGGGCAGGGGATGGCGCTGCTCGGCGCCTACTCCGCCGGCCTCGCGGTGCCGTTCCTGGCGGCGGCGTGGGCCATGGAGGCGTTCCTCGACTGGTTCCAGAAGTTCCGCAAGTACCTGCCGTGGGTCATGCGCGCGAGCGGACTCCTGCTGATCCTCGTCGGGCTGTTGATGGTGACCGGGGAGTTCACGAGAATGGCGGGGTGGCTGCAGTCACTCACGCCCGAGTTCCTGAAGGGAAGGCTGTAACGGGACTGGGGACTGGGGACGGAGAGGAAGCGGTTTCGCCCTCAGTCCCCAATCCCCAGCCCTCAGGATTCAGTCCTCAGTCCTCGTCAGTTGCTCTGCTGATTCGCATTCTGGCAGCGTCTGCAGCACCTCATCGACCGAGAAGCTGCCGGCCTTCTGGCGCGGCGGGAAGTCCTTGAAGGTGCCAAGGAACTTGGCCACGTACTGCCTGGGCCGGCACCAGCACGAAGACGTGCTCCACCCGCCACTTGTCGTAGCTGATGCTCTCGTGGTCGCCGATCTCGAACGGATCTGACCGCAGGTTGAAGAGCTTCGGGAACCGGAGCGGCACGAACGGGTCCTGCCACACGTCGAGCCCTGTCGCCCGCTGCTCGGCGAAGACGACCTTGTACTGGTTGTACCGCAGCCCGACGAGCGACCCGTCGTCGTTGAAGTAGAAGAAGTCCTTCCGCGGGTCCGCGCCCTTCCCACTCAGATAGTCCGTGAGGTTGTACCCGTCGAGGTGGACCTTGAAGGTCTTGCCCGCGGCCTGGTATCCGGTCAGCAGCTGCTCCTTCACGTTCGGGTTGCCCGGCCGCCGACACCAGACGTCGGCACCCAGTCCTCGTGCGACACGATGTCGTTCAGCACCGTGCCCGGCTTGATGGTGCCGGGCCACCGGATCATGCCCGGGACGCGGTACGCGCCTTCCCAGTTCGAGGCCTTCTCGTTCCGGAAGGGCGACGTCCCGCCGTCGGGCCAGGAGAACTTCTCGGCGCCGTTGTCGGTGGAGTACATCACGATCGTGTTGTCGGCGATGCCAAGGCTGTCGAGCAGATTCAGCAGTCGGCCGACCATGCGCGTCGTGCTCGACCATGCCGTCGGGATAGACGCCCAGGCCGGTGACGCCGTCGCTCTGGGCTGGAGGTGGGTCCAGATGTGCATGCGGGTGGAGTTGAACCAGACGAAGAACGGCTTGTCGCCCTTGGAGGCGTTGGTGATGAACGTGCCTGGCCGCCGCCTCGAACTCCTCGTCGATCGTCTCCATCCGCTTCTTGGTGAGCGGGCCGGTGTTCTCGATCCGCTGGGTTCCGTTCGGCTCGGCCCAGGTGTGGAGCACACCGCGCGGCGCGTACTTGGCGCGGAACGCCGGGTCCTTCGGGTAGTCGGGGTCTTCGGGCTCTTCCTCGGCGTTCAGGTGGTAGAGCGACCCGAAGAACTCGTCGAAGCCGTGCATGGTGGGGAGCATCGCGTCGAGGTCGCCAAGGTGGTTCTTGCCGAACTGGCCGGTCACGTACCCCTGTGGCTTCAGGAGCTCGGCGATGGTCGGATCCTGCGGCTGGAGCCCTTCCTTGGCGCCCGGAAGTCCCACCTTGAGCAGGCCGGTCCGGAAGGGGCTCTGGCCTGTCAGGAAGGCGCCGCGTCCCGCCGTGCAGCTCTGCTGTCCGTACAGGTCGGTGAAGAGGGCGCCCTCGCGAGCGATCCGGTCGATGTTGGGCGTCTTGTAGCCCATCTGACCGAGGTTGTAGGCGCTGATATTCCAGTACCCGATGTCGTCACCCCAGATGACCAGGATGTTGGGCTTGCCGCCGGGCTTCTTGGCGGCCTTCTGGGCGTGTGCGGCAGGGGCCAGCGCGAGTCCAGCAACCAACGCAATCAAGACGATTCGTCTCATGTGACGGCTCCATGGGCAGGGGGTTACCTTCGGGCCTCAGTCCTCAGTCCTCAGTCCTCAGTCCTCAGTCCTCAGTCCTCAGTCCTCAGTCCCGTCCTCAGTCTAGAAATACTCTACTGTCGACACGATCCGTACCCGCTTCGAAATCTGGCCTTGCTCGCTGATGCCGGGCGCCTGGTCGCGCGCCAGGATCTCGAAGACCCCCTGGTTGGCGCGGCGGATGCCGCCGAGGTGGCTCTTGGAGTCGGTGGCGAACTGGTCGGCGGCCTCGCGGGCACGGCCGGTCGCCTCGGCGATCATCTGCGGCTTCAGGTCGTTCAGGCCGGAGAAGACGAAGGTCGGTCCGCCACCGCCGTACTCCTGCCCCGACGAGAATACCACGCCCGCCTGCACCAGTTCCCCGACCTTCTGGCTGGCCGCCAGCACCCGGCCGGGATCGCTGCTCCGCACCATCAGGGTCTGGTTGATGACGTAGCGGGTCACCGCGTCGGAATTGCGGTACTGGTTGGTGTAGGCATCGCTGACCGAGAAGGCCTGCAGCTCGACGAGGGAGGTGTCGATGCCCTGCCGGGCGAGGAAGACCCGCACCTGCCCGAGCTGGGTGGAGAGTCGGGTGTAGGCCCGGTTGAGGTCGTTGTCGCTCACCACCAGCCGAAGCGGCCAGAGGGCGAGGTCGGCCTGCGCGTCGCGCTCCGAGATGCCCTTGACCGTCACGTACCGGTCGGCGGTGCGGCTGGCGGCCAGGCCGGCGCCGGCCAGCCACCCGGCGGCGGCGATGCCGAGGGCGAGGATTACTGCGCCGGTGGTGATCGGTTCTGGTTTCTTCATGCACTGCTCCGGTCATGCTGATCGCGGGATGCGACTGCACCCCGGCGAACGCCGGGGTCCACGCACTCCATTCAAATGGATTCCACGCTTGCGCCGGGAATGACGGCTTGAGCACCATCGGCTCCCTGCAGCCCCGCGCCCCGCTGCCCCGCAGCCCCGCGCCCCTGCCCCGCTGCCCCGCTGCCCTCACACCTCCAGCTGCTCCTCGATTTCCTGCCGGCGCAGTAACTCCCAATATCGCCCACCGGCCGCGAGCAGGTCGGCGTGAACGCCTGCTTCCACCATCTTGCCGCCGTCGAGCACGATGATCCAGTCGGCGTCCCGCACCGCGGCCAGCCGATGGGAAATGATCACGCTGGTGCGGCCGGCCAGGGCGTCGCGGAGCCCCGCGAGGATGCGCGCCTCGGTATGCGCATCGACGGCGCTCAGGGCGTCGTCGAGGATGAACACCGGCGGATCCTGCGCCAGCGCCCGGGCGATCGAAGCGCGCTGTTTCTGCCCGCCCGACAGGTTGATGCCGCGCTCGCCCAGCATCGTGTCGTACCCATCGGGCAGGTCGGGGAGCGCCTCCGAGAGTTGCGACACCTCGGCCACCCGGTCGAGTCGCCCGTCGTCGGGGGCGCCGAGGAGGATGTTCTCCCGCACCGTGGCGCTGAAGAGGAAGGTCTCCTGGGGCACGACGCCGAGATTCTGCCGCAGTTCTTCCAGCGCGATGGTCCGGATGTCCAGCCCGTCCAGCAGCACCCGCCCCCGATCGGGGTCGTAGCTCCGTGCCAGGAGCTCGGCGATCGTCGACTTCCCGGAGCCGGTGGCGCCCACGATGGCGAGCGACTGACCCGGCTTCACCTCGAAGGAGACATCCTGCAGCACCCATCCCCGGTCCTCGGCGGCCGGGTACTTGAACCACACCCGGTCGAGCGCGATGCTCCGCGCGCCGCGCCGCGGCGGCAACAGCGCAGGATTGGTCGGCGAGATGATGGCGGGGCGCTCGTGGAAGAGCGCGTTGATCCGTCCCATCGCCGCCTCACCGCGCTGCACGAGCGTCACCGCCCACCCCAGGGCGATCAGCGGCCAGGCGAGCATCATCAGGTAGACGCCGAACGCCACGTACTCGCCGACGCTGACCGTTCCCGCCATCACGAGCCGGCCGCCGACCGCCAGCACCACGACACCGCCGAGCCCGGCGAGGAGCGCCAGCAAGGGGTGGAACGCCCCCTGCGCCTTGGCCAGGGCAATGTTGCGCACCCGGTATTCGTCGTTCAACCGCCGGAACTCCGCCGTCTCCGCGGCCTCCTGCCGGTAGGCGCGCACGATGCGCAGCCCCGAGATGTGTTCGTGCACGTGGGCGGTGATCGTCCCGAACTGATCCTGGATGGCCAGCGACCGCCGGTGGATCTGCTGCCCGAGCGAGATCATCACCACCGGCAGGCCCAGGAGCGGCAGCAGCGCCAGCGCGGTGAGCCGGGGGCTCATGGCCACCATGGCGGGGAGGACCATCGCGACGCGGACGGCGGTGTCCACCATGTACATCAGCGCGGGACCTGCCGCCATCCGCGCGGCGAGGAGGTCGTTGGTGGAGCGCGCCATCAGGTCGCCGGTGGAGGAGCGGTCGTAGAACGACGGGCTCAGACGTTCGAGCTGGCGGAAGAGGTCGTTCCGGAGGTCGTATTCGACCCACCGGCTGCCGCTGTTGAGGAGCTGCCGCATCCCAAAGCGCGCCGTACCGCCGAGCAGGGTGACGCCGACCAGCAGCAGGGCGGCGCGGCCGACCGCCCCGGTGGAACCGCCACCATCGATCAGGTTGATCCCGTGCTCCAGGATCTTGGGACCGAGGGTGATCAGCCCGTTGGACACCACCACGCACACCATCCCGGCGGCGTACCTCGATTTGTATCTTGTGAGGTAGGGCACAAGCGCCCGGAGGTGCCTCAACATATATTTCGGGTTCTCATCTGCTCAATGTCGTCGGTTGCAGAAGCGACCGGCAAGCCGCCCCCATAGGAGTTCGAACATGCGCAATCTACTCGCTGTGCTCGCTGTCCTCAGCCTCGCCGCCTGCGGAGGGGGTGACAAGTCCGACGCCGCCGTCGCCGACAGCCTGAGCCGGGACCTCCAGCTCGCCCAACAGGATTCGACCAACCCGATGGCCGATACCGCCGGCACCACGGCTCAGGCCCCGGTGGCGACGACGACGGCCGCGACCCCCAAGGCCGCCACGCCGAAGTCGACCACCCCGAAGCCCGCGCCCAAGCCGGTGGCTCCCGCGCCGCCGGCGGAACTCGCCGCCGGCGCCACCTTCGCCGCCACCGTGCCCGACACGGTGACCTCGCGGACCACGAAGTCCGGGGCCATGATGCAGGCCAAGGTCGGCATGGACGTGATGTCGGCCGATGGCCGCCTCGTCATTCCGGCGGGCTCGACCGTCAACATCCGCCTCGACCAGTTCAAGTCCGCCCCCACCAAGGGCGGCAAGGAGACCTTCTCGGCGTCGCTCGTCTCGGTCATCATCGGCGGGACCAGCTACCCCATCGCCGGCAAGGTGGACCACCTCGACTACACGTTGAAGGGGCGGGGCATCACAGGCGGGACGGCGGCCAAGGTCGGCGCCGGCGCCGCCGCCGGTGCCCTCCTCGGCAAGGCGATCGGTGGCAATGCGACCGGCGCCATCGTCGGTGGTGCGGTGGGTGCCGCGGGCGGCGCGGCGGTGGCCAACGAAACCGGTGACCAGGACATCACAGTCTACCCGGGGGCCAAGGTCACGATGACCGTGACGGAGGCGTTTACCGCGAAGTAGGCGGGAAAGCGGGGATGCGGGGAGGGCCACTTCCCCGCGTCCCCGCCAGGTTGCTTCCCCGCCTAGTAACCGGCCCCTCCCCCTCCCAGCCGCGGATCGCTCACCCCCTGCCACCCGGTGGGGGTGCGGATGATCGCCTCGACGTCACCGGTGTAGCCCCCCTCGTTCACCTCGTGCCCCATCTTCTCGAGCTGGGCGATGACAGCGGGTGAAAATCCGCCCCGCTCGATCCGGATGCTGTTCGGCAGTCCCTGATGGTGGAGCCGTGGCGCCGTCACCGCGTCGGAGAGCGACATCTGGTGGTCCAGCACATTGCTGATCACGTGATAGACCATCGTGATGATCCGCGGGCCGCCCGGGGTGCCCACGACCATCATCAGCTGTCCGTCGTCCGCCACGACGAAGCTCGGCGTCATCGCCGAGAGGGGCCGCTTCCCTGGCTGGATCGCGTTGGAGTCGCCCTGGACCAGCCCGTACATGTTCGGCTTGCCGGGGGCGCTCGCCAGGTCGTCCATCTCGTCGTTGAGCAGGAATCCGGCGCCGGTCACCGTCACGGCGCTGCCGTAGCTGTTGTTGAGCGTGGTGGTGATGCTCACCGCGTTGCCGTCCGCATCCACGATGGAGTAGTGGGTGGTGGACGGCCCGTCCTTCAGGCCCGGCAGCACCTCGCCGGTCTTCGACGCGTGCTTCGGGTCGATCGTGGCGCGCCGCTCGTCGGCGTAGCTCTGCGACAGCATCTGGTCGACCGGATTGTGCACGAACCCGGGGTCGCCCATGTAGGCGTTCCGGTCCATGAAGGCCCGGCTCATGACCTCGGCCTCGAGATGCATGAGGGCCGCCGAACCAAAGGGTGGAAGGGGCGTGGTCCCCTCCATCATGTTCAGGATCATCCCCATCGTGGTGCCGCCCGAACTGGCCGGCGGCATCGAGTAGATGGTGTCGCCGCGATAGGGAATCACGATCGGCTCGCGCCAGTACGTCTTGTAGGCGGCGAGGTCGGCGTGGCTGATGATCCCGCCGCTCCGCTCCATCTCGGCCACGATCAGGTCGGCGGTCGGTCCGGTGTAGAACCCGGCCGCTCCCTTGTCGCGAATCCGCTCCAGCGTCCTGCCCAGATCCTGCTGCACCAGCGTGCTGCCGACGACCGGCGGCTGGTTGTTGGGCAGGAACTGCGCGCGGGAGGCCGGGAAGAGATAGAGCCGCGACATCTCGTCACCGATCGACTCGCGGCGGTAGTCGTCGACCACGTACCCCTCGTTGGCCAGCTGGATGGCGGGGTTGATCACCTGCGCAAACGGCAGCTTCCCGAACCGCCGGTGCATTTCGACCAGCCCTGCCGGTGATCCGGGCACGGCCGCGGCCAGTGCGCCGGTGACGCTGAGGTCGGACACGTCGCCATCGGGTTCGAGGTACATGTCGCGACTGGCGCCCGAGGGGGCCTCCTCGCGGTAGTCGAGCGAATACACGGCGCCGCCGGCCTCCCGGTACATCAGGAAGCCGCCTCCGCCGATGTTGCCGGCCTCGGGATGGACCACCGCCAGCGCGAATCCGACCGCCACCGCGGCGTCGATCGCGTTGCCGCCGGCCTGCAGGATGTCCCGTCCGACCTGGCTGGCGATCGGGCTGCCGGACACGACGACGGCGTTGGCCGCGTCGGTCACGCGGGCCTGGCCCGCAAACCTCCACCCCTCGGCGACGCCCGAAGGCTGGGGACCGGCGCAGGCGGGCAGGGCAATCAACAGCGCGAGGGCGGCGTGGCGAAGGTGCACGGAAATCCTCGTTGGGAGGGGAGCGGGGGTGGAGGTTGCCCCCGGACGATTTGATGCCCTAATTTAGCGATATCTCTCGCGTCGCAAGCCCGCCTCCCCTTTCCCCGGCCCAGGTGCCCCCGTGCGTGACCCCAGGCTCACCGAGCGGAGAAACCCGCGGACAGCCGACATCGACACGCTGAGCAGCCTCCAGATCGTGGACCTGGTGTCGACGGAGGACGCCACCGTGCCGGCCGCGGTCGCGGCCGCGCGCGAACCGATTGCCCGGACCATCGACCTGATCGAAGCCGCCTTCCGCGCCGGAGGGCGGCTCTTCTACGTGGGCGCCGGCACCAGCGGCCGGCTCGGTGTGCTGGACGCCTCCGAATGTCCCCCCACCTTCGGGTCGCCGCCGGAGATGGTGCAGGGAATCATCGCCGGCGGTGCGGAGGCGCTGGTGCGGTCGGTCGAGGGGGCGGAGGACGACCTGGCAGCGGCCGCGGGCGCGATCGACGAGCGCGAGGTCGGCCCGCACGACGTCGTGGTCGGCATCGCCGCCAGCGGCACCACGCCGTTCGTGCGCGCGGCCCTGGACCGTGCCCGGGAGCTGGGCGCCCGCACCGCCTTCCTCAGCTGCACCGCGCCACCGCCGGAAATGCTGGAGCAGTGCGATGTGTGCATCACCGTGCCGGTCGGGCCGGAAGTGGTGACGGGCTCCACGCGGATGAAATCGGGCACCGCCACCAAGCTGGTGCTCAACCTCCTCACCACCGGCGCCATGATCCGGCTCGGCAAGACTTACGGCAACCTGATGGTGGACCTCCAGGTGCGGAACCAGAAGCTGGCCGACCGCGGCGAGCGGATCGTCATGGAGGTGACCGGTGTCGACCGGAGCGCAGCGCGCGCGGCGCTCGAGGCCGCGGGCGGGAGTGTCCGCACCGCCATCGTGATGGTCCGCACCGGCACGGATCGCCCCGCCGCCGAGGCCCGAATCGCGGCGTCGCAGGGGCGGCTCCGGCCGATCTTGGGAAACCCTCCACCGGTGGATCCCGCCTGATGGAACGCCCGTCGCTGATTGTCGGCTTGATGTCGGGCACCTCGCTCGATGGCATGGACGCGGCGCTGGTGCGGTTTACCGGGCCGACCCACGCCGAGCTGCTGGCGTTCGCCACGCGCCCCTACGACACGGAGGAGCGTTCGGAGATGCGGGCGGCGCTGGAGGGCCGCGCCGCGGCCCCTGCGCTGGCCCGCCTGCATGTGCGGATTGCCGAGTGGGCCGCGGAGGCGGTCCAGGCCGTGCTGCACGCGGGCGGGAAGCGGGCCGACGAAATCGACGGAATCGCCTTCCCCGGGCAGACCATCTGGCACGAACCGCCGATCGTGAGCTGGCAGCTGGGGGAGCCGGCGGTGGTCGCCGAGATGTTCGGGGTACGGGTGGTGAGCGGGTTCCGGGCGCGGGACGTGGCGGCGGGAGGGCAGGGGGCGCCGCTGGTGCCGATGGCGGACGTCCTGCTCTTTGCCGATGCGGAGCGGGACCGGGTACTCCTCAACCTCGGCGGGATGGCGAACATCACGCTGGTGCCGAAGGGGGGAAGCGAGGTGGGTGCAATCGCCTTCGACACCGGCCCGGGGATGGCGATCATCGACGCGATGGCGCACCGCGTCGACGCCTCGCTCACCTGCGATCTCGACGGGAAGCTGTCGGCCGTCGGCCGGGTGCACGAGGCGGTGCTCGTCGACCTGCTCGCCAATCCCTACTTCGCTGGCGCACCTCCCAAGAGCACCGGGCGCGAGCTCTTTGGCGACGCCTACGCCGGCGCGCTGCATGCGCGGCTCCCAGGACCCGACGGTGTGGCCACCGCGGTCGCCCTCACGGCGCGGAGCGTGGTGGGCGCCATCACGCGATGGGCCCCGGGCGCCCGGGAGGTCGTGGTCTCCGGCGGTGGGGTGCATCACCCCGGCCTGATGCGGGCGCTCACGGAGTTGCTGGCTCCGGTGGCCGTCCTGCGATTCGACTCGATCTTCTTCGACGGCGACGCCAAGGAGGCGGTCGCCTTCGCGCTGCTCGGCTACCTCACGCTGCACGGCCAGCCCGGCAACCTCCCCGCCGCCACCGGCGCCCGCGGGGCGCGGGTGCTCGGCTCGATCACCCCTCCCTGATGCACGGCCGCCTGATCCTCCCCGCGCTCCGCTGGCGGGATGACTCCGGGTTCGACCACGAGGCCGACACCATCGCCTCGGCGCTGGCGTTCGGGGCGGGTGGATTCATCATCTTCGGTGGACGCCCCGATGCCGTGCGGGCGCTGACGACCGACCTGCGCGCGCGCGCGGGCCGGCCGCTGCTCATCGCGGCGGACCTGGAGCGCGGGGCGGGGCAGCAGTTCCCCGGCCTCACGGAATTTCCCCCGCCGGCGGCGCTCGCCTCCCTCGACGATCCCGACGTCATTCGCCTGGCCGCGTCCACCACCGCCCGCGAGGCGCTGGACCTGGGCATCAACTGGGTCATGGCGCCCGACGCCGACCTCGACATCGAACCCGCCAATCCGATCGTTCAGACGCGCTCCTTCGGAAGCGACCCGAAGTCGGTTGGGGTGGCCGTGGCGCTCTGGGTCCAGGCCTGTCAGGAGGCGGGCGCCCTCGCCACCATCAAGCACTTTCCGGGACATGGCCGCACCACGCGCGACAGCCACGACGAAGTGCCCACCGTCGAGGCCGACCGGGAGCGCCTGGAAGCCACGGACCTCGTTCCCTTCCGCATGGGCGTCCTCGCCGGCGTCGCCACGGTCATGACGGGGCACCTGCGGGTGCCGGCGCTCGACCCGAGCGGCACCCCCGCCACCTTTTCCGAACCGATCCTCCGGTTTCTCCGTGCAGAACTCGGATTCCAGGGGCTGATCGTGACCGATGCGCTGATGATGGGGGCCGCCGTGCAGGAGGCCGCCAGCAATCCATCGGTGCGGGCGCTGGCCGCGGGCTGCGACCTCCTCTGCTATCCGGCGGACCCGCAGGCCGCCTACGAGGCGATCAGGGAGGCGGTGCAGAGCGGCAGCCTGTCCGCGGCACGGATCGACGACGCCCTCGGGCGGTATGGAGCGGCACTCGCTTCCTTGCCTCACCTCCCAATCCGCGCTCCGATTTCGCCTCACCCCCTGTCCCCCTCGTCCATATCACCTCACCCCCTGTCCCCCTCTCCAGCAACTGGAGAGGGGGAACGCCCGGATGGTCCTCCCCCTCTCCACATGGTGGAGAGGGGGTTGGGGGATGAGGTGGCAGGGGGGCAGTCCACCGCGATCGCCGATCGATTGCTGGCACGTGGAGCGGTACGCGGATCCATCTCCTCTCTCCGGATGCCCATCGAACTCGTCATCGTGGACGACGACCTCGGCGGGGCGTGGCCGGCCTCCTCGACCGAGTACGTCGAGATGGCGTTGCGGGGGGCGGGCGTGGCGGTGGACCGGGGCGGGAGCAGGGTGGTGCTCGCATTTGCGGAGCCGAGGGCGTCGAAGGGGCGCGCGGGCTTCGGCCCGCAATCGCTGGCGGCGCTCAGGCAGCATGCCGATGCCGATGCGGTGATTGTCTTCGGCCACCCGCGACTGGCGGCGGAAGTGCCGGGTGACGCCCCGGTGCTGGTGGCCTGGCACCGCCAGCGGCTGATGCAGGAGGCGGTGGCCCGCTGGCTGGCGAGGCGCCTCGGTTGAGAGCGCTCGACTGGGGGGTGGTGGTCGCGTACCTGGCCGGGACGCTGGTGCTGGGGCTCTGGGTGGCGCGGCGCGGCGCGAGGAGCCTGACGGAGTTCTTCGTCGGCGGCCGGGCCATTCCCTGGTGGCTG
This sequence comes from uncultured Gemmatimonadales bacterium, assembly GCA_963748815.1. Taxonomy (GTDB): domain Bacteria; phylum Gemmatimonadota; class Gemmatimonadetes; order Gemmatimonadales; family GWC2-71-9; genus SPDF01. The sequence continues at coordinate 869,183 of CAVVKJ010000010.1, read as the reverse complement.
GCCGCCACGTCGATGGCCGCCACCACCTTCAACGTGGACACCCCGCTCTACGTGGCGGGCCGCGTGGCCAAGGACGGCGTGGCCGGCAACTGGGAGTGGTGGGCCTTTGCGCTGAGCCACGTGCTGGTGGCGGTGGTGCTGGCCAAGCTCTGGCGCCGGGCCAAGGTGCTGACCGACGTGGAGCTGACGGAAATCCGGTACGGTGGCCGCCCCGCCGCCGGGCTCCGCGCCTTCCGCGCCTTCTTGATTGCCGTCCCGTTCAATTGCCTCAGTATCGGCTATGGCATGCTGGCGATGCGGAAGATGATCGTCGCGCTCGGCGTCTTCGATGCGCTCCCGAATCTTCCCGGAGACGAACGGCTCTGGGCCATCCTCCCGATTCTCGTCATCGTCGTGATTTATACCGCGGCCTCCGGCCTCTGGGGGGTGGTGGCGACCGACTTCGTCCAGTACATCCTCGCGATGGCCGGCGCGTTTGCGGTGATGTTCTACGCCCTTGGCGAGGTCGGCGGCCTCTCCGGGCTGACCGCGGCGCTGCGGGAGAGCGGCCAGGGCGACAAGCTGAAGCTCCTCCCCACCGGCGAGGACGCGACGCTCCCGATCAGCACCTTCCTCGGGTACATCTTCGTCCAGTGGTGGGCGTTCCGGAACAGCGACGGCGGGGGAATGTTCGTGCAGCGGCTCTCCTCCACCGCCAACGAGAAGGAGGCGACCAAGGCGGCGCACCTCTTCAACATCCTCAACTACGTGGTCCGGACCTGGCCGTGGGTGCTGGTGGGGCTCGCCGCGCTGGTGGTGCTGCCGCAGCTGGCCGATCCGGAGCTGGCGTATCCGATCATGATGGTGCGCTACCTCCCGACCGGCGTGCTGGGGTTGGTCTTCGCGAGCCTCCTCGCGGCGTTCATGTCCACCGTGTCCACCCAGGTAAACTGGGGCGCGAGCTACGTGGTCAACGACCTCTATGCGCGGTTCAGCGGCCAGCAGGACGAGGCGCGGCTGATGCGGGCCGCGCGGTGGGCGTCGGTACTCCTCGCGGCGCTCGCGGCGGTGGTGTCGTTCTTCATGGACAGTGTGGGCGGCGTCTTCCGGTTCATCATCCTGATCGGCACCGGCCCCGGCCTGGTGCTGCTCCTGCGGTGGTTCTGGTGGCGGATCAACGCCTGGGCGGAAATCGCCGCGATGGCGGCCGGGTTGCTCCTGGCCATCCTCGGCTCAACCAGCGCCTTCGCCTCCTTCACCTTCGGCCAGCGGCTGATGCTTTCGGCGTTCGGTTCCATGGCGGTCTGGGTGCCGGTGATGTTCCTGACGTCGCCGGAATCGACGGCGACGCTCGACGCCTTCTACGCCCGGGTCCGCCCCGCCGGCGCATGGGGCCCGGTGCGCCTGCGGACGAACCTCACCGCCCTCGACGACGGCGTGCGCGATGCGCGGAAATGGCTGGCGTGGTCGGTCGCGATTTTGGGAGGAACGCTGCTGATTGGCTGGGTCCTGCTCGCTACCTGAGAAGGACTGAGGACTGAGGACTGTCATCCCCGCGAAAGCGGGGATCCAGCTGGGGCCAGACACTGGACCCCGGCTTTCGCCGGGGTGACAGCCGATTGATATTCACTGGACCCCGGCTTTCGCCGGGGTGACAGCCGATTGATATTCACTGGACCCCGGCTTTCGCCGGGGTGACGGCCGATTGATATTCCTGCCCCGCTTCCCCGCTTCCCCGCTTCCCCGCCTTATTGCAATTGGTCCAACAACTCCAGCGCAAACTCCACCGGCACCGCATCGTAGAGCCGGCCGCCGGCCGAGGGCGCCGCGGTCGAGATCATCCCCGCCACCAGCCCCTCGCCGTCGATGATCGGGCTCCCGGCGGCCGCCACGGACCCCCACGCATCCACGGTGATGAACCCCGCCGACACCCGTGCCGCCGTGCCCGTGGCGCTGACCGGCGCGATGGGGGTCTTCCGCCAGTCATTATTCGGTGGGAGGTCGATCGGCGGCGGGTACCCCACAATCGACACCGGCTTGCCGGCCGCCACCGCCGGGGTGCGCCAGGCGAGTCCCTGGACCACCGGCAGGCCGCCGCGCTGCTGCACACGCAACAGGGCAATGTCCTCGACCGTGTGGACGGCGAGCACCCTGGCGGCAATCGGCTGGGCGGCGCCCGGCATGACCACGAAGAGCTGGACCGGTGACTCGTCATCGGCGTTGCGCACCACCTGGCGGGTGGTCAGCAGCACGCCGCCGGTGCCGTCCCGCCGGATGGCGAAGCCGGTGGCCAGCGAGGTGCTGCCGTCGGCGTAGAGCGCGATGACCAGCCCCACCGCCGCGACGCTGGGCGCCGCCGTCGCGTCCGGATTGAACTCCGCCGTCGCGGCGATGTCGCGCTCGCGGGTGATGGCGGAGTCGAGCGCCGCCATGATGGCGTGGCTGGCGAGGGCGTTCGGCCCGGCTTCCACGAGCGAGGCGCGGTGCCGGCTGGCGGCCTGCCGCGCCGAGTCGAGCGAGGTCCGCATGAACGGTGAGGCCACCTCGACCGCCGCGACGCTTGCCATCATGCTGTCGGCCTGGGCCAGCATCAGGAGGCGCGCCTCCTCCTCCGCGCGCTTGGCCGCCTGGCGCCGCCAGAGGAACAGGGCGAGCACGACAATCGCCACGAGGGCGACGACGCCGGCGACGATCCGGACCAGCCGTTGCTTCCGCGCCGCGGCCGCCGCGTCGCGGGCCAGCTGGCCCGCCTGTTCCTCCTCGAGGATCCGCTCCAGCTCCTCCGTGCTCAGCGCCGGCTTGGCGGGCTGGGCCGTCACCCGCTCACGGCTCGGCTCCGCCACCTGCGCACGATCCGACAGCAGGAACTGGAGCTCGGGGCCGTCGGCGCCGAGGCGGAGCAGGTCGCCGTCGTTCAGCGGCTGCTCCTCGGAAATGCGCTGGCCGTGGAGGTAGGTCCCCTGGAGGCTGCCGAGGTCCCGGACGACCCACACGCCGTCCTTCCGCTGGATGACGGCGTGCCGGTTGGAGACCGCGGTGTCGCGGTCGGCGTCGAGGCGAATCTGGCAGGTCGGGTGGCGTCCGATGCTGGCGACGGTGCCGGGGATCGACGCCACGGTGCCGGCGCGGCCGCCCGAGAGGATGGCGAGGCGCGGAGTCATCGGGTGATCAGCCAGTAGAGCAGGGCGGCGCCGACGAGCAACGCGGCGCTGATGAGGCCGACCGGCGGCCGGGGACGCAGCGGCGGCGGGGGCGTTTCCTCACGCGCCGGCAACGCGAGCGGCCGCTCGATCCGGATGCCCCCGGTCTTGAAGCCGACGCGGATGTCGTCCTCGATCGGCTCGTCGCCCGGCAACGCGAAGACGTGGTGCCCCGGTTCCTGCGCGGTCGTGCTGAGCGGCAGCCCGTCTCCCTCGAAGCGCGCCGCCACCACCGTGATGTTGTCGGGGCCGCCCCGCGTGTTGGCGAGGTCGATGAGGGTGCTGCAGAGGAGCGCGAGGTCGGTGATGCGGCCGGCGTGCTCCGCAAACTCCTCCCGCCGCACCTGGCCGCTGAGCCCGTCGGAGCAGAGGATGAGCACGTCGCCGCGGCGCAGTTCCTCGTAGGTGAGGTCCACCCGCACCTGCGGGTCGGGGCCGAGCGCCTGCAGGATGATGTTCTTCCGCTCGCTCTTCTCGGCCTGCTCCTCGGTCATCTCGCCGGCGTCGACCAGGCGCTGCGTGAGGGACTGGTCCTTGGTGAGCTGGGTCGCCACGCCGCGGCGGATCATGTAGGCGCGGCTGTCGCCGATCTGGGCCAGGTAGAGGTCGGTACCATACACGCCGGCCGCCGTCACCGTGGTCCCCATCCCCTTCACGTCGGGATGCTCGAGGGCGTACTCGTGAATGCGGCGGTTGGCCTCCTCGACCGCTTCCCGGACCCGGAAGGCGAATTTTTCCCGGCTCGTCTCGGCGTCCGCGGCCCACGACTTCATCAGGTGCAGGTGGATCGTCTCGGCGGCCAGCGCGCTCGCGAGTTCCCCGGCCGCTGCGCCGCCCATCCCGTCCGCCACCATGAACAGGGAGCCGCGCGGCCCCACGTGGCAGACCTGCGCCTCGGTTGCGTCGCAGAGCTGCCCCGTGCTGAGGTCGGCGACGAGGTAGGTGTCCTCGTTGTGATCGCGAGTGCGGCCGACGTCGGTCCGACCGGCGACCGACACATGGACGGGAGGAATCGTCACCGGATTCGGCGGGTCCGTGCGGTGGAACAAGGGGTGAACATGCGCGCCACGAGGGCTCCGGGCCGAAGAGGGTGGGGGGAGGCGGAATCTAGGCCGCCTCCGGAGGGGCGTCAATCGTTTGGATGGCCCGGTGGCCCCGACCCGGTCCGCTTGTCGCAAGTCGTGTTCTGGAAGTACCTTCCGCCGATGCATCTCCGCTCCCTCTCCCTGCTCATCCTGGCGCTTGGTCTGGCCGGTCCGCTGGGCGCCCAGCAGTCCCGGCAATCCGACCCCAACCGGGGCCGGCTCCCCGCCATTCCGAAATCGACGGGCCCCCTGGCGCTGACGGTCGTCTACCCCGCCAAGGCTGACATCGTCTCGACCTCAGGCGACTACTCGTTCCTGCTCGGCAGCACCGGCACCGGTGACGCCCGGCTGACGATCAACGGCGACTCGGTCAAGGTGTGGCCCAACGGCGCGTACCTGGCCTGGGTGCCGTTCCCCAAGGACAGCGTGATGTCGTTCGTGCTCAGGGCCACCCGGCCCGACGGCTCCCGCGACTCGCTGGTTTACAAGGTGCGGCGCGCGCCGCGGGCGATTCCCCAGACGACGACGCTCTGGATCGACACGCTGTCGTTCAAGCCGCGCGGCAAGGTCTGGTGGCCGGCGGACGAATACCTGCCGCTCTCGGTCCGCGCCGCCGAAGGCGCGGAGGTCCGACTGGTGCTGCCCAACGGCACCCTCGTGCCGCTGGCCAACTCGGTCGGGTACGACGACGTCTCGTGGGGTGTGCGCGCCTTCGATCGCGACACCGCGAGCCTGGCGCGCTCGGTGCGCGCCGATCGCTATGTCGGTGTGATTCGGGGCGCGGCATTCGGCGCCGACCCGGGTCCGCTGCTTGGCGTGGAACAGGCGCCCGGCTGTCCCCGCTGCCGCCGGAGGAGCGCCGAGGGGGCCGACACCCTGCTCGCCATCGTGGAAGCCATCAAGGGGGCGGACACGGTGCGGGCCAGGTGGCCACTGCGCGTCTCCCTCCTCGACAGCCTCCCCGTGGTGGTCGAGCTCGACGACGATACGGCGCGGACCGGCAAGACCGACCGGCTCACGGTGGGGCGCGCCGCCCCCGGCGCCACCTACAACTGGTTCTTCCCCACCGGCACCCGGGCCAATGTCTCCGGCCGCCTGAACGGCGACCTCCGGCTCGCGCTCTCGGCGACGTCGCTCGCCTGGATCACCGCCGCCGATGCGCACGCCCTGCCGGCAGGCACCCCGCCCATCGAGGCCATCGTCGGCTCGGTGTCCCTGACCTCCGCGCCCACCAGTGCGACGCTTCGGATTCCGCTCAGCGCGCGGGTCCCCTTCCTGGTCAGCGAGGACGAGTCGTCGATCACGGTGCGGCTCTACGGGGCATTCGCCGACGTGAACTGGATGCGCTACGGCGGGGAGGACTCGCTCGTCACCCAGATGACCTGGGACCAGGCGACGGCGGATGAGGTCACCATCACCATCGACCTGAGCCAGTCGGTGTGGGGATACCGCACCCGGTGGGACCGCACCGACCTGATGCTGGAGATCAGGCGCCCGCCTGTCGTCCAGAAATCGCACCCCCTCGACGGCATCCGCATCGTGGTCGACGCCGGCCATCCTCCCCTCGGCGCCACCGGGCCCACCGGGTACACCGAGGCCGCCGCCAACCTCGCCGTCGCCCTCGCACTGCAGGAGATGCTCGAGGAAGGCGGCGCGGAAGTCCTGATGACTCGCACCACGGAGAAGCCGGTGGACCTCGCCTGGCGGCCCTTCTATGCCGACAGCGTGGACGCCGACCTGCTGATTTCCATCCACAACAACGCCCTCCCGGATGGGGTGAATCCCATCACCAACAGCGGGACGAGCGTCTTCTACAATCAACCCCGCAGTGCCGCCTTCGCCCGCGAGGTGCAGGCCGCGCTGGTCAAGCGCCTCGCCCTCCGCGACCTCGGTGTCGGCCGGGGAGACCTGGCGCTGGTGCGCCCGACCTGGATGCCCTCCATCCTGACCGAGGCGATGTTCATGGCCATCCCGGAACAGGAAGCGGCGCTCCGGACCCCGCTCGGGCAGAAGATGTATGCTGAAGGGGTCTACAACGGAGTGGTGGAGTACCTCCGGGAGGCGGGGAAGCGGGGAAGCGGGGACGCGGGGAAGTAGGCCCACCCCGTGTGCCCCCATTTCCGGGTCAGGCGTCTCCATCGTGTACCCTATCCCGACAGGGCCGATGAGTCCTCGTTTCAATTTCCAACACTTCCCCGCTTCCCCGCTTCGCCGCCTCGGCGCGCTGCTCGGGCTGTTTCTGATGCTGGCTACCCCGGCTCGTGCTCAGGCGCCCGAGCAGCGGGCCGCCATCGAGGCCTGGCGCGACACCCTCCGCTCGACCTCGGACACCATCATGCTGCTCCGCTGGGAGCGGCTCATGATCACCGAAGCCAAGGCCGACCGCAACAACACGATCCTGCACCTCCGGCTCGGGTTCCTTTCCCTCCGGTACGGCGATCTCGCCGCCGGCCCCCACTACGACGACGCCGCCTCCGAATTCGAATGGGCCACCCAGCTCGAGCCCAACTGGCCCTACCCCTGGTATGGCCTCGGCATGGCCGAGCTGTCGATCGGCGACTCCCAGCTGGCGGTGGTGACCGGTCTCAAGACGATGTTCGGCAAGGACGCGCTGGCCAAGGCGGCGGACGCCTACGCGCGCTCCGCGGAGGTCGACCCGGGGTTCGTGCATGGGCTGGTGGAACTGGCGAACACGTCGCTCAACCAGCGGGTCAACATCCGCCTCGACGTGGCACTCGAGGCGCTGCGCCAGAGCGCCAACAGCCAGTCGGCCCAGCATCCCGAGGTGCTCCTGGCGCGTGGTCGCATCGAGCGCGAGGTGGGGAGTCCCGATTCGGCGGTGGCGGCGTTCATGGGCTACCTGGCCAACGGGGGCGACAAGGGGCTGGGGCTGTACGAGCTGGGACGGACGCAGCTGGGGATGGGGCTCGACGTCGGCGCCGCCAGCTATTACGAGGGCGCGGCGTTTAACGACACGATGAGCGTGCCGCTCTACCGGAAGGACCTGGAGTACTTCGCGTCGGCGCCGGAGCTGGCGGCGTTCGACTCGACTTCGGGGGACGGCCGCGCCACCTGGCTCACCGAGTTCTGGACCAGCCGGGACCACGCCAGCCTGCGCAGCCCGAACGAGCGGCTCAAGGAGCACTACCACCGGCTGCAGTACGCCCGCACCAACTTCCGGCTGGCCAGCGTCAACCGGCACTACAACATCGAGGAGATCTACCACTCCGGCAGCCAGGAGTTCGACGACCGGGGGATGATCTACCTGCGCCACGGCACGCCCTCCGATCGCGCCTCGTACGCGGAGCCGGGGATCGAGCCGAACGAGACGTGGGTGTACCGCCATCCCGACGGCGACCTCGTCTTCCATTTCGTGTCGCGGGAGGATGTGCAGGACTTCAAGCTGGTGGAGAGCCTGCTCGACATCTTCGGCTACGCCACGGCAGTGCAGCTGCAGGGCGCCAGCGTTTCGCTGTCGAACAACACCACCACCGAGCAGCTGCTCTCGTCCCGGCAGAACATCTCGCCGCTCTACACCAAGATGAAGGGGGCGGGCGGGGCGAGCGTCAGCCGCTACATGGCGGAGGAGCGGAGCCAGGGGCGGGCGAGCTACCAGCGCGGGACCTCGACCGACTCCTACGAACTGCACTTCGCGCGCGCGCTGGTGGCCCGGGTGCAGGTGCTGGCCGTCGGGTGGGACGAAAAGGGGCCCCTCGTCCAGGTGGCCTACGCCATTTCCGGCGGGTCGCTCACCGGCGTGCCGACCTCGCGGGGCCAGGTCTATCCGGTGCGGCTGCGGTTCTCGGTCCTCGACGCGAACGGGAAGTCGGTGGCGTCGATCGATACCACGCGATTCTTCCTGTCGAAGACCCCGGTGCCGATCAAGGAGCACCTGGTCGGGCGCGCCGAGGTGAACGTGCCGCCGGGCATGCACCGCTACCGGGTGCTGGTGCAGCAGGGGGAGGAGGCGGGGCTGATCCTGCCGACCGACAGCGTGCTGGTCAGCTCGGAGTCTCGCCTTGCGGTGAGCGACCTCGTCCTTGGCCGTCGGCAGAACAACCTCGGCTGGATCGCGGCGCCGGAGGACACGGTGTATTTCAACCCGCTGGAAACGTTTCGCCGCACCGACGAGATGCAGCTGTACTACGAGGTGTACGGGGCGCGGCCGGGCACGGTGCTCAAGACCGACGTGGTCGTCAGGAAGGGCGGGAGCGGCGGGCTGTTCGGGAAGGGCGGCTCCGCCATCAGCCTGAAGTTCGAGGAGACGGCCCAGGGCGACGTGACGCGGGTCAACCGGACGCTCGACCTCTCCCGCCTCAAGGCGGGGACCTACACCATCGGGGTCCGGGTGACGCGACCGGACAGCTACACCAATTACCGGACGCAGCAGTTTACGGTGATTGACCCGTAGTCGCGCTTAGCGCGAGGCAGGGCGAGGGGGGCAGTGACCTGAATGGGCTGTCATCCCGGCGAAAGCCGTCCGGCTGTCATCCCGGCGCAAGCCGTTCGGCTGTCATCCCGGCGCAAGCCGGGATCCATGTTTGTCAAAGCCAATGGACCCGGCTTTCGCCGGGGTGACGACATTCCAGCCTCCCTGCCAGCCCGGCCGTCATCCCGGCGCAAGCCGGGATCCATGTCTGTCAAAGCCGATGGACCCCGGCTTTCGCCGGGGTGACAACATTCCTGCCCCCCGCCCCCCCCGGCCCCGCCGCGAAGCTCCGCACCACGTTGCGCCCCCAGCTTGGGGCTCGTAGCTTCGCTTGATGCATTGCTCGAGCTGCGGCCACAAGCTGGAGGACTCCTGGTCCGCCTGCCCCATCTGTGGGGCGCGGGTGGGGGGCGGGGGTGACGCGCGTGGCGCCACCATGGGGGACGTCTCCCAGACGGCCCTGATCCGCGACACCCTGGCCGCCGAGTACGAAATCATCGAGGAGCTGGGCCGCGGCGGGATGGCCATCGTCTTCCGGGCCCGTGAAAAGGCGCTGGACCGCGACGTGGCGGTCAAGGTGCTGCCGTTCTCCCTCGCCTTCGACGGTGAGTTCGTGGAGCGGTTCCAGCGCGAGGCCCGCACCGCGGCGCAGCTCGAACATCCCAACATCATCCCCATTTATCGGGTCGGCCGCACCGGGCAGGTCATCTTCTTCGTGATGAAGCTGGTGCGCGGCGGCTCGCTGGCCAACCTGGTGCAGGGCGGGGGCCGGCTGCCGCCGGGCGAGATCCGCCGGATCCTGGTGGAGTCGGGGAGGGCGCTGAACTACGCCGCCGAGAAGGGGATCGTCCACCGCGACATCAAGCCCGACAACATCATGTTCGACGAGCACGGCGCCTGCGTGATCACCGACTTCGGGATCGCGAAGGCGGCGAGCGGCCAGCGGCTCACCAGCACGGGCATGTCCATCGGGACGCCGCACTACATGAGCCCGGAACAGGCCCGGGCGCAGGAGACCGACGGCCGGAGCGACATCTACTCGCTCGGCGTGGTGGCCTACCAGGCGCTGCTGGGCGAGGTGCCGTACGACGGGGAGGACTCCTTCTCCATCGGGTACAAGCACATCATGGACCCGATTCCGGAGCCGGTGCTCAACACCGCCGACGAGCGGCGGCTCTTCGTCGTCATCAGGAAGATGCTGGCGAAGGACCCGGCCGACCGATTCCAGACCGGGCTCGACCTGGTGGAGGAGATCGAGGGGCGGCCGGCGGCGCCGAGACGGATCTCGGGCGCCACCACGCGGGAACGGCTGGCGGCGATGCCCACGACACCGATCCCCAAGGAGACGGTGGATGCCCTGAAGGCGTCGCGGCCGGCCCGGACCTCCGGCCCCTCCCGGCCGGCCATGCAGCGCTCCGCCGCCTCGCGTGAACTCGGGCAGAAGAAGAGCGGGAGCTTCCTCGGCTGGTTGATCGTGCTGCTGGTCGCTCGCGGCCGGCGGCGTCTTCGGGGCGGGGAAGATGGGGTACGGACCTCTCGCGCCTGCGGCGCGAGGCGACGACGGCGGGGACGCGGGGAAGCGGGGAAGTGAGGTCGCATCGACGCCCCCTGTCGTGGAGCCGGCCCTGCCGGACAGCGCGATCTCGGATTCGGTGGGGGCCGACTCTGCGGGCACGGACTCCACCGCTTCCCCGCTTCCCCGCGTCCCCGCTTCCCCGCCTTCAAGCGTCCCCGCGGCCCCGCCGTCGGGTCCCCCCGGTTTCCTCCGGATTCTGGGCCTGCCGCGGGGCTCGACGGTCCTCGTCGACGACATCGCCCCTGATTCCACGCCGATTCGGCTGAGTCCGGGGCCGCACGTCGTCGCCATCTCGGCGCCGCAGCACGTCTTCTATGTCGATACGGTGAACATCCGGTCCACGCTCGAGCTGACGTTCACCCCGCTGCTGACCCCGGTCGGGGAGCCGCTCCGCACGGAACGCGGGGGCACGCAGACGCTCGGACCGGTGGATACCTCCGTCGCCAACTGTGACCGGCCGGGGCCGGGTTACAATAAGGACCAGAGCTGCTGGGATGTGCGGCCGCTGCCGGTGGCGCCGCCGAGGGTGCGGGTCCCCGCGGGGGTAACCGCCTTGCCGAGCCCGGTCGTGCTGCTGGTCAAGGTGAACGCCGACGGGACAACCGCCGACGTGTCGGTGCTCCGCCCCTCCGAGAGCGACGCCTTCAACGGCCTGGCCCGGGATTACGCCGTGACGATGCGCTGGCGCCCGGCCACCAAGGACGGGGCGCCGGTGGTGGCGTGGACCCAGGTCCGACTCGAACCGATCCATCAATGAGCCGAGGGGCATAGTGCCGACTATTCACAAGACGGCCTGGGTGGCACCGACCGCCGTGGTCATGGGCGACGTGACGCTGGGGCCGGAATCGAGCGTCTGGTACACCACGGTGATCCGGGGGGACATGGCGCCGATCACGATCGGGGCGCAGACCAACATCCAGGACGGCACCATTGTGCATGTGGATGCCGGGTTTCCATGCACCATCGGCGAGCGGTGCGGGGTCGGGCACCGGGCCATCCTCCACGGCTGTACGGTGGAGGACGAGTGCCTGATCGGGATGGGGAGCGTGCTCCTCAACGGGGTGCATATCGGGACGGGGAGCGTGGTGGCGGCGGGGGCGGTGGTGCCGGAGGGGATGCAGGTGCCGCCGGGGAGCCTCGTGATGGGGGTCCCGGGCCGGATCGTTCGGCCGGTCAATGACGAGCTGCGTGCCCGGATTACCGGCACCTGGGAGCACTACGTGGCGCAGGCGAGGGACCATAGGGCGGGGAAGTACCCGATGGTGAAGGACTGAGGACTGGGGACTGAGGACTGAGGACTGAGGACTGAGCGTCACCCCGGCGAATCCCCTGTCATTCCCGCGGAAGCGGGAATCCAGAATCACTGGACCCCCGCTTTCGCGGGGGTGACGGTACGGCGCAACATGGATTCCGGCTTTCGCCGGGATGACGGCCGGCGAGATCTCCGTATGTCACCCCCGCGGAAGCGGGTTCGGTCCGGGGTGCTACGACAGCTGGATTCCCGCTTTCGCGGGAATGACGAAGACCTCAATCACCTTTGTGATGTGAACAGCTATTTTTCCCACCACTGCGGCATAATTTCGCGCATTGCATCGCACCGCCAGTTTACCTAACTTCCGTTCCACTCTTCGGTACTGTCCGGTGACCAACTAGCGACATTCCGATCTCACAACACACTCCCTTCATCTGGCAAGGGAAGAGGTACGCATGACTCAGTCCTCGTCGCGGGGGGCGCTCGATCTGTCCCCGAACGCCATTACCGTCCTCGAAAAGCGTTACCTGGTCAAGGACGACGCCGGCAAGCCGGTGGAGTCCTCCGAGGACCTCTTCTGGCGTGTGGCGAGGACCATTGCCGGTGCCGACAAGAAGTACGGCGCCTCCAGCGGCGCCATCGAGGAGCTGGCCACGGCCTTTTACGGCTCCATGGCCCACCGCGAGTTCATGCCGAACAGCCCCACCCTCATGAACGCCGGGCGGCCCCTCGGCCAGCTCTCGGCCTGTTTCGTGTTGCCGGTGGGCGACAACCTCTCCAACGGCAAGGACGGGATCTACGACACCCTCCGGGCCATGGCGCTGGTGCACCAGTCCGGCGGCGGCACCGGGTTCGACTTCAGCCGGCTCCGTCCCAAGAACGACGTGGTCCGCTCGACCATGGGTGTGGCCTCCGGCCCCGTCTCCTTCATGTCCCTCTATGACGCCTCCACCGAGGTGGTCAAGCAGGGTGGCACCCGCCGCGGCGCCAACATGGGCATCCTGCGGGTCGATCACCCCGATATCCTCGATTTCATCGAGTGCAAGAGCGACACGACCAAGATCACCAACTTCAACATCTCGGTCGCCATCACCGACGCCTTCATGACGGCGGTCGAGGAAGACGCCGAGTACGAGCTCTACCACCCCCGGAGCAAGGAAGTGGTGGGGACGCTGCGTGCCCGCGAAGTCTGGGAAAAGATCATCCACGGCGCCTGGAAGACCGGCGAGCCGGGGGTCTTCTTCATCGACAAGGCCAACCACTACAACCCGGTGCCGCACCTCGGCGCCTACGAGGCCACCAACCCCTGCGGCGAGCAGCCCCTGCTCCCGTACGACGTCTGCAACCTCGGCTCGATCAACCTCGGCATGTTCGTCGAGAACGGCAGCCTCGACTGGGACAAGCTCCGGCGCACCATTCACCTCTCGACCCACTTCCTCGAGAACGTGATCGACGCCAACAACTATCCCCTGCCCGAAATCACCGACCTGGCGCAGCGGATCCGCCGCATCGGGCTCGGCGTCATGGGCTGGGCCGACGTCCTCATCAAGCTCGGCATCCCGTACGACTCCGAGGAGGCCGTCACCCTCGGCGCCCGGGTCCAGGCCTTCGTGGACAACGAGGCCAAGGTGGAGTCGGAGCGGCTGGCCACCATCCGCGGGGCGTTCCCGGAATGGGACCAGAGCATCTGGGGCCCGGACAAGACCTGCGCCCGCGATGCGGCCGGCAACCGGATCCGCCCGATGCGGAAGCTCCGCAACTGCAACGTGACCACCGTGGCGCCGACCGGCACCATCAGCATCATTGCCGGCTGCAGCTCCGGCATCGAGCCGCTCTTTGCCGTGGCGTTCATGCGGAACCAGGCCGGCGTGCTGATGCCGGACGTCAACGAAGAGTTCGTGGCCATCGCCAAGAAGGAAGGGTGGCATTCCGAGGCGCTTGATGACCCGGATTGCCGAGGCGGGGCACATCAATTTCGAGGAAGTGCCGGAAAAGTGGCAGCGGGTGTTCGTCACCGCCAACCACATCAAGCCGGAGTGGCACATCCGGATGCAGGCCGGCTTCCAGGAGGCCAACGACAGCGCCATCAGCAAGACCTGCAACTTTGCCCATGACGCCACCGAGGCGTACGTGGAGGAGATCTACCGGCTGGCGTACCACCTGAACTGCAAGGGTGTGACGGTCTACCGGGATGGTTCCCGCGACATGCAGGTGCTTTCAGCACCGGGGCCACAGCGCAGAAGGTGCAGGCCCAGGCTGTTTCCAGCGGCAAGTCGGTGGCGCGGGCCGATCTGGCCCCGCTGGGCGGAGCGGAGCGGTGAGGCCGTCGAGGGCGTCGCGGACCTGATGGGTGAGCTGGCTGAGATTCGCGCCGAGAACGAGCGTCTGCGGCGGATGGTGCACGACCTGGAGGCCGAGAACCTGCAGCGGCGCCAGAAGCGGAGCCGTCCGGAGGCGTTGAAGGGCACCACGCGGCGCGTCGAGACGCCGCTGGGCACCCTCTACGTCACGATCACCGAAGACGACAAGCACCAGGCCTTCGAGGTGTTCATGAGCCTCGGCAAGGCCGGTGGGGCGCTCATGGCCGATGTCGAGGCGATGGGGCGGCTGGTATCACTGGCGCTCCGGTCGGGTATCCCGATGAAGGAAATCCACCGTCAGCTCCGTGGCATCAGCAGCGACCGCACCATCGGCCTCGGCAACAACAAGGTCCTCTCGGTGCCGGACGCGGTGGGCATTGCCATCGAGAAGTGGATGCAGGACAAGGCGGGGGTCCAGCAGGAGCTGATCCCGACCGGCGAGGCCGAGGTGGCGCCGACGGTGAAGATGACCCAGGGGGCCACGCAGTACGAGCTCGCCCGCCCGGCCCAGATGATGTCCGGCGCCTGCCCCGACTGCTCCTCCCAGCTGGAATACGCCGAGGGGTGCATGAAGTGCCATGTGTGCGGGTTCAGTGAATGTGGGTGAGGTGAGGCGCACGATCTGATTGTCCGAAGGGCCTCCGGGGAGTGGGGGCCCTTTGTGCTGGTGGGGAGACGGTAGCCGAAGTACAATGACAGTCAGAGCGCATCGGATGCCCTGCGCTGGCAATTCAGCCGTGATGGATCTACCAACGCGCGGCGCTTTGCGGCAAAGCTAGAAGGCGTCGATGGTCCCGACACCATCGGCTCCTTAACCCTGTTCTTGACAGTGCGATTGTGAATAGGAGGATTACGACGTGGCTAGATGCACAGCACCAGTGCGCGGCCATCACACGGCGAGCGGTCGAGCGACCTGCCCTGCATGCGGTGGCCGTTATCGCGGTTTCGGCGGCTATGGGTCGTACTCATTCCCAGCCTATCTCCTCGTCGGGGAGCAGCGGGAGCGGGCGGATCAGCGCAAGCGGCCTGGCAGCATCGGCAAGGCCGCGCTGGTCGCGAGCCGATTCGTCCGTCGTGTACACGCCTGCCGAGGTGCGGGCGCTCACCCCGGTTCGCCAAAGCGTCGAGAAGCGAGCGTCCGCTGCCTGACCTTCGGGACGTCTTCCTTTGTCACGCGTGGGACGACCGGCAAAGGGGCGGCCAAAGAGCTGCACGATCTGCTCGAGTCGCTCGGTGTCTCGGTTTGGTTCAGTGAGAAGGACGTCGCTTCTGGCACGCCGTTGCTCCGCGAAATCGATAGGGGCCTAGCGAAGTCCCGAGTCGGGATCGTGCTGGTGACGCCTTTGCTGCTGCGCCGCCTGCCAGCGGAGGGCATCGCCGACAAAGAACTTTCGGCACTCCTAGCACGTGACTTGCTCGTTCCTGTCGTGCACGACTCGACATACGAAGCTCTCTCGCGAAGTCAGCCCCCTGCTTGGCTCGCGGAGCGGCCTTAGCACCGCAGAGGAGCCGATGGCGACGTCGCGGCCAAGATCGCCGAGCTGGTCGCCCTGGGGCTCTGCCGGCCGCCCCGATGTTGGGACGCGTGGGGAGCCCCAGGTCCGCGATAGCCGACCGAAGGCTGGAGCTGATGGCGATGCGGCTTTTCCGGTTCCCGGCGCGATGGATGATCGTGGGGAAGACCCGGCCTCATCAGGATTCAGGACCGTCAGTGCTCCCTTCAGGTTACACTCCGTCCGCACTCCAGCAGCAAGTTATCGGCGAAGGCGCTCAAGCTCGGCGAACGCAACGGTGCGGCACCGACAGGCTGCGGTCGGACCTGCCCTCGGGAGAGTTACCCGTTCGCCCTACCCGCCGCGTTGGCATGTACCTGGTTGGCAATCGCTACTGGCCGTCGGGGAACCATATGCCCTTGACGCATCGACCTTGCAGGCGTCATCCACGCCCTCGTGTCGGATGCGTCCAGGCCGCCTTCCAGCCCCGTAACGAGTCTGGTTGCGCTCAAGTGTGGCTAGTTGGGCCATCCGCACCCCGCCTGCACCCCAATCAAGCCCTGCAGCCGACCAGCCTCCAGTTGACAACGGAGTGCCGGCTCTGGTACCGCTGCGCCGTAGGCCCTAACGAAGGATGGCGCGGCGGCTGCAGTGCTGCGCCCTCGCAGCAGAAGCGCAGCTGGTCCGACGTCCACGAGTCGCTGAGACGCTTTCGCCGTTGGTCACCGGCTGCCGCGGTTCTGGATCGCTGGGCTGAGAGAGCTGGCCCAGCCCGGTGATCTATTACTAGTCGCGTTTGGTCCAAAGTCGCACCTTGCGATCCTGCTTCCCAGTGATGTAGCTCCAATCTCCAGGGCGACTCGCCAGTTCTTCCCGCTCCGTCCCGACCGAGGCGAGGTAGAAGCCGTGGTCAGGCGCCTCATTGCGCGGGTGAAAGCGGTCAGGGAGTTGGGCTGGATTGCCACGCTACGATCTGGCGATACGGGGGTGGGCTTTACGCTTGAAACGATGTTGGGGATTGCCGCAAACACGTCTCAAGTAGCTGACCATGAAGGGATTGAGCTCAAAGCGCACCGACTTCGGGCGCGCTCATCTGATCCGCTGATTACACTCTTTGCGAAGACGCCGGTTTGGGGCGAACTTGAGGGCCGAGCTCGAGTTGGTTGGGCGATATGGATATTATGATGAACAGCGCCACCGGCAGGCCCTCTATTGTACGATCACAACGAAGCAGAATAGTCTCGGCTGGAAACTTGTGGTGGATGCTGACCTTTCAAGGGTCAGGGTAATGAAGGGCGCGGAAACCGTTGTTCACTACAGCTATGCTGTGCTTCGCGACAGACTCATGGAAAAGCACCCTGCTACTCTATTCATCACCGTGAGGGCGAGAGGCACGGGAGCTGCCGAAGATTTCCTTTACGACAGCGCGATTTACTGCCGGCAGCCAAGTTTTGCTGATTTTCTTGCTTTGGTGGAGGAGCAGGCGGTTGGGCTTGATTTCACGATGCATGTGAAGCCTGACGGCACGGTCAGAGATCACGGTTACCTCTGGCGAATCCGAGAAAGCAAGATCCCCGAGCTCTATGCCTTTCGGAAACAGCTGCTCTAACTACTTGGACGACAAGAGCTTCCTGAAGTGCATTCCGACAGCTTTCGCGAGCTTGACCGGAACAGCATTGCCTATCTGGGTGTACTTCGGCACCTCGCGGTCCCAATTGCCTTCGTCCGGGTTTCCAGCGCGCCGATGTCCACCAGTGGTACGTGGCCCCTTGAATTGGTACCAGTCGGGAAAGGTCTGTAGCCTGGCCCATTCACGAACAGTAAGGCTCCGGGGCTGGGCATAGTGGACAAAGTCATCCGGTAGCGAGGTCGCTGTGATTGAGGGGCCATCCTCGCCCCACCTCTCGGGAATGACACGCTGGGCAAACTTCTTGGTTTGCATGCGGGGAGGAACCTTGCCCTCGTGGTCGATCATGTACTGGAACTTCTCCCGGATCCGTGGTGCGTGGTCGCTGTACTCCTGCTCCGTGAGCGGATCTCCCTTCTGAAGTACCTTGCGCCCAATTCGTCGGATCTCTTCCTGGAAGTCTGACTTGGGGTTTGAGAGATACTTGTCTGTCTGACCTCGGTCGCGGTACCGGGAATCGACAAGATCGCTGAAGACATCTCGAATGTCGGGTATCCTCCCTTTCCCCGTGGCAATAGCCCACCCTCAACGGCATCCTCGGTCTCGAGGGCTGAGCCCAGTCCAAGTGACGTCGTCCCGGATGCCGACTAGGAGCACGCGGGGGCGATTCTGGGGGACTCCGAAATTTCTTGGCATGGACGATTGTACTGGCGGACCGAGTAACCTTCGATGGCTCGGAAACTCGCTTTAACGTCCTCCCAAATCTCGCCTTTCTTCGCGCCGCTGGGGGTCCATCGGCCGGACAAAAGGCCCTTGACGTTCTCGAAGAGGAAGAGCTTGGGGCGGACCTGCTCAATGACCCGGATCATCTCCTTGTAGAGATGATTCGAGGGAATCTGCTCTTTGGTGACGGTGAATGACCTCCGATGCCCGATCCCGGAGTAGCCTTGGCACGGAGGGCCGCCGCCGCACCAGATCGATGTCGGTGATACCGGACTGAGCCCATTCGTCCATGTAAGCGGCAAGGTCATCGTTTGTTAGGCTATAGACATCCCCGACATACTTGATGCCCTTGCCGGGCCGGTTCGCCATGTAGGTGTCGGCCGCGGACTTGTTTAGTTCTGAGAAGAGCAAGGGATGGAAACCTGCTTCCTCCAGACCAGGGAGAGTCCCCCGCAGCCGGCGAACAGGTCGATGTCGTCGGTGAAGTCGATTTGCGTGCTTTTCTTGGCTGCTTCATGAGTCACTGCGGCGGTCGGATGTGCTGAGGTAGGTAGGCTCTGGGGGGAAGTATCGATGGCACTGGGGCAAGTGCATAACCAGAAAAGCTCGACTTCATGAGGCAGCTGCCGCCAGGATCGGGAATCAGGTGCTTCCGAACCGCCACCCTCCGATGGTACCGACGGGCGGGACGGTCCTTTGCTTGGCGGAGGGCCAGCGCACCCCTTTACCACCAGGTCGTGGTCGAGGTTCTAGCTTCAGCGAACTCGGCCGAGACGGTTCAGGCCTGCTTGCCCGACTTCCTGCCAGTATCTCCGCTGGAGGTCGCTCGCCAGTTCCCCGTCGGCCATCGGGCAGGTCGTGCCCCTTGGTCTTTGAAGTCGGAGAGCCTGTACGCTCTCGGGTTAGAAATGGCCCGTCGTCGGGGGCGATTTCCGGCCCGGAGGGAGGAGATCGAGGAGCTCCCTGCGGTGGGCAATACGTGGCCATGCCATTGAACTATTCGCGTTCGACAGGCCGCGGCCGCTCTTGGATGCCGGGATGGCTCGTGTATTGGAGCGATACTTTGGTCCGAGGGAGCTCGCCGACATTCGTACGACCCGTACCTGCAAGCGCTCGCGTCGAGGGTGGTGCGCGTGGGCCGCGATGAGTTGGGCCATATTGGATTTGGCGGCCTCGATTTGCCGACCGTCTGCCGCTTTGCGATGAGTGCCCGCTGAGTGCGCGATGTGATTCGTGCGTCGCACGCGAAGGAGTGTGCGTCCATAGGCGACTCATGTCGTCCTGGCAATCCCGACTAGGTACTTTTCCCGCCCATGGCCACTCCCCGCCGCATCCTCCTCGCCGGCTTCACCGTCGGCATCCTCGACGGACTCGATGCCGTCGTCTTCTTCGGTCTTCGCGGCGTGCCGCCCCACCGGATCTTCCAGGCCATCGCCGCCGGCCTCCTCGGCAAGGACTCCTTCCAGGGCGGCCTGACGACCGTCGCACTCGGCGTCCTGCTCCACTTCCTGATCGCCACGAGCATCGCAGCGGTCTACATCCTGGCTAGCCGGCGCTGGGTGCCGCTCGCCGAGCGCCCCTACGTCTGGGGGCCGCTCTATGGCGTCGCTGCCTACCTTGTCATGAACTTGGTCGTCATCCCCCTCTCGGCGGCCGCCGGCGCCCAACGCACCCTTCCCGTCGTCCTCAATGGCGTGCTGATCCACATCGTGGGTGTCGGGCTGCCGAGCGCGCTCTTCGCGAGGGCGGCGATGCGCTCGAAAGCGGCATGACGTCCCCCCTCTCCGCTTGCCGGACCCCGGCTTTCGCCGGGGTGACAGGGGACAGGGGGTGAGGACGCTCATAGTCGAGGGGGCCGGGGGGTGAGGCCCTCCCCGCTTCCCCGCTTCCCCGCCGAGTGATGTACACTTCGACGTGATCGACGCCCTGCACCCCCTCCTCCGTGTCTTCCGGCCGCGCGGCCCCACCCGTGAGAGCCCGCTCCGCGCCGAACTGCTGAGCATCGAGCGCCTCGAGGAGCGCGCCCGCGTGCTCGCCGCCAGCTTCACCCTGGCCGCGGGACCCGGGGCCGGACCCAGCCCTTCTTCCTCCGCCTCGACGACAACGCCCGGGTCCTTCGCGACGCCTATCGCATCCTGGCGGACGACGTCCACCGCGGCGAGTTCCTCGCCCCCGCCGCCGAATGGCACCTCGACAACGCCCACCTGATCGAGTCGGAGTTCCGCGGCGTGCGGCACGACCTGCCGCGCCGGTATTACCGCGGGCTCCCCAAGCTGGCGCCCCGCGAAATGGCGGGCATGGCGCGCATCCACGCCATGGCGCTGGAGTTGATCCGCCACACCGACGGGCGCCTCGATCGCGTGCAGCTGGTGTCGGTTCATGACCGCCTACCAGACCGTGGCCCCTCTGACCATCGGCGAGCTGTGGGCCTGGCCCAGCATGCTCAAGATCGCGCTGATCGAGAACCTGCGGCGCCTGGCGGAGGAGACGCTCGCCGCGCGCGAAGCGCGCCTCGCGGCCGACCGCTACCTCGACCAGATCGCCGGCGCCGGCACCGCCGGCGCCATGGCCGCCCTCCCCGACACCCTCGAGACGGCGTTCGTCGTACGCCTTCTGCAGCGGATGCGCGAGTACGGCCCCCTGGTGTCCCCGGTGCGCGCGGCCGTGGAAGAGCGGCTCACCGCCCAGGGGATGACCGCCGAGGACGTGATCCGGACCGAACACCAGGCCCAGGCCACGGCGCAGGTCTCGGTGGGCAACGCGATCACCAGCCTCCGGCTCTGCTCGACGCTGGACTGGGCGGTCTTCTTCGAAAGCGTCAGCCTCGTCGAGCAGGTCCTGCGGCGGGACCCCGCCGCGGCGTACGGCCAGATGGACTTCCAGAGCCGCGACCGGTACCGGCAGGCGGTGGAGGAACTCGCCGAGCCCAGCGGCGAGGCGCAGCTCCGGGCGGCGCTCCGGGTGGTGGAGAGCGCCCGGCACGCGGCGGAGCAGGGCTCGCCGGACGATCGCGCCGCGCACGTGGGCTATCACCTGATCGGGGCGGGGCGGCGGAAACTGGAAACGGACGTCTCCTACCAGCCCACCCTCGAGGGGCGGGCGCGGCGCTTCGTGTCCACCCACGCCACCAGCGTCTACCTCGGGTCCATCGGACTCGCCACCGGCATCCTGCTGATCATTGCCGCCGCCTATGCGCGCGTGTCGGGCGGCGACGCCTGGGCCGAGCTGCTCGCGGTGGCCCTCCTCCTCTTTCCCGCCTCCGAACTCGGCATCGCGCTGGTCCAGCGGCTGGCGGCGCACTTCCTCCCCCCGCGCCGACTCCCCCGGCTGGAGTTCCTGCACGGGGTGCCGGAGCGCGCCCGGACCATGGTGGTCATCCCGACGCTGCTGACTAGCGTCCACGGCGTCGAGGAACTCATCGAGCACCTGGAGGTCCTGGCACTCGGCAACAGCGATCCGCAGATCCACTTCGCCATCCTGAGCGACTTCACCGACGCCGCGGCCGAGTCGATGCCGGGCGACGCCGAGATCCTCGACGCCGCGGAACGCGGGATCGCCGCACTCAACGCAGAGACCGGCGGGGGCCGCCCCGGACGGTTCCACCTGTTCCACCGGGTGCGCCAGTGGAACTCGCACGAAGGCTCCTGGATGGGCTGGGAGCGGAAGCGCGGCAAACTCGAGGAATTCAACCGCCTGGTGCGGGGAGCCACGGACACCAGCTTCCACGTCCACGTCGGCGAGCCGGAGTTCCTCCCGGGCGTGCGCTACTGCATCACCCTGGACAGCGACACCCGCCTGCCGCGCAACGCCGCCCGGCAGCTCATCGGCATCATCGCGCACCCGCTGAACCGCCCCCACTTCGATTCCCGGCTCCGCCGGGTGACCGAAGGCTACGGCATCCTCCAGCCCCGGGTGAGCGTCACGCTCGCGAGTGCTGCCGGGTCGCTCTTTTCGCGGCTCTACGCCGGGCACACCGGCGTGGATCCCTACACCACCGCGGTCTCGGACACCTACCAGGACCTCTTCAGCGAGGGGATCTTCACGGGCAAGGGCCTCTACGACGTGGACGCCTTCATGGCGGCGCTCGAGGGGCGGGTGCCCGAGAACTCGATGCTCTCGCACGACCTGTTCGAGGGACTGCACGCGCGGCCCGCCCTCGTGACCGACGTCGAGGTGGTGGACGACTACCCAGCCAGCGTGCTCACCCACGCGCGCCGCCAGCATCGGTGGGCCCGCGGCGACTGGCAGATCCTGTTCTGGCTCTTCCCGCTCGTGCCGACCCGCCAGGGCCTCGAACGCAACAGGTTGCCGATCATTTCCCGCTGGAAGATCCTGGACAACCTGCGGCGCACGCTGGTGGCACCGGCCACCCTGGTGGCGCTGGCGGGTGCCTGGCTCGTGCTTCCCGGCGCCGCCTGGGTGTGGACCGCGCTGATCCTCGGCACGATGGCGTTCCCGCTCTACCCGCTGGTCCTCCGGTTCCTGGCGGGCCCCGCGCCGCAGCAGCCCCTCCGGGTCTTCTGGCGGCTGCTGATCGAGGACGTGAAGACCGCCGCCGCCCAGGTGGTCCTGCTGGTGACCTTCCTCGCCTACCACGCGTACGAGATGGCGCACGCCATCGTCCTCACGCTGATCCGCCTCATCGTTACCCAGCGGCGCCTGCTCGAGTGGGAAACGGCGGCGGCCACGGCGGCCCGCTCCGCGGGACTCGCCGTGAAGGGCGGGCTCCTGCTCTTCGTAGGGGAAATGGCTGCCAGCCCGCTGACCGCCCTGCTCCTGGCGGTCCTGGTGGTCGGGGCGCGGCCGGACGCACTCCCGGTGGCCCTGCCCATCCTCGCCCTGTGGCTGGGTGCGCCGCTCATCGCCTGGTGGCTGAGCCAGCCCGTCAGGCCCGCGCGGCACCGGCTCGGCGCGGAGGATCGCCTGCTGCTCCACGGGATCGCGCGGAAGACCTGGCGGTTCTTCGACACCTTCATGGGCGCCGCCGACCACGGCCTGCCGCCGGACAACGTGCAGGAGACGCCGGACCCCGTCGTGGCGCACCGGACCTCGCCGACGAACATCGCGATGGGCCTGCTGTCCACCCTGGCCGCCCACGACCTCGGCTACATCCGCACCGACGAGCTGCTGGAGCGGCTCGACGCGCTGATGACCACGATGGAGGGGCTGGAGCGCTACGAGGGGCATCTCCTGAACTGGTACGACACCAGCACCCTGGCGCCGCTGCCGCCGGGGTACGTGTCCACCGTGGACAGCGGCAACCTCGCCGGGGCGCTGATCGCGCTGGCCGAGGGATTGAAGGAGCTCGCGGCATCACCGCAGTCGCCGGCGCAGCGCCGGTCCGGCCTGCGCGACACCGCCGCCGTCGCCGCGGGCGCGCTCGCCTCCGCGCCGCCGAAAGACACGGCGCCCGGCGCGGGCGCACGGCTGGAGTCGGCCGTGACCGCCCTGCTGGGCGCTTTGAATGGCGTCGAGGACGCCGAGGAAAGCCTGACCCTTGCCGCCGGCCTGCGGCCGAACCTCGTCGAGGCGCTGGGCTGCGTCGGGCCGTCCGGGGAGGGCATCGCCTGGGCGCAGACCCTGGCCGCGGCGCTGGCCACCGACGGCCCCTCGGGCGGGCCGGATGCACGGCTCGAGGCGCTCGCGAACCGCGCGCTGGCTTTCGTGGAGGGCATGTCCTTCGGCTTCCTCTACGACCGCCAGCGCCAGATCTTCGCCATCGGTTTCCGGCTGGCGGACGCCGAAGGCCCCGGCCGCCTCGACCCGTCGTTCTACGACCTCCTCGCCTCGGAAGCTCGGCTCGCGAGCTTCGTGGCCATCGCCAAGGGCGACGTCCCCGACAGCCACTGGTTCCACCTCGGGCGCCTGCTGACCAGCGTGGACGGCGCCTCCACGCTCCTCTCCTGGGGCGCCACGCTGTTCGAGTACCTGATGCCGATGCTCGTCATGCGGAGCTACGCCGGGACGCTGCTCGATCAGTCGAGCCACATGGCGGTGCGCCGGCAAATGGACTACGGCCGGGAGCGGGGCGTGCCGTGGGGGATCTCGGAGTCCGGCTTCAACATCGTGGACCGCCACGGCAACTACCAGTACAAGGCCTTTGGCGTGCCGGGGCTCGGGCTCAAGCGGGGGCTGGGCGACGACCTCGTGGTGGCGCCATACGCGACCGCGCTGGCCGCGATGGTGGACCCGACCCGGGCCGCGCAGAACTTCCGGCGGCTCGCGCGCGAGGGCGCCGAGGGTGCGTACGGCTTCTACGAATCCGTCGACTACACCCATCGCAAGGCGCTGGACAGCGATCCCGGCAGCGCCCCGGCGCCATCGGCCCCGCGGGGCGTCGTCGTGCAGGCCTACCTGGCCCACCACCAGGGGATGAGCCTCATCGCCCTGGCCAACACCCTGCTGGGCGACGTGATGGTGCGCCGCTTCCACGCCGACCCCCGGGTGCAGGCCACGGCGCTGCTGCTGCAGGAGCGGGTGCCGCGACACGCGCCCATCTCCCAGCCGCATCCCGCTGAGGAGACGCGCGCGGCCGCGGCGGCCACGCCGGGGGCGGTGCGGCGGTTCCGGTCGCCGCACACCCGCTTCCCGCACGCGCAGTTCCTGTCGAACGGGGCGTATGTCGCGGTGGTCACCAACGCCGGCGGCGGCGCCAGCCTCTGCCGCGGCCGCGCGGTCACCCGCTACCGCGAAGACGCCACCCGCGACGTCGGCAGCCAGTTCCTCTACCTCCGCGACGTGCGGAACGGGTCGGTGTGGTCGGCGGCCTACCACCCGACGGGCCGCGAGCCGGAAGAGTACCTGGTGACGTACCAGCCGGAGCGAGCGGTATTCCGACGGACCGACGACGGCATCTCGACCCAGCTCGACATCGCCGTGTCGACCGAGGACGACGTCGAGGTCCGCCGCCTGGCCGTGACCAACCTGAGCGACCGCCATCGCGAGCTGGAAATCACCAGCTACGCCGAGATCGCGCTGGTGTCGATCGCGGACGACCTCGCGCATCCGGCGTTCGGCAAGCTCTTCGTCGAGACGGAATACCTGGCGGAGAGCTCCGCGCTGCTCTGCGGCCGGCGGCCCCGCTCGCGGGAGGAGGCCGGCGCCTGGGCGGTCCACGTGCTGAGCGTCGAGGGACGGATGCAGGGGCCGGTGGAGTGGGAGACCGACCGCCTCCGGTTCCTGGGTCGGGGCAGGGGGCCCGCAGATCCCGTGGCGCTCGACGGCCGCGCGCTCTCGGGGACGGTGGGCGCCGTGCTGGATCCCATCGTGAGCCTTCGGCAGCGGATCCGGCTGGCGCCCGGCGGCTTCGTGCGCCTCTCCTTTGCCACCGGGATGGCCTCGAGCCGCGAGGGCGCCCTGGCCATCGCCCACAAGTACCACGACCCGAGCGCGGCGGCGCGCACCTTTGCGCTGGCCTACACCCAGGCCCAGAGCACGCTCCGCCACATGGGCATCACGAGCGACGAGGCCCAGCTCTACGAACGCCTCGCCTCCCGGGTCCTCTACACCGACCGGTCGCTCGGTGCCGCGCCCGAAGCGCCCTCGGGAGCGACGCTCGGGCGGCCCGGGCTCTGGGCCCACGGGATTTCGGGCGACCTGCCCATTCTCCTGGTGCGCGTCGTCGAGGAAGACGACATCCCGCTGGTCCGCCAGGTGCTGCAGGCCCAGGAGTACTGGCGGCTCAAGGGGCTCAGCGCCGACGTCGTCATCCTCAACGAGCATCCGGTGAGCTACCTCGACGAGATGCACGTGCAGCTCGGCGTGGTGCTCGACACCGGACCGTGGGGTGCGTGGAAGCACCGGCCCGGCGGCGTGTTCCTGTTGCGTGGGCGACCGGATGAGCGAGGCCGAGCGCCACCTGCTCTCGAGCGTGGCGCGCGCCGTCCTGAGCGGGGAGCGGGGCACGCTGATGGCCCAGCTGGACCGGCCCTACGCCGAGCCGCGATTGGATCCCGAGATTGCTGCGCCCCCGGCGGTGCCGATCCCCGAGCGCGACGGCCGTCGCGGTCGAGGTGCCCCCGACTCACCCTCGGCAACGGGTCGGGTGGATTCGCCGACGATGGGCGCGAGTACGTCGTCGTGCTCGACGGCGACGCCGAGACGCCGCTCCCCTGGGTCAACGTCATCGCGAATCCCGGCTTCGGGACCGTCGTGTCGGCCTCCGGGTCCGCGTACACCTGGGCGGAGAACAGCCGGGAGAACCGGCTGACGCCGTTCTCGAACGATCCGGTCAGCGACCCGACCGGCGAGGCGCTCTTCCTGCGGGACGACGAGACCGGTGACGTCTGGTCGCCCGACGCCGGGACCGATGCCCCGGACCGCGGACAGCGGTCGCTACGTGGTGCGCCACGCCGCCGGTGTGTCGCGGTTTGCGCACGCCTCCCACGAGATCGAGCAGGAGCTGGCGGTCTTCGTGGACGCCAGTGACCCGGTCAAGTTCTCGCTCCTGACGCTGACCAACCGGAGCGCCGCGCACGCGCCGGCTCAGCCTGTTCGGCTACGCCGAGTGGCGCCTCGGCCCGCCGCGGCTCGGGCGCGCACCTGCACGTCGTGACCGAGCAGGATTCGGTGACCGGCGCGGTGCTCGCGACCAACCCCTACAACGAGGAGTTCCCCGACCGGGTCGCGTTCGCCGCCAGCAGCGACACGCCGCACTCCATTTCCGGCGGACCGCCTCTCGTTCCTGGGCCGGAACGGCTCGCTGGCGCGGCCCGCCGGCCCTGAGCCGCCACGTGCTGTCCGGCGAGATCGGCGCCGGGCTGGATCCCTGCGCGGCCCTGCAGGTGCAGCTCGAGCTGGCGCCGGGAGAGACGCGTCAGGTGGCGTGGACGCTGGGCGAGGGTCGTGACGCGGCGCACGCGCGCGAACTCCTGGCGCGGCACCGGAGCGTCGCGGCCGCCGAGGCCGCGCTTGCCACGGTGACCGGTCGCTGGGACGAGCTCCTCGGCACCATCCAGGTGAAGACGCCGGACGACTCCTTCGACCTGCTCATGAACCGGTGGCTGCTCTACCAGGTGCGTGAGCTGCCGGCTGTGGGCGCGGTCCGCCCTGTACCAGCCCGGCGGCGCCTACGGCTTCCGCGACCAGCTCCAGGACGCGATGTCGCTGGTCGTTCGCCCGGCCGGACCTGCTGCGCGAGCACATCCTGCGGGCGGCCGGCCGCCAGTTCGTCGAGGGCGACGTGCAGCACTGGTGGCACGAGCCGTCGGGCCGCGGCACGCGCACCCGCTGTTCCGACGACCTGCTCTGGCTGCCCTTCGCGGTGGCGCACTATGTCGAGGCGACGGGCGACGACGGCATCCTGCGGGAGGTCGTCCCGTTCCTCGACGGCGCCGCCGCTCGTGTCGGGCGAGATCGAGGCGTACCTGCAGCCCGGCGCGTCCACCGAGTCGGCGTCCCTCCTGGAGCACTGCATCCGCGCCGTGGAGCGGAGCCTCACGGCCGGCGCGCACGGCCTGCCCGCTCATCGGGAGCGGCGACTGGAACGACGGCATGAACCGGGTGGGGCAGCGAGGGTCGGGGCGAAAGCGTGTGGCTCGGCTGGTTCCTGCTACGCGGTGCTGCAGCAAGCTCGGCGCCGCTCTGTGCGAGCGCGGGCGACCGGCAGCACGCGCGTCCGCTACGCCGGCGAGGCCAGCCGGCTGGCGACCATGCTCGGAACTGGCCTGGGACGGCGACTGGTACCGGCGGGGCTACTACGACGACGGTTCGCCGCTCGGGTCGGCGCAGAACGACGAATGCAAGATCGACTCGATCTGCGCAGACCTGGGCCGTGCTCTCCGGCGCCGCCCCCTCGGCGCGCGCGGAGCGGGCCATGGACGCGGTCCGCACCCACCTCGTGCGGCGGGGCGCGCGGGCGGTGCTCCTGTTCACGCCCCCGTTCGATCGCTCCCGCGCAGGATCCCGGGCTACATCAAGGGATATCCGCCGGGCGTCCGGGAGAACGGCGGGCAGTACACCCACGCCGCGATCTGGACGATCATGGCCGTCGGCCCGGCTCGGCAACGGCGACGAGGCGATGGAGCTGTTCCACATGCTGAACCCGATCAACCACACGCGCACCGCCGCCGATGTGGAACGCTACAAGGTCGAAGCCGTACGTGACGCCGGGCGACGTGTACGCCCACGCGGCGCACGCGGGCCGCGGCGGCTGGACCTGGTACACCGGTTCGGCGGGCTGGATGTATCGCGCCGGGCTCGAGAGCATTCTCGGCCTCACGCGGCGAGGAGCGACCTTCGAGCTCGATCCCTGCATTCCGGCGGCCTGGCCCGAGTATGCGATCAGCTGGCGGTACGGGCGCACCCGGTACGAGATCGCCGTGTCCAACCCGAAGCGTCGCGGCCGTGGCATCGCCGAGGCCGAGCTGGACGGCGTGGCGTGCGACCCCGCCGCCATTCCGCTGGTCGACGACGGGGCCGTGCACCATGTGCGCGTGGTGATCGGGGACCGGCCGCAGCCGCGGCGGAAGTCGTTTGGGAGGTGATGGCGGGGAAGCGGGGCAGGGAGGCGGGGAGGCAGCATCGAGATTGCTTCGTCGGCCCCTGCCGGGGCCTCCTCGCAATGACAGAAGCCCCCCTCACTCCCCGAAATTCAGCTTCTTCATCAGCGCCTTGAACCGCGGCTCCTCCCGCAGCGGATCCCAGAGTGGATCCACCTTCAGCCAGAACACCTGCTGCGAATTGGCGGCGTAGGCCTGTTCGAGGTAGTCGAGCGCGCGCACGTGGTCGCCGAGGCCCCGATAGAGCAGTGCCAGGTTGAACGGGGCGACGTTGCCGCCTGGCGAAAGGCCCTTGAGTTCCTCGAGGGTGGCCATCGCACGGGTGCGGTCGCCCGCCATGGCATAGGCGGATGCCAGATAGGCGGTCACGAACGACGGGGCACCCAGGGCCCGGGCTTGCTCGTACTGCGCGATGGCCCTGGGGTAGTCCCCTGCGGAGAGCGCCAGGTAACCTTCCTGGAAGCGCGGATAGAAAAAGGTCGGGTCGAGGTCTGTGGCCTTCCGGATGAGCTCCATCTCCTGCGCCGTCTTCCCGGCATAGCCGTACGACGCGGCGGCATCGAGCAGGATCGACGCCGAGAGTGGATCGAGTTCGATGGCCCGATTTCCCTCGGTGATCGCCTCGTCGAAGCGCCCCTGGCTCGCCAGCAACAGACCGAGCTGGTCGTGCGCAAAGGCATAGTTCGGATTGAGTGCGATTGCTCGACGAAGCTCTCGCTCACTCCCTTCCCAGTCGAAGTCAAACCAGGCTTTGTACACGCCGAGCGAGGTAAACGCCTCTGCCGACACGCTGTCGAGTTGCACCGCCTGTTCTGCCGCGGCCTTGGCAAGCGGCTTCGCATCGAGGACGCTGATGAATCCCTCGTTCCAGGCGGCCCACGCATAGGCGTCCGACAGTCCCGAGTACGCCGGGGCAAAGGTCGGGCTCAGCCGGATGGCCTCGTTGAACTGCGCGATGGCCTTCTGCAGGTTCTCGTCGGTCGGCCGATTGAAGAAATAGCGCCCCTTGAGGTAGGCGTCGTGAGCCTCGGGGTTCACCGTCGGTGCCGCCGAGAGTCGAGACTGCTCCCCCGACGTGAGTTGCACGTTGATGGCGCTGGCAATGGCCGACGCCAGCTCCGCCTGCAGCGTCAGCACGTCACTCGAATTGCGCTCGAAGGTCTGGGCCCAGAGGTGCTTGTCGGCCCGGGCGTCGATCAGCTGCGCCGTGATCCGCACCCGGTCGCCCGAGCGGACCACCGAACCCTCGACGATGGCGTCCACGTCGAGGATCTTGGCGATCTCCGGTGTCGCCGGACGATTGCTCCCCTTGAACTGCATCGCCGACCCGCGCGACGTCACCCTGAGCTGGCTGATCATCGCGAGGTTGCTGGTCAGCTCATCCGTCATCCCCTCGGCGAAGTAGTTCTGGGTGGAATCGCCGGAGTAGTTGTCGAGCGGCAACACCGCAATCGAACGGATGGTGCTTTCCTCCGCTCCACCCCCGCGTCGCCAGAGGAAAACGGCGGCGACGACGAGGAGGAGCACGCCGATGGCCCATGCCTGCCTGTTCCCGCGTCCTGGAGCGGCGCGCGGCGGCGGTGGGAGGGTGAGAATCGTTCCTCTGAAGAGGGCGTCGGCAAATTCGCGCGCGCTTGCCTGCCGGTCCATCGGCGCCTTGGCCAGGGCCTGCATCACCGCCGCATCCACCGCTGCCGGCACGGTGTCCCGCAGCACCCGGAGCGACGTCGGCCGCTCGGTCAGCAGCTTGGCGATCATTGCCTGCACCGAGGCGCCCGTCACCGGCGGCTCCCCCGCCAGCATCTCGTACGTCACCGCGCCCAGGGCGTAGACGTCGCTCCGGGCGTCGAGATCCCGATCCCCGGCCGCCTGCTCGGGGCTCATGTAGCTCGGCGTGCCGAGGGAGAGCCCGGTGCCGGTCAGGCGCTCGCCGCCGGCCTCCTTGACGGCCAGGGCGATGCCGAAGTCGGTCAGGAAGGCATTCCCCTCGTGCAGCAGGATGTTCTCGGGCTTGATGTCGCGGTGGATGACCCCCTGGCGGTGGGCGTAGTCCAGCGCCGAGGCGATTTGACAGATGATGTCGACCGCCCCGTCGAGGCTGAGCTGCCGCTCCCGCGTAAGGCGGGCCCGGAGTGACTCACCTCGCACGAACGGCATGACGTAGTAGAGGGTGCCGTCGGCGTCGCCGGAATCGATCAGGGTCAGGATATGGGGATGGTCGAGCCGGGCGGTGATCTTCACCTCGGCCAGGAATCGCTCGGCGCCGAGCGCGGCCGCGAGCTCCGGCCGGAGGACCTTGATGGCCACGTCGCGGTCGTGCTTGAGGTCGCGCGCCAGGTACACCGTGGCCATGCCGCCAGCGCCGAGCTCGCGCTCGATGCGGTACTGGTTGGCGAGTGCGGCGGCGAGTGGGGGCAGGGAATCGGTCACTGTGGGGGGAAAGATGACCGGGTCCGAGATGGTGCGCTAGGCAAAGAGGGCCGGGCGGCCGCGGGGCGGGAACAGCAACTGCAACGCGGGAAACGCGGAAGTCAGGGAAGCTCGGAGAACCGTCTGGGGGGGTCGTGTCAGCACCCTCCAAGCAGTTCTTCCGCGTTTCCGGCTGTTTTCCGTGCTTCCCGCGTCCCTCTTGGTCGGCCCTGGGGGCCTACCCGAGATTGCTTCGGCCACTTCGTGGCCTCGCAATGACAGCGACCCCCTTCGTGGCTTCGCGGCTTCGCGTGAGAACTGCTCACAGGAAGCCACGAACGACACGAAGTACCCTTTTCCCGGAGGGAGAGGGGTCAGGGGTGTGGGGTACAGTAGCTGGGCAGCGGGGCAGGAACTACAACTGCAACGCGGGAAACACGGAACTCTTCCGTGCCTCCCGCGTCCCTGCGTGTCGGTCCGAGGTGCCTGCCCAAGATCGCCTCGTCGCCCGCTATCCCGCCCGCCCCCCGTCAAAGTCCTCGACCAGCACCCGGTTCTTGCCCGAGTGCTTGACCCGGTACATCAGGTCGTCGGCGTACCTGATGCCGTCGTCGGGCGTGGTCGGGGGCGGGTTGAACACTCCCACGCCGATGCTGATCCCGAGCGGCCAGCTGTGCCTGGCCGCCAGCGAGTTCAGGGCGTCGTGCAGCCGGCCGAAAAAGGTCTGCGGGGCCGTCGGGGGTGGTCTCCACCAGCAGCACCCCGAATTCGTCGCCCCCGAGCCGGCCGGCGAAGTCGGTGCCGCGGAGGAGCTTCATGATCGCGGCGGCCACTTCCCGCAGCACCTGGTCGCCCACGGCGTGCCCGGACCGGTCATTGATCCCCTTGAACCCGTCGAGGTCGATGTACCCGAGCGCCACCGTCCGGCCGTGCCGGGCCGCCAGGGCAAAGGCCGGGCGGCAGCGTTCCCGGAAGGTGCGGTCGTTGAGAAGGCCGGTCAGCCCATCCCGCTGGGCCTGAGAGGCCAGGGCGTCGAGCGCGCGGTGAAGGGTGTCGAGCAGCACGGTGATGATCAGGAAGAACCCGAGGGGGACACCGGTGTTCCAGTAGGGGCTGGTGGTGCCGATGTACGGATGGCCGGCTGCGGCGTCGACCAGGAACAGGACCAGCGCCGAGAGGATGGAGAAGAGCAGGCCGAAGCGTCGCCCCAGGTACCACGCGCTCAGTCCGACCGGGATGGCATAGAAGATCGAAAAGGAGAGTTCGTACCCGGTCGAGTAGTCGATCGTGCCGACGACGGCGAGGAGGACGAGGGAGTAGATCCCGAGCTGAAATGGGGATCGAGCCGACAGGTAGCTGTCTACGGCAGCAAGCATGGCGATCCCAGGTGAGGGCGGGTGACGGACCGTGGAGGCGGCGCCTCCCCCTTCACATACGATATCGAGGACCGCCCGCAACGCAAGCGCGCGGTGGGCTGCCCCATTCCCTTACCACACCGAAACCATCCACTCAATTGTGTGCTCCAGTCGCTCCCGGAATGAAGAGTAGCACGGCCGCGACGATCGTGGCCACCCTGGGCGCAATGCCGGTGGCCGGCTGTCCGGCGTCGATCATCGTCCTCGAGACGGGGTTCAGGATTCGAAGGGCCAGAAGCCATGAGTCCAGGCAAGACATCCACGTGGTTGGCCGTCGGGGCACGTATCCTCGGAGTCTCGGGACATGCCATCGGGGGAACTACGCGGGATGCAAGGCCGAGAAAGAGCGGGTGTCACCTCTGTCCTTTACACCTCACTGACCGAACCGTACTTTCCACGATGGTGCCGAGCCTACCCCCGCTTCGGCCTGCCCCGGGAGTTCCGATGCCCTCGGTGTACCGCCGCCTCCTGATTGCGCTCCCAGCCGTATTCATTCTCACCACCCCGCCGGTCACCCTCCATGCGCAGGCGCCGTTCAATGCCTGCGTCGATCGGCTCGGCTCCCCCATCCCTTCCAAGACAGACAACAAGATGTCCTGGGGCGGGATGGCCGGGTACGAAGACGGGAAGGCGATGATCTGGTGGAACAAGACGAACATGAATGGTCTGCCAGAGATCGATCAGCTGTTCGTCTACCTCCACGAATGCGCACACCACACGCTCGGCCATCCCTATGCCGAGAATTCCTATGCGACAGAAACCGAGGCCGACTGCTGGGCCATGCAGCTCCTCGTCGACGGAGGCATGGCGAGCCGGGCGTCGATCGACTCGCTCCTCGTCTCGCGCAGCAGGGTCCGGGGCGACGCCGAGCATCTCGGAGGAGAGGAACATGTCCGGGCGCTACACGCCTGTGTCTCGGTGCGCACCAGCCGCGATGCCTGGGCCGAGGCGCTGCCGCCGTTCGTAGAGGCTGCGCGTTGGCACTTCACGGGGATTCGGGGGCGGCTGGTGGAGTCGACGGCGGGAAGGGACTCGATCTGGGAGTCGAAGCTCGACGCGCCGGGCACCTACGATTGTGAGGTGATGGGCACCAAGCGGGTCCGATGCCTCGTGTTCCTCTCGAGGGATCAGAAACCCGCGGCCGGCCGGTACAAGAAGCTGCTGGGTACGCTCACGGATTGGCTGCCGGAGGGGTGGAGCCATGTTGAGAATCAGTCTCCCTCACCCCCGTTTGCGAAGGCATTTCACGCCCAGGACACCACGACCGGTACCACACTGAGCCTTCTCCTCGGGACCGATCCAAGAGTCTACTTCGTGGTGACCGCACCGTGAACTGAATTGGGGCCGCGCGCCGTGGCGACTCCACGCCAGCCAGCCCCCGCGGGGAGGGGGCCCGGCGCTTCAAGCTTCAACTCGCTGCGCGAGGACACACGGGGTGGGAGCCCATCGTGCCCCGCTCCGGGCAGGGACGGCACGTCGACTTGCCCCTTCTACATCCGTTGTATCTTCGGAGATGCTCCTGAAGCTGCTCCTCGTTTCGCTGGCGATCACCGGGTCGGCCGTCACCGCCTGCGCGCAGCAAGCACCTTCCTCGGCGCCGCCCAAGCCGGTCTGGGTCAACCTCGGCTCCGGGGTCTATCACTGCCCCGGCACCGAGCACTACGGCACCACCAAGCGGGGGGAGTACCTCCCCGAGACCACCGCCATCGACAGCGGCTACCGCGCCAACGGCGGCCGCCCCTGCAGTCCCGCCCTCGCGGCGCCCCTCCTCGACTCGGGTCCCCCTGTCCCGTTCGCCGGGCTGAGCAGCTGCATCGTCACCAAGGTCCGCGACGGCGACACCCTCGAGTGCCAGGGCCGTGGCGCGGTGCGGCTGATCGGCATCGACACCCCGGAGCGGGACCAGCCTCCCTTCGGCGCGATGGCCACGGACGGCCTCCTGGCTCTCGTCTCCCTCCAGGACACCCTCCAGCTCAGCACCGACAAGGAGACGCGCGACCGGTACGGCCGGCTCCTCGGTTACCTCTGGCGCGACGGTGTCTCCGTCAACTTCCTGATGGTGCGGCAGGGCTGGGCGGTCACGCTGGAGTACTATCCCAACACCAGCTATGCCGAGTGGTTTCGCGCCGCCGAGGCGATCGCGGAGCAGGAACAGCGCGGCCTCTGGGCGATCGATGGATTCGAGTGCCGACCCAGCAAGCACCGGGCGGGATTGTGTTAGGCATTCCCCCTCTCCATATCATGGAGAGGGGGCCAGGGGGTGAGGTGGAATGGCCGGGCTGGGAAGCGGCGGAGCGGGTGGGCAGTGAAGCCGCAAAGAACTACCTTTCGACATCGCTCTCAACCAAGGTCTGACCATGCGCCTCTCTGCCGTCGCCGTCGCGTCCCTCCTCCTGGCGGCCACCACCGGCTGCGCCATCCAGTCCAGTGCACCGCTCCCCAGCCCCTGGGCACTGACGTATCCCGACTCGACGCCGGTCTCCTCCGGTCGAGTGGTGCGCTTTGCCGGCAACTACGGTTTGATGGGTCCCAGCCCTGCCATCGTCTTCCGCGACGTCAACGGGCAGGTGAGCGGCCAGATGCTGGTCTGGTACCGCCGCTATGACCCGGTCGAGGCCGGTGGTACGTCCGCGGCCGACAGCGCGGCGCAGTGGAGCCGGATGCAGTCGGCCATGGCCGCCGATCGCGCCAAGTTCGACAGCACCTTTGGCTGTACCTCGTGGGCGCGCGGCTACCAGGAGGGGAAGGCATGGGTGTGCCGCGTGCCGGAACAGTACAGCCCAGTGGACTGGGCTGCGGAGCTGGTCCGGCTCGACTCGCTTACCCTCGCCAGCCGCGCGGCGGAGCAGGGGGGCGGGCGGCGGGGCGACCCGGCGACGCGCCAACCGCCGCCGGCGAATCCCGGGGTCACCCAGCTCCGCAGGCGCGATAGCACCTGCATGGACGGCGGCAACTGGTACGTCGAGACCCGCGATGCACGGGGCATGAAGGTCGTCAATTCGCCGCAGCCGGGGATCGGCTGCCTGCCGCCGGACGGCCCCGCCAAGGCGTACGACCAGGCGGGCTGGAAGATGCTGAAGGAGTTCATCGCGGCGGTGAAGTGAAAGGGGGCAGGTGACGGTTTCCGGCTCCGTTCCGCGCAACAATAGGCGTACCCTTCGTCCCCCCTCTCCAGATGCTGGAGAGGGGGACAGGGGGTGAGGTGAACGCGAGTTCCCCGGACGGAGGCGAGACACATGCGCATTGCAACTACCGCTTCACTCCTCGTTTCTCTCCTCTCCCCTGCCTGCGCGGCGCAGGAGCCGCCTGACCCGCCCGGTCCGGCGCTCCTCTTCGCCAAGGGGAATGGAGGGCTGTCGGCCGCAGAGCGGCAGTTGGTCTTCGAGGCGACCTGGCTCGCGGTGGATTCGACGGGGAAGGGGTTCGTGGATCAGTCCTGCGGCCAGCCCGCGGGCGCGGAGGTGAGCTTCTCGGATTGGAACGGCGACGGTGAGCCGGAAGTGCTGGTGATTGCCGGCAACAGCTGCACCTCCGGCATGGCCGGGAGTTCCGCGGTGCTCTTCATCAAAGACTCGGCCGGCACCTACCAGCCCAACCTCGGCTTCCCCGCCGCCTCCGCCGAACCGCAGTCCACCTCCAACCTCGGCTATCCCGACCTGTTGATCGGCGGACCTGGGTTCTGCTTCCCCCTATGGCGGTGGAACGGCACGGTGTACGATTTCCTGAAACAGGTGCCCCAGGCGCCGGACGGGTGCAATTACCCGGCTGGCGGATAGCAGGGGGGACAGGGGACTGGAATTCGTCATTCCCGCGCAAGCGGGAATCCAGGCCGATACACCGCTGGACCCCCGCTTTCGCGGGGGTGACAAATCATCGACCTTCCGCCCCGCTTCCCCGCTTCCCCGCTTCCCCGCTGCCCCGCTGCCCCGCTGCCTCTCCTACTTCCCCGTATCCGCCAACTCCGCCTTGAACCTCGCCGCCTTGGCCGGCTGACCCAGCGTGTCGTAAATCGCCGACAGGTCGATGCGCGCGGCCCGGAGAAAGCCGTTCCCCGGCGCGGCCGTCGGTTGGATGACGGTATACCCCGCCAGCGTCTCCGGCTCCGCCTCGGCGAAGCGCCGCTGACGCAGCAGCGTTCGTCCCAGCTTGATATGCGCGATGGCGGTGGTCGTGTGTTCGGGCGGCAGGGTCGCCTCGTACATCGCAATCGCCTCACGGAAGAGCGGCTCCGCCTTCGCATATTCCCGCGCGCCGGTATAGGCGCTCGCCAGGTTGGAGAGCGCGACGCCGATCAGGTAGTGCTTCCCGCCGTACGCCGTGCGGTAGATCTCCACCATCTGGCTGAAGTACGCGATCGCCTCGTCGTAGCGGTTCTCCGACACGGCGATGTTGCCCAGCTCGTTCGTGGTCGACGCCACCGTCGGATGCAT
Source organism: uncultured Gemmatimonadales bacterium (assembly GCA_963748815.1). Lineage (GTDB taxonomy): Bacteria > Gemmatimonadota > Gemmatimonadetes > Gemmatimonadales > GWC2-71-9 > SPDF01. Next base: position 832,706 of record CAVVKJ010000010.1, on the reverse strand, counting down.
CGGCCCATACACCCTCTGCCGGATGGTGAGCGCTTCCTGGAGGAGCGCCGTGGCTTCGTCGTTGCGTTTCTGGTAGACGAGGGCCCGCGCGAGGAGGGTAAGTCCGGCGGCGGTCTTCGGGTGTTCCTCGCCGTACCAGGCGCGGGTCATCGCCAGCGCCTCGCGGTCATACGCCTCGGCCGCCGCGTACTCCCCCCGCTCGAGCTGGGTGGCGCCGAGATTGATCAGGTCTTCGGCCACCATGGGGTGCTGGTCGCCGTAGAGCCGGCGGCTCATGGCGAGGACGAGGGTGTTGAGGGAGTCGGCGGTGTCGTAGTGGCCGGCGTAGAAGTGGGTGCTCGCCAGCTGGCTCATCGCGGCGGCCAGCTCCGGGGTGTCGCTTCCTGCGGTCGCCCGCACCACTTCGGACTGGACCGCGATGGCCTCGTCGTACTCGCCGCGGTCCTGCAGCACCTGGCCGAGCGCCGAGAGCGCCCGCTGCACCGCGGGATGGTTGTCGCCGAGCGCATGCCGATCGATCGCGAGGCCTTCCCGGATCATCCGCTCCGCTTCCTCGTACTGCGCCTGTTCGGCGCGCAGGCCGCCGAGGGCCACCAGCCCTTCCGCCACGTCGGGGTGGGCCGCGCCGAGTCGGGCGCGCCGGAGGTCGAGGGACAAGGTCAGCAGGGAATCGGCGCGTGCGAGGTTCCCGAGCTGCCGCGAGATGGTGCCGAGCGTCTGGTAGAGCTCGGCCTGCAGCACCGGGTCCCCCTCGAGGTCGCGCGCCTTGGCAATGCCGCGGTCCACCAGCGTCACCACCCGCAGGCTGTCCGCCGGGCCGACCGCCTCGTCGCCCCCCTGGAAGAGTGCGACCAGGTACTGCTGGATGCGCGCGGTGCGCGCCGCCTCGGCCACCGCCTGGTTGCGGGCCCGGGCGAGCCGGGCGGTGTAGAACACGACCGTCGCCAGCAGCACCACGCTCACCGCCAGCGCGGCGGCCACCCCCGCCCGGTGCCGCCGGACGAATTTCCCCATCCGGTAGCGCACGGTGTCGGGCCGCGCCTCCAGCGGTTCACCCTCGAGGTAGTGGTCGAGGTCCCGCACCAGCGCCTCGACCGTCTGGTACCGCCGGCCCATCTCCTTGTGCATCGCGGTCAGGCAGAGCACGTCGAGGTCGGTCCACGAGGTGTGCCCCGTCGCGCTGGCCCTCGGACGAATGGTCGGCGTGGTCGACGGGCGCCGCGCGACGACGGACGGCTTCTCGGGTTCCTGGGCCACCACGATCGACATCGCCTCGGCGGGTGTCTTGTTGGCCAGGTCGAATGGCGGTTGGTCCGTCAGCAATTCGTAGAGGATCACGCCGAGGGAGTAGACGTCGCTCTGGATGCCCACCCGCTCCCCCCGGATCTGTTCCGGGGCGGCGTACGCGGGGGTCATCATCCGAAGCCCGGTCCGGGTCTGGTCCACGGCGGTGTCATCGCCTTCGAGATGCTTGGCGATGCCGAAGTCGAGCAGCTTCACCGTCCCGTCGGCGGTCACCAGAATATTCGACGGCTTGAGGTCGCGGTGGATGACGGCATGGCCGTGCGCATACTGCACCGCCTGGCAGACGGCGCGAAAGAGCTCCAGCCGGCCCTCGATGCTCGTCCCATGCACCCGGCAATAGTCCGTGAGGGGGACCCCCTCGACGTATTCCATGACGAACCACGGGGTGCCGTCGGGGAGGGTGTCGGCGTCGTGCAATTGTGCGATGGAGGGGTGATGCAGTTGCGCCAGGGTGCGCTGCTCCGCGGCGAACCGCTCCCGGCGCGCGGGGGAGAGCCAGGCGTCACGGAGGAGCTTGAGGGCGGCGACGCTGCCGAGGTCGCTGCGCCGGGCCAGGTAGACGACCCCCATCCCCCCTTCGCCCAGCAGCTTCGTGATCCGGTAGGGGCCGAAGTCGGTCAGGGGGAGCTCGGCGGTGTCGACCCGGAAGACCCGCTCGGCCACGCCGGCCAGACTGCCATCCAGTGGCGACGTCCCGGCGGCGTCGGCGTCGAGCATCCGGCGCACATCGGCCAGGAGACCGGCGTCCTCGCCGCATTCCCTGGCAAGGAACGCCGACCGCGCCTCCGGGGGGAGCCCGAGCGCCTCATGAAAGAGCTGCTGCGTCCGCTCCCAGCGCCGGGCGTCCATCGGTCAGCCGGGCCGGGTCAGTTCCGCCGCCAGCCAGGCCTTCGCCGCGCGCCAGTCCCGCAGGATCGTCGCCTCGGACACCTCCAGCAGGGCCGCCGTCTCGGCCGCGTCGAGTCCCCCGAAGAAGCGATACTCGACCATCATCGCCTGGCGGGGGCTGACCCGGGCCAGGTCGTCGAGGGCGGCATCCAGGGCCAGGAGGTCGTCGGCGCCCGCGGACGGGGCGTCCAGCTCCTCGTCGAAGGTCACCATGGCCCGGCCGTCCCCTCGCTTCAGGGCGTTCCGCTTCCGGGCGGCCTCGATCAGGACCTGCCGCATGGCCCGGGCGGCGATTCGGGTGAAATGGAGGCGGCTGAGGGGCACCTGCGGCGGTGAGCTGGCGAGCTTGATCCACGCCTCGTTGACCAGGGCCGTGGGGCTCAGGGTGAGGCCGGGATCGCCCTGACGGACGGTGGCGGCCAGCCGGCGCAGCTCCTCGTAGGTGACGGCAAAGAGTCGGTCCAGCGCCTCCCGGTCGCCGGGGGGCACCAATACCGCAGGCTCGTCGGAGTCCGGCACCGCGAGGGGGGCGCGATCGGCCATGACGGTTTTTCCTCGCGGGCTGCGCAAGGGAAGGGGAGAGCAGGACTCGGCAATGCTACCGCCGGGCGACCGCTTGTCAATCGTCCCCCCACAGTCCCCCAGGAGGTTTCCCCATGGCACTCGAGCGCAGCCCCTTCCTCAAGCTGGACAAGCAGATGGTCATCGGCGAACTCAAGGCGGTCGGCTCCAGGGACCCGGACGTGCTGCACAATGCCAAGAGCAAGATCATGACCATCGCCAAGTTCCCAAAACACGCGGGCGTCTACATCATGGTCATGGGCGCCGGATGCACGGCCCTCATCCTGTTGGCGTTCATTGGCATTCCACTCCTGATCCTCGGCTGGTGGATGCGGAAGCGCGGGATTGCCAACGTCGCGGCGGTCGAGGCGGGGTGGAACGAGTTCATGGGGCTTCCGCCTGCCAAAGTGGTCGGGTCGGTGCAGGCCGCGTAAGGGGGGCGGTAGGTCGTCATTCCCGCGCAAGCGGGAATCCAGGTCGATACACGCCTGGACCCCCGCGTTCGCGGGGGTGACGAACCATCCCGCTTCGGCCCCCGCTTCCCCGCTTCCCCGCCATTGCCTACCTTAGGAGAGTTCCTCCCTTACCCAAAGGCAGGCCTCCGTGACCCAAGCCGACCGCCCAGCCGAGAGCAAGACGCTTTCGCGCGAGCTGTCGGTGTTTCTCATCCAGCTGTCCGTGGGCCTCCACAAGTACGGCACCTATCCCAAGGGCCATCCGGTCATCGAGCACGCCGCCAGCGCGGTGTTCAGCGGGCTGTCGGCGCTGATGAGCAGCCGCGACGCGCTTGCCATCGGCATTGCCCGGGACCAGCTGATCGTCGAGGGGGCGGCCACCGACACCGACAACGCCGTACTCCGCGAGCTCGCCCAGCGGCTCCACCGCCACCAGATCGGGGTGGTCAAGTTCCGGAAGGAGGTCTCGCCGGAGGAGACGCTCGAATTCCTGCAGACCGTGAGCGCCGAGGCGAACCGCCAGGAGATGCCGTTCGGCCTGCGTCCGGCCGAGGAGCTCGACCGGTGGCCCAACATCGAGATCGTGCCGTTCACCTTCGAGCATCTGCAGATCGGCGGCGCCACCCCGGAGGGTGCCGACCAGGGGCGTTCCTCGCAGCTCTGGCTCGGCCTCGCCTCGGCGGCGCTGCGCAAGGGCCGTGCGGGGGATACGGTGGAGCAGGACCCCAGCCAGATCGCCAGCGCCATCAACACCCACAAGGAAGACAAGGCCTACGACCAGATCATCGTCGGCTACCTGCAGGAACTGGGGCGGGAGCTCCGGATGCGGGAGGGGGAGTCGTACGCCCAGTTGCAGAGCCGCGTCTCCCAGCTGCTCTCCTCGCTCGACCAGGAGACGGTCACCCGCCTCCTGACCGTCGGTGGCGACCTGGCGAGTCGGGAAAACTTCGTCGCCGACTTCGCGTCCAGCCTCCCCGTCAAGGCGGTTCTCGACCTGGTGCAGGCCGCGGCCTCCGCCCAGCAGCAGACGATTTCACACTCGCTGCTCCGGATGCTGACCAAGCTGGCCGACCACGCCGACCAGGGGCAGACCACGGTGCGGGCCCACGCCGACGAGACCTTTCGCAACGCCGTCAACGACCTGCTCAACGACTGGACCCTCACCGATCCCAACCCCGACGCCTACACGGCGGTGCTGGACCAGCTTTCCCTGCCCAACGAGGCCGCGCCGGTCGCGGCCCAGGAGACGGACCACCTCGCCGAGGCGCCCCGCATCCTCCAGATGGCGCTCGAGCTGGACATCGTCGGCGAGGCGGTCTGGACCTCCCTGACCAAGGTGATCGAAAGCGGCCGGCTGGACGAGCTCGTGGACTCGCTGGAGAACGCGCCGTCGGACTCGATGGCGGCGGAGACGATCTGGGTGAAGCTGGCCGACCCGGCCCTGATGGCCGGGATCCTCGAGCACGGCGACGCGCACCTCGACGCGGTCGAGAAGATCCTCGACAAGGTCGGGAAGTTCGCCATCGGCCCGATGCTGGACGCGCTGGCCACCACCGACTCCCGGACCATGCGGCACCGCCTGCTCAACGCGCTCACCTCGCTTGGCGGGGCGGTCGGGCCGCCGGCAGTGGCCCGGCTGGAGGATGCCGAGTGGTTCGTGCAGCGGAACATCCTCATCGTGCTCGGCGCCCTGCCGGAGTGGCCGGCCAAGTTCGATCCGGAAGCGTACGCCACCGCCACCGACCCGCGGGTGCGCCGTGAGGCGATCAAGCTCATGCTCATGGGCACCCAGCGCCCCGAGCTGCGGCCGCAGGGGGTGGTGCTCAGTCTTGGCGACGAGGACGACGCGCTGCTCCGCATGGGGCTTGCGGCGGCGCTCGAGACCTGCCCGCCCGCCGCCGAGCCGTTGCTCGCCAAGCTGCTCGACCACGACGACGGGGAGGTGCGCGTGCTGGCCATCCGGGTCTTCGGCACCCTCCGCAGCCGGCGCGCGCGCGACCTCCTGCTGCAGCAGGTCCTCGCCAAGAAGAAGTGGTGGCGGCGCACCCGGCTGAACCAGCCGTCGCCGGAGATGCTGGCGGCCCTCCGGGGCATCGCCGCCGGCTGGTCGCGCCACCCCGAGGCGCAGGTGGTCATGGACCTCGCGGCGCGGAGCGCCTTGCACGACGTGCGCAGCGCGGCGGGCCTCGCATGAGCAGCCCCGTCAAGTTCCTCACGTCGCTGGGCCAGGTCATGGCCACCATGGGGCTCTACAACCAGGGCCACCCAGCGCGGGAGCGCGCGCTCGACGAGTCGTTCCAGGAGCTCCGGGACATCCTGACCGACACCGAACGGCTCAAGTTCTCCTTCATCGGGGGCGACGTCGTCTTTGAGCGCCGGGTCGTCCGCGAACTGAAGGAGTGGGACTGGGCGACGCGCCTGGCGGGGCTGGGCATCGAGCGGCTCGAGATCGACACCACCGTGACGCGGGACGACTACGAGCAGTTCCTGCGCGACACCTTCCAGCGCAGCCGCGGCGAGGCGATGGACACCGCGGAGGTGCGCCACCTGCGCGCCACCGGCATTCGCTACGGCACCCTGGCGCTCGACACCGGCGATTCCCTCGAGGGGGTGCGGGAGACGCTGGCGACGGCCACGATCGCCTACTCGCTGCGCGACGACGTCGAGGCGATTCAGTGGATGCACAACCACGTGCAGAGCACCGGGGAGCTCCCCCTCCTCGAGGCGGAGACGGTGGTGCGCTCCCTGGCCATCGCCATGCACAGCCAGTCGGAGATCATCCTGCCGCTGCTGCAGCTCAAGGAGTTCGACCAGTACACCACGACGCACTCCACCAACGTCTCGGTGCTCGCCATGGCCATCGGCGAGTACCTGGGGTTCAGCGGGCGCGAGCTGCGGGTGCTCGGCGTGTCGGGGCTGCTGCACGACCTCGGCAAGGTCAAGATCCCGCGCGAAATCCTCATCAAGCCGGGCGGCTTCACCGACGAGGAGTTCGCCATCATGAAGGCGCACCCGAAGGAGGGCGCCAAGCTGATCCTCGAGCGCGACGTGCGCCTCGAGGTGCCCGCGGTGGTCGCCTACGAGCATCACATCATGCTGAACGGCGGCGGGTATCCGTCGTTTCACTTCGTCCGCGACACCCACTACGCCAGCCGCCTGGTCCACGTCTGTGACGTCTACGACGCCCTCTGCACCAACCGCCCCTATCGCGAGGCCTGGTCGTCGGAAAAGGCGCTCACCTACATCGAGGAGAAGTCGGGGACCGACTTCGACCCGGTCTTCAGCGTTCCCTTCATCAAGATGATGCGGGCGCGGCAGGTGCAGCGGCTGTCGGTCGAGGACCCGGAGGTGACGGAAGGCGGGGCCGCGGGGCAGGGGGGCGGCGGGGCGGGAGGAGGCGGATGACGCTCCTGGCCTTCGGCATGGCACTGGTCTTCTGCGTGCTGAGCCTCCTCCACGTCGCCTGGGCGGTCGGGATCCAGGTGGGGCGGGGGAGCGCCGTCCCCGAACGGGAGATGGGGCGCCGATCTTTCGGCCCGGACCGGCCTCGACCTTTGCCGTGGCCGGACTGCTCTTCGTGGCGGCGCTGCTCGTCACCCAGCGCGTCGGGCTCGGCCGCGACCTGATTCCCACCGCGCTGGTGGTGCCCGGCTGCTGGGTGCTCTCGGCCGCGTTCATCCTCCGCGCCATCGGCGAGTTCCGGTATGTCGGCTTCTTCAAGCGGGTACGCGGCACCGCCTTCGCCCGCATGGACACGCGGTACTACTCCCCGCTCGCGTTCCTCCTTGGGGTCGGGGCCGCACTGGTGGCGCGGTATGGCGCCTGACTTGACCAGGGGATGAGGTGAACGCCGTACGCGCCGTCGGCCCTGGAATTCGGGCCATGACTCCCGCCGACTACCCCGCCGTCGCCCAGATCTACCGCGAAGGCATCGCCACCGGGAACGCCACCTTCAACACCGACGCGCCGAGTTGGGAGGCGTGGGACAGGGGCCACCTGCCCCACTCGCGCCTCGTTGCCGTCGAGGGAGACAGCGTCCTCGGCTGGGCCGCGTTGAGTTCGGTGTCGGACCGGTGCGTGTACGGGGGGGTGGCGGAGGTGCAGGTCTACGTGGCCGCCGCGGCCCGCGGGAAGGGAGTCGGTTTGGCGCTCCTCGAAGGGCTGACGGCTGCCTCCGAGGCGAATGGCATCTGGACCCTGCAGGCCGGGATCTTCCCCGAGAACACTGCCAGCGTCACCCTGCACGAGCGGGCCGGGTATCGGCTCGTCGGCCGCCGGGAACGGCTGGGACAGATGAACGGCCGGTGGCGGGACGTGCTGCTCTTCGAGCGGCGGAGCGGGGTGGTGGGGGCGGGGGGCACGGCATGACGGACGGCCGGCTTGCGCGACTCCTTGCGGAAGGCGTGGCGCCGCGGCCAGGCCGCGGCGCCTGGCATGGCGGGCCCACGATCGTCGGCGCGTTGCGCGGCGTGTCGATCGAGGCGGCCGCCTGGCGCCCCGCCGTCGGCCGCCCTTCGATCTGGGAGCTCGCGCTCCACATCGGATACTGGCATCACATCATCGTGCAGCGGCTTCGGGGCGGCGAACGCGTCCCGTTTCCGCGCAGCCCTGCCGATTGGCCGGCGGTGCCTCTCCACCCCACCGACGGCGACTGGAAGCGGGATCGCGCGCTGGTCCGCGCCACGCACCGCGAGGTCGCGGCGACGATCCGTGCCATCGATCCGCGCTCGTTGGGCCGCCGACCCGTCGGCAACCGAAAATGGACCGTCGGTGAGACGATCCTCGGCGCGGGCCAGCATGAGGCCTATCACACCGGGCAGATCCAGCTCCTCAAGCGGCTGTGGGCGGCGTCGCAATGACGCGCCGCGCCCTGCTCGTCTGGCTGGGGCTGATGCTCGCGGCCATCGCCAACGGGTCGTTCCGACAGTTTCTCCTCGTGCCGAGCGTCGGAGCGTACGGCGGCCACGTGATCAGCAGCGTCACCCTCTCCCTCATCATCCTGCTCGTCGCCTGGCTCACCGTGCGCTGGATCGGCCCAGCCACGCCGGGTGAGGCTTGGGCGGTCGGTGTGTGCTGGCTGCTCACCACCGTCGTCTTTGAGTTTGTGGCCGGGCACTACCTTTTCCACCATCCCTGGTCGAAACTCCTGGCCGACTACGACGTCCGGCAGGGAAGGGTCTGGAGCCTCGTGCTGATGGCCACCGTCGTGGCGCCGAGATGGGCCGCCGGAATCCGCGGTCTCTTCCGATAGCATACCGCACTCTTCAGGGGGGACGATGACCAGTTGGCGTTCCTCCATGCTGGCGGCCCTCGCCATTGGCACGCTGGTCGGCACCGCGGCCTGCCAGGACACCGGTGCCCCCGCATCGGCCCCCGTGCCCACGCACCCGGTGTCGCTCCGGGTGCTCTTCATCGGCAACAGCCTCACCTACTACAACAATCTCCCCGGCACGCTGAAGGGCGTCGCGCTGACCGGGGGCGACACGTTGTACGTCGAGATGATCGCCAAACCCAACTACGCCCTGATCGACCACCTGACCGAACACAGCGGCGCCGAGGAGGCCATTCGCAGGGGCGGATGGGACTTCGTCGTGCTGCAGCAGGGACCGACCACCCTCCCCATCAATCGCGACTCGCTGGTGCTCTGGACCCGGATGTTCGATTCCATCATCCGCCCCACTGGGGCACGGACCGCCCTCTTCATGGTCTGGCCGCAGGGGGGCTCGGCGCAGGGGTTCGAGTCGGTGCGCATCGCCTACCAGGAGGCGGCTGACGCCGTCGATGGCCTCTTCCTGCCGGCGGGAGTCGCCTGGCAGCTGGCGCTGCAGCGCGACGGCCAGGTGGGGCTCTACGGCCCCGACAACTTTCATCCCTCGCCCCTCGGCAGCTACCTGGCCGCCATCGCCATTTACGGCAAGCTCACGGGGCACGACCCGCGCGGGCTTTCGGAGTTCGCCTTCATGGACGGCGCGGCGCTCAACGTGCCGGCCGCGACGGTGTGGATGCTGAAATCGGTGGCGCAGGAGGCCGACGCCAGGTACTAGCGCCCCGCCGTCCGCCCCACGAAGCCCATCTTCTGCCGCACCAGCTGTCGCACCGGTGCTCCCCCGGCACGTGCCGCCCGGTACCTCGTCTCGAGCGCGGCCTCGAGTGCCGCTGCCTCGAACCCCGGGTGTGATGCCGAAATCACCTTCAGGCTCGACGCCTCCACCCGCCCCAGGGTATCCACCACAAACTCGAGGACCACGCTGCCCGTGATTCCTGCGCGCTCCAGCACAGGGGGAAAGACCAGCCGCCCCGCTTCGAGCACACTGACCGGGTCATCCACGTCCGCGGCGCGCCAGGCGCCGGAGGGCCCGGGTCCACTCAGCCAGCCTGACACCGACCCACTTGTCGGAGAGGCCCCGACGGAGGTGGCCCCCGAGGGCGGGAGCCCGGGGGTACCTGCCACGCCGACCGGCACCTCGATCGGTGCCGGAATCATCGCCTCGACCGGACCGGGAGGCGCCAGGCCATCGGTGGCGCCGAGGGACGGCGGCATCGGGGCCGACGCGTCGATCCGGATTGGGATGGGATATAGACGAGGGGTTCGACGGGTGCACGGACCGAGGGCGTGCCGGCCACCTGCGCGGTGAGCAGCGCGGCGGCCACGATGAGGCCCGCGTGGGCGGTGATCGAGACGAGGGCGTGGCCGGTGGTGGCCTCGCGGCCGGCGGCGGAGGCGGGAAGGATCTCGAACATGGGCGCACTCCTGGTCAGAGGTGCTTCCACGATGGCACGTCCACCTCACAGGAGCGTTGGCACCTCGATGACAATTCGGTGACGATGGGATGACCGTCCCCACCCCTCGCCCGAACCGCCCCCTGGCGATAAGTTGCACCGCTACCTCATTCCAGTCCCCCACTGGCTGCCCGAGGTCTCATGAGGCAACGTCTCGTGCGGGTCGATCCGCTCTGCGCCGCCCGCGTCATCGCTCTGCTCTACTTCGTGCTCGGCCTCCTGGCCCTCCCGTTTCTCTACCTCGGCTTCGTCGTGTCCCCTGAAGGGGTCGGCTTCAGTCCCGGTGTCATCCTGCTCGAACCGCTCCTCTTCTCCGGGTTCGGGTTTGCCTCGACCGCGCTCGGATGCGGGCTATTCAACGCCCTTGCCCACCGGTTTGGCGGACTCGAGATTGAGTTGGCGGAGGTGGAATGAGCACCGGGGCTCCCTACCTCGCCAACCGGCTCGTTCGCTGGGGCCTCATCCTCTTCGCGGTGGGTTCCGGCCCGCTGCTCCTCATCATCCTTGCCGCAGCGGTTGGCCTCTGGCCCGATCCGAACCCCAATCCAATCGGGCCGGGGCTGTTGGCTTTCCTTACCTTCTGGCCCTCGGTCGCATTGATCGCCGTGGGGCTGCTGCAGGTCCGAACCAAGCGAAGTCGTGGAGAGGGGCGCTAGGGTGACCCCCCTCCGGCTGCCCCCGGTGTCCGCGCTGACGTGGCAACGGGTGCTCCTCATCCTCGCGGTCGTCCTGCTGGCCGCGTATGTGGCGGTCCTGATCGTGCAGCCAAGCGCGGTGGGACGGGGAGGGAGATAGCCCCGCCGCCGATTGACAGCCCGGCAGACCCTGCCAGATTTCTCGCTCACCCCGCGAAGCATGGAGGCCTTGATGATGGCGCCGACCCTTCCGCTGCTCCTCTCGATGGTGATCGCACCCTCCCACGCCGACTCCGTCCCGCTCTACGCCGACCTAGGCTCACTCCACGTCCCGATCACCACGGCGTCCCCCCGTGCGCAAGCGTATTTCGACCAGGGGATGCGCCTGACGTACGCCTTCAACCACCCCGAGGCGATCCGATCGTTCCGGGCGGCCCTTGCGGCGGATCCAGGGTGCGCGATGTGCTGGTGGGGGATTGCCTTCGCATCCGGCCCGAACATCAACGCCGCGATGGACTCGACCGGCGGCGCATCGGCCTGGGAGGCGTCGCGCGAGGCGCTTCGGCTGGCCGCGGGCACCACGGCGCGGGAACGGGCCTACATCGACGCGATCCAGGTCCGGTACACGGACCCGCCCGCGACCCCACGCGCCGCGCAGGACACCGCCTACGCGGAGGCGATGCTGGCGGTTGCGGCTGCCTGGCCCGACGATCCCGACGCCGCTGCCCTCGCCGCCGACGCCCTGATGAACCTGAGCCCGTGGTTCTACTGGACACCGGCCGGGGAGCCGCGACCGGCGACGCCGGGCATCCTCGCGTTGCTGGAGGAAGTGATCGCCGAGCTTCCCGAGCACCCCGGCGCCTGTCACCTCTACATCCACGCCGTGGAGGCTGCGGAACCGGAGAAGGCGGTGCCGTGCGCGGAGCGGCTCGCCGGGCTGATGCCCGGGGCGGGGCACATCGTCCATATGCCCGCGCACATCTACATTCGGGTGGGGCGGTTTGCGGATGCCGTCACGGCCAACCAGCACGCCGTGCACGTCGACGAAATGTTCATCCAGGACCAGCGGCCGACCGGCATCTACGCGATGGGGTATTATCCGCACAATTATCACTTCCTCTCCTTCGCCGCCACGATGTCGGGCCAGCGTGCCATCGCCCTGGCGGCGGCCGAGCAGCTGTCGGGCAAGGTCTCCGTGGAGATCGCGCGGGAGGTGATGTTCATGCAGTCCATGATCCCCTATTACACACTCTCGCTTGTCACGTTCGGGCAGTGGACGGAGGTCCTGGCCCAGCCCATGCCACCGGCCGGACTTCCCGTGGCCAAGGGTCTGGTGCACTATGCGCGGGGCGTCGCGTATGCCGCCAAGGGGCGGTTCGCCGAGGGGGAATGGCAACTGGCCGAACTGCGCGGGGAGGTCGTCACGCTCCCCGAGGGCGAGGGACGCACGATCCTCGAGATCGCCGTCCACGCGCTGCAGGGGGAGCTCGCGCTCCGCCAAGGCAACGCGAGCGAGGCGGTCACCCATTTCGAGGCGGCCGCAACGCTGGAGGATGGCATTCTCTACAATGAGCCGCCATTCTGGTATCACCCGGTGCGCGCGTCACTTGGCCAGGCGCTCCTGGTCGCGGGCCGGCCCGCCGAGGCCCGGCAGGTGTACGAGCAGAACCTGACACTCTATCCGGAAAACGTCTGGGGGCTGGCTGGGCTTCGGAACAGCCTCCTGGCCGAGGGAGATGCCGCAGGCGCGGCCAAGGTGCAGGCGCGCCTGGACCGTGCGGCGGCGTCGGCGGACATCGAAGTCACCGCCTCGCGACCGTGAGCCGGAATGGCGCCACCACGCAGGTTTGGGGAAGGGAAGTGGGATGCACAAGGTGGTTCTCGCGAAGGAACTGGCGGCGATCGCCGAACACTGGCGCCCGCAGGTGGTCGGCACCCTGAACGGCCAGGAAGTGAAGCTCGCCAAGTTCTGCGGCACCTTTCCGTGGCACCACCACGAGGACGCCGATGAGCTCTTCCTGGGGGTCGAGGGCACCTTTCGCGTCGAGTTTCGGGACCGGGTGGTGACGCTCGGGCCCGGGGAATTCCTGATCGTGCCCCGCGGCGTGGAGCATCGCACGGCGGCCGATGTCGAGGCCTCGGTGCTGCTCTTCGAGCCCGCCGGCGTGCGGAACACCGGCAACGTCGTCGATCCGACGTTCACTGCGCCGACTCCGCCCCGGAGCGGCGACCGGTGAGGGCGCTGGCGTCGAGCCCCATCCTGCTGTCGGTCGGGCTGCTCCTGCTGTCGATCGTCATCCACGCCCTGGTGATCGGCCGGCTCAATCAGTGGTATGCTGCGCTGGAGTTGCAGGCCACCCCCACGTACGGCGCCGGCGTGCGCCTCCTCATCTTCATCGCGGTGCCGATCGTGTTCGCCCACCTCGCCGAGATCGGGGCCTGGGCCGGCGCGTATGTCGTGGTCGGTGCGCTTCCGAATTTCGACCAGGCCTTCTACTTCAGCGGCATCACCTACACCACCGTGGGTTTTGGCGACGTCGTGCTCCCGGCAGCGGTGGAAGGAGATGGCCGCGTTCGAGGGACTCACCGGCATCCTCATGGCGGGGTGGTCGACGGCGTTTCTGTTCGCCGTGCTCAACCGGATGATTGTCGTACGGCCAAAGATGCGGCAGCGGGCAGGGGCAGGACTCCCCATGACCTTTCTGCTCGCCTTCGCCGTGCTGGTGTTCGGGTACGCGCTCGTGTCCAGGTGGGTGGAGCGCGTCGCCACTGCGCCGATCGCGTTCACGCTGGTCGGGGTGCTGGCGCCGCTGCTGCTGCCGCAGCTCATCGATCCGGACTTCCGGCTGAGTCACTACCTCTGGGTGGCGGAGGCGGGGCTCGTGCTCCTGCTCTTTACCGACGCCACCCGAACCGATCTCGTCCACCTCCGCGCGCTGCGCGACCTGCCGGCCCGGCTCCTCGGCCCCGGCATGCTCCTGACCGCTCGCGGAACCCCTGGGCGCCAGCATATTCATCGCCGCCTTCGCCGCCGGCCTCGCGGCGCGTCTCCTCTTTCCTCCCGCCGGGAAGCACGCCGCCGAGTTTGCGGAACAGTCGGGCCAGTTGTTGAACCTGGCGGTGTGCTTCCTGTTTGGGCTGACGGTCGGCGGGGTCCTCACCGACCTCACGCCGAGGTTCTTCGTGTACGGACTGCTGAGCCTGACCGTCGTGCGGATGCTGCCGGTGGCCCTGGCCATGTCCGGGGCGGGGCTGGATCGCTCCACGACGCTCTTCATGGGGTGGTTCGGGCCGCGGGGGCTGGCGTCCATCGTGCTGGGCCTGGTGTTCGTGGAACGGGAGCTCCGGACCTCCGGCGACACCACCATCCAGGGCGCCGTGCTGGCCACCGTCCTGCTGAGCGTCTTGCTGCACGGCTTCTCGGCCCAGCCCGGCATCGCCTGGTACGCCCGGCGCGCCGGCGCGTTCCCACCCGGCGCCCCAGAGCTCGACGCATGAAGGCGTTTGCAATCCGAAGCCTGCCGCGTTCGTACCGCCGGTTGCTGCTCCTCATCCTCTCCCTGCCGATGATGCTCGTCGTGCTGGGGCTGGTCTACCAGCTCGGCATGCTCTACTTCGAGGGGCAGCCGAGGACCCTGGGCGACAGCATCGAATGGGCGGCGGAGACCCTGACGACCACCGGCTACGGCAAGGACATGCACTGGTCCAACCCGTTCATGGTGGCCTACGTCGTCGCGGTGCAGTTCGCGGGGACGATGCTCATCTTCCTCGTCTTCCCCGTCTTCCTCATTCCGTTTTTCGAGGAGCGCTTCGAGGCCCGCCTCCCGCGGGTGCTGCCGCCGATGGCGGGGCGGGTCCTGATCTACCGGTACGGTCCGGCGGTCACCTCGCTCCTCGACCTGCTGGCGCACGAAGAGGTCCAGGCCGTCATCTTCGAGGAGGACGAGCCCACGGCGCGCCGGCTGCGCGAACGCGGCCTCGAGGTGGTCTTCGGCAACCTGCGGGAGGAGGACCCGGACCTCTCGAACCTCGTCGGCGCGCGCGGCCTGGTGCTCAACGGGGAAGACAACTACAACGCGGCCATGACGCTCAACGCGCGGTACTACGGGTACACCGGGAAGATCGTGGCCATGGTGCAGGACCCCAACCGGCGGCCGCCGATGGTGCGCGCCGGCGCCACCACGGCGTTCACGCCCACCCACGTGCTCGCCGCCGCGCTCGCGGCGCGGGCCAGCATGAAGATCAGTCCGCGCGTCGCGGGCGTGCGACATCTCGGCGAGCATCTCGAGGTGGCCGAACTCCGGGTCCACGCGGCCAGCCCCTTTGCCGGGAAGACCATCGGCGAGGCCCGCATCCGGGAACAGACCGGCGCCACCATCATTGGACTCTGGGTGGGCGGGGTGCTGTCCGCCCAGCCGAAGCTGGACAGCCGGCTCGACGTCGGCACCATCATCGTCGCGATCGGCAGCCACCCATCCATCGACCGCCTCGGCGCCCTCGCGACCCCGGTGCCGCGCGAGGGCGCGTTCCTGGTGGTGGGGAATACTGATATCGGGCGCAAGGTGGCGGAGTTTCTCCGGGACGCGGGGGAGGCCGTGCGGCTCCTGGCGGCGGCGGAAGGGCCTGGCGTGGATGTCGTCGGCGACCACCTCGACAACCGGGTGCTGGAGCGGGTCGGCGTCGGCGGGTTGCAGGGCATCATCCTGGCCCTCGACTCCGACAGCGCGACGCTCTTCGCCACGGCAGTCATGCGGAGCCTCTCGCCCGACGCGATGATCATGGCGGGGGTGCGTCAGGCGGAAAACGTCTCGCGGATTCACCGCGCTGGGGCCGATTTCGCCCTGTCGATGAGCCAGGTGGCCGGGCAGCTGCTCTCCTATCACCTCTTCGGGCAGTCCGCAGTGTCGCTGGAGGGCAAGATCAAGATCGTGGCGACCGCGGCCGGCAACTTCGTGGGCCGACCCCTGCTCAAGCACTGGATCCGGGATCGCACCGGCTGCTCCGTCGTGGCCGTCGAGCGTGGCGAGGGCATCCTCGTGGACTTCGACGAGACCTTCGAGGTGCGCGACGGCGACATCGTATACCTCAGCGGCACCAACGAAACGATCCAGGCCTATTTCCAGATGTTCCCCGCCACGCGGGAAATCCGCATCCCGACGCTGCACACCGGGCTGGTGGATGAGTCGGGGGCGGCCGCGCCGCGGAGCATCGACCTCGACTTGAAGGGGTGAGCGCCGGCCGACGCGGGGGCCCCGATTTGACATTGCCGCCGAAGGGCGCAGATTCCTCGCATACCCCCTGCTTACCACCGCGGATCCGAACCGTTCCGGACGTCTCGTGCCCGGCCATCGCTGAACGTGCCTGACGCGTTGCCGAGGTGGCCGCAACTCCGGAGGAGGTAGCGCGCATGTTGCCGTTCGACGTGAATCCCGTGGGCGTACTGCTGGCTGCCGTGGCGACGTTCGTCATCGGGATGCTCTGGTATTCTCCCCTCCTGTTCGCCCGGCCGTGGATGGAGCTCAACGGGTACACCCCGGACAAGCTGGCGGAGCTGAAGGCGGGCGCCCCCCGGGCGTACGGCATCTCGTTCGTCGCGTACCTGGTGCTCGGGGTGGGGATCGGCGCCCTTGCCCGGGGCGACACGCTGCTGGGCGGCACGCACACGGGCATCATGCTCTGGTCCTTCATCGTGATGCCGGTGAGCCTGACGGCCCTCGTCTTCTCGGAGAAGCGGTTCGGCGCCTGGCTGATCGACGCGCTCTATCAGTTTGTGTACTTTGCAGCGATGGGTGCCATTCTCTCGCGGTGGGGTTGACCGTACTTATGGACATGGAAATCCGGATGACCCGGCTGCGCGTCGAGTTCGCGGAGCACTATCCCCCGATCAAGCCCGGGGAGTGGATGCCGGCCGCGGAGGTCGGCGCGAGGATGCTCTTCTGGCATCTGGAGCTGGCCGGCACCGTGCCGCTCGGCGACCGGCTCCTCCCGGAGGAACACTTCGAGTTCCGGGGCGGCTGGACCCGCGGCCGCACCTCGCCGCTCCGGACCCGCGCCTACGACGCCGCGTCGGTGGAACCCAGGCGCGAGGCCACCGGGTGACGGTCGTCCCGGGCCTGCCGTTATATTGCCGAGACGTACTCCGCCGCTCCCACCGCTCTACTGAGGTCGACACGATGTCCGAGACCCCCCAACTCACCCCGATCACCGTGCCGCGCCTGCTGGAAGAGCTGCACAACATCAGCGACATGCGCGCCAACGGCGAGCTGAACGCCGACCAGTTCGAGGCGCGCTTCGCCCGCATGATCGGGGAGCTCCGCGAGCGCCGGATCGACGGCTCACGCGCCGACATCCTCCAGGCGCTGGCCCCGCTCGCCACCGACGGGACCCTCCGGCCGGAAGAACACTACCGCCTGACCAAGAAGCTCGGCCTCGTGTGATCGAACGCCCGCTCGGCCCCGCTGCTCCACGCGTGCCCCCGGTCGGTTTCGGGGGCATGCCGCTTTCTACCGCCGGCCGTCCACCGGAACCGGATGCCGTGCGCGTCATCCACGCCGCCCTGGACGCCGGCGTCCGCCTCCTCGACACCGCCGACGTCTACTGCCTCTCCGACGAGGACCTTGGGCACAACGAACGGCTGATGGCCCGGGCCCTCCGCGAATGGAACGGCCCCCGCGACGAGGTGATCGTGGCCACCAAGGGGGGAATGACCCGGCCGCAGGGGAGCTGGGACCGGAACGGCCGCCCCGAACACCTGCGGCGGGCCTGTGACCGATCCCTGCAGGCACTCGGCGTGGACCGCATCGATCTCTACCAGTTCCACGCCCCCGACCCCCGTGTCCCATTCGGCGAGAGCATCGGGATGCTCGCGGAACTCCAGGCCGCGGGGAAGATCCGGTGGCTCGGGCTCTCCAACGTCTCGGTCGACCAGATCAACGCGGCCCGACGCCACATCGAGGTCGTGACGGTGCAGAACCGGCTGAACCCCTTCTTCCGCGAGGCGCTCACCGAGGGGGTCGTGGAACATTGCGAGGACCTCGGCATCGGCTTCCTGGCCTACAGCCCCGTGGGCGGCGGCCGCCTCAACCAGAAGCTCCCGATCGCAGCCCGTGGTGAAGTCGATCGCCGCCCATCGCGGCGTCTCGGCGCACGCCGTGGTCCTGGCCTGGGTGCTGGAGCAGGCCTCGAACGTGATCGTCATTCCTGGCGCCCGCACCGTGCCCGCACGCGCTCGACAGCTGGACGGCGGGCGACCTCCGGCTGGAGCCGCAGGAGATGCGGGACCTCGACGAGGCGGAGTTTGACCGGAGCTGAACAGCGGCAAAGGAGAAGGGACTAAGGACTTGGAGGGCGGAAGGAGGAAGGGCGAAGGAGGAGTTCCTTCCGGTGAGGAGACACCCCTTTTCCTTTCCCGTCAGCCCCTCCAAGTCCCAAGTCCTCTTTCTCCTTCGTCCTCCCCTGTATATTTCCCCAATGCCTCCCATCCCCCGCCGCCCCACCGTCACGACCCGCATCGGGCACGTGAGCGTCGGCTCCTGCCACCCCATCGTCGTCCAGTCGATGACGAACACCGATACCGCCGACGTGGTGGGGACGGTGCGCCAGGTGGCGGCGCTGGCGCGGGCGGGGAGCGAGCTCGTGCGGGTGACGGTCAACACCGAGGAGGCGGCCCGCGCGGTTCCCGAAATCGTCGAGGGACTCGACCGGATCGGGGTGCGCGTCCCGGTCATCGGCGATTTCCACTACAACGGCCACATCCTCCTCACCAAGTATCCGGCCTGTGCCGCGGCCCTCGCCAAGTACCGGATCAACCCCGGCAACGTCGGCGGCAAGCGGCGCGACGAGCACTTCCGCGCCATCATCGAGGTCGCGCTGCGGCACGACCGGCCGGTACGGATCGGGGTCAACTGGGGGTCGCTCGACCAGGCGCTCCTCACCGAGCTGATGGACGCCAACCACCGGCTCGCCGTCCCGCGAGAGGCGCGCGCCGTCACGCTCGACGCGATGGTCGAGAGCGCCATCCGCTCGGCGGCGCTGGCCGAGGACACCGGCCTGGCGCATGACCGGATCATTCTCTCCGCCAAGGTCTCGGCGGTGCAGGACCTGGTGGATGTGTACCGTCTGCTCGCCGCGCGCGGCGACTATCCGCTGCACCTCGGGCTGACCGAGGCCGGCCTCGGCACCAAGGGGATCGTGGCCAGCACGGCCGGGCTCGCCATCCTGCTGCAGGAGGGGATCGGCGACACCATCCGCGTCTCCCTGACGCCGGCCCCCGGCGGTGACCGCACCGAAGAGGTGCAGGTGGCGCAGCAGATTCTCCAGTCGCTCGACCTCCGCAGCTTCACGCCGCAGGTCACCAGCTGTCCCGGCTGCGGCCGGACCACCAGCACCTTCTTCCAGTCGATGGCGCAGGACATCGAGCGGTACCTGCGCGCGCAGATGCCGGTCTGGCGCGAGGCGCGGCCCGGGGTCGAGTCGATGCGGGTGGCGGTGATGGGCTGCATCGTGAACGGACCGGGCGAGTCGAAGCACGCCGACATCGGTATTTCGCTGCCGGGCACCGCCGAGGACCCGCGGGCGCCGGTGTATGTGGACGGCCAGTTGCGCGTCACCCTGAGCGGCGAACGGATCGTGCCGGAATTCCTGGCGTTGCTCGAGGAATACGTCGAGGGCCGGTACGCCCCCGCCGAGCCGGTCGCGAGCTAGGTGGGGAGCAGGGGAGCAGTAGCCGCACTGGCCTGCGTGGTGGCGCTGTTGATCTGCCGGCCGGCGGCGGCGCAGACGCCGGGCGTCGGCAATGCCGCCCCGGTGGTGGCCGTCCACGACCTCGACGGGCAGTCGGTCGACCTGGGCCAGTGGATCGGGAAGCGGCCCGTCTTCCTGCTGTTCTGGGCCACCTGGTGCACCTCCTGCGCGGCGCTCGAGCCGGCGGTGGCCGCCGCCCAGGCGACGTACGGCCAGCAGGTGCAGTTCATCGGCGTCAACATCACCGTCGGCGACCCGCGCGATTCGGTCCGGGCCTGGGTGGCGCGGGCGCAGCCACCCTGGCTGGTGCTCTATGACGACGAGGGCGTCAGTCAGCGCGCGTACGATGTCGCGGAGACCTCCTACGTGGTTATCATCGACGGGAATGGGCGCATCGTCTACACCGGGGTCGGCGGGAGGCAGTCCTTCGGGGCCGCCCTCCGCCGCGCCACCACGAAATAACTCCACCGAGGTCCGACCATGAAGTCATTGCTGTCCGTTTCCCTGGTGGCGCTCCTTGTCGCCGCCCCCGTTGCCGCGCAGGACTCCGCTGCGACCGCGTCGGGTCCCGCCACCGCCATCCTGGTGACCGGGCCCGAGCCGGGGCAGAAGGCGGTCGATTTTTCCGCGCCCTGGGCCGACAAGAACGGGATCGGGCCGGCGGAGGAGCCCTTCTCGCTGACGGCGCTCGAGGGCCAGGTCGTCGTCCTGGCCTTCTACCCGCGGGATTTCACGTCCGGGTGCACGGCGGAAATGCGTACCTTCGCCGACCGGTACGCCACGATGTTCGAAGGGGCCGTGCTGGTGGGGATCAGCGTGGACAGCCTCGAGACCCATGTCCGGTTCGCCGAAAGCCTGGGGCTGCCGTTCAAGCTCCTCTCGGACCCAAAGCAGCGGGTCGCGGCGAAGTACGGGGCCAAGGGGTCCGAGGGGTACAACCGGCGGGTGGTCTACGTCATCGGCAAGAACGGGAAGGTGGCCTGGCGGGAATTGCAGTTCAACGCGACGGATCCGAAGGGCTACGATCGCCTCCAGAAGGCGATCGCCGATGCGCGAGGGAAGTCGTGAGCCTAAAATCCTTTCTGCCCGCCTTGGGGCTGCTGGGCGTCCTGGTGAGCCCCGGCTTCGCCCAGTCCGACCCCGCCCCCGGGTACCTCTGGGTCTTTCCCCAGGTCGAGTTCCTTGCCTGCGTCGATTTCCTGATGGCGCCCGACCTCGCCACCCGGCAGCTCCCGCAGGGGTTCCAGGTCATCCCGGCGGCCAGTTTTGCCCCGCTTTCCCCGCTGCTCCATCGGGAGGTCGAGGGGGACGCGACCTATGGCGGGTGGGTCCCGGCGCAGGTCTGCTTCATCGAGTCGCCCACCGTGGACATCGGGGGGTCGGTTTTTTCGCCGGACAAGAAGATGGGGGCTCGGGAACTCATCGGGTACTGGGCCATTGCCGCCTCCCGCACCGGTGGCGCTCCGGCACTCGATCAGTGGTATGTGGCCCAGTACTGGACCAACGACTGGCGGGTCCGGAAGCGCTCGGAAAGCGCCTTCATCCCGATGACGGTGTTCAAGCGGAGCCTCGTGACGGTGCCGGAGTCGACCAACCAGAACTACTCGGTCACCATCGGGAAGACGGTGCTCTCCTGGAAGGGCCAGATGAGCGGTCGGGACTCCACCGCGTTCGGTGAGTCGAGGGCCACCACCCAGATTTTCGATGGAAAGCGGTCCATCCGCTGGGCCGGCGTCGCCTCTTCGGCACCCCAGTGGATGCGCCACCTGCCGGGCGTGTTCAACGTCCAGGGGAAGGACGACCTGGCCAAGGCGCTGAAGGCCTCCCCGATCCGGATGTTCGGGCCGATGTACTGGGGAGGCGAGGCCCGGGTGGAGTTCACCCGGCAAAGCGCCTCTGGCGCCCCGCCGAGCGGGGGATAGGTTAGCAGCTCCCCCGGAGGGAGCAGCGATGTCCACCCTGGTTCACGAACGGCTCGTCCTCGAACGCTACGGCGCGAGCACCTACGCCAAGGTCTTCCTCCCGGCCGGCAGCCTGCCGCTCGGCAAGAGCGTCCCGGTCACGGTCAAGGTCGGGGGGAGGCGGTTCAAGACCCGGGGCTGGAGCTTCAGCAGCGGGGCAGGGGTGACCCTCCCGGAGAAGATCGTAAAGGAGCTGGGTTTGCAGGCCGGTCAGGTGGTCGACCTCGAACTGCTCGACTGATTTCCGTTCTCCACACACCATAATTCTGCCCGCCCCGGCGACCCCAGGTTTTTGGGTCTCCGGGGCTCTTTTATGCAGCGATTACGCATGTTCGAGTCCGGGTAACGACACTGTCACCACCCTACTTTCCACATTTTATCCCAATCTGTAAGTGATGTTAATAATAAAGTTAAGAGTTCCACTTAAAGTGGAAAGTTAAGTACACCTCTAGTGCTTTGTCCTACAATGACTAAGAAGCTGGTTTCCACGGTTTCCACGCCAATTCTGGGGGAAAGTTTGCCCATTCCACACGGACGTGGATAGTCACCGTCCAGCCACCGGTGTGGCTCGCCGACTGTCTGTTGGGAGGTGGAAATGATATATGAACATCATCCCCAAATGGGGATATCCAGGCCCAATCGGGGACCCCAGGCCACCTCGGTTGGATGACCTGAAACCGTGCACCTGGGCGGATGTGGAAAACGTTGGGTCCGCGGTGCCGGACCGATCGGGGTCGGCAAATGCCCCGTCGCCAATGCCACGCGCATGCGGGGGCGCACCGCCGGGTGGGCTTACGCCCACCCCTATTCAAAGGGGTTCAACCCAACGTGCCGGATGCCAGGAGTCCCCACGGTTGACCAATTCGGTGAGGCTGCCTGTTGACACGGTCGGGGGAGCTACGCGCCTTCGGCCCCGCTGCCCCGCTGCCCCGCTGCCCCGCTGTCCCCCCCCACCACGTTCCGTTAGAATCCAGCATCGATCGCCGTCCCCCAACCCCGAGCCGTCTCTTGCCGACTTCCTCCATTCGCCGGACAAAGATCGTCGCCACCCTGGGGCCCGCCTGGTGCCATCCCGACCGGATGGTGCAGCTGCTCGATGCCGGGGTGAACGTGGTCCGGGTGAACGCCTCCCACGGGACCCCGGAATTGCGCGAGAAGTGGATTCGGGACCTGCAGCGGGTACGGAAGGGTCGGAAGGGTCCGGTGGCGATCCTCGTGGACCTGCACGGGCCCCGGATCAGGGTGGGCCAGCTCCCGGAGCCCTTGGAGCTGGCCCAAGGTCAGTCGGTCACCTTCGCGCCGGAGGCGGTCGCGGCGGGCGCCGAGATTCCCACCACCTACGCCAGCCTCGCAGGGGACATGCACCCCGGGTCGAAGATTCTCCTGGACGATGGTCTCCTTGCCGTCGAGGTCACCGGTATCCGGGAGGACCGCGTCGACGGGATCGTCCGGTACGGCGGGCTGCTGCGGGCCAATAAGGGGATGAACCTCCCCGGGGTCGACGTCAGCGCCCCCGCGGTGACGGAGAAGGACAAGGAGGAGGTGGCCCACGCCATCGAGCTCGGGGTCGACTACATCGGCGTCTCCTTCGTCCGACGGGCCGAGGAGCTGAATCAGCTCCGGACCATGATTCCCAAGCGGATCCAGCTGGTGGCCAAGATCGAGAAGGACACCGCCCTCCTCCATCTGGAGTCGATCCTCGACGCCACCGACGCCGTGATGGTGGCCCGCGGCGACCTCGGCGTCGAGCTGCCCTTCGAGGAGGTCCCGCTGGTGCAGAAGCGCCTCATTCGCGAGGCCAACCTCCGCGGCAAGCCGGTCATCACCGCCACCCAGATGCTGGAGTCGATGGTCCATGCGCCGCGGCCGACCCGGGCGGAGGCGTCCGATGTGGCCAACGCCATTCTGGACGGCACCGACGCGGTCATGCTCTCCGCCGAGACGGCCGTCGGCGACTACGCCCTGGAGGCGGTGCAGGCGATGGACCGGATTGCCCGGGAGGTCGAAAGCCACCGGAAGGGGCGGAGCGCCGCCTTCGACCTGGCGGTGGGACGGCGGAGCGGCGGCGGCAACCGATTCGAGGCGCGGGAGGCGCGGACCGAGGACGCCATCGCCGTCGCGGTCTGCGCCGCCTCGGAGCTCCTCGACACCCGGGTCATCGCCTGTTTCACCTCGAGCGGCTTCACCGCTCGCACGGTGGCCTCGTTCCGTCCCTCCGTGCCGATCGTGGCGGTCACCCCGGAACCCGACACCTACCGCGCCCTGGCGCTGGTGTGGGGGGTCACGCCGGTGCTGGTCGATCGTGTCCCCAACTACGACGCGATGATCCTCGTGGCCCGGGCCGCGCTCCTCGAGCAGGGGCTGGTGCAGGTGGGCGACCGGGTGGTGGTCACCGCCGGCGTCCCCTTCGACATGCCCGGCACCACCAACCTCCTCAAGATCGAGACCGTGTAGCACGATGCGCCTCACCTTCCTCGGCACCGGCACCTCCTTCGGCGTGCCGCAGGTGGGCTGCGGGTGCGCCGTCTGCCGTTCCGACGATCCGCGCGACCGCCGCACCCGCACCGGGGCGCTCCTCCAGGTCGGCGACACGAATCTCCTCCTCGACAGCCCCCCTGAACTGCGGTTACAGCTTGTCGCGCACGGCGTGACATCCCTCTCGGCCGTCCTCTACACCCATGAGCACGCCGACCACACGGCGGGCATCGACGACCTCCGCATCTTCACGGTGCGCAGCAAGCGCCACCTGCCGATCTACGGTCCGCCGGAAACGCTGTCGCAGCTCGAGGCGTCCTACCGCTACATCTTCGATCCGGGCGTCACCGCCTTCGAAGGCACCTCCAAGCCGCACCTCGAACCGCATCCGCTTCAACCCGGCGTGGCCACCACCGTCGAGGGCGTCCCGGTCCTGCCGCTCGCCTTCCCGCACGGCCATCTTCGGGTGTACGGGTACCGGTTCGGCAAGCTCGCCTACCTGACCGACGTGAAGGAGGTCGGGACGGTCGAACGGGGTGCCCTGCAGGGGATCGAGGTGCTGGTGCTCAACGCCCTCTGGTGGCGGCCTCACCCGACGCATCTCAGCATCGACGAGGCGGTCGCGCTCTCCCGCGAGCTCGGGGCCACGCGCACCTACCTGACCCACCTCACGCACGAAACGGGGCACGCGGAGCTGGCGGCCCGGCTGCCCGACGGTGTGGCGCCGGCATACGACGGACTGACGGTGGAGGTCGCGCAATGAAGCTGCAGTACGGCAGGGTCCTCCAGGACCGGCTCGACGGTGACCACGGCATTCCGCGCCGACGGCTCGAGGAAATGTCGCGCCGGTTCGGTGCGGTGCAGGCGGAGGTCCGGGAGCGCCGGGCGGCTGGCGAGTACGGCTTCTACGGACTCGCCAGCCAGGCCGCGACCGTCCGCCAGATCGCCGCCTTCGCCGAGGGACTGGGGCAGGCGCACGACCACGTGCTGGTGCTCGGCATCGGCGGTTCCGCCCTCGGCACCCGCGCCCTCCTCTCGGCGCTGCGGCCGCCGGCCTGGAACGAGCTCGACGACGAGGCGCGGGAGTTCTTTCCCCGGCTGACCCTGCTCGACAACGTCGATCCCACGTCGGTGGCCGCGGCGCTCCGGCGCATCGACCCCCGGCGCGTCCTGGTCAACGTGATCAGCAAGTCGGGCGGGACCGCCGAGACGCTCGCCCAGTACCTCGTCGTCCGGAAGTGGCTCGATGACGCGCTCGGCGGAGCCGCCAGCCGGCACCTCGTCTTTACCACCGATCCGGAAAAGGGCGCCCTGCGCGCGCTCGCCACCCGCGAGGGGATCGCCACGCTCGAGGTGCCTCCCGACGTCGGCGGGCGCTTCAGCGTGCTCTCCCCCGTGGGGCTCCTCCCGGCCGCGCTGGTCGGGATCGACATCGCCGCCCTCGTGGCGGGGGCGGGCCGCGCCGTGGCGCGCGCGGAGGGAAGCGACCTGCTCACGAACCCCGCGGCCTTGTTCGCCGCGCTGCACTGGGCGGCCGACACCCAGGTCGGGGCGCGCCTCCACGTGCTGATGCCCTACAGCGACCGCCTCCGCGACGTCGCGGAGTGGTTCCGTCAGCTCTGGGCGGAGAGCCTCGGCAAGCGGGTGGACCGGACGGGGCAGGTGGTGCACACCGGGCCCACACCGATCGCCTCCGTCGGCGCCACGGACCAGCACTCGCAGGTCCAGCTCTTCATGGAAGGGCCGTTCGACAAGCTCATCACCTTCGTGACGGTCGCGGATCCCGGCGAGGACCTGCCGATTCCCGAACTCGAGGCGATGCCGGAGGAGGTGGCGTGCCTCAGCGGACGGACACTCGGCGGCCTCCTGCAGGCCGAGTACGAGGCGACCGCCGCGGCGCTCGCGCGGATGGGCCGGATGAACTGCACCCTGGCCCTGCCCGACCTGTCGCCTCAATCCGTCGGGGAACTCCTCATGTTCTTCCAGCTCGCCACGGGATATGCCGGCTGCTGGTACGGGGTCGATCCCTTCGATCAGCCGGGGGTCGAGCTCGGCAAGCGGCTGACCTTCGGGGCGCTCGGTCGGGTCGGGTATGAGGCGCCGGAACCCGCTCTGGAGCCCGATCCGGACACGGCGTGAATCGGTTTGGCGCTGGGGCCGCGGGCGGTCTAGATTTTGCCATCCGGCCCTGTTCCCATCTACCAGGACGTATTGCGTGACTGACCACGTGCGACAGGCGGTGCAACTCTTCGGCGGCGCGGTGACCCAGGTGCCGGGCGGCATCCGGCTCACCAACGCCGCGGCGCTCCGTGGACCCGCCACGGACGCCCTCGTGCGCCAGGCAGTCTTCGGCGACGAGCCGGAGCGTGACGCGGCCCGCTGGCTGCTCTGGGAGCTGGGGCAGGCCACCGGGGCGCGCCCGGCGTCCATCAACGACCTGTACCTCGCGCGGGGCCGCGGCGAGTGCGGCGGGTTCACGGTGCCCGCCATCAACGTGCGGATGCTGGCCTACGACACCGCCCGGGCGGTGTTCCGGGCCGCGCTGGCTGGCAAGGCGGGGGCCATCCTCCTCGAAATCGCCCGGAGCGAGATCGCCTACACCGCCCAGCGGCCCGACGAATATGTGGCGGTCATCATCGCCGCGGCGCTGCGCGAGGGCTACACCCTCCCCCTGTTCATCCAGGGCGACCACTGCCAGGTCAACGCCAAGAAGTACGCCACCGACCCCGAGGGCGAGGTGGGCGAGGTCAAGAAGCTGATTGCGGAGGAAGTGGCCGCCGGGTTCTACAACATCGACGTGGACACCTCGACCCTGGTCGACCTGTCCCGGCCCACCCTCGAAGAGCAGCAGCGCGACAACTTCGAGCGGTGCGCGGAAATCACCGCCTTCATCCGCGAGCGGGAACCCGAGGGGATCACCGTCTCGGTCGGCGGCGAGATCGGCGAGGTGGGCCACAAGAACAGCACCGTGGAGGAGCTGCATGCCTTCATGCGGGGCTGTCGAACCACGCTGGATGGGCTCGGGGTCGCGGACGGCCTGAGCAAGATCTCGGTGCAGACGGGCACCTCGCACGGCGGCGTGGTGCTCCCCGACGGCAGCATCGCCGCGGTCAAGCTGGACCTCGAGGCGCTGGCGGCGCTGAGCAAGGCCGCCCGGCAGGACTACGGCACGGCCGGGGCGGTGCAGCACGGGGCCAGTACGCTGCCGAGCAACGCCTTCGGGAACTTCCCGCGGGTGGAGGCGTGCGAAATCCACCTCGCCACCAATTTCCAGAACATCGTCTTCGACCACCCGAAGCTGCCGGCCGAGCTGCGCGGGCGGATGTACGCCTGGCTGGACGAGAACGCGCAGGGCGACCGCAAGGCCGACGACTCCGAGGAGCAGTTCTACTACAAGGCGCGCAAGAAGGCCATCGGGCCCTTCAAGGAGGAATGCTGGTCGCTGCCGCAGGGGGTGCGCGACGCGATCGCGGCCGACCTGGAGCGCACCTTCCGCTTCCTCTTCGAGCAGCTGAACGTCAACGGCACCGACACCCTGGTGGATCGGTACATCCACGCGCCCGTGCAACATCACGCCTCGCTGGAGAAGGTGTCGGTCTCCGCCGAGGACGACCCAGACGCGGGAGAATGACATGGCACGCCATGAGGATGACGAAATCGTCTACGTGAGGGATGACAGCGGCTCCGGCGTGAAGTGGTTCCTGGCCGGCGCCGCCCTCGGCGGCGCGCTGGCGCTGCTCTTCGCCCCGCACAGCGGGGAGCACACCCGGCGGCTCATCAAGCGGAAGGCGCGCGACCTGCGCGACCTGGCCGAGGATGGGCTGGACGAACTGGGCGACCGGTTCGAGGAGGGGAAGGACCGGGTGCGCGACGAGGCGGAGCGGGTCAAGGAGGCCCTCCACGACCGGGTCAGCGATGTGCGGGAGCGCGCCTCTGACGCCCGGGACGCCGTCCGCGGCGCCAGCCATTCGGCGCGGGAGGAACTCGAGCGGCGGCTGGCCGACGCGCGGGCCCGCCGTCGGGCAGCCGCCATGGCCGACGACGAGGAGCCCGCCATCTGAACCGGAAACGGATTCGTGGCTGGCATCGCTCGTTCCGCGGTTTCCTTCGCCGGACGCTGCAGGCGGCCGACGAAAATCATGTGCCCTTCCTCGCGAGCGCGCTCACCTTCGACGCGCTCCTCGCCGCGATCCCCTTCGTCCTCCTGCTGCTGGTCGGCCTGACCGAGCTGGCGCAGCCGTGGGCGGGAACGGGGGCCATCGACCTGCCGCATTTTTTCGAGGCGTTCCTACCGAGACACGACACCACGGCGGGCAGCGATCCGTTCTTCCTCCTCGAGGAGATCCTGGGCCGGGTGGCGGAGTACGGTGGCAAGCTCTCGTTGTATGCCGTGCCGGCGTTCCTCTGGTTCAGCACCCGCCTCTTCGCCAGCATCCGCACCGCGCTCAACCAGATGTACGATGTGAGCGTCCGCCCGCCCAAGCGGCGCCACTTCCTCGTGAGCTATCTCCTGAGCAAGCTCCGCGACGTCGGGATGGTCATCCTGACCCTCGGCGTCTTCCTCCTCACGACGGCCATCACCGCGGGGATTCGCGTGGCGCGCGCCTACGGCGAGGTCGACTCGCCCCTGGTGGGATTCCTCTTCTCGTCGTTCGGGCGGTGGATTCCCGAGGCGCTGGGGCTGCTGCTCACCTTCACCCTCTTCTTCCTGCTCTACAAGTACGCCTCGCTCCGGCGCATCGATACGCAGGCGGCGCTGGTGGCGTCGGCCTTCGGGGCCCTGGCGTTCGACCTGGCCAAACGGCTCTTCGCGATGTACGTGGGGCGGGTGGCGATGCTGCAGACGGTCTCGGTGGACTTCCACCTGACCGCCCTGATCCTCACCGTGCTCTGGGTGTGGTATACGGCGCTGGTCTTCCTGCTGGGCGGGATCGTCGCGGAAACGTGGCAACTGCGGACCATGCAACAGCAGCAGCGGGCAATTCTTACCTAGGCGCCCCCCGCACCTCCACCACCAGGTTGCTCAACTGATCCGGCGCGTTCGGCTGCGCGGTAATCTGCAGCGTCGTGCCGGTCAGGCGCCGCGCCGAGAGGTCGCGCGCGTCCACCTCGAGGGTGTAGTTCCCCGGCTTGACTCCCAGCACATAGAAGGTGCCGTCCGAGAAGGTGGCGATCGACGTCTGCTTCCCGTTCGAGCGGTTCGTGAGCACGAGCGTCACGCCGGGCATCGGCGTCCCCTCATAGAGCACGCGCCCCTCCAGCACCGCCCCCGTCACCAGCGGCAGGTCGAAGGTGCGGTAGGCGTTGGGCGGCGGCTGCAGGCTCGCGGAGGTGAACGCCGGCACATAGAGCGGGTTCTCCAGCGAGGTGGAGTCGATCTGCACGAGCACGGGCTCGAAGGCGGGAATGTCCCAGATGTGGTAGCGGCCCGCGCTGTCCGTCCGGGTCGTGAAGGAGCCGACGACCACGCGGACACCGGGGGCGCCGGGCTCTTCCAGGTCCTGCACCCCGTTGGCGTTGTCGTCCACGAACACCGTGCCGCTGACGCCGGAGCGCTGGATGCCGGCGTTCGGGTTCGCCGTGACCCGACCCTGGTTCTTGTCGTAGATCAGCGCCCCCTGCACGGTCTGGTAGACGCTGCCCGGCTCCGCCGTGGGAGCGATCGCGGTGGTGGTCGCCTGGAGGGTCGGCAGGTAGGAAACGAGGGACAGGGTGAAGGTGGTCCCCGGCACGCTGCGCCTCCACGCGGCTCCCCCCTCGACCCGAAGCGCCGGTCCGAAGCCCCGCGCGACCGTGACCGCCGCCAGGTTTACCCCGTCGCCCTCCCCCCCAGCTTCCACGTCGCCGCGAAACCACAGTCCCCCCAGCGCCGAGCCCCAGGATGGCCGGCCGTTCGCGTAGGCCGTGAGCCCGGCGTATTGCTGGCGGGTCGCATCCCCGAGCGACGGGGCGAAGCGCTCGAAGCGGACGTAGGGGTAGAGGCGCACCCCGTCGACCTGGACGGAGGCCTGGATCCGGGCGCGGCTCATGTCCGCGTCCACCCCGTCGTCGAGCTCGGCGGTGGCCTGGAAGTACAGCGAGGCGAGCGAGGGGATCGGGCGCAGGAAGGCGTCGAAGAGCCACTGCGACCGCCGCCCCTCCGGCGCGATGACCGACCGCTCCACCGTCTCGTCGAACGCCGTGTATCCGGAGGCGAGGCGCAGGTTGAGCGACGGCTCGAAGCGAAGCGCGCCGCGCACCCAGCCGTTGCCGACCGCCTCGCCCTCCAGCGTAAAGCTGTTGCCGATCAGGCCGGTCGCGACCGCGTAGGGATGGACGAGGTCGTTCAGGCCGTCACGGGAGTAGCCTTCCACGCCGCCGCGGACCGTGACGCGGCGCGAGAGGCCGTAGTGGAGGTCGGCGTTCAGCGCCCCGTTGCACAACGTGGAGACGCATTCGCCGGCGGCCACGCCGTACTCGAAGCGCCGGTAGGGCAACTGCTCGCTGACGACGCGATACGTCTGGTTGAACCGGCGCACCTGGCCGGTGGGACCGTACGCGATGAAGTCCACCGGATTCTCGCCGTAGCCCACGGGCAGCGTGATGTTGTAATCGCCGCTCGCCCCGATCGAGTCGTACGCCACGAGCTGGGCCCCGGAGTACGCCTCCAGCTGCCATCCCGGCTCGAGGCGGCCGTAGTAGTCGAGTTGCCCGACGTAGCTGGGCCGAACGTAGGGTGAATTCGTCACCGCGACGCCACGGACGCCGGCGTACCGGGGCCCGGTCAGCGTCGTCGTGCCGAGCGTGAGCTGTTTGACGTAGGCGTTGTCGATCCAGACGCCTTTCCACGTCGCGGCGAATTCCGTCGTGCCGTAGTCGATCGTGCCAAGGCTCCGGACCCCGACCTCGAGCGCCCCCCCGCCCACCTGGGCTCCGAGGGCAAACTGATACGAGGCGCCGCCGACGAGATTGTCGGAAAACGGGAACGCCACGTTGTAATCCAGGACCATGCCGTCCCACTTGGTCCGCATCGGTCCGAGCACGGTGTCGGGCCGGGCCCCGTTCCGCTGCGCGAGCAGGGCGCGCATCTGGTCGCGCCGCAGCCGCCGGGCCACCGGCAGCGAATCGGGGTTGAGGACCGTCGCCGTCAGATCCGGCCAGCTCACCTCGAACTGGACGTCAAGCAATTCGCCGAGGGGCTCCGTGGCGATGTACAGCTCCCCGTCCCGGACGAACAGGGTTGAGGGGCTGACCGCGACCCGGCGCTTGCCGACCGAGGCGGTGTCGGCCCCGGCCGCGACGCGGAGCATGTCGCCGCTCGGCTCGAGGCGGGCGTCCAGCACCCCGTCCGGCGAAATGCTGTATCCGATCTCGGCGAGATCGAAGAACGCCGAGAGCGGCACCAGCGCGGTGCCGTCGTTGCGATACGCCGCCACGGTCCGGCTGACCAGCCGCCCGAGAGCCAGGTCAATGAGCACGGGCTCCAGACCTTCGGTAGGCTGGTCAGCGGGGCCAGCCGCAGCTGGCGCTGCGGGGGCGGGCAGCGGGGCGGCGGGGCGGGGAGCCGGCTCGGGTTCGGGTTCACGGGGCTTGGGCTGGGGTTCGGTACGTCGCGGCGGCGAGGGGGTCGGGGCCGGCCGGGGCTGCTGCGGCTCGATGCTTGGGCGGAGGGCACCGCGCTTGGGGCGGGGGGGCTGGGCGGCGGGGCCGGGCGGCGGCTGTGTTGGGGTCAAGACAGCGACCGAGGGCGCTGGTTTGCGCGTCGGGCTCGGTTGGGTCAGCGGCTTGTATGGAGTGTGGGGGACGGACTCGGGGACGGCGCGCACGGCGGTTGGTGGAGCGGGGCCGCTCGCCTTGTCGACCACCGACACAAACTTCTCCCCGCCGACAAACACGCCGACGACGACGAGTACGAAAATCAGCGCTGCGACCAGCTTGGCCAGAAGCCCCACCAGCATGCTAGAGGTAGGTGATGGTCAGGATGATCGTTCCCTGATAGATGCCCGGTGCCTGCGTGAGAGATGGAGTCACGGTGCCACCAAGATACACGAAAAAGTACGGGTTGGCATTCCCGCCGAAGCGGGCATTGTTCACCCCGACGGCCGGGTTGAAGGTCGTGCCGCCGCCGGTCGCGTCGGTGGCGCGCCGCCAGCGCGCCGAGTTGGCGGCGAAGCTGATCGGCATGTTGATCCCGGGCACCGCCTGGATGTTCGGCAGCTGCGTCGGGAGGGTGAACCGGACCTGGGTGAAGGCGTTCGGTTGCCCCGACACCCGCACCTTTCCCGCGGCGGCGGTGTTCTGGACCACGGTCTTCGGAACGCCGCGAGTGACCGTGGCGAAATTGAGGCTCTGCAGGTTCAGAAAGGTGATGGGGACTGTGTAGACGGTCGCCGTCGCCCGGCCCGAGACGGACACGCCCTGCGCCGACGCTACCGTCGGCGCGAGCGCGCAGAGCAGGGCGAGGGCGAGGCGCTTCACTTGATCCGGATCTCCACCGAATCGCGGACCGGCGGGGCCGGGAGGGCCGCCCGCGCCGGGAGGTCGGACCGGTCGGTGGACACGCTCACCCGCACCTTGTACGCGCCCGGCGGCAGCGAATCCACCGCGACGTCGAGACGGGGGTCGAGGGTGTAGTACACGCCGACGGCGCGGTCGGCCTCGGCGACGGTCGTCCCGCGGCCATCGACGAGCTGGACGCGCGCCGTCCCGAGGTAGGCGGCGGTGCCCGTGCGGGTCATCGGCACCCGCACGGCCACCGTGTCGGCGGCATACGCCGCGCTGATCGGGGCCAGCGTGATGCCCGTGGTGAGGGCACCCTTCCGGTAGACCACGCCGATGACCGTCCGGACCTCGAGGCTCAGGCCGACGCTGATGTTCCCGGAGTCGGGCACGCCGGCCACCGGAACCTGCCCGGCCTTGGCGCTCACGATCAATCGGGCCCAGTACTCCCCGTTGGGCAGGTCGGCGGGCGGCGTTCCCAGGAGGCGAATGGTCTGCCGCTGCTGCTTGCCCACGGTGACCCGCCGCGGAAACGCCTGCAACCAGGGCGTGGCCGCCGGCTCCCCGGCGGGGGCCTCGTCCATCAGCTCGAGGCCCGACGGAACCCGCGGAATCGGTGGTCGGATAGCCGAAGCCGAAGGAAATGCCCACCTCGACCGGCTCGTCGCCGGGGTTGTACAGGGTGATGGAGCCGGCCCGGGTGGCGTGGTCGATGAATACGGCGTGCGGGGCCACGATGACGCCCTGCGCCATGGCGGCGGCGGGCGTCAGCGTCAGGAGGGCGACCAGCAAGCGTCCGGTATGATTCATCGGCCTGTCGTGCTCAGAGGAAGATGACGGTCATGACGATGTTGGCGGTGTAGTTGCCGCCGAGCTGCGTCGGCGCGGGTGTCACCCGCCCGCCGAGGGTGATCGTCGCGTTGAAGACGACGGTCTCGTTGTACGGCGTGTTCGGGTTGAACGGTGTATTGGCCTGGAACACCGTGGTGTACCCCGCGCTGTTGTTCAGGAACGTGATCGGCATCGTCGCCGCCGGCGCGCCAATGCGCGTCATCACGGTCGGCAGGGTGAACGTGATCGTCACGTTCCGGATGAACACCCCGCTGATCCGGAACTGGCCTGCCCGCACCGCGTCCGTCTGGAGGATGGTCGTCGGGACGCCGGGAATGACCGTGCCGAAACTCAGGTCCTGGATGCCGACGACCGTCTGTGCGCGGAGCGCCGCCGGGGCGGCGACGAGCGCCGTCCCAAGGACCAGGAGCGGAAGCAGTCGTGTCGAGGGCATGGGTCCGGAAGGGCGCACCGGCGGCGCAGGCCAGAGCCCACGCCGCCGGTACCACCGCCTCACGGTGTCCAGCTCAGTTGCCGGTGTATGCGACAGTCATGGTGATCGGGGCGGTGTAGGCCCCGGCGGCCTGCCCAAAGGCCGGCGTCACCGTCCCGCCGAGCCAGATGAAGAGGTTTCCGCCGGCCCCGATGTTGGTCACCGTCGGCGCGGTCGGCACCAGCGCGGTCTGGCTCGCCTGGGTGTTCGTGGCGAACTGGCCGCCGGTAAAGGTGCCGATCGGGAGGTTGTTGGCCCCCGAGGTCAGCTGGGTCGGCAGCGAGAAAGTCACGTTGACCTCCGCGGCGGCCTGGCCGGCGATCAGGAAGCGACCGGCGCCTGGGTCGGTCGAGAGGACGGTCTTGGCCACGCCCGGGAAGACGGCGGCGAAGGCGAGATCGGCCTGGCCCGACAGGGTCAGCGGCGTCTGCACCGTGGCGGTGGCGTTGATGTTGGCGGTCTGCGCCTGGACCGTGGTGGTCCCGATGGCGAGCAGCGCCACGACGGCGAGGGACAGCTTGGAGGCGGTGTGCATGGTGTGCTGGTCCTTTGTGAAAGGAACTGCTGGTGGACAACTCACTGCGCGAAACGACGAGTACTCTGAAATTTACGGCCCCACATGGGGACACATATCCGCCTGCTCAGGGGCAAGGCCCGTGCCGATGCTGGCGCGCGGGCAATCAGGCGTCAAAGAACGTCAAGATTGAGTTTGGATGATAGGGGCAAGTCCGCATAGGACTTGGGGATAGGACCGCATCACATCTGTCAAGATAGTCGACATTCGGCTCCACGACATGGCAACTCAGGCGGTCGATGGTAACCCGTTGATGCGGAAGCAATTATAACACTCGGGCATCGTTCAGCGCAATTGTCAGCATACGCTGAGAGGTGGGGCCGGTGGGCCGGGGGGCGGCGGGGCAGGGAGGCCGTTCAGCGCGTGGTTCGACGCTGAGGGAGTGCAGCGCCTGTCGCCAGGACCGCCCGCAATTCGAAGGTTCCCGACAGATCGGCCCACCCGCCAGCACCCGTATTCTGCGAGTGCCCCAGGGCCACCGAACCGCAGTTCCTTGCGCTCGGGGTTCGGGGTTCTATCTTCCTGCCCCGCTTCCCCGCTTCCCCGCTTCCCCGCTTCCCCGCTTCCCCGCTTCCCCGCTTCCCCGCCATGTTATATTCCCCGCGCCCCAGGTCCACAGGACGCCGGCGCGTGAACCGCGTCAGGACCTTGCCGGTAGCAGCGCTAAACGATGTCCGGTTTCGCTGTGGGTCGCCTGGGGCAACTCTTTTCCTCTCCCGTCCTTCCGCAGGTCGTATCGCCATGGCCATCGCTCTCGCACGCCGGTATCGCCCACGGCGCTTCGCCGATCTCCTGGTGCAGGACCACGTCGCCGCCGCCCTGCGCGGTGCCATCGCCAGCGGACGCCTCGGCCACGGCTACCTCCTCACCGGCCCCCGCGGCGTCGGCAAGACCACCGCCGCCCGCATCCTCGCGATGGCGCTCAACTGCGAGCGCCGCGAGACCGTCACCCCCGCCGGCGAGCCCTGCGGCGAGTGCGAGAACTGCCTCCGCATCTGGAACGGATCGGCCAACCTCGATGTCGTGGAAATCGACGCCGCCAGCAACCGCGGCGTCGACGACGCCCGCGAGCTCCGCGAGCGCGCCATGTACGCCGCCTCCCAGGAGGGGCACCACAAGGTGTACATCGTGGACGAGGCGCACATGCTCACCCGCGAGGCGTGGAACGCGCTCCTCAAGATCCTCGAGGAGCCGCCGCCGGGCGTGGTGTTCGTCTTCGCCACCACCGAGCCGGCCAAGATCTTCAATACCGCCGCCCCGGTCCTGTCGCGGCTGCAGCGCTTCGACTTTCGCCGCATCGGGCCCGCCGCCATCCGCACCCGCCTCGCGCAGGTGCTCGCCGAGGAAAAGCTCGCCGCGGACGACGACGCGCTGACGCTCATCGCCCGGCACGCCGACGGCGGGATGCGCGACGCCCTCTCCGTCCTCGACCAGTGTCTCTCCTTCGGCGAAGGCGCCGTCACCGCCGAGCGGGTGCGCGAGGTCCTCGGCCTCGTCGGCGACGAGCAGTACGCCGAGGTGCTCAAGGTCGTCACGGAGCGCGACCCCGCCGGCGTCTTCCCGCTGGTCGCCCGGCTGCTCGACGCCGGCGCCGACCTCGCCGAATTCCTGAATGGCACGGGCGAGATGCTCCGCGCCCTGATGATGCTCCAGGTCGGCGTCGACCCCGAGGAGATCACCGAGTCGCTCCGCGCCGCCCTCGAGGAGTACAAGGAGCAGCTCACCGAGGGGGACGTCCTCCGGATGCTCCGGCTCCTCGCCGAGAGCGAGAACGCTGTCCGCCGCAGCGGCAACGCCCGCCTGGCGGTCGAGACGCTGCTCCTCCGCTGGACGATGATGGACCGGACGGTGGACTTGGCGTCGGTCATCGCCGGTTCACCGCCTCCCGGCCCCGCGGCCCCGCGGCCCCCGCGCGCGCCCAAGGCGGCGCCTCCCCGCGTCCCCGCTTCCCCGCTTCCCCGCGGCGAGGCCGCCACCGGCCTCGACCTCGATGCGCTGATTACCGCCTGGGACTCCGTCGTCGCCCGCGGGCGCGAGCAGGGCAGTTTCCTCGGCGCCGCCCTGCTGGTCTGCAACCCGGTCAGCATCCAGGGCAACGTGGTGCGGCTCGAGCTCACCGAGGAGAATCCGATGTATCGCGAGGCGCTCGAGCGGCAATCGGGCGCGGTGGACGCGATCATCACGGCGGTTGCGGGGACCGCCGCGCGCGTCGAGGTGGCGCCGCCGGCCACCGCCGCCCGTCCTCCCGAGCGGCTGACGGAGGAGGCGGTGCGGGCGGAGCGGCTCACCAAGGTGCGGAAGAAGGACCCCACGCTCGACGCCGCGGCCACCGTGCTCGACCTCGAGGTCCTCGACTAGGAGCCGGGTTGCCCCGCGGTGTGGGCACCCGTACTTTGCACTGTCACAGTGACTTAGGTGTGAAATGGCAGATATTCAGCAGCTCTTTCAGCTGGGCCAGCAGGTACAGGGCCGGCTGCAGCAACTTCAAGTCGAACTCGCCGGTCGCACCGTCGAGGCCAGCGCGGGCGCCGGCCTGGTGCGCGCGACGGTCGACGGCCAGGGGCGGCTCCGGGGCATCGCGATCGATCCCGAGGCGTTTGAGGGGCGCGACGCGGAGCTGCTCTCCGACCTGGTGCTGAGCGCGGTCGCCGAGGCGCAGCGCCAGGCCGCCGAGATGGCGCAGGCGGAGATGCGAAAGGTGCAGCCCGGTCCGGCGGGGCTGGGACTCTAGGCGGTGCGGGCCATCGAGGCGCTGGTCACCGAACTGGCGCGCCTTCCCGGCATCGGACGGAAGACGGCGCAGCGGCTGACCTTTCACCTGCTCCAGCAGGGGCCGGACGAATCCACCCGCCTCGCCCGCGCGCTCGACACCGTCGCCACCACCGTGCGCGCCTGCGCGGAGTGCGGCTATGTGGCGGAGGAAGAGCGCTGTGAGTTCTGCCGGGACGCGCGGCGGGACGCCGGCCTGATCTGCGTGGTCGAGGAGGCGGCGTCGGTGCAGGCGGTGGAGCGCTCCACCGAGTTTCGCGGCCGCTACCACGTGCTCGGCGGACGTCTCTCGCCGCTCGACGGCATCGGGCCCGAGGCGCTGCGGATCGACAGTCTCCTCGAGCGGGTGCGGGGTGGCGGGGTGCGCGAGGTGATCCTCGCCACCAATCCGTCGATGGAGGGGGAGGTCACCGCGACCTATCTTCACCAGGTGCTGGCGGGGGAGGGGATTCGGGTGACGCGCCTGGCGCGCGGGCTCCCGATGGGCGGCGACCTCGAGTACGTGGACGGCGTCACGCTGGCCCACGCGCTCCTCGCCCGACAGGACGTGGCGGGGTGAGGGCGCCGGGGCTCCTCCTGCTCGGCGGCGCGCTGGCCGGGCTGGTGGTGGGCTGGCACCTCGCCCAGCGCCGGCTGGACCGCCACCGCGCCGAGCTCTTCAGCCCGGTGGAGCGCCGGCGGGCCGACGCCCTCGCCTATCTCGCGGGCGAGCGGTCGCCGGAGGCGGCGCGGGTGCTCCGTGATTACCTGGTGTGGGAAACGGTCCCCGGCCTGCGCCGGCGCGCCGGCGCGCTGCTGCGGCGGCTCGAACTCTCCCTCGGATAGGAAGCCTGCATGTCCGGTGCGTCCAGTTGGTCACTCGCAGAGGCGGATCACGACAAGATCGTGGTCATGCTGACGGCGTTCCTGCGGGAGTCGAACGCGCGGACCGCCCTGCTGGTCGACCGCACCGGCCAGATGGTGGCGACCGCGGGGGAACCGCCGGATTTCGACCCGACCACCTTCGCGTCGCTGGCGGCCGCCGACTTCAGCGCCAACGACCAGTTGGCCCGGCTGATCGGCGAACCGGAATTCGGCAGCCTGTTCCACCAGGGCGAGAACGCCTCGATGTACCTCGCCGACATTGCGCGGCGGGTCATTCTCGTGGTGCTGTTCGACACCCGCACGACGCTCGGCCTGGTCAAGTTGCGGGTCCGCGGGACGGTGGGAGACCTCTCGCAGGTCTTCACGGAAATGTTCGCGCGGGACGGCGGCGTGGCGCCGCGGGTCGAGCAGGACTTCCTCGGCG
This sequence comes from uncultured Gemmatimonadales bacterium, assembly GCA_963748815.1. Classification (GTDB taxonomy): domain Bacteria; phylum Gemmatimonadota; class Gemmatimonadetes; order Gemmatimonadales; family GWC2-71-9; genus SPDF01. The sequence goes on along the minus strand of CAVVKJ010000010.1, from coordinate 794,471 downwards.
ATGCCGAGGACGAAATCGACAAACTCTTCGGCGAATAGAAGGCACGCGCGCATGTCGATGATCAACTACGCGTCCCGCGAAATCAACTGCAAGCTGGTCTACTATGGCCCCGGCCTCGGGGGCAAGACGACCAACCTGGAGCACGTCTACAACAAGGTCGCGCCCGGGGCCAAGGGGAAGATGATTTCCCTCGCCACCGAGACCGAGCGCACCCTCTTCTTCGACTTCCTCCCCGTCGACCTCGGCACCATCCGCGGCTTCAAGACGCGCTTCCACCTCTACACCGTCCCCGGCCAGGTGTACTACAACGCCTCGCGGAAGCTGATCCTCAAGGGCGTCGACGGCGTCGTGTTCGTGGCCGACAGCCAGATCGAGCGGATGGAAGCCAACATCGAGGCGATGCAGAACCTGTACGACAACATGGCCGAGCACGGCTACGACCTGACGCGCATCCCGTTCATCATCCAGTACAACAAGCGCGACCTGCCGAACGCCGCCTCCATCCTCGACCTGCAGGCGGCGCTCAATCCCGGCTGGCCGGTCGAAGAGGCCGCGCGCCAGCGCCCGCTGGCGGACCCCTACCACGAAGGCGAGTTCCTCGTGGGCCGGACCCAGGACGGCGAGTGGATCGAGCGCGCCACGTACTTCGAGGCGGTGGCGGTCAACGGCGAAGGGGTGTTCGACACGCTGAAGGCGGTCAGCAAGCTCGTCCTCAAGACCCTCGGCTAGGAGGCCGGGCAGATGTGGAACCTGCCCAACATCGTCACCCTCATCCGGATCTCGATGACACCGGTGGTGGCGCTCCTCCCCTTCATCGAAGGGTACTGGCCGAAGTTCATCGCCTTCCTGGTGTTCGTCGCCGTGGCCCTCACCGACATCCTGGACGGGTACCTGGCCCGGAGCCGGAACCAGATCACCGATCTCGGCAAGCTGCTCGATCCCCTCGCCGACAAGCTCCTCCTCCTCGCCAGCCTCATCCCGATCTATTTCATCAGCCGGACCCGCCACAACCTCTATGACATCCCGATTTGGGGGAGCATCCCCCTCTGGGCCTGCGTGCTGATGCTCGGGCGGGAGTTCGCGATGACCGTGCTCCGCTGGTGGGGCAAGCGCCGCGGCGTCATCATCTCGGCCGGTGGCGCCGGCAAGCTCAAGACCGCGTTCCAGAGCATCTTCATCGGCGGAATCTTCCTCTGGTTCGCCTTCCGCGACGCCGGCCGTCCCCTGGGGTGGGAGCACACCCCCTTCTTCGCGTGGTGGAGCCGCTGGCACGGCGGGTTCGTGGCCGTCGCCCTGCTCCTGGCCGTGGCGCTGACCGTCTACTCCTTCCTCGTCTACCTCTACCGGTATCGCGCGCTCTTCTCCCAGCGCTCCGAGTAGGTCCGCCGTCCCCCCCATGAACATCGAACTCGTGACGGTCGGCACGGAACTGCTGCTCGGGTTCACCGTCGACACCAACAGCGCCGAGATCGGGCGCGCGCTCGCGGCCCTCGGCGTGCGCGTCGTGCGGCGCACCGCCGTGTCCGACAACGTCGCCGACATCCGCGATGCGGTCGCCGCCGCGCTCAAGCGCACCGGGACGGTCATCACCACCGGCGGACTCGGCCCGACCGCCGACGACATCACCAAGTCGGCCGTGGCCGGACTCTTCGGCGCCCGCCTCGTCTTCGATTCCGCCGTGTGGGCCGCCGTCGAGGAGCGTTTCGCCCGCTTTGGCCGGGTGCCGACCCCCAGCAATCGCGGGCAGGCCGAAGTGCCCGAGGGGGCCGTCGTCCTCCCCAACCGCTGGGGCACCGCTCCTGGACTCTGGCTCGAGGGGGAGCCGGGACTCGTGGTGATGCTCCCCGGCGTCCCCGTGGAAATGCGAAGTCTGATCGCCTCGGCCGTGGCGCCACGGCTTGCGGAGCGGGAGCGGAGCGGCGGCGTCATTCGATCGGTCACCGTGCGAACCACCGGCGTCGGCGAGTCGGCGCTGGCGGAGCAGTTGGGTGACATCGATTCGGCGATTGCCCCGCTGACCCTCGCCTACCTTCCGGGGTTCGGGAGTGTCGACCTCAGGGCGACCGCCTGGAACCTGGCCCCCGAGGTGGCCGACCGGCGGCTTGAGGCGGCCGCCGACCTCCTGACCACCCGGGCCGGCCACCACGCTGTACGGCCGGGGCGACGAAGACCTCGCCGAGGTGACCCTCGCTGAGCTGCGCCGCCGGCACTGGACGATTGCCGTGGCCGAGTCGTGTACCGGCGGGCTGCTGGGCGGCCGGCTGACCGCCGTGCCGGGGAGCTCGAGCCAGTTTCTCGGCGGGGTCATCGCCTACGCCGACGAGGCGAAGCGTCGGCTCCTGGGCGTCCCTGAGAGCCTCCTCGCCGCCGAGGGGGCTGTTAGCGGCCCGGTGGCGCGTGAGATGGCCCTCGGGGCCACCCGCGCGTTGGGTGCCGATGTGGCGGTGTCGATCACCGGGATTGCTGGGCCGGACGGAGGCTCGGAGGAGAAACCGGTCGGGACGGTCTGGCTGGGCTTCGCCCTTCCCGGTGGGGCGGAGGTGGTCCCGCTCAAGCTGGTCGGATCGAGGGCCGAGATTCGGGGGAGGGCGGCGCATCTGGCCCTTTTCGAACTCTGGCGGCGGCTCAAATCCCTGCCAGAATGACCCTCCCCCAGGGCACGCCGGTTGCTATTAGCTTCCTCTATGCACTCTCCACTGGACCCCAAATTGACTGACGCAGAAGACGACCTGAACGACCTTCCGGACGCCCTGAGCGATGCCGAGCAGGGAGCCGAGACGCCCGAGGCCGGTGCGGCGATCGGCGGCGTGCCACTGGAGCCGGCGGCCGAGGCGATCCATCGGCTCGAGGCGGAGAACGACGCGCTGAAGGACAAGTTCACCCGGCTCGCGGCCGAGTACGACAACTTCCGGAAGCGGACCCTCAAGGAGCGGGAAGAACTGACGACGCGCGCCCAGGGCGCCTTCGTCGGCCGCCTGCTCGATGAACTCGACGACATCGACCGGCTCCTCTCCGGCGACCCGGCGGTCATGACCGCCGAATCGCTCTACCAGGGGATGGAACTCCTGGCCCGAAAGCTCTGGAAGGAACTCGAGCTGGTCGGACTCGAGCGGGTCGATCCCGCCGGGCTGCCCTTCGATCCGGAGCTGCACGAGGCGGTGGCCACCACGCCGCCGACGGCGCCGGAGCAGGATCATACCGTCTGCCGCACCTTCCAGGTGGGGTATCGGTTCAAGGGGGCGCTCCTCCGCCCCGCCCGCGTCCAGGTCTATTCCGATCCGGGGCAGGCCTAGGTGGCCGACCGGGACTTCTACCAGGTGCTCGGCGTCCCCGACTCGGCGACGACGGCCGAGATCAAGAAGTCCTACCGGCGGCTGGCCAAGCAGCACCATCCGGACGCCAATCCCAACAATCCATCGGCCGCCGAGCGCTTCAAGGAAATCTCCGAGGCGCACTCCGTGTTGTCCGACGCGGAAAAGCGGAAGAAGTACGACCACATGCGGCGGCTGGGGGCCTTTGAGCCGCGCGCGGAGCGGCGCGGCGGGGCAGCGGGGCAGTGGGGCAGGGGGACAGGCGCAACCGGGGATGGAAGGCTTCGAATTCGGGGATCTGGGCGGGTTGGGCGACATCTTCTCGTCGATCTTCGGGCGGGGCCGTCGCGAGGAACCGGTCGCGGAGCACCTCGAGGCCCACGTCGAGGTTCCCTTCCGCGTCGCGATGCTCGGCGGGAAAGTGCCCGTCACGCTGCCAGTCACCGAGACGTGCGCCACCTGCAAGGGGAGCGGCGCCGCGCCGGGCGCCAAGATCACCACTTGCGACGAGTGCAACGGGCGGGGGTCCATTTCCTTCGGCCAGGGGGGATTCGCGGTCAATCGCCCCTGTCCCAAGTGCCGCGGGAAAGGGACCGTCCCCTCCGAGCGCTGCCCGACGTGCGGGGGCGCGGGCGACCTCCGCGCCGAGCGCCGCGTGCTGATCTCGGTGCCGCCCCTCACGGAGACGGGCGCCCGGGTGCGGCTCAAGGGGCAGGGGCAGCCGGCGCGAGGGGGCGGGCAGGCGGGCGACCTGATCGTCGTCTTCACCGTCGAGGTCGATCGCTTCTTCCAGCGGGACGGTCTCGACCTCGTGTGCGAGGTCCCCATCAACCTGGCGCAGGCGCTCCTCGGCACCCGGCTCCGGGTCCGGACCCTCGACGGCAAGAAGATCGTCCTCAAGGTGCCGCCGGGGACGCAGCCGGGCCGGAAGTTCCGCATCAAGGGGCAGGGGTTGGAGCGGGCAGGCAGGCGGGGAGACCAGATCGTGGCGGTGAAGGTCGAGCTGCCGGAGTCCCTCACGCCCGAACAGGAAGCGCTGGCGAAACAGCTGGCGGAGTCGACGGGGCTGAAGTACTAAGTCCTCAGTCCTCGGTCCTGCGCTCTCACCGCGCAGCCTGCTCCAGCAGTCGCTTGTGCGTGGCCCGCTCTTCGTCCGGGGAGGGCGGCTGGCGCTGCACGTAGGTGCCGTCGGGCAGGAGATCCCACGCCTGGCGATTGTCTTCCCACATCAATTCGAGCACGTCGCGCATCGCCCGCCGGTGGTGCGGATCCTCGATCGGCGCCACGGCCTCCACCCGCCGGTCGAGGTTGCGCGGCATCCAGTCGGCCGAGCCGATGTACACCTCGTCCGCCCCGCCATTCTGGAACCAGAACGCGCGGCTGTGCTCGAGGAACCGTCCGACGATGCTCACGACCCGGATGTTGTCGCTCACGCCGGGCACGCCGGGCCGCAGGCAGCAGATGCCGCGTACGATGAGGTGCACCTGCACCCCCGCCCGCGACGCCTCGTAGAGCTCGTGGATCATCCCCGGGTCGACCAGGGCGTTCATCTTGGCCACGATGCGCGCGGGCCGGCCCGCGCCGGCGTGCTCGCACTCGCGGCGGATCATCTCCACGAACCGCTCCCGCATCGTGCGCGGTGCCACGAGCAGTTTGCGGAACCGCTCCGTCACCCCGAACCCGGTGAGTTCGTTGAAGAGGTCGGTCAGGTCCTCGCCCAGGGCGGGGTCGCTCGAGAAGAGGCCGAAATCGGTGTAGAGCCGGGCGGTGCGGGGATTGTAGTTCCCGGTGCCGATGTGCACGTAGCGCCGGATTTCGTTCCCCTCGCGGCGGACCACGAGCATGATCTTGGTGTGGGTCTTGAGCCCCGAGACCCCGTAGCTGACGTGCACGCCGACGTCCTCGAGCCGCTGCGCCCAGATGATGTTGCTCTCCTCGTCGAACCGGGCCTGGAGCTCGATCAGCACCGCCACCTGCTTGCCCCGCTCGGCGGCGTGCGCCAGGAGGCGCGCAATGCTCGAGTCGCCGCCGGTCCGGTAGAGTGTCAGCTTGATGGCCAGCACGTCCGGGTCGTCGGTCGCCTGCTGGAGAAAGCGCTCCACCGAGGTCTGGAAGCTGTCGTACGGGTGGTGCAGCAGGAGGTCGCCTTCCCGGATCACGTCAAAGACGCTCCGGCCCGACGCGAGGCGCGGGGGCGTGACGGGGAGGAACGGCGGATCCCGCAACTCCGGCAGGTCGAGTGTGGCCAGCGTCATCAGGTCGGTGCAGTCCAGCAGCCCCGGCACCTCGTAGACGTCCTCGAGGGTGAGGTCGATCCCCTCCTCCTGCGACGCGTTGAATTCAGCCAGCAGCAGCTGGCGCAACGCCACCGGCGTGCCGACGCCGACTTCCAGGCGAGACACCTCCGCGAACCGCCGGTTCCGGACCTCCTCCTGGATCAGGCTCAGCAGGTCCTCCGCCTCGTCGTGGTCGATCTGGAGGTCGGTGTTCCGGGTGATCCGGAAGGAGTGCCAGCTGAGGATCTCCACGCCGGGGAAGAGCGCCTCGAGATGGGCGCCGATCAGTTGTTCGAGCGGGAGGTACCGATGGGTGCCCGGCAGCGCCACCCAGCGTGGCAGGATCTTCGGCACCTTGACCCGCGCAAAACGCTCCTCGCCGTCGGCCCCCCGGAGGAAGACGGCGATCGAGATGCTCAGGTTCGAGATGTACGGGAAGGGGTGCGCCGGATCCACCGCGAGCGGGGTCAGGACGGGGAACACGTTCCGGCGAAAGTACTCCTCCAGGTGGACGCGGTCGTCCGCCGTCGCCTCGGCAAGATCCAGCAGCAGGTGCACGCCGGCCCGGGCGAGTTCGGGGACGACCTCTTCGAGCAGGCACCGGTACTGGGCTTCCACCATGCCGCGGGCCTGTCGGGCGATGGTCCGCAACTGTTCATCCGGCGTGAGGCCGTCCGCCGTGCGCTCGCTGTAGCCGGCGTCCACCTGCCGTCGAAGCCCGGCCACGCGGACCTGGAAGAACTCGTCGAGGTTGCCCGCGAAGATCGCGAGGAACTTGAGCCGCTCGAGCAGCGGCGTCCGCCGATCCTGCGCCTCGTGCAGGACGCGCCGATTGAACTCCAGCCAGGAGAGCTCCCGATTGAAATAGAGCCCGGCGTGGTGGAGATCGGGCTTCGTGGCGCCCGTTGGGATTGCGGTCGGGGAGGTCATCGCCGTGGAATGTACCGCCGTGGAGCGGTCTCCGGAAGCTCTGTCACGAACGTGTAACATATTGCAATAAATGACGTTAGAAACAGGAACGCCGGCCCGGGGAAGCGTCCCCGGGCCGGCGTTCGTCGTGTGTGGAGTCGGGTCTACGGAATGGCGCGATACGGGAAGGCCCAGATGTTCGCCCGGTAATTGTCTCCGGACTGGGTCTGCAGCGCCTCGGAATCGATCGCGTCGACCGCCATCCGGGCGATGCCTGCGCGCCGCACTGTCCACCCGATGCTCCAGCTCCCGTCCTCGTTGGGTCGCATCTGGATGCGTGCCCAGCGATCCTGGTCCGCCCGGTGATGCCGCACGTGGAGGAAGAGCTGCGTCGGCGGCGCGAGGTCGGTCCCGGTGGCGTTTCGGACCCGGACGGTCACCTCGACGCTGTCGCCGACCCGAAGTTCGGGCACGCCGCCATTTACCCGGACGAGCTGGTTGGGGTCGGTGATTTCCCTGGCGGATTCCCCGTTGACTGTGACCGCCATGGCGGTGATCTCCACCGTCCGCTTCGCAGGGTCGGTGTCGACGATGTTGCCGATGGTCATCGCGATCAGCCGCCAGCCGCGGGGTGCGGTCTCGTCCCGGACGAACACGGCGCGGTGTCGCAACGTCTCGTGCATCCGCTTGGCGCCGGGATTCGCGACGCCGTCGAACGTCGTGTCCACCAGGAAGCGGCCCCGGAAGCGTACCGCCACCGACACCCGGGCGGTATCGCCCTCGATGACGACCGTGCGGTCGCGGCTCGGCAGCTCCTGGGCCCGGCGGCGGCCCCAGCGCTCCGGCGCGACGTAGGGGTCGCCCGGCGCGGAGAACAGCGTCGAGGATGCCGTGAGGAGGGGGGTGGCGAAGAGGTCGTCTCCGCCGGGGTTCTCGTCGAAGTAGCCGGCGTCGACGTCGAGATAGGCCTGCTGGACCGCGGCTTCCTCGCTGGAGCCGCCGGTCGGTTCGTCGCTGCAGGCGGTCGCGGCCAGGGCCGCGGCCACCAGGAACGCGGTGGTATGAAGTCGCATGAGTCGAGCTCCTCAGGTTGGTCGGGTCGGATGGGTACTACGCCCCATAGACGACGACCTCCCCGAGGTGTTAAGTCGTCCGCGCCCCCGCAGGCAAATCCGGGGTCATCCCGGACCCGGCCGCTGGTCGCCACTCACCAGCAACGCGAGCGCCAGGCTCACGAGTCCGACCACCAGGCCGCCCCAGAAGGCGGGCCAGAAACCCTCGACGCTGAACCCCAGGTCCCAGATGGCCGCCAGCCTGGCGGTGAGCATCAGCATTACACCGTTGATCACGAGGGTGAAGAGCCCCAGCGTCAACAGGACCAGCGGGCACGACAGCAGCGTGAGGATCGGGCGGAGGACGGCGTTGACCACGCCGAAGACGAGCGCCACCGCGAGCAGCTGGATCGGGCCATCGGTGAAGTGAATGCCGGGGATGACCTGGACCGCCGCGGAGAGCGCGATGGTGTTGATCATCCACCGGATCAGGAAGGATTTCATGCGTCCTCGGCAGGAAACGGGGAGGCGGGGCTACGGAGTCGGGCGGAGCGACGCATCCAGCCAGTCGAGCACCGTTCCCCACCAGAGGCGCCGGTCCCTCGGACGGAGGACAAAATGCCCCTCGTTCGGGAAGTAGAGGAACTTGCCCGGCAGGCCCCGGAGGCGCAGCGCCGTGTACGCCTGGAATCCCTCGGAGACGTCCACCCGGTAGTCCTCCTGACCGTGCACGATCAGCATCGGCGTCTGCCACCGCGCCGTATAATTGGCGGGCGACCACTTCTCCATCGTGGCGCGGGCGGAGGGCATCAGCGGGGTGCCGCCGAATTCGTGGATGGGGAACCAGAGCTCCTCGGTGGATCCCGTGAAGCTGAGCGGGTTGAAGATCCCGTCGTGCGCCACGAGGGTGCGGAAGCGGTTGGTCTGCCCCGCCATCCAGTAGATCATGTACCCGCCGTACGAGGCGCCGGCCGCGCCCACCCGGCTGCCGTCCACCCACGGGTAGGCCGAGACCACGTCGAGGCCCTGCATCAGGTCGTCGTAGGGGTAGTCGCCCCAGTGCAGCGAGATGCTGTTGGTGAACGCCTGCCCGTACCCCGTGCTGCCGTGAAAATTCACGGCGGCCACCACGTAGCCCCGCGCGGCGAACATCGCGTAGTTCCAGCGCGGGTGCCACTCGTCGCTCCACGCCGACTGCGGGCCGCCGTGGATCAGGTAGACCAGCGGGTATTGTTTCGACGGGTCGAAGCCCGGGGGCTTCATGAGCCAGCCGAAGACCGAGTCGCCCAGTGCGCCCACGAAGCCGAACGGTTCCAGCGGGGTGAGTGCCACGCCGCTGCGCCATTCGTCGTTCAGCGCGGTGACCTGCCTGAGGCCGGCGCCGGTGGTCCAGTTGGCCGCCCAGACCTCAGCCGGGCGCTCGGCGGTGCTCCGCAGGAAGACCATGTCATCGCCTCGCGGGGGAACGCGCGCGGCGCGGTTGACCCCCCCCGAGACGAGGAGCGACCGCCGGCCGCTGGCCACATCGATGCGATACAGCGACACCCCGCCGCGCTCGGGCACCTCGGCGATCAGCGCCCGCGAGTCCGGCGTCCAGGTGATGGCGTCCACCGACAACATCCACTCGGAGGTCAGCGCCCGCCGGCGGCCGGTGGCCCGCTCGTAGATCATCACCTGCTGCCGGTCGGCCTCGAACCCGGGCACCGTCATGGCCAGGTAGGCCACGTAGCGGCTGTCGGGAGAGTAGGCCGGCGAGTTGTCGTTCGCGGGATTGGTCGTGATGGCCTGCCGGCCGCTCCCGTCGGGCCCCATCACGAAGATGTCGTTGTTGGTGCTGGTGGCGAGCGACGAGTCGGGATTGTAGACCACCGCCACCTCGGTGCCGAACTGCGACAGCGCCACGCCGACGCCGCCGAGGGCCAGCGTCGGCACGTCCCGGTCGTAGGTGGTGATGTCGGTCCCGATGGAGTCGCCCGGCTCGAGACGGAAGAGGTGCTGCCGCAACCCCACCCGCCACTCGTTCCAGTGCCGATAGAAGAGGTCCGTCCAGAGCTTCGCCTCGGTGGGGTAGGGACCGTTCCGGCGGTCGATCTCCTGGGGCGCCGGCCAGGCGACATCCTTCACGTAGAACATCGCCTTGCCGCCTGGCGATACCCAGAACTCGGAAATGCCGCCCGGCACAAAGGAGAGTCGCGTCGGTTCACCGCCGCGAATCGGGAGGCGCCAGATCTGGGAGCCCCCCTCCCGGGTGGAGATGTACGACAGCGTCCGCCCGTCCGCCGACCACCGCGGCGACCGCTCGCTCCCGGAGCCCGACGTCGCCTCCCACGTCTCGCCGGAACCGAGGTCCGCCAGCCAGATGCGGCTGCGGTTGCGGTCCTCCTCCAGCGACGGCGTGGACACGGTGAAAGCCAGGAGCCGCCCGTCCGGCGAGGGCTGGGGGTCGGAGACGGCGCGCACTTCCAGGAACTGCTCGATGGTCATCGGCGCCTGGGCGGCCTGGGCGCGGACGTCGCTGGCGCCGACCGCGAGGGCGGCCGCGAGGGCCAACCGTCGAGCGATCCGGTTCACTGAATCACTCCCCCGCCGAGGACGCGGTCGTCGGCGGCATAGAGCACGCCCGACTGCCCCGGCGAAATGGCGCGTCCGGGCGTCTCGAGGAGCAGCGAGAGCGCGTCGTCGCTTCGCGCGGTGACCGTGGCCGGGATGGCGCGGGCGCGATACCGGATCTGCACGGCGCAGCGGTCGCCCACCGCGAGCGGCGGCGCCAGCCAGTTCACCTCGTCCAGCGTGAGCCGGTGGCCGGCCAGCGCCTCCTCCGGGCCGATGACGACCTCCCGCCGCTCGGGCCGGATGGCCACCACGTACATCGGCTCGGCAAATCCCCCCGGCAGGCCGCGCCGCTGCCCGACGGTGTACCGGGCGAACCCCTCATGCTCGCCGATGACCTCGCCGGTGACGGTGGTCAGCGGGCCGGGGGTGAGGGCGGGGGCGTCGGCCGGCAGGTGCTGCTCGAGCACGCCGACGTAGTCGTCGTCCGGCACGAAGCAGATCTCCACCGACTCCGGCTTGTCCGCGGTGGCCAGCCCGAGGCGCCGGGCGAGCGCCCGGGTCGCGTCCTTCGTGGAACTCCCCACCGGCGTCAGCATGCGCGCCACCACGGCCCGGTCGATGCCCCAGAGGAAATAGCTCTGGTCCTTGTTGGCATCCTCGCCCCGGTAGAGCGCCCCGTCGCGCGCCACGGCGTAGTGGCCGGTCGCGATGTAGGCGCAATCGAGGGCGTCGGCGTGGGCCAGGAGGTCGCGAAACTTGGTGAACGAGTTGCAGCGCACGCACGGAATCGGCGTCCGCCCCCGGCTGTATTCCGAGACGAAGTTCTGGATGACGTGCAGCGAAAAGCGGTCTTCGAGGTTGAGCACATAGTGCGGGATGCCGAGCGTGGCGGCCACGTCGCGCGCGTCGTTGATGGAATCGAGCGAGCAGCAGGGGCGGTCGGGCACCGAGTCACCGTAGCAGAAGAGCTTCATCGTCGCGCCGACGACGTCGTAGCCCTGCTCGACGAGCAGCGCCGCGGCCACCGAGCTGTCCACGCCGCCCGACATCGCCACCAGCACCCGCTCAGGCACGACCCAGCACCCCCGCCAGCTTCCGCACCTTGGCCACCACCGTCGGCAGCACCTCGGCCGCCCGATCGACGTCGGCCTGCGTGGTTTCCCGCCCCATCGAGAAGCGCACCGTGCAGAGCGCCAGCTCGCGCGGCACCGCCATCGCCGTGAGCACGTGCGACGGCTCGGCGGCGCCGGTGTTGCACGCGGAGCCGCCCGAGGCCGCCACCCCCTGCAGGTCGAGGTGCATGAGCATCGCCTCGGCGTCCGCACCGGGGATGGCCACGCTCAGCACGTGCGGCGCGCGGGGCGCCGCCTCGGCGATCCAGATCGCGTCGGGGATGGCGGCGCGAATCCGGGCGGCGAGCTCGTCGCGGAGCTTGCCGAGGCGGCTGGCCTTGGCCGCCTGCTCGGCGCTGGCGAGCTCGGCGGCCCGCCCCAGCGCCACCGAGCCGGGCACATTCTCGGTCCCGGGGCGGAGCCCGAACTGCTGGCTCCCGCCGTGAATGATGGCCTCCACCGCGGCGCGGCTCCGCACGATGAGCGCGCCAACGCCCTTCGGCGCGCCGATCTTGTGGCCCGACAGCGTGAGCAGCGTGGCGTCGGCCGCGTCGCACGAGACGGGCAGCTGCCCGAAGGCCTGCACCGCGTCGGTGTGAAACATCGCGCCGGCGGCGCGGCACCGCCGGCCGATCTCCTCCACCGGCTGGATCGTGCCCACCTCGTTGTTGACCCACATCACCGAGACGACGGCCGGCTTCGTGGCGAGCGCCGCGTCGAGCGCGGCCAGGTCGAGGAGCCCGTGACCGTCCACCGGGAGGACGGTCTCGGAGCCGCCGAGCCGCGTCACCGCATGGGCGGCCGCGAGCACCGCCTTGTGGTCAGTGGCGCATACGGCTGCATGCATCGGCTGGCCGGCCGCCCCGGCCGCGAGCGAGGCGCCGACGACAGCCAGGTTGTCCGCCTCCGTCCCGCCGGAGGTGAAGATGACCTGGCTCGGCTCGGCCCCGACGGCCGCGGCCACCTGGCGGCGCGCCTCCTCGATCCCGGCGCGCGCGGTGCGCCCGAAACGGTGGGAACTCGAGGGGTTCCCGAAGGCGGCGCTCCCCAGGTAGGGGAGCATCGCCTCGAGCACCTCGGCGCGCACGGGCGTCGTGGCGGCGTGGTCGAGGTAGACCGGGGGATGCGACATGGGCGGAAAGATACCTACATGCTGGCGACGTGGAGCGCGACCACGTCGTCGATGCGGACCGTTTCCTGGGTGAAGTACGGCTCGCCGTAGCGCGTCCGGATGAGGGAGCCGTAGTGGGCGTTCTGGGTCTCGACCAGCGAGTAGAGATCCTGCCCTGTGGGAAAGATTTCGCCGGCGGCCTTGGCGCCGTCGAACTGGCTCGCGTAGCAGCGGATGGCGGCGAGCTTGCGCTCGAATTGCGCGCTGATGTCCACCACGAAGGTCGGCTTGACCGGATCCTCGCGATAGCTCAGCGCGTACAAGATCTTGTGTGGGCGGTGCGGCTCCCCTGGCGCGTCGTACTTGCCGAGGCCGGCCAGGAAGCAGGCGTCGCGGGACAGCTCGGCGGCGATCCGGTGATCGGGATGGCGGCCGATGGGGAAGGGGAGGATCACGATCCGGGGGCGGAAGTGCCGGATGGCCGCGACCACCACCCGGCGTGCTTCCTCGGAATTCTGGAGGTGGGCGTCGGGGAGGCCGGCGTTTCGGCGCTCCGCCACCCCGAGAATCTTCGCCGCCGCCTCGGCTTCGGCGGCCCGGAGGTCGGCGCTGCCCAGGGTGCCGCTCTCGCCGGCGGTCAGGTCGAGAATGCCGGCCGAATGGCCCTGGTCGATGGAGCGGAGCAGGGTGCCGGCGCAGGTCAGTTCGACGTCGTCGCGATGGGCCGCGATGGCCAGGATGTCAACGCTCATGCGAAGCAATTTAGCCCGCCGCCAGCCTCTCCGCTTCCCCGCTTCCCCGCGTTCCCGCCTCCCCGCCTATTCATGCCGCAGCGCCTCGATGGGGTCCATGGCGGCCGCCCGGTTGGCCGGGTAGAGCCCGAACCCCAGTCCGATGCCCACCGACACGGCCGTGGCCAGGATGGCGCTCCAGAGGGGCACCGAGGACTCCAGGTTGAGGACGTGCTTCAGCACCTCGCCGAGTCCCAGGCCCACCACGATGCCGAGGAGCCCGCCCACCAGCGTCAGGGTGGCGGCCTCGACCAGGAACTGCAGCAGGATTTCCCGCCGGGTGGCCCCCAGCGCCTTCCGGAGGCCGATTTCCCGCGTGCGATCGGTCACGGAGACCATCATGATGGCCATCACACCGATGCCGCCGACCAGCAACGCCACGCCGGAGAGCGCCACCATGACGCCGAAAAAGGCGGTGGTCAGGCTGCCCATGATGTCCAGAATCTGGTCCTGGGTGATCAGGTCGAAGGTGTTCGGCACGCCGGGCCGCAGCTTGCGCTCGCGCCGGAGGGCCACCGTCACCAGGTCCTGGGCCTTGGCCACGCTCACGTCGGGGCGGCCCTTGACCGAAATCCAGAGCGTGTTGGTTTCGTCGTACCGCAGGTTGTACTTCGCCGCGCGGTAGGGAATGATGCCCGCGGTCTCCTGACCGGGCGGCTCGAAGATATTGTCCGGTTTGAGGTAGACGCCGATGATCCGGAAGGGGACCCCGTTCACCCGGACGGTCTGTCCCATCGGGTCGAGGCGGCCGAAGAGGTGGTCGGCGGTCTTGTCCTCGATGACCATCACCTGCTCACCGGTCAGTTCGGCGCGGGTGAAGAAGCGGCCGCGGAGGAGTGTGCCCCCCTGGAGCTCCATGTAGTGGTCATCCGCGGCCCAGACCGTGATCATCTGGGTCTGGGTTCCCTGGTACTCCACCCGTGCGAACACCTGGATCCACATCCCGGCATACTGGATTTCCGGTACCTGCCGGATCGCCTCGGCGTCGCTCTCCCGGAGCACCGGCCGGATGCGCACTTCGTAGGGGAGGTTGTCCGGGTTGAGGGGCGTCTGGGAAAAGTACCGCATCACGTAGAACGTCGTCGGGCCGGCCACCTCGATGGCGTTGAAGATCTGCGACCGCACCCCCTGGACGATCGACGCCATCGTCATCACCGTGGCCACGCCGATGATCACGCCCAGCACCGTGAGCGCGGACCGGAGCTTGTTGGCCCGCATGGCGTCCAGCGCCATCACCACGCCCTCGCCCACCCGGTTCAGGGGAATCATCGTGTCACTCGGCGCGGAGGGCGGTGATCGGGTCGAGTTTCGCGGCGCGGGAGGCGGGGTAGACGCCGAACAGCAGGCCGGTGCCGACGCCAAGCGTCAGGGCCACCGACACCGACCAGAGGGTCACGCGCGCGGGCAGCGGGGTGAACGACGACACCAGGTAAGCCAGCGACCACCCCGCGACGACGCCGAGGATGCCTCCAAAGAAGGAGAGGGTGGCGGCTTCGACGAGAAACTGGCGCTGGATGTCGCGGCGCGTCGCGCCGAGGGACTTCCGGACGCCGATTTCGCGGGTCCGCTCGTTGACCGTCATCAGCATGATATTCATGATCACGATGCCACCCACCACGATGCCGATGCAGACCACGGCGGGAATGATGGTGAAGAGAATCCGGGTCAGGCTCTTCCAGAAGGCGACGAGCGCATCGGCCTTGTCGACGGTAAAGTCGTCGGGCTCGTTGGGACGGAGCCGGTGGGCGAGCCGCATGGCCTCCTGCGCGCGGGCCATGGCCGGCTCCACCTCCTCCGCGTCGCGCATCTTGACCGAGACCACGGTCGTCTTGCGGCGCCCGTAGATCGACTCGAAGGTGGAATAGGGCACCAGGGCGAAGCCGTCGAACGACTGGCCCAGCACCTTCCCCTTCTTGGCGACGACCCCCTTGATGGTGAATTCCCGCCCGGCAATGCGAATCGACTTGCCGACCGCCTTCTGCGCGTCGCCGAACAGCTTGTCGGCCACGTCGAAGCCCACGATCGCCACCATCCGCCGCCCCTCGACGTCGGGGTCGGTCATCGGCTGGCCGGCGGCGAAGACGTAGTCGCGCACGATCTGGTAGGCCGGGGTGATCCCGAAGACCAGCACGTCGCCGATCCGCTGGTTGCGGTAGGTGAGGTCGCTCGTGGGTGTGGGCCAGCCCGACTGGAAGGCGACCGCCTCGGCGTCCGGGAGGGCGCGCCGTACCACCTCGGCGTCATCGGTGGTGACCAGTGGCCGCTTGGCGATGGCCCGGACCTCTTCGTCGTCCATCAGGCCGACCGAGACCGGCGTCCGGCGGACCTGGAAGGCGTTGGTGCCGATGACCGCGCCAGTGATGTTCTCCTTGACGTACGCGTTCATCCCCTGGATGATGGCCACGACCGCCACCAGGAAGCCCACCGAGACGATGATCCCGAGCAGGGTGAAAAACGACCGCAACTTGCTGCCGAGGATCGACTGGAGGGCGAGGCGGAGGGCTTCACGGTAGGGCATAGGGGAAAACTAGCGGGGCCGCTGGGCAGCGGGGCAGGGGGGCGGCCCCGCGGCCCCGCTGACCCGCCTCATTCGTATCGCAGCGCCTCCACCGGATCGAGCTTGCTGGCCTTGTTGGCGGGATACATGCCGAACATGATGCCGGTCACGATCGAGGCGAGGAGTGCCACGACGACGGACCAGAGCGGGACCGCTGCGGGAATCGGGGTCAGCTTGTTGATGGCCAGCGCGATGAGACCGCCGAGCATCATGCCGACCACGCCGCCGACCAGGGTGAGCGTGGCCGCCTCGACCAGGAACTGGAAGAGGACCTCGCGCCGGGTGGCGCCGAGCGCCTTCCGCACGCCGATTTCGCGGGTGCGTTCGGTCACCGAGATCATCATGATGGCCACCACGCCGACGCCGCCGACCATCAGGCCGACGCTGGAGAGCGCCAGCATCACGAGGAAGAAGGCGCTCGTCATGCTGTCGAACGTCTCGAGGATCCGGTCCTGGGTCAGGATGGCGAAGTTGTTTTCCTGAGCCGGCTTGAGCCCGCGGCTCCCACGGAGCGCGGCCACCACCTGGTCCTGGGCCTCGTCCACGGTCACTCCGTCCACGGGCATGACCGAGATGCTCATCCAACCCTTCCAGTAGTCCGCCACCTTTTCGAACGTGGTGTGCGGCATTGCGAGCCGGGCCTGGTCGCCGCCGCCGAACAGGGAGGCGGCCGCCACGTGCAGCCCGATCACCTGGAAAGGCTGCCCGAAGATCTTGATCGTCTTCCCGATGCGGGTCGAGGCCCGGGAAGAGCCGCTCCGCCACCTTGTCGTTGATCACGGCGACTCGGGCGCCGGCCGCATACTCCATGGCCGTAAAGCTCCGGCCGGCCACGATCTCTCCACCGGTCGACGTACACCCACGCGGGCCCGAAGCCCGCGATGCCCACGTTGGGCAGCTCGGTGTCGCCGTACTTGACTGGTCCGCCGGTGGACTCGTCGATGGACACTTCCTGGATGGCCGGGAGCTGGCGGATCATCTCCGACTCCTCCACCGTGATCCAGGGATTCTTCCGCCACGGCGACAGCTCGTCCGAGCCGTCGGAGATGTTGAGCCCGCCCTGGAAGAAGCGCTGCACGAAGAAGGTGCGCGGGCCCGCCGACTCCAGCTCCTTCTCGAGCGCCCGGTTGATGCCGGTGATGGCCGAGGCCATCGCGATCACGACCATGACGCCGATGGCCACGCCGAGGATGGTCAGCGCCGCGCGCACCTTGCTGGCCCGCAGCGAGTCGAGCGCGATGCCGATGCCTTCGAAGGCCCGACTAATAGGTCTGTGACATGGCGTCTCCTCGCTATTCGGCGCGGAGCGCGCGATGGGATCCAGCAGGCTGGCGCGCGTGGCCGGGTAGACGCCCGCCACCATGCCGACGAAGATGCCGAGCGCGACGCCCGACGACGATCGACCAGGGGGCGACGGCGGCCGGGAGCGGCGGAGAGTGCGCGCACCGCGAACGCCAGCAGGATTCCGGCGCCGATGCCGAGGACGGCGCCGACGACCGACAGCGTGGCCGATTCGACCACGAACTGCGCCAGGATGTCACGCCGCTTGGCGCCGAGCGCCTTCCGGATGCCGATCTCCCGGGTGCGCTCGCGACACCGCCATCAGCATGATGTTCATGATCACGATGCCACCGACCACCAGCGAGATGGCCACCAGCCCCGGCAGCGCCATGAAGAGGATCTTGGAGATCCGCTTCCAGCCCTCGAGGGCGCCCTCCGCCGTCTGCAGGTAGAAGTTGTTCTCCTGCGCCGGCTTGAGCCCGCGCCGGATCCGCATCAGCGCCTCGACCTCGTCCATCGCCGCCACGCATGTCGGTCGGGCCCGGCGGTCTGGATCTGAATGTCGTCGAGGATGTTGATCGGGCAGATGTACCGGCGCGCCGGCGCGGTGTAGGGCATGATGGCGAACTTGTCGAGCGAGATGCCGAACAGCGTCCCCTGCTTGGCCACCACGCCGACGATCCGGTAGCGGCAGGCCGCGATGAGCGACTTCTTTCCCGACGGGATCCTGCCCGGGAAGAGCTTTTCGGCCACGAGGTCGCCCAGGACCACCACGGTCTGCGCGGCCCGGACCTCCTGGGCGGAGAAGGCCCGCCCGTTGGCGATGTCGTAATTCTTGATCTTGAAGTAGGTCTCCTCCGTGCCGACGAGATCGATGTCCTTGGCGGTCTTGCCCGGCGTAGCTGAGCGGCATCCGGTCGGCGCAGTACATCGCGATGGTCGCGGGGGTCGGTGAGCCGCGCCTTGATGTAGTCGGCGTCGGCGTAGGTGATCCGCGGCCGCCGGCGCCAGCTGACGCCACGTTTCCTCGCGTGCACGTCGCCGGTGGTGATGCCCGGCCGCTGGCGCACCTGGAAGATGTTCAGCCCGATCAGCCGATTGGCGAACTGGTCCTCCATGTACACGTTCATGCCCTGCACGATCGAGACGACCGCGATCAGGAACATGACGCCGATGAGCACGCCGATCAGGGAGAAGAAGCTCTTCAGCTTCTGCGCCCGGATGGTGCGGAGCGCCATCGTGACCGCTTCCCAGATCGGCATCGGGTCAGGCCGCCTTCGGCTGGCTGAGCACGTCGCTCTCGACCCGGCCGTCGCGCAGCACCACCACGCGGTGCGCGTGGGCCGCGATGTCCGCCTCGTGGGTCACCATGATCACGGTCTGCCCCTCGCGCGTGCAGCTGCTCGAAGACCCGCATGATCTCGTCGCTCGTGGAGCTGTCGAGGTTGCCGGTCGGTTCGTCGGCCAGCAGGATCGAGGGCTCGGTTGACCAGGGCGCGCGCGATGGCCACCCGCTGCCGCTGCCCGCCGGAGAGCTCGTTCGGGCGGTGGTGCATCCGGTCCGCCAGCCCGACCCGCGCCAGCGCCTCCTCGGCCCGCGCCCGCCGGTCGCGGGCGGTCGTGCCGGCGTACACCAGCGGCAGCTCGACGTTGTGCAGCGCCGTGGCGCGCGGCAGCAGGTTGAAGGTCTGGAACACGAAGCCGATCTCCTTGTTCCGCACCCGGGCCAGGGCGTCGTCGCCCATGCGGGAGACTTCCTGGCCGTTGAGCCAGTACTCGCCGCTCGACGGGGTGTCCAGGCAGCCGATCATGTTCATCAGCGTGGACTTGCCCGAGCCCGACGGCCCCATGATGGCCACGTACTCGTTGCGGCGGATCTCGAGATCGAGACCGCGGAGCGCCTGGACCACCTCGGCGCCCATTTCGTAGGACCGCGCGAGCGCGCGGACGGCAATGACGAGATCGCTCATTACTTCTTGCTCCCGCCCGGCGGGGGCAGCTTGGCCGCGCGGACCTTCGCGCTGTCCTTGCAGGTCGCGGATCGTCTGGTAGGTGCCGGCCACGATCGAGTCGCCGAGCTGCACGCCGGAGAGCACCTCGAAGTACTCCTCGCCGGCGATGCCCACCTTCACGGGGGTGAAGGTCGCGACGCCTTCGCGGACGACGAAGACCCCTTCCGTGTCCGTCATCTTCTTGCGCGGAGCTGTCGGCCGGCGGCGTGGTCGCGGGCGCGCTCTCGTTGGGAACAACTTCGTGCTGCCGCACCGTCAGGGCGATGATCGGCACGCTCGGCACCTGCGTACGGGTGTCGGTGATGATCTTGGCGGTCGCGCTCAGGTCCGGCCGGATGTCCTCCGGCGGATTCGCCAGGGTGATCTCGACGTCGAAGTCCACCGCGCGGTCGGAGGAGCCGGCGGCGGTGGCCGTCGCGGTCAGCTGCGCGCTGTTGCTGATCTTCGGTGACGCGCCCCACGAACGCCGTGTCAGGGAAGGCATCGATCGTGACCCGCACCGAGTCGCCGAGCGCCAGGCGCACGACGTCGGTCTCGTCCACCTGCACCTTGGCCAGGATGACGGAGAGGTCGGCCACGGTCATGAGGAGCGCGGTCTCGCGCGAGAAGGTGCCCGGCACGGCGACTTCGCCAACTTCGACGTTCAGCCGCGTGACCCGGCCGTCGAGCGGGCTGATGAGCCGCGTCTTGGCCAGCTGGTCCTCGCGCATCCTGGAGCGGTGGCGCGGTTCTGCGCCACCTGGGCGTTGGCGGCGTTCAGGTTCGCCTTCGCCACGTCGAACGCGGTCTGCGCCTGTTCCACCGCCTCGGTGGAGATCAGGTTGGGGCTGCTGGTGCTGAGCTCCCGTGGCCCGGTTGGCGGTCCGCTCGGCCTGGTCGTAGTTGGCCTTGGCCTGGACCTGGGACGCGGTGGAGGCCGAGAGCAGCGCCTCCGTGCGGGCCACGGCCGCCTCATACTGCGCCGGGTCGATCTGGAGCAGGAACTGCCCCTTCTTGACCCAGTCGCCTTCCTTGACCGCGATCTGGGTGATGCGCCCGGTGATGTCGGCGCTGATATCCACCTTCGTCTGCGGCTCGATCCGGCCGCTGGCCGTGACCGAGGCCACGAGGTTCTGCGGCTGGACCGTGTCGAACCGGACCTCGACCGCCCGCTTGTTGCGGTTGGCCGCCGTCAGGAAGGAGAGTCCGCCGACCACGACGATCAGGATGGCGGCGATGAGTCCGAACTTGGTACGACGTGACATTGTGGGTCCTCGGGATTAACGAAGGGGTTGCCCGACCGCCTCTTCGAGCGCGACCACGGCCTTGTGAAATCCATAGATGGCGTCGACGTACGTGCCGTCGGCGCGCTGCACCGCGCCCTCGGAGTCCGAGAGTTCGAGCGCGGTACCCTGGCCGAGGCGGTACCGGTCCTGCGCCAGGCGGAGCTGGTCGGCCGCGGCGGCCTTGTTGGCCTCCGCCACGCCGATCGCCTTGTACGTGGCGCCGATCGCCAGGTACCGGCTGGTCACCTGGGTCCGAACCAGCAGCGACTGCGCACGCACCTGCTCCAGCGCGTCGTCGCGCCGCGCCTTGGCGTCGGACACACGGGTCTCGCGCTGCAGGCCATCGAAAATGGGCCACGAGAGTCCGGCAAAGATCGTGAACGGCTGCGTCGTGAAGTCGAACGGGAAGGTCTGGAGCGTATCCTGGTCGGTGTACTGCTGGGTGTACCCGTTCCAGTTGGCCCCCGCGCGCAAGGTCGGGAAATACTCGCTCTTCACGACGCTCAGGCTGAACTTGCTCACCTGCGCCGAAGCTTCCGCGGCCAGGAGGTTCGGATTCACGACGGCCGCCGTATTCAGCAGGCTGTCCAGCGAGTACGCCGGTTCCAGCACCGGGAACGAGTCCGTGAGCACGACCGCGTCGAATCCGGCCGGTGGCGGTGACGCCCATCAACTGGAACAGCTGCAATCGGGCGTCGGCATTCGCCTGCTTGGCGACAAGGAGGTCGACCTCGGACTGCCCCAGCGTCACCTCCGCCTGCCGCACATCAAGCATCGTGGCCTGCCCGACCTGGTACCGAGCCTTGGCCAGATCGAGGAACACCTTGTTTCGGGCCACTTGCTGGGTGACGACATCGATCCGGGCATTGCTCTGCAGCACGTTCAGGTATTGCGTGTTGACGGCCGAGCGGAGCTGGACGTTGGCTGCCGCGATCTGCTCCTGGGTCGCCCGCAGGCCCGCCCTGGACTGGGCCGGTCCGTACAGCACACGCCCGTTCAGATTCCATCCAAGATCGATGCTGTAGCTCGACCCGATGGAGGACGACGTCTTGATGACGTTCGTGCCGCCGAAGTTGGAGGAGCCCGACCCGGTGTAGTTGAAGCCCGCCGAAACGCTGGCCGACGGGACGAACGTGGCGTAGGCGCTCTTGACCGCCAGGCTTGCCGGGCTCTCGTTGTTGAGCCACTGGAGATACTCGGGGTTGTTGGCCAGCGCGGAGCTGATCGCGTCCTGTAGCGAAACGCCGGCGGTCGGCGCCGGTTCAAGCGTTGCTGTCGGCGCCGGTGTCGTGGGCTGCTGGGCCACGGCCATGGCGGGAACGAACAGGCCGAGCACGAGCAACCGCTTCCAGTGCGTCATGAAGTCTTCCCCAGTGTGATCGGGCGGTGGAAATTGTCGTGCGCCCCCCTACGAGGGGGGCGCATGATGAGTTTCAGCTTGGGACGAACTGGGGGGAAGATAATACCAGGCAACAACTTCGGGGGCGGCCCGGCGGCTACTTGGACTGGCGAATGGCGGCGAGGCCGTCGGCGAGGACGACGCGCATCAGGCGTCCGGTGGCATCGACAGTCAGCGTCCCGGTGACCGTGCCGCTCACGTCAATCGTCGTCGGGTCCGCCAGCGTCGCCGTCAGCTGCCCGCGGCGGCCAGACCGGGGAAAGAGGACCTGCATGCGCGCCCCGGCGGCCGTGGCGCGCTGGGCGACTACCTGGTAGAGCGCGAACACGCTGTCATCGAGGATGACGATCCCCCCGGCACGGGGATATTCCCGCACCGATTCTGCGGCGGAAGTCGTTTGGCGGATGGTGAGATTGTCCTTGAGCGCGGCGCCGTAGACACGGCTGACCCCGGCCGGATTGCGGGTGTCCAGCTGCAGCGCGACGATGGCCCCGGCCGCGTTCTGCTCCACCACGGCCTGGATCTGGACCGTCGGTCCCGCGGCGGGATACCGCGCGAGCGACGCGAGGATTGATCCGCCGCCGCTGGTGGTCGTGGGCTGGAGACTGAACTCCTCCCGCCCCAGCGGCGTCTCACCGCGCTGAATCGAAAAGACCCCGCGGTCAGCCTGTTGGGCGACCAGCGGCGTGGCCAGACAGGCGACGCAAAGGAGCAGGTGCCAGGCTCGCATCAGGACTCCTGGTGCAGGCAGCGGACCGCGACACGGTCCAGAATGAACTGATAGAGTCGCGCCCCCTTTTCCGGGGTGGAAAGGGAGGGGCGTGCCTCAGGCGTATCCATCGCAACTTCCATGCGCACCAGGTGGGGCGCGAGGTGTAGGAGCAGGGACGTGTCCAATTCGCCGCCGTGGGCCGGAATCCCGGGTCGCTCGAGCAGGGAACCAAAGTCGAGCGAAAAGATGTCGACGACCTGCACCCGAGCCTCCATGACCAGCAGGGTGCTGAGCGCCTCCTGGTGCGCCTCGTGCCCCTCGGCGGTGATCACGACGAACTCCCGAACGCCGCTTCCCAGCTCCCACGCCTCAATCAGTTCGTTCATCAGCCGATGCAGCGTCTTCCGGCCGAGCGGGGCGCTGCCCGGGAGAGGGCGGTGGGGATCCCGGTTGGCGGCATACTCCACCGCCGGCGCCCTCAGGATTCCAAATCGCGCCGACAGGTCGTCCGCCAGCCGCTCGACCAGGATCGTGTCGATGCCGAGCGGGAGGTGGGCACCGTGCTGTTCGGTGGAACCGACGGGAAGGATCAGCGCCGGGCGGCGGGCCAGGCAGCGCTCCACCTCCGCCGGAGACAATTCCTTGAGCCGCCAGGGCGTTGTCGAACTCATTCTGCGTATAATACGCGGGTGACCTCCTCCCCGCATCGCTGGTGGCTCCCCGGGGCTGCTCTGACGGTCGTCGCCGCCGGGGAATGGCTGCGCACTCCGACCACGCCCTGGATGCTCGCCACCTGCCTGGCCGCGGTCGTCAGCACGGTGGGGCTGCGCCCCTGGGTCGGCTGGCGGTCCCGGGTGATTGCGGCGGCGCTCACCGGACTGGCCCTCATCCCGCTCATCACCGAATGGCGCCTGGCGCAACTCGAGGCGTACTGGCCCACCATCCAGCAGGCGCGGGTCGACCGGGCCACCGATCGGCTGGCCGGCGACCTGCACGCCGCCTACCTCCTCGCCAATCGCCTCGCCGACGAAGCCAGCGCCGCGCCGAGCAACCTGCAACTGACCTTCCTCGCGCTGGAAAAGACGGTGGCTGGTGCGGGGCTGGAAGCCGGCGTCGCCCTTCTCGACGAGGCTGGGCGCGTGCAGGCGTGGGCCGGATCTCATCGACTGGCACCGAGAGGGGACGGTCGTCCCGTCTCGACGACCGACAACCCCTTCTACCTGGTGCTCGAGGTGACGCGCGATGCCCCGCTGGAGCGGCGCGCGGTGGGCTCGGTCGTGGTCTGGGCCTCCTCCGCGGTTCCGGAGCGAGTGCAGTCCGTGACGGAGGACTTTCGGGCGCGGACGGGTGTGGGACTCCGCGTCTACCCGGCCGGAACCGCGCCGGACACGCCGGACGTGTTTGACTATTCCGAACCGACCACGGCTGGGCCGCGACTCTTGTTCAGCGTCGAGCCGGTTCCCCCCGAGCTCGAGGAGGCGAGCGAATCGGCCCGGGCGGGAGGAGTCCGTGTCACGGCCTGGGTGCTGCTGCTGACGCTCCTCCTGACCGTCCTGGCGGCTGGGCATTCGGTCGCCCGGTATGCGGTGCTCGCGCTGGGCGTGGGCGTGCTCAGCCGCGCCCCGATCGGCGCCGCTCTTGGGTTCGACCTCTTCTTCTCCCCGATGGTCTTCTTCCGCCCGGCGCTCGGACCCATCGGCAATTCCGCCGGCGCGCTCGCGTCCCTCGCGCTCCTGCTCACGCTGCTGGCCGTGGCGCTCTGGAACCGTCCGCCCCGCCGCCACTGGTTTTCCGTTCCGCTCGGGGTCCTGCTCCTCCTTGGTGCGCCGGTGGTGCTGCGCTACTTCGCGCGCGGGATCACTCCCCCGCCAGCGGGCGTCTCCCTCGGGCTCTGGCTCGGCTGGCAGCTGACGCTGGCCCTGGCCTCCATGGCCCTGGCCGTCATCGCGGCGGCGCTCTTCCGGGGGCCGCCGGCCAGGATCGGTGGGCCGACCGCGGTCTGGCTTGGGATGGCGCTGACCATCGTCGCCGCGGCGGCGGGATTGTATGTCTGGCATCCGGGGTCCGGCTGGGAGGGCTGGTACATCTTCCTCTGGCTGCCGGGGCTGCTCCTCGTGACCCGCCCGGCGGCGCGCGGCGTGACCATCCTCGGCATCGCAACGGTGGCAGGCAGTGCCGCCGCGCTGCTCACCTGGGGGGCGATGACGGAAAGCCGGCTCGAGTCGGCCCAACAGGATGCCATGCGTCAGGGTCCCACGCTGGACCCGGTGGTGGTGCCCCTGCTGCAGCGTGCCGGGGCCACGCTCGGCGCGACGCCCGCGCCGCAGGATGCGTCGCAGCTCTACGTCCGGTGGCTGGCGGCGCGCGCTGACCTGGCCGACTATCCGGTGCGGCTCGCGCTCCGGAGGCCCGACGGGTCCGCATTCGCGTCGCTCGGGCTCGATTCCCTGGACCTGTCAGAGGCCGCGGTGGCGGCGCTGGCCGTCGCCCTGCCGGCGGATGCATCGATGCGGGTGTCGACGGTGCGGGGCGTGCCTGGCGTGTACCAGGTGCTTTCGCTCCGCCTCGCGTCGGGCGACCTGCTCACCGTTGCCGTCGGTCCCCGGACGCAGCTGCTCGTGCCGGACCGCCTCGGCGCGCTCCTCGATCCGGGCGCGCTGTCGGAACCGTCGTACCGGATGACGCTCTCGCCGCCCACGCCGGGGCTGACCCCCGACGCCCGCCGGCTCCGCTGGCGCAGGGAATCCTGGGCCGTCCACGGCGAGCGGGCGGTCGTGATGCCGGACGGCGTCCGGACGACGCATGCGGATGTCGACCTCCGCGGACCCTTCCCGCTGCTGGTGCGGGGCGCGCTGGTGGTGGTCCTCGATGCGGTGGTGCTGGCCCTCATCTGGTTGCTGGCCGAGGCGATCGCCGGGATGCCGCCGGCGCTCCCGAATTGGCAGCGGGTCCGGCGCTCCTTCCGGGTGCGCGTGGCGATCGCGCTGGCGGCCTTCTTCCTTGTCCCCGCAGTCGGCTTCGCCATCTGGGAACTCTCCCGGCTGAACGGAGAGGCGGCCAGGGAGCGAGACGACGCCATCACCCAGGTGTTGCGTGACGTGGCCGCGGCCTCGAGCGATCCGTCCGTCGCGCCGGCCTTCGCGGTGACCACGCTCGACCGCCTCGCGGGGCGGTTTCGGGCCGACCTTGCCCTGTACCGTGGCGGGACGCGTGTCGCGGCCACCGACTCCGTCCTTGCGGCGCTGGCGATCCTCGCGCCGCTGCAGGACGCCGCGGCCTACCAGGTGCTGGCGTTTGGCGGGGAGGTGGAGTCGGCGGCCGATGAGCCCCTCCTTGGGCGGGGGGGGCGTGTCGGCTACCGCGTCGAGCGGCCGGGCTCCGGCGATCAGCTGGTGGTGCTGGCGGCGCCGCGCGGGGCGGAGGTGACTCGACTCGCCGCCAGCCAGGCCGATCTCGGCTGGCTCTTGCTGCTCGCGCTGGTGCTCGGCCTGACCGCGGCCGTGGCCGCCGCGCGCGGCGTGGCCGAGGCCCTGGCTCGGCCGGTCGCTGAGCTACGCCGTGCGGCCCTGGCCCTCGGCCGCGGGGCGCCGCCGCCGAAGCGGTCGGTGCCCCCGCCGGTCGAATTCGAACCGGTGGTGGCTGCCTTTGCGCGCATGGCGGAGGACATTCGACAGAGTCGCGTGGAGCTCGAGGAGTCGCGGCGGACGACCGCCGCGGTGCTGGCGACCGTCTCCACCGGCGTGGTCGGGATCGGGGCGGCGGGCGAGGTGCTGGTGGCGAACCCTCGCGCGGAGGAACTCCTGGGGGGCGCGCTGGCGCTGGGCGCGAATTTCGACGATGCGCTACGGGGGGAATGGCCCTCACTGGTCGCGGCCGTGGAGGCATTTCTGGCGAGGCCCGGTTCGGCGCCCACCCATGCTGAACTGGCGGACGGCGCACGCCGGCTTGCCGTCGCGCTCGCGCCGCTCGGACCGGAAATCGGAGGCGCAGTGCTCGCGGTCAACGACGTGACGGAACTTTCGCGGGCCGAACGGGTGCTCGCCTGGGGCGAGATGGCGCGGCAGGTGGCACACGAGATCAAGAACCCGCTGACCCCGATGCGACTCGGCATCCAGCACCTGCGGCGAGTGCGACGGGAACGGCCCGAGGCGCTCGGGCAGGCGCTCGACGAGACGGCGGAACGCATTCTCGCCGAGATCGAGCGGCTCGACACCATCGCGAGGGCCTTCAGCCGGTTTGCCGCGCCCGCCGGGCCGACGATCGCGCCGGACCACATGCGGCTGGCCCCGGTGGCCAACGAGGTGGTGCACCTCTACCGGCTGGCGGGGGAGGGGACGGAGGTCGTCCTCGAGTCCGATCCGGCGGCGTGGGGACGGGCACGGGCGGACGAGGTGAAAGAAGTCCTCGTCAACCTCCTTGAGAACGCGCGGCAGGCCGGGGCGGGGCATATCGTGGTGCGGGTCCTGCCGCAGCGAATGGAGGTGCACGACGACGGCGAGGGGATCCCCGAGGCGTTGCTGCCGCGAATCTTCGAGCCGCGATTCTCGACGACGACCAGCGGCTCGGGGTTGGGGCTGGCCATCGTGAAGCGGCTGGTCGAGGGATGGGGAGGGGCGGTGCAGGTCGAGAGCGAGGAGGGCCGCGGCACGGTCGTCACGGTGGATCTGATCTGATCCGCGTGCGGGGCCCCCGTTTCGTTTTCCCGTGGCGCACCCTATGTTGAATGCGATTCTCCCCATTGACGATCGGCTCCCGACACCGTCCGCATCCCGGCCGGAGGACCTGTGAAGCACGCACCCAACTGCTCACGCCGCCACTTCCTCGCCGCCTGCTGCGGTGCCGCCGCTGTCGGCCTGGCCGGGCCGTTGTGGGGGGCCGCACGCCGGCGGCGCGGCGACCCCGCGCACCCGACGCCGCGCCCCGGCATCACCTCCGAGAAGGTCCTCCCGGATTCCGAACTGGTGGATTACCCCTCCTGTCAGTCGGCGTTCGAAGCGATCCGGCAGATACCCCAGATCGTGGACGGCATCCGGTGTCACTGTGGATGCGCCGACATTCCGGGCTTCTATTCGCTGCTCTCCTGCTACGAAGGCGCCGGCATGGCCCGGATCTGTGAGATTTGCCAGGGACAGGGCCGCCTCGCGGCCCGGCTCTTCAAGGCGGGGAAGACGCTGGATGAAATCCGCGTTGCCGTCGACGCGCGATACGGGTGATCATGGACCTGGCCGGGTGCTGCAGGCGATCGGAATAATCAACAAGGAGGAATCTCCCATGCGACATGATCGGGGGTGGATGCTCGCCCTGGCGGGGTTGCTGGCGGGCGTCACCGCCGCCAATGCGCAGGTCAGAGCCAGCGAGCGCGGAGGCGTCTTTCAGCAGATCAATGGCACCACCATCACGATCGACTATGGGAGGCCTGCCCTCCGCGGCCGGGAGCAGGTGTATGGAGGCCAGATCCCCTGGGGCACGGTCTGGACGCCGGGTGCCAACTGGGCCACCACACTCGAGACGGACCACGACCTGACGATCGACGGTCGGACGCTGGCCCGCGGCAAGTACTCAGTGTGGATGGAGGTGCAGCCCGACCGCTGGACCGTCATCCTCGACCCGAGGGCGCGGATGTTCCATACCGCCCACCCGAAGCCTGACAGCGCGCAGTTCCGGTTCCAGGTCTCGCCGGAAGCTGTCCAGGGTCCCGACCTGTTGACATGGTCCTTCTCGGGAATGTCCGCGTCGGGGACCACCGTGCAGATGGCGTGGGCGGGCCGGTCGGTCGCGTTCCGGATCGGCGTGCCGCCGGTCGAGGTTCCCGAGGTCGCCGCAGGGGTTGCGGCCCAGTATGCCGGCCGGTACAAGCTCTGGTGGCGCTCCGAGGCGAACCAGAGCGACCTGACCGTCTCCGCCGCGGACGAACACCTCCTGGCTCGATGGAACGGCGCGCCTTTCCCGGCTTGGACGGACCTCACTTTCGTACAGATCGGCGACGGGTGGTTTCAGCCGGGTGCCCTGGTCGACGGGGCGCTCTACGACATCGTGACCGACGTGGTGTTCGAGTTTGCGCTCGCCGATGGGCGCGCGACCGGATTCGAGATCCGCGGTCCCAACGACATGGTGATGGGGCGCGGCATCCGGGTCCCGTAGGATTTCCAGTGGCAGGACGCAGGCGACTCGCACCACCCGAAGGAGTCTCGATGCGACGAATTGGCACCTGGGCGGGAATGCTCGCCGCCCTCACGGCCCTTCCGCCGGCGCTTGAGGCGCAGGTACGCGCCAGCGAAGCCGCCACGATCTCGCAGACGGTGGATGGCACGGTCATCACCGTCGACTACAGCCGGCCCCGCACCCGGGGGCGGTCGCCGATTTTTGGCGATGAAGTCACGTGGGGCGAGGTCTGGACTCCGGGGGCCAACTGGGCCACCACGCTCGAGGTGACGAACGATGTCACCATCGACGGGCATCTCGTTCCCAAGGGGAAGTACTCGGTGTGGATGCAGGTGGAGCGGGGGGCATGGACCGTCATCCTCGACCCGAGAGCGAAGCTCTTCCACACCGTGCACCCGCAGCCCGACAGCAGCCAGATCCGGTTTGCGGTCACTCCCGACAGCCTGAGCGGTCCCGAGGTGCTCACCTGGTCGTTTCCCCGGATCGGGCCGACCGGGGTGACGCTCCAGATGGCGTGGGCGGGCCGGTCGGTCCCGCTGGAAATCGTCGTCCCGCCGTCCCACCCGATCACGCTCGCCGCGTCGCTGGCGCCGCGCTACACCGGCCGGTACGAGTTCCGCTTTGCGCCTCGACCGGAGCCGCTACCGGGAGATTCAGCGCCGCCTCCCGACGCCCCCGACGAGGGTCCCTCCACGGCCGAGGCGTCGACCTGGACGGTGACCTATCGCAACGGCATGCTGCTTTCGGACTGGGATCCGCCGATCTTTCCCGAATGGGCCCATATGGTCCTGATCCGGATCGGCGACGACTGGTTCAATCCTGGTGCGATGGTGGACGGCGAGGTGTTCGACGTCGCCAACGACCTGGTCGTCGAGTTCGAGCTGAAGAACGGGAAGGCTACCGGCTTCGTGGTGCGCGGGGAAGACGATCAGGCGATGGGATCGGCCGTACGGATCAAGTAGCGGGCATGTACCCCTGAACAGCAGGTCGGGCGACGCTACCGGTGGCGGTCTCGGTGGCGCCGCCCGTTTCACGATGTCGAGTTTCCCTCCGGGAGGGTGAATGCCGAACGTCCGTCGTTGGCAGGCCGTCGTCGGGCTCATGGTGTGCCTCCCTGCCGGGATGCACGCGCAAGTGCGTGCGAGCGAACCGGCCACCGTGTCGCAGACGGTGGACGGCACCGTGCTCACGGTGGAATACAGCCGTCCCCGCTCACGTGGCCGGTCGCCGATCTACGGCGGGGAAGTGCGATGGGGGGAGGTCTGGACCCCCGGCGCCAATTGGGCCACCACGCTCGAGGTCACGAACGATGTCATCATCGACGGCCATCCCGTCCCCAAGGGGAAATACTCGGTGTGGATGCAGGTGGAGCCGGGGGACTGGACCGTCATCCTCGATCCGAGGGCGAAGCAGTTTCACACCGCGCATCCGGAGCCCGACAGCGCCCAGATTCGGTTCGGCGTCACGCCGGACAGCGTGACGGGGCCCGACGTCCTCATCTGGTCGTTCCCGACCATCTCGACGTCGGGCATGGTGCTGCGGATGGCATGGGCCGGGCGGTCCGTCTCGATGTCCGTTGCCGTCACGCCGTCGCATCCGCTCACGTTCGCAGCGGCGCTCGCCGCGCAATACGTGGGACGCTATTCCCTGCGCTGGATTCCACGGGACACGACCGTCGTGCGCACTGATTCGGTCCCCCCGCCGGTGGAGACCTGGAACATCTCCTACACGGAGGACAAGCTGGTGCTGGATTGGGAGGTGGTGGGGGACGAGGAGGCACCGTACCACGCCATCCTCGTGAGCATTGGTGACGACGCGTTCTATCCCGGGTTCATCGAGGCGGGGGACATCTTCGACGCCGTGCCGAGCCTGGCCACGGAGTTTTCGGTCGCGGACGGGAAGGCGACGGGGTTCGTGATCCGCCGCAAGGACGACTCGATCCAGGCGGTGGGGACGCGGGTCCCGTAGTGCCCGCGCCCCCGCCGGACGTGCTGGCTACTGCAGCGCCGTCCGCGGATCAACGGCGGTTGCCTGCCGCGCCGGCAGGTAGCTGGCGACGGTGGCGACGATGCCCATAAACAGGATGGCCCCGGCGATCACCCAGGGGTCGAGCGGGCTGACCTGAAAGAGCAGGGCTCGCATCAGCCTCGAGAGGGGCAATGCCACCAGAAGCCCGAGCACGACGCCGAATGCTGCAACCGTCAAGCCCTGACGCAGGACCGCCCGGCGAATGGTGCTCCGTTCGGCCCCCAGCGCCATGCGAATACCGAATTCCCTCGTGCGGAGCTTGACGCCGTAGGAGAGCACCCCGAACAGTCCGAGCGCGGCGAGCGCCAGCGCAACGGCCGCAAAGGTGAGCAGGATGCGCATCGTGAAGAGGCGCTGCGCGGCGCCCCGGCCGATGACTTCGTCGAGCGGGCTGGGGCGGAACATGACCAGCTGTGGGTCCGCGGTGGCGAGGAGCTCCCGGATGGCGGGCACCGAGGCCGCGGGTGGGCCGTCGGTGGCCACGACCTGCGTCAGGGCCCAGTTCCGGTCCCCCGCGAACTGCCGGTGTGGGTGATAGACGAAATTATCCCCCTCGCCTTCGTTCGTGACCGCCACATTGCCCACCACGCCGATCACCTCGTTCTCCCGGCCCCCGCTGTTGAGCCGTTGCCCAACGGCCTCAATGCCAGGGAACAGCCGCTCGGCCAGTTGCTGGCTGATCACGACCCGGTCCGGTGCCGTTCGGTCATCGGCTGACGAGAACGTCCGCCCGGCGATCAGTGGGATGCCCATGGTCTTGAAGTACTCGCCCGACACCACGCGGTTCTGAGCGCCTGCCCGTCCGCGTTCCCGATCTCCGACCAGGGGCCCCGACAACGCGACGGTCCCCCAGTGGTGGTACGCTCCGGTGGCCGGGAGCCTGGACACGCCGCCGGCGGCGCGGACGCCGGGCAGCGCGGCCACCTGCTCCGCGAACGAGTCAAAGAAGCTGGCGCGCGCAGTGGAGTCGTACCGTGTATCGGGCAGGTTCAGCTGGAAGGTCAGGACGTTGTCCGTTCGGATGCCCAGGTCGACGCGCCCAATCTGCCGAAACGAGGCGAGCAGGAGTCCCGCACCGATCAGGAGGACGAAGGCGAGCGCGACCTGGGAGATGACGAGCCACTCCCGGCCTCGCAGCGAGCGAGCGCCGCCGGAGTTCGAGCGGCTCTGATCCCGCAGGGCGTCCCCCGGCTGCGTCCGTGCCGCGCGGAGCGCCGGCGCCAGCCCGAAGAGCACCGCGCAACCGCTTGCGAGCGCCAGTGAGAACAGCAGCAGCCAGGGGTTCAGCGAGAGGGACTCGAGCCGAGGGATGGTGCCGGCGCCGAGCGCGACGATGGCGGCCATCGCGAGGCGGGCCACCACCAATCCGGCGAGGGCACCGGCCAGCGCGAGGGTGAGGCTCTCGATCAGGAGCTGCCGCGCAAGGCGACGTCCTCCCGCGCCCAGCGCCGATCGCACCGCGAATTCCCGGCCGCGCTCGGAGCCGCGGACCAGCATCAGGTTCGCCAGGTTCACGCAGACCAACAACAGCACAAGACCGACCGCGCCAAGCATGATGCTGAGGGCCCGACTCGAGGAACCGACGACATCCTCCTTGAGCGGGTAGAGGCGCGCACGCTCCCGCTGGATATCGGGAAAATCCGCGGCCATCTGGAGGGCGATGCGATCGACGTCTCCCTGGGCGCCACCCAGCGAGAGGCCTGGCCGCAGGCGGCCGATGACCGAGAGGTAGTGATTGCCCGCCTGGCTGGGATCGCTGGCGAAACTCAGGTCGAGGGGCACCCAGGCCGCGATGCCATCGGCGATTGGATCCTTGAACCCCGCCGGCATGACGCCCACGACCTGGTAGGACTTGCCGTTCATCATCAGACTGCGGCCGACCGCCGCCGGGTCGGCATGGAACTGATCCTGCCAGAGCTGGTGACTCAACACGACGAGCGGCGCGGCGTCGACCTCGTCCCCGTTGCCCGGTCCGCGTTCGGCCTCGGGCGGGAGCGTCCGTCCGAGCGCAGGCGCCACCCGGAGGACGTCGAAGTAGTTGGCGCTGGTGTAGAGCAGCCGAATCCGGTGGGCATCGGTGCCCGATCCGACGTCCGCCCCGCGCTCCGAGTAAGTCAGCACCGCCGCAAGCGACTCCACCGTCTCCAGCTGGTCCCGATACACCCCATACTGTACCGGTGACACGAAGTTCCGAGCGTCCGGATACTCAGTGTAGCCCACGTAGAGGCGAACCAACTGACCCGACTCCTGATACGGCAGCGGCCGGAGCAGGACGGCGTCTACGGCGCTGAACACCGCGGTCGTGCCGCCGATGCCGAGCGCCAGGGTCAGGATCACGACTGCCGCAAACCCCTTGTGATGGGCGAGCGTTCGCAGCGTGAAGGCGATGTCACCCCGGGTGTCCTCGAGCCAGCGGGTGCCACGGGCATCGCGCACCTCCTCCTTGACCTGCTCCACCCCGCCGAGCGCCATGCCGCTCTGCCGCCGAGCCTCCGCATCGTCGAGACCGGTGCGACGTCGGTAGGCGGCCTCCTCCTCGAGGTGAAAACGCAGTTCTTCCGCCAGTTCGCGCTCCTCCCGTCCCCGGAAAATCAGGGCCCGGATGCGCTCGATTGCGTCAGAGATGAAGGTCATGCTCCCTCGATGGCCCATTGGGCATTCAGGATGCCGTCGATCGCCGCGGAGGCGCGACGCCAAGTGGTCCGTTCCACCTCGAGCTGCCGGCGGCCGGCCGGGGTCAGTTCGTAATAGCGCGCGCGCCGGCGGTTCTCCGTCATGCGCCATTCGGATCGCACCAGCCCTCGGCGCTTCATCCGGATCAGGGCAGGGTAGAGCGAACCCTGGCTGACCAGGAACACCCGCCCCGACAGCGCCTCGATCCGGTGCGCGATGCCCCAGCCGTGCAGGGGTTCGAGTGCGAGGGTCTTGAGCACCAGCATTTCCAGCGTGCCCTGCAGCAGTTCCCCGTCATGGTCGGCCATCGGTCCACCTCCTTCAGACAGACTAAAGGTAGGATAGATCGGAGTCAAGAATGGTTGCAATTGGGCGTTCGCGGACTCGACGCGTTATCCGGCGCCTGTCGGCGACCGAAGCATCCCGCAGGGCAGGGAGGCGCCCGCTAAGATGGGCGACCCTCTGGAGGTGCCGCCCCGATGCTTGCCCGGATCCGCTCCGCCGCCGTCCTCGGCATCGACGCCTATCTCGTCGAGGTCGAGGTGGACATCACGAACGGTCTTCCCTCGGTCGCGACGGTGGGCCTGCCGCACGGCGCCGTCAAGGAGGGGCGCGAGCGGGTCACGGCCGCGCTCGTCAACGCCGGCTACCACTTTCCACTCAAACGCATCACCATCAACCTCGCCCCCGCCGACGTCCGGAAGGACGGGTCGGGGTTCGACCTGCCCATCGCGCTGGGGATCCTGGCGGCCAGCGAACAGCTGGCCGCCGAGGCGCTGGGGGATTGCCTGGTCGTCGGCGAGGTCGGCCTCGAGGGCGACCTGCGGCCGGTGCGCGGCGCACTCTCGATGACGCTGGCGGCCCGCAAGGCGGGGCTGAAGGGCGTCATCCTGCCGGCGGCCAACCTGTCGGAGGCGGCGGTGGTGGAGGGGATCGACGTCCGCGGCGCACGCTCCCTGGCCGAAGTGTGCGATCACCTCGGCGCCGGGCCCCCGCTCGCGCCGACGCGGATCGACGTTCGGGCGCTGATGACGGAACGCGCGGCCGACGTGGTGGACTTCGCCGATGTGCGCGCGCAGGCGGGGGCCAAGCGCGCGCTGGAAGTCGCGGCGGCCGGTGCGCACAACATCCTGCTCGTCGGGCCGCCCGGGGCAGGGAAGACGATGCTGGCGCGCCGTCTCCCTTCCATCCTGCCCGGGATGGCGCTCGAGGAGGCGCTGGAGACCACCAAGGTGCACAGCGTCGCGGGGCTCCTGGCGCCGGGGCAGTCGCTCTGCGCCGTTCGGCCCTTTCGCAGTCCGCACCACACGATCAGCGACGCCGGCCTGATTGGCGGCGGCTCGATGCCCAGGCCCGGCGAGGTGAGCCTCGCCCACGGCGGCGTGCTCTTCCTTGACGAACTGCCGGAATTCCGCACGAACGTCCTGGAAGTCCTTCGGCAGCCACTCGAAGACGGCGCCGTGACCCTCAGCCGGGCGGCCATCACGCTGAGCTACCCCGCCCGGTTCATGCTCGCCGCCGCCATGAATCCCTGCCCGTGCGGCTATCTCGGCGATCCGGGCCACCGCTGCCACTGCACGCCGACCCACGTGGAGCGCTACCTCTCCCGACTCTCCGGCCCGCTCCTCGACCGGATCGACATTCACCTCGAGGTGCCGGCGGTGGCCTATCGGGACCTGGCCGCTTCGACGCCTGAGGAGAGCAGCGCCACGGTGCGGGCCCGCGTGGAGGCCGCACGGCAGCGACAGCGGGAGCGCTTCGCCGGAATGCCCGGTCTCTACGCCAACGCCCACATGACCGCCCGGGAAATTCGGCGCTACTGCCGGCTCACGGAGCCGGTGGAACTGCTGCTCCGGCGCGCGGTGGCCAGACTCGGCCTCTCGGCGCGGGCGTACCATCGCATCCTCAAGATTGCCCGGACCATTGCCGACCTCGCCGGTGCGGCCGAGCTCGACACCTCGCACGTGGGGGAGGCGATTCAGTACCGCACGCTGGACCGCCGCCGAATCCCCGGGACGGCGGGGGCCGGGGGTGTCGAGCCAGGAATCCCGCCGGTATCGGCATCTCCCGGCTAACCGGTAACCGTTTGTGAGGCAGTTGGTTGGGAGCCGGCGGGAGCACGGCCCCCGCGTGATATGCAAGTACGTGCTTGCATTGTCACCCTTTGCGCTCTATGTTCTTGCCCCATGTCTACCGATTCTCGTGAACGACTCCTGGAAGTGGCGGCGCGGGTGTACGCCGAGTCGGGCTACCACGGCACGACCACCCGACGCATCGCCGATGAGGCGGGGCTGAACGAGGTCACCCTCTTCCGCCAGTTCGGCAGCAAGGACGCCCTCCTGCGCGAGGCCATCGAACAGGCCGACCGCCACAGCCGTCCCGCGCTCAACGCCGCCGCCGCCGACCCAGTTGCCGAGTTGCATCGCTGGGCGAGGGCCAGCATCCACCGTTTCTATCAGCACCAGAAGCTGATTCGTCAGATCCTTGGCGATACGGTCCAGCGACCGGAAATTGCCCCGCGCATCTGCGAAGACCCCAGTGACGAGATGAACCAGCTGGTGGCCTTCCTCTCCGCGCTCGAGCAGCGCGGGATTCTGCACGCGGGCGATCCACTGATTCTCCAGGGGGGCGCCGCGATGCTGGTCCACTCGCTGCTGAGCAACGCGCTCTGGCGCGATCTCGTCCCCGAGATTCCCTCGCTGGAGGAGTGCGCCGCCCTCTTCGTCGAAGTCCTCCTGCGCGCCTTGCGCGCGCCTGTCGGCATCCCGGAGCAATCCCAGTCATGAAAACCCTCGCGCACGCCCTGACCGCCCTCTTCGGGCTGGTCGTCGTCTCGACGGCACAGGCCCAGCAATCCCCCTCCGCCGCCCTCGTGCCTGCCGCGGCGACCGACACCCTCCGGCTCACCCTCGCTGCGGCGCTCGCCGGGGCGCGGCCCGCGAGCGAGCAGGTCGGCATCGCGAAGGCGGACGTCACTCGCAGCAAGGGGGTGGTGACGCAGACCCGTTCCGCCCTGCTTCCCCAGGTGAACCTCGGCCCCCAGTACACGCGCGTCCTCGAGAGTCCGTACGAGAATCTCTTCTCGGGCGGCTCGGGCACGGTGGAGAATCCGTTCACTTCCTCGAACCAGTGGCGGCTGGGGGGCAGCGTCGGAATGTCGCTGTTCAACCTGAGCCAGTGGTCGCAGCTGGGGGCCAGCCAGGCGGCCACGCGGGTGTCCGAGCTGCAGCTCACGCAGCAGCAGGCGTTGACGATTCTCACGGTGGCCAGCGCCTACTACGATGCTTCGCTCAGTGCGCAGCTCCTGACCATCACCGAGTTCACGCTGGCGCAGGCAGAGAAGACGCTGGCCGACGTGACGCTCGGCCGTGAAGTCGGGACCCAGTCGGAATTCGAGCAGCTTCGGGCACGTGTCTCCCGGGACAACCAGATCCCGGTGGTCACCCGGGCCCGGGCCAACCACGTCATCGCGCTCACGCGGCTCAAGCAACTGCTCGATATCCCGCTGTCCGCGGAGCTGATCCTCGCCACGCCACTCGACGACAACCCCGACCTCAGTGACCTGCCGGCCGACGTGGCGGAGATGATCACGAGCGCGGACACCACCGTCGGGGCGCGTGCCGTGGTCCAGACCGCCACGGAATCGGTGGCGCAGAGCGAGCAGTTGAGCGCCGCCGCGTCGCGCCAGTGGATCCCCACCATGTCCACCACGATGAACTACAACCGCGCCGGCTACAGCAGCGACTTCTTCCCGGTCAACAGCCAGTTCGGGAACGACTGGACCATCAATGCCGTCGTCAACTGGCCCCTCTTCACCTCCGGACGCATCAGCGGCGCCCGCCAGCAGGCCGCGGCCAACCTGGAGGCCGCGCGGCTGCGGGCCAAGCTCACCGAGGAGCAGGCGGCGCTCGACAACGAGACGGTCAACGCGCGGCTTCGGGAGGCACGGGACAATAGCCTCGCCACGGCCAGCGTGGTGGAGCAGGCGACCCGCGCCTACGAAATCGCCGAGGTGCGGTACGCGGAAGGCATCTCCACGCAGACCGAGCTGCAAGACGTCCGACTGCAGCTGGAACAGGCCCGCGCCAACCAGGCGCAGGCGGCGCGCGACACCCAGGTCGCGCGATTCCGCCGCGCGCTGCTTCCGTACCTGCCGCTCGGCACCGCGGACGGCGCCGCGCTCACCACCTCGTCGGTTTCCTCGGCAGGCACCGCCACGCAGGCGCTGGCCGGGGCCGCAACCACCAGCGGTCGATAGACTCACCATGCGAACTACCTACTTGACGGCAAGGGCCCGAATGATGACCGCACGCAGGAACTGGATGGCGCTGGCGTTGTGCTCGCTCGTCGGCATCGGCCTGTCGGGGTGCGCGGACCGCACCCAGGGCGGCGAGAGCGACGAGGCGGCCCCGATCGTCATCGGGCCCGAGAACATCGCGGTGGTCCGTGACACCCTCCTGATGGATGGACCTCCGATCTCCGGGACCCTGGGGGCCGAACGCGAGGCGCGGGTCCGGTCCGAGCTGGGAGGCTCGGTCCTGCAGGTGCTCGTCGAGCCGGGGCAGGGCGTCTCGGCCGGCCAGGTGCTGGTGCAGATCGAGCCGCAGATGGCGCGGGAGCAGGCGGCGTTTGCCGACGCGCTGGTCCGGAGCCTCGAGAACGACCTGCGCCTGCAGCGGCGCAATCTTGAGCGCGACAAGCGGCTGGCCGAGGCGGGAGCGCTCTCCGACCGCGCCGTCGAGTCGGACTCGCTGGCGGTCGCGCAGGCGGAGGCGGCGCTGGCCGAGGCGAATGCCCGCCAGGTCGTCGCGCAGCGCGCGCTGGCGCGCGCGAGCGTCCGGGCCCCGTTCGCCGGCGTCGTCAGCGAGTCGATGGTCAGCGTGGGCGACGTCGTCCAGAACGGGACGGAGCTGTTCACGATCATCGACCCGTCGTCGCTCCGACTCGAGGCCCAGCTGCCGGCGCAGTCGCTCGGCGGGCTCCGGGTCGGCACCGCGGTGCAATTCACCGTGAGCGGGTTCGCGGACCGGCGCCTGACCGGGCGGGTGACCCGCATTTACCCCTCCGTCGATCCGGCGACCCGGCAGGTGCGGATTCTCGTGACCGTCCCCAACCCGGGGCAGCGGCTCGTGGTGGGGCTCTTCGCCGAGGGGCGGGTCGTGACCTCGGAGCGGCAGGCGCTGACGGTGCCAAAGGCGGCGGTGGACCTGCGCGGGGTGCGGCCGACCGTGTCGCAGGTCAAGAACGGACGACTGGTCCGGACGGAGGTCGTGCTGGGACTGGAAGACATCGTGGCGGAGCTGGTCGAGGTGGCTTCCGGTCTGGCGGTGGGTGACACGATCGTGCTGGGCAGTTCGCGCGGCATCGCGGCGGGCACGCCGATCCGGGTGCAGAATCTCGCCGAGCGGGCTTCCCCCGCCGCCACACCGTAAGGGGCGACGCCATGCTCATTTCCGATTTCGCCATCAAGCGCCCGACTATCACCGTCGTCACCATGCTGGCGCTCGTGGTGGGCGGGATCATCGCCCTGATCAGGCTCCAGACCGACGAGTTCCCGGAGGTGGCGCCGCCGTACGTCTCGGTGGCCGTGCCGTATCCCGGGGCGTCGCCGGAGACCGTGGAGACGGAAGTCCTCAACCCGGTCGAAGAGGCGATCGCGTCCATCAGCGGGGTCAAGAAGGTCACGGGCAAGGCGGAGGATGGATTCGCCTTCGTGCTGATCGAGTTCATCTTCGAGAAACCGCTCCCCGAGGCCACTCAGGATATCCGGGACGCCATTTCCGCCATCCGCAACGACCTGCCGGCCGAGATGGAAGAGCCGATCATCAAGAAGCTGAACGACACCGACCGCCCCATCGTGTCGCTCGCGCTGTCGTCCACCCGGCTCACGCCGGCCGAGCTCACGCGGCTTGCCGACCCTGGCATCACGCGTGAGCTGCGGTCGATTCCGGGCGTCGCCGAGGTCACGGTGACGGGCAAGCAGGAGCGGGAGCTGACGGTGGAGCTGCGGCCCGCGGCCCTCCAGGCGGCGCGGGTGAGCGTGGCGCAGGTGGTGCAGGCGCTGCAGGCCCAGAACCTCGCCGCCCCGGTGGGGCGGGTGCAGGGGGAGTACGATGAGCGGGCCATCCGCCTCCAGGGCCGCCTGGGCGGCCCGGCGGAGTTTGCCCAGCTCGTTGTGGCGGAGCGGAACGGCGTGCTGATCCGCCTCGGCCAGGTGGCCGACGTCCGGGACGGCATCGAGGAGCAGCGGACGCTGGCGCTCTTCAACGGCACGGAAGCGGTCGGGATCGACATCAAGAAGTCGAAGGGCTACAGCACGACCGACGTGGCCGAACAGCTGCTCGAACGCGTGCACAAGCTCGAGGCGACCCTCCCGGAGGGCACCACGATCAACGTGGTGAAGAACTCCGGCACCCGCGTCACCGCCGCCGTCCGCAACGTGCAGGAGGCGCTGTTCGAAGGCGCGCTCCTGACCGTGCTGGTGGTCTTCCTCTTCCTCAATTCCTGGCGCTCCACCGTCATCACCGGCCTCGCCCTCCCGGTCAGCGTGCTCGCGTCGTTCATCGCGGTGTGGGCGTTCGGCTTCAAGCTGGAGACGATGTCGCTCCTCGGCCTCTCCCTGGCCATCGGCATCCTGATCGACGACGCGATCGTGGTCCGGGAAAACATCGTGCGGCACGTCGAGCTCGGGAAGGACCACTACACCGCGTCGCTCGAAGGGACCGACGAGATCGGGCTGGCGGTGACGGCCACGACCTTCTCGATCCTCGCCGTGTTCCTCCCGGTGGCCTTCATGTCCGGCGTGGGCGGACAGTGGTTCAAGCCCTTCGCCCTGACGATGGCCTGCTCGGTGCTTCGTGTCGCTCTTCGTCAGCTTTTCGCTCGACCCGATGCTGTCCGCCTACTGGCCCGATCCGCATGTGCCCGTGGAGAAGCGCAGCTGGATCACGCGCACGCTCGACAGGTTCAACGCCTGGTTCAACCGGATGGCGGAGCGCTATCGCGGGGTGATCGCGTGGGCGCTGGACCACCGTGCCGCCATGGTGCTGCTGGCGACGGGATCCATGATCAGCGCCTTTGCCCTGCTGTGGAACGGGGTGCTTGGCTTCCTGGCGCTGGTGACCGGGCTGGTGGTGAGCGTCTGGTCGCTCTCGGGCACGCGTCCGCTGGCGGTGCGCCTCGGCGGGGCGGTCGTCGGGGTCGTGGTGGGAGTCGGACTGTTCCTGGTGGTGCCGGAGTGGCACAAGGTGGGCGTCGGCTTCATGCCCCTCGACGACCGCTCCGAGTTCAACGTCCAGATCGAGACCCCGCCCGGATCCAACCTGGCGTACACGCGCGCCAAGGCCGAGGAGGCGGACCGCATCATCCGCGCGCGCCCGGACGTGATGTACAGCTACATCACCCTCGGCGATCCGTCCTCCAGCGCCGTCGACGTGGGGCGCATGTATGTCAAGCTGGTGCCCAAGAACGAACGCCCGCTGGATGCCGAGCGCATCGGGGCGGAAATCCGGAGCGAGCTGGTCCAGCTGGGCGGCGTCAACATGGCGCTGTTCACCAGCGACATGGGAGGCGGGCGCAAACAACTCGCACTCCAGGTGAAGGGCCCCGACCTCGCGTCGATCAACGCCGGGGCGGAGCAGGTTCGCGCGATCGTCGCCGCCACGGAGGGCTCGGTGGACATCGCGCTGTCCAGCAAGGGACAGCGACCCGAACTGACGGTTGACCTGGATCGCGGTCTGGCCGGGGCGCTCGGCCTGACGGCGGGGCAGGTGGCGCAGGCCCTGCGGCCGGCCTTCGCCGGGATCGACGCCGGCGACTGGGTGGACCCCAGCGGCGAAACCCGGGACGTGGTGGTGCGGCTGGCGCCATCCGCGCGGCGCCGGGCGGAGGACCTCCGCCAGCTTCCGTTGCTCGTCCCGGGCGGCGTGAACGGCATCCCGCGCACCGTACCGCTCGGACAGGTGGTGAGTGTCACCGCCGGGCTTGGGCCGGCGGTCATCAACCACCTCGACCGGGACCTCGTGGTCAACGTCGAGTGGAACACGCAGGGCCGATCCACCGGCGAGGTGATGGCGGATGTCCGGAAGGCGCTGGCGACCGAGCCGCTGCCGCCGGGAGTCACCTACTCCGAGGGCGGCGACGCCGAGAACCAGAGCGAGGTGTTCGGAAACATCTTCCTGGCCCTCGGAGTGGCGGTCTTGTTGATGTACCTGATCCTGGTCATGCAGTTCGGGTCGTTCCTCGACCCCATGGCCATCCTGATGTCGCTGCCGCTCTCGTTGATCGGGGTCATGCTGTCGCTCGCCATCACCGGGCTGACCGTGAATATCATGAGCCTCATCGGCGTTATCCTGTTGATGGGAATCGTCGCGAAGAACGCGATTCTCCTCATCGACTTCGCCAAGTGGAGTCACGAGAAGGGGATGCCCATTCGGGAGGCGCTCATCGAGGCGGGCGCCATCCGCCTCCGTCCGATTCTGATGACGACATTCGCCCTGATTGCCGGGATGATTCCGGTGGCCATCGCAAGCGGCGAGGGGGCGCAGTTCCGCCAGCCGCTCGGCGTGGCCGTCATCGGTGGGGTGCTCACGTCGACGCTGTTGACGCTGCTCGTCATCCCGACGGTCTACGAGATCTTCTTCGACTGGCGCGAGGCCCTCGGGAACCGCCTGCGCGGGCGGCGGGCCGCCGCCCCCGGCGGAACGCTGGTGGACGAGGTAGGCGGCTCCCGCTAGATTCGGAAAGATGCGCGCCACGAACGGCTGGGCCCGGTCCCTCGCGGGAGTACTCTCGGTCTGGTTCGGCCTGGTTACGGCCGTGCCCGGCGGCCTGCACTCCTGCCCGCCATCCGTGGCCGACGGCGCGTCGGTCGCCGCGGGAGGCCATCGACACGCCGAGCCTGACGCCCCTCCCGGCGATGGGCAAAGCCCTGAAGCCCCAACCCCCTGCCGCTGCGTCGGTCACTGCGCGCTGGCCACGGCGACGATCTTGCCGGTCGCAACCACCCTGGCGGAGGCCGGTCCGGCGGCCGTCGCCGCCCTGCCGTGGCTCGACGACTCGCAACCGGCTCCGATTACCCCGTCCGACCACCTCCAACCCTTCGCGACCGCTCCTCCCGCTCCGCTCGGCTGATCCCCGCGTTTTCGCGCGTCGGACAGTCCCCCACACTCTAGTCGCACCACCTCATCCTTCGGCCCTGGCCGGGGAATCGTGTCTTTGCCGTCGTACGTCTGACCGGATCCCATCGGGGTCCATCGACGCGGGCGGCGGCGGAATCGACGACCCATGGAAGCTGGATCACCTCTTCGCCCCGCTCGCCGGCGCACCTCCTTGCGCGTGGCGGCCTGCGCCTGCGCGCTCGTGGCGTTCGGGGGTCGGGCGGCTGCGCAAGAGCCGGCGCCGGCCCGGGGGGACTCGACGAGGCCGACCACCGTCACGCCAATCGTCGTCACCGGGAAGCGGGAGCACGCGGTCGCCCCGCCCGTCGCCACAGTTGACGTGAGCACCGAGGCGATTCAGCGCGCCCCCGCCGGGAACCCGTACGACCTCATCGGCCGGTCCGCGGGAATCGAAGTGCACCAACAGGGCCAGGGTCCGGGATTCGCCTCGAACGTGGTGATTGGCGGCTTCACTTCCGATCACTCCTCCGACGTGCTCCTCGTCCTCGATGGTGTGGCGATCAACCTGCCGATTCACGGCCACGTGGAAGGGTACGCCGACTGGAGCATCCTCTCGCCGGGCGCCATCAGCGCCACCCGCGTCATTCACGGTCCGGCCAGCCCGCTCTACGGCGATTTCTCACTCGGGGGCGTCGTCGAGGTGTACACCGCCGCCGACGCCGATGCGACGACCGCCTCCGTGGGGGTGACCTCGTTTGGCGACGTGCGCGGGTGGGTGACGGGTGGGTTCCGTCAGCCGGACGCCGGGGCGCTCTTCTCGGTCTCGGGG
Organism: uncultured Gemmatimonadales bacterium; assembly: GCA_963748815.1. Classification (GTDB taxonomy): domain Bacteria; phylum Gemmatimonadota; class Gemmatimonadetes; order Gemmatimonadales; family GWC2-71-9; genus SPDF01. The sequence continues at coordinate 751,319 of CAVVKJ010000010.1, read as the reverse complement.
CAGCGGGAGGAGGGATGGCGGGAGAATGCCGACTACCTGCTCGGCACCGCGGTCCTTCGCGGCTGGCAAATGGTCGGGAAGGGGCGACTTGAGGGGGGACTGTACGGGTACGGCTCCGCCTGGAACTCGCCCGGATACGTGTCGGTGGACCGGTACAATCAGGGCGATCTCGTCGCGGCCACCGACACCACCGACGGGGGCGATGCCGACCGCTACATCGGTACCCTGCGGTATGGCGTCGCCCTGAACCCGACGACCACCCTCGAAACCCAGCTCTGGGGACAGGTGGGACGCTCCACGGTCTTCCTCACCCTGCCGGAAGACGGCACGCCTCAGCAGACCGCGGAACGGGACGATCGTCACGCGGTCGGGATGCAAGCCCAGGTCAGCCGCGTGAAGGGCGACGGCGAGCTGAGTCTTGGCCTTGCGGGGCGGGCCGACTGGACGGCCTATGATCTCGAACAGACCGATGAGCGCGTGCCGGTATCTGCCGAGCAATCCAATGACGGACGGTACCAGGCCCTCGGGCTCTACGGCCGCTGGCGCGGGATGCTGAGCACCCGGTTCATGTACGATCTCGGGCTGCGCGGTGACCTGGTCCATTACGAGAGCCTCAACCGCCTCGATTCGCTGGCCGCGTGGCAGGACGCCACCGATCCGGTGCTCAGCCCGAAGATCGGGGCGAGCTACATGGCCTCCAGCCGCGTACGGTTGCTCGGGTCCCTCGCCCGCGGGTTTCGGGGTCCGGTCGGCGTGATCGGCGACCCGGACCGCCCGCTCGTGACGGCCTGGGCCGGTGAAATCGGCGCCGAGTACGGCACGAGTACCCTCCTGGTGACCGCGTCGCTCTTTCAGTTCAACACGGCCAATGAACGCATCAAGGATCCCGTTACCCTGGACATCCTGGCGACGGGCACCAGCCGCCGGCGCGGCATCTCGGCGAGCGCGGCCTGGCAGATGGGCCGCAAGTTGACGCTCCAGGCCGAGGCGACGTTCAATGACGCGACGATTACCGGCGCAGCCGAACCGGTCAATGTCGAGCTGGACCGCGTCGCCCTCCGTCCGCCCCGCCCGAACTTCCACACCGAGCCCCTCGAGCCCGGCGATCCGGTACCCGGCGTCTCCGACTATTTCGGCCGCGTCGGGGCCGAGTTTGCCCCGGGGAGGGGTTTCTCTACCTATGCCCTGGTCCGCTTCACTGGCCCGTTCACGCCGATCGGCGAGCCGGGTGTGACGACGGAGGCATACGCGGTCGTCGACCTTGGCGGATCCATCGCCCTCGGCGCCCGCACCAGCATCGACGTGGACCTGCTGAACGTCTTCGATACCAAATACGCGGATATCCGCGCGTCCGGCTACATCAATCCCGGCGCTCCCCGAAGCTTGCTCGTGTCGGTGCGCCTGCTCCACCCGCGCTAACCCGCGGGTTTCACCCTGCTGTCCAGGAGGTTGTTCCCATGTTCCCACACGTATCGCGCCGGACGATGGCGCAGCTGATGGCCCTTCCCCTGCTCGCGCTCGCGCTGGGCGTCGTAGCCTGCAACAGCGACGAGGCGGCGGCGCCAGAGCACGGCCACACGCCTGCCTCGGCCAAGCTGTTCGTCAACGACGTGGATGAAACCGCCAACCTGACGCTCGAGGCCGGCGCGGTCACGCGGGTCGTGGTGAAGTTCTACGCCGCCGACGGCGACGAAATCACGGGCATCGAGGCAGACCACTTCGCGGCGCTCGCGTTCACCCCAGGCGCGCTCGCCACGGCGGTCGAGGATGCCGCGGCGCATTTCGAATTCGATGTGACGGCGCAAGTCGCGGCCGGCACCGGGACGGTGACCGTCGGCTGGGGGCACGAGGCCTCGGCGGATGACCTCACCTTCGGGCCTTTTCCCGTGACGGTGGCGGTGCCCTAACTGGCGGAGTGGCAGGCGGTGGCTGGTTTGCATTCACGGCGGGCCCGATGTCTATTCTTCGGGTTCGCTGGTTGGCGTGTACACCTGTGCCGATGGAGTTCGACGATGTCCATTGCTTCCTGGAAACGTGCGGGCCTGCTCACCGTGCTGCTGGCGATCGCCGCGGCGGGGGTTGTCCCGGCCCAACAGCCGGTCACCAAGCCCGCCAGGCCAGCCAAGCCCTCCCAGCCCGCTCCGAAGGCGGTCAAGGTCGCCTCCGTCGAGGGGATCACCGAGTACCAGCTGCCGAACGGCCTGCGGATCCTCCTCCTCCCCGACCAGACCAAGGCCGTCACGACGGTCAACATCACCTACCTGGTGGGGTCCCGGCACGAGGACTACGGCGAGACGGGCATGGCGCACCTGCTGGAGCACCTGCTCTTCAAGGGCTCGACCGGCCACCCGAAGATCGGCGAGGAAATGACGCAGCACGGCGCCCAGTTCAACGGGACGACGTGGTACGATCGCACCAACTATTTCGAGATGGTGCCCGCGACGCCGGAAAACGTCGACTGGGCGCTGCGGCTCGAAGCGGACCGGATGGTGAACTCGTTCATTGCCAAGAGTGATCTCGAATCCGAGATGACCGTGGTCCGCAACGAGTTCGAAATGGGCGAGAACGACCCGGGCTCCATTCTCGAGGAGCGAGTGTTCTCGACGGCCTATCTCTGGCACAACTACGGCAACTCCACGATCGGCGCGCGTTCGGACATCGAGAACGTCCCGATCGGACGGCTGCAGGGGTTCTATCGGAAGTACTATCAGCCCGACAACGCGATCCTGGTCGTGGCGGGGAAGTTCGACGACGCGGCGGTCCTGAAGCGGATCGAACAGCTCTACGGCGCGATTCCCCGGCCGAAACGCGAAGGCGGCAACATCCTGTGGGGCACCTACACCGTCGAGCCGGTGCAGGACGGCGAGCGGACGGTGACGCTCCGGCGGGTGGGTGACGAGCAGGTCATCCTGGCCGGGTTCCACATCCCCGCCGGGTCGGAGCCTGACTTCGCCGCCATCAGCGTCCTCACGCAGATCCTCGGTTCGGCCCCCAGCGGGCGGCTGTACCAGGCGCTGGTCGAGCCGAAGCGCGCCGCCCGGGTCTGGTCGTCGGCGTACCAGCTCTACCAGCCGAGCATGCTGCTGGCCGGCGCGCAGCTCCGCACCGAGGACACGCTGGCCGTGGCGCAGGCGGCGCTGCTCGCCACCCTCGACGAGGTGACGACGCGCCCGCCCACCGAGGAGGAAGTGGCGCGGGCCAAGCAGACCATCCTGAAGAACATCGAACTGAGCCTGACCCAGACGGACCAGGTGGGGCTCGCCCTCAGCGAGTGGGCCTCGCGGGGCGACTGGCGGCTCATCTTCATCAACCGGGACCGGGTGCGTGCCGTGACGCCTGCGGACGTGCAACGGGTGGCGGCGGCCTACGTCAAGCCGAGCAACCGGACGCTCGGGGTGTTCGTCCCGACCACCAAGCCGGATCGCGCGGAGATGCCGCCGGCGCCGGACATCGCGGCGATGGTCAAGGACTACAAGGGCGACACCACGATGACGTTGGGCGAGGCCTTCGACGCCTCACCGGCCAACATCGACGCGCGGACCACGCGGTCGGAGCTCCCGAGCGGCATGAAGGTCGCGCTGCTCCCGAAGGAGACGCGGGGCCAGACGGTCAACGCCTCCATCCAGCTGCATTTCGGCACCGAGTCGGCCCTCACCGGCCGGGCGACGGCGGCGTCGCTGGCCGGATCGATGCTGCTCCGGGGCACGGCGACCCACACGCGCCAGCAGATCAAGGACGAGTTCGACCGGCTCAAGGCACAGGTCAGCGTGCGCGGATCCGCCGAGGGGGCGACCGTCTCGATTTCCACCGTCCGCGCGAATTTCCCGGCGGTGCTCCGCCTCGTGGGCGAAGTACTCCGGCAACCGAGCTTCGACCCGGCGGAGTTCGCGACGCTGCAGCGCGAAGGGCTGGCGCGGCTGGAGTCGCAGCGGAGCGACCCGATCGCCCTCGCGCAGACGGCGCTCGCCCGGGCGACGCAGGCCTACCCGCCGGGCCACCCGCGGTACGTCAGCTCCATCGACGAACGGGTGGCGCTGCTGAACGCCGCGACGGTCGAGGAGGCCAAGCGTTTCTGGGTCGAGTTCTACGGGGTCGGCGCCGGCGAGACGGCGATCGTCGGGGACTTTGCGGCGTCGGAGATCACGCCGGTCCTGACCGAGATCTTCGGCGCCTGGAAGAGCCCCGCGGCGTACGCCCGCATCCCGGACCTGCTGTCCGATAAGCCGGCGGTCAGTGAGCAGATCGAGACCCCGGACAAGGCCAACGCGATCATGCTGGCGTCGACCAGCTTCCCATTGAGCGATGCGGATGCGGCCTATCCGGCCGTGGCCATCGGGGACTACATCTACGGCGGCTCGGCGTTCGATTCCCGGCTGATGGTCCGGATTCGGCAGACGGAAGGGCTGAGCTACGGGGTCGGGAGCGGGCTGAGCGCCAGCTCTGAGGATCAGGTGGGCCAGGAGTTCGTGTACGCCATCTTCGCGCCCGAGAATGGCGCCAAGGTGGTCGAGGCGTTCAAGCAAGTGACCGACACGGCCGTCAACGGCGGTTTCACTCCCGAAGAGGTGTCCAAGGGGAAGGCAGGATACCTGCAGCAGCGTCAGATCGCCCGCGCCGACGACGGCAGCCTGGCCGATCAACTTGTGGATGGGCTCTACCTCGGGCGCACCATGGCGTGGGAGGCGAAGCTCGACCAGGCGATCGACGCCCTCACGCCCGCGCAAGTGAGCAACGGATTCCGCGCCTTCATCGTCCCCTCGAAATTCACGGTCATCACCGCCGGTGATTTTGCCAAGGGGAAGGCGCCGCCGGCGCAGCCATAACAGGCAGGAGAAATCGCGCTTCGGGACTCAGTCGTCCCGGGGGGGCGCACGGCGCTTCGCCTTCGTGGCGGAGCGCCGTTTCTTTGCCTTGAGGCGATTCTCTCCCGCCGACCGGGGGGGCCGGGTCTTGCGGCGGAGCTTGGGTGGCACCAGCGCCTCGGCGATGAGCTGGTGGAACCGGGTGGTCACCGCCTCGCGGTTCTTGAGCTGGCTTCGGGTGCCCGCGGAGACGAGTCGAAGCCAGCCCTCGCCATCGAGGCGATGTCCCAAGGCGGCCAGGAGGCGGACGCGCTCCGTCTCTGTGAGGCTGGGGGAGCCAAGCGCGTTCCACCAGAGCTCAACGCGGGTCGACGAGGTGTTGACGTGCTGGCCGCCCGGGCCCCCCGCCTTGGTGGCCTTGAAGGTCAGTTCGTGGGCTGGGATGGGTGCGGGCATGCCCGAAAGATATCCGCTACTTTTCCTCCATGGCCACCATCGACCGGCTCGAGTCACATCTGGGCGCCCTCTCGGGTGCGGTGCTGGGATATTCCGGCGGCGTCGATTCCGCCGTGCTGGCGGTTGTCGGGGCGCGGGCGCTTGGCCCCGCGCGATTCCTGGCGGTCATCGGGCGGAGCGCGTCGTATCCGGCGGTCCAGTGGCAAACCGCGATCGACCTGGCGGCGCGCTTCGACGTGCCGCTGCTCGAGGTGGACACCGCCGAACTGGCCGATCCCGAGTACGTCGCGAATCCGCTCAACCGGTGCTTCTTCTGCAAATCGGAGCTCTGGCGGGTGCTCGGGGCGGTCGCCGCGGATCGCGGCTTCGAGTTCCTGCTCGACGGCACCAATGCGGACGACCTGAACGAGCACCGCCCGGGCGCGGCGGCCGGGGCGGCGCGCCGGGTGCACTCGCCGTTCGTGGAACTCGGCTGGACCAAGGCCGATGTCCGCGCGGCCGCGCGCGCGCTCGGCCTCCCCACCTGGGACGCCCCGGCGGCGCCCTGCCTGTCCAGCCGAATCCGCTTTGGACTCCCAGTCACCGCCGAACGGCTCCGCCAGGTGGAACTCGCCGAAGCGCTGATCCGTCAGTGCGGGGTGCGCGGCGACGTGCGGGTTCGGCATCTCGGAGACACCGCACGGGTGGAAGTGGGTGCGGCGGAGCGGCCGCTGGTGGAATCACGGTGGGACGAGGTGTCGGCAGGGCTCATCGCGCTGGGATTCGCGGCGGCGGTGCTCGATCCGCAGGGCTACCGGCGGGGGAGCCTGCTCCCCATCGCTTCCGCGTCTCGGCGACCCTGAATGCTCGGATGCCTCTCGCTTCCATTTCGACTGCTCGGTCTCCTCATCGTGGGGGCCGTGATCTACCTGGCGTGGCGGGAACGGGATCGGATCGCGCCGTACTGGAATCGCCTGACCGACCGGCCGGCCGCGACGGCGGTCGGCGCCACGGGTCGTCCCGGCGAGTCCGCCCTCCAGATGGCGACGGCCAAGATCGACAGCCTGAACGGCTGGCGTGCCGATTCAGTCACGCTGAGCGCGGCGGAGATGGCCTCGCTGGTTGGCGCCGGACTTGATCCGCGGGTCCGCGCCGAGCTCGACTCTCTGGCCGTGACACTGGGCGAGGGTCGGATTGCCGTGGCCGGGAAGATCCGGACGGCGGGACTCCCGCGCGAGGTGTTGGGGCCCCTGGCCGGCGCCTTCCAGGAGCGGGAGCCGATTCGGGGCGCGGGGCCGGTCCAGGTGACGGGCCCGGGGCGCGCCGAGTGGCGACTGGACGCGTTCCAGGTGCGCGACTTCGAGTTTCCCCGTGAGATGGTGCCTCGCATGGTCGGGCTGGTAGCCGGCGACCGGCGGGACAGCGTGCTGGTGATCACGATTCCGGTTGGGATTGGCCGCGTCCGGGTACACCCGGATGGGGTGACCTTGTATCCTTCGAGCCAGCAGCCATGACCGCGCATCGCATTCTCGTCATTGACGACGAAGCCGGCGTCCGCGACGCCCTGAAGCAGGTGCTGGCCTACGAAGGACACGACGTCCGCGTGGCCGGTTCCGGCGGTGAGGGGCTGACCGTCTATCCCGAGTTCCGGCCGCACCTCGTATTCCTCGACGTCAAGATGGCCGGGCTCGACGGACTCGACACGCTCACCCGCCTGCGCGAGCTCGACCCCGGCGCCACGGTGGTCATGATCTCCGGGCACGGCACCATCTCGACCGCCGTCGAGGCCACCCAGCGGGGGGCGTTCGACTTCCTGGAGAAGCCGCTCGACAGCGACCGCCTGCTGGTCACGGTGCGCAACGCGCTGAACCAGGTGGTGCTGACCCACGAGAACCAGCGGTTCAAGCGCGCCGTGGACGAGGCGCACGCGATGGTGGGCACCAGCCCGGCCCTGCGGGGAGTGCGGGCGCTGATCGACAAGGTGGGGCCGACCGCGGCCCGGGTGCTGATCACCGGGGAAAACGGGAGCGGCAAGGAGCTGGTGGCCCGTGCGATCCACGCGGCGAGTCCGAGACGCCAGGGGCCGTTCATCGAGGTCAACTGCGCCGCGATTCCGAGCGAACTGATCGAGAGCGAGCTCTTCGGGCACATGAAGGGGTCGTTCACCGGCGCATTCGCCGATCGCCCGGGCAAGTTCGAGCTGGCCGACGGCGGGACCCTCTTTCTCGACGAGATCGGCGACCTGTCGCTGGCGGCGCAGGCCAAGATGCTGCGCGCCCTGCAGGAGGGCGAGGTCACTCGGGTCGGCGGCACCAAGTCGGCGCACGTGGACGTGCGGGTGCTGGCGGCCACCAACAAGGATCTGGAAGCCGAGATCGCGGCGGGGCGGTTCCGCGAAGACCTGCTCTACCGACTGAACGTGGTGCCGATCGTGGTCCCGCCGTTGCGCGAGCGCGCCGGCGACATCCCCGACCTCGTGGGCCACTTCGCGGCGTCCATCGCCGCGGCCGCCGGCGTGCCGGCCCGCCAGTTCGAGGCGGGCGCTGTCGAACGCCTCCAGCGCCGCGGCTGGCAGGGCAACGTCCGCGAGTTGCGGAATGCGGTCGAACGACTGATGATCCTTGCGGCCGGCAAGTCCGTGACCGCCGCCGACGTCGACCGGATTCTCTCCGGCAGCGGCGAGGCCACGACCCCGGCAAGTCATGGCGCCGACGATCCCTTCTCCGCGCCGACGTTCGAGGCGTTCAAGCTGGAGGCCGAGCGGGTGTTCCTCGAGGCCAAGCTGCGTCAGCACGACTGGAATGTCTCGGAGACCGCGCGGGCGCTCGACATGCCGCGGTCGAATCTCTACAAGAAGATCGAGCGGTACGGCCTGACGCGGGAGCTCTCATGAGCGACGGACCCCGGGACTGGGACAAGGAACTCGCCGCCATCGACAAGGTGATGGCCAAGGGCGGCTCCGCGCCGGCAGGGGCGGGGGTGCCGGCTCCACGGGGCGGGGGCGTGCCCGCCGCGGCCGCCGTCGCCCGGCCAACGATCGGGAGGCGGGCGGCCCTGACCACCTGGGTCCGTGCCGGCCTCGGCATCCTTGTCGCCGCCGCGGTCCTCCAGTGGCCGTATGCCCACCGCTGCGGCTCGGGCTGATGCTCTATCTCGGCTCGGCGGGGATGGTGGCCGTGGCGGGCGGCTGGACGATGCTGGTCAGCTGGCACCGCCGGCAGGGTTGGGCGCACCTCGCCGGCCTTGCGGTGTTCCTCGGCGGTCTCGCCCTCGTCGCGACCGTCCTCCTTCCGCGGCTCGGTTACGCCGCGACGCTGCTTCCCTGGATGTGCGAGTAGCCGCACGATCCGTCCACTCTGAACACCTGAAAGCCTGATGCCAAAGACTTTCAAGAACTTCATCGACGGCAAGTGGGTCACCCCGACCACCGGGACCTGGTTCGAGAACCGTAATCCCGCCGACACCCGCGACCTGATCGGTCGATTCCCGGATTCGGGCCCCGCGGACATCAAGGCTGCCGTGCGCTCCGCGCAGCGGGGCTTCGAGATCTGGCGGCGGACGCCGGCGCCGGCGCGCGGCGACGTCCTCCGCCGCCTCGGTGACCTCCTCTCGACGCACAAGGAGGAGCTCGCCGACGGGATGACCCGCGAAATGGGCAAGGTGCTCGCCGAGACGCGCGGCGACGTGCAGGAGGGCATCGACACCGCCTACTACGCCGCGACCGAGGGGCGTCGCCTCTTCGGCCACACGGTGCCGTCGGAGCTCCGGGACAAGTGGGCCATGAGCTTCCGCCGGCCGATCGGGGTGGCCGGACTCATTACGCCGTTCAACTTCCCGCTGGCCATCCCGACCTGGAAGATGTTCCCGGCGCTGGTGTGCGGAAACGCGGTCATCCTCAAGCCGTCCGAGGACGTGCCGCACACCTCGCACCGGCTGGTGGAGCTGCTGCTCGAGGCGGGACTGCCCCCCGAGGTCATCCAGCTGGTGCATGGGCGGGGCGCCACCGCGGGCAAGGCGCTCGTGGAGCATCCCGACGTGCCGGTCATCTCGTTCACCGGTTCCACCGACACCGGGTCGTTCATCGGTGAGACGTGCGGCCGGATGCACAAGCGCCTGTCGCTGGAAATGGGCGGCAAGAACGCGCAGATCGTGATGGACGACGCCGACCTCGACCTGGCGCTGGACGGCGTGCTCTGGGGGGCGTTCGGCACCACCGGCCAGCGGTGCACCGCGACCAGCCGCCTGATCCTGCACAAGAAGATCCACGACAGGTTCCTGCGGAAGCTCGTGGACGCCGCGGAGTCGCTGCGCCTGGGTGACGGGCGCGACGGCTACGACGTGGGCCCGCTCATTCACGAGCGCTCGCGACAGAAGGTGGAGTCGTATGTGGAGATCGGGCAGGAAGAGGGCGCGGAACTGCTCACCGGCGGCAAGAAGCCCGGGGGCGAGCGACTGGGGCACGGCTTCTTCTACCGCCCGACGATCTTCGCCGGCGTGAAGCCGTCGATGCGGCTGGCCCAGGAGGAGATCTTCGGCCCGGTGCTGAGCGTCATCCAGGTCCGCAGCCTCGACGAGGCCATCCGGGTCAACAACGGCGTCAAGTACGGGCTCTCGAGCTCGATCTACACGCAGGACGTCAACCAGGGCGTTCCGCGCGCTGCAGGAGCTCGACAACGGGATCTCCTACGTCAACGCCCCGACCATCGGGGCCGAGGCGCACCTCCCCTTCGGCGGCGTCAAGGCAGACCGGCAACGGGCACCGCGAAGGCGGCTGGGAAGTGTACGAGTTCTACTCGGAGACGAAGGTCGGCTACGTCGACTACTGCGGCACGCTGCAGCGGGCGCAGATCGACAACTACGATGATTGAGGCCCGGTTGCGCCGTCACGGGGCGGCCGCTAAGGTTCGAACGTAGCGGTTCGCCCACCAGAGGTTCCCGCGCATGCGCCCATTGCAAGTCGGTTCCACCCGACGCGGCCCCACTTCAGACGAGGGGTCACTCGACCAGTACCTCCGCGAGATCAGCCGGTACCCGCTGATCCCGCAGACGGAGGAGGTCACGCTTGCGCAGGGAATCCGCCGTGGCGACGCGGAGTCGCTCGACAAGCTGGTCCGCAGCAATCTCCGTTTCGTCGTCTCGGTCGCCAAGAAATACCAGAACCAGGGCGTGAGCCTCGCGGACCTGATCAACGAGGGCAACCTCGGCCTGATCCGCGCCGCCCACAAGTTCGACGAGACGAAGGGGATCAAGTTCATCTCCTACGCGGTCTGGTGGATCCGGCAGGCCATCCTGCAGGCCCTCGCCGAGCAGAGCCGGATCGTGCGGGTTCCGCTCAACCGCGCCGGCACGCTGCACCGCATCGGGAAGAAGACCTCGATGCTGCTGCAGGAACTCGGGCGGGAGCCGACGCCGGCCGAGATCGCCGAGGGAATGGACATCTCGATGGAGGAGGTCCAGAAGACCCTCTCCATCAGCCAGGCGCACCTGTCCCTCGATGCGCCCATGACACCGGGGGAGGACAACCGCCTCCTCGACTACCTGCCTGACACCCAGAACGCCGGGTCCGACAGCGAGACGTTCGAGCATGCGCTGACGGAGGGGATCGAGGAGGTGCTGTCCACCCTTAAGGAGCGCGAAGCGAAGATCCTCCGGCTCTACTTCGGCCTGGACGGCCCCGAGCAGATGACCCTCGAGGAGATCGGCAGCCTGCTCGGCATCACCCGGGAGCGCGTCCGCCAGATCAAGGAAAAGGCGCTGAGCCGCCTGCGGCACGTCAGCCGCGCCCGCTCGCTGGAGAGCTTCCTAAGTTAGTGCCTGGCCTCGGCCGCACGGCCCTCAGTCCTCAGTCCTCAGTCCTTTCTTCCCGGCTCACATCCATGGCATCCAACTCCTCCTTCGACATTTCCACCGGCGCCGACCTGCAAGAGGTCGACAACGCGGTCAACCAGGCGCTGAAGGAGATCCAGCAGCGGTACGATTTCAAGGGAACGCACTGCACCATTGAATTCGACCGCGAGAAGGCGGAAATCCGGCTCGCCGCTGATGACGACTTCCGAATGAAGAGCCTGCTCGACGTGCTCCAGGGCCGGCTCATCAAGCGTGGCGTGCCGGTCAAGAACATGGCCACCAGCGACTTCGAGTCCGCCACCGGCAGTTCGGTGCGCTGCACCGTGACCCTCACGCAGGGCATCGCGAGCGACGTCGCCAAGCGGATCACCAAGGCGATCAAGGACAACAAGTCCTTCAAGAAGGTCACCGCCAGCATCCAGGGGGACGAGATCCGCGTCACCAGCCCGTCTCGCGACGAGCTGCAGGCGGTCATGGCCTTCCTGCGTGCCGAGGACTTCGAAATCGAACTCACCTTCGGGAACTACCGCGGATGACCGTGCGGTTCACGCCGGTGTCCCTCCTCGCCGCCGCCGCCGCCGTGGCGGTTGCGTCGTGCCAGCCGACCCAGCCGACGGCTCTCCCGGCTCCCGAGGCGCCGCCCTCGGAAGCGGCCCGGCCGCCCGCCCGTCCGGTCGTTGACTCGGGCCCGGGCGGGCCCGCGGCCGCCCCCTTGCCGCCTGACACGGTCGTCAGCACCTCGGACCTGCGGATCGGGCTCGCCGTCGGTGCGTCCGAGGTCACGATCGGGGGAGGCGGCCCGCTGGTCGTCACCAATCCGGCCGGCGTCCGCGTGCTGGACGTGATCGAGGGTGCCCCGTGGCGCGTGCGCCCGGCCGGGTCGGCGATGACCCTCACCGGTCCAGGCAACCTCAACGGCGGCCGGGTGGACGCCATCGTCATCACGCCGCTGCATCCGGGCCAGTTCGTGCAGATCGACGGCCGCGACTACCGTGGCGAGGTGTCCGTCATCACCGGACCGGGCGGACTCACGGTGGTCAACCGCCTGGGCCTCGAGTCCTACCTTGCTGGCGTGCTCTCGGCGGAGATGGGCCGCCGGGATCCGACCGAGGTGCAGGCGATGTACGCGCAGGCGGTCATTTCGCGCACCTATGCCATCCGGAACCAGGGGAAGCGCCGCGCCCTCGGTTTCGATCTCTATGGTACGGTGGCGGACCAGGTCTACGGCGGGGTCGGCGCCGAGACGGCGCAGAGCTGGGATGCGGTCCGCGCCACCAGGGCGGAAATCGTGACGTGGAAGGGCCAGCCCATCGATGCCTTCTTCTATTCGACCTGCGGCGGGCGGACGGAATCGGGCGCCGCCGTCTTCCAGCTCGCGGGGGATCCCTACCTCAAGTCGGTCTCCGATCTCGATCCCAATGGCCAGGCGTACTGCCGTTTCTCGCCCCGCTTCCGGTGGCGCGAGGAGTATTCTGGCGACAGCCTCGAGGCCATGCTCCGTCGCACCCTGCCGGGCCTGACCAGCGTGAGCGCGTCGTCGGTCTCGCGCGTCGAGGATGTGACGGTGTCCCGCCGGACACCGTCGGGCCGGGTCGAGGCGGTGGAATTCAAGCTGAACGGGCGGCAGGTGTCGGTCTCGGGCCAGGCAGTCCGGCGGGCCTTTCTCCTGCCGGACGGCGGCATGCTCCGCAGCACGGCCTTCGACGTCCAGGAGCGGGCGGACGGCTCCCGCGTCAGCTGGCTGGCCATCGACGGTCGCGGCGCCGGCCACGGCGTCGGGTTCTGCCAGTGGGGGGCCGTGGGGCGGGCGCGGGAAGGGCAGGCGTACGGGCAGATCCTCGCGGCATATTATCCTTCCACCACAGTCGAGCGCCTGAATTGACCGGTTACCCCGGGGGCAGAGGATGAGCGAGACGTTGCGCGTCGGCGTGGTCGGGGCAGGGGCCATTACCCAGGTGGCGCACCTGCCGGTGCTGCGGAAACTCAAGGGAGCGGAAGTCGTGGCCATTTGCGACGCCGACTACCCGAAAGCGCGCGCCCTCGCCGACCGGTTCAAGATCGAGAATTGCTTCGACGACATCGAGGAGCTGCTCGGACACTCGGAGTTGGACGCCGTCGTCATCTGCACTCCCAATCACCTGCACGAAGGTCATGTGCTGGCGGCGCTGCGTGCGGGCGTGCACATCCTCGTGGAGAAGCCGATCGCGCTCAACACCGCGAGCGCCCAGCGGGTGGTGCGCGCCGCCGCCAAGAAGGACCGAATCGTGATGGTCGGGATGAACCATCGCTACCGGGCGGACGTCCAGATTATCCGCAGCTTCGTGCAGACCGGCGAACTGGGCGACGTGGAGAGCGTGCGCGGCAGCTGGCACGTCTTCCGGCCCAGTCGTTCGATGCTCGGCTGGCGGCTGAAGCGCGACCTCTCGGGGGGTGGCGCCATGCTCGACCTCGGCCTGTCGATCCTCGACCTCGGCCTCTGGCTCGCGGGCAATCCCAAACCGGTGCGGGTCAGCGCCACCCTGGACCGAGCGGGACGCGAGCGTGCCACGGAACATGCCGGGAGCGCCTTCGTCGTCTGCGAGAACGGGGCCTGCATCTTCGTGGACGTGACCTGGCACCACCTTGGCGAGGGCGAGCGCTTCGGGGTCGGCCTCCGGGGCAGCAAGGGCACCGCGAGCATCAACCCGCTCAAGGTCTGGAAAGAGATGCACGGCACGCCGGTCGACGTGGCGCCCACCGGATCGGCGTCGCGCGAGAGCGCCTTCACGGCGTCGTACCGCGCCGAGTGGGCCCATTTCCTCGCCGCGATCCGGGGGGAAGCGAAGGCACCGGACCTTGAGGAGCATCTGGCGCTGCACCGGGTGATCGACGCGATCTACAAATCGGCTGACGACGGCCGCGACGTCCTGCTGTGAGGCGCGGGCGCCGGGTTGCCCTCCTCCTCGGGCTGCTCGGTGCCGGATGGGCCGGCGGTGCCGAGGCTCAGATCTCCGCCACCGATTCCGCGCTCGACGCGGCGGCCCCCGCGCCTCGGATTTCCCTCGTCACGTTCGGTCCCAATCCCACCGGCATGATGGTCTGGGAGATGTTTGGTCACAACATGATCCGAGTGACGGACTCGGTCGCTGGGACGGATATCGCCTACAATTACGGAATTTACAACTTTCACCAGACGAACTTTTTCTGGAATTTCCTGCAGGGCCGGATGCTGTATGCGATGGAGGGCTTTTCCGCCGCCCGATACATTGCCTTCTATCAGCGCGAAGGACGATCGGTCGAGAGCCAGCAGCTGGCACTCACCCCAGGCCAGGCCCGGCTGCTCGCCGCCACCCTTGCCCGCAACGCCCAGCCCGACATGAAGGACTATCGTTACGAGCCGTTCCGGGATAACTGCTCCACGCGGGTGCGCGATGCGCTGAACGTGAGCCTGGGCGGCGCCTTGGAGGCGCCGCTTGCCGCCCTCCCCGCGGGTGCCACCTTCCGCTCACGCACCGCTGAACTTACGGCCGGGAATCCCGCCTGGTATTTCGGCCTGATGCTGCTCCTCGGGCCGTCCACCGACCTGCCGCTGTCGGCGTGGGACGATGCCTTCATCCCGATGAACCTCGCACGCTCTGTGGCGCCTGCCGTGAATCCCGCGGTGGACGGAGGCGGGGCGCCCCTGGTGGACATCACGAGCTTCGTCCCGGCCCGAAAGGACATGGCGCCGGTAAACCGCTCACCGGCGTCGTGGCTCGGATGGTTCCTGGTCCTGGGAGTGCTGGTGGGTGGACTGCTGGCGTGGACTGGTGGACGGAGCGGGGCAGGGAGAGGGCGGCGGCCGTTCCTGGTGCTTGCCGGCGCCTGGACGCTGGTGTCGGGTCTCGCGGGCCTCATCATGATCTATCTCTGGGCGTTCACCGACCACACCTACGCCTACCGGAACGAAAACGTCCTGCAGGCGAGCATGTTGGGCCTGCTGATGTTCGGATTCCTGGCGGGATGGGCCCGGCGCGCCGGACCGGCCCCGGCCGGCCTGCGGGTGCTCGCCGTGACCGTCGCGATGCTCTCGGTCCTCGGCGTCCTGTGGCAGGTGCTCCCCTGGTTCTCGCAGGTGAACGCCCCGATCCTGGTGTTCTTTGTCCCGGCGAACCTGGGAATGGCGCTCGGAGCGATCCGGGCCGCCCCGGCGCCGGCTACGACGCCTGGGCCGACTGCAGCCCGGCCCTAGCGGCCGCGAAGTCCGGCGCGAGCTTTAGCGCCTGCTGGTAGTACTGCACCGCCATCGCCTTGTCCCCCTGATCCTGCGCCAGCACCGCCCGCCCGAACAGGACGAGCGCGTCCGAACTGACCTTGGCCCCCGCCGCCGTCCCGGTCGGCAGGGCCGGCAACCGCTTCCCTGACATCAGTTGCGATGCGATGTCGGCGATCATCTGCGGCAGTTCCGATCGGGCACGCTGTCCCGTGGATACGACCTCGAGGATGGCGCCCGTGCCCGCGTCGATGAGTCGCGCGTCGATGCGTACCCGCCCGTAGTAGTCCACGAACGTGCCGGTCACCACGTACGTCGCGCCCAGCTGTTTGCCGACCTTGGCGGCGGCGGTCGCGTCGACCCGGCCGTTCCGGCTCAGGCCGTCCCGCTCGATCATCTGCTGTGCCTGGGCCCGGTCGACCATGCGCAGGCCCGGGTTGCGTGCCAGGTCCGCGGTGAGCGCCGCGGGAATACCTCGCCCCAACCCGGAAAAGTCGAGGGAGTCGAGGCCGTAGGAGCCGCCGTTCTCGAACGTCAGGACCACGACGGCCGGGGTCGCGCCCTGCCCGAGGAGCGGGGGCGCGGCGGCGAGGAGGCCAATCAGGCACATCAGGCGGGCCGTGCGAATCATCGGTCCACTCCTTGTGAGAATCCGAGTCACAGCGTCACTGTCCAGCCGTCGCGGGCTGCGTCGACCGTGAGTCCAGGCGGGGCCGCCCCCCGGGCCGCCGCGAGCAGCGCGTCCACCTGGGGATCGTCGTGATCCGGGTCATGATGGAAGAGCGCCAGTCGTCCGACTCGTGCGTCCGCAGCCAGTGCGACCGCCTCGAGCGCGGTCGAGTGCCCCCATCCGGCGCGCGCCGCCCCCAGCTCGGGGGTGTACATCCCATCGTGAATCAGCAGGGCAGCCCCGGCGAGAAATTGCACCAGCTCCTCACGCCACGCGGGCGCCACCCGCGCCATCCCGCCCGCCCCCAGCTCGTTGTCGGTGAGGTAGGCCACGGCGGGCCCGCCGGCGGTCGGCGTGATCCGATAGCCAAGGGCGCCGCCGGGGTGTGAAAGGGCGCGACTCTCGACCGTGAATCCGGGCACCTCGACGACCGCGCCGGCGGCGTACTCGTGCACCGACACTCGCGCCGGCCGCGCGGCTCGCGGCACCGGGTACACGGCGGCGTCCAGCTGGCGCTGGAGCACCGTCTCCAGCGACACGCCGACCGGTGTGGGGCCGTGGATGTGGATCTCCTGCCCATCGGCGTACATCGGCGAGAAGAAGGGCAGTCCCTGGATGTGATCCCAGTGGACGTGGGACAGGAAGAGGTCGAGGCGGCTCGCCGTCGGGGCATCACGAAGGCGATGGCCGAGCCCACGGATCCCGGTCCCCGCGTCCAGGATGACGCAAGGACCGGAGCTGTCCTCGATCGAGACGCAGGGCGTATTCCCGCCATAGTGCACCGTACCGGGGCCGGGCACGGGGATCGTGCCGCGTGTGCCCCAGAACGTGACCGAAAGATTCATCGCCATGTCAAGACGAATGGGCGATATCCGTGCCGCAATTGCCATTCGCCAATGAGGGTCGCCGGGCGCGACGGCGCCGTGATATGGATCACGCTGGCCGGACAGCCGCCTCGAGCGCGGAACGGTCGAGGATCGTGATCTGCCGGCGGCCGATGGCGATGACCTCCCGGTCCACGAGGTGCCGCAACGTCCGCGACACTGTTTCGCGACTGGCGCCGATCAATTCCGCCATGTTCTGGTGGGTGAGCCGCCGTGGGAAGACATCGCTCCCCGCCTCGGCGGATTGCTGCAGGATGAGGTGCGCCACCCGGCCGTTCACGTCGAGCAGGCTGAGCGCGCGAATCCGCTCGTCGGCGGCGCGCAGTCGGCTCGACATCGCGGCGAGCATGGCCAGGCAGAGATCGGGCGAGGCCCGGAGCCGCTCGTGGAACGCTCCGCGATACAGCGTCATGACATGGCAGGGGGTCATCGCGATGACGTGGGCGGAGCGGGGCTCATCATCGAGGAGCGACATCTCGCCGAATACCGCGCCCGCGCCGAGGACGCTCAGGATCACCTCGCGGCCGTCCTCCCCGATCAGCACGACCTTCACCCGGCCCTCGATCACGACATACATCGCGTCGCCCGGGGCGTCCTGACGGAGGATGGTCTGGCCGGCCGGGTACGATCGTTCCCGGGACGCCTGGGCCAGGGCCATGAGGTCGGCCTGGGGCACCTTGGAGAGGATCGGGACCGCGCGAAGGATCTCAAGTGGAGACTGGGTCACTAGGCCTCGGCGTGGAAGTGGAAGCCCTGACGTTACTTAGAGGGGATGGCGGAGTCAATTCTGCCTTCCCCGTCCCGGGCTTCTGGCGGCCCTCCGGCGCTTCCGCTCGGAGCGTAACTCGTTTATCTTTCCCGGCTTGCGAACCCTGACCCACTCCGGGCCTCGGCGACCACCAGACGCATTCAGGAGCACCCCGTGAAGGCCGACATCCATCCCGTGTACCAGAAGCTGACGGCCATCTGTGCCTGCGGCAATTCCTTCGAGACCCGTTCGACGTCCAAGTCCATCCACGTCGAAGTCTGCGCGAAGTGCCATCCCTATTACACTGGGAAGCAGCGCCTGATGGACACCGCTGGTCGCGTCGATCGGTTCCGCCGCCGGTATCAGGCAGGCGCCGACGCTCCAAAGGAGTAGGGCATGGAGGCGCGCCTCCGCCAGGCCTTGGCCAGGGCGGAGGAGGTGTCGCGGGAGTTGTCCGACCCCGCCACCGCCCGTGATTCCAAGCGCCTGACGACCCTCGGACGCGAGCACGCCCGCCTCGTACCGATCGTGCGCACCGCAGAGCGGCTGCGACGGCTCGAAGATGAACTCTCTCAGGCTCGGGAAATGGCGCAGGAAGCCGATCCCGAGCTTGTGGCATTGGCCCGGGTCGATCTCGACCGGCTCCCGGCCGAAGTGGACGCCACGCGGGCGGAACTGCACGAACTGCTGGTGCCGCGCGATCCGCTCGACGACCGCGACGCCATCATGGAAATCCGCGCCGGCACCGGTGGCGACGAAGCCGCGCTCTTTGCCGCCGACCTCTACCGGATGTACACCCGATACTCCGAGCGGCACGGGCTCCGGATCGAGCTGATCTCCGAGAGCGACGCCTCGCTCGGCGGGCTGCGCGAGGTGATCTTCGCGGTTCGCGGGCAGGATGCGTTCGGACGGCTGCGGCGCGAGTCGGGCGTTCACCGGGTGCAGCGGGTGCCCGCCACCGAGACGCAGGGCCGCATCCATACCTCGGCCGCCACGGTGGCGGTGCTGCCTGAAGCCGAAGAGGTGGACGTCAAGATCGACCCCAATCACCTCAAGATCGACGTCTTTCGCTCCTCGGGGCCCGGCGGGCAGAGCGTGAACACCACCGATAGCGCCGTGCGGATTACGCACCTGCCGTCGGGGCTGGTGGTGAGCCAGCAGGACCAGAAGTCCCAGCTGCAGAACAAGCTCAAGGCGATGGAGGTCCTGCGGGCGCGGCTGCTCGACCGGATGATCGCCGAGCAGGAGGCGGCGCGGGCGCAGGACCGCCGCGCCATGGTGGGCACCGGCGATCGCTCCGCGAAGATCCGGACCTACAACTATCCGCAGAGCCGGGTGACCGACCACCGGATCAACCTCTCGGTGCACAACCTGCCCGACATCATGGATGGGCACATCGAGGAAGTGGTCGAGGCGCTGAGGGTCGCGAGCCGGCAGGAGGAGGCGGCGAGTGGTCGCTGACCTCCCGCTGACCGCGGCCGGGGCGCTCGAGGGCGCCGCGGAGGCGCTCCGCGGGGCCGGCGTGCCCGACGCCCGACGGGAGGCGTCTCGCCTCGCCGAAGCCGCCTGGGGCGTCGACGCGGGCCAGGCGCGATTGCATCCGGACCGAGCTCTGAGCGTCACCCAGCGCGACCTCCTGGCGCGCTTCGTCGAGCGCCGGGCGGGTGGCGAACCGCTGGCGCATGTGACCGGGAGCGTCGGGTTCCGCCACCTCCTGTTGTCGTCCGACCGGCGCGCCCTGATCCCCAGGCCCGAAACCGAAGGGCTGGTTGCGCTCGTCTTGGAGAGGATGCCCGTCGGCGTCGTGGCCGACGTCTGCACCGGGAGCGGCTGCGTCGCGCTCGCGCTGGCGCAGGAGGGTCGCTACGACCGCGTCATCGCTGTCGACGCCTCGGCGGAGGCGCTCGCGCAGGCCCGGGAGAACGGGGAGCGACTGGGACTCACGGTGGAGTGGCAGCTCGGCGATCTCCTTGAGCCGTTGCGGGGTGAGACGGTCGACGTGCTGGTGGCGAACCCGCCGTACCTGACCGACGCGGAGTACCTTTCGCTCGACCCCGCCGTCCGGGCGTGGGAGCCGGCCCTGGCGCTGGTCAGCGGAGACGATGGGCTGGAGGCCACCCGGCGCATCCTTCAGGACGGCCTCGGCGTCGTCCGGCGGGGCGGCTGGCTGGCGCTGGAAGTGGATTGTCACCGGGCGGCCGACGTGGCCGCCCTCGCGGCCCGCGCAGGATGGATCGACGCGGCCGTCCACCTGGACCTCTACGACCGCGCCCGCTTTGTGCTGGCGCGGAGGAGTGAGACGTCGTGATTTCGGAGAAGGCGAAGGATCTCGGCCGCCAGATCGGCCAGTCGACGGAGTACAAGACCCTTCGGCGCACGGAGCAGGCGCTCCGCGAGGACGCGCCCACGGTGGCCAAGCTCGACGCCATCCAGCAGCTCGCGACCAAGGTCGACCAGATGATGGCCGCCGGCCAGATGCCGGATGCCGAGACCACCGAGGCCTACGAGACGGCGGTGCGCGAACTCGAGGTGAGCGCGACCGGCCAGGCCTACGCGGTGGCTCGCGCCAACTTCGAAAAGCTGATGACCAAGGTGAACCAGGACATCAGCGAGGGGATGGAACTGGGCGCCACGAGCAGCATCATCACGCTCTGATGTCCGCACCCGGGCTGTTCGTCGTCGTCGAGGGGCCCGAGGGGTCCGGCAAGTCGACGCTGGTCCGTTCGCTCGCCGCCCGGATGTCGGCGGCAGGGCGGGCCCCGGTCGTCGTCCGGGAGCCGGGCGGGACGCCGCTGGCGGAATCGGTCCGGCAGGCGCTGCTGGACGCCGACCACCAGGTCGCCCCGGTGGCGGAGTTGTTCCTGTTCCTGGCCGCGCGGGCGGACCTGACCGCCCAAGTCCTCCAGCCGGCGCTGGCCGAGGGTCAGGTGGTCCTCGCCGATCGGTTTACGCTCTCGACCGAGGTCTACCAGGTCGTGGGACGCGGATTGGACCGGGCGCTGGTGGAGGCGGGAAACCTGGCTGCGACCGGAGGGGTCGGTCCGGACATCACGTTGGTATTGGATCTTCCGCCGGGGGTTGGGCGGGGGCGGCAGGAGGCGGCCGGCAAGGCGCTGGATCGGCTCGATCGTGAATCGGGCGACTTTCATGACCGGATCTGCCGGGCCTACGTCGCGGTAACTGGCCCCGGCATTGTACACTTGGATGCGACCGGGAGCCCCGAGCAGCTGCTCGAGGCGGCCTGGACGGCCGTGCAACGCGCGCGGCCCGACCTCTGGAGGCAGGCATGAGACAACGGTGGGGGCTGATCCTGGCAGTGGCGTGCATCTCCTTCTTCTCGGGGGGATGGCTGCTGCAGCGCGGGGTGAACAACGACGGCGGCGTGTACCAGAGCGCGCGCCTCTTCGACGACGTGCTCGCCCGCGTGCAGACTTACTACGTCGACAGCATCGGCGAGGCGGCCCTCTACCAGAAGGCCACCGTCGGGATGCTGGAGGAGTTGCACGATCCGTATACCGACCTCCTCCAGGGCGACAACTACAAGGCGCTCACCGAGACCACCACCGGCAACTACGGCGGGCTCGGCATCCAGATCGAGGTCCGCGCCGGGTGGATCACCGTGGTGGCCCCGCTGCCTGAGACGCCCGCGGAGCGCGCCGGCATCCAGACGGGCGACCAGATCACCGCCATTGACGGCACCTCCACCGAGGACTATTCGTCCGAAAAGGCGGTGTCGACGCTGCGCGGCCCGGCCGGCAGCGACGTGATCCTGACGGTGCGCCGCGCGGGGGTCGCTGCCCCGATCGAGTTCAAGCTCACCCGGGCCCAGATCCACAACCGGTCGGTCATTTCCCCGACGCTCTTCGCGAATGACATCGCGTACATTGCGCTCAGCACGGTGAGCCAGGCCTCGACGAGCGAGCTCCGCACCGCGATCGACAGTCTCCGCGGGCAGGGGGCCACCTCACTCATCCTCGATCTGCGCGGCAACCCGGGCGGGCTGCTCGACGAGGGAGTTGACGTCTCCGATCTCTTCCTCGACCCGGGTCAGGAAGTCGTCTCGACCCGCGGGCGCGCCGCGGGCTCCTCCGAGACCTACGCCGACTCCCGGCCGCAGGCGTGGCCAACGATGCCGATCGTGGTGCTGGTGGACATGTACTCGGCCAGCGCGGCGGAAATCATCGCCGGTGCGCTGCAGGATCATGACCGCGCGCTCGTGGTCGGCTTGCCGACCTTCGGCAAGGGACTGGTGCAGTCCGTCTTCCGCATCGACCAGAACACGGCGCTGAAGCTGACCACCGCGCGCTGGTACACACCGAGCGGCCGGACGATCCAGCGGACCGCCTCGGACGAACGGGACCAGATGCTGCAGGCGATCCTGGCGGCCCGGAACGGGGGCATCGTCCCCGACTCGGTGCTGGAGGCCCAGGGGGACTCCATGAAGCTGCCGGAGTTCAAGACCGACGACGGGCGGACGGTGCTCGGCGGCGGCGGGATCGTTCCCGACATCGTCGTCCAGCAGGACACCTTCACGACCGCCGAACGGACGTTCCGGGAAGCGCTCGGTGCGCAGATCCCGGTCTACCTGGACGTGCTGACCACCTACGCGCTCGAGTTGAAGAACAACGGCACCGTGAAGTCGCCGAACTTCTCGGTGACCCCCGCCATGCGGGCCGAAGTGTACGCCCGGCTTCGCTCCAAGGGGGTCACGGTGAGCCAGTCCAGCTTCGACGGCGCCTCGCGCTGGGTCGATGCGCAGATGGGGTACACGATCGCGCGGTACGTATTCGGGCGGTCGGCGGAGTTCCGCCGGCGCGCCGCCGACGACCCGCAGGTGCAGACGGCGCTGTCCCTGCTCGCGAAGGCGTCGACACCGCAGGCGTTGCTCTCCCTCGCGCCCGGGTTCCCGGTCCCCGCAGGGAAGTAGCTGAGTGACGTTCCGCGTCGCCGTGATCGGCGCCGGCCGGATGGGCCAGGGCATTGCCCTGGCCCTTTCGCGTTCCGGGGTCTCGGTGACGCTGCTCGGTCGCCAGGCCAGGGACGTCCCGGCGCCACTGGTCGTCCGGGTCGACGATTGGGCTGGGGCGTGTCGCGACAGCGGAGCTGGTGCTCGTTGCGACGCCGGACGGCGCAATCGCGGCGGTCGCCGAGCGGCTCGCGGCGGAGGACTGCATCTCCGCGCCGCAGTCGGTCCTTCACCTCTCCGGCCTGCTCGACCGGGGGGCGCTCATGGCGCTCACCGGCTCTTCAGCGGGTCTGGGGTCGTTCCACCCGCTCCAGACGGTATCGGACCCGGCGGCGGCGCCCGAGCGCCTGCGCGGGGCCTACGCGGGCATCGAGGGCGACGAGCAGGCCCTGGCGGCGGCGGAACGGCTGGCGGGGCTCCTCGGCATGACGGCGGTGCGGGTGCCGTCCGGCGCCAAGGCGGCCTATCACGCCGGCGCCACCCTCGTGGCCAACTACACGGTAGCCCTCACCGGCATGGCCGTTCGGCTGGCGGAGGGGGCGGGGGTGCCGGCCGACCTGGCGGCAAGGATCTACCTGCCGCTGCTCCACGGCGCGGCGCTGAACCTCGACCGGCTGCCTCCGGCGGAGGCGCTCACCGGCGCGATTCGCCGTGGCGACACCGCGACGGTGGCGGCACACCTCGCGGCGCTGTCCGCGGCCGATAGGACATTGTATGCGGTGGTCGGGCTGGAGGCGCTTGTGCTGGCGCGCCGGGCCGGGCTCGGGGAGGAGCAGGCGGCCGAAGTGGAATCGGTGCTGCGGGGCGCCGCTACTGGGTGACGACCTTGACGCCCTTCGGGGGCGTGAAGGTGAAGGTGCCGTCGGGGAGGGTGATGTTGGTGCGCAAATTCGAAAGCGTCAGGGTCCGCCGGTTCCCGGACGGTTCCGAGACCTCGATGCGCCTGGGCAGCCCGTCGCTCCTGGCGAGCCAGAGCGTCGCGGAGGTGAAGGGGAGCCCATCGACCGCCGGGGTCAACCGCAGGACGTCGACCGGACTCCCGGAGGCCGTGTCGGCGCGCAGGTAGCTCACCGTGTACCGCTCCGTGGGCCGATCCAGCAACCATCCCAGCAGGTTGACGCCATAGCCGGCCGCGCGGGCGATCGGCGCCTGGAGCACCTGGCCGGGCGCGGTGCTCGGCGTGTAGATCCAGATGTAGGTGCCGTCGATGACGATCGCCTCGCCGGCGGGATCGGTGAAGCGCATCGAGAGCCGGGAGGGCCCCGACTGCGCCAGGGCTCCCCGGCTCTTGTACGTCCCCAGCATCTCGTTGCTGACGACCTGGTCGAAGTCGGCGGTCAGCGAGCGCAGCTGGCGGTAGATGGTCGAGGTGCGCTCGATGATGGAATCGGCGCGCTGGGCGTGCAGCGGTGCCGCAACGGCGGCGGCCAGGAGGAGCAGGGTTCCACCGGCGCGGGTCATGCTCGGACCGGAACCGGTTCCGCGATCCGCCGGCCGATCGCCTCGGCGATGAGGCGCAGCTCGCCCATCATGCCGTCAAACTGCAGTGGACGGAGGCTCTGTGCTCCGTCGGAAAGGGCCTGCTCCGGGTGCGGGTGCACCTCGACGAGCAGTCCGTCCGCACCCGCCGCGACCGCCGCCCGCGCCATGGCCGGGACCATGTCGCGCCGGCCGGTTCCGTGGCTCGGGTCGGCGATGATGGGCAGGTGCGACAGGGCGTGGACGGTCGGGATGGCGCTCAAGTCGAGGAGATTGCGCGTCTGGGTGTCGTAGCTCCGGATGCCGCGCTCGCAGAGGATGACGTCGGCGTTTCCTTCGGCGAGCAGGTACTCGGCAGAGAGCAGCAACTCCTGAATGGTCGCGGCGATCCCGCGCTTCAGCAGTACCGGCTTGCCGGCCTTCCCCGCGCGGCGGAGCAGGGAATAGTTCTGCATGTTGCGCGCGCCGATCTGGACGATGTCGGCCACCTCCGCCACCCAATCCACCCCCTCGGGGTCCACCGCTTCCGTCACGATCAGCAGCCCGGTCTCCTGGCGCGCACGCGCCAGCAGCTTGAGTCCATCGCGCCCCAGCCCCTGGAAGGAATAGGGTGAGCTCCGCGGCTTGAACGCCCCGGCCCGAAGCAGCGTAGCGCCCGCTTCCTTCACCGCGTGGGCCGCCAGCAGGAGCTGCGTCTCGCCCTCGACGGAGCAGGGGCCCGCGATGACCGGGACATCCTCCCCGCCGATGCTGAGGCCTCCGGGCAGCCGTACGATGGTGGATGCCGGCTTCCACTCGCGGGAGACCAGCTTGTACGGTTGGGTGACGTGGAGGAGTTCGTGCACGCCGCCGAGCGCCGTCAGCCGGGTGCCGTCCACCCGGCTGTCGTTGCCGACAACGCCGATGGTCGTCCGTTGGCGTCCTGGCATCGGGCGCGCCTGGTACCCCATCGCCTCGATGGTCGCGACGACCGCGCGAATCTCTTCCTCGCTGGCGTCGTGGCGCATGACGACCAGCATCAGAGCACCGGCTCGCCGAGGCGGACACCGACGATGGTCGACACGCCGGGCTCCTGCATCGTCACGCCGTAGACCGCGTCGGCCGCCTGCATGGTGCGCGGGTTGTGGGTGATGACGAGGAACTGGCTGCTGTGCTTGAACTCGTCGAGCAGCTTGGTGAACCGCCCCACGTTGGAGTCGTCGAGCGGCGCGTCCACTTCATCCATCAGGCAGAAGGGGCTCGGCTTCGTCAGGTAGATGCTGAAGAGGAGCGACACCGCCACCAGCGTCCGCTCGCCGCTGGAGAGGAGGTGGATGCGCTGGGTTCGCTTGCCCCGCGGGGCGGCGTGGATCTCGATTTCGCTCTCG
Source organism: uncultured Gemmatimonadales bacterium (assembly GCA_963748815.1). Taxonomy (GTDB): domain Bacteria; phylum Gemmatimonadota; class Gemmatimonadetes; order Gemmatimonadales; family GWC2-71-9; genus SPDF01. Next base: position 725,890 of record CAVVKJ010000010.1, on the reverse strand, counting down.
AGCGGATCCCCTTCGAGGGAAAGCCTGAGGTCACACTCCCCGCCGCCGAAGAGGGTCTGGAAGACGGTCAGGAAGTTCGCGCGGACCGCGGTGAAGGTCTCCAGGAACATCGCCTGGGCGGTGCCGTCGATTTCCCGGATAGCCTGCTGCAGTGACTGGCGAGCCGCCACGAGGTCGTCCCGTTGCGCCGACAGGAATTCGAGCCGCTTGCTTTCCTCCGCGTGCTCTTCCACCGCCAGCGGATTCACCACGCCGATGCCCTCGAGCGCGGCGACGATCCGCGCCGATTCCGCCTCCAGCGTCTCGAGGTCGAGGTCGAGGAACGGCGCCCCGTCGAAGAGCTGGTCGATCGGGCGCTTCCATTCCGTCTCCACCCGCTCGATGATGCGCCGGCGCTCGGCCGCCGCCTCGGAGAGCTCGAGCTGCAGGCGGTGATGCTCTTCGGTCGAGTGCTCGAGGCCTTCGCGGTCGTCATGAACCCTGCGCTCCGCCGTGCTGAGGATTTCGGCGGCCACCGACAGTGCCTCCTCGGCATCCGCCGCCGCCGCCTCCAGTTCCAGCAGGGTCACGCGCCGCTCGGCCCGCTCCTCCTGCCAGGTGACCTGTTCCGCCGCGAGCGCGTGGGCATCGCCTTCCAGCTGCGTGAGTTCGCCCGCCAGGGTGGCGGCGGAGCCGGCCGCTTCCTGCCCGATCTGCTCCGCGCGCGTCAGCCGCTCGCTGGCGCCGAGCAATCGCGCCTCGACGTGGGCGAGTTGCACCTGCCAGTGGACGCGGGCCTCACGCGCCGATTCCTGCTCGGTCTCGAGTTCGGCGAGCTGCTGCCGGCCAACGCTGAGCGCCTCGTCGAGCCGGACCTTGGACAATTCCCCTTCCGTCAGCGCGGCATCGACCTCGCCCAGCCGCGATTCGGACGCCGAGAGCCGCTCGGTGATCCGCACGACCTGGGTCTCGGCTTCCTGCAATTCGCGAGTCCGCGTCGCGACCGATCGCTCGGCGTCGTCACGCGCCGAGACGCCGATGCGCTCCGCCTCGCGGGCGCGCTCGGCGGCCTCGGTGGCCGTGCCGAGGGCGGCCTCGAGTTCAGCCAGCCGCGCCACCGTAGTCGCCACCGCGGTTTCCGCGGCGGTCAGCGTGGTTCGGGCCGCCTGGAGGTCGGTGGTGAGCGTTTCGAGCTCGGCGCGACGGCGCAGCGGGCCGGACGGCGTCCCGCCGCCGGAAAGGAGCACCGCGCCGTTGCTGCGGCGCAAGGCGCGGCCGGACCGATCCAGGACCTCGGAGCCGCCGAGCAGGGCGCGGACCCAGCGCGCGGCCGCGGGGTTGTCCACCTGGAGGGTCTGCTCGAGGGGGTGGCTCCCACCGTCCCGGGCGGGGCCGCGCTCGGCCGAGAGGAGGACGATCGCGCCGGCTTCGGACTCGGCGTGCCACTGCTGGATGGCGCGGACGGCCGCGTCATCGCGGACCAGCACGGCGTGGACCCACTCACCAAGCAGCCGCTCGGCGATGTCGGCGTCGTCCGCGCCGGTGCGGAGGAAATCGCTCAGCGGTCCGAGGACGCCGCCATCGAACCGGTCCCGCGCGGCCAGCAGGGCCGCGGCTCCCGGCGCCAACCCGACCCGATCCCGCTCCAGTTCGCCGAGCGCCTCGTGGCGTGCGGACAGCTGGGCGACCGTTTCTTCCGCGCGGCGACGGTCGGCGCGGGCGAGGGCTTCATGCTCACGCGTCTCGGCGAGGAGATGGCGGGCCCGCTCGGCGTCGGCCGCGGCGGCGCGATGGGTCGCGAGCAGGCGCCCCGCCTCCGCGGCGAGGGCGTCACGGCGCTGTGTGGTCGTCTCGAGTTCCTGACGCAGGCCGTCCCGCAGCGTCGCGGCCTGCACGGCGCGGTCGCGGAGCGAGACCAGATCGGTTTCCAGCGCGGCCCGCTCGCCCTCGAGGGAGCGGAGGGTCTGGGCCTGCCGCTGCAGCGTTTCCTCCGTCTGGCGCACCTGGGCCCGCTGCTCGGCGAGCCGGGTCTTCACGGCGTCCTCGACGCTGGCCCGGCCCTGCAGTTCGGCCTGGATGCGGCTGTAGTCCGCCTGGGCGGCGTCGCGCTCCTGCAGGGCGACGTCGCGCTCCCGGGACGCCTGCTGGGCGCGCTGCTCCATCACGCCGCGCTCTTCGAGGGCCCGGACCCGGCGCTGGCCGGCGTTGGCCAGCCGTTCAGAGGCGAGGTTGAGGTCGCCCTCGAGACGGCCGAGGGTGACGCGAATTTCGCCGAGCCGGCGGGCGATGTCGGTGCGCGCGGCCTCTGCGGCGGCGCGGCGCCGGGCCGCCTCCTCGCGCTCCACCTCGAGGGCCGCGAGCGCCACCCGGCGATCCGGCAGGGTGCCGGCGAGCTCCGCGTAGCGGGCTTCCTTGTCCCGCACCTCCGCTGTGAGGCGGTCCAGATGCTGCCGCGCCAGCGTCAGCTGCACGGCGAACTTCTCCTCCATCAGCTTGACGTGTCGCTCGGCACGGCCCCGCTGCCGGGCCAGGCTGCGAAGCTGCGACTGCACCTCGGCCACGAGGTCCTCGACACGCTGCAGGTCCAGGGCGGTCTCCTCGAGACGGCGCTCGGTGCTGTGCTTCCGGTCCCGGTAGAGCCCGATGCCGGCCGCCTCCTCGAACAGCGAGCGGCGCTCATCCGCCCGGTCGGAGAGGAGGAGGTCGATCATTTTCGCCTCGATGACGACGCCTGCGTCGCCCCCCAGGCCGGTGCCGCGCAGGAGGTCCTGGATGTCGCGCAGGCGGACGGAGGCCCGGTTGAGGAGGTACTCGCTGTGCCCGGAGCGGGAGAGCCGCCGGGTGATCTGCACTTCCTGGTAGGCGATCGGGAGGGTGCCGTCGGAGTTGTCGAGATAGAGGGACACCTCCGTGACGTTGACCGGCCGGCGGCCGGCCGCGCCCTGGAAGATGACGTCCTCCATCTTCCCGCCGCGCAGGAGCCGCGCGGACTGCTCGCCGAGGACCCAGCGCACGGCGTCGCTGACATTCGACTTCCCGCAGCCGTTCGGCCCGACGATGGCGGTGACGCCTTCCTCGAACGTGAGGGTGACGGTGTCAGCGAACGACTTGAAGCCGGACAGCTCGAGCTTGGAGAGCTTCATGGAGGGTCTTCCCGGGACGGCTACGGATGATAGATGAATGAAGGGCGGCCCAGCCGGCGGCCGGCGGACTCGGCCGCCTCGCGGGAGGGGTACGGGCCGACGACGACGCGGTACGCTTCCTCGCCGGTGTTGGGCGTGAGCACGAGGGCGGGGAAGCCGTCGTCCCGGATTTCGCCGGCGAGCGCCTGCGCCCAGGCCGGATTCTGGGATCGGCTCACCTGCAGGTAGACCGTGCGAGGGCGGCCCCGCGCCACGTCGGCCCCGGTGGAGGTGTCGGCCGCCTGGGCGACCTGACCCGGCTCGGGCCGGGGTTGCACCGGCTCGGGCTGGCTGCCGCGCGCGGACCACGGCATCGGCAGGTAGAGATCCGCCGCCCCGCCCTTGAGTCGTCCCGTTTCGGGGAACTCCGGCCTGGCGAGGTCCCGCGCCACCACGTCCTTGCCTTCGCGGACCAGCAGCGTCGCATCGCCGAAGACCGTGGGGAGGTCGGCGGCCCATGGGCCGCTGACCACTCCGGCGTACTCGCCGGTGGCCAGGTTGATGACCCAGATGGTGTCGCCGGTCGCCGGCCGCGCGAGCAACCACCCTCCGTAGGGAGCCACCCGCAGCCCAGCGGCGGAGCCCGGGATCCGGATGTCGTCGATCCGCTCACCGGCGTACCGGTCGATCACCGCGATGTCCTCGGCGTCGCGGCCGACGTAGATGCGATGGCCGGACGCGGAAAATCGCACCGAGGTTGGCGTGCCGCTGACACGGACCCGGCGGATCGGCGTGCCCCCCCTTGGCGCCCAGAGGTACACCCCGGTCGGGGCCGCCGCGGCGACGAGGTCTCCCCACGGGGAGGCCGCGGTCTGTGTCGTGGGGAGATCGGCGGAAACGCCCGGCTGGGCGCCGGTCACCAGCCACGCGCGCGCGGTGTCGCCCCCTTCGACCGCGATGAGCTGCCGGTCGCCCGTGCCGTAGAGCGCGGTGGGGCGGCCGGGCAGGGCGGCATCGGTGGACTTGGCGAGCCGATTCCGGATCCGGATGACGGAATCCCGCTTGTTGACGACCCAGAGGGTTCCCTCGGGACCCAGGGCGACACCGCTGACGCCGGAGGTCAGGAGCCGCGGCGTACCGGTGCTGAGATCCAGCGCCTGGAGTCCCCCGGCGGAATCCACGGCGTAGGCGAGCGCCTGGTCCTGATCGAACCCGACCACCATCTGCACGGCGGGCGTGCGCCCCCGTGGCCGCCAGCCGAGATCGGCGAGGGCGGGGCCACTGTACAGCCGGGGCGTCCCCCCGGCACGGGGGAGGCGGAGGAGGCTGGTCGTGGGGACGGCCTGGGAGGCTGGCGGAAGCGCCCCGGCGTCGGAGCCGGGGGCTGCTTGACAGGCCATGAGGCCGACCGCGAGCGCGGCCAGGCCTTTCAGGTGGGGGAACGGCACAGGCCAAAAATAGGCGCGTGGAGGGGCAGGGGCCAGACCGGATATTGGGTCCGGTTCAGGCGAGAATCAGAAGGGCGGACCGAGGGTGATGGTCCAGTACGAGGGGATGCCCCGGCCCTGCGGGAAGGCCCAGTCGAATCGGAGGATCATGTACCCGAACAGGTTGATGCGCGCTCCCACGCCGAGCGTGGTGACCGGGGTCCGGGTCAGGGCCTGCGTTTCGAGCGACGCGTTCGGGTCCTTCGAAAACGCCACCGTGTTCCAGCTGTTCCACGCGACGCCGTAGTCGACCCAGGCCACGCCGTCGACGTACGGCAATCCCTGCGGGCCGATGCCGAGGAAGGAGTTCACGAGGGGGAAGCGGAGTTCGAGGTTCCCGACCGCGATCTCGGTGCCCACCATCTGGTCGAGCGCGTAGCACCCGGTCAGCGGCGCGAGGTTGCCGCTGGTGGTGGCGCACTCGTAGCGGTAGTACGAACCCGAGGTGCGGCCGCGGACCAGGTCGGTGCTGCCGAGGAAGTAGCGCTGCCGGTCCGCATCCGGCCCCTTCTGCCCGGCGTACAGGGCGCGCGCCGCGAGGATGACCGGCCCCTTCAACGGGATGTAGCGCCGGTAGTCGAGCAGCAGCTGGGTGACGTTCCAGCCGCCGATGGTCTGGCGGACCTCGGCGCGGTACCGGGTGCCGAACAGCGGGCCGATCCATCCCATGAAGGTGGCGTCGTACACCAGCGCCACCGAGGGCGTGGCCACCTGCTGGCCGTTGAAGTAGATCGTCTCCCGGCGCGGCGCGTCCACGATCACGCCGGTGGCGCGGTCGTATGTCTCGTAGTAGCTCTGGATGCCGTCGTCAATCTGGCCAAGCGCCAGTCCGAGCTCGAGTCGCTGGAACCGGTTGATGTTGTAGAAGCCCCGGCCGAAGATCTGCCGCGTCGTGAGCAGGCGGGTGCGTGTCACGTAGGTGTTGAGCCCGGGGGCGGGCTCGTTCTCGATGACGAACGGCTGCAGCACGTAGTAGTTGGGGTACTGCTGGAACCCGACGGCCCAGTTGAGCCGCCCGCTCAGGTTGGCGTACGCGGCGAGGAAGTCGCCCTGGTTCAGGGAGCCGTTGATGTAGCCCGCGAAGATGAGCTGTTCGTCGCCGAGCATGTCGCCGAACTGGATGGCGCCGCCGCCGTAGATGCCGTTGCCGAAGTTGTCGCGGGTGTAGCCGACCGAGGGCCGCGCCGAGCTCTCGGGGGTGAACTTCCGCTTGTACGGTCCGAGGGTGAAGCTGCTGGTGTCCGGCAGGAAGAGCGACGCGGAGTCGAGGAGCCCGATGACGGTGACGTCGGTCTGACGGCGGCCGGCGGTGTCGGTGACGACCGGCGCCGCCGCGGCCGCGCGGAATCCGGACGGCGTCCGGTAGATCGAGCCGCCTTCGCGGGCCTGGGCTGCGCCCGGGACCGGCGCGGGCGCCGCCGAGTCGGGGGCGGGCGGCGTGCCGGCCACGGAGATCGAATCGGCGCGGGGATAGACCACCTCCGCGGGCGCGGCGGCCTGCCCGGAGTCGGGCCGCGCGGCGACCTGCTCGGGCTCCGCGGGGGCCGGCCGCCAGGGCTCGCGCTTCAGGGAGCGGGGGTCCTGGATGGTGTAGACGTCGTTGTTCTGGTTCTCGAAGTACACGAAGGCCAGCCGGTCGGCCTCGCGCGCCCAGCTCAGCGCCGGGGAGAGCGGCGTGGTGGATTGCGCCCCGGTGAACAGATTGGTGAGCTGGTAGATGTCTCCGCCGAGCTCGTACAGGAAGATGTTGGCGATCCCGGTCCGGTCGGACACGAACGCGAACGACTTGCCGTCCGGCGCCCACTGCGGGCTGATGTTGCGCCCGTCGTCCATGTGGGGGAGGAGTTCCCGGCGCCCGAGGTCCACGTCGAAGAGCGCGATGCGGAAGTTGCCGTAGCTCAGGTCGGTGAAGTTGGTGCCGGGCCCCTCGTCGGTGACATAGGCGATGGTGTGACCGTCCGGGGACCACGCCGGCATGAGCTGCGCGTACTTGTCCCGGGTCAGCTGCCGGAGGCCGGTCCCGTCGGCGTTGATCACGTACAGGTCCGACAGCCCGCCTTCCATGCCTGTGAACGCCAGTTGGGTGCCGTCGGGGCTGTAGACCGGCGACGACACGCCGCTCAGCTCCACCCGGATGCGGCGGACCGCCTTCCGGCGGATCGGGTCGAAGACGACGATGTCGTCGCCGCCCTGCGCGCGGGCCGCGAAGACCAGATACTTGCTGTCGGGCGACCAGGAGGAGGTGGAACTGATGTAGCGAAAGGTCTCGTAGTTCGCGTCGAAGATCGACTTCGCGAGCTTCTTGATGACCTTGCCCGTTTCCCCGTCGGCCAGGTAGAAGTCGATGAAGAAGAAGTTCTTCTCGCTCAGGTAGGCGATCAGCTTGCCGTCCGGCGAGAGCGCCGGCGCGATGTGCAGCGTGCCGTCGGAGCGCTCCTTGGTGAGGAGCGGCTTGCCGACGGCGGCGGCGAGCTGCTTCGACGCCACGTCGGGCAGGTAGGTCTCCTGCACCCAGTCCCGCCACTGCACGGACAGCTGGTTCAGGGAAATGCCGAGGACGCGCTGGAACGCCCCTTCCACGCCGCCGCCGCCCAGGGTGGAGGAGAGAATCGCGCCGACCGCCTCGTCGCCCCACCGCATGCCGACATACGCCCAGATCGAGTGGCCGAACCGGTAGGGGAAGATGTAGGGGTCGTAGGTGAGCTGCTGGATGGTCGGCAGCTTGCCCTGGAGGACGGCGTCCCGCAGCCACATGGCGGTTTCGGGGGTGATCTTGCCGAGCGACAGGTATTCGGCCATCCCCTCGGCGAACCAGAGGGGCGGGTTGACCTGGATGATGGTGGCGACGCCGGTCCCCGCCTTGCCGCGCGACCAGGTGTCGTACTGGAACTGGTGCACCATCTCGTGCATCAGGACGTGGTCGAAGTCCTTGTACGCGCCGGTGAACGGCATGATGGCGCGGTGCTTCATGAAGTCGGTGACGCCGCCGGTCGCCTCGCCGATGTCCCCGCCGAGCGCGTTGGTCTGCTGGAAGTCGGAGGGTGAGGCGTACAGGATGATCGGCTTCCGCTCGATGAAGCGGTGGTTGAGCAGGGTGGAGAGCCGGCCGTAGGAGCGCTCCGCCATCCGCGCGGCGTCCAGTGACGCTTCCTTCTCGACCGGGTAGTAGTAGACGTCGAAGTGCTCGGTATGAATAATCTTGAAGTCGAACTTGGCGTACATGACGCGGTTTTGCCCGAAATACTGGGCCGACGCGACCGTGGGAACGATCGCGAGGAGGGCCAGCAGGAGCAGGGACCGCAGCGTCATGGGCATCCGATGGTGGTCAGGGGCGCGGCGTGAGCGTCGGGGCGTCGTCCCAGAGGCGCTCGAGCTGGTAGAAGGCGCGCGCGTCCGGATGGAACAGGTGCACCACGAAGTCCACGAAGTCGAGCAGGACCCAGCGCCCGGAGGGGAGCCCCTCGACGTGGTGCGGCTTGTGACCCTGGCGGGCCAGGGCGTCGAGCACGGCGTGGGCGATGCCCCGGACGTGCGCGTCGGAGGTGCCGGAACCGAGAACGAAAAAATCGGCCGCGTCATGGAGGCCCCGCAGGTCGAGCACCGTCAGGTCGCGGGCCTTCAGGTCGTCGGCGGCCCGGTAGGCGGCGCGCAACGAGGCCGGGCAGGGCGGGGGGCCTCGTCAACCGGGACTCCGTGGATTGGGCGGTGCCGGTGGTGTCCCGTCCTCGACCTGATAGAAGACCGCCCACGCGCCCTCCCCGACATGCGTCCCGAGAACCCCGGTCGCCAGTGACACGAAACAATCCCGCGGACGGTATGCCGCCACCAAGGCGTCGCGCACCCGGCCGGCGACCTCCGGAGCCTCGGCGTGGACCACGCCAAACCGGAGTTGCTTCGGGCGGGGCTGGAGCCGCGCCTCCAGCAGCGACAACACCCGGCCGATGACCTGCTCCCGGCCGCGGGCCCGGTCCACCGGGACGACCCGCCCCGCCGCGTCGAGCGAGAGGATCGGCTTCACGTCGAGGAGCCCGCCGAGCCACGCCTTGCCCCGGCTCACCCGCCCGCTGCGGAGCAGGTTGTCGAACGTGTCCACGGTCAGGAACAGGCCGGACTGGTCGCGGACCCGCTCGATTTCCCCGGCGATGGCCTCCGAGGGCCATCCCAGTTCTGCCAGCTCCGCCGCCCGCAGGGCCAGCATCCCGGCGCCGAGCGACGCGGACTTGCTGTCCACCAGGCGGATGTTGGTCAGGCCGCCCGCCTTGATCGCCGCCGCCCCCGACTGGAAGGTTCCCGAGAGGCCCGAGGAGACCAAGACGGCGATCACATGCTCCGCCTCGTGCCGCGCCTCCCGGAACACCCGCACGAAGTCGGCCACGGTCGGCTGGGAGGTGGACGGCAGCTGCGGGCTCGTCCGCATCCGGCGGTAGAACTCCTCCGGCTTCAGCTGGACGCGGTCGAGCAGCACCTCGTCGCCGAAGATGACCTGCAGCGGCACCAGTGAGATGCCATGCCGATCGAGCACGGCGTCGGGAAGATCGGAGGCGCTGTCGGTGACGATGCCCACGTCCTTCTGGACGCCGTGCTGGAGCCCGCGATGCTGCGCCCGCATGTCCTCGGCCTTGGTCTTCTCGAGGCGCCCCCATCGCGACACATAGGTAAAGACGGCGTCGGGGGTGTTCGTATGCACATGGGCGTGGAGAATGTCGCCCATCACGGCGACGACCAGCGAGCCGCCGAAGTTGCGCAGGGCGGCCCGGACCTCGTTGGCGGGCGGCAGCTGCTCGCCGCGCACCACCACCTCGGTGCAGAACTGGAAGTCCTGGTCGGCGGCCACCTCCATGTCGGCGGCCGGCACGGCATACTCCCCCGTGTACCCCGGTTCCACCGCCAGGATCGGGTCGCCGTCGATGAAGCGGACGACTCCCTCGATCATCCGCATGAAGCCCATGCCCCCGGCGTCCACCACACCGGCTTCCTTGAGCACCGCCATCAGCTCCGGCGTCCTGGCCAGCGCCTTCTCTCCCTCGAGGTGCATTTGGCGCATGAACTCGGCGATGTCGGGGGAGCGCCCGGCCGCGCGTTCCGCCGCGGCCGCGGCCTCGCGGGCGACGGTCAGGATGGTCCCTTCCCTGGGGTCATCGAGCGCGCCGTAGAGCCGGGAGGCCCCGGCGCTCAGGGCGGCGGCGAGTTCGGTGGGTGTGGCGGTCTCGCGGTCCCCGATCGATTCGGCCACCCCCATCAGGAAATGGGCGAGCATCATCCCGGAGTTGCCGCGGGCGCCGAGCACGGCGGCACGCGCCATCGTCGTGGCCGTGACGGGAAGCGATGCGTCGCCGAGCGCCCGGAGGGCGTCGGCGACGGCGCGGAGCGTCAGGCTGAAATTGGTGCCGGTGTCGCCATCGGGCACCGGAAAGACGTTGATGCGGTTGATCTCTTCCCGGCCGGCCGCGACCCAATCCGACGCCGCGAAGAGCGAACGGGCGAGCCGGGGCCCGTCCATGTACGCGATGCCGACGCCCACCGGCGGGCGCTCCTTATTCTGCGACAACCGTCACGCGGACGTCGGCGTGCACCTCGGGGTGGAGGCGGACGATGACGGTGTGCTCGCCCACGGTCTTGATCGGATGGGTGAGCTCGATCTTTCGCTTGTCCACGGTCTGCCCCTGGCTGGCGAGGCTGTCGGCGATGTCCTGCGACGTGATCGAGCCGAACAGCTTCCCCTCTTCCCCCGCCTTGCGGGTGAAGGTGAGCAGCACAGCCGAGATGCCGGCCGCGGCGGCCACGGCCGCGTCCTTCTCGGCGGCGAGGCGGACGTTCCGCGCCTTGGTCTCGGCGACGATCCGCTTCTTGTTGCCCTCGGTGGCCTCGTAGGCGAGCCCCTTCGGCAGCAGGAAGTTGCGGGCGTAGCCCGGCTTCACGCGGACGAGATCTCCAGCCTTGCCAAGCGTTTTGATGTCGTCGCGCAGGATTACTTCCATCATCGGTCCAACCCTCCGGAAAGCGGCGGCGCCATGCGCCGCCGGAAGTCGAGCCAGGTATCGGCCAGGCCGAGGAGGGCCAGCCCCCCGACGGCGAACGGCAACAGGAACAACGCACCAACGACGAGCAGCACGATAAAGAGGCGCGGGGCGGCGCGAAGCGCGGTGGCGAGCACCGCCGAGCCGCGCAGGGCATACAAGCCGACGCCGAATGCCAGCAGGCTTGCCGACGGGCCACCGATCGGCGTCGAGCTGGCGAAGAGGATTCCCACCAGGCCGACGATGATCAGCCAAACGAGGTGATCGCTGAACCGGAAGTCGTCGAACCGCCCCGGGATGGGGGCGACCGACCGGCCGGCGATCCGTGGGGCCAGCAGCGCCGCGAGACAAAGCCCCGCAAAGAGCATCAGGGCCAGCAGGCCGGGGAAGAACGGCGCCATTGGGCGCAGACCCTCGCCGAGCGTCTGCAGCGCCTCCCGGGTGGCGTCGTCGGGGGGCGAGCCCCCGCGGCTCAGCAAATCGGTGGCGGCACGCTGGGCCATCATCCCCTGCTGCACGACTGCCCGCACCACGTCGCCCCAGTGCAACCCCACCAGACGCGACAACCCGACCGTGGAAACCACGACCGCCGCCGTGCCCCGGAGTGCCCGGGTGGAAACCGACCCGGCGGAGAAAAGCAGAAAGAGCACCCCGATGCCGGTGGACAGTACCCCCGCCGCCCGGACCAGCTCCTCCAGGAGTCCTCCAGGCTGCGCAGCCCAGAGCGAGAGCCAGAGCAGCAGGGCCATCAGCCAGATCCACGCCCGCCGGCCCTGTGGCCGGCTCGCCGCGACGAGCACGGCGAGCGGGCCGAAAAGAAACGCTGTCATGACCGGCCAGGTGAACAGGACAAACGCTGCCACTGCGAGGCGGGCCCGGAAGGACAGCACCTGTCCCTCCGGAGGCCGCCCACCCGGGACGGTCAGCCGCCGTGGCCCTTCAGGTACGGCAGCAGCGCCAGGACACGCGCCCGCTTGATGGCGGTGCTCAGCTGGCGCTGGTGCCGCGCGCAGGTGCCCGAGAGGCGGCTCGGCAGGATCTTGCCGCGCTCGGACAGGAACCGGGAGAGCGTCCGCTCGTCCTTGAAGTCGACGACGCGCACGCCAGACTCACAAATCGAGCAGCTCTTCTGTGGGCGCCTCATTCGTCGTCCTCCCCGTCACCCTTGTCGGCGTTGGGCGGAACCGGCTGGGGGCCTTCGTTCGTCACGATCAGGAACCGCAGCACGCCTTCGTCGAGCTTGACGGCGCGCTCGAACTCCGGCAGCGCCGTGGGCGCGGTCGCGAGCTTGGCAATGACGTAGTAGCCGGTTTCGTGGCGGTTGATCGGGTAGGCCAAGGTCCGCTTGCCCCAATGGGACAGCTGCGGCGCCTCGGTGTCGGGCTGGGCCAGAAGCGCGTGGAACCGCTCGAGGCGTTCGTTGATTGCGGGCTCTTCGAGGGCAGAATCGAAGATATAGACCGCTTCATACTGACGGGTCATGACACCTTCCTTTGGACTGTTGCCCCAGCCCTGGTGTGGGGCTGAGGAGGAGTATTGTGAGCGGGGAAGTATAGTCGCGACGCGGACTTGAGTCAAAGGGCGGCCCCCTTATCTTCCCCGCATGATCCTCCGCTCAATTCAAGTCGGCGTCCCCCGTTCCTACGGGGCCGAAGGGGCCGACGAACCGCTCGACCGGCCGTGGACCAGCGCCATCGCCAAACAGCCAGTGTCCGGCGCGGTCTGGGTGGGCCGGCTGGGGGTCGCCGGGGACATGCAGGCTGACCGGACGGTGCACGGCGGGCCCGACAAGGCGGTCCTGGCCTACGCCGCCGGGCACTATGCCGGGTGGCGCGAGGTGCTGGGTCGGACCGACGTCGGCCCGGGGTGGTTTGGGGAGAATCTCACGATCGACGGCGCGGAGGAGCGGACGGTGTGCGTCGGCGACCGGTTTGCCATCGGGCAGGCCCGGGTGGAGGTGTCGCAACCGCGGCAGCCCTGCGCCACGCTCAATCGGCGCTTTCACCGGAAGGACATGGTCAAGCTGGTGCAGGAGGACCTGCGAACCGGATGGTACCTCCGGGTGCTCACCGAAGGCTGGGTGGAGGGGGGGATGGCGGTGACGCTGGTGGACCGGCCGTACCCGCAGTGGCCGGTCTATCTCGCGTCGGAGCTCATGGTCGAGCGGTCCCGTCGCCGGGAGGAGTGTCTCCGGCTTGCGGCCTGTCCGGCGCTGAGCGAGAGCTGGCGCGGCACCCTGTCGGCCGCCGCGCCCGCCCGCTGAGATCCCCTACCGGCGGTCGCCGAAGAGCCGGAGGAGGGAGAGGAAGAGGTTGATGAAGTTGAGGTAGAGGCTCAGCGCGCCGAGGACGGCATACGAGCCGGTCTGCTCGCCCGAGACCTGGAGGGCCATGGCCCGCAGGCGCTGGGTGTCGTAGGCGATTAGCCCCGAGAAGACCAGGACCCCCACCACGCCCATCACGAAGTTCATGGCGTTGTTCTGCCAGAAGATGCTCACCACGCTCGCCAGCACCAGCCCGATCAGGCCCATGAACATGAACCGGCCCATGCCGGTCAGGTCGCGCTTCGTCACGCTGCCGTAGACGGCGAGCGCGCCGAACATTCCCGCGGTGACAAAGAAGGCGTTGGCCACCGATGCGCCGGTATACGCCAGCAGGATGATCGCGAAGGTGACGCCGTTGAGCGCCGAGTAGGCCAGGAAGAGCGTGCCTGCGGTGGAGGGCGACATCTTGGCCACCCGGGCGGACAGATAGACCACCAGGACCAGTTCGGCGATGATGACGCCGAAGAAGAGCAGCTTGTTGCTGATCAGGGTGCTCATCGCCGCCGGCGAACTGGCGACGGCCAGCGCCACGGTGGCCGTGACGCCGAGGCCGCCGAACATCCACCAGTAGACACCGCGCATGAAAGTGGCAACGCGGGCGCTGTCGACATCGGAAACGAATCCGGTGCGCCCCTGGGCGGCGCCGAATGGACTGGTCATATGTGTGTTCTCCTAGACGTTGAACCGAAAGAGCATCACGTCGCCATCCTGGACGACATATTCCTTGCCCTCCGCGCGGGCGAGCCCCTGCTCGCGGGCGGGCTTCCATCCACCGACCCGGACGAAATCGTCGTAGGCCACCGTCTCCGCCCGGATGAAGCCGTGCTCGAAATCGGAGTGGATGACCCCGGCGGCCTGGGGTGCCCGGTCGCCCTTGTGAATGGTCCAGGCGCGGACCTCCTTCTCGCCCGCTGTGAAGTAGCTTTGCAGGCCGAGGAGGTGATAGGCGGCGTGCGCCAAGCGGTCGAGCCCCGATTCAGACAGGCCGAGCGACTCGAGGAACTCCGCGCGGTCTTCCGGGGCGAGTTCCGCCAACTCCGCCTCCACCTGGGCGGAAAAGGTCACGACTTCCGCCGGCTCCCCATCCCGCGTCAGCGCTGCCTGCAGCGCCGCGACGTGGGCGTTGCCGGCGTTGATTTCCTGCTCACCGACGTTCGCGGCGTAGAGCACCGGCTTGGCGGTGAGGAGATTGAACGCCCGGTAGACGGCGGCGTCCTCGGGGGCGGGGACCACCGACCGGGCGGGCCGGCCCGCGGCGAGCGCGGTGCGCAGCGCGTCGAGCAGGCGGACCTCGATCTTGGCCTGGGCGTCGCCTGACTTGGCGGTCCGCGCCGCCTTGTCCAGCCGCTTCTCGACGGACGCGAGGTCGGCCAGGCCCAGTTCGATGTTGATGATCTCGCGGTCCCGGGCCGGGTCGACGCTCCCCATCACGTGCTGGATGTCGTCGTTCTCGAAGCACCGGACCACGTGCACCACCGCATCCACCTCGCGGATGTTCGCGAGGAACTGGTTGCCGAGCCCCTCGCCCTGGCTGGCGCCCTTGACCAGCCCCGCAATGTCCAGGAACTCGACGGTGGCGGCGAGGGTGCGTTCGGGCTTGACGAAGGTGGCGATGGCGTCCAGCCGCGGATCCGGCACCTGGACGACGCCGGTGTTCGGCTCGATGGTGGCAAAGGGGTAGTTGGCCACCAGCGCCCCGGCGGAGGTCAGGGCGTTGAAGAGCGTGGACTTACCGACGTTCGGAAGACCGACAATACCGAGTCTGAGCACGCGGAATTATCGCAGGGAAGGGCCCCCAATGGAAGCGGGGCGCTGGCGCGGCACGGGGCCTCGTGGATACAATTCGAGTGCAGACGCTCCCCCCAGACAAGGCGGGCCTAATGTCATCGACAACCAGCGTTCCTGGCGGGGCCAATGCGGCCGGTACGCCCGCGCGGCGCGAGCAGGCGGTCGTCCGGTTTGCCGGCGATTCCGGCGACGGCATGCAGATCACCGGGGCCCGGTTCGCCATGGAAACGGCGCTCGCCGGCAGCGACCTGGCCACCTTTCCCGACTTTCCGGCGGAGATCCGGGCCCCCGTCGGCACCACCTTCGGGGTCTCGGCGTTCCAGATCCACTTCGGGTCGGTGGAAGTGGCCACCGCCGGCGACGACCTCGACGTCCTGGTCGCGATGAACCCGGCGGCGCTGATCACCAACGTCGGCGACCTCCGGCGGGGCGGGACCCTGATCGTCGACAAGGGCGCGTTCACCGAGCGCAACCTCCTCAAGGCCGGATACGCGAAGAATCCGCTCGAGGACGGCACCCTGTCCGATTTCTCGGTCCTTCCCCTCGACATCGGGCGGCTGACCGAGGCGGCCGTGGATGGTCTCGGCCTGACCTCCAAGCAGACCGCGCGCTCCCGCAACATGTGGGCGCTGGGACTGGTGCTCTGGCTGTACGACCGCGAGCGGAAGACTACCACCGACTGGATCGAGCGGAAGTTCGGAAAGGACCCCGCCATCGCGGCGGCCAACGTCGCGGTGCTGAACGCCGGGCACGCCTTCGGTGAGACGGCCGAACTTCCGAACTTCCTCCGGCCGGTCGCGATCGGTCCGGCGCCGGCGGAACCCGGTACCTACCGGACCATCAGCGGCACGGAGGCCGTGGCCTGGGGGCTGCTCGCGGGGCTCAAGGCCGCCGGCATCGAGCGCATGGTGTTCGCGGGCTACCCGATCACCCCGGCCTCGCCAGTCCTGCACGCGCTGACCGGTCTCCGTGCGCACGGGGTGGTCACCTTCCAGGCCGAAGACGAAATTGCCGCCATCTGCGCCGCCATCGGCGCCTCCTTTGCCGGTTCCCTCGGCGTGACCTCGTCCTCGGGGCCGGGGATTGCCCTCAAGACCGAGGCGCTCGGACTGGCCATTGCCACGGAACTCCCGCTCATCGTGATCGACGCACAGCGGGCCGGACCCTCCACCGGGCTACCCACGAAGACCGAGCAGTCCGACCTCTTCCAGGCCGTGCTGGGCCGGAACGGCGACGCGCCTCTGCCGGTCCTCGCGGCCGCGACCTCCGCGGATGCCTTTGAGGTCGCCATGGAGGCCGTCCGGCTGGCCACCAAGTACATGACGCCGGTGTTCCTGCTGACCGACGGGTACCTGACGAACGCCGCCGAGCCCTGGCGAATCCCCGACGCCGATGCGTTGCCCACCTTTCCCGTGAGCTACCGCACCGATGCCGAAGGGTTCCAGCCCTTCCAGCGCGACCCCGCCACTCTGGCGCGGCCATGGGCGCGTCCGGGCACGCCGGGACTGGAGCACCGAATCGGTGGCATCGAACGGAACGCCGAGACCGGGGACATCTCCTACGACCCCGACAATCATGCGAGGATGACGGAGGCGCGCGCGGCCAAGGTGGCCCGCATCGCCGATGACATTCCCGAACAGGCGGTGAACCAGGGAGAGGACAGCGGCGAACTCGCGGTGGTCGGCTGGGGGTCCACATTCGGGCCGATTCACATGGCGGTGCAGCGGGCGCGGGCCGAGGGCCGGCGGGTGTCGCACATTCACCTCCGGTACATCTCGCCGTTCCCCAGGAACCTGGGCGACCTGCTCAAGCGGTTCGACAAGATCCTGGTGCCAGAGATGAACAACGGGCAGCTGGTGACCCTCCTCCGCGCCGCGTATCTCCTCCCGGCCGAGCGGTTCAGCCAGGTCAACGGGAAGCCCTTCAAGGTTTCCACCATCCTCGCGGCGATCATGGAACGGACCCGTGGCAATGGGAAGGGAGGTGCCGCATGACCGCGACCCCGACGCTCGTCAAGCTGCAGCCAAAGGACTTCGCCTCCGACCAGGAGGTCCGCTGGTGCCCGGGCTGCGGCGACTACGCCATCCTGAAGGCGGTGCAGAAGGCGCTGGCCGAGATCGGCTCCCGGCGGGAGAACACCGTCTTCGTTTCGGGGATCGGCTGCTCGTCGCGATTTCCCTACTACATGTCGACCTACGGCTTCCACACGGTGCACGGACGCGCGCCCGCCATCGCGACGGGGGTGAAGCTCGCGAATCCTGAACTCGACGTGTGGGTCATGACGGGCGACGGCGACGGACTCTCGATCGGCGGGAACCACATGCTGCACGTGCTCCGCCGGAACGTGGACCTGCAGATCATCCTCTTCAACAACGAGATCTACGGGCTCACCAAGGGACAGTATTCGCCGACGTCGCGGACGGGCACGAAGAGCCCGACCTCGCCGGGGGGATCCATCGAGCGGCCGCTCTCCGCCGCCACGTTCGCGCTCGGCGCCGGCGGCCGGTTCGTCGCGCGCGGCATCGATACCCAGCAGGCCCAGCTCATCGACGTGTTGAAGCGGGCGCATGCCAACCGCGGGGCGTCGTTCGTGGAAATCTTCCAGAACTGCCTGGTCTTCAACGACGGTGTCTTCGACGAGTTCACCGACCGGGCGGTGGCGGAAGAGCGCCAACTGCACCTGGTCCACGGCCAGCCGCTCCTCTTCGGGAAGGGACGGCAGCAGGGGCTGCGATTCGATCCCTCGAACATCGCGCTCGAGGTGGTGACCCTCGGGGAGGGGGGCGTCTCGATGGAGGACATCCTGGTCCACGACGAGACCAACCGGACGCTGGCCGGGATGCTTGCCGCCCTCACCCCGCCGTTCCCGGTCGCCCTCGGCGTGCTCTACGCCGACCCGGTCCAGAGCTATACCGCGGCGGTCTACGCGAAGCAGCCCACCGGCGCACCCGATATCAAGGCGCTGCTGATGCAGGGGAAGACGTGGAAGGTCTAGGGGCAGGGCGGGGAAGCGGGGACGCGGGGAAGTAAAAGCAAAGGGGCAACCGGATTCCGGTTGCCCCTTGCGATGTCTCCCGCGAACTCAACCTTCGTTCCCGCTTCCCCGCTTCCCCGCTTCCCCGCTTCCCCGCCTACTTCGCCAAGCTCGCAAACCACGGCGCCAGCACCAGGCTGACGACGCTCATCAGCTTGATGAGGATGTTCATGGCCGGGCCGGAGGTGTCCTTGAACGGGTCGCCGACGGTATCGCCGACCACGGCGGCCTTGTGTTGCTCGCTGCCCTTGCCGCCGTGGGCGCCGCCTTCGATGTACTTCTTGGCGTTGTCCCACGCGCCGCCGGCGTTCGCCATGAACAGCGCCAGCAGGACGCCGGTGACGGTCGCGCCGGCGAGCAGGCCGCCGAGGGTCTGGACGCCGAGGAAGGCGCCGACGAGGACCGGCACCGCCACGGCGGTGACGCCGGGGATGATCATTTCACGCAACGCCGCCCTGGTCGAGATGTCGACGCAGCGGGCGCTGTCCGGCTTGGCGGTCCCTTCCATGAGCCCGGGGATTTCGCGGAACTGGCGGCGAACCTCCTCGACCATGCCCTGGGCGGCGCGACCGACGGCGGTCATCGTGAGCGAGCCCATGACGAAGGGCAGGGTGCCGCCGATGAACATGCCGATGACGACCATCGGGTTCAGGATGTCGAGCCGGAGCACTTCGCCCGGCGGGGCGACGGCGGTGGCAAAGGCGGTGAAGAGCGCCAGCGCGGTCAGCGCCGCGGACCCGATGGCGAAGCCCTTGCCGATGGCGGCGGTGGTGTTGCCGAGGGCGTCGAGCCCGTCGGTGATCTTGCGGACCTCGGGGCCGAGCTCGCTCATCTCGGAGATGCCGCCGGCGTTGTCGGCGATCGGGCCGTAGGCGTCGACCGTCATCGTGACGCCGACGGTGGCGAGCATGCCGACCGCGGCGATGGCGATGCCGTAGAGGTCGGCGGCCCAGTAGGAGACGTAGATGGCGGCGCCGATCAGGAGGATCGGCAGGAGGGTCGAGATCATCCCGACCGAGAGGCCGGCGATGATGTTGGTGGCGGCGCCGGTCTTGGACGCCTGCGCGATGTCGCGCACCGGCTTGCCGGACGTGTAGTACTCGGTGACCGCGCCGATGGCGATGCCGCCGACGGTGCCGGCGAGGACGGCGTAGAAGGCGCCGAGCGCCGGCTTGCCGTCCATGCCGAGGGCCAGGTGGTCGGCGAGCCACCAGGCGGCGGCCAGGAACAGCGCCGCGGCGATGAGCGTGGTGTTGCGCAGTGCGTTCGCGGGGTCGCCGTGTTCCATGAGCCGCATCGCGGCGATGCCGACCAGGAGGCGGCGAGACCGGCGAGGATCATCAGGATGGGGAGGGCGATCGCGTTCATGCGGAACATGTCCGGAATGGCCGGACTGGTCGCCGCGAGCGCCACGGTGGCGATGACCGCGCCGACATAGCTCTCGAAGATGTCGGCGCCCATCCCGGCCACGTCGCCGACGTTGTCGCCGACGTTGTCCGCGATGGTGGCGGGGTTGCGCGGGTCGTCTTCGGGAATGCCCGCCTCGACCTTGCCGACCAGGTCGGCGCCGACGTCGGCCGCCTTGGTGTAGATGCCGCCGCCGACCCGCGCGAACAGCGCGATCGACGAGGCGCCCATGGCGAAGCCGCTCAGGATCTCGGTGAAGCGGCTGAAGCCGAGCAGGTCCGCCGTGGCGGGGTCGAGCACCAGCCAGGTGACGGTCCCGATCCCGACGAGGCCGAGCGAGGCGACGGCCAGGCCCATGACCGCGCCGCCGTTGTAGGCCAGGAAGAGCGCCTTTCCCTGCCCGACGGAGCGCGCGGCCTCGGAGGTGCGCACGTTGGCCTTCGTGGCGGCCTTCATGCCCACCAGCCCGGCGAAGACGGAGCAGATGCCGCCGAAGAGGTAGGCGCCGGCTGTCCACGGCCCGATGGCCCAGCCGAGAAGCGCCGCCACCAGGAGGAGGAACGGGGTCAGCACCGTATATTCGCGCCGCAGGAACGCCATCGCGCCGTCTTCGATCAGCGTGGAAATCTCCAGCATGACCGCGGTGCCGGTTGGCTGGCGACGCAGGTACACATAGATCGAGGCCGCGATCAGGAGTCCGGCGAAGCCGCCCGCCATCGCGTACACTGGGAAATTCTGCACTCAGCCTCCGTTATATCGGTTCATGGCCGGCTCGATGCCTTCAGCCAGCCAGCACTCGACGGCGTCCGCCATCGGGTCGAGCAATGCCGTGAGGATGTCCCACTCGTCGCCCGCAAATTCGTCGAGGACGAAGTCCGCGAGGTCGCGGCCGTCGGGGGGCAGGGGGCCGACGCCGATCCGGAGGCGGGCGTAGTCCTGACGCAGCAACGCCCCTTCGACGCTCTTGAGCCCGTTGTGCCCACCCGCCGTGCCGGCGCCTCGCAGGCGAAACCGGCCCGCGGGGAGCGCCACGTCGTCCACCAGCACCAGCAGGTCCCGCGCGGGGTCAAATCCCGGAAACGCGCGAAGCGGGGCGAGTGCCGCCCCGCTCCGGTTCATGTAGGTCGTCGGCTTGATCAGCCGGATCTCCGTGCCGTCGCGCCGGCCGCTGACTTCGCGGGCCCGCTCGCCGCGTCGAAACGCCCCAAAACCCCAGCGCCGCGCCAGGTGATCGGCCAGGACGAACCCCGCGTTGTGGCGGGTCCGCTCGTATTCAGGACCCGGGTTCCCGAGTCCGAGAATGGCGCGCAGGGCCTTACTCCTTGTCGTCGCCCTCGTCGTCCTCGGCCTTCGCCTTGCGGATCAACTCGGGCTCGACCGTGGCGTCCTCGGTCACCGGGACGGCGGTCTCTTCGACGCGCGGCGCGACGACCGTGCAGACCGGCACGTTGGCGTCGTCGAGAATCTCGCCCTTGGCCAGCACGAGGTCGCGGACGAAGATGGAATGCCCGATGGCCAGGTTCGTCACGTCGACGTCGATGCCCGCCGGGATGTCGCCGGGCAGGACCCGGATTTCGACGTCGCGATGCACGAAGTCGAGCACGCCGCCGAAGTTCCGGACGCCGTCCGGCACGCCGAGGAGGTGGATGGCCACCCGCACGTCGACTTCCTCGTCGGCGTGGATCTCGTAGAGGTCGAGATGCACGATGGTCGAGGAGCGCAGGGCGTGCCGCTGCAGGTCGCGCAGGAGCGCCTTGATCGGCGCGCGCCCGTCGACGGTGACGTCGAGGATGGTGCTGGCCGTCATCGTGGGCAGGAGCCGCGACAGCACGCCGGCGTCGATGGCGAGCGGCTCGGGCTCACGGCCGTGGCCGTAAATGACCGCGGGCACCTGGCCTGCGCGACGGAGCGCGCGGGCGGCGCCGGTACCAGTCTGTGGGCGGGAGGCCGCCGCGAGATTCACCTGTTGTGCCATAGTCCGATCCTTCGAGGTAATGGGCGCCGAGGCGGCGTCCTCAATCAGTCAAACAGCGAGCTGACCGACTGGTCGCTGTGGGTGTAACCGATCGCCTTGGCCAGGAGGCCGGCGACCGAGAGAACGGTCAACTGCTTGAAATGCCGCTCGGGCGGAATGGCGATCGTGTTGGTGACCACCACTTCCTTGACCGGCGACGCGCTCAGCCGCTCGACCGCCGGCCCCGACAGCAGGGCGTGGGTGGCGCAGCAGTACACGTCGTTGGCCCCGAGCCGCTTCAGCGCGTGCACCGCTTCCGACATGGTGCCCGCGGTGTCGATCATGTCGTCCGGGATGACGCAGTCCCGGTCCTTCACGTCGCCGACGACGTTGACCACCTCGGCGATGTTGGCCGAGGGCCGCCGCTTGTCGATGATGGCGAGCGTGGCGTTCAGCCGCTTGGCGAACCCGCGGGCCATCTTGGCGGAGCCGACGTCGGGCGCCACGACCACCGGATCCTTCAGCCGCTTCTGCCGGAAGTGGTTCACGAACGCCGGCGCCGCGTAGAGATGGTCCACCGGGATGTCGAAGAACCCCTGCATCTGGTGCTGGTGAAAATCCATGCCCAGCACCCGGTCCGCCCCAGCCATCGACACCATGTTGGCGATCAGTCGCGCGCTGATGGCCACCCGCGGCTGATCCTTCCGGTCCTGCCGGGCATACCCGAAGTAGGGGATGACCGGTGTGACCCGGGCCGCGCTGGCCCGCTTGGCGGCATCCATCAGGAGCAGCAGCTCCATCAGGTTGTCGGCCGGCGGATTGGTCGGCTGGATGATGTAGACATCCCGCCCGCGCACGTTCTCGTCGATCTTGACGAAGATTTCCCCGTCGGCGAACCGCTTGACCGTCACCTTGCAGAGCGGCTGACCGAGGTGCTGCGCCACCTCCTCGGCGAGCGGCCGGTTGGCCGTCCCGCTGAGGAGCAACATCTGGCTTCGTTCGAGAGAAATCTGCGCCATAGAGCCCTCAAATCTAACCGGGCAAACCGGGGAGAGTCAACTCGTGCGGGGACAACAGGATCGGCCGGTAGGAGGATTGGCCCTGGTGGATTCGAACCACCATTCGCAGATCCAAAGTCTGCTGTCCTGCCATTGGACGAAGGGCCAGCGAATGCAAAGGTAAAGCATTGCAAGCACGGGAGAAAGGAGGAAGTGGACTTGGGACTTGGAGGGGCGGAAGGGAGAAGGGGAAAGGACTGGGGACTGATGGCTGGAGACTGGGTGGCGTCGAATCAGCCGGCGGTGACCTCCAGCAGCTTCCCATGCTTCCGGCCCAGCATCATGGCGGCGTCGGTCCGATCGGTCCGCGTTCCGGTAGACCGCCAGGAAGGCCGAGCCGGAGCCGGTCAGCCGGCAGAGGAGGGGGTGGGTGCCGGCCAGCGCCTCGAACGCCGCCCGCAACGCCGGCCTCCGGGAGAAGAGCGCCGCCTCGAAATCGTTCCCCGCCATCCGCGCGATGTCCCCCCACCCCCGCAGCGCGTCGAGGTCCAGCGCGAGCCCGCCCCGCCGGGTCGCCTCGCCGCCCTGATCGATCCAGGCATAGGCCTCGGCCGTCGGCATTCCCTCGGCGGGGACGAGGAGGAGCGCCGGCGCCGTGGAGAGCGGCGGGAGTCGCAGCATCCGCTCGCCATGTCCCCAGGCCAGGGCGAGGCGGGCCTCGCTCAGGAAGAACGGCACGTCGCTCCCCAGTCGGGCGGCGAACTGGAGCAGTTCGTGCCGGGGGACGGCGTTGCCGGCCAGCTGGTTGGTGAGGATCAGCGCCGAGGCGGCGTCGCTCGAGCCGCCGCCCAGCCCCGCCTGCATCGGAATGCGCTTCTCCAGCGTGAGATGCACGCCGAATCGCCGGCCGGTGGCCTGCAGGACCATCTCCGCCGCGCGGACCGCGAGGTTCTGCTCGGCGGGTCCCACATCGGCACCCAGCACCTCGATGGTGACTTCGCCGCCCGGGCGACGCTCCGCCGTCAGGTCGTCGGCCAGGTCGAGCAGGCAGAAGAGGGTCTCGATGCCGTGATACCCCGACGATTCCCGCGCCAGCACCCGGAGGAACAGGTTCGCCTTGGCGGGCGCCGGCCGGGAGAGCCGATCCTCAGACACTGGGGGGCGCCTCGCGCGCCGTCGCCCCGAGCCCGAGCCCCGTCTTCGTGGCGGACCAGACCCCGAGCAGGGTGATCGGAATGAAGGTGGTGATGTGGTAGCCCACCGCGTAGGCCACCGCCTGGCTCGCGCCGATGGCGTACAGGGCGAGGACCGCGGTAATGGCCGCCTCGAACGGGCCGACATACCCTGGCGCAGACGGCACGGCGATGCCGAAGGCGAGGACGCCCTGCAGCACCACCGCGCCGATGTAGTTGACCGGCAGGTCGAAGGCGAGGAAGGCGAGGTAGAAGGAGAGCGCGTTGACGAGCCAGAGCACCACTGACCAGGCGATCACGCCGATGAGCCGCATCGGGGACTGGAGTACCGCGAGACCCTGGCGGATCCCCTCGATCAGTTCGATGAGTCGCAATGCGATGCGATCGGACGGGATGATCCGTCGCACGACCGCCTCCGCTGCCCGCGGGAATGTCACGACGAGCGTGGCGCAGCCCAGGGCGGCGAGCGCGAGGAGGCCCGCGGTCGTCGCGACCCGCTGGACGGGAATCCCCGCGACGGAGAGCCCCGCGGGCATGCCGGGCATCAGGAGCGCCGCCGCCAGCAGCCCCACGACGGTGAGCGCGTCGAAGACCCGCTCGACGGCCACGGAGGCGAGCGAGGTCGTGAGCCGGGCGCCGGTCAGGCGGCTGGCCGCGACGGTGCGCACCACCTCGCCCGCCCGGAACGGCAGGAGGTTGTTGGCGGCGAACCCCATGGCG
Organism: uncultured Gemmatimonadales bacterium; assembly: GCA_963748815.1. Classification (GTDB taxonomy): domain Bacteria; phylum Gemmatimonadota; class Gemmatimonadetes; order Gemmatimonadales; family GWC2-71-9; genus SPDF01. Next base: position 701,868 of record CAVVKJ010000010.1, on the reverse strand, counting down.
ATGGCGTGCCAGAGCGGGGTCCAGGGGTAGGGGTCGCCGTTTTCCTTCCGCAGGAGGAGGCGCCAGCGGAAGAGTCGCAACGGGAAGAGCGAGGTGGCGACGATGACCGCGGTGAGGAGCCAGCCGAGACGCACCGACCGGAGGTAGCCGAGTGCCTCGGCAAAGTTGACGTCGCGGAACGCCCACCAGAGGAGCAGGGCGGACAGGGAGATGGCGAGCAGGAGCTGCCACACCCGGTGACGCGATCCGGTCAAGCGGAGGGCTCGAGCGCCAGCGGGACGAGGTCGAGGAGTTCGTCGAGGAGGGGGCGGATGCTGCCCAGCTGGGCGCCCGCGCGGAGGAGATGCGCGAGGTCGCGGCGGACGACATCGGCCCGGCGCAGAGCCGCGTCGCCGCGATAGAGCAGCGTGCCGATTTCGACGGCCTCCTCGACGGCCGGCGGTTCGGGAGCGGCCGTCGGCGCGGAGGTGCGCGCCGAGCCGTTGCCCGAGGTGCGGCTCCGGGCGCCCGAGAGGCGGGCGTACGTCAGGAAGCTCCCGGCGAGCGAGGCATCCTCCGGGGCTTCCGCCGAGGGGAGCTCTTCGGCTTCAGGCGCCAGGTCCGCGACCGGAATGACGTCGTCATCGGGGGCCAGGGACTCGATGGGGACGATGTCGTCGGGCGCCTGCCCGAGGACGGCGGCCAGCCCCGCGAGTTCGGTCGAGGCCCGTTCCGGATCGCTGCGGGGACCGAGCCCGCGAATCAGGGTGCCCGCGGAGCGCAGCGCCGCCGCGAATCCGGCGGGATCGCCGGCGGCGGTGCCGCTGACGATGGCCAGGCGCACCGCCCGTCCGAAGCTGTCGAGGCCGTGTCCGATGGTGGCCGCCGCCACGAGGCGGGGAGAGTCGAGCGCCCCCGTCAGGTTGAAGAGGCGGAGGTCACGCTGGGTATCAGTCTCCGCCCGCTCGAGCTCGTCGGCGGCCTGGACGAGGAACTCGCCGTGGGTCAGGAGTTCGACCGAACCGAGGGTGACGGGGGTCGGCTGTTCGGGAGGGGTGCCGGCCTTGACGATGCTGGCCTGCCCGAGTGGGCAGAGGGTCTCGATGTCGACCACGTCCCGGTCGTCCGCCAGCCGGCGGATGAGCAGCACGGCGAAGTGGCGAGCCTCGGGGGCGTCGGGGTCGGGATGCCCGTTGTCCGCGACGTCCCGCGAGGCGCGGGTGAGGGCCTGGGCCGCCGCCTCGAAGACCTCGCTCACGCCCGTGGGGGGGACGTGGGCCCGGAGGAGGCTGCCGACGGCCATCTCGAGGCCATCGAGCATCTCGGGGAGCGGCGCGAGGTCGGCCAGCGCCGCCAGGCCCCGGAGCGACTGCATGCGCCGCAGGATATTGTGGAGCGGGTCACGGGCGCCGGGCTCCGCCTCGAGCGCGCGAGCGGCGCGATCGAGCGCGCTGGCCACCAGGGCGCCCTCGCGGGCCACGAATGCGCGGACGCCCGCGTTGAGCTCCCCGCGGCTCCGCGTGGGGGGCCGGCTGCCCTCCGGAGGGCGGCCGCTGATGGACTCGAGCGAGCGGGAGAGGCGGTCGGCCCGGGCGGTGTCGTCGGCGGTCCAGTCGCGGGCCTGCCGGACCAGCCGCTTCAGGTCGTCCACCGACTGTCCCACGACCTCCGCGAGGGCGGCATCCCAGGCGCACACCCGTTCGTGGAACGCGCGGGCGACCCCCTCGAGCGCGCCGGCAGCCCTGGTGATTTCCGGTTGATTGGCCATCAGGGCGGACCCGCGCAGGGCGCGGGCGTAACGGACGAACTCCTCCGGGGGCGGGCCGCCGTCGATGGCCACCAGCCTGGCGAGCCGCTCGAGGTACTCGCCGGCCTCCAACGCGAAGAAGTCAGTCGGGCCGAGGGGATTGGGCATGTCGAAACAAGTTAGGGTGTGCGGCGTTCCCGGGAAAGGCTCGGGCGGGCCGGGGGAGGTTACCGCGCCGAGGTCATCAGGCGCCGCATCTCACGTACCGCTTCCTCCATCCCGTCGAAGAGGGCCCGGCTCACGATGCTGTGGCCGATGTTGAGCTCCTCGATCTCGGGAACCGACGCCACGGCTTGCACGTTCAGGTAGGTGAGTCCGTGGCCGGCGTGCACGGCGAGGCCAAGTTCCGCCGCGTGGCGGGCGGCCTGCCGGAGGTGGTCGAGCGGGGCGGGGCCGTCGCGCCAGCGGCGGGCGTACTCTCCCGTGTGGAGCTCGATGGCGGGGACGCCGAGGTCCTTGGCGGCGTCGATGGCGTCGAGCTCCGGATCGATGAAGAGGCTGACCCGGCAGCCGGCCTCATCGAGGCGTCGGATGGCGGTTCGGAGCCGGGCGTCCCGGGAGCTGACCCGAAGCCCCCCCTCCGTGGTGACTTCCTCGCGCCGTTCGGGGACGATCGTGGCCTGGAGGGGGCGGAGCCGGCAGGCGAGGGCGACGATCTCGTCGCTCAGGGCGAGCTCGAAGTTGAGCGGCGCGGGGAGGGTCTCGGCAATCGCGATGACGTCCGCGTCCTGGATGTGTCGGCGGTCTTCGCGCAGGTGCACGGTGATGCCGTCGGCTCCCCCCGCCAGGGCGGCGCGCGCGGCGGCGAGCGGCTCGGGTTCATCGGTCCGCCGCGCCTCGCGGACCGTCGCGACGTGATCGATGTTGACGTAGAGCCTGACAGGCGTCATTGCTCGCACTCCGCGCGCGGTTTACGTTTGAGACAGTCTACTTCAGAAGGTGGAACGCCCGTGACTCTGCGCTGGATTCCCTGTGTACTCCTCGTCGCGGCCTGTGCAAGCGGCGGCGCGAGCAGCGGCACACCGATGTCCAACCGCTCCCCGGAAACGACCGTCAAGGCGTTCCTGGCGGCGGCGAAGGATACCAACCTCACCCTCATGGCGACCTACTGGGGTGGCTCCGCCGGCCCGGCCGCCACGAGCAAGCAGCCGCCGGACTACGAAAAGCGGATCCGGGTGCTCCAGAAGTACCTGACCAACGACTCCGCGAAGGTGGCCGGGCTCGGGACGGTCGACGGGCATTCCGACCAGGTGATGGTCACGATGAAGATCTTCGTCGGGAGATGCCAGAACAACGTGCCCTTCATCGTGGGCAAGTGGAAGGACCAGTACCTGGTGCAGAACGTGGACGTGACCATGACCGCCACCCCCGGCCGGCCCTGTGACGCCCAGGGCAACCCGATGTAGGGCAGGCGCCCCGGCCGCGCTCACTCCGTGAGCTCGATCAGGATGCCAGCGGTGGACTTGGGGTGCAGGAACGCGATTCGGCAGCCGCCCGCGCCGGTCCGTGGCGCGTCATCGACGAGCCGGTAGCCGGCCTGCCGGGCCTGGTCGAGGGCAGCGTCGAGGTCGGCCACCCGGTAGCAGACGTGGTGGATGCCGGGACCGCGGCGCTCGATGAACTTCGCGATCGGGGAGTCGGCGTCGCGCGCCTCGAGGAGTTCGACCTCCGACTCGCCGAAGGGAAGCGAAACGATCGTCGCGCCGTCGGCAACTTCGGGGGGGTGGGGCACGAGGCCGAGGACGTCTCGATAGAACCGCAGGGCGTCGTCGAGGTCCTTGACCGCGATCCCGATATGGGCAATCCGGGGGGCATCCGGCACGGCGACTCCGGCGTGGCAGGTGAATGGACTTGAACTTAACTGCGGGACGCGGACCTACGCATCCCGCCGCACTCTGGGAGGTTCGTCGCACATGGGGCAGCACACAATTGAAGTAACCGAGAGCACGTTTGCCTCCGAAGTGGAGCAGACCAAGGGACTGGTGCTGGTGGATTTCTGGGCCACGTGGTGCGGCCCCTGCCAGATCATCGCCCCGTCGCTGGAGCAGCTGGCCGAGGAGTACACCGGCAAGGTCCGGATCACCAAGCTGGACGTCGACGCGAACCAGCGGGTGGCGGCCCGGTTCAACATCCGGTCGATCCCGGCCCTGCTGTTCTTCAAGGACGGCAAGCACGTGGACACGGTCATCGGCGCGGTGCCGAAGCCCACCATCGCGTCGAAGATTCAGCACCACCTCGCGGCGTAAGGCGCCGCGTCACGGGCCGCCCAGCCGGGCGGCCCGTCCCGCCGAGGGTCTATGCGCGTCAGCGGCACCCGCCTGCTTCACTCCGCCATCCGGCTGAGCGACGTCGCCTTTCCGGCGTCGGACACCCTGCTTGCGCGCACCCGGCTCATCTACCTCCACCTCGACAATCTCATCTCCTTTGCCAAGCGGGATCGCGACGGCAAGGTGGACGCCTATTTCCTCGGCTATCTCCCCGACGAACTGATCCTGCTCTTCTTCCAGGCGGGGGAGCTGGTCACCGCGGCGGGCATCGGGGCCGGGCAGCGGACCGTCCTGCCGATCGCCGAGGCCGTGCGCCGGCTCAAGGCGGACCCGGAACGCGCGGAGGCCGCGTACTGCGCCGCCCCGATGGCCCAGCTCGAGTGGATGTATCAGGCGTGCGCCGCGCCGGCGGAGCCGTGGGTGGTGGACTCCAAGCATCCGGAGTTGATCTTCCCGCGCGTCGTGGAGGAGTCGTTGACCGGGGGGCTCGAGATCATCTCCAACGGCCGGGTCAACTACCTGCAGTTCGACCGGGGAAAGTTCAGCGGCGGCTACTTTTACGCGCGCCCGGAGACGGTTTCCCTTCCGGCGTACATCGAGGGGATCTTCCAGCCGGACGCCGATGGGGTACGGCCGGCGCTCTCCGTGAGCGGGATTCCTTCCATTGCCGGCCTGCCGGCCCAGGCGTTGCCGTCCCAGATCCGGATGTATCGGGAGCTGTTCATCCGGATTTCGGAAGCGATCGAGGCTGAGTCGCCGGGGGACGGGCTCCGTCGGGTTGACCGCGTGACGGGCCGGCTGGCCCCGCTGCGCCAGTCGCTCGCGCATCTCCTGCCCTCGAACGGAGGGGATCCATCGATGGTGGCCACGCCGGCCGCCGACCTGACCGCCGACCTGGCGGCGTGGACCGGGGCGCTGCTCACGGAAATCGAGGTGGTTTCCCCCGGGGCGGGGCCGCGCATCCTGCAGACCGCCACCCGCGAGCAGCGCCACCTCCTGCAAGCCGCCGGCTTCTATTCGCATTTTCCCTGGAGCCTCACCTGGTAGTCCCCGGTACGCTCTACGTCGTCGCCACCCCGCTCGGACACCTCGGAGACCTGACCACTCGCGCCACGGACGTGCTCCGCGCGGTCGACGTGGTCGCCGCCGAGGACACCCGGCGGAGCCGCACGCTCCTGCAGCACATCGGGGCGACCCCGCGGCTCCTTTCCGTCCATGCGCATACCGAGGCGAGCCAGGCCGCCCCGATCATCGCGCTGCTCCAGGCGGGGCAGGCAGTGGCGCTGGTGACCGACGCCGGCACCCCCGGCATCAGCGATCCCGGCGCCCGGCTGGTAGCGGCGGTGCGGGGGGCCGGCTGCGCCGTCGTCCCCATTCCCGGGCCGTCGGCGGTGGCGACCGCGCTCTCCGCCGCCGGCCTGCCGGCCGACCGGTACCTCTTCCTCGGGTTTCCCGCGCGCAAGGGTCGTGAGCGCCGCGAGGAACTGGCGCGCGCCGCCGCGGCGCCATGGACGGTGGTCTTCTACGAGGCGCCGCCCCGCCTGGTGGCGCTGCTGCGCGACTTGGCTGAGGTGTGCGGGGCGGAGCGGCGGGCCGTCGTCGCGCGGGAGCTCACGAAGGTGCACGAGGAATTCCGGGCAGGCACTCTCGCGGAGCTCGAGGCGTGGTACGACGAGCATCCGCCCAAGGGTGAAATCACCCTGGTGCTGGAGGGAACGGCGGATCAACCGGACGCCGCCCCGGACCTCGGCGAAATTCGCCTGGCCGCCGAGGCGCTCCTGGCGGAGGGCCTGAGCCGGAAGGATGTGGTTCGCCGGTTGACGGAATCGAGCGGCCTTGGCCGTAATGAGGTGTACCGCCTGGTCATGGAGCTCCCGTGAAGCTGGTCGGGTCCCCCGTGCGGGGCCTCTGTCTCTCGTCGATCGCCGCCCTCTGCCTCGCCGGGGTCCACCCCCTGTCGGCGCAGGGCGAGTCGGGCGTGACCATCGGTCGGCTCCATTACGACGGTGGCGGAGACTGGTACGCCAACCCGTCGAGCCTCCCCAATCTGCTGGCGGCGGTCCGGGCCCGCACGGATGTGCAGACGGCGTCCCGGGAACTGGTGGTCACCCTGTCCTCGCCGAGTCTATGGGAGGTTCCCTACCTCTACATGACCGGACACGGCAACGTGCGGTTCAGCGACGAGGACCTCGTCACCCTCCGACGCTACCTGCTGCAGGGAGGCTTCCTCCACGCCGATGACAACTACGGGATGGACGAGTCGCTCCGCCGCGAACTGGCCCGGCTCTTCCCGGACCGGCCGCTTGAGGAAGTGCCGCTCGACCACCCGATCTACAACCTCATCTACCAGTTTCCCCGCGGCGTGCCGAAGGTGCACGAGCACGACGGCAAGCCGGCGCAGGGGTTCGGCATTTTCCTCGACGGCCGCCTCGCCCTCTTCTATACCTATCAATCCGACCTCGGCGACGGCTGGGAGGATCCCGACGTCCACAAGGACGATCCGGCGATTCGGGAGTCTGCGCTCCGCATGGGCGTCAACCTGATCGCCTATGCGGTCGGGTCCGGCCAGTGACTCCGGTGCAGACGCGGGACGCCCTCGAGCGGCTGACCCTCCCGATCACCCGGCGGTCGCTCACTGGCGGCGGCGCGCTGGTCATCGGCATCGGGCTCATTGTGCTGGGGAGCGCGGCGTGGCTCGCGAGGCTTGGCCTGGTGCAGTCGCTCTGGTGGGTGCCGGCCGCGTGGATCGTGGCGCTGGTGGGCGCCGCCGCCGCTACCGTCCTGGTGGCGCGTCGAGTGCGGAGCCTCAGGGTGCCGTTGCTCGCCCGGCGCCTGGAGGCGGAGGGCGCCTGGCGGCTCGGCGCGCTCACCGGCATGCTCGCTCCGCCGGCAGATGGCCTGAGCCACGACCTCTACCTTGCCGCCGACAACGCCGGGGCGGCGGACCTCGCGGCACGGGGTCCGGCGGCGCTGGCGCCGATCACCGCCCGCGTCTTGCGATCCAACCGCATCAGCGCCGTCGCGCTGGTCGTCGGCGGGGCCTGTTTGCTCGGGGCCGGGCCGGGCCGCGCGCCGGTCCGAATGCTTTGGCATCCCGCCGAGGCTCTGGGACTCGCGATGGGCGCCGTCCAACTCGACGCCTCTGCGCTCTCCGTGGACCGGGGAGCCCGGGTTTCGCTCGTGGTGCGCGCCCCGGGCCGCGGCGTCGCCACCCTCTGGACGCGAGCGCCGGGCGAGACCTGGCGACCCGAGGAGGTCACGCTCGATTCGATCGGGGAAGCGACCGTCCTAAGCCAGCCTCTCACCGCCGACCTCTTCGTCCGCGCCACCAGCGGCAGTCGGGGATCGGACACCCTTCACGTCGCGGTCCGCATTCCCGCCTTCCTCGGGTCGTTGTCGGTGACCGCGCAGTACCCGAGGTATCTGGGCATCGAGGACGAATCGCTGGCCTTCGGCCCCGATTCGATCCTGCTCCCCGAGGGGACGCGCCTGCTGGTGGAAGGGGAGGCCACCGCGCCACTCTCCGCCGCGGCCCTGGTCGGCCCGCGGGGTCCCGTGGTGCTCGTCGTCGATGGAGGGCGGTTCGAAGGGCGGAGCGTCCCCGTCGCGTCGGGGGCGTATCGCCTGGCGCTGACGACCTCGAACGGGATGCCGCTGGCCGGGAACGACGGCGCCCTGCTGTTGCGCATCGCGCCGGACAGCGTGCCGGCGGTCGGCATCCCGGTGCCGGGAGCGGACACGCTCGCCCCCCTCGGGCTCCGGGTGCCGCTGGTCGTCGACGCGCGAGACGACCACGGGGTCACGGCGCTCGTGGTGGTGAGCCGGCGCATCAGTCGGCTGGGGATCGAGGAGCTGGAGCGGCGGGAGGAGGTCCCGATCCCGGCTGGGGCGCCCGACCGATTGATCGTCCCGTGGGTGCTGGAGCTCGGGGGACGCTCGCTGTTGCCGGGCGACACCGTGCGCTACTACGCGGTCGCGACCGACAACGCGCCGGGCCGGCGGACTGGGCGCTCGCGCGAGTACGTGCTCCGCCTCCCGACGCTCGCCGAGGTGCGGGCGGCCGAGCGCGCCGCCACGGAGTCGGTGGGCGCCCAGCTCGACTCGCTCGCCGCGGCGAGCAAGCGGCTGCAGCGCCAGACGGAAGACCTCTCGCGCGAGGCGTCCCGCTCGAGCGCTGAACAGCCGGGCCGGCGCGAAGCGGCCGCGATGTCGTTCGACGAGGCGAAGCGGGCTGAAGCGGTGGCCCGGCAGCAGGAGGAGTTGGTGCGGCAGGCCGAGGAGACGCGCGCGGCCATCGACGACTTGCAGCGCGCGGCGGCGGAGGCGGGTGTGCAGGACCCGGAGTTCGAGCGCCGGATGCAGGAGATCGCCGAGCAGCTCGACCGCGCGCTCACCCCGGAAATGCGCCAGCAGCTGGAGGAGTTGCGGGAGGCGCTGAGCCAGCTCGACGCGGCGCGGTCCCGGCGCGCGCTCGAGGAGCTTGCGGAGGCGCAGCGCCAGCTCAAGGAGGCGCTGGAACGGAGCCAGAAGCTCTTCGAACGGGCGGCCATGGAGGGGCAAATGGCCAACATGGCGGCCGAGGCGCGCGACCTTGCGAAGGAGCAGGGGCGCTGGAACGAGGAGGTGGCGCGCGCCGATTCGACCCGTGCCGCCGCACAGGAGGAAGCGCTCGCGGCCCGGGCCGATTCGCTCGCCTCGGCGATGCAGGAGTCGGCAAAGGAACTTGACCGGATGCAGAACAGCGAGCAGGCCGATCGCATGGAGGCGACGGCCAAGGCGGCCTCCGCCGCGGCAGCGGAAATGAAGCAGGCGGCGGCCGCGGCCAAGGAAGGCAAGCCGCAGGCGGCGAAGCGCCAGGGGCAGCAGGCCGAGGAGCGGCTGCAGGCGCTCGAGAAGCAGATAGACGAGCAACGCCAGGATGTGCAGGGCGAGTGGAAGGCGGAGGTGTTGGCGGCCATCGACCAGATGTTGGCGGAAACGAGCCGCCTTGCGGAGCGGCAGTTGGCCATCAGCGAGGCGCTGCGCCTGGGTGAGTCAGCGTCGACCTTCCGGGCCCAGCAGGCCGTGGTGGAGGAGGGGGTCGAGAAGCTGACGGAACAGTACAAGAAGGTGTCGGGGGAGAACGCTTTGGTGCCGCCGCAGATCGGGGCGACGCTCGAGTCGGCCCGCCGGCAGATGAGCGCGGCCCGCGAGGCGCTCTCGACTGCGGTGCCGGGGCAGCGCGACGCCACGGCGCAGGCCGGCGAGGCGGTGGAAGCGCTGAACGCTGCGGCCTACCAGATGTCGCGGGCGCGGGGGGATGTGTCCGGCTCCGGGTCCGGCTCCGGGCTCGCCGAGGCGATGGCGCGCATGAACCAGATGGCCCAGCAGCAGGGCCAGCTGAGCCAGCAAGGCGCCCAGATGCTGCCGATGGTGGGCGGAGGCGCGATGCAGGAGCAGATCCGGCAGCTGTCCGCGCAGCAGCGCGCACTCGCCGAGGAGCTGGAACGGCTGCGGGCCGAAACCCAGTCGGAAGGGGCAGGGGAGTTGGCCGGGGAGGCGCGGGACCTCGCGCGGCAACTGGAGGCCGGTCGGCTCGACAAGCGCACGGTGGAACGGCAGGAGCGGTTGTTCCGCCGGATGCTCGATGCCGGACGGACGCTGCAGGGGGAGGAGCAGGACGACCAGAAGGAGCGGCAGAGCACGACCGGGGCGCAGGACGACGTGCGCCTTCCGCCGGCGCTTCGGGCGCAGCTGGGCGTGGACGATCAGCAGCTCCGGCTGCCGAGCTGGGAACAGCTGCAGGGGCTCTCGCCGGAGGATCGCCGGCTGGTGCTGGAGTACTTCAGGCGCCTGACCGAGCGACCGGCGCCATGAGGCGCGCGCTCCTGCCGCTGCTGCTGCTCCTCGGAATGTCTGGCCAGCTCGCCGGACAGACCGAGTTGATGACGCGCGCCTATGAACTGGAGCGTCGGAGCGATTTCTCCGGCGCGGCAGACGCCTACCTGCGCGTCCTTCGCGAGTATCCGGACAACCTCTCGGCGCTGCTGGGACTCGAGCGGTCGCTGGGGCCGTTGCGGCGCGACGCTGAACTGGCGCTGCCTGCCGAGGCGTTGCTGACCCGCAACCCGTCCATCATCGCTGGATACTCCGTCGCCATGCGAGGCTGGGCCGCTGCCAACCGGCCCGACAGCGTGGGCGCGGTCGCCAGGCGCTGGGCCGTGGTCGAGCCGGGGAGCGAGGCCCCCTATCGCGACTGGGGCAACACTCTCCTCGGCCAGCGGGACGGGAGTGGCGCCCGCCGCGCCTACCTCACGGGACGGGAGCGGCTGGGCGATCCAGCTGCGCTTGCCGGGGAAATGGCCTTGCTCGCCGCCGCCCAGAACAACTGGGACGAAGCGGCCCGGGAGTGGGCGCTCGCGATGGACCGGTATCCCGGATATCGACTGACGGCGCGGAACGCGCTGGCGCGCGCGCCAGTCGCCGATCGGGACAGGATCGTCCGCCAGCTCTCTCGCGGCACCCCGGCCGCGCGCCGCCTCGGCGCGGAGCTCGAGGTCCAGTGGGGTGCTCCCGCAGCCGCCTATGCGCTCCTGATGAGCAGCCTGCCAGAGGCGAAGACCGAGACGGTCGAGGCCCTGCGGCAGTTCCTCGATGCGGCGCGCACCGTCGAGGGGACGGAAGCCGCCGAGGTGCGGGGCGAGGCGCTCGAACAGATCGCCGACCGGAGCAGTGGCAGCGCCGCGTCGCGGATGCGGCTCGAGGCGGCCCGCGCCTATGCCGACGCGGGCAACGCCGCGTCTGCGCGGCGGATGCTCGTGGCGCTGGCGGCGGACGGGAGCACGCCGCCGGACATGGCGGCCGGGGCAACGGCGACGCTGGTGACGGTGCTCCTGCGCGAGGGGCAGGTGGCGGAGGCCCAGCGCCAGCTCGACGAACTGCGGACCCACCTTGGGCAGGAGAACGCCGACCGACTCACGCTGCAGGTGGCCGAGGGGTGGATTCAACAGGGAAACCTGGACCGTGCGGCGGCGGTCCTGGCATCCGACAGCACGGTGGAGGCGATGGCCGTGCTCGGGCGGATCCGCCTCTATCGTGGCGACCTCGCGGGGGCGTCGACCGCGCTCCGTGCCGCCGGGCCGTTTGCCGGGACGCGCGAGGAGGCGACCGCCCGCACGGCGATGCTCGCGCTCATCCAGCCGATCGAGGAAGATTCCCTGCCGCCGCTCGGCGCGTCGCTCCTGGCGCTGGCGCGCGGCGATTCGGCCGCGGCGGTCACCGGCCTGCTCGCGGTGGCGGAGGGGCTCGCCCCCGCCGCAGGCGGGGCGGAACTTCGCCTCCTGGCCGGGCAGGTCGAAGTGGCGCGTGGACGCCCCGTCGAGGGGGAACGACTACTCCGCTCGGCGGCCGACTCCTCGGCGCCTGCCACCGCGCCTGCCGCGGAACTGGCGCTCGCGCGCCTGCTCCTCTCGCTCAATCGAGCCGCCGAGGCGGTGGACCACCTCGAGCACCTGATCCTCGCGTACCCCGGGAGCGCCGCCGTGCCGCAGGCCCGGCGGGTGCTCGACGCCGCGCGCGGCGGGATTCCGGAGAGCTGATGCGACGCCGGGAGTTTCTCCGGAGCGCCGGTGGCGTCCTCGCGGCGGCCCCCTTCTTCGCGTGGCCGCCGCGGTCGGTGTGGCGCGCGCCCTGGCTGCTCATTCCGATGGACGACACCCAGAGCGACCATCTCAAGGCGTACGGGGTCGTCTTCCGGCTCCTCGAGCGAGGTGGTCGGGCGGAATGGTTCCTCAACTATCGGAGCGGCGCCTTCCTGGTCCCGTCCGATCCCGTCACGGCGCGCGATGCCGCGCTGGCCGGAGTGACCACCGAACCGCTGGATGAGAGTGCCCTCCTCGGCATCCGCGCCGAGCTCCAGCTGGGCAACATGGAGGCGGTGCCGCTGGAAAAGGCGCCCAAGGTCGCCGTGTACGCCCCGCCCAATGCCGCGCCGTGGGACGACGCGGTCACCATGGTGCTGCGGTATGCCGGCATCAACTTCGACAAGGTCTGGGATCCCGAGGTCCTGGCGCCAGGCGGGACGGGGCTCGCGCGGTATGACTGGCTTCACCTGCACCACGAGGACTTCACGGGGCAGTACTCCAAGTTCTACCTCACGTACGCGGGCGCGCCCTGGCTGACCGAGATGGTCGAGCGCAACACCGCGATGGCGCGGGCGTTCGGCTTTCCCAACGTCCCGGCGGAGAAGCGCGCTGTCGCGGAAGCGATCGCGGCCTACGTCCAGCAGGGGGGGTTCCTCTTCGCGATGTGCGCCGCGACCGAGACGCTCGACCTTGCGCTGGCCGGCGCGGGGGTGGACATCGCGGCGGCGTACGCCGACCAGACGCCGATGGACCCCAACGCCACCGCCAAGATGGACTGGAGCCGCGCCCTCGCCTTCCAGGACGCGCGCCTCGAGTTGAGCCCGACCGTGTCGCAGTTCTCCGACATCGACGGCCACGAGGTCAACGCGCTCAGCCGGCGGCAGGAATTGGGGAGCTTCCGGTCGTTCGGCTTCAGCGCGAAGATCGACCCGGTGGCGACGATGCTCGTCCAGAATCACCGGGAGTCGATCCCCGATTTCTACGGACTCACGACCTCGTTCCGGAAGAGCCGGATCAAGCCGGGGGTCACCGTCCTGGCCGACGAGCCGGGAGCGCCGTGGGCCAAGTATCTTCATGGGGAGCACGGGCAGGGCACCTGGACCTTTTACGGGGGGCACGACCCGGAAGACCCCCAGCACCAGATCGGTGACGCCCCGACCGACTTGTCGATGCATCCGCATTCACCCGGGTACCGCCTGATCCTGAACAACGTGCTCTTCCCCGCGGCCAAGAAGAAGGAACTGAAGACGTGAGCCTGAAGCGACTCCGCTGGATCGTCGTCGGAATCCTGCTCCTGCCGGGAGGCGCGTCGGCGCAGGCGCCCCGCATCACCCCCGCCGGCGATCCCTCGGTGCGTTCCGACTCGATTTACCGGCTCGCCGTCGATCCCGCCGACTTTCCCGAGGAGTCCGCCGCCTTCCTGCTCGACGACGGTGTCATCGTCGTCGAGGCCGACGGTCGCGAGCGGCGGACCTTTCGACAGGTGGTCCAGGTCCTGAAGCAGGCCGCGGTCGAGGGGCTCGCGGAGCATTCCTTCTCCTGGTCGCCGGACAACGAGGAGTTCACCCTCAACTGGATTCGCGTGGTCCAGCCCGACGGCACCGTCCTCAGCGCCGGCCCCGCGCAGCAGCAGGAGAGCGACGTCCCCGCGGCGATGGGCGCCCCGGTGTACGCCAATCGCAAGGTGGTGCGCGTCTCGATGAGCGGCGTGGCGGTGGGCACCATCGTGGACTACAGCTACACGACCGTCAAGACGAAGGCGTGGGTGCCGGGTGACTTCTACCAGTGGTGGGGGGTCAGCACCGGACTCATGGTGAAGCGGTCCCGGCTCATCATCGACGCGCCGGAGGGGGAACGGCTCCGGATCGAGGAACGGAACCTCAACTTTCCGCGCCTGACGGAGCGGTCCAACGGCCGCCAGGTGATGACCTGGGCCACGGAAGATCTCCCGCGCATCAAGCCCGAGGCCTACGCGGCCGATTCGAACGACATCTACATGTGGGTGGCGGCCTCGTCGCCGCTGACCTGGGGTGACATCGGCCGGTGGTACGGAACACTGGCGGAGGACCGGTACGCCCTCTCGCCCGAGCTGGTGCGCCAGGTCCGGTCGCTGGTGACGGACGCCACCACGGCGCGCGACACGGCGGCGGCGATTCAGCGCTGGGTGGCGCAGGATATTCGGTACGTGTCGATTTCCCTCGGCATCAGCGGCTACCAGCCCCGCCCGCCCGCCGAGGTGGTGGCCAGCGGCTTCGGCGACTGCAAGGACAAGGCGACGCTGTTCGTGGCCGCGCTCCGGTCGCTGGGATTCAACGCCGTCACCGTCCTCACCAGCAGCGACGGGGGCGTCCAACGGGGCCTCCCTTCGATGGACCAGTTCGACCATGCCATCGCGTACGTCACGCTTCCCGAGGGCCGGGTCTACGCCGACCTGACGGTGGCGCTGCTGCCGCTCGGCGTCCTGCCGCCGCAGCTGCAGGGGGAGTTCGGCCTCGGGGTGCCCGCCGCGGGCGCGGTGGAGGAACTCACCTTTCCGGAGGAGACGCCCGCCGAGCGCCTGTCGCTCATCCAGTTGTCCGGCCGGCTCGATCCGGCCGGCAAGTTCAACGGGGCGTACAGCGAGGAGATGACCGGGTCGCGGGAGTGGGAGCTGCGGGAATTGTTCGAGTCACCCATGGATTCGGCCGGCCGGGCCAACTTCGCGCGCAAGATCGCGCAGGGGTGGTTTACCGGCGCCCGGGGAGACAGCCTGGAGACGTTCCAGGGGCTGGACCTGGCCGCGCCGGTGCGGGTCTCGCTCTCCGTGCAGGACGGCAAGGCGCTGCGCCGTTCCGGCAGCAACTGGATCCTCGAGAACCCCGTGGGAACCGTGGCGGCGTTCACCGACGCGGCGGATGCGCTGGAGCAGCTGCCGGTGCGCCGCTTCCCGATCGACGCCGCCCGCGTCTTCGGCCCCGAGGAGGACGTCGTCAAGGTGCGCATCGTCCTGCCGGCCGGATGGCGCCCCCAATTGCCGCCTTCGGTGCACGCGGCCAGCGTGTTTGGCGAGTATTGGGGCACCTACGCTTTTGTCGACGGGACGCTGGAAATCACCCGCCGGATGATCGGCACGCGGGGCATCTTCCCGCCTGACAGCATCGACGCGCTGATCGCCTGGTTCCGCGCCATGGGCGAGGACGACGCACCCTTCATTCTTATCGATCCCGCGCCGGCCCCGTGACCGTTTCCGTGGTTCGCATCGCCGTGGCCGTGCGCACCCTGCTGGCCGGCGAGATTCGCGCGGCCGGCGGTCGCGAGGTGTCGTTCGTCGCCGACGTGGACGAGGAGGGGGTAGTCACCGCGGCGCGCGCGGTCGCCCGCGGTACGGTCCAGATGGTGCTCGCCCTCCCCGGGGCCGCCCGCCGCGGCCAGATGCTGCTCCACAACCATCCCAGCGGCAACCTCGAGCCCTCCGAGCCCGACCTGGCCGTGGCAGCCCGGCTGCACGATGAGGGGGTGGGCTTCGGCATCATCGATAACGCCGGCGAGCGGCTGTACGTCGTCGTCGAAGTCCCGCACGCACAGAAGCTCCAGCGGCTCGATCCCTACGCCGTGGTGGAAACGCTGGGTGAGCACGGGCCCGTCGCCCGGGTGCTGGGCCAGTACGAGGATCGGCAGAGCCAGCGCGACATGGCGGCCTTCATTGCCGACGGCTACAACGACGGCGGCGTCCTCGTCCTGGAGGCGGGCACCGGGGTCGGGAAGTCGTTCGCCTACCTGGTGCCGGCGCTGGCCTGGTCGCGGGCCAACAACGAGCGCACGGTCATCAGCACCAACACGATCAACCTCCAGGAGCAGCTGGTCGGCAAGGACCTGCCGATGCTCCGGGAAGCGCTGGCGGAGGAGGGCTGGGCGCCGAAGTTTGCGCTGCTGAAGGGCTGGCGGAACTATCTGTGCCTCTCCCGGCTGCAGCACGCCACGGGGGCGCAGCAGAGCCTGCTCGAGCCGGACAAGCAGGACGAGCTGGTGAGCCTCGCGGAATGGGCGTCGCGCACCGCGGACGGGACGCTGAGCGACCTGCCGGTGCAGCCGACCAGCGAAGTGTGGGACGAGATCTCGGCCGAGGCCGATCTGTGCACCCGTGTGAAGTGCGGCTTCTTCGACCAGTGCTTCCTCTTCAAGGCGCGGCGGCGCGCGGCCGAGGCCGACGTGGTGGTGGTGAATCACCACCTCCTGGCCGCCGACCTTGCCGTCCGGCAGGCGTCGGACAACTGGGAAGAGGCGGCGGTGCTCCCGCCCTACCAGCGGCTCATCCTCGACGAGGCCCACCACCTCGAAGATGTCGCGGCGTCCCACCTCGGGACGCAGGTCACGAGCCGCGGCGTCCAGCGCCTGCTCGGCCGGTTCGAGCGGAACCGCAAGGGATTGGTGCCGTCGCTGGTCATGGAGCTCTCGGGGCGCGGCGACCTGCTGAGCCGGGCCAGCCTCGACCTGGTGCGCGAGCGGCTGATGCCGGCCATCGGCGACGCGCGCCGCGCCGCGGAGCAGCTCTTCCTTCGCCTGCACGGGATGGCGGAGGCGGCGGGTGGCGGCCAGCGCCGTCTCACCGACGAGTTTGAGAAGGACGAGGTCTGGGAGGAGGGGCTCCGGATGGAGCTGGACGCGCTCCTGTCGAGCTTCGACCAGATCAAGAACCAGGTGGAAACGGTGGAGGACCGCCTGGCCCAGGTGGAGTCGACCGAACGGGGCGACCAGCTGCTGCAGGAAATGCGCGCGGTCGTCCGCCGCCTGAACAACGTGTCCGACGGCCTCAACCGGACGCTCCGCCCCGCGGCCGGTGGCGCCGCCACCGTCCGCTGGATCGAACGTTCCGGCGCCAAGCGGCAGCACACCCAGCTTTCGGCGGTGCCGCTCGATCTCGCGCCGGTGCTCCGGGAGCTGCTGTTCGAGCGGTTGAAGACGGTCGTCCTCACCAGCGCGACGCTGGCGGCGGGTGGCGAGTTCGAGTTCCTCGAGCGGCGGCTGGGGCTCGCGGTCTCGCCGAGCCCGGTGACCACCCGCGAAGTGTTCTCGTCTCCCTTCGACTACCCCTCGCAATGCCTCTTCGGCATCCCCGACGATTTCCCCGACCCGCGGGAGGACGAGGCGGCGCACGACGCCGCCCTCGCGCAGGCGGTGACCGACCTGGCGCACGCCGCCGACGGGGGGTTGTTCGTCCTGTTCACGAGCCACGCCGCCCTGCGGCGGGCGGCGCAGCAGCTGCGGACGATGCTCGACCCCCGGTGGCCGCTGCTGGTACAGGGGGAGAGCAGCCGGGACACGCTGCTCCGCCGGTTCCGCGACGCGGGGAACGCGATCCTCCTCGGCACCGACTCCTTCTGGGAGGGGGTGGACGTGCCGGGGCGTGCGCTGCGAGGATTAGTGCTGTGCAAGTTGCCGTTCAAGGTGCCGTCGGAGCCGATCACCGCGGCGCGTCTCGAGCGGCTGGCGGAGGCGGGGGAGGACGGCTTCATGGGCTATCTCCTCCCGCACGCGGCGCTCAAGCTCAAGCAGGGGTTCGGGCGGCTGATCCGCTCCACCACTGACGTCGGCGTGGTGGTGTTGCTCGACCGCCGGGTGGTGACGAAGCGGTACGGCCCCCTGGTGCTGGCGGGGCTCCCGCGGGCGGAGCGGGTCATCGGGTCGTGGGCGCAGGTGCGCACCAAGTGCGAGGATTTCTTTGCCCGTCACGGGCTGGGGGTACTGGAATGACGCTGTCGCGGCCGTCGAAGATCGTCTGCGTCGGGCGGAACTACGCCGAGCACGCCAAGGAACTGGGCAACGCGGTGCCGGAACGGCCGCTGCTCTTCTTCAAGCCGCCCAGCGCGATGATCGGACCGGGGGAGGCGATCGTGCTGCCGCGCGACTCGTCGCAGGTCGAGCACGAGGCGGAAATCGGCGTGGTCATCGGCCACCGGATGCGGAACGTGACAGCGGTGGAGGCGGAGCTCGGGATCGCCGGGTTCACCTGCGTCAACGACGTCACCGCTCGCGACCTCCAGAAGACCGACGGCCAGTGGGCGCGCGCCAAGGGCTTCGACACCTTCTGCCCGGTCGGGCCGGCGGTGGTCGAGGGACTCGACTGGCGCACGCTGGAGGTGATCGGCCGGGTCAACGGCGTCGAGCGGCAGCGGGGGAGCACGAAGCAGATGATCTTCGACATTCCCCACCTGCTCCGGTACATCAGCGCCATCATGACGCTCGAGCCGGGGGACCTCGTGGCGACCGGCACGCCGGCCGGCGTGGGCGCCCTGGTCGCGGGCGACGTGGTCGAAGTGGAGATCCCCGGCGTCGGCATCCTGTCCAACCCTGTTCGGAGCCCGTCACCGTCATGATCACACCAAGCGCCCGGCTGCTCGCCCTGCCGGGGTATCCCCTGGCCGAGCTGCCGGGGATCAAGCGGCGGCTGATGGCCGCCGGCAAGGACATCATCGATGTCGCCGCGGGCGACAACGACACGCCGCCGCCGCAGGTGGCGGTGGACGCCCTCAAGCGCGCCATCGACAACCCGGCCAACAGCAAGTACGGATTCCAGCAGGGACATCCGGAGTTCCGCCGGGCGGCCAGCGACTACGTGCACCGGCGGTTCGGGAAGCGCTTCGACCCGTCCACCGAGTTGCTGCCGCTGATCGGGTCGAAGGAGGGGCTGGCGCACATGCCCTTCGCGTTCCTGAACGTGGGCGACGTCGCCGTCATGCCGGAGCCGGGCTACCAGGCCTACCTCGGCGGGACGGTCCTTTCCGGGGCGGAGGCGCATGTCGTCCCGCTCCGCGAGGAAAACGATTTCCTGCTCGATCTCGAGAGCGTGCCCGAGGAGGTCCTGCGCCGCACCCGGCTGCTCTTCCTCAACTACCCCAACAATCCGACGGCGGCCGTCGCCCCGCTCGAGTATCTCGAGCGGGTGGTAGCGCTCTGCCGGAAGCATCAGATCGTCCTGGCGTACGACAACGCGTACTGCGACATCGTCTTCGACGGATACCGGGCGCCGAGCATCTTCGAGATCCGCGGCGCGCACGAAGTGGCGGTCGAGTTCTTCTCGCTTTCGAAGAGTTTCTCGATGACCGGGTGGCGGATCGGGTTCGCGGTCGGGGAATCGAACCTCATCGCGCCGCTCACGAGCGCCAAGACCTACAAGGACACGGGGCCGTTCCTGGCCGTGCAGGAGGCGGGGGCGGCGGTCCTCGACCAGGCGGAAGCGCTGATTCCGCCGATCTGCGAGGAGATCGCGCGCCGCCGAGATGCCGCGGTGCCGGCCTTGCGCGCGGCGGGGTTCCGCGTGGCCGTGCCCAAGGCGGCGATGTACCTCTGGGTGGCCTTGCCGGGGGGAATCAGCTCGAAGGCCTTTGCCCGGCACGCGCTCGAAGTCGAGGGGGTCATGGTGCTGCCCGGGAGCGCCTTCGGTCCGGCAGGGGAAGGGTATTTCCGGATCGCCCTTGTGGTCCCGCCGGCACGACTCACGGAGGCGGTCGGTCGCCTGACCCGGGCGCTGGCCGGGGTGCAGGAAGATGGGGGCCGGCACACCGCCTGAACTCCAGCTCCCACGGCCGCCACGGTGGCCCCCGTGGGCGCTCGCCACGAGCGTCGCCCTGCACCTGGCGGCGATCGTGGTTCTGATCTCCTTGTTCAACCCCGCCGCCCGGTTTGCGGAGCGGCACCTCCTGCGGTCGCTTACCCAGCGGCAGGAAGTGCCGCCCCGCGAAGTGCTCGTGGCCCTCCTGCCTCCGCCCGCCACCGTTCCTTCGCTCCCGCGCGATCGCCCCACACCCATCCCGGTACCGACTCCCGCCGTCGATGATCGTTTCTTCGTCGCTCCAACGCCGGTGGGTGGCGCGCCGAATGACTCCGCCCCGGCCTGGGCGGTGACGGACCCGCGCTCCCTGTTCCCTTGGCGCTCGCTCGGCACGGGATTGTTGTGGGACCGATCCGCGCCGGCTGGGCCCGGTGCGCCGCGTACCCACGCCGAGCTCACCGACAGCGCGGTCAAGGCGATCCTCAACCACTATCTCGATTCATTGGCGGCGTTGCCCGGCGGTGGGCGAGTGCTGCCACCGTCCTGGAAGGCCACCATCGGGGGGCGGGAGTATGGACTCGATGGCCAGTGGATCACCGTCGCTGGCGTCAGGATTCCCAGCCTCGTGCTGGCGCTGATTCCATTTCCGAACGGTGGCAACGAATCCAAAGCGCTGGACGTCCAGGGCCGGATGCGGGTGCAGGACTACCAGCTGGCGCTGCCGCGCGCGGCGGCGGCCGCAGATCAGCGGGAACAGATCAAGGAGATCCGGGAGCGAGCCGAGGCCGAACGCGGGCTCAACCAGCAGCAGCGGGAAGCAGCGGAGTGATCTCGCTGCGGGGAGGGGTCGCCTAGTGCACCCGCCGTCGATCGTTTATCACGAATTCGATCCGCAGCCGCGGTTCAGTCAACATGTGGCTTCCTACTGGGGGGCCATGGTCCACGACGTGGCGCCCGGGCATCTCCACCAGGTGATCCCGGATGGATGCGTCAGCCTGATCGCAAGCCGGCGCGCCGATGGGTCGACGCAGCTCACGCTGCAAGGCCCACGATTGTCACCCCTCTGGATTCCCGTCCTGCCGGGGGATCAGTTCTGGGGCGTTCGTTTCTGGCCCGACATGGGGCCACGGATGGTCCGGCGACCGGCACGTGGGTTGAGGGACGTCATCGAACCGGCCGCCGGGACGCTCGGCGCGGTGGCGCTCGAGCTCGCGTCCGCGCAAGGCACCTGTCGGGACGCGGAGGCTTCTGGGTTGGCGTGGGGGGATGCGCTCGACGAAATGCTGCGGCGGTGTCCGCCGATCGACACGCTGGTTCGGGTCGCCGTGGTGGCCATCGTGGCGGCGCGTGGCGAGGCGCCGCTTGGCGAACTCGCCGCGGCGGTCCACCGCAGTCCCCGGCAGTTGCAGCGCCGGTTCAGCGACGCCGTGGGACTTTCCCCCAAGCAGTTCGCCCGGGTGCGCCGACTCCGCAGTGCGCTGCAGCACCTGGTGTCGGAATCGCCGATGAGCTGGTCCGCCGTCGCGGCCGAGCTCGGTTTTGCCGATCAGGCCCACCTGATCCGGGAATTCAGCGCCCTCTCGGGATTGACCCCCGTCGAAGTGGCTGAGCGGGTCCGGAACATTGGACATGGGGGTGTCCGGCCCTGATGTCGCATTTCTTCAAGCCGGCGTCGACGGACCGGACTAGCTTGGTGGTCGCGCCACACCAGGCTTGGGTGGGGCGCACTCGAATTCCCCACTCACGGAGCAGACGATGTGGCCTGTTCGACGGATTGCGGCGGTCGTCCTGATGGTGGTTGGCACCAGCGAGGCGGGGGCACAGGGGCGCCCGGACCCCGGCGTGCTTCTGGCGGCTGAGCGGCAGGCCATGGCGCCGCTGGCCTTCATGGACGGGGTATGGCGCGGCACGGCGTGGACGATTGACCAGTCCGGACAGCGGCACACGCTGGCGCAGACGGAGCGGGTGGGACCCTTCCTCGATGGGGCGGTGAAGGTAGTGGAGGGGCGGGGTTATGAGGCGGACGGCACGCTCGCGTTCAATGCGTTCGCGACGATCTCCTTTAACCCGGCAACGAAGGCCTACACGATGCGCTCATACGCACAAGGGAGCGTCGGCGACTTCACCCTTACGCCGACGCCCGATGGCTTCGTCTGGGAGATCCCGGCGGGTCCGATGACCATCCGTTACACCGCGGTCGTCAAGGACGGCAAGTGGAACGAGGTCGGCGACCGACTGGCGCCTGGCAAGGATCCGGTGCGGTTTTACGAGAGCAACCTCCTTCGCGTGGGCGACTCCGACTGGCCGGCGGCGGGAGCCATCGGCCCGAAGTAGGCTGCGCGCCAGGCCCTTGCTACATCGAGCCGCTGCCCAGCGGCTCGATCTTTTTCACGGCGCTGCGATTGACCAGCACCCGGATGTTGTTGCTCTCCTTATCGACCGGTACCACGAAAAAGAACGGGCGGTTGGGCGGGAAGCGGTTGGTGAGGCCGACCATGACCTCGCCATCGGGAAACTGCAGGGACACGGCGGTGGAGCCATGCGTTCGCGGATCTCCGGGGTCGAGGGTACGGGTTTCGTGGCGGGCCATGTCGCCCTCGAGGGAGCGCACGAAGAAGAGCGCCTTGAGGTCCTTCAGCTTGACCTCGGCGGTGACGCCCTCCGGGGGTCGCAGGTGGAACGCCGGCTTCGTCGGGTCCACATCCAGGCTGGTTCCCTTGAGGATCGTCCCGTCCAGGTAGCGTGCCACGACGAGGTTGTTCATCCGTCCCTCCGGAGGGGGTGAGGGTCAGCGTCGATCTGCCGCCGTGGCCGGCCGAAAGAACGACCACGTTTCCAGCTCGGGTGCCACGCGCGCGTAGCCGGAGAGTTCGTAGCCGAAGTACTCGTAAAACCCGACGTTCCGGGACAGTTCGGTGGTGAGCGACACCCCGGCGCTGTCGGAGTCGGCGGCGGCCACGGCGTGGACGTGTTGCAGGAGGATGCGGGCATGCCCGGCGCCCTGGTGGGCGGTCCGCACGCCGATCATGCCGAGGTGGTGGTGGGGTTCCCCGATCTCAAAGGGCTGGGTCGCGGCGCCGAAGGCCTCGTAGCGCCGTCGCTCCTCCTGCCCCAACTCCGCCCAGACGCTCTCCCGAAGGGACTCGAACGCGGGGCCGGGGACGCTGCCCCCAGGGAGATTCACCAACGCGGCGGCTACCGGGGTACCGACGTCGTCGTCGAGGCTGAGCATCAGGTCTTCGCGTGCCACGCGGGCCGCGACGAAGAGGCCGATCAGGGTGCCGAGCCGTTCCGCGTAGTTCGGCTCCGGGCCCAGGACGTAGCGCATGACGGGGTAATCGAAGAAGGCGTCGCAGAGGACGGCGAGGAGGGTATCCGATTCGCTGGGCGGGACGATTCGCACCGGCATCGGCGGTCCGAGGCTCGAGGGGGCAGGGGTGCGGCGCACCTGTACCGCACCTTCCAGTATCGGGATTGCCATTCGGGGTGTCAAGCGGTCGCGCTACGGAATCCACGCCAGTCCCAGCGTGAGCTGCGCGAAGTCGGAGTTGTTCGGCGTGTCGACGTTGCCGAGGAGGGCGTAGAAGAACTGGAAGTTGAGTCGCCAGCCGCGCGCGCCGGGTCGGCTGTCGAGGTGGTAGGAGACGATCAGCCCCGGGGCCAGCATGGTCGGGTCCACCCCGACGCGCTCCGAGTTGCCCTGCCCGATGCGGGCCGAGACGATCAGGTCGAGCGGCCGGCCGAGCGAGCCGATGCTGACCACCCGGAATCTCGGCTCGACGAAGAACCAGGTGAGCTTGTTCTCTTCGCTGCCGAGTTCCATGCTCGAGAAGCCGAGGCAGCCGCTGACCGGCCCGCTGCTTCCCACCAGCAGGCACCCCTCGATGACCGCCCCCGACTGTCCCGAATTCGCGTCATCCGCGCCGGTGTAGAACCCGGAGTGCCACCCGCCAGCGAACCCCAGCCCGACGCCCCACGCCCGGTCCTGGGTCGCCTGCTTCTCCTCCGCCAGCTTGCGGTCCGACCACAACTGCAGGCGCCCGCCTGCCAGGCCGGCGCTCGCGCTGATCCGGACCGTGTACTCGGCGGTTCGTGGCGGGTAGAGCTCGATGAGCGTGGGGTTGGCCCCGGCGCCTTCGCGGACGCGGGCGGGAAACGCCGAGGAAGCGCGCTTGTCCGCGCTGATTGCGGTCAGGGTAGCGGCGCCCGGCGTCAGCAGGATTCGATACTGGCCGCCCTCCGCGAGCTTCACGCGGAACGAGTCGGCGACACCGCTGAGCGTCCGGTCGACGAGGAGTGTGTCCCCGAGGGTGGTGTCCTGCGGTGTGGTGACCTGGGCGATGGCGGGTGCGGCAAGGAGGGAAAGGGCCAGCACGAGTGCGGGCGGGCGGATCATGGCGGCTCCGGGGGGCATCTGTCCCAAATCGAGGCTCATCGTCAAGACAGGAGCTATTGCCGCGCCCCCTTGAACTCTGCGGACCCGCGCCGTAAGTATCCATTGGCGGGTGGCTCCCATGGTCGGAACGACACTGTGGTGCTGGGGACCTGGTTTCTGGGCGAACGGGGAACCGGTATCCCAAGGACCTTTCCCACCTGCGAACGTATCGCCGGCGCTGGTGGATGACCTCCACGCATTTACGGATATTGCGGTGTCGGGGTCCACAGTCTGTGGACTCGATCCTGCGCAGGTAGTGTGGTGTAGTACAGGAGCGTCCCACGCCCTCCAACAGGTGGGCGGCCTGCCCGCCGCCCGCCAGTTGGTCGGCGCCAATAATTGGTGGGGCAGCGGGCGCATGCGGTTCTGCGCGCTTGCGGCCTCCGATTCGACTGCCTGGTGCTGGCGCACCGACTCCGTCCCGGAGCCGGTGGTGGGATCACCGGCCTTCGCGGCGATCTGGGTGGCGAATGGGAATACGTTCGGTGCGGCCCCTGTTCGGTACAAGGACTATCGCGGTTGTGGGATTACGGCGGACTCGACCGCCTACTGCTGGGGTGTGGGCCAGCCTGGGAATGGATCTCTGTGGGGCGGGCTCGACTCGGTGGTGGCCGTGACGGGAGGGGGCCGCTGGGTGGAGCTGACCGTGGGTGATCGCTTCTCCTGTGGACGATTGCCGACGGGAGAGGTGGATTGCTGGGGCGGGCCGGACCTGACGCCTACGACCCCGACTGCGGTCGGTTCCGGCGCCACGCTCCTCGGCGGATCCCAGGCCAGGGTCCTCACCGCCCTGTCGCCGGGCCAGTTCCAGCACTGGTGGGCACCCACCGCCCCGATGCTCCTCCCCCCAACCGGGCTGCCCAACGCCGGCGTCCTTTCGATGGCCTACAACACCGTCACCTGCCTCCGGATGGCCGGGAACGAAGTGTACTGTTCGGACGAGCTTGACGGCGGCAGTACGATCGTTGGCGAGCTCGCGTACTACCCCGTGCAGCCGGTCCGAAGTGAGACACTCACGGCGCGGACGACGATGATGTCAACGAGAGGTCTGCCGTGATCCCATCGCGTCACGCAGGGCTGATGTTGATCGCGATGCTGAGCACTGTCGCCTGCAACGACCAGACGACCGAGCCGTTGCCGGCCGACCTGGTCATCGTCCAAGCCCCCTCTACCGTGGGCGCGCCTGGCTGGGAGTTGATCGATACTCTCATCGTCCGCGCGGTCGATCCCTCTGGGGCGCCAAGGGCGGGGGTCGAGGTGACGTGGGTGGTGCGGCAGGGTGGGGGGAGCATCGCGCCAACGACCGATGAGACCGATGCGGACGGATTGGCGAAGGCGGTGTGGACGCTGGGGAGTACGTCGGGCGTGAACCGGGTGCGGGCCGGGACTCTCGAGGGCGCTCAGGCGAATTTCGAGTCCACGGGCGAGGCATTTCGGGTGGACCGCCTGTCCGCGGAGGACGGGTTTGCCTGCGGGCTGCGCGCAGGAGCGCTCTGGTGTTGGGGGGCGCCATTCTGGGGCAACTCCTCGCCCGTATCCGTCGCGCCGAATGCCGGAGCGAATTTCACCCCTGGTCTGGTGGACGATACCCATCACTTCGTTGATCTCGCGGTGGCAGGACCTTCGGTCTGCGGGCTGGACGGTGTAGGGATGGTGTGGTGTGCCACCGCACAGTCGCCGACCCCGACTCAGATTTCAGACCTTCCGGCCATTCGCCAAATCGCAGGGGCCCTCCTCGGATTCACCTACCTACGGTCGCCACAATATTGCGGTTCCGCCGCGGCTGATTCGACAGCGTGGTGTTGGACGCTCGCCTCGCCGCCGAGCCAGGTCATCGCCTCGCCGGCGCTTCGCGCCATATGGTTGTCACGTGGCAATGCCTTCGGCGCAGCGGTGGTTCCGTATGGCGACTACCGGGCGTGCGGCCTGCAAGCGGATTCGGTAGCCGTCTGCTGGGGCGTTGGTCCTGCAGGCGATGGCCCTGTGGGTAGCGGGATGGACAGTGCGGTGGTGGTGTCCGGTGGGCATCGCTTCGTGGAATTGGTGGTCGGCGATCGGTTCAGCTGTGGGCGCACCACCGGCGAGGAGGCATAGGCGTGGCCGTTGCCGGATCCGTTGCCTGCGGGCTCGACACACAGGGAGCGGTCTGGTGCGCGAGTGCAGGCGCGCCCGACGTCGCTCTCGTCGCGGGCCTTCCCGTGATTCGTCAGCTCGTCGGCGGCATGCGTCCCGGTGAGGGGAGGGACAAACGATTCTGCGGCATCTCGGTCGCCGACTCGACCGCCTGGTGCTGGATTTACGGGTCAGCCCCGGAGCAAATCGCGGGTTCGCCGGCTTTCACCGCTCTTTGGATGTCGTGGTCTGACGGCGTGGGAATCCCCGTGCTGTATCCAGATTACCGGGCGTGCGGACTCCTAGCAGACTCGACCGCCGCCTGTTGGGGTATCGGCCCGCCGGGAGATGGCACAATTACGGGGTACAACGGTGTGGGGTATGTGGCTGGCGAGCACCGCTTCGTCGAGCTGACGGTGGCGGACGGGTTCAGTTGTGGCAGGAAGGCCAACGGCGAGGTGTGGTGCTGGGGCGATCAAGATGTTCGGCTTCCGACGATGGTGCTTGGGCCGGGTGGCGGATCCCGTCTGGCCGGGTACAGCGTCAAGGCGTTGGTGCTCGGATTTGCCGGAGCCAACTCGCTCTGGCTCTGGGCAAATGCAGAGGTACGGCCGGGGCCCACGGGATTGCCGGAGCTCCCCATCGCCGGATTCGCCTACAATTCGCTCACCTGCGTGCGCTTGGCCGATGACGAAGTTTATTGCAGCAGTGATCTTTCCAACACGAGCATAGTTTATTTGAATGTCACCCACTACGAGCCGGTGCAGCCGGTCCGAAGTGAAACGCTCACGGCGCGGACCACGATGGTCTCAACGAGAGGGTTTCCGTGATCACACTGCGTTATGCAGGGCTGATGTCGATCGCGATGCTGAGCTCTGTCGCCTGCGACGACCAGACGACCGAGCCGTTGCCGGCCGAGTTGATCATCGTCCAGGCGCCCTCGATGGTCGGGGCGCCCGGGTGGGAGTTGATTGACACACTCGTCGTCCGGGCGGTCGACCCGTCGGGGACGCCAAGGGCCGGCGTGGCCATGACCTGGTCGATTCGGCAGGGTGGGGGGAGCATCGCGCCCACCGGCGTGACGACGGATGCCGACGGGTACGCGAAGGCGGTGTGGACGCTCGGCGCCACGTCGGGCGTGAACCAGGTCCGGGCCAGCATCCCAGAGGGCGAGCCGATTGATTTTGAGTCCACGGGTGAGGCATTTCGGGTGGACCAATTGGCGGCGGCGGGCGGAATGGGCTGCGGCCTTGCGAACGGAGAGCTCCGCTGCTGGGGACTGTCTTTCTGGGCCAATGCCGAACCGGTGTCAAACAATCTGGACTTTGGTTGGTGGAATGTGAGCCCCGGCTTGGTGGATGACACTCGGAACTACATCGAGCTCGCTGTGAGCGCTTCTGGCAGCATCTTCGAGGCGGTGTGCGCACTCGATGTTTCTGCGGCCATCTGGTGTTCGAACGGAGTCCCGCCGGCCCCGACGCAAGTCAGCGGGCTTCCCCCCGTGAGGGGAATTGTGAGTGCCACGGTGAGCCCAGGCTTCTGTGCGCTTGCCGTGAGCGATTCTACCGCGTGGTGCTGGCAGGTCGGTGGAATGCCGCAGCAGGTTTCTGCAACGCTGCAGTTCACCAGCCTCGCCATGGAGGGCACCTACATCATCGGGAGCTCTGGCTTTCGCGTCGGGGTCTGCGGAACCCTCACCGACTCCACTGCCGCCTGCTGGGGCCCCGGCCCCCTCGGTGATGGGACCGTGACTCCCTCTGAGACACCGGTGCTCGTGGCCGGGGGGCACAAATTCGTTCAATTGGCGGTCGGGAGCGGTTTTGCGTGCGGTCGCAGCTCTCTCGACGAGGTCTGGTGCTGGGGTCATGCAGAGACCGGGCCGGATGTGCTCGTCCCGGCATCGGTGGCGACGGGCGTATCGCAAATTGCTGCGCAGGAGAACTACGGATTCTTTCTGGGCCCCACAGGCGTGAGCCGGGGGAGAGGCGCGGCACTCGAACCTCGAGACAATCCGGTCGGGCGTAGCGCCCGGCAGCGTCCAGTGTCGTCGATTCTTGCTGAATCCTGCCGAGGCCCAGGTCAGCCGTCAAGATCGCCGCCGAGCCGGGCCTGTACGCCCCATCCGGCCATGATGGCACTCCCACCCCGCAGGACCCACGCATCCGGATCCTCGGAGCCGGCGGCTGAAACAAATTCCACCGGCAACGCTGACGCCCGCATCAGCCCTCCCGCCGCCAAAACGAAGCTGCGTCCCTCGAAGGCGTAGTGCCGGCTGGCCACCTGGTGCATCTCGTGCACCGTCGGCCAGACCGCCACGTGAATGTCCTCTCCCGATTCGTGCAACGCCTGCCGGGTGAGCGGCATCCAGTGTTCCCAGCAGATGAGTCCGCCGACCCGTCCCGCCGGTGTCTCGACCGCTCGCAGCCCCGCCGTGTCGCCCGGCCCCCACACCAGTCGCTCGGTATAGGTCGGCACCAGCTTGCGGTGATGGTTGAGGAGGGAACCGTCGGGGCCAAGGGTGAGGAGGGCGTTGAATAGTGTGCCTCGGCCCGGTCCCGCAGCGACACGCTCGGTCACCCCGACCACGAGGTGACGGCGCTGTGGCGGGCGATGGCGGCGAGCGCCGCGCCGGATTCACCATTGAGGTCGACGCTTTGCTCCGCCATCTGGCGGAAGACGGTCTTCGTGGGTGGGTGGTTCCAGAGGCGGCATCGCCGCAGTGGTCGAGCCAGGCGGGATATCCGGGGAGCCAGGTCTCGGGGAAGACGACGAGCCGGGCTCCGCCGGCGGCGGCCTCGCGCGTCAACGCGCTGGTACGCTCGAGGCCGAGGGCAAGCGTCGGCTCACTTCATCCTGCACGATGCGACGCGCATGCGCTCCGGGAGCTTACCCGCGGATTCGTCTCAGGCTCTCATCCCGCCCGATCACCACGAGCAGGTCGTTCACCGGCTCCGAGACCGTCGAGCCGGTCAGCACCACCCGCACCGGTTGCATCAAATCACCGAGCTTGGCGCCCTGTGCCTCGGCCAGCGCCTTCACGTCGGCCAGAATCCGCTCCGAGTTCCACTCCGCCGGGGGGGATGGCCTCGAGCGCCTCGGCGACCAGCGCCAGATTGGCGCCGAACGCGGCGCCGAGCTTGGCGGCCAGCTTCTCGCCCTTGTCGTCGCGCACCACTCGGCTGGCGTCGAGCCGGACCGCCACCTGCTCGGCGATGTTGAGGATGGTGCGCGAGCGCGCCTTGACCGAGTCGATCAACGGCTTGAGATCGCGGCCGGCCGTGGCGACGCCCATCCGCTCCAGCTCGCGCTCAGTCGGGGCGAGGAGTTCGTCGGCCGACCGCTGCGAGAGATACTGGCCATTCATCCACTCCAGCTTGGCGGTGTCGAAGACCGCCGGCTTCTTCTGGATCCCCTCCAGCGAGAACGCCTCGATCAGCTCGGCCTCGGACATGATCTCCCGGTCGCCGCCGGGACTCCAGCCGAGGAGGGCCAGGAAGTTCCGCATGGCGGCGGGGAGGATGCCCTTGTCCTGGTAGTCGCCGACGGCGGTGGCTCCGTGGCGCTTGGACAGTTTCTTCCCGTCGTCGCCGAGGATCATCGGGACGTGCGCGAAGACCGGCGGCTCGTGTCCGAGCGCCCGGTAGAGGGCGATCTGCTTGGGGGTATTGGAGACGTGGTCGTCGCCGCGGATGACGTGGGTAATCCGCATCTCGATGTCGTCGGAGACCACGGCCAGGTTGTAGATCGGGGTGTGGTCGCTCCGCAGGATGACCAGGTCGTCGAGATCGTGGCCCTGGAAACTGATCCGGCCGTGGACCGCGTCGTCCCACGCGATCTCCTGCTGCGGCATCCGGAACCGGATGGCGCTGGGCGCGCCGCCGGCGACCCGGGCCTCGACCTCCGCCG
Source organism: uncultured Gemmatimonadales bacterium (assembly GCA_963748815.1). Lineage (GTDB taxonomy): Bacteria > Gemmatimonadota > Gemmatimonadetes > Gemmatimonadales > GWC2-71-9 > SPDF01. The sequence goes on along the minus strand of CAVVKJ010000010.1, from coordinate 672,212 downwards.
CCGGGAGCCGGCCGCAGCGCCCGTCATAGCGAAAGGCGGCCTTCATGCCGGCCATCGCCTTCCGCTGCGCGTCGAGGTCGTCCGAGGTGCAGAAACAGCGGTAGGCCTTCCCCTCGGCCAGCAGGCGTTCGGCGTCGGCGCGGTGCCGCGTGCCGTAGGAGCCCTGGAAGAAGGGGCCTTCGTCCCACTCGACGCCCAGCCAGCGGAGTCCGTCGAGGATGACCTGGGTGTGCGCCTCGGTGCTCCGTTCGCGGTCGGTGTCCTCGATCCGGAGGATGTGGACGCCCCCCACCTTGCGGGCGTAGAGCCAGTTGAACAGGGCGGTGCGGGCGCCGCCGACGTGGAGGTACCCGGTGGGGGAGGGGGCGAAGCGAACGCGTGCGGTCATGGTGGGTCACCAGAAAAGGACGGAGGACTGGCGACTGAGATCGGCGAGGGGGATGCCCTCAGTCCTCAGTCCCCAGTCCTCGTTTCGTGCTGCACGGAGCGGGGGGGATTCGAACCCCCGATAGAAGCTTTAGACCCCTATGTCGGTTTAGCAAACCGATGCCTTCAGCCACTCGGCCACCGCTCCAACGCGCGAGGAAACTGCCACCGGGGAAGGGTTTACGCAACCCCGAGTGCGCGGTGTGCGCCGGGTGGTTCCCCCGGCGTCATATGGGTATCTTTCGGTCACCTTCCACCACTTACGGAGCCATTGATGCGCAAGTTCTTGCGGGCGACCGGGCTTGTGATGGCGGTCGGGGCAGGGCTCGCCGCCTGTTATCCCGAACGTGCCAGCCAGCCGAACGTCTACGCGTCGGTCACCACCATTTATGACACCCTGTTTGCCTTCGACTCGGCTGTCACCTTCTACATGCCGGACACCGTTGTCCATCTCGGCGGCACCGACAACATCAGCCACGTCTACGACAGCCTGATTGTCGCCCGCACCGCCGCGAATATGACGGTCCGCGGGTACACCCGGGTCATGGATCCCGCCACGGCCGACCTCTCGCTCAACCCGGTCGTGACCCTCAAGGACAACTACGACATTTCCATCGAGGACTGGTGCGCGGTCTGGGAGGACTGGTATCCCTGGGTCTGCAGCGGCTGGATTCCGGACTATCCGACCGACGTCGTGGGGTACACCTACAGCACCGGCACCATCCTGATCCCGATGGCCGACCTCACCGGCGGCGTTCCGCCCGTCGTGACGCGGCCGCCGGTGATGTGGCTCGCCGGCATCAACGGCGTGGTGTCCGGGAGTTCCGGCTCGGCGCTCGCCAACGACATCATCGACGGCATCGACCAGGCCTTCGCCCAATCCCTCTACATCTTCCGGGTGAACCCATGACCCCCCGTCTCCGCGCCGCGATGCTCGTCATCGCCCTCGGCCTGGCCGGGGTCGCGCCCGCCTCCGCGCAGGTCCTCGGCGGCCTGACCTACTCCTGGGCCAATCCCGCCGGCGACCTCTCCGAGAACTTCATCGGCAACGACAGCTGGATCGGCGTCTCGGTCGAGGGCCGCCGCTTCATCAACCCGAACGTGACCGTCGGCGTCTCGCTGGGCTACACCGCGTTCTACGAGAGCACCACCGACGCGATCTACTTTCCCGGCGGCACCGTCTCGGGCGAGCAGTATCGCTCGATGAACGTCTTCCCGCTGCTGGTGACCGGGCACCTCTACAGCAAGGCGGGCGGCCGGGTCCAGACCTACATCGGCCTCGGGCTCGGTGTGTACTACATGAAGCAGCTGATGGACATCGGCCCGGGCACGGTCGAGACCAGCAACTGGATCATGGGGTTCGCCCCGGAACTCGGGTTCATCCTGAACAAGGGATCGCAGACCGAGATCGCCGTCTTCGGCAAGTACAACTATCCCGCCAACGCCGGCAAGTACATCGGCGGCGAGTCGGGGTCGTACCAGTACCTCAGCGTCGGCCTGTCGTTCATGGGGCGCCGCTAGCCCCTCAGGCAGTCCGGCGCGAAGAAGGGCGGGAGGGACGACCGGGAATGCCCGGTCTGTCCTTCCCGCCCTTTCTCGTTGGCCCGTCAGCCACCACGGCGTGGGTGAGATTCGAACTCACGGAACCGTTTCCGGTTCGGCGGTTTTCAAGACCGCTGCCTTAAACCACTCGGCCACCACGCCTCGCCAGGCACCACGTTGTGTCATTGCGAGGAGGCCCCGGGCGGGGCCGACGAAGCAAGCTCGGTCCAAGGTTGCTCCAGCCGCCGCGCGGCCTCGCAATGACGAACGCGGTGTGTCCCTAGTTTCGTTCTCCCCGCATGATGTTCTGCTGCACCATGACCGAGATGGAGTCGGCCCGGGCCGCTTCGTCCACCAGGCCCTCCGACCGCAGGATGACCCCGGTTTCGCGATAGATGATCCCGTACAGCTGGAGGATCGAGGACGAGGGGACGTCGACCCAGCCCCGCTCGCGGCTGCGCGTGGCGCTCGGCCAGTGGTACGTCTCCCAGAGCAGCTTCCGGGTGACTTCGAGGTCCACGAAGCCGAGGGTCTTCGACAGCACGATGCCGTTGCCCTCCTTGATCGGCTTCGGCATCACCTTGCGGACGAGCCCCGTGGTGAGGAGGTACTCTGTCAGGCCGAGGACGCCGTCGGGGTAGTTGCCGTCGCTCCAGCTGAAGTAAATCGGCCGCTTGCCCAGGTTGTCGCGGATCAGCGCCACGGTGGCGATGTCCTGCAGCGTGAGGTATTCCTGGCCGAACGCGATCACGAGGCTGTCCACCCGGAGGCCCGTGCCCTTCTTGACCGCGATCGCCTCCGGCAGGCTGTCCATCTGCGCCGCCGAGAAGCTCTGGAAGACGGACCCGTCGGGGCGAGGCCAGGCCGCGGCCGGAGCCCCGGCCGCGCTGTCCGCCAGCGCGATGCCGGTCTCGGCGGGGCCGGGTCGCCAGACGCGGGCCGCGCTGGCGGGGTCGAACTCCGGCGTCTCCCGGCGCTGCAGCTGCCGGAGATGCCAGCGGGTGTTCATCAGCGAGAGGTTCGCCAGCGTCACGTCCGGCCGGACACCGAGGACTTCCTGCGCGAACCAGAGCGGAAAGGTGTCGTTGTCGCCCGCGGTGATGAGGATGCCGTACGGCTCGAGCGACTCCAGCATGTCGATGGCGAGGTCCCGGGCCAGGTACTCGTTGGCTCGCGTCGCGGAGGCGTGGTTGCCGGCCAGCGGAATCAGGGCGACCAGGAAGATGGGAGACGCGAAGAGCCATCGTTTCGCATCAGGGATCCGGACGGCCAGGGAGTCGGCGATGCCCCGATAGAGCGCGCCGAGCCCGAGTGCGACCAGCACGCCGAAGTAGGAGAACGACCCCATGAAGAAGTAGTCGCGCTCACGCACCTCGCGCGGGATGTCCCGCTCGAGGTGCATCGAGAAGCCGTACTTGAAGTTGAGGTAGAACACCAGCGCCACCGTCAGGGTGCCGAACATGGCGAGCGCCGCGAAGCCCGCGCGCTTGTCGCGGCGGATCAACTCCCAGAGGCCGTACAGGCCGAGCATCGCGAAGAGCGCCGCGGCGGCCCCGGCGGCGCTGCCCCAGTCACGGGCAAACTGCCAGCGGAAATACTGCAGGTAGTTCCCGTACTGGGAGAGGAGGTCCGCCTGCCGGTCGAGGACCGGCGGCTTGGCGTACTGGACCCGGTTGATGACGTCCATCAGCGCCTGGCTGAAGAAGCCGACCGGCTCCCCTTCGTTGATCGGGGGGAACAGCCCGGCCCGAATCGGGAGGAAGAGATAGTTGAGCGACACGCCCACGAGGACGGCGGTGATGACGCCCACCACGACCCAGGGGCGCGTGACCACCTTCCAGTCGGTCCAGAGGATGTAGATCGCGACCGCCGGCGCCGCGAGCAGCCCCATCAGGTGGTTGGTGGTGGAGAGCGCGATGATGTAGGCGATCAGGATGACCCACCGGTCGCGGTGCGGGCCGGGGTCGTCGTCGCCCCAGTGCACGGCGAGCCAGGTGACCAGCGCCATCGAGAGCAGCGACACCGTGTACACCTTCTCGTTGACCGCCGACTGGTTCCAGACGGTCCACGAGGTGGCGGAGACCAGCGTCCCGGCGGCCGCGGCGAGGAGGCGGCCCCAGCGGACCGGCACGATCTCGCGAAGCCAGCGCTCGGCGATGAGGAACCAGAGCGCCGCCGAGGCCGCACTCGTGAAGGCGGCGAAGAGGTTGATCCGCTTGGCGTACTCGCCGGCCAGCGGGAGCAATCCCCAGGTGTGGGCGAGGATCACGAAGAGCGGGTTGCCCGGCGGATGGGGAATGCCGAGCACCTTCGCCGCGGCGATGTACTCGGAGGTGTCCCAGAAGGCGGTCGTCGGGGCGAGGGTGGCAATGTAGATGCCGAAGACTGCCAGCCCGACGAGGGCGGCCCAGCGGTACGGGGTCGCGGGTTTGCTGTTCGTCACGAAGTCTCCGTTAGTGCCTGAACTGCCGCGAACCGGTGAGCACCATCGCGAGGCCGAGCCGGTCTGCCGCGGCGATCACGTCGTCATCCTTGACCGACCCGCCCGGCTGGATGATGGCGGTCACGCCGGCTTCCGCCGCCGCTTCCACGCCGTCGGGGAAGGGGAAGAACCCGTCGCTCGCGAGGACGGCGCCCCGCGGCTCGTGCCCCTGCTGCCGCGCCTTGTGCACCGCGAGAAACGACGCGTCCACCCGGCTCATCTGGCCGGCGCCGATCCCGATCGCGGCCTCGTCCCGGACCAGCATGATCGCGTTCGACTTCACCGCCGCCACCCCGGCCCATCCGAACCGGAGGTCGCCCCACTCCTTCTCCGTGGGATGCCGCACCGTCGGGACGCGCCAGGCCTCCTCGGAGGGATCGAACTGGAAGCGATCCTGCACGAGGAACCCGCCGCGCACGCACTTGTAGTCGAGTCCCTGCTCGCCGTGACTGACCGGAAGCTCGATGACCCGCAAGTTCTTCTTGGTGGCCAGGATCTTGAGCGCCTCCTCATGGAAGGAGGGGGCCACGATCACTTCGAGGAACATCCCCACCATCGCTTCGGCGGTGGCCCGACAGACGACGGTGTTGAACGCGACCACGCCGCCGAAGGCCGACTGCGGGTCGGTGGCCACCGCCTTCCGCCACGCCTCCAGCGCCGACGGGCCGACGGCCAGCCCGCAGGGCGTGGTGTGCTTGATGACGGCGCAGGCCGGCCGGTTGGTCCACGGCGCCACGGCGGCCATGGCGCCGTCGAGGTCGAGGATGTTGTTGAAGGAGAGTTCCTTCCCCTGGCGCTGCGTCAGGTCCCGGATGCCACGCGGCTCCTCCGTGACATACAGCGCCGCCCGCTGCTGCGGGTTCTCGCCATACCGGAGCGAGGCCATCCGCTCGAGCGATCCGCCGAGGCGGGCGGGGAGCCCTTCCTCGCGCGGGGTGAGATAGCCGGCAATGGCGGTGTCGTAGTCGGCGGTATGGGCAAAGACCTTCGCGGCGTACGCGCGGCGCGTCTGCTGCGGAATCTCCCCGGCGCGGAGCAGGGCGAGGACTTCCGGGTAGTCCGACGGTTCCACCACCGGGAGGACAAACTCGTGGTTCTTGGCCGCCGAGCGGAGCATCGACGGCCCGCCGATGTCGATGTTCTCGATCGCGTCCTCGAACGAGACGTCCGGCTGCGAAATGGTGGCGCGGAAGGGGTAGAGGTTCACCGCCACCAGGTCGATCGGCGTGATGCCGTGCTCGTCCATGGCGCGGAGGTGGACCGGGTTGTCGCGGCGCCCAAGCAGGCCGCCGTGCACCATCGGGTGGAGCGTCTTGACGCGCCCGTCGAGCATCTCGGGGAAGTTCGTGATCGACTCCACCGATTGCACCGGGACGCCCGCCGCCTTCAGCGCCGCCGCCGTCCCGCCGGTGGAGACGATGTCCCACCCCAACTGCACCAGGCCCTGCGCGAAGGCGACGACGCCCCGCTTGTCACTGACAGAAAGCAATGCCCTCGGCATGGTACTCCCAGGTAGAATCCGACTGCTGAATCAATCCGTGTTCGACACCGCGACCGGGCGTCCGGCCCGCGCCGCCGCCAGGACCACCTCCGGCAGGAGGCGATGTTCCTCCGCCAGCACCCGCGCCGCCAGCGCCGCCGGCGTGTCGCCCGGCAGCACCGGGACCCGGCGCTGCGCCAGGATCGCTCCCCGGTCGTACACCTCGTCCACCAGGTGCACGGTCGGGCCGGATTCCAGGACGCCGCTGGCGATGACCGCCTCGTGCACCCGGGTTCCGTACATCCCCGGCCCGCCGAACGCAGGCAGGAGGGCCGGGTGCACGTTCACGATCCGGCCCGCAAACTTCTGCACCACGCCAGGCGGCACCAGCTTCAGGTACCCGGCGAGCACCAGGAGGTCCACATCCCGACGGCCCAGCCGGGTAATCCACTCCGAAGCGTCGGCCGGGTCGGCGAGGACTTCGGCCGGGACACCCGCCCGGCGCGCCCGCTCCAACCCGCCCGCCTCCGCCCGGTTGCTCAGCACCAGCACGACCCGCGCTGGCGCGTCCCCCTGGAGCTGATCGAGCAGCGCCTGCAGGTTGCTGCCCCCGCCCGAAACACAGACCGCCACGCGATACGACATAACCCTGAAAAGTAAGGGGGGACCCCCTCCCTCCCTAGGGGGTGCCGTTCGGCGGGATCCCGCCCAAGATCAGGTCCACGGCCGCCGAGAGATCCTCCACCACCGGGTACGCCGCCGCCCTGGCCGCCGATTCGTGCTTTCGTCCCGCTCCGGTCCGCACCAGGAGGCCCCGCCCGCCGAGGGCGAGCACCGGCTCGAGGTCCGAAACGCGGTCGCCGACCCCCCAGCTGGCGGCGAGGTCGATCTGCCACTCCTCCGCGGCCCGCCGGTAGAGCAGGGTGCCCGGCTTGCGGCAGTCGCAGGGGCCGCCGATGTCGGGATAGTGCGGGCAGTGATAGGTCGCGTCGAGCCGCGCGCCCTGCTCGGCGAATCGCGTGGTGATGGCCCGCTCGACGGCGGCATACTCCGCCGGCGTGATGAGTCCCCGGGCGATTCCCGACTGGTTGGTGACGACGATGACCGCGACCCCCGCCGCGTTCAGCCGCGCCACCGCCGCGGCGGCACCCGGCAGGAGCTCGACCGTGGAGGGATCGCGCTGGAAACCGGGATCGTTGACGAGGGTGCCGTCGCGGTCGATGAAGGCTGCCCGGCGGGGAAGCGGGAAAGCGGGGAGGCCTGCGGGCGGGCGGTTGGTCATTCCTGAACTGCTCTCGCGATTGCCGCTGCCAATTCGGGGAAGCAGCCCTCCGGAAGTGTCCGGGGGTCGAGGACGACCGCTCCGTTCTCCACCCGGGCCACGACGGCCGGGTCGCCGAGGCGAAGCGCGAGTGCGAGGGCATCCGCGCCGCGCGGGCCGGGGTCGAGGACCACGAGCGTGGTCGGCAGCTCGGCTGTCGGAAAGGAGCCGCCGCCAGTCGCCGACGAACCGGTGACAAGGCGGGGAAGCGGGGAAGCGGGGAAGTGAGTGTGAATCGAAGACGCCAGCGCCTGTGCTCGACGCGCCAGCTCGTCGCCGGTCAGTGTCAGCATGGTCAGGACCGGAATCTCGCGAAGGGCCAGCTCGGGATCGCGATAGAGTTCGAGGGTCGCCTCGAGCGCGGCGAAGGTCATCTTGTCCGCGCGCGCCGCGCGGGCGAAGGGATTGGCCCGGCAGCGCGCGAGCAACGCCGCCTTGCCGACGAGGCACCCGGCCTGCGGGCCGCCGAGGAGCTTGTCTCCCGAAAAGATGACCAGGTCGGCGCCCTCGGCGACCGCGGTCGGCACCCGGGGCTCCGTGTCCAGCCCGAACGCGGTGAGATCGGCGAGCAGCCCGCTGCCGATGTCGTGCAGCAGGGGCAGCCCGTGCTCCTGTGCGAGTCGGGCCAGCTCCGGGCCGGCGGGGGAGTGGACAAAACCCGACTGACCGAAATTCGACTGATGGACCTTGAGGATGGCGCCGGTGGCCGGCCCGAGTGCGCCGCGGTAGTCGTCGAGATGGGTCCGGTTGGTGGTGCCGACCTCGCGGAGCCGCGCACCGCTCTTCGCCAGGATGTCGGGGATGCGGAACGAGCCGCCGATCTCCACCAGTTCCCCTCGCGAAATCACGACTTCCGTTCCGGCGGCCACGGTGTTGAGCGCGACGACCAGCGCGGAGGCGGCGTTGTTGACCACGAGCGCATCCTCCGCGCCAGTCAACTCCGCGAGGAGGCGACGCCCGTGGTCCGTCCGATGTCCGCGCACGCCGGCCTCGAGATCAAACTCCAGGGAGCTGTATCCCGAGGCGACGGCAGCAACCGCTTCCAGCGCCGTCCGGGCCAGCGGGGCTCGGCCGAGGTTTGTGTGCAGGACGACGCCGGTGGCATTGAGCACCGGCTGGAGCGACCGCCGGCCGATGCGTGTCGCCCGTTCCTCGACCTCCGCGCCCCAATCCTCCGGCGGGTCTCCGCGGCCCTCGCGCGCGATCGCCACCGCTTCGCGGGCGGCGGCGACGACCACGCTCCGGGGAACCGACTCGAGGAGCCGGCGGACGGCGGGCTCCTGCAGCACCCGGTCCACCGACGGCAGCCGTCGGCGCGGGTCGTCGTTCATCGAGCCGGCGGCTTCGGCGGGAGGGAGTCCCCCGGCGGCGTGGGCGGGGCGGCGGAATCCGGCGGCGTCGGCATCGAATCGCGAAGTGCTGCCGCGGAATCCGCGGCGACGGCGGTCGAGTCGACCTTCACCTCCGGCACCTCCAGCGGCCCGCGGATGTCCGCCGGGGCGCCGTTCGCGTTTCGGAGCGAGTCGATCTCAATCACGTAGGTGGATTTTGGGTTCCAGGCCGCGGCCACCCGCAGCACCAGGGAGGTGTACAGGGGCGACCGCGACGGCTTCACGCTGTCCGCAACGACGGGTGGGACGACGGCCTTCTTTGGCGGCGCCGGCGCTTCGGGCACCGTCGTGTCGGGCGGTGGCGGCGGGGGACGGTACAGCGAGTCGTGTTCCGCCTTGGGCAGCAGCGAGAGCACCTCGACGACGGTCGAATCGGGGAGGAGGACGACGCGAACCGTGCCCGGCGCAAACTGCTGGGTGGGGTCGAGCGGCTGGCTGAAGGTCAGGGTGGCGGACAGCGAGTCCTTCACCTCGGCCTTCGAGAGCCGTGGCCCGACAGAGTCGTGCGGAAAGGCCCACAGTTCCGGGACCGCGGTGCTGTCGCGCGGCACAGGAAGGGAGTCCCACGCCTCCCGGCGGTCGAGCCGGGCGTTCCTATTCTGGTCGATGGCGCCGTAGACGAGGTAGTCGCCTGCCGGCAGCGGGCCGAAGTCGAACTTGCCCGCGCTGTCGGCCATCATCCGGTACCGCAGGCTGTCGGGGAGGAGCACGGCAATGACGAGGGCGCGCGGGGCGGGGCGGCCGGTGGTCCAATCCCAGACCTGGCCGGTCAGGTGCAACTCGGGAAGCGGGGCGCCGGTGGTGAAGGTGACGACCCGGGTACTGTCGAAGCGGTTGCGCCGGATGTCCATCACGCCGGGCAGGAGTTGCACGCGGTAGACGGTGTTTGGTTGCCAGCCCTCCGCCGGTCGGACGGTGACGCGGCTCCGTTTCCACCGGACCTTGGGCACCTTCTCGCTCGGCGAGAGGATGACGAGCTTTTCAAGGTCGCCGGTGCCGAGGCCCATGTTCGGGCTGCCGCCTTCGGAGACGGTCTCGTTGAAGAGGAACTCGACGTCTCCGGAAAACTCGGGCAGGACGGTGAGTGATTCCGGAACGGTGGCGATCAACCCGGGGGGAACGAGGTCAGGGGGGCCGCCCGGCGGGGGTTCCATCTTGGCGCACGCCGCGATGGCGAGCGCCAGGATCGCTCCCGCCAGGCGGCGCCCGGTCATGCACAACCCAGGCGGCGGCGGTTCTCGCCGAGCGCGTCCGCCTGTTCCGACCAGGTGGCGAGCTTCTGGCGCTCTCCCTCGACGACGGCGGCGGGGGCCCGCGCCACGAATTGCTCGTTGCCGAGCTTCTTTTCCTGCGCCGCGACGAGCTGCCGGAGGTGCGCCTCCTCCTTGGCCAGCCGCGCGCATTCGCGCTCGCGGTCGGCCGCACTCAACGCGATCGACACCTCGACGCCGTCGGGGAGCACCGCGGTCTTGAGGGCCTCGCCTGACGAGCCATCGGCGCTCCGGACCACGACGGCATCGACGGTGACCTTGGTCAGGCGGGTGATGGTCTCGCGCTGGCCGGAGAGGCGGGCGGCGGTGGCCGCGGTGGCCGTCGTGATCGAACCGGTGGCCTGCTCGCCGGGGTGTACCCCGGCGTCCGCCCGCAACTGGCGCAGGCTCGTGATGATGCGCTGCACTTCCTCGAAGTGCGCCAGCGCATCGTCGTCCGTCGCGCGGTCATCGGGGCGCGGCCAGGGCGCCACCGAAATCGAATCGGCATCCTGCCGGCCCGGGAGCCGCTTCCAGAGCGTTTCGGTCACGAACGGCATGACCGGATGCAGCAGCCGCAGCGCCACGTCAAAGGTCTGGGCGAGCACCGCGCGGGCCACGTCGCCGCCGGGCTGCTGGTTGTAGAGCCGCGGCTTGGCCTGCTCGATGTACCAGTCGGCCAGGTCGCTCCAGAGGAAGCGATACACCGCGGCGGCGGCGTCGTTGAGCCGGAACCGCTCGAACGCCTCGGTGGCGGCGCGCACCGTCGCGTCGCAGCGGGCGATGATCCACCGATCGGGGAGGGTGAGTTCCTCGCGCCGAATCACGTCCGGGTACTGGCCCGCGAGGGGCCGGGTCGGGCCGTCGAGGGTGCCGAGCGCGAACCGGCCGGCGTTCCAGAGCTTGTTGGCGAAGTTCCGGCCCGCGGCGAACGACGACTCGAGGTCGGCGGGGTCGAGGATCAGGTCGGTCCCGACGGCCATGCCCGAGATCACCGTGTACCGCAGGGCGTCGGCGCCGTACCGCTCGATCACCTCCAGCGGGTCGATTCCGTTGCCCAGCGACTTGGACATCTTGCGGTGCTGGGTGTCGCGCACCGTGCCGTGGAGGTACACGGTGTGGAACGGGCACCTTCCCCTGGAACTCCAGGCCGGCCATGATCATCCGCGCCACCCAGAAGAACAGGATCTCGGGGGCGGTCACCAGCGTGTCGCCGGGGTAGAACCGCTTCAGGTCCGCTGTCTCGCTCGGGCCAGCCGAGGCTCGAGAAGGGCACCAGCCAGGAGGAGAACCAGGTGTCGAGGACGTCCTCGTCCTGGCGCACCGCACCGCCGCACCCGGGGCAGGCGGACAGGTCGGTGCGGGAAACCGTGGTCCGCTCGCAGCCCGGCGAGTCACAGTACCAGACCGGGATCCGATGGCCCCACCAGAGCTGGCGCGAAATGCACCAGTCGCGAATCCCCTCCATCCACTGCGCGTACTCGGTGCCGCGGCGCTCCGGGATGAACCGGACGTCGCCGTCTTTATACGCCTGCAGGGCCGGGGCGGCGAGCGGTGCCATCCGGACGAACCACTGCTCCGAGAGCCGTGGCTCGACGACGGTACCGCACCGGTAGCAGTGACCGACGGCGTGGTGGTGCGGCTCCACCTTTTCCAGCAACCCCAGCGCGTCGAACTCACGCACGACCTGCTTGCGTGCCGCTTCCCGGGTCAGCCCCTGGAAACGGGCCGGCGCGTTCTCGTTGATGTGGGCGTCGGGGGTCAGGACGTTGAGCGCTTCCAGGCCGTGCCGTTTCCCGATCTCGAAGTCGAGCGGATCGTGCGCCGGGGTCACCTTGACCGCGCCAGTGCCGAACGCCGGATCGATCTCGTCGTCGGCGACGATCGGAATGTCCCGGTCTACCAGCGGGAGCCGGATGGTGCTGCCCACGAGGGCCGCGTACCGGGTGTCCGCGGGATGCACCGCCACGGCGGTGTCGCCCAGCATCGTTTCGGGGCGCGTCGTGGCCACGGTGAGGTGCCGGCCGTCGTTGAGCGGATACCGGAGGTGCCAGAGGTGCCCGTCCTCCTCCTCCTTTTCCGCTTCCTCGTTCGAGAGGGCGGTCAGGCAGCGGGGGCACCAGTTGATGATGTAGTTGCCGCGGTAGATCAGGTCCTTCTCGTGGAGGCGTACGAACACCTCACGCACCGCCCGCGACAGCCCGTCATCGAGCGTGAAATAGGTCCGGTTCCAGTCGCAGCTGGCGCCGATCGCCTTCAGCTGCTCGAGGATCGTGGCGCCCGTCCGGTGCACGTGGTCCCAGACCCGCTGCACGAACGCCTCGCGGCCGAGGTCGAACCGCGTCTTCCCCTCGGAGGTCAGGACCCGTTCCACGACATTCTGGGTGGCGATGCCGGCGTGGTCGGTGCCGGGGAGCCAGAGCACGTCGCGCCCCCGCATCCGCTCGAACCGGATGGCGGCGTCCTGGATGGTGTTGTTGAGGCCGTGGCCCATGTGCAGCCGGTCCGTCACGTTGGGCGGCGGCATCATGATCACGTAGGACGGACCGCCCGGGCGGGGGGAGAAGAGGTCCTGGTCGCTCCACCACTGGTAGAGCGCCTTCTCGATGTCGCCGGGCTGGTACTGCGGCGCGAGCTCGGTGGTCATGCGGACCGGCCTTCGAGGGTCAGTTCGGTGGGAACGACGAAGTCGTCCTCGCCGCGAACCAGGATGCTGTTGATGAGGTCGTCGAGGCCGTCGACCAGCGCCGCCAGCCGGACGGCGCGCGCGCGGGTGCGCCGGTCGGGCACCCAGCCGCAGAGCTCCACCGTGCCCCGGGTCACGGGCACCGCCGTGAGGCCGTGCGGGGCCAGCGCCGGGTCGGCCTGCAGGGCGGCCTCGACCGCGCCGGCCAGCGCGACCGCGGAGGTGGCCCCGGGCGTGCGGATGGAACGCACCTCATCGGCCAGGCGCCCGCGGGTCACCCGGCCGAGCCAGCCGGCCGCCCAGAGTCCGCCGGCGAGTCCCGCCCCGAAACCGACCACCGACCAGCCCAGCGTTTCCGCCGTGCTCAGACGCTCCCGCTTCACGCGCGTGCTCCTTGTGCAAATATTGGCTAAGACGCGTTAAGTTAACACGTTCACTCGCGAAGTCGCAGGTATCGTCTCCCCTCGTTCCCGGGGTGTCTCATGGCCGACGAACGCACCCGGATTCCCGGCCGCGAACTGGCTCGCTGGCTCTTCGTGGCGCTCCTGATCCTCGGCGGGATCGTCCTCTACTTTCGCTACGCCCCTCACGCCGACCCGATCGTGACGCCGATCATGCAGGACACCTCCCCATGACGCAGATCCGCCTGACCCTGCCCGACGACTCCGTGCGCGAAGTCCCCGCGGGCACCACGAGCCGCGAGGTGGCCCAGCTGATCGGCCCGGGGCTGGCCAAGGCCGCCCTCGCGGCACGGGTGGACGGGGTGGTCTGGGACCTCGACCGGCCCATCGAGCGGGACGCCGCGTTTGCCGTCCTCACCGAGCGCGACGCCGATTCGCTCGAGCTGCTCCGCCACAGCACCGCGCACATCATGGCGACGGCGGTGCGGGAGCTCTTTCCCGGCGCCGGCATCGGGTTCGGCCCGCCGATCGAGGACGGCTTCTACTACGACTTCGACGTCCCGCGCCCCTTCACGCCCGAGGACCTCGCCGCCATCGAGCAGAAGATGGCCGAGGTGGTGGACGGGATCACCCGTTCCGCCGCGAGGTGGTGGACCGCGCCGAGGCCAACCGCCGTTTCGCGGACGACCCGCTGAAGCTGGAGCGCATCAGCGAGCTCGGCGACGACGAGGTGATCACCGTCTACACCGACGGACCCTTCCAGGACCTCTGCCGCGGGCCCGCACATCCCGTCGACCGGCCGCCTCAAGCACTTCAAGCTGCTGCACGGCGCCGGCGCGTACTGGCGCGGCGACGAGCGCCGCCAGATGCTGCAGCGGATCTACGGCACGGCGTGCTTCAAGAAGGAGGACCTCGCGGCGCACCTCCACCGGCTCGAGGAGGCGCGGAAGCGCGACCACCGCCGGCTCGGCAAGGAGCTCGACCTCTTCATGTTCCATCCGTCGTCCCCCGGCGCCGCCTTCTGGACCGACCGGGGCACGACGATCTACAACGCGCTGAACGACTTCATCCGCGAGCTGCAGCAGCGGGCCGACTACCAGGAGATCAAGACCCCGCTGCTCTACAACAAGAGGCTCTGGGAGCGGTCGGGGCACTGGGGCAAGTACCACGAGAACATGTTCCTCGTGCTCGACAACGAGATCGGGCGAGCACGACTTCTCCCTGAAGCCGATGAACTGCCCGTCCACCACCTGCTGTACGGCATGCGAGAAGCACTCGTACCGCGAGCTGCCGGTGCGCTACTCCACGTTCGACGTGCTGCACCGCAACGAGGTCACGGGCGCGCTCTCCGGGCTGACGCGCGTGCGGCAGTTCCAGCAGGACGACTGCCACATCTACCTGCCGGACCGACCAGATCGCGGGCGAGGTGCAGCGCCTCGTCCAGATGATCCTCGAGGTACTACGCGACGTTCGGGCTGACGGCGACGCTCAAGTTCGCGACCCGGCCGGAGCAGCGGATCGGCGACGACGAGATGTGGGACCGCGCGGAGGCGCGCGCTCCGTGCCGCGCTCGAGGCCACCGGGCTGCCCTACGAGCTGAAGGCGGGCGACGGCGCCTTCTACGGGCCGAAGATCGACTTCGACGTGTCGGACTCGATCGGACGGAAGTGGCAGCTGGGCACCATCCAGCTCGACTACGCGGCGCCGGAGCGGTTCGACCTGAGCTACGTGGGCGAGGACAACGCCGAGCACCGGCCGGTCGTCATCCACCGCGCCATGTGCGGTTCGTTCGAGCGGTTCATCGCCATCCTCATCGAGCACTTCGCCGGGCGCCTTCCCGCTCTGGCTGTCGCCGGAGCAGGTGCGGGTGCTCCCGATTTCCGACGAGCAGGCCGAGGCGGCGGCGAAGGTGGTGGCGCGGCTCCGGGCGGCCGGCGATCCGGGCGACGCTGAGCGCCGGGAACTCGACCCTCAACTACCGGATCCGGGAGGGCGAGGTCGGCAAGGTGCCGTACATGGCGGTGGTGGGGCAGCGCGAGGCCGACGCCGATACGGTGGCCATCCGCGTGCGCGGGGCGGGGAACAAGCAGGAGGTGGTGGCGGTGGGGGAGTTTCTCTCGCGCGTGTCGGACGAGATTCGATCACGGGCGCTCGGGATGGCGGGCTAGCCCCTCACCTCGCGGAGCGTTGACTCGGCGAGTATCTTTGGGACTGCGATTTCTTCAACTTTCGGATGCACCGTGAGCGATTCCACGACCCCCGTCCTTGTCTCCGCCGTCCGCACCCCCATTGGCCGCTATCTCGGTGGCCTGTCGTCCCTGTCGGCCCCGCAACTCGGGGCCGTCGTCATTCGGGAGGCGCTGAAGCGCGCCGGCGTCGATCCCGGCGCCGTGGACGAGGTCATCATGGGCCATGTCCTCCAGGGGGGCGCCGGGCAGGCCACCGCCCGCCAGGCGATGATCCACGCCGGCGTCCCCGGCGCCGTGCCCGCGTTGACCATCAACAAGGTCTGCGGGTCCGGCTTGAAGGCGGTCATGCTCGCCGCCCAATCCATCAAGGCGGGCGACGCGCAGTGCGTCGTGGCGGGCGGCCAGGAGGCGATGTCGGCGTCGCCGCATTACGTGTACGGCATGCGGAACGGCATCAAGGCGGGCAACCAGACGATGGTCGACGGGATGATCCACGACGGCCTCTGGGACAGCTTCGGCGACAACCACATGGGTGTCTACGCCGAGTACACCGCCACCAAGGCCGGTATCTCGCGTGAGGACCAGGACCGGTTCGCCTTCGAGAGCCACCAGAAGGCCGTCGCCGCCATCGAGGCGGGGGAGTTCAAGGCGGAGATCGTGCCGGTCGAGATTCCGGGCCGCAAGGGCCCGACCATCGTCGACACCGACGAGTCGCCCCGCAAGGACACCAACCTCGAAGCGCTGGCCAAACTCAAGCCGGTATTCCAGAAGGACGGCAGCGTCACCGCGGGGAACGCGCCCGGCCTCAACGACGGCGCCAGCGCGCTGGTCGTCACCTCCCTCGCCTTCGCCAAGGCGAACGGCCTGAAGCCGCTCGCGCGGGTGACGGGCTACGCCACCGGCGGCGGCGACCCGAAGGACCTCTTCTTCGCCCCGATCCTGGCCGTGCAGAACCTCATGAAGAAGACCGGGGCCACCATCGGCAACTACGGCCTGATCGAGGCCAACGAGGCCTTCGCCGTGCAGGCGCTGGCCGACGGCCGGGCCCTCGGCTGGGACTGGAGCCGCGTCAACGTCCGGGGCGGCGCGGTGGCCCTCGGCCACCCGATCGGCGCCTCCGGTGCCCGGGTACTCACCACCTTGCTCTACGCCATGAAGGACCGCGGCGTCGGGACAGGTCTCGCAACCCTTTGCCTCGGTGGCGGCAACGCCGTGGCGCTCAGCGTGGAGGCAATGTGATCAGCCAGACCGAAACGCCGGCCCTCGTCGCCGCTCCCGTGTCGTCCACCGGACGTCGCGTCCTCGCCATCGCGATCGGGGCCCTCGTCGTGGCCGTGGCCGCGCAGGTGCGCATCCCGCTGCCCATGACGCCGGTGCCTGTCACCCTGCAGGACCTGGCGGTGCTGACGGTCGGCGGATTGCTGGGCCCCGTAGCCGGCGTCGCGGCGCTCATCGCGTACCTCGGCCTCGGCATTGCCGGCCTGCCGGTCTTCTCGGGCGGCGCGTCCGGCATCGCGTGGCTCCTCGGCCCGACCGGCGGATACCTTCTCGCCTTTCCGGTGGCCGCCCTGATCATGGGAAGCGTCGCCCGGCGCGGCGGGTTTGGACGCGCGCTCCTGGGTGCGTTCCTCGGCCTGGTGATCATCCACGCCGGCGGCGTCGCGCAGCTGGCCATCCTCACCGGTGATCCGGCGACGGCCTTTGCCCTGGGCTCGCTGCCGTTCCTGCCGATGGGCCTCATCAAGGCAACGCTTGCGGCGGCGCTGGTGTCACGGATTTCACCGAAGCTGGCCACGCTGCTTTGAGTCGCCGCGAAATCGGCAGCGGCTGGAAGGGCGTGCTCAAGGCGATCGGCTGGTCGATCGCCTTTGGCGTAGAAGGGTTCGCGATTGGACTCGTGGCCGCGGTCGGGATTGGCGCGGTGGTCACGGGGGAGGTCGACCCGAACTGGTTCGGCGCCGCGGGACTCCTGCAGGCGATGGTGCAGGGCGCTGGATTGATCGTCGGCTTCGGCATCGCGACCTATCACATCGGCCACCGGGTCGTGGGCCGGACCTGGGAGGAACTCCGCTGGGCGGGAACGGCGCCCCGGGGGCGGTGGTTCGGTCGCGGCTTCGGTGTCGGGGGCGCCTCCGCGGCGCTGGCCATGGTGCTCGGGCTGGCGGTCGCCGGCGCGAGCTGGACGACCGGGGAAGGGACTTTCCTCGGCTGGCTCCGCTCCGCCGGCCTGACCGCCGCGGCACTCAGCCTCCCGGCGCTGAGCGAGGAGATCATCTTTCGCGGGGTGCCGCTGGTCCTGCTGGCGGGAGTCATCGGCCGGTGGCAGGCGGTCGTGGCCACCTCCCTGCTGTTCGGGCTCGCGCACCTGGGCAACCCGGACGCCACCCTGCTGGGACTGGCCAACATCAGCCTCGCGGGGATGCTGCTCGGCGCGGTGTTCTTCAGTCCGGGCGGAATCTGGGCCGCGTGGGGGGCGCACCTCGGGTGGAACCTCTCGCTCGCGGCGCTCGGCGCTCCGGTCAGCGGGCTGCCGCTCGCGATTCCGCTGCTCGAGTACAATCCGGGCGGGCCCGCGTGGGTCAGCGGCGGCGCCTTCGGCCCGGAAGGCGGGATCCTGGCCTCGGTGGCCACGATCGGCGCCATCATTCTCGTGTCACGCTGGATACCGAAGGGGGAGGGGGCGGCATGAAGCGCGCAGCGGTCGTGGGAGCCGGGACCATGGGGAACGGCATTGCCCACGTCTTTTCACAGCACGGCTGGCAGGTGGCCCTCATCGACGTGGCCCAACCGGCGCTGGACCGGGGCCTGGCCACCATCCGGGGCAACCTGGACCGGCAGGTCAAGAAAGGGACGCTGACGGCGGCGCACGCCGACGAGGTGATGGGCCGCATTGCCGGGCACCTGTCCCTCGAGGCGGCCGCCGCGGCCGATGTCGTGGTCGAGGCGGCCTCCGAGAGGCCCGACATCAAGTTTGCCCTCTTCGAACAGCTCGACCGGATCGCGAAGCCCGAGGCGATCCTCGCCACCAACACCAGTTCCATCTCCATCACCGAAATTGCCGCGCGCACCAGGCGCCCCGGCCAGGTCATCGGGATGCACTTCATGAATCCGGTGCCGGTCATGCAGCTCGTCGAGGTCATCCGGGGCCATTCGACCACCGATGCGACCGCCGAGTGGACGATGGAAACTTCGCGATCGCTCGGCAAGACGCCGGTCGAGGTGAACGACTATCCCGGGTTCGTGTCCAACCGGGTGCTGATGCCGATGATCAACGAGGCGATCTTCTGCGTGATGGAGGGAGTGGCCACGCCCGAGTCGATCGACACGGTGATGAAGCTGGGGATGGCCCATCCGATGGGGCCGCTGGCCCTGGCCGACTTCATCGGGCTGGACGTCTGCCTCGCCATCCTGGAAGTGCTGCATCGGGGTCCGCTTCATCGGCTGGACGTCTGCCTCGCCATCCTGGAAGTGCTGCATCGAGGCCTGGGAGACGACAAGTACCGGGCCTGTCCGTTGCTCCGCCGCATGGTCGCGGCGGGGCACCTCGGCCGGAAGAGCGGCCGCGGGTTCTACGAGTACACCAAGTGACGCCATCGACGACCGGCCGGACCTTCCGCGCCCGTCCTTCAACCGCCATTTCCCAGTGAGCGCCGCCATGGACTTGTTCAAGGATATCGCCGGATACGGGCACGAGCAGGTGGTCTTCTGCCATGAACCCGCCTGCGGCTACTTCGGCATCATCGCCATCCACGACACCACCCTCGGCCCCGCCCTGGGCGGGACGCGCTTCTGGCAATACGACTCGACGGACGCGGCGATCACCGACGCCCTGCGTCTTGCCCGCGGCATGACCTACAAGGCGGCGGTGGCCGGCCTGAGCCTGGGCGGCGGCAAGTCGGTCATCATCGGCGACAACAAGCGCACCGACCGGGAGGCGATCTTCCGCGCGCACGGCCGCTTCGTCGAGTCGCTCGGCGGCCGCTACATCACCGCCGAGGACGTCGGCACCAGCCCGGCCGACATGGAGTTCGTGCACTACGAAACGAACCACGTGGCGGGGCTGACCGGCCTCTCCGGCGATCCCTCGCCGGTGACGGCGCACGGCGTCTACGTCGGCATCAAGGCGACGGCCAAGGCGAAGTGGGGGAGCGACTCGCTCGCCGGCAAGACCGTGCTCGTCCAGGGGTGCGGGCACGTCGGCCAGTACCTCTGCACCTACCTGAAGACGGAGGGGGTCAAGCTCATCGTCTCCGACGTTGACGAGGCGAAAGTGAAGCGGGTGGTGGAGCTGACCGGCGCCACCGCGGTCGCGCCGGACAAGATTTACGACCAGGCCGCCGACATCTACGCGCCCTGTGCGCTCGGCGCCACGATCAACGACGACACCCTGAAGCGGTTGAAGGTCGCCATCGTGGCGGGCGGCGCCAACAACCAGCTGGCGGAGGAGCGGCACGGCGACGCGCTGGACGCGAAGGGGATCCTCTACGCCCCCGACTTCGTGATCAATGGCGGCGGGCTCATCAACGTGTACGGTGAAATCCACGGCTGGACCGCCGAGCGGTCCAAGAAGAAGGCGGGCGAGATCTACGACACGCTGCTGCGGATCTATGATCTCGCGGCGGCGGAGAAGATCCCGTCGTACCTCGCCGCCGACCGCCTCGCTGAGGGCCGGCTGCAGCAGGTCGGCGGGATGCGGCCGATGTGGATGCCCGTGTAGGCGGGAAAGCGGGGAAGCGGGGAGGGGGCTTTCCCGCTTCCCCGCGTCCCCGCGTCCCCGCTATGTTGCCCTACATGCCAGAAATCATCCCCATCGCATCCGACCACGCCGGCGTCGAGCTCAAGGAGCGGCTCAAGCGCGAGTTGACCGCGCTCGGGTACGCGCCGCTCGACATGGGCACCGACAGCACCGAGTCGGTCGACTATCCTGACTTTGCCCACCCGCTCGCGGAGAAGGTGGAACGCGGCGAGGTGCAGCGCGGCATCCTGCTCTGCGGAACCGGGCTCGGAATGTCCTATGCCGCCAACCGGCACCATGGCGTGCGGGCGGCGGTGGCGTGGAATCCGGAGGTCGCGGAGCTCTCGCGGGAGCACAACGATTCCAATGTGCTCGTCCTGCCGGCGCGCTGCCTGAGCGAGGACGAGAGCGTGGACATTCTCAAGCGCTGGCTCGCGACGCCGTTCGCCGGTGGCCGGCACAGTCGTCGGGTCGCCAAGATCGAGGAAGGGGAGGGGACGTGAGTCGCCACAATACCGCCGGCCTGCGGGAGGCCGACCCGGCCGTTGCCGCGATCGTGGACCGCGAGCTGCGCCGCCAGCGGGACGGCCTGGAGCTGATCGCCAGTGAGAACTTCGCGAGCCGGGCCGTTATCGACGCGATGGGCACGCCGCTGACCAACAAGTACGCCGAAGGGTACCCCGGGCGCCGGTACTACGGCGGGTGCGAGGTGGTGGACGAAGTTGAGCGGCTGGCCATCGAGCGGGCCAAGCGGATCTTCGGCGCGGGCCACGCCAACGTGCAGCCGCACAGCGGTGCGCAGGCCAACCTCGCGGCGTACATGGCCCTCATTGCGCCGGGCGATCTCCTGATGGGCATGTCCCTGCCGCATGGCGGGCACCTGACGCACGGCGCGTCGGTCAACCACAGCGGGATGATCTTCCGTGCGGTCCAGTACGGCGTGGACCCCGCCACCGGGCTCATCGACTACGACGCGGTGCGCGACCAGGCCCGGCGCGAGCGCCCCAAGCTGATCATCGCGGGCGGCAGCGCCTATGCCCGGATCATCGACTTCGAGGCGTTTCGGAGCATCGCGGACGAAATCGAGGCGTTCCTGCTGGTCGACATGTCCCACTTCTCGGGGCTCGTGGCCGGCGGCGTCTATCCCTCGCCGGTGCCGCACGCCGACGTCACCACCAGCACCACGCACAAGACGCTCCGCGGCCCGCGCGGCGGGATGATCCTCTGCGGCGAGGCGCTCGCCAAGCAGGTGGACAAGTCGGTCTTTCCCGGGCACCAGGGCGGCCCGCTGATGCACGTCATCGCCGCCAAGGCGGTCGCCTTCGGCGAGGTGCTGGAGCCCGGCTTCCGGGTCTATGCGCGCAAGGTGGTCGAGAACGCCAAGACCCTCGCCGTCGCGCTGCAGGGCCGCGGGTTCGACATCGTCTCCGGCGGCACGGATTCGCACCTGATGCTCGTGGACCTCCGTCCCAAGGGGCTGACGGGCAAGCTCGCCGAGCAGCTGCTCGACCGCGCGGGCATCACCGTCAACAAGAACACGATTCCGGACGACCCGCAGTCGCCGTTCGTGACCAGCGGCATCCGGCTCGGCACGCCGGCGCTCACGACGCGGGGCATGGGCACGGCCGAGATGAAGCGCATCGCCACCCTGATCGACCGGGTAATCGTCGGGCAGGACGACGCGACGATCGAGAAGGTGCGGGGCGACGTCGAGGCGCTGGCCCGCGCCTTCCCGCTCTACCAGGTCGAGCGCGCGTGAACGACCTCACGTTCGTCGCCGACGTGCTGACCCGCATCCGCTCGCGGGGCGGGCAGTTCGACGAACGGGCCTATCTCTTCGTGCTCGGCGCCATCGAGCATGTGCAGTCCCGGTTGCCGGCGCGCCGGCATCTCGCCGGCACCGAGGTCGCCTGGGCCTGCCGCGATCTCGCCTGGGAGCAGTTCGGGCTGCTCGCGCCGTCGGTGCTCGCGCACTGGGGCATCACCTCCACCGACGCGGTGGGCCGCGTGGTGTTCGCGCTGGTGGAGGCGGGGCTGCTCGTGGCGCAGCCCGGTGATTCCGCCGCGGACTTCATCGATGTGTACGACTTCGCGGAGGCGTTTCGGACGGGGTACGTCTGGAAGGGCGCCGCGTCGGAGCAGGTCGAGACCTAGCCTGGGAGGGGCTCATGGAAGGGAAAGACTGGCCGGCATGTCAGAAGTGCGCCAATGGAAAGCTGATCCCGCTCTCCGATTACGGCCGTGAGGGTGCGCCGATCACCTACAAGGCCTGGGTCTGCACCAATCCGGAATGCGGGTTCAACCTGCGGATCGACAACGGTGAGATTTCGTTCGGCCGGGTCATAGGTCAGTCATTCAAGTAGGGGGCCTGAGGACGTGGGGCCGTTGCCTTTGGGTGACGGTGCGCGATGGCAGGCTCTGATGGCCGGCCCCACGTCCTCCTGTGGAATTGATAATGCACATCCCCGTACTCACCCCCGAGCAATCCGCCGAGTGGGACCGCCGTGCCGAGGCGGCAGGCATCGCGGTCGCGACGCTGATGGACGCCGCGGGCCGGGGGTGCGCGGCGGTCATCGCGGCCCGGTTCGGGCCTTCGCTGTCCGGCGGCGTCCTGGTCGCCTCGGGAACCGGCAACAACGGTGGCGACGGATGGGTCCTCGCCCGCACCCTGCACACGCACGACATCCCCGTCTGGGTCGCGCCGCTTCCCGGCGCACCTTCCTCCCTCAACGCGCAGGTTCGCGATATCGCCCTCGCCGAGGGCGTCCGGCAGGTGTCGCCCGACGGCCCATGGCCGACCGTGGCGCTTGCGGTGGACGCCGTGCTCGGCACCGGCGCGTCCGGGGCTCCGCGTGGGCCGGCCGCCGCCCTGATGGAACGCCTCCGCGACTTGCGCGTGCCGATGATTGCGCTTGATGGGCCGACGGGTGTCGACTTGCTCACCGGCGCGGCCTGGGGCCCCGCGGGCGCCGAACTTTCGATCACCTTCGGCGCGCCTCGGCGGGGGCACCTCCTCGCCCGTGACGAGGTGGGAGATGTGGTCGTCATCGACATCGGGCTGCCCGCCGTGGATCCCTCGTGGCCGGTGCTGATGACCGATGCGCTGGCCGCCGAATGGCTGACGCCGTTCCCGGCTCGTGCACACAAGGGCGACCGGGGCCGGGTGGTGGTGGTCGGTGGCAACACCGGCATGAGCGGGGCGTTGCGGATGGCGGGGCGGGCCGCGTTTGCCTCCGGGGCGGGGCTCGTCTACGCCGTGGGCCCCGGGGAAACCGTCGCGGCCCTGGCGGGGGCGGAGCCGGACCTGCAGTTCCGCGCCCACCCCCTCGACGGTCCGCCAGGGGATGAACTGCTCGCCCTGGTGCGCGCGGCAGACGCCGTGATCGTCGGCCCGGGGCTCGGAAGGGCGGCGGGAGCCGTCGAGCTGGTCGCTGCGGTGCTCCACGGTTGCCGCGCCGCCGTGCTGGACGCCGATGGGCTCGCCGCGTTCCAGGGTGCGCTCCCCCGGCTACGGGAAATCGCCGCAGGCCGCGACCTCGTCCTGACTCCGCATCCCGGCGAGTTTCGCTCCCTCTTTCCGCATCTGGCCGGGTCGCTGGACACCGACCCCTGGGGGGCCGCCGAGTCTGCCGCAGCCGAGACCGGCGCCACGGTGCTCCTGAAGGGGGTTCCATCCGTGGTGGCTCGCGCCGGGCATGCGTCCCGCACCATCGGGGCGGGCGGGCCGGGGCTGGCCACCGGTGGCAGCGGAGACCTCCTGGCGGGCATTTGCGGGGCGATGCTCGGCGCGGGGCTGCCGGGAGATCGCGCCGCCGCCTTCGCCGCCCAGGCGCTCGGCCGGGCGGGGGAGCTGGCCGCGCGACGGCACACCGCGCGGGCGATGCGGCCGATGGACGTCGTGAACGCCCTCCCTGATCTCTGGCGCGCCTGGACGCTGCTTCGCAGCAGTCCACCGCGTGTCACCCCGCCGATTCTGCTGGAACTCGAGCGACCCCGAGCCTGAGCAGGGCTCGGCGCCGGCCGTCCACGAATGCGGTACCTTACCCCCATGCGCTTGACCTCCTCCCTCTCGCTCCTGCTCTGCGGCGTCGTGTCCGTGCTCCCCGCCCAGGTGTCGCGGAACTGGCGGCCCGGAGACCGGGTGGTCATCGGGGATTGGACCCGTATCCGGGCCGTCGCCGCCGGGCCTGAGCGGGTGTTCGTGGTCTCCCCGGACGCGGTTCTCTCGTGGAGCCCGTTGCTCCGCCGCTGGGACGGCCCGTACGACCCGCCGGTCGCGGGCGCGCTTGAGCGAGTCACGGCGGGCATGATCGATCCGCTCGATAACAGCCTCTGGCTCGCGACCGTCGACGGCTGGGTGCATTTCCAGCCGGACCTGCGCATCTGGGAGCGTGGAGATGCCGACGGCCGGCTTCTCGACTTTGCCTTCGATCTCGCCGCGCCCTATGACGGACTCTTCCTGCGAACCGCCTCGGGTTGGGCGAAGGTGCCACGTGGCGGATTCAACGCCTTTCCCTCCGCGCCCCCGATCCGGCCGGTCCGGCCGGCCACCGTGGCGCAGGCCATCGCCTCGAACCCGGCGCTCGGTGGCAGCGCATCGGCGTTCCTGCTCGATCCCTCGCTTCGAAACGCCCGCCTGACGTCCGCGGCACGATCGTTCGACAACCTCGGCTGGTATCTCGGCAGCGATGGCGTCGGCGCGCTCTTCGTACCCGACGGCATGGTGGTTCCGCAGCGGCTCACCTTTGGACTTCCGGGATCGGTCGTCGGCGCGCTCTACGCCGTGCCGGGCGGCGTGTGGGCCCTGACCGATCGGGGCGAGACGGCGCCCTCCGCGCTCAACTTCGTGGCGAGCGACCTCACGGAGTTCAGGGTCTTTGCCGGGCCGTCAGCCACGGGGCTTCCGTTCACGCGCGGACGCCGGCTGATCGGCGTCGGTCCGGCGGTCTGGGCCGCTACCGATGGTGGCCTGCTCCGGTTCGACTCGGAGAACCCGACCGAGTTTGCCGCCTACACGGAGACGTCCGGACTCCCCGACCGGCGGGTAACGGCGCTGGCCACGCGACGGGGCGTGGTGGTCGCCGGGACCCAGCGGGGGTTGGCCCGATTTGTCGATACCACCGGCGGAGAGCGGCTCGCGCCAGACTACGCCGGCTCGGTCGGCGCCGTGGCCATCGGTCCCGATACCGTGTGGGTCGGCACCCCGAATGGCCCCCGCGGAGCCCTCGCAGACCGACCCAGCCTGTTCCTGCCCGCGTCGGTCGAGGAATCGGCGGCCTTCGGGCGTACCATCTACGACTTCGCCTGGATGGGCGACACACTCGTGGGGGTCACGAGTGATCAGTTCGTCTGGAGGGTGCCGGGCGAGGCTCGCTGGGTGCTCGGCGCGCCGATTTCCGGCGTGGTGGGCCCGCTCCGGCGGCTCATCGTCGACGGGGACGGGCTCTGGGTGGCTGGCGACCTCGGCGTCGGCTGGACCCGCCTGGAGGGCACGCCGGTCCGCCCCCTCGGCGTGGGTGGCGACCTGCCGGGGCTCCCGCTCGATCTGGCCATCGACGTGGATTACCTCTGGGTCGCGACGACCGCCGGGCTGGTCCGCTTCCGCCTCGCCGAGATTCGGCCGTGACCGACATTCCACTGGGGGGCGGCGCAGAATTCGAGCGCATCCGGGCCATCGCGGCGGCGCTCGGTCCCGCGGCTGCCGGGCTGGGCAACGACTGCGCCGTCCTGCCACCGGGGTTCGGCGAAGTCGTGCTGAGCACGGACATGAGCGTCGAAGGCGTCCACTTCCGCCGCGACTGGCTCACGCTCGAGGAGATCGGATGGCGGGCCGCCTCGTCCGCGCTTTCCGACCTGGCCGCGGCCGGTGCCGAGGTCGTGGGGCTGACCGCGAGCGTCGGCGCCCCCCGCGACGCCTCATCCGACGATCTGGTCGCCCTGATGCGCGGCGTGGGCGCCGCGGTTGCCGCCGTGGGTGGGCGGGTCCTCGGCGGCGATCTTTCCCGCTCTCCCGTATGGGTGGCCGACGTCACCGTGGTCGGCCGTTCCGCGCGGCCAGTCGGCCGTTCCGAGGCGCGGCCCGGCGATGTGCTCTGGGTGACGGGCACCCTCGGCGGCGCGCGCGCCGCACTCCACGCCTGGGAGTCAGGCAGCGAACCGGCCCAGGGGGCACGGGAGCGATTCGCGCATCCTGTCCCGAGGATTGCCGAAGGGCGGTGGCTGGCCGCGCATGGCGCCCACGCGATGCTGGACGTTTCGGACGGCCTCGGCGGAGACGCCGGACACCTCGCGGCGGCGTCGGAGGTTCGGGTGGAGATCGACCTGGAACAGATCCCGGTGCATCCCGACGCGGTGGCCTGCGCCCTCGCGCGGGGCGACGCCGTGCAGGCCTTTGCCGCGCGAGGCGGGGAAGACTACGAACTCCTGGCCGCGCTGCCCAAGGGATTCGACGACCTCGAGGCCCGGCGGTTCCAGCAGGACACCGGCACGGTGCTCACGCGGATCGGCCGGATTCGGCGGGGGACGGGCGTCGCGGCCACCTTCGCCGGGGTACCAGTCGCGCTTTCCGGGCATGATCACTTCGCATGAGGTGGCTTCGCACCATCTGGTTTGTTGCGGTGGCGCTGCCGCTCACGGCGTTCTACGCGACGTGGGCCGTGTTCGCCTCCTATGCAGGCATCCGCTACGCCCCGCACAACGTGTACGACCGGATCATGGTCGGCTGGTCCCGCATCCTGCTCCGGGTCAACGGCATCCGCGTGCGGGTCGAGGGGCTCGACCGGCTCGATCCAGCGCAGTCGTACGTATTTGTGGTGAACCACCTGTCGATGCTCGACATCTGGGTCCTGCTGGTCGCCATTCCGCACAGCTTCCGGTACCTCGCCAAGCAGGAGCTTTCGCGCGTGCCGATCCTCGGCAAGGCGATGGATTCGGCAGGCAACATCTTCATCGACCGGAAGAACCTCACTTCGGCCTTTGCCAGCTACGATCAGGCGGCGACGCAAGTCCGGCAGGGGATGTCGGCGATGATATTCGTGGAAGGCACGCGGAGCCTGGATGGACGCCTCCTCCCGTTCAAGAAGGGGCCGTTCGTCTTGGCGATCCAGGCGGGGGTCCCGGTGGCTCCGCTCTTCATCGAGGGGACGCTCGAGCGGACGCCCAAGGGGGCGCTCTACGTGCTCCCCGGCGAGGTGATCGTTCGGGTGGCACCCCCGATCCCGACGGCGGGCCTCACGCAGGACGACCGCGCGCGCCTGAGCGACGCATCACGCGCGGCGATGCTCGCGCTCGGGGCGCGTTGACGGGGTCGTTGGCAAGCGGGTAGCTTGTTGGCGGGGCAGAGGGGCAGTCGGGCGGTTATTCACCATTCGCTTTCTTACCTGGAATTTCATGTCGACCATCATTGAAGTTCATGCGCGCGAGATTCTCGACAGCCGGGGCAATCCCACCGTCGAGGCTGATGTCGTCCTGTCCAGCGGCGCCAGCGGCCGTGCAGCGGTGCCGAGCGGGGCCTCCACCGGAGAGCACGAGGCGGCGGAGCTGCGCGACGGTGACACCAAGCGCTTCATGGGGAAGGGCGTCTCGGAGGCGGTGCGGAACGTCAACGAGTTGATCGGTCCGCGGCTGGAGGGGATGGCCGCCGAGGACCAGATCCTGATCGACAGCGAGATGATGGATCTCGACGGAACGCCCAACAAGAGCAAGCTGGGCGCCAACGCGATCCTTGCGGTCTCGCTGGCGGTGGCGCGGGCGGCGGCCGAGGATGTGGGCCTCCCGCTCTATCGCTACCTGGGCGGTCCGATGGCGCACGTGATGCCGGTGCCGATGATGAACATCCTCAACGGCGGCGCGCATGCCAGCAACAACGTGGACGCCCAGGAGTTCATGATCGTGCCGATCGGGGCGGAGACCTTCCCGGAAGGACTCCGGATGGGGGTCGAGGTCTTCCATTCGCTGAAGAAGGTCCTGACCGGGATGAAGCTCTCGACCGCCGTGGGCGACGAAGGCGGGTTTGCGCCGATGCTGCCCAGCAACGAGGCGGCGCTCGACGTGGTGATGCAGGCCATCGAGTCGGCGGGGTACCAGCCGGGCAAGGATGTGGCGATCGCGCTCGACGTGGCCGCGTCGGAACTGTACAAGGGTGGGAAGTACGTCTTCAAGAAGGGGGACGGGAGCGCGCGCACCGCCGAAGAGCTGGTGGACCTCTATGCGCAGTGGGTCGACCGGTATCCGATCGTCTCCATCGAGGACGGGCTGGCGGAGGACGACTGGGACGGCTGGTCGAAGCTGACGGAGAAGCTGCACGAGCGGGTCCAGCTGGTGGGCGACGACCTCTTCTGCACCAACGTGGACCGGCTGGCGCGCGGCATCGAGTCGGGCACGGCCAATGCGATCCTGATCAAGGTGAACCAGATCGGCACGCTGACCGAGACGCTGCAGTGCATCGAGCTCGCCAAGGGGAGCTCGTACGGCGTGGTGATCAGCCATCGGTCCGGCGAGACGGAGGACACCTTCATCGCCGACCTGGCGGTGGCCACCGGGGCGGCGCAAATCAAGACCGGGAGCGCGAGCCGGACCGACCGGGTGGCGAAGTACAACCAGTTGCTCCGCATCGCCGAGGAACTCGGCGAAGTGGCCCACTATCCGGGCCGGGACCTCTATCCGCTGTGAGCCGCGTCGCGATTGCCCGGATCGTCATCATCGCTCTGGCGGCGGTCTTCGCGGTGCAGGGCGGGGAATACAGCATCTGGAACTGGTGGGAGCTGCGGCGGGCGGAGGTGCGGGAGACCGAAGCGGTGGCGGACCTCGAGGAGGTCATCGACTCCCTGCAACGGGCGGCCAAGGCGATCGAGACCGACCCGCGGGTGCAGGAGCGGGTGGCGCGGGAATCGTTCGGGATGATCAAGAACGGCGAGTTCCTCTTTCGGGTGTTGCCCCCGGCCGAACCTTGATATCCGGCTCGCGCGCGGCTAGGATTGCCGCGCTGTACGGGGCACGCCGCGGCGTGCCCGTACGCTCAGTCCTCAGTCCCAAGTTGTTGTTGTTGGCAGGGTAGCTCAGGTGGTTAGAGCACGGCACTCATAATGCCGGGGTCGCGGGTTCGAGTCCCGCCCCTGCTATCGTGTAGGTTCATGATTGCCAAAGAGTTACGAGATGCCCCTTCGAAGTCTGAAGGGGCTTCCGTTTTTTGTGTACCAAGAGCTGAAGAATTGCAAAGCTTTGCGAGTATCGGCATCCTGCCCTCACTGCGTGGTAAACCGGGGAATAGTGCCCTGACGGACTTTTTCACCGGACTTTTCAAAATCGCTAGACGGACTTTTGCCGGGCAATTACCGGACTTTTTCCACGGACTTTTCGTACTAATTGCGAAGGGAAACTCCGGGGAGGAAGTTGGTTACGCCTGCGCTCTGGCGGCATCTTGGGCTCTTGCGTTCTCCTCCCAATCGGTCCTTTCACTGTCCGTTGGGGTGAATCGTCCATACACCTTCACCGCCATGGTCGTGTCCGCATGGCCCAATTGCCGAGCCACAAACTCAAAGGATGCGCCTCCACGGATGGCCCTCACGGCGTAGGTGTGCCTGGAGTCCTTGAGCTGATAATTCTCCAGCCCAAGAGCGAGGCACGCCTCACGGTGCTTGTCGCTGGCTGTCCAGCGATTGATCCCTGGAAAGAGCGGCGCATTGGGAGTTAGCAAGGCGGCATGACGCTCAATGGTCGGCCAGGCCCAATCGACGACAGTCGCGTGCCGGTCCCGATACTTGGTCTTAGTGCCCTTGGCTCGGATCTCTCGTCGGACAGGGTCGATGTCCCGTTTCTTGAGTCCCAATGCCACCGAAAGCTCCATACCGGTGCCATGGACCAGCGTAGAAAGGACGTTGTAGGGATGCGCCTGGGCAGCGATCAATCGCTCCACGTCTGTCTGGTTCAAGTAGCTCATTCGGGCCGGGGCAGGGGACGGTGCCTTCACGTCCCGCATCGGATTCCGCTGAAGGATACCGATCCCCTTCAGGTGTTCACAGAAACTGCTCAGCGCGGCGTGGTACTTCCGCTTGGTGGAGCGACCCACCTTTCGTGATCCGAGCCACTCGACGATCCTCTCGTGTCGGAGCGCTGACCTCGGAAAGCGGGTACCCTCTCGGAATAGTGAGCGCGCATATAGCCCGTAATGCTGGATCGTGTCGACTGCCACGTTGCTCTCGATGGCCTTCAACCACTTGTCCACGTATGGCTCCAGGTCAACATCGGTCAGCTCCTCCTTCAGCTGGTCGAGCTGGCGGGCCGAGTACGCGTCATACAACGCTGCCACTGGCAGTTGGCCGGTGGATACGGCATCCAAGAAGACCCAGGCGCGTTGTCCCTTCGGGCCGAAGTCGTCAATCATCCGGGCCATCCGCTGCGCCATCGCCTTGTCGCGGCTGCCCGTCGACCACTTCGTCCACTTCCCAGATCGTGTAGGGACAGCGACGTACCAGGTCTTGCCGCGCACATAGATGCTGCTCATCGGGGCCCCCGTATTGGTCGGTGGGAAAGATTTTGCTCGATGTGCGAATCGAGGTCGACCAGACGGTAACGCCGACTGCGACCAAGCCGAACAAAGGGGATGTCGCTCTGTGAGAGCCATCCCTCGGACATCTTCAGATAGGAAGCAGCGTCCCGAACTGAGAGGAGAGCCCCTTGGGCCTTGTCAGGGACGGCGATGGAATCCATATTGGAAGGCATAAGTAATCAGTACCCTCCGAGGCACTGTTGGCGCAGTGTCTCGGTTCAGCAGGTTGAGCGGGTTGCAATTGCGAAGCCACCATGGCTAAGCGGTTGCAGCCCGTTGTCGTATTCAGTCGTCGTCTTCGTCTTCGTCGTCGTCGTCGTCCTCATCTTCGAGACCGAGGGCGTCATCGATGATCTCACGGGCTGCTTCCAGCCGTTCGCGAAGTTCATCGTTTTGGGCTTCCAACTCAGTTTTCGTCGGCACTCATATCACCTCCCTTCTGGCCGTAGTCCATTTAGGCCTGTTGATGACTATTGTTTGCTTCGCAAGAAGAGGCCACGCGAATTGGCGAGTTTCTCCACCTCTCGAATCGGAATCACGGACACCCCACGCCTGATCTTCTTGTTCGGGAATACTCCCTCACGGACCCATTTGTTGATTGTGACGACACTCACTCCTAGCAGCCCTGCCGCAATCTTCTGAGTGACCCAGTGCGTAGCCTCTATGTCTAGCGTCCACCGCATGCCATGCTCATCGACCTTGACCACTTTCGCTCCTCGTTCGCCAGGAAGCCCGGTCCACCAGAACTCCACCTTCAGTCCCCGTTCGATCGCCGCTCTGACGCGGATCATGTCCGGCTGGGAATAGCTCATGGGCTTATGCTTTGTTTAAGGTTAAATATATCTTAAACCGCGTGTTCAGCTTGTCAAGAGCGTGTCTTTCGGTGGACACTCTGGCCGAAGTTGGTGACCCTCGGACGATGGGCCTCCCCGAGGTCGCTGAGCCTCGGAACTCTCGCATTTATTTGCACTTGCGATCTGCCTAGGGATTGTTGAACTTTGGATCAAAGAGCCGTGCCGGATGGGAACCAATGCGTTGGGAACTGGGAGGGCGTGTCCATTGAGTTATACGGCCCCGATTGACAAGCAGCCAAAGCCCACCACGCCTGCGCCATCGGTTCCTCCCAGGAAACCGGCACCTACGGGGAATCCAGGGACGAGGTCTACTCCTCCAACAAAGCCATGAAGAACGCCGAGGCATGGGGCCATTACCGAGATTATACGCGTGACATCACGGAGCTCACTCGGCGACTCGCCTTCGGCGCAGCGGCGATATGTTGGATCTTTCGCAGTGCAGATGGCAGGTTTCCACCAACTGCACTCTGGGCTCTTCTCAGCGTATTCCTGTTCTTCGGCTCCGACTTGGCCCAGGCACTGCTTGCTGCCGTAGGTCAGCGGAATTGGCTTCTGGCCCAAGAGAAAGCTCAACATACCGAGACCGGCACGATTGAAGGGGAGTATCACAAGCCAGCCTCCCTCGATACCTGGCCCTATCGACTCTTCCGCCTGAAGCTCGTGTTCTTGGCGCTAGCCTACGCTGCATTGGCAGCGCATGTGGTGGTGCAACTCCGACAACCTGTGGTCGGTTGAAGCGCCCTTTCGAATGCGGTGGAACCAAGCAACCCATGGCATCTGATAGCATGCAAGGGGTCATTGATGGATGAGTCGTCAGCCGAAATGCGCCGAATCCTCGACGCTTCAATTTCAAGCCAACAGTCGGTGCTGTGGCCACAGGACTCAAGTGCGGAGAATCCGGACTACCTGGCACGCCAACTGTTGACCTATATCGGCAACAAGCGGGCCCTGCTCGGACAGATCGGGACTGCCGTGGAGCGAGTGAAGCATCGGTTGAAAAAATCGAAGCTTCGCGTCTTTGATGCGTTTAGCGGGTCTGGGGTTGTGTCGCGCTATTTCAAGGCGCACTCCTCGTCCATAGTGTGTAACGACATGGAGGACTACGCTGCGGTCATATCGCGCTGTTACCTGAGTAATCGAAGCGAGGTCGACCAAGTTGCACTGACTGAAATGATCGACGACTTCAATGATCGCGTCTTGAGCGAGCCTTTCCCGAAGGGGTTTATTGAAACCCTGTACTCACCGGCGAATGAGGAGGCAATCACCAAAGATGACCGGGTATTCTACACAAATGATAATGCGCGTCGCCTCGACAACTTTCGGCGGCTGATTGACTCAGCTCCGATGAAGATGAGGGACCTTATCCTAGGCCCACTCCTGAGCCGTGCCTCAATTCACGCCAACACTGCCGGCGTATTCAAGGGTTTCTACAAGAATCGTGAAACGCAGATAGGCCAGTTTGGGGGTAGTGGGTCGGACGCACTCGTCAGAATCACGGGGGAGGTCAAGCTCGATGTGCCGGTGCTCAGCAATTTCGAGTGTGATTATGAGGTGTTCCAACGCGACACGAATGAGTTGGCGCCCCTCCTTAAAGGTCTCGATCTAGCATACATCGACCCACCGTATAACCAGCATCCGTACGGCTCAAATTATTTCATGCTCAACCTGCTGGTAGCTTATGAGGAACCATCTCAAGTCAGCCGGGTGTCCGGTATCCCACAGGACTGGAGGCGATCCGGCTACAACGTCAAGGCAAAGTCGCCCAAACTGTTGGAGGGCTTGCTTCATTCAATCGATGCACCCTACCTACTAATTTCCTTCAACAATGAAGGCTTCATCTCACCTGAAGCCATGAGGGCGATGCTCAGCGAAATCGGGACGGTGGAGGTGCTCGAAACTCGCTATAACGCGTTCAGGGGCAGTAGGAACTTTACAAATCGTTCAATCCATGTCACCGAGCAGTTGTTCTTGGTGGAGCGGAGGTAGGGGAATGGCGCGCAAGCACCAACTCAGAACTCAGCGGGCCGGCACGGTCATCAATACGACATCGAAGAAGCAAGAGTCTGATGTCATGAGAGCATTGGCGATTGTGATCGCACATCTCGACGCCAAGTTCGGACAGCGCATTGGCCTAGTCCATGAAAGTCAGTGGTACCTAAAGAACATCGTTGCCGAGCTCAGGCAGAGTTACCCTGATGTGACCTTCCACTACCATTTCGACACGAGTTCGATTCGTCCAGATGGTGGTTTCCTCTACATGAAAGGAAAGCCGGGCGACTCATTGTCGTACCCTCTCCTGATTGCTGAAGTAAAA
Source organism: uncultured Gemmatimonadales bacterium (assembly GCA_963748815.1). GTDB lineage: Bacteria > Gemmatimonadota > Gemmatimonadetes > Gemmatimonadales > GWC2-71-9 > SPDF01. Next base: position 638,595 of record CAVVKJ010000010.1, on the reverse strand, counting down.
AACCAGGGAACAAACGATCTTCGCGAAAAGGAAGGGCTTCAGAAGCAGGCAAGAGGAAACGCGATAGAGCGTCTGGGGAAGAACCTTGTTGGGCTTCGAGCAGCACTCATGCGCGAAAGTATCTTCCCTTTCGTGTGCTTCGGCTACGGTTGCGATTTTGAAGCGGACTCGTCGATTCTGGACCGAGTCAGTACGATGGCCATGTTTGGCAAGTTGAATACGACATATCTGCACAATGAGGAGGCCGGAAAGTTCAATCGTGGCAGTTTCTATTTCAGGCCGGAGAAGTGGACCGTTGCCGAAATGGCGGATGTAATGAAGGACATAGCGGAACGATCAGTACTGTACTACTTCTCAAAATACCGCGAAGATCACTTTCGCCAAAAATGATGCGTTCCACGGCAACGTATGGATGGGGCTCAAGGTTGTAGCCAATACGGAAGTGGCTGCTGGGAAGCCTGCAGCGCGAGTCACACTCCCTCGAAGCCGGACAACGCATCGCCTGTCTCAAGGTCTATCCAGTCGTGTAGACCCTGGACCCACTCCCAAGCCACCTTTTCTCCCCGACGCGTTGGTGAGACGGTACCTGACAGTTGCCCGATTTCAGCGTTGTCGTCCTGAGCCGGGGGGACGTTCACCTTAAATCCCATCGGCTGAAAGACGCGCTTCCCCTTTATCGCAGTGAAGATCACGTCCAGCGCATGGAGCGGAGCAACGGAACGGCGGGTTTCCGCACCGGAGTCCTTGGCAAGTAGTTTGGTGAAGTATTTGAACATCTCCTTCATGGAGTTCAGGTCGCATGGCCGGATATCTTGTGCGGCGGGAGATGCATCAGGGTGGAGCGCCAGCCATCTCCTAACCATCGCCTCAGCGACTTTTCTTCCCCCTACCACGAGATGAAAATGGGGGTGATAGGATCCTACTTGTGCGTTGTAGGTGCATTCCAACTTCCGCAACGCCTGCAAGGGCAGTTTGTCTGTCCGCTTGATCGCTCTGCCAATTGCAAGTATGTCACGGAGCATCTGGGCAATGGTCGCGGCCAGTTCAGCGGCTTGAACATTGGGCAAGGTCAGGGTAACGAACTGCGGGTCCGACCAGGCGGAAATGACCGGAATGTATCTGTCGATCCCCCTGGCACTCCGTACCCGGCTACAGACCAAGCACCAACGATTGCCGCAAAATAGCCCCCGCAGCTTACCATCCCTATCCTGGACCAACAGCCCGGCACAGTAGAAGGTGTTGCGATAGCTCTTCTCGAGAGGCGTCCTGAGTTCCGCAAGCCCGATGGCAATTGGGACCGTGATGTTCTTCATCTTGGCCCGTTTGGCAAGCTTTTCCTTGCTCTTGGCAGATTGGTTGTGGTCGAGTTCTGCTAACGTATCAAGGGGCGGGGCCTTCGGCCCCGTCTCGACGCTCTCTCCTTCGGAGTTCGCTTCCGTGTGCCCTGCGGGCCCACGGGGAGCCTGCGGCTCCTTCGCGGCCCGTGTCGGTGCGTCAGCCGAGTTCCGTGGCTCTGACGGGCTTCTGCGCGGCTTCTCGCCATGCTTGCCGCGCACATTCCAGCGCCGCAGCTCAACGGTACGACTGCGCGATCCGGCCCCGGCACTCGTGCCGGGATCGCCTGAACCACCAGCTGAAGAATGGCTGGTGTGGTCTGATGGACTTGAGTTGGACTCTGTATGGGATGGAGAGGAGGTCGGGGTTACTCGTGCCCCGGCCATCTGTCACTCATAATGCCGGGGTCGCGGGTTCGAGTCCCGCCCCTGCTATGGTCGTTCCACTCCCCGAAGTCAGGGCCCCGCGCTTCGCGTCGAGTCCCGCCCCTGCTATGCCCCCGAAAGGGGGCCTTTCTTTTGGGCCTCGGCCGGCGGCTCGAGTCCCGCCCCTAGGCTGTCGCTGTCTTCCATCGCTTGATCAGGATCATTCCACACCCCAGCAGCGCCAGGACCACGACCAGGGCTCCCGCGACGATCTGCAGCACCAGCCGCCGCAACACGGCCTCCGACTGGATGATCGAGCGTGCCGCGAGCGTGTCGGCGGAGGCAAAGATCGCCACACGCTCCTCGGCGACCTCGGCCATGAGCGCTTCCCGCTCGGAGGTCAGCGCGGCCCGCAGGATGCTGACCTGGGCGGCGACGTCCTCGAAGGCGAGGACGCGCTGGCGGTCCACATCCGCCATCAGCGCGAGCCGCTCCTGATCGAGCACCTGCTGCAGCGGTACGCTGTCGGCGAACATGCCAACCGACCCGAGAGCCGAGGTGAAGGTGGAGTAGATCGATTCGCTCTGGGGTGCGACGAGGACGTCACCCAGCGCCAGCTCGGCGTTCCAGCGCGCCTGCGCGGCCAGCGTCTCATTCAGGTAGCTCAGGCGGTAGGTGATGTTCACGAGCGTTCGATCGACGTTGGCGATGGTGGCCTGCAGTGATTCCGTGCTGATGCCGAGCGCCTCCCACTCCGAATTGAGGACGGAGGCCCGCGTGAGCGTTGGGCCATGCATCGGGTGGTCGGCCGCCCACTGCCGGACGTTCGCCTCGAACTGCGGCCGGTAGGTGCCGCTCCGCACGCTCGCCTTGGCGAGCGCGATCGCCAGCCGTTCGGATTCACGCGCCGCCGCGACGGCGATGAACTGCTGAGGGCCGAACGCGTCACGGCCTGCGCCGGTCGTGAAATAGTCCAGCTGCTGCATCGTCAGCGCCACGAGATCGACTCCGGCCACCAGCGGATCAATGCGGAGCGCCGCCTCCTGGACGAGAGGGATGCCCGACACTTTCCACAGCAGTGCGGTCCGGCGGACGACCGGATCGGTTGACGAGTCCTCGATACTGTCCGCCGCCTCCTCGATCAACGCCGAGACGGCGCGTCCCAATTCGAACACCTGGAGCTGGAGCCTGGAGGCGGAGACCGTGACGTTGGGAGATGCCTGCATACTGGCTGACTGCGTCGGGACGCTGGCGCACGCGCCCAGGACCAGCGCCGCGGCGGCGAGGCCAGTGGCGCCGCGAAAGCGGGCAGCTGAGTGACCCGAACAACACGGCATTGAGCCCCCGTCGACTGCGGTGATTGACGCGCGGGGCCGATCTATTCCGGCACACCCGTCTCGATCGGCGCCCCCGCCAGCTTCGTCCACTCCGCCATCGAGCCGTCGTACATCTTCGTCTCATATCCCAGGTACCGCGCCACGAAGTAGAGAAAGCTCGCCTGCATCCCCGACCGACAATAGGTCACGACCTGCGATCCCGGCGGGACGCCTGCGCCGTGGAAGAGCCCCATGAGCCAGGGCGCGCTCTGCAAGACCGGCGGGCTCCCCTCCTGCGTCATGTCCCACGGGATGTTGCGAGCCCCGGGAATGTGCCCGGCGGCGAAATCGGACTTGGTCCGCGCATCGAGCAACACGACCTCAGCGCTCTGCAGATGGCTCTTCACCCACTCGGCACTGACCACGAGTTCCGGTTGCGGATCAGGGGTCAGCGTCCCTCGGCGCGCGGGGACCGCCGCGCTGTTGACCGGCCATCCTCCTTCCACCCACATCGCCGTCCCCCCGTCGAGCAGCGCCGCCTGGTACGAATGTCCGAGGTAGTCGAGGGTGAAGAAGAGTCGCGCCGCGGCCAGCGGATCGCCGGTGATGATCACCCTGGTGCGGTCGCCGATGCCGACCGCCTCGAGGACGGAATCGAGCTGGGCGACCGGCGGGAGTTCCGTCGGGATCCCGTCCCGCTCGACGACGATCGACGAGAGCGGCAGGTAGACGCTTCCCTCGATGTGCCCGGCGTCGTAGGCGGCGCGGTTCCGGTCGACGTGCACCACGAGGACGCCGGGCTCGCCGAGATGTGACGACAGCCAGGCCGGGGACACGAGGACGGTGTCGGTCGCGAGGACGGCGGAGGCCAGCAGGGGCAGCAAGGTCAGCATCAATGACTCCGGGTCGGTTAGCGGTGTGCCTTCAGCGCCGCTTCTCGCTCGGCGTCCTGCTCCATGACCAGCGTGTAGGCGACGTAGTACTTGTAGATATTGGCGACATAGGTGACCGTCTCCCGGCCGATCTCCTGCGCCGCAACGTATTCGACATTGCGCAGCCACGTATTCGGGTCGAGCCCGCGGGCCGCGGCCTTCCGCCGCAGCCCGGCGACCCGGGCCGGCCCCGCGTTGTACGCCGCGAAGGCGAACAGGGTCCGGTTGAAGTCGTCCAGCGAGTCGTTCGCGAAGTGCTCGTCCATCAGGGTGCGGATGTACTTCACTCCCGCATGAATGTTCGGCTCCAGCTGGTGAATGTCCCCGACGCCCAGCGACTGCCCGGTGGCCGGCATGACCTGCATGACGCCCACCGCCCCGACCTGGCTCCGGGCCTCCTGGTCGAGCCGGGACTCCTGGTAGCCCTGCGCCAGCACCAGGAGGAAGTCGAGGTCGTATTGCGCGCCGTACTTCTTGAACAGCTCCACCACCGCCTGAAACTTGCGCATCTCCGACTCCGCGGAGGCGTTCGTCACGTACTTGGTGCCCCTCAGGTAGCGGTGCAGGATCGTGTTGCGGGTCGCGGAACCGGCCGGATATTCCGCGAGGAACCGGTTGATCTCCGCCTTCAGCTGCGGGCTGTCCTTCCGGAACATCCACGCGATGTCGGCGCCCGACTTCACCACGAGCGCGGGGCGCGGGGTGATCTCAGGGAGCACCTGCTGCCAGAAATTGGCGAGGAGGTCGTTCATGACGACGATCTGGACCAGGCCGGCGTTGAGCATTTCGAGCAGATCTTCGTCCTCGAGGGCCTCGGGGGCCGCCCGGAGCCGCACCGGTGCCAGGCCCCGGCGCTTGAAGCGCTCGTTGAGCGTCTCCAGGCTCTCGTAGTACGCCGAGGAGCGCCGGACGTAGACCTCCTTCCCCGCCAGGTCTTCGAGGGAATCGAGTTGGGGCGAGGCCGGGCCGGTGACGACGATTTCCGAGACGTTCGAGACGGTCGGCTGCGAGAAGTCCGCCACCGCCAGCCGCTCCGGCGTGATGGTCAATGCCGAGGCGACGATGTCGCCTCGGCCCGCGAGCAGCGCGGGCAACAGTTCGTCGTGACGAACCGGGAGCAAGACGACATGGATCGGCTGCCGCCCGGTGCGCAGGTGCTGGTTGAGGCTCTTCTCGAAGAGGGCGGCCGCGTCCACGGCGAGCCCGCGCGGCGTGCCCTCGTCCACGAAATACTGGGTCCGGCTCGGCGCCACCAGGATGCGGATCCGGTGGTACGCCCGCATGGTATCGAGGTCCCCATGCCGGGTGATCGTCAACGCCCGAAGCGCCGAGTCGCCAGGAACCTCGAGCGCGGACGCTTCCTCCGCCGGTGGCTCCGACTTGTCCGTCTCACCGCGGCAGGCGCCGGAGGCGAGGGCGACCGTGATCAATACGGCAAGCGGGAAGGCTCGGCGCGGCATGCGGCCCTCAGGTGCGGGATGGGTGGATTGTACCCCGATTGCGAGCCGGAGTGAAGCCGCGCGCCCCCCGCTCCCCCGTGCGTGACCCCCGGCCCGGAATTGGGTAAGTTTGTGCCTGACAGGCATATGGCCGTCGCCGCCAGTGCCGGCCTTGGACAGCCCTTCACGGAGCGTGACATGGAATACGTGAGCAGCGGATATGCCGTCGGCTGGGGGACACTGGCCCTCCTCAACGCAGGCCTGGCACAGACCAAGGGAAAGAGCGGTCTTCTCTGGGGGCTCTTTTCGCTCTTCATTGGCCCGATTGCGACCCTCATCCTCGTCTCCGCCTACGCCTCATCCAGGCCGTAAACCGGAGCCTTGCATGACCGACCGACAGCCGCAGGAGCGACTCCGCGGGCTTTCCAGCCTTGTCGGCAACACGCCGTTGCTCGCGATCGAGTTCACCTTTCAGGGTTCCCGTCGCGTCATTCACGCCAAGGCCGAGCACCTGAACCTCTCCGGAAGCATCAAGGATCGCATGGCGATCCACATCCTCCGGCAGGGGTACGCCACCGGGGCGCTGCAGCCGGGCGCGCTCATCGTGGAAGCCACCAGCGGCAACACCGGCATCGCCTTCGCGGCCATCGGCCGGGCCCTCGGGCATCCGGTCACGATCTTCATGCCCGCCTGGATGAGCAGCGAGCGGATCAACCTGATTCGCAGTCTCGGGGCGAGCATCGTGCTCGTCAGTCGCGAGGAGGGGGGCTTCCTCGGGAGCATCGAGATGGCCGAGGCGCTCGCGCGCAAGACCCCCGGCGCCTTCCTGCCGAGGCAGTTCTCCAACCGCGACAACTGCGACGCCCACTTCCAGACCACTGGCCCGGAAATTCTCGGGCAATTGGCGGCCTGGGAGCTGGTACCGGCGGCGTTCGTCGCCGGGGTCGGCACCGGGGGCACCATCATGGGCGCGGGCGCGTATCTGCGCGGAGAGGTCCCCGGCATCAAGCTGCATCCGGTCGAGCCGTCCAACTCGCCGACGATGTCCACCGGTCACAAGGTCGGGCAGCACCGCATCCAGGGCATTTCAGACGAATTCATCCCTGCCATCGTCGAACTCGACCAGCTCGACGACATTCTCGCCATCGACGATGGCGACGCCATCCTGATGGCCCAGAAGCTGGCCACGGGACTGGGGCTCGGCGTGGGGATCTCCTCCGGCGCCAACTTCCTCGCGGCCCTGCTGGCACAGGAGGCCCTCGGCGGGGCGGCTGTGGTTGCCACGGTGTTTGCCGACGACAACAAGAAGTACCTGAGCACCGACCTCCTGCGTGAGGAGCCGCTCCGCGACGGGTTTCTCTCCCCGGACGTGACGCTCCGCGGCCTCTCCGCGCTCCGCCGCACCTGTCAGACCTGCCGCTATCCCGACCCCGCGCCGGCGGGGTGGGAAGCGTTCGGCGCCCGGCAGGCGTCGCCCAAGTGACGTCGACCCCCGCACGCCTGCCCTTCGGGGGGCACGGCCCCCTCGTTTCTGTCGGCCGGGTGGCGCTTCGCCTGATGGGATGGCGGATGGTCGGGGCCCTGCCGCCCCTCCCCCGGTTCATCCTCATCGTCGCGCCGCATACGTCCAACTGGGACTTCTTCGTCGGGCTCGCCGCGAAATTTGCGCTGGGCCTCCGCGCCCAGTGGCTGGGGAAACACACCCTTTTCGTCGGGCCGGTGGGCTGGCTGCTTCGCGCCCTGGGCGGGATTCCGGTCGATCGCTCCAGGCCGGACGGGATCATCGACGGGGTGCTGCGGGGCATGGAACGGGCACCGACCTTTGTGCTGGCCGTCGCCCCCGAAGGGACGAGGAAATACATCGAGCACTGGAAGACGGGCTTCCACCGAATCGCCGCGGCGGCGGGCGTGCCCATCGTGCCCGTCACCTTCGACTGGTCCACCCGCACCATCGGATTGACGCTGCCCCCGTTCACCCCGACTGGCGATGCCCCTGCGGACGTGGCATACCTGCGCAGCCTGTACCGAAGGGACATGGCGCGGCGACCCGAATTCTTCGCCGACACGCACGACCTCCTCCGAGCCGAATCGAGACCGTCATGACATCCGAGGTCGAACCCACGCCCGCCAAGGGCCTGCTGCGGGTGCTCGGTCTCGCCTTCGGGCTGGCCATCGCCATCGGTGCGGTGGTCGGCGGCGGGATCCTCCGCACCCCCGGCGACGTGGCGGCCCTTCTCCCGACGCCGGTGCTGTTCTTCGGCGCCTGGATCGCCGGGGCCGCCTTCGCCTTCCTGGGGGCGACGGCGTACGCCGAACACGGCGCGATGGACCCAGGCGCCGGCGGCGTCTATCCGTGGGCCCGCCGCGCCTTCGGGGACTATCCCGCCTTTCTCGTGGGGTACAACGACTGGCTCCAGCAATGCGCCTCGATGGCCGCCCTCGGTCTCCTGATCGGCGAGTACAGCGGGGCGGTCCTCCCGTTGCTGGCGGGGCGGTCGCTCGCGGTAGCATCGGCCATCCTCCTGGCCTTCGTCGTCTCCCAGTGGCGTGGCATCCGGACCGGGGCGGGGATTCAGCTCGTGACGACGGGCCTCAAGGCGGTCGCCCTCGTCCTCCTCGTAGGCGGGATCTTCTTCCTGCCCGCTGCGTCCGAGGCCGTGACGGCGCCGCGATCCGATCTCCCGATGCTCGCGGCCATCATCCTCGCGATGCAGGGTGTCATCTTCACCTTCGACGGCTACTACTACCCGATCTACGGGGGCGAGGAATTCAAGAACCCCGGGCGTGAGATTCCCCGCGCCATCTTCATGGGTCTCGGGCTCATCACGGCGCTCTACCTGCTGTTGAACGTCGCGTTCGTCCGGCTCTTCACCGTCCCCGGCATGGCGGGCGACCCGTTCGTGATGGCGACCGCCGCCGAGCGCCTCCTCGGCCCGGCAGGCGATACGGTGCTGCGAGTCCTGATGATCATCTCGATCCTCGGGACCATCAACACGGTGTTCCTGGCGTCGAGCCGGATCGTCTTCTCGCTCAGCCGCGATCGGCTCTTCCCCGTGAACGCGGTGCGGGTGAACAGCGGGGGCACGCCCACCACCGCCCTGCTGCTCTCGACCGGTGTGGCGTTCTTCTTCCTGCTCTCCGGCACCTTCAACGCCGTCATCGCGACCCTCTCGGTGTTCATCGTGTTGAACTACCTGATCTGTTTCCTCGCGCTGTTCCGGCTTCGGGTGACCGATCCCACGCGTCATCGTCCGTACCGGGCGTGGGGTTACCCCTGGACCACCGGCCTCGCCGTGGCCATCGCCGTCGTCTTCCTCGTGGGCGTGGTCTGGAGTGATCCGGAGCACGCGCTGCTCGGGCTCGGCGTGCTGGCCGTGTCGGTACCGGCGTTCTGGCTGTTGCGGCGCTTCGTGCACCCGGTGCCGAAGGGCTAGGCGGCATGCCGACCTGGGCCGCCTGGCTGCACCGCGCCAACCGCTACCTGAGTTCCGACCTTCTCGGCGGGCCGCGGGTGCTGAAGCTGGCGTGGGTCATCAACGCGCAGAAGTTGGGTTCGCTTCCGTTCGTCGCCCTCCTGATGTGGTGGTACGGCGCCTGGTCCGGCGTGGCCTGGGTCTACCTGGCGCTCTACGGCAGCTACGGGATCTGCTGGGTCGCGAAGGACCTCGCCTTTCCCGACGCGAACTGGCAGCGGCGGGTCACCTGGGGCGGGGGAGCGGCGGCCTTCGTGCTCGGGCTGGCGCCCTACTGGGTGCTGCCGTGGCTGTTGCTGTCGGGACGGGGCCATCCCCCGACATCGCCCGGTGTCATGGCTGCTGCTGTGGCGCTCCACACGCTCGGGCTCTTCCTGATGACGGCCGCCGATGCACAGAAAACCTTTACACTCCGCGCCCGCGGCGGGCTGATCACTGACGGGATGTTTCGCCACGTCCGGCACCCGAACTATCTCGGCGAGATGATGCTGTACGGATCCTACGCGGTTCTGGTCGGCCACTGGGCGGCGTGGGCCATCCTGCTCACGATCTGGGGAGTGGAGTTCGTTCCCAACATGCTCGCGAAGGAGGCGTCCTTGTCGAGGTATCCCGAATGGGGAGCGTATCGCGCGCGCACCGGCGCGCTCCTGCCGAGGGTGTGGAAATGACGATGGAATTGGCGACTTTCGGCGGCGGCTGTTTCTGGTGCCTCGAAGCGGTCTTCGAGCAGCTGCGAGGGGTGGAGCGGGTCGTGTCGGGCTACGCGGGTGGGGCGGTGGAGCACCCCACCTACGAGCAGATCTGCGGTGGCCGGACCGGCCATGCGGAAGTCGTGCAGGTCGCCTTCGATCCTGCGGTCATTTCGTACCGCGACCTGCTCGAGGTCTTCTTCTCGATGCATGATCCCACCACACCGAATCGGCAGGGCGCCGACGTCGGCACCCAGTATCGGTCGATCATCCTCACCCAGTCGTCTGCGCAGCGTGCGACCGCCGAGGAGGTCATCCGGCGCTTCGGCGGCGAGGGGCTGTGGCCCGACCCGATCGTGACGGAGGTTGCCCCGCTGTCCGTCTTCTATGCGGCGGAACCGGGCCACCAGGGCTACTACCGGCGGAATGCCGACCAGCGGTACTGCCAGCTGGTCATCGCGCCCAAGGTTGCGGCGCTTCGAAAATCACACCTCGATCGACTGCGGGCGTAGCGCTGCGCCTCGCCGTCGTACGCCTGTCGCTTTCCCTGGCGGTTCTCGCCGGCGTGCTGGCGCCTGCGCGCGGGTTGGCGCAGGGCACCGGCCCTGTCGAGACGGCGCCGCCCGGCACGATGCGCATTGCCGGCCCCCAGCCGATCAGCCCGGCGCTGCTGGGGTTGTCCACCCCGGACCAGGCGGTGGTGCCGCGCGTCGATTCGCTGCCATGCCCCGACTGCCGTCCCCCCAAGAACTTCTGGATGGGCGTCGGCAACGTCTTCATTGTGCAGCTGATCCCGTTTTCGGTCAGCAACTTCGTCACGAAGGAGGAGTGGGCCAGGGTCAGCCCGCAAACCTGGGCCAACAACTTCAGCTACCCCTGGCAGTGGGACGACAACGACTTCCAGAACAACCAGTTCGCGCACCCGTACCAGGGAAACCTCTACTTCAATTCCGGCCGCACCAACGGGTACGACTTCTGGGCCTCCTCCGCCTGGTCGCTCGGGGGCAGCCTGATGTGGGAGTACTTCTTCGAGGCGTGGGCGCCCGCGCCCAATGACGTGGTCAATACCGTGGTCGGGGGGGCGGTCCTCGGCGAGTCGCTGTACCGGATTTCACGGCTCGTTCTCGACAACGAGGCGACCGGCAGCGAACGGGTGTGGCGGGAAATCGGAGCGGCGGTGCTCAATCCCGTCGGTGGGTTCAATCGACTCGTCCGGGGGGAGACGCACAGGGTCAGCGCAAATCCCGCTGATTGGCATCCGAGTGCTATCCTCGGACTGCTGGACGTGGGGTACCGCCGGACCGTGCAGTCGATCGCGAGCGGGAACATCGAGACCGGGTCGAACCAGTGGAACGCGACCTTTCTCCTCTCCTACGGCGACCCGGTCAAGGACCTGTCCCGCAAGCCGTTCTCCTATTTCGCCATCCGCGCCGACCTGGCCGGTCCGGGCAACGAGGGGTTGATCAACCAGCTCAGCGCGCGCGGCAGCCTCGCCGCCTGGCCGCTGGGCGCGAAGCGGCGCCACCAGCTGGCGCTCAGCCTGGAGTACGACTACTTCAATAACCCCGCCTTTGAGTACAGCGGCCAGAGCGCCCAGATCGGCGTGGTGAGCAGGATTGGCAAGCCGGGGCAAACCTGGTGGGGGCAGACCCAGATCCTTGCCAACGGCGTCCTCCTCGGCGCGGTCCAGTCCGACTACTACAAGTCCGTCGAGGGACGGGACTATGATTATGGGCCCGGCGTGGGGGGCCTCTTTGCGGGGCGCATCCTCTACAAGAACCGCCTGCAGGGCACCGTCGGCTTCACGGGTCTTTGGTTGCACACGATCGAAGGCACGGAGTCGGCCCACTACCAGGACGCGCTGTTGATCGAGGCCCGCTACTGGGCCAACCGCAAGGTCGGAGTTGGGCTGAGTTACACCGGATACACCCGCCACAGCGACTACGAGAACCAGCCGGACGTCGCGCAATCGGCGAGATTCCTGCGCTTCTTCATCTCGAGCGCCTTCCCCGGATTGCCACTCCCCTGAGCGGGGAGACGCAGGTCGTCGGTCAACGAAGCATCGCGCAGAACGGCGGTTCGCCATGCAGAACCACGCGGGATGTGCCCTGGCGTTCGCGCTGGTCGTCGCCGTCGGCCCCGCCGAGGCGCAGGGTCCGGCCTCGCCCTCGACCTTACCCGCGCTTCCACCGGCGGGGGTCGAGTGGTCCGGGGCGCGCCCCGTGACGCCCGCCGATACCCTCCCGTGCCCCGAATGCCACCCGCCGAAGCGATTCTGGTTCGGCGTCGCCGACCTGATGTTCGTCCAGCTGCTCCCCTATGGCATCAACAACCTCTATCGGCAGGAGGTGTGGGCGCGGGTGTCGCCGACCACCTGGCGGAACAACCTGGTGTATCCGTGGCAGTGGGACGACAACATGTTCAGCAACAACCAGTGGGCGCATCCCTATCACGGGAGCCTGTACTACAACTCGGCCCGCACCAATGGCTACAACTTCTGGCAGTCGAGCCTCTGGCCCGTGGCCGGGAGCCTGATGTGGGAGCTGTTTTTCGAGGCGTGGGCCCCGGCGCCGAACGACTTCGTGACCACGAGCGTCGGCGGGGTCATCCTCGGGGAGACCCTCTACCGACTGTCGCGGCTCCCCCTGGACAACACCACGACCGGCGGGGCGCGCGTCTGGCGCGAGGTGGCGAGCGGGATTCTCGATCCGATCAGCGGACTCAACCGGCTGGTGCGTGGTGAGACGGGCCGGGTCAGCGCCAATCCGCCGGACTGGCGCCCCAAGGCGATGTTCGGCCTGATGGACCTCGGCTACCGGCAAACCACCGACGCGGGCGCCGAGGGGGAAGGGCAGGAGACGGTCAGCCAGTGGAACGCGACCTTCAGTCTGTCGTACGGCAGCCCGGTCACTGACCTCAACCACGCCCCCTTTTCCCACTTTGCCCTGCGTGCCGACCTGGCTGGCCCGAACGAGAGCGGGGTCATCAGCCAGGTCAGCGCCCGCGGAAACCTCGCCGCGTGGGCGCTGGGACAAAGCGGCAAGCACCAGGTCGCCCTGCTCCTCGAGTATGACTATTTTAACAATCCGGCCTTCGTCTACGGTGGGCAAAGCGTGCAGGCCGGACTGGTCTCCACGCTCGGGGCGCCCGGCACGACCTGGTGGGGGCAGTTGAACTTCCTCTTCAATGGTGTGCTGCTCGGTGCGACGCAGTCGGACTACTACACGGCCATCGAAGGCCGCAACTACGACTACGGCCCCGGCCTCGGGACGATCCTGAGCGCGCGGTTCCTCTACAAGAGCCGGGTCATGGTCTCGGCGGCCTATACGGGGCTCTGGATTCACACGATCGACGGCGTCGAATCGTCGCACTACCAGGACGCGCTGCTCGCCGAAGGCCGGTACTGGTTCACCCGGTCGCTCGGGCTCGGCGTCAGTTATGCGAATTATAATCGGCGAAGCGATTACGCCGGCCTCGACAATGTGGTCGAATCGGCCGATTTCATCCGCGCCTTCGCGAGCGCCGCCTTCCCGGGGCTGCCGCGGTGAGCGGCGCGCGGTTGTGTACCTTTACCTGCGGCGGGATCGGATGAGACGGACCCTCGGACTTGCCACGGGATTACTGTTGCTCGGCGCCGGCGCCGCCTTCGGGCAGGGGCCACGCCCCGCGTCCAGCCTTGCCGTCGCGGCCCAGCAGGCGGTGCCGCGTTCCACCTTGCCAACTTGGCTCTACCCGGCCGATTCCGCCGCCGCGCCCGCGCGAGACACGCTGCCGTGCCCTGACTGCAACCCGCCCAAGCGGTTCTGGGCGGCGTTCGGCGAACTGATGCTGGTGCAGGTGATCCCGCACGGAATCAATTCGGGGCTGCGGGGTGAGGTCTGGGCCGAGGTCTCCGCGCAAAGCATCAAGAACAACCTGGTGTATCCCTGGCAATGGGACGACAACCAGTTCATGAACAACCAGTTCGCGCACCCCTACCACGGCAACTTCTATTTCAACGCCGCGCGCAGCAACGGGTACAGCTTCTGGGAGTCGTTCGCCTGGCCGTTCGTGGGGAGCGCGATGTGGGAAATCGCTGGTGAGGCCTGGGCGCCGGCGCCGAACGACCTGCTCAATACCAGTTTCGGCGGCATCGTGCTCGGCGAGACCTTCTTTCGCCTCTCCAATCTGACGCTCGACAACACCGCCACCGGCAGCGAGCGGGTCTGGCGCGAAATCGGTGGCTTCTTCCTCAATCCGCTGGGGGGCTTCAACCGGCTGGTCCGGGGCGAGTCCGGTCGGGTGGCCGCCAACCCCGCCGACTGGCGCCCCAGCCGGATCTTCGGCGTGCTCGACCTGGGCTACCGGCGGACGGTGAACGAGTTCTCGGTCGACAGCGTCGAGTCAGGTCTCGACCAGTGGGACGTCGGCCTCAAGCTGGCCTACGGGGATCCCGTGAAGGACCTGGCGAAGAAGCCGTTCTCGTATTTCGCGCTGGCGGCCGAGATCGCGGGCCCGCCGCCCGACAGCGGCCGGGTGCTCAACCGGCTCTCGGCGCGCGGCAGCATCGCGGCCTGGCCCCTCGGGTCGTCGGGCCGTCACCAGTTTTCGCTCATGATGGAGTACGATTATTTCGCCAACCCCGCCGTCGAGTACGGCGGGCAGAGCGTGCTGGCGGGAGTGGTCTCGACCTTCGGCGAGGAGGGGACGGACTGGTGGGCGCAGACCAACGTCATGTTCGACGGGATCATCATCGGCGCGACCCAGTCCGACTACTACACGACACTCGAGGGCCGCAACTACGACTACGGACCCGGGCTCGGCGCGCTCCTCAGCGGCAACCTGTTCTACAAGCGCCACCTGCAGGCCAGCCTGTCCTATCTCGGCCTCTGGATTCACACGATTGACGGATCGAAGTCGGCCCACTTTCAGGATGCACTGAGTTTCGAGGCGCGCTACTGGCTGACGAAGCGCCTCGGCCTCGGCGCCAGCGTCACCCGGTATTCGCGCACCAGCGACTACAACAACCAGCCCGACGTCGCCCAGGACGCCGGCTTCCTCCGTGCCTTCGTCAGCACCGCGCTGCCCTCGGTGCCGCAATGATCCCGATCTTGCGCAGGAGCCGCATCATGACCAGACAGTGGCGTGTCCTCGTCGCCTCGGCCCTCGCCCTGGCCGCAACGTCCGGGTGCAGCAACCCGTCCGAGACCCTGGGACCCGACAACCACGTCACGGTGACCAACCTCGTCGGCCACTTCGAGCTGACTGCCGATAACATCCAGAACGTCACCACCACGCTGACGTACGCGTGGCACAACCCGGGCACCTACGCCGCCATTCAGCACCTGAGCTTCATGCCCCACGGGACCACCCTGCTGATCATTTCCGACGCCGACGGCGCCGAGGTGTACAACGGGAAGCTCCTCTACGAACTGGACGACCGCACGCTGAACGGCACGCCGGGGCAGTGGACGGTCACCTTCAGCCTCGACGAGAGCGTCGGACAGATCGACGTGATCCTCGACGCCGCGTACCCGGAGGATTGACGGGCGGCAGGCTCACTCCGAACCGGAGACGGCCACGACACTGGTGAACCCGTCGGAGCTCACGCTCGCCACGCCGAAGAACCAGTTGTCCACGACCAGACCATCGAAGCGGTAGCTGGTCGTCGTTCCGACGTCCTTCCAGTGGTCCCAGGTGGGCGCGTCCGTCCGCCGCCAGTAGACACGGTACCCCGCCACGGAGCCGGAGTCCGCGGGAGGCGACCAGCTGAGGGTGGCCGCCGGCTGGACCGCCCCGCGAAGGCGGACCCCCTGCGGCGCGGCCGGCGCCCACGAGAGGGACGCCAGAACGGCCGCGTCCAGCGCCGTCACCTTGCGCGCGTAGTGGAAGTCGATCTCCTCGATCACGTCCCCGTAGGCCACGCCCCCTTCCATGCGGATATCCTGGTGCTGACGCGCATAGTTCTCATGCGCCTCCATCACGCGGACCGCCGGAAAGCCGAGGTCGGCGAAGGGCCGGTGATGTCCACCGCGGCCGAATCGATCCAGCCGGTAGATCAACCAGACGTCGAGGGAAGGGAGGTACCCGTCGCCGACGTCCTTGATGTAGCGCGCCAGCTGGCGCGAGGCGCCGTCCACCTCGCCGCCGGTGTATCGGCGCGCGCGGCGGGCAGAGTCGCTTTCCGTCGGGGAGGTGCCCTCCGAGAAGACCCGCACCGTGGTGGTGTCGTGGACGCCGTCGACACCGTGGACGTTGCCGATCATGTCGTTGTTGAGGACCGCCGTCAGCCGCCACCCGCGTTCGACGGCCAGCGCGGCGAGGGTCTGCCCGCCCAGGAGGCCGTTCTCCTCCCCCGAAAGGGCGGCGTAGACGATTGAGCCGCGAAACTGGTGCGCGGAAAGCACCCGGGCCGATTCCAGCACGGCGGCCACGCCGGTCGCGTTGTCGTTGGCGCCGGGGCTGGAGTCCACGGCGTTCATGATGTCGGACACCCGGCTGTCGATGTCGCCGCTGAGGAGCACATAGCGATCGGGGTCCGACGTGCCTCGCTGGATGGCGATGATGTTGACGACGTTGGTTGGCCCCGGGACCCGGGGAAGGCCCGCGTAGATTTCCGAGACATCCAGCACCTCGAGGCACCCGCCGCAATCGAGGGAGATGCGCTCGAACTCGGCGCGGACCCAGCGCCGGGCGGCCCCGATGCCTCGCGTGGGGGAGAGGGTGTCGCTCAGCGTATGGCGGGTCCCGAAACCGACGAGCGTCCGGACCGTGGATTCCAGCCGGGCGGCCGACACCGACTCGATGATGCCCCGAATCCGGACGGCCGCCCCCGGCTCGGGTGTCTGCGCCGCGAGGGGGGCGGCAGCGATGCCCAGGAGCAGTATCAGGGCGAGCGATCGGCGCATGGCGTGCCTCCAATTCAGTCCTTGCCGCCCCGCCTGCGGGGCGTGATCTTCCGAAAGGTATCCGGCCTCCCACCCGCTTCGCACACTGGAGGACCTCTGTCGCCCCTCCGGTTTTTGCTGGCCGCCGCCCTCCTGTCCGTTGCGGCCTGCTCGCCGCCCCTCCCCACGACCACCTATCGTTGCCCGGGTGGGGACTCGATCGTGTTGGCCACGGGTCCCCGATTCGGCGAACTGCACCTCCCCCCGAACCGCGTCGTTCGGCTGTATCCGGAGCGGGTGGCCTCGGGGGTCAGGTACGGCGACGGGCGCTACAGCGTGCACCTGGAGGGCAACGAGGCGTTGCTGACCCGAAGCGGGACGGTGCTGGTCAGCGCCTGCACCAGCCAGGCGTCGATCCCCGAGGCCGACTCGGCGCCGAGTCCCGATCGGGCACGAGACATCGCAGATTCCGTCGATGCGCTCATCGCCACCGTCGAGCCCCAGACCCGACGGCTCCAGCCGGAGCAGCGCGGGTGGAAGCCCCGCATCCTGACCCTCTGGGCGGACAGTGGCCGCGCGCTCAAGCTGGCCGCCACCGAACCGAACGACGCCGGTGTGATGGACGGCCAGACGGAGTACTATTTCGTCGAGGGGCGGCTGGCGGTCGTGCGGGGCCCGGTCTCACAGTATCTGTTCCGGGACACGACGCTCATCCTCTGGACGACCGATTCGACGCAACAGGTGGCGGAGATTCCCCTTCGCGACATGGTGGCTCGGCAGAACTTCGTCCTGGGCGAGGTGCGCCAGTACCTCGCCATGTTCGGCATCGATCACTGAGCCGCGCCCCGCCGGCGGGCGTTCGGCAGGGGGGCACGACCGATGAAGCACTTTCTTGGACTCCGGACCGCGATCTACTCCGTGTCTGATCTTGCGGCCGCCAAAGCCTGGTACGGGGAAGTCCTCGGCCACGGCCCCTACTTTGACGAGCCGTACTACGTCGGATTCGACGTCGGGGGCTACGAGCTTGGCCTGATCCCCGAGGAGGGAGCCGAACTGGTCCGGCCGCCGGCGGGCATCGCCTACTGGGGAGTGACCAACGCGGACGGCGCCTGGGCGCGCCTGATCGAGCTGGGGGCGACGGCATTCGAGGCGGTCGAGGACCACGGGGTGCGAATCGGTGCCGTGCGCGACCCCTTCGGAAACATCCTCGGGGTGATCGAAAATCCTGCGTTCAAGGCGGAGACCGCCTAGTGGGTTCCGAACCGCGATTTGTGCCGTTGACCACCTGGCGCCCGCTGGAGCCGCAGGAAATGCAGGCGCGGGGACGGGAATTCGCGGAGGAGCTCGCGCGCCGCCGCACCGTCCGTCAGTTCAGCGACCGGCCCATTCCCCACGGCGTGCTCGAGGATTGCCTGCGCGCGGCGGCCACCGCGCCAAGCGGCGCCAACATTCAGCCCTGGCATTTTGTCGTGGTGCGGGAGCCCGCGCTGCGGCACCGGATTCGGGAGGCGGCGGAGCGGGAAGAACGGGAGTTTTACGCCACGGCCCCGGCCGAGTGGCTCGAGGCGCTGGCGCCGCTCGGGACCGACGAGCACAAGGCCTACCTTGACGTGGCCCCGGCGCTGATCGCCGTCTTCGCCGAGCGGTACGGGGTCAGGCCCGACGGCACCCGGGTCACGCACTACTATGTGCAGGAGTCGGTGGGGATCGCGATGGGCATCCTCATCGCGGCCCTGCATCACGCGGGGCTCGTCACCCTCACCCATACGCCGAGCCCGATGGGCTTCCTGAACGAGCTGCTCGGGCGACCGGCACGCGAGAAGGCGATGCTGCTGCTAGTCGTCGGGTTTCCCGCGGCGGACGCCAGGGTGCCCGACATAGTGCGCAAGTCCCTGGCGGACGTAACCACCTGGAGGTGAGCGGGATGCCGAAGCGGCTGCAATCGTACGAGAGCGACGACATCGTCGTCACGTTCGATCCGAATGTCTGTATTCATGCGGGGGATTGCGTGCGCGGACTGCCTGCCGTCTTCGACGTGAAGTTGAAGCGCTGGATTCGCCCGGAAAACGCCCCGGCCGAGCGAGTGGCGGAACAGGTCCGCCGCTGCCCGTCCGGGGCGCTTCAGTTCCGGATGAAGCCGGGCGACTAGCCCAGGTTATTCAGGATTGGCCGGCGCCGCGGGCGGCGGACCACCCTGCATCCGCTGCTGCATCATCTGCTGCATCTGGGCGACGTTCTTGTCATAGATCGCCTGCTGGTCGGGCGTCAGGACCCCGCGGACTTCCTTGATCGAGGCCTGGGACAGGGTCATCATCTTCTGGCGGTCGGCGTCGCTGGGCGGGGTGCCGGGGGTCATCGCAGGCATCTGGGCGCGGGTCTTGGCGGTGATGGAGTCGACCTTCGCCTGCTGGGCGGCGGTCAGGGTGATGCCCTGGAGCGCCATGGCCTGCATCCGGCCGCTGCCGCGCTGTCCCTGTCCGCCCGAGGGTGGGGGGGTGGGATTCTGGGCTGAGAGGGTGGGGGCGGCGGCGAGTCCGAGAGCCAGGACTGCTGCCGAAGCGATGCTTCTGAACCGCATGGTGCCTCCGTGATCGGGTGAGTGACCTGCTTATTACGCGCGAGCCGGGGAAACCGCTGCGGGCGTGACAAGTGGGCGTTCTCGAGGGGCACCGCGCCGGGTGTGATAGTGATAAATCACTTCATGTGGCATACGCTAAGTATCTTATTTCTAAAGTATTGGAGTCTTTGTATACATGGATGAATCGGCGGGAGGTTTACCTCGCAGAAGACCGGTTACTTTGCTGGTCTGGGTGGTGATTGCGCTGCTCGCCGGCGCCGTTGGCGGCCTGGCTGCGGCGCCGGGTGAGTGGTATGCCTCCCTGAACAAGCCGACATGGAATCCCCCCTCCTGGGTCTTCGGGCCAGTGTGGACAACTCTGTATGTCCTCATGGGAGTTGCCGCTGCCACCGCGTGGGAAGGCCGCCGAACCCGGTCTGGCAGGGTCGGGTTCTTCCTTTTCGGCCTGCAGCTCGCTTTAAACGCCCTCTGGTCCTGGCTCTTCTTTCACTGGCATCGGCCGGACCTCGCGCTGGCTGATCTCGTGGTCCTGTGGGTCGTCATCCTCGGGACCGTCATCGCCTTCGGCCGGGTTCGGCCGGTGGCCGGGTGGCTCCTGGTTCCCTATCTCGCCTGGGTCTCGTTTGCCGGCGTTCTCAACGCGTCGATTGTCCGGCGGAACCCACTGGATGCGCAGCCCGGCGTCGCCGGTCCTCCGTCACCAGGGGTCGCCGTGGCGGACTGTGCCCCCTGGGACGGTTCCGCCACGTCGATCTTCCTGTCGGATTCCCCGGACGAGCGACTTCCCCCTCCGCTTCCCTACCTGCAACTGATCATCTACGAGCCCGGGTCACGGCTCTCGGCCCGCCGGATTGAACTGGGTCGCATGGAGGCGGGCTCGGGGATCTCGGTTCGCTGCCTCTCCGGCGGCGAATGCGCAACCACCAACCGGGGGTGGGTGGCCTTCGAGGCCACCGATCCGGACGGCGCCCTCCTGGGCTCCTACCAACTTCACTTCGCCAGCGACACCGTGAGCGGGGCCTTCCGTGCGCGGTGGTCCACCCGGGCGGCCATTTGCGGATGAGGAACTCGATGCGGCCACTACGGCAGTTCTGGATGCAGCCCTCCCTGGTGGCACTGGCCGTCATGGTCGTCACGGCGCACCCGGCGGCGGCGCAATCCGCTCCGTACCGGATCGGCCAGTGGACGGCGGACTCCTTCGGCAACCACCGGGCGGTGGTAGCAGTGTCCGGGGCCGCGCCCGCCGTCTGGGCCCACCTCCCCTGGCGGCGTCCCGACGCCCATCCAGTGCAGAAGGACATCTGGGTGGTCGATGCGCAATCCGGCCAACGGGTCATGAATGTCCTTCGCGGGTCCATCGACCGCGAGGCCGGCGACATCGCCTTCGAGCCGACCAGCGGCCCCGGCGAGTACTACGTCTACTATCTCCGCTACACCGGCACGGTCACTTCGAGCTACCCGAAGCTCACCTATCCCGGTCCGGACTCGACGGCCTCCTCGACGTGGCTAGGGCTCTTCGATCCGGGGGCGATCACTCGACTTCCCCAGGCCCGACTCGTCGCCTTCGAGGCGGCGGACACCCTGGACTCGTTCTACCCCATGCAGGTCATTGCGACCGCCACCGAGACCGCGCAACTGCTTGCCCGCTCTCCAGGCAGCCCGTTCCTGGTCTTTCCGGAGGAACGGACCCACCCGATCGTGATGCCAGCCGACCTCCCGCAGCGCTGGGTCAATCGCACTGGTCCGCCCTCCATCTCCGGGAGCGCGGCCCGCGGCGAGTTCTACGCGCTCCAGCTCGGAATCTGGGCCGCGCGGCAACCGATGAGCGATGTCCGCGTCACCTTCACCCAGCTATCGGGGACCGCCGGCAGCATTCCCGCCGCCGCCCTCCGTTGCTTCAACCAGGGGGGCGTCGACTGGCAGGGGAGGGACTTCACGACGCAGGTCGACGTCCCCCTCGGGCGGATCGAGCCGCTCTGGTGCGGGGTGCAGGTCCCGCGCGACGCGCGCCCCGGCGACTACCGCGGGACGGCGACCGTCTCCGCCGCCGGCCTCCCGGCGGTGCCCGTAGCCGTCACGATCAGCGTCGGACCGGATACGATCCGGAACGCCGGCGCGGACGAACCGTGGCGCCTGGCACGCCTCGCCTGGCTCGATTCGCGGCTCGAGGAAGACCACGGCCTCGTCCCTCCGTACACCCCGGTTTCCCGCCGAGGCGACACCCTCGGCGTGCTGGGTCGCAAGCTGGTCATCGGCCGGAACGGGCTGCCCACCTCCATCCGCAGCTTCTTTACCGTCGAAATGACCTCGATCGGCGAATCATCCCGGGAGGTGCTCGCCGGCCCGGTCCAGCTCACGGCGGTCGGCGCCGATGGCCGCGACCTGGCGTGGACACCGACCGGCACGCGCGTCGTCGAGCACGACACCGGCGTCATCGTGTGGGAGTCGAGTGCTGCCGCCTCCGCGCTCCGGATGAGCGTCACCGGCAGTCTCGCATTCGACGGAAACGCCGAATTTGCCGTGGCCCTCACCGCCGACACCGCCCTCGCCCTGCAGGACATCCGCCTCGAGATCCCGCTCCGCCCCGAGGCGGCGCGCTACCTGATGGGCCTCGGCTACAAGGGCGGCGCGCGCCCCGACTCCCTCGACTGGGTCTGGGAGGTGACGCACAACCAGGACGGCGCCTGGCTGGGCGACGTGAACGCCGGGGTGCAGTTCAGCCTCAAGGACGATCAGTACAGCCGGCCGCTCAACACCAACTTCTACCTGTCGAAACCCCTCGTGATGCCGGCTTCCTGGGCCAACGCGGGGCGGGGGGGATGCCGGCTGCGTGCCCGGCGGGAGCTCTATTCGGTGGTCTGCTACAGCGGCGCCCGCACGATGGCAGCCGGCGAGGTGCAGCACTATGACTTCCGCCTCCTGCTGACGCCGTTCCACCCGCTCGAGACCGGGGCGCAGTGGGCCACGCGGTACTTCCACTCCTACGTGCCGCTGGATTCGATCGCGAAGATGGGGGCCAACACCGTCAACGTGCACCACGCGACGGCCATCAACCCGTTCATCAACTACCCCTTCCTCCGTCCCGACGCCATGAAGGCGTACGTGGACAGCGCGCACGCCATGGGGATGCGGGTCAAGATCTACTACACGGTGCGCGAGCTGACCAACCACGCGCCGGAAATGCCCGCGCTCCGGAGCCTCGGCACGGAAGTCATCGCCCCGGGCCCTGGGGGCGGGGCGTCGTGGCTGCAGGAACATCTCGACGGCAACTACATCGGCGGCTGGTATGTCCCGCGGATCCGGGATGCCGCGGTGGTCAACACCGGCATCTCCCGGTGGCACAACTTCTACGTGGAGGGGCTGGACTGGCTGGTGGAGAACATCGGGATCGATGGCCTCTACATCGACGACGTCGCCTTCGACCGGAGCATCATGGTCCGGGTCCGGAAGGCGCTGACCCGCGGCCGCCCAGCGCCGCTCATCGACCTGCACTCCGCCAACCAGTACAACCCGCGCGACGGCTTCGCCAGCAGCGCGAACCTCTATCTCGAGCACTTCCCCTTCATCGACCGGCTCTGGTTCGGCGAGTATTTCGACTACGATTCTTCGCCGGCATACTGGCTGGTCGAGATGTCGGGCATTCCCTTCGGCCTGATGGGCGAGATGCTGGAGGGCGGCGGGAATCCCTGGCGCGGCATGCTCTTCGGCATGACCAACCGGCTTCCCTGGTCGGGAGACCCGCGGGAACTCTGGAAATTCTGGGACACCTATGAGATCCAGCGCACCCGGATGATCGGGTGGTGGGTGCCGGGGTCCCCGGTGCGCACCGGCCGGCCCGACGTGCTCGCGACGGTATACCAGGGCGAGGGCCGGAGCATTGTGGCGGTGGCGAGCTGGGCGCCGGACACCGCGCGGGTGCGTCTTGCCGTGGACTGGACCCGGCTGGGGCTCGACCCGGCCAGCGCCCGGATCGTCGCGCCCGAGCTGCCTGGGTACCAGTCCGCGGCCAGCTTCGGTCCCTACGACCCCATTCCGGTTGCGCCGGGACGGGGGTGGCTGCTCATTTTCGAGGCGGCCCCGGCGACGCCGGGGTCGTGAAGACACCCTGACCACGAGGACGGATCAATGACCACGATGCGCGAGCGCCTGACCGAGATGCTGGCGAAGCTCGAGCAGGAGCGAGACGAGTTGAAGGTGCGGGTGCACCTCGGCAAGGCCGAGGCGCGCGAGGAGTGGGATAAGCTGGAGGGGCGGATTGCGGAGCTGCGCGGTCGGCTTGACAAGGCAGGCGACGAGGCCGGCGACGTGATGGAGGATGTCGGCGCGGCGGCGAAGCTGCTCGGCGAAGAGATTCGCGACGGGTTCGCCCGTATCCGCCGGTCGCTGTGACCGCTGGACGGGCCGCATCCTCCGGGGCGCACCAGCTGGAACACCGGGTGCTGATCGCCGCCCCGCGGGACCGCGTCTGGCGACTGGTGGAGGAGCCGGACGCCCTGATGCAATGGGTGCACGGCCTCAGGAGCGTGAAGGCGCCCGACGGCGGCCCGGGGGGATTCGCGCTCGGCGCGACCTTCGTGCAGCGGGTGAAGATCGGGCTCGTTCCCTCGGCGTGCCGGGGCGAAGTGACGGTATTCGACGCCCCGTCCCGGCTGGCGGTCGTGGTGCACCACTCGCTCTTCCAGCTCGATATCGGGTATGCCTTCACCAACGGGGGGCGCCGGGCCACCGAGGTCATCTGTCAGGCGTCGGTCCACGGACTCGCGCTCGGCACGGTGATCCCGCGCCGGAAGGTGGAGGCGGTGACTTCCGAATTGCTTGAGGAACACCTCTCGGCGCTCCAGGCGCTGGCCGAGGGCGGGTGAGTTTGTTAGTATCTGAAGTCCGCTCTTACTCCAGGGGATCTCCATGTCCGTCACGTTCTACGGGCCGGTCATCGTCGCCGTCGCCGTCTGGTGTTTCGGCTTCTTGCTCTTCCGGGGGATGGTGTTCGAGTGGCATCGCCGCGACGCCGAGAGCCGCGAGTCGACGCGTTAGCCCTTCGATTACAAGGATGTGAGGTTGTCATGAGATTCTCCCGGATCGTCCCCGCCATCGGCGCCCTCGTCGCGGTGGTCGCGCTTGGCGCCGCCGCGAACCGCCCGGCGCCACCGGCCGCACCTGCGGTCAGTTCGACCATCACGGTGTACAAGTCCCCTTCCTGTGGATGCTGCCAGCTCTGGGTGGACTATCTGAAGGCAAACGGGTTTGAGGTCAAGACGGTCGACATGGACGACTTGAGCGAAATCAAGGCCGCCTCGGGGGTGCCGCGCGCCATCCAGACCTGCCACACAGCGGTCGTCGGCGGATACGTCATCGAGGGCCACGTGCCGGCCGACGCGATCAGCCGGATGCTGAAGGAGCAACCGAAGATCGCCGGGATCGGGGTGGCCGGGATGCCGACCGGTTCGCCGGGAATGCCCGGCAGTCCGGTCCAACACTATGACGTGATGTCGTGGGACAAGACCGGCAAGACCAGCGTTTACGCCAAGAAGTAGCGACGCCCCGCCGGCCGCCGCGTGCGGAAGACGATCCCGTCTTCCATTCGCGGCGACAGGCGGCCGATCTCAAGGCGGACGCCGTCCGGCGCCGCTCCTTCCTGATCGCCCTCCTCTGGTTCTGCGGATTTCAGCTGGTTGGCCTCGTGATCGCTGCCTCGGGGTTCCACGCCGAGACGCCCAATGTCGGGTGGGCCCTCGTGAACCTCGGGACCTTCGTCGGCAACGCCGGCAGCTTCCTGAGCGTCTGGTACGTCTACCTGCGACGGAAGCGCCGCGGAGAGTGGTGACCAGGCAGGAAACCGCGGTTCCCTGGCGCGCGTAGGGGAGGGAGTCCCCCTCATCCCTCCCTACGAACGAGCCGCCCATGCCAGCTGTCCCGTTTCTCGTCCGCCGTCTCCTGTTCCTGCCCGGACTCCTCCTCATCCTCGTTGCAGCGCCGCCTGCCCACGCCCAGGGCCAGCAGGGCTGCGTCGCGCCGGAATATCGCCAGTTCGACTTCTGGATTGGTGCCTGGTCGGTGACCACCCCGAAGGGGAAGCTGGCCGGCACCAACCGGATCGAATCGCTCCTGGGCGGGTGCGTGCTGCAGGAGCACTGGCGGAGCTCGAACGGCGGGGACGGCACCAGCCTGAACATGTGGAACGCCGCCGACAGCACCTGGCGGCAGGTATGGATGGACGCCGGCGGAAACCTCCTCGAATTGAAGGGCAAGCTGGTGGGCAAGGAGATGGTCCTCTGGGGGGCGCACGGCACCCCCGGTCAGCCAGGTGTCATCACTTCGGAGAGGGTCACCTGGACGCCGCTGGTCGACGGGAAGGTGCGCCAGCACTGGGAGTCCTCGACTGACGGCGGCGCCACCTGGACGACGGCATTCGACGGCCTGTATGCCCGCGAGCCCTGAACGACTGCACATCACGAATGGTGACGCGGCCGCCGAGCGCATCCTCGAGTCGGGCGTCGGCGGTAGCGTGCTCCCCTGGCGCGATGTGCTGCACGAGGGGCCGGTCCCGGCGGGACTCTCGCTCGACGACCTGACGGCGGTGCGGGCGGCGTTCATCGGAGGGGCGGGCTGGGACGACCCGGCCCAGGCGCTCCCCCGGCTTCGGTGGCGCGACGCGATGCTCTCCGGCTTTCGGGCGTACGCCGAAGTCGTGCTCTGGTTCGAACACGACCTCTACGACCAGTTGCAACTACTGCAGGTCCTCGACTGGTTTTCCGCGACCGACACGGGGCCGGTGCGCCTGTCGCTCATCAACCCCGGCGAGTTTCTGGGGATGCAATCGGCGCCGCGGATGCGCGAACTCTTTGCGGCTCGGCGCGAGGTGACCCCCGTGGTGCTGGGCCTCGCGGCAACCACCTGGCGGGAGTTCCGGTCGCCCGATCCGGCCGCACTGGCCGACCGCGCCCTGATCCCCCAATCGTCGCTCCCGCATCTTTCCGGCGCGCTCACACGGATGCTGGAGGAGTATCCCGGAACGGCGGATGGCCTCTCCCGCACGGAACGGCAGATCCTTCGCGCCCTCGCCGATGGCCCCCTCCCGTTCGGGAAACTCTTCCGCGCCGCGCATCTCGAGCGGGAGGAGGCGGAGTTCCTGGGCGACCTCGTCTTTGGATGGCAGGTGTCCCGCCTCGCCGAGGCCACGGTCCCGCCGATCCGGTATCGGGGTCGCGAGCGGAAGGAACTCGAACTCACCCTGGCCGGCGGCGACGCGCTGGCGGGCCGGTTCGACCACGTGGAAGTCAACGGAGTGGATCGATGGATCGGGGGAGTGCACCTCGAGGGGCGGGCGGTGAAGTGGCGGTGGTCGCCGACGGGGAAGGGATTCGTCTCCGCTCCGGCGCGATGAACTTGCGCTCCTCACCGCAACTCCTCACATTGAGTTTTATGCGATCCCATCGCGGTGTGTGTGTTCTGTTCGTCCTACTCATTCCTTGTGGTCTGCGGGCACAAGCCGCCGAGGTCCCCGGCAGCGATGTCGTACTGTCCATTGTGGACCACCAGGGAAAATGGGCCTGCGGGGCCGAGGCGTCGGCAAATCCGGAACTCGCATTACTCTCCGCACGGGCGCGCCACACTCTCGAAGCCGTCGACCGATCGCTTGCCAGCGGGGGTTACCAGTACGCCGCCAACGCCTGGTGGTTGTACGACCCCGAGGGGTACTTTGGGTCCCATGCCTACTGGGCCCAGCGTCCCTTCCCCGGGACGGAGGAGAACGCACTCACCGCCTGGCCGATAGCGCCCCCGCCCCCCGAGTCGCTGCGCATTTCCGGATTCGTTGCCAACGCGGAAGACACCTGGAACGGGCCCACGTTCTACGGACCGGATGTCGCGTTCTTCCTTTCTGGAGAATTCGCCGACCAGTTCTGCTTCCGAGTGGTCGATTCAGATGTGACGCCGGTCCTCGCCTGGTACTATCCCGCCGTGCCGGACGGCTGGGTTGGGCTGGAGTTCCGGCCGGAAGATTCCGGCCCGCGCAACCTGATCCGCGGTGTCCTCTGGTTCGACCCGCAGTCGGCGGAGCTGCGCGTGATTGAGTGGCGGTACCTGAACCTGCCGAGCTGGGCCAGGGGCCCGACCGGCGGCGGGAGGTGGGCCGCCGGGTCGTTCGCCGGGGGGCGCGTGGATCTCTCCGGTCTGGCGGATGGTGCCGCCTTTCCTCGCCAGTGGATCATGAAGACCCCCGTGCCCAGGGTGGATCCGGACCGGTACACCTCCGGCATCGCGCGGACCCTGATCCGGGGTGGCGAAGTTCTCCGAGTCTTGGATACCTCTGGCGAGGTCCTCGTGGAGTATCGGTACCGATGACCTGCCGCTCCCTGCGGCCGCTCCCGGCGCTCCTCGCACTGGCGGGCGGCCTGCACGCCCAGACTCTGAACCTGCGCCTGGTGCAACCTGACACGACGGTGCCCATCGTCGGCGCCTTCGTGGTCATGACGGACTCGGCGAACGCCGAGGTCGCCTCGGGCGCGAGCGACGCAACGGGTGCGTTGACGCTCGGAGCTCCTGGGGCGGGGCGCTACCTGCTGCAGATTCAGCGCATTGGATACACCGTGTCGCAGATGCGTGGGGAGCTATCCGATGGCCAGGGCGTCAGCCTGGTCCTCACGCCGACCGGCTCACGCGTCGTGTCGCCCACCATCGGCCCCGCGACTGAATTTGTGTGCGGCAAGTCGGCCCTGGAGGATCCTGATGTGGCCCTGCTCTGGCAGCAGGCACGCATCGGCCTGAGCCTGACCGCAATGCCGGTCTTGCGGAGCCGGTACTACTTCCAGGCCTACGCCAAGACGGAGGGGTGGATGCCGCCCGCGGTGCCGCGCCCCCGGCAGGGCGACCGCGAATATTCCGATCCCTGGCCGATCTGGGCTCCGGGCGGTGACCCTTGGAAGCCGGATGATTTCATACGGAATGGCCAGAGTCGCAATCAATTTCCCGACTGGCTTGGGCCGGACCCGGGCTTCTTCCTCGCCGAGGCGTTCCTCGACGCCTATTGCCTTCGCCCTGTGGGCCCGGGCGCGGCGCCGATTCTCTCCTGGGCGGACTCGACACACCACGACTGGATCGGCATCGCGTATCGTCCGGCGGATCCAGGCAGCCCAGGCGGATCGGCAGTGCAGGGTGTAATCTGGCTGGATCGCGCTTCGCTCGAGCCGCGCCGACTGGAGTGGGCGTACTCGGACCTTCCCGAATGGGCGCGCGGCCTCGATGCGGGCGGGTGGGTCGACCTGGTGCAGCTTCCCGCGGGAGGGTGGTTTGCCCAGAGCTGGAACTGGCGCCACCCGGCGGGAGCCGACAGGAAGGGGAGTCGATGGAGTTACTGGCAGTATTCAGGGTACGTCTACCAGGTCCAAAGCCCCTCGCGCGAGGTGGTGGTGCGGTTCGGCGAGTAACCCGCGCGAGTTTGGTCAGCACGGCGACCCGCCGAGTTGAATTCGCGCCGTCCGCCTGACAGGTTGGTCCTCATGGCATCCCGGTTAATCCCGCTCCTGGTTCTCCTGCTCATTCCGATCGGCGCCCTCCGTGCCCAGGGCGTCCGCGGCCGCCTGCTCGAGGCGGACTCGGACGTCCCCGTCGTCGGCGCGCTCGTCGTCCTGGAGAATCCCTCCGGCAAGCGCGTCGCCCAGGTGGTGACCGGCGACGAGGGACGGTTCGCGCTTCGTGCGCCGGCGGCCGGCGCCTATCGTCTGCGGGTGCTCCGCATCGGGTACCTCCCCTTCGACTCCGACCTGCGGCTCCCGGCGGGGGAGTCGGTCGACCGGACGCTGCGGCTGGCCGGCGCGCCCGTCGCGCTCCCGGAAATCGCCGTGGCCGGCACCTCGATGTGCGGCGACCGGGCCCGGGGTGACACCCTCTCCTCGGCGCTCTGGCTCCAGGCCGGCACCGCCCTCGAGATCACCGCGCAGACGGTGCGGTCGCGGTCCTACCGGTTCGAGACCGCGCTGGAGAACCGCAACATCGACCGCATCGGCAACGTCACCAACGTGATGGAGTTGAACGAACTGAACATCAGTTCGTGGCCGGTGCGCGCCCCGTCACCCGACACCCTCCTCGCGGTCGGGTTCGTCGAGAACCTCGATGACTTGGTGGATGGCCCGACCTGGTACGGCCCCGACCCGGAGTTTCTCCTGTCGGAGCCGTTCTTCGCGGGGCACTGCTTCTGGACCGTGCCGCCTGGAGAAGGGGAGCCTGCCGACTGGGTCGGCCTGGCCTTCGAACCGGGAGCGCGCGACGCGCGGGTGGACATCCGGGGCACGCTCTGGCTCGACCAGAAATCGGCGCAACTGCGGCGGCTCGCCTTTTCCTACACCCGCCTGCCGAAATGGGCCCGCGGCACCACGGCCGGCGGGGTGCTGACATTCGCCCTACTTCCCGGTGGCGGCTGGATCGTGCAACGGTGGCTGCTGCGGGTGCCGCTTCCGCAACAGACCACGCCCGGCAGCGTGAAGGTCTTCGGGTACCGCGAGTCCGGCGGGTCGGTGATCGCCGTCCTCAACGCCCAAGGTGAGGTGGTCCACCGGTACGGCAACTGACGGCGCCTTCCGCGAGACCGTCCAGAGGCTACTTTCCCTCCATGGCCGCCCCCGAATCCCCACGCCAGACCGACGTACCGGTGCACGCACCCGACGACTTCGCCGGGCGCTTCCGACGCGCCTGGCTGGCGTTGGATGTCCCGCGCGAATGGCGGCGTGTCCTGGTCGCGGTCTCCGGCGGCCCCGATTCCATGGCCCTCCTCCACCTCCTGTACGACACCCGTGACGCGCACCAGATGGAGCTGGTCGTGGCCCACGTCGACCACGGCATTCACCCCGACAGCGCCGGGGTGGCTCGCCAGGTCGTCGATGCTGCCGGGCGCCTCGGACTCGCGGCGGTCGTGGGCCGCCTCGAGCTTGGCGTGGCCGCCACCGAAACCGCCGCCCGCACCGCGCGCCACGGCTGGCTCCGGCAGGCCCGGCGTTCGGAGGGAGCGGATGCCATCGTGCTGGCGCACCACGCCGACGATCAGGTCGAGACGGTCCTGCTGCGCGTCCTCGGTGGCAGCGGCGTCGCCGGACTCTCGGGGATGCTCCCGCGACAGGGCCGCCGGTTGCGGCCCCTCCTCGGGTTTCGGAAGGCGGAATTGGTCAGCCTGGCTCGAGTCGAAGGGCATCGCGGGATGGGCGGATCCCGCCAACCTCGATCCGGTGCACGAACGGTCGTGGGTGCGCACCGTACTGCTGCCGACGCTCGCCGAGCGTGCGCCGGGCACCAGCGACCGGATCCTCCGGCTTGCCCGCCACGCGGCGGTGGACCGCCTCGCCTGGGACGCCGCGCTCGACGCCCTGCCTGGCCTCGACCCGCAGCGCGCCGCGGAACGGATTTCCGTTGCCGCGCTCCCGCTGGCCACCTATGATTCCGCGCTCGCGGCGACCCTCCTTCGGGCGGCCGCCCGGCGCATCGGCTGCGTGCTGGGTGCCTCGCGGGCCGATCGGCTCCTCCAGTTGGCGCGGCGGGGGCAGAGCGGGGCCGTCCTGGAGCTCGGCGGACCGTGGCGGGCGGAACTTTCCTTCGGCCGAATCTGTTTCCATCGCGTCACCGAACCGCCGGCGCCGCTGCACCTGCATGGGGCGCAGGGCCGGGCGCGATGGGGGCCGTGGAGCATCTCGTGGAACCGGGCCCCGGCGCCCCAAGTCGACCGGCGCGACGGCTGGGTCGGCTGGTTCATCGGGGAAGAGGCCACCGTACGCGCCCCGATGCCAGGGGACCGGCTCCTCCCCCTCGGGGGCCGAGGCCGGCGCCTGCTGGC
Organism: uncultured Gemmatimonadales bacterium; assembly: GCA_963748815.1. Classification (GTDB taxonomy): domain Bacteria; phylum Gemmatimonadota; class Gemmatimonadetes; order Gemmatimonadales; family GWC2-71-9; genus SPDF01. Next base: position 607,784 of record CAVVKJ010000010.1, on the reverse strand, counting down.
GCGGCTGCTCCAGGAGGCCCGGATCGCGCGGAGCCGCCGGGCGGGGTGGCCGGTGCTGGAGATCGACGGGACGATCGTCTGGCTCGGAGGGATCTGTCGGGGGGCCGGGGCGCTTCCCAGCGCGGGTGACAATGCACTACGGATCGAGGTGAGCGGTGGGTGACCTGGCACGGCGGAGCGGGGGGCGCAAGGCGAAGTCGGTCATCTTCACCGCCGAGCAGATCGCGGAACGGGTGGCGTCGCTGGGCCGGGAGATCACCGAGGCCTACCCGGACGGCGACCTCCTGCTCCTGGGACTCCTCAAGGGAAGCTTCATCTTCCTCGCGGATCTCGCCCGCGCCATCGAGCGGCCGCTCCAGGTCGACTTCCTGGTGGTGAGCAGCTACGGGACGGGCACCGTCTCGAGCGGCAACGTCCGGCTCCTCTACGATCCGGCCACCGACCTCGCCGGCAAACATATTGTGGTCGTTGAGGATATAATTGATAGCGGGAGGACGCTGACGCGGCTGGTCGAATTGCTCCGCGCCCGGCACCCGGCCAGTCTGGCCATCTGCACCTTGCTGGACAAGCAGATCGCCCCGGTGCCTCCGCCGGAACTCCGATTCGTCGGATTCCACGCCCCACCGGCTTTCCTGGTCGGCTACGGGCTGGACCACGCCGAGGACTGCCGGCACTTACCCTACATTGTTGACCTGGACTGACGAATGGCTGATCGCATACCTCCTCGCCCCACGGGACCCAACTGGGCTGGCATGAGCAAGAACCTCGCGCTCTGGCTGCTCGTGGGGCTGTTGGCGTTGACGCTGTACAACACCATGAACCGCCAGAAGAACCCGACGCAGGAGTTTTCCTACACCTCCTTCCTGACGCAGCTCGACGCGGGCAACATCGGGCAGGTGACTGTGGTGGACGGCAAGCGGCTCGAGGGCGAGTTCCGGACCCCGGTGCTGCAGGACTCCCGCTCCGCCAAGGGCTTCACCGTCCTGCTGCCGTTCACCAACAGCGAGCAGCTGCAGTCGCGGCTGGAGCAGTCGGGCGTCACGATCGAGGCCAAGGAATCCAAGACGGGGCTCATGACCGTCCTGCTGAACCTCCTGCCGTGGATCCTGATCATCGCGCTCTGGGTGTTCCTCTTCCGGCAGATGCAGTCGGGGGGCAACCGCGCCTTCTCCTTCGGGAAGTCGAAGGCGAAGCTCCTGACCGGCGACACGCCGAAGCTGACCTTTGCCGACGTGGCGGGGGCCGACGAGGCGAAGGTCGAGCTGCAGGAGATCATCGAGTTCCTCAAGGATCCGCAGCAGTTCACCCGGCTCGGCGGGCGGCTGCCGAAGGGCGCGCTGCTGGTCGGCCCGCCGGGCACCGGCAAGACGCTCCTCGCCAAGGCGGTCGCCGGCGAAGCGGGGCGGCCCTTCTTCTCCATGTCCGGGTCGGACTTCGTGGAGATGTTCGTCGGCGTCGGCGCCAGCCGCGTGCGCGATCTCTTCGAGCAGGGCAAGGCCAACGCGCCCTGCATCATCTTCATCGACGAAATCGACGCCGTCGGCCGCCATCGCGGCGCCGGCCTCGGCGGCGGCCACGACGAGCGCGAGCAGACGCTCAACCAGCTGCTGGTCGAGATGGACGGCTTCGAGTCCAACGACGGCGTCATCCTGATCGCGGCGACGAACCGTCCGGACGTCCTCGATCCGGCGCTGCTGCGCCCCGGCCGCTTCGACCGCCAGATCGTGGTCGACGCGCCGGACGTGCGCGGGCGTGAGGGGATCCTGCGGGTGCACACCCGGAAGATCCCGCTGGCCGCCGACGTCCACCTCGAGATTCTCGCCAAGGGCACGCCCGGCATGGCCGGTGCCGACCTGGCCAACCTCGTCAACGAGGCGGCGCTCCTGGCCGCGCGCACCAACAAGTCGCTGGTATCGATGTCGGACTTCGAGGACGCCAAGGACAAGGTGATGCTCGGCGTCGAGCGGCGGAGCCTGGTGCTCTCCGAGGACGAGCGAAAGCTGACGGCGTACCATGAGGCGGGACACGCCGTCGTGGCGCTCAAGACGCCGGGCAGCGATCCCGGTGCACAAGGTCACGATCGTGCCGCGCGGCCGGGCCCTGGGCCTCACGGCCTCGCTCCCCGAGACCGACCGGCACAGCTACACCAAGGACTGGCTCATCGGCAACCTGGCCATGTTCTTCGGCGGCCGCGTGGCCGAAGAGCTGATCTTCGGCCCGGAGAAGGTGACCACCGGGGCGGGGAACGACATCGAGCGCGCCACCGGGCTCGCCCGGCGGATGGTCACGCAGTTCGGGATGAGCGAGCGGGTAGGCGCCATGGCCATCGGCGACCGGGAGCAGGAGGTATTCCTTGGTCGCGAGTTCGGGCACCGGCGTGAAGTCTCCGAGCGCACCGCCGAGATGGTGGACGACGAGGTCAAGCGGCTGCTTGACGAGGCGTACGCCAAGGCCAGCGTCCTGCTGAACGAACACAAGGAGCTCCTCGAGCGCATTGCGCAGGCGCTGCTCGACCGGGAGACGATCGATCGCGAGGATCTCGACCTCCTCGTGAAGAATCTTCCGCTGCCGCCGCGTGAGGCGCCCCCGGCGCCGCCGGCGCCCGCCGCGGTGCCAGCCGTGCCCAAGGCCGCCGCTCCGGCGGCGATCCCGACCCTGGGTGCCCCGCCGGCGGAGCCCGCTGGCGCGTGAAGGTGACTCCGCTCGCCGCGGCCTCGCGGGAGGCGGTGCGGGCGGTGCTCCGGGCAGGGGGCTTCGAAGAGTGGAAGGCCGATGCGGCCGCTCAGGGCACTGAGCCGGCCGCATTGCATTTGTCGGGACTCGACGACGCCACCCGGGAGGCGCTGGTGGCCTACGCCGGTGGCAAGCTGGGGCTCGACATCCTGACTACGGAGACGGGCGCGCTCATCAGCGGCAGCCGGGCCCGGCTGCAGGCGCTGGCCCGGCCATGGGTCGGTCCCCCCGAACTCGCCGAGGTGGCGTTCCAGGTGGGCCTCGCCCTCCCGATGGAACTTCCGGCGGTGTGGATCACGGCGTCGGGGAGCCTCGATCTCGACCGGCCAGTCATTGTCGGCATCCTCAACGCGACGCCGGACAGCTTCAGCGATGGCGGGCGGCTCCCGACGGTGGCGGCGGCCCTGGCACGGGCGGAGGAGATGATCGCCGCTGGTGCCACGATGCTCGACGTCGGCGGCGAGTCCACGCGGCCGGGACGGCCCGCCCCCGTCCCGGCGGAAGAGGAAATCGCCCGCGTGGTGCCGGTGGTGGAGGCGCTCCGGGCGCGGTGGCCCGCACTCCCGATCTCGGTGGATACGGTGAAGTCGGCGACGGCCCGCGTGGCGCTGGCCGCCGGGGCCAGCGCGATCAACGACGTGTCCGGCTTGCGGCTCGATCCGGAGCTTGCGGGCGTCGTCGCCGCGGCGGGCGCGGGCATCATCGTGATGCATTCCCGCGGCGACCTCGCGTCGATGGCCACCTACGACGGCGCCGACTACGGCGGTGACGTCGTCGGGGAAGTCGTCGGAGAACTGCGGCAGGCGGTGGATCGGGCCACGTCGGCCGGGATCGGCGCCGACCGGATTGTCGTGGACCCGGGGTTCGGCTTCTCCAAGACCGTCGACCAAAATATTTTGCTCGCCGACCAGCTGGCGGCGTTGCACGCGCTCGGCCGGCCGATTCTCGTGGGACCCTCACGCAAGCGATTTCTCGGCGCGGTCGCCGACCGCGACGTCGCGGACCGGGACCGGGCCACCGCCGCCCTCTGCGCCCTGACCTACGCGCGGGGCGCCCGGCTCTTCCGCGTTCACGAACCTGCGGCGGTGCGCGATGCGCTCGCCATCGCCCACGCCCTCGGAGTGGCCCACTGACCCCTCGCGACGACAACCGGCCGCCCTACTTCGCGGCGCTCGCCCTCTTTGCCCTGGTGCTGACCGGGTACGTGCTTACGCTCGCTCCCAGCGTCACCTTCTGGGACGCGGGGGAATTGATTGCCTCCATCCACAATCTCGGCATCCCGCACCCGCCGGGCACCCCGCTCTTCGTGATGTTGGGCCACGTCTGGGCCGCGCTCTTCCCGGTGGGCGAGTACGCCTGGCGCACCAATCTCATGAGCGCCACGTTCAGCGCGGCGGCGGCGGGGTTCTTCTTTCTCGTGGCGCACGAGGCGCTCTGGCGCGCCGGCGGTGATCTGACCGAGTCGACGCGAAAGCTCGTGGCCACCGGCGGCGCCATGGCCGCCGGGCTCCTGTCCGCCTTCAGCTTCACCCAGTGGCAGAACTCGAACGAGACCGAGGTCTACAGCGTCGCGACGTTCACCATCGCGCTGATCTGCTGGCTCTGCCTCCGGTGGCGCGCGGCGCGCGGAACCGAGCGCTCCCTCCGACTGATCCTCCTCATCGTGTATCTCGCCGGCATCTCGATGGGGAACCACCTCCTGGCCCTCCTGGCGGGACCGGCGGTAGTGATGTTCCTCGTGGCCACGATTCACGGCGCTCCCGCCGTGTCGGATTCGGTCCGCCGCCAGGAGTGGGCCACCGTGGCGGTCGTGGCGGGTCTGTGGGCGCTGCTCATCGGCACCGGCCTGGGGAGCACGCCGCTCATCGTGCTGGGCGGACTCTGCTTCCTCGTGGCGGTCGTCTTCGCGGCGATGGCGGGGATGCTTCCCTTTGCCCTCCTCGCGTTCGGCGTCGCCGCGATCGGCGTGACGACCTACCTCTTCCTCTACATCCGCGCCGGCCAGTCGCCGGTGCCGAACGAGGCCGATCCCTCCACCTGGGACGCCCTCCTGGCCGTCATCCGTCGCGAGCAGTATCCGGTCCGGACGCCGCTCGACGATCCCACGGTCGCCCACGGGCCGTCCAACCCCGGCCGCAGCCTCACCATCATGGCGCTGCAAATCCAGAACTACCTGCAGTACTTCAACTGGCAGTGGGGGCGCGGCCTGGCAAAGTGGGGGTCGGGGCTCGTCACCGGCCAGCTCCTCGGCGCCGTGTTCGTGACCGTGCTCGGCCTCCGCGGGCTCTTCGCGCAGCGGCGCGCCGACCGCGCCGGGTGGTGGATGCTCCTCACTCTCTTCCTGGTGACCGGGTTCGGGCTCGTGGCCTACATGAATTTCAAGCCCGGCGCCTCGCTCGGATACGCCCTCTTCCCCGAGGGATCGCAGCACGAAGTCCGGGAGCGGGACTACTTCTTCGTGGTGAGTTTCCTGGTCTGGGGCGTCTGGGCAGGCATTGGACTGGCGTCGCTGGTGCGCGAGGCGCTCGCACGTGTCACGAGTCCGCCGCTCCGCGCGGCCGTGCCGTTGCTCTTCCTGCTCGCCTTCGCGCCCGCCGCCGCCAACCTCAGCGCAGCGAGCCGCCGGCATGGCCCTGACGCGCGCCTGGCCGCGGATTTTGCCTATGATCTCCTGAACTCGGTGCCGCCCTACGGCGTCCTCTTCACCTACGGCGACAACGACACCTTCCCCCTCTGGTGGGCCCAGGAGGTCGAGGGGATTCGCCAGGACGTCACCGTCGTCTGCCTGGCCCTGGCCAACACCGGCTGGTACGCCCGCCAGCTCCGCGAGGCGCCCATTCGTCCGTTTGACGAGGCGGCGGCCCCCGCGGTCTGGCAGGGCCTTGCGGCCACGCGCCCGGACTGGCCCACCTCGCCGATGAGTGACGCCGACATCGAGGCCGCGTATCCCCGGCAGCTCGACAAGCCGGTCACCGTCACCTTTGGTCCCTACCGGCGCACCTACCAGGCGGGCACGATCTTCTACCAAAGCGACTTCATCGTGGCCCGGGTCATCCAGCAGAACCTCGGCCGCCGTCCCGTCGCCTGGTCGGTGACCACCGGGAGGAACTTCCTCTCGCTCGATCCCTACCTCCTGCAGGCGGGGCTGGTGTTCCACCTGCAGCCCACCGCGCCGGACTCGCTCGCCCCCGGCATCGACCGGCAGCGTCTTGCGGGGGCGCTGCTCGACCTGCCGCTCACCGAACGACTGGTGTGGGAGACCTACCGCTACGCAGGACTGCGGACCGGGACGTCTTCCGGGCTCGAGGTGACCAGCCGTTCGTTCGCCTCGACGCTCGCCTTGCCGCCGACCCAGTTGGCCTATGCCTTCCAGGACGCCGGCGACGAGCCGATGATGATCCGGAACCTCGAACTGGCGTTCGCGCTTTCGCCGAACCCCGCGCTCGCGGCCGCGCTCTCGCAGGCCCGCCTCCGTCCCCTCCTGCCGAGCGCGGATGCTCCCTGACCGCTCCCTGCAAATCCCTGCCAACTCGTTGTATTTTTCGCGGTTATGACATTCCCGGAGCTTCCCGGACGGCTCGCGTCGGTCCGGGAGCGGATCGCGGCGGCCCAGGCGCGCGCCGGCCGGTCGCAGGCCGTGACGGTCGTGGCGGTCACCAAGACCTTCGGGCCGGAGGCGGTGCGCGCCGCGGTTGCGGCCGGGCTGCATGATGTCGGCGAAAATCGCGTCCAGGAGGCGTTGCCGAAGCAGGATGCCCTGCCGGAGCTGTCCGTCCACTGGCACCTGATCGGGACGCTGCAGCAGAACAAGGCGCGGCGTGTCGTCGGGCGGTTTTCCCTGGTGCACTCCGTCGATCGTCTCGGACTGGCCCACGAACTTGACCGTCGCACGGCGGAAGGCGCCCGCCAGGCGGTCCTCGTGCAGGTCAACTGCTCGGCGGAGCCGCAGAAGGGCGGCGTCGAGCCGGCGGAATTGCCGGCGTTGCTCGACGCGGTGCGCGACTGCCGCCGGCTGGAGCTCCGCGGCCTGATGACCATGGCGGAACTCACCGACGACGAGGCGCTCCAGCGACGGGCGTTCGGGATGCTCCGCCGCCTGCGCGATGACGCCACCGCCCGTGGGCACGCCCTGCCGGAGCTCTCGATGGGGATGTCCGGAGATTTCGAAGTGGCGGTGGAGGAGGGGGCCACGATGGTCAGGTTGGGAACGATTCTGTTCGGGGGACGACCCGCATGACGACCGATGACAGCTTCCAGCTTACCCCGCACGACATCCGGGGCCACGAGTTCCCGCGCACCTTCCGCGGCTACGACCCTGCGCTGGTGGAGTCGTTCCAGCAGCGGGTGTCGGAGGAGTTCGAGCGGGCGCTCCGCGAGCGGGCGCAGCTCGAGGAGCGGATGCGGGGATTCCAGGAGCAGCTGCGCGCCTTCCGCGACCGGGAGCGCGCCATGAACGAGGCGCTCCTGGCGGCGCAGCAATTGCGCGTCGACGCGGAGCAGCAGGCCCGCAAGGACGCCGAGCTGATCCTCCGCGAGGCCAGGACCGAGGCGCTGCAACTGTTGAACGAAACCCAGGGAGAGGAGCGACTCCTCCGCGAACGCACTGACGTCGGCAAGCGTCAGTTTGCCGCCTTCCTCGCGAATTTCCGGGCCCTGCTGGAGCGGCAGCTCGGTGAAGTCGACGGGTTGCAGGCCTACGCCCAGACGGCCGCCCAGTCGCAGACCGAGCCCGTCCTCAAGAAGCAGGCGTGAGCGCGCTCCCGCGCCGCCGTTCCTGATGGCCTTTCCCCTCCTTCCCGATCTTGCCGCGGACCAGCTCGAGCAGCAGTTGCTCGCGACCTGGAAGGCGGAAGACCTCTTCCGTCAGAGCCTTGCGGTGGGGAAGGGGGGGACGCCGTTCGTCTTCTTCGAGGGTCCGCCGACCGCCAACGGCCGGCCGGGCATCCACCACGTCTTCTCCCGGACCATCAAGGACCTCGTCTGCCGGTTCCGCGCCATGCAGGGGCGGTCGGTCACCCGCATCGCGGGGTGGGACACGCACGGGCTGCCGGTCGAAATCGAGGTGGAAAAGCAGCTGGGCCTGAAGGGGAAGAAGGCCATCGAGGAATACGGCGTCGAGCGGTTCAACGCGCTGTGCCGGAGCAGCGTCTTCACCTACAAGTCCGACTGGGAGGCGCTGTCCGACCGGATCGGGTACTGGCTCGACTACGACCATCCCTACATCACCTTCAGCAATGAGTACGTGGAATCGGTCTGGTCGATCCTCCGCCGGCTGCACGACCGCGACCTGCTCTACCGGGGGCACCGGGTCCTGCCGTACTGTCCGCGCTGCGGTACCGTCCTCTCGAGCCACGAGCTGGCGCAGGGGTACGAGGAGGTGCGGGACCGCGCCATCTTCGTGACCTTCCCGCTGGAGGACGGCTCCGGCCGCGAGCTGGTCGTCTGGACGACGACGCCGTGGACGCTCCCCTCCAACGTGGCGGCCGCGGTCCACCCGGAGCTCGAGTACGGTGAGTATGCCGATCCGCGGGCGCCGGGCCGCCGGCTGGTGATGGCCACGAGCCTCGCGCCGAAATTGCTGGCGCGGCTCTTCGGGGAGGGGGGCGTGACCGAGCCGGTCCGAACTCTGCTGGGCGCGGACCTGGTCGGCCTCCGGTATGTCCGCCCGCTCGATGTCGTCCCCTTGCCGGACGACCGGGCGCACAGCGTCGTGGTGGCCGGCGATTTCGTGACCGCCACCGACGGCTCCGGCATCGTGCACATGGCGCCGGCCTTCGGCGCCGACGACTACGCCGCCGGACAGACCCACGGCCTGGCGCTGCTCCGGCCCGTGGCGGCGGACGGGACCTTCGTCGGCACCACCTGGCCCGAGCTCGACGGTCTGCTGGTCACCGACGACCAGACCAACGAGCTGATCATCCGGCGGCTCAAGGCCGACGGGCGCCACCTCCTGACCGAGCAGTACGTCCACACCTATCCCCACTGCTGGCGGTGTCGCAGCAAGCTGATCTACTACGCCCGGGATTCCTGGTTCGTCCGGACCTCGTCGCTCCGCGAGCGGATGCTCGCGCTCAACGCCGAGGTCGCGTGGCATCCCCCCGAGGTCGGTGCGGGACGGTTCGGCGAGTGGCTGTCGAACAACGTGGACTGGGCGCTGAGCCGCGACCGGTACTGGGGGACGCCGCTGCCGGTCTGGTCTTGCGACCAGGACCCCTCGCACGTGACGGTCATCGGCAGCTACGCGGAGCTTGCCAGGCGGTGGGGCAGGGAGCTGCCGGCGGACTTTGACCCCCACAAGCCGTTCATCGACGAGTACCGCTGGAGCTGCGACTGCGGCGGCACGATGACGCGTGCCACCGAGGTCATCGACACCTGGTTCGATTCCGGCTCGATGCCCTACGCGCAATGGCACTACCCGTTCGAGCACGAGGCGGAATTCCAGGCGCAGTTCCCCGCGGACTTCATCTGCGAGGGGATCGACCAGACCCGCGGGTGGTTCTACTCGCTGCTCGCCATCTCCACCGCGGCGTTCGACGCGCCGGCGTATCGCAACGTCATCGTCAACGAGCTGGTCCTCGACGCCGACGGCCAGAAGATGTCCAAGAGCCGCGGCAACGTCGTGAACCCGAGCGAGCTGCTGGCGGAGCACGGGGCCGACGTGGTGCGGCTCTACCTGCTGGTGTCGAGCCAGGTCTGGCTCCCGAAAAAGTTCGACGCGCGGACCATTCCGGAGGTGGCGGGCGGCTTCGTGAACACGCTGCGCAACACCTACCGGTTCTTTGCCCAGTATGCCGGCGAGTGGCGGCCCGCCGAGGCGCCGCCCGCCGCGCCGGCGTCGCTCGCCGACCGGTGGATCATGAGCCGGCTGGCCGCCGTCGTCGACGAGGTGAACGCCGCGTGGGACGGCTACGATGTCACCGCCGGGACCAGGGCGCTGATGGGGTTCGTGGTCGACGACCTGTCGAACTGGTACGTTCGCCTGAACCGGGCCCGCTTCTGGGCGGCGGACGCCGAGGCCGACCCGGAGGCGCTCGCCACCCTCCATACCTGTCTCGTCACCGTCTCGCGCCTCCTCGCGCCGGCGGCGCCGTTCCTCTCCGACTGGATGCATCGCGGCCTGGCCGGTTCGTCGGTTCACCTGGCCCGGTTTCCGGCGCCGGGCGGGGCGCGCGACGAACCGCTTGAAGCGGCGATGGATGCGGTGCGGCGGCTGGCCTCGCTGGCTCGCGCCGCGCGGGAGGAGATCGGCTCTGGCGTGCGGCAACCGCTGGCCCGGATGGTGGTCGCGGTGCCGTCCACGGTGCAGGGCCCCGCCTTCACCTCGCTGCTCGGGCTGCTCGGCCGCGAGGTCAACGTGAAGGCGGTGGAGATCGTGGCCTCGGACGCCGACCTCGTCACCCTCCGCGCCAAGCCGAATTTCCGGTCACTCGGGAAGCGCTACGGCAAGGACACCCCGCTGGCCGCGGCCGCCGCCGCCCGCCTCGACCCGGATCAACTCCGGGAGCTCGAGGGAGGCGGGGTGGCCTCGGTGGAGGTGGACGGGCGGCGATTTGAGTATCTTTCCGAGGATGTGGCAGTGAGCAGGGAGGTGGCCAGCGACCTGGCGGTCCAGAGCGACGGACCCTTCGTGGCGGCGCTCGATCCCGTACTCACCGCGGCCCTCCGGCAGGAGGGGGTGGCGCGCGAAATGGTCAATCGCATCCAGCGCCTCCGCAAGGAAGCGGGGTACGACCTCTCGACCCGGGTGGCGCTGGCCATTGACGGCGCGCCCGAGCTGCTGGCCGCGGTGCAGGCGCACGCGGAGTTCATCCAGGGCGAGACCCTCGCCCGCGCATTGGTGGTAGGATCACGGGCCGACCGCCCGGACCGCGAGCAGCGCGTGACGCTCGACGGGCACGACGCGGTCATCGGCATTCAACGACACGACGATGTCCGGCCCACCGGCCGGCACACAGACACGGACAGGGCATGAACAAGAAGCAGCTGACGTATTTCGAGAAGCGACTCATCGAGGAACGGGCCCGCGTGATGAAGGAACTCGGCCACTACGACGAGTCCTTCAACTCCACCCTGCAGGGCGCCGACGGCGACCTCAGCTCCTACTCGTTCCACATGGCCGACCAGGGGACCGACGCCATGGAGCGCGAGAAGCAGTTCCTGATGGCGTCCAAGGAGGGCCGATACCTCTGGCACGTCAACCAGGCGCTGGGGCGGCTCTACAACAACCCCGAGAAGTTCGGCACCTGCGAGAGCTGCGGCTCGGCCATCAACTTCGAGCGCCTCGACGCGCTGCCGCACGCCCGCCTCTGCATCAGCTGCAAGGAAAAGGAAGAGGATGCCAAGCGCCGGTGAGCGGCGGCTGTACTTCGCGACCGCCCTCGGCGTACTCCTCCTCGATGCCCTGACGAAGCTCGTGGCCGAAGCGTACCTGCTCCGGACCACCGGCATTCCCGTCGTGGGGGAGTGGTTCCAGCTCACCCTCGTGTACAATCCCGGCGCCGCCTTCGGCCTGCACCTCGGCTCGTATTCCCGCTGGATCTTCCTCGTGCTGGCGCTCGGAGCGGTGGTGCTGCTGACCCGGATGTCGGCCGTCGCCGAGACCGGCGATCGGTTGCGCCAGCTGGCCCTCGGCCTCGTGGCCGGCGGGGCGGCGGGCAACCTCGTGGACCGGATCCGGAGTCCTCGCGGCGTGGTGGACTTCCTCGATTTCGGCATCGGCAGCCTCCGCTGGCCCACGTTCAACGTGGCCGACATCGCGGTGACGTGTGGCGCCGTGGCGCTCGCGATCTCGCTCTGGATGGAAGACAACCGGCAGGCCCGCCACGAAGCTGCGTCGGCCGGCTGAGGCCGGCCCCATGACCGCACCCCAGCGTTTCACGGTCCTCGCCGACGGTACCGAGCGACTCGACCGATTTCTCGCCGATCAGCTCCAGTATTCCCGGACCCAGGCGGCGCGCCTGGTGGCCGACAAGCGGGTGACCGTCAACGGCAAGGTGGCCCGCGCCTCCCGGCTGCTGGTCCGCGGCGACGCGGTGGAGGTCACGCTGCCGGAGGGCGAGCCACCACGCCAGATCCGGCCCGCCGACATCCCGCTCACGGTGATCTACGAGGACGAGCACCTCGCCGTCATCGACAAGCCCGCGGGCCTCGTCGTGCATCCCGCGCCCGGGCACTGGGACGACACCCTGGTCAACGCCCTCGTGGCGCGCGGCACCACGCTCTCGGGTGGAGCCGAGGGACGGCCCGGCATCGTGCACCGGCTGGACAAGGACACCTCCGGGCTGATGCTGGTGGCCAAGACCGACCTGGCACATCGCCGGCTCGGGCACATGCTCTCCGCCCGCCGGATCCGCCGGGTGTACGCGGCCCTGGTCTGGGGCCACCTCGACGAGAGCCCGACCCGAATCGAGGCGCCGCTCGGACGCCATCCCGGGGATCGGAAGCGGATGGCCGTGCTGGCGGACGGGCGCCCGGCCCGCACCGATGCCTGGTGCATCGCCCGTTTCCAGGTGGCCGACCTCCTCCGGCTGGAGCTGCACTCGGGCCGGACCCACCAGATTCGGGTGCACCTGGCCCATATCGGCCATCCGGTCATTGGCGACCCGGTGTACGGCGCCGGCGGGAGCCGCCGCATCTCGGGGTCGGCCCGGCTGATCGCCGAAGCGGTGGAGCGGGCCGCGACGCGGCAGGCGCTGCATGCGGCACTGCTGGCGTTCAAGCATCCGGTCACCGAAGAGGCCCTCGAATTCCGGGCGGAATGGCCCGCCGATCTGCAGGCGTCCCTGGTGCTGGCGGCGGGGGACTCGATCTCGGTTGCTCCCGCCGAGGCTCTTCGCTATCTTCTTTTCTTTAATAGAGATGGCTGACTCTCAGGCGGTGCGCGTCGTGGTATTTCAGGTGGGCAACCTGGCCTGCGGGATGCTCGCCAGCCGTGCCCGCGAAATCCTGGCGCCCCTTCCGACAACCCGGATCCCCGGAGCCCCCGATACCATCATCGGGCTGGTGAACGTGCGGGGTACGCTGTTGACCGTGGTGGACGCCCATCGCCTGCTTGACCGGCCGCGGTTGCCCGAGCACGAGGGCGCCCTGCTGATCGTCGATGTTGGGACGCGCCGTCTCGGGCTTGCGGTGGGGCGGGTGGACGACCTCTTCGAACTCCCGGCCGACCAGTTGGAGGCGCGCGAGGCGCTACCGGGGGTCGATGTCAGGCTGGTCAAGGCGGTTGGACGCAGGGATGGCCGCCATTTTGTGGTACTCGATACCGAGGCGCTGCTGGCACCACTGCTCAGCGCCGCCAGCGGCGCCGACCGCTCCTTTTCACGACCCTCTTAGACGCCTGGAGACTGACCTGTGAGCCACACGGTCCTGGTGTGCGACGATGCCATCTTCATGCGGACGATGATCAGCGACATTCTCACCCAGGCGGGCTTCGAGGTGGTGGGTGAAGCCGAGACCGGGGTGCAGGCGGTCGAGAAGTACCGCCAGCTCAAGCCCGATCTCGTCACCATGGACATTGTCATGCCCGATATGGGCGGTATCGACGCCGTCCGCGAAATCTGTCGGGAATCGCCCGAGGCCAGGATCCTGATGTGCAGCGCCATGGGGCAGCAGGCCCTCGTCGTCGAGGCGATCCAGGCCGGCGCCAAGGATTTCGTCGTGAAGCCCTTCCAACCATCCCGGGTGCTCGAGGCGGTACAGCGCGTCCTCGGCTGACGCCATGGACCTCAACAAGTACGCCGCCCTCTTTCTTGCCGAGAGCCGCGAACACCTGACCACCTGCAACCGGCTGCTGCTCGATTGGGAGCGGGAGCCTGGCGCGACGGAACCGGTGGCCGGGCTGTTCCGGGCCATCCATTCGCTCAAGGGCATGGCGGCCACCATGGGGTACGGGCGGCTCGCCGACCTGGCCCACCGGACCGAACACCTGCTTGACGCGATCCGCGGTGGGCGCGCCACCGGCGGCCCCCAAGTGGTGGATCTGCTGCTCAAGGCGGTCGATGCCCTGGAACGAGGCGTCGACGAGGCGGCGGCCGGGGCGGACGCCGGCTTCGACGCGGGGGAACTGCAGGCCGCGCTCGAGGCGGCGGCCACCGCCTCGACCGTGAAGGCGGCGCCGGCCAGGAAATCGGGAACGCGCAAAGGGAAGAAGGGCGCTGCACCCGAACCCGAGCCGGCCGTGGCACCCCCCGCGTCGATGCCGATCCAGCTGGCGGATTTTGGCGACGAGGGGGGCCGGGTGGTTCGCGTCGAGATCCGGCCGGACGCGCCGCTCCTCGGCGCGAGGGCCCATCTGGCCCTGCGGCGCGCGGAGCAGCTGGGCAAGGTGACGGGCGTGATGCCGCCTGCCGCGTCGTTCGATGGGCAGGGGTTCGATGGACGCTTCACCTTCCGGCTCGACGCCCCGATCGGCGAGTCGCAGATCGTGGCGGCCATCGAGGCGGCCGGTGAAATCGCCAGCGTCGCGGTGGACGCCGATACCGTCCAGACGGCGGAGTGGCGAATCCCCACGGCAGCCGCGCCCGCGGCGCCGGCCGTGCCCTCGGCACGCAGCGGGCAAATTCGGGTCGACCGCCGCCGGCTCGACGCCCTCATGAGCCAGGTCGGCGAGCTCGTCGTCGCCCGGAACCGGCTGGTGGAGCTCGCCCAGCTCGACCCCGGCGGCGAACTCGAGGCGCTCGGGGCGCGGATCAGCCGGTTGGTCTCGGACCTGCAGGCGGAAATCATCGAGGCGCGGATGACTCCGGTCTGGCAGGTGTTCGACCGCTTCCCGCGCGCGGTCCGGGACCTCGCCCGCCAGCTGGGCAAGCAGGTGCGGTTCGAGATGGAGGGGGAGGGCATCGAGCTCGACCGGGCCATCCTCGACGAACTCGGCGACCCGCTCCTTCATCTCTTGCGGAATGCGGTGGATCACGGCCTCGAGTCCCCCGAGGAGCGCCAGCGGCACGGGAAGCCGGCGGAGGGGCGGCTGGTGCTCTCCGCGGCCCGCGAACACAGCAGCGTTGCGATCCGGATCCAGGACGACGGGCGCGGCATCGACCGCCGCGCCATCCTGGCCAAGGCGAAGCGGGAAGGGGTCATCGGCGTCGAGGTGGAGACCCTCACCGACGACCTCCTGCTCAAGGTGCTCGGCCGGCCGGGGTTCAGCACGGCGGAACGGGTGAGCAGCGTCTCGGGCCGGGGCGTCGGCATCGACGTCGTGCTGACCCGGGTCCGGGCGCACGGCGGCGCGGTGGAAATCTCGAGCGCGCCCGGGACGGGCACGACCTTCACCCTGCGGCTCCCGCTGACGCTCGCCATCCTGCGGGTGCTGACGGCCCGAGTCGGAACGGAGCGCTACCTCCTGCCGCTGTCGTACGTGGCGGAAACGGTGGAGTTCGACGCCCAGCCGGCCACGGAGGTCAACGGGCGCGAGGCCATCGTGCTGCGCGACCGGGTCATTCCGACGGTGCATCTGCGCGCGCTGCTCGGCGTGGACGGCGGGGAGGTTCCCCTGCGGCGGCCCGGGCTGGTGCTGGAAGTGGGCGACCGTCGGTCGGCCGTGGTGGTGGATTCGCTGATGGGACAACAGGAAGTCGTGGTCGAGCCGTTCGATGCCCCGAAGGGAACCGCCCCGCTGTTCAGCGGCGCGACCATCCTCGCGGACGGCACGCCGGCGCTGATCCTGGATGCCGCGGCCCTCGTCTAGGGAGACTCGTATGGAAGACGTGCGCGATCTGAAGGAGCTCCAGTTCGACGCCCTCAAGGAGGTGGCGAACATCGGGGCGGGGCACGCCGCCACGGCGCTCTCCCAGATGACCAACAAGAAGATCATGATCAGCGTGCCCGAGGTCACGGTCACGCCGCTCGAGGAAGTGCCCGAGGTCCTCGGCGACCCCGAGGAAGTGGTGGCCGCCGTCCTGATGCACATGATGGGCGACCTGACCGGGCGGACCCTCCTCCTCTTCCCGGAACCGTCCGCCTACGCCCTCTGCGATATACTGCTTCGGCGCCCGCCCGGCACCACCACCGAGTTCGGCGTGATGGAGCAGTCGGGCATCAAGGAGGTCGGCAACATCCTGAGCAGCGCCTACCTGAACGCGCTCAGCGACTTCATGGGGATGATGCTGGTGCCCTCGGTGCCCAGCCTCGTCGTGGACCTCAGCGCCGCGGTGCTGACCTCGACCTACCTCAACTTCGGCTCGGAGCGCGACTACGTCTTCTGCGTCGAGTCCGAGTTCCAGTTCGAGGGGGACACGTCCAACCTGAAGGGGCACTTCCTCCTCCTGCCCGACTTGGCGTCGCTGCGGGCCATTTTCGACGCCATTCGCGTCGGCTGATCAATGGGCGGTCCGGCGCTGCCCGAACGGGACCTCGCGGTCCTGCGGTCGTTCGCCCGCCGCATCGACCCGTCCGACGCCGGGGCGCACAACAACCTCGGCGTCCTGTACTACCAGAAGGGCCTCATCCCCGAGGCCGTCGCCGAATTCTCCCGCGCCCTCGAGCTCGATCCCCGCATGCAGGTGGCGCAGGGCAACCTCGAAATCACCTACCGGGCCAGCGGGTACTACGACCAGCGGGTCACGGAACTCCGCGAGCGGCTCCGCCGCGAGGCCGGCGACCGGGAAGCCCGGTGGGAGCTGGCGCGCGCCTATGCCGCGCTCGGGCACACCGACGAGGCGGTCGCCGAGTTCGAGGCACTCCTCGCCTGGCACCCCGATGACATCCCCGCGCTGCTCCAGCTCGGCCTCGCCGAAAAGGCCCGGGGGCGCGTGGAAGTGGCGGAGGACTGGTTCCGCCAGGCGGCGGAGCAGGATCCCGACAGCCCCGTCGCGCTCTTCTACTACGGGGAGGCGCTTTACAACCGCGGGCTGAACGAGGCGGCGCTCGAAACGCTGCGGCAGGCGGTGCACCGCAACCCCGACTACGCCGACGCGCACTACCTCCTGGCCTTCGTCCTCGGCGACATGGGGCTGCACGACGACGCCCGCGCCTCGACCAAGCGGGCCATCGCGCTCAATCCCACCCTCGGGCGCGCCCAGGCCAACCTCACCATCGAGCATCCCGACGACGGCTCCATGCCGGGCCGGCAGTCGCTGGCCGATTCGATGCGTCCCGCGCTCGCCGAGGGCAGCACGCTGGCGCATTTCAACCTCGGGCTCGCCTTCCGGCAAAAGGGCTACTACCCCGAGGCGCTCCGCGAGTACCGGATGGCGCTGGACCACGGGGAAGACCGCCGCCTGACCCTGCAGGCCATGGCCGAGGTGCACCTCCTGCGGCGGGACCTCGCCGGGGCGCTGGAGTTGTACGACGCCCTTGTCGAGGAGCACGCCGACTCGCCGAAGGTCTGGAACGAGCGCGGCGTCTGCCTGCACCAGGCGGGGCGCCGGGACGCGGCACGCGATTCCTACGAGCACGCCATCTCGCTGGACGCCGACTACGCGCTCGCCTGGAACAATCTCGGCGTGCTCCTGGCCCACGACCCGGGAAGCGGCGAGGCGGAGGCCGCGTTCCGCGCCGCCCTGCAGGTCCGGCGCGATCTCGCGGCGCCACGCCTGAATCTCGCGCTGCTGCTCTTTCAGCTCCGGCGGTTCCAGCCGGCGCTGGAGACCTATCGCGCCGTGCTGGGCGACCATCCCACCAACGCCGCCGCCTGGAACGGCATCGGCCTCGTGCTGATGGAGCTCCATCGGTACGCGGACGCGAAGAACGCCTTTGCCCGCGCGGTGGACGCGTCCCCCGAGTACGCCTCGGCGCACTACAACCTGAGCTTCACCCTCAGCCAGCTGGGCGATTTCGATGGTGCCCTCCGCGCCACCAAGCGCGCCCTGGAGCTCGAGCCCTACTACATCCAACAGAAGTTCCAGCTCTCCATCGACCTGCAGTACGAGGACCCGCTGATCGCCATCGTCCCGGAGATCAGCGCCGACGTGACGGCGACCGACCTCGGCGACTCCTTCGTCTTCGACGCCACGCTGCTCGAGGGCATCTTCGAGGACCTGGCGCCCGAAGCGCCTGTCGCGGCCACGCCGCCGGCGGCCGAGGACGCGGCGCTGTCGCTCGCGCGCGACTACATCAGCAAGGGCCTGCTCGAGCTGGCCTCCGCAGAGCTGACGCGGGCCATCAGCCGCGGCGCCTCCCGCGCCCGGGTGGCCGTGCTCCTCGGCGACATCTTCGGCAAGCGCGGGCTGCACGGCGAAGCGCTCGAGCGCTATCGCGAGGCGCGCACCGCCGATCCCGCCGACGTGAACGCGCTGCTGGGAGAGGTCCGCTCCCTCCTCGCCCTCGACCGGGCGGAGGAGGCGGCGGCGGGGGCGGAAGGACTGGCCCAGCTCGCGCCGAACCACGTCGAGGCGCTTGTTGCCTGTGCCCGGGTCCGCCTGGCCACCGGCGATCCGGTCCGTGCGCTCGACGCGCTGCGCGAGGCGCAGTCGCGCGCCCCCGGCCGGCCCGACCTCCTGCAGCTCCAGGCCGGGGTGTCCCGCCGCCTCGGCGAGCGGGAAGCCGCGCTCGACGCGTACCAGGCGGCGCTGCAACTCGACAGCGGACTCGTCCAGGTCTGGCTTGAACTGGGAACGCTCGAGGAGGAACGGAGCAACTGGACCGGCGCGCGCCTCGCCTTCCAGCGGGCCCTGGACCTGCTGCCGACATACTCCGAGGCGGCGCGCGCCCTCGCCCGGCTGCTCCGACGGATCGACACGCCGAAGACCGCGATGGCGCCGCTGATCGCCCTGCTCGGCGCCGACCCGTGGGATCTCGAGGCGCTGACGCTGCTCGGCGAGCTGCTGCTCGAGGATGGTCGCGCCGACAAGGCGATCGAGGCGTTCGAGCGCGTCCTCCGGTTCGATCCCGAGGCGGGCCAGGCCCGACTCGCCTATGGGGCGGCGCTGGTGCGCGTCCGACGCTACCGCGAGGCCTCGGACCAGTGGGAACGCGTGGTGCGCACCGATCCGGGGGGCGCGCTGGCCTCGGCGGCGCGCAACCAGCTCCGCTCGACGCGGGACCTGGTGCACATCTTCACCGCCGCGGCGGAGTAACCGGTGCCGATCGAAGGCCCGCTGAAGGAACTGCAGATCCATGACGTCTTCCAGCTACTCGACCTGGGCCGGAAGACAGGGGTGTTGCGGGTCACCTCCGAGCTGCGCCAGAACGCGGGGGTCGTGTACTTCAACGTGGGCGGCGTCATTGCCGCCGAGATTCGAAGCAATCCGCACCCGCTCGGGGCGTTACTCGTCCGTACCGGAAAGGTCCGGGAAGACGACGTCGCCCGGGCGGCGGCCATCCAGCGCACGCGACCTGGGCATCGCCTGGGCGACATTCTGGTGGAAATCGGGGCGCTGCCCAAGAAGGAGCTGGAGCGCCAGATCCGGATCCAGGTCGAGGAGGTCATTTTTGAGCTGATGAGCTGGTCGGAAGGCTATTTTTCGTTCGAGGACGGGCCGCTCCCCGACTCGTTGGGGGAAGCGACGATTCGCATTCCCACCGAGTCGCTGCTGATGGAAGCGGCCCGTCGGATCGACGAGTGGTCCCGGATCGAGGCCAAGGTCCCGCACCTCGGCGTCATCCCCCGCTTCACCGGGTCGGCCGCCGACGACGGCGGGCAGCTCGACCTCCTCCCCTTCGAGTGGGAGGTGCTCGCCGGGATCGACGGGATGACCGACGTCCGCTCCCTTGCGGCACAGCTGGGGCGGTCGGACTTCGACGTGGCGCGGACGCTTTTCGGCCTGGCCTCGGCCGGGGTCATCGGCGTGGCGGAGCCGACGCCCTCCGGCCAGGAGGCCGAGTCGCCGGTGCACGACCTGGCGGTGCTGGTCGCCGCGACGGAGGAGGCGTTGCTGCTCGGCGAGGTGGCGCGGGCCCGCTTCACCGCGGAGGAGGCGGTGCTGGCCTTCCCGGAGGAGGGGGCCGCCCACCTGGTGCTTGGGCGGGTGCTGCTGCAGGAGGCGCGGTACGACGAGGCGGTGCTTCGCTTGAACCAGGCGTTGCGCTGCGAGCCGGACGCCCCCGCTGCGCTTCGCTTGCTTGGGCTGGCGGAGGCGGGCCGGGCGCAGTTCGGTGCGGCGCTCGAGGCCTGGGCGCGCTGGGAAGCGCTGGAGTCCTGGCCCGACGGTGAACGGGGCCGGGAAGAGACGGTGCGCCGCTGGCGCGCCGCCGTGCACACCCTCAAGGACGCATTGGGAGGACGCCGTGAGCAATGAAGACATCCGCGTCCTGACCGCGCGGCTTGCGGCCGATCCGTCGAGCCTGGTCTTCCTGCCGCTCGGGGAGGCGCTGCGCCGCCGCGGGCAGCTGGAGGCGGCGGGAAAGGTCGCGATCGCCGGGCTCACCCGGTATCCGGAGCTGGCCGACGCGCACGACCTCCTGGCCCGAATCCTCGGCGACCAGGGTGACCTCGAGCGCGCCTTCGACGAGTGGGACATTGCCCTCCGACTCGATGGCCGGCATGCGGGGGCGCACAAGGGGATCGGGTTCCTCTATTACGTGGCGGGCGACCTGCCCAAGGCGCTTGAACATCTGGAGTCGGCGTTGAAGGCCGATCCCGAGGCCGAAGGTGTGGCCGCGGCGGTCGAGCGCGTGCGTGAGGCCCTCGCGGTTCCTGGTGCCGCCGCCCCGCCGCCCCGCGGCCCGGTGGACAGCGGCCCCGTGGCCGCCACGCTGCGCGCCGGTGGCGAGGTGGATCGTCCCGCCATTTTCGCCGGGCTGGAAGGGGCGCACGACGGCCTGCTGCTGCTCGACGGCGAGGGGTTGCGGCTCGGGGGCGGCCTCTCGGCACCCGACGGCACTGCCGTCGGCGATGCGGTGTCGGCGCATCTCGCGGGTGTGTTCCGCGACGCCGAGCGGGCGGCCCGGCTGCTCTCGCTGGGGTCATGGACCAGCGTCGCCGCGGAAACCGCCGACGCGAACCTCTTCCTCTGCGCCCCGACGTCGGAGTCGCTCCTCCTGCTCGTCCGCGACAACAGTGTGCCGATCGGCCGGCTGGCGCTCCAGGCGGAACGTGCCTCCGAGGCCGCGCGCCGGTGGCTGGAGGGGGCGGCATGAGGACCGACATCACCGCCTCGCTGGAGTCGATCACCCGGGTGCGCGGGGTGCGGGGTGCCATGGTTGTATCGGCCGAGGAGGGGCTGGTGGTGGCGGAGTCGTCGATGGAGGGGATCGACGGCGCGGCGGTGGCCGCGCTGACCGCCGGCGTCGTGGCCCGGCTGGCGCGCGCCACGGAGGCGGCCGGGCGGACGGCTCCGGCCTTCGTGCATCTCCGCGCCAACGGCGGCGGCCTGATGGCGGTGCCAGCCCCGGGAGACCTGCTGGTCGTGGCGGTGACGGACCCCGAGGTGAATGTCGGCCTGGTGCGACTCGAACTGCGGCGGGCCGCGGACCAGGTCGGCTGATGCGCGTCATCGAGCCCTGGGTGGCCGAACCCTTGCAACGCTTCCTCACCGAATCCTCCGCCCGGGTGGTGCTCCTGACCACCTCGTCGGGTCAGGTGGTGGCGCAGCACGGGTTCACCCGCGCGCTCGATGTGATGTCAGCTTCCGCGCTCGGGGCCGCGATCATGGCCAGCACCGAGGAGCTGGGACGGCTCACCGCCTCCGGCGCCTCGCGTTCACTCAGCCACCAGGGGCCGTCGCGGGGGCTCTTCCTGGCCGGGTTCGACCTCCCACAGGGCCGATGGATCGGGCTGGTGGTCTACGACCGCGACAGCTCGCTCGGCCTGGTGCGGCTCTTCTTCGATCGGCTCGTCGAGGAGCTCCGCGCGGTGGCTCCAGCGGACACGCCCGCGCGCGAGGTGCTCGCGGCGGACTTCGAAAATGAACTCAACGCGAGCCTCCGCTCGCTGTTCGGACGGTAACGGATGTCGCTCGTCAACTTCACGACCAGGGAAATCACCTGCAAGATCGTCTATTACGGACCTGGGCGGTCCGGCAAGACGACGAACCTGCAATACATCTACGGCCGGGTGCCCGAGGGGCGGCGCGGCCGGATGGTGTCGCTGGCCACGCAGTCCGACCGCACCCTCTTCTTCGACTTCCTGCCGATCGATCTCGGCAGCATCAGCGGGTTCACCACCCGCTTCCAGCTCTACACCGTGCCGGGGCAGGTGTACTACAACGCGACCCGCAAGCTGGTCCTTCAGGGCGCCGACGGCGTGGTGTTCGTCGGCGACAGCCAGGCCCGGCGGTACGACGACAATGTGGAAAGCCTCCAGAACCTGCAGGAAAACCTCCTGGCCCAGGGGGTCGACATCCGGCAGCTGCCGGTCGTCTTCCAGTACAACAAGCAAGACCTCCCGCGGGACCTGATCCTCAGTCCGGCCGAACTCGACGACGCCCTCAATTTCCGCGGCGTCCGGAGTTTCGGCGCCGACTGCCTGCACGGGCATGGCGTCTTCGAGACGCTCAAGGGGATTTCGGAACTCGTGCTCCAGCGCCTCGCGGCGGGGAACACCGCGGCGTGACCACCCAGCTGAGCCCGCAGCTGCGGTTCGACGGGTTCGTCGTGGGCGCCGCCAACCGCCTCGCCGCCACGGCGGCGCGCACGGTCGCGGAATCGCCGGGCACCGGTTACAACCCCCTCTTCATCTACGCCCGGCCCGGGTTGGGGAAGACGCACCTCCTCATGGCCATCGGCCACGCGGCGCAGGCCATCGATCCGGCCCTCAGCGTCGAGTACGTGACCCTCGACGACTTCGTCGAGGCGTTCCACACGGCGGTCGGGGCAGGGCAGGGCGACGCCTACCGTCGCCGCTTCGCCGAGGCCGACATCCTCCTGCTCGACGACGTGCAGTTCGTCACCCACCGTCGGGAGACGCAGGCCGAACTCCTTCGCCTCGTGGACCAGATGCAGACGGCGGGTCGGCAAATCGTCCTCACCAGCGACCGCCCCCCCGCGGACATCGAGGCGTTCGACGAGCGGCTCCTCCGCCGAGTGGCGGGCGGTCTCGTCATCGACATCGCGGCGCCCGATTATGAGACCCGCGTCGCGATCCTGCGCCGGAAGGCGGAGGAGCGCGGCGTCAGCTTCCTGGCCGGCGTCCTCGAGGCGGTGGCGGCGCTCGCGCTCGAGAGCGTGCGCGAACTGGTCGGCGCGCTGAACCGGCTGGTCGCTTTCCAGGCCGTTGGGAACGCCCCGCTCGATGCGGAGCAGGCGCGCCTGGTGCTCGGCGTCCGTGCGACGGCCGCGGATGTCCCCGCCACCGAAACGAGCGCGGCGGAGGTCCCGAGTCCCGAGGCCGTGGCGGCGACCGCCTCGCCGTCGGCCGACCCGGAGCCGCCCGCCGACGAGTTCGGCGAGTTCCTCAGTGAGGTGGCCGACACGCTCACCCGGCAGGTCGAAGGGTGGCGGCGCCGGGTGGAGGAGGCGGTCGCGCGCTGGGAGGGACAGGGCTACCGCACCGACCGGTTGCGCGGCCTCCTCGAGCGGAGCGTCGATGGCGACCCGGCGGAGGCGCTCTCGTCCTTCGTGGCCGACGTGGAGCGGCTCCAGGCGTTGCAGGCGGAGGCGGCGTCGCTGGCGGAGGAACTGGGCCGCGACCCGGTGTTCCGCGACCCCGACGGCGTCCCCGCCGCCGAGGCGTTCCTGGCCCGGGCGCGCGAGGGGGGCGCGCCTCCGCCGGGGCCCGAGGGAGTCTGGGTCTTCGAGGACCTGGTCGAGTCCGAGGGGAACCGGGTGGCGCTGCGCTCCGCGCGTGAGGTGGCGGGTCGGCCCGGCGTCGCCTACAACCCGCTGGTCATCGTGGGCGGCGCCGGCGTCGGGAAGACGCACCTCCTGCACGCCGTCGGAAACCAGCTGCAGGCGGCGCCGGGCGCGGTGGTCGCCTGCCTGAATGCGCAGGACTTCACCGAGGAACTCATCGAGGCCATCGAACGGGAGCGGGTCGCGCCCTGGCGCGCGCGCTACCGGCGGGTGAACGCCCTGCTGCTCGACGACGTCCAACTCCTTGCCCATCGGGAGCGGACGCAGGAGGAGCTGTACCTGCTCTTCAACCACCTCGTCGACCAGGGTGCGCAGCTCGTGTTCACCGCTTCCGACGAGCCGGGCGCCATCGAGGGCCTCGAGGAGCGGCTCGCCAGTCGGCTGACGGGTGGGCTCGTGGTGCACCTTCCCCCACCGGAGCGGGAGGTGCGCCAGGCGGTCATCGAGCGGCTCCTCGGCGCGCGGTACGACCGGCCCGACGCCGAGCTGGCGAGTTACCTCGCCGGCCGCCCCGCCGAGTCGGTGCGCGCGGTGCAGGCGCTGGTCCAGCGGATCGAGGCCGCCGCCGACGCGCGCCACGCCGAGCCGGACGTCGCCCTCGCGCGGGAGGTGCTCGAAGGGGCCGCACCGAAGGCGCCGCGGCCGGCCGCCGGCGTCCGCACCAGCGGCGTGGGCGCGGGCGGCTTCCGCAGCCCGGAAAAGGGCGTGTGGGAATGGCCCGACCTCGGTGAGCGACTGATCGAGGAGTGGCGCTGATGGCCATCAAGGGCAGCCTCAAGGAAGCCAGCCTCCCCGACGTGATCCAGCTCCTGGCGCTGGGCCGCAAGACCGGCTGCCTGGCCGTCGCCGACCGGCAGAACTTCGGCTATACCTACTTCGACGACGGCCGGATCATCTACGCCTCGATCGTCAACCGGCGCGACCGGATCGGCGACCTGCTGGTCCGCAACGGGCGGATCACCGACGCGCAGCTCCGCGCCGCAGTGGATCGGCAGGCCGGGGACCGGGATCGCAAGATCGGCGAGATCCTCGTCGAGCTCGGGCACATCACCCGCGCCGAACTCGAGGACCACATCCGGGTGCAGGTCGAGGAGGCGGTGTACTACCTCTTCACGTGGAGCAGCGGGACCTTCAACTTCGAGGCCGGCGTGCGGCCGGAGCGCGAGGACTTCCTGGTGTCCATCAACCCGGAGTCGCTGCTTCTCGAAGGGGCGCGGCGGGTGGACGAGTGGAGCCTGATCGCCAAGAAGATTCCCACGCTCGACATCGTGTTCGAGGTGGACCAACCGCGGCTGCAGGAGGCCGGTGTCCGGCTCAGCGACGAGCAGGAGGCCATCCTCACCCTCCTCAACGGCCGTAACGACGTGCAGGACGTCGTGGACGCCTCCGGCCTGGTGGAGTTCGAGGTCGGCAAGGCCATCTACGGCCTCCTCTCCGCCGGCTTCGTCCGCCGCGTCGGGACCTCCGCCACGCAGCAGTCGGAGCGGGTCAACGACGCGCGGGTGGAGGAGCATCGGAACCTCGGCATCGCGTTCTACAAGACCGGCATGTTCGAGGAGGCGGAACGGGAGTTTCGCCGCGTGGCGGATTTGCGCCCTGCGGAAGGCAACGCGCCGTTCTACCTCGGCCTGATCGCGCTGCGGCAGGCGCGGTGGGACGACGCCGTGGCCGCCTTCCAGAGCGCGATCGACCTCGGGGGGGCGCGGCCGGCTGGGCTGCACAACCTGGCGCTGGCGCTCGAGCGGGCGGGGCGGCTCGCCGAGGCGGAGGCGGCGGGTGCGGAGGCGGTGTCGCGCGCGCGCGAGGATGCGCGGCCGATGTTGCTCTGGGGCGTCATCGCGCTCAAGCGAGAAGACCCCGAGGTGGCCGAGGGGCGGTTGGCCAAGGCGCGGGAACTGCTCGGGAACCGGCCGGTGCCTGCGCTCTGGTTCTGGGCGGCCGCCCTCGCCGCGGGGTCCGCCGGAGACCTGCCGCGGGCGGTCACCCTCGCCCAGGAGGGCGTGAAGGCGTGGCCCCAGCATCCGGTGCTGCGCAACAATCTCGCGATGCTCCTCGAGGCGACCGGCGACCTGCCCGAGGCGGAACGGCTGCTCCGCGCGGCGCTCGCCGACGAGCCGAGCCTCCCCCAGCTTTCGAAGAACCTGGGCGACTTGCTCTACCGCGCGGGGCGGTATGACGATGCGCAGGCCGCCTTCGATCGCGCCGCCAAGCTGGCGCCCGACCTCGGCGATGACCTCTACTTCAAGCTGGGAAACCTGGCGTTCCGGCAGCGCGATCGCGATCGGGCCCGGGACTGCTGGCGCCGGGCCGCCGAGCTGAACCCCGGCCATCAGCTCGCGCGCTCCAACCTCGAGATCCTGGACGTGCCGGCATGACCATGGACGACGAGGAGGGGTTCAAGTCCCTGACGCGCCGGGTGTCCCGCGAGGCGGGACTTACACTCGACGCCTACAAGGACAAGTGTCTCCGGCGCCGTCTCCTCGTCCGGATGCGCGCGTGCGGAGTGCACACGTACGCCGAGTACATGACGGTGCTCGACCGGAAGCCGGACGAGTGGGACAAGCTCAAGGATGCGCTCACCATCAACGTGACGCGCTTCTACCGGAATTCGGAAACGTGGGATCGACTGCGGACCGACTTGTTGCCCGGGTTGCTCGAGGCGCGGAGCGGGCGGCTGGTCGCCTGGAGCGCCGGCTGCTCCTCCGGCGAGGAGCCGTACACCCTGGCCATGCTCTGCGCGGAGGCCGCGGCGGCGATCGGGCATCCCTCCTGGTCCGATCGGGTGCGCATCGACGCCACGGACATCGACCGGGGGAGCCTCGAACGCGCCGCAGCCGGGCTCTACCCGCAGGCCGCGTTTCTCGAGGCCCCGGCGTGGATCACCGAGAAGTACTGCACGCCGGCCGGGGCGTCCTGGCAGGTCAGCGAGGCCGTCCGGCGGATGGTCACGGTGCGCCGGCTGGACCTCACGCGGGAACCCATCCCCTCGGCGGCGTACGACCTCATCTTCTGCCGAAACGTGGTGATCTATTTCGATCGCCCGATGCAGGAACGGCTCTTCGCGCAGTTCGCCGAGGCGCTGCTGCCCGGCGGCATCCTCGTGCTGGGCAAGGTCGAAACGCTGCTGGGCGTCGCCCGGGAACGCCTGACCCTGGTCGACGCCCGTGAACGCATCTTTCGGAGGGCGGCATGAGTTCGGGCGAAATTGTGGTGCACGTGGCGGAATACAAGGCCGGGGGTCACGGCGATGTCCTGCTGACCATCGGCCTGGGAAGTTGTGTCGCCGTGATGCTCCACGACGCCGAGGCGAAGGTGGGCGGGCTGGCGCACATCCTGCTGCCGTCGCCCGCGCTCAGTCGGCGAGACCAGAGCCCAGGCAAGTTCCCGCAGACGGCCATTCCGCTCCTGCTGCAGGACATGGTCGGCCTGGGGGCGCGGGCATCGCGGATCACCGCGCGGCTCGCCGGCGGCGCGTCGATGTTCACCAACCTGCAGCCGGTCGGCACCATCCAGATGGGGGAGCGAAACCTGGTGGCGGTGCGGGCGGCGCTCGCCCACCACGCGATCCCGCTGGTCGGGAGCGAAGTCGGCGGCGACTTCGGACGCACGGTGCGGCTCTTCGTGGCCGACGGCCGCATTGAAGTGTCGACGGTCCGCCGGGGAGTGACGCATCTCTAGCCTCCCGACGGTGCTCGTGGCGGACGACAGCGCCCTGATCCGGCGGCTCCTCACCGAGATCATCGACGGCTCCGGCGAGTTTCGCGTGGTGACCACGGCGCGGAACGGGCTGGACGCGCTTCGAAAGGTCCACGAGTACCAGCCCGACCTGGTGACCATGGACCTCGAGATGCCCGAACTCGATGGCCTCGGGGCCATCGGCTACCTGATGTCGGAGGCGCCGCGCCCCGTCGTGGTCGTCAGTTCGTACGCCGGGCCAGGCACAGCGGGCGCCATCCGCGCGCTCGAGCTCGGCGCGGTCGAACTGGTGGCCAAGGAGGCGGGCCGCGACGAGGCCTCGCGCGGCCGGTTCGGGGCGCGGGTGCTCGAGGCGCTGCGGGCCGCGCGCGCGGCGGACATCTACCGCCTGCCGATGCTTGCCCGCCCGAACCGGCCCGACCTGCCCGCCGGACTCTTCGCGCTGCCGGGCCGGGCGCGCTTCTGCGTGGCCATCGCGGCGTCCACTGGCGGCCCGCGCGCGCTGGCGGAGGTCGTTCCCCGGATCACCCGCGGCCACAACGCGGCGGTGGTCATCGTGCAGCATATGCCGCCCCGGTTTACCCGGAGCCTGGCCGAGCGACTCTCGGCGCAGAGCGACCTGGCGGTGGTCGAGGCGGAGCACGGGGCGCCGCTCGTCTCCGACACCGCCTACATCGCCCCGGGGGATTATCATATGCGAGTGACCGAGGGGAGCGACGGGCTGGCGCTCGCGCTGGACCAGGAGCCGCCGCTCTGGGGCGTCCGCCCGGCCGCGGATCCCCTCTTTCGCTCCGTGGCGCAGCTGTTCGGGCGGCGCGCCATCGGCGTCGTGCTCACCGGCCTGGGCCGGGACGGCGCGGAGGGACTCCGCCAGATTCACGACGCCGGCGGGAAGGGCATCGCGCAGGACAAGGAGAGCTCCACGATTTTCGGGATGCCGAAGGAGGCGCAGGCGGCCGGCGGGGCCGACCTCGTGCTCCCGGTCTCCGATGTCGGCGAGCGGGTCTCCACCCTGCTCGCGCGGATGAACGTCGCGTGACCGCCGGGACCTGCCAGTACCTCCTCGTGCAGGTGGGAGGGCGGGACGTCGGCCTGGAAGTGGCCGAAGTGCTGGAAGTCGTGGACCTCGCGACGACCTTTCCGGTCCCGACGACCGATGCGGCGGTGCGGGGCGTTGTGGCGGTGCGGGAACGCCTGGTGCCCGTGGTGAACCTCTCGACGGTGCTCTGGGGCGGCGCCTGCCCGGCAACGGTCGGCGCGGTGGGAGTGCTCGCTCGGGCGGGCCGCCAGCGGATCTGCCTGGAAGTCGACGGCGCCGAGGCGGTGCTCGCCGAGGAGGTGGTGCCGGTCCCCGCGGGAGAGTCGCTGCCCTGGGCGCTCGGCGTGGCGCGGCGCGACGGTGTGCTGGTGCCGATTCTTGACCTCAAGGCCCTGGGAGTCCGACTCCTGGGGGGGAAGCGCGGTCCATGACGACCGGTGACGACATTCAGGTGGTGATCTTTCGCGGGGGAAGCCAGGAGTTCGCCCTGGAAATTTCCCAGGTGGACCGGATCCTCCGGTATCAGGCGCCCTCCCCGGTGCCCAGCGCACCGGACTTCCTCGAGGGGGTCCTTCCGTACGGGGACGGCGTCGTGCCGGTCGTGGACCTGCGCAAACGGCTCGAACTCCCCGCCACCCAGGTGGAAGAGACCCGCGTCATGATCGTCACGATGGACGGCCAGCGTGTCGGGATGGTGGTGGACGGAGTCCGGGAGGTGCTCCGCGTGGACAGCCGCCGGATCGCACCCTCGCCGCCCATGGTCCGCGGCCTGGCCGCGAAATACATCCTGGGCGTGCTGACCCTCGAGGACCGGACGGTCATCCTGCTGCAGGCGGGCCGCCTCTTCAGCAGCGAGGAACGCCTCCAGCTCGAGGCCGCCGCCACGTGACCGAGGACTGGCTCGCCGGCATGCGTGACGAATACGCCGCGCTCGCCGCCCGGCTCGACGCGAGCCCCGCCGGCGGGGAGCGCCAGGCGGTCAAGCGCGACATCGTCGCCTATTTCAAGCGCGTGGATGGGGCGCTCGGCGAACTCACCGCGCTGAAGGAACAGATTCGGGGATTGGTGGAGCAGTATAAGCAGCTGTCCGCCGACGCGGAGGGCGGGGCGGCGCCGCAATTCTCCGGGGCCAGGCCGGTCCTGCAGGCCGATCACCTCGGCGCTTCCACCTTCATCGAGAAGGGGTGGAGCCTGATCTCCCTGGGCGACTTCCCCGCGGCCATCCAGTCGCTCGAGAAGGCCCTCGCACTATCGCCGGAGGATACGCAGGCGCTCTCGCTCCTCGGCTGGGCCCAGATGCTGTCCGAGCAGTATGACGAGGCGCTCGGCACCTTCTCCAAGGTCCTCATGCGGGAGCCGGCCAATGCGCTCGCGCGCATCAACGTCGGGTATATCTGCCTCAAGAAGGGGATCTTCGGGGAGGCCATCGAGCATCTGTCCCGTGCCATCCGCCTGGACAACGACCGGAAGGCCACGCTCTACGCGCACTTCTACCTGGGGCTGGTGTACCAGGAGCGGGAAATGTACGAGGATGCGGACGCCTTCTTCCGCAAGGCGCTGGCCCTCGGGCCCAACCTGATTGAGGCGTACTACGAACTGGGCCGGGCGCTCTGGTTTCTCGGGCGGGCGGACGATGCGCGACAGGCGTGGACCGACGGGCACAAGGCCAACAAGTTCAACCCCTGGGGCAAGCGGTGCCGGGAGTTGCTTGAAGTGGCCGCCGCGGGAGGAGATATCCCTCGACATTCGCCAGCCTGATTCTCGCGCTGGCCCTCTGGCAGGGGCAGCCCTCCGCGGTCACGGTCGGCCGGGTAACCGCCGTGGCCTGGCCGGCGCAGGAGGCGCTGGCGATCGGATTGGCGGAGGTCGCCGATCAGCCCGGTCCCTGGCCTGGGCTCGGTCCCCTCGACCTCGGGGAGATTCGCCTGGTCGTCACCGCCGACTCGGTGACGTTCCGCGAGTTCACGCGTGGGCGGCTCCCGGGGTGGGGCGCTGGCGCAGCCTTCCCAGGCGGCCGGACCATCGTACTCCGCGCCGATGCGGGCGACGTGATGGGGACCCTGCGTCACGAGCTGGCCCACCTCGCGCTGCACCAGGCGGTGCGCGGCCGAGTGCCCCTCTGGTTCGACGAGGGATACGCCACGATGGCGAGCGGACAGTGGGACCTCCTGGACCGAGTTGGGATCAACCTCGCCGTGGCCAAGGGGACGATCCCCGGGCTCCGGGCGCTCGACGGGGAACTCCGGGCCTCCCAGCCATCCGCCGACGCCGCCTATGCCCTGGCCGCCACGGCGGTCATGGAGCTGGCGCGGCGGAATCCAACGGGCTCCCTGCAACCGCTCTTCGAGCGGCTGGGGGAGGGTGTCGGCTTCGAGGACGCGGTCGTGGCCACGACCGGGTTGACGCTCGACCGGTTCGACGAGGCCTGGCGGAAGAGCGTGCGGGCCCGGTTCGGGATCGTGACCTGGTTGCTGGGGACCGGCATCTGGCTCGGGATGGCGCTCCTCGTGGCGCTGGGGTACGAGGCCCGCCGCCGCAGGGACGCCCCGCGCCGGGCCGCGCTAAACCTCGACTGGACCTATCCGCCCGAGGAGCCGCTGGCTGATCCGGCGCCGCCGAGCGACGCAAATGCGCTTGACCACCGTGGGCCACCCGGCTAGGGTTCATAGCTTATGCCCGAAACTTCCAAGCCGCGCAAGGCACGTGCTATCCCGCTGGGGCCTCGAAACTTGGCCCTGCTGGCCGCGGGGGCTGTTTCGCTCGTCGCGGGCTACCTGCTCCTGTCGTCGGGGAGCACCAGTCTTGCCGCCGTGTTGCTGGTGCTCGGTTATTGCGTCCTACTTCCATTGGGGATCGCGCTCTAGCCGTTGCCGGCACGCGCAGCCGGGCGAATAGCTCAGCTGGTTAGAGCGCCTGCCTTACACGCAGGATGTCGGGGGTTCGAATCCCTCTTCGCCCATCTGGCCCGGGGCACGCCCGCGGCCACAGCTGGTTTGTCATTCGTCAAGATTCTCAGGAGGCCGCAGGAATGCGCCTGAACCGCTTCGCCCCGCTCGCCGCCATCGCCTTGTTGGGTGCCTCATCGGTCAGCGCCCAGATCCCGTCGGGGGCCCGGCGCCTCGGCGCTCCGGTGGCTGCCGCACCCAAGTTGATGGTCGCCACGCCGTTCGCCTTCGTCGAGGGCGATTCCAGTCTGGCCGTCGAGGTGGGCAACGCGCTTCGGAACCGCATGGAGCGGGTCGCCGGCACCACCTACCGCGTGGTGCCGCTCGAGCAGATGCAGTCCGCGCTCGTCCAGTACGGGTATCCGGCCGACGCCATCCTGCAGCCGGTCGTCGCGCGCGTCCTCGCGCAGCAGCTGCAGGCGCGCGTCATGCTGTCGTCCTCGCTGAGCAAGAACGAATCCGGGGTGTACGTGGTGACCGCCCGGCTCGCCGGGCTCAACGACGACGCCGGCAACGTGGTCGTGGTGCGGCAGGCACCGGGGCAGTCCTCGAAGCAGTTCGGCGAACTGGTGGCCGACGCCTTCTCGCCGGCCGTCAAGTCCGCCGACGCGGCCAAGCAGTGCATCGACGAACGCACCACCAAGCCGGACAAGGCCGCCGACGCCGCGCGCAAAGCCATCGGTATTCTCCCGACGAACGGCCTGGCCCAGTACTGCCTCGCCATGCTCGCGCTGGACCGCAAGGCGCCGTCCACCGAGGTGATCGCGAGCCTGCGTGAATCGGTCAAGGGCGACCCGCAGAGCCTGCACGCCTGGACCGAACTTGCCAAGGAATACGAGGCGCAGGGCGACAGCGCCCAGGTCATCGATGCCTACCAGCGCATGCTGCTCGCGGCGCCGACCAATCAGGCCCTCCGCGAAGCCGCGTTCAAGCTCTTCCTGCAGTACGGCCGGCCCGACGCGGCGGTCCAGGTGGCCAAGGAGGGCCTGCGGCTCGACCCCTCCAACGCCGACCTCTGGGACCTCCTCAGCAACGCCTACGCCACCTCGGGTGACTACGGCCAGGCCATCGAGGCCCTCGAGCACGTCTACACCGAGGCGCCGGACCGCGCCGACTCGACCTACTTCCTGAAGGTGACGGTCTTCGCCGCCGTCCAGCCGGACACTGCGGCGCTGCTCAAGTGGTCGCGGCTCGGCGTCGACAAGTATCCGGACAATGCCACGCTGCTCGGGCAGCTGGTCACGGCGTACAGCCTCGCCGGCCCGACCGACAGCCTGGTGGCCGTGACCAGCCGGCTCATGGCGATCGACCCGACCGCCGTCGCGCCGGCGCTGGCCGCCGCCAAGTCCCTCGCCGAACAGAAGCGGATGTCGGAGTCGCTCATCTTTGCCGACTTCGTCATCAAGAACGGCGACGAGCAGGCCAAGGAAGCCGCGGCCGCGGTCCTGACCAACGGCGCCCTGCCGCTGCTGCAGGCGGAGGGGAAGAACCTGCCCCTGGCCGCCGACGTGCTGCGGAGCGCCGTCGCGGCGGCCAACCCGACGGGGCCGGTCGCGCCCACGGCCAACTACGTGCTTGGCCTGGCGACGTTCCTCCAGATTCCGGACGTGGACAAGGACGCGGAGTTCAACAAGTCGTGCGAGCTGGCCCGCAAGGAAGAGGGACTCCTGATCGAGGCCAAGACCGCCTTCACCCTTGGCCGGTCGGCCAAGCCGGAGGATGTCGCGCGCTATCTCGGCTACGTCGCCCAGTATGAGCCGCGGGTCGCGTCCATGATCAAGGCGTACTGCAAGTAAGGACTTCCACCCGGAGCCGCCTCCGGTTATTATGGTGCGCTGTATCGGGGGCTGTAGCTCAGCTTGGTTAGAGTGCCGCACTGTCACTGCGGAGGTCGCGGGTTCGAGCCCCGTCAGCCCCGCTCCCAGAACACCCGGCACCCCGTTCGCCTTGGCGGACGGGGTGTTCGCTTTGGACGCTCCCGCCCAGGACCTCCGGTGACCGAATTCCATCTCCCCGTGCTGCTCGACGCCGTGCTGGACCTGGCGGCCGGCGCCCGGCGCGCGGTGGACTGCACCCTCGGGGACGGTGGGCACACCGCGGCGTTGCGCGCCGCCGGCGCCACCGTGCTCGGCATCGACCGGGATCCCGACGCCATCGCGCGGGCCCGCGCTCGCCTCGGTGACGTCGGTGTCCGTTTCCTCACGGCGCCCTACGCCTCACCCGAGGCGCTCCAGGCGATCGCCGAATTCCGTCCCGACTTCATCCTGCTGGATCTCGGCGTGTCGTCTCGGCAACTCGATGACGAGGCGCTGGGATTCACCTTTCGACGCGGCGCCGCGCTCGACATGCGAATGTCCCGCGCCGGCGAGTCCGCCGCCGACCTGCTGAACCAGGCCCCGGCCGAAGCACTCGCGCGGATCTTCAAGGAATTCGGCGACGAGCCGCGCGCGCGCCGGCTGGCCGCCGAGGTCGTCGAGCGCCGGGCACAGGCGCCGTTCGCCACCAGCGACGACTTCGTCAACGCCATTCGGCGCGTGCTGGGCCCCCGTTCCGGCCCGGGCGACTTCGCCCGGCTGTTCCAGGCGGTGCGGATTGCCGTCAACGACGAACTACCGGGGCTCGCCCTCGCGCTGCCCGCCATGCGAGAGAGCCTCGTCCCAGGCGGGCGCCTCGCGGTGATCAGTTATCATTCGGGCGAGGATCGGCTCGTCAAGCACGCGTTCCGTGAGTGGGGCACCGCATGCATCTGTCCGCCCGTCCAGCCGATCTGCACCTGTCGCGGACGGGCGCTCGGAAAGGTCGCGCCGCGGAAGTCCGTGCTTCCCTCGTCCGACGAAATTGCCGCCAACCCCCGGGCGCGGAGCGCGAGGCTCCGCGGTTTCCAGGTCGCTGATGACGCTTAAGGGTCGCCACTGGGTCATGCTCTGGCTCGCGCTGTTTCTCTTTGTCGCGACGGTCGTCCAGGTGCGGCAGACGGCGAGCATCCGCATGGCGCGCCGAGTCGCCGCGCTCCGGCAGGAGCGCGCGAACCTGGAGGCGCGGCAGGCGGACCTGGAACGGAGAATCCGTGACGCGTCCAGCCGCCCGGTGCTCGGGAAGAAGGCCGTCGTCGACCTCGGACTCCACTTCCCCCGGGATTCCGAACAGGCCCCCCTCCCGCTCCCGCCATTCGCAGGAGGCCGCTGATGGCGCGGGTCCAGGCCCGGATCGGGCTCATCCAGGTCGTGCTCGCCGCGAGCCTGCTCCTCGTCGTGGGCCGCGCCGCCCAGGTGCAACTCCTCCGGGGCGGGGAGTACGCCGCAGAAGCCGCGAGGAGCCGGA
Organism: uncultured Gemmatimonadales bacterium; assembly: GCA_963748815.1. GTDB lineage: Bacteria > Gemmatimonadota > Gemmatimonadetes > Gemmatimonadales > GWC2-71-9 > SPDF01. Next base: position 573,383 of record CAVVKJ010000010.1, on the reverse strand, counting down.
CGGAACTGCGGACCCTCGAGGCACGGCGCGGGACGCTGTACGACAGGGGCGGGCTACCGATGGCGGTCACCCAGGAGTTCTACCGGGTCGGCATCGCCCCGAACGAGGTCGAGGAGCGGACGGCGCTCCTGCGCGTCGCCGCGCGGCAGCTCGAGGTGCCGGCCGCGGCGCTCAAGCGGGACTTTGCCCGGAAACCCTACCTCTATTTTTACGGGCCGTTCACCGCCACCGACGTGGAGCCGCTCCGGGCGTTCAAGGGCGTGCACATCGAGGGGGTGTTCCTGCGGTTCTACCCGTCGCAGCGGCTGGCCGGCCGCGTCATCGGGCGCATGGGCGCCGACGGGGAATCGGCTTCCGGTCTGGAGCGGGCGCTCGACCCGCTCGTGACCGGCACCGCCGGCGAGGAAGTGGTGTTGAAGGACCGCCGCGGGCGGCGCTACGAATCCCCGGGGCGCCTGCGGAAGGACCCGGTGCCGGGCAACGATGTCGTGCTCACGATCGACGCCGAGCTGCAGGACATCGCCGAGCAGGCGCTCGCGGAAACGGTGGCCGAATTCGACGCGCAGGGTGGCGACGTCGTCTTCCTTGACCCGCGCACCGGCGAAATCCTGGCGGTCGCGTCGCAGAAGAACGGCCGGCCGGACCTGATGGCGTTCACCGAGCCGTTCGAGCCCGGGTCCACCGCCAAGCTCTTCACCGCCGCTGCCCTCCTCACCCTCGAGCGGGTGGACAGCAGCGACCGCGTGGACAACGAGGCCGGCCACTGGAAGATGGCGCTTTCCAACGGCCGGATCCGGGAAATCAACGACGAGCACGCCAAGCCCGGCATGCTCACCCTGGCGCAGGCGATCGAGGTGTCCAGTAACGTGGCCATGGCGAAACTGTCGGATCGCCTGACGCCGGTCGAGCAGTACCAGCAGCTCCGGGACTTCGGTTTCGGGGCGCCCACCGGCGTGGAGCTGCCCTCGGAATCCCGCGGGGTGGTGCACCGGCCGGAACGATGGCAGCCGGAGTATGACCGGGTGAGCGTCGCCATGGGATATTACTTCGAGGTGACTGCGCTCCAGCTGGCCGCCGCCTACGCCGCCATCGCCAATGACGGCATCCTCCTGACTCCCACGCTGATCCGCGAAGTGCGGGCGCCCGATGGCACGGTGCTCTACCGGCATCAGCCCGAGCCGGTCCGGCGGGCGGTCTCGCCGGAGGTCGCCGCGCAGCTCCGCGAGTTCCTCCGCGGGGCCACCGGGGCGGGAGGCACCGGGAGCAGGGCACAGGTCGGGAGCTATGGCGTGCTCGGGAAGACGGGCACCGCCCGCCGCCTCCGGGACGGGAAGTACGTGGACGAGTACGTGGCGTCGTTTGCGTCGATGTTTCCGGCGGACGACCCGCAGCTGATCGTGGTCGTGAAGATCGACAGCCCGACCATGGGCGGCATCTACGGCGGAGACGTGGCGGCTCCGGTCGTCCGGACGATGCTCGAGCAGGCGCTCGCGTCGAAGCGGGTGTCGTTCGACCGGGGACGGCTGCTCGGTGGGCAGCCCATGGCCCCGGTGGCACCCACGCCTCGCCGCGGCCGTCCCGGCCTCCCGACGCCGCCGCGCGTCGTGGTGTCGTGGCCCGTGCCGCCGACGAACGCCGACAGCGAGCCGATCGTCGTGCCCGCGGTGGTCGGACTCTCGGTCCGCGCCGCCGCCGCGGCGCTTCACCGACGTGGATTGGAGGTCGGGGCGTCGAGCGCGGGCATCGTGCGCGGGTCGAATCCGGCGGCCGGCGCATCGGTGGCGGCGGGCACAACTGTACGCCTTCAGGTGGAGTGACCATGGTGGACTGGAGCGAGTTGCTGACGGCGCTGCGGCGCGAGGGACAGCTGGTCAGCGCGCCGGCGGAGGGGGTCGCCCTTACCGGGCTCGGTGTCGACACGCGGACCATGGGCCCCGGACAGCTCTATTGCGCCGTGCGGGGCACCACGGTCGACGGGCACGACTTTGCCGGTGAGGCCGTGGCGCGGGGCGCCTCGGCCGTGATGGTGGAGCGCAGCGTGTCGGTGGGTGTCCCAGAGATTCTCGTGGCAGACGGCCGGAAGGCGGCCAGCGTCGCGGCGCGCGCCTGGTACGGCAACCCTGCCGCTGCCATGACTCTCGTCGGCATCACCGGGACGAACGGCAAGACCACGACCACGGGCCTGGTCCGCCACCTCTTCAATGCCGACGGAACCGCGGGGAGCATCGGCACGCTCGGCGCCTTCGACGGGGCGGGAGAACGGGTCCCCTCGACGGCGGGCAGCCTGACCACGCCCGGCCCGGTCGACCTGCACGCGACGTTCGCCGAGTTCCGGAACCGCGGCGTGACGCACATCGTGATGGAAACCTCCTCGCACAGCCTCGACCAGGGCCGGCTTGACGGACTCCACTTCGCGGCCGGCGTGTTCACCAACCTGACCCACGAGCATCTCGACTATCACCGCACCATGGAGGCGTACCTCGCCGCGAAGATGCGGCTCAGCGCGCTGTTGGGGCCGGCCGGGTTCGAAATCGTCAATGCGGACGATCCGGCGTGGGCTGCGTTGCCGGCGTTTCCGCGGCGGGTGACCTTCGGAGAATCGGCCGGCGCGGATGTGCGCGCCGAGGAAGTCCAGCTGGAGGCCGGCGGCAGCAGCTTTCGCCTCACTGGCCGGTTCGGCCGGGCCGACGTCCGCATCCCGCTCATGGGCTCGTTCAACGTCTCCAACGCGCTGGCCGCGGCCGCCACCGCGCTGGCGCTCGGCAAACCACTCGCCGAGGTCGTGGGTCGACTGGGTGTGGCGCCCCAGGTGCCCGGACGGATGGAACGGCTGGCCGACGCGCCGATGGTGGTGCTGCGCGACTACGCCCACACGCCGGACGCGATGACCCGGGTGCTCGCCACGCTGCGCCCGCTCACCCGCGGTCGGCTGATCCTCATTTTCGGCTGCGGCGGCGACCGGGACCGGACGAAGCGCCCCGAGATGGCCCGGATTGCGGTCGAGGGGGCGGACCTCGTCGCCATCACGCCGGACAATCCCCGTACGGAGGATCCGGCGCGCATCATGGACGACATGGAGGCCGGGATGGGGGGCGCGCACCACCTCAGGTTCGACGATCGCGAGGTCGCCATCCATCGCGTGCTGGCCGATGCCGGTCCCGGAGACACGGTGTTGCTCGCCGGGAAGGGGCACGAGACCTACCAGATCATCGGGAAGACCAAGCACCCGTTCGACGAACGGACCATCGTGCGCTCCGCCCTGGCGGGCCGGTCATGAACTGGACCGGCACGGCCGTGCGGGAGGCTCTCGGCCTTCCTCCGGCCGACTCCGGCGGCGTGACCTTCACCGGGGTCTCCACCGACAGTCGCTCGCTCGCGGCGGGCGCGCTCTTCGTGGCGATCGCCGGCGAGCGGTTCGACGGTCACGCACACCTCGACGAGGCGTGCGCGCGGGGGGCGCTCGGCGCGGTGGTTCGCCGGGGCACGCCCGCCGTGCCGGGACTCGAGCTCTTCGAGGTCGGCGATACGGTCGAGGCGCTGGGCTGGCTGGCGCGCGCCCGTCGCCGCCAGATCACCGGGCCGGTGGTGGCCGTGACCGGCACCAACGGGAAGACGAGCACCAAAGAAATGCTCGCCCTGGCGCTCGGCACCCGCTACCGGGTCCACGCCACGCGCGCCAATCTCAACAACCTGATCGGCGTGCCGCTCACGATCCTGGAGGCGCCGGCCGACACCCAGGCGCTGGTCATCGAGGCGGGCGCCAGCGTGCCGGGCGAAATCGGCCGGTACCGGCAGATCATCGAACCGACGGTCGTGGTGGTGACGAACGTGTCGTCCGGTCATCTCGAGGGGTTCGGGTCGATCGAGGGGGTACTGCGTGAAAAGCTCTCCCTGGTGGAAGGGGTGGCGCTGGCGGTGGTGGGGACGGAGCCTCCGGCGCTGACCGCCGGAGCGCGCAAGCTGGCGCGGCGCGTCGTCACCGCCGGTCTCGAGGGGGCGGAACTCCGGCCGGAATCGGTGACGCTCGACGGGGCGGGGCGCGCCACCGTCGTGACCGACCAGGCCCGCTTCACCCTCCCGCTTCCCGGCCGCCACCTGGCGGCCAACGCCATGCTGGCCTGGGGCGTGGCAATTCACCTCGGTCTCGATCCGAGGGCCGTCGCCCGCGCGCTCGAACGGCTGGAGGTGCCGGGGGGACGGGGGCAGGTGGTCGACGTCGGTTCGCTGACGATCCTGAACGATTGCTACAACGCCAACCCCCTCTCTTTCCGCGCCGCCATCGCTACGGCCGCGGCAATGCGATCGACCCGCCGGCTCGTCTTCGTGGCGGGGTCGATGCGCGAGCTTGGGGAGGCGTCGGCGGCGCTGCACGAGGCGGTGGCGCGCGACCTCGTCGCCCTCGGGCCTGACCTGCTCGCCGCCGTGGGCGACTTCGTCCCGGCGCTGGAGGGCTTCCGCGCCGAGCTCGGTTCACGGCTTCTCCTGGCCGACGACGTGATGTCGCTCGGCCGGCAACTGGCCCCGAAGCTTGACGGGTCGGAGCTGGTGGTCCTGAAGGCGTCCCGCGGCGTCGCCCTTGAGCGTATAATTCCCCTGCTCACCCCGCGAGCAGCCCACGGATCCTGAGGCGCGATGTTCTACTTCTGGCTGGCCCCGCTCGGCAAGCAGTTCATCCTGTTCAACCTGTTCAACTACATCGCCTTCCGCGCGACCGGCGCCGGGGTGACGGCGCTGATCCTGTCCTTCATCGTGGGCCCCGCGGTCATCCGCCGGCTCCGTGCGCACAAGATCGGGCAGGTGATCCGTGCCGAGGGGCCGGCGAGCCACCAGGGAAAGCGCGGGACCCCGACGATGGGCGGCCTGGTCATCATCCTCGCGACCATCCTGCCGACGCTGCTCTGGGCGCGCATTGACAACCGGATGGTGGTGGTGGCGATGCTCGCCACGGTCTGGATGGGGGCGATCGGCTTCCTCGATGACTACCTGAAGATTGTGCAGGGGAAGTCGCGCGGGCTGGTGGCCAAGTGGAAGCTGGCGGGGCAGTGCACCTTCGGCCTGGCGCTCGGGCTGTACCTGCTGTTCTTCCCGGTGGTGCCCGCCACCATCATCCCGGCGACTGCCACCACGGTCCCGTTTTTCAAGTACCTGGTCGTCAACTTCGCCCCGCTCCTGTTCGTCGCCTTCGTCGTCTTCGTGATCACGGCCTGGAGCAACGCCGTCAACCTGACGGACGGGCTGGACGGCCTGGCCACGGGGCTCACGGCCATCGCGGCGGCGGCGTTCGCGGCCTTTGCCTATCTCTTCGGGCGGGTGGACTTCACCTCCTACCTCAACCTCATCTACCTGCCGGGGGCGGGGGAGCTGGCGGTCTTCTGCGCGGCCCTGATGGGCGCCGCGCTCGGATTCCTCTGGTTCAATTCCCATCCGGCGGAAGTCTTCATGGGCGACACCGGCAGCCTCGCCATCGGCGGGGCGTTTGGTACCGTCGCCATCCTGCTCAAGGCCGAATTCCTGCTCGTGCTCATCGGCGGCGTCTTCGTGGCCGAGGCGGTCTCGGTCATGCTGCAGACGTCGGTCTACAAGTGGTTCAAGCGGACGCGCGGGCGGGAATATGCCGACGCCCACAAGGTGTTCCGGATGGCGCCGCTCCATCATCACTTCGAGAAGCACGGCTGGGCCGAAACCACCGTCGTCACCCGTTTCTGGATCCTCGGCATCCTCTGCGCGCTGGTGGCGCTGGCCACGCTGAAGGTGCGCTGATGTTCCCGGAGTGGCGCGGCCCCGGGCTGGAGGTGGCGGTCATCGGGCTCGGCAAGAGCGGTGGCGCCGCGGCCCGGCTGCTGCGCCACCACGGGATCGCGGTGTATGCCTCCGACGGCGGGAGCGGCGTGGGGCTCGACGCCCAGGCGGCCGTCCTGCGTGGTCTCGGGGTCGACGCCGAGGTCGGCGGTCACGACCTGGGGCGCATTGGCCGCGCGGCCGCCGCGGTGGTCTCGCCTGGTGTCCCGCCGGACGCTGCGCCGCTAATGGCGGCGCGGGCGGCCGGGGTGACGGTGCTTGCGGAGGCGGAGGTCGGGCTTCGCTGCCTGCCTCACGCACGGGTGCTCGCCATCACGGGCACGAACGGCAAGACGACCACGACCGCGTTGACGGCGCACCTGCTGCTTGGCCGGCGGTCTCCGTGCGGTCTCGGCCGGCAACATCGGCCTGCCGCTGTCGGCCGTCGCGCTCGAGGCCGCGCCCCCGGAGTGGCTGGCCGTCGAGCTCTCGTCCTTTCAGTTGCACGACATGCCGAGCCTCGCGCCGACGGCCGGCGTGCTGACCAACCTCGCCCCCGACCACCTCGACCGCTACGCCACGCTGGCGGAGTACTACGCCGACAAGGCGCTGCTCTTCCGCAATGCCACGCCCGGCTCGACCTGGATCACCAACGCCGACGACCCGGAAGTCCAGCGCATGGCCGGGGGCGCCCCGGGCACGCACCAGCGCTTTTCTGTCCGCGGACACGCCGACGCCTGGTACGACCGCGGCGCGGACCAGCTGATGCTCGACGATGTGCCGATCCTGGCGCGCCGGGAACTGCTCCTCCTGGGCGACCACAACGTGGCGAATGCCCTGGCGGCCGCGCTCGCGGTCCGGATGGCCGGCGTACGCCTGGAGGCGGTGGCCGAGGGGCTTCGCTCGTTCCGTGCGCTTCCCCACCGCCTGGAACCGATTCGCGAGGTCGACGGCGTGCTCTGGATCAACGACAGCAAGGCCACGAACATCGCCTCGACGGAGGTGGCGCTGAGCGCGCTCGACCGGCGGTACGTCCTCCTCCTCGGGGGGAGGCACAAGGGCGAGCCGTACACCCGGCTGGCGCCGCTCCTCGCCGGAGGGTGCCGGGCGGTCGTGGCGTATGGCGAAGCCGCGCCGATGGTGGAGGCGGATCTCGGCGGGGCCATCCGCGTGGTCCGCGCGGGCGCCTTTGCGGAGGTGCTCGCCACCGCGCGGGGGCTGGTGGAGCCAGGCGACGCGGTCCTTCTCTCGCCGGCGTGCTCCAGCTACGACATGTTCCGGAACTACGAACAGCGCGGCGCGGACTTCCGGGCGGCGGTGGAGGCGCTGTGAGCGCGCCGGTCGCGCGGCACCCGGGCGAGTTGCGCTGGGAGACCCGTCTCCTGACGGTGGTGACGGCCACGATGGTGGTCTTCGGCATTGCCAATACGTACGGGGCGCTGAGCCTCCAGACTGCGGGCGGCGGTGGGGCGGGGTTTGCGCTCCGTCAGTTCGTCGGAGCCCTGCTCGGGCTCCTCGGCCTGAGCATCGTTTCCCGCATCGACTATCACCTCTGGCGCCGGCTCGCCTGGCCGCTCCTCTTCGCCACGATCGCCGTGCTGCTCATCCCGCTGCTTCCCGGTACCGAGTCGATCGCGCCCAGGATCAACGGGGCGCGCCGGTGGGTGGACATCGGTCCGCTGAATTTCCAGCCCTCGGAAATCGCGCGGCTCGCCATCATCGTCTGGTGTGCGGCGCTGGCGGCCAAGAAGGGGACGCAGGTGCGGGAGTTCAAGAAAGGGGTGATGCCCTTCCTGGTCGGGATCGGTGTCGTGTCGCTTCTCATCCTCGGCCAACCCAACCTCTCCATGGCGACGCTGGTTGCGCTCCTCGGCTTGATCGTCCTCTTCTCGGCCGGCGCCAAGATCGGGCATTTCATCCTGCTCGGCTTCGCGGGTCTGATCCTCCTCTTCGAGAAGATTCAGAACGTCCAGTATCGCGCCGCGCGCCTCACCACCTTCCTCAATCCCGGCGAGGCGACCGACGCCGCCGGGATGCAGATCCACCAGTCGCTCGTCGGGATCGGGTCAGGCCGACTGCTCGGCGTCGGCTTCGGCGAAGGGCAACAGAAGCTCTTCCTCCCGTACGCCTACTCGGACTTCATCTTCAGCACCATCGGCGAAGAATGGGGCTTCGTCGGCGTCGTGCTCGTGGCGGTCCTGTTCGGGCTCTTCCTCTGGCTGGGCATGCGCATTGCCCGGAGCGCGCCGGATCCCTTTGGACAGTTTCTCGCTGTCGGCATCACCGCGATGATCGGCATGACCGCGGTGATGCACATGGCCGTCTCCCTGGCGCTCATGCCCACGACCGGGCTGACCTTGCCTTTCATGTCCTACGGGCGGTCGAGCCTCGTCATGTCGCTGGTCGCGACCGGCATCCTCATCAATGTGGGCCGCATGCGCGGGCGCCCGGCCCGGCAGAGCACCGCCGAATGAGGACCGTGCTCATCGCCGGCGGAGGCACCGGTGGGCATCTGATGCCCGCGCTGGCGCTCGCTGCCGAGCTCCGCCGTCAGCGCCCGAATCTCGAGCCGGTGCTGGTCGGCGCGGAACGCGGCATCGAACGGACCCTGCTCCCCACCCGGGAGTTCCGACACGTCCTGCTCCCCGCCGAGCCGCTCTATCGCCGGCAGTGGTGGAAGAACTGGCGCTGGCCCTTCGTTGCCGGTGGATTGCTCCGTTCGGTCGGTCGGCTCCTCGATGAGGAGCGTCCGGTGGCCGTCCTCGGCACCGGCGGGTACGCCTCCGCCCCGGTGGTGTACGTCGCGGCACGCCGGGGCATCCCGACGGCCATCCAGGAACAGAACGCCTTCCCCGGGCTCGCCACCCGACTGCTGAGCCGGCGGGTGCGCCACATCTACCTCGGAGCTCCCGAGGCCGAACGCCACCTCCGGATCGGGCGGGGCACCGTTGTCCACGACACCGGCAACCCGATCACTCCCCCCGATACAGGTCGCGCGGCCGCGGCACGCCAGCGGTTCGCGCTCTCCGGAGACCGACCGGTGGTGCTCGTCACGGGCGGGAGCCAGGGGGCGGTGGCCATTAACGAGGCCACCGCAGCGTGGCTGTCCGGCGGCGGCGGAGCCGGAATCCAGGTGCTGTGGGCCACCGGCAGGGGATCCTTCAGTCGATTCGAGTCGCTTCGGCAGCCGCCCAACCTGCAGCTCTTCGACTTTCTCGACCCGATCGCTGACGCCTTTGCCGTGGCGGACTTGGTGATCGGCAGGGCGGGGATGATGACGTGCGCCGAGATTTGCGCCTGGGGCCTCCCCAGCCTCCTCATTCCACTCCCGACGGCGGCCGCCGACCACCAGACCGCCAATGCTCGGGCCCTCGAGGCATCGGGGGCCTCCGCCGTCCTCCTCCAGAAGGACCTGACGGCCGACACCCTGGGGCTGGCGATATCGGGGTTGATCGGCGACCCGGCCCGCAGGGCCAGGATGTCGGCCGCGGCTCTGGCCCGGGGCCGACCGGCTGCTGCGAGCGACATCGTGTCGCATCTTTTGACGCTTTTGGGGTAGCCTCGCTCTTTCGCAACTCTCGATAAGATTTTACATTAGCTCAATTCCAATGGACTTATTCAACCCGTCGGATCCACGGCCTGTGCACTTCGTCGGCATCGGCGGGGCCGGGATGAGCGCCCTCGCGTTGATTGCGCGCAGGCGGGGGGTCTCGGTGACCGGGTGTGATCCGGACCCGTCCGGGGCCAGCGATGTGGCCGCCGCGGGGGCGGTGGTCCACGGCGGCCACGATCCGGCGCACGCCGAGGGGGCACGCGCCCTGGTCTACACCGCCGCCGTGTCGGCAGAGCATCCGGAATTGGCCCGGGCGCGCGCGCTCGGGATCCCGGTCATCCCCCGGAAAGAGGCGCTTGCCGGACTGGTTTCGGGGGGCACGGTGGTGGGCATTGCCGGGACCCACGGCAAGACCACCACGACGGTCATGACGACGGAGGCGCTCGCGGCGGCCGGGCTGGCGCCGACGGGTCTGGCCGGCGGACGGGTCGGGCAGTGGGGCGGCAACGCGCGACTCGATGGCGACGCCCTCTTCGTGGTCGAAGCCGACGAGTACGACAAGGCCTTTCTGGCTCTCCACCCGACGGTGGCGGTCGTGAACAACGTGGAAGCCGATCACCTCGAGTGCTACGGCTCGTTCGAGGCGCTGGAAGAAGCGTTTGCCACGTTCGCCGGCCGAGCCCGGGCGCGCCTGGTGGGCGTGGATGACGCCGGCGCCGCGCGCCTCGCGACCCGTCTCGGGGCTGGCACGCTCAAGTTTGGATTGTCCGCCGGCGCCGACCTCCGGATTTCGGACGTGCGGCAGGAGGCGTCGATGACGACGGCCTCGGTGAGCCTGCCGGGGCGAAAGGCGGTCACGCTGCGGCTCCGGGTGCCGGGAGTGCACAACCTCCGCAACGCCACCGCCGCGCTCGGCGTCGTGCACGCGCTCGAGGGTTCGATGGACGCGGCGGTCGAGGCGCTGGCAGAGTTTCAGGGCGTCGGGCGGCGCTTCGAGCGCCTGGGCGACGCTGGCGGGGTCACTCTGGTCGACGACTACGCCCACCACCCGACGGAGCTGGTCGCCACGCTCGAGGCGGCGCGGCAGGCGTATCCGGGCCGGCGCCTGGTGGCGGTGTTCCAGCCGCACCTCTTCAGCCGTACCCAGGCGCACAGCGCCGAAATGGGGCGGGCGCTGGCCGCGGCGGATGTCGCCGTGGTCACCGAGATCTACGCCGCACGGGAACAGCCGGTCCCCGGGGTCAGCGGCGTGCTGGTGGCCGAGGCGGCGCGCGCGGCAGGGGCGAACGTGCACTTCGCCCCGATCCGTTCGGCGGTCGGCGAACTGGTCCTCGGGTTGCTCGCCCCCGGCGACGTCCTCCTGACGCTCGGGGCCGGCGACATCACGCGATTGGGTCCGGAAGTCGCGGCCGGTTTGCGGGGCTGATGCGACCCTGGGTTCGGCCGGCGCTCAAGGCGCTCGGTGGGGCAGCGATTGGGGCGCTCCTCTGGTTCGGTGCGCCGACCGTGCTGCGGCGGGTGGGGTTCTTCACGGTGCGGCGGGTGGAATTTGTCGGTGTCGAGGCGGTCCGTCCTGCCGATCTCGTGGCCGCCATGAAGATTCCGCCCCGGGGGAATCTCTTCGACGATCTCGGTCCCTACCAGGCCAGGGTCTACGCGTTCCCCGGGATCCGCAGCGCCGAAGTGCACCGTCGTCTTCCCGGGACGCTCGTGGTTGAGGTGACGGAGGCACGCGCCGTCGCGCTGGCACCCAGGAACGGGCGGCTGGCGATGGTGGGCAGGAACGGGAAGTTCCTCCCCTTTGACCCGGCGGTCTCGGCGCCTGACCTGCCGGTGGTGGACGAGCCTGACGCGATCGTCGCGCGGGTCCTCGGCCGGCTGCAGGAACTCGATCCCGAGTTATTTTCCCGGGTGGTCACGGCCTCGCAGGTGAAGGGGGACGTGCTGGTGGATCTCGGCGGACGCCAACTGTGGCTCCGCCCCGACGTGTCAGCGGAGGTCATTCGCGCGGTGATGGCAGCAGAACAGGTACTCGGCCAGCAGGGCCGCGCGTGGGTTGAGCTGGACGGCCGCTTTGCCGGCCAAGTGGTCGTGCGCGGACGGGGGCGTCCGGCATGAGCGCCGCTCCGCAGCGGCTGGTCGCCGCGCTCGACCTCGGCTCCACCCGCACCATCGCGATCATCGGCGAGGCGACTGGCGACTCCCGGCATCCGATGGCGCGGATCCTCGGCGTGGGCATCGAGCGGTCCGGCGGCATGCGCCGCGGCGTGGTTCGCGACCTCGAAGAGACCACCCGCGCCATTACCAAGGCGATGACCGACGCCCAGCGGATGGCCGGCGTCGAGGTCGGCACCGTGTACTGCGGCATCGCCGGGGAACACGTCGCCGGCCGCAGTTCGCACGGCATGGTCTCCGTCACCGGCGACGAAATCCGCACCGGCGACGTCGCGCGGGTCAACGACATGGCCAGCAACGTCTCGTTCGGCCGCGACCACGAGCTCCTGCACGCCATTCCGCAGGATTACATCATCGATCAGCAGCCGGGGATCAGCGAGCCGATCGGGATGACCGGCTCGCGGCTCGAGGCCGAGGTGTACCTGGTCACGGTGCTCTCCAGCGTGCTGCAGAACCTGCGGCGGGCGGTGGAGCGGGCCGGGTATCACGTGGGCGAATTCGTGCTCGAGCCGCTGGCGGCGTCCCTCGCGGTGCTCACCCCCGACGAACGCGAACTCGGGTGCGCCATCGTCGAACTCGGCGGCGGCTCCACCAACGTCTCGATCTTCCACGGCGGCAAGATCCGGCACACCGCGTCGCTCCTCTGCGCCGGCGGCCATGTCACCGCCGACCTGGTGCACGGGCTGCAGGTGACGCAGCAGGACGCCGAGCGGATCAAGGAGCGGTTCGGGGCCGCGTACGAGCCGCTGGTGCCGGAAGACGACGTCATCCAGTTGCCGAGCACGCCGGGGCAAGGGGCGCGGAGCGCGCACCGCCGGGTGCTTGCGCATATAATGCACATGCGCCTGCAGGAAGTGTTGGAGTATGCCCTCGACGAGATCACCCGTGCGGGCTACCACCAGCGGCTGCCGGCCGGCGTGATCCTGACCGGCGGCGGCGCCCAGGCGACCGGCATCGTGGAGCTGGGCCGCGAAGTGTTCGCCATGCCGGTGCGGGTCGGCGTGCCGAAGCAGGAACTCACGGGTCTCGCCGACAGCGTGGAGTCGCCGCGGATGGTCGTCCCCGCGGGGCTGGCGCTGTATGGCGCCCGGCAGCTCGCCGTGGGCAGCGGGTTCGGCACCGGTGGACGCCGCGGCACCCAGGTTGAGAAGTACCTCGCCCCCGTCAAGCGTTGGTTGCAAGACTTCTTCTGATCCGGTCCTGAGAGGACACACCCATGATCTTCGAGCTCGAAGAAACGGTCACCCAAAGCGCCAAGATGAAGGTCATTGGCGTCGGCGGCGGCGGCGGCAACGCGGTGAACCGGATGATCGAGGAGCGACTCCTCGGCGTGGAGTTCATCTCGGTGAACACCGACGCCCAGGCGCTCACCGCATCGCGCTCGGACCTCAAGGTCCAGATCGGGAAGAAGCTCACCCGCGGGCTCGGCGCCGGCGCGCGGCCGGAAATCGGCCGCCAGGCGGTCGAGGAGAACCGTGACGAGATCATCGCCGCGGTGCAGGGGGCGGACCTCGTCTTCGTGACCTGCGGCATGGGCGGCGGCACCGGCACCGGCGCGGCGCCGATCGTGGCCCAGGTGGCGCGGGATATCGGCGCCCTAACCGTCGGCATCGTGACCAAGCCGTTCCTCTTCGAGGGCCGGAAGCGGATGCGGCAGGCCGAGATGGGCATCGCCGAATTGCGCAACAACGTCGACACCATGATCGTGGTGCCCAACGAGCGGCTCCTCGCGGTGGTCGGGAAGGGAATTCCGTTCCAGGACGCCCTCAAGAAGGCCGACGAGGTGTTGCTGCACGCCACCCAGGGCATCGCCGGGCTGATCACCTCCACCGGGATCATCAACGTGGACTTTGCCGACGTGCGGACCATCATGCAGAACGGCGGGGCCGCGCTGATGGGCACCGGCACCGGCCGCGGAGACAACCGCGCCATGGAAGCCGCCCAGCAGGCCATTTCGAGCCCGCTGCTCGACAACGTGTCGATCACCGGCGCCACCGGCGTGCTGATCAACATCACCGGCGGCAACGACCTGACGCTCGGCGAAGCGAGCACGATCAACCAGATCATCCACGACGCCGCGGGCGACGACGCGGAGATCATCTTCGGCGCCCACAACGATCCGGCCATGGAGGGCGAGGTGCGGGTCACGGTCATCGCCACCGGCTTCGACCGGACCATCGCCCACGATGTCGGCGGGCGGTCCGCCGCCGGCATCCTTCCGTTCCCGACGCCGCGCCGGGCGGCCGCGCCGCCACCCCTCAGCGCCCCGACCCCGGCGTCCGGCGTCCGGCCGGAGCCGCGCCGGAACGCCGCGCCGTCGGATGTGCCGGACATGGAAATTCCGACCTTCATCCGGCGCCAGATGGACTGATGAAGGTCACGCGGTTCCTCGTCGCGCTCGCGATCGTTCTCCTCGGGGCGTGGGCCTCGCTGACCGGCTCCTGGCCATGGCAGCGCGTCCTCGTGGCGCCCCCGATCGTGGTCAGCAACGCCTGGACCGAAAACGCGGACACCCTCCGCCGCGGCGAGACGATTTCCGATCTGCTCGCCCGCCAGGGCATCGTCGGCCTTAACCTGCAGGACGTCGTCGCCCGCTCGAGTTTCGATCCGCGGCGCGCCCGGAGCGGGATGGTGTTCAGCTTCCGCCGCGCCCGGCTCGACTCATTCCCGAACGCCTTCACCGTCCGCACCGGTGCCGAGCAGCGCCTCCAGTTCCTGCGCGCTGACAGCGGCGGCTGGACCACGGAGGTCCAGCCGATTTCCTGGCGTCCGGAAGTGGTGCGGATCGACGGGCCGATCGACAATTCGCTGTATGTGGCGCTCGACGAGGGCGTCGATGCCCAGCTGCTGGGCCCGGGGGAGCGGGAGCGGCTGGCGTGGGACCTCGCCGACGTCTACGCCTGGTCGGTGGACTTTACCCGGGACATCCGGGCGGGCGACCGCTTCCAGGTCGTCTTTGAACGCGAAGTGTCGGAGGAGGGGGAGGTCCGGTTCGGGCGCATCCTGGCCAGCGACCTCTCCGTCAACGGGCGCAGCCTCACCGCCTTCCGGTTCGAGGCGGCGGACGGCAATCCTTCCTATTACGATGCCGACGGCGAATCGCTCAAGCGCGCCTTCCTCCGCGCGCCGCTTCAGTTCCGCCGGATCTCCTCCAGCTTCAATCGGTCGCGCCGCCACCCGATTCTCGGCTATGCCCGACGGCACGAAGGGACCGACTACTCCGCCGCCACCGGCACGCCCGTCCTCGCCGCCGGCGAGGGCACCGTCGTCAAGGCGGGTCGCTCCGGCGGCTACGGCAACCTGATCGAGGTCCGGCACGCGAACGGCATCACGACAAGGTACGGTCACCTGAGCGCCATCCTCGTGCGGACCGGCGAACGCGTGAGCCAGGGCGAGGTCATCGGCCGGGTCGGAGCCACGGGGCTCGCCACCGCCTCCCACCTGCACTACGAATTTCGCGTCAACGGCGTCGCACGCGACTCCCGCCGCCTGGACCTCGGCAACGGAAAACCCGTCGCGGCAGCCGACCGGCCCGCCTTCGACATGGAACGGGGCCGACTCGCCGCGCAGCTGTATCCGGGGCCCGCCCCCGCGATCGCCCATCTCGGCGACTGACATTCCCCCCACCGCCAGCGCCGTTCGAATCCTGACGCCGCGTCCCGCGTAGGATTCCGCAGACCCTCATGCTTCCACTCCTCCTCGTCCCGCTTGCGGCCTCCCTCGCCCTGGTCACCTACCTGCGCCTGGAAGGCCGGGGCCCCCGGACTTGGGTGCCGATGCTGTTTCGGGCGGTCGCCTGGGCCGGCATGGGCGCCTTAGTGGCGAACCCGGGGTGCCCTGGGCCGATCGACAGCCGGCCGCCCCTGGTTCTGCTGGATGCCTCGCTCAGCATGCGCGCCGATTCGATGCAGTGGCGGGCCGCGGACGACACAGCCCGCTCCCTGGGGCGCGTGCGGTGGTTTGGAGATGCGCGCCCCTGGACCGATTCCGTCGCTGCGCGCGGCCGGAGTGAGGTCGGCACCGCGCTTGCCGCGGCGAGTGCGCTCGGCCGCCGCACCGTCGTGGTCACCGACGGAGAGCTCGATGGCCTGGCGGACGTGCCAGCGGACCTCCTCGCCTCCGTGGGATTTGTTGTGCTGCCGCGGCCAGCGGGCCGCGATCTCGCCGTCACCGGGCTGCACGCGCCCGCTCGAGCGACCGTCGGGGACAGCATCCTGGTCACGGCGGAACTGACCACGACTGGCACCGCGGCCGAGAGCGTGACGGTGCTGCTCAGCGCCGGGAGTCGCATCCTCGGACGAACCAGGACGGCGGTTCAGTCCGGGACCGCCGTGCCGGTACGGGTCGGTGCCGGGACCCGCGGGCTCGCGGTCGGGACTCAGCTCCTCACAATCGGAATCGAGGGGGCGGATGACGCGGAGCCTCGCAACGACGCCCGAATGCTGGCGGTCGACTTCAGCGGGACGCCCGGCGTGGTGCTGCTCGCGAGCCCAGGGGATTGGGATGCGCGATTCCTCTACCGGGCGCTCCGCGATGTGGCCGACCTTCCGGTGAAAGGGTACGTCCGCCTCGAAGGGGATCGGTGGCGTGACATGGACGGGCTGCGCGAGGTTACGGTCTCGGCGGTCCGGGCTGCCGCTAGGGGAGCCGACCTGCTCGTCGTGCGGGGCGAGGCGGGGTCGATGGTGGAGGGGTCGAAGGCCCGCGGCGTATGGCGTTGGCCGGAATCAGGCGCCACCGACGGTGAATGGTATGCGTCCGGGACGCCGGTTTCGCCGATTGCGATGGCCTTCCTGGGGGTGCCGGTGGAATCGTTGCCGCCGCTGACCGGCATCCGTGCCCTGGCGGTGTCGGACGGGGAGTGGGTCGGGCTGACGGTGCAGGTGGGGCGGCGTGGCGCCGCACGACCGGTCCTCCTCGGTCGCCAGGTCGGGCGCCGGCGCGAGGTCGTGGTCGGCGCCGAGGGCCTCTGGCGCTGGGGGTTCCGGGGTGGGCCGAGCGCCGACGTCTACCGTGCGATGATCGCCGCCACCGTTTCGTGGCTCCTGGCGGAACCTGACCGCGGCAGTTCCGAGGCCCGGGTGCTCCAGCGGGTCGTGGAGCAGGGCATGCCGCTCACCTTCGAGCGGACCGACGATTCGACCGCGCAGCTCCCCGTGACCTTCGAGTCCGGGGGCCAGGCGCGGCAGGACACCCTGCGCTTCGGAGGCGACGGCCGCGCCGCGATCTGGCTGGCGCCGGGGACGTACCGCTACCGGCTGGGCGGGCCGCAGCGCGGCACCGGCCTCGTGGCGGTCGACGTCTGGTCCCGGGAATGGCTGGCCAAGCCGGTGACCGTCGAGTCACGGGGCATTCCCGCGGCCGGCGCCGGCGAGCGGCGGACCCTCCGCCAGTGGCCGTGGATGTACCTGCTGGTCCTGCTGGCGCTCGCGGCGGAGTGGGTGAGCCGCCGCCGGCTCGGTCTGCGCTGAGCGCCGGCGTTAGATTTCCCGCATGAAACGCGATCGCGTCACCGAACAGAAGAAGCTCGGACTCTGGGGCCGACTGAAGCGGCTGGCCCTCACCGACGTGGGCGCCATGGTGCGCGGCTTCAACGCCGCGGACCTGGAGTCGGTCGAGCGCCTCCTGCTTGAAGCCGACTTCGGCGTGCCCGCGACGATGGAGTTGATGGCAGTCCTGGAGGACGGGGTCCGTCGCGGCACCTGGAAGAGCGAGGCCGACCTGAAGGAGGCGCTGGTCGAGCGCCTCGCGGAGCTGCTCGCACCGAGCGAGGGCTCCGGGGAAATCACTCGCGCCGAGTCGGGGCCGACCGTGGTGCTCGTCATGGGCGTCAACGGCGTCGGCAAGACGACGACGGTCGCGAAGCTCGCGCATCGGCTCAAGCGCGAGGGTCGCCACGTCCTGCTGGGCGCCGCCGACACCTGGCGCGCCGGCGCGGTCACCCAGCTCGAGGTGTGGGCCGAGCGGCTCGGCGTGCCCTGCGTATCCGGCGCATCGGGGGGCGACCCGGCCGCGGTCGCCTTCGACGCGGTCGAGGCCGCTGCCGCGCGGGGTGCCGACACCGTGTTGATCGACACGGCCGGACGCCTGCACACCCAGGAGGGGCTGATGGACGAGCTGCGCAAGGTGGCGCGGGTGGTCGGCCGGCGCGCGCCGGGCGCCCCGCACGAAGCGCTGCTCGTTCTGGACGGGACCGTCGGCCAGAACGCCGTGCAGCAGGGCCGGCTCTTCGCCGAGGCGGTTCAGCTCACCGGCCTCATCGTCACCAAGCTCGACGGGACCGCCAGGGGCGGGGCGGTCGTGGCGCTCCGCCGCGAGCTCGGGGTGCCGATCCGGTTCCTGGGCCGGGGCGAAGGGGTCGCCGACCTCGACCTGTTCGAACCGAGAGCGTTCGCCAGGCACCTCCTTGCCGACGAAGGGTAGCGCACCGCCCGCACTCCGGCTCGACACTCCCGTCAAGTTTCTCAAGGGGGTGGGCGAGCGACGCGCCGACGCGTTCGCGCGGCTCGGCGTCGTAACGGCGCAGGACCTCCTCTGGCACCTCCCCCACCGGTATCTCGACGCCTCCTCGGTCATCCCGCTCGCGCGCGCGCGTGTGGGTGACGAGGTCGCGTGCATCGGCCGGGTGGTGGACAAGGGCGTGGTGCCGACGCGGCGGGGTCTCCGCATCTTCCGCGCGGTGCTCCGCGACGCGTCCGGCGTCCTGGAGTGCGCGTGGCCGGGCCAGGCGTTCCTTGACCGAACGATCGAGGTCGGGCAGACGCTGCTGGTTGCCGGCACGGTGCGGTTTTATCACGGCCGGCAGCTCGCGCCCACCGAATTCCTGGTACTCGCGGACGAGGATGAGGCGCTCGCACCGGAGAGCGGTCGGGTCCTGCCGGTCTATCCGGCCACCGAGGGGCTGAGCCACAAGATGATCCGGTCGCTGGTGGATCGGCACCTGGACCATCTGCTGCCGTTGGTGAAAGACGTCCTCCCCGCCGTGATCCAGTCGGAGCTCGCGCTCCCCGGTCTGCCCGAGGCGCTCCGCGACGTGCACCGCCCCGCGACGGTGGCGGACGCCGAGCGGGGACGGCGGCGGCTGGCGTTCGACGAGTTGTTCGACCTGCAGCTGATGCTGGTCCGCGCCCGCACCCTCGCCAAGCGCCAGCGGAGCGGCATCGCGTTCGAGGTGAAGCGTGACCTCACCTCCGCGCTCAAGGCGGCGCTCCCGTATGAACTGACCGACGACCAGAAGCAGGCCATCCGGGAGATCACGGCCGACATGACCGCGCCGGAGCGCATGCACCGCCTGCTCATGGGCGACGTGGGGACCGGCAAGACCGTGGTGGCGCTGTTCGCGATGCTCCTCGCGGTCGAGAACGACTTCCAGGCCGCGCTGATGGCGCCGACCGAACTGCTGGCCGAGCAGCACGTGCGCACCCTCACGGACCTCCTCGCGCCCCTCGGCATCGTACCCGAACTCCTGCTCGGCAAGATGACCGCCGCCGCCAAGAAGGCGGCGAAGCTGCGGCTGGGGCAGGGCGGGGCCCGGATCGCGGTGGGGACGCACGCCCTGATGCAGGAGAGCGTGGCGTTCCGGCGGCTGGGGCTGGTCGTCATCGACGAGCAGCATCGCTTCGGCGTGGAGCAGCGGGCGGCGCTCATCGGCAAGGGTTCCGCGCCAGACGTGTTACTGCTGTCGGCCACGCCGATCCCGCGGTCGCTGGCGCTGACGCTCTACGGCGATCTGGACCAGTCCCGGCTGCGGGAGCGGCCCCCGGGGCGCGGCACGGTGCGCACCACCATTCGTGGCGAGCAGCACCGGGAACGGGTCCTTTCCTTCGTCGAGGCGGAATGCCGCGCCGGACGGCAGGCCTACGTGGTGCTGCCGATCATCGAGGAATCGGAAAAGGCCGACCTGCGCGCGGCGACCACCATGGCCGAGATGCTGATCGCGCGGTGGCCCGACCTCTCGGTCGCGCTGGTGCACGGGCGGCTCAAGGCGGACGAGCGTGACCGGGTCATGCGCCGGTTCCGCGACGGGTCGGTGCAGGTGCTCGTGGCCACCACGGTCATCGAGGTCGGCATCGACGTCCCGAACGCGACGGTGATGGTGATCGAGCATCCGGAGCGATTCGGGCTGGCGCAGCTGCACCAGTTGCGGGGGCGGATCGGCCGCGGGGCGGGCGACAGTCACTGCATCCTGCTTCCCGGCGGGCGAACCCCCGACCGGTTGAAGGCGTTCGCCGCAACCAATGACGGGTTTGCCATCGCGGAACTGGACCTGAAGGAGCGGGGGATGGGCGACCTGATCGGCGCGCGCCAGTCGGGTGGGATCGAAGTGCGGCATGCGCGGCTTCCCGAGGACACGCCGCTCTTGCAGCGGGCGCGGGAGTTGGCGGCGCAGGTGCTCGCCGCCGACCCGATGCTGCAGCGCACGGCCAACCAGCCGATCCGGGCCCGTGCGCTGGCCCGCTTTCCGAGGGCCACGGAGTTGTTCCGCATCGGGTAGCGGGTGTACAATCCTACCGTCGACGACCCTTACCGCAGCCGAGTCCCATGCCCTACGTTCGCATCAACGAATTGGACCGCCACGTCGGTCAGTCCGTCACCGTCCGCGGCTGGGTGGTGACCACCCGCTCCAGCGGGAAGATCGCCTTCGCGGTGCTCCGCGACGGATCGGGGTACCTGCAGACGGTCTTCTCGAAGCGGGAGGTGCCGGAGGCGACCTGGCTCCGGCTCGCCGAGCTCACGCAGGAGGCGTCGGTCGCCGTGACAGGCGAGGTGCGGGCCGACGCGCGCGCGCCCGGCGGGCATGAGCTGACGGCCACCGACGTGGAGATCCTCGGGGCCAGCCCGGACTTTCCCATCTCGCCCAAGGAGCACGGGAGCGGTTTTCTCTTCGAGCACCGCCATCTCTGGTTGCGGAGCCGCCGCCAGGTGGCCATCGCCAAGGTCCGGAACGAGGTGGTGCAGGGCATCCGCGACTTCTTCTACGAGCGCGACTTCGTGCTCGTGGACACGCCGATCCTGACGGGCTCCATCGGCGAGGAAGCGGGCAATCTCTTCAGTACCGACTATTTCGACCTGGGCAAGGCCTACCTCGCCCAGACCGGCCAGCTGTACGTCGAGGCGGGGGCGGCGGCGCTGGGAAAGGTCTACTGCTTCGGGCCGACATTCCGGGCGGAAAAATCGAAGACGCGCCGTCACCTGACGGAATTCTGGATGGTGGAACCGGAGGTGGCGTGGAACGACTCCGATGCCAACATGCGGCTTCAGGAGGAATTCATTTCCGCCGTCGTGGCTCGCGTGCTCGACCGTCGGCAGGAGGAGCTGAAGGAGCTCGAGCGTGACACGGCACCGCTCGAGCGGGTGACCGGTCCCTTCCCGCGCATCAGCTATACCGACGCGGTCGCCAGGCTGCAGGGCCTCGGGTCGGACATCACCTGGGGGAAGGACCTCGGTGGAGACGACGAGACGCTCCTGGCCAAGGAGTATGACCGGCCGCTCTTCGTGTTCAACTACCCGAAGGAGGTCAAGGCCTTCTACATGAAGGAAAATCCCGACGACCCCCGGACGGTGCTGAACAACGACTGCCTTGCCCCCGAGGGGTATGGGGAGATCATCGGCGGGTCACAGCGGGAGGACGACCACGACCGCCTGCTGGCGCGCATCGTGGCGCAGGGACTCGATCCCGAGGCGTATCGGTGGTATCTCGATCTGCGGAAGTATGGCACCTTCGTGCACAGCGGGTTCGGGCTTGGCCTCGAGCGGACGGTGGCCTGGATCTGTGGCAATTCGCATATCAGGGAGTCGATTGCGTTTCCGAGGCAGATTCATCGGCTCTATCCATAGGGGAAAAGAGAAAGAGACTTTGGACTTGGAGGGGTGGAATGCGGAAGGAGAAAGGAGGAGGGCAGGGCTGCCACCCTCCTTCAGCTTTTCTCCTGACGCCCCTCCAAGTCCTCAAGTCCTCTTTCTCGTTCCTCTCCCAGCTTCACCTCCTCCCACAACGCATCCAGCCCTGCCAACCCCGCCGAGTGAAGGTCGATTCCCCGCTCGGCGGCCAGCGTTTCCACCTCGCGAAACCGGTCGATGAACTTCCGGTTCGCCTTGTCCAGCGCGACACCCGGCGCGACGCCGGCCTTCCGCGAGAGATTCACCACAGCGAAGAGCAGGTCGCCAATCTCCTCGACCAGTTCCGGGGACGCCGCCGCTTCGGCTGTGTGCTCCACATACTGCCCCACAGCCCCGCGGCCCTCCGGCCCCGCCGTCGCTGCCCCGCTGCCGCGCGGCCCTGCCTCCGGGAGGTGCTCTTCCACCTCCGCCAACTCCTCCCTCACCTTGTCCAGCGGTCCCCGCACATCGTCCCAGTCGAACCCTACGGAGGCCGCGCGCTCCTGAAGACGAAAGGCGTGCAGCAACGGGGGCAGGGTGGGGGGAAGCCCCTCCAGCGTTCCTCGACGGCGTTCCCGCCGCTTCAACTGCTCCCACGGCTGCGCAGGACCGAGGTCGAAGAGATGGGGGTGGCGTCGCCGCATCTTGGCGACGAGGTCGTCCGCCACCTGCGCCGCGGTGAATTCACCGAGCTCCTCGGCGAGGACCAACTGCCAGGCCAGATGGAGGAGGAAGTCCCCCATCTCGTCCCGCAACAATCCGGGGTCGCCGGAGCCGATGGCCTGGTCTACTTCGAGGACTTCCTCGACCAGGTAGGGCCGCAGCGTGTCGCGGGTTTGGGCCCGGTCCCATGGGCACCGGACACGCAGGTCCCTGACCATTTCCATCGCGCGTCCAAGCGCTGAATTCTCTTGCATTTATCCTCCGTGAACGGTATCATACCCGCCGTCTCGTGAGCGCGTCAAACCCGATCCCGCCTGCCCGTGCCTGGGCCGATATCGACCTTGGCGCCCTCGTCGCCAACGCCCGGACCGTGCTCTCGGTCTCCGGCTCCCGCCTCCTACCCATGGTCAAGGCCAACGCCTACGGCATCGGCGCCGTCGAGGCGACGCGCGCTCTGGAGGCGGTCGACCCGTGGGGCTACGGCGTCGTCACCGTTGAAGAGGGCGCCGCGCTCCGGCACGCCGGGATCCGGCGGCCTCTCGTCGTATTCGGCCCGCTCTCGCCCGAAGGCGTCGATGTCTGCCTTCGCGAGGGGTTGCGGCCGGTCCTCGGAGATCTGGACCAGCTGCGAGCGTGGCTCGCGCACGGGAACGCCCCCTTCCATGTCGAGCTCGATACCGGCATGGCGCGTCTCGGCTTCCCCTGGAACGATCGCGCTGTGTTGGCCGAAGCGGGGCGTCTCCTGGCCGGGGCGACGGGGTGGGAGGGGCTGTTCACCCACTTCCACTCGGCGGACACCAGCCTCGAGTCGGCAGGGGTCCAGTGGGAGCGGATGCAGGGCGTCATCGCCGCATTGCCGCGGCGGCCCGCCCTGATTCATGCGGCCAACAGCGCAGGGGCGCTGCAGGGCCGGCGGTTCGCGGCGGATCTCGTCCGCCCCGGCATCTTCCTGTATGGCGGAGCGCCCGGACGCGGCACGCCGGCGACGGTCGTGCAGTTTCGGGCACCTGTCGTCGCACGCCGCCGTCTGGGGGCGGGGGAGAGCGTCAGCTATGGCGCGAGCTGGCGTGCGCCGTCGGCGACGACCATCGTCACCATCGCCGCCGGCTACGCCGACGGCGTGCCTCGCGCGCTGGGCGGGCGGGGACAGGTGGAGCTGTTGGGAGCGGTGTACCCGATCGCCGGGCGCGTGACGATGGACTTCACGATGATCGATGTCGGAGACGCGGAAGTTCCCATCGGGACCGTCACCACGATCTTCGGCGGCGCCGTGTCGCTCGATGCGCAGGCCGCCGCGGCGGGGACTATCAGCTACGACCTGTTGACGGGGCTCGGTGGGCGAGTCGTCCGTCGCTATTCGGGGGGATCATGAACCAGCATTTCATGTCGCTCGTGCTCGGCCTGGCGCAACAGGCGGAGGGGGCGTTGGCCGGGAAGCTGCCGCCGGGCGCCGAAGGACTGAGTGCGGCCGATGCCCGCCAGGTCGGTCAAGCGCTGATCGACACCCTCGGCATGCTCCAGGAGAAGACCTCCGGCCGGCTCGAGGCGGACGAACAGAAGCTCCTGGATGAAGCGTTGACGGCGCTCCGATTCCGCTTCGTCCAGGGAGCTGGGGGAAATGATGCGGCGGGCGGTCGTCATCGTCCTCGACGGGCTCGGCATTGGGCCCGCGCACGATACCGCCGCGTATGGAGACGCCGGGAGCGACACCCTGGGAAACACGCTCCGTGCGGTCGGGGGCGTGCCGCTGCCGAATCTCGAGGCCCTCGGCCTTGGCTGTTGCGCGCCGCTCCCGGGCGTCGCCGCCGTGGCCACTCCGTCGGCCGCCTGGGGCACCTGCCAGCCGGCGGGGGCCGGGAAGGATTCGACGACGGGGCACTGGGAACTCTGCGGCCACACGGTGGTTCATCCATTTCCGACCTACCCGAAGGGATTTCCGTCCGAGGTGATCGAGGAGTTCTCCCGGCGGACCGGGCGGAAGGTGCTGGGCAACGTGGCCGCCTCGGGGACCGCCATCCTCGACCAGCTGGGCGAGGAGCACCAGGCGACCGGCGCGTGGATCGTCTACACCTCGGCGGACAGCGTTTTCCAGGTGGCGGCGCATGAACATGTGGTGCCGCTGGACGAGTTGTATGCGGCCTGCGAGACGGCGCGCGACCTGCTTCGGCCGCCGCACGGGGTGTCGCGGGTCATTGCCCGGCCATTCGTCGGGAGCCCTGGTGCCTGGAGCCGGACGCCCCACCGGAAGGACATGAGCCTTCCGCCGCCGGGCCCCACGCTCCTGGATCGGCTGGCGGACCGCCACGTGCCGAGGCTCGGAATCGGCAAGGTGGACGACCTGTTCGCGGGCCGGAACATCGCGAGTGTGCATGCGGCCACCAACGCCGAGGGATACCACCTCGTCGGCTCGGCCATGGAGACCGTTCGGCGGGGGCTGATCTTCGCGAACATCCTCGAATTCGACCAGACGTGGGGCCATCGCAACGACGTACCGGGCTTCGTGTCCGGCCTCAAGGAGCTCGACAGGGTCCTGCCGGAGCTCCTGGGGCGGGTGCGGGAGGACGACCTCGTTATCTTTACGGCGGATCACGGGAACGACCCGACCACCCCGTCCACCGACCATTCGCGTGAACGGGTGCCGCTGCTTGTGTCCGGACCGCGGGTCCGGCCGGTTTCGTTGGGGGAGCGCCCCACGTTTGCGGACATCGGGCAGACCGTGGCCGAATTTCTCGGCGCCGCGCCGCTGGAATCGGGGCAGTCCTTCCTCGGGGAGGTGTGGGATGCCTGACGCCCTGCTCGACGCTGCCCGCGATGTGCAGCGGCGGGCCTACGCGCCGTATTCCGGGTTCCGGGTCGGGGCGGCCCTCGAAGCGACGGACGGGCAGGTCTTCGTCGGTTGCAATGTCGAGAATGCGTCCTACGGCCTGACCATCTGCGCCGAGCGAGCCGCGCTGGTGTCCGCCGTGGCGGCGGGGCGCCGTGAGTTTCGTCGCATCGTCGTCGTGAGCGACAGCGATCCCCCGGCCTCGCCCTGCGGGGCCTGCCGCCAGATGCTCGCCGAGTTCGGACTCGGGCTCCGCGTCGACGCGGTCGGTCCGGGGCAGTCCCAGCGGTGGACGCTGGCAGACCTGCTGCCCGATGCCTTCACCTCGCACCGTCTTGAGGCACCTTGAACAACGTTCTATCCCGGCTGGGCCTGCGGCGCGTCACCCTTGGAGTCCTTGGCGTGCTCGCCGTGGGGCTGGTCGGATGCACCGAAGACTTCACCACTCCCGGCTCCTGCCCGCAGACCTGTCCCGGGGGCACGGTCGTCATCCGTGACACCGTGATCGACGCCGTCTTCGACGGGGACAGCACGTACACGGGCTACGTCGCCGCGGGCGAGGGCACCGGCCTCCTGGTGTCGACCGCCGAGCCCGCGGACCAGTACCTGACGGCCATTCGTTTCGGTGTCCTGCCGGACTCGGTGCGGATCGACGATTCGCTGTACGCGTTCACCATCGACAGCGTGGCCATCAGCCTCGGTGTGCTCTCGCGCGACCCCGCCGCCACGGGCATCGTCCTGGAGCTCTTCCGGGCCCCGGCCACCCTGGACAGCGGCGTGACGTACTCGGACGTGGCCGGGTACATGACCCCGGCGACCTTCCTCGACACGATCATGGTGGAGGACACGCTCCAGACCGGGAACGTGCGCGCGGTCTTCGAGGGTGCCGACCTGGACCTGGTCGCCATTCCTGCCGCCGACAGTGGCGTGCTGGCCATCGCGGTCGGGATGACCGCCGATTCGGCCACTGGAGTCGAGCTGGGGAACATCGGGGCCGCGACCTATCTCCCGACGATCACCTGGTACATCAGCGTCCCCGCGGTCGATTCCACCAAGCAGCCGGCTCCAATCCGCCGAGTCCCGAACTACTCGACGTATGTCGAACAGAACCCGCCGGCGGTGAACCCGGACGAGCTGCTGGTGGGTGGCGCGCCGTCGTCGCGGTTCATCGTGCGGTTCAACGTGCCCGACAGCGTCCTGATCGGCGTCGAGATTCTCCGGGCGGAACTCCTGCTCAGCCCGACCCAGCCGATCATCGGCGTCCCGGGGATCGGGACGACCATCACGGCGCGCGGCGTCCTCAGCGACCAGGGGGCGAAGTCGCCCCTGGTGCCGTTGCTGGCCGCGGCGACTGAGGTCACGGTGGGCTCGATGGACACGGTGACGGTCGAGGTGATCGAGCTGGTGCGCACCTGGCAGGTGGTGGACAACCCGCCGGCGCAGGCGTTCTTCCTGTCCCTGCAGCCGGAAGCGTCGTCCTTCACCGTTCCGATCTTCGCCTCCACGCGCAGCCTGGCCGGCGCTCCCCGCCTCCGCGTCACCTACGTGGCCCCGCTCGACTTCGAGGAGCCCTGAGTGCGACGCTTCGTGATGTGCCTGGTGCTGCTCTCGGGGACCGCCGGCAGTGCCGCCGCGCAATCATCCGTGTTCGACGTACGCGCGCTCGGGATTCCCCAGCCGCCGCTCTCCGCGCGGGCGGTCGGCATGGCCGGCAGCGGCAGCATGCTGGACGGGATGTCGGGCACCAACCCCGCGGCGATCACCTCGATCATCGGGCTGACCGCCGGTTTCAACGTGTTCCAGAACTGGCGGACCAGCACTACACCGGGCGGGACGGGCACCGGATCCGATGCCGGGATGCCGTACATGACGATCGTCAACCGGGTCAAGGAATCGCCCTACTACATCTCGGGGAGCTTCGGCTCCTACACCGACCGGGACTTCGGCTTCGTCACGACCGACTCGACGCCGGTCAACGGAGAACCCGTCGGATTCCGGGATTCGCTCGAGTCGCGCGGGGGCACGTCCGACTTCCGGCTGGCCGTCGGCTACCGCAACGGCCGGACGCTGGCGCTCGGGTTCGGGTTCCACTTCCTGACCGGATCCAACCGGTTCTTCCTGAGTCGCATCTTCGATGACTCGCTCTTTGCGCCGGTGCGCCAGCGCTCGGAGCTCGCCTACAACGCCATCGGGATGAGCCTCGGCGCGGTCTACCACCCGACGGAGCCGCTGCTCCTGACGCTGCTCGTCCGGAAGGATGGCACCCTGAACGTCGACCGCGACTCGCTGCAGGCCTACACCTATCCGCTTCCCTGGACGCTCGGCGGCAGCGCCCAATATCAGTTGAAGGGACGCGGGACGCTCAACGCGCAGGCCTCCTACGTGACCTGGGGGGACGCCAACGACGACCTGATGGCCAGCGGCGGCGTCGGGTCGGACAACACCTTCGACGTCGCCCTTGGCGCGGAGCTCTACACGTCGTCGCTGCAGCCGGGCAAGCTCCCGCTGCGGCTCGGCCTCCGCTCCCGCACGCTGCCGTTCCCGGCGTCGCCGGGCGCGCAGCCCACCGAGTTCAGCGTGGCGGCGGGCACCGGCACCCGGTTCGCCAAGGGGCACGCCGCCGCCGACCTCGCCCTGCAGCGGCTGTGGCGAAAGGACGACGCGGGCTTCTCCGAGGATGCCTGGGTCCTCTCCATCGGGCTCACGCTCAAGCCCTGACGTGGACCAACCCTCCGCGCCGCGCCGGGTGTACGTCGAGACGTACGGCTGCCAGATGAACGTGGCGGACTCGTCGCTCATCCTCGGCGCCCTCGGGCGCGAGGGGTTCGTGGCGACGGACACTCCCGAAGGCGCCGACGTCCTGCTGGTCAATACCTGCGCCGTCCGGGACAACGCGGAGCAGCGGGTGCTGGGCCGGGTCGGCGAACTCCAGCGCTTCACCCGGCCGGGGACCGTGCTTGGCGTGGTGGGATGCATGGCGCAGCGCCTCGGCCCCGACCTGCTCGCGCAGGTCCCGCGTGTCGATCTCGTCGCGGGGCCGGACGCCTATCGCAACCTCCCCGACCTGATCCGGCAGGCGCTCGCCGGCGACCGGGTGCTCGACACCGAGTTCCGCTCCTGGGAGCACTACGAGGACGTGCCGCAGTCGCGGGACGCGGGGCCGATGGCCTTCGTGACGGTCCAGCGTGGCTGCGATTACAAGTGCACCTTCTGCATCGTTCCGTACACGCGCGGCCCCGAGCGCAGTCGCAGATTGCCGGAGGTGGTCGCCGAGGTCGCACAGCTCGCGTCCAGTGGCACCACCGAAGTGACGCTGCTCGGCCAGACGGTCAACAGCTACCACGACGGCACCCATGACTTCGGCGCCCTCCTGCGGGCGGTCGGAGCGGTCGAGGGCGTGCGCCGGTTGCGCTTCACCAGCCCCTATCCGACGGACTTCACGCCAGCGGTCATCGAGGCCATGGCGGAGACGCCGGCGGTCTGCGAGCACGTGCACCTGCCGGCGCAGAGCGGATCCGACGCCGTGCTGCGCCGGATGCTGCGCCGGTACACCCGGGCGCGTTACCTTGAGGTGGTGGCCCAATTGCGCTCGGCGATGCCCGGCCTCACCATCTCCACCGACCTCATCGTCGGCTTCCCCGGGGAGACGGAGGGCGATCTCGCCGACACCCTGTCCCTCGTGGACGAGGCGGGCTTCGACGAGGCGTATACCTTCCTCTACTCGCCGCGGGACGGCACGCCGGCCCTTCGCATTCCGGGCCACGTCCCCGAGGAGGTCGGGGCCGAGCGGCTGCAGCGCCTCATCGCGCATGTGCGGGGCGGGACGCGCCAGCGGAACGCCGGCCGCGTCGGCGAGGTGCACGAAGTACTGGTGGAGCGGCCGGCCCGGCGGGGCGGCCAGATGCTCGGGCGCACCCGCGCCAACTCGCTGGTGGTGCTCGACCTTCCGGCCACGAGCATCGGCGAGTATCACATGGTGCGGCTCACGGGCACCACGGGATCCACGTTCACGGGCGCCGTGGTCGCCCCCCAACTGGCGGTCCTATGATTCACAACCTCGTTGAAGAGCACGTGCTGGCGGCCTACGATCAGCTGAAGGGTCATTTTCCCGACTTCTGCGGATGCGAGGTCTGCCGAAGCGACGTGCTCGTGTACGCGCTCAACCGCCTGCCGGCCCGGTACGTGGCGAGCGTCGAGGGCAAGGTCGTGACCGAGCTCAACCTCGACAAGGACCAGACGCGGGTGACGATCGAGATTCACGTCATGGAGGGATTCCGGAAGGTCACGAGAACCCCACGCTGTGGCCGGGCGGCGCCGCCTCCCGCATGAGCCGTCCGGGGCCATGAGGCCCCCACTCTCCGCCATCATTGCCTTTGCCTACGGGGCCGGTCTCGCGACCGGCCTCGCGCATTTTCCGGCCCCCACCGTCGCCCTCCTGGTTCTTCTCCCGCTGCTCATTGCGGGGCCGGGCACCGGCGCGACAGCTGGTCGGCGTGGTGATCGCGCTGGGCTTCGTCGCCGGGGTCGTCGCGCGCGGAGCGGACCGGGCAAGTTGCGCGGCCGTGCTGCCCCCCGGCCCGGTCTCGCTCTCCCTCCGTGCGGCGGAGCCGGTCGATTCGGGCGGGGCGCGAACCGCAGCGACCCTGCCGGATGCAGGCTGCCGGGGCGAGATCACGGTGGCGTGGCCCAGGACGACCCAGGCGGAGGCCGGGACGGAGTTTCGAAATCGCCGGTCGCTGGCGGCAACGCGACGGTCATTTCGGTCGCCCAGGCGGCATCCTGCTGGTCAGCGAGGTGCGCCAGGCGACCCTCCGCGCAACCGTCGCCAGCCGGGTGCGGACGACGATCCACCAGACGGCACGCCGGCTCTATGGCCGGCGCGCCCCGCTGGTGGACGCGCTGGTCCTCGGCCGCCGGGCCGATCTCGACCGGGAGCTGCTCGAGCACTTCGCCGGCGCGGGGCTGATGCACCTGCTGGCCATCAGCGGCTTTCATCTGGGCCTGGTGGCCGGGTGGGTGTTCCTGCTCCTGCGCCTGGCCGGTGTGCGGCGCGAACGCGCCGGATTCGCCGCAGCGCTCTTTGCGGTTACCTATGCGCTCTTCCTCGGCTGGCCCGCGCCCGCGGCCCGCGCCGCCACCCTCGCGGTTCTCCTGGCGCTGGAGCGGAGTCGGCAGCGGATGCCGCGGTCGGGCGCGCTCCTCGGAACGACGGCGCTCCTGGTCCTCGTCTGTGATCCCTGGGCGGTGCTTGCGGTCGGGGGGTGGCTTTCCATTGCCGCGCTCTGGGGTGCGGTCACCTTCTCCGGCTGGGCCGGGAGGCGGTTAGGCAGCGGGGCGGTGATCCGCACCATCGCGACATCGGTCGGGGCGACGTTCGCCACGGCCCCCATCACCGCGGCGGCCCTCGGGACGGTCGCCCTGGCTGGAATCGGCCTGAACCTCGTGGCGATTCCGCTGGCGGCGCTGGTTGTTCCTGCCGTCGTGGCGAGCCTGGTCGTCGGTTCGGCGCTCCCCGCGGTGGCGTCACCGATGGCCGCCGGGGCCGGGGTCGGGCTGGGGCTGCTGCAGGAAGTGGCACGCTGGGGCAACGCCCTCCCCGGGGGGCACATCGTGATTCCCGCCTCCCCGACGGCCGCGCTGCCCTGGCTCGCCATCCTCGGTGTGCTGCTCTGGAGTGTGCACCGAACCACCCGCCTCGAGGCGGCCCGTCGACTTGCGTGGGTGGCGACGGGCGTCGTCTGGGGGTGGTTGGGCCTCGCCACCCTGTCGGGCTTCGGCATTCGCCCTGACGAGGGGTCGGAACTGGCGTTACATTTTCTCGATGTTGGGCAGGGAGACGCCGCCGCCATCCGGACCCCGGGAGGGCACTGGATCCTGGTGGACGGTGGGCCGCTCAGCCGCTCGTCCGACGCAGGTCGCAGCGTGGTCGTGCCGTTCCTTCGCCGCCACGGGGTCAGCCGGCTGGACGCACTAATTCTCTCGCACGCTCATGCCGACCACCTCGGGGGACTCCCGTCTGTACTGGACCGGGTTCCGGTGCAGGAGGTGGTCGATCCCGCGGTCGCGAGCGCCGAGCCCCTCTACGCCGGCTTCCTGGCCCAGCTCGACGAGCTGGACGAGCCGTGGATGCGGGCGAGGCGCGGGGACGCGTTTGTCCTCGACAGCGTGCGATTCCAGGTCCTGCATCCGGACACCACCTGGGACGGCTGGGGGCAGGACCTGAACGAGAATTCGCTCGTCCTGCTGGTCGAGTATCGTGGGTTTCGCGCCGTCCTTGCGGGCGACGCCGGCCTCCCCGCGGAGGCGGTCCTGGCGGGGCAGGTGGGGCGGGCGGATCTGCTCAAGGTGGGGCACCACGGGAGCCGTGGGGCGACCGGGGCAGCGTGGCTTCGCGAGTTGCGCCCGAGCATAGCGGTCATCAGCGTCGGGGAGGGCAACCGTTACGGGCACCCGGCGCCGGAGGCGATGGCCCGGTTGGCGGCCGCGGCGGTCGAGGTATTTCGCACGGATCAGGACGGCAGCATCGAGGTTCGCACGGACGGCCGGGCCATGACCATCCACTCCCGCCGGGGAGTGGTCACGCGCACAGTGAGTGAGCCATGATCGGAACCACCGCGGTCACGACCATCGAACGATTCATCATCGACCAGGAACACAAGTACCCGGAGGCCACCGGGGAACTGTCGAACCTGCTCTATGACATCGCGCTGGGCGCCAAGCTCATTGCCGCCGCCACGCGGCGGGCGGGGCTGGTGAACGTGCTCGGGGCCATGGGCAGCGTCAACGTCCAGGGCGAGGAGCAGCAGAAGCTCGACGTCTTCGCCAACGAGATCCTGAAGAACGCGCTGAACCATACCGGGCGGGTCTGCGTCATGGCCTCGGAGGAGGACGACGCCCCGATCCCGATTCCACCCGAATACCCCGCCGGGAAGTACGTCGTCCTCTTCGACCCGCTCGACGGGTCCTCGAACATCGACTCCAACGCCTCGGTCGGGACCATCTTCAGCGTCTACCGGCGGGTCTCGATGGAGGGGCGGGGCACGATGGACGATGTGCTGCAGCCGGGGCACCGGCAGGTCGCCGCCGGCTACGTGCTCTACGGCTCGAGCACCATGCTGGTCTACACCACGGGGCAAGGGGTGCACGGGTTCACGCTCGATCCCGACCATCGGCGAGTTTCTCCTGTCGCATCCTCGACATCCGGACGCCGGAGGTCGGGAAGTACTACAGCGTCAACGAGTCGAACTACGCGCGCTGGAATCGCGGCAGCCAGATGGCGGTCCGCGGGTTCCACGGCGACACTCCCGAGCGGATGCAGGGGAAGAACAGCCGCTACATCGGCGCGTTCGTGGCGGATTTCCATCGCAACCTGATCAACGGCGGCATCTTCCTCTATCCCGCCGACACCAAGAACCCGAACGGCAAGCTGCGGCTGCTGTACGAGTGCAGCCCGATGGCGTTCCTCGTGGAGCAGGCGGGCGGCGCGGCCACCGACGGCCTCCGCCGCATCCTCGACCTGCAGCCGGAGTCGCTGCACCAGCGCGTGCCGCTTGCCATCGGCTCGAAGGCCGACGTCGACTTCGTCACGCGCACCATGCAGGAGTTTGGGGCCGACGCGCCGTGACGCGACCGGATCCGAAGGGCGGTGTTCGGCCCGGCGGACTGGCAGGGGGAGCCGGCGCGCGATCTCGGCGCGCCCGGGCCGGTTCCCGTTCACCCGCGGGCCGTACCCGACGATGTACACCGAGCGCCTCTGGACCATGCGCCAGTACGCCGGCTTCGGGACGGCCGAGGAAACCAACGTGCGTTTCCATCACCTCCTCGCGGCCGGCCAGATCGGGGCTGTCGACGGCGTTCGACCTCCCGACCCAGATGGGCCTCGACTCCGACCACCCGCTGGCGGAGGGGGAGGTCGGCCGGGTCGGCGTGGCCATCGACACCGTCGACGACCTGGCGCTGCTCTTTCGCGGCATCCCGCTCGACCAGGTCTCCACCTCCATGACCATCAACGCCACCGCCGCCATCCTGCTGGCCATGTACGTCGTGGTCGGGGAGGAGCAGGGGGTGGCGCCGAGCGCCCTCAGCGGCACCATCCAGAACGACATCCTCAAGGAGTACATCGCCCGCGGCACCTACATCTTCCCGCCGGCGCCCTCGCTCCGCCTGATCGGCGACATCTTCCGGTATGTCGCCGAGGGCGGGATGAACATCAATCCGATCTCGATCAGCGGCTATCACATGCGCGAGGCGGGCGCCACCGCGGTGCAGGAGGTGGCGTTCACGCTCGCGAACGCCCTCGAGTACGTGCAGGTCGGGGTCGACGCGGGATTGCCGGTCAACAGTTTCGGCCCGCGCCTCTCGTTCTTCTTCGCGGCGCACAACAACCTCTTCGAGGAGGCGGCGAAGTTCCGCGCCGCCCGGCGGCTCTGGGCACGCCTCGTCCAGGCCCGCTTCGGCGCCGACGACAAGACGGCGCGGCTCCGCTTTCACACCCAGACCGGCGGCGTCACCCTCCAGGCGCAGCAGCCGCTCAACAACGTCGTTCGCGTCACCGTCCAGGCGCTTTCCGCCGTGCTCGGCGGGACCCAGTCGCTGCACACCAACGGCTACGACGAGGCGCTCGCGCTCCCGACGGCCGACGCCGCCACCCTCGCGCTGCGGACCCAGCAGATACTCGGCTACGAGAGTGGCGTCGCGGAAGTCATCGACCCGCTGGGCGGCAGTTACTACGTCGAAGCGCTCACCGACCGCATCGAAGCCGGGGCACTTGCGCTCATCGAGGAAGTGGATGCCCTCGGCGGGGCCGCCGAGGCGGTGGCGGCCGGGCACTTCCAGGAGGCGATCGCCAAGAGCGCGTGGGAGGCGCAGCAGCGGCAGGAGGCCGGCGCGCAGGTGGTGGTGGGGGTCAACCAGTTCACCGACGAGGAGCCGCCACCGGTCATCGCGATGCCCGATTTCGCCGAGCTGGCGGTGCGGCAGCGCGCCCGGCTCGGGGAGGTGCGTGCCGGCCGAAATGCGGCCCGGGTCGAGGCGGCGCTCGGTGCCGTCCGAGGGGCCGCCGCCGGGAACGACCCCATGATGCCGACCATCCTGGAGGCGGTGCGAAGCCGGGCGACGCTGGGCGAAATCAGCGACGCGCTCCGGGAGATCTGGGGGAGCTATCGCCCCGGACGGTGAGCCTTCCTTGAACCCTGCTCCCTCAGGGGCTAAGTTTATCGGCTAGCTTTACTTAGACCGGATGGAGCGGCATGCCGACGTACGACTATCAGTGCTCTGCTGGGCACCATTTCGAGAAGATCCACAAGATGTCGGAATCGCCACGGGTGAAGTGCCCGACCTGTGGCAAGCCGGCGGCTCGCCAGATCTCAGGCGGGGCCGGCCTGGTGTTCAAGGGGAGTGGATTCTACATCACCGACTACGGCAAGGACGGGAAGGGCGCCCGCAAGCCGGAGGCCGGCGAGAGTGGCGCGTCCGTCGCGGCCAAGCCCGACTCCGCAAGCTCGGCTGACAGCGCCAAGCCCGCCCAAGCGGCCTCGAAGCCCGAGAAGGCCACGGCACCCAAGTCGGGCGGGACTCCGAAGAAGGCGGCCGAGTGAGCGACCTGCTCCGGGAGGCGCTGGCGCGCGTGGCAGCGGAATTGGGCGCCGCCGACGCCGAGTTCGTGATGGAGCGGCCCAAAGACGCCGGCCATGGTGACGTGGCCACGAACCTCGCCATGGTGCTGGCCCGGGTGCTGAAGGCGCCGCCGCGTGCCGTGGCGGCGCGCATCCTGGAGGCGCTGGAGCTCCCGGCGGGCATCGTCGAGAAGACCGAAATCGCCGGTCCAGGCTTCATCAATTTCTGGCTGGCGACCGACGAACTTGCGGCCTCCCTTCGTGACATCATCGACGCGGGCGCCCGGTACGGTTCGCATGCGTTCGGCAAGGGCCGTCGGGTGAATGTCGAGTTCGTCTCGGTCAATCCCACCGGTCCGCTGCACGTGGGGCACGGCCGGGGCGGGGCCCTGGGCGACGCGGATCGCCTCGCTCCTCGAGTGGAGCGGGCACGAGGTCACCCGCGAGTTCTACCTGAACGACGCCGGCGTCCAGATCGACCGGCTGGCCCAGAGCCTCTGGGCGCGGGTGCAGGAGGCGGTCGGCCGCTCCGCCGAGATTCCCGAGGGGGGATACCACGGCGAGTACCTGCGCGGCGACGCCGCGCGGCTCCTCGAGCGGGAGGGCCGGGACTTTGCCGACCTGCCGGAGGAGGAAGGGGTGCGGCGGTGCCGTGTCGCTCGCGGTGCAGATGCAGCGGGCCACCCAGGATGCGGACCTCGCGACCTTCGGCGTCCGGTTCGACGTGATCTCGTCCGAGCAGGCCATCTACGACCGGGGCGCCATCGGCGAGACGCTGGCGCTGCTCCATGCGCGCGGCCTCACCTTCGAGCGCGACGGCGCCCTCTGGCTGCGGACCACCGATCTTCGGCGACGACCAGGACCGGGTGCTCCGGAAGAGCGACGGCTCCTACACCTACTTCCTGCCGGATATCGCGTATCACGTCGACAAGCACGACCGCGGCTTCGACCGGGTCATCGACGTCTGGGGCGCCGACCACCACGGGTACGTCCCGCGGGTGCCGGGCCGCGATGCGCGCCGCTCGGGTATCCGGACGAGTTCTTCCACGTGTCCATCGTGCAGCTGGTCAAGGTGCTGCGCGGAGGCGAGGAGGTGAAGATGTCGAAGCGCTCGGGGGAGTTCATCACCCTCCGCGACCTCGTCGACGAAACGGGACCCGACGCGGCCCGGTACTTCTTCCTGATGCGGCGGGCCGACTCGCAGCTCAACTTCGACCTCGATCTCGCCACCAGCCAGACCGACGAGAACCCGGTCTTCTACGTGCAGATGGCGCACGCCCGGGTGAGCGGCATCTTCCGGGTGGCGGACATCGATCCCGACGGGGTCAGCGCGGAGGTCCAGCTGGACGCGCTGCCTGCGCCTGAAGACCGGGAGCTGCTCAAGAAGCTCACGGTCTTCCCCGAAATCACCGCCCGCGCGGCGCGAGGAACTGGAACCGCACCGTGTGACGAGCTATCTCGAGGAACTCGCCCGGCTGACCCACGGCTGGTACCACAGCTGCCGCGTCCTCGGCGAGCCCCCCGAGGTCGAGCGGGCCCGCCTCGCGCTCGCGCGCGCCACCCGCATTGTCCTGGCCAACGGCCTCACCCTCCTCGGCCTCACGGCCCCCGACCGGATGTAATCCGATGACCCTGATCGTGGTTGGCAGCGTGGCGCTCGACTCCATCCATCACCCCGTTCGGCGAGACCGCCGACGCGCTGGGTGGTTCGTGCGGTGTACTTCAGCGTCGCCGGGGCGCTGCTGCACCGGGTCCACGTCGTCGGCGTCGTCGGCGACGACTACCCGGTGGCCGAACTCGACCGGCTGGCGTCGCGCGGGATCGACTGGACGGGCGTGGAGCGCGCGCCGGGCGAGAGCTTCCGCTGGAAGAGGCAAGTATTCCTACGACCTGCAGAGCCGGGAGACGCTCGAGACGCGGCTCGGCGTGTTTGCCGCGTTTCAGCCCAAGATTCCGGCGGCGCTGCATGCCGCCAAGTTCGTCTTCCTCGGGAACATCGACCCGGAGCTGCAGATCGGCGTGCTCGACCAGGTGGCGTCACCGGCGCTCGTGGTCTGCGACACCATGAACTACTGGATCCAGAGCACGAAGCCGGACACTGATGAAGCTGCTCAAGCGGGTGGACATCCTGATGGTCAACGACGGCGAGGCGCGCGAGCTGTCGGGCGACTGGAACATCCACCGCGCGGGGCGCTGGATCCTCGACGCACGGCCCGAAGCGCGTCGTCATCAAGCAGGGCGAGTTCGGCGCGCTGCTCATCGAGCCCGGCCGCACCTTCTACGTGCCCGCCTATCCGCTGGAGGAAGTGTTCGACCCGACCGGCGCCGGCGACGCATTCGCGGGCGGCTTCATGGGGTATCTGGCGCGGGCCGGCCAGACCGACAGCGAGCACCTGCGCCGCGCGATGGTGTACGGCGCGGCGATGGGATCGTTCGCGGTGTCCCAGTTCGGACATCAAGGGCTTCGACGACGTGACGACGGTGGACGTCGAGAAGCGCGTCCGCGCCTTCCACGACCTGACGCACGTCGCCGCAGGCGGAACGGGTCCCGTGACGCGCCCCGCCGAGCCACGCCAGTACGCCGCCGCGGGCGTCGATCTCGCGGATGCGGAGACCGCCAAGGAGCGGATCGGCCGCCTGGTGGCCGGCACCCGCACGCCGCTCACGGTCGGCCGGGTCGGCGCCTTCGGCGGCATGGTGCGGGTGCCACGCCGGCATGCGGACCCCGACGCTGGTCATGAGCACCGACGGCGTCGGCACCAAGGTGCTGGTCGCGCAGCAGGCGGGGCGCTTCGACACCGTCGGCGAGTGACCTCGTCAACCACAGCGTCAACGACATCCTGGTCCACGGGGCGCGGCCGCTCGCGTTCATGGACTACATCGCCGGCGCCGGCGCTCGGCATCGAGATGCTCGCCGACATCGTCGAGGGGGTGGCCCGCGGCTGCCGGGCCCACGGGATGGACGCTCGCCGGCGGCGAAACGGCGCAGATGCCCGGGCTTTACGCGCACGGACACTTCGACCTGGCCGGCACCATCGTCGGCGTCGTCGAGGAGGACGAGGCGCTGCACGGCGATGCCGTCGTGCCGGGCGACGTGCTCCTCGGCTACGAGTCGACGGGGCTCCACACCAACGGCTACACCCTCGCGCGCGCAAGATCGCCGCGCAGGACCTCGGGCTCGGCATCCACGACGACGCTGGCCCGGCCTCGGACAGACGGTCGCGGACGCGCTTCTCGCCGTGCACCGCAGCTACGCGCGGGCGGTCACGCCGGTGTTCGACCGGATGCACGCGCTCGCCCACATCACCGGTGGCGGCATTCGCAGGCAACCTCATCCGGGTGCTGCCCGGGGGGTGCACGGCGGTGGTGGACAGCGGGAGCTGGGAGTGGCCGGCCGCTCTTCCGCCTGATGCAGGCGGCCGGCAAGGTCTCCACCGACGAGATGCGCGACGTCTTCAACCTCGGGGCGGGTCTGATTGCCGTGTTGCCGCAGGATGCGGTCGCGGCGGCGCAGGCCGCGGCGTCGGCGGATGGCGTGAGGACCTGGGTGATGGGCCACGTCGAGGCCGGTGCCCAGGGCGTCCGGTTCGCCAGCTAGCCGGGATGTCCCACCCGCCGTGACTGAAGCCGCTGCGATGGACCGGGCCATCGAGCTCGCCTGGCGAGGGTGGGGGCGGGTGCACCCCAATCCGCTCGTCGGGGCGGTGCTCCTGGATCCGCAGGGCGCCGTCGTGGCCGAGGGGTGGCACGCCGAGTTCGGCGGCCCGCACGCGGAACGGGTGGCGCTCGACGCCGCGGGCGAGCGCGCCCGGGGCGGCACCCTCGTGGTGTCGCTGGAGCCGTGCAAGCACCAGGGGAAGCAGCCCCCGTGTACCGACGCGATCGTGTCCGCCGGCATCGCGCGCGTCGTCTATGCGCTGGAAGACCCCGACCCCGTGGCCGGCGGCGGCGCGGAGATGCTCCGGGCGGCGGGCATCGCGGTGGAGGGGGGCGTCCGCCGGGCCGAGGCGGCGGCGCAGAACGCCGCCTTCCTGGCTCGCTGGCGGGGTCCCGAGCGCCCCTGGGTGGCGCTGAAGCTGGCGACCTCGCTCGATGGCCGAATCGCCGACCAATTCGGGCGGTCGCGATGGATTTCCGGTGAGCCGGCACGGGATTTCGTGCATTGGCTGCGCGCGGGGATGGACGCGATCGGCGTGGGCGGGGCGACGGCGCGTGTCGATGATCCGTCATTGACGGTCCGCGGGGCCGTCGAGCCGAGGGTCGCGCCGCTCCGGGTCGTGCTGGACCAGACCGGGAATTTGCCCACGACCCTGGAGGTACTCCGGACGGCGCGCTCGCGGCCGACGTGCGTCATCGCGGGTCCGCTGCTCTCGAGCGAGCGAGCGGAAGCGATCGAGGCCACGGGGGCGCGGCTCCTTCGCACGACCGGGCTGCAGCACGGCATGGCCGAACTCCGCCGCCTCGGCGTCACCTCTCTGCTCGTCGAGGGAGGGGGACAACTGGCGGGCGCATTGCTCCGGGAGGGATTGGTGGACCGGTTCTACTGGATCCAGAGCCCGATCTGGCTCGGGGAGGGGGCCGTCCCCGCGGTGGCCGGCCTGCCCGGAACGGAGCTGGCCGGGGCCGACCGCTGGGAGGTGGTCGAACGGCGTGCGCTCGGCGCGGACACCCTCCTCGTGGTGGACCGCGGCTGATGTTCACCGGCCTGGTCACCGCCGTCGGGATCGTCAAGTCGGCGCGCGCCGCTGACGGCGGGCGGACGCTGCTGATCGGGGTGCCGTGGCAGGGACTGCGCCTGGGCGAAAGCATCGCCGTGGACGGCGCCTGCCTGACGGTCGCGGAGCGGTCGAAGGGTGCGTTCGCGGTGCACGTCGTCGCCACGAGCCTGGAGCGCACCGCCTTCGGGGACTACCGCGCCGGGCGACGCGTGAACCTGGAGCGGGCGCTCCGGGCCGGCGACCGGCTGGGCGGTCACCTGGTGCAGGGACACGTGGACGGCGTGGGGACGGTGCGGCGGATTGCCCGGAAGGCGGATGCGCTGCTGCTGGATATCGCCGTGCCGGCGGCGGTGGCCAGGGCGTCGATTCCCCTCGGGTCCATCACGGTGGACGGCGTGAGCCTGACGGTCAACGCGACTGCGCGCCCGGAACGTCATCCAGGTGTCGTTGATTCCATTTACCTTGCAGCACACGACCCTCGACGATCGCCAGGTCGGCGATCGGGTGCATCTCGAGGGCGACACGATCGGCAAATATGTGGCGGCCTGGCTGTCGCGCCACGGAGGACCTACATGATGTTCGCAAAGATCGAGCAGGCCATCGAGGATCTCCGCAACGGCAAGATCGTCATCGTGGCGGACGACGAGAACCGTGAGAACGAGGGCGACCTTGTCTGCGCGGCGGAACTCGTCACCCCCGAAATGGTCAATTTCATGGCGCTGCACGGTCGGGGGCTGATCTGCCTGGCCCTCACCGGCGAGCGCTGCGACCAGCTGGGGCTCCCCCAGATGGCGGAGCACAACACCGAGGCCCTGAGCACGGCGTTCACGGTCAGCATCGACGCCGAGCGCCGGTTCGGCGTGACGACCGGCATTTCGGCCGCCGATCGCGCCGCCACGATTCACGTGGCCATCAATCCGGCCACGGTCGCGGCCGACCTGCGGCGCCCGGGCCATATCTTCCCGCTGCGCGCCCGGCCGGGCGGCGTGCTGCAGCGCGTCGGTCAGACGGAGGCGAGCGTCGATCTGGCCCGCCTCGCGGGACTGGCCCCCGCCGGCGTCATCTGTGAAATCCTGAATCCGGACGGCACGATGGCGCGCCGGCCGGAACTCGAGGTGTTCGCGGCCCAGCACACCCTGACGTTCGTGACGGTGGCCGACCTCGTCGCGTACCGCCTGCAGAAGGAGCGGCTGGTGCACCGGGTCGCGACCGCGCGGCTCCCCACCGAGTTCGGTCGAGTTTCGCGTCATCGGCTACCGGAACGACGTGGACGACGCCGAGCACGTCGCCCTGGTGCACGGCGACGTCGAGGGCGCCGCGCATGTGCTCGTCCGCATGCACTCCAAGTGCCTCACCGGCGACGTCTTCGGCTCGCAGCGGTGTGACTGCGGCGCGCAGCTGCACGCAGCCATGCGGCAGGTGGTCGCCGCCGGCGCGGGGGTGATCGTCTACCTCGATCAGGAAGGGCGGGGCATCGGCCTGCTGAACAAGCTGCGCGCCTACGCCCTGCAGGACGGCGGCGACGACACCGTCGAGGCCAACGAACGCCTCGGGTTCGCCCCCGACCTCCGGAACTACGGCATCGGGGCGCAGATCCTCCGCGACCTCGGCCTCACCACCATTCGCATCCTCACCAACAACCCGCGCAAGCTCGTCGGCGTCGAGGGATACGGGCTCGAGATCGTCGAGCGGGTCCCGCTCCTGATCGACCAGACCCGGGAAAACACCGACTATCTCGCCGCCAAGCGCGACAAGCTCGGCCACCTTCTGGCCCACTGAGCCCCATGCCTGAATACACCGGCCGACTCGGCCCGGTTGGTCGAGTCGCTATCCTGGTCAGCCGCTACAACGAGCTCGTGACGGGGCGCCTTCTCGAAGGCGCCCGGCACTGCTGCCGCGACGCCCGCATCGCCGATCGGCATGTCGACGTGTTCTGGGTGTCGGGGGCGTTCGAGCTGCCGATGCTGGCGGAAGAGGTCGCCCGGTCGGGACAGTACGCCTGCCTCATTGCGCTGGGCGCCGTCGTCCGGGGCGACACGCCCCATTTCGAATTCGTCGCCGGCGAAACGACGCGCGGCCTGGGCACTGTCGCCCGCACCCACGTCCTGCCGGTCGGATTCGGGCTGCTGACGGTCGACACCATGGAGCAGGCACTGGAACGGGCCGGCGGGGCCGCCGGGAACAAGGGCTACGAGGCGGCTGAGGCCGCCATCACGGCGGCCGACGCCCTGGCCCGCATCCGGAGGGCCGATGCTCCGACCTGAGACTCGCGCCCGCGCCCGCGCGCTCCAGCTGCTCTACGCCTGCGAAATCACCGGGACCGGGTCGGTCGCCGCCGCAACCGGGCTGGCGCGCCTGACCGGTCCGGAACGCGCCCTCGATGGCGCCGAACTCCTGGCGAGCGGGGTCCTTGCCAACCGGGAGGCCCTTGACCGCCGCATCCGCGACGCCGCGGACAACTGGCGCATTGAGCGCATCGGCATTGTCGAGCGCAACATCCTCCGGCTCGGCATCCACGAGCTCGAAGGGGGCGAGACGCCGCCAAAGGTGGTGATCGACGAGGCGATCCGTCTCAGCCAGTGGTTCGGCGGGCCCGAAGACGCCGGCGTTCGTCAACGGCGTGCTCGACCGGATCGCGCGCTCGCTCGGCCGGCTGTGAACCTCCTCGTCGTCAACTGGCTGGACCGGCTGAACCCGCTGGCCGGCGGGGCGGAGATTCATCTCTTCGAGATCTTCCGTCGCCTCGTGGCCCGGGGACACCGGGTCCGGCTGATTTGCTCCGGGTGGCCCGGTTGCGTGCCGTCGGAAGAGGTGGAGGGGATCGCGGTCACGCGGGTGGCTGGCCGCAACACCTTCGCGCTGGCGGCGCGCGGCGCGGTACGCCGGGCGCTCGCCGAGGAACCGCCCGATGTCGTGGTCGAAGACATCAACAAGCTGCCGCTCTTCCTGGCCTGGCTGACCGACCGTCCCTTCTGCGTCCTGGTGCCCCACCTGTTCGGCACGACGGCGTTCCAGGAGGCGCCCTGGCCGATGGCGGCCACCGTGTGGCTCGCCGAGCGGCCGATTCCCTGGGCCTACCGACGGGCGGAGTTCGAGGCCATCAGCGAGAGCACCCGCGACGATCTCGTGGCGCGTGGAGTGCCGGCCGAACGCATCCGGGTGATTCATCCCGGCGTGGACGCCACCGAATTCGCTCCCGATCCCTCCGTGCGCCGGACGAGCCCGCCATCGTTCCTGTACGTCGGACGGCTGAAGCGGTACAAGGGGGTGGACCTGGCGATCCGGGCGCTGGCCGCGGCCCGGGCCACCCGGCCGGATCTGCTGCTCGACATCGCCGGGTCGGGGGATGATCGGCCCCGGCTCGAGTCGCTCGCCGCCGAACTGGGGCTGGGCGGAGCGGTCCGGTTCCACGGCTTCGTCTCCGAGGAGCACAAGCTCCGGCTGCTGCGGAGCACCTGGGCGAACATCTTCCCTTCGCCCAAGGAGGGGTGGGGTATTACCGTTGTGGAGGCGGCGGCGTGTGGCACCCCGTCGCTCGCCTCCGACAGCCCCGGCCTCCGGGACTCGGTCCGGCCGGGAGAGACCGGGTACCTCGTCCCGCACGGGGACGCCGAGGCCCTGGCCGGGCGGATGCTGGAGTTGGCCGCCAATCCGGCGCTGGTCGAGCAGTTGGGCGTTGCCGGACGCCGATTCGCCGAAGCGCTTTCCTGGGAGCACGCGGCCGAACTCACCGAGTCCCATCTCCGGGAACTCGCCGGCCGCTGACCTGTCATCTTCACGGGGGGACCCATGCCCGTTACCATCACCGCCCGCCACTGCGAACTGCCCGACCTCCTGCGCGAACGCGCCCACGACATCGCCACCCGCCTCGAGGTGCGCTCCGGGCGCGCCGCAGACGTGACCGTGCTGTTTGACGTCGATGCCGGCGTCCCGACCGCCGAACTTCGGTATCTCGCGCCCGGCGAAGCGCCGATCCTCGCCGCCGGCCGTGGGGACGACCACCGGTCGGCGCTCGACCAGGCCGAAGGCCGCCTGCGCCGCCAGCTGGAAAAGCCGGGCACTCGCCGGCTGCGCAGCCGGAAACCGACCGAACTGGACAACGTGTGACCCTCCGCCTCCGCGACCTGGTCGAGGGCAGCGGCGAGACGCTCCAGCTGGAGTGTCTGACCGGCGCCCTGTGCCTGGACCGGTTTCTCCCGGACTCCGAAGTGGCGAGTCCGGGCCTGGCGCTGGCCGGCTTTACCGGCCGCTTCATCGCGCAGCGCATCCACGTCTTCGGCGAGACGGAGATCACCTATCTCGCCTCGCTCGACGGTCCCGCCCGCGAGTCGGCGCTGGGGGCGCTCTTCGCGTTCGACCTGCCGGTGGTGTTCGTCACCAAGGGGCTGCCGGTCCCGCCGGAAATGATGGCCCTCGCGGAACGCCGCCAGGTGCCCATCGTCCGCACCCAGCTCAAGACCGCCGAGTTCTATCGGCGCATCAAGCCGGTGCTCGAGGAGGCGTTCGCCCCGCGGACCACGCTGCACGGTTCCCTCGCGGACGTCTACGGCGTGGGCCTCCTGTTCATCGGGCGGTCGGGCATCGGGAAGAGCGAGTGCGTTCTCGACCTCGTGGAGCGGGGGCATCGCCTGGTGGCCGACGACGTCGTGCAGGTCTCCCGCCGTGGCAACGGGGTCCTGATCGGCAAGGGACATGAGCTCGCCCAGCATCACATGGAAATTCGCGGCATCGGCCTGGTCGACATCTCGGCCCTGTTCGGGGTGCGGGCCATCCGGCAGCAGAAGCGGATCGAGGTCGTGGTCCAGCTCGAGGACTGGGAACACGCACAGGAAGCGGAACGGACCGGGCTGGCGCAGCAGGAAGTCGAGATTCTCGACGTGAAGGTCCCCAAGGTGATCGTGCCGCTGAACCCCGGCAAGAACCTCACGGTCATTTCCGAGGTGGTGGCGATGATGCACCTCCTGCGCTATTCCGGCGTGGACGTGGCGGCGGCGTTCAACGAGCGGCTCATCCGGCGAATGAAGGAACAGCGCGGCATCCGGGAATACCTGCAGGAAGACTATGAGTGAGGCGCTGCGCGGCGTCGTGGTCTGTCACGGCGGGCTGGCGGCGGCGATGGTCGCGGCGGCGGAACAGATCACCGGCCTGACCGGGCTGCTCGTGCCGGT
Source organism: uncultured Gemmatimonadales bacterium (assembly GCA_963748815.1). GTDB lineage: Bacteria > Gemmatimonadota > Gemmatimonadetes > Gemmatimonadales > GWC2-71-9 > SPDF01. Next base: position 529,011 of record CAVVKJ010000010.1, on the reverse strand, counting down.
CAGCAACACCGGCTGCGATCCCGCCACGATCGAGGCGCGCATCACAAGCGCAATCGCCGCGAAGCCCGCAGTGGTCTTCGTGGACATGCCGAGCGGCTCCTGCCTCTTCGCCGCGATGCACCGGCTCCGGGAGGAACCAAACGTCAAGGTGGTGACTGGGGTCAACCTCGCGATGCTCATCGATTTCGTGTTTCACGTCGACGAGACGCCCACGGAGGCGGCCGCCCGCGCGGTCGCCACCGGCGAGCGCGCCATCCGGGCCCCCTGATGCCGATCCGGCTTTGCCGCATCGATGACCGCCTGATCCACGGCCAGGTTGTGCTGGGGTGGGCCCGCGCCCTGGACATCCGGGACATCGTCCTCGTCGACGACGACGTGGCCGCCAGCGCCTGGGAGCAGGACCTCTACCGCATGGCGGTACCCTCCGAACTCCAGGTCGAGTTCCTGAGCACCGAGCAGGCGCGCGATCGGCTGGCCGACTGGCAGGGCGGCCCCCTCGCCGTGCTGCTCCTGACCGGTTCGATCGAGACGATGACGCGTCTGCTGGCTGGCATCCCGCACCCTCCCGCAGTCAATCTCGGCGGCATCCACCATCGCGATGGCCGCACCGAGCGACTCCCCTACCTCTACCTGACGGACGAGGAGCTCACCGCGCTGCAGCGGCTCCGGGCGGCCGGCGTCCAGGTTTCCGCGGAAGACGTCCCCGGCGCGGGGGCCGTCCCGCTCGAGTCACTGGCATGAGCCCGGAGCAGCTCTACCTGCCGCTGGCGGCGCTGTTGGTGTGGGGCACGATCGTCGGACTCGACCTGGTCAGCGTGCCGCAGGGGCTCCTCTCCCGGCCGCTCGTGGCGGGGTCGGTGGCCGGTTGGCTCCTCGGCGACCTCGACACCGGACTCCGGGTCGGCGCGGTGCTGGAACTGTATGCGCTCGACGTGCTGCCGGTCGGTGCGAGCCGATACCCCGAGTATGGCCCCGCAGCGGTGGCGGCCGTGACGGCCGCCGCGCTGCTGCCGGTCGGCATGGGGACCGGCGTCGGCAGCCTGCTCGGGCTCGTGATGGCGCTGGTGGCCGGGCGCACCCTTGACTGGCTGCGGCACGCGAATGCCCGTCACGTGCATCAGCTGTCCGACGACTTGAATGCGGGATCGGCCCGCGCGATCCATCGTCTGCAGTGGGCCGGGATCGCGCGCGACGCGGCGCGGGCGGCCGTCGTGACGGCGCTGGGCCTGACGCTGGCGATCGTCGTCGTGACCTCCGCCTCGCCGAGGTGGGCGAATCCCCTGCTCGCGCCAGTGCTCCTCGGCGCGGGGTTGGCCGCCGCGCTCTCCGGGGCGCTCCGCACGGCGGGTCGGGGGCGGCGGCTGGTTTGGCTGGGGCTCGGCGCCGCGACCGGGGTGCTGCTGATCGTCGGCATTGGAGTCCCGCGGTGAAGGGTCAGGGTCGCGCGCTCCTTCGGCTGCTGGCGGTGCAGGGGGCGTGGAGCTACGAGCGGATGATCGGGGTCGGAATGGGGAATGCGGCGGAGCCACTGCTCGCCGACCTCGAGTCCGCCGACCCGGCCCGGCACAAGGAAGCGACGGCGCGGTCGGCGGAATTCTTCAACTGCCATCCGTACCTGGCCGGCCTCGCGCTCGGTGCCTCCACGCGGGCGGAGCACGACGGGGTCCCTGGCGCGCAGATCCAGCGGCTGCGGACCGCGCTCTGCAGTCCGCTCGGCGCCCTCGGCGACCAGTTCTTCTGGGCTGGCATGGTCCCGATCCTCATGTCGGTCGCGTTGGCGGGCGTCGCGCTGGGCGGGGGAGGGTGGGTGCTCGCGGGGGTCGTCGTGGGTTACAACGTGATTCGGCTCGCCGTCACCCGGTGGGCGCTCGCGACGGGGCTCGAGTCCGGCATGCAGGTGGGCACCGCGATCTCCGCCTCCTGGCTGCCGAAGGGCGTCGCCAGGATTGCGGCGCCGGCAGGATTTGCCGTGGGGGCGGCCCTTCCGCTCGCGGGCGCGTGGCTGTTGGGCTCTCTCTCCGCTCCTCTCGGTGACGCTGCGCTGGCGACCGGCGCGAGCGCGGCCATCGCGCTGGCCGCCCGTCGATGGGGCGGCGCCCGGTGGGCCGCCCTGCGCGTGGGGCTGCTCCTTGCCGTACTCACCCTTCTCTGGACGAGGTTTGCGCCGTGATCGAACGCGAAGCGACGATCGTGAACCCGCTCGGAATGCACGCCCGGCCGGCGGCCCGCCTGGTCAAGCTGGCGTCGGGCTTCCAGTCGCACATCGAACTGGTGAAGGACGACCTGGCCATCAACGGTAAGAGCATCATGGGCGTGATGATGCTCGCCGCCGAGTGCGGCAGCACGATCACGATCCGGGCCGAGGGCCCCGATGCCGAGGCGGCACTGGACGCCATGGTCGCGCTGGTCGCGGACGGGTTCGGCGAGACGTGAACGACCCGCGCCGTCTGCAGGGGATCGGGGTCTCTCCCGGGGTCGGCTTCGCCGCTGCGATGGTGGTGCACTGGGGGTTCCCGGACGTACCTGATCGCACCGTCGAGGAGGCGGACCTTCCTGGGGAAGTCGCCCGGCTTCACGACGCGGTGCGGGAGGCGGTCGTCGGGCTGGAATCGCTACGCGAACGGGTGCTGGTCCGCGCGGGGGTCGAGGAGTCACGCATCTTCGAGGCGCAGATCCTCATGGTGCAGGATCCCGACTTTCTCGCCGGGGTCGAGCTCCTCATCCGGAAGAACCAGCTCAGCGCCGAGACGGCCTACGAATTCAAGGCGCTCGAGCTGCGGAATCTCTGGGCCAGTTCCGGCAGCGCCCAGCTCCGGGAGCGCCTCGCCGACCTGACGGCCATCCAGCGACGGGTCGTGCTGAAGCTGATGGGACAGACGGAGCGCGAACCCTGGTCCGGCACGCTCGACGAACAGGTGATCGTGGTGGCGCACGAGCTCTCTCCCGGCCTGACGGTGCAGCTCGACCGGGAGCACGTGGTGGGGCTGCTGAGCGAAGAGGGCACCCGGACCTCCCACGCTGCGATCCTCGCCCACTCGCTGGGCATTCCCGCGGTGATGGGCGTCTCCGGCGCGATCCAGCGGGTCCGCGACGGCCAGATGATCCTCCTCGACGGCCGTACCGGCACGGTGATCCTCGACCCCAACCGGAGTGAACTCGAGGAAGCGAAGACCCGGCTGCATCGCCGCCACCGCCTCGAACTCAAGCTGGAGGCCGGACTCTCGGCGCCGGCGGTGACTCCGGATGGCCGCCGGATGGCGTTGCGCGGCAATGTGGATCTGCCCGAGGAAATCGAACCGGCGGTCCGGCACGGGGCGGAAGGCGTGGGGCTGTTGCGGACCGAGTTCCTCCTGACGGGGCGCGCGGTCGTCCCGTCCGAATCGGAACAGACCGACTACTTCCGGCGGGTGGCCCAGGCCTTTCCCGATCAGCCGGTCGTGGTGCGCACCTTCGATCTGGGCGGCGACAAATTTCCCGCCGCCTTCGAGGCGCCGATTGAGGCGAACCCCTTCCTGGGCTGGCGGTCGATCCGGGTCTGCCTCGACCACCCCGAGATCTTCCGGCCGCAGTTGCGCGCCGTGCTGCGGGCGGGCTTCGGGCGCGACCTTCGGATCATGCTCCCGCTCATCACCAGCGTGGACGAGGTGACGCGTGTACGGGCCATGCTCGATGAGGAGCGCACCGCGCTCCGCGCCGCGGGGGAGCAGGTCGCGGACCGCCTGCCCGTCGGGGTGATGATCGAGACGCCCGCTGCCGTCATCCTCGCCGATCGACTCGCCGCGGTCTCCGACTTCTTCAGCGTCGGGACCAATGACCTGACGCAGTACACGCTGGTCGTCGACCGGGGGAACGCCAGGCTGGCCGACCGTTTTCGGACCGAGCACCCGGCCATCCTGCGGCAGCTTCGCGCGGTCCACCAGGCGGCGAGCGCGGCGGGCATCCCGGTCAGCATCTGCGGGGAAATGGCCTCCGAGCCGCTCTCAGCGGTGCTCCTCATGGGCCTTGGCTTCGTCGAGCTCAGCGTGGCGCCGCCGGCGCTGCCGCTGCTCAAGCTGATCGTGCGGAGCGTCCCGGCGTCGGTCGCCGAGGACGCCGCGGCGCGGGCCTTGCAAGCGGACACCTCGGTCGAGGTCCGCGAGATCCTCCGGGCCGCGGTCGGTGCGCACCTCGACCTTGCGGTGATCGACCCGGCGGGCGCGTTGCCGACGTACCGGCCGCCCGCTAGTATTCCATCGAACTGAAGCTCCTCAACCCCTCTGACCGGTTTTTCGATGACTGCCAAGCGCGCGAAGCAGAAGCGGTACCTCTTCACCTCCGAGTCCGTGACCGAGGGTCACCCGGACAAGGTGGCCGACCAGATCTCGGACGCCGTCCTCGACGCGATCCTCGCCGAGGACCCGAACGGGCGGGTCGCCTGCGAGACGCTCGTGACCACGGGCATGGTCATGGTGTCGGGAGAAATCACCACCAAGACCTATGTCGACATTCCCGGGATCGTCCGGCAGACGGTCGAGCGCATCGGCTACAACGACGCCACGCACGGCTTCGATTCGCGGACGTGCGCGGTGCTGTCGTCCATCGGGCGGCAGTCGGCCGACATCGCGATGGGCGTGGATGAGACGAGCGACAAGGCGCAGGGGGCGGGCGACCAGGGGATGATGTTTGGCTACGCCACGCGGGAAACCCGCGAGCGGATGCCGCTGCCGATCATGCTTGCGCACCGCATCGCCGAGCGGCTGGCTGCGGTCCGGAAGGGCATCCATGGCCTCGACCAGCTGGAGTGGCTGCGGCCCGACGGCAAGTCGCAGGTCTCGGTGGAATACGAGGGCGACCGGCCGGTGGGGGTCCGGACGGTGGTGGTCTCCACCCAGCACGCGGAGCGCCACGGCGGTCGGCAGCTCTCGCAGGCAACCATTCGGCAGGCGGTCATCGAGCACGTGATTCGGCCGGTGCTGGACAAGGCGGGGTTCGGGGAGGGGCGCACCAAGTTCCTGATCAACCCCACCGGGCGGTTTGTCATTGGCGGGCCCCACGGCGACGCCGGGCTGACCGGCCGCAAGATCATCGTGGACACCTACGGCGGGATGGCGCGCCACGGCGGCGGCGCCTTCAGCGGCAAGGACCCCTCCAAGGTCGACCGGAGCGCCACGTACGCGGCACGCTGGGTGGCCAAGAACATCGTCGAGGCCAAGCTCGCCGACCGGTGCGAAGTGCAGGTCGCGTATGCCATCGGTGTCGCGGAGCCGGTGTCGATCATGGTCGACACCTTCGGCACCGGGGTGATGCCCGACCCGCGTCTCGAGCGCGTCGTGAGCCGGGCGTTCGACCTCACGCCGCGGGGCATCATCTCGGCCCTCAAACTCAAGCGGCCGATTTACAGCCCCACCGCCGCCTACGGCCACTTCGGCCGGAAGCCGGTCACGGCCAGGGTGAACGGCAAGCCCCAGCAGTTCTTCACCTGGGAAGAGCCCAGCCGGGTGCGCGCCCTGCTGAGCGAAGCGCGGTAGCGTCCCGATGATCGAGGTGCAGGTCGTGCATCTGGGCCTCGATCAGAACACCAACAGTCCGGTGGTCCTGTTGCGGGAGCGCGACGGCGAGCGGGTCCTGCCCATCTGGATCGGGCCCGCGGAAGCCAGCGCCATCGCCATGGAAATGCAGGGGGTCAAGGCCCAGCGCCCGATGACCCACGACTTGCTGAAGCACGTGATCGTGGGCCTCGGCGGCGAACTCCGCCGGGTCACGATCACCAATGTCCGGGACAACACCTATTTCGCCGAATTGCTGATTCGCCGCGACGAACAGATGGTCCAGGTCGACGCCCGGCCCTCCGACAGCATCGCGCTGGCATTGCGACTCCATGCCCCGATCTTCACGAGCGACGACCTGCTCGACAAGAGCGGCACCGAGTCCGGGCCGCCTGCCCCCGAGCGACGCCTCGACGCGGAATCGCTCAAGCAATACCTGGAAAAGCTGGATCCGCAGGACTTTGGCCGCTTCAATCCGTAGCCGCGCCGCCGGACTCGCAGGCTGGCTCCTCCTGACGGCGGCGCCGCTCGCCGCGCAGCTTCCCCTCAGCATCACCGGCTCCACGGTCCGCATCCAGGGCGGCGATACCGTCCCCGCGGCCGGCGTCGCGATCACGCTGCACCGGCTCAACCGCACGGAGCAGGGCGCCGTCGATTCCGTCCGTTCCGGCGCCGATGGCCGATTCCGGTTCCGCACCACCGGCGACACCACCGCCATCTATCTCGTGAGCGCCCGGTACGCCGGGATCGAGTATTTCAGCGAGCCGATGCGTCCGCCGGGCGCCGGCGGGGTCCGGTTGCTGGTTTCCGACACATCGTCGGCCGCCCCGGTGCGCCTCGGGGCGCGCCACGTCATCGTCCGGCCCCCCGACGAGTCGGGCACCCGCGCGGTGCTGGACCTCCTCTCGATCGTGAACGACGGGCCGGACACCCGGATCGGGAGGGATACGCTCGCGCCTTCCTGGCAGGTGCTCCTCCCGGCGGGCGCCCTCCAGCCCGAAGTGCAGGAAGGCGATGTGAGCCCCACAGCGGTCCGGTTCCTCGGCGACACCCTGCACCTGCTCGCGCCGGTCGCTCCCGGCCGGAAGAACATCATGGTGAGCTACCGCCTCCCGGTGGCGATCGACCAGGCGGAGTGGCTGGCGCCGGTGGATTCATTCGATATCCTCGTCGAGGAGGCGGCGGCCCAGGTGCGCGGCGCAGGACTGTCTCCCGCCGCACCGGTCGAATTGATGGGGAGCACCCTCCGGCGGTGGACCGCCGCCCCCCCGACGGGAGGACCCGGTGTGGTCAAATTCCCGTCCGGTACCGGGGGCTTGCACCGGGCGCTCTACTGGCTGGTCGGCGCGATGGGCCTCCTCCTCTTCGGAGGCGGCGTGCTGGCCTTCCGGCGGGCCCGCCAGTCAGGCGGGAAGCTCGCGGCAGCCGGCGACGGCAACCTGGTCGAGGCACTCGCGCGGCTCGACACGAAGTACGCCGGGAGGCAGGGGCAGGTGTCCCCGGAGGAATGGGCGGCGTACGAGAAGGAGCGGACACGGCTCAAGTCGGCGGCCCTTGCCGGAGGGCGTTCCCGACCCTAGCTTGCGCCAGTCACAATTGATCGCAGGCGAACGACGATTTTCGGAAGCCGGTGCAATTCCGGCGCGGCCCCGCCACTGTAACGGGCACTTCACTCCGCTCACGACGCCACTGGGAAACCGGGAAGGCGAGCGGAGGCCCGAAGCCAGGAGACCTCTTCGTTCGCGCCACCACAGGTTCCCTCGGGGGAGGGACGGGTGGCGTGCCCCGGCTGTTTGTCGCCGAGTCCCGCCCATCGCCGCCCTCCCGGATATGGGCGGTTTTTCTTGGCCAGCAGCCGACGAAGCGCCTCGCTCCTCCTGGCACTCCTCCTCGGGGTGGGCGGGTGCGTGGGCGCTGAGCGGCCGAGCATCGACCGTCCGATCCTCGCCGTCGACGATCTCGGCGACACGGTGCGCCTCGCCCTCCCCGCCACGCGTATCGTCTCGCTGATTCCCGCCACCACCGAATTGCTCTTTGCGCTCGGCGTCGGCGATCGCGTCGTGGGGCGCACCACCTGGTGTGACTACCCCGTGGCCGCGCTCGCGGTGCCGAACCTCGGCGACGGGCTCCAGCCAAACCTCGAGGCGATTGTCGCGGCGCGACCCGACCTCGTGGTGCTCTACAACTCGAGCCAGAACGTCGCCGCCGCCGACCGGCTCCGCGCGCAGCGGATCCCGACACTGCTGGTCACCACCGATCATCTCGCGGACGTCCCGCGGCTCGCGCGACTCCTTGCCCCCCTCGCCGGAGAGGGGCCGGCGGGGGACAGCCTCGCGCAATGGTTCGACTCGGCGCTCGCGAGCGCCACCGTCCCGGGCTCGGCGAACCCCATCCAGGTGCTCGTCCTCGCTTGGGACCAGCCGCCGATCGCCATCGGGGCAGGGAGCTTCCTCAGCGAACTGGTCGATCGCGCCGGTGGACGGAACGTCTTCGCGGACCTTCCGGCGCCCTCGGCGCCGGTGAGCCTCGAGGCGATCGCGAGCCGGCCGACGGATGTCGTGCTGGTCCTCGGCGACAGCCTCCCCGCCTACGCGCACCGCTCTGAGTGGCAGGCGGTGCCCGCCGTGCGCGCCGGCCGATTCGTGCGGGTCCCGGCGGCGCTGTTCAGCCGGCCCAGTCCGCGAAGCCCGGAGGCCCTGCGGGTGCTGGCGGCTGCGCTCCGCGAAGAACCGGCCTCGTGACGACCGCCCGGTGGGCGACGCTCCTCGTCGTGACGGCGCTGATCATTCTCACCGGGTTGTCGCTCGGCGCGGTCGACGTCGGATGGGACGGCCTCGCCGGCGCGCTGGGCCGCGCGCCGACCGGCGACGCCGCCCTGATCCGGTTCCTGCGGATGCCCCGCGTCCTGCTCGCATTTCTCGTCGGCGGCGCCCTGTCGGTGGCGGGCGCCGCGCTCCAGGCCCTGGTCCGGAACCCGCTCGCCGACCCCTACCTCGTCGGGTTGTCCGGCGGCGCGGGACTCGGTGCCGTCATCGCAATCGCGCTGCATCTCGGCGGTCCATGGGCCGTGCCGCTGGCGGCCTTCGTCGGCGCGCTCGGTGCCGTGGCGATCGTCTACCGCCTGAGCGTCGTGACCGGACGGCGGCTCGATCCGCACATTCTGCTCCTCGGCGGAGTCGTCATCGGCGCCTTTGCCGGCTCCCTGATGAGTGCCGTCATCATCCTCGCCCCGGCGGCCGAGCTCCGCAGCGCGATGCTCTGGCTCCTTGGCGGTTTCGGGATGGCGTCCTGGCTGACGGTGTCGGTGTTCGCCGCGTACGGCCTGCTGCCGCTCGGCATCCTCTGGGGCAGCGCGCGCGGGCTGGACCTGCTGACCCTCGGCGAGGAGAACGCGCAGCACCTGGGCGCCGACGTCGAAGTCCTCAAGCGCCGCGTCTATCTCTCGGTGGCGGCGTTGACCGGGGCCGCGGTCGCCGTCTCCGGCATCATCGGATTCGTCGGGCTGGTCGTCCCCCACGTCATGCGGCGCTGGGGCGGGCCATTGCACCGCTCCCTCCTGCCGGCGGCATTTCTGGCCGGTGGGGCCTTCCTGGTGCTTTCCGATCTCCTGGCCCGGAGCCTCTTCCGCCCCCTCGAACTGCCGGTGGGCGTGCTCACCGCGCTGATCGGCGTGCCGATCTTCGCGATGCAGCTGCGGAGATCGCTGCGATGATCCTCCACGGAGTCGACCTGACGGTCCGCTACCCGGGCGCCGCTCGGCCCGCGCTGCAGCAGGTCAGTTGCGACGTCGCGCCGGGCCGGCTCCTCGCCGTCGTCGGACCCAACGGGAGCGGCAAGTCGACGCTGCTTCGCGCCCTGCTCGGACTCACCGGCCTGGAGACGGGGTCGGTGTCGCTCAAGGGGCGGCCGCTTGCCGCATGGCGCCGGAGAGACATCGCGACGGTGCTCGGCGTGGTGAGCCAGCGCGAGGAGATTCTCTTCCCGCTCGGGGTCGAGGACACGGTACTCATGGCGCGGTACGCCCGGCTCGGACCGTTGTCGGCCGCCGGCGAGCGGGACCGCGCCGCGGTGCGGCACGCCCTCGAGCGATGTGACGCCTGGTCGCTGCGGCACCGCCGAACCGAGACCCTGTCCGGCGGCGAGTGGCAGCGGGTGCGTGTCGCGCGCGCCCTGGCGCAGGAACCGGAGGCGCTCCTCCTCGATGAGCCGACCGTGGCGCTCGATGTCCGGCACGAGATGGAGGTCTTCGAACTGGTGCGTGCGCTGGCCGATGGCGGGCTCGGGGCGATGGTCATCACGCACCACCTGAACCTGGCCGCGCGATACGCCGACGAGTTGCTGCTCCTCAACGAGGGAACGCGGGTGGCACACGGGACGCCGACCGAGGTGCTCCGGGAGGAGCTGCTCTCCGGCGTCTTTCAATGGCCGGTGGCGGTCTCCCCATGGCGCGATGGCGCGCCGCAGGTGGTGCCGCTCCGCCCGGGCGACGGGGCCGGTCGATGAGAGCACTCGTCGCCCTCTCGGCCGCGATCCTCTGCGCGCCGCAGCTGGTGGCGGCACAGGGGCCGGCCACCATCCGCGGGCGCGTGGTGGATGCCGCCTCCGGTGCCCCGATCGGCGCTGCCCGCGTGGAACTCAGCGGGCAATCGACGCAGACGGCCTCCGACGGTCGATTCGGCCTCGGTGGGTTGGCGGCGGGCGCCGCGCTTCTCGTCGTGACCGCGATCGGGTATCGCCCGTCGCGCGAGCAGATCGACCTGCCGGCCGGGCTGGAGCTCGAGCGGACGGTCCGGCTCGTGGCCACCGCGCCCGTGCTTCCAGACATCACCATCCGGGCGTCGGCGGATTCGGGCGCGACACTGGACCACCGGCCCTCGTGCGGCGGGGCACCGACCTCGCCTCCGCCATCGATGGGTGGGAGGGCGTGGTGGTACGGCGCAGCGGCGGGAACGGCCCGGCGGCGCCCCAGGTGCGGGGGAGCGCGCCCGAGGAAGTGATCGTGCTGGTCGACGGATTCGCCATCAACGACCCGCTGACCGGCCGAGCCGACCTCAGCCGGCTGTCCACGCAGGATGTCGCATCGGTCCGGGTGCGCGCCGGGGCGCAATCCGCCGGCGCCGCAGGGACGGCGGTGGGCGGGGTCATCGACATTCGAAGTCAGGGCCGCGGTAGCACCGCCGACCGCCTTCGGCTGGGTGGGAAGCCACGGCTCGGTCGGCGGGTCGCTGTCCGGGGCGATTGCCGGGACGCGCTTCTTTGTGAGAGGCGAGAGTCTGGCGGACGGCTTCGCCTACCTCGTGCCGGTCAACCGCGGCGGCGGCGAGGCGGAGCGGGTGAACGCCGGTGGCACCATCGGATCGCTCTCGTTCCGTACCGCGGGGCGCGTGGCAGTGCAGGGACGGGCGAGTGTTTCGCACCGGGGCCTGCCGGGGCCGGTCGGGAACGAGACACCCAACGCCAGCGCGGACGACCTGTCCGCCTTCCTCGGCATCTCGATTCCTGGCGTCTCCAGTTGGCGGGGTTCGATCCAGTACCTCAGCACCGCAGCGTCCGATCCCGCGCCGCCTTCCGGCCCGGCCTATGATGTCCAGACGGACGGCTGGAGCGGGACGCTCGACTGGGCGCTGGGAGTGCCGATTTCCGTTGGGGGCTGGGACGGCACGGCGGAACTCGGCGCGGCCGCGCGTCACGACGCCTACCAGGGTGATGTGGTACGGGAAGGGACCGACTTCTCCCGTGGGGGACTCCGGGCCACCGGGACCGTCCGGCCTTCGGACTCCTCCCCCTGGTCGTTGACGCCGAGCCTGCGGCTCGACTGGTGGACCGGCGAGTCGACGCCGTTCGGCAGCGCGCGGCTGGATGCCGGGTGGCAGCGCGGGGGGACCGCCCTGCACGCCTCGGTCGGTTCCGCGGTGTCCGCGCCGCCGTTGTCCGACCTCTTCTTTCGCGAGGGCGTCGGGGTGGCGCTCAACCCTGACCTGAGGCCGGAGCGGGTGGCGTGGGAGGTCGAGCTCGGCGCGAGCCGGGACGGATCCCTCTTCGGCGCTCCCGTTTCGGCCTCGCTCCGCGGATACTATGGGCGTGTCGAGGACCTGATCCTCTGGGCGCCGGGCGTCGGATTCATCTGGAGTCCGCGCAACTACGACGTGATTCGGCGCGGCCTGGATGGGTCACTGAGCGTCCGGCTGCCCCCTTCGCTGACGCTTGCCGTGCAAGGCGCCTGGACGCCGATTACCTATGACGTGCCCGGCGGCGCGCAGGTCCAGTACCGCCCGGTGGGAACGTGGGGCGCCACCGCAGGGTGGACCGCGGGTGGCTGGGGCGCCGACACCCGGTGGCGATGGATCGGCGTCCGCTATCCGAATCCGGGCGGCGTGAATCCGCGACCGGCCTACGGCGTGCTGGACGTCGGCCTCGAGCGCACGATCGGGACCGCGACGGTGCGGGCCGACGTGCGGGATCTCTTTGACGAACGGGCAGAATTCCTCGCTGGCTACCCCACGCCGGGGCGCACGGCGACCTTCTCAATCGCACTGGAGTGGCAATGATGATGTCCCCTCGCCTCCGCGTCCTGGCCGCCGGCGGATTCGCGGTCCTCGCCGCGGGCTGCGCCGACCCTGAGGCGCCGCTGCCGGCGCCGTCCGAAGTGGTGCTCGTGGTCAATTCGCTCGAGTCGTCGCTCAGCGTCGTGCCGGTGAACGCCACCGGCTCGACCTACACCATTCCGCTTGGCGGCACCACGCCGACCCCGGTCGGCGTCTCGGCGCTCCGCGGGTATGCCGTCGTGCCGATGGGGCTGGACCACGCCGCCACCGTGGTCGACCTCACCGCCGGCGCGATCTCTCGCGTGATTCCCCTCGCCAACGGGTCGTTCGCCACCGGCTCGGCCATCGTGGACGACTCGATCGCCTACGTCGCGAATCCGGGACTCAACACGGTCACCCGGATCAACTACCTGACGGGCGACACGGCGAGCGTGGCGGTCGGCGTGTATCCGCAGGGCGTCGTCGCCACCCGCGGCAAGGTGTTCGTGCTCAATGGCAACCTCGTCAACTACGCCGTCGCCGGGCCGGGGTGGATCACGGTGATCGATCCGCTCACCAACGCCAAGGCGACCGGCATCGACTCGATTCCGCTGCCCGCCCCCGGCAACCCCCAGTTCGCGGTGGTGGCCGGGGACGGGCGGATCTACGTGGTGAACGTCGGCAACTACGTCGACGACGGACGGCTCTCGATCGTCGACCCGGTGGCGCGGGTCGAGCTGGCCAACTTCGGCGGCATTGGCCCCGGGCCCGGGGATATCGCCACCGACGGCGGCGACCGCCTCTTCATCAGTTCGTTCAGCGAAGGGCTGATGGAGTTCGACATCGTGACCCGCACCCTGGTGCTCGGCGCGGGCGACGGCATCCCTATTCCGGACAACTCCGGCGTCGCGGTGGACTCCGACGGCCGGATCTACGCGATTTCGGCGGGGTGCGGCGGCGGGGCAGGGGGCGAGGCGCACGTGCTTCGGCCGGACCTCACCCAGCGGACGGTCGTTCCCCTCGGCAGCTGCGCCATCGGATCGGCCGTCACCCTGATTCCTGTGGAGTAGATTGCGGGGATGGCCCCCATCACGACTCCCGCGATCATCCTGGGCGCGCTCCGCTATGGGGACACCTCGAAGATCGTCCGCCTCGCCACCCGGGACCTCGGCGTCCGGAGCGCACTCGCCAAGGGGGCGCTCCGGCCCCGGAGCCGCTTTGGCGCCTCGCTCCAGCTCCTGAGCGAAGGGGTCGCGCATCTCTACCTGAAGGACACCCGCGATCTCCAGACCCTTGCCGCCTTCGACCTGACCAGCCTCCGCACCGGGTTGGCCACGGACCTTCCACGCTTTGCCGCGGCCGCGGCCATCGGGGAGGTCGCCTGGCGATTCTCGCCTGCGGAATCCCATCCCGACAGTTATGACCTGCTGAGCGGGGCGCTGACCGTGCTCGAGACTGCACCGGCCGAGGCGATCGAGGTCCTTGGGCTTCGCATGCTGTGGCGTCTGGTGAGCGTGCTGGGGTTTGCGCCAGCGCTCGACCGCTGCGCGCGAGACGGGGTGCCGCTTCCCGCCGAGGCGCCGCTCCGCTTCAGCGCCGCCGAAGGGGGCGGGCTCTGCGCGCGCTGCAGCGAAGGGCAGGGGATCACGTCGCTGTCCGTGGCCGATCGCCGCGATCTCGAGGCGTTGGTGGCCGCCGGCGCGGACCTCCCGGTGCTCGATGAGCGGCACGCGGCCTCCCACCGACGGCTCTTCGCGCGGTTTCTCCGGCACCACCTCGCCGAGGGAGGAGCGATGCCCGCCATCGCCTTCTGGGAAGAGCGGCCCTGGGTGACGGCGTGATCATCGGGACGGCGGGGCACATCGACCATGGCAAGTCGGCGCTGGTCGAGGCGCTCACCGGCCAGCGGATGGACCGCCTCGTGGAGGAGCGCACCCGGGGGATCACGATCGACCTGAACTTTGCCCCGCTGCGGCTTGCGGATGGAGAGGTCGCCGGGATCGTCGACGTCCCCGGGCACGAGGACTTCGTCCGGACGATGGTGGCGGGTGCGGCCGGGATGGACCTCGTGGTGCTCGTCATCGCCGCCGACGAGGGCATCATGCCGCAGACCCGGGAGCACCTCGCCATCGTCGAGGCGCTCGGTGTGCCGCGGGGTGTGGCGGTACTGACCAAGGCCGACCTGGCCGACCCCGAATGGCTGGCGCTGGTGCGGGACGAGGTGGATGCCTGGCTTCGCACCTCGACGGTGGCCTTCGGCGAGGCGCTGCCCGTCTCCGCGCGTGAGGGGCAGCGGCCTGGAGGGGCTGCGTGCCGCGCTGCAGCGGGAGGCGGCGTTGGTCCGGCCGCGGAACCAGCGCGGTCCCTTCCGGATGCCCATCGACCGGGTCTTCTCCGTGGCCGGTGCGGGCACCGTGGTGACGGGAAGCGTCTGGTCGGGGTCGGCGGAGGTGGGCGACCATCTTCGCATCCTCCCGCCGGAGCGGTCGGCACGCGTCCGCAGCATCGAGGTGCACGGGGAGGGGAGGGAGCGGGCGCTCCCTGGAAACCGGGCCGCCCTCGGACTCGCGGGCGTGGATCGCGCCGCTGTTCGGCGGGGGGACACGCTCGTCGACGGGCGATTGCCCTGGGAGCCGACGACGGCCCTCGACGTCAGGATCGAGCTGCTCCGCGACGCGCCCAGGGCGCTCACCGCTCGCACCAGGGTGCATCTGCACCTCGGGACCGCCGAAGTCATTGCTCGAGTCCTGCCCCGTTCGGTCATCCAGCCCGGCGAAGCCGGACTCGCCCGTCTCGCCTGCGAGGCCGCCCTGGTAGCCCGTGGCGGGGACCGGTTCGTCCTCCGGAGCTACAGTCCCGTCTCGACCATCGGCGGCGGCGTCGTGCTCGATCCGTTCCCTCCCCGCCGCCGTGCGCTGTGGCCGGATGGCCTCGATTCCAGTGAGCTGGTGGCGCGCATCGCCGCGCTGCTTCAGCGGCATCCGCCGGGTGCGCCCGCCGACTTGCTGGCGCTGCGGGCCGGCGCCTCGCGGGACGAGGTCGAGACGGCCCTCGCGGCCGACGGTCGTTTCCGATCGCTCTCCGGAGGGTGGGTCCTGACGTCGGTGATCAATGCCGCGCGCGACCAGGGACTGGACCTGGTGACCCGGTACCACTCATCCCACCCCTCCCACGCCGGAATCCCGGTCGAGACGCTTCGGCGCGGCATCCACCGCGCCACTCCCGTCGCCGAGGCGGCGGTCTCCGACCTCGCGGCGGAGGGGGCCATCGTGGTCGAGGCCGGGACCGCTCGGCTCCTGGGGTTTGAGCCGCGGATCGCGGGTGGAACGGCCGGGGTCGAACAGGTCATCGAGCTGGTCCGGGCCGGAGGGCTCGGCGCCCTTCCCGTGGACGAACTGCAACGCGAGCTGGAGGGGATCGATGTGCCCGGGGCCCTGCGACTGGGGGCCGGTTCAGGCCGGATCGAGGCGGTCACCCCGGGCTGGTATGTGGGGTGTGAGGCGCTGGCGGGCTTCAAGGAGATTCTCACCTCCGCGGGACCCGGAGGCGAGATTACGGTCGCCGGCGTGCGGGAGCAGACCGGCCTGTCTCGAAAGTACTTGATCCCGCTGCTCGAGTGGGCCGACCGGCAGGGGATCACGCGGCGCCACGGCGAGGCCCGGCGGCTGACTTGACACGGTGCTTGAAGGGGTCGCATACTTAGGCTGAAATCGCGTAAGTGCTCCACTATCAATCGCTTCGACGGAGGTGCTTCCACCCGCTTCACAACCCTTGTTCGAGTGAGGTTCCGTATGACAGGCCGTGCCTGGACGGGGCTGTTGCTCGGGCTCATGGCAGGGATGGTGGCACCCGCTTCCGCGCAGGTCCCGTCTCCCAAGCCGGCCTTTGAGCTCGGAGACAACTTCCCCAACCCGTTCTTCCCGGCCACGTCCATTCCGTTCGTACTGACACGGGAGGCATGCACCGATGGCCATCTGCCGTTGGTGACTCTGGAGATCTACAACGTACTTGTGCAGGTGGTCGCCGTTCCGGAACTCCAAACCGGGGGGCGCGAGCGAGTCCGTGGTCTCCGGCTCCAGTGCGGGTCCTATGTGGCCTATTGGAGCGGCCGCTATCTGGACGAGGAACGGGAGGTCACGCCCGGGGTGTACTACTACCGTTTGACCGTGGATGGTCAGAGTCAGGTGAAGAAGATGATTGTCCGCAAGGAAAATCAGCCAGCCCAGTAAACGGCGCAGTCGGCGAGGGACATTCCCTGTGAATGTCCCTCGTTGCTTTATTGAAGAGGCCGGATTCCGCTGTCAGAACGGCAGGACTGTCCGGTATGTCCCTTGCCCTCGTGGTGCGGCATGCTCAGACCTGAACGCTTGACCTTGAAGGCCCAGGAGGCCTTCCGCGACGCCTCCGAGGATGCGCGGCGGCGCGGGAACCCCGTCCTCAACGACACCCACCTTTTCGCCGCCCTCCTCGCGCAGGATGAAGGCGTGGTCCAGCCGCTCCTCCAGAAGGCCGGCTTGAACATCGCCGCCCTCCGCGAGGAGGTGGAGCGGGAGCTCGCGCGGCTGCCCCGGCAGGAAGGGGCGACCGGGGAGCCGACGTTCAGTCGGGAACTGCACAAGGTGTTCGACCGGGCGGAGGAGGAGGCCAAGGCCCTGAAGGACGCCTACGTCTCCACCGAGCACCTGATGCTCGGGCTGGCCGCCGAAAAGGGAACGACCGCGCGGAACCTGTTGAATGAACAGGAAGTCACGGCCGACGTCCTTCGCGAGGCGCTCGAGGGGGTGCGCGGCGGGCATCGGGTCTCCGACCAGTCCCCCGAAGATCAGTACCAGGCGCTGCAGCGGTTCACCCGCAACCTCACCGACCAGGCGCGGAAGGGGAAACTCGATCCGGTCATCGGACGGGATGAGGAGGTGCGCCGGGTCATGCAGGTCCTCTCGCGGCGGACCAAGAACAATCCGGTGCTGATCGGCGAACCGGGCGTCGGCAAGACCGCCATCGTCGAGGGGCTGGCGCAGCGCATCGTGCACGGGGACGTCCCGGATTCCCTCCGCAACAAGGACATCGTGGCGCTCGACATCGGGTTGCTGCTGGCCGGCGCCAAGTACCGGGGCGAATTCGAGGAGCGACTGAAGTCGGTCATCAAGGAATTGACGGAAGCCGAGGGACGGTACGTCGTCTTCATCGACGAGATGCACACTCTCGTCGGTGCAGGTGCCGCCGAGGGGGCGGTGGACGCCAGCAACCTGCTGAAGCCGGCGCTTGCCCGGGGCGAACTCCATGTCGTCGGGGCCACCACCCTCGACGAGTACCGGAAGCACGTCGAGAAGGACGCGGCGCTGGAACGCCGCTTCCAGCCGGTCCTGGTGGGCGAGCCGAACGTGACCGATACGATCGCCATCCTGCGCGGTCTCAAGGAACGCTACGAAGTGCATCACGGCGTCCGCATCACGGACAACGCGCTGGTGGCGGCCGCGACCCTCTCCGACCGCTACATCGGCGACCGTTTTCTCCCGGACAAGGCCATCGACCTGGTGGACGAAGCGGCGAGCCGGTTGCGGATCGAGATCGACAGCCTCCCGCAGGAGATCGACGAGGTCGAGCGCCGGCTGGTGCAGCTGGAGATCGAGCGCCAGGCGTTGCTGAAGGAGAAGGACAAGGCGGGGAAGGAGCGCCGCACGTCGGTGGAGCAGGAGATGTCGGAGCTCAAGGAGAAGAGCGCCGGGATGAAGACACAGTGGCAGTCCGAAAAGGCCGCCATCGGCGAGCTCCAGGCGGCCCGGGCCGAGGTCGAGGAGCTTCGCACCGAGGTGGACCTGGCCACGCGGCGGGGCGACCTCCAGAAGGCCGCCGAGCTCCGGTACGGCCGGATCCCCGAGCTGGAGGCGACGCTGCAGGTGCAGGAGGCGCGGCTCCAGGAGGTGCAGCGCAGCGCGCGCTACCTCAAGGAGGAGGTGGACGCCGACGACATTGCGGACATCGTCGCGAAGTGGACCGGCATCCCGGTGTCCCGCATGATGGAATCGGAGCGGGAGCGGCTCACCCGCCTCGAGGAGGAGCTGGCCCAGCGCGTCGTGGGACAGCCGCAGGCGGTCGCCGCCGTCTCCAACGCCGTCCGGCGGAGCCGGGCCGGGCTCCAGGACCCCAACCGGCCCACCGGATCGTTCATCTTCCTCGGCCCGACCGGCGTCGGCAAGACCGAGACGGCGCGCGCCCTGGCCGATTTCCTCTTCGACGACGAGCGCGCCATCGTGCGGCTCGACATGTCCGAATACATGGAGAAACACGCCGTCGCGCGGATGATCGGCGCGCCGCCCGGCTACGTCGGGTACGAGGAGGGGGGGCAGCTGACCGAGGCGGTTCGCCGCCGGCCGTACAGCGTGGTCCTCTTCGACGAGATCGAGAAGGCGCATGCCGACGTGTTCAACGTGCTCCTCCAGATCCTCGACGACGGCCGCCTGACCGACAGCCAGGGCCGGGTGGTGGACTTCCGGAACACGGTGATCATCATGACCAGCAACATCGGCGGGGGGCACATCGTGGAGGCCGGCGCCACCGCCGACGATGCGGCGTGGGCGGTCGTGGACCGGGCGGTGCGGAATGAGCTGCGCCACCACTTCCGACCGGAATTCCTGAACCGGGTGGACGACATCATCGTCTTCCGGCCGCTGTCACGCGAGGACATCCGGCAGATCGTGGACCTCCAGCTGACCCGTCTGCACCACCTCCTGGCCGACCGCAAGCTGGGCCTCGAGGTCACGCCCGGCGCGCGGCAGCTGTTGTCGGAGCTCGGCTACGATCCGGTGTACGGCGCGCGCCCGCTGAAGCGGGTCATTCAGCAGCGGCTGCAAAACCCGATCGCGATGGAGGTGCTCGAGGGCCACTTCCCCGAGGGCGCCACCATTCAGGTCGATCGGAAGGGCGACGACCTGACGTTCACGAACGCCTCCCCCAACCCGGAGCCCGCCGGTGCGTAGGGGCGGCGCGTCGCCGGCCGACGTGGCCTGGATGGAGGCGGCGCTGCGGCTGGCGCGGGCGGCTGCCGTCCGGGAGGAGGTGCCGGTCGGCGCGCTCGTCGTCCGGGAGGGGAAGGTCATCGGGCAGGCGCACAACGAGATGGTGCATCGGAAGGACCCCACCGCGCACGCCGAACTCCTGGCGATCCAGGCCGCGGTGGCGGAGGCGGGGGAGGATCGGTTGGTCGATGCGACGCTCTTCGTCACACTGGAGCCGTGCGCGCAGTGCGCCGGCGCCATCGTCCTCGCGAAGGTCGGCACGGTCGTCTTCGGCGCCTGGGACCAGCGTGCTGGCATGGCCGGATCGGTGCATGACATCCTGCGGCATCCCCGTCTCAACCATCGCCCCGAGGTCGTGGGTGGAGTGCTGGAGGCGGAGTGCGGGGAGCTGCTGAAGGAGTTCTTTCGGGCCCGCCGCTAACACGACCTGAAAGGTGCGGATTGGTTGACGTAACACGCTGCGACTGATTATGTTAGACAACCGCAGACCGTGCGCATGGGAGCGCATCGGCGCCGGTGAACAAGGTCCTGGAGTGTCGCCATGCCCGCCAAATTCGTATCGAACAAGGACGAGACGATTCCCCTGTTCGAGAACCCGATGCTCGAGCGTCTCACCCACATCCATCCCGCCACGCCGGCCGTCGTCTTCCTGCCGATCGCGGGGTGGTTCCTCTGGCAGGGGCTGCAGGCGGGCTCCTGGCCGATGGTCCTCGGCCTGGTCCTGGCGGGGCTCTTCATCTGGTCGCTGACCGAGTACTCCCTGCATCGCTGGGTGTTCCACTACCAGCCCAAGAGCCGCATCGGACAGAAGCTCCACTTCCTCATGCACGGCATCCACCACGACTATCCGCAGGACCACACCCGCCTCGTGATGCCGCCGCCGGTGAGCCTCCCGCTCGCCGCCCTCTTCGGCGTGGCATTCAACGGGGTGTTCGGGACGCTGTACCCCGCCATCTTCGCCGGATTCCTCGTGGGGTACGTCATCTACGACACGACCCACTATGCCACCCACCACTGGAAGATGGACAGCCGCGTCGGCAAGTTCCTCCGGGAGTACCACCTGCGGCACCATTACCGGGACGACGACCTGGGCTACGGCGTCAGCTCGCCGGTCTGGGACTACGTCTTCGGGACGGTATCGCGGCGGGTGCGCGCCGACCGGCAGGCCGCGTAGGGCAGGGGGCGGCGCTCCAGCACGGATGCCCAACGGGCCACCGAAGCTCTCGGTGGCCCGTTGCACATCCAGCGTGAGGCCGGCCTACGGCGCCACCTCGTGGAACTGGAGCTTCCGTTCGTTCTCCTGCGCCCACCGCAACGCCCATTCGTTCTCGAACAACAGCAGCGGGTGCCCCTTGGTGTCGTAGAGCCGCAGGCGCCCGCGAGCGGAGGCCGCCTGCTCGATCGCGTCGGGCGTGCCGGTGACCCACCGGGGATATCGGTAGCCCACCGGCTCGAACCGGCAGGGGGCGCCGTACTCGTTCTCCAGCCGGAAGAGCATCACGTCGAACTGCAGTTGCCCGATGGCGCCGACGATCGGGGCGGGCCCCGTCTCGCTCTCGGCGTAGAACACCTGGGCCGCCCCCTCCTCGGAGAGCTCCCGCAGCCCCGTGTCCAGCTGCTTGCGCCGCAGCGGGTCGGCGGGATACGCGCGCGCGAAGTGCTCCGGGGGAAAGCGCGGAATGTCGTGGAACTCGAGATCCGCGCCGGCGGAGAGGGTGTCGCCGATGCGGAGGCCGCCGCGATCCATGATCCCGATCACGTCGCCCGGCCACGCTTCCTCGATGCTGATCCGCTCGCGGGCCATGAACTGCTGCGGCGCGGAGAGCCGCAGCGTCTTCCCGGTGCGCACCTGGCGGACATCCATGCCCGCCTCGAAATGTCCTGAGCAGATCCGCACGAACGCGACGCGGTCCCGGTGCCGCGGGTCCATGTTCGCCTGGATCTTGAAGACGAAGCCGGTGAAATCGGTGGACACGGGTGAGATCGGGCCGATGGACGACTCGCGTGCCACCGGCGACGGCGCCAGGGTCAGGAACTCCCGGAGGAACGGCTCGACGCCGTAGTTGCTGAGCGCGCTGCCGAAATAGACCGGGGAGAGCGTGCCGGCCAGGAAGGCATCGCGGTCGAAGGCATGCCCGGCGCCGTCGAGCAGCTGGAGTTCGTCCGACAGCTGCGACACCGCCTCCGCTCCGAGTTCCCTGGCGAGGGCGGGATCGGTCAGCGCGTACCGCTGGGTCTGCGCGCGGGAGGCGCCGTGGTCGGTGCGCCGGTCGAAGAGCAGCACTTCGTTGGCGCTCCGGTCCACCACGCCGACGAACCGGTCGCCCTGGTAGACCGGCCAGGTGGCGGGCCAGCAGGCGATGTCCAGGTCGCGTTCGACGTCGCCGAGGAGGGTCATCGGATCGACGCCGGCCCGGTCGCACTTGTTGACGAAGGTGACGATCGGCATCCGGCGGCGCTTGCAGACGTCGAAGAGCTGGCGGGTGCGTTCCTCGACCCCCTTCCGGTTGTCGAGCAGCATCACGGCGCTGTCGGCGGCCACCAGGGTGCGGTAGGTGTCCTCGGAGAAGTCCTGGTGGCCGGGGGTGTCGAGCAGGTTGACCTGGCAATCGGCGTACTCGAACTGCAGCACGCTGGAGGTCACCGAGATGCCGCGCTGCCGCTCCAGCTCCATCCAGTCGGAGGTGACGTGGCGGTCGGCGCGCCGCGCCTTGACCGTCCCCGCCAGATGGATGGCCCCGCCATAGAGCAGCAGCTTCTCGGTCAGGGTGGTCTTGCCGGCGTCGGGATGGCTGATGATGGCAAAGGTCCGGCGCCGGGCGACGGCGCGGGCGAGATCCTCGTCGGGCTGGATGGCAGTCACTGAAATCCTTCGTCTCCTGCTGGAAAAATCGCTGTTCCGTCACTAGTATTGACGTCCGCCGAGTTCGGGCGGACCAGGACAGGTGTCCGAGTGGCTGAAGGAGCCGGTCTCGAAAACCGGTGGGCCCGCAAGGGTCTCGTGGGTTCGAATCCCACCCTGTCCGTTCGAAGCATGATCCGGACCCGCGGGCTCGGCTGGTGGGCTTCGGATCGAATCCCACCCTGTCCTCTTCCGTCGCGATTCGTCACCCCGGCGAAAGCCGGGGTCCAAGTGACCTCGCCGAAAGTGGATCCCGGCTTGCGCCGGGATGACGGCTATTCGACATTGCTTCCCCGCTTCCCCGCTTCCCCGCTTGCCCCGCTTCCCCGCTTCCTAGTCCTTCAGGTTCTTCCGCAGCGTCCCCACATCCAGCACCGGAATCCCGCCTTCGGTCGGCACCATGATCACCATGTTGCTCGACCCCTTCATGTCGTGCAGGACCTCGAGGTACTGCTTGGTAAGCTGCTCGGGCGTCAGCGTCAGGTTGAGCAGCCGCTGCTGGTCGCTCTGCAGGCGCGCCACCTCGACCCGGTGCTTCTCGGTCTCGATCTGCTGTTCCTGGGCGATCTTGTTGTTGATCGCCTGGACCACCTGCGTGGGCGGCTCGAGGTTGCGGAGGTAGAAGGCCGTGACCTTGGCGATCCGGAACGGCTCGCCTCCTTCGCGCGGCGTGGTCACCAGCGCGGAGTCGACTTCGTCCTCCATCCGCTGGGCGATCAGGTTCCGCTGCGAGACCTGGTTGATCGAGAACTCGACCATCCCGTCGCGCACGCCGTTGCGGATGGCGTTCCGGACGATGTTGTCGATCTGCGCTTGCCCGCCGATTTCCTGGAAGAGCCGCGGCGCCAGGATCGGATCGATCTGGTAGCGGAGGGCGGCGTCCACCTTCATCGACATCTGCTCGCTCGAGAGGGCGTCCATGCGCTCCGCCTCGTCGCCCACCTCGGGGAACTGCTCCTCGCGGGTGGAGTACCGCTCGATTTCCGACCAGGGGGTCACGAACCGGATGCCCGGCAGCAAGGCCGTCGGATCGACGGTGCCGAAGGCGTGCCGCACCCCCACCGTGCCGGGCTGGATGACCACGACGGCCGAGCGTGACCAGGATGAATCCGCCGAGCCCGAGGAGGCCCATGCCGAGCGCCCGTCCGATGGCGCCGCCTTGCGACGGACCCTTGGCCCGGATCCCCGCCGCGCCCAGCAGCACGAGCGAGCCGATGACCAGGACGAAGAAGCCGAGAACGAGGTGACTCATGGGGACTCCCACCGGTGAAAGGTTGATGTAAGATAGAGGGCGTGGCGCGTGGGGCCAATCGACTCGCTCGGAGGATCACCATGCCGGAGATGCCGCGGGACCGGATCTACGTCGGAGCGCAGGGCCATGTGGTCGCCCTGGAGGGGGCCACCGGCCGAGAGGTCTGGCGCACCAAGGTGCGGGGTCGCAGCTTCGTGACCGTCGGGGTGCAGGGGGAGCGTCTGCTCGCGGCCACCGGTGGCTACCTCTTCTGCCTTGACCCGGTCACCGGCGCCATTCTCTGGGAGAACGCCCTCAAGGGCCTCGGGCTTGGGCTCGTCAGCCTCGGAGGCAGTTCGACGCTGGAATCCGCCGCGTTGCACGCCGAACGCCAACGACGCGCTGCCGCGTCCGCCTGAGGAACCTCGAATGACCATGCCCACCGGCCAGCGGAGCCTGCTCGCCTCCTCGACCTTCCTCCCGGACGACCTGCTCGAGGAAGCCCGCAAGCGCATCGGCGTTGCGGGGCTGGCGATCGCGGCCATCTGGCTTGTCATCATCGTGTTCATGGGGATCGCCGGGCGCTTCTTCAGTTCGGCGATGCCGAATCTCGAGGCGACCTGGCCGGAACCGGGGCGGTACTTCGCCCTCGCCGGCATCCTCGGCGGCGTGGGTTTGGCTCTCGTCGCCCGGCGGGTGGGGCCGCGATCGCACTGGCTGCGCGACGCCGCCGCCCTCCTGATGGTGGGCACCTGCCTGATGCTGGCCATCCTCGAGGCACGGGTTCCGATTTCGCAGCCTGGACGGCTGTCGTGGGTCAACATCATCATTCTTCTGTACCCGCTGATTGTCGCGGAGTCGCCCCGGCGCACCCTGGTAGTCTCCCTCCTCGCGGCCATGACGGTGCCCGTGGCGCTCCTCATGGCCCGGTTCCGCGGCGTGGCGCTGCCCGCCGAATCGATCTCCGTGGCCGTGCTGGTCGTGCCCCCCTTCCTCTCAGCCGCCATCGCCGTGCTCCCGGCCCGCCTCATCCGGGAGCTGGGCCAGGCGGTCAAGAAGGCGCGGGAAATCGGGGCCTACCGCCTCGGCAAGCTGCTCGGCGAGGGAGGCATGGGACAGGTGTTCCACGCCACCCACCAGCTCCTCGCCCGGCCCGCGGCCGTCAAGCTGATCCGCACCGACAACATCAAGGGCGTCAGCGCCGAAACGGCACGGACCGCGATGGAGCGTTTCCGCCGCGAGGCGGCCGCGGCGGCGGGGCTCACCTCCCCCCACACCATTGCGCTCTATGACTTTGGGCCGACCGGTGACGGGAGCTTCTTCTACGCGATGGAGCTGCTGGTGGGCATGAGTCTCGAGGACATGGGGAAGAAGTTCGGGCCGCTGCCGAGCGAACGGGTGGTGTACCTGCTCCGCCAGGCCTGCCTCTCCCTCGCCGAGGCGCATCGGCGCAACCTCGTCCATCGCGACATCAAGCCATCGAACCTCTTCGCCTGCAGGGCCGGGGTGGAGGTGGACTTCGTCAAGGTGCTCGACTTTGGCCTCGTGAAAGAAAACGTGGCCAGCGAGCCGGCCGACATGAAGCTGACCGCCGCCGACGCGCTCACCGGCACCCCCGCCTTCATGGCGCCGGAACTGGCGCTCGGCGACCCGGACGTCGACCACCGCGTGGACATCTACGCCCTCGGATGCACGGCCTACTGGCTCCTGACGGGCGACCTTCCGTTCTTCGCCACCAACACCGTGCAGATGCTGTTCAAGCAGGCCAACGCGCCTCCGCCAAGGCCGTCGGCCAAAGCCCGATACCCGGTCTCGGCGGAGCTCGACGACGTCGTGCTGGCCTGCATGGCCAAGGCGCCCAACGACCGCCCGGCCGATGCGGAGGCGCTGATGGGGATGCTGGATGGCCTCCGCTTTGACTCCCCGTGGACCCCGGCGAGGGCCCGGGAATGGTGGGACGAACACATCCCCTCGACGCTCCCCCCGACGCCGATCGACAACCGCATGGCCGATCGCGGCGAGTGGATCCGGTTCCTCAAGGACTCCAAGGCGCAGTGAGGCGGCGCGTGCAGGACGTTGACCTCACCCCATCCCGCGGCTAGTATGCCCCGCGGCTGAAGTCGGCCGTCCTGGACGGGTGCTCGAGTGGTTTAAGAGGCACGCCTGGAAAGCGTGTAAACGGTTTACGCCGTTTCGAGGGTTCGAATCCCTCCCTGTCCGCTGTTATCGCGGCTGAAGCCGCGGCTCGGCTGGTGTCGCTGTAGCGACGCGGACCCGTTGAAAGCAACCGCATGCGTGGGCCCATCGACCGGGGTGGGCATATGCCCACCCCTATTCAAACGAATTCGACCCAACGTGCGGGATGCCAGGAACGCCCACGGTTAACCAATTCCGTGAGACCGCCTGTAGACACCCATAGTAGGGGGCCGCACCTTCGGCCCCGCCTCCCCGCCTCCCCGCCTCCCCGCCTTCGGGGAACCCTCCGCCGGACTTCAGCGTATAGTTAGCGTCATCCTCCGGAGCCTGACCTGTGCTTATCCGCCGCGGCGGGGACCTCCCCGCATCTGCCATCACCCCGGAATCGGTCTACGTCAACCGGCGCGCCTTTGTCGCCGCTGCCGGCGGCGTCGCCCTTGGGGCGCTGCTGCCGCCGCGCCTGCGCGCCCTCGCCGGCCCGGACGACCTCAAGCCCACGCCGTACGACACCATCACCACGTACAACAACTATTACGAGTTCGGCACCAGCAAGGAATCACCGGCCAAGCTCGCCGGGGCGCTGCGGGTGTCGCCGTGGACCATCGAGGTGTCCGGGGCGGCCAAGCGCACCGGCCGGTTCGAGTACGACGACCTGATCCGGCCGCTCCCCACGCAGGAGCGCATCTACCGGCATCGCTGCGTCGAGGGATGGTCGATGGTCGTACCCTGGCTGGGTTTTTCCCTTGCCGACCTGCTGCGCAAGCTCGAGCCGACCAGCAAGGCCAAGTTTGTCGAGTTCACCACCCTCAACGACCCCGCCCAGATGCCGGGGCAGCGGCAGGACATCCTCCCCTGGCCCTACGTCGAGGGGCTGCGGATCGACGAGGCGATGCACCCGCTCACCATCTTGGCCACCGGGCTCTACGGCAAGCCGCTCCCCAACCAGAACGGCGCCCCACTGCGCCTGGTGGTCCCGTGGAAGTATGGGTTCAAGGGAGGGAAGGCCATCGTCCGCATCCGGCTCCTCGAAACCCAGCCGATGACCACCTGGAACATGGCGGTCCCGAGTGAATACGGGTTCTATGCCAACGTCAATCCGCAGGTGGACCATCCGCGCTGGAGCCAGGCACGCGAGCGGCCCGTGGGCGAGTTCTTCAAGAAGGACACCCTGATGTTCAATGGCTACGGCGACCAGGTGGCCAGCCTGTATGCCGGCATGAATCTCCGCACCAACTACTGACCGCGTCGTGAGCCGAGCGCAGGTGGTCCGCTGGGCCGTCAAGCCGGTGGTGTGGGCCGTCGGGTTGGGGATCCCCGCCTGGCTGACTTGGGGGGCCTTTCACGACTCCCTCGGCAGCGACCCCGTCCGGACCATCCAGGAGTGGACGGGGAAGGGGGCCCTCGTCGGCCTCCTCCTCACGCTGTCGATGACCCCGCTTCGCAGGCTGACCGGGTGGAATGAGGTGATCCGGCTCCGCCGGCTCTTCGGCACCTTTGCATTCTTCCTCGCCACGCTCCACCTGCTGACCTACCTGGTCTTCGACCAGTCGCTCTCGCTGGCCATGATCCGCAAGGACGTGATGGAGCATCCCTGGGTCACGGCCGGGTTCACGGCGTGGGTCCTGATGCTCCCCCTGGCGCTGACCTCCACCCGGGGGATGGTCCGCCGTCTCGGCGGCCGGCGCTGGCAGCGCCTGCATCAGCTGGTCTACCTGGCGGCAGCGGGCGGGGTGTTCCACTTCCTCTGGCTGGTCAAGAAGGACGCCACGACGCCGGAGCGATTTGGCCTGGTCCTCGTCGTCCTCCTGCTGACGCGGCTGCCGCTCTGGGCGCCGCGCGCTTGATTCGCCCCGCACGCCCCGCTAGTTTTGCCGTTCGATGCCCTCACGTTCCCCTTTGCTCGATGAACGAGCCATCGCACGCACCTTGGCGCGCATGGCCGTTGAAATCGTCGAGCGATGCCATGGAACGGAGGGCCTTTTGCTGGTCGGGATCCAGCGCCGTGGGGTGGAGCTCGCGGAGCGGATCGGGCGACTGATCGAGGCCTCCGCGGGTGGACCGGTGCCGCTCGGCAAGCTCGACATCACCCTGTACCGCGACGACCTGCAGACCGTCGGCGTCGGCCCCGTGGTCGGCGAGACCAAGCTCCCCGGCTCCCTCGACGGCCGCACGGTCGTCATCGTGGACGACGTGCTGTACACCGGCCGGACCATTCGCGCCGCCCTCGATGAGCTCGCCGACTTCGGCCGGCCCCAGCGCATCCTGCTCTGTGTCCTCGTCGACCGGGGCGGCCGGGAACTCCCCATCCAGCCGGACATCGCCGGCCAGACGGTCCGCGTCGGTCCCGGCGAACGCGTGGACGTCTTCGTCTCCGAGCTGGACGGCCGAGACTCCGTGGAGCTTGCCCGTGTCGGTTGACGCCGCCGCGCTGGCCCTCGGGAAGGATCTCATCGGCCTCGAGACGCTGAGCGCCGCGCAGCTCCGGTTCATCCTCGACACCGCCGAGCCGTTCAAGGAAGTCAGCGAACGGGCCATCAAGAAGGTGCCGGCCCTCCGCGGCAAGACCATCGTCAACCTCTTCTTCGAGGCCTCCACCCGCACCCGGATCTCCTTCGAGTTCGCCGAAAAGCGCCTGTCGGCCGACACGGTGAACGTGGCCTCGGCCGGGTCCTCCGTGTCCAAGGGGGAGACGCTGGTCGACACGGCGCGCAACCTCGAGGCGATGCGGATCGACATGGTGGTCATCCGCCACGGCTCCTCGGGGGCGGCGAAGTTCCTGGGCGACCGGATCGCGTCGAACGTGATCAACGCCGGCGACGGGAAGCACGAGCATCCGACCCAGGCGCTGCTCGACCTCCTCACGCTGCGCGACAAGTTCGGGCGCATCGAGGGGCTGAAGGTGGCCATCTGCGGCGACATCCTCCACAGCCGAGTGGCGCGCAGCAACATCTGGGGGCTGACCAAGCTGGGCGCCGAGGTCGGCGTCTGCGGACCGCCGTCGCTGCTGCCGCGGGACATCGAGGCGCTCGGCGTCACGGTGCTGCCGCGCATCGAGGATGCCATCGCCTGGGCCGACGCCCTGAACGTCCTGCGGCTGCAACTGGAGCGGATGCAGGCGGGATTCATTCCCTCGCTCCGGGAGTACAACCGCGTCTTCGGCGTCACCCGCGACCGGCTGGCCCGGGCGCCGAAGGACCTCGTCATCCTCCACCCGGGGCCGATGAACCGCGGGGTCGAGATCGACAGCGACGTGGCCGACGGCGAGCACAGCGTCATCCTTCCGCAGGTCACCAACGGCGTGGCGGTGCGGATGGCGGTCCTGTATCTACTGGCCGGCGGCACCGGAGCGGTGGCCGCCGCCGCACGAGGGGAAGCCGCGTGACATCGATCCTGATTCGTGGTGGCCGCGTCATCGATCCTTCCCGCGGGACGGACGGGGTGGCGGACGTCCTTGTCGAGGACGGCAAGATCGCGGCGGTCGGGCGGGGGGTGGAGGCGCCGGCCGGCGCCACGATCATCGACGCCGCGGGCAAGGTGGTCGCGCCAGGGCTCATCGACCTGCACGTGCACCTGCGCGAGCCGGGCCAGGAAGACCTGGAGACCGTCGCGTCCGGCGCGATGGCGGCGGCGGCGGGGGGCTTCACCGCCGTCTGCGCCATGCCGAACACCGACCCGGTCACCGACAACCAGGCCGCCGTCGGTTTCATCGTGAGCCAGGCGCAGCGCGCCGGCAAGGCGCGGGTCTACCCGATCGGCGCGGTGACCCTGGGGCAGCGCGGGGAGCAGATGGCGGAGTTCGGCGAGCTGGTCGGCGCCGGCGCGGTGGCCGTGAGCGACGACGGGAAGCCGGTCGCCTCCAGCCACATGATGCGGACCGCCCTGGAGTACGCCCGCACCTTCGGCATCCCCGTGGCCAATCACTGCGAGGAGATGAGCCTGGCACAGGGCGGCGCGATGCACGAAGGGCTCGTCAGCACCCGCCTCGGCCTCAAGGGGATTCCCGCCGCCGCCGAGGAGATCATGGTGGCGCGGGACATCATCCTCGCCGAGCTGACGGGCGGGCACGTGCATCTCTGCCACATGTCGACGCGCGGCTCGGTCGAGCTCATCCGGCGGGGCAAGGAGCAGGGCATCCGGGTCACCGCCGAGGCGACCCCGCACCACTTTTCGCTGACGCACGAACGGTGCGCGGGGTACGACACCAACGCCAAGATGAATCCCGCCGCTGCGCGAGGCGGAGGACGTCGAGGCGATCCGGCAGGGCCTCAAGGACGGGACGATCGACGTCATCGCCAGCGACCACGCCCCGCACCACTACGACGCCAAGGAACGGGAGTTCGACCACGCGCCGAACGGGATCATCGGGCTGGAGACGGCCCTTGGCGTGGCGATGCGTGACCTGGTCGAGCCCGGCGTGCTCTCGCTGCCGGAGCTGATCAACCGGATGAGCACGCAGGCGGCGCGGATCTTCAATCTGCCCGGCGGCACGCTGGCCGTCGGGGCGCCCGCCGACGTGGTGGTCTTCGACCCCGCGGAGCGCTGGGTCGTGCAGCCGGGGAGTTTCTTCTCCAAGAGCCGTAACACCCCGTATGCGGGCGCCGAGCTGGTCGGCCGAACCCACCAGACGGTGGTGCGGGGCCGGATCGTCTTCGACATCCGGGGCGGATAACCCGCCTGGGCGCTCCGGCGGGGTTCCCCCCGCCAAGTACCACGTTACATTTGGCAGAAGCGCCCTTCGGCGCATGTTGCGCCCGTCCGCCGTGCCGCCAGCCGACCTGGCGTCCGCCGTCACGAGAGGGAAGTCCGACCATGGCGAAATCGACCCCCAAATCCGACAACCCGATCGACGCCCTCCTCGAGGAGCGCGCGCGGTTCCAGACCTGGCTGACGCGGCTCGACTCGACGGGATCGGATGCGCCGGCGGCGGTGCGGGACAAGATTCGCGGCGACTATGCGGCGCGCCTCGAGCAGGTCATCGAGCAGTTGCGTACCCACGCCGAATCGGTCGCCGAGCAGCTGGCCACTCTCCGCGTGCGCCAGGACGACCTGGCCACCCAGGAGGCGAAGGCGCAGGAAACGCTGGCGGAGGCGGAGTTGCGGCACGCGGTGGGGGAGTACGAAGAGGCGGAGTGGGAGCGTGTGCGCGGCGGGAGCGAACGGGTCCTCATCGACGTCCGGGAGGAACTCGCCCGCGTGAGCGACGAGATCACCCGGCTGGGCGAGGTCCAGGCGCTCATCGCGGCCGCCCCGGAGGAGCCCGAGGAAGCGGAGGAGGAGCCCGCGCCTGAGCCGGCGGCGCCGGTGGTGGAGGAAGCGAGCGAGGCGGAAGACTGGGAGCCGCTGATTCCGATGGCGGAGGCTCCGGCCGAACCGGTCGCCCCCGTGATCCCCAGCGCCCCCCGCTTCACACCGAGGACGAGCGGGCGGACGTCCGAGCCGTCGACGCCGCGCACCATTCCATTTCCGTCTCGCCCCGAGCCCTCGCCTGACGACCTCGCGTTCATCAAGTCGATGGCGGACGAACAGCCGGTGACCCCCCGCGGCAGCGGGGCGACGCCGCGCCAGAGCGGCGCGGGCGCGCCGCCGTCGGAGGAGCCGCCGAAGCCGGGCGCGGGACTGGAGCGACCGAGCCAGGCCGCGACGCCGAAGACGCTGAAGTGCGGAGAATGCGGGACGCTCAACCGGCCGACGGAGTGGTACTGCGAGCGCTGCGGCGCGGAACTGGCCGCGCTCTAGCCGCGCCGGTCCACCGCACGCACAACGGGGCCCGGCAAGATGCCGGGCCCCGTGTCGTTGATGCGATCAGCCGGCGGGCTACGCCTTGGCGTTCACGGCCTTGGCGAGACGGCTCTTCTGGCGCGCGGCCGTCCGCGGGTGCACCAGGTTCTTTCGTCCGGCGCGATCGAGCAGGCTCGCCGCCTCGGCGAGGGCCTTGGTGGCCTCGGCCTTGGTGGTGGCGGTGCGGACGTTCTTGACGGAGGTGCGCAGCTGGCTCCGCTGGGACTTGTTCCGGGCAGTGCGAACCTTGGTCTGGCGCATGCGCTTCTTGGCGGACTTGATGCGGGGCACAGCGGACCTCTCTGAGTCGGTACGGCGGGAGGGCCCATCCCCCCCATCAGGAGCAAGCCACAATACTAGCCGGGCTGCTGCGCAAGGTCAAGCGGCACGGTGCTTTGACTTGCTTCCGGCCGGGGTGTATTGTTCCGCGCGCCGCCAGTGGCGCCACACCCGGTCCACCCCACCCTCGATCCGGACGACGGTTGGAACAGCCTGCCGCCCTCACCCTGCCTGAGCCGCCGACGTCGGCGTTGGGAGCCTCGCCGGCCTTCGTGGTCGAACTCGAGGCCTTCTCGGGTCCCCTGGACCTCCTCCTGCACCTGCTGCGGGAAGAGGAACTCGAGATCGCCGACATCCCGATCGCCAGAATCGCGGACCAGTTTCTCCTGGTCATCCACGATCTCGGGCTGAACCAGGCGGCCGACTACCTCGAGATGGCCGGGCGGCTCCTGCGGCTGAAGGCGCAGATGCTGCTGCCGCGGCGGAGCGAGGAAGACGGCTGGGAGGATCCGCGCGCCGAACTGGTCCGCCGGTTGCTTGAGTACCAGCAAATTCGTGAAGTGGCGCTCTGGCTCGGTCGGGCGGCGGAACGCCGCGCCGACCAGTACGCCCGCGGATTCCTCCCGGCGCCGCCGGCCCTCCCGCCGCCGCCGCTCCAGGTCGACCTCCTCGAATTGCTCGAGGCGGTCGCGCGGGTCATCGAGGGCATCCCCTCGCCGGTGCTGCACCGGGTCGTCGCCCGGCCGCTCGACGTCGAAGGGGCCACCCGACGCCTCACCGCCCTCCTCGCGGACCGGGAGGAGTTCGGCTGGCGGGAGGCCCTCGGGCCGGAGCCGACCATCACCGACGTCCTCTCGACGCTCCTCGCGCTGCTCGAACTGGCGCGGCGCGGCGCTGTTTCCCTGACCCAGGCGGCCCCGTTCGCGCCTATGGTGATTCGCCGTGACGCCTCTCGCCCAGTTGATTGAAGCGGCGCTCTTCGCCGCCGCGCGCCCGCTGACCGCGGAGGAACTCACCGTGCTCGACGCCGACGCGTCGCTCGCGGATGTGCGCACCGCGCTCGAGCAGCTGCGCGAGGTGTACGACTTCAGCCAGCACGCCATCGAGCTGGTGGAAATGGCCGGTGGGTTCCAGCTGCTCACCCGGCCGGCCTTTGCCCAGGCGCTCGAGCGCGCCCAGTTCACCGCCCGCGCCTCCAGGCTGACCGCGGCGGCGCTCGAGACCCTCAGCATCATCGCCTACCGCCAGCCGGTCGGCCGGAGTGAAATCGAGGAAATCCGCGGGGTCTCGGCCGGCGGCGTCCTCCGGTCGCTGCAGGAACGCGGGCTCATCGAGGTGGTGGGGCGGAGCGAGGCGCTCGGACGGCCGCTGCTGTACGGCACGTCGCCGATGTTCCTCGAACTCCTCGGCCTGAAGGACCTGACCGACCTGCCGCGCGCCGAGGAACTGAGCATCGCCATCCAGCCGCCCCGGCCGCTCTCCACCGACGACGAAGACGCCGCCGCCTACGTCCCGGCCGAATCGTGAGCGAAATGCGCCTGCAGCGCGCGCTCGCCCGCGCCGGCATCGCGTCGCGCCGCGCCGCGGAGGAACTAATCCGGGCGGGCCGCGTACGGGTGGACGGGAGGGTGGCCGAACTCGGCAGCAAGGTCGATCCCGATCGCCAGAAGATCACGGTCGGCGGCAAGGCGGTGAAGGTCGTCTCCCGCCGCTGGCTCGCCTTCCACAAGCCGCTCGGGGTCGTGACGACCGCCAGCGACGAGCAGGGGCGGCGCAACGTCCTGGAATTCATCAACGACCCGGCCGGCCTCACCTACGTCGGGCGGCTGGACGTGATGACCACCGGCCTCCTGCTGCTCACCACCGACGGCGAGGCGGTGCACCGGCTGACGCACCCGAAGTACCGGGTGCCCCGGCGCTACACGGCGCTGGTCCACGGCCGCTCGGCCGCCGAACTCGAGAAACTGGTGCGCGAGCGCGTGGTGGTCGATGGCCGGCCGGTGGTGGCCGGTGACGTGCGCGTCCGGCCCGGCAAGGAAGGCCGCTGCATCCTCGACGTGACCCTGACCGAGGGCCGCAACCGCATCGTGCGCCGCTGGTGCGAGGAAATGGGGCTCAAGGTCGAGCGCCTGGCCCGGCTCTCCTACGGACCGGTCCGCCTCGGCGACCTGCCCGTCGGGCGGTCGCGGCCCCTGACGCCCCGCGAGGAGGCGGCAATCTACAAGACGATTCGGCTCGACCCGTCCGGCGACTGACCGGGACTCCCGGCCGCACGGACCACCCTCCGGAGGAGCACGCATGACCGCACCGCAGGCGCCCACCCCCAGCCCGATTTCCGAACGCCTTCCCCTCGTCGTCAAGGAGGTCGGGCTTCGCATCGTCGGACAGGACCTGATGATCGAGCGGTTGCTCATCGGGCTCCTGACCGGCGGTCACGTGCTGCTCGAAGGGGTCCCGGGCCTGGCCAAGACGCTCGCCGTCCGCTCCCTGTCCGAGATCATCTCCGCCACCTTTTCGCGGATCCAGTTCACGCCGGACCTCCTGCCGGCGGACGTCATCGGAACGATGGTCTTCGACCAGAAGAACCAGGAGTTCCGGGTCAAGAAGGGGCCGTTGTTCGCCCAGATCATCCTGGCCGACGAAATCAACCGCGCCCCCGCCAAGGTGCAGTCGGCGCTCCTCGAGGCGATGCAGGAGAAGCAGGTCACCATCGGCGGCGCCACCTTCCACCTGACCGAACCGTTCCTCGTGCTGGCGACGCAGAATCCGATCGAGAACGAGGGCACCTACCCCTTGCCCGAAGCGCAGCTCGACCGGTTCATGCTGAAGGTGCGGGTGGGGTACCCGACGCGCGACGAGGAGCGGGAGATCCTCCTCCGGATGGCCGGCGGCGCGCCGATCCCGGTGCGGAAGCTCCTCGACCCGGCCGGCATCATGGCGGCCCGCGCCGAAATCGCCTCGCTCTACGCCGACCAGAAGGTGCTCGACTACCTGGTCGACGTGGTGCGGGCCACGCGCGAGCCCGCGTCGGTGGGGCTGTCCGAGCTGAAGCCGCTGATCGCCTTCGGCGCCTCGCCACGCGCCTCCATCGCCCTGGCGCAGGCGGCCCGCGCCCATGCCTTCCTCCGCGGCCGCTCCTACGTGGTCCCCGAAGACGTCCGCGCGCTCGCCCCGGACGTGCTCCGGCATCGCATCGTCCTGACCTTTGAAGCGGAAGCCGAGGACGTGGACGCCGACGTGGTCATCCAGCGCGTCCTCGCCGCCGTTCCCGTCCCGTGATGTCCGGCGCCCCCGCCTGGAGGCGCCTCCCGACATGACGCTGGTGTCCCAGGAAGTCCTCAAGCAAGTCAAGACGATCGAGCTCCGCACCCGCGGGCTCGTGTCCTCGCTCTTTGCCGGCGAGTATCGCTCCACCTTCCGCGGGCAGGGGATGGAGTTCGCCGAAGTGCGCGCCTATGAAATCGGCGACGACTACCGCACCATCGACTGGAACGTGTCCGCCCGCCTCGGCAGCCCCTACGTCAAGACCTTCACCGAGGAACGGGAGCTCACCGTGCTCCTCGTGGTGGACCACTCCGGCTCCACCCGGTTCGGGGAGCCGCGCACCAAGGCGGGACTCGCCGCGGAGGTGGCGGCCGTGTTGGCGCTCGCCGCGGCGCGCCAGAGCGACCGGGTCGGGGCGCTCCTCTTCTCGGACCGGGTCGAACAGGTCATTCCGCCACGGAAAGGGCGGCGTCACGCGCTCCGGGTCATCCGCGATCTCGTGGCGTTTGCACCGGCGGGGCGGAGCACCGACCTGGCGGCGAGCCTGACCTATGCAGTGCGTCTCCTCAACCACCGCAGCATCGTCGTCATCCTGTCGGACTTCCTGGCGACGAACTGGGAGCGCCCGCTGCAGCGGCTCGCCGGCCGGCACGAAGTCGTCGCCGTCACGGTGGATGATCCGCGAGAGCGCGCGCTTCCCGCGTCGGGATGGCTCGACCTTGAAGACGCGGAGTCGGGCCGCCGGGTCCTGATCGACGCAGGCGACCGGGAGGTGCGCGGCCGCCTGGCCAGTCTCGCGGAACGCCGGGTCGAGGAGCGGCGCCGGAGCCTGGCGGCGGCGGGCGTGGACCACGTCGCGTTGATCACCGGGCAGGACTACGCTCTGCCGCTGCGCCGGGCCTTTGCCCTCCGCGCCAAGCGGTTGCACCGGTGATGTCGCTCCTCCTCCTCTTGGCCCTGCAGCAGGCGCCGCTCCCCCAGGTCGGCGACACGATCTGGCTGGTGCGCACCATTCCGGCGCCGGTCGCCCGGATTGCCCGGGTGGCGCCGTGGAATCCCGAAGGGGCAGTCGAGGCGCTGGGCCCGGGGCTGCTGATCCGGCGCGGCGATTCGCTCGAGGTCCGGTATCCGGCGGTCGGGTGGCTTCCGGGCACGCACACGGTGGAAGTCCCCGGGCCGGTGCTGGTCTCCCCCGACGGCACCACCGATTCGCTTCCTCCCGCCACGCTCACGGTCACCATCGCCAGCGTACTCCCCACGCTTCCCGGCGATTCGCTCCCCGATGCACAGCCCGAGGCCGCTCCGATCCTCCGGCCGATCCAGACGACCGTCCCGGTGCTGGTGCTGCTGCTCCTCGCCGTGCTCCTCCTCATCCCCGTGCATTTCTGGTGGCGGAAGCGGGGGAGACCAATGGCCGCGCCGAGTACCGGAGAAGCGCCCCTCCCGCCGGTGCTTCCCCTCACGGCCTGGATGACTGCCGGGGAACCGCGCGCCGTGCTCGCCGCCGCCGCGGCGCGATTGCGGGCCGCCTCGAGCGCGCATCCGTCGCCCGAGGCCGCGGCGCTGCTGCAGGCGCTGGATGACGCCCTCTTTGGGCCGGGGGATGTCTCTGCCGTGCTCCCGCGTGCGGAGGCAGCGCTCGCCCTCGCCGTCCGGCTTGAAGCGGGTCCGTCGGCATGAGCCTCGCCCGCCCGCTGCTCCTGCTGCTCCTCGTTCCGCTCGTCTGGTGGTGGTGGCGCCGGCGTCGCCGCGCTCCGGGCCTCCTGTACAGCGACGTCTCCCTGCCGGCGGCGCTGGGCGGCCCGCCCTGGTGGCTGCACCTGCCGCCGATCCTGCGCACGCTGGCGCTCGGCTGTTTTATCATCGGCGCCGCCGGGCCGCGTGTCGGCGGCAGCCGGATCGAGATGAAGAAGGACGGCATCGCGATTGCCATCGCAATCGACATCTCCAGCAGCATGTACGCCGAGGACTTCGCCCCGTCGAACCGGCTGGAGGTGGCCAAGGCACAGGCCATCACCTTCATCCGTGGTCGGAGCGCCGACCGGATCGGCCTCGTGGCGTTCGCCGCGGAGGCGCTGACCCAGGTGCCGGTCACGCTCGACTACCCCGTGCTCGAACAGGCGGTGATGGGCCTCCGGATCGGGAGCCTGGAGGACGGCACCGCCATCGGCAGCGGCCTCGCCACGGCGGTGAACCGGCTGCGCCGCGCGCCGGAAAAGTCGAAGGTGGTGCTGCTGCTGACCGACGGCGAGAACAACCGCGGGCTCATCGACCCGCGCACCGCGGCGGCGACCGCCGCGTCGTTCGGGATCCGCGTCTACACCATCGGCGTGGGCACGGAGGGGGAGGCGCCGATTCCCACGGGACGGAGCGCAACCGGCCTCCGGTACGAGGTGCTCCCGGTGCGCATCGACGAGCCCTTGCTCAAGGAGATCGCCGCCACGACCGGCGGCCGCTACTTCCGCGCGACCGACAGCGAGGCGCTGGCGCGCATCTTCAAGCAGATCGACGGGCTGGAAAAGACCCCGGTGCAAATCACGCGGTACCTGCACTACGAGGAATTGACCAAGCCGCTGGCCATCGCCGGTCTGGCGCTGCTCGGACTCGAGCTCCTGATGGGGGCCACCGTGGCGGTGCGCGTCCCATGATCTTCGACGCGCAGTGGCTGCTGCTCCTCGCCCCCATGATCGCCGCGGGCGGGGCGGCACTCGCCTGGTGGGGGCGCCGCCGGCGCGTGGTCGCCACCACGGCGTGGTCGGCGCGCCTCGGCGCCGAGGCGGCGCGCCGGGGCCGGGGGACCCCGTGGGCCCTCGGCATCGCGGTGCTCTGTGCTGCCGTCGCGGTGGCGGGGCCGCGGGGTGGCCGGACCACCGTGAAGACGGAGGCCCGCGCGCTGAGCCTCGTCATCGCCGCGGACATCAGCCGGTCGATGCTGGCGGAAGACGTCGCGCCGAGCCGCCTGGGCCGGGCGAAGCGCGAGGCCCGGCGCCTGGTCCAGGACCTCGCCGGCGACCGGCTCGGCCTGATCGCCTTCGCGGGCCGGAGCTACATCCTCACGCCGCTGACGGTCGATGGCGGCGCCGTGTCCCTCTATCTCGACGGCCTCGATCCGGACCTGGCCAGCGAGGGGGGGACGAATCTCGCGGCCACCCTGAACCAGGGACTGGAGCTGCTCGAGGCCACCACGGAAATCTCCGACCGGGTGCTCGTGGTGTTCACCGACGGAGAGATGCACGACTCGATGTCGACCGCCCTCGACGCCGCTGAACGGATCAAAGCGGCGGGCATTCGGCTGATCCTGGTTGGCGAAGGGACCCCGGTACCGGTGAAGATCCCGATCCGGGACCCGTCGGGTCAGTTGATCGAGTACAAGCTCGACCAGGAGGGTCAAGTGGTGGAGACCAGCCTGCACGAGGAAGTCCTCCGCGCCACCGCCGAAGCGGCCGACGGCACGGTGGTGCCGGCCTCGCTGTCGGACCAGGCGGGCGCCGTCCGCGATCTCGTGGCGGCATTCAAGCGGAGTCCCAGCACCGAGAGCCGCGCGGCCGACCTTCGGCCGATGGGTTGGTTGCCGCTCCTGGTTGGGGCCGTGGTGCTCCTCGTCGCGACGCTGCTCCGGCGCGGCGCGTCGCTGCTGGTGCTCGCCCTCGCCCTCGGCCTCCCCGCCGTCGCGCAGGCGCAGCGGCCCTCGGACGGGGCGCGTGCCCTCTCCTCCGGCGATGCGACGGCCGCCGCGGGCGCCTTCCTCCAGGAGGCGAAGGAAGGGGGACGGCGCGACACGGCGTTCTACAACGCCGGCACCGCCGCCCTGCGCGCCGGGGACTTGAAGGTGGCCCGCCGGGCGCTGCTCGAGGCGAGCAAGACCACCGATCCGGGACTGCGGTACCGCGCCCTCTACAACCTCGGCGTGGTGGATCTCCGGGCGGCACTGGCCGACTCGACGCTCCGCGACACGCTGGTCGGCGAGGCCGCGGCCCACCTGCGTGAGGCGCTGCTGCTTGAACCGGGTTCCGCGCGGGCCAAGTGGAACCTGGAACTGGCCGAACGGATGCGTCCCCCGCCACCGCCATCCGGGGGAGGCGGGCAGAAGCCGCCACCGCCGCAGAGCGGACAGCAGCCCAAGCCGCCGGAGCAGCAACAGAACCAGAACCGCGGACTGACGCGGGAGCAGGCCGAACAGATCCTCAACTCGGTCGAGCGGGAGGAACGCGCCACGCGCAACCGGCAGCTCGACCGGTTGTCCGGTGGGATGGGAGGGGCCAAGGATTGGTAGCGACCCTCCTGTTGCTCGCCGCGCTTCAGCAGGCGACTCCGCCTGAACTGACCGTCACCCTCGACCGGGATGAAGTCGCGGTGGGCGAGGAAGTCCTGCTGACCGTACGGACCCGGAGCGCGTCGTCGCTGCCGATCGAGCTGCGCCTCGGCGCGGCGGACGGGTTCGTGGTCGTGTCGCGCACCGAGGGAACCAGCGTCAATCCCAACGCGGCGGTGTCGCGCACCAAGACGATCGAACTGCGGCTTCGTGCCATCCGGTCGGGCCAATGGAAGTTCGGGCCCTTCCATGCGCGGCAGGGCGACGCCATCGCCGAGGTCGGGGCCCTGACGGTCAAGGTGACCGACACCGGCAGCGCCGCGGTGGCGGCCCAGATCAACCCACGGATCAGGCGACTGCTGGAACAGGCACGACCTCCCCGGGCTCCGGGCGAGGTCGGGCTGTCGTTGCTGGTCTCCAGCGAAACTGCGACGGTCGGTGAGCAGGTGGATATCGTGACTGCCGCCTGGTTTCCGCGGGAGCTCCGGCTCCGGCTCCGGCGTGCGCCGACGCTGGTCCCGCCCTCCGTCGAGGGGATGTGGAGTTATCCGCAACCGGCCCCGGTCGGCATCGCAGCGAGCCGCCAGGTCGGCGGCGTCTGGTATGATCTCTTCGTGGCGCACCAGATCGCGTTCCCGGTGCGCAGCGGCGAGCTGACCATCACGCCCGCGCAGATGCAGTACTCGGTGCCGCTCGCCCTTCAGTTTTTCAGCCAGGAGGAACGGTTCGCCGTCAGCAGCGATAGCGCCTACATCTCGGTGCGCCCCATTCCCGAAACAGGGCGTCCCTCAGGGTACGTCGGCGCGGTGGGGACCGACCTGACGGTGGAGCGGATTCTGACGCCGCCGACTGCCCGCGCACGCGAGCCGATTCACGTGTCGGTCGTGGTGGCGGGAAAGGGGAATGTCACCCTCTGGCCGGCACCCGATCTCAGCTGGCCCGAGGGCGCGCGCGCCTACCCGGAACTGGTCGAGGAGCGTCCCGAGACGCGCGACGGCATCGTGACCGGGACCAAGAGCTTCGGGTTCTCGCTCGTGCCGGACGCCGTGGGGACGCTGGCGCTTCCCGCCATCGAGTATCCCTACTACGACCTCGGCACCCGGAGCTTCCGCGTCGCGAAGGTGCCGGCGATGTCGCTGACGGTCGCGGAACCGGCCGCGCTGGCCGAGGGCGCCTTGCCACCGCCGTTGCTGACCGCGCACCGGAGCCTGGTGCCGGCCAATCTCACCGCGTTTCCGGGCCGGTGGGGCTGGGTGCTGATCCTCTGCGGGCCGCCGGCCCTGTGGGGTGTGGTGCAGCTGGTCGCGCGGCGCCGCCGCCGTCCACTTGCCGGCCCGGCCGCACGCGGCGTGAGCGCGCGGACCGTGGAAATCGAACTCGATGGGCTGGTGACGGGGCTCGCCCCCGCTGCCATCGTCTCCGGCGACGATTCCGATTTGTCCGCGGCGCTGCGCGCCGCCGGGCTCGAACCGGACACCGTCCAGCAACTGCTCGAGCTCCGCGGCATGCTCCGCGAGCGCCGCTACGCGCCGACCCAGCGGGGGCAGGACGAGGAGATCATTCGGCGCTGGGAATCGCTGCGCGCGCAGCTGGCCGGTGGCGATCGCCGCCGTCGGGTGTCGCACGGCCTGCTGGCCTCCTTGCTCCTGCTTGCGACGCTGGCCGGTGGCGTCCAGGCGCAGGACCGGTCTGCAGAGGCGCTCTACGAAAGCGGCGCGCTGACCGCCGCCCGCGCCGCGTTTGCTACCCGGGCCGAGGCACAGCCCGATATCGCGGCGCACTGGTACAATCTCGGCGCGGCCGACTACCGGCTCGGCGCGCCGGTGCAGGCCAGTGCCGAGTGGCACCGGGCCCTCCGGCTCGCGCCGCGGAACCGCAGCGTCAGGCAGGCACTCCACCTCACGCCACCACCCGACCAGGTGTCGGCCAGCCGGCTCTGGACCGCTCCGTTCACCCCGAGCGAAATGGCGCTCGCGGCCCTGCTGCTGTGGATCGTCGCCTGGGGCGGCATGTTCGTCCGGCCAGCGCTGGTGCGGCGGTGGGCGTGGGTCGGCGCGGCGGCGCTGCTCCTCGGCGCCGGCGCCGCCTGGCTGACCGCGCGCTACGCCGAGCCGGTGGACCTCGTGCTCACCGCCGTGCCGCTGCGAGTCAGCCCGCACGGCCGCGGGTCGGCCCTCGCCGCGCTCGACGAGGGACAGGCCCTTCAGCGACTCCAGAGCCAGCGCGGCTGGCATCTCGTCCGCGATCCCTCCGGCCGCCTCGGCTGGGTGCCCGCCGACGCGGTCGTCCCGATTGACTCCGAGTAGATTGCAGGCATGTCACGCCGCATTGCCATCCTTCCCGATGCCGTCGCCGACCAGATCGCCGCGGGCGAAGTCGTCGCGCGCCCCGCGTCGGCGCTCAAGGAACTCGTCGAGAACGCCATCGACGCGGGCGCGACGCGGGTCCGGATTGCCATCGAGAACGGAGGCAAGACGCTCATCGAAGTGGCCGACGACGGCTGCGGGATGGGCCGAGAAGACGCGGTGCTCTCCCTCGACCGCCATGCCACGAGCAAGATTCGCAGCGCCGCGGACCTGACCGGGGTCACCACCTTCGGGTTCCGCGGCGAGGCGCTCCCCGCCATCGGATCGGTCAGCCGCCTGACCCTCACGACGGCCGAAGAGGGGGGCGAGGGCACCGAGTTGCGGGTGGTCGGCGGTCGGCTCGAGCAGGTGGGAGCCGTCGCCCGGCAGCGCGGCACCACCGTCACCGTGCGCGGGCTCTTTTTCAACACCCCGGCCCGCCGCAAGTTCCTCCGGTCCGCGGCGAGCGAATCCCGGGCGGCATACGAAGCGGTCGCGACGCTGGCCCTGGCCCATCCCGCCGTGGGCATTGAACTCCTGCAGGACGGCCAGGTGCGTTTGGCCGCGCCACCCGATGAGGAAGAGACCGACCGCCTCGTCTCCGTGTGGGGGCGTGATCTGGTCGGCACCATGGTCGGGGTGGACCATGCCGCCGGCGCCTTCCGGATTTCCGGATTTGTGCAGCGCCCCGGTGACGCGTCGCCCAGCGGCCGCCGCACTCAACTCTTCGTCAACGGCCGCCCGTTTCGTGATCCCTTCCTCGTGCGGGCGGCGGAGGCGGGGTACCGGGCGGCCATCCATCCCGGCGACCGTCCCTCGCTTTATCTCCGCATCGACCTTGCCCCCGGCGAAGTGGACGTGAATGTCCATCCCTCCAAGATGGAGGTGCGGTTCCGCGACCGGATCGGGCTCGAGCGGACGATGGAGGACGCTGTCCGGCAGGCGATTGGCGCGCTGGTGGCGGCCGCGCCGGTCGGCGACTGGCGCCCGATGCCGGCGGGTCACGCGACCCTCGACGCCCACGACGTCGTCGCCTCGCTGTTCGACGAGGCGGGGCCGTTCGCCACTGCCCCCGAATCGGGATCGGCCGGGGTCGTCGGCGCGGCGGACCCCTTCGCCGGCGGGCTCACCCAGCTCTTCGACACCTACATCGTGTACCAGGCGGATGAGGGCGTGGTCTTTGTCGACCAGCACTCGGCGCACGAGCGGGTGCTCTTCGAGGCGGTGATGGAGGCCATCTCCGGCGCCGGCGCGCCCTCCCAGCGGCTGCTCATCCCGGCCACGGTGGAACTGACCGACGAGGAGCTGGACGCCGTCGAGCGGCACCGTGAGGCGCTCGAGCGCGTCGGGTTTGTGGTGGAGGAATTCGGTGGCAACACCGTCGCGCTGCAGGCGGTCCCGACGCCGCATCCGCGATTCGATGCCGTCGCCTGTTTCCAGGAGATGGTCGCCGACCTGGCGCGCGGCCGGTTTGGGGGGTGGGCCAACCCGCTCGAACGGTTCGGCGCCACCTACGCCTGCCGCGCCGCGGTGAAGGCGGGGCAGCGGCTGAGCCAGGGGGAAATGCGCGAGTTGCTGCTCCGGCTCTTTGCCACCGAGCTGCCCCCGCACGACGTGCACGGGCGTTCGACGATCGTCCAGCTCCCCCGCGAGGAGCTCGAGCGACGGTTTGGCCGCCGGTAGGGTCCCGGTCCTCGTCGGACCGACGGCGGTGGGGAAGACGGCGGTGGCGCTGGCCCTCGCCGCCCACTGGCCGCTCGAAATCATTTCCGCCGATTCCCGGCAAGTCTACCGGCGTCTCGACATTGGCACCGCCAAGCCGACCCGGAAGGAACAGGCACGGGTGCCGCACCACGGCGTGGACATCCTGGACCCCGGGCACCGGTTCAGCGCCGGGCGCTGGGCGGCGGCGGCCAGTGCCTGGATCGAGATGGTGCAGGCCCGGGATCGGCTCCCGGTGGTGGTCGGGGGAACCGGGCTTTACATCCGGGCGTTAATGGACGGGCTCTTTCGCGAACCGGCCCTCGATGCGACGCGCCGGAAGCACCTCGAATCGTACCTGGGGCACCTCACCCCGGCTGAGCTGGTCCGATGGGCCAGCCGGCTCGATGCGGAGTACGCCGGCGGTGGCCGCCAGCGGGCGCTTCGCTGCATCGAGATGGCGCTGATGACCGGTCACCCGCTGACGCACTGGCAGCGCGCTGCGCGCGAGGGCCGGCGGTTCGAACCCTGGTACGTGGTCCTCAGCGTGCCCCGGCCGATTCTGCACCAGCGGATCGAACGGCGGGCAGCCGAGATGGTCCAACGCGGCCTGATCGAGGAGGTCGCCTCGGTGCTGGCCGAGGGGCACGCCGCCCACGCGCCTGGTCTCGACGGCATCGGGGTGAAGGAGGCGGTGGAGTACCTTCACGGCGCCCGGTCCCGCGAGTCCGTAGCGGAGGCCATCACCATCAGCACCCGGCAATACGCGAAGCGCCAGGAGACCTGGTTTCGGCATCAGCTGGACGGCGACGTCCTCCGGCTCGACGCCACCCGACCGCCTGCGGAACTCGCCGCGGAGATCGCGGCCCATTGGAGCGAAACATGAAGATCGGCATTACCTGTTACCCGACGTACGGCGGATCCGGCGCCGTGGCAACCGAACTCGGGCTGGAACTCGCCCGTCGCGGGCACGAGGTGCATTTCATCACCTACGCCTCGCCGTTCCGGCTGCGGGGCGGGTTTGCCGAGCGGGTGTACTACCACGAGGTCGAGACGCGCCACGGACACTATCCGCTCTTCGATCATTTCCCGTTCACCCTGGCGCTGGCGTCGCACCAGTACGA
Source organism: uncultured Gemmatimonadales bacterium (assembly GCA_963748815.1). Classification (GTDB taxonomy): domain Bacteria; phylum Gemmatimonadota; class Gemmatimonadetes; order Gemmatimonadales; family GWC2-71-9; genus SPDF01. Next base: position 484,814 of record CAVVKJ010000010.1, on the reverse strand, counting down.
GGTGAGCCGCAGGGAGAAGCTCGACCTGCTCCACGTGCACTACGCGATCCCCTACGCCACCACGGCCTGGATCGCGCGGGAAATGCTCGCCAGGGAGCACCCCATCAAGGTGGTGACCACCCTGCACGGCACCGACATCACGCTGGTCGGCCAGGAGTCGAGCTTCTTCGACATCACCCGCTTCTCGATCGAACGGTCCGACGAGGTGAGCGCCGTGTCCGCCTTCCTGCGGAGCGAGACGCTCCGCGCCTTCGGCCCGGTGCATCCCAACCTCCGGGTCATCCCGAACTTCGTCAGCCTGGCGGAATACCATCCGGTCGAGTCGCCCAAGCGGGACGGGTTGGCCCCGGCCGGGCACAAGATCATCAGCCACACCTCCAACTTCCGCGAGGTGAAGCGGGTCAAGGACGTGATCCGCATCTTCTCCCGGATTCGTCGCGCCATGCCGGCCACCCTCCTGATGATCGGCGACGGCCCGGAGCGCGCCGAGGCGGAGCGGGAGGCCGCGCTGCTGGAGGTGACGGCGGATGTCCGGTTTCTCGGCCGGCTCGACCGGGTCGTGGAACTGATGCAGGCGACCGATCTCTTCCTCCTGCCGTCGCAGTCGGAGTCGTTCGGGCTCGCGGCGCTGGAGGCAATGGCGTGCGGCTCCCCGGTGGTGGCGAGCCGCGCCGGCGGACTCCCCGAAGTGGTGGAAGACGGCGTCAACGGCATCCTGGAACCGGTGGGCTCCGTGGAGGCGATGGGACGGCGCGCGGTGGAGCTGCTGCGGGAACCCTCGCGGCATCGGGCGATGGCGCTAGCCGCCGTGGAGAAGGCCGCCGAGTTTTCCGCCGACCGGGTGGTCCCGATGTATGAGGCGATGTACCGCGAGGCCCTCGGCTAGTGGATCTCATCCTCCTCCTGCAGGCCGCCCTCCTCGGCCTGGTCGAAGGCATCACCGAGTTCATCCCCGTCTCCTCCACCGGTCACCTCATCGTGGCCGGCGACCTCCTCGGCTTCACCGGCGAACGCGCCAAGACCTTCGAGATCTTCATCCAGCTCGGTGCGATCCTCGCGGTCGTCTGGCTCTACCGTGCCCGGTTCCTCGCGATCGCGCGGAGCCTGGGCGCCAGCGCCGCGAGCCGGGCCTTCGTCGTGAACCTGGCGCTCGGGTTCCTCCCGGCGGCGGTCATCGGCCTGTGGGCGCACAAGTGGATCAAGGCGCATCTCTTCACGGTCCCGACCGTGGCAGGCGCGCTGGTGGTGGGCGGCATCGCCATCCTCCTCATCGAGCGCACCCAGCCGGTGCAGCGGGTCGCCACGGTCGATGTGCTGCCGCCGAGGCTCGCATTCGGGGTGGGGCTGGCCCAGGTGCTCGCCCTTTTCCCGGGCGTGTCCCGGGCGGGGGCCACCATTCTCGGCGGATACCTCCTGGGTTTGTCGCGAACCGCCGCGACCGAGTTCTCGTTCTTCCTCGCGATTCCGGTCATGGTGGCCGCCACGCTGCTGGACCTGGTGAGCAGCCGCGGCAACCTGACCGCGGCGGACATCCCGGTCTTCACCGTCGGGTTCGTGGTCTCGTTCCTATCGGCGCTCCTGGTGATCCGGGCGTTCATCGGGTTCGTCGCCAAACGCGACTTCACCCCGTTTGGCTGGTACCGCATCGTCGTCGGCACCGCGTTGCTGGTCTGGTGGAAGGCCGGCGGCGGGTGACCCCCGGCATCTGGCTCGACGTGGTGGATTCCACGCTGGATCAGGTGCATGCCCGCGCCGCGGATGGCGCCGACGACGGTACCTGGCTGGTGGCGCGGGAGCAGTGGGCGGGGCGGGGATCCCGTGGCCGCACCTGGTACTCGCCGCCCGGAGGGCTCTGGATGAGCGTCCTCCGGCGAGGGGCCGGCACGCCTGGCGGGATGGAGGTGCTGAGCCTGCGTGCCGGGCTGGCGATTGCACGCGTGCTGGACGGACTCCCCCCCATCGTACCGGTCATGCTCAAGTGGCCCAACGACCTGATCGTCCGCGATCGAAAGGTGGGGGGCGTGCTGACCGAGGCCACCTGGCAGGGGGACCGGCTGCGATGGGTGGCCATCGGGCTGGGGTTGAATGTGGTCAACTCGATCCCGGATGAGTTGAGTGCTCGCGCGACGACGCTCGCGGACTACTGCTCCGAGACCACCGTTGAGGCGCTCGCCGACCCGATCGCCGCGGCGCTCTGTGCCGTGGATCTCCAGACACCCGTTCTCACCCCGGAGGAACTCGCCGAGTTCGCGCGTCGGGATTGGCTCCTCGGACGGGCCATCGATACGCCGATCGCGGGGACGGGCGCCGGGGTGCAGCCCGATGGCCGCCTTATCATCCAGGATGCGTCCGGCGCTCGACATCGGGTTTCCGCTGGCGATGTCGTGGCCCGCTGAGTCGCGGCTTACCGCCCGTCCACTCCCCGCCTAGATTCCCTCCATGCTTCTCGCCCTCGACATCGGCAACACGGAGATCACCGTCGGCCTCTTCCGGGGCGACGAGATCACCGCGCACTGGCGGCTGACCACGAATCCCGACCGGACCCCCGACGAATGGGGCACGGCCATCGGGACGTTCCTGATCCACGCCGGACATTCGCCGAACGAAGTGCGGGGGGTGATCCTCGCCTCGGTGGCGCCGCATGTCACCCGGAGCGTCAAGGCGGGGATCGAGTCGGCCACCGCCTGCTCGGCGGTCTCGATCGACCCGCGCTCGCCGCTGCCGCTCAAGCTCGACGTCGACGAGCCGCTCAGCGTCGGCGCCGACCGGATCGTGAACGGGCTGGCGGTCCTCGAGCTGGTTCGCGCCGATGCCGTGGTCGTGGACTTCGGCACCGCCACGACCTTCGACTGCATCACCGGCGATGGCCGTTTCATCGGCGGGGCCATCATGCCCGGTCTCCGCACGGCGGCGGATCAACTGACCCGGCTCGCCGCCAAGCTCCCGGCCACGGAACTCGCTGCGCCCGACCGTGTCATTGGTCGGCGGACGGAGGAGTGCATCCAGGCGGGGGTGCTGTTCGGCGCCGCCGACGCCGCCGACGGGATGCTGCGCCGAATCTTCGCGGAGTGGCCCACGCCGAACAATCCCGTCGTCATCGCGACCGGCGGACTGGCCGGTGTGATCGCGCCGTTCTCGGAACTGATCACGCGCATCGAGCCGGACCTCACGCTGCGGGGCCTCCGCATCGCCGCCGGGCACCTCGGACTCCGCTGGTGAGCGACGCCGCGGCGTCTCCGTTCCGGCGCGCCGGCTACCGGCTGCTCGGCCCCTCGTTCGACTACCTCCTCCACACCCGACCCGCCGAATGGCCCATCATGGCGGCCCACACCGCGCTCGGGTACGTCCTGGCCGTGGGTGTGGCCGCCGCGGGGGCGGGGGTGTCGCTCGGCACGGCGAGTGTCGGGCTGCTCCTGTGGGTGGTGTGCCTGAACGGCGGGACCCTCGCCATCAATTCGGCGTTCGACAAGGACGAGGGGGACATCGGCTACCTCCGGCAGCCGCCGCCGGTCCCGCGGCACCTCTTCAGCTTCGGCATGGCGCTGATGCTGATCGGCGGGGCGCTCTCCCTCCAGCTGCCGTCCGGGTTTACCGCCGCGTACGGCGTCTGCTTCGTGATGTCGGTGCTCTACTCGGTGCCGCCGTTCCGCTTCAAGGCGGTGGCCGGGATGGACTGGATCATCAACATGATCGGCTTCGGCGCGCTCACGCCGTACGCCGGGTGGGCGCTGACGGGCCGCCCCCTCGACCGGCCGGCGTTCCTGGTCTTCGCCGCGTTCGCCCCGCTCTTTGCGGCGCTCTATCCGCTCACCCAGATCTACCAGTTCGAGGAGGACCGGCGGCGCGGCGACAAGACGCTCGCGCTGATGCTGGGGGAGCAGGCAAGCCTCCTCCTGGCCGTCGGGTCGACGCTCGCGGCGTTCGCCCTTTTCGCGATGGCCGGGGCAGGGCGGGGGTGGTTTGCGGAGGCGGCCTGGGGGGGATGGCGCGCCGGCCTGCTCCTGGTGGCGTTCCTGGCCTGGCTGGCGGTGCTGCTCCCGTGGCTGCGTCGGTGGCCGGGCATGACCCCCGACCAGCACCAGCGGGGGATGTACGCCGCCCTCGGCGCGTGGGCCGTGACCGACGTGGCCATCGCCCTGGGATTCGGGCTGCTCTGAACCCTTGGCCGGATGGTCGGCCGCCCGCTATTATTCGGCCTTCCACACTCTCCGGGAGTCGGCATGAGTTCCGCCGTTCGCGCCGCGTCAGGCACCGACCTGACCGACCTGCCCTACGTCCTCCGCTCGGCGGTCACGCTGGGCGTCATCACCGCCGCGGTCGTGGTGGCGATGTCGTTCATCACCCGGTACCTGGCCGGCGGCGCCGAGTTCGGTCTTGGCGCCCTGGTGCTGGTGGCGGGCCTTGCGGCGGTGACGTTCCTGCCGGGCAACTGGACCAAGCCGCGGACCATCGAGGGCATCGCCGGCGCCGCGGGTCTCGGGCTCGCCGCGACGGTGGTCTTCCTCGTGATCGACGTCTCCGTCCTCCAGCCGGCCGGGATGTACACCAACCGCTGGCGGGAAATCGGCGGCGGGAGCAACTGGTGGTACCACCCCGTCTGGTGGATGGTCGGCACCTACCTGCCGTGGATGGGGGCCCAGATCCTCGCGAGCCAGGCGCGCGGGGGAGCGGTCTCCATTCCCAAGGGGATGGTGACGGCGCTGGTCCTGGCGGTCGTCTGCTGGGTGCTCGCGGTGCTGGTGCACTTCCCGGGCGCCGGCTGGAACCTGGGATCCTTCGGCGTAGCCTTCCTGCCCGGTGTGACACTCACCGCGGTCCTGGGAGCCGTCACCGGCCGGCGCAGCTGAGGCGATGCGCGCGAAGATCATTTTCCTTCGCGCCTCCGGATGGCTGCTGACGCCGATCGTGGCGTTGGCAGCCGCTTTCTTTGGTGCCCTGGTCGGCACCGTGCTTGCCGCCCTCCTCCCCAACCCGATCCACGGTGTCGCCCTGACGATTCTCCTCGGGGGGGCGGCGGGGTACGTCACCGTGCACTACTGGCTCCGGGCGCTGCGCCACTCGCCGAGGCTGCAGCACGCCCTCCACGTCCTGCCCGACGGCACCCCCGAGGTCGCCGCCCAGGAGTCGGCCCGCCGCGAGCGACGAACCGGAGTGAAGAATCGTCACCCGTTCGCCCTGGCGCTCTCACTCCTCGCTCTCCACGCATGCGGTGGCGAGCCGCCCCGCCGCCGCCGGCCGCCGCCGACTCGGCTTCCGCATCCAGCGCCTTTCCAACTCTTCCCGACTCGCTGGCGCTGAACGCGCCCCACGGTGTGACGGTCTGGTTCGCCGGGGCGCGGATCGGCACCGATTCGGCGGGCGCAACCTGCACGGAACGTGGGCTGGTCATCGTCCGCGACAGCACCCGGACGCTCGTCCCGCTGCTCATGACCGGCGCGGTGCCCGAACTGGTCAACGACTCCACGATCCGCGCCCGCATCTGGCTGCACTGTCGGCCCGGCAACACCTACGAGGTGAACTTGCGCACTGGCACCCCGACGCGGGTCAAGTGAGCGTGCGCCGGCGGGCCGTGCTGCGGGTGGTGCTCGGTCTCCTCGGGGCCACGATGCTGCTGGGGACCGGTTCCGCCGAGGCCCAGGGCTTCGGCGGCGGCGTCTCCTGGTACTCGGGATCGCCGGAGACCTACTGGATCTGGAGCATCGGGACCTCCCGACGGCTCAGCTCGGTGCTCTCCACGACCATCTCCGCCTCCTGGTGGTCGCCCGAAAACGACGGCGGTGGCGACCTGGTCGGCCTGGGGCTCGACCTGAGCCTCTGGCGCGGGGCAAACCCTGGGGTGTACGTCGTCGGCGGCGTCGGCGGGGGATTCGGCTTCAACGGCGCCGATGTGTTCTACGGCAACTACTCCGTTGGGCTCGGCTACGACTTCCGGATCTTCAAGGCCGTGGGGCTGGGGGCCGAGGCCCGCTGGGTGGGGCTGACGCAGGGCGGGAACGAAGGAGTGCAGGTCGGCGTCCGGCTGGGCGGCGGAATGCGGCGGAAGACCGCGGCGGCCACGACGCCTCCACCGTCATCGACGACGAGCTCGAGTTCGACCACCTCGACTCCGCCGGCAGGGGTGCCGGGCACTCCCCTGGCCATGTCGGTGGTGGAGACGGCGCTGGGCGTGATGGGGACGCCGTACGCCTGGGGCGGGAGCAGTGCCAACGGGTTCGACTGCTCGGGGCTGATTCAGTATTCATTTGGCGCGCACGGCGTGTCGCTTCCGAGGACGAGCGCGGACCAGGCGAGGCAGGGTGCCGCGGTCGAGCGAAACCTGGCGTCGCTGGCGCCGGGGGACATCCTGACCTTCTCGAGCGGGGCGGGGGGATCCACGGTGTCGCATGTGGGGCTGTACCTGGGCGGCGGCGAGTTCATTCACAGCGCCACCAACGGCGTGCAGAAGAGCGTCCTCAGCGCCACCGATCCCTATGGCAAGTGGTGGTGGGATCGGTGGGTCGGCGCACGGCGGGTGGTGCCGGCGTAGGGGCGCGCCCCTACTCGTGATTCATATGCTCGTGGTCCATCCCCTCCATTCCTGACGGCTTCCCGATCTTCTCCAGCATTTCAATGTCCGCGTCGATGTCCGGGTTGGTCGGGTCGAGCGCCGGCCACTCTGCCAGGTCGTCGGGGGCGAAGGCGCCGGCGAGCAGCCCCATCGCCCCGCTCGGGATCATCTTGCCCGTCACGTTGTTGTAGTCTGCCCGCACCCGATATTTCTTCCCCGCGGTCAGCTTGAGCCCGTCCCCCCGGATGCCGTAGTATTTCCGCGGCATCTTGAGGAGGAGGCCGGACGGGGCGGTCTCCGCCTTCAGCATGATGACGGTCTTCCCGCTCTCGACTTCCTCCAGCGACACGAACTCCGCGTAATCGTGCACGTGGCCGCCGATGGCCAGCACCCGGCCGCTCAACGGCATGGTGAACTCGTACGACTTCGACGAGCGTCCCGCGGGGAGGTCGTAGGAGTCGGTGACGCGGTTGTAGTTCACGTCCATGTAGATGGGCAGGATGGTCCGGGGGCGGGGCGCCAGGTTTTCCGGGCTCCACGCCAGCCGGACCGTGAGCCAGGCCCCCTCGATGTCGACGTCGCCCAGGTTGTTCCACGCCGCGTACATGGCGAGTTGGAAGCCCGGTTCCATCGGCATGCCGATCGTCTTGGGAATGCTGACGCTGCCGGTCTCGGAGCCCGCCGCCACCATCCGCTCGACGGCGGGGTAGAGGAGCTGGCGCCGATTGAAGTTCATGATGTTGAGGTGGTGGACGAGTGTGCTGCCGAGGGGAGCGCCGTTCGCGTCGGTCACCGCGATGTCGAAGCCGCGGAACCACGCCTCCATCGGCCACTCGAAGCGGAGCAGCGGCGTGGTGGTGCCGGCCATCTCGTGCATCATGCCGTGATCCATGTTCGGCGGCATGTGCGCGATGGTGAAGGGGCCGGCGGTGACCACCACTTCCTTGCGTGCGGAATCGACCGTTACCCGAATCGTCGGGCCGGAGTCCGGCGCCTGGGGGGCGAGGAGAAGGAGGGCGAGCGTGGTCGTCAGCATGGTCAGTGTCCTGTTGCGGGCGAAGGAGGATCGCGGCGTAAGCATAGTCGCAACCGGATGCCGGAAAAAGCGTGAAGAACATCTGAATTGTCTGGATGGCAGGGGGTCGGTCGCCTCGGCAAGCGAGAGGTCCGATGGGCTCCGGAATTCCTGTCATTCTGGCTTAGCACTCTGGCCCGGTGATTGCCAACTCCGGTGCCTGAACGCTTGACATCGGGCGCATTCGGGTTACGTTTCCGGTGTTCTGGCACTCGGCAAGCTAGAGTGCTAATCTGTTGCCACGCCATATTTTACACCACCACATTCACGTTGCTGGAGGCAGGAAATGTCCACTGCGACCAAGAGCAAGACGAAGGTCAGCATCAAGCCGCTCGAAGACCGCGTCGTCATCATGCCGACCGACGAAGCCGAGAGCATGCGCGGCGGGCTGTACATCCCCGACACCGCCAAGGAGAAGCCGACCCAGGGTTCCGTGATCGCCGTCGGTCCGGGCCGGATGGACAAGGGCGCCCGGGTGCCGATGGACCTCGCCGTCGGTGACAAGGTCATCTACGGCAAGTACAGCGGGACGCCGTTCCAGCTCGACGACGACGAAGTCATCATCATCAAGGCCTCGGACATCCTCGCCAAGATCGGCTGAGCGTCCGCCACACATTCCAGGAGAGTCACGACATGGCATCGAAGGAACTGATGTTCAGCGTGGACGCCCGCGCCAAGCTCAAGAAGGGCGTGGACCAGCTCGCCGAGGCGGTCAAGGTGACCCTCGGCCCCAAGGGCCGGAACGTCGTCATCGACAAGAAGTTCGGCTCGCCGACGATCACCAAGGACGGCGTGACCGTCGCCAAGGAGATCGAGCTCGCCGATCCGATCGAGAACATGGGCGCCCAGATGGTGAAGGAAGTCGCGACCAAGACCTCCGACCTCGCCGGCGACGGCACCACCACCGCCACCGTGCTGGCGCAGGCGATCTTCCGTGAAGGCCTCAAGAACGTCACCGCCGGCGCCAACCCGATGGAGCTGAAGCGCGGCATCGACAAGGCCGTCGAGCTCATCGTCGAGGAGCTCAAGCCGATTCTCGGTCACGACGACCGGCGCGCAAGGAAATCGCCCAGGTCGGCACCATCTCCGCCAACAACGACAAGGAAATCGGCGACCTCATCGCCGAGGCGATGGAGAAGGTCGGCAAGGACGGCGTCATCACCGTCGAAGAGGCCAAGGGCCTCGAGACGACGCTCGAGACGGTCGACGGCATGCAGTTCGACCGCGGCTACCTCTCGCCGTACTTCGTCACCGACCCGGAGAAGATGGAGGCCGTCGCTCGAGGCCCCGTACATCCTGATCCACGACAAGAAGATCTCGGCCATGAAGGACCTGCTCCCGGTCCTCGAGAAGGTCGCCCAGACCGGCAAGCCGTTGCTCATCATCGCCGAGGACATCGAGGGCGAAGCGCTGGCCACGCTCGTCGTCAACAAGCTCCGTGGCACGCTGAAGGTCGCCGCCGTCAAGGCGCCGGGCTTCGGCGATCGCCGCAAGGAAATGCTGCGCGACATCGCCAAGCTGACCGGCGGCAAGGTCATCTCCGAGGAACTCGGCTTCAAGCTCGAGAACGCGGTGCTGACCGACCTCGGTTCCGCCAAGCGCGTCATCGATCGACAAGGACAACACCACGATCATCGACGGCAAGGGCAAGGAAGGCGACGTCCAGGGCCGGATCAAGGAAATCCGCGCCGCGATCGAGAAGAGCACCTGCGACTACGACCGTGAGAAGCTCCAGGAGCGTCTGGCCAAGCTCGCCGGCGGTGTGGCCGTCATCAACGTCGGCGCCGCGACCGAGACCGAAATGAAGGAGAAGAAGGCCCGCGTCGAGGACGCGCTCCACGCCACCCGTGCCGCGGTCGAAGAAGGGCATCGTCCCCGGCGGCGGCGTCGCGCTCATCCGCGCGCAGTCGGTGCTCGAGAAGGTCAAGGGCCTGACCGAGGACGAGAAGATCGGCGTCGACATCGTGCGCCGCGCCATCGAGGAGCCCATCCGGGCCATCTCGATCAACGCCGGCGTCGAAGGCTCGATCGTCGTGGCCAAGGTGAAGGAGTCGAAGGAGAAGAACTTCGGCTACAACGCCGCCACGGACACCTACGAGGACCTGGTCAAGTCCGGCGTCATCGACCCGACCAAGGTCACCCGCACGGCGCTCCAGAACGCGGCGTCGATCGCGGCCCTGCTCCTCACGACCGAGTGCGTCGTGGTCGAGCGGAAGGAAGACAAGCCGGCCCCGGCAGCCCCGGGCGGCGGCATGGGCGGGATGTACTAGTCCCCACCCGCTCACGTGGACCAGGCGGGCGCACTCCGGTGCGCCCGCTTTGTCTTGCGGTTATTGTTGAGCCATGAACGCTTACCCCGACCCGGTGTCTCGTCCCATGCGCCTTGGCATCCTCCTGCTCGCCGCCGTATCCCTCATCCCGGCCGGCGCCGCGGCCCAGTCGAAGTCCACCCCAGCGCCCGCGGTCCAGGGGACCTGGCAGGTGGACGCCTCCTCCGTGGCGGGCAAGGGCCCGCGCGAGGTCATCATCCGCGCCGACAGCAGCGCCTCGTGGGGCAAGGAAACGGTTCGCTGGCGCCTCCCCGAGGAGAACCGGATCATGATTGCCCTCGGTGGCGAGTGGGAGACGTACCGGATGAAGCTCAAGGGCGACAAGCTCACCCTCTCCGGCGGCGACCTGAGCGAGCCGATTACCCTGAAGCGCACCGGGCCGCCGACGCCGCGGCCGGACAGCATCCCGGTGCCCCCGGATCCGGACAAGGAATAGCTCCGGAATACCGCCGCGATCCGCAAGGACGCTCATCGGGGAGTCAGGGGGCGACCAGCTGGTCGCCCCCTGTTGCGTTGTGTCCTAAGCCTTTGTGGGAAAAGAACTTGACGATGCTCCTCGCGAGGACGAAGGGCGCCGGACCCAGACTTGCACCTCCGACAGACCGTCCGTCGTGGCCGGGGGCAACCCTCTGCCTGGCATCGCCGCGACCCACATCGGAGGAAATCATGTTCCGCCTACGCCACTGCGCCGCGATCGCGCTCCTCGCACTCGGCACCGCCGTGCCGGTCGCCGCGCAGGTCTCGTTCAGCCCAACCGTCGGCGCCTACCTGCCAACGTCCAACCTCGTCGACGTCGTGGTCGGGACCGACAGCATCGCCAACTTCAAGCAGGACGTCGGCCTCGCCCTCGGCGCCAACCTCGGCGTCGGGCTCAGTTCCCGCGTCGGGCTGGTGTTGGCCGGCTCCTACGTGCCGAGCCAGTTGAGCGGCACCATCGGCGGCGACGGATCGTGGTCGCAGTCGGACGCCAATCTCTTCTTCGGAAACGCCAACATCACCGTGTACCTCATCAAGCCCACCAGCCCGGTGTGGATCTCGTTGAGCGGAGGCGGCAGCGTGGTGAGCCGGAGCGGGCAGGCGTACGAGGGCTGGACTGGCACCACCGACTTCGGCGGGCTGGCCGGCGCGACCGTCGGCTTCAATCTCGGGATCATGAGCCTCAACCTCTCGGCCACCGACTACATCTACGGGGCGCAATTCTCCGACGGCACGGTGGAAACCGGTGAGCTCCGGCAGAACGACATTCTCCTCGGCCTCGGGCTGGGCATCCCGCTCGGCGCCAAGAAGACACAGGCGGCCAGCCAGGCGTTCCAGCAGTAGGGCAACTCACGCACGGACATGCGACGGGGGCGACCAGGTGGTCGCCCCCGTTTCGCGTGGTGGTCCCGGATGGCTTCGTCGAGTGATTCAGCCGAGCGAGAGAGTGGCCTGCGTCACCTTGGGGGCAAAGCTGAACGGCCCGGTCGGATCGTCCTGTGACGCCACGTGGAGCTCCCCGGTGAACCCGGCGGCCTCCAGCGCCGGCGCCACGGCGTCGTGCGCGTGCGCGCGCGTGTTGCATCGTGCGCTCAGGTGCGCGAGCACCACAATGGCGAGGTCCGGATGGACGAGCTCGGCGAGGAGTTCCGCCGCCACGCGATTGGAGAGGTGGCCGCCGGCGCCGGCGATGCGCTGCTGCACCGCCGCCGGGTACCCGCTGGTGCGCAGCAGCACGTCGTCGTGATTCGCTTCGAGCACGAGGGCGGTGCGGTCGCGGAGGAGATAGCGGACGGCGGCGGTGGGCCGTCCGAGGTCATACGCCACGCCGATGCTTGCGGAGGCCGTGGAGACGGCGATGGCCACCGGCTCGAGCGCGTCGTGACTGATGTCGGCCGCCTCGATGCGGAAGGGGCCGACCTCGACCACCGTCGTCATCGACAGCGCCGCATGGTCCGCCTTGCCGAGCCGGGGACGGAGCCGGCTCCAGGTGCCGCCGGTGCAGATGACGGGCGCCTCGAGGTCGCGGGCGAGCAGGGCCGCGCCAGCGGTGTGGTCGCCGTGCTCGTGGGTCAGGGCGATCCCGACGACCCGGTCGAGGGAGACGGACGCGACGGCGGCGCGGCGGCGGACCTCCCGGGCGCTGAACCCGACGTCCACCAGCAGCGTCTCGCCGGCGTGCTCGATGGCGAGGGCGTTCCCCTTGGAACCGGAGCCGAGGACGACGAGGCGGGTCACGACCCCGTCAGGCGCCGGTAGGTGGCGGTGAGCGCCGCCGACCGTTCCGGAGTGAGTTCGACCTGACGGCGGGGGAGCACCCGTCCCGCGATCTCGAGGAAACCGGCTTCGGTCACGCGCTCCACTCCGCCCAGCCCCCAGGCGAAGGGGCGCACCCATTTCGGCACGGCGCCACCGAAGACGTTGGCGCCGGCCCCGATGATGGTCCCGGTGCCGAGCATCGTGCCGATGGCGGTCTTGGCGTGGTCGGCGATCAGGCTGCCGAGGAACTGGCGCTCCGTCTCGATGCGCACACCCGCGGCTTCCAGCCGGATTTTGCCGTAGGTGTTCTTCAGGTTGGACGTGGTCGTGCCGGCCCCGAGGTTGACCCAGGCCCCGAGCACGCTGTGCCCGACGAATCCGTCGTGCGCCTTGTTGACGTATCCGTGGAAGACGCAGGCGCTGACCTCGCCCCGCACCCGGCACTGGGGTCCGAAGACCGATCCGCGCACGTCGCCGCCGAGGATGATGGTCTGGGGGCCGACGTAGAGCGGTCCCTCGAGCCGCGCGCCGCTCCGCACCTGCGCCGCCTCGTCGATGACGATCCCGCCGCCGCGGGTGTCGAACACGACGCCCGGCTCGACGAACCCGCCGAGGATGACCACCTCCGACGGCTCGCCGATGACGATGGATCCGCCCGGAAGGTCGTCGCCCCGGTGCGCCAGGAAATCGGCGCAGTCGGCGGGGAGGAGGTGCTCGAGGGCGGTAAGGATGTCGTGCGCGCCATGCAGCACGAGGCCGTCAATCTCCTGCGCGTCGCCCGCTTCGTCCGGCCCCTCCCACCGTTCGCCGGCCGCCACGACCCACCCGACCGTCATCCCGTCGTGGGTGAGGCGGCGCGCGGCCGGGTCGAGCTCCAGCGGCTCGCCCGACGGGGCAAACCAGCTGGCGGCCACAAGGCACGGCCCGTCCACCGGCGCGAGCGGCTGGACCGGCGGCTCCGCCCCTTCGAAGAAGCCGGCGCAATGGTCGCCGAGAATCGCGGCCGTTTCCGCGTCGAGGATCCCTTCCCATCGCTCCCGAATCCGCCACACCCCGGCGCGCAATTCGGCCACCGGGCGCACCCCGGCGAACGGCGCCCACTCGGCGCCGGGGTCGATCGGTTCGAGGAGGTAGAGCAGCCGGTCAGACATCGCGAACCTCAGGGGGGAGTGTGTCGAGCGCCTCCTTCAGCCGGGCGGCGTCGGCGCGGTTCATCACCAGGATCCGGCCGTTGGCGCGGACCACCACGAGGTCACGCACGCCGAAGAGGACGATCGGCTCGCCATCGCTCCAGGCGATGCAGTCCTCGGCACCGTGCGCATGGACCGGCCCGACGAGCACGTTGCCGCCGGCGTCGAGGTCGCGCACCCGGGCGAGCGCCTCCCAGGTCCCCACGTCGTCCCAGTGGAACGCGCCGGCGACCACGGCCACCGCGTTGCTCCGCTCGAGCACGCCGACGTCGATCGAGACCGGCGTGACCATGGAGAAAAAGCGGGGCACGTCGCCCGCGCGCAGGGCGGCGAGCGCCACCGACAGTTCCGGGGTGTGGCGCTCGACCTCGGCGCGGAGCCGCGCCGCGGTCCAGGCGAAGAGGCCGCTGTTCCAGAGCGCGCCGGCGGCGATGAGATCGAGGGCCCGCGCCGCGTCCGGCTTCTCGACGAAGCGGGCGACCCGCCGTGCCGTCGCGTCGAGCTCCGGTCCCGGGACGATGTAGCCGTATCCCGTTTCCGGCCGGGACGGCACCATGCCGACCGTCACCAGGCGGTCGTGCTGCCGCGCACTCTCGAGCGCCGCGACGGCGGTGCGGCGGAAGGCGTCGGGGTCGGGAATGACCCAGTCGGCATGCAGCGAAAGGACTTCGGCGTCAGGGTCGCGGCGCTGCGCCTCCAGGGTGGCCCAGAGCAAGGCGGGGCCGGTGGAGGCGGCGCGCGGTTCCACCAGAATATTCTCGGGAGGGACGGGGAGCGCCTTCCGGAGCGGGCCGGCCAGCGCCTCGCCGGTCACCACCAGCACGCGTGAGGGGTCGACCAGCCCCTCGAGCCGGTCCACCGCCGCTTCGGCGGTCGATCGTGCCCCGGCCAGCGGAAGCAGTTGTTTCGGGTGAGCGGGCGTGCTCAACGGCCAGAAGCGCGTGCCGGAGCCACCGGCAAGGAGGACGGCCCAGCGCATCAGAGCAGCGCGGAGAGCGCCTCGGCCTCCGCGGACAGTTCGAAGAGGAGGGTGCCGACGTTGAGGTCGCGTCGAACGAGCAGGAGCAGGGACGCGTCCTCGCGGAGGGGATGAATGACGACGCGGCCGGACTCGTACTCGATGACGCCCAGCTGCAGCGCCCCCTGCCTGGTGCTCCGGCCGAGTTGGGTGAGCTGGCGAAGCGCGGCGGAGCCGAGCGCGGCCAGTTCATCGGCGGCGGGGTCGTTGCCGGCCTGGGCGACGGACAGGCCGTCGTCGCTCAGCACGAGGACGCCGAGCACGCCGGGGCGCGCGGCGAGGTCGTCCAGAAGGGTGGAAAGTGCCGACATTCGGTGGGCTCCGGGGCGGGGGTCGGGGCCCGCTGAACGTAGGCGGCGACCTGAGCGAAGTCAAGAATCCACGGTGGGTTGACCCACTTCGCGCCCGTTGGTAACCTTCCGCTCTTATGCGCCTCCCACACCTGCTCGTTCTGGCCTTCGCGACTGTCGCCACCGCGGCCTGCGGTGACAACACCAATCTGGCGCCGGCCTCCATTCCGAACGTCGTCGACACTTTCACGATCGGGTCGCTGACCAGCTCGCCGGTCTCCGTCCCCAGCGCCTATTCCGTCGCCGACGGCAACGTGGTCCGGACCGACCTCACCTCGGCCTTCGACTGGACCTACGACGTCGATGCCTCGGGTCAGCACGTGCTCCTCACGCTCGAGGTGATGCGACTCGTCACGACGAACGGATCGGGACCCGGCATGCAGTTCACCTCGAAGACCTTCGACCAGCTCACCCAGGGACCTTCCAACGGCTGGATCACCGGCGACACCATCCACGTCGACTCCGGCACCGTACTCCTGCTTCGCTCGCGGATCATCTGCGGCGGGCTCGGCGTGCCGCTGTACGGCAAGATGGAAGTCCTCTCCATCGACGACACGCCCGGCAACCAGACGATGACGTTCAAGGCGCTTTCCAACGAGAACTGCGGGTACAAGAGCCTGATTCCCGGCCTTCCGAAGGACTGAGCGGTGATCGATCTCCGGCAACTGCGCCAGGACCCCGAGGGGGTACGGACCCGGTTGGCCCGGCGTCTTGATCCCGCGGTCGACGCGATGCTTGAGGAGATCCTGGCACTCGACGTCCAGCGCCGCGGCATTCTCTCCCGGGTCGAGGCGCTGAAGTCCGAGCGCAACAAGGCGACGGAGGAAGTGGCCCGGCTCAAGCGCGCCAAGGAGCCGGCCGAGGCGCTGATGGCCGAACTGCGCGCCTCGGGGGACGAGGTGCGGGTCCTCGACGCCGAACTGCGGGAGATCGAGGCGGCGCTGGACGCCCGCGCGCTCGAAGTCCCCAACCTGCCCTCGCCCGACTGCCCCGACGGCGACGCCACCGCCAACACCGTCATTCGCAGCTGGGGCACCGCGCCCGCGTTCGCGTTCGCGCCGCGCCCCCACTGGGAGCTCGGCGAACGGCTCGGGATTCTCGACCTCCCGCGCGGAGCCAAGCTCTCGGGGAGCGGATTCCCGGTCTTCGTCGGTCTCGGGGCGCGGCTGGTGCGCGCGCTCGAGAATTTCATGCTCGACCTGCACACCCGCGAGCATGGCTACGTCGAAGTCACCCCGCCACTGCTGCTCAACCGGGCCAGCCTCCTCGGCACGGGTCAGCTCCCCAAGTTCGAGGAAGACCTGTACGGCGTCGAACGCGACGGCCTCTACCTCCTGCCGACCGCCGAAGTGCCCGTCACGAACCTCCATCGCGACGAGATCCTCGACGGCGCGTCGCTCCCGATCGGCTACGTGGCGAGCACCCCCTGTTTCCGGCGGGAGGCCGGCGCGCACGGCAAGGACACCCGCGGGCTGATCCGGGTCCACCAGTTCGACAAGGTGGAAATCGTCCGCTTCGTGCGCCCCGAGGACGGCGCGGTGGAACTCGAGCGGATCACCGCCCATGCGGAGGCGGTGCTGCAGCGGCTCGGGCTCCCCTACCGGGTGCTGTCGCTCGCGGCCGGGGACATCGGCTTCGCCAGCGCCCGCACGCTCGACCTCGAGGTGTGGGCCGCGGGGGTGAACGCCTGGCTCGAGGTGTCGAGCGCCTCGACCTTCGGGGATTTCCAGGCCCGCCGCGCCAATATTCGCTTCCGTCCCGACGCGGGCGCGAAGCCGGAATTCGTCCACACGCTGAACGCCAGCGGCCTGGCCTTCCCACGCACCATCATCGCCCTGCTCGAGAACGGCCAGCAGGCGGATGGCTCCGTCCAGATTCCCGAGGCGCTCGCGCCCTATCTGGGGACCGATCGCCTGGTCCCCCGTGCGTAGGGACTCGGTCCGCCGGTTCGCGCCGGGCGTCATCGTCGCCCTGGCGGTCGGGCTCATTGCCCTGACCGCCGGCACCGGGCTCATGGTGACGCAGCACCTCCAGCAGGACGCCCTCAACATCAGTCGGCTCTACTCCGGCGTCTTCGCGGGGCTGAACGATCCCACGCCGGGCGCCGAAGCCGGCGCGCTCCTCCAGCTGGGGGAGCGGGTGCGCCAGCAGGGACTCCCCCTCGTGGTCACCGACGGCATGGGCCAAGTGACCGCCTACGCCAACCTGCCATTCGATGCCACGCTCGACGACCCGCGCGTCAAGGAATACGCGCTGAAGCTCGACCGGGTAAATCCCCCGCTGGTCGAGCCGGGGCTCGGCACCGTGCATTTCGGGCCGCTCCCGGCGCGCCGGCAACTCGGGCTGCTCGCACTCCTGCAGGGACTCACCGTGGCGACGATGATCGGCGTGGCGTTCTACGCCTACCGGCACGCGATGTCGTCGCAACGGGACCGGCTCTGGGTGGCGATGGCGCGCGAGGCGGCGCACCAGATGGGCACCCCGCTGATGAGCCTGCAGGGCTGGATCGAAGTGGTCCGCTCGCGGCCGACGCCCCCGGCCGACCTGGCCGAGCACCTCGCGGCCGACGCCGAACGACTCGAGCGGGTGGCGCAGCGGTTCGAGCGGATTGGGAATCCGGCGCGGCGTGAACCGATCGGGCTCGGCGCCCTGGCCGACCGGGTGGCCGGGTACTTCCGTCCCCGGTTGCCGCGCCACGCCAACCCGATCGAGCTGCGGGTCGAGGCGGCGGGCGCCGGACCGATCGTGCTTGGCGATACCATTCTCCTCGAATGGGCGCTGGAGTCGCTGGTGAAGAACGCCATCGACGCGCTGCGCGGGCGCTCCGGCACCATCATCCTCCGCGTCGAGGCCGAGGGGCGCCAAGGCGTGCTCCGCATCATCGACGACGGGCCCGGCATCGAGGGGAGCATCCGACGGACCCTCTTCCAGGCGGGGATCACCACCAAGACGGGAGGGTGGGGCATCGGGCTCGCCCTCGCGACGCGGGTCGCCCAGGAGGCGCACGAGGGGAGCCTGTCGCTCGAGCCGTCCACGAGCGGTGCCTGCTTCCGCCTCGCGCTTCCGCTCCAGGATGAGGCGGCCGCGACATGACCGCTCCCCTCCTCGGCACCCTGAACCCCGCGCAGCGCGAGGCGGTGGAGCACGGCTCGGGTCCGCTGCTGGTCCTCGCCGGCGCGGGCTCCGGCAAGACGCGGGTGCTCACCGCACGGGTCGCGAACCTGATCGAGACCCACGGGGTGGCGCCGGACCGGATCTTCGCGGTGACCTTCACCAACAAGGCCGCCGCCGAGATGAAGGAACGGATCGGACGACTGCTCGGTCGCGATCCCGGGGGCCTCTGGATCGGGACCTTCCACTCCCTCTCGGCACGGCTGCTGCGTCGGGAGGCGGAACTCCTCGGCTTCACGCGCCAGTACACCATCTATGACGAAGACGACCGGCTGCGCCTCATTCGCCGGCTGCTCGACCAGCTCGGGCACCCGTCGAAGGCCTTTCCGCCGAAGGCGGTCCAGTCGATCATCTCCGGCGCCAAGAACCGGATGACCCCGCCGAGCGAACTGCTGGCCTCCAGCACCTTCAATCCGCTGGTCAAGGTCGCCGCGGAGGTGTACGCGGCGCTGGGGCCGGCGCTGCAGTCCGCCAACGCGATGGATTTCGACGACCTGCTCCTCCATCCCCTCGAGCTCTTCCGCCGGCACCCGGAGCGCCTCGAGGCCTACCGTCGCAAGTTCCAGTTCGTCCTGGTGGACGAGTTCCAGGACACCAACCGCGCGCAATACGAGTTGATCCGCGCGCTGGGCTCGCATGGCAATGTGAGCGCGGTCGGCGACGACGATCAGTCGATCTACGGCTGGCGCGGCGCCGAGGTGCGGAACATGGTGGATTTCCAGAGCGACTTCGCCGACGTCCGGCTGGTGCGGCTGGAGGAGAACTACCGGTCCACCCAGGTGGTGCTCGACGCGGCCAATGCCGTCATCGCCGAGAACAGCGGCCGGATCGGGAAGACGCTGCGGACCGCGCGGCGGGGCGGGGAATCGGTCACGCTGGTGGCCGCGGCGGACGAGCGCGACGAGGCGGAGTGGATCGCCGGGGAGCTGCGCCGCCGCGCCGCGGACGGGGACTGGAGCTACGGCGAGATGGCGGTGCTGTACCGCACGAATTTCCAGTCGCGCGCCCTCGAGGAGTCGTTCCGGCGGAGCGGGACACCCTATCGGATCGTCGGGGCCATCAGCTTCTACGATCGCCGCGAGGTGAAGGACCTGCTCGCGTATCTCCGCCTGGTGGCCAATCCCTCGGACGACGAGGCGTTCCTGCGGGCCGTCGGGGTCCCGCGCCGCGGGATCGGCGACTCCAGCCTGTCGGCGCTGATCGAGGCGGCGCGAGCCTGGAACAAGCCGCTGCTCGCGGCCGCGGGCATCGCCGATCGCATCGCCGACCTCCGTCCCAACGTCCGGCAGGCGCTGACCGGCTTCGCCGCGCTGCTCGAGCGGCTGCGGAGCCAGGCCGGCCACCAGCCCCCGGCCGACGTGCTGGAAGAACTGATGCAGGCCATCGACTACGAAAACCTGCTCAAGCAGGAGGGGCCGGAGGGGGCCGATCGGTGGGACAACGTGCGCGAACTGGTGGCCAGCGCGGCGAACTGGTCGGAGATCGTGGTGGAGGACCCCGAGGAGCCCGGCTCCCCGCTGGAGCGCTTCCTGGCCGACGCCGCGCTCCTGAGCTCGCACGATACCATCGAGGGCGCCGAGGAAGGCGTCACCCTGATGACGATTCACACCGCCAAGGGGCTCGAGTGGCCGGTCGTGGTGCTCGCCGGCCTCGAAGACGGGCTCTTCCCCCTGGCGCGCGCCGACGAACAACCCGGCGGGGTGGAGGAGGAGCGGCGTCTCTGCTACGTCGGCCTGACCCGCGCCAAGGACAAGCTCTACCTGACCTTCGCGCGCAGCAGACGTCGTGGCGGCAATCTCCAGTACGGACGGCCGTCACGGTTCCTGGAGGCGTTGCCGCCGGGAATCCTCGATGAACGGAGGACGTCGGTGGCGGGGTGGGCAGCGGGGCAGCGGGGCAGCGGGGCAGGTGGCCGCCATGGGAGTTGGGTGGGTTCGCGGTCCGCTGGCTGGGACGCAACAGCCGCCCCGCTGCCCCGCAGCCCCGCCGCGGAAGCTCCGGAGGAGCTGTCGCAGGACACGCCGCGGTATGTGCGCGGTGAGCGCGTGACCCACCGCCGCTTTGGGAGCGGATCGATCCAGGGCCTGACCGGCGCGGGGCGCGATCTCAAGGTGTCGGTCCAGTTCGACGATGAAGAGGTGGGAGTCAAACAACTCCTCGTGGCCTTTGCCGGCCTCGAGCGTGAGTGGGAGAGCGCATGACGATCAGCCGGGAAGAGATCCTCCGCGTGGCGCAGCTCGCCGAACTGGACGTGCCGCCGCAGGATGTCGAGGCGCTGGTGGCGCAGATTGGTCGCATCGTGGACTATGTCGCCCAGCTCAACAACGTCCCCGCCGGCGACTCCGCGGCGCCCTTCCAGGCCGGCCCTCCGGCCGTGACCCTGCGGGAGGACGACCCCGGGTCCGTGCCGCTGGTACACGACATCGCCTCCTTCGCCCCCGAGTTCCGGGACGGGCTCTTCCTGGTGCCCCGGCTCGGCGCCATGGAGGGGGAATGAGCGACGTGCAGGAGCTCGCCCAGGCCGTCGGGGCGCGGCTGCGCGCGGCGGAGGCGCGCGGCCTCAACGCCACGCTGCACTGGAGCGAGGAGAATCTCGCGGCGGAGGCGGCGCGGGTGGCGGCGCTGCAGGCGTCCGGCGCCACGCTTCCCCTGGCCGGGATGCCGATCGCGATCAAGGACAACATCGTCACCACCGACGCGCCGACCACCTGCGCGTCGAAGATCCTCGGCGGATACCGTTCGCCGTACGACGCCACCGTCGTGCGCCGGCTCCGCGCGGCGGGCGCGCTCATCGCCGCCAAGGCCAACCTCGACGAGTTCGCGATGGGTTCCTCCACCGAGCACTCCGCCTTTGGCCGGGTGCAGCACCCGACGCATCCCGATCGGGTGCCCGGCGGGTCGTCGGGCGGTTCCGCCGCGCTGGTGGCGGCGGGGGTGGTGCCCGCGGCGCTCGGGTCCGAGACCGGCGGGTCGGTCCGGCAGCCGGCCAGCTTCTGCGGCGTGGTCGGCGTGAAGCCGACCTATGGGCGGGTGAGCCGGTACGGGCTGGTGGCCTTCGGGTCGTCGCTCGATTGCGTCTCGGTGTTCGGCCGCACGGTGCATGACGCGGCGCGGGTCCTCAGCGCCATCAGCGGCCACGACGC
The DNA here is from genome assembly GCA_963748815.1 of uncultured Gemmatimonadales bacterium. GTDB lineage: Bacteria > Gemmatimonadota > Gemmatimonadetes > Gemmatimonadales > GWC2-71-9 > SPDF01. The sequence goes on along the minus strand of CAVVKJ010000010.1, from coordinate 463,755 downwards.
GCAGGACGCCACCACGGTCGCTGCCGGCGGATTGTCGATCGAGGCCACCCCCGGCTCGCTGCAGGGGCTGCGCGTCGGCCTGCCGGCGGAATACTTCCCGGCGGATCTCGACGGCGGCGTGCGTGCGGGTGTCGATCGCGCCGCCGACGTGCTGCGCGCCCTCGGGGCCGAACTGGTGCCGGTGTCGCTGCCGCACACGCCGTTTGCCGTGCCGACCTACTACGTGCTGGCGCCGGCCGAGGCCGCCTCCAACCTGGCCCGCTACGACGGGGTGCGGTACGGGGCCCGCCGCGTCGGCGCCGCCGGCGACCTGCCGGCGCTCTATCGCGCCACGCGCGGCGAGGGGTTCGGCCCCGAGGTGCGGCGGCGGATCCTGGTCGGCACCTATGTGCTGAGCGCCGGCTACTACGACGCCTACTACCACAAGGCGCAGCAGGTGCGCAACCTGATCGCCGACGATTTCCGCCGCGCTTTCGCGCCGGGAGGCGTGGACTTCCTCCTCACTCCGACGACGCCGACCACCGCGTTCCGTGCCGGGGAAAAGACCGCCGATCCGGTGGCGATGTACATGGCCGACATCTTCGTCTGCTCGGTGAGCCTGGCGGGACTGCCGGCGATGAGCCTCCCGGCAGGCACTGTCGGAGGGATTGCCGGTCGGCGCGCAGTTGATCGCGCCGGCGTTCGGCGAGGCGCGCATGCTGGCGGTGGCGAGTGCGCTGGAAGCGGCGCTCGATGCCGGCGGGGAGGTGCGCTGATGACCTGGGAAACGGTGATCGGCCTCGAGGTCCACGTCCAGCAGAACACCCGCACCAAGATGTTCTGCGGCTGCGTCGCCTCCTTCGGCGACCCGCCCAACACCAACGTCTGCCCCACCTGCCTCGGCCTGCCCGGCGCGCTGCCGGTGCCGAATGCCGAGGCGATTCGCCTCGCGGTCCGCGGCGCGCTCGCCCTCGGCGGCACGATCCACCACGAGAGCGTCTTCGCCCGGAAGAACTACTTCTATCCCGACCTGCCGAAGGGATACCAGATCTCCCAGTTCGACCAGCCGCTCTCGACCGGCGGCGACGTCTGGTTCGAGTCGCCGGAGCGGGGGCGGATCGCCTGCAGCATTACACGGCTGCACATCGAAGAGGACGCGGGGAAGTCGCTGCACGACCGCTATCCCGGCCATACCGCGGTGGACCTCAACCGGGCCGGCACGCCGCTCGCCGAGATCGTGAGTGGCCCCGACCTTCGGTCTCCGGCCGAGGCACGCGCCTACCTCGTCGCGCTCAAGCAGATCCTGGTGTACGCCGGGGTCAGCGACTGCAGCATGGAGAAAGGCACCCTGCGGGTGGACGCGAACTTGTCGATCCGTCCCGCCGGGCAGGCGATGCTGGGGACCAAGACGGAAATCAAGAACATGAACAGCTTCGCCAACGTGGAGCGGGCGCTGACGGCCGAGTACGAGCGGCAGGTCGGCCTGCTCGAATCGGGGGGGCGGGTGGAGCAGGTGTCGCTGATCTTCAACGCGGCGAACGGGACGGTGCGCCCCTCGCGGTCGAAGGAAGACAGTCACGACTATCGGTATTTCCCCGATCCCGACCTCCCCCCGCTGGTGCTCGACGAGGCGTTCATCGAGGCACAGCGTCGGGCGCTGCCGGAACTGCCGGAGGCGCGGCGCGCCCGGTTCGAGCAGGCGTACGGACTGTCGGCGTACCATGCGCAGGAACTGACCGGTGAGCGCGCCGTGGCGGACTATTTCGAGGAGACGGTGCAGGCGGGAGCGGAGGCGAAGGCGGTCGTGGGGTGGGTGCTGGGGGACGTGATGGCCGGGTACAACACGAAGGCCAGCTTTGCAGTCGCGCCTGGTCAACTTGCCGAATTGATCGCGGCCATCGCGGAAGGCACGGTCAGTCACCAGGCTGCGAAGCAGGTCTTTGCGGCGTTGACGACGGCTGCGCCAGACAGCTCGGCAAAGGCGCTCGCGGCCTCGCTCGGCCTGGTCCAGGTGCAGGACACCGGCGCGCTCGAAGGGTGGGTCGACGAGGTGCTGGCGGCGCATCCCGGCGAAGTGGCGCGGTTCCGTGGAGGCGAAGCCAAGCTGATCGGGTTCTTCGTCGGGCAGGTGATGAAGAAGAGCGGAGGGAAGGCCGACCCGAAGGGCGTCACGCCGATCCTGCAGAAGAAACTCAATCAGGGCTGAGCACTAACCTCGGCTCAGTCCTCAGTCCTCGGCTCGTCCCCCTCCAGCAGGTCTTCCAGCACCCGATCCACTACCTCCGAGACGGTCCCGGTGAGCACCGTCATCAGGACATCGCTCGCTTCCGCCGCGAGGTCCTCCGGGTGTTTCCGATCGCGGGAGAGCCGAACGATGTTGCCGAGGTAGACCGGCACCGCGGCGCCGTCCTCGAGGCTCGGCGTCTCCTCGTCCAGGCGCGGCGCGCGCTCGGGTTCGACTTCGAATGACGGGGCCGGCACGCTGGCGCGCCAGGGCTCGCTGTCGTCCTCGCCCTCCTCGTCTTCGCTGTCCTCGGTGAGGGGAAAGCGGTCGGCGGGGAGGAGTGCGAGCAGGCGACACTGCAGGCCGGGGGCGTCCTCGTAGGCGACGAGGCCGAGATGGACCGGGTCGTCGAAGAGGTGGAACTCCCGCAACTCCTCCAGCGCTTCGGTCGGCGCCACCCGCCGGCCGACCAGCCGGCCATCGATGAACGTCCCGAGACAGACGGAGCCCTCCGGAGTGCGGTCGTCCTCGACCGGTTCGACGCGCACCTGCACCCGGGTGCTGGTCGCCACCAGGACGCTGGGACGGCCCTCGCCGTCCCCCTCGGGGAGTCCCAGGTCGTCAGGCCGCATCGGATGCTCCTCCGTCCGCGACCTTCCAGGGCCGGGAGGTGTCGAGCTGCCGCCAGTAGGAGAGGTCCGCCTTCCGGGGGAGCCCGAAGTCCCGCTCCGCCAGCTTGTGGATCCGGATCGCGTCGCGGCCGGCGCCGGTGTCCCGGATTTCCCGGCGCAGCGACTGCGCGGCCTTCAGCGGCTCGGCGCCGGCGGGGTCGAGCCGGCGGGCGAGGGGGCGATCGTCACCCAGCATCTCCATCACGAACTCATACGACAGCGCCATGTGCTGCTCGACGTCCTCCTCGGGCAGGTCCCAGCGGCTGTGGGTCTGCGCCATGCGGAAGGCCCGCTGCCAGCTCCGGGTCTCCACCAGGTGCACCATGCCGCGGAAGAGCCGCCGGTTGGTCCGCACGCTGAAGATGGTGGGGGAGATGATCTGGTCGAGATGGGCGTCGGCCGGCGTGTGGTCGAGCTGGATGACTTCCTTGGCGGTGCGCGCGAAGCCTGCACCAAGGTGGGTCTCGAACCGGCTCTCCCAGTAGGCGTGGCCGAGTCCCGAGCGGGAACTCGTGACGGCGAGCTGCCGGGGGACGAAGTAGTTGTGGGCGACGGTGTCGGCGGCCAGGTGCGCGAGGTAGCCGAGCCCGAAGGCCCGGAGGGCGTCGGTCGGGGCCAGGTCGTGAATCTCCTGGCCGACGTGCCAGTGGTGGCAGTGGCGGCTGACCGGCGCGAAATTCTTCGCGATGGTGCTGTCCGCCGCGATGTTGCCGTAGAGAAAGTCGAACGGAAAGGCCCGGATGAGGTCGGCCACCGTCGGGGGGAGGAGGTGGGCGCTCGCCAGGACGTTCTGGGCAAGGTAGATGTGCGTGCCGGGGGTCCAGGCGTGCAGGGCGTCCGGCGCGGCGGCCAGCGCGACGCCGACCAGGACCAGCGCAACGGCGACCCGGGCGATGGTCATCGCCGCCGCCGGCGCCGCAACACCTTGGCGATGATGCCGGTGCTGAGCCGGGCGGTGCGGAGGGCGCTCGCAAACTGGAGCGCCGTGTCCTCGACCTCCTCCTGCACGACTTCGTAGAGGGCGTCGAGGTCGGCCGCGCGCTCCGAGAAGCGGTCAATGCCGTGGTTGAGCCGGGTGCGGAAACGGCGGCTGGTCGCGAGGTACGCCTCACCCTCGTCCCGGACCAGGCCGATGATCGCCTCGCCCTGTTCGGTGACCCGCCGGGCGCCCTCGACCATGCCGCCCAGGTCCTGGCGCAGGCCGCTGAGGTTGTCGGACATGGCGTCGAGGCGCCGGGCGAGGGCGATGGCCGCGACGGCGGCGGACGCGAACACCACGATCCACGCGAAGGCCAGGATTGCGACCGAAATCGCGATGGTCGGGCCGACCCAGCCCGCCATCGGCGCCGGGGCGCCCTGAAGCAGCAGGAGCATAGTCACGCTCGAAGTATGGCCTCACCGGGGGCCATTCGGAATCCCTCGCGCTTGACGGCCCCCGCCACTCCGGGCGAGGTTTGGCCATGCCCCCACGCTATCTCGTCCGCGGCGGTTCCACGCTCCGCGGCACCCTGCGCCCCGCCGGCAACAAGAACGCCGCGCTCCCCGCCATCGCCGCCGCGGTCCTCGCTGAGGGGCCGGTCGAACTCGACAACATGCCGCGGATCCGCGACGTGGAGACGATGCTCGCCATCCTCGCCGAGATGGGGGCGGGCATCGAGTGGATCGACACGAACCATGTCCGGATCGACCCCCGGACCATCGAGAACAAGCCGCTCGATCCCCGGCTCTGCGCCCGGATCCGGGCTTCGATCCTCCTGGCCGGCCCGCTGCTGGCCCGGTTCGGACGGGTGACGCTGCCGCCACCCGGGGGCGACGTGATCGGTCGGCGCCGGGTCGACACCCACTTCCTCGCCCTCGAGGCCCTGGGCGCGGAGGTGCAGCTCGGCGACAACTATGAGCTCTTCGGCAAGTCCCTGAAGGGCGCCGACATCTTTCTCGACGAGCCGAGCGTCACCGGCACCGAGAACGCGCTCATGGCCGCCGTGAAGGCCCAGGGGCGAACGGTGCTCCGGAACGCCGCCTCCGAGCCCCACGTCCAGGACCTCGCCCGGCTCCTCGTCGCGATGGGCGCCCACATCGAGGGGATCGGCTCCAACACCTACGTCATCGAGGGGGGCCATCCGCTCCACGGCGCCTCCTACACCATCGGCCCCGACCATATCGAGATCGGGAGCTTCATCGGCCTCGCCGCCGTCACCAACAGCGCCCTGACCATCGACGGCGTCCGCGGCGACGACCTCCGCGGCACCCTCCTCGGGTTCGAGCGCCTCGGCATCCGGCCCCGCCTCGACGGGCAGAAGCTGATCATCGACGCCGACCAGGAACGCCGGATCCGCCCCGACCTCGGCGGGCACGTGCCCAAGCTCGAGGACGGACCGTGGCCCGCCTTTCCCGCCGACACGATGTCGATCGCGCTGGTCGCGGCGACCCAGTGCGAGGGGCTCCTGCTGGTCTTCGAGAAGATGTTCGAGTCGCGGATGTTCTTCGTGGACAAGCTGATCGGGATGGGCGCGCGGATCGTGCTGTGCGACCCGCACCGCGCGGTGGTGGCGGGACCGGTCAAGCTGCGGGGAAGCACCGTCGAGTCGCCCGACATCCGGGCCGGCATGGCGATGCTGATCGCGGCGCTGGCGGCAGAGGGCACAACCCACTTGCACAACGTCGGGCAGATCGAGCGGGGGTACGAACAGATCGACAGCCGTCTCCGCGCCCTCGGCGCCGACATCGAGCGGTTCGAGGAGTAGGGGGCAACGACCGCGGGCCCATCCGCCTGGACGGGCCCGCTGCCTTGAAGGGCACCCTCTCCTAGAACGTGTACGCCACGCCCAGCAGGCCGCCGTAGCTGGTCACGTCGTACAGGAAATAGCCCTCTTCCCCCGGCGTGCCGGTGGCGTAGTCGGCGCTGATGGCCCGGTATCCGAGCGTGGCCGACCACCCCTTTCCGAATCCATAGTTCAGGTACCCGGCACCCTGCCAGGTGTTGTTGGTGCCGCCGATGCCGAACCCGCCGAGGTCGCCGCGGCCGATGACGGTCAGGTGCTTCGAGACCGGCAGCACGATGCGCGCGCCGATGATCGGGGCGAACCAGCTCTCGCTCGAGCTGCGCTCGGAGAGCAGGGGATCGTCGCGGTCAGGGGTGATCTGGCCCTCGATCACCGGGACCCGGACGCCGATGAGCGCGTCCATCCAGGGCGTCACCCGGTAGCCGCCGTTCACCTCGAAGAGCCACTGCTTCAGCCGGACGTCGGCCAGGGTGTTGCCGGTGTTGGGGGCGGCGATGTCGGATCCGAGCTTCATGTAGACGAAATCGGCGCCGGTCACCCACTCCGCGCCGCGGCCGGTATAATTGAGCATCGCCCCCATCTTCAGGTTGTCGAGGATTTCGCTGAAGGGGACGTCCACGGTGGCGGTGACGGCGTTCACGCCGGCTGTGCCGGACATGGCGGCGGCCCAGCCGTACAGGGTGAAGGTATTCTCCCACTTCGCGTCCTGGGCCTGCACGCTGCCGAGGGTGCCTGAGGCGAGAACGACCGCCAGGCAGGCGCTGCGAATCAGTTTCGGGCGGAACATCGTGGCATCTCCGGTGGGTGGGGAAGTGCAGGTCGCCGGCGGCGTCCCGCGGGGGCCAATAATCGGGGGGACCGCACTCCGGCGCAATCTCCCTGCGTGACCAGTTTCACACTTCATCTGGATTGGCGCCGTGAGCCAGGTCGCAAACGTCAGGGAAGAGGTCTATCGCGGCGCGCCGGTCCCCCGGATGGAAATTCCCGGCTGGCGGGACCGTTTCGGCGTCGTGGCGGGTGTCACGACTCGTGGCACGTCAGCGGAGCCGCTGGATCTCGGCCTGGCCAGCAATGTCCCGGTGGGCCGGGTGCTGGGGCAATGGGCCCTCTTCAGGAGCGCCGAGCCGGGATTTCCGCTCGTGACCCTCGGCCGGCAGGTCCACGGCACCGAGGTGGCGTGGCACGAGGGAGGTCGGGGCTGGCTCCTCCTCGACGGGGTGGACGGCCACGCGACGGACGCCAGCGGCATCCTGCTGACCGTTACGGTGGCCGACTGCACCCCGGTCTACCTGCTCGATCCGGTGAATGGTGCGATGGCTCTCCTCCACGCCGGGTGGCGAGGTGCCAGCGGCCGAATTCTGGAGCGGGGCGTTCGCCTCCTGCAGGGACGGGATGGGACGCTTGTTGAAAACATGGTAATGCACTGCGGGGTGGGCATTTGTGGCCCATGCTATGAAGTAGGTTCTGAGGTCTTTGAGGCGTTCGGGCTTCCGATTCCAAGCGGAGGGAAGGGGCCATTGGATGTGCGGGAGCAGCTGGTGCGCCAGGCGATGGAATTGGGTGTCGGGCACATCAGCGTCTCGCCGCACTGCAGCGGGCACGATGCCGGGCTCTTCCACAGCCACCGTCGGTCGCTGGGCGCGGACGGGCGGATGATCGCGTACCTGGGTCGTCCCCTCGCAACTCCATGAGGTGATTGACGCCCCGGGGTCCACGGGGTATCTTTTGATGCTGTGGGGGCCGCCAGTCCGGGGCCGGCTGTTGATGTGGGGGAGTTCCCCCACATTTTTTTTCACCCCGCGACGCGACTTCCGACCCCATACCCGATGCTGACGTCAGCCGGGCCCGGGTGCCGGTTTCCGTCCGCCGGACGACTCGTCGTCCCGCGGGGGAGCCGGGCGGGTGCGGCCGCAATTGTGTGCATTCGATATCTGTATTCCCCGATCGACGGGGTTGACCGGTGACACCGGCATGGAGTAACGATGGCAACTTCGACTGAAATGCTCGCGGCGTTCCGCGAGCTCACCACCACCAAGCAGCTCGACCGGGCGGAACTGCTCGATCTCCTGCACGACGGCATCCAGGCGGCGCTGGTCCGGAAATACGGGCCGACGGTCCGCTTCGAGCTGGCCGTGGACGAACTCAAGGGTGGCCTCACCGTGACCCGGCTGCGCCAGGTCGTCGAGCTGGTGGAAGACCCCGCCAGCCAGGTGTCGGTGGAGGAGGCCCGCTTCGAGGACCCCGAGTTCGAGCCGGGCGACATGCTGGAAGAGGACATCCCCTTCGCGGCCTTCGGCCGGCTGGCGGTGCAGGCGGCCAAGCAGCGGATCATCCAGCGGGTGCGCGAAGGCGAGCGGGCCAGGATTCGCGACGAGTTCGAGGACAAGGTCGGCGAGCTCCTCTCCGGCGAAATCCAGCAGATCGAGCGCGGCAAGCTCGTCATCATGCTCAACAAGTTCCGCGAGGCGGAGGCGATCATCCCCTACCGCGAGCAGAACCACCGGGAGCACTTCCACCAGGGCGACACGATCCGCGCGGTGCTCAAGCGCCTCGAGGAGACCCCGAAGGGCCCCCGGCTCATCCTGAGCCGCGCCGACGGGCTGTTCGTCAAGGCGCTCTTCAAGCTCGAGGTGCCGGAAATCCAGCAGGGCATCATCGAGATCCGCGCCATCGCGCGCGAAGTCGGCAGCCGGACCAAGGTGGCCGTCATTTCCCGCGACGACGCCATCGACGCCGTCGGCGCCTGCGTGGGCCTCAAGGGCTCGCGGGTGCAGGCCGTCGTGAATGAACTGAGCGGCGAACGCATCGACATCGTGCCGTGGTCGCCCGATCCGGAGCGCTTCGCCAAGCAGGCGCTGGCCCCGGCCCGCGTCGCCCGGGTCATCGCCGACCCCGCCGCCAAGACGATCAACGCCGTCGTGGACGAAGACCAGCTGTCGCTCGCCATCGGGCGCAACGGGCAGAATGTCCGGCTCGCCTCGGAGCTCACCGGCTGGAAGATCGACCTCTACTCGAGCCGCGAGTGGCTGGAGCGGGGCGGCGAGAGCCCCCTCTTCGCGCCGCTGCCGCCCGAGGAGGAGATCGCCCTGCAGGTGCCGCTCACCGAGCTCGAGGGGCTGGCCCCGGAACTGGTCGGGCTGCTGGCGAACGCCGGTTTCACGATGCTCAACGACGTGCTCGACCTCGAGCGCGATGATTTCCTCCGCGTCCCCGGCATGACGCCGGAGGCGGCGGACCAGCTGGTCGGCTTCCTGACCGAGCTCACGACGGACGAGAGCGAGGCAGGGGAGGACGCGGCGCCCTCCGCGTGAGTGGCGGGGTGCTCGGCCTGCTCGGCCTCGGCCTGCGGGCGGGGCACGTCGTCATCGGCGTGGACGGGGTGCGGCGGTCGATCCAGTCGGGGCAGGTGAAGTGCGTGGTGGTCGCGTCGGACGCGAGCCCTCGCGCGGTGGACAAGGTGATCCGGCTGGCCGAGGCGCAGGGCGTTCCCCTCGTGCCGGGGCCGAGTGCCGACGTGATTGGCAGGCAGTTGGGACGGCCCCCTGTGATGGTGGCCGGTGTGCGGGACCGCGCGTTGGCCGACGGTTTGGGCCGCCTGGCGCGGGAAGTCCCTGAGGAGGAATGAGTGGTCAAGACCCGGGTACATGAGTTGGCGGCAGAATTCGGTGTCTCTTCCGAGCAGCTGATCCAGTCGCTCAAGGAGATGAACATCTTCGTGCGCAGCCACCTGTCCGCGCTGGAATCGGGACAGGTGTCGGCGGTGCGCGTCCGCTGGGAGCGCGACAAGCGGAAGAGCGCCGAGGAGCCCAAGCCGAAGCGTGGTCGGCGCAAGAAGGCGGACGCCGAACCGGCGGCGCCGGAGGCGCCCGCCGCGCCGGTGCGCCGCCGTCGCACCAAGGCCGAGGTGGAGAAGGTCGAAGCCGAAGCGGCGGCGGAAGCCGAAGCCCAGGCGTCGGCGCTGGCCGCGCTCGAGGCCGAGCGCGAGCTCGCCCGCGGCGAAGCAGCTGCGCCCGCCCGCTCCCTCGAGGACCGTGCCCGCGAGCTCTTCAAGGACGTGCCCCCCGCGGAGGTCGACGAGGCCGCGTCGCCGGCGGCTGACGCCCCGGTGGCACCGCCGGTCCGGCGCAAGGTCGAGGATCTCTTCCCGTCGGCCGCAGCCGGTGCGCCCGCCCCGACCGACGCCGCGCCGGCCGCACCTGCTGCGCCCCGCAAGCCGTTCATTCCGCCCCGCATCCAGCGCCCGGCGCCGGGCGCGCCGCCGGCCTCGTCCGGAGGGGCCCCGGCCGGGCGCCGCGGACCGCCGTCGCGCGGACCGCGCCCCGTCTTCAGCAGCGCCACCGGCCCCTCGGAGGCGTCACGCCCCCGTGAGTTCGGCCCCGACGCCAAGAAGGGCGACTTCAAGAAGGGGAAGAAGAAGCGCGGGAAGAACCAGGTCGACCAGGAAGCGGTGAGCAAGAACATCTTCAAGACGCTCAAGGGGATGAAGGGCGGCCGGAAGTCGCGCGGCTCCCGCTCCGACGAGCCCTCCTACCGCGACGTGATGGCGGGCCGGGCGGCCGAGGAGCGCGAGAAGGAAAAGACCCGGATCCGGGTCAACGAGTTCATCTCCGTCTCCGAGCTCGCCGACCTGATGAAGGTGCCCTCCAGCCAGATCGTCCAGTTCGCGTTCAAGGAGCTGGGCCTGATGGTGACGGTCAACCAGCGGCTCGACTTCGACCAGATCGAGCTGATCGCGTCGCAGTTCGGCTTCGAGGCGCTGCGGGAAGACGAGTACGCCGCCGACCTCGGCCAGGAAATCGAGGAGGATCCGGAGGAGACGCTGCAGCCGCGCGCGCCGGTCGTCACGATCATGGGGCACGTCGACCACGGCAAGACGTCGCTCCTCGACTACATCCGGAAGGCAAACATCGTCGCCGGCGAGGCGGGCGGCATCACGCAGCACATCGGCGCCTATCACGTCGAGCTGCCGAACGGCCGCCGCATCACCTTCCTCGACACGCCGGGCCACGAGGCGTTCACCGCCATGCGCGCCCGCGGCGCGCAGGTGACGGACCTCGTGGTGCTGCTCGTCGCGGCCGACGACCAGGTCATGCCGCAGACCGTCGAAGCCATCAGCCACGCCAAGAACGCCGGCGTGCCGATGGTGGTGGCCATCAACAAGGTGGACCTCCCCTCGGCCAACGTGCAGAAGACCATGCAGGACCTCCTGCAGCACAGCGTCGTGCTCGAGGAGTTCGGCGGCGACGTCCTCTCCGCCGGCGTGTCGGCCAAGAAGGGCACCGGGGTCGAACTCCTGCTCGAGAAGATCCTCCTGCAGGCCGACGTCCTCGACCTGAAGGCCAATCCCGACCGCAAGGCGCAAGGCACCGTCGTGGAATCCACGCTCGACCCGGGCAAGGGTCCGCTGGCCACGCTGCTGGTGCAGCGCGGCACGCTCTCGGTCGGCGACGACTTCATCTGCGGCAAGTTCTCCGGCCGCGTGCGCGCTCTCTTCGACGAGCGGGGCAACCACATGAAGTCCGCCGGCCCGTCGATGCCGGTGCAGATCCTCGGCTTCGACGGCGTGCCGTCGGCCGGCGACTCGTTCCTGGTGGTGGCCGACGCCGCGGAAGCCCGCGACATCGCGCAGAAGCGCCAGCGCCTCGAGCGCGAGGCGCAGAACCGCCGCGGCCAGCGGGGCGGCACGCTGGAGGACTTCAGCCGCGCGCTCAAGGAAGGGCAGGTTTCCACGCTGCCCATCATCATCAAGGCCGACCAGGGCGGTCCCGCCGAAGCCCTCGCCGACGCGCTGGCCCAGCTCAGCACGCCGGAAGTGCGGGTCGAGGTGGTGCATCGCGGCGTCGGCGCCATCAGCGACAGCGACGTGCTGCTCGCCAAGGCGTCGGGCGCCATCATCCTCGGCTTCCACGTGCGGCCCGACTCCAACGCCCGCGCTTCGGCCGAGCGGGAGCAGGTCGACATCCGCACCTATCGGGTCATCTACGAGGCGGTGGACGACATCCGGAAGGCGCTCGAGGGTCTGCTCAAGCCGGAAGAGCGCGAGACCGTGCTCGGCGAGGCCGAGGTGCTGCAGGTCTTCAAGGTCAGCAAGGTCGGCACCATCGCCGGCTCCATCGTGCGGAGCGGGACGGTCCAGCGGGGCACCAAGGCCCGCGTGGTGCGCGACGGCGTGACGGTCTACACCGGGTCGTTCTCGAGCCTCAAGCGGTTCAAGGACGACGTGAAGGAAGTGCGCGAGGGGCTCGAGTGCGGCATCGGCATCGAGAACTTCAACGACGTCAAGGTCGGCGACCGGATCGAGTCGTTCCGCCTCGAGGAAATCAAGCGGACCCTCGAGCCGAGCGCCTCCGCCGGCGCGGCGTAACCGATGAAAGGGTCGTCGCGCCGTCCGGAACAGGTGGCCGAGAACCTCCGGCAAGTGGTGGCGGATGCCCTCACCAGGGAAATCCGCGACCCCCGCGTCGGGTTCGTGACGCTCACGGCGGTGACGGTGACCCCGGACCTCTCGCACGCGAAGATCCGGGTCAGTGTGCAGGGCGACGAGGACGCGAAGCTTCGCGCGCTCGAGGGGCTGCGCAGCGCCTCCGGGTTCCTGCGGACCAAGGTCGCGAAGGCGCTCACCACGCGCACCGTGCCGGAGCTGCACTTCGAGCTCGATCGCGGGCTGGAACACGCCGCGCGCATCAACGAGGTGCTGGCGTCGCTCAAGCAGGAGGACCCGGACTGACCGGGGCGCTCCTGGTGGACAAGCCGGCGGGCGCCACGTCGCACGACGTCGTGGCCCGGGCGCGGCGAATCCTCGGCGAGCGGTCGATCGGCCACACCGGCACGCTGGATCCGTTCGCGACCGGCCTCCTGGTGCTGCTGCTCGGGAAGGGGACGCGCGTGGCCCGGTTCCTCGACGGACTGGCCAAGACGTACCTGGCCACGGCGCGGCTCGGACAACGGACCGCGACCGACGACCTGACCGGAGAACCGGTCGGCGCGGCGTTCGAGGAAGCGCTCCCCGGGCGCGACCGCATCGCCGAGGCGTTGCGCGGCTTCCTCGGCGTGCAGGCGCAGACGCCCCCGGCGTATTCGGCCAAGAAGCAGCACGGCGAACGAGCCTACGCGCGGGCCAGGCGTGGCGAGGTGGTGGCACTCGCGCCGGCGGCGGTCACGGTCTACGCGGCGGACCTCCTGGCGGTCGACGGGGCCGACGTGACCTTCCGGGTCACGGTGAGCACCGGGACCTACATCCGGGCCATCGCGCGGGACCTCGGGGAGGCGCTTTCGGTGGGCGCCCACCTCATCGCGCTGCGCCGCGAGTCGATCGGCAGCCTGCGGGTGGAGGACGCCCTCCCGCTGGAGGAGCTGGCCCCGACGACCCGGCCCTGGCCGCTGGGGGCGGTGTTGAGCCACCTGCCGCGGGTCCTCCTCGACGAGGCCGGGCGGGTCGACATCGGGCACGGGCGCCCCGTGCGCGGGGTGACGGCCGGGACGGTCGTGCTGGCGGATGAGAGCGACGTGATTGCCGTAGCGGAAGGGGATGGGGAGTGGATCAGGCCGACGGTCGTGCTCGCGACGCCGTGACCACCTTTCTCCCGCCGCACCGGGAAGGGACGGTGGTGACGGTCGGCTCCTTCGACGGCGTCCACCGCGGGCACGAGGCGGTGTTGACGGAGATCGCGGCGCGCGCCCGGGCGGCCGGACGGCGCAGCGTGCTGGTCACCTTCGACCCGCACCCGATGGCGGTGGTGAATCCGTCGGCGGCCCCGCTGCTCCTGACGACGGGGCCGGAGCGCCGCGAAATCCTGGCGCAGACCGCGCTCGACTACGCGGTGCTGCTGCACTTCGACCGGGCGCTGGCGGCGATGCCCCCCGAACGGTTCGTCCGGGAGGTCCTGGTCGAGGGGTGCGGGATGCGCGAGCTCGTGATCGGCCACGACCACGGCTTCGGGCAGGGCCGGCAGGGTGACATCCAACTGCTGGGCCGGCTGGGCGCGGAGCTCGGGTTCGCGGTGGACGTGGTGCCGGCGCTGGAGGTCGATGGCCACACGGTGTCGAGCACGCTGGTGCGCCGGGCCGTGGCGGGCGGCGACCTGGCGCTCGCGACCCGGCTCCTGGGGCGGCGCTACTTCGCCACGGGGCAGGTGGTGCCGGGCGACGGGCGGGGCACGCCCATCGGGTTTCCGACCGCCAACCTGGCCGGCGTTCCCGACCGGAAGCTGCTGCCGCCGGACGGCGTCTACGCGGTCCGGGTCGAATGGCGCGGGGGACGCGCCGACGGGATGATGAATCAAGGGGGACGGCCGACGTTCCAGCAGGCGGAGCGGTCCCTCGAGGTGCACCTGCTCGATTTCGCAGGCTCCCTCTACGGCGAATGGCTGAAAGTGGAATGGGTGGCGCGGCTGCGGGATGTGCAGCGCTTCCCCTCGCTCGACGCACTGCGGACGCAACTGGAACGCGACCGCTCCTCGGCGCGCGCGGCGTTGGCCGCGGCCGCGACCGGAACTCTGTTTACCTGAATCAACGGCTGGCCCAGCGACGATGACTGCCTCAATCCGAAACCGTCTCCTGATCATCGGCGCCCTCGTGGCGCTCTCCGTCTACAGCCTCTTCCCGCGCGACGTCACGATCCGCACGCGCGGGCCCGACGGCGCCATGCGCGACACCACGGAGAAGAAGATCCCGCTGAAGCTCGGGCTGGACCTCCAGGGCGGCATGCACCTGGGGCTCGAACTCGACCAGTCGAGCCGGGTCTCCAGCGACGTGCCGCGCGACATCGACCTCGCCCTCACCGTGCTCCGGAAGCGCGTCGACGAATTCGGCGTGCAGGAGCCGGTGGTGCAGAAGGTCGGCGACGAGCGCATCGTGGTCGAGCTCGCCGGCGTCCGGGACCCGCAGCGCGCCATGGACATCGTCCAGAAGGCGGCGTTCCTGGAGTTCCGGATCACCGACCGGACCAGCGCGCTGGAGAAGGCGCTCCCCGCCATGGACCGGACCCTGCGCGGCCTCGGCATCTCCGCCGCGCCCGGCAAGACCTCGCCCAGTGCGGTGCAGTCGCTCCTCGGCGGCGACTCGGCGGCCACGGCCTCTGACTCCACCCCGGTCGACGGCGGGGTGCTGAGCTCCCTGATCCGGCCCGGCTCCGCCGCGGGGAGCGGCGTCCCCGGCGAGTACTTCGTGCCGGAAGCGGCCTACCCCCGGGTGGACAGCCTCCTCCGGATCCCCGAGGTCGCGCGCACCCTGCCGCGCGGGGTGGAAATCCTCTGGACCGCCGCACCGCTCAGCGTCGGGGTCCAGCCGTACCGGTTCTTCTATGTCGTCGAGGAGAAGCCGATCGTCACCGGGCGGAACCTGGTGGACGCTTCGGCCGCAGTTCGACCAGCTCACCAACGGGCCGGTCGTGCTCTTCGAGCTCGACCGCGCCGGCGGCCGGCAGTTCGGCGCGGCCACCCAGGCGCACATCGGCGACTACATGGCCATCGTCCTCGACGGCCGGATCCAGGGCGCGCCGCCGGTCATCCAGGGCCGCATCGACCGGAACGGCCAGATCACGATGGGCGGCGGGAAGTCCATCGTGGAGGCGCAGGACCTGGCGCTCACGCTCAAGGCCGGCGCCCTCCCGGTGCCGCTGAAGATCGTGGAGCGTTTCCAGGTGGGCGCCAGCCTTGGCGCCGACAGCATCCGCGGCGGCATCACCGCCGGCCTCATCGGCACCCTGGTCGTCATCCTGATCATGATCGGGTACTACCGGCTGAGCGGCGTGCTGGCGGTGGGCGCGCTGGCGCTGTACCTGCTCTTCACGCTGGGCGGCCTCGCCATGCTCGACGCGACGGTCACCCTGCCGGGCCTCGCCGGTCTCGTGCTGTCGATCGGCATCGCGGTGGACGCCAACGTGCTGATCTTCGAGCGGATCCGCGAGGAGCTGGTGCACGGACGCACCGTCCGCCTCGCGGTCGACGAGGGGTTCCAGCACGCCATGAGCGCCATCATCGACTCCAGCGTCAGCACCGTCATCACGGCGCTCTTCCTCTTCCAGTTCGGCACCGGCCCGGTCAAGGGGTTCGCGGTCACCCTCATCATGGGCATCATCGCCTCCATGGTCACCGCGGTCTTCGTGACCCGCACCTTCTTCATGATCTGGCTGCAGCGGCGGCCTGACCTCACTACGCTGAGCATCTGACGATGACCCGATTCTTCGCCAACGCGAACTACGACTTCATTGGCGTCCGCAAGTACGCCTACGGTGTGACCGCGGCCATCCTCCTGCCCGGCATGCTCTTCCTGCTGATCGTCGGGCTGAGCTACAGCATCGAGTTCACCGGCGGGACGCTGATCCAGATCCGCAGCGAACAGCCGCTCGACGCGTCGCAGCTGCGCGCGGCCCTCGACGCCCAGGGCATCCCCGGCTCCGAGATCCAGACCATCGGCAGCGCGCAGGAGTATTCGATCCGGGCGCGGGTGGCCAAGGAAGGCACCGACGCCGACGACACCGAGGCCACGGCCATCGCCGTCGGCGCGGCGCTCGACGCCTCGCTGGGCGCCGGGACCTACACCATGCTGAACTCCGCCGGCGTCGGTCCGAAGGTGGGCGGCGAACTCCGCACCCAGGCGTTCCTGGCCATCTTCCTCTCGTTC
The DNA here is from genome assembly GCA_963748815.1 of uncultured Gemmatimonadales bacterium. GTDB lineage: Bacteria > Gemmatimonadota > Gemmatimonadetes > Gemmatimonadales > GWC2-71-9 > SPDF01. The sequence goes on along the minus strand of CAVVKJ010000010.1, from coordinate 447,475 downwards.
TTCGCGGTGCTGGCCTACCTGGCCTGGCGCTTCGAGTGGCGGTTCGGGCTGGCGGCCGTCGGCGCGACGGCGCACGACATCCTGGCCACGATCGTGTTCATCGCGGTCATGCGCATCGAGGTCAGCCTCGTGGTGGTCGGCGCCGTGCTGTCGATGGTCGGGTACTCGCTGAACGACACGATCATCATCTTCGACCGGGTGCGCGAGGACCTGCACAAGTACCGGCGCGACGACTTCATCTCGGTCCTGAACCGCTCGATCAACGAGACGCTGCCGCGGAGCGTGCTCACCCACGGCACCACCCTCGCCACGCTGCTGGCCCTGGCCATCTTCGGCGGCCAGGTGATCCGGCCGTTCGCCCTCGTCATGGCGTTCGGCGTCTTCACCGGCACCTTCTCCTCGATCTTCATCGCCGCTCCGCTCCTCCTCGCCATCGAGCAGCGCTGGCCGGGGGCCGACGCGCGCGGCGTCAAGGCGAGCGCACCCCGGGCCGGCGTCGCCAAGGCCCAGCCGACCGTCTGACCCCGTGCTGGTCGACACCCACTGCCATCTCGGCGACGCCGCCTTCGCGGGCGACCGCGCCGAGGCGGCGGATCGGGCGTTCTCGGCCGGCGTCGGGCACCTCGTGGTGATCGGGGAATCCCGGGCCGCCACCGACCTCGGCCTCGCGATGGCCGACGACGAGCCCCGCATCTCCACCACCGCCGGACTCCACCCCCACGACGCCCGCACCTGGACCGACGCGACCGCGGAGTGGCTCACGACCGCCCTGCAGGATCCGCGGGTGGTCGCCTGCGGCGAAATCGGGCTGGACTATCACTACGATCACTCCCCGCGGGACGTGCAGCGACGCGTCTTCGAACGGCAGATGGCCCTGGCGGCCGCGGCGGGGAAGCCGGTCGTCATTCACGCCCGCGAGGCCGACGCCGACGTCGCGGCGGTGCTGCAGGCCTTTCCCGGCGTGACCGCGATTCTCCATTCGTTCAGCAGCGGGCCGTCGCTCTTCGAGGCCGGGGTGGCGCTGGGGCATTACATCTCGTTCAGCGGGATGGTGACCTTCCGCTCCTGGGGCCTCGACGACCTGGTCCGCGCCACGCCGCCCGAGCGGCTCCTGGTGGAGACCGACGCGCCCTACCTGGCCCCGGTCCCGCACCGCGGACACCGGAACGAGCCCGCCTATGTGCGGCTCGTCGCCGAACGGGTGGCGGCGGCGCGTGGCGAGGCGTCCGCGGAACTGATTGCGCGCACCGGCCGGAACGCGGCGCGCGTGTTCGGTCCCCGGCTGCGGGCCGCCTGAACAGCACAGCCATTCCCGTGCGCCCCGGCGCCGGTTACCGTTCCAGCGTCAGATCTTTGCTGCCTTCATCCGGAGAGAGCGCGTGACACCCAAGTTTCCCACCGATATCGAGATCGCCCAGGCCGCCGTCCCCCGTCCGATCGCCGAGATCGCCGCCGAGGCGGGGCTCGGGCCGGACGAATTCCTCCCGTACGGGAAGTTCAAGGCCAAGATCACGCCGGAAGCCGCCGCCGCCCGCCCGCCGAAAGGCCGCCTCGTCCTGGTCACCGGGATCAACCCGACGCCGGCCGGCGAGGGCAAGTCCACGGTCACGCGTCGGCCTGGCGCAGGCGTTCCGCCGCATGGGAAAGCAGGTGATGGTCTGCATCCGTGAGCCCTCGCCTGGGGCCGGTCTTCGGCGTCAAGGGCGGCGCCGCGGGCGGCGGCTACGCGCAGGTGATCCCGATGGACGAGATCAACCTGCACTTCACCGGCGACTTCCACGCGATCACCTCGGCGCACAACCTCCTGTCGGCGCTGCTCGACAACCACCTGCACCAGGGCAACGCCCTCGGCATCGACGTCCGCCGCATTCTCTGGCCCCGCACCATCGACATGAACGACCGGGCCCTCCGGCACATCGTCGTCGGGCTCGGGAACCTGAACGGCGGCCCGACGCGCGAGGACCGGTTCGTCATCGTGCCGGGCAGCGAGATCATGGCGATTCTCTGCCTGGCGACGTCGGTGAGCGACCTCGAGCAGCGGATTGCGCGCATCATCGTCGGCCTGACCCGCGACAAGAAGCCGGTGACCGCCGGCGAGCTCAAGGCGGCGGGCGCCATGACGCTCCTGCTCCGCGACGCGCTGATGCCGAACCTGGTGCAGACGCTCGAGGGCGGCCCGGCCATCGTGCACGGCGGGCCGTTCGGCAACATCGCCCACGGCTGCAACTCGGTGGTGGCGACGCGACTCGGGCTCGGCATGGCCGACCTGGTGCTCACCGAGGCCGGCTTCGGCGCCGACCTCGGCGCGGAGAAGTTCTTCGACATCAAGTGCCGGATGGGCGGACTCAACCCGGAGGTGGCCGTGGTGGTCGCCACGATCCGCGCGCTCAAGATGCACGGCGGGGTGAAGAAGGACGCCCTCAACACGCCGAACGTCGCCGCCCTGAAGGTCGGGCATGACGAACCTCCAGGGCCACGTCGAGAACGTGAAGAAGTTCGGCGTGCCGGTGGTCGTGGCGGTCAACCGGTTCCTCTCCGACACCCCGGAGGAGATCGAGGCCGTGATCGCCGCGGCGAAGTCGTGGGGCGCGCGGGTGGCCCTGAGCGACGTCTGGGCGAAGGGCGGGGAAGGGGGCGAGGAGGTGGCCCGCGAGGTGCTCGACGTGCTGGCGGAGAAGAAGGGGAAGTTCAAGCCGATCTACGACGCCGCCATGCCGATCAAGGAGAAGATCGAGACGATCGCCCGCGAGATCTACGGCGCGGACGGTGTCGACTACACCGTCGTCGCCGAGCGGTCCATCAAGCAGCTCGATGCGATGGGCCTCGGTGAGACGCCGGTCTGCATCGCGAAGACGCAGTACTCCTTCAGCGACGATCCGACCAAGCTGGGCCGCCCGTCCGGCTTCCGGATCACGATCCGCGACGTCTATGCGTCCGCGGGCGCCGGGTTCGTGGTCGCCCTCGCCGGCGACATCATGACGATGCCGGGCCTCGGCAAGACGCCCGCCGCCGAAGGGATGCGGGTCTACCCCGATGGCAGAATCGAGGGACTCTCCTGATGACGAAACTCACGGTCGTTTCCACGCCAGACGCCCCCAAGGCGATCGGCCCGTACAGCCAGGCCATCGTCAGCGGTGCCTACGTGTACACCGCGGGCCAGGTGGCGCTCGATCCGGCCACCATGGAGCTGGTGCCGGGCGGCGTGGCGGAACAGTCGGAACGGGTCTTCGCGAACCTGCGGGCGGTGCTCGCCGCCGCCGGCACCGGATTCGACAAGGTCGTCAAGACGACCGTCTATCTCATCGACATGGCCGACTTCGGCGCGATGAACGAGGTCTACGCGAAGCACTTCGGGAGCCACCGGCCGGCGCGCTCCACCGTCGCGGTCGCGGGGCTCCCCAAGGGGGCGCGGGTGGAGATCGACGTAGTCGCGTGTACGGACTGAGGTTTCCCGGGGGCGGATCGGGCCTGGTGGTTCGGCCGGTCTTCAAAACCGCGATGGAGGCGCCTCAGGCGGCTCCGGTGGGTTCGATTCCCACACGCTCCCGCCATCTTTCCTCCCCGTCGAGGGCCGCCTGCAGACACTCGTCATCCTCAACCCAGCCGCCGGGCATGGCCGGAGCGCACGATTCCGCGAGGATGTCGTGCGTGCTGCCCGGGCGCACTGGGGAGAGGTGGAGCTGGCCTTGACCAACGGGCCGGGACACGCCACGGCGCTCGCGCGCCAGGTGCGCGACGGGGTGGCCCGGATCATCGCCGTCGGGGGCGACGGGACGGTGCACGAGGTGGCGAACGGGCTGCTGGCGCGGGACGCGGGTGTCCGGCCGCCACTCGGTGTGGTGCCGGTGGGCACCGGGAACGACTTCGCGAAGATGACCGGCACGACGGGCCGCACGCCGGAAGCCGCCGTCGCCGCGCTCGCCGGGGCCGAGGTTCGACCGTTCGACGTCGGGGCGGCCTGGGGCGAATATTTCGTGAACTCGATCGGCGTCGGCCTCGACGCCGATGTGGCCCGGCGCGTCAACCAGTACAAGCACTGGCCCGGGGCGCTCGGCTACGTCGTGGCGGCGCTCCAGGCGGTCATTCATCGCCGCGCCCTGCAGCTCCACATCGACGTCGACGGCACGGCCTGGAGCGAACCGACCACCGTCCTCGAAATCGGCATCGGGCCCTGCGCCGGCGGAGTCTTTTACCTGGTGCCTGATGCGCGCCCGGACGACGGACTGCTCGACGTCTGCGCCGTGGGTCAGTTCGGCCTGGGCTTCCTGCTGACCAAGGCTCCCCGGGTCCTGACCGGGAAGCACACCGGGTTGAAAGAGGTGCGCATGGCGCGGGGGAGGCGGGTGCAGGTGCGCTCTGACGACGGCCCCCTGACCGCCCACCTCGACGGCGAACTCCGGTCGCCTGGATCAAGCTCGCTGGACGTGACAGTGCACGCGGCGGCGTTGCCGGTGCTGGTGGCCGCCCCGGAGGGACGTTCGGCGTGAAACCCTGGGCGGCGTTCCTGCTGTTGTGCCTCGTCCCGGCGGCCACCGCCGGGGCACAGGACTCCGCGGCGGTGCTCGACACCACCAAGGCCAGGGACTCCGTTCCCAGCGCCATCACCGCCGAGCGCCCGGCGGTTGCCCTCGACACCGTGCCGACAATTCGGCCGCCCGCGACCCCGATGGGAGCCTTCTTCCGCTCCCTGCTCATTCCCGGGTGGGGGCAGGCCACGCTCGGACGGAAGACCGCCGGCGCCTTCTTCGTGGCGGCGGAAGGAGTCACCCTCGGGATGGTGCTCACCACCAGCAGCCAGTTGAACTACCTCGAATCGATCAATAGCGGCAGCGTGGACTCCAAGCAGCAGCAGAAGGAAGATTGGCTCGTCCTGCTCGGCCTGAACCACCTGCTCGCGGCCATGGAGGCGTACGTGTCGGCACACCTGTGGGACTTCCCGGGCGACCTCTCCATCCAGGCGGCGCCCAACGGCGGCATGGCTGGCGCCGTCTCCGTGCCGGTGCGCCTCCGGTGAACGCCGCGCCGATCGGCATCTTCGATTCCGGCATCGGCGGCCTGACGGTGGCCCGCGCCATCTACGAGCGGCTGCCGCTCGAATCCACCATCTACTTCGGCGACACCGCGCGCGTCCCCTACGGGCCGAAGTCCCCGGAGACGGTGCGGCGGTACAGCCTGGAGATTCTCGACTGGCTGCTGGGGCAGGGCGTCAAGTCGGTGGTGGTCGCGTGCAACACCAGCACCGCCCACGCCCTCGACGCCCTTCGTGCGGCGTCGCCGGTGCCCGTCCTCGGCGTCATCGAACCCGGCGCCCGCGCGGCCGCGAGGGCGACCCGCGGGGGCGGCATCGGCGTGATCGGCACCGCCGGTACCGTCGCGAGCCAGGCCTATCCCGCCGCCATCCGGCGGATTCTCCCCGCGGCGCGCATCGAGCAGGTCGCCTGCCCGCTCCTGGTGCCGCTGGTCGAAGAGGGATGGTTCGACCATCCGGCGACGCGACTGGTGGCCGAGGAATACCTCACCCCGCTCCGGGTGGCTGGCGCCGACACCCTTGTGCTCGGGTGCACGCACTACCCGCTGCTGAAGCCGCTGCTGCACGAAGTGATGGGGGGGACGGTCGCGCTGATCGACAGCGCGGAAGAGACGGCCATCAGCCTCGCCGAAGCGCTGGAGGAGGCAGGGACGGCTAGCGGGACCACCGTGCCGGGGAGCCACCGCTTCGTGGTCAGCGACGACCAGGCCCGCTTTCTTCAGGTGGGGGCGCGGTTTCTCGGCGAGCGGCTGGGGGAGCCGGAACTGGTGCGGCTGGGGTAGGAGGACTGAGGACCGACGAAGGTAGCCTCACCGCTTGTAGACGGCGAGCTCCGCACCGGACGGCGTGACGACTGCGTACCGAAGGCCGTCGAGCCAGGCGCCGGGGTTGAGGAACTGTTGGCCGGGGCTCGGTTCGCTGAGGACGGGCCGGTGGGTGTGGCCCATCACGAGGCAGCCGAGTCCCGGATCCCTGGCCAGCTCGGCCTCCGCCCACTCCCGCTGCCGCACCGACGCCCGCTGCAGGATCTCCTCCTCCCGCACCGTGTTCCCCAGCGAATGGGTCATCCGATCGACCACCCAGAAGGCGAACCAGGTCGGCGCGTATTTCCAGATCGTCACGAACGCCGGGTGACGGGTGATTTCCTGGAGCAGCACGGCGGACCAGTGCGACTCCGTCACGCCGTCGCCGTGGATCGCGAGGACCCGCCGGGTCCCGACGAGGAGCTCCATGCGGAGCGGCGCGAATCGCACGTCGAGATCCTGCTCCCAGAAATCCTCCCCCCACCGATCGTGGTTGCCTCCCACCATGGCGACAGGCATCCGCTTCCGCACCCGCCGGATGGCGGCGGCCACCTCGAACCCGCGCCGCGGAATCAGGCGCCGGTAGGCGAACCAGAAATCGAAGATGTCGCCGTTCAGGAGGAGGGAGTCGCCCAGCGTGGGGGCGCGATCGAGAAACTCGAGGAGCGCCTCCTCGATTTCCGGCGGGGAGGCGCCCACGTGGGCGTCTGACAGGACAAGCAGCTGGGTGCCGAACACGACCGAAGATAGGAACCACTCTGGCTGTCTCGCAAGCGCTTGCGGCATTTGACTTTCGGCGACTCCCGGGCCTACCTTCAGCCAACCCCCTTCCCGGCCTCCGATGCCCGTCACCCACTCCGACACCTTCGCGCGGGTCAACTACTCCGAGATCGACGCGATGGGCGTCGTGTATCACGCCCGGTACGCCGTCTGGCTCGACGTCGCCCGCACCGAGTATCTGAGGCAGGCCGGCATGAGTTATCGCGAGCTGGAGGGGATGGGGTTCTTCCTCGTGGTGGGCGACTTGACGATGCGCTATCATCGTCCCGCGCGCTACGACGACCTGGTGCAGGTCCGGTGCTGGGTGCGCGAGCTCGCCAGCCGCCGGGTGACCTTTGCCTACCGACTGACCCACGCCGAGACGGGCGTCCTCCTGGTGAGCGCGGAGACACGGATGCTGAGCCTCGACCACGCGTTCACGCCCACCCGGCTTCCAGCCGAAGTCGCCGCGCTGCTGCACCCCATCCCCGATCCTGCGTGACCGCGCCCCTGCAGGTGTCCCGCTTCCTGCCCGCCATAGTGGGGCTGCTGCTCTGGGGGGCCACGCCGGCGCGCGCGCAGGACGCCGCCATCGTGGAGGCCATCGCGCCGATGCTGCAGGCGGAGGATGCGCGCCGGTGGGCCCCGGCCGCGCTCGAGGCGGGCACGCTGTCGCCGGAACCGCTGGTGCGCCGGGCGGCCGCGCTGTCAATCGGGCGGATCGGCGACCTGCGGGGGACCGCCCTCCTGATCCCCATGCTCCGCGATCTCGACTCCACCTCCCACGCGACCGTCGCCTTTGCCCTCGGGCTCCTGCGGGACACCGCCGCGGTGGCGCCGCTCATCGCGCGCCTGACCGGACTCCCGACGCCCACGCTCGAAACGGCAAAGGAAATCGTCACCGCCCTCGCGAAGATCGGCGGGCCGACCGCGTCGGACATGGTGATTCGCGTGCTCAGCAACACCGCCAACCTCTCGATGACCGGGGCGAGCGACGTCCTCGTCCGCCACGCCGCGACCGAGTCGTGGCGGCTGGGAGCGGCCGGCCCGGTTCGGCAGCTGATGGCGCTGGCCGAGAGCGACGACGAGGAGCTCCGCTGGCGGTCGGTCTTCGCGCTCGCCCAGCTCCGCGCCCCCGCGGCCGGCGCGACGATGCTCACCGCCCTCCAGGACAAGCACCCGCTGGTGCGGACCTATGCCGCCCGCGCCCTGACCGCATCGTACGCCGACGCCGCGCAGCTGGACCAGGGCAGCGTGATCCAGCTGCTGACGCGCGCCGCCCGGGACGAACAGGCGAGCGTGCGCATCAACGCCCTCCGGGCGCTGGGGACGTATGGCCGTCCGGAGGTGGCCGACAAGGTCGTCGCCCAGCTCGCCGACCAGACCTTCAACGTCCAGGTGGAGGCGGCCAGGGCGGTGGCGCAGTCGGGAGGACCGGTCGCCGTGGCGCAACTGTCGCGCATCGTCCGGGAAGGGAAGGGAACCTTCGCGCTGCAGCAGGAGGCGCTCCTCGGGCTGGCACGGATCAGCGCCGATTCGTTCCGTGCGCTCTCGGCTCCCTGGACGGCGAGTCCCCGCTGGCCGGAGCGGGCGGCGGCCGCGGAGGGCTGGGGATGGGTCGCCCCGGGTCCCGACGTGTCGCATCCCGACTTCATGGCCGACCCGGACGGCCGGGTCGCCGCCGCCGCGCTTGCAAGGGTGGTTCCAGGCGGTGCAGGGTCCCGATCCCAAGCTGCTCGCCGCCGCGCGGCGCCTGTTGAGCCACCCCGATGTCGGCGTGCGCACGCTCGCCGCAGAGGCGATCGCGCGCGCCCCCGTCCCCACCGACGTCGTCCCGCTGGCGGCGGCGTACGACCGCGCGGGACGCGATTCCATCCCCGACGCGGCGATCGGCGCGCTGCTGGCGCTCCGGTCGCTCGCCAGCCAGTCCGACGAGCTCGCGGGCGACGTCTCACGGAATTTCCTCTCGGTCACCTCCCGCCCGACAAACTACGTGATACGCCTCTGGGCCGAATCGGCTTGGCCAGCCGCCGCGGCGCGCTGGGGTCCGGCCTTCCCGCTCGAGACCAGCCGCACGCTCGAGGACTACCGGGAAATCACCCGCCGGTTCGTGGCGGTTCCCGAGTCACCGGACGCCCGGCCCCACGTGTTCATCGAGACCGACCAGCGCGGCATCATCGAGATCGAACTGCTCGGTCCGGAGGCACCGCTGACCGTGGTCAACTTCCTGACCCTTCTCGACCGTCGCTTCTTCGACCGCGGACGGTGGCAGCGGGTCATCCCCGACCTGGTGGCGCGAGACGGTGATCCCCGCGGCGACGGTTGGGGGGGACCCGGCTACGCCATCCGCGACGAAATCAACCAGCGGCGCTTCGACGGGTACCAGATGGCCATGGCCCTCTCGGGGCCCGATACCGGAGGGAGTCAGTTCTTCCTGACCCTGGGCAGCCAGCCGCAGCTCGATGGCCGATACACGATCTTCGGGAGGGTCGTGGGAACCCCGACCACGCTGCTCCGGGTGACGGAGGGCGATCCGATTCGGGTCATCAGGCGATGAAGCGCTTGAGCTGAAACCCGATAACCTCCTATGCCACAACACTTTCGGCTTGACCACCTGCATCGTTTTTCGTATCTTTGCCTGTTGGCTGCCTGCACCAAGGCGGCGCCGGTCACCTCGCCCCAGCCACTCCCGGCGGTCGGCCACGCCGAGGCGGCACGCTGGGCCCTGGCCACCGCACCGACCGGGCAGCAGCTGTCCCGGTTCAAGTGGCTGTTCAACAATGGACAGGCGTCGGTTGGTGGCCAGGGCAGTGCGCGGATCGCGGGACCGGACTCGATGCGATTCGACATCGCGGGGCCGTGGGGCCTCGGCGGTGCTGCGGCGATGGTAGTGGGCGACGAGGCCCGGTGGGTCCAGCCGCCGGAGGTCATCGCCCAGTTGATTCCGAGCTATCCCCTCATGTGGGCCATGTTCGGGGTCATTCGGCCGCCCCCGCCCGGAGCCCGGGTCCGGGGCCAGCAAGATGCGACGACGACCGCGCTGGAGTGGGCCTCCGGCATCGACACGGTGCGGTATTCCCGCCGGACCGCCAGTCCGGGTACCTTGCGGGCACAGTGGCAACGCGCAGGGGTCACGATGGGGATCGTCGAGACCAGGCTGGACGCCCGCGGCGCACCGGTCTCCGCGCGGCTCACCGTTCCTTCCGTACCGGCGAGACTGGACCTGACGATTGTCGCTGATTCGACTGCGCCTGCCTTCCCCCCGTCGGTCTGGACGCCGCCTGCTCGCTAGCCTCCCGCTGCTGGTGGGCTGCTGGTACGGGTTCGCGGGGGGGGGACTGCCGGCGGACATCAAGACGGTCGCGATCATGCCGTTCGACAATCTGACGACCGAGCCGGCGCTGACGCAGCAGGTGAACGAGGCGGTGAAGGTCGCCATGGAGGGCCGGCTGGGACTGCGCGCCGCGGGCGAGAACACCGCCGACGCGATCGTGCGCGGATCGATCACGCGATACGAACCGGACCTGCCGGTGGCGTATACCGGGGCGGGCGCGACCAACAGCGCCGGCAACCAGAACGTGGTGGTCACGCAGCGGGCGCTGCAGATGACGGTGAACATCGAGATCTACGATCAGAAGGCCGGCAAGGCCATCTGGCAGCGCAGCGGCCTCATCGTCGAGGCCAACTACGATCCCGGCAGGGAACAGGATGGCCGGGTGCGGGCCTTGGACAAACTGGTGACGGACATCGTGGACGGAGCGCAATCACAATGGTAACTCGCGCATCGAACCGACGGGGATCCAGCTCGACCGGCTGCCTCCTGACGCTGCTCGTCTTTTCCGCGGTGCTGTATTACGGCGTCAATATCGGCGAGGTCTACTGGCGGTTCTACCAGTTCCAGGACGAGATGCGCTCGCAGGCGCGGCTGGCGCCGAGTATTTCGGACGGCGTGATCCGCCGCCGGCTGCTGCTGACCGTCGACCGGCTCGGCCTCCCGGCCGAGGCGCAGAAGATCCAGATCAAGCGCACCTCGAGGCCGCGGCAAATCAGCATTGGCAGCGAGTATGCCGAGGAAGTGCACCTGCCGCTCTTCAACCACACCTTCCACTTCCGGCCCAGCGCCGTCGAAGGGCTTTGATATCGTGATGCCAACCATCGGGGCCGTTACCCCCGTGCTGGCGGCCGCGGGTGGGGGAGATGGACACAGCATCGCCAGCTTCCTCCTCACCCTCGCTGCCATTCTCGTGGCCGCCAAGTTTTTCGGGGAGATTGCCGAACGCGTCGGCCAGCCCGCCGTCCTCGGTGAGCTGCTCGCCGGGGTGATCCTCGGCTCGAGCGCGCTGGGGATCATCCCCGCCACCGGCCCGACGGTCGACATCATCACGATTCTCGCCGAACTGGGCGTCCTCGTGCTGCTGTTCGAAATCGGGCTCGAGACCGACCTCCGGGAGATGCGGAAGGTGGGCGGGTCGGCGGTGTCGGTCGCGGCGGTCGGCGTGGTGCTGCCCTTCCTGGCCGGCTACCTCTTCTGGGCGAACGTTCCCCACGGCATGGGCGACCCGACGACCCTCAGCACCGCCGCCGTCTTCATCGGCGCAGCGCTGACCGCCACCTCGGTCGGCATCACCGCCCGAGTGCTCTCCGACCTCTCGAATCTCGGCTCGACGGAAGGACGGATCATCATCGGCGCCGCCGTCATCGACGACGTGCTCGGGCTCGTGATCCTGACGGTCGTGTCGGGCATCGCCGCCGGCAGGCGCGCTGTCGCCGTTCAGCGTGGCCCGCATCCTGGCGGTCGCCGTCGGCTTCCTCGTCATCGCGATCGCGATCGGAGGCTGGGTGGCGCCACGGCTGTTCCGGGCCATCGCCAACATGAAGGTCTCGTACGCCGTCCCGATCATCGCGCTGGCGCTCGCCTTCGGGCTGGCGGCGGTGGCGGACATGGGCCGGCTCCGCCCTCATCATGGGCGCCTTCGCCGCCGGCATCATCCTGGCGCGCACCGAGCAGTACAACGCCATCGAGCAGCGCGTCCGCCCGGTCGGCGCGCTCCTCACGCCGATCTTCTTCGTGAGCGTCGGCAGTTCGCTCGACGTCAACCTGCTCAACCCCACCCGTCCGGGGGGCGGCTTCCTCCTCCTCGTGGCACTCGGCCTCACCATCCTGGCCATTCTCGGCAAGGTGGCGGCGGGCTACGCCGCACCGTGGAAGAGCTTCCGCCGGCTGGCCGTCGGCGTCGGCATGGTGCCCCGGGGCGAGGTCGGTCTCATCTTCGCCGACGTCGGACGCCGGTCCGGCCTCCTGACCGATGATGTCTTCAGCGTCGTCCTCCTGATGGTCATGGGGACCACCTTCGTCGCGCCGCCGCTCCTCAAGCTGCTCTTCCGGGGGCGGTCGGCGGATGTCGGCGCCGAGCACCTGCTCTGAATACCGAGCGCAAGGTCCGCACGCTGGCGGAGGCCCAGGCATGGCGCCGCGCCGAGATGGGCAACGTCGTGTTCACCAACGGGGTGTTCGACCTGCTGCACCCCGGCCATCTGGCCCTCCTGGAAACGGCCCGCACCGAGGGCGGCGCGCTGGTCGTCGGCGTCAACTCCGACGCTTCGGTCCGCCGCCTCGGCAAGTCCCCGGATCGACCGATCGTCCCGGAGTCGGCGCGCGCGCGGATGCTGGCGGGGTTTGCGGCGGTCGACTGTGTCGTGCTGTTCGACGAGGAGACCCCCCTCGAGCTGATCCGCGCCCTCGAGCCCGACGTGCTCGTGAAGGGCGCCGACTACACCCGTGACCAGATCGTCGGCGCCGACTTCGTGGAATCCCGCGGGGGGCGCGTCGTCCGCGTCGATCTCGTGCCTGACCAATCCACCACCCGACTCGTGGAGCGCCTGCGTGCCCCGTCCTGATGGCCGACAGAACGACGAACTTCGCCCGCTCGTGCTCGAGCGCGGCGCCAATCCCTACGCCGAGGGCTCCTGCCTGGTGCGCGCCGGGGGCACGCTGGTGCACTGCACCGCGAGCGTGGAGCAGGGCGTCCCCTCCTGGCGCCGGGGGTCGGGGCAGGGATGGGTCACGGCGGAATACGCGATGCTGCCGCGCGCCACCAGCGAACGGACCTCCCGGGAACGGAACGGACCGGGCGGGCGCACGCAGGAAATCCAGCGGCTGATCGGCCGCTCGCTCCGCGCGGCCATGGGGACGATGGCGTTCGGGGAGTACACCATCCGGGTCGACTGCGACGTGCTGCAGGCCGATGGCGGCACCCGCACGGCCAGCATCACCGGCGCCTGCGTGGCGCTGGCGGACGCGACCGCCTGGCTCGCGAGGACGACCGGCGTGCCGGATCCCTTCGGCTGCCTGGTGGCGGCGGTGTCGGTCGGCGTGGTGGAGGGAGAGGTCCGGCTCGACCTAGCCTACCTCGAGGACAAGGACGCCGGGGTCGACGCCAACTTCGTGATGCTGGAGCCGGACAAGTTCGTCGAGGTGCAGGGCACGGGCGAGGCCGGCACCTTCAGCCGCGCCGAACTCGACAGCCTGCTGGCCTACGGCGAGCGGGGGATCGCCCAGCTCTTCGCGCTGCAGCGGAAGGCGCTCGGCCGGTGAAACTGCTGGTCGCCACCCGGAGCGCCGGGAAACAGCGCGAAGTGAAGCGATTGCTGGCCGACGCCGGGCTCGAGCTCGTCTTCCCGGAAGACCTCAACCTCTTCGAAGACGCCGCCGAAGACCTCCTCGAAAGCGCAGACAGCTTCCGCGCCAACGCCCTGGCCAAGGCGGAGCATTTCGCCAAGCGATCGGGACTCCCGACGGTGGCGGACGACTCCGGGCTCGAGGTGTTCTACCTCGGGGGCGCGCCGGGCACCCGCTCCAAACGGTGGGCCGGCGCGAGCGGGACGGCCGAGGAGGTCGACGCCGCCAACAACGCCGAACTGGTCCGGCGACTCGCCGGGGCGCCGGAACTCAAGCGCATGGCGCGGTACCGCTGCGCGCTGGTGCTGTTCCGGAAGTACGGCGCCATGCCGGAGGTGTTCGAAGGGGAATGCGCCGGGCGCATCCTCGAGGCGCCGGCGGGCAGCGCGGGCTTTGGCTACGACCCCCATTTCTTCTCGACCGACCTCGGCAAGAGCTTCGGGGAGGCCACCGACGAGGAGAAGGACGGGGTGAGCCACCGGGGTCGGGCGTTCAGGGCGCTCGTCGCGGCGCTGAAGGCGTAACCCGGGGCGGACGCCATCCGACATTGCGTGGCGGGCCGGCGAGTGGCCAACGAAGCAAGCTCGTTCAGGAGACACTGATGCGATCCATGACCCATGCCGTGCTCCTCGGCCTGCTCGTCGGCTGCGCCCCGCCGACGGAAAAGCCGACGACGCCCCCGCCTCCGCAGTGGACCTTCGCGCCGTCGATGGTCTATCCCGCCGACCGCTCGCTGGTCCGCCCGGAAGACGGCGTCGCACTGCCGGACGGCCGCCTGATTGTCTCCGACCAGGTGTCCGGCCTGCGCCTGGTCGAGCCGGATGGCCACAGCGCGCCGTTCGGCAACCTGGCCGACGCCGGCTACCTGAACAATCCTCCGGTGCACGCGGGGGCCATCAACGGGGTGTCGCTCGAGCCGGCCGGCACCCACCTGGTGCTGGCCGATGTCCTGGGAGGCGGGATTTACCGGGTCGAGATTGCGACCGGCCAGGCGGAACTGGTCTACCAGCATTCCTTTGGCGTCAACACCGCGGTCCGCGATGCGCACGGCACGATCTGGTTCACCCAGAGCACGAGGAACACGCCGCAGGACGGCGAGGCGCGCATGTTCGCGGCGGTCGACTTTCCCGAGGGGGACGGGTCGCTCTGGAGGCTGCCGTGGGCGGACGGGAAGTTCGGGGAACCGGAACTCCTCGTGGACGGCCTGCGCTTCGCCAACGGGCTCGTCGTGGACCACGCCCGCGGGAAGCTCTACGTGGCGGAATCGGTGGGGAATCGGATCCTGCAATTCGACTTCGACACCGCGACCAGCCAGCTCGGCCACCAGTCGACGCTGCTCGAGATTCCGGTGCCGGACAACCTGGAGCTGGATGCCCAGGGCATGCTCTGGGTGGCGCTCCCGGCGCGGAACGAACTGATCGTGGTCGATCCCGAATCGGGACACTACGAATCCGTCTTCCAGAGCCAGACGCCGGAGCAGGCGGCGCTCTCCGCCGAGTTCATTCGCCGGATGGACGCCGGCATACCGCGCCTGGAGCTGATGACGCCAGCCCTCTGGGAGCCGTTGCCCGGTCTCATGACGGGCGTCATTCTCGGACCGCACCAGATGATCTACTTCACCGGGCTCGGCAATGCCATCCTGCGCCTGGGCCAGCGATGTGAGCCGACATGCGAGTCCTGATCCGCGTCACCCTCCTCTGCGCACTCGCCGCCTGCGCCACGACCGACCGGCCGATGGAATACGCGGCGCTGCAGGACCTCGCCGCGCGCTACACCGCCGCGTGGGGGAGCCAGGACCCCGCCAGCGTGGCGGCGTTCTACGCGGAGGATGGTTCGCTGACGATCAATGACGGGTCGCCTGCCGCCGGGCGGGAGGCCATCATCACGGCGGCCCAGGGATTCATGACGGCGCTCCCTGACATGGCGCTCTTCATGGACTCGGTGAAGCTGGTCGGGGGCGGCGCCGAGTATTTCTGGACGCTGACGGGCACCAACAGCGGCCCCGGTGGCAGCGGGAACCCGGTCTGGATCAGCGGGTACGAGCAGTGGACCTTTTCCCCCGAAGGGTTGATCGCCCGGTCGCGGGGCCACTTCCCGTCGGCGGAGTACGAGAAACAATTGCGGGGCGGCGCACTCACCGCAGGAGCCGGGACGCCGTCGTCTCCTTGATGAACACCACGCCGTCGAACTCGAGCGGCATGACGCCCAGCAGGTCGAATCCGTAGTCGTATGCCGCGTAACCGATGTGTCGCACCGGCCGCGGCTGCCACAGCCAGGCGGCCTCGGCATCGTCGGCCGGCATCCGGAGGTCCACGACGAGTCCCGGACTTCCGACCGGGATCGGGAGGGTCGCCAGCGCACCCTCGAGGCTGCCTGCCGGCGCGGGAAACGCCGCGGCAACGATCATCTCGTGGTCCGTGAAACTCCGCGTGGCGCTGTATTCCCCTTCCGCCGTCAGCAGACTGAACGCCACGTAGTCGAGGGCGTACTGGTGCTTCAGGTACGCCCCCATCTGCGCGCCCCCGTTGAAGCTCCGCGCCGGATCGCCCACCGTGGCTGACGTGCACGTCGTGGGCCCAGACCACCACGCCCGACCCAGGATAGAGGGTCCGGATGGCCCAGGCCAGGTTCGCGGCCATCAGACTGTCCCGGTCCGGCGAGTACAGCGAGGCATTGAGGCGCGCCGCCTGGCGGAACAGGTCGGCCTCGTGCACCGCCCATTCCACCTCGACCGTGTCGCCTCGGCTCACGGCACTGGCCAGCCACGACGCCCGACGGGCCGCGATCTCGCTCGCGAGCGCATCACCGTCGGTGGCCCACCGCCGGCGCGTGGTGTCCGCGGCCTGCGGGGTGAAGTACGACGGTTGCGTGCGGTACTCGCCTGTGAGCGCCTCGAAGCGGGGCAGCAGCTCCGGATCGCGGCGGCCCAGGAAGGCCGCCAGCGAATCCGCCGGCTGGCGCTGCTCCTGCATGTCATACCCGATGAACCGGACCGGCCGGGTCGGATGGTCGGCGTTGTACCGGCGCATCCACGCCACCAGCTCCTCCATCTCCTCGGTATTCCAGACCCGGAACATCACGCGCATCGCCTCGCGCGCCGTTCCCGCCCCTCCTGCCACGTACGCGTTGAGGGACTCGACGGCCAGCTGGTTCGCCTCGATCGCAAAGACGTCGAAACCTCTGGTGCGCACCAAGTGCTCCAGCAGGCGGTGCTTCACCGTGAAGAACTCGCTGGTCCCATGCGTGGACTCGCCGAGTCCGACCAGGCGCGCCGACCCGACGATCCGGTCGAAGAGGGAGAGGCCGGCGCTGTCCAGGGGCGCGGTGTGGGCGGCGAGCCAGCTGAGGTCCGCCGGTGACGGCGGTGGCAGGTCTGACGGGAGCGAGAGGAACTGCGTTCCGTCCACCCGCAGCGACAAGCCATCGAACCAGGCCGAGCCGGAGCCCCGGATTCCGACGGCGATGACGATGGAGTGAATGGACGGGTCCGCGGGAACCTGAATCCGAAGGTCAACGGGGTGCCAGGCCCCTTCGGGAACGCCGCCGGGGATCACCCCGGAATCGGCCGCGGGCACGACCCGATCGCCCCAGGCGGCGAGGGTCAGGACCGCCCGGCCAGTGAGACCGGTGGTTCGGATCCGTCCGCCAAGGCGGAGTTCCTTCCCTCGCGCAAACCCGGCGGGCAGCTGCAGCATCAGTTCCCGGGCGGGCGGCTCGGCCCCGGAATCGGCCGCGGTGATCCGGAGGCTGCGCGCGCCTTCCACAAACACGGCGGGGTCGAGGGTGTAGGTGGCAGCACCGGTGCCGGTGAACGCCGACCAGCCCAGGGACCACCCCCATGGCCGGTCGGCGTAGGCGACGCTCGGCATCTCGAACCCGAGGTTGAGCGGCCGCTGCGCCGAGAGCAGGGCAGGCAGGGTGGGGATGGACAGGAGAAGCAGAAGGGAGATGCGACGATGGCGCCGCAGACCGGGGCGGGGGAGCATTCCGGTAATACGCGGTCCCGGGGGGCGGGGTGTCAAGTCACCATCCGCGGAGTGTATCGCCGGGTGTACAAGCGATTAGGGCACAGGCGTCTTATCTTTCAGCCGCTGCGCTGCCCATGCGGCTGCCCAACCCCTACGCCCGGAGGGCGACGATGACCCCAGCCTCATTCCTACGCCCGCAGCGGTGGTTGACCCTCCTCGCGGGGTTCGCGCTGGTGGCCGGTTGCAGCGATTCTGGCGGGACCGGTACCACCCCCGACTACACGATCACCCTGGCGCCCGCGACGCTCTCCATCGTGCCGGGCGCGCAGGATGTCGCGACGGTCACGATCAACCGCACCGACTTCGGCGGCGATGTGACCCTGAGCCTGAGCGGCGCCCCCATCGGGGTGACGGCCAGCTTCGATCCGGTCATCACCGCCGGGACGACCTCCACCGTCACCCTCACCGTCGGCGGCACCACCGCCCCGGGCAACTACAACATGGCCGTCCGGGGCGCTGCCTCCATCGGAGACCGCTCGCGGCAGCTGGCCCTCACCGTGGCGGACCCGCCGCCGAGCTTCTCGCTGTCGCTCGCCCCCTCGGAACTCACGATTGCCCAGGGCAACTCCAACGGCTCGGGGGTGATCATCACCCGGACCGACTTCACCGGGGCGGTCACCCTGGGGCTGAGTGGCGCCCCGGCCGGCGTCACCTGGACCTTCGACCCGGTGGCTCCCACTGGAGTCAATTCGACGCTGACGATCACGGTCGGCGCGGCCACGCCGCCGGGCGTCTATGACATCACCGTTTCGGGAACCGGATCGGTTGGGGATGACTCCGCGGTCCTGATCTTGACCGTCACGCCCTGAGCGGCGCAGCAGTTCACAAACCGGGCGCCTCATGCGAAGCTTCTCGCGTGAGGCGCTCCGTCGTTGGTGTCGGGCGCCTCACGCACATCTGCTGTGCGCGAGGCGCTCGTCGTTGACAGGGTGCATTGCTCTCACTGCCCGCGAATCGTAGCTTGCAGGACATTCTTCCTGGTGCTGCCGTCGCCGCGGGGCTGACCGCCTCCGCGCTCCTCGCCGCCCGTGCACCCGCCACCCTGCGTCCACTCGGTAGATGCCCACCATGAACAGAGCGAGCGCTTGGCTGACGTTGCTGGCACTCGCCGTCCCCCTGCCCACCCTGTCCGCCCAGGACAGTCTGCCCGCCCCGGTCAAGTCGATGGGCTTCCCCTCCACCTGGAAGCCCTACATCGGAGCGTCGCTCCTCGTCAGCAACACGGAGACCGGCACCGACGTCGGTGGTCAGGGCCTCGTCGGCATCCACAAGGAACTGATGAACCCGATCCTCGGCGGTCCGGCGCTTCGGGGCGAGGCCTACTTCGGCGGGACCGCGGCAGGGGCGAACGGGGGAGGGCGGCTGCTGCTCGCCATCCCGGTCATCTGGGTCGCCGCCGGCGTGGACTACAGCATCAGCTTCGACCAGGCCGATTTCATCCTGTCGGCCATGTTCCCGACCACGCGCGGCGGGTTTTTCCATCGTGGCACCGAGGTGCGCCTCGACTGGATCCCGGCGCGAGCCCAGAGCTTCGAGATCGGGTTCCGCATGCCGATTTTCCAGCCCTACATCGGGAAGACCCGGCAATACAAGCTGGAGGTCGACCTCCCCAAGCCGGCGCCGGCGCTCGTGGAGCAACGGGTCGCCCCGGCGGTCCTCGATTCCCTGATGGCGCGGGTGTACCTGCGCGGAACACAGCTCCTGAAGTTCAGCTCCTTCTTCTTCGATGACGAGGGAGGCAGCTACGAGAAATCGCTGGAGCGCGGCCGGGCCCGTGCGATGGAGGTCAAGGCCATCTTCAACGCGCCCGTGCCACCCAACACCCCTGCGCCGAGCTACGCCACCACCGAGGCCAGCTATCACCGCGCCCTCGACGCCGCGTTTGGCGCCGCGATCACGGGCGGGCACCCCGACACCACGCTCGGTCGGCCGCTCGCCCGCCAGGCGGAGGCCATCGTCCTCGACCGGGTCATCCTTCCCTACGACCGGGTCTTCGGCCAATACAAGGATCACAACTCCCTGCTCGGCCTCGGCGCCGCGGCGCACGACCAGTTTCAGGAGTGGCTGGGCGGGCAGGCGGCGCTCTCGCCCACGCAGCGCAGAGCGGTGCTGGCGGTGTTCGACCGGTGGGTGGCGGTGCTCGACCGCCTGCGGGCCGAGTATTCCCTGGACAGCACCAACGACACGCGGCTGATCTGGCTGCCGATGCAGCTGGCCCTCCGGCCCGACCAGCACGACGAGCAGGGCGAGATCGACGCCATCATCGAACGCCTGGTGAAGCAGGAGTTCACCGACGACAACGCCGCCGCCTACCTATCGGGGCAGCAGTTCCAGTTCGAGCTCTCGCGGATGATCGCGCAGACCGAGCGATATCACGTGCTCTGGATCCACGACTACCGCGGCGTGACCCCCGAGGGGCGACCGGACAAGGTCGCCTTCGCCATGACCCTCCATGGGTACATGAAGAACCTGCGCCGGAAGGTGGAGGAGTACGAACGGACAGGCGTCTTCCCGACCTACATGATCTTCCTCGACCAGAACTACTACGAGGCCAACAAGGGGAAGATGTTCCTCGGCGTGCTCGACGACCCGACGGGCGCCCCCTTCTCACTTCCGGGCGACGATTCGCTGTCGGTCCGATGCAGGCGGCGATGCGCGCCAGCCAGGACAGCCTCCGCGCTGCCGTGGCCGGCGCCTCCCGCCTGCAGGCCGACGCGGCCCGCCACCCCGACCCAGGCGCATGGCTGCGGCAGACGATTCGCGTGCATGTCAGCATCACCAACCCGTCGGACCTTTCGTTCCGGTCCAGCCACCTGCTCGGGCTGCCGTTCGCGCCCGACAACCTGATCCGGGACCACCGCAAGCTCGCGTTCCGCGACATCACCGAGGCGGACCCGGCCAGCGGGGAAGCCATCTTCACCGGCGTGGGGATCGGGGAACACTACGCGACGCCGACCTGGGAGGATCGCGCCATCCTCGTGAGCGGGTCGTCGCTCCTGGAACTGAAGCACGAGGCGCGGCTCCTGCTGCTGCAGCAGGGGTTCACGGAGGCCGAGATCCCGGCGCCGCTTCAGCCGCAGCCGAAACCGGCCAACTACGACTCGCTCGTGGCCGCGCTCGAGGCCCGCGGGGCCGTGGCCCGGGGCATGAACCTTCACAACCTGACGGGGTGGGCCCGCAAGGACGCCAGCATCGTCCACATGGCGCTCTACAACTTGATGCCCCCGGGGAGCGTGCTGTACATTCCCGACTCGATCTGGACCAACTTCCTCTGGGCCGGCCAGCTGGTGGCCGCGGCCATGCGCGGCTGTCATGTCTATGTCGTGGCGCCGGCCGTGGGGCACGCGCCGAGCGCGGCCACCTTCACAATGTCGCGGATGCAGGAGACTTACGCCCGGCTCGCCCTGGTCTACGAGATGCTCGAACCGGAGATCGAGGCCACCGGCGGGGCGCTCCACGTCGGGGTGTACACCCGGCAGTCGCCGGTCGGCGACATCGCCGGCGCGGCGGAGGAAGTCGCCCGCAACTACGAGAAGTATCCGTTCCTGAAGGAAGAGTATCCTTTCGGGCCGGAGGTCTATGCGGGGGTGCAGCGCCTGGCGGATTCACTCTCCAAGCTGGACCTCCCTTCCAACCAGCTGCTTCAGGACGAATTCGAGCGCGCCGTCACGATTCACCGGAAGACCCAGTTCTTCGGCACCCGCGAGGCGCTCGACGAGATCGCGCGGAGCCCGGAAATGTCCGGGTTCCTGAAGGACTGGTCGACGCAGCTCCAGGTCCCCTTCACCGATTCCGTGAGCCATGTCCCGATCGAGGACCGCCCGGAGATCACGTCGTTCCGCCGCCTGGCGACGGCGCTGAACGCCCTCCCGCCGGCCGTGCGCGCCCGGAACGTGTCCTACCTGACCGTCGGGTCGCTCAACAAGGATTATCGGAGCGCGGTGCTCGACGGGGAGACGGTGTACGTCCTCTCGGGAGACTGGAGCCTGATCGGCTGGCCTGATTTCTTTGCCGAGTGGGGCTTCGTCACCTGGGTCAAGAGTCCAGAGGAACTCGAGCAGTACCTGCCTCCCGGCACCAGCACGCAGCGGTGGATGGGGCGGCGGTTGCGGCGGGTAATCTGATGATCGCAATGCTGCTTCTCACCGGCATGTTCGCGGGGACAACCGTCGCCCCGAGCGTGGCTTCCCGCGACTCGGTCGATCTTCCGGCCATCGCCGAGCTGATCGACCGGGTGCTTCCCGGCCGCGCCCAGGGCTTCCAGCTCGAGGTGATTCCCGACAGCGCGGGGCTCGACGTCTTCGAAGTCGACCAGGCGCCAGGGCACGTGGTCCTCCGCGGCTCCTCGGGTGTGGCCCTCGCCTCGGCGCTCAACTGGTACCTCGAGCAGGTGGCCGGCGTGGGCGTCTCCCTCCCGCTCCAGCCGATCATCCTGGAGGCCCTCCCGCCGGTGCCGGCCCGGGTGCGGCAAACCACCCGCTACCGCATCCGCTACTTCTTCAACTACTGCACCTTCTCCTACTCCATGGCCTGGTGGGACTGGTCCGACTGGCAGCGAATGATCGACTGGATGGCGCTCAAGGGGGTCAACGCGCCGCTGGCGGTGACGGGGCAGGAGGCGGTGTGGCGGCAGGTGCTGCAGGAGTTCGGGTTCAGCCGGAGCCAGGTCGGCGAGTTCCTCGTGGGCCCCGCCTACCTCCCCTGGGGGTGGATGGGGAACATCGACGGCCTGGGTGGACCGCTCCCCGATTCCTGGATCGACAGCCACATCGGCCTCGAACGCCGGATCCTCGCGCGCGAGCGCGCGCTGGGCATGACCCCGGTGCTCCAGGGGTTCACCGGGCATGTGCCGGAGTCCATCACGACGATCCATCCTGCCGCCCGAATTCACCAGACCGGGGACTGGTCGGCCGGTTTCAGCGGCACCTGGTTCCTCGACCCGACCGATTCGCTCTTCCAGCGCTTCGGCCGGCGCTTCGTCGAGGCGCAGACCGAAATCTTCGGAACCGACCACCTCTACGCCGCCGATCCCTTCAACGAGATCGACCCGCCGTCCGATGATTCCACCTTCCTGGCGGGGATGGGGACGGCCATCTACGGCGCGATGGCAGCGGCGGACCCCAAGGCGACGTGGGTCCTGCAGGGGTGGTTCCTCTACTACCAGGCCAAGTTCTGGCGGGCCCCGCAGGCCCGCGCCATGATGGGCGCCGTGCCGGACGACCGCATGGTGGTGCTCGACCTCTGGGGCGACCGCTACCCGGTGTGGAAGGCCAGGGAAGGGTTCTACGGCAAGCCGTGGGTCTGGAACGTCCTGTACAATTTCGGCGGCAAGGTGAGCATGAACGGCGACCTGCCGAGAATCGCCGCCAATCTCGACAGCGTGCTTCGCAGTCCCGAGAAGGGTGACCTGATCGGGCTCGGGATGACCATGGAAGGGCTCGGTACCAATCCGATCGTGCCCGACTTCGTCATGGGCCAGACCTGGCTCGACAGCGTGCCGTCGCTGGAGCGGTGGACCGAGGGCTACGTCGCGCGGCGCTACGGCGCGCCGAACGCGCAGGCAGGGCACGCCTGGCAGCTGCTGCTGGCTACGGCGTATCGCGCGGGCGCACAGACGGGGAACTTCCTCGCCGAACGCCCGCAGTTCTACGAGAAGGGCACCCGGTACCGGTCGGAACCGATCCCGCCGTACGACCCGCGTCTCCTGGCGGACGCGCTCGACTCGCTGCTCGCCGCGGCGCCTGCGCTCGGCCGCAGCGACGCCTACCGCTACGACGTCGTGAACCTCGCCCGCCAGGTGCTGGGTGAGCTGGGCCTGCCGTTCATCAACGACGTGCAGGCCGCGTATGACCGCAAGGACCTGCCGGCGCTCCAGGCGGCGGAAGCGCGGGCCCTCGACCTGCTCCGGGACCTGAACACGCTCGTCGGCACTCGCCGGGAGTTCCTGCTCGGGGTGTGGCTGGCCGACGCACGGCGGTGGGGCACCAACGCCGAGGAGCGGCGCCTCTACGAGTGGAACGCGCGGAACATCATCACCCTCTGGGGCACTAAGTGCACCGAGGGGCAGAACGACGACCTGAACCTGTATGCGTTCAAGGAATGGGAGGGGATGTTCACGTCGTACTACCTGCCGCGCTGGGAGGCGTTCTTCGAGCTGCTCAACCGGTCGGTCACGACGGGGAAGCCGTTCGACCGGGCGCCGTTTGCGGCGGAGATGTGCGCGTGGGAACAGGAGTGGTCGAACGAGACCGGCACGTTTCCGACGGAGCCGACGGGGGATGCGGTGGAGACCGCCCGGCGGCTGGCTGCGAAGTATCAGGCACGGTGAGACGGCACGCCGGTCAGGCGAACCATCCTTCAACCTTGGCTCGGGCCGGTACGCCGCCGGCGTGCACGACCTGCCCGTCGAGCACCACGCCGGGAGTGGACATGATGCCGTAGGACATGATCTCTTTCATCCCCTCGACCTTGGTGAGGGTGATCTCGACCCCTTTGGCCCGGGCGACCGTCTCGATCAACCCAGCGGTAGACTTGCAATTGGAGCAGCCGGAGCCGAGTACCTTGATATCGATCATGATGCCCTGCCTTGGATCAGGTAAAGAGAAGGTTGAAGAGGAACCCGACGGACAGGATGCCCACCCCCACGACCCCCAGGAAGACCGCCAGTAGCTTCGGGGTGAGCACCTTCCGCAGGATGATCGCCTCGGGGAGCGAAAGCGCAATCACCGACATCATGAAGGCCAGGACGGTCCCCAGCGCCGCGCCCTTGCCGAGCAGCGCCTCGACGACCGGAATGATGCCCGCGGCATTGGAGTACATCGGGATGCCGAGGAGAACCGCGGCCGGGACCGACCACCACGATTCCTTCCCCATGATGGTCGCCAGGAGATCCGCCGGCACGAAGCCGTGAATGAAGGCGCCGACAGCGATTCCAGCGATCAGCCACATCCAGACCCGGCCGACGATCTCCCGCATGGCGCTCACGCCCTCCTTCAACCGGTCGACGAGGGTCGACGCTCCCGACGGCACGATGGCATCGGCCGCGCGCACCTCCCGGACCCATGGCTCGAGCCAGCCTTCCAGGTGCAGGCGCCCGATCACCCAACCGGCGACGATGGCGACCCCCAGCCCGAACCCGAGGTACGCGACCGCAACTTTCCAGCCCAGCAGGGCAAAGAGCAGCCCCAGCGCCACCTCGTTGATCATGGGCGCCGCAATGAGGAACGAGAACGTCACCCCGAGCGGCACGCCCGCGGACACGAACCCGACGAAGAGCGGGACGGCGGAGCAGGAGCAGAACGGGGTGAAGATGCCGAGTCCCGCCGCCGCCACATTCCCGGCGCCTTCGCTCCGGCCGCTCAGCAGCGCGCGGGTCCGCTCGGGAGAGAAATAGCTCCGCACCACGCCCATCACGAAGACCACCAGCGTGAGCAGCAGCAGGACCTTCGGCGTGTCGTACACGAAGAAGCGGACGGCCTCCTCGAGGTGGGTCCCGCGCTCCATGCCGAGACCGGCGGAGACCCACTCCGAAAACGGCACCAGCTGGCTGTAGACGACGAACCAGAGCACTATCGCGCCCAGCGTGAAGCTGAGCCATTTGACGGTGGATGGCGCCGGCTGCCGCCCGGGAGTGGGGAGAGCCGCGCTGGTGCTCATGCGACCTTCCTGACGGGGGGCGAGCCGAGGGTGGCCAGGACGGCCTCAACGATGCGGACTTGCGGCTTTGGGAGGGCAGGGTTCCGGCGATACCGCACCCACTGGGCGTCCCGGCGATCGACGACGAGGCCGACCCGCTTCAGCTGGGACATGTGCCGGGACATACGTGACTGTGAGGCGCCGAGCCGTTCCATCAGCTCACAGACACAGTGCTCCTGACCGTCCCAGAGGAGGCGGAGGGCACCCAGCCGGGTGGGCTCGGCGATGGCGATCAGGAGGGGCTTGAGTTCGTCCATACCTGAATATACACACCAGCGCATATGCTGGCAAGCGCATATTCTGACCCGCAGGTAGACGACAGCCGTCGCGGGGCACGCAGCCGTCTGGTGCGCTCGGTGGGACTGTGGATGATCCGCATGGGCGATGGAGGTCGCGGAGGATGGTCATCGGGGGCAGCAGCTGCTCGCCACTGCCTATCGGTCGCCACTGGGGTTCCATTCGACCGGGCCCCGTTTGCGGCGGCGATGTGCGCGTGGGAACAGGCGTGGTCGAACGAGACCGGCACGTTTCCGACGGAGCCGACGGGGGATGCGGTGGAGACCGCCCGGCGGGTGGCGGGGAAATATCGGGCGCTGCTGCAAGTCGACCTGGCACGGTAGGCGGCTCGGGCATGGGACGCGTGTACGAACACGCGAAATATGGTTGCGCGAGTCCGCCGCTGAAGCGGCGGCTCGGCTGGTGTCGCTAAAGCGACGCGTGGGCTTCCCACGATGGTCGGGCACGCCATCATCTTGGCAGCTGGGAGACTTTGAGGATCTCGATTTCAGAGATGGGGAGCGAGAATTGATTCCACGTCACTTTAGTGACACTAGCCGAGCCGTGGCTTTAGCCACGGGTCGAGCTTCGCAGGCTCCGTCACCTCGGAAATTTTGCAGGTCGTTCGGGGCGTAGCTTAGCCTGGTAGAGCGCCTGCTTTGGGAGCGCGCCGAGATCAGGGTGATTGTCGCAGTAATTCCGTACGAATCAGCCGGTTCGCACGGAAGCGGTGCGAAGCCTCAGGACTGGGTTTCGCACCTTTGGCGTATCTGATCTTGCACAGGTTCTGTGCACAGTCGCTGGCGTAGCCGACCGCTGAACCGTAGGTTGAGGACGTCCCTCATCGGCGAGCCAATGACCTGACCGACACCTTCGACCGCCTCGCCGCTGATCCGCCAGTTCGTCCGGAGCCGTGCCCGATCTTTGTGTACGGTTCAGAGGATTCGGGGGGGTCGTGAAGACCTGGCTGGGTTTTGTCTCCGTGGCAGTCCTGAGCGCCCTCGTCTGGGGCTTCGTTGTCGGCAGTCAGCCCATACCGACACGGACAGACGCACATGGGGCGGAGGTCGACTCCGCTTGGTATGCGGCTCTGCCAGCGGACCCTGCCGCGGCGACCGCCGCGTACCTGGATCGGATTCCCCCCACGGCGCGGGCGCGGGGTGACGCGTTCGAAAATACACGGTACATCGCCCTCCCCCTTCGGATCATCGCCCTCGTTGGAACGGCAGCGCTCCTCATGTTTTCCGGTGCGGCGACCGCAATGCGCGGCCTCGCTCGGCGCGTCTCGTCGTTTGCGCCTGCACAGGACGCGATGGTGGCGCTTCAGGTCCTCGCGACCTTCTTCCTGCTCGGCCTTCCAGTCAGTACCTATGCCGGGTTCGTCCGGTTTCGGCAGGCGGGCTTTTCGCGTGCCCCCTACCTGCAGTGGCTCACCGATACGACCCTGCAATGGGCGATCTTAACGGTGTTCTACATCGTCGGGGTGGTCGCTATCTATTGGCTGATCCGGCGGCGACCCCAGGGCTGGGCCGGGTGGGCCACGGCGGTGTACGCTCTCCTGTCCGCCAGCTTCGTGATGCTCGGTCCACAGTACTTTGACCCGCTGTTCAACCAGATCAGGCCGATGGCCGATGGGCCGCAGAAGCAGGCAATCCTTTCGCTCGCCCGGGCCAGCGGGGTGCCTGCCACAGACGTGTTCATGCAGGATGCCTCCAGGCAGAGCGTGCTACTCAACGCCCATGTCTCAGGGTTTGGCGGGACGGCCCAGATCGTCCTGGACGACAATACGATCGCCGCGACGCCGGATCGGGAAGTCGAGATGGTCATGGCGCACGAGATCGGTCACTATGTACTCTCGCACGTCGTGAAGGGTATCGTCTTCGACACCCTGGTCACGGGGATGGGCTTCCTGTTCGTCGGTTGGGGTCTGCTACAGCTGATCGGGAGATTCGGACCTCGGTGGGACGTCAGCGGCCCAGGCGATATTGGCGGTTTGCCGCTCTTTTGGTGTCTGCTCATGCTCTGGGGCATCCTCTCGATGCCATTGTCCAACAGCATCACCCGTGGGCAAGAGACGGAAGCGGACCTCTACGGCCTCAACGCTTCCCAGCAGCCCCTGGGCCTTGCCGAGTTCATGATTCGTGATGCGGACGCCAGGCGACTCGACCCGCCTTGGATCGAAGAGACGGTGTTCTATACGCATCCGAGTGGGCGCAACCGCATCTTCATGGCGATGCGGTGGCGAGCGGAACACCTGCTCCATGAAGCCGGTCGATAGGAGCCGCTGACACTTCATGCTCACCAAACCGATATGCTCGCCGTCCACCGTGCGCGGTGGACGCGGGAGCATCGTTCCCGGCACACCCCACCACCCGCCAGCTTGGCAGAATGCCCCAACTCGTTATCTTGCAGGTCGTTCGGGGCGTAGCTTAGCCTGGTAGAGCGCCTGCTTTGGGAGCAGGAGGTCCCCGGTTCGAATCCGGGCGCCCCGATGAGCAATGACAGACCCCGCCGTCTCGCTGGACGGCGGGGTCTTTGCGCGCTCCCTGGTCTCCAGCTCCTCCTACGGCAGCGGCACCCCCGCAATCAGGTACGCCTTTCCGGGGCCGGTGAACTGTCCCGCGGTGATCATATAGTCCTCCAGGCCATCACCCGTCACGTCGCCCATCCCCAGGACGTCAAAGCCGAGCGTCTCATTCGGAACGACGGACACCAGCGACCGGAGCGTCGCCCCCGTCGCGCCGTCCACCACGTACATCTTCCCCGCTTGGGGTGCCCCTTCGCTCCTGAGCCAGCCGGCAAGCACAAAGTCTCCGACCCCGTCGCCGGTCAGGTCGCTCACGACGCGCCCCATGCCGAACTGGTCGTTGGGGGATTCCCCGCTGAAGGTGCGGATTCGGTTCCCGGTCGCCCCCGAGAAGATGTAGGCCTGCCCCTGATCGAAGCCCCCCGTTGCGTTGTTGATGTCGGCGGCGAAGAGGTCGGGGATTCCGTCGTTGTCGTAGTCGCCCGGGGAAAAGAGCCAGTACTGGCCGAGCGTCCCGCCGTTGGTGACCGAAATCGCGGGGAAGAGCAGCGAACCGTCGGCCCCCGAGTAGACCCGGACCCGACCCCCGGCTTCATTGGACGATCCCACGGCGAAGTCTGGAATGTTGTCGCCGTTGAGGTCCCCCAGAGTACGGGTTCCCGCTCCGAACAGGCCGTTCGAGACGGTACCATCCACGATGGCTGCGACCGTGCCGGTGGCACCGGACACGACAAACACACTGCCGCCACCGGGCACCCCGGCCGGGCTTCGCCCCGGCACACCAACGAGGACATCGCGCACGCCGTCGGCCGTGAGATCACCCGCTTCACCGACGCTGTAGCCGGCGAAGGTGATAGCCGAAGTCCCGAACCGAAAGAGGGTGGCGCCATTGGACCCCGAGACAACGAGGACATACCCGGGAGCCGCCGCGGTACTGGCAAAGGGAGCGCCGAAGGCAATATCCGAGATGCCGTCGCCGTTGATATCACCCACCGGATCCACGCTCAGCCCGAGCTCGCCGTTGGGAGTGTCGCCAGTCACCATATACAAGAGCTGCCCCGATGCGCCGGAGTACACATACCCTCGGCCCGCGTTGACACCCCCGGCGTCGTTGTACGGCGCGGTAATCACCACGTCCTCCCGGCCGTCCCCATTCACGTCGCCGATGCTGCGCGCGATCCAACCGAAGTTGTCGCCGTTCGCCTCGCCAACCAGCGTGTACACCGCCGCCACGACCGCGCGGAGGGCGGCTGACGCGACGTTGTTACCGGGCACGCCCTCGTCGGTATCACTGGCCACCGTTGCGTTCAGTGTTGTCAGGCTCAACAACGGGACGCCCAGATCGAGGGTGATCGTGGTGGTCCCTCCCGCGGCCAACGCGCCGAGCGCCCACGTGATGCGCCCAGCGGTCCGCACCCCACCGGCCGGCACCAGATTCGTAGCCGCGATCCCATCCGGAAGCATCAGCACGGCGGTGACGTTGCCAGCGGCCAACGGGCCAGCATTCCGAACCTGGATGCTGGCACCCACGGTCGTGCCGCTCGCCCCGTTGAGGGTGCCGAGGAAGGAGACCTGGAGGTCAGTGGCGGTTGGGGTCATGGAGATTGTGACCGCAACGCGGGCGCCAGAGGCGCTGCCATCATTGTTGGAGCCCTGCGGGTCCTTCACGCTACCAGAGGCACGTGCCACCAGTGTTCCTGCCCCGACCGAGGTTGCCGTCAGCCGTACTGTCAGTGCGACGCTGCCCGCGGCGGCCAGGGTCGCCAGGGCGGGCCAGGTGGCGCGGCCACTCGTAACGGTGACCGGCTCCCCCGCAACCGGCGCCATTCCCGTTGGGAGTTCAAGACTGGCCACCACATTCGTCGCCTCATCAGGACCATCGTTCCGAAGGGTGACGGTGTAGGTCGCCGTGTCGGTGGTCGTCAGGCTCGCCGGCCCAGCCAGCGTGGCCGACAGGTCCGCCGACGCCTCATCGGGCCCCGAGCTCTCGCCGCCACATCCCCCAACTGAAAGGGCCAGACCGAGGAGCATCGAGACAGTGGAGCTCCGGACCACTGGGATTCGCGTCATTCGCATACGAGGCTCACTTGTCGGCTGAGGGGATGTCGGTGCGATGGACATGGGCTCACGACTCCAGGCAGGCGATGGCTGCCTGCAGAAGGGCAGGGGTGGTCCTGAAATGCGAGTTGCCGTGGCTCGGCCCGCCCTGATTGATGCTCACGGCAGCGACGGCCCCGGTGGCGGGGTCGAAGAGGACCAGGGCCGTGGAGTTGGGGGTGGCGCCACTGTGGCCGTAGAGGGTTCGCCCGAGATAGTTGTAGCGCCGGATACCGAGCCCGCCGCCGGTCTGGCCGGGGATCCGGCCGTCGTCCGGGACGATTGTCAGCATCGCGGCCCGGGTGCCCCTGCTCAGGAGGTTGCCCGCGAAGAGTCGTTGGGCGAAAGACGCGATATCGTCCGATGACGCCTGCACCTCGTTACGGGAGGAAAACAGGGCCGGGCCGAAGTACCGCGCGCTGTAGTCGTAGAGCGCGCCTGAGGCATTCGTGGCCCACTGCGTGGCGAGGGTGGCGGGCGGGGTGCCCTCGCCTGAGAGCCAGCTCTCGCTGCGTCCGGGCCAGAGTTCCTCCCGCATGTAAGTGCCGAGCGACTTGCCCGTCTCCCGGCTCACGATGATGCCGAGCAGCAGCCGGTTGGTATTGGAGGCATTCCAGCTGGTGCCGGGCGCAAAGAGCGGCGGCCCGATGAACGGCAGCAGTTCGTCCGGGTACCAGAATCGATTGGGATCGGCCAGGATAGTGGCCGCGAAGTTCGGCGCTGCCGAATAGTCGGCGAGGCCGCTGGTTTGCTGCATGAGCAGGCGAAGCGGGATGGAGGGGTTGACGTTCGGGGTGTTCGGGAACCACCGGCCCAGCGTGTCGTCGAGGGCAATCGCGCCCTGATCAACCAGCCGGAGCGCAGCCACGATGGTGTACATCTTGGAGATGCTGCCGGTGCCGATCAGCAGGTTCGAACGCATCGGGTCGCTCGTGCCGTTCTTCCCATAGGCGCCGCGCCAGGCCGGATGTCCGGGCATCAGCACCGTGGCCTGGGCACCGTACACGCCGTTGACGCGGGAACTGTCGGCAAGAATGGCTGCAAAGGCGCTGGACGCCGTGGGGCAGTCCGCGGGATCGTTCGGATCGCTTGCGCACTGCGTGAGAAACACCGCGCAGAAGAGGATATTCACCGAGCGCATCATGCGGCCTCACAGGATGGGTGCAGACGCCGGAGCAGCCGGCGTGACGAGCTATCGAGCATTACGGAAGGAGACGTACGGAAGGGCGGTGCGAATGTGTGAGGCTGGTGTGAGCGGAAGGCGACGCTGCAGAGCAGGGAGGCAGAGGGGCGGCTACATCGGAGGGGCACCGGGGGGCGAGGGAAGTGAAACAGTGAACCGGGCGCCGCCGCCCGGCGCCTGATCGGTCATAACAGTGCCGCCCGCCGCCTCGGTCAGGTGCTTGACGATGGCGAGTCCCAACCCCAGCCCGGTGCTGGCGGCGCCCCGCGCTGCCGTGCCGCGCTCGAAAGCGCTCCAGATACTTGTGCGTTCGGCCCGCGAGACACCCGGGCCCTCGTCCTCGACCGTCAGCGCCGCAATCCCGCTTCCACGCGCGAGCCCCACGTGGAGCGTCTGGCCCGCCGGGCCGTATCGCAGTGCATTCTCCACCAGATTGATCGCAATGCGGTCGAGTGACACCGGATCGATCAGGGCGACCGCCGTCTCGTCGAGCGCGACGACCAGGGTGGCGCGACGTTCCGCCACCGCCGGCTCGAGCGACGCGAGCGCCTCGCGCAGTACCGGCGCCAGGAAAATGGCGGCTGGCGGATGCGCCGGGTCGGCCGCGCGGCCGGCGCCCGCGATGGTCAGGGAATTCTCCACCAGGCCAATCAGTCGGCGGGTTTCACGGACGATGGCTCCCGCCGCCCGTCCCTTCGCCTCCGGTGTCTGGCGGTCGAGCGTCAGGGTCTCCGCGTGGAGGAGCACGGCTGTCAGCGGAGTGCGGAGCTCATGCGAGATGCTCGCCACGAACGCCTCGCGCCGCGCAACGGTGCGTCGAAGCTGGCGCAGGAGCAGGAGCGCCATGATGGAAGCGAGGAACGAGGCGCCCAGCGCGCCGAGCAGCAGCGGATAGCTTGGCGGCGTGGCGGCGGACAGCAGCACCGGCAGGATGGCGGGATTGAGGGTGACGTCGAGCGAGAAATAGTCGTTCCCGAGGAGGCTGGTCCGCGCGCTGGGGCCGGGATAGGCGGGGCCGGTTCGCTCGAGCTCCCGGTCGTTGACGACGAATGCCGCGGCGAATGCCGTGTCGGGATCACCCAGCATCGGGAAGATGTCATGCCGGGCGCGCTCGACCGCCGGGACGATGGTACCCGACCAGAGCGAGGCCATCCCGATGTCGAACCCGACCACGGTTGGCGTTCCGCCCACACCACGGACCACTGCGTAGTGGATCAGCCAGGGTTGCCCGGCAATCCCGCCGCCCATCGCCCAGATGCCGAACTTCTCGTCGCTGCCCGGCGGCAACACGGCGGGAACCCGCTTCCTGGCCCCGTCCACCCGGGCGCCCTCATGCGAGGCCAGATACTCGCCGGTCGTTGGCACCCAGACAAAGAAATAGGCGCCCTCTTTCAGCGGTCCACAGCCGCAGGCCCGGAGGGAATCGGTCGCCGCCTGCATCGCCGCAAAGGCCCGGTCGGCGTCGAAGGGACGCACCCGGCTCACCGGCTCGAGGATCGACTGCGCCGCCTGATCCCCGCGCGCGGAGGCCAGTGCCCGCGCCCGGTCTCCAACCCGCTGGGCGATCTGTTGGCCGGCGGCCTCGACTGCCCGCTGCCGCGACCCGAGCGCCTTGAAGTACGCCACGCCGAGAATACCGGTGACGAGGACGGGTAGGAAGAGGCCGACCTCCAGCAGCCGGAATCGGTTGCGGAGTGAGCGCAGAGGCCCCGAAACGGTGTTACCCGGTACCATACTCGAACCGATAGCCCACCTTGCGGACCGTCTGGAGGAAACGCGGCTGGCCCGGATCCGGTTCGACCTTGCGGCGGAGCTCCGCCATGTGCCAGTCCACCGTGCGAGACTCGATGGTAGGGTCGTAGCCCCATACCGTGTCGAGCAGTTCCCGGCGGGACCAGACCCGTCCCGGGCGGCTCAGCAACGCCAGCAGCAAATCGTATTCCTTCGGCCGGAGGTCGAGCTCGACGCCCCCCAGGGTAACCCGACGGGCCGAGGGGAACACCTCGGCGGTGCCGAACCGGACGACATCCTGCTGCAGTCCGCCCGCCCGGGAACGGCGCACCAGGTTGTCCACCCGCGCCAGGAGCTCCAGCAGCCCGAACGGCTTGGTGAGGTAATCGTCCGCCCCGACCCGGAATCCGAAGACCTTCGACATCTCGTCACTCTTCGCCGAGAGGATGAGCACGGCGGAGGGACACCCCTCCGCCCGCAACGTTCGAAGCACCGTTTCCCCCGGCTCGTCGGGCAGCATCAGGTCCAGGATGATGACCGCGGGGGGAGCGGCCCGGGCACGTGCCAGTCCTTCAGAAGCACTCGACGCCACCTCGGCGTGATAGCCTTCGGCACCGAGGTGCTCCTGCACGGTCGCCGCGATGCTCTCGTTGTCTTCGATGATGAGGATTCGTTCCACCGGGCTGGCTCCCTGGGTGAACCTGGCGGGGAAGAGGACGAGTGATGATGCTGGGATCACACAGGTCGCACAAGGTGCGCGGCGGGGATTCGACGATCTTACCGTTTGCACACATTCCGCCCTCAACTCCACGCGCCTGTCGTTCGTAGTGCACCGCGGCCCAATCGGGGCCGCCGTGGCACCCTCCTCTGTGACGGACCTATATGCGAGCAATCCGCTTCATCCCCCTCCTGGCGTGCGGCGTGGTAAGCGTGCTCCCCGCCCAGTCCCCTGCCACCGACGCACCGACGCCGGCCGCGGTGTCAAGAAAGCAATTTGCGCAGTTCCACTGGATCGTGGGACGCTGGCGCGGGGTCGGTGTGGGCCGGCTTGCCGCCGTCGGCACCTTTTATGAGGAGTACCGGTCCACGAACGATTCGACCATCCAAATGCGCACCGCGGCCGACTCCACCTTCGTCCGGTTCATTGACTCGACCAGCTTCGAATGGCGAGGGGGGACGCTGCGCGCCGTTGGCGCGCGCGGGAATCCCCGGATGGTGAGCCGCTTCTCGGAGGACTCCATTCAATTCGGCTCGGCACGCGGGACGCTGTACGTCCGCCTGTCGGACGACACCTGGCGGGCGGTATTTCCGGCCCGCACGGCCGGCGAGCCGCGACCGTACTACGAGCTGAGGCGGATCGCCGCCGACCAGTAGCGTCTCGCCAGCGGGTTGCCTCCCGGGCAAGCTTGCGCCCGCCCCGGGCCACGGTAGACTACGGCATGACCCATCAGCGCTACGGTCTCCTGCTCGCCGGAACGGTACAGGCAGGCGTGGATGTGACCGAGATTCGCAGTCCATTCTCCGGGAACCGGATCGGCGGCGCGGCACAGGCCAGCCCGGCGGATGTCGAGTCCGCCATTGCCGCCGCCGTCACGACCGCCCCGGAAGCCGCCGCGCTCCCCTCCCACGCCCGGGCCACCGTCCTCCACCGCATCGTGACCGGGCTCACGGAGCGGCACGAGGAGTTCTCCCGACTGCTTGCCGCCGAGGCAGGGAAGCCCCTCGGCCTGGCCCGGGCAGAGCTCAACCGGGCGATCTTCGTCTTCCAGCAGGGCGCGGAAGAAGCCACACGGATGGGCGGGGAGGTGATCCCCATGGATCTCCAGCCCCACGGCGAACGGCGTTGGGGCATCACCCGCCGCTTCCCGCTCGCCCCCATCGCCGCCATCACCCCGTTCAACTTTCCGGTGCTCCTCGCCGCGCACAAGCTGGCGCCCGCCATCGCTTGCGGCGCCACCATGATCCTCAAGCCTCCCCCGCAGGATCCGCTCTCCACGTTGCTCCTCGGCGAGCTCCTGGCGGACTGCGGCTACCCAGCCGGCGCCCTCTCCATTCTCCCGTGCACCAACGAGGTGGCCGCCCCGCTCATCGACGACCCGCGCATCCGCATGGTGACCTTCACCGGCTCCGCGCGCGTCGGCTGGGCCATCCGGCAGCGCGCCTCCACCAAGCGCGTGGCGCTCGAGCTGGGCGGCAACGCTGCCGTCGTCATCGAGCCCGACGCCGACCTCGACCACGCCGTGAGCCGCTGCGTCAGCGGCGGATACCTCTACGCCGGCCAGTCCTGCATCTCGACCCAGCGGATCCTGGTGCACGAGTCGTTGTACGCCGACTTTACCAAACGCCTCGTGGCCGCGGTCGGCGCCCTCCGCACCGGCGATCCGATGGTCGAAGCCACCGATGTCGGCCCCATGATCGACGAGGCCAACGCCGAGCGGGCGGTGCAGTGGATCGCGGAGGCCGCCGCGGCGGGGGCGCGAGTGGCCGTGGGCGGCCAGCGTGACGGCGCGGTGCTCCAGCCGACGGTGCTGCTCGACACCACCGGTGCCATGCGGGTCAACTGTGAGGAAGTCTTCGCCCCCGTCACCACCGTCCGGCCGTACGCCGACTTCGACGCCGCCATCGCCGAGGTGAACGACTCCCCCTACGGCATCCAGACGGGGCTCTTCACGCACGACATGCGGCGCATCCTTCGGGCCTTTGAGCGGCTCGAGGTCGGCGGCGTGGTGGTCAACGACGTCCCAGGCTTCCGGGTGGACCACGCCCCCTATGGCGGGGTCAAGGCATCGGGACTGGGGAGGGAAGGGGTTCGCTACGCGATGGACGAAATGACCGAGCTCAGGCTGCTGGTGCTCGGTGACCGCTGACATTCACCACCTTCCCGGAGTTTTGATGCGACGCCTCCTCGTGCCCGCGCTTCTCTGCCTCGCCTCCGTCGTGCAGGCCCAGTCCGGTTCCGCCCCGTATCGTGACAAGACGATTCCCTTCGAACCCGGCTTCCGGGTCTTCCTCGTGCCCGACATGGAGGGGATGGGGAGCACGGTGAGCATTTACGAGGTCATCGCCGGGAACGAGGGACCCAACTACAAGAACCTCACCGGCCCCGACTACTGGGATGGCTTCCGGAAACTGGTCACGGCCGAAGTGAACGCCACCATTCGCGGCGCGCGGTCGGCGGGGGCGCAGAGCTTCGTGGTCAACGAGGGGCACGGCGGGAACCGCTTCGCCAACGTTCTCCCCTGGGAGCTCGACCAGCAGGCACTTCTCATCCGGGGCTTCCCGAAGCCGCTGGTGATGGTCACCGGCATCGACAGCACCTTCGGCACGATGATGTTCACCGGCGCCCACGCCAACGCCGGCAGCCGGGGGGTGATGCCGCACAACTTCGCGTTCGACTCCTTCACGGTGAACGGGAAGGTGCTGAACGAGGTCGGCATCAACGCGCTGATTGCCGGCGAAGTCGGGGTGTCGGTGTCGCTGGTCAGCGGGGACGACGTCCTGATCGCGGAGACGCAGAAGATGCTTCCCGATGGCTTCGTCGCCGTCGTCACCAAGGTGGCGATGGGGCGGAACGCGGCGATCACCTACAGCCCGGCCCACGTACAGGCGATGCTGGAAGCGGGGGCTGCCGAGGCGGTGCGCCGGGAGAAGAACGGCGAATTTGCGCCCTTCACGATGAAGCGGCCCTACAAGGTCGAGTTCATGCTGCGGCGGAGCTTTGCCGACAGCATCGTGGACTCCATCGCGAACCTCAAGGAGTTCAACCTGGAGCGGCGGGGCGAGCGGTCGTTCACCATGACCACGAACAGCGCCCGGCAGATGGGATGGCTGCTCGACGCCGTCGAGGAGACGGTCATCCGGTGATGCGGTGTGCCGTGGCCGGCGGGTGCCTGGTGGCGTTGATGGTCGGCCCCCTCGCCGCCCAGTCCGACATGACCCTGGAGGAGACCGCCCGCTGGCTGGAGCGGGACGGCACCGACCTCGCGGTCAGTTCGAGTGACGAGACGGCCACCACCAACGTTCGGCGGATCGACCTGACCGCCAAGGCCACGCTCGCCATGCATGACTGCCGCCTGACCATCGTGGTGACCGACAATGCCGGTGTCTCCGGCACGCGGACCACGATGCAGGTGCCGTTGAAGGATGTGGAGACCGGAGGGGTGCGAGGGGTCTCTCGCCCCGACGGCTACCACGACTTCATCTACATTCCCGGCCAGTACTTCGTCACGATTCCCGCCCGGGCACCGGACAGCTTTCCGTTCACCACCACCACGAGCCGCGGGGAACTGCGGTCGTACCTGGCCACCATTCCCGCCGCCGACATCGACGCCGCCCGTCTCATCGCTTCGGTCGTCCAGCGCGCCGCGCGGCTCTGTGGAGCCCCGGCACCGTGAGGACGCCCCGTGAGGACCGGAAAGGGGTGGATGCCTACATCGCCGGCTTTCCCCCGGCCGTCCGTGCGCGGCTCCGAGCGGTCCGCAAGGCGGTCCGCGCCGCCGCACCCGAGGCGATCGAACTGCTCAGTTACGGCATTCCCGCCTACAAGCAGGGACGCATCGTGGTCTATTTTGCCGCGCACGCCAACCACATCGGCCTCTACCCCGCGCCCCGCGGGGAACCGGGCTTCAAGCGTGAGCTGGCGAGGTACGGCGGAGGGAAGGGGACCGTCCAATTTCCCCACGACGAGCCGATTCCCCTCGACCTGATCAAGCGGATCGTCGTGTTCCGCGCACGGGCGCGCCGGTGAGGCCACCAGCCCGCATCGCCCGGGCCGCGGTGTTCACCGGCCTCTTGGCCGGCCTCATCCTCGGTTCCGTCTCGACTGCCATGGCCCAGGATCAGCTCCGCCCCCGCGGTTTGTGGGGCCGCGCGACGTTCGGGATGAGCAACCTCGACCAGTCCTGTGATTCCTGCCGGTTCACCGGTGCCGGCATCGCCTCCAATTTTAATCTCGTCGGCGGGTATGCCTGGCCGGCCGTGGCCGTCGGCTTCGAACTCGGCTCCATCAGCCGACAGGGCAACCAGGGTGACATCTCCCTGATCCTCCTGACCGTCGCCTGGTACCCCTGGCCCACCTCCGGTGCGTTCGTGAAGGGAGGGGCGGGCAGCTCGAAGTACCTCGGCTCGAAGGATGCCGATGGCGTCCGCAGCAGCGAGGCCCACGGCTTCGGCGCGCAGTTCGGCGTGGGGATCGACCTCTCGATGGGCAACCTCGGCATCGCGCCGTTCGCGTTCGTGCAGTACGCGCACCAGGACGACGCGACGGCGTATGGATTCTTCCCGGCGGGCGGCAACATGACGCAGTGGGACGTCGGGTTCGGGGTCGGATTGACGGTGTTCTGAAGGGCGACACGCCCCAACGAAAACAGCCGGCCCGACTGACGTCGGACCGGCTGCATTCATCCTGCGACTGCGGTCTCGGCGTTCGCCGCCCTGACCGGCATCTGGCGCAGGGTGGACTACGCCGTCTACCACCGGTTTTACCTGCCAAAGAATATTCCGTTCTCCCCCGGCATCGTGCTGGTCGACGTGCCCCGCATCCGCACGGCCAGCGACCACGCCGACCCGACCGACTTCCGGCTCCGGCTCGCCGACCTCTTGAACAACCTCGCCGCCCGCCAGCGGCACCCCGACGCGGTCGCGCTCGACGTCGTGTTCTCCAGCGACGCGCGGGGGCTGGCCGAACTGACCGCGGCGGTCGACTCGCTCGTGCGCAATGAAGTGGCGGTGTATGCGGTGGTGGACCCGCAGGAAGCGAGCGGCGGTGGAATGTTGCTCCCGTGGGAGAAAGTGTGGGAGGATCAGGCGGCCAGCCTCTACCAGGAACATCTCACCGGCTATGGCCACACCCAGATCAACGCGCCGTTCATGGGCGTGCTGAGCTACGACACGAAGCTGGAACTGAAACTGCCCGACGATTCGCGCATGTCGCTGATGGCCCTGGCCGTGAAGGTCGTCACGGACCGGAACCGGACGCCGCCCCCCACCGGGGCGTCCCTGGTGCTACCCCTGGCCGATTCATCGGCCATCAACGCCCAGACCTGGCGTTTCGAGCACGCGCCGGGCATGACCTCCGGCGGCCGGTTCCTGCGGGGAGCCGACACGACCGGCCTCGACCTTGCCGACGCCATTGTGCTGGTGGGGAGCCTCGACGAGGATCGCCCGGGGCAGGTGGCCGTCGCCGGCCCGCTCGTCGTAGCGTCGGCGTTCAGCGCCCTGCTCACTCCCGAGGGCGTCCCCCAGCCCAATAACCGGCCCGTCCTCCTCCTCGCCCAGATCCTGGTGTTTGGCGCGCTCACGGCCGCCATTTTCGCGCTGCTCTTCCAGTACGTCAAGCGGCTTCAGACCACACCACGGCTCACCGCCGTCCTGTCGGGCACCCTGTCGGCGGCGGCGCTCGCAGCCCTCGCCGCCGCGGGCCGGCAGCTCGGCTTCGCCACGCCGGTGGGGCTCACCCTCGTGGCGATCGCGGTCGCGGCGTTCCTGGCGGCGCATTTCGCGCTGAAGTTCCTGGTGACCGGGATGGCCGAGGGGAGCGGCCAGTACGATGTCTTCATCAGCTACTCCCGGCAGCAATACGACTGGGTCGCGGCCAACCTGCTGGAGCCGCTCAAGGCGCTGCGGAAGGCGGACGGAACGCCGCTCTCGATCTACTTTGACCGGGAATCGATCAGCATCGGGGAGCCCTTCACGACCAAGTACATGTGGGCCATCGTCGACTCGCGCTTCGTGCTGCCGGTCTTCTCGCCCGAGTACTACGGGAAGAACCACTGCCGGAACGAGATCGACCTCGCCTACAAGCGCAAGATGGACGGCAAGCTCGGGCTGCTCCCGGTCGCGACCACCGTCACCGCCATCCCGACCATCTATTCGCACCTGGACACCAGCATCGTCGACCAGACGCCGGACTTCTTCGAGAAGATCCGCAAGACGCTCCTGCAGCCGGAAGCGCCGACCGCGACCTAGCCGAACGGGGCACACCACACTTTGGGAGGACGCGCGGATGGGACGCAGGAAGGCACTTGTCATCGGGATCGACTACTACCAGTTCCCCAACTATCCCAGTTTGAGCGGGTGCGTGAACGACGCCAAGGCGGTCGCCACGATCCTCGAGACCCACGGGGACGGGTCGCCGAACTTCGCGGTCCGCCTCCAGACCGCGAGCACCGCCGATGAGACGATCTCCCGCCGCGACCTGAAGAAGGCCGTCACCGAATTGTTCGCCGACGACAACGAGATCGCGCTGCTGTATTACGCCGGCCATGGCAACGTGGAGGACACCGGCGGAGGCTACCTCTGTTCCAGCGACACGCTGCAGGGGGACGAGGGGTTGGCGCTCTCGGAGGTGATGACGCTGGCCTATCGGTCGAAGTCGAGCAACACGATCATCGTGCTCGACAGCTGCCATTCGGGGGTCGCGGGAAACCTGTCCGGACAGGATACCGCCCAGTTGTCGGATGGGATGTCGATTCTCACGGCCGCCACGACGGCGCAGATCGCCAAGGAGAGCGGGGGCCGGGGTGTCTTCACCACGCTGTTCGTCGATGCGCTGAGCGGCGCGGCGGCGAACCTGGCCGGGGAGATCACGCCGGGCAGCGTGTACGCCCACATCGACCAGTCGCTCGGGCCCTGGAAACAGCGCCCGGTGTACAAGACAAACGTGAAAGAGTTCATCTCGCTGCGGACGGTGCCGCCGCCCATCCCGCTGGCCGATCTCCGGCAGCTGGCCACCCTCTTCCCGGGCGAGGGGTTCGAGTACCAGCTCGACCCGACCTTCGAACCGGAGGCGGCGGGGCGGAGCGAGGGGATGCCCGCCCCCGATCCGGCGCATACCGCGGTCTTCTCCATCCTGCAGCGGTTCAACCGCGTCAACCTGCTGGTGCCGGTCGGCGCGCCGCACATGTGGCATGCCGCCATGCAGTCCAAGAGCTGTCGTGTGCCCGTGCTTAGGAAGCCGCGCGGGTAACGTTCTCGGCCGCCGGGCCCTTGGCGCCCTGGACCACATCGAACTCCACCTTTTCACCCTCGGCCAGCGACTTGAAGCCGCTGCCGCTGATGGCGGAGTGGTGCACGAAACAATCCTTCGCGCCCCCCTCGGGAGTGATGAATCCAAAGCCCTTCGCATCGTTGAACCACTTCACCGTTCCGGTGGTACGCATTGCTGTACTCCATATTCTTGAATCGGACCGCGGCGTTGCCGTGTATACCGACTTCTACTGCCCCGTGACAAGCCCTCACGGGAAGGGTGGTGCGACAGCGCCAGGGACATCCCCGGTCGCTCCCAACGGTCTCGGCAACAAAAGGGGGGCCACAGCATGCAGCCGGGCCCCCAACGTTCACTCGGAATCATTCCGCGTATACGTGCTTCGACCGCTGAACAAAGGTACCTAAGTCCCTCCCGGAGCGCAACTACCGGGTTTGGCTGCTACTCCGTGACCCACCCCGGCGCCAGGTAGGCCCCCGGTTCGAAGATGGCCGGGTTGAGCGCCGGCGTCGGGTCCGCCTTCACGTCCCGGTACTCCTCGGTCAGCGTGACGACCCCATTTTCGAGGAAGAGCACCTCGGTCTCGATCCAGCCGTGGCCCGCCTTGATGAACTTGTTGAACTGCACGTCCGTCACGACCCCCGGCCGCTGCGGATTCGTTCCCAGGCTCCGCACGAACACCAGCCGCTCCTGGTCGACCCAGAACTGCGTCGTCGTGCTGTCGCCCGCCGCCGCCCCGACAATCCAGACCTTTCGTCCCTGCCAGCTGCCGCTCCGCACCTTCGACAGGTCGTATCCCAGCCCATTCAGCGTGGCGATCGTCTTCTCCGGCGGCTGGCCGTAGACGTCGAATCCGAGGAGCAGCAGGGGATGCACCAGCGGGCGGGCCAGCTTGAGCTCGCCGCCCACGTAGCGGTAGATGGAGTCGTTGCGGAACAGAATGACGCTCTGCGCCGAGAGCGGAGCGATGTCGATCCGGAGGGCGCCCGGCACCCGCATCGCCTCGTACCACGTCTCCACGGACCCGTCGGCGTGCTTGGTGGCCTGGACGAAGGTCAGCGTCTGGTACCACTTGCCCGCGTACTTGGCCTGCATCATCCGGATCACCTCCGCGCCGGTGACTGGATCGGGCAGGGGAGCCGCCGAGGGGGCAACCGTGAGCAGGGCGAGCGTCAGTGACAGAACGAGCACCGGGGCCTCCGTGAGGTGTG
Organism: uncultured Gemmatimonadales bacterium; assembly: GCA_963748815.1. Classification (GTDB taxonomy): domain Bacteria; phylum Gemmatimonadota; class Gemmatimonadetes; order Gemmatimonadales; family GWC2-71-9; genus SPDF01. Next base: position 405,473 of record CAVVKJ010000010.1, on the reverse strand, counting down.
GTGACGTGGGACAGGGGCCGTACGGGCGGACGGCAGTGGAGGTTTCCCCGGCGCCGACCCCGGATGCTGTCGGTTCGCACGGCAGCACACTATCATACAGCGCTCCACGCCGCCACGGATCGCGCGCCCGTAGCTCAGGTGGATAGAGCATCAGCCTTCTAAGCTGAGGGTCGTAGGTTCGAATCCTACCGGGCGCATCCCACTCCCTTTGCCGGTTTCCATGTCGACCCTGTCCCTCCTCCCGACCCGTGAAGAACTGCGGGCGCTCCTCACGCTGGCGGTGCCGGTCGTCACCGTCCAGGTGGGGATGATGCTCATGGGCGTGGTGGACACGCTGATGGTAGGGCACGTCTCGCCCGCCGCCCTCGCCGCCGTCGCCCTCGGCAACCTCTACTTCTTTGCCGTGGCCATCTTCGGCATGGGCGTCCTGATGGGGCTCGACCCCATCATTGCCCAGGCCGTCGGCGCCCGGGACGACGCCGCGATCGCGCGCGGCGTCCAGCGCGGGTTGCTGCTCGCCCTCTTCCTTTCCATTCCGGCGATGCTACTCCTCTGGCCCGCCGGGGCGGTCTTTCAGTGGCTCGAGCAACCCGCCGACGTGGTGCCCCTCGCCGCCACCTATGCCCGGCTCGTGATTCCCGGCGTCCTGCCGTTCCTCGTCTACGCCGTCCTGCGCCAGACGCTGCAGGCGATGGGCCGGCTGCGCGCCATCGTCATCACCATCGTCGCCGCCAACCTGCTGAACGTCTTCCTCAACTGGATCCTGGTCTACGGACATCTCGGCGTGCCGCCCCTCGGCGTGGCCGGATCGTCCATCGCGACCACCGGCAGCCGGTGGGTCATGGCGCTCGTCCTCCTCGGGCTCAGCTGGCCCGCACTCCGGCATCACCTCCTCCCCATCCGACCCGAGGTGCTGCGGCTTGCCCCGCTCGGGCGCATGCTCCGACTCGGCGCCCCCATCGGTGCCCAGTTCGAGCTGGAGTACGGCGCCTTCGGCCTCACCGGCGTGATGATGGGCCGCCTCGGGACCAACCAGATGGCGGGACACCAGGTGGCGCTGAATCTCGCCTCCCTCACCTACATGGTGCCCCTCGGCGTCTCCGCCGCGGTCGCGGTCCTCGTCGGCCAGGCCGTCGGCCGGGGCGACCCCCTCGGCGCCCGCCGCTCCGCCCGGACCGCCCTCATGGTCGGCGCGACCTTCATGCTCATCACAGCGACGCTCTTCCTGACCATTCCGCGTTCGCTCGCCGGCCTCTACACCAACGCCGATGCCGTCCTGGTCATGGCCGCCGCACTCCTCCCGCTGGCCGGCATCTTCCAGGTGTTCGACGGGATCCAGGTCGTGGCTGGCGGGGTCCTGCGGGGGCTCGGCGACACTCGGTCGCCCATGATCATCAACGTGATAGGCTTCTGGATCGTAGGTATTCCATCAGGCCTCTTCCTCTGCTTCCAGGCGGGCATGGGTGCCCGCGGTCTCTGGTGGGGGCTTGTGTTCGGTTTGGCGGCGGTCGCCGTCATCCTGCTCGGCAGGGTCCGGCACCGATTGCAGGCCCGCATGGGACGCGTCATCATCGATGACCACGGGCACACCACGTAAGCAACATGCTGTCGCATATGGGGTTATATTTCTTTGATGCCTGCCAACAGGGCGTTCTCGCTCACGCCACCGCTACGACCCGAGCCGCGCTGGCAAGGCATGGCAATCTCGCTGGCCATCTACGCCGTCCTCATCCTGGGAGGGATGTGGATCCAGCGACGACCGAGTTCCGCCACCACCCCGACAACACTGCCACCCCCGAAGAGATTCAGGCCGCCCGGGAGGAGCTCCAGAAGCGACAGGTACGCATGGTGTACCTGCCTCCCGCCGCGCGCCCCCCTGAGGCGGCGCCGGCCGCCAAAGCCGCCACCACTTCCAGCTCCGAGATCCGGCGGCGAGGAAAAGAATCCCGATCCGCAAGCCGATCCGATCCGTGCCATTCGTTCGCCGGTGGCGGATCCGGGCGGCGACGCCACCAGGTTGGGCGACGGCGCCGAGGCGAATCAGCCGAAGATCGCGCCGCCGCGGCCCATGCCGCTGGCCCTGAACCCGGGGCCGTCAGCCCCCTCACCCGCCGAGCCGGCACCGACCTCGGCCCCGGCCTCCTCCGGCACCCCCGGGGGCATCCAGCTGGGCCCACGCCTGGGGATGGCCCCGCGCGATCCGCGCCCCTGGAAACAGTCGATGCCGGACACGGGCGCCGAGGAGTGCCCGACGGTCATGCCCGATTCGACCAAGCCGGGGGAGCCGCGGATGGGATCGGCGAGCGGCCGCGTGCTCATGGTGCAGGGCGGGGCACCGATGCCGAACGCCCACCTCCAGATCATCGGCACCTCGTTCACCACCTTCACCGACCAGAACGGGGAATACGTCCTGACCTTTGACGCATCCCTCCTCGACCAGTGCCGTACCCAGTACGTCCGGGTGAGCGCCCCCGGCTTTGAGCCGCGCCTCCTGGTCCTGGTCATCGGCCGCAACGTCCGCAGCGACGACGTCGCGCTGCGTCGGAACTAGCGCCGGATGGCCACACCCCGGTTCCGGACCGTCATCTTCGATTGCGACTCCACCCTCTCCGCCATCGAGGGCATCGACGAACTCGCCGCCGGCCACCGCGAGGCCATCGCCGCGCTCACGGACGCCGCCATGCGGGGCGAGGTCTCCCTGGAGGCGGTCTACGGCCAGCGACTCGCGCTGATCCGCCCGACCCGGGCCGCCGTCGACGCCCTGGCGGCGCAGTACATCGCCGCGGCGGTCCCGGACGCGAGGGAGACGGTGCAGCAGCTCCGCGCCCACGGCGTCGAGGTGCGGATCCTCTCCGGCGGGCTCCGGCCGGCCATCGCTCCCTTTGCCGAATGGCTCGGGCTCGCCGCGGATCATGTTGCCGCCGTCGATCTCCATTTCCACGCCGATGGGAGCTATGCCGGCTACGACGAGGCGTCGCCCCTCAGCCGCTCCGGCGGAAAGCGCACCGTCGTGGAGGCGTGGCGGAGCGCGCTCCCCGGGCCGATTCTCATGGTCGGCGACGGCATCACCGACCTCGAGGCCCGCCCGGCCGTCGACCGGTTCGTGGCGTATGCCGGGGTCGTGGACCGAACGGCCGTGACCGGGGCCGCCGACGCCGTCATCCGGTCCCCGTCGCTCCTCCCGGTCCTCGCCGAGGTTCTTCACACGGACCCGGGCTGATTCTTTAGCTTCGCGCCGCCTATCTTACGCCGTCGACTTTTTCCGCCCCCACCTGCGAGCCCCAACATGGCACCGTTCGGCAGCTTCTTCCTTCCAGGCCCCACCGAAGTGACCGAGGACGTTCTCGCCGCCCAGACCCGCCCGATGATCGGACACCGTGGCAAGGGGATGGAAGAGCTCCTCGCCCGCATCCAGCCGGCGCTGCAGCGGGTGTTCCGCACCGCGCGCCCGGTCTACATCTCCTCCTCCTCCGCCACCGGCCTGATGGAGGGGGCGCTCCGAAACGGCGCGCGGAAGCGCGTGCTGTCGCTGGTCAACGGCGCCTTCAGCGACCGGTTCCACAAGATTGCGCTGGCCTGCGGGCTCGAAGCGGACGCGCTCGCCGTGGAGTGGGGCGACGTCCACACCCCGGCGCGTCTCCTCGAGGCGCTCAAGGGCGGCAACTACGACGCCGTGACGGTCGTGCACTCCGAGACCTCGACCGGCGCGCTCAATCCCGTCGCCGAACTCGCCAAGGCGGCGCACGCCGCGGGCGACGTCGTGCTGCTGGTGGACAGCGTCAGCGGCGTGGCGGGTGTGCCCGTCGAGAGCGACGCCTGGAATCTCGACTTCGTGCTGACCGGCTCGCAGAAGGCGTTTGCGCTTCCGCCCGGGCTCGCCTTCGGCGTGGCGCAGCCCAACATCCTCGAGCGGGCCGCCGCGCAGCGCAGCCGGGGGATCTACTTCGACTTCCTCGAATTCGAGAAGTTCACCCTGAAGAACCAGACGCCCAACACGCCGGCGCTCTCGCTGCTCTACGCGCTGGCGCAACAGCTCGAGCGCATGGAGGCGGAAACGATGCCGGCCCGCTGGGCGCGGCACGAAGCGATGGCCAGGCGCACCTGGGCCTGGGCCGACGCGATGACGGCGCGCGGTGTACCCGTGCGCGTGCTGGCTCCGGAGGGGTACCGGTCGTGGACGGTGACCTGCCTGACGCGTGCCCCCGGGCAAGCTGGGTGGCGAGGTCAACGCGGCGATGAAGGCGAAGGGGATCACCATCTCCGCCGGTTACGGCAAGCTCAAGGACTCCACCATCCGCATCGGCCACATGGGAGAGCACACCCTCCCGGAACTGGAGCGGGTGCTGACGGCGCTCGAGGAGGTGCTCGCCGCATGACCGCCACCTTCCGCGTCCTCATCGCCGACAAGATCGCCGCCGACGGCCTCGCCCCGCTGCGCGAGGACCCGCGGTTCGAACTGATCACCAAGCCGGGGCTGAGCCTCGCCGACCTCACGCAGGCGCTCACCGAGGTGGACGCCGTCATCGTCCGGAGCGCGGCCAAGGTGCCGCGGGCGGCCCTGGAAGCGACCACCCGCCTCAAGGTGATCGGCCGCGCCGGCGTGGGCGTCGACACGATCGACGTCGACGCGGCGACCGAGAAGGGCATCGCCGTGCTGAACGCCCCGGCCGGCAACACCATCTCGGCGGCGGAGCTGACGATGGCGCTGATGCTGGCCGTCGTGCGACGGGTCGCCGCGGCCGATCGGTCGATGAAGGCGGGGGCGTGGGACCGCGCCAAGCTCGGCGGCGGCGAGCTCTACGGCAAGACCCTCGGGCTGGTCGGCGCCGGTCGGATCGGCGGCGAGGTCGCCACCCGATCCCGGGCCTTCGGGATGCGCGTGCTGATCTACGATCCCTTCCTGCAGCCCGACCGCGCCAAGTCCCTCGGCGCCGATCTCGGCACGCTGGACGAGGTGCTGCGGCAGGCGGACGTCCTGTCCGTCCATGTCCCGTTGACCGATGCCACGGCCGGGTTGATCGGCGCGGCCGAGCTGCTGAAGCTCAAGTCGAGCGCCATCGTCCTGAACGTCGCCCGCGGAGAGATCATCGACGAGGGGGCGCTCGCCGATGCCCTCGGCACCGGGGCGATCGCCGGCGCGGGCCTCGATGTCTACACCGTCGAACCGCTGCCCGCGGACCACCCCTTCCGGTCGCTCGACAACGCCGTCCTCACGCCCCACCTCGGCGCCTCGACCGAGGAGGCGCAGCAGAACGTCGCGCTTGAGATTTCCGCGGCCGTGCGCGCCGCGCTCCTCGACGGCGACCTCAGCCGGGCGGTGAACGCCCCGGGCGTGGGCGGGGATCGGATGCGCCGGCTCCGGCCGCTGCTCGACCTGGCCGAGCGGCTGGGCCGGATCGGCGCGACCCTCACCGCGGCGCCGCTGAAGACGGTGCAGGTCCGGTACGCGGGGCGTGAGGAGGACGGACTGGGGCCGATCGCGGCGGCGGCGCTCATCGGCGTGCTGTCGGAGGTCCTGGGACACGGCGCGGTGAACGTCGTGAACGCGATGCACCTCGCCACGGGGCGGGGGATTGCCGTCGAGCGCACCCGGCTCAGTCCGCGCGACGACTATGCGGAATACCTCGAGGTGCGCCTGACCGGCGACGGGGAGACCCTTCGCGTGGGAGGGGCGGTGCTCGAGGGCGCCCACCCGCGTGTCGTCCGCATCGGCGACTACCACGTCGACATTCACCCCCGGGGCGACCTCATCCTGCTCCGCAACCGGGACGTCCCGGGCGTCATCGGCCGGGTCGGGTCCGCGCTGGCCGCCGCGACGATCAATATCGGCCAGTATCACGTAGCCCGGCTCGAGGCGGGGGGAGAGGCCCTCGCGGCCATCGGTGTCGACGCCCGATTGAGCCCTGCCGTCGTGAAACAGCTCCGCGCCCTACCCGAGGTAACGGCCGTCCGGCAGGTCGCCCTCGACTGACCGCCCCCACGCCCTTGCGGTGGGCGGCGTCCACGGGGACATTCCTCCGTCTTGTGGGCTGACTTCTGTCCCTGATGGAGCGATGCATTGCCTCGAGCTTTGACACTGCTGGCCCTGCTCCTGACGGCTCCCAGTCCCGCCGCGGCCCAGGAACAACGACTCGGCACGATCGACTTCCCGACCTCGGGCCAGCCGACCGCCCAGGCCGCATTCGTCCGCGGCGTCCTCTACCTCCACAGCTTCGAGTATGCCGCCGCCGCCAGGGCCTTCCAGGAGGCGCAGCGGCTCGAGCCCGCTTTCGCCATGGCGTACTGGGGCGAGGCGATGACGCTGAACCACCCGGTCTGGAACCAGCAGGACCGTCCGGCCGCGCAGGCCGTCCTGGCCCGGCTTGCGCCGACCGCCGAGGCCCGGGCGGCGCGCGCGCCGACCGAGCGGGAACGGATGTATCTGCACGCGGTGGAGGTGTTGTACGGCGAAACCGGATCGAAGAACGGGCGGGACACCCTCTACGCCGATGCGATGGGATCGCTGGCCGCCGCCTATCCGACCGACGCCGAGGCGCAGGCGTTCTATGCGCTCTCGCTGCTGGGGCTGAGCCAGGGGGAGCGGGTCATCCCGACTTACATGCGGGCCGGGGCCATTTCCCTGGCCCTGCTGCAGCAGTATCCCGACCATCCCGGTGCGGCGCACTACACCATCCACTCCTTCGACGACCCCGACCACGCCATCCTCGGGCTGCCGGCTGCGCGCGCCTACTCGCAAATCGCGCCAGGCGCGCCGCACGCCCAGCACATGACGACCCACATCTTCCTCGCGCTGGGCATGTGGGACGACGTCGTGAGCCAGAACATCATCGCCGCCGGGCCCGACACCTCGAAGTGGACGCCGGGGCACTACACCCAGTGGCTGCAGTACGGCCTGCTGCAGCTTGGCCGCACGGCCGAGGCCGACTCGCTTCTTCGGCGCACGCTGGCGCACGCCGGGACGCCGCTCACCGGCGGCCGCGCCAGCTACGCGCTCGGCATGCGGGCGGCGCAGATCATCAACGGCCGCCAGTGGCGCGCGCCCTCCCTCTACAGCGTGCTCGAGACGTCCGGCACCAGCACGGGGTCGGAGGCGGCCGACGCCTTTGCGCAGGGGTATGCGGCGCTGCAGCGCGGCGAGGCCGGTCTCGCGGCCGCCCAGCAGGCACGGTTCCCGGCGCTGCAGGCGCGAGCGGCAACCCGTCCCGACGACACCATGCCTGGCTCGGTCGATGCCCTCGCCAAGGCGCTCGACGCCGCGGTCGCGTTCCACGCCGGGCACCGGGACGAGGCACTCCTGCTCATCGCCGAGGCGAACCGCATCGAGGACGGATTGCCGGTCGAGTTTGGGCCGCCGACGATCGTGAAGCCGACGTGGGAGCTCCGTGGCGAGCTGCTCCTCGCGATGAGCCGCCCGCGTGAGGCGAAGGACGCGTTTCAGCGATCGCTGGCGCTGCAGCCGAATCGCCTGCTGTCGGTGGACGGGATGGCGGCGGCCGAGCGGGCGCTGGCGTCGACCGGGGGGACCGGCGAGTGAAGGCCGACCTGCCGGACCGGCTCAACGCCATCCTCGGCGACCGCTACCGCCTCGAGATGCGGGTGGACGGCAAGCCAGCGCTCATCGGGCAGGGGGGGATGGCCACCGTCTTCCTGGCCGAGGACCCTCGGCACGACCGCTGGGTGGCGATCAAGGTCCTCAAGCCGGACGTCGCCACGGCGATCGGCGCGGAACGGTTCCTCCGGGAAATCCACATCGCCGCGCAGTTGCACCACCCGCACATCCTCGGCCTGATCGATTCGGGGCAGGAGGGCGGAATTCTCTATTACGTGATGCCGTACGTGTCCGGAGACACGCTCCGTGAGCGGATCGAGAAGGAGGGCGCCCTCCCGATCCCCGAGGCGGTTCGCCTGATCCGGGAGGTGGCCGACGCCCTGGCCCGCGCCCACAAGGCCGGCGTCATCCACCGCGACATCAAGCCGGAAAACGTCCTGATCGAGGAGGGCCACGCCCTCGTCAGCGACTTCGGCGTGGCCAAGGCGCTGAGCGAGGCCACCGACTCGGTGCTCGCCGGGCGCTCGACCGCCGGATTCACCATCGGCACCCCGGCGTACATGGCCCCGGAGCAGGCGGCGGGCGACCCGAAGATCGACCACCGGGCCGACATCTACGCCCTGGGCATCGTCGCCTACGAGATGCTCACGGGGGACGTCCCCTTCAACGCCCCCACTCCGCAGGGGATGCTGGCCGCCCAGGTCTCGGTCGAACCGGCCCTGCTGCGGACCAGGCGGCTCGACGTCCCGCCCATGCTCGAGGCGATGGTGATGAAGTGCCTTATCAAGGACCCCAACCTCCGATACCAGCGCGCGGAGGAGATCCTCGAGGCCATCGAGGCCATGGGCACGCCAAGTCTCCCGGGCTTCGGCGGCGCGGTGCCGGCGAAACCGGGGTCGTGGTGGAGCAGGCTTCCTCACGCGACCAGGCTGACGATCATCCTCGGGGCCGTCATTCTGGGGGCGATTTTGCTCGTCGGGCTGCTGAAGTAGCAGCCTAAGCCCTTGTGACACAACCTTCTAGCAGTTTGTCAAGCCCCCAGATGATTCCCGGCACGACTTTTGACGCGGGAGCCGCTCCCTATTAGATTTTGGGATGCGCGTCCTCGGTGTCATCCCGGCCCGCCTCGGGTCCACCCGCCTCCTCAACAAGCCGCTTCAGCTCCTGGCCGGCGAGCCTCTCGTCACCCGGGTCGTCGAGCGCGTGGCCGCGTACGACCTGGTCGACCGCCTGGTCGTGGCCACCGATTCGCCGATGGTGGCGCAGGTGGTCGAGCGGACCGGCGTCCACGCCGTGCTCACCGACGACAGCCACTCGACCGGCACGGAGCGCGTCGCCGAAGTGGCCTCCCGCCCAGAGTACCGGGACTTCGACGTGATCGTGAACATCCAGGGCGATGAACCGTTCCTCGATCGCGAGGCCCTGGAGGGTTCGCTGGCGCGGGTGGCGCAGGGGGACGAGGTCGGCACCGCCGCCGCGCCGCTCGAGCTCGACCTGGTCAAGGACCCCGCCCGGGTGAAGGTCGTGACCGACCTCAACGGGCGCGCGCTCTACTTCTCGCGCTCCGTCATTCCCCATCGCCGGGAAGCCGACGACCCCTCCGAGGGACTTTACTGGCAGCACCTCGGCATCTACGCCTATACGCGGACCTCCCTGACGCGGTGGGTGTCGCTTCCCCCCACGCCGGCGGAACTGGCGGAGCGGCTCGAGCAGCTGCGCGCCCTGCAGAACGGCATGACCATCGGCGTGACCCGCCTCAGCGCTTCGGCGTTGCCCGGCGTCGACACGCCCGAAGACCTGAAACGGGCCGAGGCCCACTGGCACGCATTGCTGAGGTGACACCATGAGCACTGGCCCTTCCGCTACCAAGTTCATCTTCGTCACCGGCGGCGTCGTCTCCTCCCTCGGCAAGGGGATCGCCGCCGCGTCGCTGGGACGGCTCCTCGTCGAGCGCGGCCTGAGCGTGACGATGCAGAAGTTCGATCCCGTACATCAACGTCGATCCCGGCACGATGTCGCCGTTCCAGCACGGCGAGGTGTACGTCACCGACGACGGCGCGGAGACCGACCTCGACCTCGGGCACTACGAGCGGTTCATCGACCGGTCGCTCTCCCAGCAGAACAACATCACGACCGGCCGCATCTACCAGACGGTCATCACCAAGGAGCGCCGCGGCGAGTACCTGGGCGCCACGGTGCAGGTGATTCCGCACATCACCGACGAGATCAAGAACGCCATCCGGCGCACCGCGCCCGGGGCACGACGTGGTCATCACCGAAATCGGCGGGACCGTCGGCGACATCGAGTCGCTGCCGTTCCTCGAGGCGATCCGCCAGTTCCGCCAGGAGGTCGGCCGGGACAACGCGCTCTTCATGCACCTGACGCTGGTGCCGTACATCGCCGCCGCCGGCGAGGTCAAGACCAAGCCGACCCAGCACTCGGTCCGCGAGCTGATGCAGATCGGCATCCAGCCCGACATCCTCATCTGCCGCACCGAGCGGCCCGCTCTCCGCCGACATCAAGCGCAAGATCGCGCTCTTCTGCAACGTCGACTTCGCCTGCGTGATCGAGAGCCCCGACGTGAAGTCGATCTACGAGATCCCGCTCCGCCTCCACGAGCAGGGCCTCGACCGCGAGGTGTGCGAGCGCCTCCGGCTGGTCACCAAGGAGCCCGACCTCCGGCCCTGGCGCGCCATCGTCGACCGGATCCTCCGCCCGAAGCACGAGACCCGCATCGCCGTCGTCGGCAAGTACACCGACCTCGCCGACGCGTACAAGTCGGTGCAGGAGGCGCTCATCCACGGCGGCATCGCGCACGACAGCCGCGTCCAGATCGACTGGGTGTCGAGCGACCTCTTCACCGACCAGGAGGCGGCCGGCAAGCTGCTGGCAGGATATCGACGGCCTGCTGGTCCCCGGCGGGTTCGGCGTGCGCGGCGTGGAAGGGATGATCGAGGCGATCCGCTGGGCGCGGGAGAACAACCTGCCGTTCTTCGGCATCTGCCTCGGCCTGCAAGTCGCCATCATCGAGTTTGCCCGCAACGTCTGCGAGCTGCCCGATCCGAACAGCACCGAGTTCGAGCCGGAGTGCGGCACGCCGGTGATCAACCTGATGCAGACCCAGCGCGACGTCAGCGACCTCGGCGGCACGATGCGGCTGGGCGCCTACGCCGCGCGGCTCCGCCCCGGCTCCAAGGTGGCCGAGGCGTACGGCAGCACCGAAATCAGCGAACGGCACCGGCACCGCTGGGAGGTCAACAACTCCTACCGCGACGTGCTCGCGGAGTACGGCCTCCGGCTCTCCGGCCAGTCGCCCGACGGCGGACTCGTGGAGACTGATCGAGCTCCCCGATCACCCCTGGTTCATCGGCTGCCAGTTCCATCCCGAACTGAAGTCGCGCCCGACCCGCCCGCATCCGCTCTTCGCCGGCTTCGTCGGCGCGGCGCTGCAGCATCACCAGGCGCGCCCCGCACCCGCGCGGAAGGCCCCGGCCCCCGAGGCCGCGCACTCGTGACCTGGACCTTCGGCCGGGCCCCGTTCCTGATCGCGGGGCCCTGCATGGTCGAGGACGACGACCTCATGCTCCGCGTGGGGGAGGCCCTGGCCGCGCTGTCCGCGCGGCACGCCCTGCCGGTCTGCTTCAAGGCGAGCTTCGACAAGGCCAACCGCTCGCGCAGGGGCGGCCAGCGCGGCCCCGGGCTGCAGGAGGGACTGCGCGCGCTCGAACGGGTGCGCGCCGCGACCGGCTTGCCGATCCTGACCGACATCCACGAGGCCGCGCACGCCGCGCCCGCCGCCGAAGTGGTGGACGTCCTGCAGATCCCGGCGTTCCTCTGCCGGCAGACCGACCTGCTCGTGGCGGCGGGGCGGACCGGGCGCCCGGTCAACATCAAGAAGGGCCAGTGGATGCAGCCGGAGGGGATGCTCGGCGCCGTGGAAAAGGTGCAGGGGGCCGGCGCCGGCGAGGTGGCGGTCACCGAACGCGGCACCTTCTTCGGCTACGGCGATCTCGTGGTCGACATGCGGAGCTTCCGCCGGATGGCGCGGCCACCGGGGTGCCGGTCATCTTCGACGCCACCCACTCGGTGCAGCAGCCGGGGCAGGGCGACGGGGGCGCGAGCGGCGGCCTCCGGCACTTCATTCCGCCGCTGCTTGCGGCGGCGGCGGTCAGCGGCGCCGACGGCTTCTTCCTCGAGACGCACCCTGACCCGGCCAACGCGCCGAGCGACGCAGCCACCCAGTGGCCGCTGGACCAACTCGATGCGTTGATGGGCCGCACGCTCGACCTCTGGGCCCGCGCCCGCGAGGGCACCCGTGCTTGACCCGCGCGTGGCGCGCCGGGTTCGCCTCCTGGCGCTCGACGTCGACGGCGTCCTCACCGACAACGGCGTGTACATCGGCGCGTCGCAGGGGGAACGGATCGAGCTCAAGCGGTTCGACATCCAGGACGGCCTCGGCCTCGCGCTGCTGCGGGGGACCGGCATCCGCGTGGCGATCGTGAGCGGGCGGGTCTCCGACGCCACCGCGCTGCGCGCCGCCGAGCTGCGCATCGACGATGTCATCCAGGACGCCGGCGCCCGGAAGGTGCCCGCCCTCGCCGCCCTCATCGAGAAGCACGGCATCGCGTGGGACGAGGTCGCCTTCGTCGGCGACGATCTGGCCGACGTGCCGGTCATGCAGCGGGCGGGGTTGCCGATCGCGGTGGCCAACGCCGTGCCGGAAATGAAGGCCATCGCGGCGTACGTGACCGAAGCCGCGGGGGGCCGGGGCGCCGTGCGCGAGGTCGTGACTGCGATGCTCCGCGCCCGCGACGAATACGAGGCCGCCGTCGATCGGTACCTCGCCACGCGAGACGGCCGTGACGCGTGATCCCGCGGCGCTGACCGCGCTCGGCCGCCGGGTCCTCGAGCTCGAGGCCCGCGAAATCGCGGGCGCCGCCAGCCGGCTCGACGGCGCGTTTGCGCGGGCGGTGGCGCTGCTCGCCGCCGCGAAGGGGCGCGTCATCGTCTCGGGCGTCGGGAAGTCGGGGCTCATCGCCAGGAAGATCGCCGCGACCCTCACCTCGACCGGCACGCCCGCCACCTATCTCCACCCGGTGGACAGCCTGCACGGCGACCTCGGCATCGTCGGACGCGACGACATCGCGATCCTGCTCAGCAAGAGCGGCGAAACGGAGGAACTGTTCGGGCTGATGACGGCGCTGCAGCGACTCAACGTGCCGATCATCGCCCTGACCGGCGGCCGCGACTCGACGCTCGCGAAGGTGGCGCGCGAGGTGCTCGACGCCGGCGTGGCCGAGGAAGCCTGCCCCCACGACCTGGCGCCGACCACCAGCACCGGCGTGGCGCTCGCCCTCGGCGACGCCCTGGCCGTCGCGCTCCTCGAGGTGAAGGGGTTCCAGCGGGAGGATTTCGCCGAGTTGCATCCCGGCGGGACGCTGGGACGAAGGCTCCTGCTCCGCGCGCGCGACGTCATGCTTCCCCCGGAAGGTGTCCTGGCGCCGGCCGCGACCATGCGGGAGTGCGTCGTCGCGCTGGCCCGGCACCGCGGCCTGGCCATCGTCGCTGACCAGGGGAAGGTGCTGGGCGTGGTGACCGCCGGCGACCTGAGCCGGCTGGCGCAGTCGGACCCGGCCTTTCTCGAGGGGCTCGCCTCCGCCGTGATGACGCGGGCGCCGAAGTCGGCGGCCGGCGACGAACTGGCGGCCGCAGTGCTCGGTCGGATGGAGCGTCACGGCATCATGGCCATGCCGGTCCTCGATGGGGACGGGCGCCTGGCCGGCGTCATCCACCTCCACGACCTGATGCGCGCGGGGGCCGGGTGAGGGGCGCGGCGGCGCTGCGGGTGGCCGCGCTGATCGGCGCGATGGCCGTGGGTGCCGCCTGCAACGAAACCGGCGCCCGGCCCGGCGTGCTCAGTACGGCCGCGGACACCGCCGACCAGACGCTCCTCCAGGTGCGGCACATCATCACGCGGGATGGGGTCCAGAAGAGCCTCGTCGAGGCCGACACCGCCTACTACTACGAGGCATCCCAGACCTTCGAGCTGCGCGTGGTGACCGTCACCTTCTACGACAAGGACGGGACGCCGACCTCGAAACTGACGTCGCACGAGGGCACCTACCAGACGATGACCGGCGTCATGGAGGGCCGCGGCGACGTGGTGGTGCGGTCCACGGATGGCACCCGGACGCTCAAGAGCGAGCAGCTCAAGTACGATCCGGGACGGAACGAGATTTCGTCGGAGCTGTTCTACACGTATGACCAGGGCGCCAACCACCTGGAGGGCGTCGGGTTCACGTCGGATCCGAACATCCAGCGGACCAAGACGGGCAGCCCCCGCGGACGCGCCGACGAAGGCATCATCCTGCCGGGGCAATAGGATGCGCGACGGGTTGGTCGGTGCCGTGGTCGTGGTGGCGATGGCGCTCGCGCCTTCGCCGGCTGCCGCCCAGGAGCCGTCTGCCCAGCAGCGCTGCCGGATCCGCCTGATTCACGCCGACTCCGGCGCCACGGTGGGGCAGGACAACTACTTCGCCTCCGGCAACGTCCAGCTGGCCTGCGACGGCACCACGATCCGGATGCGCAGCGACAGCCTGGCGTCGTACGGCGGGCAGATCACCGAGTTCATCGGCCATGTGCGGTACGAGGACTCGTCGATGGTCATGACCGCCGACCGGGGCACGTACCGGCGGGCGGGGGAGATCTGGGAGGCGCGCGGCAACGTCGTCACCAGGAGTTCGGGAGGATCGACACTCCGGGGGCCGTCGCTCGACTACTACCGGATTCTTCCTGGACAGCGCGCGGTGGTCGAGGTCTACGCCGACGGCCGCCCGACCATCGACTACGTCCCGCGGGATTCCACCGGCCGGGAGCAGGAGCCCTACGTGATCGTCGGCGACCGGATCCGGATGAAGGGGGAGGACCGCCTCTGGGCCGGCGGCCGGGTCACCATCAATCGCAGCGACGTCGCCGCCAGCGCCGACTCGATGCGGCTCGACACCGGACCGGGCCAGGACGGCGCCCTGATTCGCGGCGCCCAGATCAACGGCCTCGGCAAGGATCCGTTTTCGCTCTTCGGGGACCGCATCAATCTTCAGCTGGAGCAAAACGACTTGACCTACGTGCAGGCCGATGGAGCGGGGAGGGCGGTCAGCGCCGATTGGACCCTCGTGGCCGACACGATCGGCCTCGACGTCAACGCCCGGGTGCTGGAGCAGACGCTGGCCTGGGGCAAGGGGGTCCGGCCGCACGCCATCTCCAGCACGTACGAGATCACGGCCGATTCGCTGGCCCTGGACACGCCCGCCAAGATCCTCACCGAGGCCCGGGCCTATCGGCAAGGCGTGGGTGGCCAGCGGGGAGGACACGACCGCGGCCAACCGCGACTGGCTCCGCGGTGACACGGTGACCGCGCGGTTCGCGCAGCTCGAGGTGGAGGGCAGGACGAAGACGGTGGTCCACCAGATCGAGGCGTGGACCGACGCGAGCTCGTTCTACCAGGTCATCGACCCCGCGCGGCCCGGTGTGCCCTCGCTGAATTATGCGCGCGGGAACCGGATTCTCGTGGTCATGAAGGCCGAACCAAAGGGCGGCGTGGAGCGGGTCGACATTCTCGGCAAGGTGGACGGTGTGCAGCTGCAGCCGAAGCCGCCCGCCCGGGACACGACGACGACGCCGGCCGATTCGGCGGCCGCTCCCGCCGACTCGCTTCCCGCGGTGCAGCCGTGAGCCGCCCCGGCTGGCTGGACGGGCTCGCGGAGCGCGATGCGTCGCTCTCGCTGGCGCTCGCGGCCATGACACACACCGCCGCCGACGACGGATCGGTGGGGCTCGACCGGCTGGTGATGGGGTATCGCAGCACCTTCCTGAGCGCGGTGGAGACGATTCCGGGCCTCCCGCGGTCGGAACTGAGCGGCGACCAGCTCCGTGAAAGCCTCACCCGGTCGGTCCTGCCCAGACTGGCGGATGGCGGCTGGATCGTCGAGGCGAGCGGAAGCGACTGGTCTACCGTTCGAGCGACGCCGCACTGGTGGTCCGTCGCGGTCGCGGACCGGAGTGCCGCGCTGACGCACCTCCTTTCCGCCGCCCAGGAAGGGCAGAGCCGCCACACCACCGGCGAGACGCGCCCCGCCGGACCGGCGAGCGTGCTCGAGGGAATCGGCCTCTGCAAGAGCTTTCGGCAGCGCCGGGTGGTGGACGACGTGTCGGTGCGAGTCGAGCAGGGCGAAATCGTGGCGCTCCTCGGCCCGAACGGCGCCGGAAAGACCGTCACCTTCTACTGCCTGACCGGGATCATCCGTCCCGACGCCGGCCGCGTCATCCTCGACGGCGACGACATGACGCACTCCGCCATGTACCAGCGCGCCCGCCGCGGCCTCGGCTACCTCGCGCAGGAGCCCTCGGTGTTTCGGCGGCTCACCGTCGAGGAGAACGTGCTGGCCATCCTCGAGATGCTGCCCCTGTCGCGGACCGAGCGGCTTGAGCGCCTCGAGAAGATGCTGGACGAGCTCTCCATCAAGCACCTGCGGAAGAGCATGGCCTATTCGCTCAGCGGCGGCGAGCGGCGGCGACTCGAGATCACCCGGGCGCTGGTGACCGAACCGAAGTTCATGCTGCTCGACGAACCGTTCGCCGGCGTGGACCCGATCGCGGTGAACGACATCCAGAACATCGTCGCCGGGCTGCGCCACCGCGGCCTCGGCGTGCTGATCACCGACCACAACGTCGAGCAGACCCTCGACATCGTGGATCGGGCGTACATCCTCTTCGAAGGAAAAGTCCAGGCCGCCGGCACCGTGCCCGAACTCGTGTTCGACGAGCGGGTCGCCGAGCTCTACCTGGGGCCCACCCTGACGGCCAGGCTCCGGGCCCGATTGGAGAACGTCGCGTGAAGACAGGACTCTCGCAGCACCTCGGCCAGCGGCAGGAACTGCGCATCAATCCGCGCCTCTACCAGGCGATGGACATGCTCTACATGCCGATGATGGACCTGCAGCAGCACCTGAAGCAGGAGCTGCTCGTCAACCCGTTCCTCGAACTGCTCGAGCCGGAGGAGGAAGAGCAGGACGGCGCGGACCGAGAGAAGGACAAGGAGCAGGAGAAGGAGCAGGCCGCCAAGGAGGAGGAGATGGACTGGGAGGAGATCCTCCTCAACGGCTTCGACGTCGGCGGCACCCGCGAGCAGCACGAGCAGCTCGAGTACACCGAGGCGGTCACGGTGCAGAGCCGGGATCTGACCGACCACCTCCGCGAGCAGCTCAAGATGCTCGACCTCTCGCCGCGGCAGGTGCTCCTGAGCGAGGAGTTCATCGGGAACATCAAGGAGGACGGCTTCCTGGCCGCCTCCCTGGAGGAGATCGTCGGCTCCGTCAACCAGCTGATCACCGCGCACGCCCGGGACAACGCCGATCTCGACGAGGAGCTGGACCTCGACAATCTCGACGCCGACCCGGCCGTGGGCGACCTCCCCGAGGGCGTGGAACTGTACGGCATGGGCGAGGCGGAGGAGATGCTCCGCATCATCCAGGCCCTCGACCCGCCGGGCATCGGCGCGCGCGACATCCAGGAGTGCCTCCTGATCCAGCTCCGCGAGCTCGACCAGACCGAGACGCTCACCTACCGGCTGGTGTCCGAGGCGTTCGGCGACCTCATTGCCCACCGATGGAACGACCTGGCCCGCCGGTTCGGCGTGCCGGCCGTGGCGGTGCAGTCGGCCGCCGATTCGCTCGCGTCACTCGACCCGAAGCCGGGGCTCAAGTATTCCGGCAAGGACGACGGGTACATCACCCCCGACCTGATCGTCAACAAGGTGGACAGCGAATACAAGGTCTTCCTCAACGACACCGGCATGCCGCGCCTCCGCCTGTCGCGCGCCTATCAGGAGGTCACCCGCGACCGGAAGCGGCTCACCCAGGAGAACCGCGAGTTCATCGCGTCGAAGATGAACAGCGCCACCTGGATGATCCAGGCCATCGAGCAGCGGCGCCAGACGATGCTCAAGGTGATGAACTTCATCGTGGACCGGCAGCGGGAATTCTTCGAGAAGGGCATCGAGTACCTCAAGCCGCTCACCCTGCGCGAGGTGGCCGAGGTCATCAACATGCACGAGTCCACGGTGAGCCGCGTGACGAACGAGAAGTTCGTGCAGACCCCGCGCGGCGTGCTGCCGCTGAAGTTCTTCTTCAGCAGCGCGCTCAGCACCTCGTCGGGGGAGGACGCCAGCGCCCGGTCCATTCGCGCCAAGCTCGAGAAGATGGTGGCCGACGAGGACACCGGGAAACCGCTGACGGACCAGCAGATCGTGCACCTCTTCCAGGAGCAGGGGATCAAGATCGCCCGGCGGACCGTGGCCAAGTACCGCGACCAGCTGGGCATCCTGCCGGCCCGGATGCGGAAGCGGGTATGAGCCTGCCCGCGCGCACCGGCCCGGTGGACGTCAGCGTCCTGGTGCCGGCCAAGGACGAGGCCGACAACCTCCCCGAGTTCCTCCGGCTCTGCGCCGAGGCGCTGGGGCCGGCGCCGTTCACCTTCGAGGTGGTGGTGGTCGATGACGGCTCGCGCGACCGGACCGCGCTGGTGCTCGAGGCGGAGCGGGGGCGGAACGCCTTCCTGACGGTGGTGACGCACGCCCGCCAGCGGGGCATCGCCGATGCTCTGCGCTCCGCGGGCGACGCGGCCCGCGGGGACGTGTTTGTCTTCTATCCCGCCGACCTGCAGTACCTCCCCGAAGACATCCCGTCGCTGGTGGCGCCGATCCTGGCGGGGCGGGCCGACATCGTGACCGGGACCAAGCAGGGGAAGTACGAGAAGGCGTTCGTCTCCGGCATCTACAACGCGCTCTGCCGCTGGCTCTTCGGCATCCGCGTGACCGACCTCAATTCGGTGAAGGCCTACCGGCGCGAGGTGATGGCCAACGTGCCTATGCGGCCCGACTGGCATCGCTACATGGTGGTGGTGGCCGCCGCCGAAGGGGCGCGGCTGACGTCGTTGCCGGTGCCGCTGTACCCCCGGAAGGCGGGCGTGTCGAAGTTCAACTGGAAGCGGATTCCCGTCGGCGTGCTCGACCTCCTCTCGGTCTGGTTCCAGCTCCGGTTCTCGCGGAAGCCCCTCCTCTTCTTCGGCGGATTGGGCGCGCTGCTCTTCGGGGTCGGGTTCCTGGCCGGCATCGTGGCGCTGGTGCTGCGGTTCGGGTATGGCATCGGCTTTCGGCCCCTGCTCAACCTGGTCGAGACGATGGTCATCAGCGGCATCGTGCTCTTCGGCTTCGGGTTCGTCGGCGAGATGATCGCGGGGTTCCGGGAGGACGTGCAGGGGATGCGGCGGGACGTGAGCCGGCTCGCGGCACTCACGCGAAAGCAGGATGACGGATGAGCCACGACGCCATGGCCGCCGGAGTCCCCACCTGAAGATCCTCCTCGTCACCCACAACTTCCCCCGGCATGTCGACGACATGGCGGGGGCGTTCTTGCTCGCCCTCGTCCGCGGGCAACAGACCCTCGGCCACCAGGTGCGCGTGCTCGCGCCCCACGGGCCCGGGCTCGCCGAGCGGGAGTCGGTCGGCGGTGTGGAGGTGGTCCGGTATCGGTACGGGGCGGACCGGGAGGAGACCCTCGCCTATGCCGGCACCATGCATGAACAGGCGCTCGGTTCGTGGCGCGCCCGGTGGCGGCTGGTCCAATTCCTCCGTGCGAGTCGCCGCGCCCTGCGGCGCGAATGCGACGCATTCGGCCCCGACGTTTTGCACGTCCACTGGTGGGTGCCGGGCGGGTTCGCGACCTGGCCCGGCAACGCCGCGGGCGTGCCGATCGTGCTGACCTCGCACGGGACCGATCTCTTCCTGCTCGATCGTTTCCCCGTCGCCCGCGCCGTCGCAGGGCCGATCTTCCGCTCCGCGGCGCAGGTGACGGTCATCTCCACTCCGCTCGTGCCGCGGGTCGAGCGGCTCGGTGTCTCCGCCGATCGCATCACGGTTCTCCCGATGCCGGTCAGCGCGGAGCGCTTCGCACCGCCCATGCACAATGTGCGCGACACCGGCCGCCTGCTCTTCGTCGGCCGGCTCATCGAGCGCAAGGGTGCCGAATACGCCGTGCGCGCGGTCGCCGAACTCCGCGGGCAGGGGAGGGCGGTACGCCTCACCGTCATCGGTGAGGGGCCGGAGCGCCCCAGGCTCACCGCGCTGATCGAGGAACTCGGCCTCCGCGACGCGGTGGACCTCGCCGGCGCCCTCCCGCACGACGACATCGCCGAGCACTACCGAACCGCCAGCATGCTGCTGATGCCCGCGGTCACCGACTGGAAGGGCGAGCAGGAGGGATTCGGCATGGTCCTCGTCGAGGCGATGGCGAGCGACTTGCCGGTCGTGGCCACGCGGTGTGGCGGGATTCCCGATGTCGTGACCGACGGGGCGACGGGCCTCCTCGTGCCGGAACGGGATGCGGAAGGCGCTGGCTGCCGCCGCCGCCCGGCTGCTGGACGATCCCGCGCTCTCGGTGCGCTTTGCGACGGCCGCGCGGGCCGACCTCGACCGTCGCTTCTCCCCCGGCGGGCTCGCCGCCGGTTTCGACGCCGTGTATCGCCGGGCGGTGGCGGCGCGATGAGCGGCGCCCGGCACTGGTTCCGCCGCCTGCTGCAGGTGGCCGGCCTCACCGCCGCCGCCTGGTACCTGGTGGGCACGGCGCTTTCCCACCGGGAAGCATTGGGCGCGGTCCCCATTGCCCTGCGCCCGCTCCCGCTGCTCGCCGCCTCCGCGCTGACCGTCCTCACCTGGTTCCTGCTGGTGCGCACCTGGTCGCGGAGCCTCCGCTGGTGGGGAGACTCGCTCCCGTTCGGCCCCGCCATCCGCATCTGGTTCATCACCAACCTGAGCCGCTTCGTCCCCGGCGCCATCTGGCAGTTTGCCCACGTCTCGGCCGAGGCGCTGAGCGCGCGCATCAGTCCGGTCGCCGCCACCGGCGCCATCCTCTTCCAGCAGCTGGTTCTCCTTGGGACCGGCATCGCCCTCACCGTGTCCCTGGCGCCGGTCCTGCCGACCTCCGTCACGGGGACCACCAACCCGGTCCTCGCCCTCGGCCTGACCTCGCTCGGGGTGGTCGCCGCCATTATTTTGCTCCCGGTCGCCGCCCCGACCCTGGAGCGGTGGAGCAGCCGGCTCCTCAGGCGGGACATCAGGTGGCCTGCTCCCACGCACCGGGAAATGATGGCCTACGTCGGCACCCTGGTCCTCCCCTGGATGGCCTACGGCGTGGCGTTCTGGCTCTTCGGGCTGGCGCTGCTGGGTGACGCCGCGCCGAGGGTGCTGCCGGCGGCCGCCGCGTTCATCGGGAGCTACGTGGCGGGAATCATCGCGGTCTTCGCCCCCGGCGGACTCGGGGTCCGGGAGGCCGCCATGGTCATCCTGCTTTCGCCGATCACCGGCCCGGCCCCGGCGCTCCTGCTCGCCATCGCGTCCCGGCTCTGGCTCGTGGCGCTCGAAATCCTCACCGCCCTCGGCGTGCTCGCGTGGCACCCCCGGCGCGTCTCCTCCTCGGAGTGACCTGAGCCCATGCTTTCGCGACTGACCCAGCGCTTCCCCGTCCTCACCGCCGCCGCGCTCTATAGCGTGACGGTCGTGCTCGCATTCCTCCCGTTCTTCCGGGGGCAGTTCCTCGTCAACGCGATGAGCGACGCCCGCACCGGATTTCCGGGCCGGGAACTGGCGGCGTCCTATTTCCATGCGAACGGCGGCATCCTGCAGTGGATGCCGTATACCTTCGGCGGCATGCCGTTCCTCGCCAACACCGGCAACGGCGACACCTTCTATCCCACCTTCCTGCTCCGGCTCATGCTCTCGCCGGATGCCGGGGTGACGCTCGGCTTCATGCTCCACCTCGTGCTGGCCGGCCTCTTCATGTTCATCTTCCTCCGCGCGCTCAAGCTGGACTGGAGCGCGGCGTTCACCGGGGGCGCGGCGTACCTGATGAGCGGCCAGATCGTGTCGCTGGTCAGCCCCGGGCACGATGGCAAGCTCTTCGTGAGCGCCCTCCTGCCGCTGGCGCTCTACTTCCTGTACAAGGGCGTCACCGGCCCGTCGTGGCGGGGCTACGTGGGATTCGGCGTGACCGTCGGACTCTCCCTGATCACCCCGCATGTGCAGCTCACCTACTACCTGCTGATGGCGGCCGGGTTCTGGTGGCTCTACCTCGTCTTCCTGAGTGGTGAGCGGGCCGCCGGGACGTCGTGGCCGACGATGGCGCTCTACTTCGTGGGCGCCCTGGGGCTGGGCTTCGCGCTGGCTGCCATCCAGCTGATGCCGTTCTTCGAGTACATCCAGTACTCCCCCCGCGGGGCGGAAGGTAGCAGCAGCACCGGATACGAGTACGGCACCGGGTGGTCGATGCCCCCGGAGGAAGTGATCGGCACCCTCTGGCCCGCCTTCATGGGCAACCTCCGCGACTACTGGGGCCGGAACCCGTTCAAGCTCCACAGCGACTATGTCGGTGTGGCCGCGCTCATCCTCGCGTCGTTCGGGTTTCTGCTGGAGGGGCGGAAGCGGCTCGCCTGGTTCTTCGTCTTCCTGACCGGCTACGGGCTGCTCTTCGCCTTCGGCGGGTACACGCCGTTCTACCGGATTCCGTACACCATCCTGCCCGGCATCAGCAAGACCCGGGTGCCGTCGATGATCTTCTTCCTCGTCTCCTTCAGCGCCGCCGCACTGGCCGCGATGGGCGTGCAGGCGCTGCTGCAGCTCGACGACGCCGTCCGCCGCAAACGCCTCGCCTGGCTGGCCGGCGGACTTGGCGTGCTGACCCTGCTCGCGGTCGCCGGGGGCATCCAGCCATTCATGGAGCTCATGGCCGACCCGCAACGGTTCGGCGGGGTCATTACCAACTACCCGAACTTTCGGCTCGACGCGGTGCGGGTCCTCTTCTTCGGCCTCCTCACCATCGGACTGCTCTGGCGTCGGTTTCCGCAGGCCGTGTGGGGCCTCGCCGTCGGCGCCGTCGTCCTCCTTGACCTGTGGACCGTGGAGCGTCAGTTCATCCAGTGGACCCCGCCGGCGTCGGAGAGCTTCGCCGCCGACGGCGTCGTCCAGGCGGTGCAGGGGGACAGCAGCATCTACCGGGTGCTCCCGTACGGCGTGTATGACGAGAATCGCAACTACCTGATGACGCACCGGATCCGGTCGGTCCTCGGCTACAACGGCCAGGAGCTGCACCGGTACGACGAACTGCTCGGCGGCAAGAACGAGTGGAAGAACATCGGCAGCCCCAGCATCTGGCGCCTCCTCGCCGTGAAATACGTCGTGCTGTCGCAACCGATCGAGGGGATGTCGCTGACGCCCGTGGCCGGCCCGGTGCCGACCCATGACGGACCGCAGGCCTACGTGTACCGGTTCGAGGAGGCGCAGCCGTTCGCGTCGCTGGTCCCGATGGCCATCAAGGTGCCGGAAGACCAGATGATCGCGACCCTCGCCGACCCCCGTTTCGATGGGCGCCGCTTCGTGCTGGTGCCGGAGGACGCCCCGGTCGGCGTGTCCGCGCCCCTCGGGGCGGTGGAGGTCATCGAGGATCCGGTGAAGACGGAAATGCCGAGGGAAGGGCTCTATCGCTTTACCCTGGCAAGTCCGGCGGCACAGGACGCCTTCCTGTCGGTCTCGGAGAACTGGTATCCCGACTGGCACGCCACCGTGGACGGTCAGCCGGCCGAGGTGGTCCGGGCGCAGTTTTCCCTCATGACCGTGCCGGTGCCCGCGGGGGCCAGGGTGGTGGAACTCACCTTCAGCTCCGGCGCCTACCAGCGCGGCAAGACCGTCACCTTCAGCATCCTGGCACTGCTCCTCCTGATGCTCCTCGCCGATGGCGTGGCAAGACTCCGGAGGCCGCGTGGCTGATCGCGTCCTGGTGGTCGTGCCGACCTACAACGAGATCAAGAACCTCCCGCAGATCGTCCCCGAGATCCTGCGCCAGGACCCTCGCATCGAGGTCCTTGTCGTGGACGACGGGTCGCCCGATGGCACCGGTGAGCTGGCCGACCGGATGGGGGAGGAGGATTCGCGGATTCACTGCCTCCACCGGAGTGCCAAGGAGGGGCTCGGGAAGGCCTATCTGGCCGGATTCCGCTGGGCGCTGGAGCGGGACTACGACTTCATCTTCGAGATGGACGCGGACTTTTCCCACGATCCGAAGTACCTCAACAAGTTCCTCACCGCCGCCGAGGGCGCCGACCTCGTCATCGGGTCGCGGTACAAGAGCGGGGTCAATGTCATCAACTGGCCGATGAGCCGGCTGCTGCTGTCCTACGGCGCCAACATCTATGCCCGGTGGATCACCGGGCTGCCCCTGACGGACTCCACCGGCGGCTTCAAGTGCTTTCGCAGGTCGGTTCTCGCGACACTTGAACTCGACCGGGTGGTGTCCAACGGCTACGCCTTCCAGATCGAGATGAGCTTCCGGGCGTGGAAGAAGGGCTTCCGGATCATGGAGATTCCCATCGTCTTCGTCGACCGGGTCGAGGGGCAGAGCAAGATGAACAAGAAGATCGTCCGGGAGGCCATCTGGATGGTCTGGTGGATCCGGCTGCGCTCGATCGTGGGGAAGCTGTGAGCGGCGAGACCTTCTACAAGATGACCGGCTCGGGCAACGATTTCGTGATGCTCGACGGCCGGGAGACGACCCCGGAGGAATGGCCGGCGGAGCGGATTCGCGCCGTCTGCGACCGGCGGGACGGGGTCGGGGCCGACGGCCTCCTGATCCTGACCCCCGAGGGCCAGGACCGGGTCCGCATGACCTTCTGGAACTGCGATGGCAGCCCGGCCAACATGTGCGGCAACGCCGCCCTATGCAGCACCAGGCTCTCCGCCCACCTCGGCATGGCCCGCGCCTCGGGGATGACGCTCGCGACCGGGGCGGGGCCTTTCCCGACCCGCTGCGTTGGCGAGAAGGACCTGGCCGAACTCAACCTCCCCGATTTCGCCCTCCCGGCCGTGGTACACGGGATGGCCCCGGAACCGGGCGAAGCGTGGATACGGAAGGCGGTGGTCGGGGTCGAACACCTGGTCACAAGGGTCCGGGACATCGAGGGCTTCGACCTCCCGAGCCGAGGCCGGGCGCAGCGCTTCGATCCGGCCATCGCCCCCAAGGGGGCCAACTGCAACTTCGTCGCGGAGCCGGCCAGCTCAGGGGGCCCCTGGCGGATTCGGACCTACGAACGAGGGGTCGAGGGGGAGACGCTGGCCTGCGGCACCGGGACGGTCGCCGCGGCGGTCGCCCTGGCGGCCGATGGAGAGGCCCAGCTGCCCCTCACCTTCGCCTCCCGCAGCGGCCGGGAACTGACTGTCAGGGCCAAAATCGAGGGGGGCAGGGCCACCGACGTCTGGCTCCGTGGCGAGGGGAGGCTGGTCTTCGAGGGGAGGCTTGAGGACTGAGGACTGAGGACTGAGCACGGCAGGTATTTCCCACGCCGGCGTCTATCGTTCTAACTAATTCCCATTGAACAACTTAGGAAAACTAATTCTCGGTGGGGGAGCCACTTGTCCACAGTTATCCACCTACGTACTTAACATAACATATCTTATACGTCGTTGCTGTATGGGCCAAGAAGAAGGGCGGCACCCCGGTTGGAGCCCCGCCCTCATCCTAAGGTCTGCGGCTTGAGCCGTGGACCACTATCTACTTGGCCAGCGTCATCCGTCCTTCGGTCAGCTCCGCCAGCCGCACCTTGGCCTCGGTGTTGGCGTTGGCCTTCGGGTAGTTGTCGAGGATGGTCTGCAGCGCCTTGACCGCTTCGTCGACATTCCCAGCGTTGCTGAACGCGCGGGACGCCGATAAGAGGTACTGCGCCTTCAGGTAGTCCACGTCGGCGTCGGCGGCGGCGCCCAGGTAGGCCTGCCCGGCTTCTTCCGGGCGGCCGGCGTTCTCGAGCGCTTCGCCCAGGAGCCCCTGGGCCGGGACCTTGTAGACCTTCTTCGGGTTGGTCTTCAGGTAGTCCTGGAGGCTCACCACGGCGAGTTCGCTCTGGCCGTTGACCATCCGGACCTGGTTGATGGTCACCACCGCCTCGGTCGCCGCGTTGGTGCCGCTGAAGGTCTCGATGATCTTCTGCAGTTCGCTGGCGGCCAGCGGGAGGTTGCCCGACTCGGCGATGCTCCGCGCCCGGTCGAGCGCCTCCGCGGCCCGCAGCTGCCTGCGCTGCCCCGTCTCGATGACCACCCAGGTGCCCAGCGCGACGACGACCACCGCCGCCGCAAGGCCCATGACGAGCCTCTGGTGCGTGCGCACCCAGGCCATCGGGTCACTCGTCTCGGTCATCACCTTGGCAAGTTCACTCTTTTTCGGGGCTGCAACGTTCTTCGACATGATTCTCCGGTACCGGCCAGTGACAGGTTCGATGCGCACGCAGGTGCCCCCGGCGTGAGTCGAACACGCGGCCAACAGTTTAGGAAACTGCTGCTCTATCCATCTGAGCTACGGGGGCAAAGCCTTTAAGAATATCCGGTTAGGCCATCAGGCGTCAACACCGGACTCCTCAGATCTGCACCAGCACGTGGACCGGGGCGTCGCCGAGCTTTGCCCGTCCCTCGTCCGCCAGCGCTTCCATGATGAAGGTGTAGCCCACCAGCGTCCCGCGGAGCGCCCCCACCAGCTCCCCCGCCGCCGCCGCCGTGCCGCCCGAGGAGAGGAGATCGTCGACGACGATCACCTTGTCGGCTCCCACGAAGTCATCGCGGCGGGCCTCCAGCGAGTCATCGCCGTATTCCAGCGAATAGACCTGGCGGACCTGGACCCACGGCAGCTTTCGCGGCTTCCGGGCCGAGATGAATCCGGCGCCCAGTGACACCGCGATGGCCCCACCGAGGATCTGGCCCTGGGGTTCGACGCCGACCACGTGGGAAACACCCTGCCCCGCGAAGGGCGCCGACATGGCCTCGACGACTTCCTTGAACAGGGCACCGTGCCGGAATACCTCGACGCTGTCATAGAAGGTGGAGCCGAGCTTGGGGTAGTCGGGCACCGGCCGAAGGGCCTTCTTGATTCTCTCCTGAAGGGACTCGGGCATCGCTTCGAACTCCTCTCACATCAATGGGCTAACTATCTGATTTCAAATCTGTTATATGGATGGGCCTCATCCGAAATCTCGGCGATGTCCACATTCGTGACGATGGCGCTCGCGGGACCCACCTCCAGGCAGGGAATGAGCGCCTCGATCGCGTCGTCCCGGCCCTCGACCTCCCCCTCCACCGCCCCATCGTCCCGGTTCCGGACCCAGCCATTCAATCCGAGCGGCCGCGCCTCGGCCCTGACAAACCACCGGAACCCCACCCCCTGCACCCTCCCCGTCACCACAAATCGAATTCGCCTCACGGCGAGCTCCTCCGGCGACGGTGCCACACAACATACCCGATTACCACCAAGATAAGGACGGGCACCATGTAGAGAAACGCTCGGGTGCTGTAGGCCGCGACCATCCCCTCCACCAGCGTAGCCTCGTGACGGCCAAGCAGCCAGCCGATATACACCAGCACCGCGCACCAGATCCCTGCCCCGAGCGCCGTGAAGGCCACGAAACGCCCCAGCCCGACCCTGGCCATCCCGGCCGGGATCGAGATCAGCTGCCGCACCACTGGCACCAGCCGGCCAATGAAGGTGCTGATCTCGCCGTGGCGGGCAAAAAAGCTCTCCGCCCGGTCGAGGTGCTCGTTGCTGACGAGAAAGTACTTCCCGTACCGCCGGAGGAACGGCTCCCCCACGACGATGGCAAACCAGTAATTGAAGAGGGCCCCCACCACGCTGCCGATGGTCCCCGCCAGGACGGCCAGGACGGGGTCCATGCGGCCCTGCGCCGCCAGATACCCGGCGGGTGGCATGACGACTTCGCTCGGGAGCGGAATGAAGGACGATTCGATGGCCATCAGGATGGCAATGCCGGGGTAGCCAAGCGCCGAGACGGTCTCGACGAGCCACTGGACGACGGAGTGAAGCATGAACCAGCCGGTCAGGAGGTGGAGGGACGGAAGCCGAACTCCCCGAGGAGAGGCACGAAGCGGACGTCGCCCAGGGAGGTGGTCACCAGCCGGTCACCCTCCTTCCGGAGCAGTTGCAGCACCTGCGTGTCGCGGTCGCCGATCGGGATCACGAGCCTGCCCCCGGGAGCGAGCTGCTCGACGAGTGGCGCCGGCACCGATGGGCTCGCCGCGGCCACCAGGATCGCGTCATACGGCGCGTACGGCCGCCACCCGAGCGTCCCGTCACCCACGAGCACCGTCACGTTCCGGATGCCCGCCCCCTCCAGCGCGGTGCGCGCCTCGGTGGCGAGGGACTGGATTCGCTCGATGCTGAAGACGGTGTCGGCCAGCATGGCGAGGAGGGCCGTCTGGTACCCGGAGCCGGTGCCGACTTCGAGCACCTTCTCACGGCCGGTCAGCTCCAGGACCTCGAGGTACCGGGCCTGGACCCACGGCTGGGAGATGGTCTGCCCGCCGCCGATCGGGAGGGCGGAATCCTCGTAGGCGCGGTGCCGCACGCTCGCGGGAACGAACAGGTGACGCGGCACCTGGGAAATGGCGCGCAGCACGGCGAGATCGCGAATCCCCTTGGCCTGCAGCTCGCTGACCAGGCGCGCGCGATACCCGCCGTAGCTGTCCCCCGCCCCTACAGCGCCAGCCGCCATTCCCTGACCGTTTCCAGCAATGGGTAGTGCGTGAGGTCCATGTGCAGCGGCGTGATGGACACGTAGCCTTCCGCGACGGCGCCGTGGTCGGAGTCCTCCCCGCCGGTCCAGGTGATCGTGCCCCCACCCACCCAGAACATCTCGCGCCCCCACGGGTCCTTCATCCGCGTAAGCGACTCCGAGAAGAACCGGCTGCCGAGTCGCGTGACCATCGTGCCCTTCACCTCCGAGGCCGGCACGGCGGGCAGGTTCACGTTCAGCAGGGTGTCCGCCGGGAATTCGGGCACGGCCACCACCTGCTGCACGAGCCGCTTCAACAGGGGACCGTAGGTCGCGAGCGTCTCGGGATCGTGCCCCGCGAACGAGATGGCGACGCCGGGAATGCCGAGGGTGACCGCCTCCATCGCCACCGCCACCGTCCCCGAGTAGAGGACGTCCTCGCCCATGTTCGGGCCGTGGTTCACGCCCGAGAACACGAAGGAGGGCCGCTCCGGCAGGAGGGCGTTGACCGCGAGCAGCACGCAGTCGGTCGGCGTCCCGTCCACCTGGTACGCCCCGTCGGGGCGCAGCGCCGCGCGCAGCGGCCGATGCAGCGTCAGCGAGTGGCTGGTGCCGCTCTGTTCCCGGTCCGGCGCCACCACGGTGACGTGCCCCACGCTGCGGCAGGCGTCGGCGAGGAGCCCGATCCCCGGGGCGAGGATGCCGTCGTCGTTGCTCACCAGGATGTGCATCAGCCGCCGCCCTTGGCGCCGTCACGACCCTCGAGCACCTTGAGGACGTCCTCGACCTCCTGCCGCAGCTCCCGGACCGTCTCCGACCCCATCGCGCGCTTGGCCGTGCCGCGCAGCTCCCCCGTGCGGCGATACTGCTCGATCTTCTGGCGTGCCCCCTCGATGGTGTACTTCTCGCTGTACAGCAGGTGCTTGACCAGCATGATGAGCTCGACTTCGCGGCTCTTGTAGACGCGGTTGCCCGAGCGATTCTTCGCGGGGTTGAGGAACCGGAACTGGCTCTCCCAATACCGCAGCACGTGCGGCTTGAGATCCGTCAGCGCGCAGACCTCGCCGATGGAGAAGAATTCCTGGGCCGGCTGGGAGTGAGTCACCGCCACTGCTCCGCCTTGAGGGTCCGTTCCATCAGGTCGGCCACGGCCTGCTTCGGCGCCTTGCCGTCGAAGAGGATGGCGGCCACCTGCTCCGTGATCGGCAGCTCCACGCCGTGGCGCGCCGCCAGCCCCACCGCCGAGCGGGCGGTGTTCACCCCTTCGGCCACCGTGCGGTGCGTCGCCGTGTACTGCTCCAGCCGCTCGCCCTGCGCGAGCGCCATGCCGAGGGCGCGGTTGCGACTCAGCCCGCCGGTGGCGGTCAGGATGAGGTCCCCCATCCCGGCGAGCCCGGCAAACGTCATCGGCTTGGCCCCCATGGCGAGCCCCAGCCGGGTCATCTCGGCCAGCCCCCGGGTAATGAGCGCCGCGCGCGGATTGTTCCCCAGCCCCAGCCCCTCCAGAATGCCCGCCGCAATGGCGATCACGTTTTTCAGCGCGCCGCACAGCTCGACACCGATCAGGTCGTCGTTCGAGTACACCCGGAACCGGGGCGTCGAAAACGCCTCCTGGACCACGGCGGCCACCGCGGGATCGAGCGCCGCCGCCACGACGGCCGTGGGCTGTCCCTCGTGCACCTCGGCCGCAAAGCTCGGGCCGGACAGCGCCACGAACGGCCGACCAGGAAGACTCTCGGCGAGCACCTCGTGCGGCAGCTTCAAGCCGGGCGCCTCGATCCCCTTGGTGGCGCTCACGACAATGGCGTCCTTGCGCACGCCCGGGTCCAACGGAGCCGTCACCGCCCGCGCCACGTGGCTCGGCGCGGCGGACAGGATGATCGGCGCGCCGTCGATGGCCTCGAAGGGGTCGCTGCAGGCGACCAACCGAGGGTCGAGCGGCCGGCCCCCGAGAAAGAGCTCGTTCTCATGGCGGGCGTTGATGCTCTCGACCACCTCGCCCTCGTAGGCCCAGAGCCGGACCTCGTGGCCCTTCCGGGCCAGCAGGTCGGCGAGCGTCGTCCCCCAGCTCCCCGCGCCGAGTACGCCGATGCGCGTCATGGCGACTCGGACCCCTTCGCGTGCCGGCCGAACCGGTTCTCGGTCCCATTCGCCAGGCGCCGGAGGTTGGACCGGTGCATCCAGATGATCACCACCGCGAGCAGCGCGTAGAGCCAGATGCTCTCCCGGCGCGCCGGATAGAGGACCCACACCAGCAGGGGGAAGACCCCCGTGGCAATCACGGAGCCGAGCGACACGTACCCCGACACCCAGACGATCACCGCCCAGATGACGAGACAGATGCCCACGGCCATGGGGGCGAGGCCGAGCACCACCCCGGCGCTGGTCGCGACCCCCTTGCCTCCCTTGAACCCGACGAACACCGAGAACACATGCCCCACGACTGCCATGACGCCGCACAGCAGCGGGAACCACCCGAGCGTGCTCACCGCCGGCCCGAGGATGAGGACCGGCACGGCCCCCTTGGCGACGTCGAAAATCCCGACCGGGATCGCGTACCGCCACCCCATGGTGCGGTAGACGTTCGTGGCCCCGAGGTTCTTGCTGCCGTGCTCGCGGAGGTCGATGCCCTTGAACGTCTTCCCCGTCAGGAAGCTCGTGGGAAAGGCGCCGAGGAGATACGACGCCACGAGCGCGGCGATCTGCGCGGTGGTCATGGATTGCGCCCGGAGCGCCGCTTGAACTTCAGGCGCAGCGGCGATCCCTCGAACGACCACGCCTTGCGGAAGCCGTTGATCAGGTAGCGCTCGTACGACTCCGGGATCGCGTCGGGACGGCTGCAGACGATCGCGAACACTGGCGGGGCCGTGCCGACCTGCGAGGCGTAGAGCAGCTTGACCTCCTGCCCCGGCTTCTGGGGCGGGTTGGTGTGCTGCACCAGCTCCTCGAGCACCCGGTTGACCTCGGCGGTCGGAATGCGGCGTTCCCGCGCCTCGGCCACGTCGAGGATCTCCTGCGGCAACTGGTGCACCCGCTGCCCGGTTTCCGCGGAGATGTACACGAACTTCACGTACGCCAGGAACGGCGCCTTGGCCCGCAGCGTCTCCTCGCCGCGGCGGGCGGTGTTGGCGTCCTTCTCCTCGACGAGGTCCCACTTGTTCACCGCGATGATGAGGCCGCACCCCTGGTCCCACGCCTCGTTCGCGATGCGCAGGTCCTGCGTGTGCAGGCCGAGCGCCGCGTCCACCACGAGGACGCAGACCTGCGCGCGTTCGATGGCGCGCTGGGTGCGCAGGGTCGAGTAGAACTCGACGTCCTCGTGCACCCGCGCCTTCTTCCGGAGCCCCGCGGTGTCGATCAGCGTGAACAGCTTCCCGTGGGCGCGGAAGACCGAGTCCACCGCGTCGCGCGTGGTGCCCGCCACCGGCGAGACCACCACCCGGTCCTCCCCGAGCAGCCGGTTGATCAGCGACGACTTGCCGACGTTCGGCCGGCCGACCACGGCGACGTTGATCGACTCGTCGAGCTCCCCTTCCTGCTGCTCGGGGAGCCGTTCGACGATCGCGTCCAGCAGGTCGCCGCTGGCCTTGCCGATGGCCGCCGAGAGCGGGATCGGATCGCCGAGCCCGAGCTTGTAGAAGGCCATGTGGGCGGTGGTGTCGGGCAGGTCGTCGAGCTTGTTGACCGCCAGGAGCACCGGCCGCTTCGCCCGGCGCAGGTGCGCCGCGATTTCGGAGTCGACCGGATTGAGCCCCTCCTTCCCGTCGACCAGCAGGACCACCAGGTCCGACTGCTCCACGGCCAGGTCCACCTGCCGCCGGATCGCCTTGTCCATCGAGTCGTTGGAATCGGGCATCAACCCGCCGGTGTCGATCAACCAGAAGCGGCGGCCGCCCCAGTCGGCGGTGCCGAAGTGCCGGTCGCGGGTGGTCCCCGCCTGGTCGGACACGATGGCCTTGCGCCCGCCGATGAGGCGGTTGAAGAGCGTGGACTTCCCCACGTTCGGACGACCCACCACGGCGACGGTCGGCATGCTCATGCGGGCACCGGCGCGGCGAGCGCGTCCGTGAAATGATGGGAGAAGCGAATCTTGACCGGCACCTGCGCCTGGAGGTCGTGCGCCTCGAGGTCGTCCATGAACAGCAGGTCGTCGTTGATGGACTCCGCGGGGAGCAGCGCCAGGTCGAGGTCGTCGCGATTCCGGAGCGCCTCCAGGAAGGCCGCGCCCGGCAGCAACCCGGCGGTGGTGACCGTCTTCCCGAAGAGCGTGTTCTCCAGCACGATCAGCTCGAAGGTGGCGCCAGTGGCCTCGGTAAGTGGCGCCAGCACCTGCGGCATCAGCGCACCCATCGAGGTGCCGGTCAGCACCCCGATGCGCTTGCCGGCCAGGTGGCCCAGCTCCCCTGCCCCTTCCTGGATCCGCGCCTGCAGGTACCGCACGGAGCCGACACCATTTTCCACCTGGTCGAAGTCGTCATACGCTTCGGGACCCGGGAGCGGGAGACCGGCCCGGAGGTACAGCTCATCCGCGCCCAGGCACCAGGCCAGTCCCCGCTCGGCGCGGGCCACCGCGGCGTGCCGCTCCACCAGCCGGACGGCGGCCGCGCACTCCGCCTCGGTCGGCTCTCGCACCAGGTGATGCTTGCTGAACTCCGTCAGACCGACCGGCACCACGGACACGCTCAGCACCGCATCCCCGAACGCGTAGAGGTCGTTGAGGGACCGCTCCAGCACTTCCCCGTCATTGACCCCCGGCGACATGACGATCTGGGTATGGAATTGGATGCCGTGCGCCGCGAAGCCGCGCAGCTGCTCGAGGATGTCCGGTGCGGTAGGGTTGCGCAGTAGCCACCGCCGGGCGGTCGGATCGGTGGCATGCACCGACACGTAGAGCGGCGAGAGCCGGTATTCGATGATCCGGTCTACGTCGCGCGGCTTCAGGTTGGTCAGGGTGGCGAAATTGCCGTACCGGAAGGAGAGCCGGTAGTCGTCGTCGCGAATGTAAAGGGTCTCGCGCAGGCCCGTCGGCAGGCCGTCCACGAAACAGAAGTCGCAGCGGTTGGCGCAGCGTCGGATCCGGGGCGGCTCCAGCCCCAGCCCCATCGGCAGTCCTTCCGGGCGCTCAATGTCGAACTCGATTTCCTGGCCGTCCGGCTGCCGGACGTGGAGCGTAAACGCATCCTCGGCGGTCAGGAACTCCCAGTCGAGAAAATCCTCGAGCGGGCGCCCATTGACGGAGAGCAGTTCCGTCCCGACCGACAGCCCGAGTTCCTCACCCAGCGATTCGGGCTGCACTGCGTTTACACGGATCATCCACACGTCCTGATGTCAAAGCGGTCGAGCCCATGCGGACCCCGGTCAAAGATGCGTGGATCGTGTTACAATATCAAGGGTTAGGGCTCTGCACCTCAAGTAATGGTTGCGACACCAGTGAGCTTCTCCACATTCCGTCGATCCCTCGACCGGCCTCAACTCCAGGTTGCGCGAAAGGACAGAGCCCCGCCCGGACCAGGTCCGGACGGGGCTCGGAAGCCCTCAGCGGCGGACGTGCCGCCCGCTGACGTGCTACATGCCGTTCGCCGCGGCGGCCGAGTCGGTCTCCGCCACGGTGATCATCAGGTCGCCGGTGCTCGGGGAGATCATCGCCTCGCCGGCCACGGTCACGTTGCCGTTCGCGTCGAACCGCTCGCCCCAGAGGATGGGCTCCGCGGCGCCGCACTCGGTGGCGTCGAGGTAGGTGGCGGTCCAGCCGGATCCGACCGGGGCGCCGGCCACGTTGCCGGTCGCGAAGAGCGCGGTCAGGGTGTTGGCCATGGCGGTGCCACCGCCGGCGCACGCCTCGTCATCCTCGACGGCGATGTAGAGCACCTTCACTTCGTCGTCCCACAGGAAGGTGGCCTGGGCCTCGGTGCCGTCGCCGTCCACGTCGATCTGGCCAACCCACGAAGAATCGCCGGCGTCGCCGGCCTGGGCGGTGCTCTCGCTCAGCGGGCCGCTGGCAATGTTGGAGGCCATGGTGGCCGAGGCCGGGGCGGCCGGCGTGGCGGCCATGCCCGTCGTGGTGGCGGCCGGGGGGCTCGACATGGTCGGGCCGGCGGCCGGCGCCGGAGCGGCCGCTTCCGGCATTACTTCGGGGGCCTTCTCCTTCGAGCATCCGGCCAGCGCCACGAGCGCGACGGCCGCAAACATCGTTCCCTTCAAGCTGCGCATATCCTGCTCCTTCGAGAGTGGAAGTACGGAACGCGATGGCGGAATGGCCCGTCACCGCCGGCTTCAATTCGGTGACGAGCCCACTGTCACCCAATGGTCGGACTTGGAATGGCCCCAATATACACGGGAATCCCCCACATAGAAGCCCACCGCCCGCATGAGCTTAGGCGGCAAGCGCCCGGGACAGCGCCATTTCCACGATTTTCCGCAGCGTCTTCGAGAAGGTGTACCCTGCCACCTCGGCGGAGTGCATGAACGACACCCCCTCCGTCAGGTCGGGATTCGGGTTCACCTCAAGCACATAGACGTGGTTGTCCGCCGACACGCGGAGATCGAGGCGGGCGTAGTCCCGGCACCCCGAGACCTTGTAGGCGCGGAGGGCGACGTCCTCGATCCGCTTGGCGAGTCGCTTGCTCATGTCGGCGGGGCAATGGGCCGCCACCCGGTGGAACACCTCGGCGAGGGGGTCCCACTTGGCGGCGTAGCTGATGACGCTGGGCTGGTCCTCCGGCAACTCGGAGAAATCGTACTCCAGCGGCGGCAGCACCTCCCCGGGATCGTTGCCGAGGATGCCGACGTGGAATTCCCGCCCCTCGATGAACTCCTCGACCAGGATCGGCGGATCGAATTCGTCGAACACCCGCTCCAGCTGTGCCAGCAGTTCCGCCCGGTCGTAGACCACGCTCTTCTCGTCCACGCCGGCGCTGGCGTCCTCGCGGGCGGGCTTGATGATCAGGGGATAATGCAGGCCGTGGCGGACCGCGATCTTCGGCTTGTTGAGCTGCAGGAACTTGGGGGTCGGGACGCCGTTGGAGAGGAGCAGCTGTTTCATCAACCCCTTGCGACGGCAGTTGGCCAGGGCGATCGGCGGGGCGCCGGTATACGGGATCTGGTAGAGGTCGAGGAACCCGGCAATGGCCGGCTCCAGGTCGGCGTCGTCGTGGAATCCCTCGACGAGGTTGAAGACCGCGTCGGGCCGGTTGCGGCGGACCAGCCGTTCCAGCGGCTTGATGTCTTCGGCGAGGTTGACTTCCCGGGCCTGAAACCCGGCCTCCTTGAGCCCGTCCATGATGGCGGCATATTCCTCGGCGACCGTCGAGACGGCGATGTCGTACTCCGGCTTGAACCCCAGCGTGTCCGGGTCAACGTCGCGCAGCTTCTCGTATCCCTCGTCGCTGACGCTGTTGTACAGCACCACCACCGACCCGCGCTGACGGGCTGTAGCCATCGCTCCCCCATTCTGCTTACCTTTGCGGGACTCCGAACCGGACGCTTCATGGGAATATACCCACAACCGAACATCTGGCAGTGCGGCCCCTTCGCGCTGAAACACGCGCTGGCGATGCTTGGCGTGCTTCGGGACGAGAAGGAAATCAGCAAGCTGGCGGGCAGCCACTGGTGGCACGGCACGGACGAGCTCCAGCTCAGCCGGGCGGCGCGCAAGTTCGACTGCGAAGTGCAGATGATCCGCCGCCACGACCAGGCCCACGCCAAGGCGGAGCTGACCCGGTACCTCCGGCGCGGCATCCCGGTGCTGCTCTGCGTCGACGAGTGGAGCCACTGGCTGACGGCCGTGAACGTCGAGCAGGGGAAGTTCATCCTCCTCGACAGCCGCGAAAAGAAGGTGGTGACCATCGCCGACTGGCCCACCCTGCGCCGCATGTGGGTCTACCACGAAGACGACGAACTCGACGACACGGCGGTCCACACCTTCTACGACCTGCACCCCGTGGTCCCCCGGTTCCGGCGCCAGTCAAAGGCGCAGTTCTCCCTGGCGCGGGCCCGCGCGCTCAGGCGGGTCGAAAACCGCCAGCTCGCCGAACTCTGGGATGTCTACCTCGGCGACCTCCTGGTGCTCTGCCGCAGCCGCACCCCGCTCAGCCGCAAGGTCTTTTCCCTCGGCGAGTTTCTGCGCCGGCACGAGGGGATGATCATCGAGCAGGTGGATTTCTGGCACGGCAACATCGACACCAAGGCCGCCCGGCGGGTGCTGAACAACCTGCACTTCGTCGCCGACACCTACGGCCTGGTCATCCACGCCGAGCAGGAGAAGCGGACCATCGCCGGCATCACGTCCATCCTGACGCTCTGGGCCGCCGCGGCCCACGGCGTCTCGCCGGTGTACGGGCCGCGGGCCAAGCCCCGCCGGCGCTGACCCGAGCGGGCCCACGCGACCGAGCCGCCGGCGTCACGCGACGCCGGCGGCTCGTTTCGTTCCGACAGACACACACCCAGGCTCAGGAGTGCCGTCCCCCGCGCCGCAGCAGGACGTTGGCCGTCAGGCCCGCGTGGTCGGAGGGCCAGATCAGGTCGCCCGCGCTGTTCCGGATGCGGTCCGACGGCACGTCGCCGTACCGGCCGATCTGCCCCATGACCGACTCGCGGCCACGCACGTCGCCGAGCCCGCGGGTCCACACGTAGTCGATCCGTTTCTGGAACGGGGCGATGGCGTCGGAGAGGTCGGCCAGGTGGCAGCAGGTGTAACCCCGTGCGCCGGGGTGCATGGCGCCCCAGAGGTCCACGAACCCGCCATCCTGCATCGCCTGGTAGGCCGGCGTGCCGGGCGTGGTGTTGAAGTCTCCCATCACGATGGCCGGCGCGGCGCTCCCGAGGGACGCGACCAGTTCGCTCACCTGCATCTGGTGCAGCCCGAGGAGGAGTTCCTCCGGCCCGGTGCCCTCGGTGTGGGTATTGGCGAAGGTGTAGCGGACGCCGCCGACGACGGCCTCGACGGTGACCCACCCTCGCTGCAGGTTCACCCCCGGTGCCACGACGCCGAGGTTGGCACTGAAAGTGTGCGCGGAGGAGGAGACCACCTGCACCCGGCGGGCGTCCACCAGGATCACGTCGAGGTCGGTCAGGCTGATGCCCGGCGCTGGTGCCGCGGTGAAGTTGGTTGAGCTGCCGGCGACGGCGTAGTTCAACCCTTCCGCCTGAAGGGCGGCCTGCAGGATCTGCAGGAAGTCCTGGTGCAGACTCACGCCGAGCGGAGGAATGTCCACGCCGATGATGGAGACTTCCTGGAGTCCGATCACTTCGGGGCGCCGGCGCTTGATTTCGCGGGCCAGGGCACGGGCCCGGATCGGAAAGTCGGTACGCTCGATGGTGGCCACGGCGTCCAGGAGGGCGGGAATGTCGTCGTCCGGATCGGGCGTGGCGAGGGCGGTGATGACGGCGTCGACGTCCGCCCCGACGTAGAGGTTCTGCGTCATGACCGTCACGTCGTTGGACCCGCCCTGTCGGCCGAGGTGTTCCTCCATTCCACCGGCGTCGGCGGCCACGGGGTCGGTCGGCTCGGTCTGGTCGGCGCAGGCCACGGCCAGCACAAGCGCAGCGAGGGCGAGCACCCGGTGCAGTGACTTCATCTGGTCCTCCTCGTGTTGGGCGAGCCTCGGCGTGCCGGAGCGGCACGGGTCGGCTCACCATGCGACGGGAGATTCGCGTCGGGGCGTCAAGCGGGCGTCAAGCGGGGGCCCCAACGCCGCAGCCCCCGCCGAACCGGATGGTTCGACGGGGGCTGCCTGACGTTTCGGAGAGCGGGCGACCGGGCTCGAACCGGCGACGTCCAGCTTGGGAAGCTGGCATTCTACCACTGAATTACGCCCGCGACTCTCCAAAAATCACCCCATGCGGGGTGCCTGTCAATCGACCTATTTCTTGACGCTGTACCGCCACCCCACGATGCCGGTGCCCAGGCCCTCGGCCTCCACCACCGACTTCTCGCCCACGCCGAGCGCCGGTACGGTGCGCTCGCTCGTGGCCACCACGCCCATCTTCTCGTTCAGGAACTCGAAGACCAGCGTCACCGGGTGCGGCGCAATCGGCTTGGTATCGATGGTCTTGGCCGCCCGCCCGGTCGCGGTGCCGATGACCTTGGCGCCACCCGCCTGCAGGAGCAGCTGCTCGATCTCGAGGTTGAACGCCATCCCCTCCAGCTCCGTGTAGTACTTCACGATCAGCTTCTGGTCTTTCTGCATCTGGTACCCGTTGGCGAGCAGCTGCACGCTCTTCTCGTTCATCGGCTCGATTGCATAGAGCGCGGTACCCGCCTCCACGACGCCCGCGCCGTCCTGCGCGCCGAGGAAGGAGTTCCCCATGTTGAAGAGTGCATCCCGGTTCCACGGCTCCCGCTTGACGACGCGCCCGAAGGTGGCCGCAGCCTCAGGATAGTTCTTGTCGTTGAAGAAGTTCACGCCCGCGGCCATCAGGTCGGCGATCGGCGTGTCCATCCCCTGCTCGTTGATCAGCTCGCGCTCGATTTCTGCCGCCGCGTCGGGCTGACCGTCCGCCCGCAGCGCGCGCGCATACGCCTTCTTCCCTTCAACGTCGTCCGGCTTCCACTTCAGGTATTGCTGCCACGCCACCACCGCCTCGGGCCAGCGGCCCTCGTTGCTCAGCAGCGCCGACAGGTTGTATTGCGCCAGGTCGCGCGCTTCCGCGGTCTTCGGGTCGTCTCCCGTCGACGCCACGGCCAGCCGGAAATAGGCGATCGCGCTGTCCGCTTGCCCCTCGGAGTTGAAGAGCACCGCGAGGCTGGTGTAGGAGTTCGGCTCCTCCCGGAAGATCTCGTTCGCCTGCCGGAAGAGCACCTCGGCCGAGTCCTTGTTCTCGTCCTTCAGGAAGGTGTTGCCCGCATTCACCAGGGCGACCCAGGTGTTCCGCCGGAGCAACTGGATTTCCTTGGCGCACGACGGCGCCAGCGTCTGGGCGCGCGTCAGCGCCGAGTCCGCGCCGACCAGGTCGCCGAGCTGCAGGTAGGCCCGGCCCAGGTAGTACCAGGCGCCGCTCGCCCCGGCCTGCCCCTTTTCGATCCCCTCGATGACGACGTCGCGGGCGTTGGTGAAGAGCCGCTCCTTCTTCTCGCTGTCGCTCGTCTGGAGGCCGCTCATCAGGTAGGTCGCGCCGCTCCCGATGAGGTAGTTGCCCTTGTCGAAGCCACAGTCCGGCACCACCCACGTCGGGGGCTGTGCCCGCTGCACGCGAAGATTGATCGCCGGATCGCCGGACTGGGCCACCAGGCCGGTCGCCGAGAGGGCGACGGCCGCCAGCGCTGCAAGGACCTTCCGCATCGTTGCTCCTTAGTTGTCAGTCAAGGGGGCCGCGACCTCGCGCGCCACCCGTGCTTCAGCCTGTTGCTGCACTTCCCGCACGACGTCCGCAGTGGTGCGCCCGGCCTGCAGGGCGGCGGAGACGACGTCATCATACTCCGCCTTCACCCGCGCCCCGCCCGGTGCGTCGAGCACCTTGATCCGGACCGCGGCGCCTTCCCGCGTCATGACCTCGAAATCGCGGCGCGGCAGCGTCGAGCGGCTCGCGGTCCAGCGCCGGACACCTCCGGTGGTCGTGTGCCGGAAAAGCGCCTCCGCCATGGCCTCAGCCGCCGCCGTCTCGCTGATCACCTCGATCCGCAGGCTCGCCCGGCCCTTCTTGGCCATCGTGCCCCACACCTGCACATCCAGCGCGCCGGCCGCGAACAGGGCCGCGCGAACCGGCTCAAGATACTCGGGATTGAAGTCGTCGAGATCGGTGGCGGTGACCACCACTTCCGCCGCCTCCCCCGCCGGTTCCCCAACCAGGACCCGCAGCACATTCGGGTACCCCTTCGGATTCCGGCCCCCAGCCCCCCATCCAGTGGCCCCAGGGCGCCACCGGGAGGGTGGCGGACCCTCGGTGAGCACCCGGAGGAGCACCGCGCCGGTCGGCGTCGTCGCTTCTCCCGTAACGGGGCCATTCGCCCCGATCTCGATTCCTTCCAGGAGCACTCCCGTTGCGGGCGCCGGCACCGAGAGCACGCCGTGCGCCGCCCGGACCCACCCCTCCCCGACCGAGACCGGCCGACGGTACACCTGCCGAATCCCGAGCCGCTCAAACCCCTCGATGCCTCCCACGATGTCCACGAGGGCGTCCAGGGCCCCGACCTCGTGCAGCGCGACGGCATCCGCCCCGATCCCGTGCACACGGCCCTCGGCCGCTCCAAGGAGCCGGAAGGCCGCCAGCGCCCGCTCCTTCACCCAGGGCGAAATGGGGGCCTGGTCGATCTGCTCCAGCAACTCGCCGATATGGCGATGCGGCGCATGTCCGTGCGCCACGTCGTGGCCATGATGATGATGCCCCGCCTCGTGCGTATGGGCCACCGGAACCGCTGGACCCTCGGAGCTGCCATCGGGCAGCACCACCGACACTCTCGCAGCGCTGATGCCGGACCGGTCCGCGCGAGAAACCTCCACCCGAACCTCGGGGCACCCGAGTCGCGCCGGAAGTCCCCGGATCCAGTCCTCTCCGGCGCCGAGGTCGACC
Organism: uncultured Gemmatimonadales bacterium; assembly: GCA_963748815.1. GTDB lineage: Bacteria > Gemmatimonadota > Gemmatimonadetes > Gemmatimonadales > GWC2-71-9 > SPDF01. Next base: position 364,770 of record CAVVKJ010000010.1, on the reverse strand, counting down.
AGCGCTCCGAGAAGCATGTCGCCGCTGATTCCGGACGACGGGTCGATGACGGCAAAGCGGCTGTCAGGCATAGACTTGGAAATATCGCCCCCTAGCGCCCGCCCCGCAATTCCTGCGGGTTCCGGTAGAGCCACCCCGCTCCGGTGTTGAATACCACCACTGTCTCCCCCCGGTCGATTTGCCCCCGCCCGACGAGCACCTCGAGCGCCGCCATCGCCGCTCCACCCTCGGGGGAGACGTCCACCCCCTCTTCCCGCGACACCGTCTGGGCGGCCTCGACCAGGACCGGGTCCTCGATGGCGACTGCCCCGCCCGCCGTCTCCCGAAGCGCCCGCAGCATCAGCCGGTCACCCAAGGCGCCCGGGACGCGCAATCCGCTCGCGACGGTCCACGGATCCTCCCAGACTTCGGCGCGATCAGCGCCCGCTTCGAACGCCTTGACGATCGGGGCGCAGCCGGTCGACTGCACGGAGTAGAAACGTGGGAGATCCCCTTCGACCCAACCGTGGTCCTTCAGCTCTTGAAAGGCCTTCCACATCCCGATCAGGCCGGTGCCGCCCCCGGTGGGGTACAGGATGACATCGGGCATCTTCCACGCCAGCTGCAGCGCGAGCTCCAAACCGAGGGTTTTCTTCCCCTCGATCCGGTAGGGTTCCCGCAGGGTGGAGAGGTCGAAGGCGCCGGACTCCGCCGCCCACGCCCGGCTCGCCTTTCCACAATCCCCGATGTGTCCCTCCAGCAGGACGAGTGTCCCGCCGAAGGCCTCCACCTGGGAGAGGATGGTGACGGGAGTCGTGTCGGGTGCAAAGACCCGCACTTCGGCCCCGGCGCGCGCGGCGTAGGCCGAGGCGGCCACGCCGGCGTTCCCGGCGGTCGGGAGCGTGAAGCGGCGGGCGCCGGCCGCCGTAGCCCGGGTGATGGCGGCGCTCAGCCCGCGAGCCTTGAAGGACCCGGTCGGATTGGTGCCTTCGTCCTTGAGCCAGAGATTCGGCACACCGAGCCGCCCGGCAGTGCGCCGCAACCGAATCAGCGGGGTGTCACCCTCGCCGAGCGACACCGGTTCCTCGAAGGGGCGGAGCGGCAGGAAGTCGCGGAATCGCCACATGCCGTGCCGTCGGCGCACCTCGGCGCGCTGCACGATCCCGGGCCGGCGGTCAGGATAGCGCACCAGCCAGGGCTGCCCGCAAATGCAGACGGTCGGCAGCCCCTCCGCGGTGCTTGTCGCGCCGCAGGCCAGGCATTCCAGCGTCCAGTCGATGCCTTCGGTGGGTCGGGCCAGCGAGTCGGTCATGGGCGGGATCCCAGGGTGGCGAGCACCCGTTCGGCAAGAGTGGTGGAAAATCCAGGCACGGCGGCGAGCTCTGCGACGCTCGCGGTCTTCACCGCGGCCAGGCTTCCAAATCGTTCCAGCAGCCGGGTCCGCTTGAGCGGCCCGACGCCAGGAATATCGAGCAATTCCGACGTGATGGTCCGCTGGTTTCGCCGCTTGCGACTGTACGCCACGCCGAAGCGGTGCGCCTCGTCGCGTGCGCGCTGCAGCAGGCGGAGGGAGGGCGCCCGCCTCGGAAGCCGGATGGCGTCGGCGCGGCCCACCAGGAAGACCTCCTCCTCGCGCTTGGCGAGCGAGGCGATCGGAAGCGTCTCGAACCCGGCGGCGTCGGCCGCGGCGCGCGCGGCGTTGAGCTGTCCCTTCCCCCCGTCGATCACCACGAGGTCCGGCAGCGCCTTCCCTTCCTCGCGCCGACGGGTGAGGTATCGTGTCACGACTTCGTGGATCGCGGCGAAGTCGTCCTGCTGCCCGACCCCCTGGATCTTGAACTTGCGGTACTCCGCCTTCTTCGGCCGTCCCGCCTCGAACCAGACCAGGGAGCCGACGGTATCTCTGCCCTGGTTGGTCGAGATGTCCACGCAGATCAGGCTCCTCGGCACCACGCTCAGCCCGAGGTCGCGACCGAGCGCATACACCGGATCTTCCGCCCGCTCGTCGGTTTCGAACGACTCGATCCGCAGGCTTTCCAGGAGATGGCGGGCGTTCTGGTCGGCCAGCTCCAGCCAGCGGGCGGCGGTGCCCCGTTGCGGCACGAACACCTGCACGCCCGGGAGCAGCGATTCCAGCTCGGCGAGGTCGGCGGGAGGGAGCGGCAGCACCAGCCGGTCGGCCCTTCCCTCCGTCGGCAGGTAGTAGCGCACGAGGAGGGCTCCGAGCACCGTGGAGTCGGCCACCTCGTCGACGTTCTCGAGCACCCGATGCTCCCGGCCGATCAGGCGGCCCTCGCGAATCCGCATCAGCACACCGACCGCGTCGTCGCCGTCGCGCGCATACCCGATCACGTCGGCGTCGCCGGTCCCGGTGACCTCCACCGCGGCCGGCGTGTCCGCCCGGTCGAGCCACTTGAGGGTGTCGCGGAGTTCGCGGGCGCGCTCATAATCCTGCCGGTCGCTCGCGGCGGTCATGAGGTCGCGCACCTTCGAGCGCACGTCGACGGTGCGCCCGCCGAGGAAATCGAGGACTTCTTCGATCATGGCGCGATAGGAGGCTTCGGGCTGCCACCCGACGCAGGGGGCCCGGCATCGGCCAATGTGGTAATCGAGGCAGGGGCGTTCGCGGCGCTCCCGCGGGAGGTCGTCGCTGCAGCTCCGAACGGTGAACATCCGGCGGATGAGCGCGAGCGACCGCCGCATCAGCGTCACGTCGGTGTAGGGCCCGAAGTAGCGGGCCCCGGGAATGTCCATCCGCCGCGTGACGAGGACGCGGGGGAACGGCTCCTTGACGGTCACGGCGATCGAGGGGTAGCTCTTGTCGTCCTTGAGGCGGACGTTGAAGCGGGGCTGGTAGGTCTTGATCAGGTTGTTTTCGAGCAGCAGCGACTGCACCTCGTCGGGGACGACGATCGTCTCCACGTCGGCGATGTGCCGCACCAGCAGCCGTGACTTGGGGTTTTCCGCGTGGTCGCCGAGAAAGTAGCTCCGCACCCGGCCGCGCAGTCGCTTCGCCTTCCCGACGTAGATGACTGTTCCCTCGGCGTCCTTCCAGAGATACACACCCGGCCCGTCGGGCAGCGTGTCGAGCTTGCGCGCGAGGGCGACCGAGGGGGTGAGCGGGTCGGTCATCGACGCACCAGCAGGTCACGCGCCTCCTGCACGCCGAACAGGCGGGCCGCGAGCAGGTACGTGACCCCGTAGCCGCCAAGGATGACCACTGCAGCCGGCACCGGGTGCCACGCCCCAAGGAACCGGAGGGCCATCCATCCCGCGCCGGCGCCGAGCGCCGCGGCCAGCCAGAGCCGCGGGAGGAGGCCGGCGGGGAGGCCCGTCGCGCCGATTCGGGCGCCGAGGCCCCGCCGCAGGAGCACGAACTCCACCCATCCCGCGACGCCTGCCGACATGGTCAACCCGGCGGCTCCCCACTCCGGCCCGATCACCAGCAGCCCCGGAAGGCGGAGCGCGGCGAACCAGCCGAAGGCGGCGGTGAGCAGCACGCGCACGACGGCAAATCGCAGCGGCGTCCGCGTGTCGCGGAGGGCGTAGAACGCCGAGGCGTACAGCCGGCCCATCGTCGAGGCGAGCAGCCCGACAGCCGATCCCGCCAGGATGCCCCAGACATACAGGGAGTCCCGCCGCCCGAACTCACCGGTCTGGTACAGCGCGCTCACGATCACGTGCCCCAGCGCCAGGAAGGCCATCGAGGAGGGGACCACGAGAAAGGCCACGCGTCGCAATCCGCCGTCGAGTCGCGCGCGGAGGTAGGCGCCGACTTCCTCGGTGCTCCCGCGCGCGCCGGACATCGCGGGCAATTCGGCGGCGGAGATGGCCATCCCGAAGAGGCTCACCGGCATCAGGTAGATCGTCTGCGCGTACCCGATGGCGGCCACGGCGCCGGTCGGGAGGAGCGTGGCCAGGAGCGAGTCGATGAAGGCGCTCACCTGCACGACGCCGCGACCGACGAACGCCGGGACGAAGTTGGCGATCACCGTCCGCACATGCGCCGTCGTGGTGACAAGCCGGAAACGCAGGTCGGGGGCGACGCGCCGGACGGTCGGCCATTGGACGAGAACCTGGAGGAGGCTGCCGGCGACGCTCGCCCAGGCGGCGGCGACGGCGAGGTCGGCCATTGCCCGCCGGGGCCCGAGTACGAGGAGCGTTCCGATGATGGCGAGGTTCCAGGCCACCGGCGCGGCGTAGCTGAGAAAGAACCGGCGGTGGCTGTTCAGGATGCCGAGGCACCAGGCGGAAAACACCAGGAGCCCGGCGCCCGGGAAGAGCACGCGGACCAGCCGAATCGTCAGGTCGCGCTTCTCCCCGGCAAAGCCCGGGGCGATGACAGTGACCAGGAACGGGGCGGCGAGAACCCCAAGCACCACGATGACCGACACGACGACGGCGAGCAGCGCCCCGACCGCGCCGGCAACCCGATCGGCCTCGGCCCGGTCCTTGTCGGCGAGCAGCCCCGCGTACACCGGGATGAAGGACGCCGAGAGCGCCCCTTCGCCGAAGAGATTCTGGAGGAGGTTGGGGATGCGGAACGCGGCGGTGAAGGCATCCGCGACGCCTGAATTGCCGAGGAAGTGGGCCAGGGCGCGCTGCCGGACCAACCCGAGGATTCGGCTGAGGAAGATCCCCGCCGCGACCATGGCCGCGGGCCGGCGGGACATCGGGACGCTCAGGGGGAACTGCGCGGCGGCAGGGCGGGCCGCGCCGGGGCGTCCTCGATCAGGCGCTGCAGGAAGGCGTTCTCGTCCTTCAGCCCCTCGACCGCTCGGGTGAGGTCGTCGAATTCACTCTCGAGGAGTTCCACCCGCTTGGCCAGGTCGGCGACGGGCGGCGGCGCCACCTCCGGCCCGTCCACCTTGCGGGCAAGGGCGCGCCCAAAGGGTGAGTCGAGGACGATGCTCAGGATCGGGAGCATCAGCGCCACCAGCAGGACCAGTCCAATGAGCATTACCATGCAACGATCTTACGAGGGAGGCGCCCCGCCTTCAAGGGCGGAGCCGTACCAGGCAACCATTTCGTCGAGCAGCCCCTGCAGGATGCCGTGTCCGTAGCGGGCGAGGTACGGCGCCACCGTGACGACCCGCTCCTGCGGACGCCCGCCCGGCTGGACCGCCGTCCGGGCCCGCCCGATCTGGTCGGTCTCCGTCTGGTGTCGGCGCTTGAGGTGCTGAATCAGCTTCTTCTCCGCCTTGTCGGCCCCCTGCAGCGCCCTCCCCTTCAGCCCCTGGATCGGCCGGTCGAGCGTCGGATCGACGTCGATGGCGACGGACGCGAGAATGCCGTATTGCGCCTCGATGCCCGCGCGCAGCGCGCCGAGCGCCGCAGCGGCCTCCCCCGGCAGGTGCTCCCGCGCGACGCGGGCCTCGAGGCGGGCATCGGGGGCGAGCAGCTCATCGAGCGACGCTCCGAACTTGCCCAGCACCCGATCGACTCTCGGTTCGACGAGCAGCCCCGACCAGCGCGGGACCGGGAGCTGCCGCTCGGCGTTCAGGTGCGCGTAGGCCGCTTCGGCCAGGGCCAGATAACGGAGCTCCCCGGGACCGGCCACGTAGGCCACGGTGGGCAGCACGGCCCGCTCGATGATGGGCCGGAGCAGCACGTTGCCCGAGAATCGCGCCGGGTCGCGATCGAGGAGCTCCAGCAGTTCGGCGAGGGTGAATCGTTCGCCACCGTGTCGCGTGGCGAACCCCGCCCCGTCCCGCACCAGCCGATCACGGCCTTCCGTCCCTTCGAGCATGACGAGGGTGGCGCCGTCGCCGACCACGACACCGGGGTCCCGGCCTTCGGCAGCGAGCGCCCCCGCGCGGCGCACCAGCGCCGCTTCCAGCCCGGCGGCATCCTCGAGGGCGCGGCGAACGATCAGGGCGCCCCGGGCCTTCAGCGCCGCGTGGGAGCCATCGAGGCAGAGCACGCCCAGGGGCGCCAGCAATTCGGCGAGCGCCGCCCCGCTGGCGTTTCCCACGGTCGCCGCCGGACGGAAATGCGCGCGCAACCACTGCAGGACCTCCTCGCCGCCGTCCAGGGGGGCGAGGTCGCCGGCAAGCGACTCGAGGGCGTCGGTGACCCCGGCGCCAAGCGGTTCCCGGGCCATCGGCCGCAGCGCGGCCCCGGAAGGGCGGTCAGGGAGCGTCTCGACGTGAAGCGACCCGTCCTGCCGGAGCCAGGCCGCGTGGTTGGCTTCGGCAAAGTCGTGGTCGTCGTTCGCCACCCAGAAGAGGGGCACGACGGGCCGCCCCCACCGATGCGAGAGCACGCGCGCGAGCGCGGCGGCCGACAGCGCCTTGTGCACGGCGTAGAGCGGGCCGGTGAAGAGCGCCGGCTGCTGGCCGGTGGTGACGACCAGCACCCCCGGTTCGGCGAGCCGCGCGCGGAGCGACTCGAGCCCCGGGCCCCCGATCAGCGCCGGGAGCAACGACGGGTCGAACCCGCCGGCGATCGGGGCGGGCCAGGCGGTGGGCATCGCGAAGGGCGTGGGGTGAATTCGCATCAGGAGGCCAGTCGGGAAAGCAGGATGGTGCGCGGCGCGCCGGCGTGCAGCGGGCCGCCGGCGTAGTCGCCGAAACGGAACTGCACCGACAGCCCGGCGTCGGCCAGCATGCGCTCGAGCTCGTCGGCCTGGAAGAGCCGGACGCGCTCGATGAACGTCCGCCCATCAGGGATACGAATCGTCTTGACCACTCGGCGGCCCTCGTCGCGAAGCTCGCGCGTGATCCGGACGGGACCGATGCCGAGCTGCTGGACTTCCTCGGCGACCAAGCCCGTGCGCACGGTGTCCGCGTTCAGGAAGTCGAGCGCGAACCACCCGCCGGAGGCAAGCGTGTCGGCGATGCCGCGGATGACGCCCGCGTGCTCGGCGTCGTGCTCGAAGTACCCGAAGCTGGTAAAGAGATTGACGACGAGGTCCATCGACCCGCGACGGACCGGCAGCCGGCGCATGTCGGCGCGCACCAGCGGGATCCCCGTGGCGCGTGCGCAGCGCAACAGGTCCGCGGACAGGTCGAGGCCGACCGGGCGCGCGCCAGCCGCCTCGATCGCCCGCGCATGGCGGCCGGCGCCGCACCCGACGTCCAGCACCCGCCAGCCCGCCTGCCACGGAAGGACGCGTGTCAACAACGCCACGGCGCGAACCGCCTCCGCCTCGTCCCGATGCGGATAGAGCGCCAGATAATCGTCGTTGAACCAGTCCTCAAACCACTCAGCCAGCCCTACCTCCCCTTGTGATACGGTTCGCCCCGAAGAATCGTCCCGGCGCGGTAGAGTTGCTCAACAACCACCACGCGGGCGAGCTCGTGCGGCAGGGTGAGCGGGCCGAGGCTCCAGCGGTGGTCCGTGCCTGCCACGAGGCCGGAGTCCAGCCCGGTCGACCCCCCGATGAGGAACGCGAGCGGCCGCGCCTCGGTTTCCCACCTCCCGAGGCGTTGCGCCAGCTCGGCGCTGGTCCAGCCGCTGCCCTCGCGCGCGAGCGCCACGACCCGGGCCCGTGGCGGGATCCGCGCGCGGAGGCGGGTGGCCTCCTCGGATTGCTGAACGGCCCGGGTTGGAGCCCGGGCCGCTTCGCGCACTTCCACCTCCTGCACCTTCGCACGCCGCCCCAGGCGACGCAGGTAGTCGTCACAGGCCTCGCGGTAGGACGGACGCAATTTGCCCACGGCCAGCAGCCAAAGCTCCACGCGAGGCGCGCCGACTCAGGCGTACATGCCGCGGAGCCGGTGGACGGCCGCCACGCGGTCGATCGAGAGCATGTAGGCGGCGATGCGCATGTTGACCGCGTGCTTGTCGGCCATGGTGGCCACCTCGTCGAAGGCGGTGCCCATGATCCGCTCGAGACGCCGGTTGACGGTGTCCTCGTCCCAGAAGTACCCGCTCCGGTCCTGGACCCACTCGAAATAGCTCACCGTGACGCCGCCGGCGTTGGCGAGGATGTCGGGGATGACGAAGATCCCCTTCTGCTCGAGGATGGCATCGGCCTTGGCGGTGGTCGGGCCGTTGGCCCCCTCGCAGATGATCTTGGCCTGGATCGTGTCGGCGTTCTTGCTGGTGATCACGTTTTCCATGGCGGCGGGCACCAGGACGTCGCAGGCACAGCCCAGCAGCTGTTCGTTGGAGATGGCCTCCCCGTGGGGGAAGCCGGCGAGCACCTTCTTCTCCTTCACCCAGGTGAGCAGCTCGGCCACGTCGAAGCCCTTGGCGTTGTACAGCGCCGCCGGACTTGTCACTGACCGCGACGATGACCGCGCCTTCCTTCGCGAGCAGGTCCGCGGCGACGGAGCCGACGTTGCCGAACCCCTGCACCGCCACCTTGGCGCCCTTGACCGGCATCCCGAGGCGCTTGAGCGCCTCCAGGGTCACGATCATGCACCCCCGACCGGTCGCCTCGCGGCGCCCGAGCGACCCGCCCATGGCCACCGGCTTGCCGGTGACGACCGCCGTGACGGTGTGGCGCTTGTGCATGGAGTAGGTGTCCATGATCCACGCCATGACCCGCTCGTTGGTGTTGACGTCCGGCGCGGGGACGTCGCTGTCCGGGCCGAGGGTGTCGATGATGGCGGAGGTGTAGCGCCGGGTCAGCCGCTCGAGTTCTCCCATCGACATGGTGCCCGGGTCGCAGATGACGCCGCCCTTGGCCCCGCCGAAGGGGATGTTGACCACGGCGCACTTCCAGGTCATCCACGCCGCGAGCGCCGTCACCTCGTCGAGCGTGACGTTCAGGTCGAAGCGGATGCCGCCCTTGGCCGGGCCGCGGGAGGTGTTGTAGAGCACGCGGTAGCCGGTGTACACCTCCACATCCCCGCCGTCGCGCTGCACCGGGATCGACACGATGATCTGCTTCTCGGGATTGCGCAGGACCTTGTAGAGGCCGGCGTCGAGGCTGAGCCTCTTGGCGGCATAGTCGAAGCGCGACATCATCGCCTCGAAGGGATTCTCCTCGCTGAGAAAGGTGTCCTTGTCGGGGCGGACCACATCCTGGCCGGTACGAACGTTCACGCTGGTCATATTCCTCTCCGGATGGACCGGACCATCAAGTGGACTGCGGGCGCTTCACGGGAGACACGAGGGCGTCGAGCGCCGCCACGAAGGCATCGCCCCCGGATTCGAACCTGACATTCAATATCGCCACAAGAGGCTCTGGCGCGCTGGCGGGCCAGCGGTCCCGGAGCTTGACCGCGTCCTTGGCGGTGAGGACCACGTGGTCCGCCTTGCGGGCGGCCCGGGCAATCCACGCCACGTCCTCGTCCCGAAAATCGTAGTGGTCCTTCCAGGTCGCAACCTGGACCTGCGCGCCGGTCCCCTTGACCTGCGCGACGAAGGCGTCGGGATCGGCGATGGCCGTGGCCGCCACCACCCGCTCGCCCCGCAGGGACTCGACGGGCCGGGTCACGCCGCTCAGCATCCCCTCGAGGTGGTGCAGCCCGAGATGGACCCGGGCGACCGGCACCGACACCCGGCGGACGATGTCCCGCTCCAGCGCCTCCGCAGCCTCCGCGGTGGCGCGCTTCCGGGTGACGACGACGAAGTCGGCCCGCTCCATTGCTTCCCACCCTTCGCGCCACGGGCCCGCCGGGAGGGGCCATCGCACCGCCAGCGTGGTCTCCGCGCTCATCACGAGGACGTTGAGGTCGCGACGCACGTCGAGCCGCTGAAAGGCGTCGTCGAGCACCAGTACGTCCGCGCCATCCGCCACCGCCCGGGCCGCCCCCGCGACGCGATCGGGGTTGGCCACCACGAGGGCCTCCGGCACGTCGTGGCGGTGCACCAGCACTTCATCGGCGCCGTACCCGCGGAGGAGAATGCCGGGACGGCGTCCCTGCGCCGCATAGTGCCGGGCGATCCAGGTCGCGATGGGCGTCTTGCCGGAGCCGCCGACCGTGAGATTGCCCACGGCGACCGACGGCCGGGGCAAGTCATGCGTGGCGCGCCAGCCCCGCCGGAAGGAAAGCTCGCGCAACCCCATGCCGGCGCGCCAGAGCCCAGCGGCCGGCAGCAGCCCGACGCGGGCCAGCCGGGCACCGAACCGGCGGCTGGTCCAGAGCCAGCGAATCAGCCGGTGCGTGTCGCCGTGCCGTCGGGCCATTGCGCCATCCTCTCGACCTCGTCCATGGAATCTCGCGCCTGCGCGACCGCCGCCGCCAGCTGATCCGCCCCCGGCGCCACCCGCAGCGGCCTGCCGTACGCCACCCGCACCTTCGCAAACGGCTTCGGGATGCAGAATCGATCCCATGAATCTAGCCGCCACGCCGACCTGACTTCGGCAAAGACCGGGAGGACCGGCACCCCCGCGCGTTGCGCCGCCGCCAGCACACCGGGCTTCATGTCGCGGCGCGGTCCGCGCGGGCCATCCGGCGTCAACGCCACGATCGTCCCCCGCTCAAGCTCCCTCGCGGCGGCGATCAGCGCGCCGACCGCTCCCCGCGAGCTCGACCCCCGCACCAGCCGGTACCCGATCGATTCGGCGAAATCGGAGAGGTACTGCCCGTCGCGGGCCTGGCTGACCACGATCACCGCGTTGGCGTCGCGGTGGTGCCAGAGCAGCGGCAGCAGCGTCTCGTGCCACAGCATGCAGGCAAACCCGGTCCGCCCCTCCACGAGCCCGTCCCAGGCCTCGCGGTTCACGTGCTCGAAGCGCCAGGTCGCCGCCACCGCGCGCGCGACCGGCCGCGCGATCCAGTCGACCACCGTCGGTGGCACCTTGATCTTCACCGGGCGAGCAACTCCGCCGCCATCCCGGCCACCCGCGCCGACGCCCCCGGCGTGCCGAGCCGCCCGCGCACCTCAGCCAGCGCGGCACGCTGGGCCAGTCGCGCCGGATGGTCGGGCGTCAGGAGGTCGCGCAGCGTCGCGGTCAGCGCCGGCACGCTCATCGCCTCCTGCAGGAACTCCGGCACCACTTCACGCCCGGCGATGAGGTTGACGAGGCTGACCCATTCCACCGTCACCAGCCGCCGGGCCACCGCAAAGGTCAGCGGGTGCATCCGGTAGGCCACCGCCATCGGGACGTCGGCCAGCGCCGCTTCGAGCGTCGTGGTGCCCGACTTGGCCAGGCAGGCGTCCGCGGCCGCCAGCACCGTCCGGCCATCGGCATGGAGCAGCGCGCCGCCCGGGTCGGGATAGCTCCCCGCCGGCGTCACCGCGACCACCGCCACGTCGCATCGGCCCTCGGCCCGCAGTCGATCGGCGACCGCCAGGAAGGTGCCCCAGTGACTGCGGACCTCCTGCGCCCGGCTCCCGGGAAAAAGGGCCAGCACCCGCGCCTCCGGCCCGATGCCGAGCGCCGCACGGGCCGCCCCGCGCGTCGGAGGCGGCGAACGGTCGAGCAGCGGATGACCCACATAGTCCGCCGACAGGCCCAGGCCGCCGAAGAACGCCGGCTCGAAGGGCAGCACCACGGCGAGCCGGTCGACCGCTTCCTGCAGCGCGCGGGCCCGGCCAGGCCGCCACGCCCAGAGCTGCGGCGGGATGTAGTACAGGACCTTGGCCCCGGCGCGCCGCGCCGCCGGTGCGGTGCGCAGATGAAAGCCCGGATAGTCGATGGGCAGGTACAAGTCCCACCGCCGCCGGGCGAAGTCGGACTTGAGCCGCCGATACAGCTCGACGTGGGCGGGGATGCGGCGCACGATCTCGACCGCGCCCATCGCGCTGAGCCGCTCCATCGGAAAGAGGAGCTCGGCCCCCGCGGCCGCCATGTCCGGCCCGCCGACCCCGTCGATGGTCGCCGACGGCCAGCGCGCCCGAAGTGCGCGCACCACCTCGGCACCGTGCAAGTCCCCCGATGGTTCCCCCGCGGACACCAGGATCCGGGGGGCGCGTTCGGTCATGTCGCGCGCACCACCGCGCCGACGCGCAGCGCGAGGTCGAGCGCTGCCCGGCCCTCCACGCCCGTCACTCCCCGATTCGGCTCCCGGCGCACTGCTCGCACAAATTCCGTCAGCTCGAGCCGCAGCGCGTCGCCCTCGGGCGCCTCGAGCACGATTTCCTCGACGACCTCCTCGAGGCTCGTCCCGGTCCCGCGTTTCCAGCTCGGGCGGACCCGCAGGAAGGTGGCGTGTCCGGTGGAAAGATCGAGCGTCAGGTACCCCGTGTCCTGGTAGATTCGCACCCGGCGCACCCGGTGGCGCCCGATCCGGGAGGCGGTGATCGACGCCACCGTCCCGCCGGGGAGTTCGAGCCGGGCGTTCACCATGTCGAGGTGGGCCGACAGGACGGCCGAGCCGATGGCACGGACGTCGGTGACGGCCGGCGACCCGGTGAGCGCCAGCAGCAGGTCGAGATCGTGGATCATGAGGTCGAGCACCACGGAGACGTCCGTCCCCCGCGGCGAATACGGCGCGATGCGCTCCATCTCGATGTACCGGGGGTTCTCCACCGCCGGCAACGCGGCGCGGACCGCTCGGTTGTACCGCTCGATCTGCCCGACATGCAGGACGACGCCGGCGCCCTCGGCGGCGGCCACCAGCGCCTCGGCCTCGGCCAGCGTTGCGGCGAGGGGCTTCTCCATCAGCACCGACACGCCGCGCTCCAGCGCGCGGAGGCCGACCTCGCCGTGCACGGAAGTCGGCACCGCGATGGACACCGCCTTTGCCAGCCCCAGCAGGGCGTCGACTTCGGCGATGACGGGGGCGCCGACCTCTGCGGCGACCCGCGCGGCGGTCTCCGGGTTGGCGTCGTACACGCCGACGAGGCGCACGCCTTCGAGCGTGGCGAGGTGCCGGGCGTGGTGGCGGCCGAGCGCGCCGACCCCGATCACGCCGACGGGAAGCGGCGAGTTCACGCCGGCACGCCCCGCGCCGAGGACTCGACAAACCCGATGAAGCGGTCGATTTCGGGAAGATCCGGAAGGTCGAGCCGGGCCCGCTCGATGGCCTGGCCGAGGTTGAGGTCGGAGTTGAAGAACAACCGGTAGGCGCGCTTCAACCCGGCGATCGTCTGCGGGGCAAAGCCGGCGCGCTGCAGGCCGATCGAGTTGAGCCCGTAGAGCTCCATCGGATTGCCGGCGGCTTTCACGTATGGCGGGACGTCCTGGTTGACCCGGGTGCACCCGCTGACGAAGGCGTAGCTCCCGATGGTCACGAACTGGTGGACCGCGGCCAAACCGCTCAGGTTCGCGTAGTCGTGGATGGTGACGTGACCGGCGATCTGGGTGCTGTTCGCGATGATGACCCGGTCGCCGACCCGACAGTCGTGGGCCACGTGCACGTAGGACATCAGGAAGCAGCTGCCGCCGATGACCGTCTTGCCGGTGGCCGCCGTGCCCCGGTTGACCGTGACATACTCGCGGATGACGGTCCCCTCCCCCACCTCCACCCAGGTTTCCTCGTCCTTGAACTTGAAGTCCTGCGGGGGGCCGCCGAGCACCGACCCCACGCCCACCGAGACACGCGGCGCGAGCCGGACATAGCGCTCCAGGACGGCGTGCGGACCGATGCGGCATCCCTCCCCGACCACGACATCCGGGCCGATGATCGCGAACGGCCCCACCTCGACCCCCTGCCCCAGCTGCGCGCCCTCATCCACCAGAGCCGTGGGGTGGATGCGGGAAGTCACCGGTCCACCACGGCCGCCATCATCTCGGCCTCGACGGCCACCTTGCCGTCGACGTAGGCCACGCCCTGCATCTTGCAGGTCTTGCCGCGGAACTGCACCATCTCGAGTTCGAAGCGCAGCTGGTCTCCGGGCAGCACCGGCCGCCGGAACTTCACCTTGTCGAGCGACATGAAGTAGATGACCTTCTCCTCGTTCATCTCGACCAGCGAACCGAGCACCAGCATCCCGCCCACCTGGGCCATCGCCTCGATGATGAGCACGCCGGGCATGATCGGGTGCCCAGGGAAATGCCCCTGGAAGAACGGCTCGTTGATGGTGACGTTCTTGATGCCGACGATGCGCTTCTTCCCCTCGATCTCGATGATGCGATCGACGAGGAGGAACGGATAGCGATGCGGAATGACGTCGAGGATGCGACCGATGTCCATCGCGATCCCACCCTCCCGCTGTCCGGTCCGCGCAATGGCACGGGCGAGTGCGATGTTCCCCTGGTGGCTGGGGCGGGTGGCCACGATGTGGGCCTGCACCCGTCCGCCGATCAGGGCGAGGTCGCCGATGAGATCGGCGGCCTTGTGGCGGACGAATTCGTCGGGCCAGCGAAGCGTCGTCCCCTCCACCAGCCCGGTGTCGGTCAGCACGACCGCGTTGGCGGTCGTCGCCCCCTGGATCAGCCCCTTCGACTTGAGGCCCTCGACCTCGTGCACGAACCCGAAGGTCCGGGCGCCGGCCAGCTCCCGCCCGAAGACGTCCGGAGTGACTTCGTAACTGCCGGCCTGGGAGCCGATCAGCGGATGCGGGAAGTCGATGGCGACGGTGACCCGGCCGACGCCGGCGGGGGAGACGACGTAGCTCGAGCCCCCCTCCGTGACGGTAAACGGGGCGAGGACCCGGTAGGTGACCGGGTCGCCGTCCTGCATCTGCTCACCGGCGCCTTGCAGCGCCTCGAACCAGGGCTGGAAGGACCCGTCGAGCGCAGGCGGCTCCGGGCCGTCGAGGTCGATATAGAGGTCGTCGAGGCCGAGCGCAGCCACCGCCGCCAGAACGTGCTCGACGGTGTGGATCGCCTGGTCGCCCTGGCCAAGGACGGTGCGCCGGTCGGTAGCTTCAACCTCCTCGAGACGCGCCGCAATTTCCGGGGTCCCCGGCAGGTCGGTGCGGCGGAAGACCACCCGCCGCCCCGCGGGGGCCGGGCGGAAGGTGGCGGTCACCTGGGCGCCAGTATGGAGTCCGGCTCCGCTGAGCACCGCCTCCCGCGCAATCGTACGTCTAGCCACGGTCACCTCGCTTCGCGACAAGTTCTTCGAGCTGGCTGATGATCTTGGCCACCCGGTAGAGGGCGGACTGGGCACGGAGATAGTCGCGCTGACGGCGCGCCGGACTTCCCCCCATGTCCGTCCTGGCAGGCACGTCCTGCCCGATGCCGGACTGGGCGCTGACACGCACCCCGTCGCCCAGGGTCACATGCCCGACCACCCCGACCTGGCCGGCCAGGATGACTCCGTCCCCGAGCCGAGTGCTTCCGGCGACACCGACCCCGGCCATGATCAGGCAGCCGCGGCCCATCCGGACGTTGTGCGCAATGTGCACCTGGTTGTCGATTTTCGTGCCGGCCCCGATGACGGTGTCGTCCAGGCTCCCGCGATCGATGGCCGAGTGCGAGCCGACCTGCACATCGTCCTCGAGGATGCAGCCGCCGATGTGGCGGATGGCGCGATGGCCCTCCGGGCCGGAGGCGAAGCCGAACCCGTCGCCCCCGACGACCGCGAGGGCCTTGAGCCGCACCCGGTGGCCGAGACGGGTGCCTTCGTGGCACACGCTGTTGGTCCCGATGTCGCAGTCATCGCCGACCACGACGCCGTCGTGCAGCACGACCCCCGCCCCGATCCGACAGCGGGAGCCGAGCCGGACGTCCCGTCCGAGCACGGCGTGGGGACCGATGGACACCTCGCCCTCCCAGCGCGCCCCGCGGCCGATGACGGCCGTCGGATCCACCCCCCACGTCGGTGAGGACTCCGGAAAGAGCGCGGGCACGACGCGCAACAGCGCCTGCGCCGGATCCTCCACGACGATCCGGGTGGCGGGACCCTCGGCGTGCGTCGGCGTCGTCCTCGCGCAGCAGCACCGCGCCGGCCGCCGAGCGATGGAACATCGCCAGGTACCGGGGGCCGCTCAGGAACGACAGCGTGCGGCCGTCGGCCCGGTCCAGCGGGCCGATCGCGGAGAGCGGGAGCGCCCCATTGCCAAGCAGGCGGCCGCCGACAAGGTCAGCGACCGCCTGTGCCGTGAGGGTGGTGATGGTCACCTTCTCAGCTGCCGCCGCCGGCCTTCAGCTGGTCGATGACCTTTTGGGTCAGGTCCAGCGAGCGGTCGGCCGCGACGACCCCGGAGTTCTGCACCCCGACATCGAAGATCATGGCGTAGCCGCCCGCGGCACGCACCCCTTCGACGACCGAGGTCACCCGCTGCTGGATCGGCTCGAGCAGGTCGCGCTCGCGCTGCACGGCCTTGTCCTGCAGCTCCTGCATCCGCTGCTCCAGCCGCTGCTGCTGGGCCTCGAGGTCCTTCTGCTTGGCGGTGCGCGCCGACGGGCTCAGCACGACCGAGCTCTGCTGGAAGGCCTGCACCGAGGAATCGAGGCTGGCCTGGAGCTTCTGGACTTCGATCCGATAGCCGGCCACTTCACCGGCATAGAGCGACTCCGCCTTGGCGTATCCGGGGGCGGCAGCCAGCACGAGCCGGGAGTTGATGAAGGCGACCTTGCCGGCGGTCTGCTGCGCCGTCGCCGGCGCCGCCACCAGGCCGGTCACGAGCCCGGCAAGAGAAAGCGTAGTGAGAAGACGTCCCATCGTGTACTCCTGCATGATTGTCCGTGAATATGAACCTGCAGCCATCAGAAAATGTTGCCGATCTTGAAGTGCAACTTCCACCCCGGGGCCGGTTGGCCCTGGATGTCCAGCCGGTCGATCCCGTAGGCCAGGTCGATGCCGATCGGTCCCAGCGGTGAGATCAAAGCTACTCCAACGCCCACCCCGCGGTAGAGGCGGGCCGGGTCGAACTGCGACGGGGTCCGGTAGACGTTGCCGGCATCGAAGAAGGCGTTGACGTAGAGCGACTGGCTCATCCGCGCCCCGAGTTCGGCGGTAAAGGCGGCATACGACTGCCCGAACGCGTTGGGGCTGGCCCGGCTGGAGCTCGAGAAGGGGTTGTACCCGTCCGGCGTGATCGAGAACTCCTCGTAACCGCGGAGCGGGATGCCGTACTGGACGCCGCCCATGGAGTAGAGGTCCGTGAAGAACGGGCCGGCGTCGCCGAAGATCCACCCCGCCTTGGCCGTGAGCCCGAGCACGAACTTGATCCCGGTCCCGAGCTGCGGCGTCCCGCCCATGCCGCCGAGTGGCACGTACCACTGGCCCTCGTACTCGAGCTTCTGGAAGTCGCCGTCGCCGCCGAGGATTCCGCCGGTGAACTCGAGGTTGGTGGTCGTCCGGGTGCCGCCCGTGGCGAAGGGCAGCCCGACGCGGGTGTCGCGCACCAGGCTGAAGCCGAGGGTCGACTTGCCGCACTGATCGCAGCTGTAGCGCTCCCGCAGGCTGACCGACCCGCCGATGTAGCTGATCTGCATCAGGCTGTACGAGGTGAAGAGGCGCGTGTACCGGGAGCCGAAGACCGGGAAGCCCACCTGGAGCGAGCCGCCCGCCTGCTGCCGGCGCCCGAGGTCGCCGATGATGTAGCGCTGGCGCGAATTGAAGAGCGCGATGGTGCCGGAGACCCGGGACCCCTGGATCGAGGGGTCGGTGTACGACAGGTTGAAGTCGTTGATGTTCTTGCCGAACTGCCACTGGAACTTGCCCCGCTTGCCGAGGCCGAAGAGGTTCGGTTCCTCGAGGCCGAGGAAGCCGCCCAGCCCCGTCCCCTGTCCCAGCGAGGCGCCGAAGTTGACGTTGCCGGTGCGCTTCTCGATGACGGTGAAGGTGATGTCGACGTCCTGGCCGTTCTCCGACGGCGCCACGTCGGGCGGCGGCAGCGGCTGGAAGAAGCCGAGATTCATGATGTTCTGGTAGCTGCGAATCAACAGGTCGCGGTTGAACACCGAGCCGGGCAGGATGACGATTGCCGCCCGGATAACCGACTCGTGCGTGACGTCGTTGCCGACGATCATGATCCGGTTGACGGTAGCCGGCGCGCCCTCCTCGATCCGCCACCGCAGGTCGACGGTGGGGGTGCCGTCCTCCGCAATCCGGCGGCTCTCCTCGGGCGTCACCCGCGAATAGATGTACCCCGTGTTCAGGTAGAGATCCTTGAGCCGCGTGGTGGCCGCCTCCCAGGCGGACCGGTCGAACGGCGTGCTCGCGACCGGCTTCCCGGACCGCAGGGCCTCGGCGCCGCCGAAGGGGTAGAAGGCCCCGATCTCATCCGCGGAATAGCGACGGTTGCCGATCAGGTCCATCGTGCCGACGTAATAGACCCGACCTTCCTCCACCGTCAGGGAGAGCGCGGCCTTGCCGGTCTCCGGGTCAGCGAGCACGGTGTCGCGGACCACCTGGAAGTCGATCATGCCCTTCGAGCCGTAAAACTGCGGCAACTGCTGCCGGATGTCCGACTCGACCTGATCCTCGTCGTAACTGCCCTTCTTGTACCAGAGGAAGCCTTCCGGCTTCGTCGACATGTGCTTGGCGACTTCCTTGTCGGTGAAGCGCTCGTTGCCCTCGACCAGGATCTGGCTGATGGTGATCCGCATCCCCTCGATCACCTGGAAGACCAGCTGCACCGACCCGTCCGGCTGCGCGAACTCGGTGACGGTGGTCCGGGCCTGGAAGAACCCCCGGTCGGCGTAGGCCGAATCGATGCTCGCCCGGCTGTGCGCCACGGCGCTGCGGTCGAGCGGGCGACCGATGACGAGGGTGATCCGGTCGCGCACCGACTGCTCCGACAGCTGCCGGACGCCGAGCAGGCTCCAGCCCGAGAGGATCGGGCGCTCCTTCACGACGATCACCAGGATCAGCAGGCCGTTCGCCTCGCGCTGTTCCACCCGCACGTCGTCGAACTGCCCGGTCTGGTAGAGCCCGTTGATGGCGCGCTGGATGTCGCGGTAGGTGACCGGCTGGTGGAGGACCAGGCCGGAGGTCCCGATGATCTGTTCGGTGGTGATGCGGGCGTTGCCCTCGACCACCAGGCTGTCCACCGGGGGCGACGACATGTCCTGGCCGCGCAGCGGGTGCGCTGCCAGGACGAGAACGACCAGCAGGGGGATGCAGCGACGAAGCATCAGGGGAGGGCGTCCGGACGCGCGGTCAGCCGCCCCCACCGTGAGGGCGACCGGCCTCGCACGACTCAGGCCTGGGTTCCGGTCAGGGCGCGGAACGCCAGCGACTTGCCGTCGGCCGCGAGATCGACTTCGATCTCGTCGCCCCGGCCGATCTCGCCGAGCAGGATCTTCTCGCTCAACGGATCCTCCACGAACTTCTGAATGGCGCGCTTGAGCGGGCGGGCGCCGTACTGCTGGTCGTAGCCCTGCTCCGCGAGGAAGTCGGTCGCCGCCTGCGTCAGCCGCACCTCGTCGCCGAGGCGCCGCGCGACCTCGCGCAGCAGGATGCTGACGATCTCGGCGATGTGCTCCCGCCCGAGCGGGTGGAAGACGATCACGTCGTCGAGGCGGTTGAGGAACTCCGGGTTGAAGACCTTCGCCATCTCCTCCTTGACCTTGTCCGGCCATCGTCTCGAACGACGCCGCGGCGTCCTGCGTGTGAAAGCCGAGCGTCTTGGCCTTGCGTGATGTCCCGGGCCCCGACGTTCGAGGTCATGATGACCACGGTGTTCTTGAAGTCGATGACGCGGCCGTAGTTGTCGGTCAGGTGCCCCTCGTCGAGCACCTGCAGCAGGATGTTGAACACGTCGGGGTGCGCCTTCTCGATCTCGTCGAGGAGGACCACCGAGTACGGCTTGCGCCGCACCGCTTCGTCAGCGTGCCCGAGTCCTCGTAGCCCACGTAGCCCGGCGGGGCGCCGATCAGGCGGGAGACGGAGAACTTCTCCATGTACTCCGACATGTCGACCCGGATGAGCGCCGACGGGTCGGCGAAGAGGAACTTGGCCAGCGCGCGCGCCAGTTCCGTCTTGCCGACGCCGGTGGGGCCGGAGAAGATGAACGACCCGATCGGACGGTTGGGATCCTTGAGGCCGGCGCGGGAGCGGCGGATGGCCCGGGACACCGCCCGGATCGCCTCGTCCTGGCCGACGACCGCCTCGTGGATTTCCTCCTCCATCCGGAGCAGGCGCGACGCCTCCGCCTCCTGGATCCGGGTCACGGGAATGCCGGTCCAGCGGGAGACGATGAAGGCGATCGCCTCCTCGTCGATGATCGGGCGGCGGGTCTGCCGGTCCTTCTCCCATTCCTCCTGCCGGAGGCGGATCTGGTTCTGGAGGTCGCGCTCCCGGTCGCGCAGCGACGCGGCGCGCTCGAAGTTCTGGTCGCGGACCGCCTCTTCCTTGTCGGTGTTGACCTTGTCGAGGTCGCCCTTGAGCGCGGCCACCTCGGGCGGCGGCGCCTGCGAGGCGAGCCGGGCGCGGGCGCCCGCCTCGTCGATGACGTCGATGGCCTTGTCCGGCAGGAACCGGTCGGTGATGTAGCGCTCGGAGAGCTGCGCCGCGGCCTTGAGGGTCTCGTCGGGAATGCTCACCCGGTGATGGTCCTCGTACTTCTTGCGGAGCCCCTTCAGGATCTCGAAGGTCTCGTCGATCGAGGGCGGCTCCACGACGACCGTCTGGAACCGGCGCTCGAGGGCACCGTCCTTCTCGATGTACTTCCGGTACTCGTTCAGCGTCGACGCGCCGACGCACTGGAGCTCGCCGCGGGCCAGCGCGGGCTTCAGCATGTTCGAGGCGTCGATGGCGCCTTCGGCGGCGCCCGCCCCCACGAGGGTGTGCAGCTCGTCGATGAACAGCATGACGTGGCGGTTCTGGGCGATCTCGTTCATGACCGCCTTGAGCCGCTCCTCGAACTGCCCCCGGTACTTCGTGCCGGCGATGACCGCCGCCATGTCGAGGGACAGGACGCGGTGATCCCGGAGGACGTCGGGGCACTGGCCGCTCGCGATGAGGAGCGCGAGCCCCTCCACGATGGCCGTCTTGCCGACGCCGGGCTCGCCGATGAGGACCGGGTTGTTCTTCTTGCGGCGCGCCAGGATTTCCATGACCCGCTCGATCTCGGTCGCGCGGCCGATCGTGGGGTCGAGCTGGTCTGTCCGCGGCGAGCTGCGTCAGGTCGCGGCAGAAATGGTCGAGCGCCGGCGTCTTGGACTTCTTCTCGGACTTGGCGGCCGGCTGCGGCTGCCCCGGTCGGCGCGGCGCTGGTCGGCGCCGGCAGGTCGCTGCCGAGGAGCCGGAGCGTCTCGGCGCGCGACTGCTCCAGGCTGACGCCGGCGTCGGCGAGCACCTGCGCGGCGATGCCCTTCTCCTCGCGCAGCAGCCCGAGCAGGAGGTGCTCGGTGCCGACGTAGGAATGGTTCAGCTCGCGGGCCTCGACCATCGCCAGTTCGAGCACCTTCTTGGCGCGCGAGGTGTACGGCAGGTCGGGGCCGGCGGCGGCCGCCGCCTTCCCGCGCTTGACCGTCTCCTCGATTTTCTGCTGGATGTCCTCGAGGTCCACATTCAGGTTCTGCAGCACGCCGGCAGCGACGCCCTCCCCCTCGCGGATGAGGCCGAGGAGAATGTGCTCGGTGCCGACGTACTCGTGGTGCAGGCGGGCCGCCTCTTCGCGGGCCATCTGCAGGACCTTCCGGACGCGGTCAGTGAAGTTGTAGCCGTTCATGGGGTCACCCTGCTCGCCGTCCTTCGTCTTGCAGCAGCGTTCGCACAAAGTCAGCGCGTCGGACGGCGAGCGACGGATCGTCGAGCGCCACGCCGTGCGCCGAGGCCAGATGCGCCTGCTGCGTGTGAACCAGCATCTTGTTGAGGGCGTAGAATCCGACGTCGGGAATCACCTGCAGTCCCACGCCGAGTCGCACGCCGCTGAGGAGGTTCATCGCCTCCTCGTAGGATAGCGCCCGGGCGTATCGCAGCAGCCCGTACGCGCGCCACACCTTGTCCTCGATCACCGCGCGCGCATCCCGCAAGAGCACCGCACGCGCCTCGTCCTCGTAGGTCATCACCTCGCGCACCATCTTGCCAAGGTGATCGAGGAGGTCACGCTCCGACTTGCCGAGCGTCGTCTGGTTCGACAGCTGGAAGAAATTGCCGACGACCTCGCTGCCCTCGCCGTACAGGCCCCGCACGGCGAGCCCGACCTGGGCCAGCCCCTGCAGCACCTTCGAGATTTCCTTGGTCAACACCAGCCCGGGCAGATGGATCAAAACAGAGGCGCGCAGCCCGGTTCCGACGTTGGTTGGACAGGCGGAAAGGTAACCAAACTCAGGGTGAAATGCGAAGGCAAGTCGTTGCCCCAGTTCACTGTCCAGCCGGTCGACCTCGGCGTACGCCGCCTCCAGCGCGAACCCTGAAACCACCCCCTGCAACCGGAGGTGATCCTCCTCGTTGACCATCGCCCCGACCCGGTCCTGCACCAGCAGCGCCGCCCCCACCGGAACCGGTTCCCCACCCAGTCCCGCGAGTTCCTTGCTGACCAGGTGCCGCTCGTGCAGCAGGAGCCGGTCGCGCAGATCGAGCCGGTCGAGCCGAAAGCTGGCGGCCTGCCCCAGCGCCTCCGTGCCGGCCACCGCCCCGCTCACCGCCTCCGCAATCGCCTCCCGATCGCTCGCGCCATTCCGCGTCGCGAAGGGTCGCCCGGCGAGATTACGCGCCAGGCGGATCCGGGTGGACAACACCAGCGGGCTTGCCGGGCCCGAGGCGTCGATCCAGCCGATTCCGCCGTCCGCCAGGAGCGTCAGGTCGATCATTCGAGCCCCCGCAGGCGATCCCGCAGCTCGGCGGCCTGCTCGAAATTCTCATCGCTGACCGCCGCCGCCAGCTGTTCCCGCAGCCGCCGCACGAGCGCAATCTGATCGGTCGGCGCCGCACCCGGCTCCACGTAGTGCTCGCCGACGTGCCGCGTGGCGCCGTGCACCCGGCGGGTGAGCCCCCGGAGCGGTCCCTCGAAGGTGGTCCAGCAGGTGGCGCACCCCAGGCGGCCGGTCCGCCGGAAGTCCTGCAGCGTGGCCCCGCACCCCGGGCACTCCGCGAGGGCGGCGCCGCTGCTGAGGGGCGATTCGGCGGCGAGATCGGTCCCCATCGCGGCGAGGAAGGCACCGAGCGGCGTCTTGGCCGACTCCTCCCCCTCCGGCACCCCCCGTTCCGCCGCGCACTTCTCGCAGAGGTGCAGCACGCGCACGTCGCCCCCCTCGACCTTCTTCAGGAGGACGACCGCCTCGCGTTCCTCGCACTGCTGGCAGGTCACGTCGGTCCCTCCTCCCGTCCGGCGGGCACCAGGAGTCCGCCTTCCACGGCGAGGAGACGGTCGGCCCGGGCGGCGAGATGCCGGTTGTGGGTCACCACCACGAGGGCGGTCTGGAAGTCGCGCGCCAGCCCGGCGAAGATCGTGTGCAGATTCTCGCTGTGCGCGTGATCGAGATTCCCCGACGGCTCGTCGGCCAGCACCACCGCCGGAGCGTTCGCGAGCGCGCGCGCCACCGCCACCCGCTGCTGCTCGCCACCGGAAAGCTGCGTCGGCAGGTGCAGCCGGCGCGCCGAGAGCCCCACCGCCTCGAGCAGCGTGTCGGCGCGGGCGCCCGCCTCGGCATCCGCCGCCCCCGCAATCAAGAGCGGCATCATGACGTTTTCGCGCGCGGTGAACTCCCGCAACAGGTGGTGAAACTGGAAGACGAAGCCGATCCGCGCGTTGCGGAGGGCGGCGAGCTCCGCGGCGCTCCGATCGGCGTACCGTGCCCCGTCAAGCAGGACCTCTCCCGCCGTCGGCTCGTCGAGCGCGCCGAGGAGGTGCAGCAGCGTGCTCTTTCCCGCCCCGCTCGCCCCGACGATCGCGACGAACTCACCCCGGGAGACGCTCAGGTCCACTCCCGCGAGCACGTCGATCGGCGCGCCGTCGCCGCCGAGATAGGTCTTCCGCAGTCCGCGGGCCTCCAGCACGACGCTCATTCGTGCCGGATCGCGTCGACCGGCGTGAGCCGGGTGGCGGCGCGCGACGGGTAGAGCGTGGCGGCCACCGTCACCACGAAGCCGGCGGCGATGACCACGAGGAGATCCACCAACTCGATGTGGACCGGGAGGCGGTCGATCCCGTAAATGGCCGCCTCGATGCGGATCAACCCGCTCTTGTCCACGATGAACGCGATGGCCAGCCCGGCGACGAGCCCGATCGCCACACCGATCGCCCCGATGATGGCGCCCTGCGCCAGGAAGATCCGACCGATCGACCCGGCCGGCAGACCCATCGCCTCGAGGATGCCGATTTCCCTGGTCTTGTCGGTGACGAGCATGGTCAGCGTGCCGACGATGTTGAACGCCGCCACGATCATGATGAAGAAGATGACCAGGCCCATCGCGAGCTTCTCGAGCTGCAGCGCCGCGAACATTGCCCCGTTCTGCTGCTGCCAGTCGAGGCTCCGGTACTGCAGGACCCCCAGCAAGTCCTCCAACTCTGCACCGATGCGCGGCGCCTCCCAAGGGTCGCCAACCCGGACCTGGATGCCGGTCACCGCGCTGTCGAGCCCGGCAAACTCCTGGGCCAGCACCCGTTCCATGACCACGAACTGGTTGTCGTACTGGTACATCCCGGTCTCGAAGGTCCCGGTCACCTGCAGCTTCCAGAACCGTGGCATCGGCATGCCGAGCGCGGGATTGATGCGGGCGGCAGTCGGGGGCACGAGATGGACGATGTCGCCGGGCAGGGCGCCCAGCCGTTCGGAGAGCCGGCGACCGAGCACGACCCCGCCGTCGACGGAGGTATCGGTCACCTGGAACTTCAGGTCGCCGGTGACGACGTGCGCAGGGAGCGGGGTGACGGCGAGCGACGCGGCGGTGGTGTCGAGCCCGAGGACATTGACCGCCTCAGGGTACCCCGCCTCGTTGATGATGAGCGACTGGGTGATGACCTCCGGTGCGGCGGCGACGACCCCCGGCGCCTCGCGGATGCGCGCCAGCGCGCCCTGCCAATTGTCGAGCCGGAGGCTGCTGCCATAGGCCAGCATCCGGAGGTGCGGGCTCACGACGAGGATCCGGTCGCGGAGATCATCCCGGAGCCCGTTCATCACGCCGAGAACGACGATGAGCGCCATGATCCCGACCGCCACGCCGCCGACCGAAATGGTGGTGCCGAGCGAGGCCCCGCGCCGCCCCCGCCGGCTGCGCAGGTAGCGCACCGCAATGTGCCGCTCGAGGCGGGAAGGAAGCCGGAGCAGCTCCCGCAGGGGGACGGCCGAGCGCGCGACGGGCTTCATTCGGGGCGCATGGCGGGAAAGAGGATCACGTCCCGGATGGACGGCAAGCCGGTGAGCACCATCAGCAGCCGGTCCAGGCCGACGCCGAGGCCCCCGGCCGGCGGCATGCCGTACTCCAGCGCCCGGATGTAGTCGCCGTCGTAGAGCTGCGCCTCGTCGTCGCCGTCGGCGCGCTGGCGCGCCTGGTCCTCGAACCGGCGGCGCTGGTCGTCCGGATCGTTCAGCTCACTGAAGGCGTTCGCAATCTCGCGGCCCTGGACGAAGAGCTCGAACCGTTCGGTGAGGCGTGGATCGGCGCGGTGCGGCTTCGCCAGCGGGGAGAGCGGCAGCGGGTAGTCCACCACGAAGGTAGGCTGGATGAGGTGCGGCTCGAGGAACGCCTTGAACATCTCGTCCTGCAGCTTGCCCCCGCTGAACGTGGCCGCCTCCTCCGCCGGCACGCCGGTGCGGACGAGGCGGGCTCGCATGTCCGCCTCCGAGGCCTCGCAGACATCGAGCCCGCTCCGCAGGCGGATGCCCTCGACGAACGACACGCGGGGCCACGGCGTCGCGAAGTCGAGGACCTCGTCGCCGCGCTCGAGTCGCAGCGTGCCGCAACAGTGCTCCACCAGCCCGCTGACCATCGCCTCCGTCAGGTCCATCATGTCGCGATAGTCGGCGTAGGCCTGGTAGCACTCCAGCATCGTGAACTCGGGGTTGTGCGTGCGGTCCATCCCCTCGTTCCGGAAGTCGTGCCCGATTTCGTAGACGCGCTCGAGCCCGCCGACCAGCAGGCGCTTGAGATAGAGCTCGTCGGCGATGCGGAGGTAGAGCGGCATGTCGAGGGCGTTGTGGTGCGTCACGAAGGGGCGCGCCGCCGCGCCGCCGTAGAGCGGCTGCAGGATGGGCGTTTCCACCTCGAGAAAGGCCCGCTCATCGAGGAAGCGCCGGAGCCAGGACACGGCGCGCGCCCGCAGGCGAAACACCTCCCGCACCTCCGGATGCACGGCCAGGTCGGCGTACCGCTGGCGATACCGGACCTCGGAGTCGGCGAGCCCCCCGAAGGTGACGGTCTCCCCCGACTCGCCGACTTGCGTCTTGCCGCGGGGCAGCGGGCGGAGCGACTTGGCGAGCAGCTCCACGGCGGTCACCCGGACCGTGATCTCCCCGGTGCGGGTGCGGAAGAGCTTCCCGTGGACGCCGACGTGGTCGTCGAGGTCGAGCAGCTGCACCAGCCCCCAGGCGGCGCCCAGGGCGTCCTGGCGGAAGTACAGCTGCAGCCGGCCGGAGACGTCTTCCAGGTGGGCAAAGGCGGTCTTCCCCTGACGGCGGTACGACACGAGCCGACCGGCGGCGGACACCTCGGGGCCGTCGTCGCCCATCGCATCGTCGTAGGCGGCCACCGCCGCGGCGGCGGTGAAGGTCCGCTTGAACGAGTAGCCGAAGGGCTCGATGCCGGCGGCGCGGAGCTCGTCGAGCTTGGCCCGGCGCGCGTCCTCCACGAAGGAGCGGGTCTCATCCGTCACGCGGCTGTCCCTCCGGCGCTCTTCAGGTACGCCTCGATGAAGGCATCGATGTCCCCGTCCATGACGCGATGCACATCGCCGACCTTCAGTTCCGATGCGATGGTCGTTGACCATGGTATAGGGCTGGAATACGTACGACCGAATCTGGTTGCCCCAGGAGTTGTCGGTCTTGGTGGCCTCGACGGCCGCCTTGGCCGCCTCCTGCTCCTCCAGCTTCCGCTGATAGAGCGCGGCGCGCAGCATCTTCATGGCGGTCGCCTTGTTCTTCCCCTGGCTGCGCTCCTGCTGGCAGGCGACCACGATGCCGGTCGGCTCGTGCGTCAGCCGCACGGCCGACGAGGTCTTGTTCACGTGCTGGCCGCCGGCCCCGGAGGCACGGTAGACGTCCATCCGGATGTCCTCGTCGCGCAGGTCCACCTCGATGGTGTCGTCGATGTCGGGATAGACGAAAACCGAGGCGAACGAGGTGTGGCGGCGCGCCTGCGAATCGAAGGGGGAAATGCGCACCAGGCGGTGCACCCCCTTCTCCGCCCGGAGGTAGCCGTACGCGAACTCCCCGGCGATGCTCGAGCGTCACCGACTTGATCCCCGCCTCCTCCCCCTCGACCAGGTCGAGGACGCTGACGGCGTACCCGCGCCGCTCGGCCCAGCGCACGTACATCCGCATGAGCATCTCGGCCCAGTCCTGCGACTCCGTGCCGCCGGCACCGGGGTGGATGGTCAGGATGGCGTCGCGCGCGTCGTCGGGGCCCTGCAGCATCCCGCGCACCTCCAGCGCGGTCGCGGCCCGCTCCAGCCGGTCCACCTCCGCCTCGAGCTCCGCGGCCATCGCCGCATCCGGTTCGGCGTCGAGGAGCTCCGCCATGTCCACGGCGTCCGCCAGCCGGCCGGACAGGTCGGCGAACGGCGTGATCCACGACTTGAGCTGCTTGATTTCCTGGACGATGGTCCGCGCCCGCTCCTGGTTGGACCAGAAGGTCGGGTCCATCTGGGCCGATTCCAGCTCCGAGAGGCGGGACTGCCGGCGCGTTACGTCAAAGAAATCTCCGCAGTTCGTCGGCCTGGGCCTGCAACGCCTCGAGTCGTTCGGTCACTCCAGCCATGTCCGTCCTCGGTCGGTCCGTGGTGCCAGAAAACAGAAGGCGTGAAACGGGAACCGGTGCGCACACACGCCGCCGTTCCGCGTTTCACGCCGGGCGTGCCAAGTCAGAAGATCTTGCTGCCGTCTCCCAGGATCTCGTTCAGCGCGTCGTTGAAGTGGGTGGTGGACTCCGCCAGGTCGCGGCCCACCTGTCCGGCGTACTCTTCCCAGCTCTTCTTGATCTCGTCGTCGAAGATCTGCTTCAGGGTGCCGTGCCGGAGCCCCTCCAGCCGCTTCTCGGGGTGGTACACCGCGATGTCGGACACGAGCGCCCGGGCGAGTCGCCGCGCCTTCTGCCCCGGGTCCTTGGAGAGGAAGGGGTTGACCGACGGGCGGGGCGACGCGGTCCGTGGCGCGGACGGCGTGGCGATGCTCACCGGCCGCGAGGAAAACGGCGGCCGCACGTGCGGGGCGCCGGCGGACGGCGCGGGCGGATACGTCGGCGCCGCGGGTCGCGGCACGACCGGGCTCGGCGGGGGGACCACGAACGGCGGCGCACCGACACCGTGGTCGGACGGGTAGGCCGGCGCCGGGGCGGACGCACGGGGCGGCGGCGGAGCGGCGGCGGGCGCCGACGGAATGGACGGCGCCGTCCGAGGGGGCGGAGGCACATGCGTCGACGCCAGGGCCGGCGCGGCGGACGCGACCGGCGCGGCCGCCTCGGATTCCACCCGGAACACCGCGCGACAGACGGAGCAGCGCGCGCGCACGCCACCGGCGGGGACCTTGGCGGGGTCCACCCGGAAGACGGTCGAACAGCCTGGGCAGGTCACGTTCATTGCGGCGTCCTCAACGCTTGTCCCGGCCTTCGCCGGTGGCCGGCGATTCGCCCTCGGGCGCATGACGGCGGTCAACCACGAACACCGAGCCCGGAAGGGTCTTGGCGTAGCTCTTCATTTCCGTCGCGAGCTCGCTCACCTGCGCCGGGTGCGCGAACCGGCGGTTCCGGTTGGTGACGATCCCGATCGAAAGCGTCATCAACGGCACCCGGTGCAGCTGCCCCCGACGATCCTTGCCGAAAAAGTACCCCGCCCGCCGGTCCTGGTCGTTGTACTGCAGCGGGATCAGGGTGTCGAACACCGACAGGATCTCGCCGCACACCTCGGCCACGTGGGCCGACGGGATAACGAAGATGAAGTCGTCGCCGCCGATATGCCCGACAAACCCCGCCGAACCGGTCATGCCACGGACCACGTCGTGCAGGATCCGCGAGAGGATGAAGATGACCCGGTCGCCGTCGTAGTAGCTGTACCGGTCGTTGTACTCCTTGAAATGGTCGAGGTCGGCGTAGCACACCGCGAACTCGTCGCCCGACTCCAGCTGCACCCGGATGGCCCGCTCGATTTCCGTCGTCCCCGGCAGCCGGGTCGAGGGATGCACCGAGACGTCGCGCTCAGTCCGCAGCAGCATCGCGTCGAGCCGCGCGCGCTGCTCCGCCGGGGCGAAGAACCCGGTGATGACCTCGTCGGCACCGGCCGCAAACCACTCCCCCACCTTTTCCGGCGCGTGCGTGCCCGATAGGACGACCGCCGGCACGATCGCGGTGAAGGCGTCGGCCTTCAGGCGCCGCACCATCGCGAGTCCCTCCCCGCCGGACTCGTCGCCGTCCAGAAAAATCAGGCACGAGGCGCCGCGGAGCACGATGGACTCCAGTTCCGCCCCACCCCGAAACTCCAGTGTGGGAAAGCCCCGGGCCTCGGCCCAGCGCCGGAGAACTGCTGGCACTGGGCGCGCGTCCGGCGAATGGAAGAGAATCGTCGGGCGGTTACGCACCCAAGGCACCCCGTAAGAGTTTATCCACAACTAACTTAGGAGCGTGCCCCGGCGAAGTCAAATGAAATACGCCGCAATGCCGACCAAGACGTAGAGGGCCAGCAACTGCACCCCCTCGAACCAGTGCGATTCGCCGTCCAGCGTGATGAGGGCGCTGACACCGGTCGCCAGAGCGAGTGCCAGGACCTGGAAGGGCGTGAACACCAGGTTCATGTCCGCTCCGACAAGAACACCGATGGCGATCAGGGCCGGCGCCACGAAGAGCGCCACCTGGGTGCTCGAGCCCATCGCGATCTGGATCGCGAGGTCGACCTTTCCCTTCCGGGCCACCACTACCGCCGATGCATGCTCGGCCGCGTTGCCGATGACCGGGATGATGATCAGGCCGAGAAACGCCTGGGAAAAGATGCCCCCCTCGGTCATCGGGCCGATGGCATGGACCAGGATTTCCGACACGACGGCGATGCCGACGGTGGACAGGGTCAGCACGCCGAGCGCCCTGGGCACCCCCCAGACCGGGTGCACCGTGGGGTGTGGATCGCCCCCGAGCAGACGGCGGTGGGTCCGGAGGGAGAAGAGCAGCGACAGGAGGTAGACCGCCCCGAGCACGATCGCCACCGCTTCGGAGAGGTGCAGCTCCACGAGCAGCGACGCCTCCGGATGCGTCGCGTGGAAGAGCGCCGGGAAGACCAGCGCCGCCACCGCCAGGGCCAGCATGGCGCCGCGCCATGCCGGCGGCGGTGCGATTGAATGCGAACAGCGGCTTGTTCATCCCCGCGGCCATCAGCGACAGTCCAAGAATGAGCAGCAGGTTGCCGAGGATGCTGCCGATGATCGACGCCTTGACCAGCTCGATGAGCCCGGCCTGCAGCGCGAAGATGGCGATGATCAGTTCGGCGGCGTTGCCGAAGGTCGCGTTCAGGAACCCGCCGATCGTCGGCCCGGTCCGTTCCCCGAGATGCTCCGTCGCTTCGCCGAGATACTGGGCGAGCGGGAGGACCGCCAGGCAGGCCACCGCGAAAACGAGGTACGGGTCGGCGCCCTGGCGCGCCAGCCAGATGGCGGCTGGAACGGCGGGGAGGAGGAGGTGCCGCAGCTTGAGCCGGAAGGGGTCGCCGACCACCGGCGCGACGCGCCGCGGGAGCGGTGGCGCCTCCGGTGCCGCTGGTTCCGAGGCGGCGCCGCGATGGGGCGGCGGTGTCGGCGCGGAGGGCGCCTTCCCGTCTGGCTTGCGGTCCCGGCGCTCCCGGCCCTTCTCGGGCGCCGCCGGCCCGCGCTTCTCCCGGTCCCGACCGCGGCCGCGCTCGCCCCGTTCGGGGCGTTCGGGTCGCTCGGCGCGTGCTGGGCGCTCGGGTGGGCTCGCGGGGGTGACGGCTGCCTCGGTCGGGGATTCGGCCGGCTCCTCCCCCGCCTCCTGCCGCTGGCGGTCGCGCTGCCGCTCACGCTGACCGGACCGATCGGGGTCGGCAGGGGTGTCGCCCTGCGGGCGGCCCCCTCGCTCTCCCTTCTTCTTGCCGCTGGCTTCGCGCAGAATGGCGGCGGCGATGCCCTTATTCTCGCCCTGCAGCGCGATGAGGAGGTGCTCGGGGGTGATCGTCGAGCCCCCCTGGCGCCCCGCCTCGGCGGCGGCCTCGTCCATGATGCGGCGTGCGCGGCTGGAAAGCGCGAGCCCCTCTTCCGGCGGCGTGCCCCGCTTGCCGGCGCTCATCAACCGCTTGCCGGCGTTTTCCACGTCCTTCGGCAACTGGGCCGCGGCGTCCGGGGGAAGGCTCTCCCGTTCGCGCAGCAGCGCGAGCAAGAGGTGCTCGGTGCCGATCTGGGCGTGTCCAAGGCGCTCGGCCTCTTCGCGGGCGGTGGCGAGAATGCGGCCGGCGCCCTCGGTGGATGCGGGTTCGGTCATGCGGCCCGAAACGAAGTCACAGTGGTTTCGCCTCGTCGACGAGCATCACGGGGATCCCGTCCTCGACGGCGTAGACGAGCGCGCAGGCGTGGCAGACCAGCGCCTCGGCGGGTTCCGTGCGGTATTCGAGGTCGCCCTTGCACTTCGGACAGACCAGGATTTCGAGCAGTTCGGGCGCGAGGGTCATGGCAAGTGGGGTTGCAGGGTGACCGGTTTACGACGGCGCGGGGTCGTCGGGAAATCCGAGCCGGGAGAGCGAGACGGCGTTCCGCCGCCAGTTGGGCAGTACCTTGACCCAGCAATCGAGGTAGACGGGCCCGCCGAGCAGCGCCTCGAGCCGGGCGCGCGCGTGCGAGCCGATCGCCTTGATGGTGCGACCCCCCTGCCCGATGATCATGCCTTTTTGGCTCTCACGCTCCACCAGCAGCGTCACTCGAATGTACACCGGCGAGGAGTTCTCGCGAAACTCCTCGACCTCGGCGGTGAAGGCATAGGGGAGCTCGTCCTCCAGCAGCTCGAAGGCCGCCTCGCGGAGATACTCCACCACGAAGAACCGCAGCGGCTGGGTGCCGACGTCGTCGGCGTCGAACTCGAACTCGCCCTCGGGCAGCATGGCCTCGATGCGCTTCAGGAGCCCGGGGATCCCCTCCCCCGTCTCGGCAGAGACCAGGAGGGCGTCGGCGCCAAGCGCCGTTCGGGCCGCGGGAGGAACGAGGTCGGCCTTGGTGTAGACGGTCAACACCGGCGCGCTCGGCGGCGCCTCGAGGCCGGCGAGGGAGGCGAAGGCCGGCGCGGGGCCGGCGGGCGCCGGATGCAGGTGGAGGATGGCGTGACACCGGGCCAGCTGGTCGAGAGCCGCCTGCCGCATGCGGGCCTGCATCATGTAGCGGGGCTCGAGGAGTCCGGGGAGGTCATGGAAGACGAACTGGGTGTCGCCCTCGGTCCGGAGCCCGACGGTGGGCAGGCGGGTGGCCTGGGGCTTGGGGGAGACGATGGCGAGATGCTGCCCCACCAGGGTGTTCAGGAGGGAGGACTTTCCGACGTTGGGGACGCCGGCAAGGGCGATGTGGCCG
This sequence comes from uncultured Gemmatimonadales bacterium, assembly GCA_963748815.1. Lineage (GTDB taxonomy): Bacteria > Gemmatimonadota > Gemmatimonadetes > Gemmatimonadales > GWC2-71-9 > SPDF01. The sequence goes on along the minus strand of CAVVKJ010000010.1, from coordinate 332,462 downwards.
GTCTTGGGCATGGGGGAAAGGTAGTGCCTTTCGTCAGCGGGGCCGGGCGGCAGCGGGGCTGCGGGGCCGGAGAGCCTGGAACGCACAACGCCCGGACTCCAAGGAGCCCGGGCGCTGTGAAAGGGATGGCTGGCGACGGTCTACTCTCCCAGGCCCTCTCGAGCCAAGTACCATCGACGCTACAGGGCTTAACTGCCGTGTTCGGAATGGGAACGGGTGTGGCCCCTGCGCGCTAGTCGTCAGCCAATCTGAGGGCTCCCGGCGTGCCGGGAGCCAGCAACTTGGCAATTGAGTGATGGATGTGTTTGTCATGCGGGAAACAACTTGGAGAGATCAAACTGCACGGGCGATTAGTAGCGCTCGACTGAAGGCCTTGCGGCCCGTACATCTGCGGCCTATCAACCTGGTAGTCTCCCACGGCCCTTCAGGGATCTTAAGATCCAGGAGTGTTCATCTTGGGAGGCGTTTCCCACTTAGATGCTTTCAGCGGTTATCTCCGCGCGACATCGCTACCGGGCGTTGCCCCTGGCGGGACAGCCGGTACACGAGCGGTCGCTTCGACTCGGTCCTCTCGTACTAGAGTACGACGTCCCTCAACACTCCCACGCCCACGACGGATACAGACCGAACTGTCTCACGACGTTCTGAACCCAGCTCATGTACCACTTTAACCGGCGAACAGCCGGACCCTTGGGACCTTCTCCAGCCCCAGGATGTGATAAGCCGACATCGAGGTGCCAAACCGCGCCGTCGATGTGAACTCTCGGGCGCGATAAGCCTGTTATCCCCAGCGTACCTTTTATCCGATGAGCGATGAGCCGATCCACACGGGCTCACCGGATCACTTACGCCGACTTTCGTTCCTGCTCGAGCCGTCGGTCTCGCCGTCAGGCTGGCTTCTGCGTATACACTCAGACGTGCGATTACCGACCGCACTGAGCCAACCATCGCGCGCCTCCGTTACTTTTTAGGAGGCGACCGCCCCAGTCAAACTACCCACCTGCCACGGTCCTCGGCGGTGTTGCCGCCTGAGTGAGATTGTTAGTACAACAAGGGTGGTATTTCACTGGTGCCTCCACCCGAGCCGAAACCCCGGCCTCAACGGCTCCCACCTATGCTACACAGGTTATACCGACAATCCAATGACAGGTTGCAGTAAAGGTGCATGGGGTCTTTTTGTCCTGTCGCGGGGAATCGGAATCCTCACCGAGACTGCTATTTCGCCGAGCTACGTGGAAGAGACAGTGCCCAAGTCGTTACGCCATTCGTGCAGGTCGGAACTTACCCGACAAGGAATTTCGCTACCTTAGGACCGTTATAGTTACGGCCGCCGTTTACCGGGGCTTCGGTTCACAGCTTCGCCTTGCGGCTAACCTCTCCCCTTAACCTTCCGGCACCGGGCAGGAGTCAGTGCGTATACGTCGCCTTACGCGGCTTAGCACGCACCTGTGTTTTTGCTAAACAGTCGCTTGGGACGATTCTCTGCGGCCGGCCTCGGGCTTCGGTTGTACACCCTCACCTACTACCGGCATCCCTTCTCCCGAAGTTACGGGATCATTATGCCGAGTTCCTTTTCCACGTATCACTCGAGCACCTTAGGCTTCTCGCCTCGCCCACCTGTGTCGGTTTACGGTACGGACGACATGCATCCTGCTCCGCGAAGCTTTTCTCGGCGTGTCGACGCCACACCCTTTGCGGGGTCGGGTTGCCCCTTCGGCATCGGTTCTCGGCTATCCCGGCGGATTTGCCTACCGGGAACGCCTACCACCTTGCAACGGATCAATCCACAACCCGTCGGTGCCTTGTTCCTGCGTCCCTCCTCGGCTCATAACGGCTAACAGTCGGGACGGGAATCTTGACCCGTTTCCCATCGACTACGCCTCTCGGCCTCGCCTTAGGGACCGACTCACCCTGAGCTGATTGACATGGCTCAGGAACCCTTAGGCTTTCGGTGACAGAGGTTTTCACTCTGTTTGTCGCGTACTTAATCCGGCATCCTCACTTCCCATCGCTCCACCGGATGGTTTCCACGCCCGCTTCACCGCACGTGGGAACGCTCCCCTACCCCTCATGCAAAGCATGAAGACAAAGCTTCGGCGGGTCGCTTAATCCCGACCATTATCGGCGCATCTCCGCTGGACTGGTGAGCTATTACGCACTCTTTAAAGGAATGGCTGCTTCTAAGCCAACCTCCCAGTTGTCACGGCAGACACACATCCTTTGCTACACTCAGCCACCACTCCGGGGCCTTAGCTGTGGTTCTGGGTTCTTTCCCTCTCGCCACTGTACATTATCGCTCAGCGACTGCCTCCCGAGGTCAGCATTCAACAGGCATTCGGAGTTTGGTTGGGGTTGGTACCGTCTACGCCCGCCCGGACCCATCCAGTCGCTCTACCTCCTGTGAACACACTTCCGAGGCTCTACCTAAATATATTTCGGGGAGAACCAGCTATCTCCGAGCTTGATTGGCCTTTCACCCCTACCCACAAGTCATCCGAGCGGTTTTCAACCCACATCGGTTCGGTCCTCCACCGCCTGTTACCGCGGCTTCAACCTGCTCATGGGTAGATCGCCCGGCTTCGGGTCTACCCCCACGTACGTAGTCGCCCTCTATCAGACTCGCTTTCGCTCTGGCTCCGGCCGCTGAAGGCCTTAACCTCGCACCTGAGGAGTAACTCGCCGGATCATAATGCAAAAGGCACGCAGTCAGGCATGTCCGAACGACACACCCTCCGACCGCTTGTCGGCACATGGTTTCAGGATCTCTTTCACTCGCCACCTGGCGTGCTTTTCACCTTTCCCTCACGGTACTAGTGCACTATCGGTCACAGAGGAGTATTTAGGCTTGGAGGGTGGTCCCCCCTGATTCGCGCAAGATTCCACGTGTCCCGCGCTACTCAGGATACCACTAGGGGCCGTACGCGTCTAGTTACCGGGCTATCACCGTCTCTGGCGGGCCGTTCCAGGCCGCTTCACTCTGGCGTCGTGCATCCCATGTCGTGGTCCCACAACCCCGGCGGAGCAAGCTCCCCCGGTTTGGCCTCTTCCCCGTTCGCTCACCGCTACTCGGGGAATCTCGGTTGATTTCTTTTCCTCCGGGTACTGAGATGTTTCAGTTCCCCGGGTTGGCTCCCTTTCGGGTGACAAGCCTCGCGGCCTGCCGGGTTTCCCCATTCGGACATCCTGGGATCACAGCTTGTGTGCAACTCCCCCGGACTTATCGCAGCTTACCACGGCCTTCATCGCCTCTCGATGCCAAGGCATCCACCGTGTGCCTTATTGCGTTTGATCTCAATTCGTTTTGTATGCACAAATTCATGCAAATAATTCGGTGTTGATTCCTCACACCCTGTCCACGCCTTGCGGCCATGGACACGCACATCCATCATCTCAATTGTCAAAGAGCAGAAGACAAATGACATGAGACCAGAGGGCCGACAGTGCGGGCGATTCTTGAGATCTTTCGAACGGCACCCGACGGGCCGTGCCTACTCGATGCTCCAGAAAGGAGGTGATCCAGCCGCAGGTTCCCCTACGGCTACCTTGTTACGACTTCGCCCCAGTCACTGAATTGACCTTTGGCGGCTTGCCTCCTTGCGGTTAGCCCACCGACTTCAGGTCCCCCCAGCTTCCATGGCGTGACGGGCGGTGTGTACAAGGCCCGGGAACGTATTCACCGCGGCGTAGCTGATCCGCGATTACTAGCGATTCCAGCTTCATGTAGTCGAGTTGCAGACGACAATCCGAACTTAGACCGGCTTTTAGCGATTAGCGCACCCTTGCGGGTTGGCGACGCTCTGTACCGGCCATTGTAGCACGTGTGTAGCCCTGGACGTAAGGACCATGATGACTTGACGTCGTCCCCACCTTCCTCCGGTTTGACACCGGCAGTCTCCCTAGAGTGCCCGGCATTACCCGCTGGTAACTAGGGACGAGGGTTGCGCTCGTTGCGGGACTTAACCCAACATCTCACGACACGAGCTGACGACAGCCATGCAGCACCTGTGCACGGACTCCGAAGAGGGGCCGATGTTTCCACCAGCTTTCCCGTGCATGTCAAGCCCAGGTAAGGTTCTTCGCGTTGCGTCGAATTAAACCACATGCTCCACCGCTTGTGCGGGCCCCCGTCAATTCCTTTGAGTTTCAGCCTTGCGGCCGTACTCCCCAGGCGGGGCACTTAATGCGTTAGCGACGGCACCGGGAGGGTCGCTCCCCCCGACGCCTAGTGCCCATCGTTTACGGCGTGGACTACCAGGGTATCTAATCCTGTTTGCTCCCCACGCTGTCGCGCCTCAGCGTCAGCAACAGCCCAGCAGGCCGCCTTCGCCACTGGTGTTCTTCCCGATCTCTACGCATTCCACCGCTACACCGGGAATTCCACCTGCCTCTACTGTGCTCAAGTCCGACAGTCTAGAAGGCAGCCTCGGGGTTGAGCCCCGAGATTTCACCCCCTACTTACCGGACCGCCTACGCGCCCTTTACGCCCAGTGATTCCGGACAACGCTCGCACCCTCCGTATTACCGCGGCTGCTGGCACGGAGTTAGCCGGTGCTTCCTTTCGGGTACCGTCACTGCCCTTGCGGGCCATTCGTCCCGTGCGACAGTGGTTTACAACCCGAAGGCCGTCATCCCACACGCGGCGTCGCTGCGTCAGCCTTTCGGCCATTGCGCAAGATTCCCCACTGCTGCCTCCCGTAGGAGTCTGGGCCGTGTCTCAGTCCCAATGTGGCTGATCATCCTCTCAGACCAGCTACCCGTCGTCGCCTTGGTGAGCCATTACCTCACCAACTAGCTGATAGGCCGCGAGCCCCTCTATCGGTGCATTGCTGCTTTCCTCACCCAGGGATGCCCCCGATGAGCGTATGCGGTATTACCCGGCCGTTGGGCCGGCTATCCCCCGCCGATAGGCAGGTTCCTCACGTGTTACGCACCCGTTCGCCACTGAACCCTTGCGGGTCCCGTGCGACTTGCATGTGTTAGGCACGCCGCCAGCGTTCGTCCTGAGCCAGGATCAAACTCTCCAATGAAGAATTTAGATCGACTCATGCCGAACGACTGTGTTCTTGTCGTCCGAATCAATGGTCAGAGTATTTGTACCCATCCCCGGCCGACCTCTGTGCCGTCCGGATCATAGGGTCCGCACTCCGATCACCTCTGGTTCACATCATTTGTCAAAGAGCATTCGTATCACGTTCGTCTCACCATTTACTGGCGAGCCCCCAATCTTAGTCGGTGTCTGGCGGGGAGTCAAGTGGGGCGCAACCAGCGGTGAATACCACCTGCCTGAGCCACCCAAACCACCCTGCCCCCAACACCTTACCCGACCTCGGAGGGAGCGCAAACCTAAGCGGCTCCCAGACACCACGCAAGGGGGGAGCGCGGCCCAGGTTCGGGGCCTCTTCTCCCCGGGCGCCCGAGCGCCCTGGTCTCCATCAGTCCGCCGCCACGGTGCCCCAAACAGCAAGGGCGCGGCACGCCGCGCCCCGACTGCCCCGCGCCCCCGCCGGATCACGGTGTCGCGGGCTCGCCCTTCTTCGGCTGGATGCGGATGATCCACAGCCCGTTCAGCATGTCGTTGACGTACGCGAGGCCATCCTTCACCACCACCCCCCATGTCATCGCCATGTTCTTCGTCTGGCCGTCCAGGTCCGCCGTGTTCACGTGCACCATTTCCCGGCCCTGCGCGCGCAGGTCGCCCAGCAGCTCGCCCGACACGTCGAACGCGCGGAAGCCGCCGTTGTACGCGCCCATGTACAGCGTGTCCCCCGCGACCCAGATGTTGTGCACGCCGCCGAACTCCGGCTCGTACCACGCCACCGACTTCGGCCGGGCCAGATCGCTCACGTCGAGCACCTGCAGCCGCCCGTACGCGCGGAACGCCGACGCGTCCTTCGCGCCCTTGACCCCCGACGCCGGGAACACCTCGTCGGCGATGAAGACGTAGTTCTTGTGCCGCCACGCCGTGTGCGTCCCGCGGATGAAGCCGGGGCCGCCCACCGCTTCCACGTCGGCATAGAGCGCGTTGAGATCGTACTTGTACTGCGTGACCAGCACCGGGTTGCTCGGCGTGCCACCCTTCATTCCGTTGCCGACGTCCAGCACCACCAGCCCGTCGTTCCAGTAGCTCAGGTAGGCCAGCCCGTCCTGCACGTCGATGTCGTGCAGGGTGCGGCCCGCGTCGGGGCGCTCGGTGCGCCACTGCGCGATTTCCTTCGGATGGTAGGGATCGTCGATGTTGATGACGTGCATGGCGCCGGTGCCGTCGTTCGTCAGGAAGACGTTGGTGCCGTACTTGTCCTGCTTGTAGACGAACGCCGAGTGCACGCCGGAGGTGACGCCGTCGGTGAACTCCGCGATCACCTTCGGATGCGCCGGGTCATCGGTGGACGCGATGACGATGCCGTTCTTCCGGTCCGCCGCCCCCTCACGCGTCATCACGATGAACTTCCCGTCGGGCGTGGACATCACGTCGTTCACCCGCCGGGTGTTGAGCACAAGCGAGTCGGTCACGGTCGGCGCCGCCGGATTGCTGATGTCGATGGCGTACAGCACATCGCCGCCGGAACCGCTGCCGAGGAAGGCGTGCTTTCCGTCGGGCATGACCCACACCTCCTCCGTGGTGAAGCGGGTGCGCGGCAGCCGGCCGACCACCTCGGCGGGACGGCGGACGTCACGCGGCCGCAACGTGACCGCTGCCTCCGCGCTCGCGACGCCGTAGTTCACGGTCACGAAATAGTCGCCTGCCACGTACCCGACGAACTGCCCCGAGGGCGTCACTTCGCCGCCGCCCGGCGCGAAGGTCCACGAGGGCACCAGGCCCGTGATTTCCTTCCCGCCCGCGTCGCGGACCTTGACCGTGAACTGCACCACGTCGCCGGTGCGCACCTCGGAGCGCGACGGCGACAGCTCCACCCGTGCAATCGTGTTGGCAACGACCTGCACCGGCATCGACGCCATCGCCGCACCGGCGCCGGCGGTGATCGTGGCCCGCCCAGGCGCCACCCCACTCACCACGCCGTCCTCCGACACCTTCGCGACGCCTGGCGCCGAACTCTTCCAGGCGATCTTGTCGTCACGCGTATCACCGGCCTTGGAATAGCTGGTGGCTGTCAGGCGGAGGCGCTGCCCTGCCACGAGCTTCGTCACCATCGGCGCGACCGTCACGCTGGCGGCCGGGCCCGGGACCATCTGGACCTCGACACGCTCGATCACCGGCTTGGTGCCGGCCGCGCGGGCCACGACCGAGACCGCGAGCGTCCCCGTAGCACCGGAACGGACCATGCCGGTGGAGTCCACCGTGCCCTCGAACCGGCCGCCCGCGCCGAAGTACCGGATCGACACGTCCGGCACCGCCGCCCCGTCCTTGTCGAACGCCTTCGCGGAGAGCTGGATCGAATCGCCGGCCGGCATCTGCAGCGAGGTGCCGGGCAGAACCTCGAGCCTGGCGATGGGAGAGGGCGCCTGCGCGGCGGCAGCGGCCGGCTGCGGGGCGCCCTGTTGGAGCGCGGCGAGAAGGACGACGGCGTTCAGCAGCATGCGGGAATCCCGGTCGAAGGGTGGAGGACGAAGCGAGCCCGCCCCGGTGAGGGGCGGGCCGTTGAGGAGAGTATAACGCGGGAGACGGAGGGGCGAAACCTCAGGGCACGGTGACCGTGGCCTTCGGCGACGGGACCGGCGGAACATCGAGCGGAGCGGGCGGTGCCAACGAATCCGCGCCCTGCCAGCCCTGGCGCTGGAGATCGCGCACCGCCGCGGCCGGCAGCAGGAGCGGGAGCACGATATCGGTGCCCTCGACCAGGACGCTCCCGAACGTCTCGAACTGGCCCGCCACCGAGATGCTGTCGCCGGTCACGCACACGAACGTGCTTTGCTCGTCGAGGCGCTCGACATCGTCGATGCGCATCGAGCACCCGCGGAGACGGTCCGCCGACGCGGCGCTGTCGAGGCGCACCGTCACTTCGATCGACTCGATCGCCTTGGGAGCGCTCCGGAGCAGCTTGAGCCGCTCAACGCGACCCAGGGTGGCGCCGTCGACCCGGAAGTGGACGACCTTGATGGGGATGGTGATGGGATCGGCGGTGTCGAGGAGGGTATGCACGGTACTGACACTCTTGCGGACACCCATCCAGGCGGCCATGCCGACGACGAAAATCAGCAGGGCGCCGAGGACGATCTTGAGCCAGTAACGAGTCATGGACTCCCCCGGGATAAGTCGCGTCGGGAATGCAACGTTTCAGATAGTGACGAAAGAATCGCCGCCAAAGTTTCAGAATGAGGTGGAGCCCGTGGGTCACCGTCCCACTTGGTGGAGACGCCCACACGGTTATATGTTTGCCCCGCCAAGACTTACGCTCACACACGCCAGGCCGCCATGACCGATTCGATCGAACGCGACCCACTGCCCACCGAAAACCGGGATGCCGTGGGATTTGTCCTGCGGCTCGCGCGGGCGATGCACGCCTACGGCTACCCGGCGCATCGGGTCGAGGGCGCCCTCGGAGAGGTCGCCCGCCGGCTGAGCCTCACCGCCCAGTTCTTCTCCACCCCGACGTCGTTCATGGCGTCCTTCGGCATCCTGGAGCGGCAGAACACCTACCTCATCCGCGTCGAGCCGGGCGACGTCGATCTCGGCAAGAGTGCCGACATCGAAGATATCATCCGCGAGGTGGTCGAGGGGCGCGTCACCCTGGCGCAGGGCTCCGCCGATCTGGAGCGGGTGCATGCCGCGCCGCCCCGGTACGGGCCGGTGACGACGATGCTCGCCTTCGGCTTCAGCTCGGCCGCCGCGTCCCGGTTCCTTGGCGGCGGCCTGCGCGAGGCGCTCGTCGCGGGCCTTGTCGGCCTGGTGATCGGAGTGCTGCTGATCCTCGCGGGACGCCTCCCAGGATTCGGGCGCGTCTTTCCCTTCCTCGCCGCATTCAGCGCCTCATACATCGCCGCGGCGGCGGCGACGGTCCTGCCGCACTACAGCGTCTACGTCGGCACCCTGGCCGGCCTCATCGTCCTGATTCCCGGACTCACCCTGACGACCGCGATGACCGAACTCTCGTCGGGCCATCTCGCCAGCGGCACGGCGCGGCTGAGCGGCGCCCTGATGCTCTTCCTGGTGATCGGATTCGGCGTGGCCATCGGGAGCCAGACGGTGACGTTGACCCTCGGCGAGTATGCCAGCCGGGTCCGGCCGGAGGTGCTGCCGGACTGGACCTGGTGGCTGGCGCTGGTGGCCGCGCCACTCGGTTTTGCCGTCCTTTTCCGCGCTCACGCGCGCGACGCCATCTGGATCCTCCTGGCCGGCGCACTCGGCATCGCCGGCAGCCGACTCGGCGCTGCCACCTTCGGCGCCGAACTCGGCGCGTTCGTCGGCGCCCTCACGGTGGGCGTGGCGAGCAACCTCTACGCCTACCTGCTGCGGCGCCCGGCGTCGGTCACCCTCGTCCCCGGCATTCTCCTCCTGGTGCCAGGCTCGATCGGCTTCCGGAGCCTCTCCTCGCTCCTCGACCGGGAGGTGGTGACGGGGGTGGAGACGGCGTTCACGATGGTCCTCATCGGCGCCGGGCTCGTGGCGGGACTGCTGCTCGCCAACGTGCTCGTGCCGGAGCGCCGGAAGGGCTGAGCTAGCCGCGGGGGTGATACTGCCGGTGGACGGAGCGCAGGTACTCCCGGTCCACGTGGGTGTAGATCTGGGTGGTGGAGAGATCGGCGTGTCCCAGCATTTCCTGCACGGCGCGGAGGTCGGCCCCGCCCTCCAGCAGGTGGGTCGCGAACGAGTGCCGCAGCGTGTGCGGGGTGACGGCCTTGGTGAGTCCGGCCCGCGTGGCCGCGCGCTTCACGATGCCCCACGCCCCGACCCGGGACAACGGCGTCCCGCGATTGTTGAGGAAGACGCGCTGCTTCGACGCACCCCGGTCCAGCGTCGGCCTGAGGGTGTGCAGGTAGACCGACAGCGCCCCCAGCACACTCCGCCCGATGGGCACCAGCCGCTCCTTGCTTCCCTTCCCCAGCACGCGCACCAGTCCTTCGGAGAGCACCAGGTCGTTGAGGCCGAGGCCGCAGAGCTCCGAGACCCGCAACCCCGCGCCATATCCCAGCTCCAGCAGCGCTCGATCCCGCCATCCGAGCGGCTCGTCGATGGAGGGCGCCGCGAGCAGCGCCTCGATCTCCGGCACCGACAACGTTTCCGGCAGTGTGCGCCCGAGCCGCGGGCTTTCGAGCCGATCGCTCGGGTCCTCGCGCACGATGCCCTCGCCGAGCAGGAACCCGAAATACGTGCGCACGGCGGACACGTGGCGCCGGATCGTCGCGGCGCTGAGGCCGAGGTCCTTCAGTGCGAAGACGAAATCACGGAGGATCGGCCGGGTCAGGCCGGCGGGATCGTCGAGTCCGCGGGCGTCGGCAAATTCCGCGAGGCGGCGGAGGTCCCGCAGGTAATTGTCGACGGTGTTCGGGCTGTGCCCCGCCTCCAGCGCGAGGAAATCGCGGAATCCCTCGAGCCAGAACCGGCGCGCGAGGTCGGTGGCGCTCACCGCTGCTCGACGCCCAGGAGCGTCGCGGCCCGGGCAATCATCGCCGCCTCCGCCGGGGTCACCACCCCATCGGCCTCCGCCACGTGCCGCATCCGGTCGACCAGCCGCTGCCGTTCCCCGGACTCGTACGCGGAGGTCGCGCGCAGGATCACGGCTTCCACGGCGGCGCGGTCGGCGCTCACCTGCCCGGGGAGGTGGTTGAAGCGCGCCCGCAGGCGGGCGGTCAGCGCCTCGCGTTCGGCGGACTTGAGGTGCTCATCGGCCTCGGCCATCTCCAGCACGAACGCGGCGACCGCCTGGAGCGCGGGGTCGACCGACCCCGGTGCGGCGGGTTCGTGATCGAGCGCGACGCGGAGCGCCTCCCAGAGCCGGGCACGGCGCGCGGCGCGCGCCCGCCACCAACTCACGGTGACGCCCGCCACGATCAGGACGCCGACCACGGCGAGGCCAGCATTCAGGTCGCGCAAGGCCCGCTGAATCCCCTCCCAGCTCTGACCGATGTACCGGCCGAGGACGATCATCCCCGCGAACCAGATCGCGGAGGCGAGCCCGATCGGAACCAGCGCACGGAGCGGCGGGAGCCGAATGAGCCCGGCGAAGGGGGCGACCACGGCGCGCACCCCGGGGAGGATCCGTCCGAGGAAGACGCCGGCGAGTCCGTAACGGATGTAGCCGCGTTCGAGGGACGCGATCGATTCGGGAGAGAGGAGCCGACGGCCCATGCGCGACTCGAAGAGTCCGCCGCCGACCCGCCGGGCGAGGAAGTACACCCCGATGGAACCGAGGAGGTTGGGCACCCAGCAGACGAAGAAGAGGATGACCGGGTCGAGTGGGCCGTTCACGGTCAGGAACGCGCCGAGCGCGAGCACGACATCGCCCGGGACCGGCGGGAAGATGTTCTCGATCAGGGAGAGCGCGGCGAGCACGGCGTAGGCCGCGAGGGGCGGCAGGGTGGTCAGCGAATCCAGCAGCGACGCGATCAGGTCTCCTCCAGCGTCGCCACGGCCAGCGTGGCGATTCCCTCTCCTCGGCCGATGAATCCCATGCCCTCATTGGTCTTCGCCTTGACGCTCACCTCGTCGATCGTGAGGCCAAGCGCGGCGGCCACCGCGGCGCGCATGGCCGGGACGTGCGGGCCGAGGCGCGGCCGCTCGAGGATGACGGTCACGTCCACCTGTGCCACCCGGAAGCCGCGAGCTGCCACCACCGCGCAGGCCGCGCGGAGGAGGGCCATGGAGTCGGCGCCTTTCCAGCGGGGATCGGTATCGGGGAAATGGGTGCCGATGTCGCCGGCGGCGGCGGCGCCGAGGATGGCGTCGGTCAGCGCATGGGCCACGGCATCGGCGTCGGAATGCCCGGCCAGCCCGTGAGTGTGAGGAATGGACACCCCGCCGAGGATGAGCGGCCGGCCCTCGGCGAACCGGTGGGAGTCGTATCCAATCCCGCTGCGGGTCATGCGGCGGCCACCGCCTCCTCGATCAGGGAGTAATCCTGGCGACGGAGGCGCGGAGTGAAGCCTGCGTCGGCGATGACGCGGTGCATCTCCTCGAGCGTCGCGCGGTAGGTCGTGCCCGCCGCCGAGACCACGTTCTCCTCCATCATGAGCGAGCCGTAGTCGTTGGCGCCGAATCGCAGCGCGACCTGCCCGACCTTGTGGCCCATCGTGACCCAGGACGACTGCATGTTCGGAATGTTGCGGCAGATGATGCGCGCCATGGCGAGCGTCCGGAGGTAGGTCACGGCGTCGGTCTTCGCCCAGCCGTCGAACATCGGCGTCCCCTCCGGCTGCAGGGGCCAGCAGATGAACGCGGTGAAGCCGCCGGTGCGCGCCTGCAGGTCCCGGATCTTGAGCAGGTGCTCGATCCGGTCGGCGTGCGTCTCCCCCATCCCGTACATCATCGTCACCGACGTGCGCATGCCCTGGCGGTGCGCTTCCTCCTGCACCCCGAGCCACTCCTCGGTCTGGGCCTTCTTCTTCGCCACCCGTTCGCGGACCTCGTCGACCAGGATTTCGCCGCCGCCGCCGGGGATCGAGTCGAGCCCCGCGTCGCGCAGCTGGCGCACGACCTCCGGCACCGGCATCCGGAACCGCTCGCTGAAGAACACCACCTCGCTGGGACTGAAGCCGTGGATGTGGATGGCGTGGTGCGCCTTGATGTAGCGCATCAGCTCGAGGTACCACTCGAAGGGGATGTACGGATTGTGCCCGCCCTGCAGGAGAATCTGGGCGCCGCCGATGGCCCGGCACTCCTCGATCTTCTCGCCGATCTCCTCGAAGCTCAGGACGTAGCCTTCGCTGTCCTTCGGCCGCCGGTAGAAGGCGCAGAATCCGCAGTCCGCCACGCAGACGTTGGTGTAGTTGATGTTGCGATCGATGATGTGCGTGACGACGGGCTCGGGATGGAGTTCCCAGCGGACGGCATCGGCCCGCCGCCCGAGATCGAGCAGGTCGCCCTTCTCGTAGAGGGCCAGGTAGTCCCGGAACTCCGGGGTATCGCGGTCCACGTGGTACATGGTCATGCCGCCGTGATGAACGAGAGCGAACCCGCCGGCGCCAGCTTGTCCTGGGCGAGGCGGTGAAAGAAGGTGGTCAATCCCTCGAGTTCGGCGCCGCCGAGCGCGTAGTCGAGGGTCCCCAGGTAGGCGCGACAGGTCGCGGCGCTGACCCCGGTGACCGCCGCCGCGTCGGCCGCGAGCAGGTCGAGGTGCGCCAGGCCCCACGCCCGCGAGGCGAGCAGCTGCCTGTGCAGCCCGCGTACGGCGGCGGCCGGGACCTCTCGACGCGCGGCCCAGACCGCAAACACGAACGGCAGCCCGGTCCACGCCTTCCACTCGGCGCCGAGGTCGAGCACCTCGGGGTAGATCCCGCGGGCGGTCAGCTGCAGGGCGGCATCGCCGATCACGAGCACCGCCTCGTGCGGGAGCCCCGCCAGCGAGCCGAGATCGGCGGACTCCGCGCGCACGGTGGCGAATTTCGGCGCGATGCCCCACCGGTGGCGGCAGAGCAACTCGAGCAGCAGCACCGACGTGCGCGACGACGCGGTGCGGAGCACGGTGGCGCCGTCGAGCGCCTCCACCGGCCGCTTGCTGAAGAGCGCCACGCTGTGGACCGGCCCATCGGCGCTGATGGCGAGATCGGGCAGCAGGTGGTATGCCGCCGCGTTGCGGGCGTACTCGACCGCCGAGACGACGCTGGCGTCGAGCTCTCCGGCGGCGAGCAGGTCGTTGAGCTCCGATGCCGTCCCGGTCACGAGCTCCGCGTCGAGACGGACGAGTCCCCGGTCGATGGCCCCCGTGACCGGGTAGCAGTTGATCCAGGGAATCCGGCCGAGCCTCATGCGGCGTGCACCACCGGGAGGGCGCGCTTCCGCGGCTCCGCGGGCGCGGGCGGCGCGGGCGGCGGATCGTCGAAGGCGTCGCGCACGGCCTCGTACAGGCTGTTGCGCTCCACCGGGCGGCGTCCCGCGTCGCGAATGAGCCCGACCAGCTGGGCGTACGACATGGCCATGTCGGTGCTCGCGCCCGCCTCGTGATACACCCGCTCGAACACCACGGTCCCCTCCACGTCGTCGCACCCGAAGCTCAGGGCGATCTGGGAGAGCGCCGGGGTGACCATCGGCCAGTGGGTCTTGACGTGGGGAATGTTGTCGAGGAAGAGCCGCCCGATGGCGATGTTCTTCAGGTCCTCGAACCCGGTCGTCGCGGTCCCGACCCGCCCCAGTTCCTCGCCCAGCTCGTTGTGGTCGGGATGATAGGCGAGCGGGATGTACGTGAGGAAGCCGCCGGTCTCGTCCTGGAGATCCCGGAGCATGGCGAGATGCTGCAGGCGGTCGTCGGCGGTCTCGACGTGGCCGTAGAGCATGGTGCAGTTGGTCGGGATCCCGAGCTCGTGGGCGGTCCGGTGCACGCGGATCCACTCCTCGCCGGTCAGCTTCCGCTCCGCAATGGTGGCGCGCACGGCGGTGCTGAAAACTTCCGCGCCTCCGCCCGGCAGGCTCGTGAGCCCCGCGTCCTTGAGCGCGATGAGCACATCCCGCTCGGACATCTTCTCGATCCGTGCCAGGTGCGCGATTTCGACGGCGGTGAGCGCCTTGATGTGCACGCCGGGGTGGCGCTCCTTGAGCCCGCGCAGCATGTCGGTGTAGTACGCGAGCTTCAGCTTCGGATGGAGCCCGCCGACGATATGGAACTCCGTCGTCGGGGCGCCCCGCGCCTGCTCCGCCTCGGCGTACACCTCATCGAGCGAGCGGGTGTAGGCCCCCTCCTCTTTCGGCGTCCGGGCGAAGGAGCAGAAAGTGCAGGTGGCGCGGAGGACGCACACGTTCGTGGGATTGAGATGCTGGTTGGCCGAGAAGAACACCCGGTCGCCGTTGCGGCGCCGGTTCGCGAAGTCCGCCAGCTGCCCGAGCCCAAGGAGGTCGCTCGTGGCATACAGCGCCAGACCGTCCGCGTGGTCGAGCCGCTGGCCCCGTTCCACCTTTTCCCCGATCGGCCGAAGCGCCGGATCACGCAGCCCGGCGAGGTCGAGGGTGGGAAGCATGCTCATCTCCTTGAACAATGGTCGGTTACCCGGGGAATCTACCCCGAAGCGGCCCGGTGGTGCCAGATGGCCCACGTGGACACGACGAGACCCCGGAAGCGGGCTGCCGGGGTCTCGAATCGACTGCGAGGCGCTGGGGATCCCAACCGGAGGTCAGTCCTTCCAGGCGCGCACCGCAATCGTCACGTTGTGGCCACCGAACCCGAAGCTGTTGGAGAGCGCCACGTCGATGTCGCGGGCGACCGCAGTGTTCGGGGCGCAGTCGAGATCGCACTCGGGGTCGGCGGTGACCTGGTTGATGGTCGGCGGAATCCTGCCCTCCCGCGCCGCCAGGAGGCACACCGCGAACTCGAGGCCGCCGGCGGCGCCGAGGAGGTGCCCGGTCATCGACTTGGTGGAGCCGAACACGAGTTCGTTCGCGTGCTTGCCGAACACCGCCTTGACGGCGGCGGTCTCGGCGATGTCGCCCTGGAAGGTGCTGGTGCCGTGGGCGTTGATGTAGTCGACCGCCTCGATGCCCACGCCGGCGTCGGCGAGGCAATCGCGCATGGCGCGCTGCGCCCCCTCCCCCGACGGAGCGGGCGAGGTGATGTGGTAGGCGTCTCCGCTCAGGCCGTACCCGATCACCTCGCCGAGGATGGTGGCGCCGCGGGCCTGGGCGTGCTCGAGGCTCTCGAGCATGACCATGGCGGCGCCGTCGCCCAGGACGAACCCGTCGCGTTCCTTGTCGAAGGGACGGCTCGCCTCTTCGGGAGCGTCGTTCCGCGTCGAGAGCGCCTTCATGTTCTGGAAGCCGGCGATGGCCAGTTCGCTGATGGCCGCCTCGGTCCCGCCGGTCAGCATCGCGTCGGCGTGCCCGGACTGGATCAGCTGGTACGACTGCCCGATGGCGTGCGCGGACGAGGCGCAGGCCGACACCGTGGCATAGTTGGCACCTTTGAGGCCGTAGCGAATGGAGACCAGCCCGGCGGCGATGTCGGGGATGAACATCGGGATGAAGAAGGGGGAGACCCGGTCCGGCCCCTTGGTCACGAGGAGCTTGGTCTGCTCCTCGAAGGTCACCATGCCGCCGATGCCGCTGCCGATGATGACCCCCGTGCGCTCCGGGGAGGGGAATTTCCCCTCCAGCCCCGCCTGCGTCACCGCCTCGTGGGCCGCCCCGAGCGCGTACTGCACGAAGAGGTCGTACCGGCGCGCTTCCTTCTTGTCCATGAACTGCAGCGCGTCAAACCCCTTCACCTCGCAGGCAAACTGCACCTGAAACGCCGTCGGATCGAACTTGGTGATCGCGCGCGGCGCCGGACCGGCCCGCAAGCAGGCCCGCCCAGGTGTCCTCGACGTTGTTGCCGAGCGGGGTCACCAGCCCAATGCCGGTGACGACGACACGACTCGCCAAGTTACTTCCCGGTCTTTTCGTGGAGGTACTTGAGGGCCTCGCCGACCGTCCGGAGCTTCTCGGCGTCCTCGTCCGGGATGTCGATGTCGAATTCCTTCTCGAACGCCATGACCAGCTCGACGGTGTCGAGGCTGTCAGCGCCAAGATCTTCCATGAAACTGGCTTCGGGAGTCAGCTTCTCGCGCTCCACACCCAGTTCCTCGGCGATGATGTCCTTGACCTTCTCATCCACGTTGCTCATGTCGTCCTCGAAAAGGAGTAGGGGGTCGGGCTAGATGACCATCCCGCCGTCCACCACCAGGACCTGCCCGGTGATGTAGGACGCGAGATCTGATGCCAGGAAGAGCACGGCGGCGGCAATATCCTCGGGCCGACCGAGTCGCCCCAGCGCAATGTCCTCTAATAATGCCGTCCGCGCCTCAGAGGGCAAGGCGGCAGTCATATCCGTCTCGATGAAGCCCGGGGCCACGCAGTTGGCGAGGACCCCACGGGCGGCGTATTCCTTGGCCACCGACTTGGTCAAACCGATGAGGCCCGCCTTGCTGGCGGCGTAGTTGGCCTGGCCC
Organism: uncultured Gemmatimonadales bacterium; assembly: GCA_963748815.1. Classification (GTDB taxonomy): domain Bacteria; phylum Gemmatimonadota; class Gemmatimonadetes; order Gemmatimonadales; family GWC2-71-9; genus SPDF01. Next base: position 315,437 of record CAVVKJ010000010.1, on the reverse strand, counting down.
TTGTTGCCGGTCAGCCCGACGACGCTGGTGATGTTGATGATGCGGCCGGCGCGCCGCTTCATCATTCCCTTGATGACCGCCCGGGTGGTGAAGAACGCCCCCTTGAGATTGGCGTCGAGCACCGCATCCCAGTCCTCGTCGGTGAGCCGGAGCAGGAGGTTGTCCCGCGTCAGCCCGGCGTTGTTGACCAGGATGTCGATGGGCCCGAGGGCGGCCTCCGCGGCGGCCAGGGCGGCCTCGACCTGCGCCCGGTCGGCGACATCGCAGCCAACCCCGGCGGCCCGATCGCCGAGCCCCGCCGCCACGGACTGGGCCCGCGCGGCGTCGCGGCCGACGATGGCCACCCTGGCCCCGGCCGCGTACAGCGCCTGGGCGACGGCAAGGCCAATGCCCCGCGTGCTGCCGGTGACGAACGCCGTCCGGCCGGTCAGGTCAATCGTGGTCATCCGAGAAAGGCCTCCACCTCGGCGGCGGTCCCGAGCGTGATGCTCCTGGCGCCCGGGACGATCTTGCGAAGCAGCCCGGACAGCACGCTGCCAGGCCCCAGCTCGACGAACGTCGCCTCGGGAGCCAGGCGCGACGCGGCCTGCATGCATTCGATCCACCGCACCGGGGCGGTCAACTGGGCCGCGAGCAGCCGCACCGCGTCGGCGCTGGACCGCACCGGCTCCGCCGAGGCGTTGGCCACGACCGGAAAGGCGGGGGCGGCGAAAGGCGCCGCGGCGAGTGCAGTTTCCAGCCCCTGCACCGCCGGTTCCATCAACGGGGAGTGGAACGCACCGGACACCTTGAGCGGGATGCACCCGCTTGGCGCCACGCGCCTTGCACCCGTCCCCGGCCCGAGCCACCGCGGCCGGGTCACCTGAGATGACGATCTGGTCGGGGGAATTCAGGTTCGCGGCCACTGCGACGCCGTCGGCGCCAGAGGCTTCGGCGCAGGCCGCAGCCACGCCCTCCGGGTCGAGCCCGAGGATGGCCGACATCGCGCCGGGCCGCCTGGTGCCGGCCTCGTGCATCAACTCGCCCCGGCGGCGGACCAGCCGGGCCGCGTCGGGCGCGGAGAGCGACCCTGCGGCGACATACGCGCTGTACTCGCCCAGGCTGTGCCCGGCCCCGGCCGCCACCGCCCCCAACCGCTCCTTGACGACCGCGAAAACCGCCGCGGAGTGCGCCAGGATGGCGGGCTGGGTGTTGTGCGTGAGAACCAGTTCCTCTTCCGGGCCCTCCCACATGAGACGGGAGAGGGCAACGCCAAGCGCCTCGTCGATGGCCTGGAAGGTGTCGCGTGCTTCGGGGAACCGGTCGGCCAAGTCCTTCCCCATACCGACCTTCTGCGCCCCCTGTCCGGGGCACATGACGACCGCTACCACTTGACCACCGCGCTGGCCCAGGTGAAGCCTCCCCCGAAGGACACCAGCAGGAGGGTCATCCCGGGCTTGATCCGGCCTTCCTTCACCCCTTGATCGAGGGCGAGGGGAATCGAGGCGGAGGAGGTGTTGCCGTATCGATCGACGTTGATCATCACCTTGTCGAGCGGCATCTCGGCGTGCTTGGCCGTCGCCTCGATGATGCGGAGGTTGGCCTGGTGGGGGACCAGCATGTCGACCTCGTCGGTGGTGAGACCGGCGCGCTCGAGCGCCTTGTCACACGCCTCCGACATCGTCTTGACGGCCGACTTGAAGACCTCGCGCCCCGCCATCTTGATGAAGTGCGACCGTTCCGCCACCACCTTCTCGCTGATCGGGTCGACGGCACCGCCGCCGGGACGATAGAGCAGGTTGGCCAGGTTTCCGTCCGACTTCATGTAGGTCGAGAGGACGGCGCCCCGGCCCCCCGTCGCCTTCCGGACGATGGCGGCGCCGGCGGCATCGCCGAACAGGATGGCGGTGGACCGGTCGGTCGGATCGGAGATGGTGCTCAGCTTCTCGGCCCCGACGATCAGCATGTTCTCGCCGTGGCCCGAGGCCACGAGCCCCTCGGCGACGTTCAGCGCGAAGAGGAACCCCGGACAGGCGGCCGACACGTCGAAGGCGGCGGCGTTCTTCGCGCCGAGCAGCGCCTGGAGGTCGCACGCCGTGGAGGGGAGGAGCCGGTCGGGTGAGGCGGTGCCGAGGATGATGCCGTGGATGTCCTCGGGGCCGAGCCCCGCCGCCTCCAGCGCGCGCAGGGAGGCGTCGCGGGCCAGCATGGCCACCGACTGTTCCGGCCCGGCGACGCGGCGCTCCCGGATGCCGGTGCGCTCCACGATCCACTGATCGGAGGTGTCGAGAGTCTTTTCGAAATCGGCGTTGGTGACGATGCGCTCGGGCACGGCCACGCCGAGCCCCGCGAATTCGACGATCGGGCGCCGGCTCATGCGGCGGGGGCGCTGCTCGCGGCGAACTCCGCGGCGACGTGCTGGTTGAGCTTGGATTCCACCATCTGGGCGGCGACGCGAATCGCGTTCTTGATGGCGTTGCTCCCGGACGAGCCGTGGCAGATGATGGACACGCCCTTCACGCCGAGGAGCGGCGCGCCGCCGTACTCGGAGTAGTCCAGCACCCGGAAGACCTCCTGCACACCGTCGCGCTCCAGGATGTCGGGGGCGTGGCGCTTGACCAGGCGCAGGATCATCCGGGCGACGGACTCGTAGAACTTGAGCACGATGTTGCCGACGAAGCCGTCGGTGACGACCACGTCGACGTGGCCGTGCGTCGAGTGCCCGGCGAGGATGTCGCGTCCCTCGATGTTGCCGATGTAGTTGATGCCGGCGGCCTGCTTGAGGAGTTCGTGGGCCGCGCGGGACGCGGCGTTCCCCTTCTCGTCTTCCTCGCCGATGTTGAGGAGCCCGACCAGCGGGCGCTCGCGTCCGAGGACGTCGCGGGCGTACACCGAGCCAAGGCGGGCGAAACCGACCAGCTCCTTGGCGGAGCAATCGACGTTGGCGCCGCCGTCGAGGACGAGGACGGGGAGGTCGGCGGTCGGAAAGGGCGTGGCCACGGTGGCCCGTTCGACGCCGGCGTGGATGCCGAGCAGCACGGTCGACGCCGGCCAGGATGGCGCCGGTGTTGCCGGCCGAGACGAAGGCGTCGGACTTGCCCCGCCTTCTGCAGGCCGAGGCCGACCACCACGCTCGAGTTCGGCTTCTTGCGGACGGCGGCCAGGGGCTTTTCGGCCATTCCGATGACTTCCGTCGCCGGCACGACCTCGATCCGGCTCCGGTCGAGCCCGGGATGCGCGGCCAGTTCCGCCTCGATCACGTCGACCTGTCCCACGAGCTGCACGATGACGCCGGGCAAGAGCGCGAGCGCGGCGAGGGTTCCCTCAACCTCCGCCTGCGGGGCGTGATCTCCGCCCATCGCGTCCAGCGCCACGCGGATCATGCTCAGTCGCCCTTGACCTCGACGACCTTCTTGCCGCGATAGTACCCGCAGCTCGGGCACACGCGGTGGGAGAGCTTCGGATCGCCGCAGCGGGGACAGGCCTGCGTCTTGACGCTCGCGGCGACGTGATGGCCGCGCCGCAGGCGCTTGCGGGACTTGGAGAGTTTTCTCTTCGGGACTGCCATGGTTTCCTCAGGCTGGTTCGGCGGACCGCACGCATGCGCACGGACCCGCGTTCAAATCGGCACCACACGTCGGGCAGAGCCCGGCACAGTCGTCTCGGCACACCACGAACGCCGGGACCTCGAGCACCAGTTCTTCCCGCACCACCCCGGTCAGGTCGATCTGCAGCGCCGCCGCCGGCAGCGGATAGACGCTGGGATCATCGGCGACCTCGGGATCGCTGGTCAACAATACATCGACATCCCGGTCGAGGCGGACATCCACCTCGGCGAGGCACCGGCGGCAGGCCAGCCTGGCCGTCGCCCGGATGACCCCGCGCCACAGGAAGTCGTCGCCCTCCGTGGCCTGGAGCTGGCCCGCCACCGTGATGGGACCCTCCAAGGGCAACTCGAGCCCCGCGAAGACGGGGTCCGACGGCGCCAACTCCCCTTCCGTCTTGGCCGGGCCTTGCTGCAAGTCTCGGATGGCAATCGTGAGCATAGCCACTAAACCTAGCCGGGCGCTTGACTTAGGTCAAGCGAACCGGGCCCCTCAGCCGTGCAGGCCGGCGAGCTCCCCTTCCGGGAAGAAGAACGCGATTTCTCGCGCCGCGTTCTCATCGCTGTCCGAGGCGTGGATGGCGTTTCGCCCCTTGGACTCGGCATAGAGCTTCCGAATGGTGCCCGCGGCGGCCTCCGCCGGATCGGTGGCCCCGATGACGGTCCGCAAGTGGGGCACAGCGTCGGCGCGGCGCAGGGCGAGCGGCATGCAAGGCCCGCTCGTCATGAACGCCACCAGCTCGGGAAAGAACGGCCGGCCCTTGTGCACCCCGTAGAACGCCTCCGCCTGCGGCAAGGTGAGGCGCACCAGGCGGGCGGCCTCCATGGCGAACCCGGCCTGCTGGAGGTGGGCCAGGATGAGTCCGGCCTTGCCGGAGGCGATGGCGTCGGGCTTGATGATGGCGAGAGTCTGCATGGTCTCGAATTCTGGGTGTGAGTCGATGTGTGGCGACGGCTACTTGAGCCGGGCCTTGAGCAGCGGCACGACGTCGGCCGGCCGCTTCATGACGCTGATGCCGGCCTCCTCGAACGCCGCCATCTTCTCGGCGGCGGTCCCCGACGAGCCGGAGATGATGGCGCCAGCGTGGCCCATCCGGCGCCCCGGCGGTGCCGTTTGCCCCGCGATGAACCCCACCACCGGCTTCGTCACGTGGTCGCGGACAAATTCGGCGGCCCGCTGCTCGTCGGTCCCGCCAATTTCGCCCATCATGACGATTGCGTCGGTGTTCGGGTCCTCCTCGAAGGCCCGCAGGCAGTCGATGAAATTGGTCCCGATGATCGGGTCGCCGCCGATGCCGACGCAGGTGCTCTGCCCGATCTTCGCGCGGGTCAGCAGGTTGACCACCTCGTAGGTGAGCGTCCCGCTGCGGGATACCAGGCCGACACGGCCCGGGGCGCAGATGGAGCCGGGGATGATGCCGACCTTTGCCTCACCCGGCGTGATGGCGCCGGGGCAGTTGGGGCCGATGAGCCGGGCGCCGCGTTCCCGCACGAACGGCATGACCCGGGTCATCTCGATGACGGGCACGCCCTCGGTGATGCAGACGACCATGGCGATGCCCGCGTCGACCGCCTCGAAGATGGCGCCGGCGGCGCCCATCGGCGGCACGTAGATGACCGCCGTGTTGGCGCCGGTCCTGGCCACCGACTCCGCCACGGTGTCGAACACCGGGACCTTGCCCTCGAAGGTCTGGCCGCCCTTGCCGGGCGTCACGCCGGCCACCACCTTCGTGCCGTACTCGATCATCTGCTTCGCGTGGAACGAACCGTCGCGTCCCGTGATGCCCTGCACCACGAGCCGGGTGTCCTTCCCGATGAAGATGCTCACGCCGCCTCCCCGACCAGAGCCACCACCTTGGAAACGGCCTCGTCCATGTCGGAGAGCGCCGTCATGCCGATGCCCTGCAGGATCTTCACCGCTTCCTTCTCGTTCGTGCCGGTCAGGCGCACCACGATGGGCACCTTCACGGGGAACTGCTCGAGCGCGGTCTTGATCCCGTTGGCGACGTCGTCCGTGCGAGTGATGCCACCGAAGATATTGAACAGGATGGCCCGGACGCTCGGGTCGGCGGTGATGATCTTCAGGGCGTTGACCACCTTGTCCGGGTTCGAGCTGCCACCGATGTCCAGGAAGTTGGCCGGCTCGCCCCCGTAGTACTTGACGAGGTCCATCGTCGCCATGGCGAGACCGGCGCCGTTGACGACGCAGCCGACGTTGCCGTCCAACTTGATGAAGGTGAGCCCGGCCCGGCGCGCGGCCACCTCGCTCGGGTCTTCCGCGGTCTCGTCGCGCAGCTCGGCGAGGTCGGGCCGGCGGTCGAGCTCATTGTCGTCGATCGAGATCTTGGCGTCGAGGGCGAGCACCTGGCCGGCCGGTGTCGTGATGAGCGGGTTGATTTCGGCCAGTGAGGCACCGTTCTCGGTGAACACCGTGTAGAGCCGATGCATGATGTCGGCCGCGGCGCGCGCCTGCTTGACGTCGCGGTAGAGGAAAAACGCGAGCGTCATGGCCTGGTGCGGCAGAAGCCCGAAGCGCGGATCGACCGGGAGCCGCAGGATCTTCTCCGGCGTGCTGGCCGCCACCTCCTCGATGTCGATACCACCCGCCGGGCTCACCATGAAGACCGGGCGCTGCGTGTCGCGGTCGAGAATGAGCCCGAGGTAGGCCTCCGTCGCGATCTCCGCCGCCGGCACGACCAGCACCTTGTGCACCGTCAGACCCTTGATCTGCATGCCGAGAATGTGCGACGCGATTTCGGCCGCTTCGGCCGGGGTCTTGGCGAGCTTGACCCCGCCGGCCTTGCCGCGTCCGCCGGCGTGCACCTGGGCCTTGATGACGACCGTTCCGCCGATCCGTCTGGCAACCGACTCCACTTCGCTTGGGGTGGCGGCGACGTCGCCATCCGGCACCGGCATGCCCGCGGCCTTGAGGAGCGCGCGCGCCTGATATTCGTGCAAATTCACGATCTCTCCTGGACGTGGTTAACCGCGCGGAAAGCTACCCGCCCCGGGGGGTGGATACAACCGGGTTTCCTACTCCCCCTGCCCTGCACCGAGCGCTTCCCGCAGCGCCCCGAACGCGCGTCCGAACCCCTCCCAATCTCCCGCGTGCAGGGCCGAGTCCGCCCGGAGCATCCACCGCCTCGCTTCCTCGAGCGGCGTGGTCGGCCCGAAGCCCGGCGGCAGTGGCGCACCGGCACCGCGCATGTTGTCCCAGGCGTCCGGAAAGGAGCGCCCTGCCCCGGCGCGCGTCCCCTGCGCGAGTGCCACGTAGGGCTCCGTGACCTGCCCATCCTTGTCGACGGCGTACCAGGGCTGGTAGGCGAGCGGGGCATCGCCCATCGGGAGGATGCGGTAGGGGCCGCGTTCGAACCGGGCCCCCCGCCGCACGATCGAATCGAGCAGCTGCTCGTAGGACGGAAACCGATCCCAGGTCGCCTGGGCACTGGCCACGCCCGGAAGACTTCCCGCCTCGCTCAGTCGGATCAGGTCCAGGCGGCGTCCTGATTCGGTGACGCGGCCGACGAGCAGGGAGCGCACCCGCCGGTCCTCTCCCCGCTCGTAACCGGTGACGAGGGCGAGCGACTGGCCGCCCTCCCAGACGGTCGCCGGCGGCGCCGGGGCTCCCGGCGGCCCCGCGAGAGTGCCGGCCCGCCAGTGGCCCGCCTCGAGGAGACGCGACTGCGCCTCGAACAGCCGGGTCGGATAGGGCAGCACGCGAGCGAGCGCCGGCGGCGTCTCACCCGACGGCCGGACGACTCCCTGGGTGATTTGAGACCAGCTCCGCGTGATGGGACCGGCGTCGGGCAGGAGGTAGATGGTGGTTTCCCCGGTCACGGCGTCGATGGCCCCGAGCAGGCCCGCCTCGAGCGCGCCGAGGCTCCCAAGCCGGGTCGAGCCGGCGAAATACTCGCTGGCGACGTACCCATGCGAGACCCACATCGAAGTGCCGTCGACGAGGAGGAAGCGTGGTTGTTCCCAGGAGGCGAAGGGGGCGAGTGCTTCCAGCCTGGCGCGGGGGGCCAGGCGCCAACGGACCCGGGTCGGGCGGCCGGCGGCTCCCAGAAGGCGAGCCGACTGAAGCGCCCACGCGAGGACCGAACGGCGGGCCGCGCCGCCCACGAGCAGACCGACCACTCCCGAATCGATCACGATCCGGGGTGCGCCTGGCCGAACGATCGAAGGTGGGAGCGTCCGGAAGGTGACGAGTCCAGGGTAGGCGAGCGAGTCGCCGGCGCGATAGGAGAGCGGCACCGAGTTCGCTCCGGTCCGGCCATCCGCAATCGCGAGCACGGCGGGGAGCCCCGCTGCGGGGACTCGCAACACCAGCCAGACCGGCATGGCTGCCCCGTCCACCGAAATCGTGGTCTGGGTGGCCGATTCAAGGATCTGCGAATCGGCGGTCACCAACCGCTCGATGCTCAGCCCGCTCCAGAGCGACGGCACGGCACCGCTGGCGGGGGGAGTCACCCGCGCCGCTCGATCATCGAGTCCCTCGAGCCCGTAGGCGGTGCGGTCGAGGGCGGCGCGGGACGACTCGGCGGAATCATCGCCACCGGCCCCAACCGTGGCCGGCAGCATCATCCACACGAACACCCCACCGGCCAAGAGGACGCCCCAGCCGGCCACGAGCAAGAGGTGATGCCCGCGAACGGCCCAGACGATCGAGATCACGGCGGCGGCAAACGACGCGCCACCGAGAGCCAGCGTCACGAGCTCCAGGGTGTCCCACGATGCGGCATCGGGGGTGGAGGTCGCCGCCACCTCGAACGGCGTGAGGAGGAACCCCCAGGCCAGCACGAGCGCGGCGGCGGCGAGCAGGAGGCCGAGATGTCGCCGGGCGTGATCGGAGATCGCGGGGCGGCCGCGCTGCCACCGGACCGCCCCGAGCACGGCATACAGCGCCCCGACGACGACGAGTGCGCTCCACGCGAGCAGGCGCGCGAAGTCATGCAGCAGCACCCAGAGGGGGAGCTGCGCAACGAACACCCCCAAGTCCTTGTGCATCAGCGGATCGGCCAGGCCGTAGCTCACACCCTGCCATGCCAGGGCAAACGTCGCCCAGTCTCGCCCCGACCCCACGCCGGCGATCAGACCCAGGGCCACCCCGACGCCGAGCGCCAGCGGAAGGAGGGTGGCAGGGGTGACTGCCTCGCGGATTTCAAGATTGGCCACCTGGCGGGAAATCTGGACGGAACCGATGGCGCGGTGGACGACGAGCAGGTGTCCGGTGAACCAGGCCGTGGCGATGAGCACCGCCGCGGCGTCGACGGTGAGGCGGAGGAGCCGCACGCTCGATACGAACCCGGCCGCCTCCGGCACGAGCGCACCGGCCCACCAGCGTTCCGCCAGGAAGTCGGCGAGCCATTGCCCGGCGAAGAGCAGAAGGACGAGGGCGGCCACCGTGCCAACGAACCAGCGTCCGCGCATGCCGGCTACCCCTCCCCTTGCACGCCCCGCTCCGCGAGCCATTGCAGGACTTCCCGCCGGTACTCCGCGAGGGATCCCTCGTCCGTGGCTTCGAAGCGGAGCACCAGGATTGGCTGGGTGTTCGAGGCGCGAATCAGTCCCCAGCCATTGGCGAACGACATCCGCACCCCGTCGATGTCGTTGACCGGGTACCGGGCGCGAAAGTAAGCCGTCGCCTCGGCGACGATGTCAAACTTGCGGTCGTCCGGGCAGTCCACTCGAATCTCGGGCGTCGCGAAGGTCTCCGGCAGGTCAGCGAGGTGCGCGGCCAGTCCGTGCGGCCCGCGCGAAACGATCTCGAGCAGCCGTGCGGCCGCAAACAGCGCGTCGTCGAACCCGAACCAGTCGCCGGCGAAGAACATGTGGCCGCTCATCTCGCCGGCGAGCACGGCGCCCTGTTCCTTCATCCGGGCCTTGATCAGCGAGTGGCCCGTCTTCCACATCTCCGGCCGGGCCCCGGCCTCGCGCAGGGCGGCGGGGAGGAGGTCAGAACACTTGACGTCGAAGATGACCCGTGCGCCGGGTCCGAAGCGCCGGACCGCGTCGCGTCCGAACACGACCAGCAGCTGGTCGCCGAACAGCACCCGCCCCGTCTCGTCCACCGCGCCGATCCGGTCGGCGTCGCCGTCGAAGGCGATGCCGAGCTCCGCGCCGCTTCGCCGGACCTCGACCTGGAGGTCGACGAGGTTGGCGGGGACGGTCGGGTCGGGATGGTGGTTCGGGAAGGTCCCGTCAGATTCGCAGAAGAGGGGGATGACGTCGGCGCCAAGCGCGCGCAAGGTCGAGACCGCGATGACGCTGCCGACGCCGTTGCCGCAATCCACCACCACGCGGACCGGCCGGGCGAGCTGGTGGCGGTCGACGATGGCGTCGCGATACCGGCCGAGCACGGACCCGTCCGCCGACTCGCTTCCCGGACGATCGGTGCCCTGCTCGAGGGTGATGCGCTCGTAGAGATCCTGGATCTCGTCGCCGTGCACCGACTCGCCGGCGAGCACCATCTTGAACCCGTTGAACTCGGGGGGGTTGTGGGAGCCGGTCACCTGCACGCCACCGTCCACCGCGAGGGTGTGAACGGCGAAGTACAGAGCGGGCGTCGGAAGTTCCCCCACCTCGACGACGCGGGCGCCGGCGGCGGCCATCCCGGCCCGGAGCGCCGCGGCGAGCGAGATGCCGGAAGGGCGGTTGTCGCGCCCGACCGCCAGCACCGGATCGCGGCCAAGGCGTTCCCTGCCGAACGCGGCGAACTCGCGACCGAGCGCGTGGGCAAAGTCGGGGGTCAATTCCGCGCCGACCAGGCCGCGGATGTCATATTGCCGAAAAATGGATCGTGGGACGCGCACCGTGCCTCCCGGCCGGATGGAGTGTCGGCCCGACTACTGGAAGGCGCGCTCGAAGAGCGAAGCGGCAACCTCGAGCGTCCTGCCGAGCACCGGCTCGGGCCAGACGCCGAGGAACAGGATCAGCGCGACGATGCCGCCGACGACGACGGCGGTGCCTCGCGGCAGGCGAGGCGCCTCGGCCGCCCCGTCCGGGGCCGGCTTCATGTACATCGCCATGATGAGCGGCAGGTAGTAGCCCGCCGACACCGCACTGGCCAGGACCAGCACCACCGGGATGAGCCACTGGCCGGCGACCACGAGCGACGAGAGAATCATCCACTTGCCGATGAAGCCAAACGTTCCCGGGAATCCGAGGAGAGAAAGCAGCACGATGGCAAACGCGGCCGCCGTCCAGGGCCGCCTCCGGGCGAGCCCGGCCAGGTCGTCGGCGGTGAGATCGCGCTCCCCACCCCGGCCGAGCGACGCGAGCAGGCCGAACGCGGCCAGGCTGGTGAGCGAGTAGGCCACCAGATACGCCTGCACCGACGCCGCCCCGAGCCGGCTCCCGGTCCAGACCGCGGCCAGCAGGTAGCCGGCGTGCGCGACGGAGCTGTACGCCAGCATCCGCTTGACGGTCCGCTGCGACAGCGCCATCAGGTTGCCGGCGACCATCGTCGCGATGGCCAGGACGCCGAGCACCGGCTGCCAGAGGGCCGCATCGGCCGGGAACGTGACGAACAGCACGCGGGTGAGCGAGAGGAACCCCGCCGCCTTGATGCCGGTGGCCATCAGACCGGTCACCGGCGTCGGTGCGCCGTCGTAGACGTCAGGCGCCCACATGTGAAAGGGGACGACCGAGACCTTGAAGAGAAAGCCCATCAGCAGGAGACTCAAGCCGAGCGAGGCCATGACCGGGAGGTTGCCCGCGCTGAAGAACGTGCCGGCCATCACGAGATTCGTCGTCCCGGTCGCGCCGTAGATAAGCGCGATGCCATAGAGCAAGAACCCCGAGGCGAAGGCCCCGATCAGGAAGTACTTCAGCCCGGCCTCGGCGGAGAACGGGCTGCGGCGGTCGTAGGCGGCCAGCACGTACGCGGCGACCGACATCACCTCGAGCCCGAGGAAGATCATGACGAAGTCGCTGGCCCCGCCCAGCAGCATCATGCCGACCGTCGCGAGGAGGATCAGCGTGTAGTACTCCGGCCCCCGGATCTGTTCGCGCTCGAGGTAATCGAGCGAGAAGACGATCGTGGCCCCTGCGGCGACCAGGAAGATGAAGCTGCCGAGGTAGCGATAGCCGTCGAGCGCGACCATTTGCGGGATACCCGCGGCCCCGCCGGCATCGGCGCCCCAGAGCCAGACCAGCGCGGCGAGCGATGCGCCCACGCCGGCAAGGCTCAGCCAGCCGGCCAATCGCGCGTCCTCGGCGGTCTCGTGCCTCCAGGCGTTCACCAGGAGGACGCCCAGGGCGGCCAGGGAGAGCACTACCTCGGGCAGGAGCGCGAGCAGGACGCCCGTCGGCGAAGTCGTGTCGATCGGGCTCACGGGTGGCCCTCGGTGCGGGGCGCCGCACTGGCCGGGGCGCCCTGGGGAAGGACATGCTGGACGCTCTCCACCCACTGTCGACTGGTCGGCTCCATGCGACGCAGGACCGGCGCCGGGTAGAGGCCGAGCCAGAGGATGCCGGCGAGCAGCGGCGCGAGCACCGCCAGCTCACGGGGGGTGAGGTCGGTCAACGCCTCGTTTTCGGGCTTGTCGAGCTTGTTGAAGATGATGCGCTGCAGGGCCCAGAGGAGGTACGCCGCGGCGAAGATCACCCCGGTCGTCGCGATGCCGGTGGCCCACGGGAAGCGTCCGAAGCTTCCCAGCAGCACCAGGAACTCGCCGACGAACCCGTTGAGCCCCGGCAGGCCGATGGACGAGAGCGAGACCACGGTGAACAGCAGGCTGAACACCGGGATGACGCGAGCGATCCCGCCGAACGCGGCAATGTCCCGGGTGTGCCGTCGCTCGTACAGCATGCCGATGAGGAAGAACAGCGCCCCGGTGGAGAGGCCGTGGTTGATCATCACCATCAGGGCGCCCTGGACGCTTTGCAGGGTGGCGGCCCAGATGCCGAGCATGACAAAGCCGAGATGGCTCACCGAGGAATAGGCCACGAGCTTCTTGATGTCGGGCTGCACCATGGCCACGAGCGCGCCGTAGATGATGCCGACCACCGCGAGCACCACGGCCACCGTGGTGACCGCCGGGCTGAAGGCGATATCCGGGAAGAACGGGATGGCAAACCGCAGGAAACCGTAGGTTCCCATCTTGAGGAGCACGCCGGCGAGGATGACCGACCCCGCGGTCGGCGCCTCGACGTGCGCGTCGGGCAGCCAGGTGTGGAACGGGAAGATCGGCACCTTGATGGCAAAGGCCAGCGCAAACGCCGCGAAGAGCCAGGGCGCCCGCCCGCCCACCGCCGCGGCGTTCCCGAGAATGTGGTCGTAGCCGAAGCTCAGGACACCGGTCGAGGCGCCCACGACCCACACCGTCACCAGGATCGCCACCAGCATGAGCAGCGAGCCCACCATCGTATAGATGAAGAACTTGATGGAGGCGTACAGCCGGTTGCTCCCGCCCCAGATCCCGATCAGGAAATACATCGGGATCAGCATCAGTTCCCAGAAGGCATAGAACAGGAAGAGGTCGAGGCTGATGAAGACGCCCAGGATCCCGGTCAGCAGGACCAGCAGGAGCGCATAGAAGCCTTTTTCCCGCTGGGTGATGTAGTTCCAGCTGCCGAGGACGCAGAGCGGCATCGTCAGCGTGGTGAGGAGCACCATGAAGAGCGAAATCCCGTCGATGCCCACCCGGTAGGCGATGCCCCACCTCGGCATCCAGGGGACCGTGGCGGTGAATTGCATCCCGCCCTCGGGCAGGAAGCTCCACCAGAGTCCTGCCGAAACGACGAATTCGGCGAGCGCCACGGCCAGCGCGATGGTGCGCGCGCGGGGGGTGGGCGCCGCCACGACGAGCAGCGCCCCCACGACGGGGAGGATGAGAAGGACCGGGACGACCCAGGCTTCGTATCCGATGAGGTTCAGCAAGTCGGCCATAGCGGGTCAGCCCATCACGACGAAGAAGATGCCAAGCGCGCCCACGAGGAACACCGTCAGGTAGACGCCGACCTGGCCAGTCTGCAGCCGGGTGCCGATCCATCCGAGGGTCCGCGCCAGCCCGGCCGACCCCTCCACGCCACCGCGGTCGATGAGCCGCTGGTCGACGTCCTTCCACAGGACCTGCTCGGAAAAGCGGACCAGTGGCCGAACGATCAGCGCGGCGTAGATCTCATCCACGTAATACTTGTGGTACAGCACCTTCCAGAATCCCGTCTCGGGCGCCGCCTGGCGGGCCGGCAGGATCGGCCGGGCCATCGTCACCCGCCACCCGACGATCAGCCCGCCCACGGCGATGGCGATCGCGAGACCGATGAGGATGAACTCGGTCTGTCCGTGCGGCATTTCGAGCGGGAAGAAGTGGTGCGCCCCTTCGATGACGGGGTCGAGCCAGTGCTCGAGCTTCGCGTCGCCGCCGAAGAGGGCCGGCAGGTTCAGCATCCCGCCGACCGCGCTGAGCACGCCGAGCACCACCAACGGAGCCGTCATGATCATCGGGGCCTCGTGGAGGTGCTTCTGCTCCTCCGCGCCGGTCCGGTTCTCGCCGAAGAAGGTCATCGCCATCAGGCGCGCCATGTAGAAGGCCGTGAGGGCCGCGGCCACGACACCGAAGAGCCAGAAGACCCGGAAGGCGGGAATCTCCGCCCCGCGCGCGAAGGCGGCCGCGAGGGTCTCGTCCTTGGAGAAGAACCCGGCGAACGGCGGGATGCCCGCGATGGCGAGGGTCGCGATGGCCATCAGCGTGAAGGTCCACGGCATGGCGCGGCGGAGGCCGCCCATGTTCCGCATGTCCTGCGCGTCCTCGTGGGAATGCGTGGCGTGATAGGCGTGGTGCATCGAGTGAATCACGCTGCCGGCGCCGAGGAAGAGCAGCGCCTTGAAGAAGGCGTGCGTCACCAGGTGGAAGACCCCGGCCACATAGGCGCCGGTGCCGACCGCGAGGAACATGTACCCGAGCTGCGACACGGTGGAGTACGCCAGGACCTTCTTGATGTCGTACTGCCGGAGGCCGATCGTCGCGGCGAAGAGGGCCGTCAGCGCGCCGACGCCGGCGACCACCGTGCTGGACAGGGGCGCCATGGCGAAGAGGACGTTGGTCCGCGCCACCAGGTAGACGCCGGCGGTGACCATGGTGGCCGCGTGGATGAGGGCGGAGACGGGGGTCGGGCCGGCCATCGCGTCCGGGAGCCACACGTACAGCGGAATCTGGGCGGACTTGCCGGCACATCCGAGGAACAGGAAGAGGGTGATGGCCGTGACCAGCGTGCCCCCTGCCGCCAGGTGCGCGGGGGCCAGCTCGCCGAGTTCCACGAAATTGAGCGTCCCGAGCGCCGCCCAGAGGAGGAACATCGCGACCATGAAGCCGAAGTCGCCGATCCGGTTGACGAGGAACGCCTTCTTCCCGGCGTCGGCATTGGCCTTGTCACCGTACCAGAACCCGATGAGCAGGTAGGAGCACAGCCCCACCCCTTCCCAGCCGATGAAGAGCACCGGCAGGCTGGACCCCAGCACCAGCACCAGCATGAACACCACGAACAGGTTCAGGTACGCGAAGTACCGGGCGTAGCCCGGGTCGCTCCGCATGTACCCGACGCTGAAGAGGTGGATAAGGCTCCCGACGCCGGTCACCACGAGGAGCATGACGAGCGACAAGCGGTCGACGAGGAAGCTCAGGTCGATGGTGAGCGAGCCGACGGGCAGCCAGGTCCAGAGCGGCACGACGTGCGCGGTGGCCAGGCCGGCGGCGGCGTAACTCCGGAAGATGAGCGCCACGACGGCGAACGCGCCGAGGAGGACGGCGGGGCCGACGATGCTCACGGCGGTCTTGGCTCCCGGACGCCAGAGCGCGAGGGCGCCGTTGACCAGGAACCCGGCGAGCGGGAGGGCGACGGCGAGCCAAATGAGGTCGGCGGAGACGTACATCGTCAGCCCTGCAACAGGGTGTTGGTCTTCAGGTCCACCGAAGTGGTGTGCCGGAAGACCGCGAGGATGATGGCCAGCCCGACCGCCGCCTCGGCGGCGGCCACGGCCATCACGAAGAACACCATCAGTTGCCCGCCGACGCCGTGGTACTGGGCGAGGGCGACGAACGTCAGGTTGACCGCGTTGAGCATCAGCTCGATGCACATGAAGAGCACGATGGCGTTCCGCCGGATCAGCACCCCGAACACACCGATCGAGAACAGGAGCGCCGAGAAGGCGAGCGCGGGACCGAGGAGCATCAGATCTTCCTCTTGGCCAGGACGACGGCCCCGATGATGGCGGCGAGGAGCAGCAGCGAGGTGACCTCGAACGGCACCAGGTAGGTCGAGAAGAGCGGGCCGGCGACAGCGCCGACCACCCCCTGCCCTTCCGCGGCCCGGCGCGCGAGCTCGGCAGACTCGAAGACGGCGGACGGCGAGAGGTCGGTGGTGCCGGTCAGGTCGAAGGCGAGCCGGCCGGGGTCGTACCCGGCGAGCCGGAGCAGAAAGGTGCCAGTCCCCACGGCCAGGACCAGCGCCAGGGCTTTCGCCCCGGGCCCGCGGATGTCACCAACCCCCTCGCCGAGGTTCAGCAGCATGATCACGAAGATGAACAGCACCATGATGGCGCCGGTGTACACGAGCACCTGGATGGCGGCGATGAACGGCGCCCCGAGAATCAGGTACATCCCGGCGAGCGACAGCATGGTCAGGACCAGCCAGATGGCGGCCGCCAGGGCGTTCCGCTGGAGCACGCAGGAGAGCGCGGCGAGGACCGCGATGGTCCCCAGCGCCATGAAGATCGTGTCGGCCACCTACTCCCCCCTCGGATCCGTCGGGTCCCACAGGCTCGAGACCGGATGCGTCTGGGCCGAGAGCCGCTCCAGGTCGTACACGAAGCGCCCGCGTTCATACTCGGCGTTCTCGTAGTGCACGCCGACGTGGATCGCCTCCTCCGGGCAGACCTCCTGGCAGTACCCGCAGAAGACGCAGCGGAACTCGTCGATCTCGTAGATCAGCGGGTACCGGTTGCCCTCCTCGTCCTCCCCCGGCACCAGCTTGATGCAGTTGGCGGGGCAGATCTGCGGGCAGAGCCCGCAGGCGACGCACTTGGAGCGGCCCTGCTCGTCGGTGAGCATCCGGTGCGTGCCCCGCCAGCGCGGACTGATGGTCCACGTGTCGGTGCTGCGCTCCTCGGGATACTGCATGGTGATCTTGGGGCGGAAGAGGTGCCGGAAGGTGAGCGCCATCCCCTTCAGGGTGGCGCGCACGTAGCTGGCCTCGCGCCCCGGCCGTTCCATGACCTTCACGCCGATCGCCATGACGAAGCCCTCAGCCCGCGCCGGCCGGCCGCGAGGCCGGCACCGGTGAATGAACGGAGACCCCGCGGATCAGGCGCCCGCGGTCCAGGACCCGGAACACGAGCACGAGCACGGGAATGTTGAGGAGGAAGAGCGCGCCCGACCGCGCCGCCGGGGTGGTGGCCCCGAGCGGACCCTCGACCACCCAGAGGGCCACCGCGATGTACATGATGTAGGCCAGCCCCATCGGGATGAACACCTTCCAGCCCAGCGCCATCAGCTGGTCGTACCGGAAGCGGGGCAGCGTCCAGCGGACCCACATGAACAGGAAGAGGAAGAACATCATCTTCAGGAAGAAGACGATGGAGGTCGCGAGCACCTGCGCCATGCCCCCCGCCTCGTCCCAATGCGTAAACGGGATGTCCCAGCCGCCGAGAAAGAGGGTGACGAACATCATGGAAATCGTCACCATGGCCGTGAACTCCCCGATCATGAAGGCGGAGAACTTCATGGCGCTGTACTCGGTGTGGTACCCGGCGACGAGCTCGGACTCGGACTCCGGCATGTCGAACGGCACGCGATTGGTCTCGGCGAAGCCGGAGACGAGGAACATGAAGGCGGAGAGGGCGACCGGGAGCACGAGCCAGCCGAACGGCCCCTGCTGCTGCACGGAGACGATCTCGACGAACGAGACGTTGCCGACGAGGAGGAGCACGGGGATAATGCTCAGGCCCATCGCGACTTCGTAGGAGACCATCTGGGCCGTCGCCCGGAGGCCGCCCATGAGGCTGTACTTGTTGTTGGAGGCCCATCCGCCCAGCGCGATCCCGTAGATGCCGACCGAGCTGATGGCCAGCACGTACAGGAATCCGATCGGCAGCACCGTGACGGCCGCGGGGGTCGTCCCGTGGTGCACGAACCGGCCGAGCACGGGGAGGGTGAGATCAAACTCCAGGGGGATCGGCGCCGCCCACGGAATCGTCAGCGGGATCATCAGCGCCGCCATCAGGGAGATGGCCGGCGCGATCACGAAGAACACCTTGTTGGCGCCGCCGGGAATGACCTCTTCCTTGAGCAGATTCTTGATGCCGTCGGCGATCGGCTGGAGGAGCCCCTTGGGGCCGGCGCGGTTCGGGCCGATCCGGTCCTGGATCCAGGAGGCGATCCACCGCTCGAGCAGCGTGGAATACGCGACCAGCAACATCAGGATGGTGAAGACCAGGACGGTCTTGGCCCCGGCGACGAGCAGGAAGCCCTTGAGTTCCGGGGTCACCGCGCCACCTCCGCGATCTCGGCGCCGGCGACCCTGCCGGTGAGCCCGAGGTCGGCGTAGGACAGGCCCGCCAGCGCCGGCCAGTCCCGGCCGAGCGAGGCGAACGCGGCGGCGGCGGTCGCCGGCACCTCGTCGGGGCCGTCCATTGCCGCCGCCGCGATCCACCAGGCCGGACGCGCGAGGCCGGGACCGGCCTTGGCCTGCTGGTACCGCTGCACACGCCCATCCCGGTTCATCCAGGTGCCGTGCTCCTCGGCCATGGTGGTGACGGGAAGGACCAGCCCCGCACCGGCCCACGCCTCGGCATCCACCGTGGCGAACACCACGACGATCCCCGCCTTGGACACCGTGGCCGCCTCAGCCTCGGTGAGCGTCGCATCGAGCACGAGTACGAGGGACGCCTTCCCCGCCGCGGCGACCGCCGCGGCCCAGGTGGCGTCGAGGCCCAGTGCCCGCGCGCCCTGCAGGTTCGGCGCCCGCTCGGCGCGCAGCGCCAGCCCGGGCACGCCGGCCAGCGGCTCCTCCTCGCCAATCGGGACCTGCATCGCGCCGGTCACCTCGTAGCGCCCCAGCAGGCGGACCACCCAGCCGAGCGACTCGAGGCTGGCGCGCGGCGAGGCCAGCACCACCGCGGCACCCGCGCCACCACGGACCATCTGACCGAGGCGAGCCAGGGCGGCGTCCCAATCGACCGCCCGCTGTGCCCCGCCTTCGAGCGCCAGCGGCGCCTCGACCCGGTCGCCCCGGTTCATCCAGCGATAGTGCATCCGCCCTTCGTCACACATGAAGTGGCGGTTGACCTCGAGGTTGGCGCGGGGGCGAAGCCGGACCACGGTGTTATCGCGGGTGTCGATGGTGATGTTGCAGCCCTGGGTGCAGCCCGGGCAGACGCTCGCGGTGCGATCGAGGTCCCAGGCGCGCGCCTTGTGCAGGAAGTCCTTGGAGATGAGCGACCCGACCGGACAGAGGTCGACGACGTTGCCGGCCCAGGCGTGGTCGAGCTCGCGGTCGGGGAAGATCCCGATCGTGGCGCGATCGCCGCGCTCCGACACGTTGAGCACCCCGTCCTCGGCGACGTCCTCCATGAACCGGACGCAGCGGGTGCAGAGGATGCAGCGGTTGGGCACGTACAGCACGTCGGGCCCGAACTCCTCCACCGGGTTGTACCGCTTCGGATAATCGTCGTGCCGGCCGGCGGCGCGGCCTTCCTGGAAGGTGTAGTCCTGCAATTCGCACTCGCCGGCCTGGTCGCAAATCGGGCAGTCGAGGGGATGGTTCGTCGAGCAGAAACTCCAGCACCCCTTCCCGGGCCTGCTTGGCCGGCGCGCTGTTGACGTGCACCACCTGGCCCTCGGTGACCGTGGTGACGCAGGCCGGCATCAGCTTCGGCGCCTTTTCGACCTCGACCAGGCACATGCGGCAGACCGCGGGCGACGGCAGCGACGGGTGATAGCAGTAGTGCGGGATGAGGACGCCGGCCTGCTTGGCGGCCTCGATGATCGACGTGCCCTTGGGGACGCTCACCTGGGCCCCGTCGATCGTGACGCTCACACGGTCGGTCATCGGATCAGGCCATTGCGAGCGCCGGCTGGCGCGCGCCGCTGAGGTAGGCGTCGAACTCGGACCGGAACTTCTGGATGCCGCTCACGATCGGGGCGGCGCAGGAGTCGCTCAGCACGCAGATCGTCTTGCCGGTCATGTTCTCGGAGAGGTCGAGCAGGAGCTGCAGGTCCGCCTCTTTCCCCTTCCCCGCCAGGATGCGCTCGAGGATCTTGGTGGTCCAGGCGGTGCCTTCGCGGCACTGGGTGCACTGGGCGCAGGACTCGTGCGCGTAGAACCGGGCCAGGCGCCAGATCTGGTACACCATGTCGGTCGAGTCGTCCATGACGATCATGCCGGCGGAGCCGAGCATCGACCCCCGCGCCACGACGCCCTCGTAGTCGAGGAGGCACCCGTCCACCTCGGCCGCCGTCATGATCGGCACCGAGGAGCCGCCCGGGATGACCGCCTTCAGCGTGCGCCCCGGCTTCATCCCGCCGCACATGTCGAAGATGAGGTCGTTCATCGGCGTGCCCATGGTGATCTCGTAGTTGCCGGGGCGCTGCACGTGCCCGCAGACGGAGATCAGCTTGGTGCCGGTGGACTTGGGGTTGCTGAGGCAGAGGCCCTTGTACCACTCGGCGCCGCGATTGAGGATGTGCGGCACCGACGCGAGGGTCTCGACGTTGTTGATGGTGGTCGGCATGGCGAACAGGCCGGCCTGCGCCGGGAACGGCGGCTTGATGCGCGGGTTGCCGCGGCGCCCCTCGATCGAGTTCATCATCGCGGTTTCTTCGCCGCAGATGTACGCCCCCGCCCCGCGGTGCACCACGACGTCGATGCGCTTGCCCGAGCCGAACACGTCGGCGCCGAGGGCGCCCTTGGCGTAGGCCTCCGCCACCGCGGCCTTGACCATGGCCAGCGGCTCGGTGAACTCGCCCCGGATGTAGATGTAGCAGCGCTCCGCCCCGATGGCGTACGCCGCGATGGCGCATCCCTCGATGAGCTGGTGCGGTGTCCACCGCATGATTTCGCGGTCCTTGAAGGTGCCGGGCTCCGACTCGTCGGCGTTACAGACGAGATAGTGCGGCTTGCCGTCGCCCTTCGGCATGAAGGACCACTTGAGGCCGGTCGGGAAGCCGGCGCCGCCCCGGCCGCGCAGCCCCGACGCCTTGACCTCGTCGATGATGGCCTCGGGCGTCATGCCCAGCGCCTTGCGGAGCGCCGCATAGCCGCCGCGCTGCACCCAGCCGTCGTAGGTCCGCGCCGCGGCGTCGCCGAAGTGCGTCGAGAGCACCGGCGTTTCCTTCGGGTGGGACGGATGCGGGTAGCCCATTACTTGTACCCCTGCAGGATGCCGGCGACCCGCTCCGGCGTCACGCTCTCGATGAAATCATCGTTGATCATGATCGGTGTCGCGAAGCCGCAGGCGCCGAGGCACTCGACTTCGGACACCGTGAACCGGCCGTCGGGGCTGGTGGCCCCGAGCTCGCCGCAACCGGTCTCGCGCAGCAGCGCCGCCATGACCGCTTCCGCGCCGCAGAGGTTGCAGGGCGACGTGGTGCAGACCTGGATGAAATGCCGGCCGACGGGATGGGTGTGATACATCGTGTAGAAGGTCACGACGCCCTTCACGTAGGCCGGCGTCAGGCCGAGCACCTCCGCCACCTCCGCCATGGCGGGCTCGGAAATCCATCCCCGCTCCTCCTGCACCATCCAGAGCGCCGGCAGCAGGCAGGCCTGCTTCGTCGGGTAGTCCGGGAAGAGCGCCTCGAGCCTCGCGCCGACCGCTCCCGTGAACACCGGCGCGTGTGGCGCGTCGGCGTGGCCCTGCGTGGAGCCGCTCATCGGTCGATTTCTCCCATGACGATATCGACGCTCGCGTTGATGGCGATCACGTCGGAGAGGAGCGCGCCCTCGCACATGCGGGGGAGCGCGGAGAGGTTGATGAAGGACGGCGGCCGGATGCGCCAGCGCACCGGCTTGGCGGTGCCGTCGGAGACGAAGTAGTAGCCGAGCTCGCCCTTCGGGTTCTCGATGCCCAGGTAGGCCTCGCCCGCCGGCGGGTGGATCCCCTCCATGACCTGCTTGAAGTGGTGGATCATCGACTCCATGTCGCTCATGGCCCGCGACTTCGGCGGCAGGATGACTCGCGGGTCGGCGACGTTCAGCGGCGCCCCGCGGAGGCCGGCCAGTCGGTCGAGCGCCTGCTCGAGGATGCGGGTGGACTGGAACATCTCCTCCAGCCGCACGAGGTACCGGTCGTAGTTGTCGCCGTGCTGGCCCACCGGGACGTCGAAATCGTAGGTCTCGTAGCCGAGGTACGGGCGGTCCTTCCGCACGTCGTAGTCGACGCCGGTGGAGCGGAGCAGCGGGCCCGACAGCCGAGCCGTTCACCGCGTCGGCCTGGCTGATGACGCCGACGCCCTGGTTCCGGCCGCACCAGATCGCGTTGTTGGTGAACATGGTGTCCACTTCGTGGAGCACCTTCGGGAACGTCCCGGCAGAACTTCCGCAGGCCGTCCTCCCACCCCTCCGGCACGTCGGCCATCATGCCGCCCACCCGGGTGAGGGAGGTGGTCAGGCGCGCGCCGGTCCAGCTTTCCTGCAGGTTGTAGATCAGCTCGCGCTGGTAGAACAGCCACAGGAACGGCGTGAACGCGCCGAGGTCGATGCCGGTGGTGCCGAGCCAGACGATGTGCGAGATGATGCGGCTCATCTCGCACGCGATGACGCGGAGCACCTGGCAGCGCTCGGTGATCTCGAGGTCCATCAGCTTCTCGACCGCCAGCGCCAGGCAGACGTTGTTCGCCATCGGCGCCAGGTAGTCGGTGCGGTCGGTCAGCGGGATGATCTGGTTGTAGTGCCGGTACTCCGCCAGCTTCTCGAAGCCCGAGTGCAGGTAGCCGATGTGCGGGATGCAGCGGACGACGGTCTCGCCGTCGAGCTCGATGCACGAGCCGCAGCACGCCGTGCGTGGCGGGGTGCTGCGGACCGATGTTGATGAGCATGTGCTCGGAGGCGAAATCATCGCTCGGACCGCCGGGCGCGCCGAGCGGCACGCGAATGTCCCGGCCGGCGGCGTCGACGCCCGGCGTGCTCAGCGCAAATTCGACGGTCCGGGTGCTCACGCGACCTCCCCGCGCTCGCCGCGGGTGAGCCGCTCGCGCATGTCCACGCTCAGCTCGCGGTACGACGAGGCGATGGAGAGCTCTTCGAGGGAGTAGTGCGCCTCGGGATTGGCGGCCAGGGCCTGCCGGGTCTGCTCGGAGCGGCTGAAGTGCCCGCGCAGCGGGAAGTCCTTCCGGAGCGGAAACCCCTCGGCGTACGTCTCCCACATCAGGATCCGGCGGAGGTCGGGATGGCCGCGGAAGGTGATGCCGAACATGTCGAACACCTCGCGCTCCAGCCAGTTGGCGCCCGTCCAGAGGTCGCTGACGCTCTCGACCTCCAGCGGCTGCGCCTTGTCGAGCTCCACCTTGAGCGCGGAGGTCGGCGCGGCGCCCGAGCGAGCGCAACTGGTAGACGACCTCCAGCGGGAGCTCGCCGTCGCGGTACTCGACGGCGGTGACGTCGGTGAGGTAGTCGAACTCCTGGGCCGGCTCATCGCGCAGCCAGGCGAGGATGGCGTGCGCCTGGTCGGGCGCGACCCAGACGATGGTGTCGCCGCAGAGCACCCGATCCCGGAGGATGCCGGCGCCGAACCGGGCCCGGAGCGCGGCAACGGACGGCGACACGGTGGCGGCCGTCATGAGGAGCGGGTCTGGTGCACGGAGTTGCCGAACGGCTCCGAGACCTCGTCGATCACGGCCGGCGCGCGGAAGAGCCCGTCGGGGCCCACCGTCCGCTCGATGCGCAGCGACTGGTCGGTCAGGCTCTCGCCCTGGATCTTCTTCTGGAGCAGGAAGATGCGCGTAGAGCAGGCCTTCCGGCCGCGGCGGGCAGCCGGGCACGTAGACGTCCACCGGGATGATGGTGTCGATGCCCTGCACCATCGCGTAGTTGTCGAAGATGCCGCCGGAGGAGGCGCAGGCGCCCATCGAGATGGACCACTTCGGCTGGGGCATCTGGTCCCAGATGCGGCGGATGACGGGCGCCAGCTTGAACGGCAGCGCGGCCGGCGCAGATGAGGACGTCGGCCTGGCGGGGCGAGAACCTCTGGCGCTCCATGCCGAAGCGCGAGATGTCGTAGCGCGACCGCGGCGGTCGCCATGAACTCGATGGCGCAGCAGGCGGTGCCGAAGGGCATCGGCCAGAGGGAACGGGTGCGGGACCAGTTGACGAGGTCGGAGAGACGGGCCGTCACCCAGTTCGGCGACTCCCCGCTCATCTCGGCGACCTGGGGTCCCGCCTCGGGCACGGTCAATCCCATTGGAGCGCTCCCCGCTTCCAGACGTAGAGGTACCCGACGGCGAGGATCAGCACGAAGACCAGCATCTCGACCAGGAGGAAGAGCCGGTCGGCGATCATCTGCTGGAAGGCCACCGCCCACGGGACCATGAAGACGGTTTCGATGTCGAAGAGGATGAAGAGCATGGCGACGAGGTAGAACTTGACGGAAAATCGTTCCCGGGCGTCGCCGAGCACCGGCATCCCGGACTCGTAGGGCGACTGCTTCACGGCGGTCTTGCGGCGGGTGCCCAGCAGGAAGCCGAGACCGTGCGACAGGCCGAGCATGGCGACCGCCGTGATGGCGACGATGGCCAGGATGAACAGCAGCGGGATGTAGGGCGTGAGGTTCAGGGCGCACCATCCGGACAAGGGCTGGGCCGAAGAGCGACACAAAGTTAACAGAGGCCTCACCGAGGTCAACCCAAGTCGTGACCCGAAGCGCACCTAGGCGTTGCGGCGAGGCCCCGGCGCCGGGTACCTTTCCCGGCGATTTCTCCCACTCCGAGGCAAGGCTCGTCATGTCCATCAAGTCCGACCGCTGGATTCGCCGCATGGCCCGCGAACACGCGATGATCGAACCGTTCGAGGACCGACAGGTCCGCCAGACGGACGCCCAGGGCCGGCAGGTCATTTCGTACGGCGTGTCGTCCTACGGCTACGACATGCGGGTGGCGCCTGAGTTCAAGATCTTCACCAACGCGCTGTCGGCCATCGTCGACCCCAAGGCACTTCGACGCCCGCAGCTTCGTCGAGTTCGAAGGGGAGAGCTGCATCGTGCCGCCGAACAGCTTCGCCCTCGCCCGCTCCATCGAATATTTCCGGATTCCCCGGAACGTCCTGACGATCTGCGTCGGCAAGTCCACCTATGCCCGCTGCGGCATCATCACCAACGTGACGCCGTTCGAGCCGGAGTGGGAAGGCTTCGTCACGCTCGAAATCAGCAACACGACTCCGCTCCCCGCCCGGGTCTATGCCAACGAGGGCATCTGCCAGGTGCTCTTCTTCGAGGCGGACGCCGACGACGAGTGCGAGGTCAGCTACAAGGACAAGGCCGGCAAGTACCAGGGCCAGGTCGGCGTCACGCTCCCGCGCCTCTAGGGCCGCGACGCACCCAGAACAGCCGCCGCGCCTTCCACCAGGGCGGCGGCCTTGTTCGTTCGGTCGGTCAGGTCGACCAGCTCGGCGCCCGCCAGCGCGGCATCCCCATCCACAATGGCCCCCTCCAGCCCCGGCAGCCCGACCGCGCCGTACCCGTCGTCCCGTCCAGGCGCGAACAGCACGTGCAGGTAGAAGGGCCGGCCGGGAATCCCCTCCGGCCGGACGAAGGCCCGTTCCGCCAGGCGGAGGGAATCGTTGGCCGCGGCCAGCGCCACCGGGGTCGGTGGCCGCCGCGACGCGGGGCTGACGCCGCCGGTCACCGATTCGCCCGCGCGCACCAGGCGCGCGACGGCACTGTCCAATTCGGACCATCCCGAGAGCGCCATACCGGCGGCCGAGGCCTGTGCCCGGCGCGTCGCCACCAGCTCACCGAGGGCCCGCCCGAATTCCGCGTAGTCGTAGGGGAGCAGGTCGGCATTGGCAAGGCGGGTCAACGCGATCGCCGACATGCGCGCCGCCGCGGCGTGGCTCAGGAACCCCGGGTCGCCGTACCGGTCCATCCAGTTGAACGAGTCGTAGGCCGAGTGGTAGACGCCGTAGCGCCCGCCGAAGCCGAAATCGAAGGAGGGGATGCCGAGCACATTGTAGAACCCCGCGAAGTCGCTCCCGCCGCCCAGGTCGCCGAAGGGCACCGACGCGGAGTCGGCGCGGCGGGTGTCCCGGCGCCATGCATCGTAGACGGAGACCGTGTCGCCCGGCTGTTCGGCGGCGGTCGCCAGTTCGCGGACGAACGCCCGCAACGACGCGGTGCCGGCGGCGTGGAAGTTCCGGCCGTTGGCGCTGACATCGAGGTTGAGGTAGCCGATCGCACGGTCGCGGAGGGTGTCCGCCATCAGCTCGACGTACTCCACGGATCCGAGCAACCCCCATTCCTCGCCGTCCCACGTCGCCAGGACGATCGTCCGCCTGGGGCCGTAGCCGGCCGAGGCCGCTGCGCCGATGGCCCGCCCCGCTTCGAGGATCGTGGAGACGCCGCTCACGTTGTCGGCGGCGCCGGGACCCCAGGCGTCGCGATGCCCGCCCGCCATGACCCACCGATCGGGCCAGGTGCTGCCGCGCAGGACGGCGATGGTGTTGGTGATCGTCTTGTAGGCGGCCTCCCCACGCTGGGCCCACACGGCGACGCGGGCGACGACGTCGCCCCCGCCGACCCGGTAGCGGAAGGGCAGCCCCCCCTGCCACGACTGCGGGACTTCCGGGCCCTCGAGCGGCTGGAGCATGGCCTGCGCGTTGCGATATCCGATCGGCACCACGGGGATTCTCGGCCCGGAAATCGAATCCTGGGGGAGGCGCCTCGCCTCATCCGTGGACGGCCAGCCGGGTGTCGACAGATCGCCCCGGGTGTTGCCGTCGCCAAGGCTTCCCCGTTGCGGGGAGTCGGGGTGCCGCATGGGACCGGCCGGGTATGTCGGGCCGACGAAGTAGCCGTCGTCCTGGGGATCCGAGTACAGCAGCAACGCCGCCGCCCCGTGCGCCTCGGCCTCGCGGGCCTTGATCCCGCGATACGACCGTCCATACCGTGCGATCACTACCCTCCCCTGCACCGAGACACCCATCGAATCGAGTTGAACGTAGTCCGCCGGCAGGCCGTAGTTCACGTAGACGACCGAGCCGGAGACGTCCCCCACCCCGCTGTAGCCGTTCATGGCGGGCCAGATGGTGCCATGCGTCGAGGGATCCTCCCGGAGCGCCGGCTCCTGGAGCGCGAACCGCTTGCGCACGGGGTGGACGAGCTCGACGACCGCCGAGTCCTGGAACGGGATGTACACGCGGAACGACACGCTCGAGGTGTCGAATCCCGCCGCGGCGAGTTCATTGTTCACGTACTGCGCGGTGCGCCGCTGGGCGGAGGTGCCGGCAACGTGGGGGACCGCGGACAGCGTCCGGGAGTCATCCCGCACGCTGGCCGCGGTGACGACGGTGTCCATGATCCGTTCCAGCGCCCGCTGACGGTCCGCATCCGCGGCGCTGAACCCGGCGAGCGATTGCGCCATGACACCGGAAGGCAGGAGCAGCAGCAGCAGCAGAACGAATCGGAAACGGATCATGCCGTCATCCCGTAGGTGAGGTGAGGCGGAAATATCGACCCGCCCCCGACCCCCGACAACCTCGACCTCAGGGAGCGTCCCGTGCGCGCAGGCCTGTTCGTCATTACAGCTCTCTTGGCGGCCCCGTTGGCGGCCCAAACCCCCGCCACGCCACCGAAGCCCGTCCCGCCCCCGACCACCGATCAATCACAGTTT
This sequence comes from uncultured Gemmatimonadales bacterium, assembly GCA_963748815.1. Taxonomy (GTDB): domain Bacteria; phylum Gemmatimonadota; class Gemmatimonadetes; order Gemmatimonadales; family GWC2-71-9; genus SPDF01. The sequence continues at coordinate 288,035 of CAVVKJ010000010.1, read as the reverse complement.
CGGCGCCTCGACCTCCCGACCCCGACCACGATCAGGACGGGAAGCGGCATGCCCGGTCGGAGCTACTGGCAGCAGCGAGCCGACTACGTCATTCGCGCCACGCTCGACACCGTAGCGCGCCGACTGTCCGGCGAGGAAACCATCACCTACACCAACAACTCTTCCGACACCCTCCGCTACGTCTGGATCCAGCTCGACCAGAACGTCTTCAGCCAGACCAGCCGGGGGACGGCGATGATGCCCCCGAACACCCGGTTCGGGCCCCGGGGGGCGGACGGCGGGGTGACGCTGAGCCGCGTCGCGGTCGGCGCCCCCGCCGGCGGGGGGCGGAAGACCGCCCGCGCCGCCGCGGAGGCACCGCACCTGGTCAACGGCACCATGATGCGCGTCGACCTGTCCCGTCCGCTCCCGCCGAAGGACCGCATCACGCTCGAGTTCGCCTGGTCCTTCCCCTTCGACACCACCATCACCAACCGGATGGGCATCGAGCTCGTCGACAGCAGCTACGTCTTTGAAGTGGCGCAGTGGTATCCGCGGATGGCGGTGTACGACGACGTCCGCGGCTGGAATACCGAGCAGTACCTGGGCCAGGGGGAGTTCTATCTCGAGTACGGCTCGTTCGACGTCAGCCTGACGGTGCCGGCCAACATGATCGTCGGCGCCACCGGCGTCCTCCAGAATCCAGCCGAGGTGCTCACCGCCACGCAGCGGTCCCGGCTGGCGGCCGCGCGGACCAGTGACGCGACGGTGGTCATCCGCGGCGTGCAGGAGATCAACGACCCCGCCTCCCGCCCCCGGCCCGCGTCCGGGACGCTCACCTGGCGATTCCACGCCGACAGCGTCCGCGATTTCGCGTGGGCCGCCGCGCGGCATTTCATCTGGGATGCCGTGGGCGTCAACAACGGCAAGACGCTCGCGATGAGCCTCTACCCCCCGTCCGCCGACTCGATCTGGAACCAGTCGAGCCAGTACGCGAAGTTTGCGATCGAGGCCTACTCGAAGCAGTGGTTCCCCTATCCCTACCCCGTGGCGATCAACGTCAACGGCCCCGAGGGTGGGATGGAATACCCGATGATCGTCTTCTGCGGGAACCGCACCAACGCGCAGGCGCTCTACAGCGTGACGGATCACGAATTCGGCCACACCTGGTTCCCGATGGTGGTGGGAAGCAACGAGCGGCTCTATCCGTGGATGGACGAGGGGTTCAACACCTTCATCAACTACTACAACTGGAAACTCCGCTACCCGGACGCTCCGAACCGGCGCGGCAACGGCAAGACCTACGTGGGCTACGCCCTGTCCGGGCGCGAGGTCCCCATCATCACGCCGGCCGACCGCACCCCTGGACCGATCCTGGGTCAGGCGGCCTACAACAAGCCCGGATTCGGGCTGATCGTGCTCCGGGAGGAGATTCTCGGTCCGGAGCGGTTCGATCCGGCGTTCCGGGAGTACATCCGGCGCTGGGCGTACAAGCACCCGACTCCCGCCGACTTCTTCCGCACCATGGAGGACGGCGTCGGAGAAGACCTGAGCTGGTTCTGGCGGTCGTGGTTCTACACCACCGAAACGCTCGACCAGGCCGTTGACTCGATCAAGGTGACGGAGCGGCAGGGCGTCCCGCAGTCGCGCGTCTACCTCACGAATGCCGGACCGATGGTGATGCCGCTTGACCTGACCCTCTACTTCGACGGCGCGCCACCGGAACAGCGGCGCCTCCCCGTGGAAATCTGGTATGGGGGGAGCACCTTCACCCTCGCCGTCCCGGGCAAGCGAGTGGTAGGCGTGAGCGTCGACGCGGCCGAGGTGTTCCCGGACGTCAACCGCGCCAACAACCAGACCGGGCAGGTGCCGGCTCCCACGCCCTAGCCGACGGAAGGGTGACGGAACGCGAACGGGGAGGCACCCGCCTGGGCGCCTCCCCGTTCGTCCATGCGGCCCGCTCAGGGGATGAGCGAGGTGATCTCGAACGTCAGGAGCGCCGGGTTTGCGGGGTTCCGGGCGGCGAAGACGTACGTCCGCCCCGCAATCGTCTCGACGGTGGCGGTGTGCAGGCCCTGCGACACCAGGTAGCTCGCGAGGAAGACCGGCCGGCTCGGCGAAGCCACCAGCGAATAGACGTGCAGGCCGGCATTGGGACCGTTTTCGGCGCTGAAGACCAGCAGCTTGCCGTCGGCGCTGACCTGCACATCGCTGACCGTCGTGATGCCGCTGACCACGACCGAATCCACCAGCACGGGGGCGGCGGCGCCAACCTGCCAGATCTTGACCGCATTGCCCGGCTGCGTGCCCCGGTTGCCCCACCCGCCGGTATAGCCGTACCCGTTCTGGACCCACAGGTCCGAGGTGAAGCGTTCCGGCACGTTGTTCCCGCCCCCGACGACCGAGAAACTCCCGCCGTTGTAGCGCAGGCGCCAGAAGCCGCTCAGCATGTCGGAGGCGAACAGGTCGCCCTGGTACTGCATGACGCCCCAGACATAGGTGTTTCCCGCGCCGCCCGGCTGGATGCGCGCGAGTTCACGGGTGGCCAGGTTCCCCGGAAGGGTCCCGGAAACGTCGAGTGCCACCACGCCCCCGTTGTAGAACGCCGCGTAGAGGATTTCCGCGCTCTCGTCCACCCAGAAGTTGTGCGTGCCCGCTCCCGCCAGCGTGTACGTGCCGACCTCGACCGGGGACGCAAGATTGGAAACGTCCACGACGTGGATGGAGCCGGAACTCGAGGAGCCGACGCTCCCTGCCCCCTCCTCGCCGACGAAGAGATACCGCTTCGAGCCGAGCGGCGAGTGATACCACCAGGCGTTGTGGGCGTTGCCGCCGGCCGTCTTGATTGAGCTGACCAGCTTGGGCGCCTCGATGGTCCCGCCGGCCATCCCGTTCCCCACATCGTAGATGTACACCCCTTCATCCCACACGCAGAGGAAGGCGAGTCCGTCCCGGACGTAGGTGTCGTGCAGTCCGTAGTTGGCCGGCACCCCGACCGTGCTGGCGAGCCGAATCCCGGTCGTGGCCGTCGCGGTAAAGGTGATCGTGGTGCCCGTCACCGCCGGCGACGTCGCCGCGACCGTTTGGCTGGCGGCGCCATTGCCGAGGGTGTGGATGACCGTGGCCGCCCCGGAGGCGGCCGTAAGCGTCGAGGGGGCCGAGACCGTGCCGCCGCCGCCTGTGACGGTCCAATTGACGGTGGCGCCGGCCACCGGGTTGTTGAACTGGTCCTGCACCGTGACGGCGTAGGCGATGGGCAGCGCCGAGCCCGCCCACCCCGACTGACCGTCGCCGGTGCTCTTCTTGAGTTGCGTGGCGGGACCGGCCACCGCGGTGACCGTGAAATTGGCGGGGGAGCCTCCGACGCCATCCGCCGTCGCGCGGGCACGCTGGGAGCCGGCGATCTGCCCAAGCGTGAAGGTGGCGGCAGCCCGGCCGTCGGCGTCAGTTACGCTCGACGAGGTGATGCTGCCGCCACCGCTCACCACCGACCAGCTGACGGTCACACCCGATTCTGGGGCGCCCGACGGGTCGGTGACCCGCGCCGTGAGCGAGGCGCCGGTGGTGACCGCCGCCGACTGCCCATCTCCAGCCGCGACGGCAATAACCCGGGTCGGCGTCGGTCCCGCACCGTCCGACCCGCCACAGGCCGCCGTCCACAGGAGGGCGGCAGGGCCGACGAATCGCCAGGGGAGTGTCTGCATAGGCCTCATCTCAGTGCTGGTGTGAAGCGGAGGTTCGGGATTGCGCGTCTTCCGACACCCCGTAGCGCCCCATCATGTGCGTAAACGCCGTCCGCCCCAGTCCGACCGTCATCCCGACGCTCAGCCCCCAGAAATCGGTGCCACCATACCAGAGGGCTGGATCGAACACCCCAGGCCCGGCCGACGCGACCGTCGCATAAGAGACTCTCGACGAACGGCCGGAGTCGTGCCACCCCTCCGCCGGCCAGCAGGTCGCGCCCGACCCCGACGGTGTTCAGCGTCCACCGCGTGGTCCCGAGGATCGCGTCCTCCAAATGGGGGCGGACGCTCCGCGTCGGCCGCCCGTAGAGGCGCTCCTCCTCGGGTCGCTCCGTGCGCTCGAACTGATAATAGACGCGCACCTTTCCAGGATTCCAGGCCATTTCCGCCAGGAATGAGTCGAAGACGAACAGCCCTTCGCTCTCGCTGGTCTCCGCCCACTCCGCCATGGCGTAGAAGGGGTGGCCGCCCAGGGGGCGAGTCCACTGCGCAGAGGCGTGCCATTTGTCCTGGTCGGTGCCAGACCCGGCCCGATGCTCCGGCGATTGCACTGAAGCGTAGGACGCCTCGAGTTGAAGCCCCTGCACAGGAAACACGGTAAGCCGCGCGGACCAGGAATCGCCGAAGCGATCGATATTAGGCGTCTCCTGCGGGTATTCCGGCTCGTCCCCGTTGAACAGCGACGCCTCCACCATGACCGGGCCCGCGAGGACGCCGCCGGTGAGCACCGCCCGCTCCAGGATCTGGCTCCAGTGATGGTTGACGGGATACCGGAGCGTCAGGCGGTTGGAGGGGTCGTCGCTCCCGAACGCCGCGAACCCCTTGCCGGCGCTGAGCGAGAACTCGGTCGAGCCCGCCTGGCCGACCCCGGACACCATCAATTCATGAAAAATCGTGTGCGGATGCCGCCGGTCGACGTAGCCCTCGCCCCAGGCGCCGATGGTCAACTCGCCGTCGGGAATGGTCCAGGCCTCGAAGTCCACCGTGGTGGTGACGCGGAGCGCGCGGTGATAGGCGGTGGCGTGCGCCATCAGCATCGGCTGGACCAGGCGAATCTGGAAGGCGTCGCCGCCGTAGGGCTCTCGACTGACATAGGTGGCGGTGACGATCCCCCGGCCAGCGATGGTGGCCGAGGTCGAGCCGCCCTGCCCGCGGAGGACAGCGGGCAGGGCGGCGAGGACGAGCGTCAAGGCGAACGCGCGGGTCAGGGGGCCCCGGCCGCCCCCGCCGATTCGGGCCGCGCGTGCAGCGCGGCGACCCGGAAGTCGCGGTTCATCCGGGCGATCGTCTCGAGGCTGATGCCCTTGGGGCACGCCTCGGTGCACTCGCCATAGTTGGTGCAGCCTCCGAAGCCCTCGAGGTCCATCTGGGTCACCATTTCCAGGGCGCGCCGGTCGCGTTCGGGCTGCCCCTGCGGCAACAGGCCGAGGTGCGACACCTTGGCGGCGGTGAAGAGCATCGCCGAGGCGTTCGGGCACGCCGCCACGCAGGCGCCGCACCCGATGCACTGCGCGGCGTCCATGGCGCGTTCGGCGTCCTGCTTCGGCACGAGGACGGCGTGGGCATCCGGGGCGTTGCCGGTGGCGATGCTGACGTAGCCCCCGGCCTCGATGATCCGGTCGAGGGGCGAGCGGTCGACGATGAGGTCGCGCAGTACGGGGAAGGCGCGGGCCCGCCACGGTTCGATCACGATCTCGTCGCCGTCCTTGAAGCTGCGCATGTGCAGCTGGCAGGTGGCGGTCCCCGCCATCGGGCCGTGGGCGATCCCGTTGATCATCACACCGCACGAACCGCAGATGCCCTCGCGGCAGTCGTGGTCGAACGCGATAGCCGCCTCGCCCTTGCCGATCAGCCCCTCGTTCACGACGTCCAGCATCTCGAGGAACGACATGTCGGGGCTGATGTCCCGGGCCTCGTAGCGCACCAGCCGGCCCGGGGCGCCGGCGCCGGGCTGGCGCCACACGTGCAAGGTCAGGTTCATCACTTATAGCTCCGCGTGGCGAGCTGGATGTTCTCGTATTCGAGCGGCTCGATGTGGCGGACCGGCGGGGTGTCGTCGCCGGTGTACTCCCAGGCGGCGACGTGCGCGAACCGGTCGTCATCGCGCTTGGCCTCGCCGTCGGCGGTCTGGTACTCGGTCCGGAAGTGGCCGCCGCACGATTCCTCGCGCTCGAGGGCGTCGCGGCACATGAGCTCCGCGAACTCCATGAAGTCCGCCACCCGGCCCGCCTTCTCGAGCGACTGGTTGAGTTCCTCGCCGGTGCCGAGGACCTTCACGTCGCGCCAGAACTCGGCACGCAGCTCGGGAATCCGGGCCAGCGCCGTGCGGAGGCCCGCCGCGTTGCGGGCCATGCCGCAGTGCTCCCAGAGGAGCAAGCCGAGCTCCCGGTGGAACGAATCCACGGTGCGGGAACCGTTGACGGCCAGGAGCCGGGCGACGCGGTCGGCGACCTGCCCCACGACCGCCCGGGCCGCGGGATGGGCGCTGTCCACCGCGGGCAACTTGTGCGTCGCGATGTAATTCCCGATGGTGTACGGCAGGACGAAGTATCCGTCGGCGAGTCCCTGCATCAGCGCGCTCGCTCCAAGGCGGTTGGCGCCGTGGTCGGAGAAGTTGGCCTCGCCGATCACGAAGAGCCCGTCGATGGTCCCCATCAGGTTGTAGTCGACCCAGAGCCCGCCCATCGTGTAGTGCACGGCGGGATAGATCCGCATCGGCACCTTGTACGGGTTCTCGTCGGTGATGCGCTCGTACATTTCGAACAGGTTTCCGTATCGCTCGCGAATGGTGTCCTCGCCGAGCCGGGCGATGGCGTCGGCGAAATCGAGGTACACCCCCCGACCGCCCGGTCCCACGCCCCGCCCTTCGTCGCACACTTCCTTGGCCGAGCGCGATGCGATGTCCCGCGGCGCCAGATTGCCGAAGCTGGGGTACTTCCGTTCGAGGTAGTAGTCGCGCTCCGCCTCCGGGATCTGCCCGGGCGCGCGGTGGTCCCCCTGCCGCTTCGGCACCCAGACCCGGCCGTCGTTGCGGAGCGATTCGCTCATCAAGGTGAGCTTGGACTGGTGATCGCCGGCCACCGGAATGCAGGTGGGGTGGATCTGGGTGAAGCAGGGGTTGGCGAACGCCGCCCCGCGCTTGTAGGCGCGGTAGGCGGCGGTGACGTTGCAGCCTTTCGCGTTGGTCGAGAGGTAGAAGACGTTGCCGTAGCCGCCGGTGCCGAGGACGACGGCGTCGCCGAACCAGGTCTCGATCTTCCCCGTCACCATGTCCCGCGTCACGATGCCGCGCGCCTGCCCGTCGATCACGATCAGGTCGAGCATCTCGCTCCGGGTGTGCATCGTGACCGTCCCGGCCGCGACCTGCCGTTCGAGCGCGCTATAGGCGCCGAGCAGGAGCTGCTGGCCGGTCTGGCCCCGCGCGTAGAAGGTGCGTGACACCTGCGCGCCGCCGAAGGAGCGGTTGGCCAGCAGGCCGCCGTACTCGCGCGCAAACGGCACGCCCTGCGCCACGCACTGGTCGATGATGTTGACGCTCACCTGGGCCAGCCGGTAGACGTTGGCCTCACGGGCCCGGAAGTCGCCGCCCTTGACGGTGTCGTAGAAGAGGCGCCAGATGCTGTCGCCGTCGTTCGGGTAGTTCTTGGCCGCGTTGATGCCGCCCTGCGCGGCGATGCTGTGCGCCCGCCGCGGCGAGTCCTGGTAAGCAGAAGCAGTGCACGTTGTAGCCCAGCTCGCCCAGCGTCGCCGCGGCGGAGCCGCCGGCGAGGCCCGAGCCGACGATGAGCACGGTGTGCTTCCGCTTGTTGGCGGGGTTCACCAGCTTCAGGTCGAACTTGTGACGGTCCCACTTGTCGGCCAGCGCCCCCAGCGGAATGTTGGCCTTGAGGTTGAGGCTCACCGCAACATCCCCCCGAGAATGGCCGACGGGATCGCGATGAACCCCAGCGACACAATGAGCGCCAGGACGGTCGCGAAGACGCGCCGGGCAGGATTGAAGCGGGGATGACTCCATCCCATGGTCTGGAAGAAGCTCCAGATGCCATGGCTGAGATGCCCGAGCAGCGCCACCATCGCCAGGATGTAGACGAACGCCACCCACGGCACCTGGAAGGAGCTCACCACGTTGCCGTACACGTCGGTGTGGCTGAAGGCGTAGCCGGGGTGAATCGTCCCGGTGGTGAAATGCAGCAGGTGGAAGACGATGAAGGCGAGGAGGAAGATGCCGCCGACCCGCATCAGCCGGGCCGCCAAGGTGGACGACTGCGGGACCTGCTTCGCGTACGCCACCGGGCGGCTGTCCCGGTTGAGCCGGATCAGCGTCAGCGCGGCCCAGACGTGGAGCCCTACCGCCGTGAGGAGGGTGAGGCGAACCGTCCAGAGGACGGCGGCACTGCTCTTGAGGAACGCACCATAGGCGTTCAGCGCATCGGGGCCCTTGAAGACCAGCAGGTTGCCCGCCACGTGTCCCGTCACGAACCCGACGAGCAGCAGGCCGGTCACGGCCATGATGACCTTGCGGCCGACCGTGGACCGCGCGAAGTCGACCGGTGCGTTCATCCGATGGCCACCATCGTCTCGCGCACCGCCGCCGCCGACGCGTGGAGTTCCTTCCGCTCGGCCGCGGTCAGCGTGACCTCGACGATCGCCTCGAGTCCGCGCCGGCCCAGCTTGCACGGCACGCCGCAGAACACGTCCGTCAGGCCGTACTCCCCCGTCAGCCAGGCCGAACAGGGGAGGATCCGCTTCTTGTCCAGCGCGATGGCCTCGACCATCTGCACCGCGGCCGCGCTCGGCGCGTAGTAGGCGGAGCCGGTCTTGAGCAGCGCCACGATTTCCGCCCCGCCCTTCCGGGTGCGGTCCACGATGGCGTCCAGCTTGTCCTGCGCGATAAGCTGCGTGACCGGGATGCCGGACACCGTGGTGTAGGAAATCAGGGGCACCATCGTGTCGCCGTGCCCGCCGAGCACCATCGCCTGGATGTCTTCGACGGAGACGTCGAGCGCCTCGGCCAGGAACGAGCGGTAGCGCGCGGTGTCGAGGACGCCGGCCATCCCGATGACCCGCTCCCGCGGGAACCCGGACGCCTGCATGGCCACGTGGCACATCACGTCGAGCGGATTGGACACCACCACGATGATGCTCTGCGGCGCCACGCGCTTGATTTCGCGCGCCACGGAGCCCACGATGCCGGCGTTGGTCTTGACGAGGTCGTCGCGGCTCATCCCCGGCTTCCGCGCGATGCCCGCGGTGACGACGAACACCTCCGCCCCCGCCGCCTCGTCGTAGCCGTTCGTGCCGACGACCCGCGTGTCGAAGCCCTCGATCGGCGCTGACTCCCACTGGTCGAGGCCCTTGCCCTGCGGGACCCCTTCGACGACGTCGATCATGATGACGGTGCGGGCGAGGTGCTTCTCGGCGAGGCGCTGGGCGGCGGTGGCGCCGACGTTGCCTGCGCCGACGACGGCAATCTTCTGCAGCATGGGTTCTAGGGTCCCGGGTCAGAGTCGGAAGGGTGCGGGCGCACGCTGAAAGCTAAAGACCCCGCGGCCGCACTCAAAGGGCGCTGGTCGTCAGCGCCGACGGCGGCTCCGCTTCTTCTTGGGTGATTCGTCGGGGGCCTCCGCTTCGGCGGGCACCTCGGGAACCGGCGCGCCAATCCTACGCAAACCTTCATACAGGACCACGCTGACAGCGTTGGCCAGGTTGAGGCTCCGGACCTCCCCCGGCATCGGGATCCTGAAGCAACGATCCGGGTGCTTCTCGAGAATCCGCGCCGGCATCCCGTCCGTTTCATTGCCGAACACGAGCACGCTGTTCCAGGCGAACGGGGCCTCCGAGAGGTCGCGGGTCGCGTTGGCGGAGAAGTACAGGGTGCGGTCGCGGGCGATGGCGTCCCGAAAGGCGAACCAGTCAGGGTGCACCCACAGATCCACCTTGTCCCAGTAGTCGAGACCGGCGCGCTTGACCTCCTTGTCATCTACCGAGAAGCCGAGCGGTTCGATCAGGTGCAGGGGCGCGCCGGCCGCCGCGCAGAGTCGGGCAATGTTGCCGGTGTTGGGCGGGATTCGGGGTTCGATGAGCGCGACATGCAAGGCCATGGGTGGTGCACTCCGAAGGGAACCGTCATGAAGCGGGGCGGGCGCCGTGAGCCGGCGTCAGCCTCCGCGGGTATGCATCTCGCGCCGCGGATCGGCACGGAGGGTCTCCACCTGGTAGAGCACGCCGCGGGACGGGACCGTCAACCGCTCCTCCGCCCCGCGGTCCGCCCGGTTGCTCCACGTCGCGCGGATCCGGGCGGCCAGCTCGGCATCGGTGGCACCCTCGCGGAGGATGTCGCGGAGGTTGATGCCATCCGTCGCGTACAGGCAAAGGTACCAGGTGCCGTCGGCGGTCAGGCGGCTCCGGTCGCAGTCCCGGCAGAACGGCGCGGTGGTGGAGGCGATGACGCCGAACACCGTGCCGTCGGGGAGCCGAAACTGCTCGGCCGGCGCCGCCGCGCGCGCCGGGACCGGTTCGGCGGGTCCGTGCGCCGCCGCAATGACGGACAGGATGTCCGCCTGCGATACGACCTGCTCGCGCGACCAGCGGGTGGCCCCGCCGACATCCATGTATTCGATGAACCGGACCTCGATCGCCTGTCGGCGCGCGAACTCGAGCAGCGGCAGAACCTCGTCGTCGTTGTAACCCCGGATGATCACGGCGTTGAGCTTGACCGACGCAAACCCCGCGGCGGCCGCCGCCGCGATCCCGGCCAGGACATCGGCGTGCCGGTCGCTCCGCGCAAACTCGGCCATCCGCTCCGGCCGAAGGGTGTCGAGGCTGACGGTCACCCTGCCCAGCCCCGCCGCGCGGAGGGCCGCGGCCCGGTCGCCGAGCAGAATGCCGTTTGTGGTGAGCGCCAGGTCTCGCACCCCCTCCACCCCTGCGAGCCTCCGGACCAGGTCTGGAAGGTCGTGCCGAAGGAGTGGCTCGCCACCCGTCAGGCGAACCTTCCCCGCGCCGAGTCCGGCAAAGATGCCGGTCAGCCGGGTCAGCTCCTCAAAGGTGAGGATGGAGGCCCGGGGCAACCAGCGGTACTCCTCCTCGGGCATGCAGTACCGGCAGCGCATGTTGCACCGGTCGGTGACCGAGAGCCGGAGGCTGCCCATCGGGCGACCCAGGAGGTCGTTCGGCGTGCCGGCGGTCATGGGGGCGGCGCCCCTTCGCCCCCGGCGCCTACCCAGTCGACCTCGCCGTCCGCAAAATGCTCCCGCTTCCAGATCGGGACTCGGCGCTTCAACTCCTCGATCACGTGGCGGCACGCGGCAAACGACTCCTCCCGATGGGCCCCGGCCACCGCCACCACAACGGCCACATCGCCGACCTGAAGCGTCCCGAGGCGGTGCTGGAGGGCGACCGTCACCGGCCACCTGGATTCAGCCTCCGCCACGACGCGGCCGCATTCCGCCTCGGCCATCTCGTGGTAGGCGGAATAATCGAGTCGAATCACCGCCCGCCCCTCGTGCTGCGCGCGGACGATGCCGAGGAAGGAGGCGACGCCTCCGCGCTCGGGACTCTGGACCTGGGCCACCAGGCGAGAAGGGTCGAGGGGGTCGTTCGAAAGAAAGGGCATCCTATCCTCCCGCGAGCGGAGGGAGAATGGCGACCTCGTCGCCATCGCGAAGTGCGTGGCTGGTCAGCACATGGGCGAGATTGACCGCGCAGAGCGGTCGCTCCGGCAGCCTGGACGCTTGGGGCAGCTGTCGCCGGAGTTCCGTGAGCAGCGCGCCAACGGTCGCACCCGCTGGGAGTGAGATATCCACACTCGTCCTTCCGACCGCCTCGGCGTAGGCGGCGAACAGCCGGATGGTGACCGTCACGCGACCTGAGGCGGTGCCCGAGGTCACTGGAGGTACCGAGGGTGAGTGTTCAACAGGTTCGTGAACAAGGGTTTAGGCGCACATCGTGAGAATTTCGTTCAAGGAGACTCAGGGCCCTTGTGGAAAAAGACAGGGCCGCGCGAGACAGCGCGGCCCTTCCATCACGCTGAGGCGCGATGCTCAACTGTCGTCGTCCGCGCCTCCGGAGGAAACCACGTCCCCTTCTTCCGCCACAAGCGACCGCAACTCCTTGCTGGGCTTGAAGACCGGGACCGGACGCGCCGCCACTTCGACCGGCTCGCCGGTCCGTGGGTTGCGGGCCATTCGCGTCTTGCGGCGCCGGATCTTGAAAGTGCCAAACCCGCGCACCTCAATGTTATGCTGCTCCTTGAGTGCCGCTTTCACGGCATCGAGGAACGCGTCCACTACCCGCGCGCAGTCTTTTTTCGAAATCATCGGCCCAGCGGTGCGGGCGATGGAGGCAGTTACCTGCTCGACGAGGTCGGCCTTGGTCATGCATCCCCCAGGAGGGTCTCATGAGGCGGGCGTGAAGTGAACGCCGGACAGGCCGATAATATGGGCTTACCTGTTGTCTGTCAATGGGTTGGGGGTCAGCCGACCGGCTGGGCCCCCAAGGACCGGACAAACTGGGCGAAGTGGGGGTAGGCGTCGTGGGGGCCTGGAGCGGCTTCCGGATGGTACTGGACCGCGAAGACGGGCAGCGTCTTGTGGCGCAGTCCTTCGACGGTGCCATCATTGAGGTTAAGGTGCGTGACGACCAGATCGGGTGCGCCAGGCACCCCCTCATGGGTCCCCTGCGACCGCGAATCCATGATTCTGGGTGGTGATCAGGACCCGCCCGTCCGTGAGGTCCTTGACCGGATGATTCCCGCCCCGATGCCCGTAGGGCATCTTCACGGTGTGCCCCCCGAACGCCAGTCCCAAGAGCTGATGCCCCAAGCAGATACCGAACATCGGCAGCCCGCTCTCGGCGAGCGAGCGGAGCACGGGAAGCGCATAGGTGACCGCGGCCGGATCCCCGGGACCATTGGAGAGGAAGATCCCGTCGGGCTTGAGGGCCCGAGCCTCCTCGGCGCTCGTCGTCGCAGGCACCACCGTCACCCGGCAGCCTGACGCCTCGAGCATTTCCACGATGTTGCGCTTCATCCCGAAGTCGAACGCCACCACGTGGGGGCCCACCTCACCCTGGGTGTACGACTCGGCCACCGTCGCCTTGGAGGCCAGATCGAGCCCCTCCATGCTGTCGGACTTGAGGAGGCGCTGGCGGATGGCGTCGGTAGGCGCCACTCCTTCGGCGATGACGCCCCGCATCGCTCCCTTGGAACGGATGTGCCTGGTCAGCCGACGCGTGTCGACCCCGGTCAGGATCGGAACTTCGTACCTGGCGAGCCAGTCGTCGAGCGATTCCGCCGCTCTCCAGTTGGAGTGCTGGCGTGAGAGCTCGCGCACCACGACGCCGGAGATCTGCGGACGGCCCGACTCCATGTCCTCCGCGTTGACCCCGTAGTTGCCGATCATCGGCGCCGTCATCACGACGATCTGGCCGAGGTAGCTCGGGTCGGTGAACGTCTCCTGGTAGCCGGTGAGGTTGGTGGTGAACACCACCTCGCCGAAGGCGGGCGGGATCGGGCGGGCGACGGCCCCCGCGAACCAGGTCCCGTCTTCGAGCAATACAAAGGCGGGGCGACCGGTCATCCGGCCACCCCGCCAAGTACGACATCCCGCCGCATTATGGCTGCGGCTGCGGCTGCGGCGCCGCGGGCGTTTCAGTCGCCGGGACCGCCGGCTCTGCGCCACCAAGCGGCAGCGGGGCGTTCGAGGCCGGCGCCTGCTGTTGCTGCTCCTGGAGAATCCGCTCGACGTCCGAGGTCCCGGCGGAGCGACCGGCCGACATGACCGAGAGGATGAGCGAGAGGACCAGGAAGATGCCGCCGAGCCACCAGGTAGAGCGGGTCAGGATCGTAACCGCCTGCCGCCCACCGACGAAGCTCTCCGTGCCGCCCCCGCCACCCATGGCGGCAAGGCCGCCGCCCTGCCCCGCCTGGAGCAGCACGACCACCGAGAGCAGCAGCGCATCAAGAATCAGAAGTGTCAGAATAAGACCGAACATGCCTATTTCCGTTGTGAGACAGTCTGGAAGAATAACCGGTCGGCGCCGAGAGGGTCAACCACCGATCCCCACGATTTTGGCCCACCCTTCGAAATCGAGGCTGGCCCCCCCAACGAGCACGCCGTCGATTTCCGGCTGCGCCAGGAGCCCGGGCGCGTTTCCAAGGTTCACGCTCCCCCCGTACAGCACCGGCACCCTGGCGGTCGCGCCCAGGGAGGCAAGCTCGGCCCTGATGGCGGCGTGTACCCGGGCGGCGTCCTCCGCGGTGGCGTTTCGGCCGGTCCCGATGGCCCAGACCGGCTCATAGGCGACGACCAGCCGGGCCATCGCCTCTCCCCCGACCCCCTCCAGCCCAGCCCGCAGCTGGCGCAGGACGACCGCCTCGGTCTGCCCCCCCTCCCGTTCCTCCAGCTTTTCGCCCACACAGAGGAACGCCGTGAGCCCGGCACCCAGGAGCGCCCGGACCTTCTTTCCCGTCTCCTCATCGGTTTCGCCGAAGACGTGCCGGCGCTCAGAATGGCCGACGAGCGCCCCCTCGGCCCCGGCGCCGCGGGCGAGCGGTATCGATGTGGCGCCGGTGAAGGCCCCTTTCGCTTCCCAGTAGACGTCCTGGGCGCCGATCCACACATCGGGCCGCCCGTCGAACGCATCGCTTGCCGAGGCAATCGAGACGGCCGAGGGGAAGAACCAGAGCGAGCGCCCCTCCACCGGAGCGGTGGCCCCGAGGAATTCCGCGGCGAAGCGCCGGGTCTCCTCGGGGGTCACCTGCATCTTCCAGTTGGCGGCAAAGAGCAGTGGACGCATTCGCTACTGCTTCCGGACCGGCGTCAGGTTGAGGTCCTGGAAGTCGAAGCTGAAGTCCACGTCGGGCGACGCCGGCTTCATGGTGGCGCCCGCCACCTTGCCGGACTCGTCGAGCGTGAAGGTGATGTACGCGTCGGCACGCAGTTCCCGGTCGCGCCACTTCACGAGCCAGGTGTCGTACTGCCAGTGCTCCATGTCGCCGACGAGGTCGGGCGACTTGTCGAACCGGATCATGAGGCCGCTGCCCGCCGACGACACCGTGATGGTGCCGTACCACGGGTCCTCATAGGTGGCGGCGTAACTGGCCAGGGGCAGCGAAGGGCGCGAGGCGCTGTCGCGGGCCGCGGCCGAGGCGCGATTCGCCGCTGCGGTCATCGAGTCGCCGCGGGCGACGAGCGTGCCGTACCCGCCGAGCCAGTCCCAGTCGGGCGCATTCAGATAAGCGTCGAGCACCTTCAAGCCGACCGACATGAAGGCCGCACCCGACTCCTGGTTCGTGAGGACGACGACGCCGACCTTCTGGTTCGGGAGCATCATCAGCAGCGAGACGTATCCCGGCAGCCCGCCGGTGTGGGTCACGAGCTTCTGTCCGCGATAGTCGCGGACGTTGAACCCGAGCGCGTATCCGTTGAAGTTGGCGGTGTACGGTGCCAGCTCCTTTGGGGCGGGCCCGAAGGGCATGGGGGTCACCAGGGTCCACTGCTGCCGAGTGGTGCTCGGCTTCCACAGCCGGGTGTCGCCGACGCGCCCGGAGTCCATCTGGGCGATCATCCACCGCGCCATGTCGTTGGCGCCGGCATTGATGCCGCCCGCCGGGTCGGTGTTCGGGTCGCTGAAGGGCTTCACGACCCGGACGGTACCGTCGACGCGCGCGTGGGTGGTGGCGACGTTGCCTCCCGACTCTCCCGCGGCGGCGTGGGTGCTGTTGGCCTCCTTCATCCCGACCGGGCGCATGATCCGGTTGGTGATGAAATCGGACCAGGTCTGGCCCGAGACCCGCTCGATCAACTGGCCGGCAACGAGGTAGAGCACGTTGTCGTAGGCGTAGGCGCTGCGGAAGCTGGTGGCGGGCTCGATGTACCGGAGCCGGGCCATGATTTCCTTCGGGGTGTAGGTCGTCGGCGGCCACCAGAGGAGATCGCCGGCGCCGAGGCCGAGTCCGCTCCGGTGCACGAGAATATCGCGGACGGTGATCTGCCGGGTGACCCAGGAGTCCCACATCATGAATTCGGGGAGGTAGTTCACCACCGGGGCGTCCCACTCCAGCTTTCCCTCCTCGACCAGCATGCCCAGCGCGAGCGCGGTGAAGGCCTTGGTGTTCGACGCGATCCCGAAGCGGGTGTCCGCATTCACCTTGTCGGGGGAGCCGAGCCGCTTGACGCCGTAGCCCTTCGCGAGGACCACCTGGCCGTCCTTCACGATGGCGATGCCCATCCCCGGTACCTCGAACCGCTTCATCACCGAGTCGACGTAGGCATCGAAGTTGGGAGGCGGGGTGGCCGGCTTGGTCTGGGCGACCGCCATCACCGGGAGGCAGAGCGCCACGGCGAGCACACGGATCATGCGCATGAGGTCCTCAGCTTTCGTCGAGAGCAGCGACACCGGGGAGCACTTTCCCCTCGAGAAACTCGAGGGATGCGCCGCCGCCGGTTGAAACATGCGTCATCTTGTCGGCGAGCGAGGCGGCCGCCACCGCCGCGGCAGAATCCCCGCCGCCGACGACGGTGATGGTGCCCGCCTCGGTGGCGCGGGCCATCGCCTCGGCGACCGCCATCGTGCCGCGATCGAAGGGCGGCGTCTCGAAGACGCCCATCGGCCCGTTCCACACCACGGTGCCCGCGGCCGCGATCCGGTCGGCAAAGAGCCGCTCGCTGGCGGGGTCGATGTCGAACATCGCCCATCCGGCCGGAATGGCGTCCCGCGGAACCGTGCGCGTTTCGGCCGATCCGTCGAGCCGTTGCGCGACCACCGCGCCGGCCGGAAGGACCAGCTTCGTGCCGGCCCGCTTCAGCAGCGCCGCCGCCATCTCGACGCGGTCGTCTTCCACGAGGGAGGTGCCGACCTCGAGCCCCATCGCCTTGAAGAAGGTGCAGGCCATGGCGCCGCCGATCAGGATGGCGTCCACCGTAGGCAGCAGCGCCTCGATCAGGTCGATCTTCCCGGAAATCTTGGCGCCGCCCATGACCGCCACGAAGGGACGCTTCGGGATCGGACAGGGCCTGGCCGAGGTATGCCAGCTCCTTCTCCATCAGGAAACCCGACACGGCCGGCTTGAGCAGGTGCGCCACCCCGGCCGTGCTGGCATGCGCCCGGTGGGCCGAGCCGAAGGCGTCGTTCACATAGAAGTCGCCGAGGGCGGCGAAGCGTTCCGCCAGCGCGGGGTCGTTCGTCTCCTCGCCGGGAAAGAACCGGGTGTTTTCCGCGACGGCAATCCCGCCGCGCGGCAGGTGCCGGGTCGTGGACACCGCCTCGGCGGAGGTCGGGTCAGGAAGAAATGTTACCGGCGAGCCGAGGAGGCCTTCGAGGGCCCGCACGACCGGCTGCATCGAGTACTTGGGGTTCGGGGCACCCTTCGGCCGTCCGAGGTGGGAGAGGAGTACCACCCGCGCGCCCCGGTCCCGGAGGTAGGTGATGGTGGGGAGCGCCGCCCGGATTCGCATGTCGTCGCTCACGCGGCCATCGGCGATCGGGCAATTGAAGTCCACCCGCACCAGCGCCCGGCGGCCCTCCAGCGCCGCCGGATCGAGCGAGGCGAGCGTTCGTTTCACAGCCGCGCGCCGATGTACGCCATCAGGTCGACGCAGCGCGCCGAATACCCCATCTCGTTGTCGTACCAGCTGGTCACGTTGACCAGGGTGCCGTCCACGACGTTGGTGGAGAGCAGGTCGACCGTGCTCGAGGCGACGTTGCCGATGTAGTCCACTGACACGAGCGGTTCGTCGCTCACGGCCAGGACGCCCTTCATGGGCCCGGCCGCGTACTCCCGGAACGCGGCGTTCACCTCGTCGACCGTCGTGCCCTTCTTCACCTCGACGGACAGGGCGACCACCGACACGTCCGGCGTCGGGACGCGGAGGGAGACGCCGTCGATCTTGCCCTTCACTTCCGGGAGCACCAGGCCCGTGGCCTTGGCGGCGCCGGTGCTGGTCGGGATGATGGAGACCGCCGCCGCGCGCGCGCGGCGCAGGTCCTTGTGCGGCAGGTCGAGGATCTGCTGGTCGTTGGTGTACGAGTGGATGGTCGTCATGAAGCCGTGCACGAAGCCGAACCGCTCGAGAATGACCTTGACCACCGGCACCAGGCAGTTCGTGGTGCAGCTCGCGTTCGAGATGACGTGGTGCCTGGCGGGGTCGTACTTGTCATGGTTGACGCCGTAGACGACGGTCACGTCCTCATTCTTGGCCGGCGCCGAGATGACCACTTTGCGCGCCCCGGCGGAGAGATGCATGGCGGCGTGCTCCCGGTCGGTGAATCTGCCGGTCGACTCGAGCACCACATCGACGCCCAGCTCCTTCCACGGCAGCTTGGAAGGGTCCTTCTCCGAGAGCACCTTCATCGTGTCGCCGTTGACGACCAGGGCGCCTTCGCGGGCCTCGACGGTTCCGTCGAAGCGGCCGTGCACCGAGTCGTACTTGAGCAGGTGGGCCAGGGTCTTCGTGTCTGTCAGGTCGTTGACGGCCACGAAGTCGAGGTCGGTGGCGCCCAGCTTCTTTGCCGCGCGCACGACGTTTCGCCCGATCCGGCCGAACCCATTGATGCCGACTTTGACCGCCATGGTGTCTCCTGTAAGAGAATCAGATCGCCGGAAAAATAACCCGAATCGGCCGGACCGCACCCTCAGCCCAGCATCGTCGCCGGCGGGCGGGCCCGCGCGAAGGCGACGGCCTCGACCGTCGTCGCCCCGGCGGCGGCCAATGCCAGCGCCGCCTCGCCGAGGGTGGCCCCGGTGGTGAGGACGTCATCCACCAGCACGACCCTCCCGTGCAGCGGCCCAACCGCCTCGAAGGCACCGCTCACGTTGACCCGACGCGCTTCCGGCGTGAGCCGGGTCTGGGTGCCGGTCTCCCGCCGTCGACGGAGGAGCTCGGGACGCACCTCGTGGTCGCCGTACCGTGCCAGCGCCCGGGCCAGCCGCTCCGCCTGGTTGTACCCGCGTGACTTCATCCGCCCCGCTCCGAGGGGCACGGGCACCAGCACGCTCGGCGTCCGCAGCATCGGCACCGGTTGCATCCCCGCCGCCATCGCGTCCACCACGCGCCACCAGCCGCCGTACTTCAGTCGGTGCATCGCCAGCCGCGCCCCCTCATCCAGCCACACCGCTGCCCACGCCCCGGTCAGCGCCTCGGGCCACTCCACGCAGAAGGCGCAGGTCCCCTCGGGCGGCAGCGTCCCCGCGCATCGGGGGCAATGCGGAGCGGCCACCCGGCGCCAGCGAGACCTGCAGACGGCGCAGACGAGCGCCTCGCCATCGCTGCGTGGGACCGCCTCGTCACAGGTCAGGCATTGTGGAGGAAGCAGCGCCCGTTCGAGTGCCGACAGGGCGGCGCGGAGGTCAATCGAGGGCAGCATGCAGGGCGGCCCGCATCACGTCGAGAGGCGGCGCGTGCCGGGGGAACCAGCGGGCGAGGGCGGCGGCCCCCTGGGCCAGGAGCACCTCGCGGCCATCCGCCGCCTTCCGGCCCGTGGCCCGCTGGGCGCGCACCCAGGCCGTTTCGCCCCGCCGATACACCAGGTCCAGAGCGGCAACGGCACGCGGCGTGGCTGCAGGCTCGGACGGCAGCGGGTCGTCCCGCTTCATGCCGAGCGGTGTCGCGTTGATCACCAGCGTCGCCTCGTCCTGCCTGGCCATCTCGACGCCCAGCGCAGCGGCCCAGGCCAGAAAGGATGCGGCCCGGTCCGCAGCGCGCGAGGAGACCGCGAGGCGCGCCCCCGCCACACGGGCGGCCTCGGCCACGGCGCGGGCAGAGCCTCCCGTCCCGAGGACGAGCCAGGTGTCGGCGTCGACGTCGATCCGGCGGAGCGCCGCCTGTACCCCCTCGACGTCCGTGCTGTCGCCGGTGAGCGCGCCGTCCTCCCACCAGAAGGTGTTGCACGAGGCGAGCGAGGCCGCGCGTGGGCTCGGCCGGGTCAGCGCGGTGACCGCGACCTGCTTGTGCGGCACCGTCACGTTCCCCCCTCCCCCCGCCTCGGCAAGCGCCGCCATCAGAACAGGCACCTGGGCGGCCGCACAGGGCAGCGGGACATACACCGCGTCGAGTCCGAGGACCCGGAACGCCGCGTTCTGCATGGCGGGCGAGAGGGAATGCGCTACAGGGTCGCCCAGGAGCGCGAAGACGCGGGTCCTACCGCCCAGCATTCCGCTGCTCCTCCGCCAGCCGATCCGCCACCACGGTGGTCAGCGCGCTGAGATCGTCACGGGTCTGGCGGTATACCTCGAGGTCCGCACCGAACGGGTCCGCCACCTCGACGCCCTGGGCCGAGCGCCCGGCGTATTCACCGAGCATGTGCACCCGGTTGTCCCCGCCGAGCTCGAGGATGCGCGCGCGATGGTGGCGGGCCATGGTGAGGATCAGGTCGGCGGATGCCACCAACTCGCTCGTGACCAGCCGCGCACGGTGACCGGAAAGATCCAGCCCGTTCTCGAGACCCACCAGGTACGCCGCCTCCGACGCCGGCGCACCTTCCCACGCTCCCGTACCGGCGGAGATCACCTCGACCTGGGTGACCCCGCGGGCGTCGAGTGCCTGGCGCAGCAGCGCCTCGGCCATCGCGCTGCGGCAGGTGTTCCCGGTGCAGACCAGCAGGACGCGGCGGGGACGAGCGGAGCCCGGAGATGTCATGGTGCCAGGCTCCCGACGGCGCGGCGGAGCTCCTCGCGGGGAATGGCA
This sequence comes from uncultured Gemmatimonadales bacterium, assembly GCA_963748815.1. Taxonomy (GTDB): domain Bacteria; phylum Gemmatimonadota; class Gemmatimonadetes; order Gemmatimonadales; family GWC2-71-9; genus SPDF01. The sequence continues at coordinate 267,628 of CAVVKJ010000010.1, read as the reverse complement.
CCCTCGCGGACGAGACGAGGAAGCGGCTCGGTGCAGTCCACGATCGTCGAGGGGGGCACGTTGCCGAGCACCCCGCCGTCGAGCACCAGCAGGTCCCCGTTCCTGACCGCCTCCTCGAACAGCGGCTCGATGCCCGCTGCCCCCGCCGCGGGCGGACTCCCCGGGCGGTTGGCCGAGGTGGAGGTGAGCGGAATGCCGCACGCCTCGACCAACGTGCGGATGCCGCGATGGGAGGTGTACCGGACGCCGATGCCGCCCTCCGCACCGCGGAGGCGATCGGGGAGACGCCCTTCCCCTCCCTTGAGAATGAGCGTGAGCGGACCGGGCCAGAAGGCCGCCGCCAGCGCGCTCGCCGCGCGGGAATAGACCAGGCCCCACTCCTCCGGCATTTTTTCGCTCGACACGAGCAGCAGGAAGGGCTTCTTCGGAGGGCGCCCCTTCAGCCGGGCCAGTGCGGTCAGCGCGTCCTCCGTGGGGGCGCACCCGAGTCCGTACACCGTCTCGGTGGGGTAGGCGAGCAGCTTCCCAGCGGCGAGGTGGTCGCGGACGAGCGGGATTGCGCGGGCGACGTCATCCGGAGTCAGGAACGGAAGGCTCATGGCGCGGCCTGGAGCAGGGCCATCGCCAGCGCAAAGTCGCCCTGCGACGTCAGCTTGAGGTTGGCCGGCTGGTCGAGGACGAGTTCGACCCGGCCTCCGATCCGTTCGACCAGTTCGGCATCGTCGGTCCCCTGCACCCCATCGGCGGCGGCCGCGGCGACGGCGCGCTCCAGCAGGTCGCGAGGAAACCCCTGCGGCGTCTGGGCACGCCAGAGCCGTTGGCGCGGGATGGTGCGCTCCACGACTCGCGAGCCTTCTCCGGCCTCCACCTCTTTGAGCGTGTCGCCGACCGGCACCGCCGCCACCGCGCCGATGCCGCTCGCCGCGACGGCGATCACCGCGTCGATCGTTTCGCGCGAGACGAGGGGGCGCGCGCCATCGTGGACCAGCACCACCTCGCAGCGCGCCGGCAACGCCGCCAGCGCGGCGCGCACGGAATCCCCGCGTTCGCTTCCTCCGGCCACGACCCGCAGGCGCTCGCCGAGGAGCGGCGTCAGCCACTCCGGCGGGGCGGTCACGGCGTCCGGCGGGAGGGCGACGACGGTGCAGGAGACAGCGGGATGGGAGGTGAAGGGACGAAGGGCGCGCAGCAGGACCGGGACGCCAGCGAGGTCGCGGAACTGTTTCGGCGTCCCTCCGACGCGCGTGCCCCGGCCCGCGGCCACGACGATCACGCCGACCTCAGGCGGCAAGGCTCTTCACCAGTTGATCGATGTGGTCCACGCCGACCACGGTGATGCCCGCGACCGAGGGGGGATTGCGGCCGGGTGAGAAGACCCGGCGGAACCCGAGGCGCGCGGCCTCGGTCATCCGGCGCTCCATCCCGCTGATCGGCCGCACTTCCCCGCCGAGCCCGATTTCGCCCAGATACAGCACATCGGCCGGGACCGCCTTCCCGTGCAAGCTGGACAAGAGCGCCGCCGCCACCGCCAGGTCCGCCCCCGGCTCGGCCAGCCGCACGCCGGCGGTCGCCTGCACGAAGACGTCGAGCGAGGCGAACGAGGTGTTGCCCCGCCGTTCCAGGACGGCGAGGAGCACCGCGAGCCGCTTCGGATCGAGGCCGGTCGCCACCCGCTGCGGCGTACCGTATCCCGAGGGCGCGGCAAGCGCCTGCACCTCCACCAGCACAGGTCGCGTCCCTTCCATCAGCGCCGTGACCGCGCTGCCGCTGGTGCCTGTGGCGCGCGCCGCCAGGAACATGGCCGATGGATTCGGCACCGCCACGAGCCCGCGCTCGGTCATCGAGAACACGCCCAGCTCGTCCACCGAGCCGAACCGGTTCTTGGTGGCGCGGAGGAGGCGGTAGTCGAGCGAGCCCTCGCCCTCGAAGTAGAGCACCGTGTCCACGATGTGCTCGAGCGTCTTGGGCCCGGCGATGCCGCCCCCCTTGGTCACGTGCCCGACGACGACCACCGCCGTGCCGGTCTCCTTGGCGTACCGCATCAGGAGGGCCGCCGACTCGCGCACCTGCCCGACGTTGCCGGGCGCGCTCTCGAGGGAGTCGGTGTACACCGTCTGGATGGAGTCGAGCACGAGAAACTCGGCCGGGAGCGCGGCGGCGGCCTCGAGCACCGCTTCCAGCCGGGTCTCGCCGAGCACGTGGACCGGTCCTGCATCCTCTTCGAGGCGCGCGGCGCGCAGCCGGAGCTGGTCGGGCGATTCCTCGCCGCTGGCGTACAGCACGCGCCGGCCGCCGGACTCGAGCCGGGCCGCGACCTGCAGCAGGAGCGTCGACTTGCCGATGCCCGGCTCGCCGCCGATGAGCGTCATCGACCCGGGCACGATGCCGCCGCCGAGCACGAAGTCGAGCTCGGGGAGACCGGTGGACCAGCGGATGAGGCGGGATTCGGCGATGTCGCGGAGACGGACGGCCGGGGCGGCAGCGACATGCGACGGCCTCGGCGCGGCGCGGCGCCCCGCCCGGGTGGCGGCGGCCCGGACCAACGGCTCCTCGGCCACGGTGTTCCACGCCTCGCACCCCTCGCACCGGCCGACCCACTTGGGATGGTCGTGTCCACACTCCGTACACCGATAGACCGACTGCGTGCGGGCCATGCTACTCCGGGTCGTCGCGGCTGGAGAAGCTGTCGAAACGGGTGTATTCGCGGCTGAAGCGCAGCTGCACGTCGCCGGTGGGGCCGTTGCGGTTCTTGGCCAGCATGATGTCGGCCAGCCCCCGCTTGGATTCATCCTCCCGGTCGTAGTATTCCGGCCGGTGGATGAACATGACCAGGTCGGCGTCCTGCTCGATGGCGCCGGAGTCACGCAGGTCGGAGAGGATGGGGCGACGTTCCCCGCCCCGCTGCTCCGACGCGCGCGACAGCTGGCTCAGCGCCACGACCGGCACGGCGAGTTCGCGAGCCAGCGCCTTGAGCGAGCGCGAGATGTCGCTGATTTCCTGCACCCGGTTCTCGGCGTACTCGGGGCTTCGCATGAGCTGGAGGTAGTCCACGACGACCATCTTGATGTCGTTGTCCGCCTTGAGCCGCCGCGCCTTGCTCCGCATTTCCAGCAGCGACAGGCTCGGCGTGTCGTCGATCCAGACCGGGCAGCTCTGCAGGACACCCGCGGCCCGCGCCAGGTTGGTGAAGTCGGCGTCCCGCAGCCCCCCCTGCCGCACCCGCTGGCTGTCCACCCGCGCCTCGCGCGGTCAGCATCCGCTGGACCAGCTGGTCGCGTGACATTTCCAGCGAGAAGATGGCGACCCCTTCGCCTTCCACCGCCGCGTGCGTCGCGATGTTCAAGCAGAAGGCGGTCTTCCCCATCGAGGGCCGCGCCGCAATGATGACCAGTTCCGACGGCTGGAAGCCCGAAGTCAACTTGTCCAAATCTACGAAGCCGCTCGGCACGCCCGTGATCGATTTCCCGCTCCGCTGGAGCGCTTCGATGCGCTCCATCGTGGGCCAGAGCATCTCCTTGAGGCGGCTGAATCCTTCGCTGCCCCGTTCCTGCGAAATCTGGAAGATGCGCGACTCCGCCTTGTCGAGCAGGTCGGAGGCGGTGGCGCGGCCGTCGTAGGCTTCGGTGATGATGCCGGTGGAGGTCTCGATCAGGCGGCGGAGGATCGCCTTGTCCTTGACGATCCGCGCGTGGTACTCGAGGTTGGCCGCCGTCGGAACGGCGTCCACGAGGTCGGCCAGGTAGTCGGCCCCGCCGACGGCGTCGAGTTCCCCGCGCCGACCCAATTCATCGCGCAGGGTGACGGGGTCGATGACGGTGCGGCGTTCCACCAGGCTGACCATGGCGCGGAAGAGGCGCCGGTTGCCCTCGCGGTAGAACATCTCATCCTGCACCAGCTCGGTCGCCAGGAGCGCGGCGTCCTGGTCGAGCAGCATGGCGCCCAGCACCGCCTGCTCCGCCTCCTGGCTCCAGGGGACGGCGCGGCCGGTGTAGGTCTCAGCGATCGAGGAGCTGTCGGGCGATACGGACGTCATCCCAGGTCGGCTTCTTCCAATTCGGGTTGCGGAGCAGTGCGGCCGGATGGTAGGTGATCACCAGCGGCACGCCTCCATAGCTGTGCACGGCGGCGCGCAGCTCGCCGAGGCTCTTCCGGACGCCGAGGAGCGACTCCGCGGCGGTGGCGCCGAGCGCCAGGATCACCTTCGGGCGGACCAGCTGCACCTGTCGGCGGAGGTACGGGAGGCAGGCGGTGGACTCGTCCGGCAACGGCTTCCGGTTCTGCGGGGGCCGGCACTTCACGACATTGGCAATGAATACACTCTCCCGGGGGATCCCGATAGAGCCGAGGATCTGGGTCAGGAGGTCGCCGGCGGCGCCCACAAACGGCCGCCCGGTTTCGTCCTCTGTCGCGCCCGGCCCTTCCCCGACAAGCATCAGTTCAGCTGAGGGATTTCCCTCGCCCGGCACGGTCTTATTCCGCGTCTTCGACAGCCCGCACCGAGTGCAGCCCGCAATCCGCCCGGCGATGGCGGCCAGCGTGTCGAGGCTGCCCAGTCCGTCTCCAAGGAGGTCGGGCGTTGGCAGGTCGATGGTGAGGCCGGGACCGGGAATCGGGGGAGCACCCTTCCGCCAGTTGACGGCCGGCGCGTTCGCTTCCCCGCTTCCCCGCTTTCCCGCCCCTTCGGCCAGATAAATCTCCCCGCCACCGAGTTCCATCTGCTGCCGAAGGTAGGCCTGCCACTTATCCGACAATGCGTGCCTCCACGGCGTCGAGGATGGTGTCGGCCACCTCGCGCTTCGAGGCCAGCGGCACGACGCGCGCGTTGCCTTCGCGGTCGAGGATCGCTACGCGGTTCGTGTCCACATCGAATCCGGCGCCCGGTTCCAGCGCGTCGTTCACGACGATCAGGTCGAGTGCCTTCCCCTCGAGCTTGGTCCGCGCCTTCTGGATCGCGTCCCCCGTCTCCAGCGCGAAACCGACGATGACGCTTCCCGCCTTGCGCACCGCGACGGTGGCGCGGAGAATGTCGGCGGTCGGTTCCATCGGGATGGCGAGTGCGCCATCGGTGCGCGGCCGCTTGGCGGTGCTCGGACTGGAGGGTCGATAGTCGGCGGGCGCGGCGGCCATGATCAGGACATCGGCCCCGGGAAGTTCCTCTGCCACTACCTGTTCCAGATCGTCGGTGGTTTCCACCGAGCGGAGCCGCACACCGACCGGGGCCTTGAGGGTGACCGGGCCGCTGACCAGCACGACGTCGGCACCGCGCTCCCATGCCGCCTCGGCGAGCCGGTACCCCATCTTGCCGCTGGACCGGTTGGTCACCACCCGCACCGGGTCGATCGGCTCACGCGTGGGGCCGGCGGTCACTACCACGGTCCGACCCGCCAGCGCGCTCCCTCGGCGGAGCACCCGCGCCGCGTGGGCGAAGATCGTTTCCGGTTCGCTCATGCGACCCGGCCGGTCCGAGGGGCCCTCGGCGAGGGGCCCGACCTCGGGCCCGACGAAGGCCCAGCCCCGGGCGGCAAGGGTTGCGACGTTGCGAGTCGTCGCGTCGTGCGCGTACATCGCGTCGTTCATGGCGGGGGCGACGAGCACCGGCCCCGTGCGGGCGAGGAGCATGGCCGTGAGGACGTCGTCGGCGATGCCCTGCGCGGCGCGGGCGAGGAGCTGCGCCGTGGCCGGGGCGAGGATCACGAGGTCGGCGTCGTCGGCCAGGCGGATGTGCGCGAGCGCCCGGTCCGCCTCCCAGAGGGAAGTCAGGACCGGGCGCCCGGTCAGTGCTTCAAACGTCAGCGGCCGCACGAACTCCGCGGCGGCACGCGTGAGGACGACATCCACCCGCGCCCCTGCCTCGGTCAGGCGTCGGGCAAGAATGCAGCTCTTATAGCACGCGATCCCGCCCGACACGCCGAGAACGACGTGCCGGCCGGACCACACCTACGCCTCGGAGCGGCGGCGGCGGATCATCTTGTACTCGAGCCCGCCGAACGTCAGCGACTCGAGCGCGGTGGTGGTCAGCTTCTCGTCGCCGGTGTCGAGGTGGTCGCGCGGGAACTCGTTCAGGTACCGTGCGAACTTGGCCGCGACCAGGACGCCGAGATACTTGTTGCCGGCCTTCCGAGCCGCATCCACCGGGGTGTAGATCTTCATTGGTTCCTGCTCCCTTGGTTGGTCATACACTGTCGCCCTGGGCCGCCGAGGCGACGCCCTGGCGCAAAAGCTCCACGAATCCCGTGAGGTCGCGCCGACGCGCCACCCGCCTCGTCTCGGCGTCGAGGATGGCCCCGACGGCATTCACCGCGTCCCGCAGGTGTTCGTTGATCACCACGTAGTCGTATTCCGTCACCGCCATCAGCTCTTCCGCCGCCCGCGCCAGCCGGGTGCGCCGCGCCTCGGGCGTCTCGGTGTCGCGGGCCCGGAGCCGCTCCACGAGCACCTTGGCGGACGGCGGGAGGACGAAGACGCGCACCGCGTCCGGCATCCGCTCCAGCACCTGCCGGGCGCCCTCCACCTCGATGTCGAGCACCGCGTGGCGACCGCCGCCGAGCACCCGGTCGATTTCCGAGCGCAGCGTCCCGTAGCGGTGGCCGCCGTAGGTCGCGTGCTCGAGGAACTCGCCCGCCACCACCCGCCGCTCGAACTCGGCCGCGCTCAGGAAGTGGTAATCGTGCCCGTCCCGCTCGCCGTGCCGCGGCGCGCGCGTCGTGGCCGACACCGAGTAACCCACGTCGCTCCGGGCCTGCAGCAGCGACCGGGCGATGGTGGTCTTGCCGCCGCCAGAGGGCGACGAGAGCACCAGGAGGAACGGCGTCACTCGAGGTTTTCCAGCTGCTCGCGGAACTTTTCCATCTCGCCCTTCATCAGGATGACCTGCTGCGAAATGTCCGCGTCGTTGGCCTTGGCGCCCATCGTGTTGATTTCCCGGCCAAGTTCCTGCGCCAGGAACCCGAGCTGCTTGCCGACGGCGCCATCGCTGGCCAGCGCGGCGCGGCAGGCGGCCAGGTGCGACGCGAAGCGCACCAGTTCCTCGGTGATGTCCAGCTTGTCGGCCAGCACGGCGAGCTCCTGCGCCAGGCGGGCGTCGTCCACGGCCCGGCCGTCGAGCAGCTCGGTCACGGCGCTCCGCAGCCGGTCCCGCTCCCGGGGCAACCGCGCGGGCGCCAGCTCCGCCACGCGCCGACCAGCGGACTCCAGCAGGTTGAGCCGATGCGCCAGCTCCGCGGCCAGTGCCGCCCCCTCGCGTCGGCGCATCGCGGTGCACTCGACGATGGCGGCGAGCACGATCGGTTCGAATTCGGCCCAGGTCACCGCGGGAATCTCGCTCCCGTCGAACACCAGCACCTCGGGCTGCCGGGCGACCAGGTCGAGTGAGACCTCGCCGACCAACCCGAGACTCGTCTGCAATTCCCGGAGCCGGGCCACCACCACCCGCGCCCGCTCCATGTTCAGCGCGAGCGCCGCTTCGCGGGCCGGGGATTCGACCCACCGCACGCCGACGCTGATGTGGCCGCGCTCGAGATCCCTGCGGAGCCGCTCCCGCAACTCCGACTCCAGCGCCGACAGGTCCGAGGGGAGCTTGGCGGACAAGTTGAAGAAGCGGTGGTTGACCGTCCGGATTTCGATCCGGAGCCGTCCGCCAGCCGCGTTCCCTTCCCCCGCTCCGAACCCGGTCATGCTGTGCGGCACGCAACCCCCGCGATTCTGGTAAAGCATGTAAAGATAGCGGGTTTGGAGACCACTGGACAGGTCGGGAAGTAAGGCGGGGAAGCGGGGAAGCGGGGAAGCCGAAGTGGCTAGTTCACGAACGACCAGCGAACACCGTAAGTGCTTCCGTAGGGCGGGATTACGTAGCCAGGCACATACGTCTGGTCGGTGCCGGCCAGGTTCATCCGGTCGTAGTAGAACTGGAAGCTGCCGATTTCCAGCTCCAGGTAGGCCCTGAGAAACGTCGCGCCGTTGAGTCGGATCGGGGCCGAGGTCGCGTCGAGGCCGATGACGCCGTCGCCCCAGGACTCGACGCCGATCTGGGCCTTAAGGTCGAAGGAGCCGCTCTTGAAGGTCCGGAAAAACTTCGACCGAATCGTCGCCGTGGTGAGTGAGTGGGTCGGCGGATTGCCGTTCGGCGTGCCGGAGGTGGGGTTGCTGTAGCGGCTCTCGAGAATGACCCACGGAATCGGCGCGAGCCGACCGCCGACCGACAGCCAGGTGGTCGATGGCGTCGTGGCCAGCCCGGGCACGTTGAGGTAGGGCTGCGGCGCGAGTCCCTGGAAGGCGCTGGTCTGCGAGACGTCGGCGGTGAGCGAGAGCCAGGACCGCTGCCAGCCGAGCGTCGCGGTGAGGTCGCCGATGTCCTGCGCCTCGCTCGTCTCGATGGCGGGAGCGGCGACGACCTTGCCCACGCGGGCCGACCCGCTCAGGTCAAACCCGTACGGGAGCGCCAGCCCTGCCCGCGCGCCCAGCCATTGACTGGACCGGCTGTTGTCATAGGAAATCCACTCCGCCTCGAGGCTCGCGCTGACCGCACGGGTCGGCGCCCACCCGGCGGTCCCCCGAAGTTCGGCGTTGGTCCACCGCGACCGGAGGAATCCGCTGACGGAGGCGGACATCGTCGGCTTCCGCCACGACGCCACGACGCCAACGCCGTTGACGCGCTGGGACACGTCGCTCCCCGACCACCCGGTAGAGGAGAAGACGAGGTCGGCCTGCCGAGTGAGGTCCCCGCTGCCCCCCTTCAGGAAGGCCCGCAACTGCATGTCGCCCCGGGTGCCCTTCACCCCCGCCCCGATGCTGTCGCCCGCGTTCGTGACGTATGCCTCCCGGTTGGGCGACTGCATCACGTATTGGTACTGCAGGCCCCAGCGCTCGCCCCCGAGGTAGCTGAGCTGGAACCAGACATTCGTTTCCTGCGCGGCGCTCGAGGCGGCGTCGTTCGTCAAGGCATCCCAGTAGTCGGCCGCCAGCGCGTAGCCGATCCCGGACCGGAACCGCTTCTGAATGCGACCGCCGTAGCGCGAGAAGCTCCCGTCGCCGGTGGCGACGAGAATGTCGGTACCCGCGGCCGCCACGTCGTGGCGCGGCGTGTAGAGCCGAACCCGGAGCAGCCCGGCCCACCGTTCGATTTCCACGCGATCGAGGAGATTGATCGGCAGGAGCGCCGGATCGATCCCGACGGAATCGGGACCAACCGGCGTCATCGGAAGACCGTCGAGGAAGTACTCGACCGAGGTCGCCCCCCGGCCCTGGTAGCTGGCGTACTCGGGACGGCCGAGCCACCCGCCGCGCCAGAGATACAGCCCGGGCACTTCCAGGAGCAGCTCCGACACCGTCTCGGCAGTGGACCACTGGATGGCGTGATGATCGAGCACGACGCGGGACCCGGTCGGCATCACACCGTCGGGATCGAGGCGGGGCGCCACCGGGAGGCGGACCTTCGCCAGCGCCTGCCCTTCGAGGTAGCGGGCGCTCAGGTTGACCGTATCGGCGGCGTTCCGCTGGGAATCGGCCGCCATCTGCTCCGGCGACTGCGCCTCGACCGCAGTCCCGGCGAGACAACCCAGCAGGGCCAGCCCAACCGCAGGAACCCAACGGCGGCGCGTCACCCCTGTCGGGCCAGGACGAACTCGGCGAAGAGCCGCACGCCCATCCCGGTTGGCCCCTTCACCGAGCCGGCATCCTCGCTCTGGGTGTAGGCCGTCCCGGCGATGTCGAGATGCGCCCAGAGGTACCCCTCCGCGAACTCACGGAGGAACCAGGCCGCGGTGATCGTCCCGGCCGGCCGGCCACCGGAGTTCTTCACGTCGGCAATGTCCGACTTGATGTGCTCCCGGAACTCGTCCCACAGGGGCAGCTGCCACACCCGCTCCCCCGACCGCTCGCCGGCCCGGCGGATTTCGTCGATGAGTGCGTCGTCGGTCCCGATGACGGCCGCCGCGGTGTGGCCGAGCGCGCTCACGACGGCGCCGGTCAGCGTGGCGACGTCGATGACGCAGGCGGGATTGTAGCGCCGGGCGTAGTGCAACGCGTCTGCCAGGAGGAGGCGGCCCTCCGCGTCGGTGTTGATCACCTCGATGTGCTTGCCGGACATGGCGCGCACCACGTCGCCTGGCTTGTAGGCAGTGCCGGACAGCATGTTTTCCGCCGAGGGGATCAGGCCGATGACGTGCGCCTTGGGGCGGAGCCGCCCGATGGCCTCGAACGCCCCCAGCACCGCGGCGGCGCCGGACATGTCAAACTTCATGTCTTCCATGCGCTCGGCGGGCTTGATCGAGATGCCGCCGGTGTCGAAGGTGACGCCCTTTCCGACCAGGACGATCGGCGCGCCCGCCCCGCCCTTGTATTCGAGGGCGATGAATCGCGGATCTTCCGCGCTTCCCTTCCCGACGGCGAGCAGGGCGCCCATCCCTTCCTTCTCGATGGCCGCGCGGTCAAGCACCGTAATCCCGAACTTGTGGCGGGTCGCGAGGTCCTGCGCCTGCGCCGCCAGGAACGACGGAGTGCACGTGTTGCTCGGGAGGACCTGCAGCCCGCGCGTGAACGCCTGCGCGGCGCCGATCGCAGCGCCAAGGCCATGCCCCGCCTCGGCGGCCGCCCCGTGGGCGAGAATCTCCATGCGCTCCAGCGCAGGCCTGGCTTCTTCCGGAGGCAGCTTCAGCGCATCAAAGTGCCACGCACCATAGATCACCCCTTCGGCGGTGGCCTGCACGGCATCGGCCTCGGGCACCGACCCGCGGGCTTCCGGGGTCAGGTGGTACGCCGCATCGGTGACACCGGCGAGGCGCGCCCGTTTCCCGCCGACCGCCGCCGCGCGGCGGAGCGACCGGGTGGAGCTCTTCGCCGCCTCGCCGGCGCCGACGAGAAGCACCCGGCCAGCCGGGCCGTCGGGGTAGATGAACGCCACCTGGTCCTTCTTGCCAGCGAAGTCGCCGGCGGCGTATACGCGGGTGATGGCTCCCCCGACGGCGCGGTCGAGCGAGTCGAGCGACGCGGGGCGCGGACCCTGCGGCACCGCGACGATGAGCATCGGAGTCGCGACCGAGGCGAGGTCGGCCTTGCGGAGAGAAGTCGTCAGGGGCATCGCGATTTCAATCGGTGAGAGTGGTGGACCTTGGATGGGGCAAGCTAACGCGCCGGAGGTGGCTGCCACAACCGTCGCGCCAGCCCGGCCTTGACCTCGGGCCAGTCCCCGGCGGTGATGGCGTACCAGGCGGTATCGCGGACCCGGCCATCCTGCCGCAGCTGGTACTTCCGGAAGACCCCCTCCTCCCGCGCCCCGAGCCGGAGCATCGCCCCGCGGGACGCCTGGTTGAGCGCGTCGGTCTTCAATTCCACCCGATGGCAGCCCCAGACCTCGAAGGCGTGCTCGAGCATGAGGTACTTTGCCTCGGGATTGACCCCCGTCCGCTGCCAGGCGGGGGCGACCCACGTCCACCCGATTTCGACGCGACGGTTCTGGGCGTCGAGAGCGCCGAACCGGGTCGCACCGACCACCTGGCCCGACGGCCGCAGCACGGTCGCGAACGGCACGGCCCGACCCTCCGCCCCTGCACGGAGTGCTTCCTCGAACCAGCGGCGCAGGCCGGCTTCGTCCTCGATGCGCTCGATGGTCCATTCCCAGAGCTCCGACGCGAGTCCGACGGCCAGCAAACCGGGCCAGTGGCGTTCGCCGAGCGGCTCGAGCACGACCGCTGTGCCGGTGAGCGTCACCGGGAGGAATGAAGGGGTTTTCATCCTTCCAATATACGCCTCATCGGCGGTATTATCCCGCTCCCCCCTGCGCTGACGGAGTCATTCCGACGCATGTTGACGCTGCTGAGAAACGTCGAGATCTACGCACCGGAGCCTCGCGACGCCCGCCACATCCTGGTCGGCGGCGGCAAGGTGCTCTGGCTGGGGCGCGAGGTCCCGGCGCTCCCGGCGTCACTCGGGGTCGTGGAGCGCGATTTCGGCGGCCGCCGTGTCATTCCGGGCCTCGTGGATGGCCATGTCCACCTGACCGGCGGGGGCGGCGAGTCCGGACCGGAGAGCCGCGTCCCGCCGGTGCCGTTGACGCGCTTCACGCGCGGCGGCGTCACGACGGTGGTCGGTGTCCTCGGCACCGATGACGTGACCCGCAGCACCGCGTCGCTGGTGGCGGCGGCGCGGGGGCTGGTCGCGGAAGGGTTGAGCGCCTGGTGCCATACCGGTGGCTACCACCTCCCGCCGACCACGCTCACCGGATCGGTCCGCGGCGACATCGTGCACATCGACCGCGTCATCGGGATCGGCGAAGTCGCCCTGAGCGACCACCGATCCAGCCAGCCGACGCGCGACGAGCTGCTCCGGCTTGCGAGCGAGGCGCACGTTGCGGGACTGATGACCGGCAAGGCCGGCATCGTCCACCTCCACCTTGGCGACGGCGCCCGCGGCCTCCAGTTGATCGACGAGGCACTCGACGCCAGTGAACTTCCCCCCCGCGTTTTCAATCCCACCCATGTGAACCGCCGCCGCGCCCTCTTCGAGGAGGCGATGCAGTTCGCCGAGCGCGGCGGCTGGATCGACCTGACCGCGTTCCCCGTCGGCCCGGAGGAGGATGCCTGGTCCGCCGAGGACGCGCTGCTCCAGTATCTCGGCGCCGGATTGCCGCCGGAGCGGATTACCGTGAGCTCGGACGGCGGCGGATGCCTCCCCGTCTTCGATGCCGACGGTCGCGTGACCGACATGGATGTCGGCAGTCCGGGCGCGCTGGCGGCGGCGTTGCGCGAGCTGCTGGACCGGGGGCAGCCGCTCGAGCGAGTGCTCCCCGCCTTCACCTCGAATCCCGCCGATCTCCTCCGCCTTCCCGACAAGGGGCGGATCGAGGCCGGTGGCGACGCCGACCTCGTGATCCTCAACCCCAACGGGGACCTGACCGACGTGATGGCCATGGGACGCTGGCACCTGGTGGACGGCCGCGCCGTCGTCCGCGGCACTTTTGAGGATTTGCAATGAGCCCGGCCCGCCCGCCCGAGGGCGCCGAACGCGGGGTGATCATCCCCGTCGGCGGCGCCGAAGAAAAGATGAGCGACGCCAGGATCCTGCGACGCTTTGTGGAGATCGCCGGCGGGAAGGACGCGCGCATCGCCGTCATCCCGACGGCGTCCCAGCTCGCCGACACGGGCGAACGGTACGAAACGCTGTTCACCGAGCTGGGCGCCGGACGGGTCCGGTCGCTGCCGTTCGAGACGCGCGCGGACTGCGACCGGGCGGAGCTCCTGAACAAGCTGGTGACCGCGACGGGCGTCTTCATGACCGGCGGCAACCAGCTGCGCCTGGCCACGACCCTCGGCGGGACCGACGTGGCCCGCACCATCCGCACCCTCAACGCCGCGGGCGTGCCGGTGGCCGGCACCTCCGCCGGCGCAGCGTTCCTGTCCGAGCACATGATCGCCAACGGTGAGGACGGCGCCGTGCCGCGCGCCAACATCGTGACGCTGGCGCCGGGGCTCGGACTGACCAATCGCGTCGTCATCGACCAGCACTTCCGGCAGCGCGACCGCCTTGGCCGGCTGCTCACCGCGCTCGCGTACAACCCCTTTGCGATCGGGGTCGGACTCGACGAGGACACCGCCGCGTTCATCGGCCCCGACGAGACGCTCGAGGTGGTCGGCAGCGGCGGCATCACGATTGTCGACTGCGCCAACGTGGAGTATTCGTCGATGGACCAGGTCGGCGACCATGAACCGGTCTGCCTCATCGGTCTGCGGCTGCACATCCTGACCGCCGGCGCCACCTTCAATCTTCACACCCGCGTGGCCACGGCGCCCAACGCCGCCGCCGCCCAGCCCTGACCCCGGTCCCTCCCGGGAGGCCTATGCGCATCATCGAGACCTCGGTCTACCTCGGACCGAGCCTGTACGCCCATTTCCCCGTCATCCGCTTCGACCTGGACCTCGGGCCGGTGGAAGAGTGGCCCACCAGCCGCCTGGGGCCCGCGTTCAGCGATGCCCTCTTCGCCGCGCTGCCGGGCCTGCTCGAGCACGGCTGCTCCTACGGCGACGCGGGGGGATTCCAGCGCCGGGTGCTGGAAGACGAGGGCACCTGGCTCGGTCACGTGCTTGAGCACGTCGCGATCGAATTGCAAAACGTCGCGGGCGCCACGGTCACCTTCGGGAAGACCCGCTCGACCGACGTCCCGGGCCGCTACCACGTCGTGTTCCAGTATGAGCAGGAAGAAGTGGGACTCGAGGCCGGCCGGCTGGCGCTCACCCTGCTCCATTCCCTCCTCCCGGAGGCGCTGCGCCCCAAGGGCAGCGTGCCGGACGGGTTCGATTTCGCCGAGGAGCGGGACGCCTTCATCCGGTTCGCCCAGCGCCGCGCGCTCGGGCCAAGCACCGGCGCGCTGGTGCACGCGGCCGAGGACCGTGGCATTCCCTGGATGCGGTTGAACGACTACAGCCTGATCCAGCTCGGGATGGGCCGATTCCAGCAGCGGGTGCAGGCGACCATCACCAGCAAGACGCCGCACATCGCGGTGGAGATCGCCTCGGACAAGGAAGAGACCAACAAGCTGTTGACGCGACTCGGGCTCCCGGTGCCGAAGCAGCGGCTGGTCCAGCGCGAGGACGAGGCGATCGACGCCGCGCGGCGTATCGGGTTTCCGGTGGTGCTCAAGCCGTACAACGCCAACCATGGACGCGGGGTGGCGATCAACCTCCAGGACGACGAGTCGGTGGCCGTGGCCTTCCGGCAGGCGCAGGCGATCAGCCGCAGCGTCATCGTCGAGTCGTTCATCGAGGGGCACGATCACCGGATGCTGGTGATCGACGGCGAGCTGGTGGCGGTGGCCAAGCGGGTCCCGGGGCACGTCGTCGGGGACGGCATCCGCACCATCGAGGCGCTGGTCGCCTCCGTCAACGCCGACCCCCGGCGGGGCATCGGCCACGAGAAGGTGCTGACGCGCATCGAGTTCGACGCGCAGGCGGACCGGCTGCTGGCACGGCAGAATTACACCCGGGCCACCGTCCCGGCCGCGGGCGAAGTCGTGTACCTCCGCTCGACGGGCAACCTCTCGACCGGCGGCACCTCCGTTGACGTGACCGACATCGTCCATCCCGACAACCGGGAAATGGCGGTCCGGACCGTCGAGGCGATCGGCCTCGACGTCGGCGGGGTGGACTTCCTGACGCCCGACATCAGCCTGTCCTACCGGGAGCACGGCGGCGGCGCGATCTGCGAAGTCAACGCGGCGCCCGGCTTCCGGATGCACATGGCGCCGAGCGAGGGAAAGCCCCGCGACGTGGCGGGCCCGGTGCTGGACATGCTCTTCCCGCCGGGATCGCCGTCGCGCATTCCGATCGCGGCCATCACCGGCACCAACGGCAAGACCACGACCTCCCGCATGCTGGCGCACATCCACAAGCTGGCCGGGCGCACGGTCGGCCTGACCACCACCGACGGCGTGTACATCGACGGCAATCGCACGGTCGAGGGCGACATGACCGGACCGATCGCCGCGCGGATGGTCCTCGGCGATCCCCATGTCGACGTGGCGGTGCTGGAAACGGCACGCGGCGGGCTGCTGCGCGCCGGGATGGGCTTCCGCCACTGCGACGTGGCCGCCTGCCTCAACGTGAAGTCCGACCACCTCGGGCTCCGGGGCGTCGAGACCCTCGAGGAACTGGCCAAGGTCAAGCGGATTCCGATCGAGGTGGCGCGCGACACGGCGGTGCTCAACGCCGACGATCCCCTCTGTCTCGCGATGGCCGACTACACCGAGGCCAAGGTCATCTGCTACGTCACGCTCAACCCGGAGCACCAGTTGGTGCGCGAGCACATCCGGGCCGGGGGCCGCGCGCTGGCACTCGAGGCCGGCGTGAACGGACAGATGATCACGATCTACGATCGTGGCGGCCACATTCCCCTGCTCTGGACCCACCTGATCCCGGCCACCCTCGAGGGGCGCGCGATGCACAACGTGCAGAACGCGATGTTCGCCGCGGCGATGGCGTTCAGCATGGGGGTCAAGCTGGAGGACATCCGGCACGGGCTCCGTACCTTCGACACCAGCTTCTTCCAGGCGCCGGGCCGGATGAACGTCTTCGACGAGCACGGCTTCAAGGTCATCCTCGACTACGGCCACAACCCCGACGCGGTCGAGGTGATGTGCCAGCTCACCGACCGCATCGAGGTGAAGGGGAAGAAGCTGGTGGTGCTGGCCGGACCGGGCGACCGCCGCGACGAGGACATCCGCGACATCGCCCACCGGGCCGCGGGACGGTTCGCCCATTACTTCTGCCGGCGGGACGACTCCCTCCGCGGGCGCACCGACGAAGAGGTGCCCCGCCTGCTCCGCGAGACGCTGCTGGCGGCGGGTGTGCCAGACAAGCAGATCACGGTGATCGCCGACGAGCAGCGCGCGGTGGAGGCGGCGCTCCGGATGGCCCGGCAGGGAGACCTGCTGCTCATCTTCGGCGACTCGATCGCGCGGACCTGGAAGCAGATCATTCATTTCAGCCCCAGCGGCCGCGGCGCGGCGACGACACCCGCACCCGCCGCCAGGCTGGAGGTGACCGCCCCCTCGGCCGGCGCCGAGCTTCCCGATTCCGACCAGATCATCCGTGACGATCGCGGCGTCCGCCTCGCCCGGGAAGCCGACGACTGATGGTCCTTCCGGAAACCATCCGCGACTCCCGGCGGCTCACCGGTCCCAACCTGGTGACCGACCGGCCGGGGGCGGTGCTGGAGGTCGAGCTGGCCGACCCCGCCGCGGATGAGCTCGTGCGGTTCTGGGGCGAGGAAGCGCGGCTCGCGCTGGACGCGCTGGGATGGACCGGGGAGACGCTCGCCGTCCGCCGCTATCCGGGCGGCGCCAGCCTCGCGCTTACCGCGCCGATCGACGCGCTCTACGCGGCCACCGAAGTCAACGAATGGGCGTGGGCGGCCGCCAGCGCGCGCTTTCATTGCGACGCGATCGACCGCGACGCCGCCATCGACAGGCTTCGCGCCATCGTTGCCGAGGAGCGGAAGCCGACCCTGCTGGCGCTCGAGGCGGCGGCGGCGGCGCGCGACCTCCGGTTCCTCTGGGATGACGAATCCGTCTCGATCGGAACCGGGGCGGGGTCCGCGACCTGGCCGATGGACGCCCTCCCCGCCCCGACCGCCGTGCCGTGGCCCGCGCTCCGCAACATCCCGGTCGCGCTCATCACCGGCAGTAACGGCAAGACGACGGTCACCCGCCTGGTGAGCGGCATGATCTCCGCCGCGGGCAAGACCGCGGGGCATACCTCCACTGACGGCGTCATGGTCGGCGGCGAGACGCTCGAGGCCGGCGACTTCTCCGGGCCGGGGGGCGCGCGCCGCCTGCTGCGGGATCGGCGGGTGGACATGGCGGTCCTCGAAACCGCCCGCGGCGGGCTGCTCCGCCGGGGCCTCGCGGTCGACCGGGCCGATGTCGCGCTCGTGACCAACATCGCCGAGGACCACCTCGGTGAATCGGCGGTGTACTCGCTCGCCGACCTCGCCGAGGCGAAGCTGGTAGTCGCCCGGGCGCTGGGCGGCCTCCGGCCCCTGGTGCTCAACGCCGACGATCCTGCCCTTGTCGCGGCCTCGCACGGCCTCGCCTCCCCCGTCGCCTGGTTTTCGCTTGACCCCGACCATGCGGTACTGGCAGCGGCCCGCTGTGCGGGTGGGCTCACCGCGACCCTGCGGGGCGACCGCATCAGCTTCGGTACGGGGCGCACCGAGCGGGACATCACGACCGTGGCCCGGGTGCCGATCACGATCGGCGGGGCGGCCCGCTACAACGTTGCCAACGCCCTCGCGGCGACGCTGGTCGGCGTCGTGCTCGGCCTCGACGACGCATCCATCGCCAAGGGCCTGGCTTCGCTGACCAATACGCCGGCGGGCAATCTCGGCCGCCTCAACGGGTTCGAGTTCGGCGGGGTGCGCCTGTTCGTGGACTTTGCCCACAACCCGCACGGGCTCACGGCGCTGATGGAGATGGCGCGCGCGCTCCCGGCCGCCCGCCGCCTCGTGGTGATCGGGCAGGCCGGCGACCGGGACGACCATGCGATTCGCGAACTGGCGCGGACCGCCTGGCTCGGGAAGCCCGACCGGGTGCTGGTAAAGGAGATGCCGTCCTACCTCCGCGGGCGGGCGGCGGGAGAGGTGTCGGGCATGCTGATCGAGGAACTCCGCCGCCTCGGCGCGCACGATGACCAGATCGACCTCGCCGAAGGCGAACTGCAGTCGGCTCGGCAGGCGCTCGCCTGGGCGCGCGACGGCGACTTGCTGCTCCTCACGGTGCACGCCGATCGCGACACGGTGCTCCGTTACCTGCAGCGACTCGCCGCGGAGCGGTGGACGGCCGGGAGGCCGCTCCCGGAGTGACCGCCGATCTCGGGTCCGGCTTTGCGACTGCCGCCGACATCGCAGAGGCGATCCGCGCGCGCCGCTGGAGTGCCGTGGACGCCTTCGACCTCTACGCCAGCCGCATCAACCGATTCAACCCGCCGCTCAACGCCATCGTCATTCCCAATCCGCAGGCCCGCGAACGCGCGGTGGCCGCCGACGAGGCCTGGGCGCGCGGCGAGTGGTGGGGTCCGCTGCACGGCGTCCCCGTCACCATCAAGGACATCTTCGATGTGCGCGGACTGCGGAACACCGCCGGCTACGCCCCCGCCCGCGACAATATTTCCACCACCAACGCCACGGTCGTGCAGCGCGTCCTCGACGCCGGGGCCGTGATCGTCGGCAAGACGAACGTTCCCCTGCTCTGCTACGACTGGCAGTGCATCAGTCCCATCTTTGGTCGCACCAACAATCCCTGGAATCTCGGCCGGACCCCCGGCGGCAGCACCGGCGGCGGCGCGGCGGCGGTCGCGGCCGGCCTCACCCCCCTGGAAATCGGAAGCGACGCCGCCGGGTCCATTCGCATCCCGGCCCACTTCTGCGGCGTCTTCGGATTCAAGCCCACGGAGCACCGGGTGTCGGGCGCCGGGCACGGCGAACTGCCCGGCGGCCCGCCGCGCGGCCTCCGGCACATGGTGAGCTTCGGACCGCTGGCCCGCTCGGTAGCGGACCTCCGTCTCGCGATGACGCTGCTGGAGGGGCCGGACGGCCAGCACTCGGAAGTGCCGCCTGTCCCGCCGATCGCCGCGGCGCGCGAGGCGCCCGGCGCCGCCACGCTCCGGATCGCCTGGACCGACTCCCTCCCCCAGGGTCCCGTGTCGACGGACACCGCCGACGCGGTGCGCGCCGCCGCTGTCTCGCTCGCAGCGGCTGGTTGCACCGTGGAGCGGGCGGCTCCTTCGGGCTTCGACCTGCACGATGCCCTGGAATTGTGGGGGGAGATCAACGGATTCGAGATGGGGCTGATGACCCCGGCACCGATCCGGCTCCTGCTCCGGCACGGCACCTACTTCGGGCTGGGTCGAACTCGTTGGACACGCGGCCTGCGCGGCGGACTCGCGATGGACCCGAGGCGGTTCGTCCGCGCGCTGGCGGCGCGAGACGAGAAGATCGCCGCGCTGGAACGGTTCCTCGGCGGGTTCGACGCATGGATGCTCCCGGTGGCGCCCACGGTCGCCTTCCCGCACATGCGCTCCGGGAAGCCCATCGTCATCAACGGGGCAAAGGTGGCATACACAACGGCGGTGGGCGCCTACGCCGCGCCGTTCAACCTGACGGGGAGTCCTGCGGTGGTCGTTCCGGCGGGAAAGACGGCGGAGGGGCTGCCGGTCGGGGTGCAGCTGGTGGGGCGGCGGTGGGACGACGACGCCCTGCTTGCCGTCGCGGACCGGGTGTCGCAGATCCTGGGGCCGTTCCAGCCACCGCCGGGGTACTAGCCCAGCGCCTCGACCTCGGCCGTCGCGGCTTCCCACGCCGCGAACGCCGCTTCGAACTCCCGCCGGGCACCCTCGAGATCCTTCCCCAGCGCTGCCGCCCGCTTGCCCCCCTCCGTCGTCGAGTACAGGGCTGGATCCTCCATCTGTTCCTTCAGCCCCGTCACGACCTGCTCGGCCGCCGCGACCCGCGCCTCGGCGGTGCGCAGCACCTCGCGCGCGGCGCGCTGGGCGGCACGGTCGTCCTTGGAGCGGTCGTCGGCGCGCCGCGTCTTCTTCCGCTCCTCGACCCGGCGGCTGGACTCGTCTTCGGCTGCGGCCACGGCGGCGGCGTGCTCCCGCTCCTTGCTCGCCTCTTCCCACTCGACGAAGGTGCCGGGATAATCGGTGATGCGGGCATTGTGGAGCACCCACACCCGCGTGACGAGGGCCTCGAGGAGCGCGCGGTCGTGGCTGACCAGGAGGACGTTGCCACCCCAGGCGCTCAGGGCGTCCTCGAGCACCTCGATGGACTCGACATCGAGGTGGTTGGTCGGCTCGTCGAAGATGAGGAGGTTGGCGTTGTCGAGCACCATCATCGACAGCGCCATTCGGGCGCGCTCGCCGCCGGAGAGCGAGCCGGCGCGTCGAAGCACCGTGTCCCCGCTGAAGCCGAAGGCGCCGAGGTGCCCCTGGATGGCACCGCGATTCCACATCGGGCGCAGGTCGGCGGTGATGTCGTAGAGCGTCTTCTCCTGCGGCACCTGGGCCATGTCCTGGCGGTACCAGGCGGGCCGGATCGAGTCGCCGAGGCGCAGTTCGCCGGCGCTCAGCGGCCGCTCGCCGAGGAGCGCCCGGAGAAGGGTCGTCTTGCCGGCGCCGTTCGGGCCGACCAGCCCCACCACTTCGCCCCGGGTGACGCGCGCGGAGAAGCGGTCGAGCAGGACGCGATCGTCGATCTGCACCCGGACGTCCTGCGCCACCAGCACCTGGTCCCCGCCGCGTTCGCCCGGCGGGAACTGGACGGTCATGCTCCCCTCCTCTCCGGGGGGAGGACCGAGGCGCGGGAGCCGCTCGAGGCGTCGCCGACGCCCCTTGGCCTGCGCGCTGTTGCCCCCCGCGATGTTCCGCCGGATGAAGTCCTCCTCCGCCTCGATGTTGCGGCGCTGCTTGTCGAAGGCCCGCTGCTGCGAGAGCTGCCGCTCCGCGCGCTGTTCGAGGAAGCCGGCATACCCGGTCTTGTAGGCGGTGATCGTCTTCGCCTCGAAGTGCAGGACGCGATTCGACAGCCGGGCCAGGAAGGCACGGTCGTGGCTGATGACGAGGACGGTGGCGTCGAGCCCGAGGAGGTGGTCCTCGAGCCAGCGGGTGGTTTCGAGGTCGAGGTGGTTGGTCGGCTCGTCGAGGAGGAGGACGTCGGCAGGGGCCACCAGCTGCCGCGCCAGGGCGACGCGACCGCGCTCGCCGCCGCTGAGCGTGGCGACGGCCTGGGTGCGCGCCGCCTCCGGATCGAAGCCGAGGCCGTGGAGGACCGCATCGACGCGAGGGGCAAGGGTGTAGCCGCCGTCGCGCTCGAAGCGCTCGAGGTCCCGGGAATACCGGTCGAGGGCGGCCTCGGAAGGGTCGGCGCCGAGGGCGACGGCCTGTTCCGCCAGCGACACCTCGAGGGAGAGCAACTCGGCGAAGGGACCGGCGGCCGCCTCCCAGACGCGGGTCGCATCGCCGAAATCGCGGTGCTGGTCCATCAGGGAAATGCGGAGGCCCGATTCCCTGGCCACCGTCCCGCGGCTGGGTTGCGCCGTGCCGGCCAGGAGGCGAAAGAGGGTGGTCTTTCCCGTGCCGTTGCGCCCAACGACGCCCCACCGTTCACCCCGTTCAATGGTGAAGGTGGCGTCGGTGAAGAGCCGGGTGACCCCGAACTCGACCGCCAGGCCGGAGACAGAGAACTGACTCACGCCGTCACCCAATCCTTCCAGGTCGCTTCCGCGGGGCCGATCGTGAGCCGCTGCTGGTGTCGCACGAGCGGGGTCCGCAGCAGCAGCGGGTCCTCGGCGAGGCGGTCGAGCCAGCGAGTGTCGGAGAGTGCGGCGCTTCGAAGGCCGAGATCGGCGAAGCGCTTCCCGTCACGGTCCACCAGCGCCGTCACCCCGAACTTCTGGGCAAACCGGCGCAGTTCCCCCGGGGAAGCGGCCTTGACCTGCAGGTCCACGAAGTGGGTCTTCACCCGCCGCTCCGCGAAGAACCGAAGCGCCTTGCGCGTGTCCTGACATTTCTTTGTCCCAAAGACCTGTACCTCGATCGCCACGACCCGCCCCTGCGCTCAACGGTCACCCGCCGATCCGGGGAATTCCGGTCGGCAGAACGGCGGGAAAGGTACAGGGATGGGCCGCTCCGCACAGGCCCGAACCACGGTGGCGACTATATTGGAGGCCATGGAACTCCTTCCCTCAGTGCTCCTCGTGATCCTCGGCCTCGGCCTCCTGGCGGGTGGCGGCGAGGCGCTGGTCCGCGGCGCGACGACCATCGCCCGGATCGCCGGACTCACACCCGCCGTCATCGGACTGACCGTCGTCGCCGCCGGTACCTCCCTTCCTGAGCTCGTGGTTAGCATTCTCGCCGCCCTGCACGGCACGCCGGACATCGCCGTCGGCAACGTGGTCGGCTCGAACATCTTCAACATCGGCATGGTGCTGGGCGCCGCGGCGCTGGTCACTCCGCTCGCCGTACACGGCGCGGCGGTCCGCCTGGAGTGGCCCGTCATGTTCCTCGCGAGCTGGATCGGATTCCTGCTGATGCGGGACCTCGGCCTCGACCGCATGGAAGGCGGGTTTTTCGTCGCATCGCTGGTGGTCTTCACGGCGTATTCGGTCTACATCGCCCGGCACGAGGTCAGCCAGGCCGAAGCGACCGACTACGCGAGCGAGACGGCGGGCCGGTCGCTGCATCCCCGCACCCGGGAGCTCGGGCTCAGCATCCTGGCGGTCCTCATCGGGTCCGGCCTGCTGGTGCTCGGCGGAAAGTTCCTGGTGGACGGATCGGTGGCGATCGCGCGGTACGCGGGCATGACGGAGCGCGTTATCGGCCTGACCATCGTGGCCGCTGGGACCAGCGCCCCCGAACTGGCGGCCAGTCTCGTCGCGGCCTACCGCGGCCGAACCGACCTGGCGCTTGCCAATATCATCGGCTCGAACATCTTCAATATTCTGGGCATCCTCGGGATCACCGCGCTCGTGCATCCGATCCCGATCGCCGAAGGCATCGTTCAGACTGACGCCTGGTGGATGCTGGCGTTTGCGGTAGTCCTGTTCCCGATGATGTGGACGGGCAGGAAGATTTCGCGGCTCGAGGGGAGCGTCTTGCTCACCTGCTACGGAACCTATATCGTCATGTTACTGCGATCGTGAGTCGGTGGACGCAAGGCATCCTTCACCTGGAGCGGATATGCAGCTCGCCAAGCGCTCGTGCCTGGTCCTTCTGCTGGTGACCATTGCTGGATGCTCCGACAGCACGGACCCATCGCGGTCCGCGCCAGACACCGTCGCCCCGCTCGTCTCGATCGTTTCACCAGCCGCAGGCGCCGTCACGGGAACGGTTGTGATCACCGCGAACGCGACCGATGCGGTCGGAGTGACGGTCGTCACCTGGAAGGTGAACACTGCCCTGCTCCCGGCGCCAGATTCGGTCGCACCGTTCGAGCATGCCTGGGATACCTCCGTCTACGGCCCTGGCATCTATGAGTGGGTCGCGGTGGCGCGGGACAAAGCGGGCAACACCGAGGAGTCCGCGCCGGTCACGTACTCCGTCACCCCCTAGGGGCGACCCGATGGCGGGCGTGTGCCCCCCGGCCGCCGCTCTTCCGACCTTGCGACGACTCCGCTTCACCGGGGGTCGCGCGCCATTGTGAGAGAGGCTTCAGGAACTTCCCTCCCTCACTCCATAGCTTTGTGGCCTGATGCCTCCGCTTGTCAGGGCTGCCGTCTCCCTCATGTTCGCCGCCTTCGCCCTCTACACCGTCGGCGTCTGGTCGGCAGTGCTCTCCCGCCGCCTGAAACCGTGGCACGACCTGTTCTTCTGGCTTGGCTTCACCGCTGACACCGCCGGCACGGAGATGATGCGGCAACTGGCGGGAGGCTTTCGGTGGGGATTTCACACGGTGACGGGCGGATTGGCGCTCCTGCTCATGCTGCTGCACGCAGTGTGGGCCACCGTGGTGCTGGTGCGCGGGTCCGCATCTCGGCTCCGCGCCTTCCACCGGACCAGCCTCGTGGTGTGGCTGATCTGGTTGGTTCCCTTCGTGACGGGGCTGATTCTGGGGGCCCGGTAGACCCCTCCGGCGACCAACCCGTCCCCACTGGCGGAGGGCTGTACCGGCGTGTCTATTGGCGGGATTGGGCGGGTGGGGTGCCATTCACCAGCTGAAGGCACAGCGGCGGCGGCGACACGGGCTGCAACCCAGGAGGGCGACGATGCTTCGACTGTCCCGGCTGGCTCTTATCCTGACCCTGGCGCTCTTCGTCCTGCCGCACTCGGCCGCGGCGCAAATTCCCGGCATCAAGAAGCCGAAGGTCCCGACGGTACCGTCCGTGCCGACGGTGTCGACCCCGTCCACTGCGCCGGCGAGCAGCGACCCGGCGCCGGCGGCGGAACCGGCGGCCGCCCAGCCGGCGGGCGGCCAACCAGCGGCCCCGGCCAAGAGCGAGGCCCCCGGTTCAGGCGTCTGGGTCAATTACGACTTCCAGCCGGGCGAGATCCCGCTCTACGTGGACGACTTTCAGCCGGGACCGGGTCGGCAACTTCCCGAAGCGACTGGAGTTCATTTCCGGCAACATGGAGAGTCGCGGAGTGGAACGGTGCCCGATACCTCCGCGCCACGACGCGGGCCTCCAAGTTCGCGATCCTCCTCCCCGACACGCTCACCGAGCGCTTCACCATCGAGTTCGACGCGACCGCCTCCATCAGCAACATCGCCTCCACGCTGACGTTCGCCGACGACGCGCCGAGCCACGTGGCCTTCTACTACTTCAACGACCGGATGACGGGGGGGCATCGAGGGTCGCGGGCCGAAGGCGCTCGGGGCGACGACCTCGCCGAGTGCGCTGGCGGACCTCTTCCGCTTCCGGGTGATGGCCGACGGCAAGTACGTGAAGGTGTACATCAACGACACCCGCGTGGCCAACGTGCCGAATGCCGAGCTTGGGCGGTCGACCAAGATCATCGTCGACTACTCGGGATCGGCGGACAAGCCGGTCTTCATCGGCAATTTCAGCGTGCTGGCGGGCGGGCGGGAGCTCTACGATGCCCTCGAAGAGAATGGGAGGGTGGCAACCCAGGGCATCTACTTCGCTTCCGGCTCGGACAAGATCCAGCCGGAATCGACCCCGACGCTGGTCGAGATTGCCGACATGCTGAAGCAGCACACCGACCTCGACCTCCTGATCGAGGGCCACACTGACAACGTCGGCGGCGCCGCCTCGAACCTGGCACTCTCCGACCGGCGCGCGGCCGCCGTGAGGCAGATCCTGATCGACACCTACAAGATCGACGGCAATCGCCTGACGACCATCGGGTTCGGCGACACGGTACCAGCGGCGCCAAACACGACGCCCGAGGGGCGACAGCAGAACCGGAGGGTGGAGCTGGTAAAGAAGTAGACGCCAGGCGGCCGGCCTCACCCGCCACCTTCGGCCTCTTCTCTTGACTTTCGACAGAAGCGACAGGATCTTCTGTTGGAACCCGACAGAAGAGGCCGCATGCCGTCCGACGTCCCCCCGGTGCCCGCCGATGTCCTTCGCGGGACGCTCGACCTCCTCATCCTGCAGACACTGACACTCGAGCCGCACCACGGGTGGGGCCTCTCGCAGCGCCTCCAGCAGGTCTCGCGCGGCGTCCTCGACGTCAACCAGGGATCGCTCTACCCCGCCCTCCAGCGGCTGGAGCACCGTGGCTGGGTCGACAGTGAGTGGCGCACCACCGAGAACAACCGCCGTGCCAAGTACTATCGGCTCACGAAGTCCGGGCGACGCGCGCTCGGCGAGGAGACCGAGCAGTGGCGACGGTACGTCTCGGCGGTGGACCTCATCCTCGCGGACGCCCCAAGGTGAGCGCGCTCCGAGGGGCTACCCGGTGGCTCCATGGGGTCTTCAGGTCTCAGGCGGTCGACGCCGAACTCGAGGCCGAGATCGCGATGCACCTGGAGATGGAGACGGCTAAGCGGCTCGCGGAGGGAATGACGCCGGAGGAGGCGCACCGGCAGGCGCGCGCTGCGTTCGGTGGCCTCGACGCCGTCCGCGAGGACCATCGCGATGGTCGAGGGCTGCGATGGATGCGCGACTTCGCCGCCGACGTCCGTTACGCCCTGCGCACGTTGCGGCGCAACCCCGCCCTGGCCCTCACCGCGATCGTGACGCTGGCGCTCGGCATCGGGGCGACCACAGCCATCTTTACGGCGGTCAACGCGGTCCTCCTCCGGCCCCTGCCCTTTGCGCACCCCGAGGAGCTGGTCGCGGTCTGGGAACAGAACGCCGACCGCGGCTGGTACCAGGCGGACGCCGCGCCGGCCAACATGCTCGACTGGCAGGAGCAGGTCACGGGGTTCGCCGATGTGGCCGGATACCCCTCCTTTTCCGACCAGGTGACCCTGAGCGGCGACGGTGATCCGCTGCTGCTCACCGCGGCGACGGTCACCGGCAACTTCTTTCGCGTGCTGGGCGTGCCCGCCGAGTTGGGCCGCACCTTCACCGACCGCGAATCCTGGGCGACGGGTGAGGCGGTGGCGATCATCAGTCACCGTGTCTGGACGGAGCGCTTCCGCTCCGACCCGGCGGTCGTCGGCTCGAGTGTCAGCATCAATCGACGTCCGGTCGTCATCGTCGGCGTTGCGCCGCCCGGCTTCGACTTCCCCTTCGACGGCACCGACCTCTGGACGCCGTGGGCGATGGATCCGGCCAACCGTGCGCAAGTTTTCTTTCGGCGGGCGCACTGGATGCGCGTCATTGCCAGGCTTCGTCCCGGAGTCTCCCCCGAGGCGGCGAACGCAGAATTGCAAACGGTGGCGGCCCGGCTTGAGCAGGACTACCCGGCCACGAACACCCACATGGGGGCCGGCCTGACGCCGCTGCACGAATTTCGGTCCGGCTCCACCCGGACCCCCCTCCTCATCCTGCTCGCGGCGGTCGCGGCGCTGCTGCTCATTGCCTGCGCCAACGTCGGCAACCTGCTCCTGGTGCAGGCCGCCTCTCGCGACCGCGAGACGGCGGTCCGGATCGCCCTCGGCGCCGGGCGCCTGCGCCTGGTGCGGCAAGGGCTGACGGGCTCGCTCGTCCTCTCGGTCCTCGGTGGTCTCGGTGGACTGGCGGTCGGGTGGATCGGGACACGCCTCCTCCTCGCGCTCCAGCCCCAGGGGATGTTGCCGGTCTCCGACGTCGGGATGGATGGGCGGGTGCTGGCTGCCACGGGACTGATTGCCCTGTTGAGCGGCATCCTCTTCGGCATGCCCTCGGCGTTGTGGGGAGCCGCGCGCCCGCCCGCGCAGGGGCTGCAGGCCGGCGGCAGGAGCGGCGGCTTGAGCCGGCGGAGCCGGCGCCTCAGCGACGCGGTCATTGTCGGCGAGGTGGCGCTTGCCCTGCTCCTGGCGCTCGGCGCCGGCCTCCTCACCCGCTCGCTCCTTCGGCTCCAGCAGGTGGAACCGGGGTTTGATCCCACCGGGGTCCTGGCGACCGAGTTTGAGTTGCCCGAGTCCGCCTACGAAACGCGCGACGCCGTCCTCGGATTCTATCGTCGCCTCGAGGAAGAGGTGCGGGGGATTCCAGGGGTGCGGGCGGCCGCCATCGTCTCGCAGCTTCCGCTCACGGGGCCCTCGTGGAGCAGCGACTTCTCCGTCGCCGGTCGCGATCCGAGCCCGGGCGGCATGCAGGTGGTGCATCGGGAGGTCTCACCCGACTACCTCGAGGTAATGCGCATCCCGCTCGTGCAGGGCCGCGGCATCGAACCAGCGGACCGGCCGGGAGCGGAAAACGTCGTCCTGATCAACGAGGCGTTGGCCAGCCGATACTTCCCGGACGAGGATCCAGTCGGACTCCGCGTCGCGTTTGACCGGGTCCCGGATTCGACGTCCAATTGGATGACCATCGTCGGGGTGGTCGGGAGTGAGCGGCAGGCCAGCCTCGACAAGGAGCCGATACCGGAATTCCTCGCTCCGTTCGCCCAGGATTGGCGTCGGGGCATGACGCTCGTGGTGCGGACCGCCGGGGACCCGGCGAGCACGGCACCGGCGGTTCGCGCCGTGGTGAAACGGCTGGATCCGGAGCTCGCCATCCTCCGATCGCGGAGCATGATGAATGTCCGGCAGAGTTCGATCGCCCGCCCGCGCTTCATGATGGTGCTGTTGCTCGCCTTTGCCGGGGTCGGGGTGGTGCTGGCGATGGTCGGTGTCTACGGAGTCATCTCGCAACTCGCGCGGCGGCGGTCCAGGGAGATGAGCCTCCGCCTCGCGCTCGGGGCAACGCGCGAGGCAGTGCGATGGCTGGTGGTCCGCCATGGTCTCGGGCTTGCGGCCATCGGCGTCGTCGTCGGCGTCTGCCTGGCCGCGGTCGCCACACGTGCACTGGAAAGCATGCTCTTCGGCGTGGGCGCGATCGATCCGGTCACGTTTCTCCTCGTGCCAGTGCTCCTTACCGTCACCGCGCTTGCCGCATCGTGGATACCGGCGAGCAGGGTGGCGCGCGCCGACCCGGCGGTGGCACTCCAGGCGGAATAGCGTTCCGCATTCAGTAGCGGACAACAAGCCCCCACCGAGCAGATCACTCGATGGGGGCTAAGTCGTTGTCCTGCTTGTGATGCCCGAGGCGAGAGTCGAACTCGCACGGGGTTGCCCCCGACGGATTTTGAGTCCGTTGCGTCTGCCATTCCGCCACTCGGGCGCCGCGGGAGGAAGATGGGCAGACCGCCGCAAGGGCGCAAGAACCGCCGCCGTCAGGCTACGGCTGCTGCGCCCCCGGCGCCCCCTGCTGCTGACGGAACTGCTGCTGCCGCTGCTGCCGCACCTCCTCGATGCGCGCCATCAGCCGCTCCCGCATCACCTGGAACTGGGCCCGCTGCACCGGCGTGAGGTACTTCGCCATCTCCAGGTTCTCGTCCACGAAGCTCTGCGCATAGGCGACCTTCACCTCGAGGAGCCGATCCACCAGCTTGGCGACGCTGTCGGAGTTGGCGGCGATCCCCGGCCGCAGCTGCCCCTGCAGCCCCTGCTTGATGGCGCGCTCCTCTTGCTCCATCGCCCGCCGCTTCGGCGCGTAGGTGTTGAAGGTGGCCCGCAGCTTGACCGCCTGCTCGTCCGTCAGCCCGAGATTGGCCTGGATCTGCTGCGCAAAGCGCTGCTCGATCTGCTGGCGCATCCGAACGGCCTGCGGCGAGTCGTCGCCGGCGTCCTGTGCGCTAAGGGGCGGCACCGCCAGGAGGAACGCCGCCGTGAGGAACCATCCAAGTCGTCGCATCAGCTCTCCCAGAGGCGCTGGACCTGCTCGAGTTCCCGGGGATCCAGGTCGTCGAGGCTCGGTGTGTCGATCGTCGGTGTATCTGTCCATTCCGGGGCCATCGATTCGAGCACTTCGGCGAGCCCCGCCTCGCCGAGGGCGTGGAGGCCGGGGATATCGACGGCCCCGAGGGTCGTCGGCGGGGCAGCAGGGCCTGACAGCGGGGCCGCGGGGCTGCGGGGCAGCGGTGCGGTGGTGACCGCTTTCGAGATCAGCAGGACTGCGGCCGCGACTGCCGCGATTCCCGCGATCCAGCGTGGGCGGGGGAATCGCTTCACAACCGGTTCGGTGCGCAGCCGCAGGAGGACTCGCTCCGCCAGTGCATCGGCGTCGACCGCCACCTCGTCGGCCAGCGTCGCCGCCGCCGAGACGACCGCCCATTCCGCGCGGCAGTCGGCGCAGGAGCCGAGGTGCAGGGCCTCCGCGTCGGTCCAGGAGGTCTCCCCCCTGGCCACGCCCGGCATTTTGTCCGACAGTTCCTGACAGGTCATGGTACCAGCTCCTTCAACCGCTTGACCGCATGATGATAGTGCACCCGTGCCGCCCCGGCCGTCGTGCCGAGTGACTCGGCAATCTCCCTGTAGTCCATGTCCTGCTGAACCCGAAGGAGGAAGACCTCCCGCTGGAGGCGGGGCAGGCCCGTCAGTCCCCCCTGGATCCGCGCCGCCGTTTCCTCGGCCACCATCTCGTCACCCGGATCGCGATGCACCGGCATATCGTGGTCCTCGATGGACAAGACCACCCTGCCCTTCCGCTTCCGATAGGCGTCCTTGAGCAGGTTCGACCCGATGCTGAACAGCCAGCTCCGAAACGAGGACTCCCCTCGCCACCCCTCGATCCCCCGGAAGGCCTTGAAGAACGCTTCCTGGGTCAGGTCTTCCACCTCGCTGGGCCCGGCTCCGGCCCCGCCGAGGAACCGGGCAAGGGCGGACGCGTGCCGCCGGACCAGGTCGGTGGCCGCCTGCTCGCTTCCCGCCCGCCACGCCGCCGCGAGGGCGGCGTCCGTTGGCCCGTCGAGCCCGGTCAAGGATGGCATTCAGTGGGCATGGACGCCGCGATTCACCCGGTGTTAAGCGTTGACCCGACCCAATAAGTCGGATAACTTCCTTCGAACGATCGTTCGGACGGTACATGCAGCCATATGACCAGCGCCTGGAGACCCTCCTCGCCGCCGCCGCAAGGACTTTTGCGGAGCGGGGTTACCACGCTACGTCCATGCGCGACCTGGCCCGGGCCAGCGGGTTCAGCCTCGCCGGGATGTACCATTATATGGAGAGCAAGGAGGAGTTGCTCTTCCAGATCCAGGACCGGTGCTTCGCGCTGGTGCTCGAAGGAGCCCACGAGGCGCTCGCCGACGACAGCGACCCGGAATCGCGGCTCCGCGCCTTCATTCAGCACCACGTGACCTTCTTCGCCGCGCACATGGACGAGATGAAGGTCCTGGCCCACGAGGAAGCCGAGCTCACCGGCACCATGCGGGCGCAGATCCGCCGGCGCAAGAAGGAATATGTCGGCCTGCTCGAAGCGCTCCTGGGTGACGTGCCCGGCGCGCACGCCGACCCGCACATCGCGGCCTACGCGCTCTTCGGCATGATGAACTGGATCTACACCTGGTATCACCCGGCGGGCCCGACTTCGCCGGCCACACTGGCCGAGGAACTGGCCTCGCTCTTCCTGGATGGCTTCATCGCTGCTCACCATGCGACCCCACGACTGGTCGCCACGCTCGGAGGATGACCCCTTGACCGCTACCCTGACCTCCCCACGTCCCGGCGCCCCGGCGCACACCGACAAGGTCCTCGTCAACTACGAGGTCCGCGACGGGCTCGCCATCATCACGCTCAACGACCCCCCGGCCAACACTTACACCTACGAGATGTTCCGGCAGATGGACGCCGCCATCCTCGACGCCCGCATGGCCGACGAGGCGCACGTCATCGTGATCCGCGGCCACGGCGAGAAGTTCTTCTCGGCGGGCGCCAACATCTCGATGCTGAACAACGTCACCCCGCGTTTCAAGTACTTCTTCTGCCTCCATGCCAACGAGACGCTGAGCCGCCTCGAGCAGACCCCCAAGCTGACCATCGCGGCGCTCAACGGCCACACCGTCGGCGGCGGGCTCGAAATCGCGATGGCCTGCGACATCCGGATCGCCTGCCGGAACGCCGGCAAGATCGGGCTCCCGGAGGTCAACCTCGGCGTCCTCCCCGGCACCGGCGGGACCCAGCGCCTCTGCCGGCTCATCGGCAAGTCCAAGTCGATCGAGTTCATGGTGACCGGCGAGACCTTCTCCTTCGAGAAGGCCGAGGAGATGGGGCTGGTCAACCACGTCTTCGAGAAGGACGGCTACTGGGACCAGGTGCTGATGTACGCCAAGCAGTTCTGCCCGCCCAACAAGGCCTCGAAGGCGGTCGGCGCCATCAAGCGGAGCGTCCAGTCCGGCATGGACCTCCCCTTCGAGAGCGCGCTCACCCTCGAGCGGGAGCTGCAGCAGCAGCTGTTCCAGTCGTCCGACGCCAAGGAGGGGCTGGCCGCGTACGTCGAGAAGCGGATGCCCAACTTCGAGGCCAAGTAGTCCGTGCGGACCGACCTCTTCATCGACAACGCCTGGGCCCCGGCCGCGAACGGCCGGCGGTTCGACGTGATCAATCCCGCCACCGAGGAAGTGCTGGCCTCGGTGGCGGAAGGCGATGCCGCCGACGTCGACCGGGCGGTGGCGGCCGCCCGCGCCTGTTTCGAGTCGGCGGAGTGGCGCGGGTTGTCGGCCCGGAAGCGGGGCGCCATGCTCTACAAGGCGGCGGAGCTCCTCGCGGCCCGCCTGCCCGAAATGGCGGAACTGGAAACGCGCCAGAACGGGAAGCCGCTCTTCGAATCGAAGATCGACGTCTCGTCCACCGTCGAGACCCTGCGCTACTACGCCGGCTGGTGCGACAAGTTCGGCGGCGAAACAGTCCCGGTCGACGGCAACTTCCTGACCTACATCCGGCATGAGCCGATCGGCGTGGTCGGCGCCATCGTGCCGTGGAACTTCCCGCTCAACCTGGCCGGGTGGAAGTTTGCGCCGGCGCTGGCGGCAGGATGCACCGTCGTCCTCAAGCCCGCCTCCGAAACGCCGCTGACGGCGCTGCTGATGGCGGACATCTTTGCCGAGGCCGGGCTCCCCGCCGGCGCGTTCAACGTGGTGCCGGGGCACGGCTCCACCGCCGGCTCCGCGCTGGTGCGGCACCCCGGCGTGGACAAGATCTCCTTCACCGGTTCCACCGCCGTCGGCCAGCGGATCATGAAGGACGCCGCCGACACCGTGAAGCGGCTGACCCTCGAGCTCGGCGGCAAGAGCCCGAACATCATCTTCGACGACGCCGACCTCGCGGCCGCCGTGCGCGGCGCGCAGACCGGCATCTTCTACGGCAAGGGCGAAGTCTGCGCCGCCGGCAGCCGTCTGCTGGTCCACCGCAAGGTCAAGGACCAGGTGGTCGAGCAGCTCGCGGAACGGAGCAAGAAGCTGGTGCCCGGCGACCCCTTCGAGAAATCGACCCGCCTCGGCGCGATCGTCTCGAAGCAGCAGCAGGAGAGCGTGCTCAAGTACAT
Organism: uncultured Gemmatimonadales bacterium; assembly: GCA_963748815.1. GTDB lineage: Bacteria > Gemmatimonadota > Gemmatimonadetes > Gemmatimonadales > GWC2-71-9 > SPDF01. The sequence continues at coordinate 234,732 of CAVVKJ010000010.1, read as the reverse complement.
CGGCATCGGAAAGTCAGAGGGCGCCACGGTCGTCGCCGGCGGCAACGCCGCCACGGTCAACGGCAAGGGCTACTTCGTCGAGGCGACGGTCTTCGACGGCGTCACGCCCGAGATGACCATCGCGCGCGAGGAAATCTTCGGCCCCGTGCTCGCCGTGCTCGGCTTCGACGACGAGGACGAGGCCGTCGCCCTCGCCAACCAGTCGATGTACGGGCTGGCGGCCGGCGTCTGGAGCCGCGACATCGGCCGCGCCCACCGGGTGGCACACGCCATCCGCGCCGGCACCGTCTGGGTCAACACCTACAACATGTACGACCCGGCGGCGCCGTTCGGCGGCTACAAGCAGTCGGGATTCGGCCGGGATCTCGGACGCACCGCCCTCGAGGGGTACACCGAGTCGAAGACGGTCTGGATCGCGCTGTGACCGAGGCGTTCGTCGTCTCGGCGGTGCGGACCCCCATCGGCCGGGCCGGTGGGGCGCTGGCAGGCGTCCGACCCGACGACCTGGCCGCCATCGCCATCCGCGCGGCGGTCGAACGCGGCGGCCTTCCCGCCGACAAGATCGACGATGTCATCCTCGGCTGCGCCAACCAGGCTGGCGAGGACAATCGCAACGTGGCCCGGATGGCCCTGCTGCTGGCGGGCCTCCCGATCGAGGTGCCGGGGCAGACGGTCAACCGCCTCTGCGGCTCCGGCCTGCAGGCCATTGCCAGCGCCGCCCATGCCATCAAGGCGGGCGAGGGACACCTGTTCGTCGCCGGCGGCGTCGAAAGCATGACGCGCGCGCCCTACATCACGCTGAAGAGCGGCAGCGCGTGGGACCGGAGCACTCCCCAGGTCTCGGACTCCACCGTCGGATGGCGGTTCATCAATCCAGCGATGCCGGAGGAGTGGACCATCTCGCTGGGCCAGACCGCGGAGAAGGTTGCGCAGCTGCACGGCGTCACCCGCGAGGAGCAGGATGCGTTCGCGGCCGAGAGCCAGCGCCGCGCCAAGGTGGCCATGGACGCTGGTCACTTCAACGACGAACTCGTGGCGGTCACCGGCCCCGGCACCAAGGATCCCGTCACCGCGGACGAGCACCCTCGTCCCGACGTGACCGAAGCCGGACTGGCCAGGCTCAAGCCGGCCTTCGCCAAGGGCGGCACGGCCACCGCCGGCAACTCCAGCGGCATCAACGACGGCTCGGCCGCCCTCGGCATTGCCAGCGCTGCCGCCGTCGAGGCGCACGGCCTGACGCCGATCGCCCGGATCGTCGGCACGGCGGTGGCCGGGGTGGATCCGAGCTGCATGGGCCTCGGCCCGATCCCGGCGACGCAGAAGCTCCTGGCCCGGCTCAACATGACGGTGAAGGATCTCGACCTCATCGAACTCAACGAGGCGTTCGCGGCGCAGGCAGTTCCCTGCATCCGCGAACTCGGCCTCGACGGCAGGCGCGTCAACGTATCGGGCGGTGCGATCGCTCTGGGGCATCCCCTCGGCGCCAGCGGCGCCCGGATGGCGGCGACGCTCATTCACGCGCTCAGGCGCACCGGCGGCCGATACGGACTGGCGACGATGTGCATCGGTGTGGGGCAAGGGATCGCGACGGTGTTTGAGAGGATCGAGGACTGAGGACTGAGGCGAGGATTCCTATGCAGGATGTGGGTCTCAAGGACGCGGTATTGGCGGAGATCGCCGAGGGGGTGGGCACCATCACGCTCAACCGCCCGGAGCGGCTCAACGCGTTCGACGTGGGGATGCTCGCCGAGCCTGGGCGAGGCGGTCCGGTCGATGTCGGCCGACAGCCGGGTGCGCGCGATTGTCCTGACCGGGAGCGGGCGGGGGTTTTGTGCGGGCGCCGACCTCGATACCCTCGCCGGGACGGGGGGATCGATCGACGAGGCCGAGGCGATGGCCCTGGTCCGGACCGGCTCCGAGGTGGTGCAGCTGCTTCATCGGGCCCCCAAGCCGGTTCTCGCGAGCCTGAACGGTCCCGCGGCCGGTGGTGGGGTCGGGCTGGCGCTGGCCTGTGACCTCCGGATCGCGGCAGCGAGCGCGTCGCTCGGGCTGGTCTTTCACCGGCTGGGCCTGCATCCCGATTTCGGCACCAGCTGGTTCGTGCCTCGCCTGGTCGGAAGCGCCGCGGCGCTCGAACTGCTCTGGACGCCGAAGATGCTGCCCGCCGACCGCTGCCTCGAGATCGGGCTGGTCAACCGGGTGGTGGCCGACGACCTGATCGCGCACGAGACGGCCCTCTGGGCCGCGCGCCTCGCGGCGCTGCCGCCGATCGCCGCGCGGCTGGCCAAGCGGGCGGTGCGCGAGGCGGAATCGACGACGCTGGCGGAGTCGCTGGTCATCGAGGCCCGCCATTGCCAGGAATGTTTTTCAAGCACGGACGCCGCCGAAGGGCTGGAGGCGTACCACGCCAGGCGGGTTCCCAAATTTCACGGACGGTGAGGACGACATGCGGAAAGTGAACAACTTCGACGATTGGATCGACTACTTCCGCTACTGGCAGGATTCGATCGGCATCTCCGAAAAGGAGATGGCCGGCACGCCATTCCGGAAGGTCGGGTTCGACGCGAAGTTCGGCGAGCCGGAAGCCGAGACGATCGAGTTCGGTCACTACAAGGGCCAGACCAAGTGGCCGACGATCATGCACATTCCCGACCAGCGGATCCGGGACGCGCTGCTCAACCTGATCGTCTTCCAGGGCGACACCGAATTCGCGTCGGTGGAGCAGCAGCGGCAATTGCTGGAGCGGGCCCCGAGCGACTACGACCTCTTCTCCCTGATGCGCGTCATGAGCGAGGAGATGCGGCACGGGTGGCAGATGTCCTACCTCCTGTGCACCCATTTCGGCGACGAAGGGAAGCGCGAGGCGCAGAAGCTGCTCGACCGCCGGGCGGAGGAAGGGGAGCGCCTCCTCGGGTCGTTCAACGAGATCGTGGAGAACTGGCTCGACTTCTTCACCTACACCCAGTTCATCGACCGCGACGGCAAGTTCCAGCTGCAGATGCTCTCCACCTCCTCGTTCCACCCGCTGGCCCGTTCGATGGGCCCGATGCTCAAGGAGGAAAGCTTCCACCTCGGCACCGGCAACAACGGCCTGCGCCGGATCCTCCGGGCCGGCCGCGTGCCGCCCGAGGTGATGCAGCGCTACTTCAACAAGTGGGTGCCCACCGCGTTCGACCTCTTCGGCACCGACAATTCCTCCAGCGCCCACTGGGCGTATGTCTGGGGACTGAAGGGCCGGTTCGACGAGCGCGAAGCGCCCGAGGGCGCGAACGTGGCGCACCTCAACGAAGCCAGCCGCGAACTCTACCGGCAGGAAATCACGCGGCTCGTGGACCGACTCAACACGGCCATCCCCGACCAGGACCAGTACCTGGTCGTCCCCGACGTGAAGTTCAACCGCAAGATCGGATTGTACGCGCGCCAGCACTTCACGATCACCGGCGAGCCCCTGTCCGCCGAGCATTACCCGGCGTATCTCGAGTCGGTCTTGCCGAACGACGCCGACCGAACCCTCCTCAAGGACCTGCTCGACGAGCCGGACTGGATCGAGGCGCGGAAGCTGGAGGAGAACAACTGACGCGGCCGCTGGTGATCGCCCATCGGGGCGCCTCCGGCTACGCGTTTGAGAACTCACCGGCCGCCTTCCGTGAGGCGGTCGCCCGCGGCGTGGACGGCGTCGAGCTTGACGTCCACGCCACCGCGGACGGCGGGATCGTGGTGCACCACGATCCCGTCCTCACTGGGGGCCGTCCCCTGGAGACGCTGACCATGGCCGAAGCCTCGGCGGCGCTCCTTTCCAACGGCGAACCGGTGCCGTCGCTCGCGACCGCGCTGGAGCTGATCGGCGACCGGGACGTCTGGGTCGAGGTCAAGGCGCTGCCGCCTCGGCACGACGCGGCGCTCCTCGCCGTTCTCGACGCCGGTCCCTTCCCCGCCCGCTATGCCGTCCACAGCTTCGACCACCGCATCACCGCACGGTTGGCGCGACGGCGCCCGAGCCTCCCGCTTGGGGCGCTGCTGGCGGCGCGGGTGATGGACCCGGCGGGCGTCCTTCGCCTCGCGCGGGCTACGACGCTCTGGCAGGAATGGACGATGATCGACCAGGAACTCGTGGAGGCCGTGCACGCTGCCGGCGCGCGCCTGATCGCCTGGACCGTTAATGACCGCGTGGCCGCGGCACGCCTCGGTCTCATGGGCGTGGACGGCCTCTGCGGCAACTTCCCCGACCGGCTGGCGGTGGCGGCATGAGCGCCTTTCCGACCCGAGTCGCCGTGATCGGCGCCGGCACCATGGGCGCCGGCATTGCCCAGGCGGCCGCCACGGCAGGGTGGCCCACTACCCTGACCGACGCCCGCCCGGACGCCCTCAAGGGGGCGCTCGACCGGATCGCCAGGACGCTGGACGGCGCGGTGCAGCGCGGCAAGCTCGACGCCGCGGGCCGCGACGCCATCCTCGGACGCCTGCGGACGGCGCCGGACATGCGCGCCACCTGCCAGGGTGCCGACCTGGTGATCGAAGCCGTCCTCGAAGACCTGAACGTGAAGCGCGACGTGATGAGCCAGGCCAGCGACTGGGCCGAACCCTCGGCGCTTCTCGCCACCAACACCTCCTCGCTGTCGATCGGCGCCATCGCCGCCGACCTGCCCCGACCCGAGCGGCTCATCGGGATGCATTTCTTCAATCCCGTGCACCTGATGAAGCTGGTCGAGATCGTCGTCCACGCCGACTCGGACGACGCGGCACAGGCCGACGCCCTCGCGGTGGTCCGGGCGATGGGGAAGGAACCGATCGTCGTGCGCGACACGCCCGGCTTCGCCTCGAGCCGGCTGGGCATCGCCCTCGGCCTCGAGGCGATGCGGATGCTCGAGGAGGGGGTCGCGAGCGCCGCGGACATCGACCGCGCCATGGAGCTGGGATACAACCACCCCATGGGCCCGCTCAAGCTGACGGACCTCGTCGGCCTCGACATCCGGCTCCGCATTGCCGAGTACCTTCACCAGGCTTTGGGCACGGACCGCTTCGCGCCCCCGGCCATCCTCCGCCGCCTCGTCGCCGAGGGAAAGCTCGGGAAGAAGAGCGGCCACGGCTTCTACGACTGGTCCCAATCATGAGCGAACCACAGAACGTCCTCAGGGAGACGCACGGGCGCGTCGCCCTCCTGATCATCAACCGCCCCGAGAAGCGCAACGCGCTCGACGGCGCCACCCGCTGCCAGCTCCTCGGCCTGCTCGACGAGCTCCGCACCGACGCCAGCGTGCGGGCGGTGGTGATCACCGGCGCCGGCGACAAGGCGTTCGTGGCCGGTGCGGATATCTCGGAATTCGAGGGCCGGAGCCCGATTGACCAGTTCCGGGTAATGTCGGGACGCACCATCTTTGACGCGGTGGACAGCTTCCCGAAGCCGGTCATCGCGGCGCTCAACGGCTTCACCCTCGGCGGGGGCTGTGAACTCGCGATGGCCTGCGACATCCGGATCGCGTCGGACACCGCCAGGCTGGGGCAACCGGAAGTGAACCTTGGCATCATCCCCGGCGGCGGCGGCACCCAGCGACTCCCGCGCCTGGTCGGCACCGGAGCGGCGTACAAGCTGCTCTTCACCGGCGACCTCATCGACGCCGCCGAGGCACTCCGGATCGGGCTGGTGGACGAAGTCGTCCCCGCCGCCGAGCTGCGCACCCGGGCCATGGCGATGGCCGAGAGCATCGCGCAGAAGAGCCCGGTGGCGCTGCAGCTGATCAAGGAGGCGGTGCGCGCCTCGCTGCGGATGCCGCTCGACGAGGGACTGCGGCAGGAGACGACGCTCTTCGGGCTGGCGTTCTCGAGCGAGGACAAGGCGGAAGGCGTCGCGGCGTTTCTGGGGAAGCGGCCGGCGGAGTTCCAGGGTCGATGACCTACCCCATATCCGACATGCACATCCACATCCAGCCGTGGCGGCAACTGAAGCCGGCGGTGGCGGATGTCATGCGGGTCGGCAAGGAAGCGCACTGGGAGCGGCTCATCGCCCTGATGGACGATCCCAAGGCGCTGCTCGAGGTGATGGACGCCTCCGGTGTCTGGCGGGTGGCGCTCATCAACTATCCGAGCCCCGACCTGATGGGGTTTGACGACTCCACCAACGAATTTTCCGCCCGCTACGCCGAAGCCGACCCGGAGCGGATCCTGCCCTACGGCGGCGTCCACGCGCGGTTCACCACCGACCCCGAAGGCGACGTCGACCGCCTGATCGCGATGGGCATCCGCTGCCTCAAGATTCATCCGCCACACCAGCTGTACCCGGCGAACGCCTACACCGAGGGACTCGAGGCGCTGGGACGGATCTACCGCCGTTGCGAGGAGCGGGGGCTGCCCGTGCTGATCCACACCGGGACGAGCATCTTCCCCGGGGCGCGGTCCAAGTGGGGCAATCCGATGGAAATCGACGACGTCGCGATCGACTATCCGAACCTGACGATCGTGATGGCCCATGGCGGGCGGCCCCTCTGGATGGAGGAGGCGTTCTTCGTGCTGCGCCGGCACCCGAACGTCTACCTCGAGCTCTCCGGGATCCCGCCGGCGCGACTCCTCGAGTATTTTCCCCGCCTGTCGGACATCGGTCACAAAACCATCTGGGGCACCGATTGGCCGAGTCCTGGCGTGCACGATTTGCGGAAGAACCTCGACGCCTTTCGTGCGCTTCCCCTTCCCGCCGAGCTGCAGCGGGCCGTCCTGTCGGACACGAGCCTCCGGCTCTTTCCCACCATCACCCGCTGATCACCACCAGGAGCCTGCCGTGATGCGCCACACGCTCGCCGCACTCGGGGCACTCGCCCTCGTCGCCGTCAGCACCGCCGCCGCCCAGGACCCCGCCGCGCCGGCGGGGCCGTCGCTCACCCGGCCGCTGCCGATCGAGACCAAGCGCCTGACCCCGCACCGGGACAGCATGGTGGTGCTCGTCAACAACCAGGCGATGGGAACCAGTGTCTGGGGGCTGCAGCAACAGGGCGACAGCCTCGTCGTGCACGAGCTGACCGTGATCGGGACCGCGATGCTGCAGGAAACCACCCTCAGCATGACGAAGGAGGGGCAGGTCCGGCGGGTGAAGCAATCGGGGATGATTCGCGACATCGAGGGCGGCATCGACGTCAGCTATGCCGACGGCCGGGTGACGGGCAACGTCCAGGCGGTGACGTCCTCCGGACCGAATCACTTTGCGGTGGACACCACCGTGCCGCCGGGGACGGTCGACGACAACGCGGTCCAGGCCCTGCTCCCCTCCCTCCCGTGGGCGAAGGGGGCGGGATGGAATTTCTGGATGTACAGCGCGGGGACAAACTCGGTGACGGAGATGGTGTTGTACGTGCTGGGGGAAGAGACCGCCATGGTGCCTGCAGGCGCCTTCGACGCCTACCGGGCCCGGTTGTCGGGAGGGGCGACCAACGTTGAGTTCCTGATACTCAAGCGGGCGCCGCACACCGTCCTGAAAGTGGAGATGAGCGGCGCCCCGCTGAAGTTCGAACTGGTCTCCAGCACCGGACTGTAGCGGCTACTCCCCGTTTCCCTGGGGCGCGGCGGCGGCCTCGTCCACGATCGGCTCCTCCGGATCGAGCTCGGACTCGGCGTCGTCCTCCACGGTGTCGGTGACCGAGACGACCTCGGCCTTCTGCGTGGCGATCTGGGTCTCGATCGAGGCGATCTGGGTCTCCAGGTCGCCGATCTTCAGCACCAGCGCATCCACCCGCCGCTGGTCCTGTTCCACGCCCTTCTCACGATGGTAGGCGATCATGCCGAGGTCGCGGGCGGCGTTGTCGCGGCGGCGCTTGACCCGCATCAACTCGATCTGGAGCCGGCCCTCATCGAGGGCGGCGGTGGCCCGCCGACCGAAGTTCTCGAGTTCGCTGTTCAGCCTGGAAAAAATGGACGACATGGTGGGTCTCCGTTGTCGGGAACAGCGCACCTGACGGGCGCCGCACCCGGAATGTTTCATTTCGAACCCTGCCAGGTGGATTCAGGGCAATAATAAGGGGGATGCGGCGCTGGCCGCATCCCCCATTTGCTTCCCGAAACCCTGGCCTACGCGGTGGCTTCCTTCGGGTAGACCGAGACCTTCTTCCGGCCCTTGTCGCGGTACTCGAACTTGACCACGCCATCGACCTTGGCGAAGAGGGTGTCGTCGGTGCCCTGGCCGACATTCTTGCCGGCATGGATGACGGTGCCCCGCTGGCGGACCAGGATGTTGCCGGCAATCACGTTCTCGCCACCGAACTTCTTGATGCCGAGGTACTGCGGATTGCTGTTGCGGCCGTTGCGGCTGGAGCCTACGCCCTTTTTATGAGCCATGAGAGCCTCACCCTACCTTGACGTCGGTGATCAGAACTTCGGTGAACTTCTGGCGGTGACCGGTCTTCCGGCGATAGCCCTTCCGCCGCTTGAACTTGAAGACGTAGATCTTCTTTTCCTTGCCGTCGCCCACGACCTCGGCCGTGACCTTGGCGCCCTTGACCAACGGGGTGCCGGCCTTGACCGTGGTACCATCGGACGACAGGAGCACCTCGTCAAAGGTGACCTTGGAGCCGGGCTCGGCTTCCATAAGCGGAAGGCGCACGACCTTGCCCTTCTCCGCACGGAATTGCTTTCCCAGCGCCTTGAAAATCGCGTACATGACTCAACTCGTTGCCAAAAGGTGGTTCCGTTGCAAGCCCTGAAGTCTAGCCGGGGGCAGGCGTTAGGTCAAGCGGGGAAGCGGGCCAGCGGGGACGCCGGGCAGTCCGCCCCGAGGACAACCTGCCCCTGCCCTCGGCCAACCTGCCCTTCCCCTCGCCAGCGAGGTCACCCCCGCGGAAGCGGGGGTCCAGCATCTGGATTCCCGCTTTCGCGGGAATGACGATCTTCTGCCGCCCTGCCCCCTGCCCCGCTGCCCTGCGGCCCCGCCGCTTCACGCGACAGCGTAAAGCTCAGTCACGTCCCGGCCCCCGGGCCGGCTCATGAGCCGGAATTCGTCGAGCCGCATCATCGGGTCGTCCCGGAGCTCCAGCTCCAGCCCCGTGGCCCGGATCAGGGCCTGGAGGAGCTTCGGCTCCTCCTCCAGCATGTAGATGGCCACCTCGGGGTGGAGCCGGACGGCCAGTTGGCGTTCCCGGTGCTCGTGGCCCGCCCGACGGAGCGACCGCTCCAGCCGGCGGGTGACGATTTCCGGCTTGAAGACCCGGCCGCTGCCGGCGCAGGTGGGGCACTCGGTGGTCTGGGAGGCCCAGAGCGACGGCCGGACCCGCTGGCGGGTCATCTCGATCAGGCCCAGTTCCGAGACGGCAAAGGCCTTGGTCCGGGCCCGGTCCCGGGCCAGATGGGTCCGCAGCTCCTGCAGCACCTTTTCCCGGTTGGACCGGGTGTCCATGTCGATGAAGTCGCAGACGATGATGCCGCCGACGTCCCGCAGCCGGAGCTGCCGCGCGATTTCCTTGGCCGCCTCCATGTTGGTGCGGAGGATCGTCTTCTCCGGATCCTTCTTGCCGGTGTAGCGGCCGGTGTTCACGTCGATGGAGACGAGCGCTTCCGTCGGCTGGATGATGATCGACCCGCCGGTGGGGAGCTCGCAGCGCGGCTTGAAGAGGTCGCGGATTTCCGACTCGATGTCGAACTTGTCGAAGAGCGGCTGGTCGCCGGTGTAGTGGTGCACCCGCTGCATCAGGTCGGGGTCGACCTGCTCGAGGTACTGCTCCACCTCGTTGAACAGTTCCTTGGAGTCGACGTGCAGCGCGTCCACCTTCGCGCTGAAGAGGTCGCGAATGATCCCGCGGGTGAGGCTGGTTTCCCGCTGCACCAGGGCCGGCGCCTTCACGAACCCCTTTTTCCGGTTGATCTTCTTCCACAGGCCGAGGAGCGACTCGATTTCGCGGGTGACCTGTTCCTCCGTCACCCCTTCGGCCACGGTGCGGACGATGACGCCGCCGGCATCGTCCGGCAGCGCCTTGCGGACCATCTCCCGGAGCTTGGAGCGGGCCTCTCGGCTCTCGATTTTGCGGCTGACGCCCACGCGGGACGCGAAGGGCATGTAGACCAGGAATCGACCGGGGAGGGAAATCTGCGCGGTCACCCGGGAACCCTTGGTGCTGATCGGCTCCTTGGTGACCTGCACCAGGATGGTCTGCCCCTTCTTCAGGAGCTCCGAGATGTCGGGGACGGCGGCCCGGTGGTCGACCTCGCGCTGGCGCGGGGCGGCCTTGTCCCGCCCGTTCCCGGCGGACGCTTCCGCGCCATCGGTATCGGGGACGTCCGCGACATCATCTTCGTCGGGGTCGTCGTCCTCCTCGGGTTCGAGGAGGTCGGAGGCGTGCAGGAACGCCGATTTTTCCAGGCCGATGTCTACAAAGGCGGCCTGGATGCCGGGGAGGACCGCGTCGACGCGGCCGAGGTAGATGTCGCCGAGGGAACGGCGCTGATCAGGACGGTCGTAGAGGAGCTCGACGAGCCGATCGTCCTCGAGGATGGCCACGCGGGTCTCCCGCCGGCCTCCATTGATGAGAATTTCGCGCTTCACGCGTGAGAACCTCGATCGGCTGCCATGCAGCGGCAGGGCCCTGGAGGGCCTGGTCGAACGCGGCACCGATCCGTACGAGGGAATCCCACAGGGTCGACCATCCCTCACCCAGACCGCGCCGGACGGCCCGCAGGCCCGCCCCGGCGTGGAGGGTGAGGATCGAACTCAGGTGGGACAAGACAGAGGGCGGGGACCCCGCCAGCAGAGACTGAAAACGACGAAAATGCAGCTCCGGCCTCCCCTGCCCCGAGTGCCCAACCGGACCGGCCGGTGAGGGGCAATCGTGGGGAGAGGTACGGCCGGACAACCGAGACATCAGACCAAACACAGTCGCCCCCCAGGCTCGGACCCGGGAGGCGAAAAAGACCGCAATAGGCGTGAGTGAAGCAGACTTCATGTCACAATCATAGGACATGGCCCCGGTTCCGGCAATAGAGCGGCGGGGGCTACCCTTCCAGGCCAGCCAAGATGTTCCTGGCAATGACGATACGCTGGATTTCGCTGGTCCCTTCGCCGATCTCGCAGACCTTGGCGTCGCGCATCATCCGCTCGACCGGATAATCGGTCGTGTACCCGTATCCGCCGAAGATCTGGACCGCCTTGGTGGTGGCCCGCATGGCGAGTTCGGAGCAGTAGAGCTTGGCCATGGCCGCCTCCTGCTTGAACGGGCGGCCGTTCTGCTTGAGCCAGGCGGCGTGATACAGGAGGTGAGTGCCCGCCTGGATTTCCGTGGCCATGTCGGCCAGCTGGAAGCTGATGCCCTGGAAGCTGGAGATCGTCTTCCCGAACTGCTTCCGGACCGAGGCGTAGCGGAGCGCCTCCTCGTACGCGCCCTCCGCGATGCCCAGCGACACGGCGGCAATCCCGATCCGGCCGGCATCGAGCGTCTTGAGAAAGTTGACGAAGCCCTCGCCGACGGTGCCGAGCACGTTTTCCTTCGGGACGATGGCGTCCTCGAGAATCAGCTCACGGGTGTCGGAGGACTTCCACCCCATCTTGTCTTCCTTCTTGCCCGCCCGCACCCCCTTGGTCTTCGGCAGGTCGGCCGCGTGCCCGACGCCGACGGCGTTGCATCGGGCCAGGTCCACCGCATCCTTCGTGACGATGAAGCTGGTGATTCCGCGATGCCCCGAGCCGGGCGAGGTGCGCGCGGTGACGGAGAAGATCTCGCCGACCCCGGCGTGGGTAATGAAGACCTTCGATCCGTTCAGGACGTAGTGGTCGCCCTTGTCAACGGCGGTGGTCGCGGTGCCGCCGGCGTCGCTCCCGGCGCCGGGCTCGGTCAGGCCAAACCCGCCGAGCACCCTGCCGGACGCGAGCAGCGGCACGTAGCGCTCCCGCTGGGCCTGGGTGCCGAACTCGACGATCGGGGAGGTGCCGAGGTTGGTGTGGGCGCTGACGGTCAGGGCGTGGCTGGCGTCGACCTTGGCGAGCTCATGGAGCACGATGTAGTAGGAGAGCTGGTCCATGCCGGCCCCGCCGAGCTCCTCCGGCCAGGGCACACCGAGGAGCCCGAGCGGCCCCATCTTGGCGACGCTGTCCCAGAGAAATTCGGAGGTGCGGTCGAGTTCCTTGGCGACAGGAGCGACCTCGGTCCGGGCGAATTCCCGCACCATGTCGCGCACCTGCAGATGCTGTTCGCCAAAGTAGAAGGGCAAGTCCATGGGCCGTCCCGGCATGAGGAATATTCCCCCCAATCTACCACCGGACGCGCAAGGTTTCACCCCGCCCTCCCATTAGATTACCGTCGGCGCCTGCGGGCGCTCCCCCAACACCGCGAAGCCGGAGTGTCGATGTCGGCAGGTCCCCAGCAGCCAGCCCGCCGGGCGTTTCACCTGGCGCTCCCCTGCCTCGTGGCAGTCGCCCTCGGCTGCGGCAGCGATGCCGCGGGTCCGTCCGCACCGCCGCCCAACCTGTCGCTCGCGGCGATCGACAGCGGATACGACTTTCCCATCCAGGTCATCGCGCCGCCGGGCGACACCAGCCGGCTCATGGTCCTCGAACGGGGCGGCCGCGTGGTGCTCCGCAAGAACGGCGTCCGGCTCGATTCCGCCTTTGTGAACCTGACCGGGTTGACCGGCGCCCCGGGCGTGGCGCGGGAGTACGGCGTGCTCAGCATCGCCTTTCATCCGCAGTACGCCACCAACCGGCGGCTCTTCGCCTACCTCATCGACCAGAACGAGGACACGCGGCTGATCGAGCTGACCGCCACGCCGAGCTTCGATCACGCGAGCCCGGTGCCGGTCCGTACGATTCTCCAGTTCTCGCAGCCGAGCTACGCGATTCACTACGGCGGGACGGTCACCTTCGGGCGGGATGGCCTCCTCTACCTTGCGACTGGCGACGGCGAGACGGGCGCCGTCCCGACGAGCCCCGCGCAGGACAGCACCTCGCTCCTCGGGAAGATGCTGCGCATCGGCGTGGACGGCGCCGCACCGTACGCGATCCCGGGCAGCAACCCATTCGTCGGCCGGCCGGGATGGCGAGGCGAGATCTACCACGTCGGCCTCCGCAATCCGTACCGTTGGAGTGTGGACCGGCAGACCGGCGACCTCTGGTGGGGCGACGTCGGCGAGGACAGCTGGGAGGAAATCAACTTCTCCGCGGCCGGTACAGGCGGGCTCAATTACGGCTGGCCGTATCGCGAGGGGAACGCCTGCTGGATCCCGGCGACCGGCTGCCCTTCGGCGGGGCTCACACCGCCCGTCCATGAATATTCGCACAGCGAGGGGTGCTCGGTCATCGGCGGCGTCGTCTACCGCGGCTCGGCGATTCCCGGGCGGCAGGGGACCTACCTCTTCGGCGACTTCTGCCGCAACACCTTTCGGAGCCTGACCCGATCGTCGTCCGGCACCGTGAGCGACGTGACGGTGTGGGCGCCGACCATTCCGGCGGACAACCTGGCCGGCTTCGGTGAGGATGCAGACGGCGAGGTGTACATCGCGATGGCGAGTGGGCGGGTGTACAAGGTAGTGGCGGAGTAGGCGGGGAAGCGGGGAAGCGGGGAAGTGGGGAAGCGGGGAAGTGGGACGATCAAACAGCCGTCATCCCGGCGCAAGCCGGGATCCATGTTGACCGAAGGCGATGGACCCCGGCTTTCGCCGGGGTGACGATCGGCGTGGTGATCGGCGTGGTGATCGGAGTCGCGATCGGGGCAGCGAAGGCACGAAAGGGGAAGCGTTGATGCAATGGCCGATTTCGTAGCAGCGACGCGAGCCGCCCAAAAGGCACGCCTGCCGGTCGGGGTCTGGATCGTGGCGCTCGCCTTCATGGCGGTGCACCTCCTGCCCCGGCCGGGGTATGGATTCAACCGGGACTCGCTCCTCTATCTCTCGATGGGCGATCACCTCGACCTCTTCCGGATGCAGTTCCCTCCGCTGATCGCCATCCTGGCGGAACTGGCCCGCGCGCTTCCGCTGCCGCTCCTCGCCGCCGTCAACCTGCTGGCGTCACTCGCCGGCGCCTCGCTCACGCTCGTGGCAGCGCTCATCTGCCGCGAACTCGGCGGGAGCCAACGCGCGCAGCTCTTCACCGCCGCGGCCATTCTCTTCGCGCCCACCTTCGAGCGAGGGGGGACGCTCTTCCAGCCGGTCGTGTTCGAGCGAGCCTGGTGGGGGCTCGCGCTGCTGGCCCTGACGAAGCTGCTCGCCGGCCGTGACCGACGCTGGTGGCTGGCGCTCGGCGTCGGAGTCGGGCTGGGGGCGATGACGAAGTTCAGCGTCGCCTTTCTCGGGCTCGGGGTGGTCGTCGCGGTCGTCTGTTCCCCGCTCCGGCGCGACCTCGCCACCCGCTGGCCCTGGCTCGCCGCGGCGATCGGCGGCGTGCTGGCCCTGCCGAGCCTGACCGGGCAGGTGGCGAACGGGTGGCCGTTCCTGGCCCAGACGCCGGCGCTGCAGGCCGGGCAACTGGCGCGCGTGAGCCGCCTGGAGTTCTTCACCGGTCAGTTTCACTCGTTGGGACCCGGTGCGCTGCTCTGGCTGATCGGGATCGGGGCCCTCCTCCTTTCGCGCCGGCTCCGGCCCTTCCGGCCACTCGGAATTCTGGCGTGCACCATCTTCGGCGCCTTCCTCGTGGTGGGAGGCAAGCCGTACTACTTCGACCCGGTCCACCCGGCGCTGCTCGCCGCAGCGTGCGCCTACATGGCCGCCATGATTGCCCGCCCCATCCCGCGCCCGGTCTTCGTCGCAACCCTGGGAGCGTTCGCCCTGCTCGGCATTGCCCTTCTGCCGATTGGAGTGCCCCTGCTGCCGCCCCCGCAGATGGCACAATACGCAGCCCGTCTCGGCGCGACACGCGCCACCGAGACGAACTACGGGACGGTGCTTCCACTCCCGCAGGACTATGCCGACATGACCGGCTGGGAAGAGATGGTCCAAGGTGTCGCGGCGGTCTACCACTCCCTGCCCGATGGCGAGCGGGCCACCACCACGATCTTCGGCATCAACTATGGTCGCACGGGCGCGTTGGCGGTCTACGGTCCCGGCCTCGGACTGCCCTATCCCGTGAGCCGCCACGGCGATTTCTTCGCCTGGGGATGGGGCAACCTGGGCGAGGGGCACGACGATCGTGGTCGGCGGCTCGCGCGACGGGCTCGATGCGATCTTCGACGAGGTCGACCGAGGCAGCCGTGGTCGCGCAATCCGTGGGGTGTGGACGAGGAGCAGGAAGTCCCGATCTGGGTGTGCCGGAAACCACGGGTCGACCTGCGGGCACTGGTGCAGCGAGAGGGAGTGATCTGGGGGTAGCGTAGCGGGGAAGCGGGGATCGAACGGGGAAGCGGGGAAGCGGGGCCAAAGGTGCTAGGGCCGTCATCCCGGCGAAAGCCGGGATCCATTTTGGGGTCGGCCAATAGACCCCGGCTTTCGCCGGGGTGACCCGCCAACGGCAGGCATGACATCAGATCCAAAGGGGGCAACGTGTCGGAACTTGAGGTGATTGAACAACGAGTGCGCGTGCTGGAAAAACACAACCGCAGCCTGCGGTGGACCGTCATCCTCACGCTGGCGCTGTCGCTGCTCAGCCTGATGTGGGGACGGGTGTGGCCACGGAACGGCGTCATCGAGGCGCGGGGGTTCGTGGTGACCGACGAATCCGGCAAGGCACGGGGCAGCCTGGCCTACGACCAGAGCGGTATCGGCTTGAACCTGCAGGACGAAGCCGGGCGCTGGCGCGCGGGATTCCTGCTGGACATGATGGGCCGGCCGTCGGTATTCCTGTTTGACACCGTCGCCCAACCGGTCGTCACCCTCAACCTGCAGAGCAGCGGCGCGCCGTCGCTCCGGATGCGGACGCCGGACGACGCGACGACCCTGCAGGTCCGACTCGGCGGCACCGACGCACGAGGGGTCTTCCTGGCGAGCGGCGTGGATTCGGTGGCCCTGACGCTGAAGTAGGCGGGGCAACTGGGACCCACCTGGCTCGAAGGACGATGGACCCCGGCTTTCGCCGGGGTGACGATCAGGATCGCGGGTGCCGGTCACAACCGGCGCATTGACCGAGCCGCTCGCCGAAGTAGTGCAGCAATTCGGCGCGACGGCAGCGTGACGTCGTCGCATACCGTTCCATCGCCGCGATGCGCGCCTCCGCCCGCCTCCGCCTGATCCGCACGCGGCCCCAGTCGACCGGTCCAGCCCCCGGGTCCAGTTCCCTGCGCAGCCGCTCGACCGACGCCCTGACATTTGATGGCAGTCGTGCGAGACGCGACGGATCCCTCCACGCCTCTTCGACGACCCGCTCCGCCGGAAAGGTGACGTCGAGTTGCCGCCGGTGCAGTTTGGCGTCTCCCTTCGCAAAGAGCAGCACGCAGCGGGACGGCGCCCCGTCCCGCCCCGCCCTTCCCGCCTCCTGGTAGTAGGACTCCGGCGTGGGAGGCGTCATCCAGTGCACGACCACCCGCACGTCCGGCTTGTCGATGCCCATGCCGAACGCGCTGGTGGCGGTCACCACGTCGAGTTCGCCCGACAGGAATCGATGCAGCTCCCGCTCCCGGCGCCCACGATCCAGCCCCGCATGGTAGGCGGCGCAGCGATACCCGGCATAGTGGATCGACCGCGCCAGCCCCTCGGTGAGGCGTCGCGTCGGAGCGTAGACGATGGCCGTCCCCCCTCTCGGCGCCAGTTGCGACAGGAGGATGCGGAACCGGTCACGATCCGTCTTCACCCGCTGGACCGCGAACCAGAGGTTCGTGCGGTCGAAGGAATCGAGGTGCAGGTCCCAGCGCCCGGCCCCGCCGAGCCGGAGCGAGGTGGCAATGTCCTGCCGCACCTCCGGCGTGGCGCTGCCGGTGAGAGCCACCACGGGGGGGCGGCCGAGGCGGATCCGGGCGGCGAGCAGGAGGCGGTAGCTGGGCCGAAAGTCGTGCCCCCATTCGCTGATGCAGTGCGCCTCATCCACGGCGAGGAGTCCGACCCGCACATCCAATTCGGATAGCCTCCCCGCCAGCCGCTCGAGGCGCTCTGGAGATACGTAGAGCAGCTTCAGCGAGCCGGCCCGGACCGCGTCGAGCACGGCGCGCTGCGCCTCGGCGTCCTGGGCACTGTTGAGCGCCGCGGCAGCCAGGCCGCGCCTTCGCGCCGCCTCCACCTGGTCCTGCATCAGCGAAAGCAGCGGCGAGACGACGACCGTCAACCCGTCGAGCACCAGCGCCGGAACCTGGAAGCAGACCGACTTGCCCCCGCCCGTCGGGAGGACGGCAAGGGTGTCTCGGCCGGCGAGCACCGATTGGATGACCCGCCGCTGGGCGGGACGGAAGTCGGGGAAGCCAAAGTGTTTGAGGAGTGCCGAACGAGCCAGGGCGAGGCGCGCGGGGAGAAGGTTCGTCACCCTGCACGATGGGAAATCAGGGCGCCAGGAGCGTCACCCGAACCCCGCGCGACGGGGCAGGAAAGCGCGGATCAGGGGCGGGGATCGGTCGAGTCGGTGTCGTCCTGGTCCCGCCTGGCAAGGAAACGCTGCACGAGGCGGACGCCGACGGAGGAGCCGAGGAAGCCGATCGCGACCCAGCCCAGGGTGGTCTCGTCCCGCGCGATGGCGAGGACAGCCACCAGGAACCCCATCAGGGCGGTGAAGATCCTGAGCGGATTCATTTGTCGAGGAACGCCGCGATGGCCTGCTTGAAGTCCGGCGTACTGCGGGCGAGGGCGTTGACCTGCGCGCCCGAGGGCGATGCCCTCCCCGAAGCTCATCCCGTCGAGCTGGTAGAACTGGCGCTTGGTGAGCGCGAGCGCCGAACCGCTGGCGGAGGAGAGCCCGGCCAGGATGCCGGCCGTCTCCGCCTCGAACTGGGCATCGGCGATGACGCGGGAGACGAGGCCGGCGGCGCACGCCTCCGCCGCCGAAAGGATCCGACCGGTCGCGGCCAGGTCGAAGGCGAGCTTCTCGCCAGTGAGGCGGCGGAGGAGCGTCATCACCATGGCGGGGACGAAGCCGCGCTGGATCTCGGGGTAGCCGAACTTCGCGCTGGCGGTGGAGAGGACGAGATCGCAGGCGGTGGCCAGCCCCGCGCCGCCGGCCAGGGCGCGGCCGTGCACCACGGCGACCACCGGCTTGGGCAGTTCGCGGATTTTCACGAAGAGCCCGCCGAGGTGGAGGGCGGTCCGCTCATTCTCCTCGGCGGTCTGCCCCGCGCTGGCGAGCAGCTCGGCGAGATCGGCCCCGGCACAGAAGTCCTTCCCCGCCCCTCGGATGGCGACCACCCGGACCTGGGCATCGAGATCGGCGCGCTCGATCTGGGTATGGAGGGCATCGAGCGTCGGGGTGTCCAGCGCATTCCGCTTCTCGGGCCGATTGAGCGTGAGGCTCAGGACCCCTGCGTCGAGCGCCACCAGCAGGGATTCGCTCACCTGGCCCTCTTCTTCGCCTGTCGTGCCACGGCAGCCGGCACCGGGATTTCCATCCGCAGCAGTGCCGTCGAATAGACCTTGCCCTGCGCATCGGTCTTGAGCGAAATCGTGCCACCCCCGTCGAGCGCATCGTGCAGGAGGAAGTTCAGGGCGTGGAGATTCGGCAGCTCGAATCTTTCCACATCGCTGACCATTCCCTTAAAGTGCTTTCTCACACGTGCCATCGTAACTTGTTTTACCAGAACATCATACCATTCTGGTTCAAGTGCTATCAAGCCGACATTCGCAGTGTTCCCCTTGTCGCCCGAGCGCGCGTGGGCGAGGTACCTGAGCTGCATCGGGACCGTCTTCTGGGTGGGCATCATGCCTCCAGGATTTCGACGCGCACGCCGGGTTCGACGGCGGTCCGGTCGATGAGGGCGGGCCAGTAGGCCACGATTTCCTCGACCTGGGGGCGTCCGCCCGCGAAGCCGGTGACGCTGGGCGGCCCGGTCAGGACGAGCGGGGCAATCTCACGGGTGAATCGCTCGACGGCCGCCTTGTCGGTCGACCGGACGCCCACCCGGAGCTGGACCTCGGGGAGGTCGGGACTGGCCGGTCCGGCGAGTTTGCCGTGGGTGGCGTCCACCCCGACGTACTCGGTCAGGATCTGTTCGAACTCGAGGCCGAGGTCCTTGAGCCGCTGCCGGAGGATGGCATCGGCGGCGCGGGCCTTGTCGTGGGCATCGGGCCAGCCGTAGACCAGCGTGCCCACCGCCTTGTAGCCGTAGAAGTAGGCGATGGACACCTTCAGCATGGCGGTGCGGGGCCCGCCCCGGATTCCGCTGACATGCACCCGGTCCTTCCCCGCCTTCTTCAACTGGATCGAGGTGAAGTCCGCCACCCCGTCCGGCGTGATGTACTCGTGCGGATCGCCCATCTCGTAGACCAGCTGTTCGGTGACCGAGGGAATGGAAACGACGCCGCCGGTGCCGGGATGCTTGGTGATGACGAACGAGCCGTCGGCCGACGCCTCGACGATCGGGAAGCCCGGGTTCGCGAGCCCCTTCACCTTGC
Organism: uncultured Gemmatimonadales bacterium; assembly: GCA_963748815.1. GTDB lineage: Bacteria > Gemmatimonadota > Gemmatimonadetes > Gemmatimonadales > GWC2-71-9 > SPDF01. The sequence goes on along the minus strand of CAVVKJ010000010.1, from coordinate 215,322 downwards.
GCCAGTCCTTGAGGAGGTTCCCCCCGGAGCTCTGGGCCCCGCACTCGATGATGTGACCCGCCACCGTGCCGGCGGCGACCTTGTCCCAGTCCTCGAAGTCCCATCCGAACTCGTGGAACATCGGCGCCAGGGTGAGCCCGGTGTCGGTGACCCGGCCGGTGATCACGACTTGTGCGCCTCGGCCCAGCGCCTCGACCATTGGCTGCATGCCGAGGTAGGCGTTGGCGGAGAGGACCTTGTCGCGGATGTCGGAGAGTGGACGGCCGGTCTCCATGTCACGGAGCTCGTGACCCTTCGCGATGAGGTCGTCCAGGTCGGGCAGGAGGTCGTCGCCGGTGACGAGCCCGACCTTGAGTTTCCCCCCGAGTCCCAGCTTACGCGCCGTCTCGAGCACCGCCTCCGCGCAGCCGCGCGGATTGACGCCGCCGGCGTTGGAGGTGACCCGGATGCCTTTCTCGACGATGTCGGGGAGGATGCGCTCCATGAGCGGCACGAAGTCGCGCGCATATCCGGCGCGCGGGTTCCGCGACCGCTGCTTCTGCATGATGGACATCGTGACCTCGGCGAGGTAGTCCATCATCAGGTAGTCGATCGGGCCGTCCCGTACCTGGCGCACCGGCGCCTCGAGCCAGTCGCCCCAGAACCCCTGCCCCCCCGCGATCCGTACCGTCTTGCCACTCATCGCATCACCGGTCCAATCGGAGCGGGAAGTCCCGCCGTCCGTGTCCAGCGGGTTGCGCCCTCCATCACGACGCCCTGCCCGAGCGGGAAGAACCCGTCGGGGAGCGTCCAGGGAGCATCGGCCATCAGGAACCGCACGGAGACCTTCGCGCGCGGCTCCAGGTGCACCGTGCGGTGCTCCTCGTCGCTTGCGACGTCCAGCGGGAAGGCCTCCTCGGCGAGGAATCGGATCCGCGCCGTGAGGGTCCAGACTCCGGTGTCGGTGCTGTCGGCAAACGCCGGGGTCAGGCGCAGCGTCAGCGTCTCTCCCGCGAGCGACTCCGGCAGCTCGACTCGCAGGCGGACATCGGCGTAGTTCAACGGCTCCTCGGCGACGATGTTCCCCGCAGCGTCGTAGAGGGTGAAGGCAAAGTCGGTAAAGCGGGACCAGGCCTCCGCCGGCATGCTCGCGTCGATGACGAGCTCGCGAGCCCAGGCGGGCACGACAAAGGCGAGGAACTCCTCACGGCTCCCCAACCCGGGCACCACCGCCCCACGCTCGGCGCCGATGAGGGCGGCGCCCACCTGGAGGTCGGCCGCCCGGTTCGAGAGATTTTCCAGGGAGAGATCGACGCCCTTCGGGTTGCGGGAGAGCCCGAGGCGCGCCGGCGACGTCTGGAGCGCGATGCCCGCCGTCCCCTCGGCCACCGGCGACCCGAGGGCGTCGACCTCCCAGAGTCCCTGTGTGGCGTCGGCGGCGTCGATGGAAAAGTCAGCGGGGGCACCGGGGCCGGCGCCGAGAATGTTCTCATCGGGGCCGGGCCGACCGTGCGGCGCGTGGAGCGCGGCGAGGAGGGTCGGCCCTTCGGTCTCCGCGGTCAGGCGCGCGGAGAACGGCCGGCCCGAGTCCACCGCGAAGAACACCCGGTCGGTCGCGCCGGCCGCGAGCGTGATCGGTCCCAGCGCCGTGTCGGCGGGCACTGGCACGAGCACCGTATTGACCAGGCGAAAGATCGGGCCGGCCAGGGTATCCGGGCCCCAACCCGTGACAACGCCGACGTGTATTCCGGGGGCAGACAAGTCCGTCGCTCGGTAGCGGAGTCCTACGAGATACCCGGCCCCTAACGGCCCGGAGACGACGATGTGCGTGCTGTCAATCCTCGAGGGCGCCACCAGCCACGGGCTATCACTTCGCAGCGTGATGGGCATGGTGAGGCGTTCTTTGCCGATGCTTACGAAGAACTGGCGTTGCGCATCGCGCTCCACGCCAAACGCTGCGGTACTTCCGCCTCTGTTCAATTGGTGCACTGAGACATCCGGCACGGCATGCCCACCCTGCAGCCAAGTCCAACCGGCGCCGATGTCGGGCACGCCCGTGCCCTGGTCGAGATAGGTCGCATCGGCGAGCGGGCGGGCCGTCACCATGAGCGCCTGCTTCAATTGCCGTGCGTTGACGGGGAGCTTTTCGGCGGCGGCCGCCGACCGGAGAAGGGCCAGCAGCCCGGCGGCGTAGGGCGAGGCCATGCTGGTGCCCCCCTTCCGTTCGTCGCCGGTGTTCCACCGCGGCACCGTCGAGAAGGCCACGCCGGGGGTCACGAGATCCGGCTTGGCCAGCTCGCCGCCGCGCGAGGAGAAATAGGCCACCGGGTCGGGACGCCCATCTTCCGGCGCGCCCGCCAGGAAGGGGAGCGGGAAGGTGGCGCCGACGGTGAGCGCGCGTTCCGCCGATCCGGGGAACCCCACGGTCGAGAGGCCGGGGCCGTCATTGCCGGCGCTGATGGCCATGGCCAGGTCGGGGTTGGCCGAGAGCACCGAGTCCACGATCTGGTCCATCCGCGCGGTGCCCTCGACTTCGTTCCCCACGCCGAAGCTCATGTTCAGCACCAGGGGGATGTTCCGCGCCCTGGCGAAACGAATCGCGTAGTCCATCGCGGCCAGCATGCTGCCGGTCACGGTGACCCCGCCGTGCGCGTTATTCGCGATCTTGAGCCCGAGCAACTGGGCGCCGGGCGCCACGCCGTCGAAGCCCCCGACGCCGTACATGTCGTTGCCGGCCGCAATGCCCGCCACGTGGGTCCCGTGGCCGCTGGTGTCGAAGAAGAGGTCGAGGCTCGGCACCCCGCCGCGATCCGTGATGTTCGCCACCACCGTCAACGGCGACGGCTGGCCGGGCTGCGCCCAGCCGAAGGTGTCGCGCCCGTGGAGGTAATCGCGCACCGCGCGCTCGCCGGTGAACGAGCCGTCGCCGTCGGCATCCACCATCACGATCCAGCCGTCGCTGGCCCGCGTCACCAGCACCGCCAGGCGGTCGGCGTTGTCGCCGTCGCCGTTGACGTCCGACGCGGGGAGGTCGCCGAGCGGACGCTCATGCAGCGTGCCACCATACCAGGGGCCGGCGGCGCTCACGGTCCGCACCCGGCTCATCCCGCCGAGGTCCAGGTCTCCGATGCGAACCGAGTCTCCCACGGGCGTGAGGACGGCAAGCGCCACGGCGCCCTCGCCGGAGAAGTCCCTGAGGTCGAGAAGCTTGGCGCTCCCGTTCGGCGTCCGCTGCAGCCCCGGCACGCCGGCGTCGATTCCGCTGTCGAGAATGCCGATCAACACCCCGCGTCCGTCCCACTCCGGATGGAGCGCCAGGAAATCGGGGACGCCGGTGGCCGCGAGCGGCATCCACCCCTTGGCGTAGGCGGCATCCGCGGGCGCCAGCGGGATGGTCGGCGGCGGCGTGGCCGGCACCGTGGCGGCGGGCGGATCCATGCGGCCGGGGTCGACGTTCGGCGCGGGCTGCTGGACAGTCGGCGCGCAGCCGAGGACGAGGCCGGCGAGGAGCAGGGCTGGGCGAGTATGCATTAGCGCTGGGCGACCGAATCAAGCGGGGGAAGGACGAACGGACCGAGGTGTGGCCCGCCATAGTTCGAGACCGTCCGGAGGAGGAAGGCGAGCTGGTCGCGGGTCTCCTCCGGGGTGATGATCGCGTCGACGTAGCCGCGGGCGGCGGCGAACTTGGCGTCGAGCTGGTGTTCGTAGTCCTCGCGCATCGAATCCATCGAGGCCTGCACCGCGGGGGAAGGCTCACCCCCGGCCTGCCGGGCCTTCTCGATGTCGGGGCCGTGCACCGCCGTGACGGCCGACTCCCCTTCCATCACGGCCATGCGGCCGGTGGGCCAGGAGAGGATGAAGTCGGGGTCGAACCCCTGCCCCGCCATGGCGTAGTACCCGGCACCAGAGGCGTGGTTCACCGTCAGCACGAGCTTCGGGACGACGGCGGTGGCCATGGCCTCGACGAAGCGCGCCCCCGCGCGGATGATGCCGGAGTGTTCGGCCTCCGGGCCGACCATGAACCCGCTGACGTCCTGGACGAAGAGGAGCGGGATCCGCTCCCGGCTGGCCGTCTCGATGAAGTAGGCGACCTTTTCGGCGCTCTCGGTATAGACGATGCCGCCGAACTTCGGCCGCGTCCCCGGCGCCCCCTTCACGAGGCCGCGCCGGTTGACGATGACCGCCACCGGCCACCCCTCGAGGTGGGCGTGCCCGCAGATCATCTCCTTGGCCACATCGGGCTGGAACTCGTCCAGCGCGCCGTCGTCGAGCAGGCAGTCGAGGAGGTGCTGCATGTCGTACGACATCCGGTGATCCTGCGGGAGGACGTCGTACAGCTCCGCCGGGATCGCGTTTCGGCGTCGCGCGTGACGCGGCGCACGGCTGTGCCGCACGCCGTCGAGCCGCGGGAGCCGGCCCACGTACTCGCGAATGCGCTGCAGGCACTCGGCGTCGGTGGCGGCGCGATAGTGCGCCACGGCGCTGACCTCGGTGTGGGTGCGCGCCCCGCCCAGGGACTCGCCATCCACGGTCTGACCGGTGGCGCCCTTCACGAGGTTCGGGCCGCCGAGCCCCATGAAGCTGGTGCCGTCCACCATGAAGATCACGTCGGACAGCGCCGGCAGGTACGCCCCGCCCGCCACACAGCTCCCCATCACGGCGCTGACCTGCGGCACGTGCAGGTAGCGACGCATGATCGAGTTGTAGTAGAAGATCCGCGCCGCCCCGTACTGCCCCGGAAACACCCCGCCCTGGTAGGGGAGGTTCACGCCGGCGCTGTCCACCAGATAGATGATCGGGATCCGCTGGCGCATGGCGACCTCCTGCGCCCGCAGGATCTTCTTGATCGTCTCCGGCCACCACGACCCCGCCTTGACGGTGGCGTCGTTCGACACGATCACGACCTCCCGCCCCTCGACGACGCCGACGCCGGTGATGACCCCGGCACCCGGCGCCTGGCCGTCATACTGGTCGTAGGCGATCAGCAGCCCGATCTCCACCCAGGGCGTACCGGGATCGCGGAGCTGCTCGACGCGTTCGCGGGGAGAGAGCTGGCCCTTGCCGTGCATCTTGGCGACGCGCTTGGCGCCGCCGCCCTGCTCCAGCCGGCGGGCCAGCTCGAGGTATTCGCCGGTCAGGGTGCGGAGCCGGCCGGCGGGGGGATCCTTGCGGGAGGGCGTCACGTCAGTCCTTCAGGTGTTCGGCGGCCCACGCCTGGATGTACTCCACCAGATCGGAGGTCGGCGTGCCCGGCCCGAAGAGGCGGCCGGTTCCCTGCTTTTCCAGCGCCGCGACGTCTTCCGTGGGCAGGATGCCGCCGCCGGTGAGGAGGACATCCTTCCGGCCCTGGGCGTCCAGCATCTGACGGACGCGGGGAAAGAGCGTCATGTGGGCGCCGGAAAGGATCGACAGCCCCACCACATCGACGTCCTCCTGCACCGCCGCGGCGGCGATCATCTCCGGAGTCTGATGCAGCCCGGTGTAGATGACCTCCATCCCGGCATCCCGCAGCGCCGCGGCGACCACCTTGGCGCCGCGGTCGTGCCCATCGAGGCCGGGCTTGGCCACGAGGACCCGGATGGGCCGGGACAGCGACTTGGTGCGTGTCATGCGCGCGAGCTCCTGTCTGAGAGGATGCGAGGCTACCGGAACCGCAGCAGCGCCGCCAGGCCGTGGATCGCCTGCTTGGCTGCCGGCTCGAACACCACGTTGACGGTGACGCGCTGCCGGAGCGCCTCTTCAATGGCGTCGTCGATCACGTCCAGGACGGGCACCACGTCGCTTTCACCGCGCAGATCGGCCTCCATCAGCGCCAGCCGGCCGGACGCGAGGCCCCGGAACCCCGACTCGGCGACATCGGGATCGACCAGCAGGGTGCGCACCTGCCCGCGGCCGAGCGCCTTGAGCGTCTCGTGCACGCCGTCCACCGCCCACCCGGTCCCGAGTCCCTCCTCGAGATCGTGCATCAGCAGCAATTCGGAGGTGCGCTCCCAGTCGGCGCGGACCGCCAGCGTGGCCTCGAGCACCTCCGCCGGCGTCACCTTCTTGGCGTTGAGCCGCACGGCACCCATGACGCGATCGAGCAGGTAGGGATGCAGGTACGGCTGCAGCACACCGGCGTCGGTGCCGTTCCCCGCCAGCACGATGCCGCGCACCGGCTCCTTCTTGTCGAGGGCCTGGAGTTCCAGCGCCGCCGCCTCGAGATGCCGCTGCCGTTCGGTCCGGAGGCGGTTGTTGTAGTTGTGCTCCCCCCAGCCTGGGCGGCCGTCCTGCGGGCCGGTGAAGCGGCCACCGCGCGTGGCGTCCGCGGTGAGGTCGGCCACCTCCGTGGCACCGAAGGCGGTGACCTGGAAGAAGCGGGCGGCGGTCCGGTCGAGCACCGCGGTCAGGATGCGGCCGAACTCGTCGTCGGCGGCCGCCAACTCGCGCACCAGCGGGGTGCGGTCCACCGCCAGCCGGGAGCGGTGCACGAACGGGAGCGCCACCACTTCCCAGAGCTTCTCCGGGCCACAGGCGAAGATGGCGAGCCCCTGGGACGGCGGGAGGTTGCCGGGCTGCTTGAGGAAGTCGAGGACGCGGGCGAAGTCGGCGCGGACCGCCTCCACCGTCGCGCGCTCGAGGGCAAGCTCGGGCAGCGCGGCTTCGAGGTCGCGGACCCGGTTCTTCACCTTGATGAGGTACTTCCCGCGGGCGCGGTCGCGCGGCTCGATCTTCAGGTAGCAGGTGACGACGCGATGCTTCCCGGGACGGAACGTGTTGAGACGGTCGAGTTGCGCCACGATGCTGCCGGTGGCGGGTTTGCTGTTGCGTGCCATGACTTCCTCCTGGCCATCGGCCGAGGGGTCAGAAGAACACCGGTTCCCGGTAGGTTCCGAAGACCCCTTCGAGCACGTGGCGGATTTCAAAGAGAGTGCAATAGGCCCGCGCGCAATCCAGCATGGCGGGCATCACGTTTCGGTCCTCGGCGGCGGCCTGGCGCAGCGCCTCGAGTCGCTGGTCCACGAGCGCCTGGTCGCGGGTGGCGCGCAGCCGGGCGAGCCGCTCCCGCTGGGACGCCTCCGCCTCGTCGCCGATCTTCAGGATTTCCACCGCCGTCTCGTCGTCCTCGACAAACTCGTTGACGCCGACGATGGTGCGCTGGTGCTGCTCCACTTCGTGCTGGAACCGCGCCGCGGCGCGCGCGATTTGCCGCTGCGACCACCCCGCCTCGATCGCCTTGACCACGCCGCCCTGCGCGTCGATCTCCGCGAAGATGGCCTCCGCCTCCCGCTCCAGCTGGTCGGTCAGCGCCTCGACGTAATAGCTGCCGCCCAGCGGATCGGTCACGTTCGGCACGCCGGTCTCGTAGGCGAGGATCTGCTGGGTGCGCAGGGCGATCCGCACCGACTCCTCGGTGGGAAGCGCCAGCGTCTCGTCGAAGGCGTTGGTGTGCAGCGACTGGGTGCCGCCGAGGACGGCGGCCATCGCCTGGTAGGCCACCCGGACGACGTTGTTGAGCGGCTGCTGCGCCGTCAGCGTGACGCCGGCCGTCTGGCAGTGGAACCGCATGATCCAGCTGCGCGGGTCGCGGGCCCGTAGCGCTCGCGCAGGTGGCGGGCCCAGATCCGGCGGGCGGCCCGCATCTTGGCGATTTCCTCGAAGAAATCGTTGTGCACGTCCCAGAAGAACGACAGCCGGGGCGCAAAGGTGTCCACGTCGAGCCCGCGCTGCGATCCCGTGTTCGACGTAGCAGAAGCCGTTGGCCAGCGTGAACGCCAGCTCCTGCACCGCCGTGGCCCCCGCCTCCCGGATGTGATAGCCCGGAGATGGAGATGGTGTTCCACTTCGGCGTGTGTTCCGCCGCCCACTCGAACATGTCGACGATGACCTTGAGCGCCGGTTCCGCCGGGAAGATCCAGGCGTGCTGCGCCATGTACTCCTTGAGGATGTCGTTCTGGATCGTCCCCTGCAGCTGCTCGATCGGACACCCCCTGCTTCTCCGCGGCGGCCACGTAGAAGCAGAAGATGATCGCCGCGGGGCCGTTGATGGTCATCGAGGTGGAGACCTGGTCGAGCGGAATCCCGTCGAAGAGCGTCTCCATGTCCGCCAGCGACGAGATGGCCACGCCGCACTTGCCGACCTCCCCCTCCGAGCGCGGGTGGTCGCCGTCGTACCCCATCAGCGTCGGGAAGTCGAAGGCCACCGAGAGGCCGGTCTGCCCGCGCGAGAGCAGGAACTTGTAGCGCTCGTTGGTGTCCTGGGCCGTGCCGAAGCCGGCGAACTGCCGCATGGTCCAGAGCTTGCCGCGGTACGCCGCTGGGGTGGATGCCGCGGGTGTAGGGGTACTGCCCCGGCAGAATGCCCTGGCCGAGCAGGTCCGGTGCGAGGTCGAGCGGGGTGTACACCGGATCCACGCTGCGGCCGGACACCGAGGTGAAATCGGTGTCGTCGCGCTTCGGCAGCCTGGCAAAGCGTTCGCGCCAGGCCGCGACCTCGGAACGGAGGCGCGGCGAGTTCGCGCTCCTGGGCGGCCAGGCGGTCGGGTGAGCCGTTCGTCTCGGATGAACTCATGGGCGTGCTCCCTGCTTGAGGGCGTCCAGTATCTGTGCCGCCAGCTCGTACGGGCTCACCTGCCCCGTCTCGAGGTCGTCCAGCCGATCGCGGATGGACTGCTCCGCGGCGGTCTCGTCCCAGACCCAGCGGACCAGCGCGCGGTCCACCACTTCCCGGGTGCGCTCCTCGAGCCGGCGGCGGCGGCGTTCCCGCATCGTTCCGGAGGCCTCGAGCCAGGCGCGATGGGCTTCGAGCGCCTCCACCACCTCGCCCACCCCCTCGCCCTTCGCCGCGATCGTGGCCAGGACAGGGTGCTTCCACGCCTCGCCCGACTCGGCCGCGTCGGCAGCGGCCTCCGCCTTGGCGCGCGCCTTGAAGCCGTGGTGGGCCGGGACGTGGCGGAAGGCGTTGCCGCGGCGAATGCCGAGGGTGATCTCGATTTCCTGCCGCAGCTTGTCGGCGCCCCGGCCGGTCCGCCTTGTTCACCACGAAGAGGTCGGCCGACCTCCATCACGCCCGACTTGAGCGTCTGGATGCCGTCGCCCGACTCGGGCACCAGCAGCAGCAGGCTGGTGTCCGCCATGCGTGACACGGCCAGCTCCGACTGCCCGACGCCCACCGTCTCCACCAGGATCCGGTCGAAGCCGGCCGCGTCGAGGACGTCGCACACCTCGCGTGTCGAGGTGGCGAGGCCGCCGAGCGAGCCGCGTGTCGCCATCGAGCGGATGAACACCCCCGGATCGAGCGCGATGCTCTCCATCCGGATCCGGTCGCCGAGCAGGGCGCCGCCGGAGAAGGGGCTGGTCGGGTCCACCGCCACCACCGCCACCGTGTGCCCCTGGGCCCGCAGCGCGGCGACGAGCCGTTCGGTCAGCGTGGACTTGCCGGCGCCCGGCGGCCCGGTGATGCCGATCCGGTGGGCCCGGCCGAGGCTGCGGATGCAGCGCGCTGAGGAGCGGCTCGAACCCCTCCCGGCCGTTTTCGACCACCGAAATGGCGCGTGCCAGGGCGGCGGGTTGGCGCGCGCGGAGACCGGCGAGCAGGGCGTCACGATCCATGATGGAAAGTCACCCGGAAGAGGAACCGGGGCAAGCTAGAGCAGGAAGTGCGTGGCCATTCCCAACAGGAGGAAGAAGCCGCACATGTCCGTGAAGGTGGTGACGAACACCGAACTGGCGATGGCGGGGTCGATCCGGAGGCGCTCCAGGAAGAGCGGCACGAAGGCGCCGGCAAACCCGGCGACCCCGAGATTGGCCATCATGGCCAGCGCCACGACGCCGCCGAACTGGGGCCCGGCCGCCATCCAGCCGATCCCGCCCGCCACCAGGGCGCTGGCGAATCCGTTCACGAGCCCGACCAGCATCTCCTTCCCGACGATCCCGAATTCGTCCCCGGCCGGGACCTGCCCCAGCGCGATCCGGCGGACCGACACCGCGAGCGCCTGGGTGCCGGCGTTGCCGCCCATGCCCGCGATGATGGGCATGAAGACGGCGAGCCACTTCAGCTCCTGGATGGCGTTGGAGAAGACCAGCACCACGGACGCCGCGGCGAACGCCGTCAGCAGGTTCACGTAGAGCCAGGGCAACCGGCTCCGGACCGCGTCCGTCCATGGCGCGCCGAGCTCTTCATCGGCGGAGACGCCACCGAACTGCAGGAGGTCCTCGGTCGTCTCGGCCTCGACGACGTCGATGACGTCGTCGAAGGTGACCCGGCCCAGCAGGACCCCGTCGGCGTCCACGACCGGCACGCTGGGGACGTTGTAGCGCGCCATCAGCCGCGCCACCTCTTCCTGGTCGCGGTCGGGCGTGACGGTGATGTCCGCCGCCTCCATGAATTCCCGGATCATCCGGTCGGGTGGACTGGTGACGAGGTCCTTGAGCGGCAGGAGGCCGACGAGGTGGTGCCCGTCGTCGACCACGAAGACCTGGTAGAACCCCTCCATCTCCTCGGCCTGCCGGCGGATCGCCTCGATCGCCTCCCCCGCCGTGGCCGCGTCGAGCACGGTCACCACGTGGGACGTCATCAGCCCGCCGGCCGATTCCTCGTCGTAGGCCAGGAGCCGGTCCACCTCGGCGCGGTCCTCCACCTCGGAGAGAATCCGCTCCTGTTCCTCGGGGTCGAGGTCCTGGAGGATGTCGGCGGCGTCGTCGTCCGCCATCTCGTCGACGATGTCGGCGGCGTGTTCCGGTGCCAGCGCGGCGAGCGTGTCCTCGGCGTGCTCGTCCTCCGGCATCTCGATGAGCGCCTCGCCGGAAATTTCCGGCGGCAGGGCGCGGACCGCGGTCAGCCGCTCGTCGTCGTCCAGCGAGGACAGCACGTCGGCGAGGTCCACCGCCTCCATCTCGAGCGCGAGGCGGACGAACTCGTCGACCTGCCCGGCACGCAGGAGATCGGGAAGGCTCTGTTTCTTCTTCTTCTTGGCGGCACGCGGACTCACGATGCCTCCCGCGCGAGGGGGACCAGGGCCACGGGACCGGGGCGAACCAGCACACGCTCCACGCGGGTGGCGCTCGCCGTCACCACGTCGACTTCCAGCCCGCCGATGAGGAACCGCTCCCCCGCCGCCGGGATGCGTCCCGCCAGCTCGGCGAGGAGCCCGCCGATGGTCGAGGTGCCGGAGGCAGGCAGGGCCACGCCGAAGCGCTTGGCGACGTCGGCCGTCGGGGTGGCTCCGTCGACGTCCGCCAGCGCGACACCGCCCGCGGGCGGGAGGCTCGGCGGCACCTGGTCGTGTTCATCGTAGATCTCGCCGACCAGCTCCTCGAGCAGGTCCTCGAGCGACACGAGGCCGAGAGTGCCGCCGAACTCGTCGATGCACGACGGCCAGGTGCCGGCGTTCGCGCTGCATGTCGAGGAAGAGCTCGCCGGCGGCGCGACCGGGGGCGGCAATGGCGACGGGGCGCACCGGGAGCGGGTCGCCGGGGCGCAGCTTGAACAGGTCGAAGGCGTGGAGCATGCCGACGATTTCGTCGAGCGTGCCCCGGTACACCGGAATGCGGCTGTACCCGCTCTGGGCAAAGACCTGGACGATGTCCGGCAGGGTCGCATCCTCGGGGATGGCGATCAGGTCGGTGCGGGGGGTCATGATCTCCCGCACCGGGCGGCTGGCAAACGCCATGACGCCGCCGACGGTGCGGAGGTCCTCGTCGGCGCGCAGCCCGACAGCGGCCCCCTCCCGCCAGAGGGTGCGGAACTCCGTGGCGCGCGACGGACGCCGCGCGGGGAGCAGTACCCCGAGAAACCGCGCCCACGGCTCGAGCAACGGCATCGCGACCCGGGTGACGAGGTCGGCGCGGGAGGCGGTGAGCCAGCGCGGCGCGAGGTACCCGCTGAAGAGGACGAACGGCACCGCCACCAGCGCGACGAGCGGCGCCAGGAGGACGGCGCCCTGGCGGGCGAAGACGGCGGGAAAGGCGGCGCCAAGGAGAATGACCCCGAAGGCGGAGGTGGCCGCGGCGGCGGTGAGGATCGACTCGATCCGGGAGAGCCAGGCGAGCGCGGACGACCCGCCGCGCAGCTGCCGCGAGACGGCCCGGGCCAGTTCCGCCCGGCTGACATAGACCAGCGCCGCGCCGGCCATCGACCCCAAAAGGGTGAGCGCCAGCCCCAGCGCGAAGACACCCCAGATCATGCCGCCTCCCCCGGCGCAGGATCGTCGTCGACCTGCACCCGCCGCGCCAGCACCCGGCGTACGCGTCGACGGCTGACCTGTTCCACCTGCAGCACGAGTTCCCCGACCCGGACCTGGTCGCCGGCGCGCGGGACCCGGCCGAGCTGGGCCAGGACCAGGCCGCCGACGGTGCTCACATCCTCGTGGCCGAGGTCCTGGTGGAAGAGGGCCTCGAGCTCGGTGAGCGCCACCCCGCCGAGGACGCGGAAGGCGTTTCCCTCCACGGCGACGACCGGGTCCACTTCATCGACGTCGTACTCGTCGTGGATTTCGCCGACCACCTGCTCGAGAATGTCCTCGAGGGTGATGAGCCCCGCCGTGCCGCCGAACTCGTCCACCACCACCGCGAGGTGGCTGGGACCCCGCTGGAAGTCGCGGAGCTGGCGGTCGAGGGTCTTGCCCTCGGGGACGAACGGCACCGGGCGGATCAGCGCGGTCCACCGCGCGGCGGTCGCGTCGTCGTCGAGATGCGCCAGCATGTCCTTGGCGTAGACGACCCCCGCCACGGCGTCGGGCTGTCCCTCGAAGACCGGGAGCCGCGCGTGTTCGGCGCGGCTGAGCGTGGACACCACCTCTTCCCGCGAGTCCGCGACGTCCACGGCGACGATGTCGATCCGCGGCGTCATCACCTCGGCGACGGTCATGTCGGCGAGAGAGAAGACGCCGATCATCGCGTCGCGCGGGGTCCGCGCCCCCGGGCGCGACGGGGCGAGGCTCTGTCGCATGCCGCGCTGGTCGACCAGGGTCACCAGGTGGAAGAGGGGACGAAAGAGGGCGAGCGACCGCGCCGCGCCCGGACGCACCAGCCGGGCGAGATCCGGCGCGATGGCGGCGAGGAGCCGGGGCAGGAGGTCGCCGACCACCCACACCACCGTCACCGCCAGCGCGAGATAGAGGCCGCCCCGGAGCGGGGGCCACGCCCACCAGACGACGGAGGTCGCGGCCGCGGCGCCCGCGATGACGAGCAACGCGAGGTGCGCGATGTGGAGACGTCGGGCGAGCGGCAGGGCCGCGTCGCCGTCGGCCCGGGGCAGGTCGCCTTCCGACTCCGCGGCGAGGGCGAGCCACGCCGCCCAGAAGGTGAAGCCGACCAGCGCCGCCGGAGAGAGGAGGCCGTGGAAGAAGGCGCTCACGCGATCTTCCGGAGGTAGCGCTCTTGCCGGACCCACATCGCGGATGCTTCCCGGCCGGCGCCGTCGTCGTGATCCCACCCGAGGATGTGCAGCGTGCCGTGCACGACCAGCCGGAGCAGTTCCTCGCGCACCGGCAGCCCGCGACGGCGGGCCTCGCGCTCCGCCTGCCAGCGGCAGATGTAGAGATCGCCGAGCAGTCCGCCGCGCGGATCGGGGAGGGCGAAACTGATCACGTCGGTCGGGAAGTCGTGCCCCTTGTGCCGGAGGTTCATCTGGCGCATCGCCTCGCGCCCGAGGAAGGTGACCGACACCGCGGCGTGGCGGCGCTCCCCGGTGAGCACCGTGCGCACCGCCCGGCGCACGGCGGCGGCCGGCACCGGGATCACGCGCCCGTGCACCGTCACCTCAGCGGCCGCGGCCACGCTGCCCGTCCACCCTCAGCCGACCTGGTCTTCCGCGTAGGCGCGGATGATGTCGCGCACCAGGCGGTGCCGGACGACGTCGGTGTCCTGCAGGTAGCAGAAGGAGATCCCCTCGATGCCGGGGAGGATGCGCTCCACCTGGATCAGGCCGGAGTCCTCGCGCTTGGGGAGGTCGACCTGCGTCTTGTCGCCAGTGATCACCGCCCTGCTGTTCACGCCGAGGCGGGTGAGGAACATCTTCATCTGGGCGCCGGTGGCGTTCTGCGCCTCGTCGAGGATGATGAACGCGTCGGAGAGCGTCCGGCCGCGCATGTACGCGAGCGGCGCGATCTCGATGATGCGGGTCTCGAGCGCCTTCTGCACCTTCTCCGACGGCATCATGTCCTCGAGCGCGTCGTAGAGCGGGCGGAGGTAGGGATCGACCTTGGCCTGCAGGTCGCCCGGCAGGAATCCGAGCGACTCGCCGGCCTCGACCGCGGGCCGGGCCAGGATGATCCGCTTGACCCGCTTGCGCGCGAGCGCCTCGACCGCCTTGGCCACGGCGAGATAGGTCTTGCCGGTGCCGGCGGGACCGATGCCGACCACGATGTCGTGCGCGGCGATGGCGGCGAGGTAGTCCTTCTGCCCCGCGGTCTTCGGCGACGATGGCCTTCCGCATCCCCGGCAGCACGATGCGCCCGTCGCCGCTGGTGGCCGGCAGTTCGGCGCCCGGCTCCGAGGCGATGCGATAGACGTCCTCCGGCGCGATCGACTCCCCCATCCGCGCCAGGTCGATGAGCCCCTGGACGACGGGCGTGGCACGTTCGATCTGCTCGAGGGTGCCGCCGAGCGTCAAGGTCTCCCCGCGGAGCGTGGCGCGCACCCCGAGGGCGCGCTGGAGTTCGAGCAGGTTCACGTCGTTGACGCCGCCGAGCAGGAGCGGATCGGCGCCCTCGGTGGAAATGCGGTGGACGACGTCGTTGGCGTCAGCCTTCACCAGTGACCTCCAGGTGGAGCGCGGCGAGGTCCTTCGCGTCCACGGTGGTGGGGGCGCCCTCGAAGAGGGCACGGGCGGCGGTGGATCTTCGGAAAGGCGATCACGTCGCGGAGCGACGTGGCGCCGGCGAGGAGCATCACGATCCGGTCGAAGCCGAGCGCAAAACCGCCGTGGGGCGGCGCGCCGGCGGCGAGGCCGTCGAGCAGGAACCCGAAGCGTCGCCGGATGTCGGCCGCCGGAATCTTGAGCAGCTCGAAGATGGCGGTCTGGAGCTCCGGCGTCGTGATGCGGATCGATCCGCTGCCGAGCTCGTTGCCGTTGTACACCGCGTCGTAGTGCAGCGCCCGGCACGACCAGGGCTCGCTGCGGAGCCGCGCCGCGTCGTCGGGGTGCGGCGACGGTGAACGGATGGTGGGCGGGAAACCACTCGCCGGTGCCCGGATCCTGCTCGAAGAGCGGGAAATCCACCACCCAGCAGAAGGCGTGCTCCGTCGCGGGGACGACTCCCGGTCTCCGCGACGAGCGCGCTCCGCACCGCGTGCAGCGCCGGCGAGGTCGACGGCGTCGGGCCCCGCCGCGGCGACGAGGAGGTCGCCTTCGGCGCCGCCGAGCCGCTCGAGGGTCGCCGCGCCGACGGCCTTGACCCCCTGCCCTTCCCACCCGGCCGCGGTGCGCTTGGCCCAGATCAGCCCGCCGGCCCCGGCCTCCTTGGCGAGCGCGCCGAGCGCGTCGAGTCTCCTTGCGGCTGGCGCCGGCCTGGCCGGCCGCGAGGATGCCGCGCACCCGGCCGCCCGCATCGAGCGCGGTCGCGGACGAACGGCGCCGCGTCCTCGGCGACCAGCGCGCGTCAGGTCCCGAATCTCGAATCCGTAGCGCAGGTCGGGCTTGTCCACGCCGTACTGCTCCATCGCCTCGCGTACGCGAGCCGCCGGAAGGGTCGCGAGATCGTGTGCCCCGCCTCGGCCCAGAGGTCCACCAGCACCTGCTCGACGACCGCCTGCACATCCTCCGGGCCGACGAACGACGCCTCGATGTCGATCTGGGTGAACTCCGGCTGCCGGTCGGCGCGCAGGTCCTCGTCGCGGAAGCAGCGGGCGATCTGGAAGTAGCGGTCGTAGCCCGCCACCATCAGCAGCTGCTTGTAGATCTGCGGCGACTGCGGCAGCGCGTAGAACTCCCCGCGATGCACGCGGCTCGGCACGAGGATAGTCGCGCGCGCCTTCAGGCGTCGGCTTGGTGAGGATTGGCGTTTCGATTTCCAGGAAACCGAGCTCGGACATCGTCTGCCGGCTCCGCTGCAGGAGCCGGTGCCGCAGGATCATGTTGCGCTGCAACTCCGGGCGGCGGAGGTCCAGCACCCGGTGGCGGAGGCGCAGTTCTTCCGAAGGGAGTTCCTCACCCTCTTTCCGCGCCACCGGGATGGCCGGGGTGACGGCGGGTCCGGCCACGCGTGAGGCTCCTGACGTGGACCTCGACTTCTCGCGAGGCCATGCCGGCGTCGCGGCCGATTTCAGGGCGGAGGTTCACTTCCCCCTCGACCAGCACCACCGTTTCCGGGCCGACCGACGCGGCACGGGCGATGACCTCCGGCGGGCTCCAGCGCGGATCGAAGGAGAGCTGGACCAGGCCGGCCCGATCGCGCAGGTCGAGGAAGACCAGGCCGCCGAGATCGCGGCGGCGGTGCACCCAGCCGCCGAGACGGACGGACTGCCCCACGTCTTCGCGTGTCAGGGCGCCACAGAGGTGTGTGCGGTGTGCGGTGGCCGTCATGCGGCGATTTCCTTGCGGAGTCGGGAGGGCGGCCGAAAGCCGCGGCTACGGGAAACGTAACCGCCGCCCGGGGGAGGGGCAAGTAATTCAAACAAAAGGGCTTAGGTGGCCAGTGATTGCTTCGGCGGCCCCGTGCGGGGACGCCTCGCAAGGACAGCAGGACTATCTTTGCCCCATGGCATCTCCTCGCGTCGCTCCGCCCGCAGATTCGATTCTCGACCTCACCCCCGACGCCGCGCGCGAACGCCTCGCGAAGTGGGTCGAGGGACGAGGCCTCCCGCGCTACCGCACCGAGCAGCTCCACCGGCGCCTCTGGGTCCAGCCGATCGCGGCGTGGAGCGAGGCGACCGAGCTGCCCGCCCCCCTGCGCGCCGAACTGGATGCGGCGCTCCCGCTCCGCCGCCTCAAGGAGGAGTTGTCCGAGCTTTCCCAGGACGGCACCCGGAAGTTCCTCTGGCGGCTCGACGACGGCGAGGCGGTGGAGTCGGTGCTGATTCCCTCCGGCAGCCGCCGCACCCTCTGCATTTCCTCGCAGGCCGGCTGCGCGCTCGGTTGTGTCTTCTGCGCAACGGGACTGATGGGGTTCCGTCGGAACCTGAGCCCGTTTGAGATTGCCGGGCAGGTCCGCGAGGTGATGCTGCGCGACCCGACCGACAAGCCGAGCAACATCGTCTTCATGGGGATGGGGGAGCCGCTGCTCAACTGGCCGGGTGTGGATGTCTCCCTCAGCATTCTCAACCATCCCGAAGGGCTGGGCATCGGCGCCCGGCATATCACGGTGAGCACCGTCGGCATCATTCCCGGCATGAAGCAGCTCGCGGCGAGGCCGGAACAGTTCCGGCTGGCCATCTCGCTGCATGCGCCGACGGCGGAGCGGCGGCTGGCCATCATGCCGATCGAGAAGAAGTACGACCTCGAGGCGGTGCTGGCCGCGGCGACGGCGTTCCGGAAGCGGATCACCTTCGAGTACGTGATGATTGCCGGGAAGAACGACAGCGACCAGGACGCCGATGCGCTCGCTGCGCTGGCGAACAGGCATGGGGCGCTGGTGAACCTGCTGCCGCTGCACCCGGGCGGAGCGCCGGGGCTGGAGCCGACCCCGTCGAACAAGATCAAGTTGTTTGCGGGGCGACTGCAGGCGCGCGGGGTCGAGGCGGTGGTGCGGCGGAGCAGAGGACTCGACATCAAGGCAGCATGTGGGCAACTGGCGGGGCAGCGGGGCAGCGGAGCCGCGGGGCAGTAACTGCACAAGTCGTCACCCCGGCGAGAGCCGGGGTCCATGGTCTTTGCGGACCAGGCGATGTCGCGATCGGACTGAATTCAATCGTTTCTTCTGTGCAACAGCCCCGGTGGATGGATCTCTGTAACTATTTGTGGTTATTTGATCTTACCATCGCTGTATCTACCTCCCCCACAAGCCCGGTTCTTGCCCCCTCTCCTACATATGGAGACCGAACGGGATTTTCACGAGAAACCCACGGTCTCCTCGGCTGTCCAATACCACTATTGAGTGACTCTTACCGGAGCCCGCGATATGGCCCTGCAGGCCGCGCACGCGCCCGCCGATCTCGATCGCGTCCTCACCCCTGAGGCGCTGGAGTTCATTGAAGAGCTGACCCGCCGTTTTCGGGCTCCGCTCAAGGAGCTGCTGGCATCGCGCGCCGCGCGGCAGGCACGTCTGGATGCCGGCGCCGAGACGCTCGACTTCCTGGAGGAGACGGCGGAGGTCCGCGCGGGCAACTGGAAGGTGGCCCCGATTCCGGCCGACCTGCTCGACCGCCGGGTGGAGATCACCGGGCCGGTGGACCGCAAGATGGTCATCAACGCGCTCAACTCCGGCGCGCAGGTATTCATGGCCGACTTCGAGGATTCGCTGGCGCCGACCTGGGAGAACGTGATTTCCGGCCAGGCGAACCTGATGGACGCGGTGCGGCGGAAGATCGACTACGTCGACCCAACCAGCGGCAAGTCCTATCGCCTGGACAAGAAGATTGCCGTGCTGCTGGTGCGGCCCCGCGGCCTGCACCTCGAGGAGCGGCACCTGCTGGTCGACGGCTCCCCTGCCCCGGCGCCACTGGTGGACTTCGGGCTCTACCTCTTCCACAACGCGGCGGAGCTGCTCGCGAGGAAGACGGGCCCCTACTACTACCTGCCGAAGCTGCAGGGGCATCTCGAGGCGCGGTGGTGGAACGAGGTCATGACCCACGCCGAGACGAAGCTCGGCCTGCCGGTCGGGACGGCAAAGGCGACCATTCTCATCGAGACGCTGCCGGCGGCGTTCGAGATGGACGAGATCCTGTACGAGCTGCGCGACCACATCGTGGGACTCAACTGCGGCCGCTGGGACTACATCTTCTCCGTCATCAAGACGCTCAAGGCGGTCCCGGGGCGCGTGCTCCCCGACCGCGCGCAGGTGACGATGGCGGCGCACTGCATGCGCTCCTACACCACCCTGCTCATCAAGACCTGTCACCGCCGAGGCGCTTTCGCGATGGGCGGGATGGCGGCCCAGATCCCGATCAAGGGCGACGACGCGCGGAACGAAGCGGCGCTCGAGAAGGTGCGCGCGGACAAACGACGCGAGGCCGGAGACGGGCACGATGGCACCTGGGTGGCGCATCCGGGGCTGGTCCCGATCGCGCTCGAGGTGTTCACGAACGTCCTCGGCACCAAGCGCAACCAGCTCGACGTGCATGCGGGAGGACGTGCGAAGTGTCGGCGGCGGACCTGCTCGCGGTGCCCGAGGGCACCCGCACCGAGGCGGGGCTCCGGCACAACATCCGGGTCGGTATCCACTACCTGGCGGCCTGGCTGGTAGGCAACGGCTGCGTGCCGCTCTACGACCTCATGGAGGACGCCGCCACGGCGGAGATCTGCCGCTCCCAGGTCTGGCAGTGGCTGCACAACGAAGTGGATGTCACGATGGCCGATGGAAAGGCCGCCACGCTCACCGACGCGGCATTCCGCCGAATGGTGGCGGAGGAGTACGCCGGCCTCGAGAATGAGATTGGCGCGTCGCGCTTCGCCGCGGCGCGCTATCCCGACGCGCGCGACCTGTTCACAGAACTGTCCACCGCCAGGGTGTTCGTCGAATTCCTGACGCTCCCGGCGTATCCCATGCTCGACACCCCCTGACCGACTGAGAGCCCTCATGTCTTCGACCAATGGCAACGGCAACCGCTGGGCAGGCATCAAGCGCCCTTACACTCCCGCCGACGTCACCCGTCTTCGCGGCAGCGTGCGGGTGGAGCACACCCTGGCCCGACTCGGCGCGGAGCGGCTCTGGGACCTGCTGCACACCACGGAGTATGTGCAGTCGCTGGGGGCGCTGACCGGCAACCAGGCGATGCAGCAGGTGCGGGCAGGCTTGCCGGCCATCTACTGCTCAGGCTGGCAGGTGGCGGCGGACGCCAACGACGCCTGCTCGATGTACCCCGACCAGAGCCTCTATCCGGCGCATTCGGTGCCGATGGTGGTGCGGCGGATCAATAACGCGCTGCAGCGAGCCGACCAGATCGAGAGCGCCGAGGGGAAGCCGAGCAAGACGCACTGGTTCGCGCCGATCGTGGCGGACGCCGAGGCGGGGTTCGGTGGCCCGCTCAACGCCTTCGAGCTGATGAAGGGGATGATCGAGGCGGGGGCGGCCGGGGTGCACTTCGAGGACCAGCTCAGTTCGGAGAAGAAGTGCGGCCACCTCGGCGGCAAGGTGCTGGTACCGACCAGCCAGTTCATCCGGACGCTGGTGGCGGCGCGGCTGGCCGCGGACGTGTCCGACGTGCCGACGCTCATCATCGCGCGCACCGACGCGGACTCGGCCACCCTGATCACCAGCGACGCCGACCCGCGCGACCATCCGTTCATCAAGGACGAGCCGCGGACGCCGGAGGGCTTCTATCACATCAAGAATGGGGTGGACATGGCGATTGCGCGGGCCATCGAGTACGCGCCATACGCCGACCTGCTCTGGTGCGAGACGAGCACGCCGGACCTCGAGGAGGCGCGGCAGTTTGCGGAGGGAGTGCACGCGAAGTTCCCGGGCAAGCTGATGGCCTACAACTGCAGCCCGTCCTTCAACTGGGAGAAGCACCTCGACAAGCCGACGATCGCCAGGTTCCAGCGGGAACTGGCCGCAATGGGCTACAAGTTCCAGTTCGTGACCCTGGCCGGCTTCCACTCGATCAACCACTCGATGTTCGAGCTGGCGCGGGATTACCGGGAGCGGGCCATGACGGCGTACTCCGAGCTGCAGCAGGCCGAGTTCGCGTCGGAAGCGCACGGCTACACCGCCACCAAGCACCAGCGCGAGGTGGGAGCCGGGTACTTCGATGCAGTGGCGCAGGTCGTGTCGGCGGGCCAGAGCTCGACGCTGGCGCTGGAGGGAAGCACGGAAACGGCGCAGTTTGTGTAGGCCCGCCGTCACCGCGGACTCGACGACGTCCGCTCAGCGATCGAGCATGACCGCGAGCGGACGCAGTCGCTCCACGCGCAGGAAGACGACCTGCAAACTGACCGTGATCGGCACCGCCAGGATGGCGCCGATCGGTCCCCAGGCCCAACCCCAGAAGAGCAAACACAGGAACACGGCCACGGGATTCAGGGGGAGGTGCCGTCCCATCAGGTGGGGCGTCACGAAATTCCCCTCGATCATGTGAATCGCGCCACAGCCGAAGAAGATTAGGAGCGCCTGACTCGTCTCGGTGAACGCGACCAGGGCGGCGAGCCCGATCAAGACCGTGGCCATCACGGGGCCGAGGTACGGAATGAAGCTGAAGACGAAGGTCACGACGCCCCACGTGATGGCATTGGGCAGCCCCGCCGCCGCAAGCAGCGCCCAGGTCGCCATCCCGACCCCGGCGCTGGTCGCCGTGTTCAGGAGCAGATACCGCGACATCTGGGTTTCGATTTCTCCCAGGACCGACGCCATGTTCTCTTTCCCGGCCACGTCCCCGATCAGGTCTGCCAGCTTGTTCCGGAATCGCGGCAGCATCGCCAGCAGGAAATAGGTCAGGAATACCACCGTCACGATCGAGACGACGAGGTTGGTGGTGCTCACCCGGAGGCGTTGGAGCAAACTGGGCGTCTTGATTTGCACCGTGGGGGCGCCGGCCTGCGGGGCGGGCTCCGTCGCCTTTTCGACCTGGAGTGCCGTCTCCTGAATCGGCCGAAGCATGCGCCGGATCTTCCGCTGGGCTTTGGTCAGGGCCGCGGGCGCCGACGCCGCCCAAGCGGATGCCGGGCCCGCGACCATGACCGCCCCGCCCGTCAGTCCCCCCACCGTCCCAAACACCACCAGGAAGGCCCCGACAGCGGTCGGCACGCCCCACCGCCGCAGGCCGCGGACGGCGGGGTTCAGCAGCATCGCAAACATCCCGGCAATGGCAATCGGAATCAGGAGGCCCGCGCCGAGGCGCAGCGCCGCGGTCAGGAGGATGAGGAAGATGCCGACGAGCAAGCTCGTCGGCATCCGCAGTCCGGGCGTCGTCATGAGGCGGTCGCCCGCGGGGTCGACACCGGTCTAGAGCGTGAAGTTGAGGCCGGCGGCGAGCTGGGCAGTGGAGTTGTCGCTCACCACGAACCGCATTTCGGCGAAGGGATGAATCCGGCCCGTGACCGATTGGATGCCGCCGAACAGGTTGAGCCCCGCGTTCGAATCCCCGGCGCCGTCCATCACGTTGAGCCCGGTGCCGAGGTAGAGCCAGCTTACCGACGCCGGCGCGACCCGCCACTTCAGGTCGATGTTGAAGCTCCAGAGCGAACTGGGACTCGTGAAGAAGACGTCGATCGACGGGTAGAACTCCAGTTGCTTGGCGATCGGCACGCTGAACTGCGCACCCACACCAAGCTCTTCGGCGTCGAACTGGTAGGACAGCCGGGGACCGAGGTGCAGCGAGTGGTCTTGCGCCTCGGCGGCTCCGGCAAAGATGAGGCCGAACAGGAGGCTCAGGGCCAGCGTGGTGCGTCGTGATGTCATGTGGCTGTTCCTTCGAGATGAGTGCTGTGCGTGTGCCCGGCGGGACCCGCCGGCGCTGTCTATCGCGATCGCATCGGACGCATGGCACGCAGTCCGAGCAGCAGGACCACCGCGCCGATAAACGCCACGAAAATCACGCCGGCCATGCCACCCCACGGGGCGGCGATGTCCAGGCGGTCGAACAACCACCCGCCGATGACCGCACCGACAATGCCGACCACGATATCGCCGAGAATGCCGTACCCCACACCTCCGATGGCGAAACTCGCGAGCAGTCCAGCGATGAGGCCGACGATCAGCCAGGTGACGATGTCCATGAGACACTCCCGGACCGGAGTCCGCGTTGAGAGACTACTTCTTGATCAGCTTGCCGATCACCGGAACCAGGAAGAGCACCGCGAGGATGCCGAGGACGACCGACGTCCAGGTCCACCCGAGGTTCCACTCTGGTCCCTCGATCACGAGGCGAGCCCCTTCTTGACGGCCTTCGTGGAGGCCTTGTGGGCCGCCTTGACCTTCTTGAAGACCTCGCGGGCCGCGTTCCGCGTCAGCTCCACCGCAGGGGCCACCGCTTTCCGCGCCGTCCGGAGTGCCTTCTTGGCCTGCTTGGCTGGTTTCACGACCGCTGCCGCGCGCCGGCCACGACCAGCACGACTCCGGCTGCGATGGCGATCCCCGCCGCCCACGGGGGGACTGCACGCGATTCCTGGGCGGTGAGCTTCACATCGCCCACGGTCAGCACATCCTTCCGGGAGGAGACGTTGGCGCCCCGGAAGAAGACAAACGCGCCGAGGACGATGAGGGCGACGCCGACGGCCAGGCTCACGGAGCGGTTCATCGTGCCGCCACGGTCAGCGGGCCGGTCAGGGTCAGCGTGATGGGCGATCCGGCCGCGATGACCACGTCACGGCTGGCCGTCTCATTGGCCACGATGGCACCCCCCGCGGTGCCGACCGCGGCGCCGATGATCGTGCCCTTGGAGTCGCCCCCGATGATGCGACCCGCCACCGCCCCGATGGCGGTGCCCGCCGCGGTCTTCTCCACCTCACCGACCGTCACACCCCGACCCTTCAGGGTATGCGACACCGCGGTGACCTCCGCGGCCAAGGGGTAGCTCTTCCCATGGACCGTGACGTCGCCCACACGGAGTGTCAGGGTGCCGTCCTTCGCGCTCTTGGTCTTGGCCGGCGAAATTTCCGAAATGACCAGCTCGATGGTGGAACCGGCAGGGATGACGACGCGTCCCGCGCTGTTCTTGACGTCGGCGTCGACCGTGGTCATCAGGGACTGCCCTGCCTCGTCGGTCCGCGACGTGATCGTCCGTGACGTCGTCACGTCGATGGTGGTGCCGTTGGCCAGGGTCGGCTTGGCGGCCGTGGTGCCGGCCGTGCCCGCCGGGGTGCCCTGCCCGCAGGCCAGGAAGTTGATCGCAACGAGTCCGGCCATCATCATGTTCGCCATCGTGACCTCGAGTGACTGGAACGGCGCGTCCGCGCCGGCACTACTCGACCTCGGATGGGAATTCCAGCAGGTGCCGGGGCTCCTCCGCCGATGATCTTGCCCGCCACTCCTCTCGAACCTGGGAGTGTCGGGACGAGCGGTACGAGGGAACGCTACGCATTCCGCCGTGGCGGAGGTATCGCTCGTTGTGCTGGACTTGGGACTAGTTCGAAGGACGGGGGAGGCGCGCGGGAGGCCGAGGGGAGGCCGAGGGGAGGCTACTCGAGGGGCGGTTCGGTCCGGTCCCGGCCGTGCGAGAATGCCGCCACCTCGAGGCGACTGTTCAGAGCCAGCTTTTCGAGCACATTGTGGACGTGGCTCTTGACGGTGTGCAGCGCGACCCCCATGCGGGCGGCGATTTCCTTGTTGCTCAGCCCCTCCCCGAGCAGGGCGACGATCTCCTGCTCCCGCACGGTCAGGCGCACCGATTCCAGCGCACGCGCCTTGGTGGGCATCGGCACATTTCGGACAATCTGGGTGAAGAGCGAATTTGTGAGCGCCCTGGGCAGCACCTCGGCCCCGTCCGCCACGGCCCGGATGGTCTCGAAGAATTCGTCGAATGAGGCGTCCAGCATGATGAACCCGGAGGCCCCCGCGCGCACGTAGTCCGCCACGTACTCCTGCAGCGGCAGGAGGCCCATCACGATTACCCGGGCGGAAGGGACCTCGGCGCGGACCGTGGCGGTCAGGCCAAGACTGTCATGATCGGCGAGCCCGAAATCCAGGAGGACGACGTCCGGCCGCGCTTCGCGCACGCGGGCGAGCGCCTCCTCGACGTCTGCCGACGCGGCCAGCACGCGGAAGCCTGGCTGGGCGTGGATCATCGCGGTCAGCCCCTCACGGAGGAGCCGGTTGTCGTCGATGAGCACCAGCGAAATCGGGGGGCGAGGTGGCGCCGCGGGACGGGCACGCTTCTTGGCTGGCTTCCGCTGCGGGCGTTGCTTCACAGGAACACCGTTGGCGACAACAGGCGCGCGAGGACCGACCGCCCCTGCGGGTGGTCGGGAAGACTGCAGCCTTGAGAAGTTGGTGACGTGCAGACGGAGCAACCCACAGCCATACTGTCTCTCCTCGGGACGGCATCGGTGGGAGGATGCCCACGGTGATTCAGGCAAAATACGGCGCAGGACGGCGGTCGGCAACCAATGCCGGAAGATATGGTGCCGCCGTGACTCGCTCCTTGGAGCGAGTCACGCCCATCCAACGAGGGATTGTCACCTCGCATCGAACCGGAGACTGTTCGGGACTAGCGTCTCACGCGCATCGGGAAGAGTGCCGATGTGAGGGACGCACAGGTTCAACCCCGGAGACAGCGATGTCCAATGACAACGTGGCCGCCGACGAAGCCCGTCGCGTGGCACAGCATGGATCGGTCAAGACGCACATCGAACGCGAAGTGAACGCCGAGATCGAGGGACACGCCCGCACCGCGACCGCGACCCAGGCCGACCGCGTCGGAAAGGCGGCCGACGAGTTCCGAGGCCGAGCGCTGGACGAGACACTGGCAACGGAGCACCAGGTGAGTCGCTCCCGGGGCGCGGCGCGCATCTCCCAGTACGTGGATTACGCGTTTTACCTCGTCTACGCGCTGCTCGGACTGCGGATGGCGCTGGCGCTCATCGCCGCCCGGTCGAGCAGCGGCTTCGTGCAGTTCATCAACGGCGTGACCTATCCGCTGTACCAGCCGTTTCGGGGCATCGTCGCCAGTCCGAGCGCGGAGGGGTTCACGCTCGCCATCCCGGTCGCAATCGCGATCCTGGTCTACATGCTGCTCCACGCCGGGGTGAACGCGGCGCTGCGCCTGGTCACCCATCGCAAGACGGCAATCTGAGCCATCGCCTGCGCCGATGCGCAGAATATCAGTTGCAAGACGGACCCGGTATACGACGGCATTTTCCATGGCGTCGCTCGCGAAAGTCAGATCCACTGGCCGTGACGCCCCGACTCGCTGGTTTCCGCTGGTCGGGGCGTGACATTAGTCTTCCCGGGTCTTCCCACGATTCACTCAACGCGGTGAGGCCCTATGACCGCCAGCGGTCCCTTTAATGTCAAGATGACCCCGCAGCCGCTCGCCGAGGACTCCCCCATCGGGAGCCTGGCCCTCGACAAGACGTTTCACGGCGACCTCGAGGCCACCAGCAAGGGGCACATGCTGGCGTTCAATACGACGGTGAAGGGCTCGGCGGGGTATGTGGCCATGGAGCAGGTCACCGGGACGCTCGGCGGGCGCGACGGGTCGTTTGTCCTGCAGCACAGCGGGACGATGACCCGGGGGGAACCGAGCCTCGTGCTGACGGTGGTGCCTGACTCGGGGACCGGCGGGTTGGTGGGGTTGTCAGGATCGATGCAGATTATTGTCGAGGGTGGGAAGCACAGCTACCAGTTTGAGTATCAGCTGGCCGAGGCCGATTGACCTTTTGATGGGTCGGGGAGTCGGGTCGGCAGGCGGCGGTCGCTTCGCCGTTATTTGGGTACTCGGCCGCTGCAGCGTTTACGTATTAGGCTGCAGTCGTTGCAGTCTTTCCAAACCGCGCCCCTTCACATACCATTGGATTGGACTGCAACGGGCCGCAGTGGTTGCTCGGGGGCGTCCTCTGAGTGGTTGCAGTCCAATGTACGTTAGGTGGCGTGGCCCGTTGCCGACGTGTGGGTGTGGTACAGATATCCCCGCTTCGCCGGCATCTGCCCCGACCCCGACACTAGGCCATCAAACATCGACCGCGAGAGGCTGCCCCCATGCGCCCATTCCACCTAGCATCCTCTCTGCTGTTGCTGGGCTTCCAAGTGGCCTGTTCATCAACGGATCCCTCGGGGACCGTTACGCTCGCCACGGACGCCAAGACCTACGTGATGGTCCCAGGTGCTCCCAACACGCCCTTGCAGTTGACACTTCAGAATGCCACTCCGGTGGACATTCAGTTCCAGCTCTGCCTCTCGGATGTGTTCCCGTTTAGCGCTGTGCTTCGATGGGAGCAGCAACAGCTGGATGGGAGTTGGGCGCCAGGACCGTTCCCCCCGGTCGTCTGCGAACCGACGGAGCATGAGCCCTTTGTGCTCCAGTCCCTGAGTTCCACTCTCGTGCCGCCGGTTCCCTTGGACGCGGCAGATGCGCCGGGGACGTATCGGATCAAGATGGAATGGCAGTACCTCTATGAATCCACACCGCGTACAGTGACATCGAATTCCTATGTTGTCACACAGGGCGCCGCCCCCTAGCCCTGGGGCGGGGATAGTCGGCTCAGTGTTCGGCCCCGCCACCTAACCAGCGCATGCAGCTGTCGAGGGCGCGCTCTATCTGCGGCAGCCGCCGCGCTTTATACTAGATGCGAGGCTGCGCGGCGGCTGCCGCGAGCGCCCTCGCAGCTGATGCGCCATTCGTTAGACAGCGACCTCATCACCTCGAGCCACTATGCGAAGCGCCCTTCTAATTCTGGCCACGCTTCTCCCCGCTGGTGCCCAGGCCCAGGAGGTCCCGACCAGCGTCATCACCACGATGGGCAGCCGCCAAGCGAGTCTGCCTCCAAGTTGGGCTGAGGTCCACCTAGAGGTTGAGACGCGCGGCTCTTCAGCCTCCGAGGCATCCGCAGAGAATGGGCTGCGGCAGCGCCGGATCATGGAGTCGATGCGTCGGCAAGGCCTCAGTGACACTCAAGTTCAATTGGTGTCATTCATGGTTCGTGGTAACTCAGACTATGAAACACAAAAGCTGCTCTTCTACCAGGCGTCCGCAGCAATTACTATCGTTGTCCAACCACTCGACAGACTAGGGCTGGTGATCGATTCGGCCCTCGCGGCAGGCGCGACCGAGGTGAGCAGAATCGACTTCGAATCTGATAGCGCCGCCGTGGCACGCGAGCGCCTACTTGCTGAGGCAGTCGATGCGGCCCGGCGAGATGCGCTTGTGCTCGCAAAAGCTGCTGGAGGCCAGCTTGGGCTGCTGCTCGACGTCTCGACGGCTCGGTGTACTGTCGATCGTTTCGGCAATGTCAATGTTTCTGAGATTACGGTGGTCGGTGCTTCGTCGGTGCGCTCCTCAATCGCAGATCTTACGCCGGGCGAGGTCAGAGTGAGCGTCGACGTTTGTACTAGATGGCAGTTGACCAGATAGGTGGCCGTCGCTGTCTAACCAGCGCATGCAGCTGTCGAGGGCGCGCTCTAGTCTGCGGCAGCCGCCGCGCTTTATACTAGATGCGAGGTCGCGCGGCGGCTGCCGCGAGCGCCCTCGCAGCTGATGCGCCATTCGTTAGGCGGACTGGCACAACATGAAGCACACACTCCTGCTCATCCCACTCTTGCTCGCCGGCGCTTCGCCGTCCGCCGAATGCGCCGATGGCGGGCGCTGTGTTTGTGACCGCCGCCTACCGCCTCAGGCGCTCATTGACTCGGCCGGGTTGATCGTGGAAGGCACCATCGTCGCGCATTACCTACTCTCTGGCGAGGCAATCGTGTTTGGGAGGGTCCATACGTTTTCAGGCTTCGACCATGCCGTCATGCTCGTCAGCCGAGTCTGGAAGGGGGCGCCGCGAGCCACAATTGTTGTGTATGACGCCAATCACACGCCGGGCGATTCCTGCGATCGAACCCTCCTTACAGGCAAGACCTATTTGCTCCTGGTGCCCGACGACGCCGACAGCATTCCAATCGGTTGGTGCTCCCCGATATTTGAGTCAGGTCAGGGCGAGGCGGTTCGAGCCCTGTTAGGTCCTGGGAAGCCGCTTCCTCAGTGAACCAGCCGCCTAACCAGCGCATGCAGCAGTCGAGGGCGCGCTCTTGCGGCGGCAGCCGCCGCGCCTGATACTGCTGGGAGGTCGCGCGGCGGCTGCCGCGAGCGCCCTCGCAGCTGATGCGCCAGTCGTTAGCTGGCACAACGGACTCGCAATCTGGAGGACATCATGTACCGATTGAGTTACTACCCATGGTTAACGCAGAACGTCCCGCAAACCGTGATCGCTGACCAAATTGCAAAGTTTGCGCGACTCGTCGAGGTCGAGTTGAGAAGACTCGGCCAAAACAACCCTGAGATCCGTCTCCTGCCGCCCGTCGACGTGCCAGAGCAGATTAATCAAGTTGCTGAACGGGCGGTGGACATAGCGCTCATGAATCCTCTGGGATTCGTCTTTGCGCGGAATCGAACGGGGGATGCTGAAGCGGTGGCGATCGCTAAGCGCATTATCGACGGCAAAGTCGGCGTGGTCTACTTTGCTCAGCTTTATGCGCACAAGAAGAGTGCGATTCGAAGCCTACAGGATGCGGCTGGGCGGTCTGTCGGCTACGGCCACTCGTACTCAACGTCGAACTTCCTGATTCCGGCCTTCATGTTGAAGGAGGCTGCTATGCATCCGATATTCGCATTCAACCGGATAGAGTTCCTGAAGGGCCACGAAACAGTAGCGCGGGCGGTATACGAAGGAAAGGTCGATCTAGGAGCAGGCCACGACGGGGTAATCATCGATCTCGCAAGACAACCTGGTTACGGAGACGCCGAGGATGTCTTAGTCCGGGTCGCTCGATCAAAGCCTATCCCGAGCGATCCAATTGTAGTCACCATTCGCGACGTAGAAGAACGCAGAATACTTCAAGAAGCAATTGTTACCGCAGGGAACACCGCCGATGGGGTTGAGGCGTTAAAGATCTTCTGGGGAAACACGCAGGGCCTTGAGCCTACCACGACTGAGTTCTATGACGTCTTGCGTGACGCGTTGACGGCTCTGAAGCTCGGACAGGATGACCTAATCCCATCGAGGATGCGGCCATGACGATTAGGACGGCGGATTACGTGCGGTCGCTCGTGCGAGACAAGGCGGCGCGCGCGCTGAGCTTGCCGGGTGTTCTTGCTTTGGAGCCAGGCGTGCGAAAGCAAGGTGGCCGCGCAGTGGCGGACACGCCGACTGTCGTGGTCACCGTGGAGCGGAAGGTTAGCCAGAGCTCTTTGGCGCCGGAAGAGGATCTGCAAACCCTGTTCGGAGCTGAGAACGTGGACGTGGTCGAAGCGAGCCCCCTTAAGGCGCTGTTTGCGCAGCCGGCCAAATACGGCATACATGAGGAAATGCTATCCGAACTGGAGACGCTGCTTGGGTATCCGTTCTTGCCGGAGGCGATTGGGGTCCCCGCGCCGCGATCAAGGAGCGCTACGCGCGCGGCGCGCGAACGCCGCGCTGAGCTAGCCGATCGGATGCGAGGCAACGGAACGCTGCAACCACTGCAAGGACCCTTGAGGCTCCTTTGCCACGCGAGCCCTGATGCAGGATGGAGGGGGTTGCGCGAATTCCTCCGAAACGCCCAACAAGAATTAGTTGTTGGGATGTACGAGTTAACAGCTCCGCACGTTGGCGATCTGCTGTGCCAGGACGTCGCCCGTCGTGTACAGACTTTCAAGCTGACACTCGATAGCAGGCTGGTGATCGGCGGAAAGGGGAGCATGAAGGAGTTCGATCGCACAGAGGCTGAGCATGTGCAGAGATTTGCTAGGTGCTTTGGCAGCGGCTTCGATCACTCGTTCGCGTCAATGCGCGGCGGATTTCACTACCACATCAAGTTGGCGGTTCGTGACCGTGGTTCCTTCTGGCTTTCAAGCGGAAGTTGGCAGTCCTCGAATCAGCCAAACCTCGATCCCCTAGGGGCTGACCGCACCAATGAGCGTCTACCAAAGTGCAACCGTGAATGGCATGTGATCTGTGACCACGCCGCCGCATCAGACGCTTTGGCGGAGATCATCGAAAGAGACCTCCGAGCTGCCCAGAGTGAAGCCGCGCCCGCGAGGTTCGTCATCGCGGCAGCGGGGCCCATGATCTTCCTCGACCAGCCGCCGAAGGAGTTCCCGTATGACACGTTCGTCGCACCGGCGGAATTCTTCTTTACAGCAGATAGGCAACACCGAGTCGTGCCACTGCTTACGCCAGGGGATGCGTACATCGAAGCGGTAATGACGCTGGTACAGCAGGCACAGAGCCAGTTGTTGGTCCAGAATCAGAGTCTTGCCTTCCTGAAGAGTGAGGAAGATCAGGACAATAACTACACAGAGTTCACTCGGCTTCTTGCGGCGAAGTCTCGCGAAATCAGAGACTTTAGGCTGCTTCTACGCGTGTTTCCATTCGACAATGTCGAAGATCGGCTCGACGTGTATCGCGCCAAAGGATTCGACGTCGACAAGATTCGTTTTCAGCCCGGATGCCATAACAAGGGAATCATCGCCGATGGCCGGACGGTCCTGATTGGCAGTCACAACTTTACTAACGCCGGAATGACATCGAATAGAGATGCGAGCCTTGTCGTCGAGCACGAAGATGTAGCCGCCTATTACCAACAGCTATTCGAGCACGACTGGAGAATTGCGGATGAGTCGGCAAAACTAGATGATGCTCGCCCGCGCCCCCGCGTGCGAATCGCCATACCAGGTGAAGCACCTCCTACCGGCATGACCGCATATAGCTTCTGGGAGCTTTTCGATGTCGACTAGATCTCTCTTCATCGAATTGTCCACAGCGTTTACGGGCGTTGATGACCTTCCCGCCGACCTTGCCTCGGAGTATGAGGAGCGACTGCGCAGTCTCGGGTTGGAGAGGGTGCTAAATCGACTTCTTGCCTCTTACGGCGAGCTAAAGGCACTAGGCACGATCGATGATGAGTCGATAGCGGCGACCCTTGCCTCTGACCCAGTCCTAAGAAGCCTAGCGGAGCAGATCATCGTCCTTTGGTACAGCTCTGCGACCATGGCATTTGATGACAAGGGGCAAATCGAGTTGATATTCGGGAAGCCCGAGCATCACTTCCGGGCACTGCTCTGGGACGTCATCGGGGCCCATCCGCCAGCGTTGTCGGGCGGCTACTTTGGGTACTGGCATTACCCGCCGGAGAACTGATCGAGATGATCGAAGAAACTGACATAGTCGTGATCGGCTCGGGTGTGTGCGGTGCTATTGCCGCGCACCGGTTCGCGTCGAGAGGTCACCGAGTTGTAATCGTGGAAGCGGGCGAGACGGGTCCAGCGCGCGCGACGCTCGTAGCCAACTACGTTACGGCGTCAAAGAAGACGATGAACTCCCCGTACAGAGGAACGGAAGCGTCGAAGTGGGTCCCGAGCCCAGATGGCGGTAGTGATCCTTACTACGACCAGCCAGACGCCGCTTTCAAGTCCACGTACACGAGGCGAACTGGCGGATCGACATGGCATTGGAGGGGAAATGTTCCGAGGTTTATTCCTAGCGACTTTCTGCTGCACTCAACTTACGGGATTGGGGTCGATTGGCCGATCGGGTATGGAGATCTAGAGGAGTATTACGGCGAGGCTGAACACGAGTTGGGCGTTTCGGGCAACCATGAAGAGTGGCAAAACTACTTTGGTGCATTTAGGAGCAAACCGTTTCCCATGTCCGAGGTGTGGGCGAGCTATGGGGACGGCCGGGTAGCGGACGGCATCAATGGCTTGATTGTCGAAGGGGTCCCACTCCGAATAATGGGGACACCACAGGCGCGCAATTCACAGCCATACGATGGGAGGCCTCCCTGTGCTGGCAATTCCACTTGCGACCCGATCTGCCCAATCGGAGCGAAGTATGACGCAACGGTGCATGTTAAGAAGGCGGTGGCTGCAGGTGCCGTGTTGATGGAACGTTGTGTTGTCACAAAGCTCCTAGTGGGCGAAGACAGACTGATCCAGGCGGTTGAGTACCTACGCTGGCCCGATCTAGCGCGGGCAACTATCCGAGCGCGGCTCGTCGTTCTGGCTGCACACGCCATAGAAACGCCGAAGATCTTACTGCTATCAGCCGGCATCAATTCACCTACCGGTGTCGCCAACTCAAGCGGGTATGTCGGCCAATGCCTGATGGATCATCTGCAAGGGCAAGCTGCGGCAATACTGCCGTTTCCCGTTTACCCGTTTCGCGGGCCACCGACGACATCAGGTATCGA
This sequence comes from uncultured Gemmatimonadales bacterium, assembly GCA_963748815.1. Lineage (GTDB taxonomy): Bacteria > Gemmatimonadota > Gemmatimonadetes > Gemmatimonadales > GWC2-71-9 > SPDF01. Next base: position 182,458 of record CAVVKJ010000010.1, on the reverse strand, counting down.
TTCATTCCGCGACGGTGCGTTTCGGGCGCGCCACTCAGCGTTCCGCATGTCGATTGGTAATGATGGCTGGGGGCTGGTGCGAGGACCCTACGATACACTGACGAGACTCGTGCGTCAGGGCGGCAACGCGCCCCCTCTCTTCGGCCGCGTACTCCGGGAGAGAATACGGAGTAGGCTGTCGGCCCAATTTCGAATCAGCTATTCGACCGAGACACTCCCCGGGCGGGACAATAAGGTAACGCTCTCAAACGATCTGGATGAGATGGGCATCCCAAAACCGAAGATCGCTTTCAGGCCGTCTTCCTACCAGACAGACTCATTTGCAATAGCACAGCGAGTGATCAGAGAGATGTTCCAACGACTTGGAGCACTTGAAACGGTCTTTCCACCAGACCCGAGCGCGTATTCGAGCGCCAATCACATCATCGGCACGTGCCGCATGGGCAACGATGCAAGAAGCTCGGTTGTCACGCCGATGTGTCAAAGCCACGATCATCGAAACCTTTACATTGTGGGGTCATCGGTCTTTCCCACGTCTGGGACCGCGAATCCCACACTTACCGCCATTGCAGTCCTACTGAGAAGTCTTTCGACCATCGAAAGGTCTCTCCAAGACTTGAAGCGAGGGTCGCCATGAGTCGACGTCTGCGCGTGCCGAGTACTCGCTCCGACTTGCTTAGCCTGCTCTCAGAAGCATGCGAGTTGGAGCACGGGCTGACGTGTTCCTATCTCTACAGTGCGTTTACACTGAAGCAGGACCTAAGTGAGGGCAATATCACTTGGAAGCAGGTTCAGTTGGTGCGGAAGTGGGCAGCTCAAATCTACTTCGTCGCGTCCGAGGAGATGCTGCACCTTGGCCAGGCGTGGAACTTGTTGTCGGCTATTGGTGGCACTCCGTACTACCTCCGCCCGAACTTCCCTCAGAACGCTAAGTACTATCCTATTCAAGCGAATCTGTCGCTGGAACCCTTTGGGCTACACGCCATGCGCAGGTTCGTGTTCTACGAACGACCGCAGACCCTGCCAGCGGAGGAGGCATGCGGAACAGATTTGGGGATCCCGCAGACCGAAATGTCAAACCCCACGTATACGAGCGTCGGCGAACTGTACTCGCTCATTCGCAGGGGGTTTGAGACCATAGCATCGGACGCGCTGTTCATCGGCAACCCCGACCTGCAAGTCGGCCGTGATCTGGTCGATTTTCCTGACGTCATCAGCGTCGTCGATCGCGAGAGCGCATTTGCAGCGATAGACATGATCATTGAGCAGGGTGAAGGAAATCCTGCTGACCCTGTGAACTCCCACTACGGCGCCTTCATCGAAGTACTCAAAGAGTACGAGGACGAAATGGCTGCGGTTGCAGAAGAGCCCGCCGTATTCGAGCCGGCGAGGCTAGCTGTGATCAACCCGATTGCGCGCGCGCGCGGCGACTATGGCAATGATCCCTTGTGCGTGACCACGCGTCTTACGGATCCGTATGCGTGCGCTGTGTCGGAGCTGTTTGATGAGATTTACATGCTCTTACTGCGAATGCTGCAGTATGTATTTAGTAACCCAACGGCCAGCCGCGCGCAAGTGGAGTGGTTTGCTCACGTGGCGGTCGTCGGAATGCCCGTCGTGGTGAAACCACTGGGTGAGGCGCTGACCCTTCTTCCGGCAGGCGAGAGCGGGCATGGTGAGCGGGCGGGACCGTCGTTCGCAATGTCAAGGCATGTTCCCCTTCCATCAGATTCCAGGTATCGCGAGACGTATCGTAACCGAGCGACTCGAAGAGTTGAGGAGGGTCGCAGACAATCTCGCAGAGGACGCGGCCGCTCCGAAGACGCTCATCGCGGCTGCCTCGAATCTTTGGGCGCCTTGTCTCTGGTTCCTACTAACTAAACGAACGCCTATCACTTTATGCGCCAGCTAACAACCGGTTGCAGTGGACGGCGCTGCGCGCCGCCACTGAACCGGAGCGTTAGGCGGATACCAAGGAGAGCGTCATGCAGACTCGGAATGGCTTCAAGTCTGGAGTACTGGTCGGCATGCTGTTGATGATGGCGGCCCAGGCGGTCTACTGGCTGATCACACCCGATAGCCATCCTGAGGCCAGCGCAACGCGGATCTACGCGGTTATCGGACAAGGATTGTTGGCGCTCGCAATTGCGGGATGGCTCACTGCTCGTACGAAGAAGGGCTCAGGGGCTAGGGAAGTGCTGTAGTCGGGGCCGCGCAAAGGGTTGCTCGCGCAGGCCTACCCTCGTATGGGGAGACGTCCATGAGATCCACTGCCGGTCGACTCGCGCTTCTTGTCGTTCTACTGGCCGTGCCGTTGCTGCTGGCGCGATACCTCTATACGAGCGGGCGTGCCACGGAGGCCACGATGTTCTTGGGCGCGGTCGTATTGCTCTGTGGCATTGCCATGTTTCTCCTCCGCGGCTCGGTACCCGCCACGAGGATGCTTTTTCCGACACTGGCCGACATCTTCTGCGGTCTCGCCATGCTCAATCTGATCCCCGTTAGTGTATCCACCGGGATCACCGTGATGTCGCTCGTCAATATCGCATTTCTGGTGAATGAACGGCGGCTCCGACCCAAGGGGTTGCCAACAGGTACCGCCTAACCAGCGCATGCAGCTGTCGAGGGCGCGCTCTTGCGGCGGCAGCCGCCGCGCCTGATACTACTGGCGAGGTCGCGCGGCGGCTGCCGCGAGCGCCCTCGCAGCTGATGCGCAGTACGTTAGGCGGACACAACGGCTTCATGTGATGTCATATTGCTTCGACCACGCTTCAGTGCCTCAACAACGACTGCGACGAGCCAAGGCCGTTGCGCATCAAGGCCCTTGACTGAGTCCGCGCTCTTGCGCCACTGCAGTACCCTCCTCGGTGAGGACCTGAATATGCATTCGCCATTCATCGCAACCGTTCGTAGCGCTGGCCGTCCTTGGGACCTCACGACTTGCTGCTCAGGCTGCACCCCAAGATCCTCTCGCCCCACTTCGGGAATGACTCCCTTCGCGCTCGACTCGCTGGCCCGAAGGATCTTCGCCACCGCTGCCCAGCTGCCCCATGCCCGTCTTGCGATTGACTCCTGACGGCCAATCGCGGAAGGCAGTAGCTGGCAGCTCTCCGCTTAGCCAGAGTGAAAGCACAAAGCCGACCCCAACGTTCGAAGGTTGCATCAACCCGCTCGACCTAGGAGCACGGTCCTCCTGGGTCCCGCTGGTTGAGTCTATGCCCGGTCGCCGTGCCGCCTAACCAGCGCATGCAGCTGTCGAGGGCGCGCTCTATCTGCGGCAGCCGCCGCGCTTTATACTGACTGCGAGGTCGCGCGGCGGCTGCCGCGAGCGCCCTCGCAGCTGATGCGCCATTCGTTAGGCGGACAGCGCACCGACTGACATGCCGAACGCGATGCACATCGCATGCCGCGACCCGACGCATCAGGGCTTCAGCTGTGCGGTCGGCATGCCTGCGGCTCGTTCCTCGCGATGCTCGCCAGGATCTGCGCCTTCGCGTCGGCGCCATGGATCGCCGGCCTGCGTCATTGGTCCCGCGTGCAGCGCGCCGCTTCCGCACACGCTCTGCACCAGTAGCAGCACAGTCACACGTGTCGGCACGCATGAGCAGACGTGACGCCTCCATCGGCCGTTGCGTGGACCGAGGATGAGTTCGTCGGCGTGCCGTCATCAGTCGGCCCCCAAGTGCGACACCTGTCGAGTCGCGCTTGCCGCCTCGTGGACGTCGACTCGCGTTCAGAATCGGGCCAGCTCTGAGGGACTGGCGCATCGTCGCTTATCGCCGTGCCCGTCGCTGATCTGGGCGTACTCTGATCGTCCGGACTTGCGCGCTCCGTGACCTCGACTGGTGACGCTGCCGCCTAACCAGCGCATGCAGCAGACGAGGGCGCGCTCTATCTGCGGCAGCCGCCGCGCTTTATACTGAATAGCGAGGTCGCGCGGCGGCTGCCGCGAGCGCCCTCGCAGCTGATGCGCCATTCGTTAGGCGGCAATCGAGGAACTATTCTTGCGCCACATTGTGAAACTCCTGTTCGCGCTGGCAACGCTATCTCCTCACGCCGCCATCTGCCAGAGCACTTCGCTCGATGGGCAGCCTCCGGGGAGCCTCGCCGGCGTGGTCCGAGATACCACCGGAGCGCCTCTCGCCAACGTGTATGTCACGGTTCGTCTTCCGCACGACCCCAATCGCCTGATCCTGCAGACGAATACTGCGGCGGATGGGTCGTTTCTCCTAACCGCCCTACCGCCAACTACAGTGCTCCTGGTAGCACAGTATCCCTACTTCTCCCGTACAACCGACACTGTGACCATTGTCTCGGGGCGCCGCGATTCAATCGCCGTAACCATGCGCCTTGACGCCTGGACTCTCATCCTTATCGGGAGAGCGCCTGCCGAGAAGGATTCTTCTCCCGTAGTCCTTCGCTTCGAGACCAGCGCCCCGCCTCAGCGTGCATCCTGTGGAGGAGTTGATTCGGTCATAGCATCTCCGACCAGCATCACCGTCACTGGGTACTGGTCGAGCGGTGTGACGCCGGTCGAGGCGAATGGCCGTGCGTACCGAGTTGGGTCAGGAATTGTGTTGGATATCATTAATAAGAACCAGGAATTGATCGGCAACGCGACAAGCTGCCTCTATTGGCGGGCGGTTTTGTCGAGCCTACCTACGGCGGTGTACACACTTAATGTCCGGGGGGCATCGGACCCTCGTGGTGCTGCGACCACCTGGCTACTTCTTCGCCAAAATGTTGATCTGCGACAGCCGGGGGTTTTGCCGGTCGAGAACCCAGCACGGTGGGACCTACCTTGATTCCTCACTGGCAGATTGCCGCCTAACCAGCGCATGCAGCAGTCGAGGGCGCGCTCTATCTGCGGCAGCCGCCGCGCTTTATACTGACTACGAGGATGCGCGGCGGCTGCCGCGAGCGCCCTCGCAGCTGATGCGCCATTCGTTAGGCGCACTTCCGTCCAGTTCCCAACCCGCCCGGGCTTCCCCACTTTCCTTCTTGCGCCTCCGATCGTCGTGTAGTACTGTTAGACGTACATCTAACAGGTGCCACCGCCATGCCCAAGATGCCCGACATCATTCCGATTACCGACCTCCGCCAGGATGCGGCCGGTGCTCTCGATCGCGTCCGCCGGTCCCGCGAGCCCGTGGTGATCACCCAGCGTGGTCGGGCCGCCGCCGTCATGCTCAGCATGGAAGCCTACGAGTTGGGTGAGCGGGAGCGCGAGATTCTTCGTATCCTCGCGTCTGGAGAGCGGGAGATCGCCAAGGGTAAGGGCCGTGAGCTCGCGACTGTCTTTGCCGAGGCCGAGCAGATGCTGCGGGACGCCAACGCGTGAAGGTGCGCTTCACCCCGTCGGGCGACCGGCAGTTCCTCGATGTCATCGCCTACATCCTCGCCGATCGCCCCGCTGCCGCGCGTCGCTTTCACACTCGGGCACGTAAGTCGCTGAGTCGGCTGGAGAAGTTCCCCGAGTCAGGACGGCGCATTCCCGAGTTTCGTGGCCTGCCCTACCGCGAGGTGATCGTCCGACCCTATCGGTTTTTCTACCGAGTCCAAGGCACCACGGTTTGGGTTGTGGGCGTATGGCACAGCGCCCAATTGGCCACTGAGCCCGAGGCGCCGGAAGGCGTCTAACCAGCGCATGCAGCTGGCGAGGGCGCGCTCTAGTTGCGGCAGCCGCTGATGCGCCATTCGTTAGGCTGCGCCATTCCTCCCTCTTGACACTAGTAACGCGCCGCGTTACTATGCATCCGTGATCCGCAGCTTCCGTGACAAGGACACCGAGCGGCTATTTGCCCGGGAGCCCGTCAAGCGATGGGGCCCGGATGTCCAGCGCGCCGGCCTACGGAAGCTCCGGATGCTGGATGCCGCCACTCGGGTCGACGACCTGCGGGTACCCCCCGGCAACCGGCTCGAGAAGCTCAGCGGGAATCGCGCCGGCCAATGGAGCATTCGGGTCAATGACCAATGGCGGCTCTGCTTCACCTGGAAAGACGGGGAAGCGCGCCAGGTCGAGATGGTCGATTATCACTAGGAGGGCCTGATGACAACTCGCAAGCGACTGGCTGCCGTCCACCCCGGCGAGGTGCTCGCCGAGGAGTTTCTGGCGCCGCTGGAGCTGACGCAGTATCGCTTGGCGAAGAGCCTCTCGGTGCCGGCGCGGCGGATCAATGAGATCGTACACGGAACGCGTGGGGTGAGCGCGGATACCGCCCTCCGCCTCGCTCGCTTCTTTGGTACGTCTGACCGGTTTTGGCTAAACCTGCAGGCGGCCTATGACCTGGATGTCGAGCGGGACCGCCTGGGCTCACGGCTGGAGCGTGAGGTACCGGTCTACGAGAAGGCCGGGTAATGGTGGACCGCACCGTCCTAACCAGCGCATGCAGCAGACGAGGGCGCGCTCTATCTGCGGCAGCCGCCGCGCCTTATACTGAGTCCGAGGTCGCGCGGCGGCTGCCGCGAGCGCCCTCGCAGCTGATTCGCCATTCGTTAGGCAGCGACAAGGGAGAGCCAATGCGCATGCCATCCCCTCTGGCTACAACCCTCCTCATTGTCGCGAGCGGCATCGTGTACCTCCAAGTCCGGAGTTACCAGAACGCTCACCCACTCGAAGAGGATGCCACCGCGCCCTCTTTCGCCCTGCCTCTTCTGGCCGCCCCACACGAGACTGTCGGCCTCGCGAAGTATCGTGGACATGTGTTAATCATCGAGGCGTGGGCCCGTTCTTGTGCGAATTGCCGAAGCTCCATGCCGGCCCTCGAGACACTGGCCGATGCCTACCGAGGCCGAGGTCTCGAAGTGCTCCACGTCGCCCTTGAAGAGATGGCAGATAGCTCTCAGGTGAGGGCATTCCTAGCCGATGTCGGTGTAACTGGCATCGACGTGGCCATGGACCAGGGCGGTGAGTTCGGACGGAGCTACGTGGTAACCGGCATTCCAACCAGCTATGTGATCGACAAGCGCGGCGATCTCCGGTGGCAAGGGACCAGTACAGGCTACGATGTGGCGCACGTACTCACCCGTCCAGCCGGCCGTAAATTGCTCGACGAACTGGTCATGGAGTGACAGTCATGGTCCGCCATGGTCGCTGCCTAACCAGCGCATGCCGCCGTCGAGGGCGCCGTCCGCCGCCGCCTTTACTGCTCAGTCGCGCGGCGGCTGCCGTGAGCGCCCTCGCAGCGGGTTCGCCATTCATTCTCTTGCGTTTCCAGGAGTGATCCATGCGTCCAGCCCGCGAGGCCGGGGCACACCTCTTCCGGCGCGAATACGATCTCGACACGCCCCTTGAGGGCCTCCCCGCGATCGCCAATCTCTGCAATGCCCTCCTCGCGGACGCCTTCCGAAGCCAGGCGCGGAGGGTCCGCCTGGTGCCGACAGACCCCCAGCTCGGCGATGTTGAATATGAAATCGCTTCCCAATGGGTTGTCGTCGCCCAGCTTCCAGGGCAGGTGTTCGGTGCCTTCATCAACCGGCTGAAGGTCATGTCGGCGCTCGATATCGGCCGCGTGCCTGTCCAGGAGGGCGAACTGCACGTCCGGCTCGACGGGACGCCTCACGTTCTCAAGATTCACATCGAGGCCACCCAGGGGTCCTACGAGTTGGTCACCCTATCGGGGCTCCCTGGAAGCGCGGCTTAACCAGCTTGCTGTCGACGGAGCAGGCGTGCGCGGTGGCAGCCGAACCGAGCGCCGCTCCGCTGGGCGACAGATTCGTTCACTTCCCCTCGGGAGACCTGGCCATGGATCGGGATCGTGACCTGCTGCTCCACTTCCTCGCTGCCATCGCCTACCGGAGCCAGAAGGCGCTGCGAGGCGCCCCGGACTCATATTTCAACTTTTCTGCCGGTCAGCAGGCCCGGACTCCCGTCGAACTGCTTCGCCACATGACCAGCGTCCTCGGCTACACCGAGACCCTCTTTCGGGGGGGTGCCTATCCACGGATTCCGGAACCGCTCCCCACTTTCGCGGCCGAAGTCCTCCGCTTCCACACCCAGCTTGAAGCGGTCGGGGAGCTGATCAGGGCCGGCACCCCTCCCTGCAGCATCTCCACGGAGCAACTGTTGCAGGGGCCGCTGGCGGACACGATGACGCATGTCGGCCAGCTGGCACTGCTTCGGCGGCTTGCGGGGAGTCCCGTCCCCCCTGAAAACTTCATTCACGCGGAAGTGGCGCCGCACCGGCTCGGCGTCGATCAGGCGGCGCCGGCCAGCCCCGATGCGCACTGGCCCGAACGGCCTGAGTGACCCCGGCATCCCGTCCGACCCCTCCGCCCGAGGAAGCTCCGATGAGCCAGCCAGATGATTCTCCACTGACACCCTTCCACCTCGCCTTCCCCGTGCGGGACGTCGAGGAGGCGCGCCGGTTCTACGGCGGCGTACTCGGGTGCGCCGAGGGGCGGAGCGACTCGGAGTGGGTCGACTTCGACTTCTTCGGTCACCAGCTGGTGGCGCACCACCAAGCGGCCACCCCGAACGAGGCCCCGACCGGTCCGGCGCATCACAACGCAGTCGACGGCCACGCCGTCCCGATTCCCCACTTCGGGGTGGTGCTGCCCTGGGACACCTGGCACCTGCTTGCCGACCGGCTGCGCGAGGCCGGCATCCATTTCGTCATCGAACCCTACATCCGGTTCAAGGGCCAGGTCGGTGAGCAGGCGACGATGTTCTTCCTCGACCCGTCGGGCAATGCCCTCGAGTTCAAGGCGTTCAAGGACCCGTCCCAGCTGTTTGCGAAATAGGCTCGACGCCCGTCTGGTGTTCCGGGCGCCACCGCGGTACCATTCTCCCGCTTCCGGGCTGACGGGCCCCTGAGGCCGCAGAGTTTTCCCCTCACAGGAGCGTCGTATGGCACACCGCAACGAAGAGTTCGACGACCTCCCCTGCTTTTGAGGTCACCAGCAAGCGTCGCAAGGGCTACCCCTCCGAAAGCCGGGTGAAGCGCGGCGATCGGATCGTCCACGGTCACAAGGAGTTGCTTCCACGAGAAGCTCGGCCGTAACGACCTCTGCCCCTGCGGCTCCGGACGCCGGTTTCAAGAAGTGCTGCATGCAGGGCGGTCACTTCGACGGAGTCGATCGCGACTACTACACGCGCTGACCCACACACCCCGACCAGCGGCTTTCCGCTGGTCGGGGTTTGTCATGGCGGGGGCGGCGGGCGCGCCCTTGCGACGGCGAGCGATGCGCCCGATACTGACTGGAAGGCCGCGGGGCGTTGAAGCGACGCGACGCGACTGTTGATTGAGCATCGGAGATGACGACATGACCACTGCCTCGCGGGGCAAGTTGCTCAAGACGCTCACGGATCGTTTCTCGGCCAACCCGCGCCGCCACCCGGGCATGAGCTGGGCCGCCGTGCAAGCGCGGCTGGACGCGAACCCGTCAGCGCTTGAGGTGCTCGCCGAGCTGGAACGGACCGGCGGTGAGCCCGACGTGGTCGGCCGGGACGAGGGAACGGGCGCCATCGTGTTCGTCGACTGTTCGCCGGAAAGTCCGGCGGGTCGGCGCAGCCTCTGCTATGACCAGAAGGCACTCGCCTCGCGCAAGGCGAACAAGCCGCGTGGCAGTGCCGTGGACATGGCGTCCACACTGGGGGTCGAATTGCTCACCGAACCGCAGTATCGCGCATTGCAGGAGATGGGAGAGTTCGACCAGAAGACGTCGAGCTGGATACGAACGCCCATCAGGATCCGGGACCTCGGCGGTGCGCTCTTCTGTGACCGTCGGTTCGATACCGTCTTTACCTACCACAACGGGGCTGAGTCCTATTACGCCGGCCGGGGATTTCGCGTCCGCCTGGCGGTGTAGCCGGGCGGCGACCCGATATCAGGAGGTGAGAGATGCCCCGTTGGCTTAGAATCCTGCGCGGGATGGTCGGGACAGGCCTGATCTTCTCCGCGGGCGTCGGCGTGGTGGCGTCGGTGATTGCCGGAGTGGCGTGGCTCCTCACGGGCATGGACCGGGACCCCGAGCGAATCCGGGTGGTCGTCGCGAGCGCCATCTGGGCGTTCCCGATCGGCATGGCCTTCGCCGGATTCCTGGCGCTGACCGCACGTGGTCGGGCATTCGAAAAGCTCACCCTCCCGCGGATGGCTGCGCTCGGGGCGGGAGGCGGGCTGCTGCTCTACGGCGTGCTCGCGGCGAATGCGTGGCATGCCTGGTCCCCGGCCGCCGCACTCGTCAATCTCACGGTCTTCCTCGGGTTGGGCGCGGGATCGGCCACCTCGGTCCTGCTTCTCGCCCGCCGCGCGAAGCCGACCCTGAAGTCCGGCGACGAACCCCGTCGCCTGGGCGACGGGTGAGCTCGATGCGCGGGTCCGCCGTGGCCCTGGGAGCCCTGGCCCTCGCAGCGTGCGCCCATTCCACGCAGGTCGACCAGGCCCCGGCAACGGCGGACACCAGCCATGCTGCGATGCAGGAGCGCGGGCAGATGGCGATGGGCGTCGACCAATACACCTCCTCCCACATCTTCGAGCCGTTCCCGGACGGGGGCCGGATCGTCCTGCAACGAGACGCCCCCGACACGGCGGGCACCGGGACGATCCGGGCGCACCTGGCCTCGATCGCCCGTTCGTTCGCTGCAGGGGACTTCGCCGTCCCGGGGTTCGTGCATGGCGAGACCGTACCCGGCACCGACGTCATGGCGGCGCGGCGCGCCGAGATCACCTACACCATGGACACGCTGCCGCGCGGCGGCGAGGTCGTGATCCAATCGCGCGATTCGACCGCCGTGGCGGCAGTGCACGAGTTTCTTGCCTACCAGCGACATGCCCACCATGCGATGGCGCATGACTCGACCAGCATGGCCCACTGACGAGGTCTCCACGATGACGGGGGACGCACTCGAGGATCGGATTCGGCCGGCCCGACCCACGGAGGTTGCCGCCCTCAATTCGCTGATCGCTGCGTCCGCGCGGGGGCTCAGCCGGGCGCACTACACCCCGGCGCAGATCGAGGGGTTGATCACGCACGTGTTCGGCGTCGATACACAACTGCTGGGGGATCAGAGCTACTACGTGATCGAACGGGAGGGAGCGCTGCTGGCCTGCGGAGGGTGGAGCGCCCGGCGCACCCTGTTCGGCGGCGACCAGGCCAAGGCGGACGACGACCCGCTTCTCGATCCCGCCACCGAGGCGGCGCGGATTCGCGCGTTCTTCGTTCACCCCGAGTGTGCGCGGCAGGGACTGGGCCGCCGACTGCTGGCGCACTGCGAGGCGGCGGCACGAGCGGCGGGTTTTCGCCGGGCGGAGCTGATGGCCACCCTCCCCGGCGTGCCGCTGTACGCGGCCGTGGGCTATGCGGCGCTCGCATCGGTGGCCTATTCCCTCCCCGGCGGTGAGGAAGCAATGTTTGTTCGGATGGGACGTGTGTTGGACGATCTTGGAGGTTGGCCGCCCGCCGGGGCGACCTGGTGATTCTCATGGTGCCGGCAGCCACGGCCATGGCGCGGCTCGGATGCTGTAGTGCACGCGAGCGGCGTCCCCTTCCCTTCGACACTCAACCGTGAGCGCCCCAGTGCGTACCCTTGGCCTTGGCCTGATCGCCCTCCTCCTGCTCCCAGCCCGTGCCCTCTCCGCGCAGGACTATGGGCCCCAGCCCGACTCCGCGACGCGTGCGGAAATCCTGAGCCTGCGGGAGACGGCATGGCGGACCTGGTTTGCCAACGACCAGGCGGGATTCCAGCGCGTCGTCCCGGATGAGCTCGTGGCCATGGGATGGGGCGGCGGCCCCTGGGACGACCGGAAGGGGACACTCGCGCAGATGAGCGACTTCGCCAAGGGGGGACAGCGCCTCCAGTCGCTTGAGTTTCCCCGCACTGTCTTCCAAGACTACGGAGACGTCGTGATCCTCTATACGACCTTTCGCCTGGTCCTCGTGGACGCGGATGGCAAGCCAGAGGAGACCCGCGGTCGAGGCACGGAGTTCTTCGTCCGCCGCCATGGACGCTGGATTCACACGGGATGGCACCTGGATACGGTGGCGGAACAGTGACCCTGCGGTCGGTACTGCCGCGTCGGATGGGCCGATGGCGGTGCCTGGTTCCGCTGTGCATCGCTGCCATGGCCCGTCCCGCCACGGCCGGCGCCCAGGCCTCCACCGTGGTCCTCGTCCGCCACGCCGAAAAGGTCGACACCACCCGCAATTCCGGGCTCACTGAGGCGGGGCAACTGCGCGCTGAGGCATTGCGGGCCGTCCTCGCCGGCTTCCCCCTGCAGGCCATCTTCGTCTCGGAATACCCCCGGACGTCCGCGACCGCCGCGCCAACCGCCGGCGCGTTTCACCTGACCCCCACCGTCGTCCCGATCCAGGGGAACAAACTCGCCCAGGCCGCCGGCATCGCCTCGGCGGTCCGCGGGATGCCTCCCGGCAGCGCCGCGCTCGTCATCGGCCATTCCAACACGCTCGGCGTGATCATCGCCGCACTCGGTGGCCCCGAGGTCCCCGAGCTCTGCGGCGGCGAGCACGCCACGCTCTTCGTCCTCGAATTGCCCAACGACCTGCCGCCCCGGCTCCTGCGGGCCAGCTACGGAGCGCCGGACCCGCCGGGAGCGGAAACCTGCCCCCGGACATCGCCGTAAGGAGGACCATTCCCCGCCACACAAGGCCGAGCCGTGCTCACGACACTCCGCCGCCGGACGTCCGCTACGCTCGCCAGCCTCACGCTTGTCACGAGCATCTGCCTGGGCCTCGGGTCCCCTGCCGTCGCCCAGTCGGTTGACTCACAGGCCCTCTACACCCGGATGGTCAACGCCGTCCGCGCCGAAGAGGCCGCGCTCATCGAAGTACGCCACGACATCCATCAGCACCCCGAAACCTCGACCAACGAGGCGCGCACCGCCGGACTGGTCGCCTCGCGACTGCGGGCGCTCGGATACGAGGTGACCGCGGGGGTTGGGGGGCATGGTGTGGTCGGGATCCTGCGCGGCGGTCTGCCCGGCCCGATGGTGGCGTTTCGCGCCGACATGGACGCCGTGCCCTCCGCCGCGCCCGATCCGGTGGCGTACCGATCGCTCAACCCCGGGGTGCGCCACATCTGCGGCCATGATGTGCACGTCACCATCGGCCTCGGCATCGCCGCAGCGTTCGCGGCGGTCCGCGCCGACCTGGCGGGGTCCGTCATGCTCATCTTCCAGCCCGCCGAGGAGAATGCCACCGGGGCCAAGGCGATGCTGGCAGGTGGGGTGTTTGCCGCCACGCGCCCCGACGCCATCTACGCAGTGCATACCGCGCCGTATAACGTCGGCACCCTCGGCACCGCGCCCGGCGGCATGATGGCGGGCCGCGCCCGGGTCACCGTGACCCTCAGCGGATCGGGAGACCTCTCCGCCGCCGCCGATTCGGTCCGGGCCCTCATCTGGCGCGTGAACACAATTCCACCGGACCAGATGGCCCAGGCCCCGCCCGACGGCTTCATCATGGCACAGGCGTTCCCGCGGTCGGGGCGCACCGCCGATGGCGCAGGGTGGACCGTGGGCGCAACGATCACGACGGCGAGCGCCGAGGCCCGCGCTAGCGCGAGAGCAGCCATCATGGCCGGTGTGAAGGCGCTCCGACTGCGGGAGGTCGCTGCTTCCATCTCTTACCAGGACCTCGCGATCGCCGGGGTGACCAACGACACGGCGCTGGTCTCCGCCGCGAACCGGAGCATCCGGCGGGTCATGGGAGACAGCGCCGTCGTCCTGGTGCAGGGCGTTCCGCCGGTGTTCAGCGAGGACTTCGGCTCATTCCAGGGTGAGGTGCCCGGCGTGATGTACTTTCTCGGCGTGAGCAATCCGGCCACCGGCACCGTCGGGATGCCGCACTCAGCCGCCTACGTGGCCGACGACGCGGCGATCCTGGTCGGGATACGGGCCATGGTGGCCGTCTTGCTGGATCGGATTGGCTCGCCGACCTGATGACGGCCGTCAACGAGCGCCGGTGCTGCGAGCCGGTGCGCCCTCTACGGATTCGAATTCCGCTGACGCGCCCCCTTCACCGGCTGCGGCGGCTGGTTTCCCATCTCGAACCCCTCCAACGACCGTTCCACCGTCCCGCTCAGGCTGTCTCCCGCCACGGCCAGCTTCCAGGTGCTGATGACGGTCGCCTTCTGCGTATCGCCGTTCGTGCTCAACGTCGCCTCCGACCGCGAAATGAACGTGGCTGCCCCCGCCCCGGCGGCGGCTGTCATCCTCACCTCGGGCCGGGCACCGAGCTCGGGATTGGGATCCATGACCAGGCTGCCAACGAGTGAGTCGGCCTGGACCGCGATGGACAGGGTACCGGTGGCCATGATCGGAGTCATGACGCCGTTATCCATCATGGCGCCGCCGGGATAGGAGACGGTCCAGACGCCGACGAAGGACGACTGCTGGGCGGCGAGCGGGGTGGTGCAGACGAGGGCCAGGCTCAAGACGGTGCGGATTATCACGGGTGCTCCAGTGGGTTGGGGCCGGCAGCGGGACAGTCGTGTTGGTGCACCCCCGGGATGCCGGAGAGAGGCCGTTGGTCGCACGGGGTTGTCCAAGATCGGCACTCGCGCGACATTTTGGAACCTGCTTGGACCCGAACCCCTTCCCTGCGAGCACCCAACCCATGACGACTCCCACGGCAAACACCGTCCGCCTGCATCGCGTCCTCCGCGCGCCGCCAGCGAAGGTCTACAAGGCCTTTCTCGACCCCGACGCGATGGCGAAGTGGCTGCCGCCGCACGGCTTTACCGGCAAGGTCCACCGGATGGACGCCCGCGTGGGTGGTGGCTACACGATGTCCTTCACCAACTTCGGGACTGGGAAGAGCCATTCCTTTGGGGGCACGTACGTCGAACTGACGCCGAACGAGCGCCTCCGCTACACCGACCGCTTCGACGATCCGAACCTCCCGGGCGAGATGCAGGTCACCATTGCGTTCACGCCGGTCGCCTGCGGCACCGAACTCACCGTCGTCCAGGAGGGGATTCCCGCGGCCATTCCCGTGGAATTCTGCTACCTCGGGTGGCAGGAGTCGCTGACCCTGCTGGCCCTCCTCGTGGAGCCCGAGATTCCGGATGGCGCGTAAATGACGGACGGCAGGACCTACTGGGCCGCGCAGCTGCACGACGCCTGGGGCATCGCGGGCGAGCTGGCGCCCCTGCCCGGGGAGTTCGACCTGAACTTTCGGGTCGACGCCGGCGACGGACGGCGGTTCGTGCTCAAGGTCATGCGGGCGTCGTCCGACGAGGCGTTCGTCGACCTGCTCTGCACGGCCCACGCGCACATCCGGGCGCACGACGACGCGGTCCCGGTCCCGCCGGTCATCCCGCTTCCGTCGGGACGGCTGTGGTGTGCCCGGCCGGACGAGCGTGGGCAACCCCGCTTCCTGTGGCTGCTCGCCGCCCTGCCAGGACAGGTGTACGCCACCACCCTCCCCCACCCCCTCCCACTCATCCACGAGCTCGGCGGCCGCGTGGCCCGCCTGGACCGCGCGCTGATCGGCTTCACGCACCCGCAACTGCAGCGGGACATGAAGTGGGACCTGCGGCAAGCCGGGTGGATCGCCCCGCATGTCGACCTCGTCGAGGATCCTGACCGCCGGGCGTTGCTCGGCGGCGTGCTGGCGCGTCACGCCGAGATCCTGCCGGCGCTCCTCCGCCAGCCGCTGGCACCCATTCACAACGACGTCAACGACTACAACATTCTCGTTGCGTCGGGTGACGACGGCACGCCGTTCGTCAGCGGCCTCCTCGACCTGGGCGACATGATCGACGGCCCCGTCGTGGCGGAGGTGGCCATCGCCGCGGCGTATGTCGCACTCGATCATCCGCACCCGGAACGCGCGATCGCCGCGCTGGTTGCCGGCTACCACGCCCATTCGCCGCTGTCAGGCGAACAGATCGCACTCATTTGGCCCCTCCTGCTGACCCGACTGGCCCTCAGCGTCGTCAACTCGGCACTGGTGAAGGCGGAACGGCCGGACGATCCCTATGTGGTCGTCTCGGAGGCTCCCGCCTGGCGCTTCCTTGAGCGCGCGGCAGGCATGTCGGAGGCCCGCGTCACCGCTTGCCTCCGCACCGCGTGCGGCCTCCCCGCGACGGAGGCCGCCGGGCGGGTGCTGTCGTGGCTGCAGGCCTCGCGAGGGCGCTTTGCCCCGGTGGTTTCCGCCGACCTCACCTCCGCCCCGGTCGTCTCCCTCTCCCTGTCCGACTCGGCGGCGCCGCAAGACCTCGAACAGATGCACGCGGCAGAGGCGCTGTCGCTCGGGCCCGAGGTCCGCGGCCGCACGGCATGGATCGGCCGCTACGGCGAACCCCGCGGCGTCTACACCGACGCCGCCTTCCGTGCCGCCTCCTACCGCGGCTCCGCGCGGCGCACGGTGCATCTCGGCATCGACATCTTCATGGAGGCCGGCACCGCCGTGCACGCGCCGTGCGACGCCGTCGTTGAAACCATCGAGGTTCGGGAAGGACACCTCGACTACGGCGGGATGGTCGTGCTCCGCCACATGACTCCGGCCGGCGACGAATTCGTGACTCTCTACGGCCACCTCTCGCCGGCCTCGGTTCGCGCCCTCTCACCGGGCCAGCGCATCGGCAAGGGTACTCGATTCGCGTCCTTCGGGACGCCCGAGGACAATGGTGGCTGGCAGCCGCATCTCCATTTCCAGCTCGCGGTCGCCCCCGATACCATGCCTGCCAACTGGCCCGGCGTCGCCGACCCGGACGACCGTTCGCTTTGGGAGGCGCTCTGTCCCAACCCCGCCGCACTGCTGAACCTCCCCGATGAGCCGGTGGCGTACTCCCCGCTCGATGTCACTGCCATCGGCAAGGAGCGCGCGGCCCATTTTGCCGCCAACCTCCGGCTGAGCTACGCGGAGCCCTGCCTCTTCGTCCGCGGTTGGCGGACGCATCTCTATGACCAGTGGGGGCGGCCGCACCTCGACGCGTACAACAACGTGCCCCATGTGGGGCACGCGCATCCCCGCCTCGCGGCCATCGCGCGCGACCAGATGGCGCGCCTGAACACGAATACCCGGTACCTGCACCCGGCCCAGGTCGAGTTCGCCGAGGCGCTGCTGGCCAGGATGCCCGCCCAGATGACCCACGTCTTCCTGGTCAACTCCGGCAGCGAGGCCAACGAATTGGCGCTCCGGCTGGCGCGCGCGCACACCGGCGGGAAGGACATGGTGGTCGTGGACCACGGCTACCACGGCAACACCACCGGGGCCATCGATATCTCGGCGTACAAGTTCGACAAACCGGGTGGCGGGGGCGCACCCGAGTGGGTTCATGTCGTGCCGGTCCCGGACACCTACCGCGGCATTCATCGCGGGGCGGATGCGGCGGATCGATATGCGGGCACCGTCGATGCTGCCCTCGCACGAATCGCGGCCCGGGGGGGCCGACTCGCCGGCTTCATCGCGGAGAGCTTTCCCAGCGTCGCGGGACAGATCATTCCTCCGGCCGGCTATCTCGATGCGGTGTACCGGCGGATCCGCGCCGCCGGAGGGGTCTGCATCGCCGACGAAGTCCAGACCGGGCTGGGCCGCCTGGGCTCGTACTACTGGGGATTCGAGGAACAGCGGGCAGAGCCCGACATCGTCGTGCTCGGCAAGCCGCTCGGGAACGGGCACCCGATCGGGGCCGTCGTCACCACGACGGAGATCGCGCGCTCCTTTGACAATGGGATCGAGTTCTTTTCGACCTTCGGTGGCAGCACTCTTTCCTGCCGCATCGGAGCGGAAGTGCTGCGGATCGTGGACGAGGAGGGGCTGCAGGAGAACGCCGACTCGACCGGCGGATACCTCCTCGCCGGGTTGCGGGAGCTGCAGGAACGCCATCGAATCATTGGCGACGTGCGTGGCATTGGGCTGTTCGTCGGCGTGGACCTGGTGGGCGACCGAACGACCCGCGAACCGGCCACGCGCGTGGCACAGTACGTCAAGAATCGGTTGCGGCAGGAGCGCATCCTCCTCGGCACCGAAGGACCCGCCGACAACGTCCTGAAGATCCGACCGCCGCTGACCGTGGATGCCGCCGACATCGATCACCTGCTCTCGACCCTCGATCGCGTGCTGTCGGAGGCCCCCGCGCGCCCGCTCTAGCCGGGTCCATCAGGCCCGGCCCCCCGACACTTTTCAGCGCCATCCCCGTAGGAGATACCATCTGATAGCAGATCGTGTCGCCACCCTGGGGGAGCCATCCACGATGCCGTCTTGCCGCCCATCCCTGCTTCTCCTCGGTTGCCTCCTCCTTTCCAGCCTCCCCGACTCCGCCACCGCCCAGGCACCGCTGGCGTGGCCGCCGGTGCAGGGGGATCGCTCCCGGGCGGACCTCTTCCGCCTGGCGGACGACTCGATGGGTGGGCGGGAACCGGGGTCACGCGGCAACTTCCTCGCCACCGAATACATCGCCTCGGAATTTCAGCGGCTCGGGCTGACGCCCGCCGGTGATTCGGGGACCTACTTCCAGCGGGTCCCCTTCGTCTTCGAGCGCCTGTCGAGCACGACCTCGCTCCAGTCCGGCGGGGCCTCACTCGTGCTCGGCGAGGACTTTCTCCCTGCTACCTGGCTGCCCAACCGTCCGCTCGCGCTCAACGACGTCGAGGCCGTGTACGGCGGCGACGCGAACGATCCGGCCAGTTGGATTCCCACCGAAGCCGCCGCCGGCAAGGTCGTGGTGCTCACACTCAAGCCCGACGCAGCGGGGCAGCGCCGCTACATCGGGACGCGCGTCATCGGCACGGAGGCGCACTGGCGGACGGCCGCGGCGGTCGTTCTCGCCGAGCTCGATCTCCTCTCGGTGGCCAATCGCCGTGCCTCACTCGATGGCCGATTGACGGTCAGTCAGCAAGGCGCCGTGGGCGAGTTGCCCCCGCTCGTTCTCGTGACCCCCCAGGGTGCGCAGATCCTCTTCCGCACCCCGCTCGCTCAACTCAGCCCCGGTGCCGCAGGCAACCGTGTCTCCGGCTCCGCCAGCATGGTCGGCGACCCGACCCCGTATGCTGCGCGCAACGTGGTGGCCATTCTTCCCGGCTCCGACCCTCGGTTGCGCCACGAATACGTGGCGCTCTCCGCCCACAATGACCACGTCGGCCTGACGGGAACGGCGCCGGTCGACCACGATTCGATGCGGGCCTACCTCCGGGTCATGCGCCCGATGGGGGCCGACACCCCCAATCGGACCCCGACGACCGACGAGTGGGCACGGATCCGGGCCATCCTGGACAGCCTGCGGGCGAAGTTCCCACCCCGCCCCGATTCGATCCAGAACGGGGCGGACGACGACGGGACCGGCACCGTGTCGCTCCTCGAACTCGCGCGGGTCTTTTCGGCCCAGCCCACGAAGCCCCGACGCTCGCTGCTCTTCGTTTCCCATACCGGCGAGGAGTACGGCCTCCTCGGCTCGCTCTGGTACGCCGAGCATCCGACGGTGCCCCGCGACTCGATCGTCGCCGAAATCGACCAGGACATGATCGGCCGGGGAGGGAGTGACGACCTGCCGGAGGGAGGGCCGGCGTACCTGGAGGTGATTGGCGCCTGGCGGCTGTCCACCCAGTTCGGCGACATGCTCACCGCGGCCAATGCCAAGCTCCCGGATCCGTTCGTCTTCAACCTGACCTATGACCAGCCAGGGCACCCGCTGCAGTACTATTGCCGGGCCGACCACTACAGCTACGCCCGCTACGGCATCCCCGCCGTGGCGCTCTCGCGCGGGGAACACCTGGACTACCACCAGGTGACCGACGAACCGCAGTACATCGACTATGCCGCGCTCGCCCGGGTCACCAGCCTGGTCTACCTCTTCGCCTCCGAGGTGGCCAACGCCGATATGCGTCCGGCGCTCAACGGGCCCCGACTGGATCCGAACGCGCCGTGCCGCCAGTAGCCCGAATCGGGGTGGGCGCGTTGCCGCGTCCGCTGGCGGCGCTGGTGTTGCTGGCGGCGTGCGCCTCCCAGCCGGACCTGGCGGCCGACCGCGCCGAACTCCTCAGGATTCATGAGGTCCATCACGAGGCCCACCTCCAGCGGCGGGCCGACCTGCTTGTGGCCACCTTTGCCGACAGCTTCCGGAGCATTTCGCGGGGCACCGTGGAGGCGCCCACAGCGGCGATGAGCCGCGCGCGGTTTCAGGCCTATTTCGATCGATCCACCTTCCTGGCCTGGGACGACTTGGTCCCTCCCGCGGTGCGCATTTCCCCCGACGGGCACATGGCGTATGTCATCGTGCAGAAGGAGGTGCGCGTGCGGGCAGCGGACACCACCGCCGACCCCGCGGTGGCTCACACCACCTACGCGTGGCTCGAAGTGTATGAAAAGGAAGGCGGCGCCTGGCAACTCGTCGCGATCGCCTCCACCGATCGCCCCGGCACCGACCCCGTCCCCACGGAGGACTGATTGACGACCACGCTCGCGCCCGGCACCGGCACGATACCGACCCGACGCCTGACACTTATCGCGCTGGCCCTCGCGCTGTCAGCCACCTCCCTTCCGGCGCAGGCTCCGGCTCCCTCGCGCCAGACCCTGCTGGCACGCGACGGTGTCATCTGGGGCAGTTCTGCCGCGTGGGGAACTCCCTTCGCCGAGAATCTCTCCGAGAATGACAAGATTGCCGGGCTGAGCCGGCTGTGGATGGAAGTGAAGATCAACTTTCCCAATTTCGCCCAGGTGCCCGACCTGGACTGGGACAAGACATTCGTCGACTACATCCCCAAGGTACGTGCCACCACGAGCACGTATGACTACTACAAGATCCTGCAGTCGATGGTGGCGCTGCTCTGCGACGGCCACACCGATGTCTTCCTGCCCAAACAGCTCGCCGACCGCGAGGGCGCCCCGCCGCTGCGGCTCGAGGTCATCGAACACCGGGTGTTTGTCGCCGCGGTCGAGAGCCCCTCGCTCGATTCCCTGGGCGTTACCCGGGGGCTCGAACTGGTGTCGATCGACGGCACGCCGGTGGCAACCTACGTGGAACGGAATCGAGCGCCGTACCAGTGCAGCAATTCGCCCCAGCACACCGAGGTGCTCCGATACACCTACGGCCTGCTTTCCGGCAACCGGGAGCAACCGGTCGCAGCGGGTTTCCGGCGGCCCAACGGCACCGAGTTCAGCCGGCGGCTACCTCGATCGGGATACACCGACGTCAGCACCCTTCCCGCGTTCGAGTTCCGCCTGCTCCCGGGCAACCTCGCCTACGTGGCCATCAACTCGTTCGGGGACCCGGAGATTGAGAAGCCGTTCATGGCCGCGTGGCCCCAGATCCAGGGGAGCAACGGGCTGATCCTGGACCTGCGGCAGAATGACGGTGGCAGCGGGATGATCGCGTACGAGCTGCTTGGTTTCCTCTCCGCGGAGGCCTTCGCCCTGCCCCGGTGGAAATCGCGCCAGTATGTTCCGACGCGACGGGCGTGGGGGACGGCCGGCGCCTGGTACACGGCGGACCCGCAAACCTGGAAGGGGAAGCCAGCCGACTACTACGCCAAGCCGGTCGTCCTGCTGATCGGCCCCCGGTCAATCTCGGCGACCGACGTCTTTGCCGAGAGCTTTCGGATGATGAATCGCGGCGCGATCATCGGCGAGCCGACCGGCGGCAGCACCGGCGACCCGGTGGGCTTTGGCCTTCCCGGCGGCGGCTCGGCCCGCGTTTCCACCTCGGCGAACGTCGGGACCGACCTTGTCGGACACGGCGTGCAGCCGACCCAGTTCGTCCCCCGCACGGTGCAGGACTTCCAGGGCAACCGGGACGCCGCCCTCGAGGCGGCGATTGCCCAACTCCGGGCACACGAGGGGTCGTAATACCATGAACGAATCGCGGACTGGCACAGCGAGGTCGATTGGATTGACCGGGTTGCTCCGTTTTCTTGTTGCGGCTGCCGCAGTCGTCGCTCTTGGCGCGGCGGTCTCCGCTGACCGCCTGCCGCTGGCGGCCACGGCCGGCGTCGCCTTGGGCGTCATGGTTGCCTTGGGCGTCCTTGCCCATCGCGCACGACGCCGCGACGGCTGGGACTCCGCTGCGCGGCCCCGCCGCCCCGACTGAACCCGCATGGCCATCACACCCTCATTCCGTGCCTACGTGCTCGAGCAGCTCGGCCGCGCGACACCCGGCATTCGTGCCCGGGCGATGTTCGGCGGCGTCGGGATCTACAGTGGGGAGCTGTTCTTTGCGCTTATCGATGAGGACACCGTCTACTTCAAGGTGGACGACGGCAACCGGGCGATGTTCGAACGCCAGGGGATGGGCCCGTTCGAGCCCTACGGGCCGGGCGGTGGGAGCATGCAGTACTACGCGGTGCCGGAGGGCGTGCTCGAAGACCCCGAGGAGTTGCCGGCATGGGTAGAGGCGGCGCTGAGCGTTGCCCGGCGGAAGAAGCCCCGCCGGGCTCCCCGCAAATGAGGGCATTCCGGCCCGACCGGACGGGTGCGTAACACGAGAATTCCCCCCAATCCGCCAGAATCGCCCACCCCCTCACTGCCAGTTGGCCCTCCTCCTCGATCTCCAAGACCGACACACGGTGGGCGCAACCCCAGTGATGGACGAGACTTGGATTCGGGTGTGGCGTGGTTCCATCACGGGACAACGTGAAAGGCGAGGGCGCGGCCCCCGGATTGCGGGGGAGAAATGCTCTCCCCCTTCACGGCTGGTCTCGTTTCGGAGGTCTGATGCGCTACCTCTACCTGATTGCCGGCGGCGCCATTGCGCTGGCGGGCGCCTATTTCATCGCCAACACCTTCATCGAAGTCACCCCCTGGATGGACGAGATCGGCGTCATCGTCGGGATGGTCTTCGTCTACCTCGGGACGATCAACCTTCTCAACTATTGGTATGGGATGAAGGCGCGCGGGCTGTGGATCGCCGCGATCGCGGCGAACGTGGCGATGCTCGTGATGTGCTGGTTGGTCGGCGCACACCCCGAGGGACTGGAATGGGGCCTCGTTGGCGCCCTGGTCCTGGCCGCGCTGTTGTCGCTCGACCCTCGCTCCTCCCGACCGGTGTAGGGCACAGCGTCGCTGGCCGCCTCCGATCGCCCCCTGGGTCGAGCGGCGGCCTACGCCAGGAGGAACTCGAGCACCGCTTCGGCGGAATATCTGGTCCGCTCTCCGAGGAAATCACCGAGGGCGACGAGGTCGTCTCCACTGGTGACGAGCGGCGGCTCGACCGTGTCGTTGGCGCGAACCTGGCCAAGGCCGATATCCGCCATCAGCCCATTGCAGAGGCACCGGCGCCCCTCCGCGTCCTCCGCCTTCCCACCCTTCTTCACATACGCCTCGACCGGCTCGGCGGCACATCGGTAGCCAATCTTCCCTTCCGGGGTCTGGTAGGGCACCCGGAGCACGCCGAGATCGCACTTCCGCTCCCGCTCGACCCCGCTCCCCGGTGCGTCAGGCCACGTCACCACCTTGAAGGGAAACCCCGTGGGCGACGCCCGGGGATCCGTCCGGACCGTCACCTCGCCCGGCCCCACGTGCTCGAGTACACCGTACTTCAGTTCGTCCGCCAGTCCCGACTCATTGCAGTACGCGAAGAGCGTCCCGACCTGGATGCCGTTCGCACCGGCCTCCAGCGAATCCGCGAGGCTCCCCCGGCGGCCGGTACCCCCTGCCAGCCAGAAGGGGAGTCCGAGTTCCGCCACCTTGGCGAGATCCACCTCGTCCCGCTCGCCGTACAGCGGTTCGCCCCGCTCGTTGAAGGTCGGCGCGCCGCGCGGCGGGGCATTGTGGCCGCCGGCGGTCGGCCCCTCGATGACGAAGCCGTTCACCTTCCCGCTCGCCTTTCGGGCCAGCACCGTCGCCAGCGAGTTGCTGGCAATGATGGCCAGGAACTCGGGGCGCCGCAGCGCCGGCGGCAGTGCGGGCCAGAAGGAGGCGGGATCGAG
Organism: uncultured Gemmatimonadales bacterium; assembly: GCA_963748815.1. GTDB lineage: Bacteria > Gemmatimonadota > Gemmatimonadetes > Gemmatimonadales > GWC2-71-9 > SPDF01. The sequence goes on along the minus strand of CAVVKJ010000010.1, from coordinate 158,633 downwards.
CGTGAGGTACTCCTCCCGACCGGAGGCAAGGCCCTCCACCTCGAACCGCAGTTTCGCCACCTGGTGCTCGGACAGCCGGTCCAGTGCGGCGGGGATTTCCCGGGGAATGCCGGCACCCATCAGGATGACATCGACGCCGGCCAGCATCGCGCCGTAGAGCGCGGCGAGCGTGGGACTCTGAATCTTGGTCAGGAGATTCATCCCCACCATCCCGTCGTGGCCCTCCTTGGCCAGGTACACCTCCACGAATGCCGCCATGACGATGACCAGCTGACGGGCAGTGCTGGGTGCCTGCCGATCCATCGGGAGCAGCTTGTAGGGGGTCCCGGGTGCGCGACCTTCGGGAAGGAAGTAGAGGCGTTCCATGTCCGCCGCGACGCCCGGAATCGGGAACGCGGCCATGGCACGACGCATGTGCCCATCGGGATCTCCGTCCTGGAGCCGGCGCACCAGGACCGTATCGATGGCGGTGCCCGAGACGACGCCCAGCTGCCCGCAGGCTGAGACCGCGCGCGCCAGGCGCCAGTCGGAGATGCCGACGCCCATCCCGCCCTGGATGATCTGGGGAATCGAAGTACTGGCAGCCATGGTTTCGAACCTCACCTCATGTTTGGCAGGCAGCCCCATGCCGCGTCATCACCACCCGACGCGGTTCTGGCCGATGCCTGTCCATATGCATTCTAATGTCAGGTCCCACCCCACGTGAGCTCCACGCCCCCGCGGACCGCGCAGGCGGTGCAGTCGGGGCAGAGGGAGTTGCAGAATCCCGCCCGGCGGGAGAAGATGAATCCGCTGCCAAGCGACAGCAGGGCCACCAGCGCGACGGTCGCCGAGAGGGACGCTCCCTGTTGGTTGAGGAGGAACCGGCGCGTTGGCACGAGGGCGAGGATCGACATTGCGCCAGAGTGCAGATGGACGGTGAACTGCGCTGGTGACAGCGCGCATAGGGGACGACCCTCGGGCGTTGGATTTATCATCTTAAGGTGATTTTTACCACTTGGCAATGAGGCTGGCTGATGCAGCGTCGGCAGTTTGTTTCCGCGTTCGTGGCGGCAGGACTTCTCCCGCGTTCCCTGCAGGGGTTCCCCTGGCGTGCCTCCCGAACCGCCGGCGAGCTCTACGCGCTCGTCCTCGGGTCCGTGCAGGACGCCGGCTTCCCCCAGGTGGGTTGCTACACCGCCCGCTGCAACGACGGACGCGCACTGCATGCGAGCGGCCGCGGGCGCTTCGTCTCGTCGCTCGCGCTGGTGGAGCCCGGGGCCGAGCGGTTCTATCTGGTGGACGCCACCCCCGACATCACGCGGCAGCTCGACCTGATCACGGAGCCCTCGTTCCGAGGCCGCGCCGCCGAACGGAGGCCGTTCGACGGGATCTTCCTCACCCACGCCCACATCGGCCACTACGCCGGGCTCGCCGTGCTGGGCAACGAGGGGATGGGGATGCGGAAGACGCCGGTCTTCTGCACTCAGGCGATGGCCGACTTCCTCGCCGCCAACTACCCCTGGCGGTTCCTGGTCGAGCAGGGGCGCATCGACCTGAAGCCGCTCGCGCTCGATCGATGGCACCGGATCGACCCGCTGCTCGAGGTGCAGCTCTGGAAGGTGCCGCACCGGGACGAGCAGGCGGACACGGTGGGATTCGTCTTTCGCGGTCCCGACGCGTCGATCTTGTTTCTCCCGGACATCAACTCCTGGTCAAGGTGGGAGCGGGACGTGGCCACGGCGGTCCGCGGCGTCGACATCGCGCTGCTGGACGGCTCGTTCTGGTCGATGGATGAGCTGCCGGGACGGTCGGTGGAGGAGGTCCCGCACCCGCTGATGACGCAGACGATGGATGCGCTTCAGGGGGTCGCCGATCAGGGGGACACACGAATCGTGCTGACCCACCTGAACAATTCCAACCCGGCACTGGATGACGGCGGGCCGCAGCAGCTCGAAATCGCGCGGCGGGGGTTCGGGATCGCGCGGGAGGGGATGGTGTTCGAGCTGTAGCCAGGAAGGGTCGCTAGCGTATTCGCCCAATGACGCCGACGCTCCCGGCGTTGTTCGGCGCGGTGGCGCTCAGGCTCCCGGTGAAGGCCCACCGGACGTTGGTCACGTTGCGGTCGTACCCTGCGGGCGCCCCGCCACCACCGCTCACCGGCACATACACATAGCTCGTGCCGTTGTTGTTCGAATAGGACACCGCCACCGTGAGGCCGGTGGTGCCGAGATTCGAGGTCACCGAGCCGATCTTGAAGTCCACCCTCGTCGTCAGCGAATCCACCAGGACCACGCCCGTGGCTGCCGTGCCCCCGTTGTTGACGAACATGATGGTATAGGTGAGGTCGGTGCCCGGCATCTGGGCGCCGCCCGGGCTCACCATGTTGGTGAGCGCCAGCACCGGCGGCGGGGCAGCCACCACGAGGTTGAGCCCGAATTCCGAGGTGTTGCCGGCGGCGTCGGTGGCGGTGCCGGTGATCCGGTCTCCCCCGACCACTCCGCCCAGCGACACGGAGCCGCTGAAGTTGCCGTTCGCCGCGGCGGTGAGGAAGCCGAGATAGACCGGCCCCTCGCCATACCCGGTGGGGTCGTTGTCCGACCGGAAGATCTCGACCCGGGCCCCACCGAATGTGGACTGACCGGCCGCGCTTCCGACGTAGCCCGCCACGGTCAGGAGGGCGCCGTTCACCGAGGCCGACGTGAAGACAGGGTAATCCATGCCGTCGTTGGGCTGATTGTTGGACTTCGACCCATTGTTGACGGTGACGCCGTTGTTCCCCAGGTCAATGCCCAGCCCCGTGTTCGACGCGATGGAATTGCCGAGGATGGCGTTGCCGTCCGCGGCATTCGACGTCACGACGACACCGTCTCCCGCGTTGTACCAAATCCGGTTCCCGGCTCCCGCCCCGGTCCCGCCGATCGTATTGTCGCCGGCACTGTTGTTGATCAGCACGCCCTCGGCCGCGTTGCCCAGCGCCCCGGTGCCGGCGGCATTCAGTCCGATGTAGTTGCCGAGGATCACGTTGCCGGTGCTGGCGGCATCGCGGATCCGGATGCCGGCGGAGGCGTTGCCGGCAATGACGTTCCGCACGGCGGCGGTGGTGCCGCCGATCGTGTTGTTGCTGGCGCCGCCGAGAATCTGGATGCCATAGCTGCCATTGGCGGAGGCGGCGGTGCCCGAGGCGTTCACGCCGATGTAGTTGCCGGCCACCAGGTTGCCGGTGGCTCCCGCGCCGGTGAGGATCACACCCTGGTCGCCGAAGCGGTTGATCACGAACCCGCTCACCACGTTGTTGGCGGAGCTGATGGTGAACCCGTCGCCGCCCGCGCCCGCGCCGCTGCCATTGAGCTCGACGATCGGCACGCCTGACCACCCCGGCTGGGTCTGCGCGTCGAGCACCAGCGCGGAGGTGATGGTCGGGAGGACGCTGGTCAGGTTGATGGTGGCCACGCCGCCGGAGAACTGGTTCGGGTACCCGGCATTGGTGCCCGGGAAGGCGGTGCCATTCGCGAGCATGAAGACCACGTTCTCGGTACCGGCCGTCCGCCCTGCCTGCGCCAGCCCGGCGTTCGAAAGGGCGTTGGCATTGGTCATCACCTGCCGGAGGCTTCCCTGCCCCGTGGTGTTCCGGTTGACCATGACGTCAAAGCTGAACCCGAAGTCCACATCGGTGACATTGCCCGCTCCGCTGATGGTGACCGTGGCGATGGACTGGGCCTGCCCGGTGACGCCGGCGGTAAAGAGGCCGGTGGCGGTGTTCATCGTGGTCCCGGACCCGCCGTTGGCGGCGTCGGCCACGTTCGGGTCCTGGCCGCCGACGCGATCGGTCACCGCCACCGCCGAGCCGCTGGTGGCGTTGACCCGGAACGTCTGAACCGGAATCAGAGCGGCGACATACCCGGCGCGCGCCGACGGGACCGTGAGGTTGACCACCCGGACCGTGTAGTTGCCGGCGGCGAGGTTCGGCCAGTTGTAGGCGCCGGTGGCGTTGGTGGTCGTGAAGCCGACGTAGGCCCCTGCCCCGTTGTAGAGCTCCACTCGCGCCCCCGCCACGCCCACCCCGCCCGACGCCGCGAGGCTCCTCCCGGCGCCGCCTCCATAATTCGCGTCCTCGAACACCGTCCCGGAAAACCCCGCGCCGACCGTGAGGGTCGCGGAGGCTGGGGAAACATTGGCGCCGATCACCGTCAGCAGGCCTCCCGCCGGCAGGGTGACGACGTAGGTGCCGGTCGAGGTGGCCGTCACGGTCACCGAGATGGTGCAGCTCCCGCCGGCGGGGATCGTCCCGCCGGCAAGCGCCACGCTTCCGCCGCCGGCGGCGGCGGTGGCGGGGCCGCCGCAGGTCGTGGCCACGGCGGGCGTCGGGGCGTTCACCAGGTTGGCCGGATAGCCGAGGGTGAAGCCGGCCCCGCGCTGCTGCACGGCGGCGGAGTTGGTGAGCGTGATGGTCAGGACCGACGTCGCGCCGGGCGCTCCCACGGTGCCGGGCGCGAACCCCATCGTGACGGTAGGGGGCGGCACCGGGACGGAGGCCAGGTCCTGCAACCCCGCGCGGACCGACGCCCACCAGCGTGGCCGCGCCGCCGGTCAGCGGAATGGTGTAGATGTTGTTCGAGGTGGAACACTGGATGAACAGCGTGCCCGCGGCGTCGAAGGCCGCACCCGACGGATCGCACGGCATGCCGGAGAAGGTGGACACGCTCGTCAATGCGCCACCCGTCACGGGCACACGGTAGAGCGTGTAGGGGTTGCCGGTACCGGTGGGGATGTAGATGTACCCGTCGGCAGGGTGGAAGGCGAGGTCACCGCCGGTATTTCCCGCCGGCCCGCCGCTGAGCGCCGCGCCCGTGGCCGTGCCGGCGCCGGTCGTCTGGTTCAGCAGGTAGATGTTGTCGGTCCCCATGTCCACGCCGTACAGGACGCCTGACGTGCTGAATCCCAACCGGGGCATGTACGGCACACCGGTGTTGCCCACGAAGACCGGCGCCGTGGCGGGTGTGGCGGGGTCCCAGCGATAGAGGGCGTCGTTGCCTCCGCTGCCGACCACGAAGAAGAGCATGCCGTCACTGGGCCGCTGGGCGGCGCCCGCGGCGTATCCCCCGGTGAACGGTGTGCCGGTGTAGAGCTGGACCCCCGCACCCGTCGCGCTGTTGATCCGGTAGATGCCGTTCGCGTTGGTGCCGTACATCTGGAGCTGCGCCTGCGCGATGGCCGGCCAGGCACACGCCAGCGACACGGCCAGCACGATGGCGCGCACGATCGAGCCGCCCCTGGTGGGGGATCGCCGGTGCCGGATCGGGTGCTGGAAGCGTGGCATGGGCATCTACTTTCCACCGAAGCGCTGGCGCCAGAAGTCGGCGGCCGACGCGATGGTCTGCTCGCTTACCCGGGCGCTGAAGGTCACGAACCACCCGTCGCCGCCATCGGAGGCAAAGTCGGGGTCCTGCAAGTCGCCGAACCGGTACCCGGTCGACGACTTCGAGCGTCTGCTGCGGCAGGAAGGCGAGCTGTGGCGAGATCTGATAGCGCGACTCCCCGCTGGTCCGCTCCAGCAGCAGCCGCCCGTCGAGCCGGGCCTCCAGCTGCGGCCGCAAGACCAGGCTCCCCCGCAATCCCACGAAGTCGGCCAGCGACTTGAGCGCCACGCTGGTGCCGTCCGAGGCCACGATGCTGGAGGTGCTCCGGCGGCTGGCGATCCGGGCGGTGATCTCACTCGCGGCCGACGGCTGGTAGATGGCCTCGAGCGCCAGGATGTTCCGGCCCTCCTCGCCTGAGCCTCCCAGCACGCTGCCCCGGTTGGGATTCAGCACGTTGATCCACTGATACTTGGCCAGGATGTTGAACTTGTTGCTGCGGGTCGGCCGGAACGCGAGGCCCCACAACGACCCGTAGGCATGCCCGACAACCGCGGTGTCCGCGTTGGTCTGCTCGGTCTTGAGCAGATTCTGCCGGGTCAGCAGGGCAAGCCCGGAGTTCAGCGAGATGTCGCCCGCGAGGGCCAGCAGCCGGTTGCTGTTGATTTCTCCGTCCTTGAATTCGGCGCGCATGCTCAGCCGGTAGGGCGCCAGCAGCGGAAGGTACTCCGCCCCGAGGCCGGCCGACCAGTAGTCCTCTTCCTGCTGGAGGAACGGAGCCGCCCGCACCGGATCGAGGGTGCCCGCTGCGTTGAGCCCGACCCGGCGCTCGAACAGCGTGTTGAGCGTCCAGCTCGACCCGACCTGGAGTCGGTTCCGCAGGCCGACGAGGGCGGCGTTGTCGGCCCCGGAAACGCCGGCCAGCTGGTACGAGCCGTAGGCCTCGGTCCCGGCGCCGATCCGAGTCTTGATTCCGATGTCGGTGACGCTGTAGCTCCCCGAGTCGCCGGGGAGGAAGGCGCGCCGGTGCCGCGCCTCGAGCGACACTGCGCTCGTGACGGCGAACGACGCGCCGACGCCAACGAAACTGGGGCTCTGCGACGCGCCGTCGCCTCCCAGGTCGACCCGGCCCTCGGTCCACATTCCGAGTCGTCCTTCCGGCTTCCAGCTGAGCTTCGCCTCGGCGCCCCAGAGCTCGTCGTCCAGGTCGGGCCCCTGGAAGCGGTGGCTCGTCAGCGCGCCGAGCACCTGCACCTCGGCACCGATCGGCTGAAGGACGCTGGCCCGCGCCTCCTGCCGCTCCTGGTCCTGTATGTCGAATCGCTGCCAGTTGTACCCGAGCTGGAACTCGCGCCCATCCCGCTTGTACTGTGCGCCGAGGTCGATGGCGCTGGTGCCGCCCTGCAGCGCCGGGTTCGCCGGATTCCCGAACTCGCGACTCACGCCCAGCCACTTGGCGAAGAGCAGCCCTGACCCGCCGAGGAACCCATAGGAACCCGCCAGCGCCGTGGCCGTGCCGCTGGAGTCAGGGCCCTCGGAGAACGACACCTCGCCGCCCAGCGCCAGCCCGTGCTGCTCGACCAGGCGCAGGTCGGCGCCGAGGAGCTGGTGGCCGCCGGCATCCGGACTCTCGTGCACGAAGGTGGCGCCGACGCGTGCAGAGTCGAACAGGGTGCTTCGGATCCACTGGGTGCCATCCACGGTGGCGCGCAGACCCCAGACTTCACTGCTCGAGCCGCCGCTTTCCGCCTCGTAGAGCACCACGAGGTAGACGGGATTGCCGGAGGCGTCGGCCGCGGGCACCGGCCGCTTCAGGAGCAGCGAGCCGGTTTCGTAGTCGATTTCGTAATCCACGAACCGGGTGAGCACCTCGCGGCTGAGGATATGCTCCGCGTTGTTCCGCTCCCGGGTCTCCACCGTCACCTGCTCGGTGCCGAAGCGAATGGTGCTGCCGAACTGGTAGGGCCCGGAAATGCCGGACCCGCGAATCTGCGTCTGCTGCAGCAACTGGGTGGTCACCGCGCCGAAGCCCTGCCACACCACCGGCCCGGTCGTATAGCGGGCGGCGAGGCCCGGCAACGCCCGCCGGTAGGTGCTGAGCCCCAGTTCCGAACCGAGGCCCCCGTTGATCCCGATGTCGCCGAAGGCGAGCCAGTCGTAGCCGCGCTCGACGCGCGCCGAGAGCTGGTAGGTCGAGGCGCTCATCGTCCGGTAGAGGCTCGCGTCGCCCAGGATCGGGTACTGCGCCTCGGCCAGCGGGTCCGCGCTGCGCGCGAAGGCATCGGTGCCGGCGTCGAGCCGCCGGGAGTCGTAGCTCACCAGGAACGAGGTGCGATCGTCGAGATGGCCGCGCGCCGTCACCGCGCCGTAGGCGGAGTAGCTGGCGCCGATCCCGACGAGGCCCGAACCCGTCAGCAGCAGCGGCTGGACGGCGGGGAGAATGTCGAGGGGCAATTCGCCGTGGAGCGCCGCGTACGAAAGGCGGAGGCTTCCCTCCCCGACCGAATGTCCGGGGCGCAGGAGGATGGTCAGCCAGCCTCCCTCGTCGACCGTCACCTGCACCCCGACCGACGAGCGATCCGCATCGGTGTTCACCACCTCGGCGCCGTCCGCAACGGCGGTGACCTGCGGCCGGTTGACCACCGGCACGCCCCAGGCGTCCAGCACCCGGACCCGCGCCGTGGCGATCGTCTGGCCGTCGGCCACCAGCGCGACGCGCCGCTGGTCCGCCGCGAACGACGCCGGCGCGCCCGTGACATGCACCGACACGCTGTCCCAGCGCTCCTTCGACCAGGAGTTCTTCATGCGCACCCGGAGCCGATGCGGCCCGACGGCGAGCGCCACCGCAATGAAGTCCTGGACGCCGTCCGGGCGGAGCTGGGCCTGCGCCAGCACGGAGTCGCCGTCGAACAGCGTCACCGGCGCGCCCGGTTCACCGCGCACACCGATGTACACACGGTCGCTCCGCAGGATCGTCCCGTCGGTCGGGCTGACGATCTCGACGCCGGGCCCGGCCAGGAACGCATTCTGCTGCTCGGCGAGCCTCGCCGCGGAGGGGCGGAGCGGCTCGATCCGGGCCGGCGCACTCGGCGCCACGGCACCAGCCGGGACCATCCGCAGTTCGATCGGGCCGGTCGGTGCCTCGGAGAAGTTCCAGGTGAGGGCCTCGCCACCGTTGCCATTCTGCACGGTGGCCGGGGCGGCGGTGCTGTCCGCCTCCGTCCGCCACCCCGTCGGCAGGGCGAAGGTGGCCTGCTTCTGCCAACCCGCCTGGGGAGCGGAGAGCGTGATCGCCACCTCGCCGCCGGCCGGGAGGGCCGCCATGTCCGGGAGGCTGTCGGCCGCAATGACCGGTGCCGTCACCGCCGCCACGCGCGCGGTCGAGTCGGCGAGCGAAACGTTCAGGCGGCTCAGCGGCGTGCCTGCCAGCGACAGTTCCGCCGACGCCGAGGCATCCGCGCGCGCGGTCCAGCCGCGCAGGAGGAACCTGGCGTGCGCGGGAATGATCGGCAGCGCCACGATCGTCCCGGCAGCCCGGCCCACCACGGAGTCGTTGATCAGCAGCTCGACGGAGTCGAGCGCGACCGGGAAGGCGACGGTGAGGTCGGAAAGCGGGATTCCGTAGCTGTTCTGAATCCCCACCTCGATCTCCCGCTGTTCCACCGGAGGCGCGACGCTGAGCGACTCGATCTGATCGCTCACAGCGCGAATCTGGGTCGCGTACACGATCCGCAGCTCGACCCGGCGATTCAGGGCCCGCCCCTCGGCGGTCTGGTTGCCGGCGACCGGGCTGGTCGAGCCGAACGCGATCGGGATGAGCCGGGTCGAGTCGACGCCAGCCGCCGCCAACTGCCGGATGACCGCCTTGGCGCGCTCCTCCGACAACATCCGGTTGTGATCCACGGAGCCGACCGCGTCGGTGTGCCCGCGGATGATCACGGACAGGTCGGGATGGGCGTTGAACCAGGGCGCCAGGCTGTCCAGCATGCCGGTCGCCGTCCGGGAGAGGGCGTACTTGTTGGAGGCGAAGGTGATGTTCCGGATCTCGAGCGGCGGAATGTCGAGGTAGCCGTTCCTGGCGACGGAGTCGCGCTGCTGCAGTCGCGTCGTGGCCGTCGCCGTATCGGTCGGGACTCCGATGGTCCGGGCGGCAAGGCTCCATCCGAGGGGAAGGCGCACCCCCGACATGCGCGCCGCGTTCGGCACCAGGCGGAAATCCACGCGGGGTGTGGTCCAGCCGGTGGCGTCGCGGGTCACCAGCAGGCGCTCCACGCCCTTGTCGGCGATCTGGTACCCGGCCGGAATGGTGCCGAAGTCAGGCCGGAAGGCGTGCTGGGTGCCGGGCTGCATGTTCCGGAAGGAGAAGCGGCCGTCAGCATCGGTGGTCGCGATGTCGCCGTCTTCGGTCCAGATGTCGACGCCCGGCATCCCGCCCTCGCCGAATTCCTGGATGCCGTTGTTGTTGACGTCGACCCAGACCTTGCCGATGACGGCCCGGTCCTGCATGGCCCACGCGCTGCTCACGCGGAGCGAGGCCGTGGCCTCGGCGGAGCGGACCACGCCGCCCGCCACGGCCAGGGCGGTGTTCTGCAGCGTGGTGGACGAGGCCGAGACGACCGCAATCACGTAGTGCACCGTGTGGTCGGCGCCGGGCGCCAGCGGACCGGCAATGAAGAAGGTCAGGTCCCGGCCGTTCGCCCGGACCGAGTCCACGCCGGTCGCGGTGCCCCGCGCATACCGGGTGCCCTCGGGAAGCTGATCGTGAATCTGGATGTCGGTGAGGTCCACCGTCCCCTGGTTGCCGACCACCAGGGTGAAGGGGGCCGTCTCGCCGAGGCTCACCTCGATGACGTCGGCGGTCTTCGTCAGGGAGAGCTGCTGCGACGGAGGCCCGATCAGCAGGAGTTCCGACGCGGTGGAGCGCTGCTCCGGCGCGTTGAGCGAGGTGAGCGTGGCGGTATTGACGACGCGCTGTGTGTCGGTGACGCTCGCGGCCACCGTCAGGGTCAACTGAATCTGGCCGGTGCTTCCGGCCGCCAGGTCGCCGAGCGACCACTGCAACACCCGCCCCGCCACCACCGCCGCCGGCAGCGACGAGGCGTAGTCAAGGCCGGCCGGGATCGTGTCGGTCACGACGGCGCCCAGCACGACGGCCGACGGCGAGGGATTCCCCCACGCGACCTGGTACTGGACGCTCTCACCCACCCGGGCCGTCGGCGGGCTGATCAGGGTCTTGAGGAGCGTGGCCTCCGGCGCGACCACTCCGGTCTGCACGGGATTGGAGGCCACGGAGTCGGTGCCAGCCACGGTCTGGTAGGTGGCGCCCGCGACGTTGGTGATCGTCTGCAGCGCACCGACACGGACCTGGAAGCCGACGGTGCCGGCGGATCCCCCGGCAACGCTTCCAAGGACAAGGACGACCTGATTGTTGAGCGCATCGAAGGTGCCGGCGTCGTCGCCGGCGGCGTCGGTGAGCGGCGCGCCGTTGAGCCGGATGCTGCCGGGGAGGTAGACCGCGCCGACCGGGATCGGGTCGGCAATCCGGAAGTTGGCGGCCGAATCGGGGCCGGTCGCCTGATACCCAATAGTATAGGAGAGAATGTCACCCGGGGACGCCGTGGGCCGGTCGACCGTCTTGGCCAGGGTCACCGCGATGCCGACATCCCGGATCTGGAGCTGGTCGGCGACGCTGTCACTCACGGCCGGATCGAATTCGGAGGTGCCAGTCAGCGACAGGGTGTCGATGACGCCGCGGACCGTGGCCACGCCGGGGACATCGACGGCCAGCAGCAGGTTGGCGGTGGCGCCCGCCACCAGCGGGATCGGTCCCGCGACGAGCTGTTCTCCTGGATCGAGCGCTCCATTGCCGTTGGCGTCCTGGTAGACGCGGACCGGCCAGCCGGCGCTGGAGCGCGCGGCAACGGTGAAGCTGTCCGTCCCGTTGCCGATGTTCTGCAGGGTATGCGCAAACCACACGGTCGTGCCGGGGTCGCTGACCGAGGAACGGGGCGGTTCGACATCGACGCCCGCGACCTGGCCAACGGTCAGCACCACCGTGTTCGAGCCGGTCGAAAAGGCCAGCCCGTTTTCGTCCTGCCAGGACACCTGCGCGACGTTCGAGATCTGGGTCCCAGCCGGCAGGGCCTGGGCGCGCAGGTTCGCGACGGACACGAACAGGGCAAGCACGCCAAGACCCCACCCTGCCCAATGGGCAGGATGGAGCCTCGAACGGCCTGTCGCCGTATGCGCCGCGCTAAAGAACTTCATTCGAGCGGATCAGTCCGCTCAATTCACCTGGGCTTGCACCCAGATGAACCTGCTCGCACCAACCGCGAGCGTGCCCGCCAGGTCGGCGGTCACGGTATTGCCCGCGAACCCGAAGGTCCAGCCGGCGACGTCGCCGGTGGCGTTCTGATAGGTGAGCTGCGCCGGCAGGGGGTCGGTGATCTGGACCGCCGAGGACGGGGCAGTGCCCGTATTGGTCACGGTGATCCGGTACTGAATCGACTCACCCGGCAGCACGACATCCGACACGCCGATGGGAGTCAGCTGGTCGCTGCGGAAGGCCTCCTTCAGCATCGTCAGGCTGGGCCGGATAACGGTGATGTCGGCGAAGCCGGCATCGGATACGCCGGGAGCGCCTACCGAGGTGGCGGTGAGCACCACGTCGTCGGTGCTGCCGGCCGCGACGTTGAGCACCGTGTAGACCACGATGACCGGCGCCGAGCCGCCTGGGGCGATGCTGCCGAGCGCCGCGCTGGTACCGGCGGTGCCGTTCACCGACACGATGGTGATCGACGAGCCCGTGTTCGACGCGACGAGGTTGAAGGCGTCCGGGCCGTTGCCGTTGTTCTGGACGGTGAAGGTGAAGGAGTAGTTCGTGCCGTTGCTGGGCAGGTGCTGCAGGTTCTGCCCGCCGTCAGGCGTGACGGCGACCGCGGCTGAGAGGGCCGGGGCGACGATGGTGGCCGCCGAGTCGTTCACGAGCGGGTCCCGCCGCGAGGTGGCGGTCAGGGTGTACGTGGACGGCAGGCCACCGCGGCCGGACGGCACGTCGTAGATCACGTTGACGACCAGCGTGCCGTTCTGCGCCACGGGGATCGCGGCGAGCGCGGCGTTGAGCAGCGCCACGCTGGTGTAGATCGTGCCCGTGCCGTTGATCTGGTAGCCGGTGATGACCATCGTGGCGGGCAGGCTGTTCACATCGGACACGGAGATGCTGTCCGTACCGTTGCCGATGTTCTGGTAGGTGAACGAGAGGACGTTCCCCGTGCTCGGCGTGGCAGGGCTCACCGAGACGGCACCGGTCAGGTCAACCCCGGCGACGAAGCCGACGGTCACCGAGACCGACGCAGTCACCGGCGTGTACGTATTGCCGTTGGCGTCGGTGTAGGTCACCGTCGAGGTGTTGGTGATGACCGTGCCCTCGGGCGTCGGGCTCTGGGCGTACAGCCCGGAAACCGCGACGGCCAACAGCAGGCCGGTGAGGACCGACAGGGTCCTCTGGATGAAGGGTGTGCGGCGCATGGTGTTCAACTCCTTGTGGGTGGTATGGTGTGACATCGAAAACGTTCCCTGGGCGTGCATCTATCACTCAGCCGGGGCGCCCGAGGGCGCCGGCAGTTCAGCCTTGTACTCGGCGGTCACCTTCGACTTCGACTGCACCCAGCCGCTGACCGTCCAGCGGATGGTGGTGTACTGCGACACCGGCGCGGGCTTCCGCACCGTCTTGCCCTCCACGACGACCTCGATCATCGGCTGGACCGACCAGCTCTTGCCGCCGTCGATCGAGAAGTCGATCGTCACGTCCCCCCGGTCCGCCGTGGCGGAGCCGGCCATGTACCGCAGGCCGCCGGGGAGGGGGTTGGTGAACTGGACGTTGCGGAGGGAATCGGCGTTCAGGTTGGTGAAGACCAGGCCGTAACGCACCACGTCCCCGGGCAGGAGGGCGTCGGTGACGCCGGCATCCTTGTGGCGCTGGTCCCCGGCCATCAGGTTCGTGGCGGTCATCACGAGCGGTTGGGGTGCGGTCGCGGCCTGGGCATGCGCAAGACCAGGCAGGGCCAGCACGGCCACCATCGCGAACAGGTGAGTCCAGCCAAATCGGCGGTTCATGAGGCGTCTCCTCGGTGGAGCGGTTTTCGGCCAGCTTGGGGCCCGTTCTGGCCTCGTGGGAAACTGACCACAATTTTGACACAAGAATCTCCCCAATGGAGAGCACCCCTCGTACCACAAAGTGCAGTCATCTATATCGTGTATTTACAACGAGTTATGTTTCCTGAATGCAGCAAATTGCCTGACACGAAGGATCGAGATATGGCGTTATGCGGCAGTGGGTCGATATGCGGTTAGTGCTGGTGACACACGGGAAGGCTTCAAGACGGGATTCGGAAGGGGAACAGCCGAGGCGCTGCGGGGGGTCGAAAGGGCGAACAGGCGGTTAGTCTTCGAGGGGAAGGCGTACATCTGCCGGGGGAATCGAAGTGGCAGCCAGGTGGGTTCAGATCGGCTCGTTCAGTACCGGCCTCGAGGCCGACATCGTACAGGCGCAGCTGGAGAGCGCCGGCATCCCGGTGCTCAGGCAGAACGATCAGGCGGGGGTGTTTGGCGTGGCGTTCCAGGGCGCGATGCCGCGGGGCGTCCAGCTGTCGGTGCCGAGCCCCGAGGTGGAGCGGGCGCGGGAGCTGCTCGGCTAGGGGTTCAGCCCGACTGCTCCACCCGCACCTCGATCGCTCCACCAACATCCAGGCTGACGTGCACCTTCCACGGCCGGCAGCACACCTCGCAGTCCTCGACATAGTCCTGGGTGGCGCCACCCGACTTGTCAATGACGATCTCGACCACCTCACCACAGTAGGGGCATTCGACTTCGGTCTCCGACTCTGTGTCGAGATGTTCCGCGAGCCCTCCCGGACCCCACGCCGACCCCTCCTCGCCTTCCTCATCCTCGTGGTCGCTGCCCCGCATGGTACCCTCCTGGCCTGAGACCGTGTCGCACCCCCCCACCACTTGTCCCGATGGCTTCGTTTGCACGGCACATCCGGGCGAGGCATCTTACACCGCATGACCGAGAGACGCTATTCCGAGGACGAAGTCGCCGAGATCTTCAAGCGAGCCGCCGAGTCGCAGCAGGGCGCTCGGCGACAGCTGCCGTCGGGTGAGGGGATGACCCTGGCCGACCTCGAGGGCATCGGTCGAGAGGTCGGGATCCCGCCGGAGCTGGTGGCACAGGCAGCGCGAGGGCTGGACCGCGCCGGGTCGCCGGCCGGCCAGCGGTTCCTCGCCCTGCCCGTCGGCGTCGGCAGAACCGTGGAGCTCTCTCGGCGGCTCACCGACGCGGAATGGGACCAGCTGGTGGTCGATCTGCGCGAGACGTTCGACGCCCGCGGAACCGTCCGGATCGACGGCACGCTCCGCCAGTGGACCAACGGCAATCTCCAGGCGCTGCTTGAGCCCACCGCAACCGGGCATCGGCTCCGCCTCCGCACCCTCAACGGAAACGCCCGGAACCTGATGTTCTCCGGGTTGGCGGTGGCGGGCATCGCGCTTGGCCCGCTGATCGTCGCGGCCTATAGCACCAGCGTGGCCAACGCCCTCTCCGTCTTTGCGCCGTACGCCCTCATCGGGGCGACGCTGTTCGGGCTCGGCGCCCTGCGGATCCCCCGCTGGGCCCAGAACCGCGCCCGCCAGATGGAGGGGGTGGCGGCACGACTCACGCTGATGATCGATTCCGGCGAAACGTCGACCTCGAGCCGACCGGGATCCGGTACGTGAGACCTCCCCCGACCCGTCTGGCCACACCCGCGGACGCCGCGGCGCTCGCCCGGCTGATCAACGCCGCCTACCGTGTCGAGGCGTTCTTCATCATCGGCGACCGGATCACCGAGGCTGAGGTCCTCGCCAGGATCGAGGCTCACTCGTCCAGCTTCCTGATCATCGAGTCGACCGTGGGCGGACAGCTGATCGGCGCGGTCTATGTCGAGTTGCGCGGCGATCGCGGGTACTTCGGCCTGCTGTCGGTCGACCCCGATGCCCAGGGGACCGGCATGGGGCGGGTGCTCGTCGAGGCAGCCGAAGCGCACTGCCGCGCGGCGGGGTGCCGGGCCCTCGACATCGACGTGGTGAACCTCCGGACCGAGCTGCCCCCGTTCTATTCCAAATTCGGCTTTGCGCCGACCGGCACCGCACCCTTCCCCGCCCCCGGCAAGCTCAAGCAGCCGATCCACCTCGTCCTGATGAGCAAGCCGCTGACATGACCTGACCCGCCGGCCCCGGATTCGACTTTCTGGATTGGCTCATCGGGCCTTCATACATCCTTCACCCCCTCCCTCACAAACTCCGTCACAGCCTGTTCACATGTACATGTGAGCGTACGCTATGACGAACCGCAAACTGGCCCGCCTCTGCCCCTCCCAAGACGTACGTCCGGTCACCGAATTCCGGGCGCACGCCTCCGCGTTCCTCCAGCAAATCCGCGACACCAAGCGCGCCGTGATCCTGACACAGCACGGTCGCTCCGCCGGCGTGCTGCTGGACGTCGAGGTGTACGAGGACCTGCTGGGCGAACTGGCGCTGCTGCGGGAAAATCGGGGCCGTGACAGGCATCCGGCCTCGCCGCCAGCGTCTGCCGCCCCCGACCCGCTGGCCGAGCGACGCCGCTTCGGCACCCTCACCTGAGGAAGACCGACCCGTGACCGCCACCGCTTCTTCGACCATCGTGCCCTCCGCGCCGACCGCCACGCGCCTCGCCGAGCATACCATCGAGATCGTCTCCGACTCCGGTGAAGGGGCGCAGAAGTGCGGCCAGATCTTCGGCGCCGTCTCCGCGAAGATGGGCAACGGCGTCTGGACCGTCGAGATCATCCCGGCCGAGATCCAGCCCCCGCCCCGCGTGCCCGAGGGCGCCAGCGGGTACCGGATCCGCGTCGGCGCCGGCCCCGTCACCAACTGGGGCGACGCCACCAACCTGGTCCTGGCCTTCAACGAACAGGTGCTCGTCGCGCGGCACCGGCTCGATGCGCTGGCTCCCGACGCCGTGCTCCTGGTCGAGGACAAGTGGGCCACGCACGACGACGCCGACATTCGCGCCGCCTGGAACGCCGCGATGGAGGAGCTCTCCCATCGGCAGTACCGGATCATTCCCGTCCCGATGGAAGTCGAGTGCCTGACGCTGGTCGACAACCCCCGCAAGGGGAAGAACATGTTCGCCCTCGGGATGCTGGCCTGCATCTACGGGCGGGACATGGAGCGGATCAAGGAGCAGATCGCCCACGCCTTCCGGAAGAAGAGCGAGGCGGTGTACGAGCAAAACGTCGCGTTGCTCGAGCTCGGCTACCGCTGGGCCGAGGTCAACATCGACTTCCGGATCGAGGTCACGCCGCCGCCGATCACCGAGGCGCTGGTGGTGATGAACGGCAACGAGGCG
The DNA here is from genome assembly GCA_963748815.1 of uncultured Gemmatimonadales bacterium. Classification (GTDB taxonomy): domain Bacteria; phylum Gemmatimonadota; class Gemmatimonadetes; order Gemmatimonadales; family GWC2-71-9; genus SPDF01. The sequence continues at coordinate 141,872 of CAVVKJ010000010.1, read as the reverse complement.
CTGCGGGCTGGGCGCGATCGCCGCGGGGATGGAACTCTGCTCCATGTACCCCATCACTCCGGCCACCTCCGTCTCCCACTACCTGAGCGAGGTGTTCGAGCGGTTTGGCGGCGTCGTCCATCAGGCCGAGGACGAGATTGCCGCCGTGGGTGTGGCCATCGGGGCGTCCTATGCCGGCAAGGTGGCCCTCACGGTCACCTCCGGCCCCGGCCTCGCCCTGAAGACCGAGTTCCTGGGGCTGGCCGTGATGACGGAGATTCCGCTGGTGGTGGTCGACGTGCAGCGCGGCGGACCGAGCACCGGCCTGCCGACCAAGGTGGAGCAGTCCGATCTGCTCGCCGCACTCTTCGCGAGCCCCGGCGACGCCCCGCATGTCGTGATGGCGCCGGCCACCATCGAGGAATGTTTCCACATCATGGTCACCGCGCGGCGGATCGCCGAGGCGTTCCGCACCGTGGTCATGGTGCTCTCGGACGCCAACCTTGCCACCGGCGTGACCCCCTTCCCGCGCCCGAAAGCCGACACGAGCTGGCAGGCGGCACCGATCGACCTCGCGCCGGTCGCGGACGGCCGAAAGGCCTATCAGTGGGATCCGGAAACCGGCCTCTCCCAGCGGATCGTCCCCGGCCAGCCGGGGGGCGCCTACACCGTCACCGGCCTCTCGCACGACGAGGGCAGCAAGGTGGCCTACAGCTCCGGCGTTCACCAGCGCGCATCCGCCATGCGGAGCCGCAAGCTCGCCGTGCTGCAGATCGCTGCTCGGCCCTCCTCCCATCTACGGTGAACCAGAGGGCGACCTCCTCCTGGTCGGATGGGGCAGCACCAGGGGCGCCATCGAGGAGGCGGTGGACCGCGCGCGCGCGCGAGGGCATCCGCGTCTCCGCCGTCCATCTCCGCTTCCTCTCGCCACTCGAGCCGGGGCTCAAGGACATCTTCTGCGCGCTTTGCCAAGGTGTGCACCGTCGAGATCAACTACAGCGACGACCCCGGCGACCCGTATATCACGGACGAGAACCGCCGCCGTGGTCAGCTGGCCTGGGTGCTCCGGGCCACGACCCTGGTGGACATCGACTGCTGGACCCGCGTGCCGGGCGAGCCGCTCCGGCCCGGTTCCATCCTGGACGCCATCCGCGAGCGCACCGCGGTGGGAGGTGCAGCATGACGATCTCCTGCGGACTCCTGCCGGTGCTCCAGCCCGGCGAGCACGAGTCCCATTACGAGCTCAATGACTACGAAGGCGCCCGCGCACGCTGGTGCCCCGGCTGCGGCGACCACTCCATCCTCGCCTCGGTCCAGAAGCTGCTCACCGCCGAGCAGCTGACACCCGAACAGACCGTGTTCGTCTCCGGCATCGGCTGTTCCAGCCGGTTCCCGCACTACCTGAAGACGTACGGCTTTCACGGCATCCACGGCCGGGCGCTGCCGGTCGCGACGGGCATCAAGCTCACCCGCCCCGACCTCCAGGTGTTCGTGGTCATGGGCGACGGCGACTGCACCTCGATCGGCGCCGCGCACTGGGTGCACGCGCTTCGCTACAACGTGAACCTGACCGTGCTGCTGCTCGACAACGGCATCTACGCGCTGACCAAGAACCAGACCTCGCCCACCACGCCGCAGGGATTCGCCAGCAACACGAGCCGCAGGGCGGCGTGCTGCCCTCGCTGAATCCCCTGTCGGTCTCCCTCGGCGTGACCAACGCCTCGTTCGTGGCCCAGACCGCCGAATGGGTCCCGGCCCATCTCTACGCCACGCTGCGCGCCGCGTACCACCACCGGGGCCTGAGTTTCGTGCGGATCCTGCAGCGCTGCCCGATCTATTCCGCCGGCCGTGTACCAGGCGGCGGTGCAGGACCCCGCCAAGATCGCGATGCTGATCCACGACGACGGCGTCGTGGTCCCCGAACTCGAGAAGCTCTACCGCTCGCAGGTGCGGCACGACCCGCACGATCTCGACGCCGCGCGTCGCATCGCCAGCGCCACCGACCACATCCATCTCGGCGTCCTCTTCCGCGATCCCTCCCGGCCGCGGTACGAGGAGATTCGCCGAGTCCCGCCCCGCACGCCGGAAGAGCGGGTCACCCTGATCGACGCGGAGCTCGATCGCTATGCCGTCTGACACCCGATTTTCCGACGCGGTGGCGGCGATGGCCCAGCCGATCGCCGAATTCCGCTCCCTGATCGAGGGAGCGCTCGCCCAGGCCGAGGCGTTTCTCGTCGAACAGGCGGCCGACGCCGGCCAGCGCGCCCGGCGCGCCGGCATGGAGCTCGGCGGCTTTGCCGCCGGGCGTGTCAACGCCGCCCGCTTTGCGGAGCTCTTTCCCACCGTCAGCCCGGTCGAACCGGCGGCGCTTGCCGCGCTGCACCGGGCCATCGCGACGCTTCAGGGACTCCGCGACCAGGGCGACCAGGCCTTTCTGGTCGACCTGAAGAAGGGCGGCCGGCTCGGCGTGGCGGTGGGCGATGCGCTGGCGGAGATCGGCCGTGCCTTCGGCGCCGTCATCCTGTCGGAGGTGGTGCGCGGCGGCCGGTACCGGGCCGAGGAACACGACGCGCTCCTCGATCCCGTGGAGTTCCGGGCCTGGAGCAAGGCGGCGCGGCGGTATCGCCCCGCCGTTGATCGTCCTCCTCGACGGCGCCGACCTGCACGTCGGGGCACTCAGTGACTTCGCCGACGGCCGCGAAAAGATCGTGCTGGTGGTGCGCGGTGCCGCCGCCCCGGCCCCCCTCGCGCGCTGCATCACCCCCGGCACCCTGGTCCTCCAGACCATCGACGGCACCGGACTCGATCGGGTCGCCGCCTTCGACGGGCCGGCGGTGGCGGCCGTGATGCCCGAGGGCGCCGCGGCCTTCCTGCACGACCCGACGGCCGGACGCGAACCGTGGCAGCGCCTGACCGTCCGGACCCTCGGGGAGGACCCCCGAAAGGCGTTGGGCGGGACCAGTGCCTGGCAAATGGCCGAGGAGCGGACGCTCCTTGCCGATCTCGGCCGCACGCCGTTCAGCATTCCGGTGAACGGCGGATCCGCCAAGCCGGCGGTGGGCGCGGAGGATGCGGTCGACCGGATTGCCAGCTGGCTGCTCGGCCAGTCCGGGCTCCCCGGGAGCTGACCCGATGACGATGCTCGCGGTCCTGATCCTCAGCGGCGTGGCGCTGGTCTTCGCGGTGTTGATCGCGCTGGCCAACCGTCGGCTCTGGGTGTGGGAAGACCCGCGGATCGACGTCGTGGCGTCCCTGCTGCCCAACGCCAACTGCGGCGCGTGCGGGCTGCCGGGGTGCCGCGCCTTTGCGGAACAGGCGGTCGAGGGGCTGGTGCAGCCGAGTCAGTGCACGGTGGGCACCGACGACTCGCACAAGGCCATCGCCGGGTTCCTCGGCGTCGAGGCGGGCACGGCGGTACGGCGGGTGGCCCGGCTGCAATGCGCCGGCGGGCACGACGTGGCGGGCTCGCTGGCGGAGTATCGCGGGCTCCAGACCTGTGCGGCGGCCACCGCCGTGGCGGGGGGCGGCAAGGGGTGCGCCTGGGGATGCCTGGGGCTCGCCGACTGCGAGCGGGTATGCGACTTCGGCGCGATCACCATGACCGCCACGGGGCTCCCTGCCGTGGACCCGGCCAGGTGCACCGCCTGCGGCGATTGCGTGGAGGCATGCCCCAAGGGGCTGTTCACCATGCTCCCGGCGGACACCCACCTGCTGGTGCAGTGCAAGAATCTCCTCAACGGCGACGCGGTGCTGGAGCAGTGCACGGTGGCGTGCACCGCGTGCGGCAAGTGCGTGCAGGACGCCGCCGATGGGTTGATCAGCGTCGCCAGCGGCGTCGCAGTGGTGAACTACGACCTTGATGCGCAGGCCGATCAGGACGCCATTGCCAGGTGCCCGACCGGCGCGATTGTCTGGCTCCACGGGATCCAGTTCGTCCCGGAGCCTTCCCTGTCCAGGAGTGCGGCAGCATGACCTCGATCTTTCGGCCCAAGCGCGACGCGAAGGCGCCGGCGCCTCCTCCCTTCCCGGGAACCCTCGAGGCGCTTGACGGCAGCTATGCCGTCGTGGCCATGGAGACCGCCGCCGGCGAGGCGGCCGGTGCCTATCCGATCACGCCCTCGACCCAGATGGGCGAAGGGTGGGCCGCCGCCGTGGCCGATGGCAGCCGCAACGTGAACGGCCGGCGCCTCCTCTTCTTCGAGCCCGAGGGGGAGCATGCCGCCGCCGCGGTGACCGCCGGCATGTCGATGGCGGGCCTCCGCGCCACGAACTTCTCGAGCGGCCAGGGCATCGCCTACATGCACGAGTCGCTCTATGCCGCCGTCGGCAAGCGCCTCACCTACGTGCTCAACGTGGCGGCCCGCGCCATCACCAAGCACGCCCTGAACGTGCACGCCGGCCACGACGACTACCACGCGGTGGACGACACCGGATTCTTCCAGCTCTTCGCCAAGGACGTCCAGGAAGTCGCCGACCTCAACCTGATCGCGCACCGCATCGCCGAGCTCTCGCTGAATCCCGGCATCTGCGCCCAGGACGGCTTCCTCACCTCGCACGTCATTGAATCGCTGCGCCTCCCGGAGCGCGAGCTCATCAAGACCTACCTCGGTGACCCCGCCGACCGCATCCCGTCGCCGACCCCGGCCCAGCAGATGGTGTTCGGCGAGACCCGGCGCCGGATACCGGAGATGTTCGACCTCGACTACCCGGCGATGCTCGGCGTGGTCCAGAACCAGGAGAGCTACGCGCAAGGCGTCGCCGCCCAGCGGCCCTTCTACTTCGACCACATCCTTGGCCTGTCCGATCAGGCGTTCGAGGAGTATGCCGCCCTCACCGGCCGGCGGTACGCCCGCATCGGCCGGTACCGGCTCGAGGACGCCGAGTACGTGATCCTCGGCCAGGGATCGGTCGTGTCCAACGCCGAGGCCGTCGCCGACTACCTGCGCGACAAGCGGGGGCTGAAGGTCGGGGTGCTCAACCTGACGATGTTCCGCCCCTTCCCGGCCGACCTGCTGAGCCACGCGCTGGCCGGCAAGAAGGGGGTCGTGGTGCTGGAGCGGACCGACCAGCCGCTCGCCGTCGATCCGCCGATACTCCGCGAACTCCGCAGCGCCATGTCGCAGGCGCAGGAGAATGGTCGCGCGGCCGGCGGTGACCTCCCCTACCCCGGCGTAGCCGCCCTCAAGGCCACTCAGATCCCCGACTTCTTCTCCGGCTGCTTCGGGCTCGGCAGCCGTGACCTCCAGCCCGGCGACATCGTCGCGGCGGTCGACAACATGCTCCCGGGGGGTGCGCGGAAGCGTCAGTTCTACCTCGGGATCGACTTCATTCGGCCGGACACCCGCCTGCCGAAGCTGCAGATCTGGCAGGAGCGGATGCTGGACAGCTATCCCGATGTCGGCGCGCTGTCGTTGCCGTCCGCGGGGGACATCAACCTCCTCCCCGAGAGTTCCACCGCGGTCCGCATCCACTCGGTGGGCGGCTGGGGCGCCATCACGATGGGCAAGAACCTCGCGATGACGGCGTTCGAGCTCTTTGGCATGCAGATCAAGGCGAACCCGAAGTACGGCTCCGAGAAGAAGGGGCAGCCGACCACGTTCTACGCGGTGCTCGCCCACGACCCGGTCCGCCTGAACTGCGAACTGAAGCACGTGGACGTGGTGCTCTCCCCGACCCGAATGTCTTCCGGCACAGCGACCCGCTCGCGGGGCTGGCGGCCGGTGGCATCTTCGTCATCCAGACCGACCTGTCGCCCGACAGCGTTCTGGCTGACCCTCCCGGCGCAGGCGCGCAACACCATCCGGGATCGGAAGATCAAGGTGTTTGTGCTCGATGCCTTCGCCATCGCCAGGGAAGAGGCGAGTGACGTCGAGCTTCGGTACCGGATGCAGGGCGCCGCCTTTCTCGGTGCCTTCTTCCGGGCCTCCCCGATGCTCCAGAAGGAAGAAGTGAGCGAGGCGCGGCTCTTCGAGGGGATCAAGGAGCAGCTGAAGAAGAAGTTCGGCCACCGCGGGACCGCGGTGGTGGAGGACAATGTCCGCGTCATCCGCCGAGGCTTCGACGAGGTGCACCCAGTCGAGGCAATCGCGAGCATCACGCCTGACGCGCCCGGCGCCGTGCCACACATCCCACGAATGCTCGATGTGGCCGATGCGCAGCCGGGCATCGGCAACCCCGGCCGCTTCTGGGAGCAGGTCTGCTCCAGTTGCACGACCGGGCAGGACGGCATTGCCGATCCCTTCGCCGCCATCAGCGCGATTCCAGCCGCCACCGGCGCGGTGCGCGACATGAGCGGCGTCCGGATGGAAATTCCCGCCTTCATCGCCGAGAACTGCACCGGCTGCGCCCAGTGCTGGACCCAGTGTCCCGACGCCGCCATTCCGGGGTTGGTCAACGGTCCTGAGGATGTCCTGAACGCGGTGGTCGCCGCGGCCGCCAACGGCAACCGCCTGGAACGGATGCGCCCGATCGTCAAGCCGTGGGCCCGCGAGGTCCAGCGGCTCCTCGCCAAGGAACCGGAGCTGGCGGTCTCAGCCGCCTTCGCGAAGGGCTACGCGTCCGTGGCAGACAAGATGGGGTGGGACGCGGATCGGCGGGCAGCCACCGACGCCGAGGCAGGGCAGGTCCAGCAGCGGGTGGCGGAGTTCCCGCTGGCGCGCACCCGGCCCTTCTTTGACGCGGTGGAGGGGAAGGCGAAGGGAACCGGTGGGCTGCTGTCGGTGACGGTCAATCCGGAGGCATGCAAGGGGTGCAACCTCTGCGTGGACGTCTGTCCCGACGGCGCCCTCATCACCGTCCGGCAGGACGACGATTCACTGGCGCTGCTGCGCCGCAACTGGGAGGTGTGGCAGGAGCTGCCGGACACCGATGACCGGTTCGTCAACGTATCCGACGTCGACGAGGGGATCGGCGTGCTCTCCTCGCTCCTCCTCAAGAAGGCCACCTATCGCTCCATGGTCGGCGGCGACGGCGCCTGCATGGGATGCGGCGAGAAGACGGCGGTCCACCTGATCGTCTCCGCGATATTCGCCTCGATGCAGCCCCGGGTGAAGGAGCACATCGCCCACCTCGAGGAGCTGATCACGGCACTGGATGGCTCCGCCCGTGAACTGCTGGCCTCCGGGGCGGACCTCGACGCCGCGGCCAAGGGGACTGGAAGCGCCGCCGTACCGGTGGATGCGGCCAAGCGGGAGCGGCTCGCCCGCCTGACCGAGACCATTGCCGAGCTGCGCGACCTCAAGTGGCGCTACCAGGCAGGCCCGAGCGGGGCTGGCCGCGCGCCGCTGGGCATGTCGAACAGCACCGGCTGCTCCTCGGTCTGGGGCAGCACCTATCCCTACAACCCCTACCCGTTCCCCTGGGTGAACCACCTCTTCCAGGACGCGCCGTCGATCGCGATCGGCCTCTTCGAGGCACAGATGCGAAAGATGGCCGACAACGTCGGCGCTGGTCCGGCGCGCGGAGCTGCTCCGCGACGGCTCCTACGACCCGGCCACGCACGATGAGGAGCTGTCGTCCCTCACCTGGGCCCAATTCGACGACGACGAGTTCGCGCTCTGCCCGCCGATCATCGCGATGGGCGGCGACGGCGCCATGCTCGACATCGGGTTCCAGAACCTCTCGCGCCTGCTGGCCTCCGGCAAGCCGATCCGGGTCGTGGTGCTCGACACGCAGGTGTACTCGAACACCGGCGGCCAGGCCTGCACCTCGGGCTTCACCGGCCAGGTGGCCGACATGTCCGGCTTCGGCAAGGCGCAGCACGGCAAGACGGAGGTCCGGAAGGAGCTCGCGCTGCTCGCCATCGCCCACCGCGGCGTGTACGTGCACCAGACCTCGCAGGCCGCCGCCTCGCACCTGATCGGCGGCGTCCTGCGCGGACTGCACAAGCGGCGGCCGGTCCTGATCAACGTGTACACCCCCTGCCCCGTCGAGCACGGCCTGGCGGACGACTGGTCGCAACACGCGGCGCGGCTGGCGCTCGAGAGCCGGGCGTTCCCCTTCCTCACCTTCGACCCCGACGCCGGCCCGACCTACGCCGACCAGCTCTCCCTCGAGGGCAATCCCTCGGTCGACGACCTCTGGCCGACGTACACCTTGCGGTTCCTCGACGAGTCCGGGTCGGAGGAGGCGCTGGAACTGCCGGTGACGATCGCCGACTGGGCCGCGACCGAAGCGCGCTTCAAGCAGCACTTCAAGGAGGTGCCGGCCGGCGAGTGGAACGAGGAGATGAAGCCGTTCCACGAGTATTTCGCCCTCTCCCCCGAGGAACGAGACGGCCTGACCCCGTACATCCTTGCCCTGACGAAGGACCGCACGCTCCGGCGGTTGCGGGTGTCGCGAGAAATCGTGCAGCTGGCGGAAGAGCGGCAGATGTTCTGGTCGCAGCTCCGGCAACTCGCCGGGCTCGAGGTGGCGCCTGCCGTGCGCGACCTGGTGGCCGCCTCCCTGGAGGAGGAGTTCGTGTCGCGGAGCGCCGCACTGCGCGCCGAGTACGAGCAGAAACTGACCGACCTCCGCGCCAGCTACCCGGCGCAGATGGCCCGCCAGCTCGCCACGGCGTTGCTGTCGAAAGCAGGGGGCTCGGCGGCGGTTGCGGAGTTCCTCGCGGAGCTCCCCGCCGCGACGCTGCCGCCGAACGGTACTGCGGTCACGACCGCCCCGGCCGCTCCGCCGGCAGCGGCGAACGCGGCCACCCCCGCCGCCGTGGCGCCCGTCGCGGCCGCGGCTGCGGTCGCGCCGGCACCGACGCCGCCGGCCGGGGTGGATGAGGATGAAGGGATGGCGCTCGAGGCGTACATCGACTCCGATCGGTGCACCACCTGCGACGAGTGCACCAACATCAACAAGAAGCTGTTCGCCTACAACGCGGACAAGCAGGCCTACGTCAAGGACGCGTCGGCCGGGACCTTCAAGCAGCTGGTGACCGCTGCGGAACGCTGCCCGGTGTCCATCATCCACCCGGGCACGCCGCTCAACCCGAAGGAGAAGGACCTGGACAAGTGGATCGCGCGCGCGGCGAAGTTCAACTGAGCGCCGGCTGATGCGCTCTCCCGGATTCCGGCACGGCGTCCACCCGCCCGAGGCGAAGGAGCTGACCCATCAGCTCCCGATCCGTCGGATGCCCTTCCCCGACGAGATCGTGCTTCCGCTGCGCCAGCACGCCGGGAAGCCGGCCACGGTCTGCGTGCAGGTGGGCGACCACGTCGAGCGGGGCGACCCGGTCGGGCTGGCCGATGGCTTGGTGTCGGTCCCCATCCACTCCTCCGCGGCCGGCCGGGTGACCGATATCGGGATGTGGCCCCACCCCGACGGCACCATGTCCACCGCGGTGCGCATCGCGGTGGACCGCTACGCCGCGCAGGTCCCGCGGCCCCGGATGGTGCCGCACTGGGAAGGGCTCTCCACCGACGACGTGGTCCGCGCCGTACAGGAGGCCGGGGTCGTCGGCCTCGGCGGGGCCGCCTTCCCCACCCACGTCAAGCTGGCCCCGCCCGCCGACTTCCCGGTCCATACCCTCATCATCAACGGCGCCGAGTGCGAGCCGTACCTGACCTCCGACCACCGCACCATGGCGGAGTATCCCGCCCGGGTGCATGTTCGGCATCCGGGTCATGATGCACGCCATGAAGGTGACGAAGTGCGTGGTCGGTGTGGAGCGGAACAAGCCGGACGCGATCGAGGCGCTGCGCGGCGCGCTCCCCGCCGACCTCGACATCACGATTCTTCCGCTGACCGTCAAGTACCCGCAGGGCGCCGAGAAGATGCTCATCCAGGCGGTCACGGGGGTCGAGGTCCCTTCCGGCAAGTTGCCGGTCACGGTCGGGGTGGTGGTGCAGAACGTCGGGTCGGTCGCCGCCATCGCGGAGGTGTTCGAAACGGGACTGCCATTGATCGAGCGGATCGTGACCGTTTCGGGGCATGGCCTGGTGAAGCCGGCCAACCTCATCGTGCCGGTCGGCACCAAGTTGCGGGACCTGCTGGACTACTGCGGCGGGCTGGCGCCCGATGCCGCCGAGGTGATCATCGGCGGGCCGATGATGGGACAGGCGCAGGCCAATCTCGACGCCCCGGTCCTGAAGGGGACGACCGGCGTGGTGGTCCTGCAGCGGCACGAGACGCGGCTCGAGAAGGTGTATCCCTGCATCCACTGCGGCCGCTGCCTCGACGCCTGCCCGGTCTTCCTCAATCCATCGCTGCTCGGCGACCTGGCCCGGGTCAACCGGTTCGACGACATGGCGGACGCCCACCTCTCGGACTGCATGCTCTGCGGCTCGTGCTCCTATGTCTGCCCGTCGAACATCCCGCTCTCCCAGCTCTTCCAGGCCAGCAAGGTGGCGCTGCGCCGCGCCGCGGCGGGGGCGGCATGAGCGCGCCCCGCCAGCCGGGCCTCGTCATCACGGCGTCACCGCACGTGCGGTCGCAGGACTCCACGCCGGTCATCATGTGGAACGTCGTCGGAACGCTGGTGCCGGTCATCGCGGCGGCGGCCTGGTTCTTCGGGATCAGCGCCCTGCTGGTCATCAGTGCCGCGGCGCTGGGCGCGCTGGCCACGGAGCGGGCGTTCGGCCGCGGAGGCTCACTCGCCGACGGGTCGGCCGTCATCACCGGCCTCCTGCTCGGCCTCACCCTGCCGGCCGGCATGCCGCTCTGGATGGCCGCCCTCGGCGGCGCCTTCGGTATCGGATTCGGGAAGATCGTCTGGGGGGGCCTCGGCCAGAACGTGTTCAACCCCGCCCTCGTGGGCCGCGCCTTCCTGCAGGCCGCCTTTCCCGTGGCCATCACCACCTGGCCTGAAGGCGGCGGGTCGTTCTGGACCCTCCGCGGCGATCTCTTCGCCCTGCCGTTCATGCATCCCGTCACTGACGCCATCACCTCGGCTACCCCGCTCGGACTCCTCAAGTTCGAGGGCAAGGGCACCGACCTTCTGCATCTCGTGATGGGCAACACCGGCGGCTCGCTCGGCGAGACGGCGGCGATCGTGATCCTGGCCTGCGGCGCGTACCTCGCGTTCCGCGGCTATCTCAACTGGCGGATCCCGGCCAGCATCTTCCTGACGGTCGCGGCGCTCAGCACCGTCATGCACCTCGTGGACGCCGCGCGTCCCGACGCGCTGTTCATGCTCTTCTCCGGCGGCCTGATGCTCGGCGCGGTGTACATGGCCACCGACATGGTGACGTCGCCCGTGACCAACCGCGGCCGCTGGGTGTTCGGGGCCGGGGTCGGTGTGCTGGTGGTGGTGATTCGCCTCTGGGGCGGCCTCCCGGAAGGGGTGATGTACGCGATTCTGTTCATGAACGCGCTGGTGCCGTTCATCAACCGCGCCACGCAGCCCCGCGTCTTCGGTGCCGTGCGGAAGGGGGCGGCATGACCGCGCCCCATTCACACGGCGCCCCTCCCGCCGCGACTCCGCGGGCCAGTACGCCTGCGTGGCGCCTGGTGGCGACCCTCGCCATCGCCGGGGCCGTCTCCGGCTGGCTGATTTCGTCGGTGTATCAGTGGACCCTGCCGGCCATCGAACAGCATGCCGCCGAGCGGGAAAAGGCGGCTGTCTACGAAGTGCTCGGCGCGCCGACGCGCTGGGACACCCTGTACCTGGTCGATGACGCGCTGACCCGGACCGCCCCAGCCACCAAGGGACTCAAGCGCGCGCCGCGGGCCTTTGTCGGCTTCGATGCGGACGGGAACGAACTGGGGGTCGCCATCACCGGCACCGAGCCGGGCTTCCAGGACAACGTGACCATCATGATCGGGTTCAGACCTGCGACCGGCGAGCTGATCGGCTTCCGGGTCCTGGAGCAGAAGGAGACTCCGGGGCTGGGCGACAAGATCGAGATGGACACCGCGTTCACCAGCCAGTTTGCCGGCCGCCTCCCGCCCCTCCGGGGCGTGAAGGGCGCAACCGGCGGCGGGCGTGACGAAGTCCAGACCATCACCGGGGCCACCATTTCGTCGCGCGCAGTGGTGCGAATCATCAACAACGCCGTCGCCAGGTGGAGCCCGCTCCTCGCCGCCTGGCACCAGGGGGGTGCCCCGTGACCGCCGGCACATCCGCCAGTCAACCGGATTTCGTTCCCGGTGCGCCGCCGCCGGCGGCGTTCGGCGCCGATATCTGGCGCGGCATCAGTCGGGAGAATCCCGTGCTGATCCAGATGCTCGGGCTCTGCCCGTCGATGGCCGTCACCAACACGCTGGCCAACGGCCTGGCGATGGGCGCGGCGACCCTCCTGGTCCTGGTCGGGTCCGAGGTGTTCGTGTCGCTGTTCCGGAAGGTGATCCCCGGCGAGGTTCGGATCACCTCGTATGTCCTCATCATCGCCACCTTCGTGACCGTCGTGGACCTGCTGCTGGCCGCGACCTTTCCCGACATCAGCAAGGCGCTGGGCCCGTTCATGCCGCTGATCGTCGTCAACTGCATCGTGCTCGGGCGTGCCGAAGCGTTCGCCGCCAAGGTCCGGCCGGTGCGCGCCCTGGCAGACGGGATCGGCATGGGGCTGGGCTTCACGCTGGCCCTCGTCCTCATCAGCAGCATTCGCGAGCTGCTCGGCCGCGGCTCGCTCCTGAACTACAACGTCTTCGGGCCGAACTTCGAGCCCTGGGTGTTCATGGTGATGCCCCCCGGCGGCTTCCTGACCCTTGGCCTCCTGATGCTCTGCCTCGCCTGGGTCGCGGAAGCGCGCCGGCGGCGCGCCCGGGCGGTGGCATGAGCAACCTCGCCTGGATCTTCGTCTCGACCCTGCTGGTCAGCAACTTCACGCTGGCGATGTTCCTCGGGCTCTGCCCCTTCTTCGGGGTCACCTCGAAGATCGGCACCGCCTGGCGGCTGGGCGTCGCCAACACCTTCGTGATGCTGCTGACCGCCCTGGGCGCCTGGACCCTCAACACCTATGTGCTCACCCAGGTGCCCTTCCTCCGCACCATCGCGTTCATCGTGGTGATCGCCTCCGGCGTACAGATCGTGGAAATGGCGATCAAGAAGTTCTCCCCGGTGCTGTTCCGGCAGCTGGGCATCTTCCTCCCGCTGATCACCACCAATTGCGCCATTCTCGGCCTGGCGCTCTTCCAGACCGCGCGCCAGTACACCCTTCCGGAGTCCATCGTGTTTGCGCTCGGCGGCGGCTTGGGGCTGACACTCGCGCTGTCGCTGATGGCCTCGATCCGCGAGCGCATGGACGTGGCCGACGTGCCGGTGGTGGCGCGGGGGATGGGGCTGGTCCTGGTGGTCGCCTCGGTCCTCTCGATGGCGTTCATGGGATTTGCCGGGATGGGGAGCGCGCCATGACCACCACCATCATCGCCGTGGCGCTCTGCGCCGGCATGTTCGTCCTCTTCGGCCTGCTGCCCCACCGCGACTGCAACGGACACTGCAGCGGATGCGGCCGCTCCTGCGAGCGGTACGACCACGAAGGAGACACCGATGTCCGATGACCTGTTCCGGCGGCGCCCCACCCGGCGCGAATTCCTCGCCATCGGCAGCGGCGTGTTCGTCGCCCTCTCGATCCCCCTGGCCCTTCGACAGCGGCTGCAGCTGGTCCGACGCTCGTTCCCGGTCATGGGCACCATCGCGGAGGTGCAGGTGGCGCATTCGGACCCCCGCCTGGCCGAAGCGAGCATCGACGCCGCCATCGCGGAGCTGCGGCGGGTGGAACAGCTGATGACGCGGTTCCGGTCCGACTCCGACATCGGACGGGTGAACCTTGGCGCCGGGAGTGACGGGGTCGCGGTGTCCGCAGAAACCGCGTTCGTCATCCAGTCGGCGCTGACCTGGTCGTCTGTGAGCGACGGCGCCTTCGACCCGGCGCTCGGCTCTGCCTCCGTGCTCTGGGATGTGCTGAACCGCAAGCAGCCACCCGCGGGCACCTCGGTGGCTCGACTGGCGTCGCGGGGTCTGTGGCGGAAGGTGGATCTCTCGCGCGTAGGTGCGTCGCACCAGGTGCGATTCAACGACCCCGACGTCCAGCTGGACCTGGGGGGAATCGCGAAGGGATATGGCATCGACCGGTCGGTGGCGGCTTTGCGCGCGCGCGGCGTGTCGAGCGCCATCGTGACCGTCGGCGGCGACCTCTACGCCCTGGGCCACGGGCCCGACGGCGCTCCCTGGGAAGTGGGCATCCGCGACCCGCACCAGCTCGATCGGTTGGCCGGTCGGCTGGCCGTGGCCGACCGGGCGGTGACCACGTCCGGAGACTACGAGCGGTACTTCACGTGGCACGGCGTACGGTACCACCACCTGATCGACCCCCGCACGGCGGCGCCACGGCGCTCCGCGATCCATAGCGTCACCGTGCAGGGTGACAACGCGATGCATGCCGATGCGGCGGGGACCGCGGTGTTCGGGATGTCCGGGGAGACGGCGCTCCGCGTGGCGCGCCGGGTTCTCGCCGACGCCGAGGTCACGCCGCTTACCTAGATCACGCTGGAGGAGAGATGCAAAGCCAGAAACTGTTCTGCAGCGCGTGCGACCGGCCGGTCCGGGTGCTGATTACCGAGGAGCCCTCCAACGAGGGCCAGGCGCAGGTGAGCGACGCCGAGCTGATTTGTCTTGAAATCGGCGCCCAGTGCACCGGACACCTCTGTCCCTTGGGGGCCGCCGAGCCGGGCGCGATGGTGCGGCGGATCGTCCGCAACGGCATCCCGCTCGATTCGCTCCAGACCGTCCGGGCCGATTGCCCCTTCTGCTTCGGCCAGACGGAGATGATCCTCTATGGCGACGGCAAGGCGGGGTGTTCGGCGTGCGGCGCCGACGGCCGCTGGGTGGTCGACCACCTCGAGCCGACGTGACGCATTGAGAGGCACGCCGCACCACAACTAGGCGCGCTGCACCGCTCGAGTGTGCAGCGCGGGTCCCACCTGTCGTCTCCCCTCCCAGCAGTCCATCGGACCGAACCGGCCGCGCGGTCCCCCCCGCTCCTGGAGTCATCGTGAATCGATCGGTGCGCGTCGCGGTGTCCGCGATGCTAATGTCGGGGTGCGTCTCCTGGGAACCCACCACGATCGCCGCCCCCACGCCGGTCCCCGCCAACCGGGTCATCCGGGTCTGGTCCGGCACCCGGTCGGTGCGGTGGCGCGCCGTGCAAGTCACTACCGACAGCCTCAGCGGCATTCCCGCCTCCGCCACCGCAAACTGCGACACCTGTCGAGTCGCGTTGCCATTGAGCGCCGTCGACTCCACCGAGTCGCAGACCTCGCAGGCGCTCCCCCTGGTCCTCGCCGCGGTGCCGTTCATCTTCCTGATCGCGTCGATCATGACCTACGATTCCAGCCCGACAGGGGAGTAGCGCCCTACCTGACCGCCTTCCTCGGCACCCTGGTCGGCGCCATCGCGGCGTTGTAGGCGTAGGCCGCCATGACCACCGCGTTCTTCATCAGGTCCTGGGCCTGGATGGTGTCGTAGAAGTCCAGGTTGGTGTGACCGCCCGTCCCCGGGATGTTGTCCTGCAGGAACTGGAACCCCGGGAGCCCCACCTCGTCGAACGACACATGGTCGGTGCTCCCCACGCTCTGGTTCGACACGACCACCATGCCGAAGTCCCGGAACGGCTCCATCCAGGCAGTGAGCATCGCGCGCGCCGCTTCGTTGCCCTGCAGGTAGATGCCGAGGTACTGCCCCGCCCCGTAGTCCTGGTTGAAATACACCGACAGCTTCTCGTACGCCGGCTTGATGCTCGAGGTCGAGTCCCGCGGATCTCCGAAATGCTCACGCACGTAGGCGCGCGAGCCCCAGAGCCCCTGTTCCTCCCCGCTCCAGAGCGCAAACCGGATGGTGCGCCGCGGCCGGGCGCCCACTGCCTTGAGGATGCGCGCCGCCTCGAGCACCACCGCCGACCCGGAGGTGTTGTCGCTCGCGTTCGGGCTGGCATGCCAGGTGTCGAAGTGCGCCCCGATCATCACGATCTCGTCCTTCAGGTCGGTGCCCGGGATCTCGCCGGTAATGTTGACCGCCTGTTCGACCACCTCGCCGATCCGGTTGCGGACGTCGACCTGGACGGTGACGGCCATTCCCCGCTGGAGGATGCGGTACATCCGGTTGTAGTGCTCCGGGGTGATCGCCACGATGACCGGCCCCGCGAGCATCCCGGCCCGGGACCAGCGGTCGTTCCGCGCCCCCGGGCGCGAGAAGCCACGCACCGCGCCCAGCCACCCGCTCTCGGATTGCAGGACCGCGGTCACCCCCTCCGAGGCGAAGAACGCCATCTTCTCGTCGGCGCTGAGGAGCTCGGGATTGGGAGGAGGCCGGTTCGGCGCCGGGCGGGTCGGCGCGATGACGGTGCGCTGGAGGGAGTCCAGGTTCGCCTGGCTCCGGCGCGGCACGCCATTGGTGAGCGGGGCCAGGTCGATCGGCGGCGGCGGCGTCACCAGGACCGCCTTCCCTGCCAGCCTGCCGCGGTACGCCGCCAGGTCGCTCCGGAGTTGCAGCTCGACGATGACCGCGTTCGCCACCTGGGGTCCGTCGGTGCCCCGGGTGTGCGCCAGGGGATAGCCGACCATCGGCTGGTAGTCGGGCGCGAGCATGTGGAGCGACACGAACTCGTTGTCCCAGGTCACGCCGAAGTCCATGAACGGCTCGGGCGCCACGTTGGCGAGCCCGAGGCTTCGCATCGTCTCGAGGGCCCACTGCTGGGCCCGTTGCATGTCGCGGGAGAGGGTCAACCGGGCGCCGAGCACATCGGTCATGTAGCTCTCGTAGTTCATGACCTGGGAATGCTGGAGCCCCTCGACCCGGATCTTGGCGATCATCACCGGGTCGACCGGCTCCTGGCCGGCGGAGAACCCTGCTGTCAGGAGGAGCAGGGCGGCGATCGGGACGGGACGGAATCGGAACGGCATCGGGCCTCCTCATCAAAGTGAAGACGGGACCGGGCACCAGCCCGATCCCGTCTTCAAACACACTGCCGAATTCAGACCGCCAGCGACTACTTCTTCGCGGCGCCCGGCGGGTAATCCTTGAACATCTTGTTGACAGCCTTCTGCAGGTTCGCCTGGTTCTTGGCGGCGTCCGAGCTCGGGTTCATCTGCTTGGTGGCGGTGCTCTGCCACACCAGCTGCTTCATGGCCGGATCGTAAATGTCGACCACGAGGGTGCCGGTGTTGATGGTCTGGGGAGTCGTCGTAGACATGCCGCCGCCCATCCCGCCCCAACCCCAACCACCACCCATGCCCACGCCGCCGGTGCCGAAGGTGTTGTACTGGGTGGACTGAGTCGACGCTGATCTGGTATGCGACGTACGCGTTCACGTCGCCGCTGTCCTTCATGACCATCCCGAAGCCCTTGAGCACCGAGTCGACCGCCTGCTTGATCTGCATGTCCTGCAGCTGGTTCGGATAGGTGGCACCCTGGATGGTGACCCACTTGTAGGTCTTGTACTGCGTGAAGTCGACCTTCGTGTCGTAATTCGTGGCGACCTTCTGGGCGGCCGCGTCATTGGCGCCAACAATCATCGCCCCGAGCACGAGGGCGAGACTGGCGGCAACGAGTCGGATCTTGATCATCGGGAGGTCCTCGGGGGTTGAGTGAAGACGGTGATCGGAAAGCTCTCTGACAGCAACGAGGAAGAATATGGAGGATGCGCCCGCGGTCGCAAGTGGGACTGCGTGCTTCGGCGCCGAGCCCGGAGCCCGGCTGGCGAGATCACGCAGGGGGACGACCGAGGCCGGAATACTTGCACCCTGCGGCACCGACGGTGGTTTCGGCTGGCTCTCGCACGCAGGCCCTAAGTCGCTGCTGCCGAACGGGTTCGACCTGGCCGGGACGGCCCCTTGGCCCGTCGCACTGTGCGCCCCGTGCCGGCTGAACGGCTCCGGAGGAGCCCCAGAAACACTCGAGTTGCGTGTCTCCCATCGTGAAGATGCGCGTGGCTGCCAGAGGATCCGGTCGAGGGCAAGCGACAGCCTCCCCCGGCGATCGTCGCCCTGGATGGGAAGGAATTGTATGTTCCGGGACAACATCGCCGGACGTGGAGGAGACTTCATGCAGTTCGCAGATGCCGGAGCTGTCGCCACTCGGCTGCAGGGTGCGCTGGGCAATCGTCTGGAGGTCGGTTCGCTCCTGGGGGTAGGCGGCTTCGCGGCCGTCTTCCGGGCGCGGGATCCCCTCCTCCATCGTGATGTGGCGATCAAGGCGCTGGATCCCACGCTGGTCCTCGACGATTCCGCCGCGGATCGCCTCCTCGATGAAGCCCGACTCGTCGCAACGGCGGAACATCCCCACATTGTCCCCCTGTACGAAGCCGGCCAGCGCGACGGGGTGGTGTACCTCGTCATGCGGTACTTCCCGGACGGCACCCTGGGGGCTCGGCTGAGCTCGGAGGGGCCGCTGACGCCGGCCGGCGTCGCCCGGCTGGGCGTGGAGGTGGCCGATGCGCTTTCGGCGGCACACACGCGCGGCGTCCTCCACCTCGATATCAAGCCGGACAACCTGCTGCTGGATGGGGACGGTCACGCGTTCGTGGCCGATTTCGGCATTTCCCGCGTGGTGGCGGCCACCGAGACTGCCCCGGACGGTACCAGCAGCGGCACCCCGCACTACATGAGCCCGGAGCAGGTAGCGGGAGACCGCCTCGACGGCCGGGCGGACGTCTATGCGCTGGGGGTGGTGTTGTACGAGGCGGCGACGGGGCGGAGGCCGATCACCGGCCACTCGGCTGTCAACGTGATGGCCAACCAGGTCAGCCAGGCGCCGGAGCCCCTCGCTGCGGTGGCCCCCGAGCTCCCGAAGGCGCTCGCCGCAATCATCACCCGGGCACTGGAAAAGGACCCGGATGACCGCTGGACATCGGCGAAGGAGATGGCGGAGGCGCTTCGGGCGGCGAGCGCGGCGGACAAGCTGCTGTCGCCGAAGCTGGTGCGGCGTCGGACCCGCCGGCGGTGGTTCGGGAGGACGGCCATGGTGGTTGGGGGATTGGTGTTGGGCATGATCCTCTTCGGGTACCTGGCATTCCAGGTCTGGATGGGATTCCGAACCGGTGATCCCCCCGGGCTGGATGCGAGCGCGCCAGCCATTCCTCCCGCGATTCTTGACTCGGCCCGCGCGCTCGGCGCCCTGACGGAGCGAGACACCGCGCTGTACATCTTCGCGCCAGCCGGGAAGGGCGTCCAGGATGCGGTGATCGCGACGGCCACGGAGCTGATCGTCCTCGCCGGAGGCCCCCCTCACCGCTATCCGCACGATGGATTCACGCTGATGCTCGCGCGCACCAACCGGCAGGGGTACGTGATCCTCAGGGTGCCAGGAGGCGCCGCGCCCGATACACTCTACCGCGACATCAGCGGCCTGGAACAGCAGATCCTCGAGCTGGGGCTGCGGCGGGCCGTGAAATAGCCAGCTCTCGGGGTGAGTGGATGTGGCGTAGCTCCACACAGCATCCATCGAATGACGCCACCTGCCCCCTTCCCGGCCCGTCACGCCACTGCTACCGCCGCCCGCCCATCTTCAACAGGCTGTTCGCTGGATCCAGCCCGTAGAGCTCAATCGCGTTCTGCGCCATGACGAGGCTCCGCTCCTTCTGCGGAATGGCCAGCTCCTTCATGAAGTCCAGGTATGAAGCCATCGAGGAGATCGGCCAGTCTGTGCCATAGAGCAACGCATCCGGCTCCACGCCGTAGCTGAGCATCTCGGAGACCTGCTTCCGCAGGAACACTTCGAACCGGTCCTCGAACTCCCCCAGCGTCAGCCCTGACATGTCGGTGTATACGTTGGCGTTCTTGTACACCACCTCCATGCAGTCCCGGATCCAGGGATTGCCGAGGTGGCAAATCAGGAAATTGACGTCGGGGAACTCCACCGCCACCTCGTCCACGTTGCAGCGGGTGCGAGTACTTGAGCTTCCCCTTCGGCGAGTAGGTGTCGCCGGTGTGGATCATGACCGGGATCTTGTGGAGGGCGGCGAACTCGTAGGCCGGCGTCCACTTCGGGTCGAGTGGATAAAACGGCTGGTAGCCCGGATAGAGCTTCAGGCCCCGCACCTTGCCGGCCTGCGACGAATCTCGGCGATCTCGCGCCAGTTCGTCCGGCTGGAACTTCGTGTAGTCGAGTCCGGCGATGACCGTGAGGTACGGCTTGTCGCGCACCGCCTCGACCACGCGTCCGCGTCGAGGGGCGCCCCGGCGTCACCGTGTACGAGGTCAGGACCAGCGCCTGGTCGATCCGGTTCCGGCGCATCTCCAGCTCGAGCTTCTCCAGGCAGGCCGGAAGGGTCTCGACGCTGTTCTTCGTAATAGTTGTTGAGGTGGACGTGGCAATCGATGATCATCGCTTGTTCCGGCTCCGGTCGAGGATGGACTCGGCCCAGGCGCGTCCGCCGAGCCCGAAGGCGAGCGCCAGCCCGAGGCAGAGGCCGCCGAAGGCGAGCAGGAACGCCGACGCGGCAGGATCGCCGCATCGATCTGCAGCTGTTCCAGCGCCAGGATCGCGACGAACGCCAGCAGCGCGCCGTGCACCAGGAGGCCGAGGTTCGAGGCCTCCTTCACGCCGATGTTGTTCAGGTACGCCTCGACGATGCCCCGCACGAACTTCGCGCCGAGCGAGCCGAAGGCCAGGACGATGAGGCCGGCCACCACGTTGGGCACGTAGTCCACCACCTCCGCCATCAGGTCCGCCCCCATCGTCAGGCCGAGGACGTTGAACATCGCGAGCGCAAACATCAGCAGGACGCCCCAGTAGAGCGTGCGGCCCACCAGCGTCACCAGCGTGAACCGGACGCCGCCCCGGAGCAGGAAGTCGTCGAGCCCGGCGTGCTCCGCCGCCTCCTCGACGCGGATCAGACGGAGCACCCGCACCGCGAACCACTCGATGCCTCGCGCCAGGAGCCACCCGACGCTCAGCAGCAGCAGCGCCACGACCAGCCGAGGCGTGAACGCCGCCACCTGGTACCAGGAGTTCTGGAGCGAATCGAGAATCAGGCCGAATCTGGTCACGCATGAATGCCTCCGACGGGCAGCAGGTGGCCGACTTCGGGCGTCCCTGGTTCGCGGTGTCTTCGACTGGGTGGCGGGAGGTCGCGGAGCTTGACCTCGCCGACGGACGTGCGGCCTTCCAGGTCGCGGAGCATCCGGCGGAAGGCGGCGTGGAAGAGCGGGCGCCGGACCCGGTAGATGCGCCGCCAGACGCTGTAGAGAATCGTGCGGATGGGCGAGGCCGGCAGCCGCTGCCGCGGCGCGCCGACCCCTTCGTAATACAGCACCAGCGGGACCGGTCGGTCGCCGGGCCGGAGCCGGGGCTGGAAGTACGTGAAGTCGAGTGCGAGGACCCGCTCGCTCCGGATCAGCGCGCGCAGCCACGGATTGTCCCGGCGGACCTCCCCCACGACGGCCTCGAGGATCTCGCCCCGGATGGCGCGGGCGTCCTTCCGGAACAGGGTGCGGAGCCGGGCCCGGAGCTTCGGGCCGACGCCAAAGCCGCGCGCCTTGGGCGACACCGCCAGGTAGCCGACCACCCCGACGTTGAGGTTCCCGAGGTAGGTCCCGCTCGCCACGCCGATGACCTCGCCCTTGTGCTCCGCGACGACCAGGTGCCAACGGCTGTCCGACCAGAGTCCGGCCTCCCGCTCATGGAGCGAGTCCCGCCACTCGTTGGCCTCCACCAACTCGTCCGCCGGAAAGGTCTGCCGTATCAATTGGTGAACGCGGCGAATGACCGGATCGTCCGAGCGGACAACTTCGCGGTAGGATGGCTTGATGGAA
Source organism: uncultured Gemmatimonadales bacterium (assembly GCA_963748815.1). Classification (GTDB taxonomy): domain Bacteria; phylum Gemmatimonadota; class Gemmatimonadetes; order Gemmatimonadales; family GWC2-71-9; genus SPDF01. The sequence goes on along the minus strand of CAVVKJ010000010.1, from coordinate 120,218 downwards.
CCGGACATCGTCCCTACCCCGCTCTCGAGGGGCAACACGACGTGGTCATGGGCTCCCCTGGGCTGGATGGCGGCAGGACGCGTGAGGGATCAATCGTAACCTACGACAGGCGGGAGGCTTCAGCAATCGGGGGCGCCGACGGCGCCGGCTCTCGTTAACTTTGCCGTCATGCTCACCCTCACCCACGTCACCAAGCGCTTCCCCGGCGGCGTCACCGCCGTCAACGACGTCTCCCTCGAGCTCAAGGCCGGCGTGGTCGGCCTGCTGGGCCCGAACGGCGCCGGCAAGACAACCCTGATGCAGATGGTCGCCACCATCACCCGGCCGACCGAGGGGCAGATCACGTTCCAGGGAGTGGACGTCCGCAGGGACCCGGAAGCGCTCCGCCGCCAGCTCGGCTACCTGCCGCAGGACTTCGGCGTCTACGACAACCTCACCGCCTTCGAGTTCCTGAGCTATTTCGCCGGACTCAAGGGGGTGACATCCCGGAGCCGCATCGACGAGTTGCTGGAAACGGTCAACCTGCACACGGTGGCCCAGCGCCCCGCCGCCACCTTTTCCGGCGGCATGCGGCAGCGGCTCGGCATCGCCCAGGCGCTGCTCAACGACCCCGCCCTCCTGATCGTGGACGAACCGACCGCCGGCCTCGACCCCGAGGAACGGGTGCGGTTCCGCCACCTGCTCACCGACCTGGGCCAGGGCAAGCTCGTCCTCCTCTCCACGCACATCGTCTCCGACGTCGAGTCGCTGGCCGACACCATTGCGGTCATGCGGGAGGGCCGCCTGGTGACGTGCGCCGCGCCCGAGGCGCTGCTGCAATCGGCGCGCGGGCGCGTCTGGGAGGCGGTCGTCCCGCCTGCCGAGTACGAACAGGCCAAGGGGCGGCTCAAGGTGACCCGCGCCGTCCGGCAAGTCGACGGCGTGCACGTGAGGGTGGTGGCCTCCGCGCAGCCCTTCGCGACCGCCGCGGTCGTGGAGCCGGACCTCGAGGACGCCTTCGTCCACCTGATGCAGGCGGGGGCGTAGGGGCGTGCCGTCGGCACAGAGCCAGATCGGCTCGATCGTCCTCACCGACCTGAAGCTTCGGCTCCGCCGTCCGGCGACGCTGTGGCTGGTGGTCGCGCTCTCCGGGATGGCGTACATGCTGATCCCGGACCCCGCGACCGGCCGGGCGCTGATGGTCGTCGACGGCGCGCGCGCCCTCTACACCTCGCAGGTCATCGCGACCACGACCGCGGCGCTCGCCGGCTTCCTGCTGACGTTCGTGGGCTTCTACCTGACCAGCAACGCCCTTCGGCGCGACCTCCTGGCGCGGACCGGCGGGATCATCGCGGCGACCCCCGTCGGCTCCGGCAGCTTCCTCGATCGGCAAGTGGCTCGGGGGCGCCGCCTACCTCGGCATGGTGGGACTCTTCTACCTGCTGAACGTGATGGCGATGCACCTGCTCCGCGGCGAGGGGGCGCTGGAGCCGTTCACCTACGTCCTCACCTACCTCCTCATCCTCGGCCCGGCGGTGCTCGTCGTCGCGGCACTGGCGCTCTGCTTCGAATGCGTGCCGCTGCTCGCGGGCCGTCTCGGTGACGTAGGGTATTTCTTCCTCTGGACCGTCCTGCTGGCCCTCGGCGCGATGGGCACGCAGGTCGGCAGCGGCCAGTTCCTCGACATCCTGGGGATCGGCTTCGTGCTGCGGCAAGTCACGGAGGCCACCGGCGCCCAGAACCTCTCCATCGGCATGACCCCGTTCGATCCGGGTGTGGCCCCCTGGCTGCTTCCGCCCCTCTCGCTCTCGCCAGGATTGCTGATCCCGCGACTGGTGACGGCGTTGCTCGCCATCCCTGTACTGCTGGTGGCCCGGTCTCTCCTTCCACCGGTTTGACCCGGCCAAGGTCCGGGGTCGCGACCAGGGCTCGGGCGGTCGCTGGATTCCTCGTATCTCGCAGTCACTCGAAGCCGCTGACGCGCCCCATCTCGTCGGCGGGAGCCACACTGGTGCCCGCCGCCCCGGCCGCGTTCCGGCCGGTGCTCTCCGAAGCGGTGATGTCACTCTGCCAGTCGCCGCTGGTGGTGCTGGCCTGGCTCGGCGTCGTCGCGACGACCATCGTCGGCACCGACGCCACGGTGCACCACACGCTCCCCCTGGTGGTCGCCGTCATTCTTGCCGTTGCGCTCGCGGATCTCGCGACGCGCGACCGCGCGGCGGGTACGCTCGGGATGCTCTTCAGCATGCCGAGGGTGCAGCCGGCCTACGCCTGGATCAAGCTGGGGGCGGCCACGCTGCTGGCGCTGCTCTTCTGCGTCCCGCCGGCGCTCCGGATCGTATTCAGCGCCCCGGGCGCCGCCCTTTCACTGCTCATTGCGGCCGGGTTCATGGCCGCCCTCGCCACCGCCCTCGGGTTCCTCTCCCGCACGCCGAAGGCGTTCATGGGGGTGTTTCTCCTCTTCCTCTACCTGGTGCTCAACGGCGCGCAGACACCGGGACTCGACTTCGCGGGCTGGAACGGCGTGGCCACCGGCTCGACGCGGCTCGGCTACCTGGTGGCGACGCTGCTGCTGTCGGGCCTGGCGGCGGCCAAGCATCGCGCGGACCTGCTCCGTGAGCGGTAGCCGGCGCCAACCCGCCGGGAATGCGGGGCGGCCAGGCCGGGGTACCCCACGCATGACACGAGTCTTCCTCGCCCTCCTGGTCGGTGCCATGGGGGGAGGCCCGCTTGCGGCTCAGCAATCCCCCCGGCCGCCGACCGGCTCGATCGTCGGGCGGGTCGTCAGCACCGAAAACGGGGCCGGGGTCGAGGGCGTCCGCGTGGAAGTGCTGGGCACCGGCCGGACGGCCAGCTCCGGGGCCCTCGGGCGGTACCTCCTCGACAGCGTCCCTGTCGGGGCCTGGCGGGTGCGGGCCACCGCGATCGGGTTCGAGCCGGTCGTCCTGACGGACATCCTCGTGGGCAGCGGCAAGCCGCTGGAACTGGAGCTTCGTCTCACGCCACGGATTGTCGAGATTGCCGAGATTGTGGTGGACGCCCCGGAATTTCAGCCCGAAATCGAATCGGCCACCAGCAGCGGGAACCTGAGCGCCGAAGATGTGCGCCGGGCACCGGGCGTCCAGGAGGATGTGGTGCGGGCGGTGGCGCTCTTCCCCGGCGTGGCGGTGACCACCGGTGGACGCAACGACCTGGCCGTGCGGGGAGGAGCCCCGTACGAAAACCTCTTCCTCGTGGACGGGCTCGAGGTCCCCAACATCAATCACTTCGGGAACCAGGGTTCCACGGGCGGGCCGCTCACCATTCTCAACATCGACTTCATCCGGGAGGCGAGCTTCTCCGCGGGGGGCTTCGGCGTCCAGTACGGCGACCGCACGGCGTCGCTCGCCAGCTTCTCGCTGCGCGAAGGCAACAGCGAACGCCTCGCCGGGGAGGTCAATCTCTCCGCGACGGGTTTCGGCGTCATCGCCGAGGGGCCGATGGGGAAGAACGGCACCTTCCTGGCCAGCGTGCGGCGGAGCTACCTGGACCTGGTGTTCCGCGCGGCGGACTTTGCGTTCATCCCGGAATACTGGGATGCGCAGGTCAAGCTGACCCAGCGCCTCGGCACCCGGAGCTCGCTCTCGCTGATCGCGGTGGGCGCGCTCGACAACATCATCCTCGACGACGCCACCGCCGACGACCGCCTGGACAACAGCCGAATCGCCGCCCCCGACCAGAAGAGCTACTTCACCGGCCTGACCTGGAACTACTCCCTGCCGAAGGGGCTCCTCACGGCCACGCTGGGGCGCACCTGGACCCGGTTCTCCACCAGCCAGTACGACACCCTCCTGGCGCCGGTCTACCTCAATCGGTCGGAAGAGGGCGACAACAGCCTCAAGACCGAGCTGGCCTGGCAGTTCACGCCCCGCCTGCAGGTCACCTTCGGCAACACACTGCGCGTCGCGGATCAACTGGATTACGACGTGCTCCTCGCCGGTGAGTACCGGACCGACAGCCTCAACCAGCCAAGGCCGCTGGCCGTCGACACCACCTTTTCAGCGCTCAGGAATGCGACGTACGCGCAGGCCTCGCTCTTCGTCGGCAACGTCCGGCTGACGGCCGGGCTCCGCGGCGACTGGTATGAGTTCCTCGACGCATTCCGCGTGGCACCGCGGATCGGCGCCAATATCCCCCTCGGCGCCTCCGGCTCCCTGAACCTGAGCCTGGGCCAGTACTACCAGGCCCCGCAGTTCATCTGGCTGGTCGGCGACCCGGGGAACGTGGACCGGCTGGACCCCATCCGCGCCAGCACGGCCATCCTGGGCTACGAGCGGCTCTTCCGGCCGGACCTCAAGGGCCAGGTGGAGGTCTACTACAAGCGGTACGCCGACTACGCGGCGCGGCTCTATCGGCCGGAGGCGGTGTTGCAGCCGGCCGGTTTCGACGACGTGACATCGGACATTCCCTCCGGGCTTGAGCCGCTGAGCAGCATCGGTACCGGGCGGAGCTACGGCGTGGAGGTCCAGCTGCAGAAGAAGTTCAGCACGGTCCCGCTCTACGGGCTGGTGTCGCTGACGGCCAACCGCTCGGAGTTCGCCGGGGTGGACAGCGTCTACTACACCGGCGGGTTCGAGACCCGCTTCATCGGCAATTTCCTGGCGGGATGGCGGTTCAATCCCAGGTGGGAAGTCAGCGGCAAGTACCGCATTTCCTCCGGGCTCCCGTATACACCCTTCGCGACGAGCGGGGCGCTGGAGGGGGAACGGGATTTCACCTACTACAACCAGGAGCGGCTGCCGACCTTTTCGGCCGTCGACATCCGAATCGACCGACGCTGGTCGTTCCAGTCGGTGCAGCTCGATATCTACCTGGACATCCAGAACCTCCTCGGCCGGGCCAACGTCACCGGGACCTACTGGAACGAGCGCACCCAGCAGGAGGAATTCAACGAGGCGCTGGGGGTGCTCCCCACGATCGGGGTGAACGTGGAGTTCTAGGCGCTTGACGCGCGCTTGACTGGCCCTGGGGAGTGTTGCTCAAGACGGCAACCCGCCGTCTCCACCACTCCCCGGAGGCGCCCCATGAACCGCATGCTCTGCATCCTCTGCCTCACCCTCCTCACGCCCGCCCTCGCCGTTGCCCAGCACCCCCAGACCAGGGAGGGGTTCGGGATCAGCCTCGGCCTCGGCGCCGGGAGCGCCGGCTTCTGCAATGACTGCGACGAGCTGGCCAGCACCGAACTCTCCGGCTACCTGAGGCTGGGCGGCTACCTCAACCCGTCGGTCTTCCTGGCGGCGGAGAGCAATGGCTGGGTCGGCAGCAACTCCGACTATTACAACGCGCCATCCCTCGGCGCCATCATGGGGGTCGTACAGTGGTACCCCATGGTTGAGAACGGGCTGTATCTCAAGGGCGGTCTCGGATACTCCTACGCTTCGGTCGACTCCGACCTCTCCACCGGCGGGTTTGCCGGCTCGATCGGCGCGGGATACGATTTCCGGCTGGCACGGAACTTCGCCCTGACTCCATACATCAACTACTTGAACCAGTTCGGCGGCTCCTATTCCTACGCCGGGATGGATCTCGGCGTAGACGCCAACGTCCACCTCTTCCAGTTCGGCCTTGGCTTCACCTGGTTCTGAGCGAGACGCGCCGGGTTCCCCGCTTTGGTCGGCGAAACCCGGCGCAACCCCGCCCGTACGGGACCAAGGTGTTCCCCCAACCACCTTGAGGACCCCATGCCACGCGCCGCCGCGCTTGCCCTGCTGATCGCCTGCCCCTCCCTGCTCGCCGCCCAGGCCACCGGCCACTGGCCCCCCGACTCCCTCGTCAATACCACGGTCATCCCCAGGAACACGCCGGTCATGCAGGTCGTCGGGCAGATGCGCAACATCACGTTCGCGCTCGGCGTCCGGTGCCCGTTCTGCCATGTCGGGCAGGAAGGCCAGCCGCTCTCCACCTTCGATTTCGCGAGCGACGAGAAGCCGACCAAGCGCACTGCGCGCCAGATGATGCTGATGGTGGAGGAGGTCAACCGCCGGCTCGACACCCTCCCGCACGACCACGCACGGGGGCACGATGCGCCTCACGTGGAGGTGACCTGTCGCACCTGTCACCGTGGGGTGGAAAAGCCGATTCCTCTCAGCACAATCATCATCGACGCCACCCTGGCCGGCGGGGCCGACTCCGGGACCCGGGTGTACACCCGCCTGCGGGATGAGTACTACGGGGCGGACGCCTACGATTTCGGAGAGCGAAGCCTCAACATTGCCGCGTTTCGGGTCGCGCGGGAAACGCAGTACAGCGCTGCCCTCGCGCTCCTCGACCTGAACGAGCAGATGTACCCCCGCTCGTCGGGGATGTATGTCTTCCGGGGGAATGTGCAGGTGATGCGCGGCGACACGACGGCGGCGGCCGCCGCCTATCGACAGGCGATCGCGCTCGATCCCGCCAATGATGAAGCGCGCGCGAGGCTGAAGGAGATCGGACGCGCGCCGTGACAGGTTGCCATGCAGGTCGATCCTCACAATATTTCGGGGGATAGGCCTCAACCTGCTTCGGAGTGCCCTTGCGCCCTCGCCCGTCCAAATGGATGCTCAGCCTCCTCCTCGCCGTGACCTTCACGGCGGGCTCGGCTGCGCCCGGGCGTTTCCACGGCTGCGGAATGGACACGACGCAGGGCGCGCCACCGATGGCAGCAATGGCGAGCCACCATTCGCACGCCCCGGCGGACGAACCAGTCCCGGCACCAGGCCCCGGCGACTGCCAGTGTGTGGGCATGTCCTGTTCGGCCGCGGCCCCAAGTCTCCCCACCACCACCGTGCAGGTGGTCCCCGTGGTGGTGGCGCTGGGCGTCACCAGCCTTCCCGAAGTCGAGGTTCGTCCCTACCTCCGTCCGGACTTCTCCCTTCACCTGGCACAGCCTCCCCCCGCTCAGGCCTGAGCACCGGTCACCCGACCGGACTCTCCCGCTGACAATTCGTCGTCGGTCCCCGTGACCGGACGCCTCGCCTGACCGGCGTGCGCGCCCCGGTCGGCCGATGTCCCATGCCTTGCCCGGAGCTACGCCAATGTCGCATCTCATTCGCACCGCCGTCTTCACCTGCGCCGGTGCCCTGCTGCTCGGCGCCTGCAGTGACGACGCCACCGACCCGAACCAGACTGACGCCGTCTCGGTCGAGTTCGCCGCCGAGGTGAACGGCGTCGCCTTCGCCTGCGGCCAGTCGTACGCCAACATCGGCACGACCGGCTCGACCATCTCGCCGACCGATTTCCGCATGTACGTGACGAACGTCCGCCTCGTGCAGGCCAACGGCGATGAAGTCGCCGTGACCCTCGACAGCGTGGCGCCGTGGCAGTCGAAGGGCGTCGCGCTGGTGGACTTCGAGGACGGTCCTCCGGGATGCGCCAACGGGACCGCGGCCACGCGGACCGTCGTCACCGGCAAGGTCGCGAAGGGGAGCTACACCGGCCTGAAGTTCACGCTCGGCGTTCCCTTCGCGCTCAACCACTCCGACCCGACCACCGCAGCCTCGCCGCTGGACCTGACCGAGATGTTCTGGAGCTGGAACGGCGGCTACAAGTTCCTCCGGCTGGATGTCGGCACGACCGGCCAGCCCACCGGCTGGTATGTCCACCTCGGAAGCACCGGTTGCAACGGCGCCTCGCCGACCGACCCGCCGACCGCCTGCACCAACCTGAACATGGCCGAGATCTCCCTGCCGGTGTTCGACGTCGCCAATGACGTCGTCATCGCGGACGTCGGCGAGTTGTACGCCTCCTCGAACGTGGACGTGAACACTGCCGCGCCGGGCTGCATGTCAGGCACGACCGATCCGGAGTGCGGCGCCATCCTGCCGGCGCTCGGCGTCTCCACTGTCGACGGCTCGCCGTTGGCGACGCAGGCCCTCTTCCGCAGCAGCGCCCCGTGACCAAGCGGCTGCTCCTCCTGGCCGCCGCGGCCGTCCTCCTCGCCTGCGCGGAGGACGGTCCCACGGCGCCGGGCGTGACGGGGTTCCAGTGGAACCTCCCCGCGGGGTTCCCGCAGCCGAGGGTCCCGGCGGACAACCCGATGTCGGTGGAGAAGGTGGAGCTTGGCCGGAGGCTGTTCTACGACGCCCGGATGTCCGTCACCGGCACCTTCTCGTGCGCGTCCTGCCACGAGCAGCGGCGGGCGTTCGCGGACTCCAATCTCACCGGGATCGGGGCCACGGGGATGGTCCACCCCCGCAATAGCATGGGGCTGACCAACGCCGGGTACGCCTCGGTCCTGACCTGGGCGAATCCGAACGAAACGGCGCTGGAGCACCAGGCCCTCACGCCGATGTTCGGCGAGTCGCCCATCGAGCTCGGCCTCTCCGGCCAGGAAACGGCGCTCTTCAACCGGCTCGGGGCCGACACGCTCTACCAGCGCCTCTTCCCCGCCGCCTTCGGCGACACGGCGTCCATTTCGGTCGCCACCATCACGCGCGCGCTGGGCGCCTTCCAGCGCACCCTCATCTCGGGGGATTCGCCCATACGACCGGTTCGCGCGCCAGGGGAAACCGCTCGCCATCTCGGCCGCCTCGAAGCGCGGGAGCGAGCTGTTCTTCAGCGAACGGCTGGAGTGCTTCCATTGCCATGGCGGGTTCAACTTCACCGGCTCGACGGATTACGAGGGGAAAGGCTTCGCGGAGAAGGAGTTCCACAACAACGCCCTGTACAACATCGACGGGCTCGGCGGATACCCGGCGCCCAACGTCGGACTGATTGAGTTCACCGGGCTTCCGCAGGACATGGGTCGGTTCAAGGCGCCGTCACTCCGGAACATCGCATTGACCGCCCCGTACATGCACGACGGCAGCATCGCGACGCTTGATGAGGTCCTGGACCATTACATGGCGGGTGGGCGGACCATTGCCAGCGGCCCGCACGCCGGTGTCGGCAGCGCCAACCCGTACAAGAGCGGCTTCCTCGTCGGGTTTGACCTGAGTCCGTCTGAGCGGGCGGATGTGCTGGCATTCCTCCGGAGCCTCACCGACTCTACATTCATCACCAACCCGGCGTTCTCCAACCCCTGGCCGAAGGGCTCGCCGGCCAACCCCTGATGAGTCTCTCGACCCCCAATCAGCGCAAAGGAACAGCCACGATGACCTCCCTGGGCAGGACCACCACTTTGGGCGCGCTCGCCCTCGTCCTCGCGGCCTGCGGCGGCGAGAAGCAGGAAGCAGCCCCCCCGGCCGAGGCGGCCTCCGCCGCCCCCGCCACTCCCGCGGCCATGCCGCAGGGGCAGTACGCCGTCTGTCAGACCTGCCATCAGGCGGAAGGCCAGGGCGTGCCCAATGCCTTCCCGCCGCTGGCCGGTTCGGAGATCGCCACCGGCCCGGCGGAGGTGCCGATTGCCATCGTCCTGCACGGGCTGCAGGGTCCGCTGACCGTGCACGGGGCCACCTACAACGGGGTGATGGCGGCCTGGGGTCAGTTCAGTGACGACGACATCGCCGCAACGCTCACGTACGTTCGGGCCTCGTGGGGCAACGCAGCCTCCGCGGTGACTGCCGCCGAGGTGGCGGCGGTCCGATCGGCCACCGCGGGCCGCACCGCCCCCTGGACCTGGGCCGAACTGCAGGCCGCCAAGCTGAAATAGGACTGGTGGCCGATTCGGCTTGGCCGGCATAGGTTGGGGGGGCGTCCTGTGGGCGCTCCCCCGCTTGTCTTCACCAGGCCAGAGGTCGACCACACCATGCGTCGTCTAGCCCTCATTGTCGCCCTCGGCATTGCCTTCGCGGGTCCTCTCTCTGCCCAGCGTGCCAAGCCCGACTCCGCTCGGCGCGACAGCATGCCGAAGAGCCCCCCGGGTCAAGGCGGCGTGGCACTCCCGAACGCCGATCCCTTTCCGAGCACCTACCGGCCGTTTCCCTCCCGACCGACGCTGATCACCAACGTCACGATCCTTACGGCCGCCGGCCCGCGGATCGTCGGCGGATCGGTGCTGCTCAAGGACGGAAAGATCGCCGCGGTGGGCACCCAGGTGGCGGTGCCCGCGGATGCCGTGGTCGTCGACGGCACCGGCAAGTTCGTCACCCCCGGCATCATCGACACTCACTCCCACCTCGGCGTCTATTCCGCCCCGGGCGTGGAGTCCCACAGCGACGGCAACGAGGCGGTCAAGCCGAACACCGCGTACGTCTGGGCGGAGCACTCGGTCTGGCCCCAGGACCCGCAGTTCCCTCGCGTGCTGGCCGGTGGCGTCACCACCCTCCAGGTGCTCCCCGGCTCGGCCAACCTCTTCGGCGGTCGAGGGGTCACGCTCAAGGTGGTGCCATCGCGCAGCGTGCAGGGGATGAAGTTCCCCGGCGCCAAGTACGGGCTGAAGATGGCCTGTGGTGAGAACCCGAAGCGGGTCTATGGCGACAAGGGCGGCCCGCAGACGCGGATGGGCAACGTCGCCGGGTATCGGCAGGCATGGATTGACGCCGAGGCCTACCGGCGCTCGTGGGATGAGTACTGGGCGGCCCCCAAGACCAATTCTCCGCCCAAGCGGGACCTTGCCCTCGAGACGCTCGCCGAGGTGCTGCGCGGCAACATCCTGGTGCAGAACCACTGCTACCGCGCCGACGAGATGATGCAGATGATCGACATCGCGAAGGAATTCGGCTATTCGATTCGCTCCTTCCACCACGGCGTCGAGGCGTACAAGATCGCCGACGTGCTCGCCGCGGAAGGCATCGCCGGGTCGCTCTGGGCCGACTGGGGCGGATTCAAGATGGAGGCCCTCGACGGGATCCCGGCCAACATCGCCCTGGTGGACCACGCCGGCGCGCGGGCCATCACCCACTCCGACGACGAGTCCTTCGCGCAGCGGCTCAACCAGGAGACGGCCAAGGCGCTCGCCGCAGGGCGGGCCGCCGGCCTCGACATCTCCGAGGACCACGCGGTGGAGTGGATGACCATCAATCCGCCTGGGCGCTGGGCCTCGAGGATCGGATCGGGTCGATCGAGGTCGGCAAGAACGCCGACGTGGTGCTCTGGTCGGGCAACCCCTTCAGCATCTACACCCACGCCGACAAGGTCTGGGTCGATGGGGCGATGCTCTACGATCGCACCGACCCGGGCGCGCGGTGGCGGACCGATTTCGAGCTCGGCTACGTGACGTCGACGGGAGGGACCAACTGATGCGCGTCACTCGACTCGGGATCATCGCCCTGGCACTTGGCCTGTCCGCCCCCATCGCCGAGGCGCAGACCATCGCCATCACCGGCGGCACGGTCTACCCCGTGAGCGGCCCCAGGATTCCCGGCGGCACGGTGGTGATCGTGAACGGCACCATCACCGCAGTCGGCGCGTCCGTCGCCGTGCCTGCCGGGGCCACGGTCATCGATGCCACCGGCAAGTGGGTGACGCCGGGCCTGGTGAACGCGAGTTCGGAGCTCGGCCTCACGGAGGTGGGCAGCGGCGCCAACGCCAACGAGACGAGCGCGGACGGGTTCGATGAAGTCTCCGCCTCGTTCCAGCCCTGGCTGGCCTACAACCCGCAGAGCGTGCTCATCCCTGACAACCGCGAGCACGGCGTCACATCCGTGGTCGTCTGGCCCAATGGCAACCTGATCGCGGGACAGGGCGCGGCCATCGATCTCGGGGCGGGATCGCTGGCGGATGTGCTGGTGCGGGGGCCGATCGGCATGTTCGGCCAGCTGGAGGGGAACCGGAGCGCCGGCGTCGGTGCCCGGGGTGAGCTCATCGGCAAGCTGGTGGAACTGCTGGACGACACGAAAGCCTACATGGCGAACAAGAAGGCCTACGACGCGGCGAAGATGCGGCCGTTCGCCTTCCGGCGGGTCGACATGGAGGCGATGATTCCGGTCGTCACCGGACAGCTGCCGCTGGTCCTGGCCGTGAATCAGGCCGCCAGCATCGAGGCGGCGCTCGACCTCGCACGCCTCTACCACCTCCAGCTGGTCCTCTACGGCGCGGACGAGGCGTGGATGGTGGCGGGGAAGATCGCCGCCGCCGGCGTGCCGGTCATGACAGGCGCCATGGACAACGTCCCGCGCAGCTTCACCCAACTCGGCAGTCGGCAGGACAACGCGGCGATCCTGAACAGGGCCGGGGTCGACGTGATCCTCATCGGGAATGCCGGTGGCGGGGAGGAGGGCTTCAACGTCCGCAATATTCGTTTTGAAGCCGGGAACGCCGTGGGGTACGGCATGACCTGGGACGATGCGCTGGCTGCTATCACCCTGAAGCCGGCGGTAGCCTTCGGGGTGTCCGACAAGGTCGGCGCGTTGCAGCCGGGCCTGGAGGGGAATGTGGTGGTGTGGAGCGGCGATCCGTTCGAGTTCGCCACCCGGGCCGAGCATGTCTACGTGCGGGGTGTCGAACACACGGCGCCCTCGCGGCAGGACATGCTCACCCGGCGCTATCTCACGCTGCCGCCGAGTTACCGGGCGCCGTAGCGTTCGCTCGCCGTACTAGCGCGATTCGAGGTCGGCGAGCGCTCGTCGGATGAGCTCCACGCCGGGCTTGAGTGCCGGCTCGGGGTTCGGCCGCAGCGCGAGGTAGTGGCGGTACGCCGTCACGGCACCCGTGGTGTCTCCCAGTGCCAGCGCAAGCCGCCCTTCTTCCCTGAGGTAGGTCGACATGTAATACGGCGCGATCCCGAAGCCACCGGTGCGCCGTCGCGCGGCCGCCAACGCCCTTGGAATGTCGCCCTCCCGCTCCCAGAGCCTGGCCAGTTGCACATTCACGTCGGTCACCGATTCGCCACAGCACACCTCGAAGATGAATTCCCGCGCAACCGAGTCTGCCGCCGCCACTTTCTCCCGCGCGCCGGGCTGGCGCTGCCCGGAGGCATACATGGCGTCGAGCAGCGCAGCGCAGAGACTGCTGTACCTGGCAAGGGCGGCGGCCTCCTCGGGACTTAGCCCGGCGGGCCGCGCGCCGCGGAGCCTGCGACTTGCCGCTGCGGCATACTGGAAGTCGCCCCGTGCGGCGCGCCACTCCCCGAGCGTGCACATGTCGTAGACCTGCGGCAGCGCGCTGTCACCGGTGGCGGGAGCGGCCTCCGCAAGAGGCCGCAGCATGCGTGCAGCGGCGATCGCTTCGGCGGTGTCCCCGTCCCACGAGAGAGCCCGGCGAATGCGGCCGCGAAGCTCCCGATGCCCGGCAAGCCCGGGCGCCGGCCCTACCGGCGGCACGTCCCCCGGCCGCCCGCCGTTGAGGGCGTAGGCCGTGAGGGCGAACGTCGCCCATCCGGGGTCGTGGGCTCGGAGGCGCCGCTGGTCCTCCGCCGTCGCCGGGGCCAGGTCCTCGGTTCCCACTCCGCTCCAGACAATGAACAGGACGATGTTCTTCAAGACATCATCTTCCACTGCGGCGATTCCAGCCCAGTAGGCCCGCCGCGCCGAGTCGTTCGTCACCGAAGCCCGGTGCCACATGAGCGTGCGTGCAGGAATCCCCGTGGAATCGACCCGGATCACGGCCGTCGCGAGGCGGATCACCTCGGCCGTGTCGTGGGCCAGATGGGCCAGCGCGACGATGTGCTCGGTCGGCTCCGCGATTGGCGGCCCGCCAGCGGCAGCGGTACCCGCAACGGAATCGAGCATCCACCCCCGCCGGAACGCCACAGCTGCACGCTCGAAAGCGTCCTCCTCTCCCGCAAGCCGTCCCCAGTGGTAGTGGGTATCACCCAGCGTGTACCACACCTCGGGTCGGTTGGGGAGCGCCGTGACCGCGGCGTTCCAATCAGCGAACAATTTCGACGACCCGATGTCGGGTGCTGTGCTGACGTCGAGCAGGACCTGATCCGTGTGGCTCAGCCTGTCCCGGCCTGCCGTCGCGATGCGAAACCCGCGCTCCGCATCGCCGCCCGTGCTGGTCCATATGGAAGCTCTTGCAAGTTGCAGTCCTGCGAGGGCGAAGGTCGAATCCAGCATCGTCGCTTCGCGGAACCACTGCACCGCCAGATCCATCCTCCCGGACCGGAAGGCGGATTGTCCCTTGAGGTAGGCCCGAATCGCCGGCAGTGATTCGCTGGTGAGCGACGCCAGCTGGGCGTGTTCCAGGCCGGCGCTCAGGCCGAGGAGTTGCGCCGCGAGCTGGTCGATCAGCTGGGGCAGGCTGTCCGGATTCCCTTCGACTGAGGCGTGTGACGCGGACTCGCCGTCCATCTCGGTCGAGAGCCGGCCCGTGAGCGTAATGCGTCGAGACGTGCCGGTGACGCTCCCCCGGACAATGCGCCCGGCACCCACGCGGTCGGCAACGGCTTTGACCGCCTCCTCCGGCGCATCGAGCCGCCCCGCCATCCCCTGACGATTCCATTCCGCCAGCACGCGAGACGGATCCGCGAGCGGTGGCCCCCCGTCGCCGGCCAGCCGAATGGTGAGCAACTCCACGATGCCCTCGTGGAGCCAGGCGAGCGACGAATCCGCCTCGGCCACCCGGAAAGGCATGACCGCAATCAGTTCGACCGACGGAGACGGCACCGCCGCACGCCCCGTCCCGAGATACGCGGCGAACGCGAACGTGAGGAGGGCGCCTGCCGCGCCCGCAAGCAGCAACCGCCTCCCGTGCCGGCGGATCGGCGGCGGGGGAGCCTGGGGGAGCGCCGCGGTGGAGGGGCTGACCGGCTCCGGTGCGGCAGCCCCGGGCGTGATGGCGCGTTCGGCCCCGGGCGGAGCGGGGGTAGCCCGACGCGCGCGGACCCGCTCGATCACGGCCTGGGTTTCCGAAGAGAGCCCGACCTCCAGACTCACGCGCGACCCGACCGGCAAAGTCCTCGTAGAGGGCCGTGGCCCCGGCGTGGTCGCCCATCCGGTCGAGCATCGCCAAACCGCGGCGAAGCGCGCGCTCGTCGTCCCCGCTGAGCAGGACGGCCCGGCGCACCAGACTCCCGGTGTGGCCCTGCCCCGTCGGGCGCTCCGCCGCCATCCAGGCCGCCTTCGCTGCGAGGCGCCGCAGGCGGACCCGCTCGCCGGCGACCCAGTCTTCGAGGTCCGGGGAGGCATCGGCGACGAACACGCCGTTCAGGAAGTCGCCTCGATACCACACCAGGGCCGCCTCGGCCTCCCCCGCATCCAGCGCCGCCTCGAGCGCACGGGCATCGGAGCCGAGTGCACTCCGATCAAGGCCGACCTCCTCCTCCCCGCGATTGATGATCGCGCGCTCGCCGACGGTCTTTCGCAAAAAGTGAAGGGCCTGCCGGAGCGCGCCCCGGGCGTGATCCTGATCGAGTTCGGGCCAGAAGAGGGCGAGCAGGGAATCGCGCCGACAAAACCCGCTCGCTGGGGCAGGGCGGAAAGATAGGCGAGGAGGGCCAAACGCTTGGTCTGCAACGGGATGGCGCGGACCACGCCATCCCGAAGCTGGAGGAGCTCCAGGCCACCAAGAGTGCGCAATTCGATCATTCAGCCGCCCTGTGAGAAGCGGGTGACAACGTGATCGGACTCGAATAACGGCTTGGTAACGGGCGGGTGATTCGGGACGAGTACCTGTGTGAATGTACGCCGACTTCGAGGCGTCGCCAGAGGCCCGCCAGCCCGCGGGGACACCGCCCGGTTTCGGGTGGTCGAAACTCAGTGCAAGGAGGAAGCCGTGAAGCTCCATTTCCGCACCTTGGCCATCCTGACCGGCGCCGTCTTCGCCGTCGGTTGCAGCGAGACGGCCACCGACCCCACGGAATCGGGAGTCGCGACCCCGAATGTCACCGCCTCGGGAGGCCGCCACGACGACGCCGGCGCCACCACCAGCTGGAACGAACTGGCGACCTCGCTGGCGGACCGGACGGCGATCGACCAGGGCCGTCTCTACGCCTATCTGTCGCTCGCCCAGTTCCGTGCCGCGGAGGCGGCAGCGGACAGCCGTCGCGAGCACCACCACCACCGGTGGTTCCACCGTCGATACCGTGATCGCGTTTCGATCTCGGCCGCCATCGGTGGGGCCTCGGCCGCGGTCCTGACGGCCTTCTTCCCGAACGATGCGGCGGAGATCGCGGCGGCCCTGGCCACCCAGGCCGCCGCGGTGCCCGGCAAGGGGCACGACGACGACTTCGTCGAGGGCGCCGACCTTGGCGCCGATGTCGGCGCCGCGGTGATGGCCTGGGCCGCCGGCGACCGGGTGGGCCTGGCCGACCCGGGCACGCCCCCGATCGGTGACGGGTATCTGGAAGTGGAGCGGTGGTCCGATCGTGCGCGGGAACTATCGCGCGCGCCCCTTCTACCTGCGTCGTCCGACGCCAGTACCGTCCGGCCGGCGCCGATGTTCGGCTCGCCCGACCTACCTGAGCGCCCTCGGGGAAGTTCGCCAGATCTCCGACACCCGGACCGCGGAGCAGCTCGCGACCGCTCAGTACTGGAACCTCCAGCAGTCCGGCCGGCGCAACGCCCCGTTCAACAACAAGGCGGTCGAACTGATCCGCAAGTACCGCGTCGGCGACGCCGGAGCCGCCCGCATCATGTTCCTGATGAACAGCGCCATGTTCGACGCCCTGGTGGGGTGCTTCGACGCGAAGTACGCCTACTGGTTCATCCGCCCGCCGCAGGCCGATGCCGGCATCACCCTGCCGATCGGGCTCCCGCCGCACCCTTCCTATCCCTCGGCGCACTCCTGCGTGTCGGGATCGATGAGCGGCGTCCTGATGGCGTTCTTCCCGCGTGAGGCGTCCGACCTGGATGCGATGTCCCAGGAGGCGAGCCTGTCGCGGCTGTACGGTGGCATCCACTATCGCTTCGACATGGACGCCGGGATCGCCCTGGGCCGCAAGGTGGCGCGCAAGGCGCTGCGGACCAATCTCGACGACGTGGCCGTGATGCCGTAGCGGCACCATCGCCCGTTGTTCAACTCGAATAGGGGCCCCGGGGCAACCCGGGGCTCCTTCGTTTCGCAGCGGGTGGCCACCCCGATGCTGCCACGCTTGACGATCCCTTGACCCCTCCCGCGCTGATTGAACCCTCGGCCACGACAGGTCGTGTCGCCATTCAACCAATCACACAGCCTGAGGAGGAAACCCATGCTTCGCCACACCCTCGCACTCGCCGCTGTCAGCGTCTGCCTGGCCGCCTGCAATGCGGAACTCACCGACCCTGTGCCGGCAGCCAGTTCAGCCGCGAACGCCCCGATGTCGCTGAACGTCAAGGGCTCGCAATTCCTGCACCGGGTATCGGTGGGCGGCCCGGACGCCCTGGGCCCCGGGGTCGACAAGAACTTCTCCATGGTGGCGATGCAGCGCGCCGACGGCAGCGTCAGCGGACAGTTCACGGATCAGTGGAAGGACGGGCGTGGGAGCATCCATGTCACCGTGGACTGCCTGCAGGTCGTGGGCAACCGGGCCTGGGTGAGCGGGGTCGTGACGGGCGGGACCGCCGAAGACATGGGAGCGTTCATCCTCACCATGGTGGAGGATAACGGCACCTCCGCGAAGGACCCGCCGGACGCGATCGCCGGATCGTATTACACCGACGGGACGATCACCTGCCAGGATGCCCCGGACCTGCCGCTGCTGCCAATGCCCAAGGGCCAGGTCAAGGTCCAGTAGGAGGTCCCCGAAGACGACGCCCCGGGGGAGCTCGCCCGGGGCGCATTCATCGGCGCATCACTCGGTGACCGACCTGATCCGGAGCAATGAGGAAGTCGACCCCCGCCTCCTAGGGCGACGGCTGCCAAGCCCCGCAATGTGCCTCACGTCCATACGCGGTGACCGGGGTGAGGTTGGTGCCTGCCGACGTCATGATCCCCAGCCGCACCCGGCCGTCGGTTTCCAGAAACTGGTAGAGGATCTTGCTCTGGTCGGGCGACCAGCCGCACACCTGCGAGTCATTCACGGGCAGCGTGACGGGGGTCGAGCCTCCGGTCCGAACGTCATAGACGTTGATCGGGCCGACATCCGCGCTGCGAACCAGGACGCGATACCCGTCCGAGAGCCAGTCGCCTGGATAATACGCCGGCGCCCCGCACGATCCGTTCGGCGAACAGTTGGGAGAGATCGGGAGGGCGGCCCCACCCCAGGGCGACACCAGCCAGGCGCCGTTGCCGGTCGGCGGAAAGGTCGCGCTCACGTACGAAATCCACTTGCCATCCGGGGAGAACCGCGGGTCACACACACCGGTGGGGATCGTGATCCGGCGCCGGCCAGTCCCGTCGGGCCGGATGACCCACAGCTCGTTGCACCAGGTCGACTGGACCTTGTAGACCAGCAGCCGGCCATCCGGCGACCACTCGGGATCGAGATTGTCCACCGCCTCACCGGGTGTGAGGTTCCGCAGGTTGGTCCCGTCGCTGTTCACGACCCGGAGATCGCCAAAGCCGTCCCGATAGGCGATCTGCTGTCCATCGGGAGACCAGCGAGGACGGATACCCCCCGTGCCGAGGTACACCTCGCCGGAGCCGTCCACGTTGACGGTGACCAACGCGCTCCGGCTCACGGCCGGGCCCCCGTTGCAGATGTACAGCGTTGACTGCACCGCGAGTCGCGAACCATCGGGTGACCAGGCGAATTCCATCACGTAGTCACCCGCGGCGCTGACACGGATGGCGTTGGAGCCGTCCTGGTCGGCCACCCAGACCTCCGGAAACTCCCCGCAGCTCAGCGGATGCGTGCCGTCCTGGTAGCGCCAGGCGATCTTCCGCGTCACCGTTCCCGGCCGACGCACCACGGCCAGGTCCACCCCCGCCGTGACCCCGGCAGCCGACGCCGTCACCTGGACGACCCCGGGAGCGACGCCGGTCGCCACCCCGCCGCCGACCACGGTGGCGAGTCCGGGGTTGGTCGACGTCCAGGTGATCGTCGCCGGCCCCGCCGGAAGCCCACTCGCCGTCTGCAGCTGGGCCGAGAGCAGGATGGTGTCACCTGGAAAGAGGCTGGGAAGCCCAGGGGAAACCACGATGCGGGGAATGACGCGCACGACCGCTGATCCGGAACGGCCTTCCGCGGTCGCGGTGATCGTCGCCGCGCCGAGGGTGGCGCCCGTGGCGACACCGGCCGCTGAGACGGCCACCGTGGCAGACGCCGAGGAGCTCCACGAGACGGAGCGGCCGGTCAGCACATTCCCGAGGGAATCCCGCAGGACGACGCGCAGAGGCGCCAGGTTCTCCATGAGGATTGCCGTATCGCCCGGCGCGACTGCGACGGTCGCCACCGGGGCCGGCGAGGGCGAAGGGCCACCGCCCCCATCGCCTCCACCCCCGCCGTCGTCCCCACCTCCGCAGCCAAGTTGGGCGGCACAAAGGATCGCCGCCACGGCCAGACGCACCACGACTGTTCGGCCCATGTGCCCGCCGGGATGAAGAGTCACATGCTTGTTTGACATCGTTGGGAACCAGGCAGTCCGTCGGCAGGCGCCGGCAGGCAGGTCGATGGGTGGGGGAACCCGTAGCTCCAATCTTCGCTGGCGGCGCCGGAAGTCAATACCACGCTCGGCGATGCGACTGCGGAGGTGTCCTCACACCACCCGGTCCGGCAACTCCCGGCCCTCGCTCCACGCCACGAGGTTTTCGTACGCCCGCATCCCCATCGCGGTGCGCGACTCCACGGTGGCGCTGCCAAGATGCGGCAGCAGGACGACGTTCTCGAGCGCCACGAGCGCGGGGTGCACCGTCGGCTCGTCGGCGTAGACATCCAGCCCCGCCCCGGCGATGGTCCCGCCGGCGAGCGCCGCGGCCAGGGCGGCCTCGTCCACCACGTCCCCCCGCGCCGTGTTGATGAGGATGCCATGCGGAGGCATCAACTGCAGCCGCCGGGCATCGACCAGTTGCCGTGTCGACTCGTTCGACGGCACATGCAGGGACACGACGTCCGATTCGGCAAAGACCCGGTCGAGGTCGACATGGACGGCATCGAGCGCCGCGGCCTCACCGGCTGGGAGTTCCGAACGACTCGCGTAGAGGAGCCGCATCCCAAAGCCGTGCACCGCCCGCCGCGCCACCGCCCGCCCGATCCGACCCATGCCCACGATGCCCAACGTCTTGCCCGACAGCCGTCGCCCGAGGTGATGGGTCGGATACCACCCCCCCCATGCGCCTGCGCGAAGCTGCCGCTCCCCCTCGCCGAGCCGGCGGACCGCCATGAGCATGAGCGCAATTGCCAGGTCCGCCGTGTCGTCTGTCAGCACGCCGGGGGTGTTGGTGACCGCGATCCCCCGTGCCCGCGCTACCGCCAGGTCGATGTGCTCGAACCCGACGCCAAAATTTGCCAGAAGCTGGGCACGGAGTGGCTCCGCATCGAGCACGCCGGCATCGAGGCGATCCGACACGGCGCACAGCACCGCATCCGAGACGCGCAGCGCCTCCCGGAGACCGTCCGCGTCGAGCGGCACGTCGTCGATGTTGAGCCGTGCGTCAAAGCGCTCCGCCAGCGCCCGTTCCACGACTCCCGGGAGGCGGCGCGTGACCGTCACGACGGGACGCCCTGAGTGCTTCATCGCCTGCTCCTTGGCCGATCGGAGTCCCGGCCCCATGTTTGTGAATGCGCGAACTCCTGCTCGATCTCTACAGCGCGGCGTTGCGCGCGGCGGACCCGGGCACCGTCGTCCTCGGCGAGCTCGCCGTGCGACCGCTCCCCTCCCGCGCCCCCGTGCACATCCTGGCGCTCGGCAAGGCGGCGCCAGGGATGGCGGGGGCCGCTCTCTCCGCCCTCGCCGCGGCCCGGCTCCCCCTTGCGGGCGGCGTCGTCATTGCGCCGGAAGGCACCCCGGGAAGCGTGTCGCTGCCCACCTTTGCCGGCGATCACCCGCGGCCGGGACCCGGCTCGGCCCGAGCCGCCATCGCCATCGCCGAGGCAGTTCAGGCTGTGCCCGCCACCCATCAGGCGCTCGTCCTGCTCTCCGGTGGCGCCTCCAGCCTCACCGCCGCGCCGGTCGAGGGCGTCGCCCCCGGCGACCTCGACGCCCTCTGGGACTTCCTGCTCGGCAGCGGGCAGGAGATCCGTGTCGTGAACGCGGTGCGCAAGCGCTGCCTCCGCTGGGGTGCGGGACGCCTCGCCGCCGCGCTGGCTCCGCGGCCGGTGACCGTCCTCTGCATATCAGACGTCATCGGCGACGACCCCGGCACCGTCGGTTCGGGTCCCTGCGCTCCCGACCCGCTGATGGCCCGGGAAACGCTCGGGCTCCTCGAGGCGTTCGCCCCCGCCCGCGACCTCCCCCCCACCGTCCGACGCCTCCTCGAGCTCCAGGCGTCCGGTGCCCTTCCCGACACGCTCAAGCCGGGCGACGCCGCGTTCAGAAACGTGACCACGCACGTCATCGCGAGCAACCGCCTCGCCGTCCGCGGGGTGGAACGCCGCGCCAGGGAACTCGGCCTCGCCGTCCTGGCAGGCGCGTCCGACCTCTCGGGTGAGGCGCGGGAGACCGGCACCCGACTCGGGGCGTTCCTGCGTGCCGGCGGCGGCGGAGCGAACTGTTTCGTCTGGGGCGGGGAGACGACCGTGTCGCTCGGCGCGGAACCGGCCGGCCTCGGTGGGCGCTGTCAGGAACTCGCCCTGGCCGCCGCCGCCGAACTGGATGAGGTGCCCGGCGTCGCGCTGCTGGCGGCAGGCACAGATGGGCGCGACGGGCCCACCGACGCCGCCGGCGCGCTGGTCGACGGCGCGACCTGGGCCCAGCTCGCCGCGCGCGGCCGGGACCCCGAACGGGACCTCGCCTCGCACGACAGCTATCACGCGCTCGATGCCGTCGAGGCGCTGCTGCGCACGGGACCCACCGGTACAAACGTGATGGACGTGGTGATCGGACTGCGTCAGCGGGCGGGAAGCAGCCCCGCCAGCCAGTGAAGCGTATTGAGCAGAAACTGCGCGTCCTGGGCCGAGGCGGGCGCGTTCATGCCGGTCGGGATCCGGTCGGGTCCCCCCAGCTGGGCGCTGAACATCGCCGCCTCGCCGAACACCACCACCCGCCCCTGACCGAACGACCCTGCCACCCCCTGCGCCCAGCCGCCAATCTCGACCCGCGACGTCGCCGGTGTGAACTGCCATGCGGTGTCCGGTTCCAGCGACACAAAGCCGGGACGAAAACGGAGGAGGACCGCATACTCACCGCTCGCCCGCAGCGCGGACCCGGTGAAGGTGGCCACCGAGTCGATTCGCTCGGACCGGTCGCGGCCGGCGGTGATGGGGTGATCCCCGAGGGTACCGTCGGATCGCCGGAACAGGTCGGGACCGTTGCCGGCGGCGGGATCGGTCGCAAATCCGTTGTTCAGCCGGACCCCCAGCGCGGCCGCGAGGTCGGCGGCTGCTCCAGCAAACGGCATGTGGTCGGCGATGAGGAGGAGGGAGCCGCCTGCGCGGACCCACGCCACCACGTTCGCGATTTCCTCGGTGGTGAGGGCCGAGGGGGTCGGCACGGTCCAGTTGCCGAGGTTGCGGGCGTTGAGGGCATTGCTGATGACCAGCACGTCGACCGGTTTGAGGGACGCCGCCGTGAACGGACCGGGGAGGCTGTCCACGACGAAACCGTCCTGGCGGAGCAGTTGCGCGAAGGCGTAGTACCGGCCCGAGGCCGTATGAAAATTGTGGTGACCCTGGTCCACCGCCACCAGCGGGCCAGCCCCCTCGGCGAACGCCGGCCGCGGAACGACGGGCGCGAAACCGGAATCGGCGACCTGCTGCGCCGCTCCCTCGCCCGCGGCGAGCAGCGCGGCACCCACACAGAGCGCGGCCACCCTCACGGATGCACTTCCACGGGCGGCTCGTAGTCGGCGCCGAGGATGACCGTCACGTCCACGCGCCGGGTCGAATCGGGCTTCCACTCGATGGTCCCCACGCCGAGGAGCCGCGCCGCCCGCCGGGCCGCGGTGCTGTCGCCCCGGCGCACCAGCAGCTGTGTGACCGCCGCCTTTTCCCCCTCGGCATTCCCGAAGAAGATGACGTCGAGACCGCCGCGGCGCAGCGTGCGCGTTGCCGTCCGGGCCAGTCCGGCCTGTCCCGACCCGTTCAGCACCTCGACCAGGTGACGGTCGGCGTCGCCAGGGATGGGGTAGGCGTGATCGGGGAGCGCCGTTGGCGAGGAGCGGTACGTGATGACGAGGAAGGCGAGGAGGAGGACTCCCGCCCCGATCAGGGCGAGACGACGGACAGGCTGTTCCAAAACCGGACCATCGGCTCCGGCAGCGGCCAACCGGACCGCGCCAGGTAAGTGAGCCGCGCGCGTGCCACGGCGCGAAGCACGCCGGCGACGTCACGGGGAAAGAGGGCGGCGAGTTCGGCGCGCGCCGCTTCGTCGAAATTCCGCCCCGGCTCGAGGTAGTCGGCGCAGTAGAGCACCCGACCGACCATGTCCCATTCCGCGAGTCCGAGGGAGTGGTACCGCACCGCGTCGAGCACGCCGCGGTCCGTCTCCCCCTCCGCCTTGGCGCGCGCGGCGGCGGCCGGCCCGTGCCAGAGTTCGATCGGCCCGGAGGAACTCGCCGCCCACTGCGCCAGCGTCTCGCGGCTGGCGTCCCGCAGGGCGTCGTGCAGCCAGACCGCCTTGAGCCAGCGATTCCGCTCGGAGTCGTGGACGCCCATCCGCTCCGCCCAGTTCGAGACCAGCGTGGCCACCCGCTCGACGTGCGCCATGCGCTCCGGCGTGATCTCCGCCCAGCCCGGCAGCGTCGGCCGCAGTGCGGGAGAGACGCGCGACGCGGAGCCGCCGGTCACCGAGCCTATCCCTCGGCCCGGAGCGTGGGGCGGACGATGCGGTTCCGCTCGTCGACGAAGACGACGGTCGGCGTGTGCCGCGCCGCCTCCGCGGCCTCGAAGACGCCGTAGCTGATGACGATGACGAGGTCGCCCGCCATGCCCAGCCGCGCCGCGGCGCCGTTCAGCTGGATCACGCCCGAGCCCCGCGGCCCCGGAATGACGTAGGTGCTGAAGCGCGCGCCGTTGTTGACGTTGACGACCTGCACCTCCTCGTGCTCGAGGAGGTCGGCGGCGTCGAGCAGGTCCTCATCCACCGTCAGCGACCCCTCGTAGTGGAGGTCCGCCGAGGTGATGGTGGCGCGGTGAATCTTGGACTTCATGAGATGTCGTTGCATCACGGGATCCCTTCCCCGAATATGACGTTGTCGATCAGCCTCGTCGATCCGACCCGGGCGGCGACCAGCATCAGGCACCCCGCCCCCACCGCCTCGACGGGGGCCAGCGCCTCGGGTTCGACGACGGCAATATACTCCGGGCGCACGGCCGGATACACCTCAAGCACTCCCCGTGCCACCGCCGTCAACCGGTCTCCCGCCGTCTCGCCACCCCGCCAGGCCTCGTGCGCCGCGCGGAGGGCGGCGCTCAACCCGACGCCCTGCGCGCGCTCCTCCGCGGACAGGTAGCTGTTCCGGCTGCTGAGCGCGAGCCCGTCCGGCTCGCGCGTGGTCGGCGCCACCACCAGCGCGACGGGCCAGTCGAGGTCGCGCACCATCCGCCGGATCAACGCTGCCTGCTGCGCGTCCTTCTGGCCGAAGACCGCGACATCGGGCGTCACCAGGTGAAAGAGCTTCGCCACGACCGTCAGCACCCCGGCGAAATGGCCGGGTCGCATTTCGCCCTCCCACCGGTCGGCGCCAGGACCTGGTACCACCCGCGTGTCGCTGCCGGGGGGGTACATGACGGAGACGTCCGGCAGGAAGAGGGCATCCACGCCACGGCTCGTGGCCAGCGCCCGGTCACGGGGGAGGTCACGCGGATATCGGGAGAGGTCTTCCGAGGGGCCGAATTGGAGGGGATTGACGAAGATGCTCATCACGACGACGTCCGACACGGCGCGCGCCGCGTCGACAAGGGCCAGGTGCCCCTCGTGCAGGAACCCCATCGTGGGCACGAACCCGATCCGGGAGCCCCCCGCTCTTTGCGCCGAGGTCCAGGCGCGGATGCCCGCGACCGTTGTGAACTCTTTGGGGGCGGTTCGGCGGTTCACTCGAAGCTGTGTTCCTGCCCGGGGTACCTGCCGGAGCGGACGTCCTCGCTGTACGAGGCCACCGCGGCGCGGATGATCCCGTCGAGATCGGCGTACTTCTTGAGGAACTTGACGGTGAACCCCGGGTTCATTCCCAGCATGTCCGGCAGGACGAGCACCTGCCCGTCGCACTCGGCGCCGGCGCCGATCCCGATGGTGGGAATGGTGAGCTCCCGCGTGATCTGGGCGGCGAGGGCCGCGGGGACGAGCTCGAGCACGACACCGAATGCGCCCGCCTCTTCGACCGCCCGCGCGTCGGCCAGCAGCCGCTCGGCGGCCGCCTCCTCCCTCCCCTGGACCCGGTACCCGCCAAGCGCGTGCACCGACTGGGGGGTCAGCCCGATATGCCCCATGACCGGGATTCCGCGCTCCACCAGCGCACGAATCGTCGGCCCCATGGTCACGCCGCCTTCGAGCTTCACCGCGGGCGCACCCGTCGCCTGCATGGCCCGGCCGGCGTTTCGAATCGCGTCCTCGATCGTGACCTGGTAAGTCAGGAACGGCAGGTCCACCACCACGAGGGCGCGGCGCACCGCTCCCTGCACCGCGCTGGCGTGATAGATCATCTGCTCGAGGGTGGCGCTGAGGGTGCTGCTCCGCCCGGCGACCACCTGGTTGACCGAGTCGCCGACCAGGATGATGTCCACCCCCGAGGCGTCGAGCATGCGCGCCATCAGGGCGTCATACGCGGTCAGGCAGACGATTTTCGTGCCGGCGCGCTTCATCGCGAGGAAGTCGCGCGTCGTCAGGGGACGGGGGGTGTCGCTCATGGGGTCTGCACCTCCGCCAGGCCGCGCTGCCAGAAGTCGCGGTGGGGGAGCTCCGGATGCGGGATCGTGAGTCCGGGCTCCGCCACCTGGCGTCGCCCGAATTGAATGATGTCGATGTCGAGCGAGCGCGAGGCCCAGCGCGGGCCCCGCGTCCGCCCCTCGGCGCGCTCGATGCCCTGGCAGGCGTTGAGCAGGGCGCGCGGGTCCAACTCCGTCTCCAGCAGCGCCACCTGGTTGAGGTACGCCGGCTGGTCGAGGCCGCCGAGCGGCGCCGTCTCTTCCACGGCGGACACCTTGACCACCCGGGTGCCGGGCAGCCCGGCCAGCGCCGCGCGCGCCGCCGCCAGGTGCGCGGCCCGATCGCCGAGGTTGCTCCCCAGCGCCACGGTCACGACCTCCGCCACGCTATTCCCCGACGGTGAAGTGGCGCGCGATCGACTGCAGGTGCGTCGAGACCTGCTCCAGCTGCTTGATCGCGCCGTCGAGTTCCTGCTGTGCGTCGGCGGCCCGCCCCGCCTGGCTGGCCAGGACGGTGGTCTCCTCGCGAATCCTGGCGGACACGGTGGCGAGGTGCCCGATCTGCTCCTGGAGCTTGGCGAACGCCCCTTCCTGCAAGCTCGCCGTCTCGCCGATCCGCTGCGCCGACGTGCCGGCCTCGCGGGTCGTGTTCACGATGCCCTCCAGCGCCTCGACCGCCGCCTCGCCGAGCTGCTCGACGCCTTCCACCGCCCGCTCGCCGTGGGACATCTGCGCGGTGATCTCGGTGACCTGCTCGGCGATGGCGGCGAGGAGTCCGCCTGCTTCCCGGGCGGCGACGGCGCTCTGGTCGGCCAGGTCGCGGACCTCGGCCGCGACCACGGCGAACCCCTTCCCCTCCTGGCCCGCCCGCGCCGCCTCGATGGCGGCGTTGAGCGAAATGAGGTTGGTCAGGTCGGCAATTTCGCGGATCGATCCGATGAACCCTGTGATCCGTTTCGTGACGTTGCCCAGCTCCCCGACCTGGCGCGAGCTCTCGGCCACGAAGTGCTTGAGGTCCACCAGCCGCTTGATCGCGTCGCGAATCGTTTCGCGATTGCGCGACGCCGTCTCCGATGCCCGGGCACTGGCCTCCGCCGCCCGCTTCCCCTGGACCGCGATTTCGGCAGAGCCGCTGGCAAGCGCCTTCGTCGCCTTGAGCCCCGCCGTGACGAACGCATCCTGTTCCCCGAGCCCGATCCGGAGCGATTTCGAGGCGGCGGTGAGGGCGTCGGCGGAGGCGTGCAGCGACTCGGTGGCCCGCGCCAGCGCGCCCACCTGCGAGCCGATGCTGTCCACGGTGGTGACCAGCGGTCGGCGCAACTCCGCGATGTGGATGGCGGTCGCCACCTGGGTCGCGAGGGTGGACATCGCGGCGAGGTCGCGGGCGCGGTACATGTGCCGCTTGTGATGCTCCAGCTCGAGCGTGCCGATGACGTCGTGGCCGAACCGGAGCGGCAGAATCACGAGGCTCTGGGTGTCCGTCGCCGCCATCGGCAGCCGAGCGTCCTTGGAGGTGTCGTGGACGATGACCGCCTCCGCGGTCGCGATGGCCGTCCGGCGGAGCGGTTCGAGTTCGGCCGGCACCTCGCCGCGGCCCCCGCGGCCCACTTCGCCGCGGTACGCCAGCGTCACGACATCCTGGTCGTCCCGGCGGTAGATCCGCAGGTCGCCCCAGTCGAGGAGACGGTGCGCCAGCCGCTCGATCTGCTGGAAGGAGTCCATCAGCGTGACGTTGGTGGTAATCGCCGTCTCCATCAGGTGGACCTTGTTCAGGTCCTCGGCGGCGATCGCCTCCTCGAGGATCTTCTTCGTGAGGAGCCCGAAGACGCCCACCACCGCGAGCACCGCGGCCCAGCCGGGGGGACTGAGGACCTGGATGGCGCCGATGATGATGGCCGACGCGCCGAGCGTGAGGAGGTAGGCCACCACCTCGTAGCGCAGGATGAGCAGCCGTTCTTCGCTCTCGAGCTTGTCCCGGAGCAGGAGGGTGAAGTAGAACAGCGCGCGCGACAGGAAGAAGTAGATGCCGGCCAGGGTGAACGCGGCAGGCAGGAAGTCGAGCCCGATGCCCGGGGATCCGCTCAGCCGCCAGACCAGCGCGAAGATCCCGAACGACGCCAGGAAGGCGATGTTCTCCCGGCCGGCATTGACCAGGCCGGCCCCCATGGGCTTCCGCAGCCAGAGGGTGTCCACCAGGTAGACCCCGGCCGCCATGCCCGCCACCACCTGCGACGGCGCCGCCACCATGACGCCGACCACCACCGGCACGCCGTGCTGGGTCAGGTACGAATACTTGCTGAGCCGCACCGGAGAGGCACGGAGCGCCGCCACCGTCAGCAGGATCAGGAGCGTCGGGATGGGCTGCTCGATCCACCGGAGGTCGAGCACCAGCGCAATCGCCGCCAGCGACAATCCGAACCAGACCAGCACTCGGCCATAGAGGGCCAGGACCCGCGCGGTGCTAAACACAAGACGCTCCCGCGATGGCGGATCGAACACAGGCCGGCGCGAGCTCGGCGAGGAGGGATTCGAGGGACGCGACGCCACCTTGCCCGAGCGCGGCCACCAGGGCGCTCCCCACCACGACGCCGTCCGCCCATTGGCCGACCGAGCGGACCTGGTCCGGGGTGCTGATCCCGAACCCGACCGCCAGCGGCCGCCTCGCGTGGGCGCGGACCCGCGTCACCGTCGCCTGGAGCAACGCGTCCGGCGGGGTTCCGGCGCCGGTGACGCCGAGCCGACCGATCAGGTAGAGGAACGCCGTCGCGCGGGCATCAATTTCGGCAACCCGCGGCGCTGGGGTCGTCGGGGCGACGAGGGGAATCAGGTCGAGGGCGCTCTGCCGCACCGCTTCCTCCAGCGCGGGGTCGACCCCCGCCGGGAGGTCGGTGACCAGCAGCCCGTCCACCCCCGCCTCGGCGGCATCGTCGAGCAATCGGTCGAATCCGTAGCGCAGCAGCGGGTTCAGGTAGGAGAAGAGCACCACCGGACAGTCGACGTCCGCTTCGGCGACGAGGTCGAGCGTGCCGTGGAGGGTCATGCCACGCGCGAGCGCGTCGAATGACGCGCGCTGGATGACCGGCCCGTCGGCCACCGGGTCGCTGAACGGGACGCCGACCTCGAGGACGTCGGCGTAGCGCGCCGCGGTCCGGAGGGCGGCGAGGCTGGTGGCCCGGTCGGGATACCCGGCGGTGAGGTAGGCGATCAGGGCGGATTGGTCAGCGCGCTGGAGGGCCGACCAGGCGGCGCGCAGCGTGGGGTCAGACAAAGTAGTCGCCCACCACGAGGCCGTACCGCGTCGGGTCGGTCACCTTGACGATCGATCGCGCATAGCCCCCCTGGCCGTTGCCGTCGGCGAGATCCGCCGGGTCGCCGGGCGGCGGCAGCACGGCGCCGTTGGTGTCGATGGCGATGCGCACCAGCGGGCGGTTGAGGACGGTGGGATCGGGGTTGGCCCCCGCGACGATGGCCACCTCGAGGGTGTCCAGGATGACGCAGGTGCCGACCGGGTAAATCCCGATGAGGTTGATCAGCGCCTTGACGAGCACCCGGTCGTAGCCGCGGCTGGGGTTCTCCCACATTTCCTTCAGGACCGCGTCGGGCTGGATCGGCACCGTCTGGTAGCTGCGCCGTGTCGTCGCGGCATCGAAGCCGTCGGCCACCGCCACCAGGCGGGAGTAGAGCCCGAGTTTCCGCGGCCGGATCGGGCGGGGATAGCCGGTCAGGTCGGTCTTCATATGATGCTCGTGCGCCACGAGGATGGCGCGATAGGGCGTCTCCTCGTACCGGCGGGAGCTGAAGAGGGTGAGCGTCCCGAACCAGGGATGCCGCGTCATCACCTTCCACTCGTCCTCGTCGAGACCGGTGGTCTTGTTCAGGATGTCGAGGGTGATCCGCGCCTTGCCGATGTCGTGCAGGAGGGCGGCGAGCCCGAGATCGTACAGCTGCAGCTTGCCGAAGCCGAGCTTCTTGCCGAGCGCCACCGAGAAGATGCAGACGTTGACCGAATGGGTGAAGGTGTATTCGTCGTAGTCGCGGATGGTGGTGAGCCCGAGAATGGAGGTCTCGTTGTTGAGCACCTGGTCCACGACCAGCTGCACCGCGCGCTTCACCTTCTTGAGGTTGGCGGTGCGTCCCATCCGGACGCTGTTGACGACATCCTTGGTGACGGCCACGCCCTGCGCGTAGGTGCGCTTGGCGACTTCCCGCGCCTCCGCGGAGTCTTCCTGTTCCTCGACCGCGGTGAGCGGCTCGAGCTGGATGTGCCGGATGTCGGCCCGCTGGAGGCGGGCCATCAGCTCGTCGAACCGGCTGCCTGCGGTGTCGCGCGTGCCGAGGCTGAGGAAGACGCTCAACAGCGCCTGCCACTCGCGGCGCTCGACGCCGCGGACGATCCGGAACGTCCCGACCTCGAAGGTGCGGAGGAGCCCGAGGACCTGGCTGAAGGAGGCGTAGTTGTCGAGCTCGAGCCGGAGGCGCGTGTCGTTCACGAAGAGGAAGTCGCCGGAGGCGCGAATCTCGACGTCCTCCTCGGCGCCGAGAAGCTGCTCGCCGGCGGCCAGGAGGTCGTCGAGCGCCTTCTGGACCGTCGTGTTCTCCAGCGGGTAGAGCTTGAGGCTCCGGAGCGCCGCGTAGAACGAGAGCAGGAGTCCCCGCCCGTCGTGCCGGAGGTTGTGGTCGGCGGCGTGTGGATCCTGGCTCATTCAGCCACCCCCCGCAGGGCCGCTGCCACGGCGTTGCGCACCTGGCGGTCGTTGTCCTCGGCCACCGACTCGAGCACCGCACGTGCGTCGGGCGACCCGATCTTTCCGAGTCCGAGCGCCGCGCACATCCGGACATCGGCGCTCTGTTTCCGGCGGAAAAAGCCGCGCCGGACGATGAGGTCGCGGAGCACGGCCAGCCCGCCGGGGCCCGCGATGGCGCCGTAGGTCTCGAAGAACGCGCGGCGCTCGTTGAAGTCGAGGTCTTTCCGCCCCTTGCCGTTCACGACGTCCTCGACGCGCCGGAGCGCTCCCTTGTACCCGCGCGCGCTGAGCGCCTTGAGCGCGACGATCCGCACGCCCCGGTCGTCGTCTCCGATGGCGCGTTCGAGCAGCACCAGCGCGCCGGGAGTGCCGATCTGGACCAGCGCCTCGGTGGCCGCGAGGCGGAGCCCCGCGTCGGGGGTGCCCATCACCTCGCCCAGCCCGGCGACCGCCCCCTCCAGCTTGAGGCGGCCGGCCAGCTCGATGGCGCCGGGCAGCGCCTCCGGGTCGCCGGAGCGAAGCAGCCGCAGCAGTTCGCCCTGGTGCGCCGACGCGAGCTGCTGGACCGCCTCTTCGACGAGGGCGCGGACCGGGGCGGAGGTCAGCCGCGGCGTCCATTCGACGAGCGTCGAGAGCGCGCGCGGCCGGAGTTCCCGCAGCAGCTCGGCGATGTCGGCGTCGCTCGGGCGGCCGGTGCCCTCGTCGAGCGCCTGCATCAGCTGGCCGACGATGGCGGGCTCGCTGAGCTGTTCGATGAACTTGATCAACCGCTCCTTGTGCGCCGCGACCAGGTCCACGGAACGCTCGGCCAGCACCCGGGTTTCCCGCAGGACCGCCGCGCTCGCGCGAAACTCGCCGGCGTTGAGCATGCTGGGGAAGAGGGTCTCGAGCACGCCGAGGATCTCCTCGCGGATCTCCGGCTCGGTCTGGCCCTCGAAGAGGTCGTACAGGGCCGCCAGCGAGCCGTCGCGCAGGTCGCGCGAGTACTCGAGGTTGAGGTCCGCGGTGAGCATGTCGATCTCACCGGCGTCGAGGAAGTACAGCGTCGAGTCGAACTCGTCCAGGTCGACGACGCCCTTCGGGCGCTCGGCGGCGTCGACCGCAGCCCCCGCTTCGCCGGCGTTCCCCTCCTCCTCGCCTTCGCCGACCGTCTCGCCCGGCGCCGCCAGCCCGCCCGTCCCCTCACCGTCGGCGGTACCGGCCAGGTCGCTCTTCACCTCGTCGGCATAGCTGGTGCCGGCGGAGTACTGCGCACCGGGCACCAACTCGGCGGTGCCGAAGTCCTGGAGGAACTCGGCAAACCGCACGTCGACGTGCGTGAACTCCTCGGCCCAGAGCAGCGTGAAGAGGTCGTCGGTCGCGTCGGGCGCGAGCCCGCGGACCTGGTTGACCACGCGAAGCAGCCGGGGAAGCTCCTCCACCTCCACGCCTTTCCGCAGCGTCAGGACGCGGAGGCCGTCCTTGTAGAGCGTCCACGCGAGACTGTCCGCCTTGTGCAACTGGTGGTACACCACCGTCCCTTCCCAGACGAAATCGGTCTCCTGCACCGTCAGGACGAGCTCGTCGATGGCCGACCACACCGGCTCGAAGGCGGCCTGGAGGTTCTTCGCCGCGCGATGGAACATGGGGTTGTTCGGCAGATACATCTGGAACGCCCGCGACGCCTTGACCAGCGTCCGCAGGAGCTCCTCCACCTGTTCCGGTGGCAGTACCTGTTCGAATTCCACACCCGGTTCGCTCAACCCGCCGCTCCCGTCAGTGATGCCACATGTGCCACGTCCTTGTCACCGCGCCCGCTCAGGCAGAGCAGGACCGGCTCATCGTCCTGCCACCGTCCCCGCGCCTCGACCAGCCAGGCCACGGCGTGCGCCGTCTCGAGCGCGGGGATGATGCCCTCGAGGCGCGCGAGGCGCGCGAATCCGTCGAGGGCGGCGGCGATCGTCGACGCTCTGATAGCTGACCCGCCCCGAGTCCTGGAGCCAGGCGTGTTCCGGCCCCACGCCGGGATAGTCGAGGCCGGCGCTCACCGAATGCGCCGGGGCCACCTGGCCGTCCGCATCCTGCAGCAGGTAGCTCATGGCGCCGTGCAGCACCCCCGGCAGGCCGAGCGCGAGCGTCGCGCTGTGCCGCCCGCTCTCAAGCCCTTCGCCGGCCGCCTCGACGCCAACCAGCTCCACGTCGGCGTCGTCGAGAAATCCGCTGAATATGCCGATCGCATTCGAACCGCCGCCGACGCAGGCCACCACGGTCCGCGGAAGCCGCCCCGTTCGTTCCAGGGTTTGCGTCCGCGCCTCCCGCCCGATGACGGACTGGAAGTCCCGGACCATCCGCGGGTAGGGATCGGGGCCCACGACCGAGCCGATGATGTAGTGGGTGTGGGGGACGTTGGCGACCCAGTCGCGGAGCGCCTCGTTGGTGGCGTCCTTGAGCGTGCGCGTACCGGACCCGACCGGCACGACCGTGGCGCCCAGCAACCGCATCCGGTACACGTTGAGCGCCTGGCGCGCCACGTCCTCGGCGCCCATGTACACCACGCACTCCAGGCCGAGGCGCGCGCAGATGGTGGCGGTGGCCACGCCGTGCTGTCCCGCACCGGTCTCGGCGATAATCCGTCGCTTCCCCATCCGCCGCGCCAGCAGCGCCTGCCCCACTGTGTTGTTGATCTTGTGCGCACCGGTGTGATTGAGATCCTCCCGCTTCAGCAGGAGGCGCGCACCGATCTCGGCACCGAGGCGGGGGGCATCCGTCAGGGGCGTGGGGCGCCCGACGTAGTCCCGGAGGATCGACCCTAGCTCGCTCCAGAAGGCGGGTTCCGTTCGCACGCCGTCGTAGAGGGCCGCGAGTTCCTCAAGCGCCGCGAGCAGGGTCTCGGGCACATAGCGGCCGCCGTAGGGGCCGAATCGTCCTTCGATGGCGCGTTCAGGGGGAAGGCTGATCGCCACGCACCGCCTCCAGGAAGAGCCGGACGGCCGACGGGTCCTTGCAACCCGGGGTCGTCTCGACACCACTGCTCACATCCACGACATCGGGCCGCACCGCCTCGATCGCGGCCGCCACCGACCCGGGCCGCAACCCGCCGGCCAGCACCATCCGTCGCCCCGCCAGGACTTCGCGCGCACGGCGGGCGAGCGCGAGTGAAAGGGACACGCCGGTCCCGCCGTCGACACCCGGTACGCTCGGTTCGATCAGCACGGCGTCGGCGGTGTCGGCCAGTTCGGCGAGCCGGTCGCAATCGGCGAGGTCGGCCACGCGCGCCACCGCCCAGACGGTCATGCCTTCCGCACGGAGCCGCGCCGCCAGGCCCGGATCGAAGCCGCCGTGCAGCTGGGCGCCGATCAATCCGGTGTCGGAGCGACAGCGCAGGATCTCGTCGGCGGAATGGCGCCCGAACACGCCGAACACGGGGCGACCGGAGGAAGCGGCGACGATGTGCCGGGCCAGCGCGGCATCCACCGTCCGCGGACCACCTGCGAATACCACTCCAAGGTAAGAGGCCCCCGCCTCTACGGCCACCGCCGCGTCCTCCGGGCGGGTCAGCCCGCAGATCTTGGCGTCAACGGCCATGGCGGGGGACCGCGGCCATGGCAGCCAGGAGGGGTGCCGGATCGTCCGCCGCCGAGAGCGCCGAGCCGACCAGGACCGCATCCGCTCCCCCCGCCGCGGCCGCCCGAACAGCAGCGACGTCCTTCATGCCGCTCTCCGCGACGGCAATGACATCGGCAGGGAGCCGGGCGAGGAGCGCCCACGCACGGCTCGCGTCGATGGAAAAATCGCCCAGGTCTCGGCTGTTGACGCCGAGGATCGTTGCGCCGGAGGAGAGCGCCAGGTCGATCTCGCGCTGGTCGTGAGCCTCGACGAGCGCCGCGAGTCCCCAGCGATGGGCCGCGGCGAGCAGGTGGCGAAGCTGGGCCGGCTCGAGGGCCCGGACGATGAGCAGGATGGCCGAGGCGCCCGCGGCGCGCGCCTCGACGACCTGCAGTTCGTGAAGGATGAAGTCCTTCCGAAGCAGCGGCAGGGGGACGACGGCGCCCACGGACTCGAGGTCGGCGAGCGCTCCCCCGAAATGTTCCTGCTCGGTCAGGACGGAAAGCGCGGCGGCGCCGGCGGAGGCGTACGTGCGGGCCCGGGTCGCGGGGTCCAGGCGCGGCGCGATCAGCCCGGCCGATGGGGACTTCCGCTTCAGCTCGGCGATCACCGACACCATCGGCCGCCGGAGCGCCGCCCGGAAATCCGGCGGCGACGCCCGCCCACTGGCGCGGGCTTCCAGCTCTTCCCGCCGGGCGGCGAGGGCCGGGAGCCCGGCGCGGACACCGTTCAGGATGCGGTCGAGCGTTGATGTCACCTTGACCTTCGGTTCGTGTTCGGGTAGCTTGATTCGGGCTCTCTTCGGTCACCTGCTCGGAGGACGGTCATGCCGCTCACCCGCCGACAAAGCGATATCCTCAACTACCTGCAATCCCAGATCGGGGACAACGGGTACGCGCCGAGCTTCGAGGAAATCGCCGAGCACTTCGGATTCCAGTCCCTCGCCACGGTGCACGAGCACCTGACCAACCTCGAGCGGAAGGGCTACATCCGCCGGTCGTACAACGAGAGCCGGTCCATCGAGGTGCTGCCGCCCAAGGGCACAGCCGTCGCCACCGAAATCCCCGTCCTCGGCCGGGTCGCGGCCGGCACGCCGATCGAGGCGGTCATGCACAGCGAGACGCTCGCGGTGCCCAACGAAATGCTCCCCGCCCGCGGCCCCAACTACGCGCTCCAGGTGCGAGGCGACTCGATGGTCGAGGCGCACATCATCGACGGCGACTTCGTCGTGGTGCACGGCAAGCAGTCCGCGGAGAACGGCGAGATGGTCATCGCCCTGATCAACGGGGCGGAGGCCACCGTCAAGAAGTTCTACCGTGAAGCGGGCGGCTGGATCCGGCTGCAGCCGGCCAACGCCACGATGGCGCCCATGCGCTTCCAGGAGCGCGACGTGCTCATCCAGGGCGTGGTCGTCGGGGTCATCCGGAAGTACTAGGCGGCCCCCGCGCCGCCGAGCGGCGAAGTGGCGCGCACCCGCGCCAGCGCCTCTCGTCCCGCGCCCCCAGCGAGCGCCTCAGTCGCGCGCCTGACCGCGCTGGCGTAGTTCCGCTCCATTCCGGCAACGTAGAGTGCGGCCGCGGCGTTCAGCACCAGCGCAGCGCGGGCGGCCTCGTCGCCGTCGCCCCCGTCCAGCAGCCGTTCGATCCGCTCGGCGTTCTCGTCGGGTGCTCCCCCCGCCAGTGACGCCAGGTCCTCCACCTGCAAACCGTAATCGCCCGGCTCGATCCGCCATTCCCGCACCGTCCCCTCCCTGACCTCCCAGACATCGGTCGCGCCGAAGGGACTGATTTCGTCCATGCCCACCTCGGCGTGCACCACCATGGTGTGCCAAGTGCCAAGGCGCACAAACGCCTCCGCGAGCAGCGCCGCCACCCGGCGTTCCGCGGCGCCCACCACCTGGCGCCCCACCCGCGCCGGGTTGGCCAGCGGCCCCAGAAGGTTCATCATCGTCGACACCCCCAGCCGGCGGCGGACCGGCGCGACGTGCCGCATGGCGGGGTGGTACCTCGGCGCATACATGAAGGTGAAACCGGAGTCCGAGAGCGCCTTCGACGCCTCCTCCGGGGAGCGGTCGACCTGGATCCCGAGCGCCTCGAGGACATCGGCCGACCCCGAACGGGAGGTGTGACTCCGGTTGCCGTGCTTCGCGACGCGCACCCCCGCCCCGACGGCGAGCAGGGCCGCGGCCGTGGAGAGGTTGAGCGTGCCGACCTCCCCACCACCGGTGCCGCAGGTGTCCACGAGCGCGTCGCAGTCGGGCAGAACCACTGGGACCATCGCCTCGCGGAGAATCCTCGCCGCGCCGGCGATTTCGTCGGCCGTCTCCCCCTTGGCCTTCAAGCCCAGCAGCAGCGCCGCCGCATCGGTTTCGGGGGCCGCACCGGCGACCAGCACCGCAAACGCGGCCGATGCCTGCATGGCGGTGAGGGAACGGCCTTCGGAAAGAAGGCGGAGTGCCTCGGCGAGGGGTGGCGCGGCTGGGGTCACGTTGGGGGCGGGATCTGGGGAAAATCCGGCGACCCCGAGAAGGCCGCACGTGCGCAAGAAAATGGTAGCGGTCAACGAGGCCTTTTGTCAATTCTGACAAGCATTTGCGCGTCTTGCCGGAGGCCCCACAAACCGGCTAGATTTCGCCCCGATGAGCCGGACTTTTCTCGCCGTGTTGCACTTCGATGGCGGCCGCTTTCTCGGCTGGCAACGGCAGGCCTCCGGCCGGACGGTTCAGGCCGAGGTGGAGGGGGTGCTGGAGCGGCTCGAAGGGCGACGCGTCGTCGCTCACGGCGCGGGCCGAACCGACGCCGGCGTGCACTCTCAGGGGATGGGGGTCAGCTTCACACTCGCGGCCAAGTGGGAGCCCGAGGCGGTTCATCGCGCCATGAACGCGCTCCTCCCCCGCGACTGCTGGATTGAGCGGGTCCGCCTGGCCAGGCCGGGGTTCCACGCCCGGAAGAGTGCCCTGGGGCGGGAGTACCGGTACGAGATCGGCGTGGATGCCGCCTCGATGTCGCCGTTCCGCCGGCCGTACGAATGGGCGCTCGGCCGCGATCTCGACGGCGAGCGACTGCGAGCGGCGGCCGCACCGCTGCTCGGCCAACACAGCTTTCGGGCCTTTGCGGTGAAGGGCGAGCCGAAGCCGCACTACCTGTGCACGCTGCGCCGTGCGGAGTGGCGGGACCGGGAGGCCGGTCGGGGATTCACCTTTCACGTCGCCGCCGACCGGTTTCTCCACCACATGGTCCGGATGCTGGTCGGAACGATGGTGGACGTCGGGCTCGGGCGCCGACCGGTCGAAGACGTGGCCAGCCAGCTGACGCGGGACGAGAACGCCGACACCAGCCCTCCGGCCCCGCCGGAAGGACTCTATTTCGTCTCCGCCGAGTATCCGGCGGAGGCATTCGCCGACCACCCCGGGGATGCCGCATGACGTCTCGCCACAACGCCGCACGACCCGTCCTCCGCCGCGCGCTCGACGGCGTCCGGGCGGGCGCGGTCGGCGGACTGTTGCTGGCGGCCGTCGCCCCTGCCCTCCCGGCCCAGACCACGCTCGACACCAGCCGGCGCACCGCCATCGTCAGCGCCGTGGAGCGTCTCGCCCCCGCCGTCGTCTCGATCAGCGTCGCGGCGCGTCAGCAGGTGGCCGTGCGCTCCTCCTGGGCCGACATGTTCGTCCCGCGCTACGCCTCGCAATTGGTGCGGGGATCCGGCACCGGCTTCCTCATCCGCAGCAACGGCGTCATCCTCACCAACCATCATGTGGTGGCCGGCGCGGAACAGATCACCGTCACCCTCGCCGACGGCACCCAGCTCCCCGCCACCCTGGTCGGCTCCGACCCGGTGGCGGATATTGCCGTCATCCAGGTGACCGGGCGCGGGCTCCCGACCGTGCCGCTCGGCAAGAGCAGCGAGCTCATGGTCGGGGAATGGGTCGTGGCACTCGGCAATCCGTACGCGGACTACCTCGGCAACACCGAGCCGACGGTGACCGCCGGTGTCGTCAGCGCCACCGGGCGGAACATCCTTCCCTCGGAGGGACAGGCCGGCCTCTACCTCGACATGATCCAGACCGACGCCGCCA
This sequence comes from uncultured Gemmatimonadales bacterium, assembly GCA_963748815.1. Taxonomy (GTDB): domain Bacteria; phylum Gemmatimonadota; class Gemmatimonadetes; order Gemmatimonadales; family GWC2-71-9; genus SPDF01. Next base: position 82,177 of record CAVVKJ010000010.1, on the reverse strand, counting down.
TCAATCCCGGCAACTCCGGCGGGCCGCTGGCCAACGCGCTCGGCCAGGTGGTGGGGGTCAACTCGTCCATCCTCTCGAACAGCGGCGGTTCGATCGGGCTCGGGCTTCGCCATTCCCATCGAGCGGGCGCTCCGCGTGGCCGACCTGCTCCTCACCGCCGGCACCATCCGGCGCGCCTGGACCGGGCTCGACGTGAACGCCGCCGCGGAACTTCGAGGACTGGCGCGCCTCCAACGGCCTCGTGGTGCTGAGCGTCGCCCCGGGCGGCCCGGCGGCGCGGGCGGGCATCCAGCGGCAGGACGTGCTCGTGTCGGCGAACGGCCGGACCCTCCACAACCATCTCGACTGGGAATCGGTCAAGCTCGACCTCGGCGTGGGCGACACGATCGTCCTCGTCACCCGTCGGGGCAACGTCAGCGCCACCCGGCGCCTCGTCGCCAGCGACCTTCCGACCCGCACGGCGGCGCGGGTGACCGTGCTGCAGGGGCTGCAGCTGGTGACCGTCACGCCGGCCATTCGTGCCGAGCGCGGCATCCAGAGCGACCAGGGCGCCCTCGTCGTCAGCATCGCGCCCCGGACCGCCGAGGCGACCGGCCTTCGCGAGGGGGACGTCATCGTCGGCCTTGACCGTCGCCGCGTCGCGAGCGCCGACGATCTCAGCGTCTTTCTCGACGACCTCCGCGCCGGCGAGGCCTTTCGGATCTGGGTCGAGCGAAGCGGACAAACCGCCTACACGGACCTGGTGTACCGATGACCGACGACCGCTGGCGCTCCCCGCTCGGCTCCCGCTACGCCTCGCCCGCGATGCAGCGGCTCTGGGGCGAGCCCCGCCGCATCGGGCTCTGGCGTCGCGTCTGGCTCGCCCTCGCCGAATCGGAGCGTGAACTCGGGCTCGACATCCCCGAGGCGGCGCTCGCGGAAATGCGCGCCCATCTCGACGACGCCGACCTCGTCACCGCGGCCGAATACGAACGCCGCTTCCGGCACGACGTGATGGCGCACGTGCACCATTTCGGCGACCAGGCCCCGGCCGCGCGCCCCTTCCTGCATCTCGGCGCGACCAGCGCCTTCGTGACCGACAACGCCGACCTCCTCGTGATGCGCGAGGGCCTCCGCCTGGTGCTGGGCCGCCTGCTCTCCGTGCTGGACGCCCTCGGCGCGTTCGCGAAGTCGAACGCCGCGGAGCCGTGCCTGGCCTACACCCACTTCCAGCCCGCACAGCTCACCACGGTCGGCAAGCGGGCCACCCTCTGGATGCAGGACTTCGGCGCCGACATCGAGGACCTCTGCCACCGCATCGAGGGGATGCGGCTCCGGGGCTGCAAGGGGACCACCGGCACGCAGGCCTCGTTCCTGGAGCTCTTCCGGGGCGATCACGCCAAGGTCCGCGAACTCGACCGCCTGGTGGCCGGGCGCCTCGGCTTCGAGCGCACCTGGGCGGTGACGGGGCAGACCTACACCCGGAAGGCCGACAGCACCGTGCTCGACGTCCTGTCCGGGGTGGCGCAGTCGGCCTCCAAGATGGCGGGCGACCTCCGCCTGCTGCAGCACGAGGGAGAACTGCTGGAACCGTTCGAGTCGGAGCAGATCGGTTCCAGCGCGATGGCATACAAGCGCAATCCCATGCGGGCCGAGCGGATCAACGGGCTCGCCCGATTCGTCATGTCGCTGCAGGCCAACACGGCGCAGACCGCGGCGAGCCAGTGGCTGGAGCGGACCCTCGACGACAGCGCCAACCGGCGCCTGACCCTGCCGGAGGCGTTCCTGGCGACGGACGCGATCCTCATCCTGGTCGCGAACATCGCCGGCGGGATCGAGGTGCGGCCCGAGGTCATCCGCCGCCACGTGGCGACCCAGATGCCGTTCATGGCCACCGAACGGTGGCTGATGCTCGGCGTCTCGGCCGGCGGCGACCGGCAGGCGCTGCACGAGGTGGTGCGCCGACACAGCATGGCGGTGGCCGCCGAGGTCGCCAGGGGCGAGCCGAACGAGCTCATGGATCGCCTCGCCGCCGACCCCGCGTTCGCCGGCATCCCGGCGGGGGCGCTCAAGGCGGAGCTCGAACCGTCCCGCTACACCGGTCGGGCTCGCGAGCAGGTCGCCGAGTTTCTCGAGGAATACGCCAAACCATTGGTCGCGCGGGCGCGCCCGCTGGCCGTGACTCCAGACGCTGCCGAGGTGCGGGTATGACCGTCATGTTCCGAAGCACGCTTCCGCTTCCCTTGCTTCGCGCGGGGAAGGTCCGCGAAGTCTACGAGGTCGGCCCCGACGAACTCCTGCTGGTGGCGAGCGACCGGATCAGCGCCTTCGACGTGGTGATGAACGAGCCGATTGCCGAAAAGGGTCGGGTCCTCACCCAGGTCAGCGCGTTCTGGTTCGACAAGCTGGCCGGCGTCTTCCCGTCCCACTTCATCTCGGCGAGCGCGACCGAAATCATCGAGCGCTATCCCGACCTCGCGCCGCACCGCGCCGCCCTCCGGGGGCGCACGATGCTGGTCCGGCGCACCGACCCGGTGCCGTTCGAGTGCGTGGTGCGCGGCTACATCACCGGCTCGGCGTGGGCGGAATACCGGAAGACCGGCACCCTGGCCGGCGAGCCGCTCACACCCGGACTGGTGGAGAGCGACCGCCTCGACCCGCCGATCTTCAGCCCCGCCACCAAGGCGGAAACGGGGCACGACGAGAACGTGACGTTCGACACCATGGCGAAGGCACTCGGCACGGCGGAGGCCGAGGCGCTCCGCGAGGCCAGCTTTCGCATCTACGAGGCCGGCCGGGCGCATGCCGCCGACCGGGGAATCATCATCGCCGACACGAAGTTCGAGTTCGGGCGCGACGCCGACGGCACGCTCCGCCTGATCGACGAGGTCCTCACGCCCGACTCCTCGCGGTTCTGGCCGGCGGACCGCTACGAGCCGGGGCGCGGCCAACCGAGCTTCGACAAGCAGCCGCTCCGCGACTACCTCGCGGCGTTGAAGGCGAAGGGGAGCTGGAACGGGGAGGCGCCGCCGCCGACGCTTCCGCAGGACGTGCTCGACACGACCAGCGCGCGCTACGTCGACGCCTACCGGCGCCTGACCGGGCATCCACTGCCCGAGGACGGCTGATGCGCATCGCCCGCGAGGGCTGGCCGTTCATCGGGGCCTTCTGGCTCATGGAGCTGGGGTGCGTGCTCTTCGGCTACTACACCGCCGCCCTGGTCTGGCTGCCCGTCGCCATCTGGGTCATTGCCTTCTTTCGGGACCCGGTCCGTAACGGACCGCGGGGCGAACGGCTGATCATCGCCCCCGCCGACGGCCTCGTGGTGAGCGTCCGCCGCATCGACGAGCCGGACTATCACGGCGGCGAGGTCCAGCGAGTCTCGATCTTCATGAACGTGTTCAACGTGCACGTGAACCGGTATCCGGTGGACGGCGCGATCACCTACCGCAAGTATTCGCCGGGCGCGTTCGTGAACGCCGCGGCGGAAAAGGCGTCGCTGGAAAACGAGCAGTCGTCGGTCGGCATCGTCGCGGCGCGCGGGAAGGTGCTGGTGCGGCAAATCGCCGGGCTGATCGCGCGGCGGATCATCACCGACCACGCCGAGGGCACCGCCGTCCGGCAGGGGGAGCGCATGGGGCTGATCCGGTTCGGGTCGCGGGTGGATGTCTTCCTGCCGACCGGCGTCGCGGTGAAGGTCGCGGAGGGGGAGCGGACGGTGGCGGGCGTCTCCATCATCGGGGAGTGGCCATGAGCGCGCACGACACCGCGGATGCGCCGCCGCGTCGCCCGGGGATCCGGCGCGCCATCATCGTCATCCCGAGCGCGTTCACGCTCGGCAACCTGTTCTGCGGCATCTGGGCCATCGTGTCCGCCGCGCAGGGCAATTTCAAGTGGGCAGGCTGGTTCATCGTCTTTGCCGGCATGGCGGACATCCTCGACGGACGGCTGGCCCGGATGTCGCACACCGGCACCCGGTTCGGCGCCGAGCTCGATTCCCTCGTCGACGTGATCTCCTTCGGCGTCGCGCCGGCGATGATCATGTACTTCCTGGAGTTTGCCGAGGCCGGGCGGTTCGCCTGGGTCATCTGCTTCCTCTACGTCGCGGCGGCGGCCATCCGGCTGGCGCGCTACAATATCACCGCCGCCGGTTCGGACAAGCCGGGCTGGTTCAGCGGACTGCCCTCGCCGGCCGCGGGCATGACGCTGGCCACGTACTTCGCGTTCAGCCAGACCGACTGGTACCAGAAGTTCCCGGAATATCTCGATCTCCAGCGCCAGGGGCTGACGTTCCTGATGCTCGCCCTCTCCGCGATGATGCTGAGCACGGTCAAGTATCCGCGAACCCCACGCATCGGGTTCCGCTCCCTCACGGGGATCATCGGGACGCTCGTGACGGTCGGCATCCTGGCCGGCATGATCCTGGCCCCTTCCCGGTTCCTCTTTCCCTTCGGCATCGGCTACCTCCTGTTTGGCATCCTCCGGAGCACCGTCATCGCCCTCTCGGAGCGCGCCGAGGACACGGTGGAAGCCCAGACGCTGCATGTGCGCGCGCCGCACGAACACACCCACGACGAGGATTCGATCTCATGACGTATCGCGTTCACATCCGTGTCGTGCCCCGCGCCGGCCTGCTCGACCCGCAGGGCCAGGCCGTGGAACACGCCCTCGCGGTCCTCGGCTTTGCGGGCGCCGGCGAGGTGCGCGTCGGCCGTGCGATCGAGCTCGCCATCGATGCGGCCAGTCCCGCGGCCGCGGAGGCATCGGCGCGGCAGATGTGCGAAAAGCTGCTGGCCAATCCGGTCACGGAAGACTTCAGCCTGGCGGTGGAGGCCTGATGCTGCGCGTCGCGGTCGTCCGGTTCCCCGGCAGCAACTGTGACTGGGACGCCTACCACGCCATCGCCAACGCCGGCGCAGAAGCGCGATTCGTGTGGCATCGCGACACCGACCTGCAGCAGGCCGACGTGGTGCTCCTCCCGGGCGGCTTCAGCTACGGCGACTATCTCCGTTCCGGCGCCATTGCCCGGTTCAGCCCGGTCATGCAGGCGGTGCAGCGTCACGCCGCCGGGGGCGGGGCGGTGCTCGGCATCTGCAACGGGTTCCAGATCCTCTGCGAGGCGCAGCTCCTGCCTGGGGCGCTGGTCCGGAACGACCGACTGACCTTCGTGTCGCGGCCGGTGTGGGTGCGGGTGGAGCGCACCGACACCTTCTGCACCACCGCGTATACGCGGGGCACGGAGATCCGGATTCCGGTGGCGCACGGCGACGGCTGCTACGTGGCCGACGACGATACCCTCCGGTTGCTCGAGGCCGAGGGGCGCGTGGTGCTGCGGTACACGCGAGGAGAGAATCCCAACGGGTCGGTCGCTGACATCGCTGGGGTGTCCAACGCGGCGGGCACCATCGTCGGGTTCATGCCGCACCCCGAACGGTATGCAGACCCGCTGACGGGCAGCGATGTCGGCGCCGGTTTTTTCAAGTCCATCGCGGAGTGGCTCCCTGGCCGGGCCGCCCGATCCACCCCCTGACGGAGTCAGCCTCGATGAGCCCACAGAAGCCCAGCAAGAGCGAAGACGAGTATTTCGCCAAGGAAGAGGCGGAGCTGCTCAAGGCGCAGCGCGAGCGCGCCAAGGCGGCCGCGGAGGAAGCGGCCCGGCAGTTGCACTTCATGAAGTGTCCCAAGGACGGGCACGACCTGGTGCATGAGGAGTTCCACGGCGTGACGGTCGACCGGTGCGTGCACTGCCAGGGCATCTTCCTGGATGCCGACGAGATTGCCGCCGTGATGGCCAAGGATGACCCCACCCTGTTGGGCCGCGTCATCCGCGACCTGTCGCAGGTCCTTCGCGCGCCCCGCTCGGAGTCGAAATGACCATCGCCGTGCCGGTCACCCACGCCGCCTCCTTCCCGGGAGAACGACCGGTGACCAGGGAAGTCGTCCGGGAGCACAACCTGACCGACTCCGAATTCGACCGCATCGTCGCCATGCTCGGCCGGCAGCCGACGCTGACGGAGCTCGGCGTCTTCTCCGCGCTCTGGTCCGAGCACTGCTCGTACAAGCACTCCAAGCCGGTCCTCAAGCGCTTCCCCACCACCGGCCCGCAGGTCGTGCAGGGGCCGGGCGAGAACGCCGGCGTGCTGCGGCTCCCCGACGGATGGGCGGTGGCCTTCAAGATCGAGTCGCACAACCACCCCTCCGCCGTGGAGCCGTACCAGGGCGCCGCGACCGGCGTCGGCGGCATTCTCCGCGATGTCTTCACGATGGGCGCCCGCCCGGTGGCGGTGCTCAACAGCCTGCGGTTCGGCCCGCTGACGAGCCGCGCAATCGCTACCTCTTCGCCGGGGTCGTGCGGGGCGTGGGCGACTACGGCAACTGCATCGGGGTGCCGACGCTCGGCGGCGAGGTCGGCTTCGCGCCCGGGCTACTCCGGCAATCCGCTCGTCAACGCGATGTGCGTCGGCATCCTCCGGGAGGCGGACCTGGCCACGGCGCGGGCCCACGGCGTCGGCAACGTGCTGCTCAACGTTGGCGCCAAGACCGGCCGCGACGGCATCCACGGCGCGAGCTTCGCGTCCGAGGAGCTCTCCGAGAAGAGCGAGGCGCGGCGCCCGCAGGTGCAGGTCGGCGACCCGTTCACCGAGAAGCTGCTGCTCGAGGCGAGCCTCGAGTTGATCACCTCGAAGCTCATCGTGGCCATCCAGGACATGGGCGCGGCGGGGCTCACCAGCTCCAGCGCCGAAATGGCCGCTCGGGGCGGCGTCGGCGTCGAGATCGACACCGGACTGGTCCCGACCCGCGAAGCGGGGATGACGCCGTACGAGATCCTGCTCTCGGAGTCGCAGGAGCGGATGCTGATCGTCGCGGAACCCCACCAGGTGCCCGCCATCCAGGCCGTCTGCCGGAAATGGGAACTCGAGGCGACGGACATCGGGCGGGTGACCGACGATGGCCTCTTCCGGGTCGAAGCACAACGGACTGACCGTCGCCGAGATTCCCGGTCAGCCCCTCGTCGACGACTGCCCGATCTACACACCGGAGGCCCGCGAGGCTCCCGCCGCTGCCGCGCGGCGCAAGGCCAGCCCCACCAGGGCCGCCCGCGTCGACGCGACCGAGGCGCTCGAGGCGCTGCTCGACACGCCGTCGATCGCGAGCAAGCGGTGGGTCTATCGAGCAGTACGATTCCACGGTACAGGCCTCCACCGTGCTGGGCCCTGGGGGCGACGCGGGGGTCTTCCGGGTCGGGACGGAGCCGTTCGCCATGGCGGTGAGCGTGGACTGCAACAACCGGCTGGTGGCGCTCGATCCCTACGAGGGCGGCAAGGCGACCGTCGCCGAGGCGGCGCGCAACGTCGCGTGCACGGGGGCGCGAGCCGCTCGGCATCACCGACTGCCTGAACTTCGGCAATCCCGAGAAGCCCGAGGTGTTCTTCCAGTTCACCGAGGCCTGTCGCGGCATCTCCGATGCCTGCCGCGCCTTCGGGACCCCGGTCACGGGCGGCAACGTCTCGTTCTACAACGAGAGCCCCACCGGCGCCGTCGACCCGACCCCGACCGTGGGCATGGTGGGCCTGCTCCGGCGCGCCGAGGACCGCGTGCCCAGTCACTTCCGGGCGACGGGCGATCGCATCGTGCTCGTCGGCGGCACCACCGGCGCCCTCGGCGGCTCGGCCTACTGGGCGGAACTGTGCGACTTCGTCGGCGGCGCCGGCCCGAAGGTGGACCTGGCGCACGAGGCCCGTCTTCAGCAGTTCCTCGTCGCCGCCGCGGCCGCACGACTCGTCCGCTCGGCGCATGACTGTTCCGAGGGTGGCCTGGCGGTGGCGCTGGCGGAGGCAGCCATCGGCGGCCCCTACGCCGATCGCGGCTTCGGGGCCATCGTGGACCTGCGGACCTATGCGCCCGGCCTCACCGATGTGCAGGCGCTCTACGGCGAGGATCATGGGCGGGTGGTGCTGAGCGTGGCCCCCTCCGCCCTGCCCGGCCTCCGGGCGCTGCTTACCCGGCATGGCCTGCAGGGGTACCTCGCCGGGGAGGTGCGGACTCCCGGAAGCGACCTCACGATCGTCCTGCCAGGTTGCGTCCATCGGTGGCCGGTCGACCGGCTCCGTTCTGTGTACGATGACGCGATCCCGCGCCGGATGCGCGAGGTCGTCAGCGACCGAGCGGAGGCCTAGCCAATGTGTGGAATCATGGGAGTGTCCGGCGTTCCCGATGCGGCCCGCGTGGCCTATCTCGGTCTCTACGCGCTGCAGCACCGCGGACAGGAGAGCGCCGGCATCGTGGCCATCACGCCCGACGGCGAATCCCGGGTCAAGGTCGGCATGGGCCTCGTCTCCGAAACCTTCGGTGAGGCGGAGCTGGAGCAGCTGCCCGGCGACGTGGCGGTCGGGCATACCCGGTACTCCACCACCGGCAGCACCGTGCTGGCCAACGCGCAACCCTGCCTGGTCAACTACCGGATCGGGTCGCTCTGCGTGGCGCACAACGGCAACCTGACCAACGCCGCCGAGATCAAGAAGACCCTCGTGGAGCGCGGCTCGATCTTCACCTCCTCGAGCGACACCGAGGTGCTGGTCCACCTGATTGCACGGTCCGAAGTCCCCGACCCCGAGCTCCAGATTCGGTCGGCGCTGACCCGGGTGGAGGGGGCCTACAGCCTGGTCATCGGGGTCGGCCGCACACTCTACGCCGTGGTCGACCCGCGGGGGTTCCGGCCGCTGGTGCTGGGGCGGCTGGGCACGGGTGTCGTGGCGGCCAGCGAGACCTGCGCCCTCGACCTGGTCGGCGCGACCTTCATCCGCGAACTGAAGCCGGGCGAGTTCGTGCGCATCACCGACGGCGTCATCGAGGACCTGCAGCCGCTCCGGGCCAAGCCGGTCAGCCGCTGCGTCTTCGAGCTGATCTACTTTGCCCGCCCCGACAGCGACCATCTTCGGGATGTCGGTCGACCGCGTCCGCCGCGAGGCCGGGCGGCGGCTCGCGCTGGAGCACCCTGCGCCGGGCGCGGATGTGGTCTTCTCGGTGCCGGACAGCAGCAACGCCATGGCGCTCGGCTTCAGCGAGGTGTCCGGCATCAAGCTGGAGCACGGCCTGATCCGCAACCACTACGTCGGGCGGACCTTCATCCACCCGACCCAGGCGCTCCGGGTGGCCAAGGTCAAGATCAAGTTCAACCCGGTGCGCGGCATCATCGAAGGGAAGAAGGTCGTCGTCGTCGACGACAGCCTGGTCCGCGGCACCACGAGCCGCGGGCTGGTCCAGATGATCCGCGCCGCCGGGGCGCGGGAGGTGCATCTCCGCCTCGCCTCGCCGCCCATCACGGGACCCTGCCACTACGGCATCGACACGCCCACCCGGGAAGAGCTCATCGCCTCCACCCATTCGATGGAAGAGATCCGCGCCTATCTCGGCGTGGACACCCTCGGCTATCTGAGCCTCGACGGCATGGTGGGCGCCGCCGGCGGCGGCCCCTTCTGCCACGCCTGTTTCTCTGGCGACTACCCGACCGCCGTCCCGGACGCGGTCGTCCCGATCCAGCACTCGTCTCCCCTGACTGCGAGTCGACGCATGACCGGCGGCATGACGCAACCACTCGTCTACTTCTTCGGCCAGGGCCGCGCCGACGGCACGGCGGCCATGAAGGACCTCCTCGGTGGCAAGGGCGCCGGCCTCGCCGAGATGACCAACATCGGCATTCCGGTCCCGCCGGGATTCACCATCGCCAGCTCCATCTGCATCGCCTACCTCGAATCACGCCAGTTTCCGCCGCGCCTGCTCCAGCAGGTCGAGGCGGCGTTGCAGCGGCTCGAGGCGGCCACCGGCAAGATTTTCGGCGGCGCGGCCGACCCGCTCCTCGTGTCGGTGCGTTCGGGAGCGGCGGTGTCGATGCCCGGGATGATGGAGACGATCCTCAACCTCGGTCTCAACGACGACACGGTCGAGGGGCTCGCGAGGCAGAGCAAGAACCCCCGCTTCGCCTGGGATTCCTACCGGCGGTTCGTGCAGATGTACGGCGCGGTCGTCTTCGACCTCCCCAAGGCGCCGTTCGAGGAGATGCTCGAGCAGCGGAAGCACGCCGCGGGTGTCTCACGCGACATCGATCTCCCGGCCGAGGCGATGCAGGCGCTCGTGCGGGAATTCAAGGCGCACATCACCGCCGCCACCGGCAAGCCGTTCCCGGACCGCCCCCTCGACCAGCTGTGGGGCGCCATCGAGGCGGTCTTCGAGAGCTGGCACACCAAGCGGGCCATCGACTATCGCCGCCTGCACGACATTCCCGACTCGATGGGCACCGCCGTCAACATCGTGACGATGGTCTTCGGGAACCTGGGCGAGGGCTCGGGCACCGGCGTCGCGTTTACCCGTGACCCCTCCACCGGCGAGGACAAGCTGTACGGGGAGTACCTGCTCAACGCGCAGGGCGAGGATGTGGTGAGCGGCTCCCGCGACCCGGAACCGATCGAGACGCTGCAGGGGGCGCTCCCCGCCGCGTTCGCCGAGCTCGAGCGGGTGGCACGGACGCTGGAGCGGCATTTCCGGGACGTGCAGGATCTCGAGTTCACCATCGAGAATGGCAAGCTCTACATGCTGCAGACCCGGCGCGCGCAGCGCACCGGGCACGCCTCGGTGCGCATCGCCTGCGAAATGGTCGACGAGGGGCTCATCACGCAGGAGGAAGCGGTCGCCCGCATTCCCCCCATGGACCTCGACCAGCTCCTGCACCCGACCATCGACCCCAAGGCCACGCTCGACCTGCTGACCACCGGGCTACCGGCCTCGCCAGGCGCCGCGTCGGGGGCCGTGGTCTTCTCGGCCAACCGCGCGGAGGAGCTGGGCAAGAAGGGCGAGGCGGTCATCCTGGTGCGCCGGGAGACGAGCCCCGAAGACTTCCACGGCATGGTGGAAGCGAAGGCGATCCTGACGGCGCGCGGGGGGATGACCTCCCACGCCGCGGTGGTGGCGCGCGGCATGGGGAAACCATGCGTGGCAGGTGCGCAGGAGCTCAACGTCGACGAGGACGCGGGACGCTTCTCGGTCGACGGGCGGACCATCAGCGAGGGCGAGTGGATCACGCTCGACGGCGCCACCGGACGGGTGCTGGCCGGCCGGGCGGCGCTGGTGACCCCGGAAGTCTCCGGCAACTTCGACAAGCTCCTCGGCTGGGCCGACAAGGTGCGCACCCTCCGGATCCGGGTCAACGCCGACACCCCGGCGGACGCGCACAAGGGCCGCGACTTCGGCGCCGAAGGAATCGGACTCTGCCGGACCGAGCACATGTTCTTCGAGGGCGACCGCCTCTCCGCCATGCGGGAGATGATCGTGGCCTCCGACGACGAGGGGCGCAAGAAGGCGCTCGCCCGGCTGCTGCCGATGCAGCGGGGCGACTTCGAGGGCATCTTCCGCGCGATGGAGGGGTATCCGGTCACCATCCGGCTGCTCGACCCGCCGCTCCACGAGTTCCTGCCCCACGACCCCGAGGAGCTGGCAGGGCTGGCGCGCGAAATGGGGAAGGATCCGAAGGAGTTGCAGCTGATCGTGGACCGCCTCAAGGAGCAGAACCCGATGCTCGGGCTCCGCGGCTGCCGGCTCGGCATCATCCACCCCGAAATCACCGCCATGCAGGCACGGGCCATCTTCGAGGCGGCCTGCACCGTCGCCGCGCGGAAGGGCCGGGTCCAGCCGGAGGTGATGCTGCCGCTGACCTCCACCGTCGTGGAGTACCGGCGGCAGGCGCTCGTCGTCCGCCAGGTGGCCGAGGAGGTGTTTCGGGAGCGGCAGCTGACGGTGCCCTACCTGCTGGGGACCATGATCGAGGTCCCCCGGGCGGCGCTCACCGCCGACGAGATCGCCGGCGAGGCGCAGTTCTTCAGCTTCGGCACCAACGACCTGACCCAGATGACCTGGGGACTCTCGCGCGACGACGCCGGGAGCTTCCTGCCGTACTACCTCGAGCATGGCATCATCCCCGACGACCCCTTCCAGGTCCTCGACCAGGCCGGCGTCGGCAAGCTCGTGACGATGGCCTGCGAGCTCGGGCGCCGGACGCGGCAGGATCTCAAGCTCGGCATCTGCGGCGAGCATGGCGGCGAGCCCGCCGCGATCGCCTTTTGCGATGATCTCGGGATGAATTACGTGAGCTGTTCACCCTTCCGGGTGCCGATCGCGCGGCTCGCCGCCGCGCAGGCGGCGCTCGCCAAACGCGGCACCATGGACCGCACGAAAGCGACGGTATGATGAAAGCGACGACCCCCCTGGTCGGCATCGTGATGGGCAGTGCTTCCGACTGGCCGGTGATGCTCCATGCCGCGAACCGGCTGGCGCATTTTGGCGTGCCCTGCGAGAGCCGGGTCATCTCGGCCCACCGCTCCCCCGCCCTGGCCCACGAGTACGCCACCACCGCAGAGGAACGTGGCCTGAAGTGCATTATCGCCGCCGCCGGCATGGCGGCACACCTGGCGGGCGTGATGGCCGCCGGCACCACCATCCCGGTGCTCGGCGTCCCGATGCCGGGGCGGCACCTCCAGGGGATGGACGCGCTCCTCTCCACGGTGCAGATGCCGGCCGGCATCCCGGTGGCCACCTTTGCCATCGGCGATGCGGGCGCCCACAACGCCGCGCTCTTCGCGGTGTCGATGCTGGCGCGATACGACAAGTCCCTGGCCGAGAAGCTGAAGGAGTTCCGCAAGGAGCAGGAAGAGAAGATCAAGAAGATTGATCTGGAGGGGCACATCTAGGAGACGGGACGCCCGTCATTCCGCGCACGCGGGAATCCAGTGACTGGACCCCGCGTGCGCGGGGATGACCACACGGGAAGCGCAACGGCAAAGCAACCGGGGACCCCAGGGCAATTGCCCCGGGGTCCCCGGTTTCGTTCAGCCCCTTGCGCCAGTCCCTACTAGTCGTCCGCGCGCTCGCCTGGTGCGCCTGCATCTTCTGCTCGTCCCCGGCGAGCAGCTGAGCCGGATCGAGCTTGACCGTCAGCTTGTTGAGCTGTGCCGGTGAAGGTGAACGGCGAGCGTGTAGTCGGTCGTCGTTGACGCTGGTCCGGGTGTCGGAGCCGATGTCGAACGTCTCGTCGATCGGCATGAGGAACGGAATCGTCTGCGGGATCGACTTCGTGGCGACCATCTTGCCGTCCACCGTGAGGGCACCGCCGTCTGCCGCCCTTGCCGAAGCCGGGGCCCTCGTAGTTGAAGTCGAAGACGATGGTGTGCCGCCCCGGCGTCAGCGCCTGTGCGCCCTGCCCACCGGAAGTGCTCCAGCGTCGACCAGGTTGTAGGTGAAGACCGGCTTGCCCTTCAGCAGGTACAGCCCGTACCCGCCGAATCGCCCGCCCGGCGTCAGCCAGCACCCCGTCGCCCCCGCCCTTCGGGACGTCCGACGTCCGCCGTGATGGTAAACGACCTGGTCAGCAGCTGGGGCGCGTCGCTGAGCGGGAGGCCGACCATCGGGCCGCGTGTAGCTGAAGAGTCCCGCCCGGCGGTGGCGCTCGGCCGGGGTGCCACGATGCGCGCGAGGACCGAGTTGTCGAGCGGGAAGACGTGGTACTTGGTCGCCTCGACCAGGAAGAGCTCCTGCAGTTCCTTGAACTTGTCCGGGATTCTTGGCGGCCAGGTCGTTGTTCTGGGAGAAGTCGTTCGTCGAGGTTGTAGAGCTCCCAGGTGTAGCCGTTGACGACGTTCGCGGGCATCTTCGCCTGCCCCATCAGCCAGGGGGCCGCCGGAGGCGTGGTGGCCGCAATCCAGCCGTCGTGGTAGAGCGCCCGGTTGCCGAACATCTCGAAGTACTGCGTCGTGCGGTGGGACGCCACCTCGGCGCTGTCCTTCGGCCAGGTGTAGGCCATGCTGACGCCCTCGATCGGTCGTCTGGCTCCACGCCGATTCACCATGGCCGGGGCCTCGATGCCGGTCGCCTCGAGGAGCGTCGGCACGATGTCGATCATGTGGTGGAACTGGGTCCGGATGCCCCCGACGTCGGTGATGTGGCCCGGCCACGACATCGCCATCCCCTGGCGGGTGCCGCCGAAGAGCGAGGCGACCTGCTTGGTCCACTTGAACGGCGTGTCGAAGGCCCACGACCAGGCCGACCGACATGTGCGGCTAGGTCTCGTCCGAACCCCAGACGTCGTAGTACTTCATCTGCTCGGCGACCGGCATGTTGGATGCCCTCGAAGCGACGCCACGTCGATTGGGCGTCCCGATCGTGCTGCCCTCGGCGCTGGTGCCGTTGTCGCCCTCGATGTAGATGATCAGCGTGTTGTCCAGCTTCCCGCAGGTCCTCGACCGCCTGGATGACCCGGCCGATCTCGTAGTCGGTGTAGGCCACGTAGGCGGCGAAGACCTCCACCTGCCGGGCGAAGAGCTTCTTCTCCTCGGGCAGTCAGCGTGTCCCACTTCGGCAGGTCGTCCGGCCACGGGCGTCAGCTGCGTGTTGGCCGGGATGACGCCGAGCCGCTTCTGGTTGGCGAAGATGCTGTCCCGCAGCGCGTTCCACCCCATGTCGAACTTGCCCTTGAACTTGGCGATCCATTCCGGGGTCGGCTGGTGCGGCGCGTGCGTGCCGCCCGGCACGTAGTAGATGAAGAACGGCTTGCTCGGGTGCGGTCGGCCTTGCAGCTGGTTGATGTAGGTGATGGCGTCGTCCGCCATGTCGGTGGTCAGGTTGTACCCCGGCTTGCCGATCCAGGGGTAGATCTGGGTCGTGTTCGCGGAACAGGTAGGGCGTCCACTGGTTGGTCTCGCCGCCCATGAACCCGTAGAAATACTCGAAGCCCATCCCGTTCGGCCATTGATCGAACGGACCGGCGACTGACTGGACTGGAAGCGCGGGGGTGTTGTGATTCTTGCCGAACCAGGAGGTGGCGTAGCCGTTGTCGCGCAGAATGCTGCCGATCGTGGCGTTGTCCGGACCGATGATCGCAGTTGTAGCCCGGGTACCCGGTGGACTGTTCGGAGATGACGCCGAAGCCCGACCGAGTGGTGGTTGCGCCCGGTGATGAGCGCCGCGCGCGTCGGCGAGCAGAGCGCCGTCGAATGGAACTGGGTGTAGCGGAGTCCCGCGCTGCGCGATGCGGTCCATCGCCGGGGTCGGGATGACGCCGCCGAAGGTGCCGGCGACGCCGAACCCGGCGTCGTCGGTCATGATGAGCAGCACGTTGGGCGCCTGCTTGCGGCGGCACGATGCGCGGCGGCCACCACGGCGTGGACTCCAGGGCGCTCGTTCTTGATGACGCCGCCGAACGGGCTCGGGGAGTCGGGCAGGTAGCGGCCGTCGATCGTGGTCGTGGCGCTCGGCGAGCCCGGCTTGCCAGTGGTCTGCTGGGCTGCCAGCGGCAGCCCAGCCGAGCAGGGCAAGGGACGAAGAGCGACGATGACTTGTCGGGAACATCCATCCTCCAACGATTCAGGGGGGAGATCGCCGGGGCGCAGTGCGCTGCCACCCCACAGATTTGGGAAACGTAGGACCTTCCGGGTGCCCCGTAAAGGTCTGGAAATGGTCACAATCATGTGATGGGAGGACTGAGGACTGAGGAAGGGGAGGAGGACTGAGGACTGAGGACTGAGGACTGAGGACTAGGAGCAGGGCACTGAAGAAAAGGACTGAGGTCTTCGAGGGCAAGCCCTCTCAGTCCTCAGTCCTCTTTCTCTCAGTCCTCTTCCCTAGTGGAGGCGCAGGGAATCGAACCCTGGTCCGAGTGTGGTTCCAGAACCGCATCTACGTGCGTAGATCCCTCTTCTTGCGTCTCCCCGACCCGGCAAGGAATCGGCCGCTTCGGGGACAACCTCCTGAAGTCTCGCCTCGCGCGTCGGAGGACCGCGCTCAGCCAGCCCGGATTTTCGATCCGATCCACCGCGCCCCGGGCGGGCTCAGCGAAACGGAGGAGCGTCAAGCGAGCGTTAGCTCAGCTTACGCAGCCAGCGCCAGGTTATCGTTGGCGTTTGGTAGTTTCCAAGCGGTTTAGCCAGGGACTTGGACCTGGGCACGCAGCAATTCCTTCTTCCAACCCGTCGAAGCCGATCGCCCCCTTGGGTGTGTCAGAATGATACACTTTTCGTGCCACGAGGGCAACCAGACCGCTCCCGCGCCCATGGTGCTAGTCCCTCGGATACAGCAGCGTGAACTGCATCCGCACCAGGGAGGACCCAGCGCGTCCGGCCGCACCACGTTGTCGTAGTACTGGATGAGCGATGTTCATCGGCTGCTTCCCGACCACCGTGATCTTCGAGACTCCAAGGCCGAGCGGCACAGTCCACACCTGGCCACTCGGCAGCATCCCAATTGGCCGTGATGCGCGGTGCGGTCGAGATGGCCCACCCGCGCTTCAGATTGTAGTTGATGAACGGCTGGACGAAGAAGGAGTTGATGGCTGATCGGTGTCGCCGCTCCCCGCGATGCGCCAGAGCTGGTTCGCCACGGCGCCGTACACCCACTTCTTGCCGATCTTCAGCACGACCACGAAGGTCGGCCCGAGCGCAAACTGTCCCGTCGAGATCGCGGCGTTGGTCGACGTCGGGAACGAGAAGATCGGGCCCAACACCCCAGACCAGCGCCCTTCGACTTCATCGGCGTCAGGTAGAGCTGCTCCTGGATGTCGGCGATGCCCGTGATGCGATCGCCCGCCGGCCGGCAGGCTCACCAACGGTACGATGGTCCGAGAGATGAGATTCCAGTCGTCGTCGATCGGCCAGCGGCAGCACCGGCTGGACGTTGATGATCGGACTGCGTCTCGTCACCGAGCCCGCCCCCGGTGGTCCAATTGAACTGGACCGGAATCGAGACCATGTTCGCGACCGGATTCTGGGCGGCCTTGGCCAGCTCCTCCGCCTTTGCCTGCATGTCGGCCTTGGTTTCCGGCTCCTGGGCGGCAAGGACGCCGGGCTGCACGAGGAGCGTCATCGCCGTGAAAACACCATTGCGCATTGTTGTCGCCTTTCGAGTGGTCGTGGTGGGCTATCCGGGGCGAACAATCGCCCTACTTCTTGGTCACCGTCAGCGCCGCCGCTTCCGTCACCACGATCGTCAGGCGGTCCCCAACCGCAGCATTGGCCATGTTCACGCTCTTGTCGACCTTGATGGTCTTGCTGCTGCCGTCCTCAAACTGGAAGGTCACCTTCCGCTTCGGCACGTCCATGGCGGTGATGGTGGCCGTCATCCGGACCGTCGCGACCATCATGCTGCTCGTCTGCTTCCCGGGTGCGGTGATCCCCACCGCCCCCGCTGCGGCGTCCGCCGGCGGATTGTCTCCCTTCCACAGCGCCACCACGATCGCTTCGGTGACGGTGGCATCGACCTGATCTCCCACCGCCAATTTCGCATAGTTGACCATCTGCGAGTCAGCCTTGAACGTGGTCTTCTTCCCGTCCGGGGTCTGCAGCGTGACCTTCTGGTCGTTCTTGCTGATGGCGGTGACGGTGGCCGCCGTGTTGAACGTCTCGACCGCATACCCGCCGGTCGGCGTGGCAACGACCGATTCCGTCGCGGTGCCGGACATCCCCGAGGAGCAGCCCGTGGCCGTCGCGATCATTGCGGAACAGACAAGCGAGGGGAACAGGATCAATCGTGAAGCGCGCATGACAATTCTCCGAATAGAAAAGTAGTTCCAATACCCTGCCTGGACGGTCTTCCCGCCTTCCCGGAACGGCAAGTCGCGGCGCCCCCGTGGCCGGAGAAGGCCATAATTCTAACCTGACGAAGTCTTCAAGTCCGTACTCCACGTCACCACCCGGTCCCGACCACCTCGCTTGGCGGCGTACAGCGCCGCGTCGGCCTGGGCCGCAAGATTCTCCTTGCTTCGGGTCGTCTCGGGCCACCCCGCCACCCCGAACGAGGCGGAGAGCGGCCAGGACCGTCCCTGCCAGTCCCACCCGCCGGTCCCCAAGCCGCACCCTGATACGTTCCGCGACTCGCACACCCTCCTCGAGGGTGGTCCCCGGCAACCAGAGCAGAAACTCCTCCCCACCGACCCGCGCCGCCGAATCGACGCCACGGACCTGCTCCTGGAGAATGCGCGCCAGGTGGATCAGCGCGGCGTCTCCCGCCGCATGGCCGAGGGTGTCGTTCAGCAGCTTGAACTTGTCGAAGTCGAGCGAAATAAGCGCGCCGCGTTCGGGCCCGAGCAGTCCCATCCGCTCCGACAAGTCCGCGGCGATTGAGCAGGCCGGTCAGAGGGTCCTTGATGGCGCGGTCGGTCTCGGCGGCGAGTCGCAGTGCCATCTCGAGCCGGGGCGTCGCGGCGCGGATCGCCTCGTCCACCTCGTGGACTGTCCTGGGGGCGACGAGGCCGCCGTCGGGCACCCGCCAGGCGACCGCGCCGATGGCCTGATCATGTTGCAGCATGGGCGTCACCCTGGCCGGCGGGTGCCGGCGCCGATCGATCGCCGAACCCCCATCGGGTCGCCACTGCCGATGCGTCTGGCTCGGCACCCCGCGCCACTCGCGCAAGCGACGGCGTCGGTGGGAAGGACCTGCCCAAGCGTCCGGCGGTCCGCGAGTCCCGACACGCCGATCACCCGTGCACCCGCACCTTCCGATCGCGGCCACGTATGCCTCGGCCCCGGCGATCCGTTCCACCTGGTAGGCCAGGCGCATCCCCACACTTTCGACCGACTCGATGGCCAGCCCGTCCTGCACCTGGGCCAGGTCGTGGAGCACCGGGCGCCGGCCGATGCCATCGAGCAAGGCGGCGAGGTCGTTCCGGACCGACGCCTGGATCGCCTGGGACACATCGGACGGCAGCAGCGCGGCGACCACGGCGCCACCGGCCGAGGCGGTGAGGAGGAATCCCGGCTCCAGGCGCTCGACCCCCTCCCCATCCCGGCCGGAAGCGGCGCCGAGCCGCTGCTCGATCACCTCGAGCACGCCCTCGGCCACGCGCCAGTCGGGGTCGATGCTCTGATACGTTCGCGCTCCCTTCCCCGGACCCTTGGTCTCGACCGCCCAGACCCCGCGGGCGGCCACCGCCCGCCGGAGCCACTCGAGCGCGGGGTCGGGAAGGAGGTGGGGGGTGGCGGCGTCGGGGAGTCTTCCGAACGGCGGCGGGTGGGACGGGCGCAGTCGACGGCCCGCCAGGACTCCGAGGGCGACCCCTGCCCCGAGGGCCAGGAGCCAGGGGACCATCACCGCATCCATCCCCGGTGGCGGAACCAGAGATAGATGCCCAGGCACACCCCGGCCATCACCCCGATCGTGACGGGATATCCGTAGTGCCACTCCAGCTCGGGCATCCGGCGGAAGTTCATCCCGTAGATGCCGACAATGAACGTCAACGGCAGGAAGAAGGCCGAGAAGACGGTCAGGACGCGCATCACCTCGTTGGTGCGATGCGAGGCGATGCTGAGCTGGATCGACTGGAGATTCGTGACGTTCTGCTGCAGCTCGTCGGCCTGGGCGTGCAGGCTTTCGATCGTCTCCCGGAGATCCTGGTAGATCGGCGAGGGTCCCTCCGACGGCGGATGCAGTTTCTGGACGACCGCCAGCGTCTGCCAGAGAGTGCGCTTGATCAGCGTCACCCTTCGCTTCACCAGGTGAATCTCCTCGAGTCCCGCCTCGGCCCGGAGCCCGTCGAAGAGCGCCTCCTCGAAATCGTCCAGGATCCGTTCCGCCTCGTCCAGCGGCTTGCCGTAGGTATCCACGACCGCCGCGATCAATTCGACCAGGATCCGGTCCACGCTGGCCTGCGCTGGTTCGCGACCGGCCCAGCTCGCCTTGAAGGCGTCGAGGAAGGGCATCGCCTTCCGGTGCACCATCAGGAGGAAGGTGGACCCGGTGAAGACCGCCACCTTCCGGGTCATCTGCTGAATCGTCACCCCGTCGGACGCCGACGCCTCGTCGTAGGCCCGGACGATGACGAACGTGGCGTCGCCGAGGCGCTCATGTTTGGGGAGATGCTCGGGATCGAGGCAATCCTGCAGGGCGAGGGGATGCAGCCGGTAGGTCTCGGCGAGGCCGGACAGTTCGTCCGGGGACGGCCCGGTGACGTCGAGCCACTCCAACTCCGGCCCGGTGCGTCGCAGCACGGTCTCGATCATTCGGCGGGCCCCACCTGGTTGATCCGCGTCGCGGCGGCCGCCGCGCCAAAGCCGTTGTCGATGTTCACCACGGTGACGCCGGCGGCGCAACTGTTCAGCATGCCGAGCAGCGCGGCCACGCCCCCGAACGACGCGCCGTATCCCACGCTGGTCGGGACGGCGATGACCGGCACGCCGACCAGCCCACCGACCACGCTCGGCAGCGCCCCCTCCATGCCGGCGACCACGATCACCACCGCCGCCTCGCGCAGTCGGTCGCCCTGCGCCATCAGTCGATGGAGCCCGGCCACCCCGACATCCACCAATCGCTCCACCCGGTTGCCGAACGCCTCGGCGACCACCGCGGCCTCCTCCGCCACCGGCAGGTCGCTGGTGCCGGCGCAGACCACCAGGACGGTGCCCTTCCCCGTCGGTCCCGGACGGGACGGAGCCGGCAGGAAGACCGTGCGTGCCAACGGATGCCACTGCAGGTCGGGATGGACCGCCCGTAGCGCCTCCGCCTGCTCCGGCGTGGCGCGGGTCCCCAGGAAGCCGCCCGAGGCGGCCACAAGTCGCCCGGCGATGGCCACCACCTGCTCCACCGTCTTCCCGGAGCAGAAGATGACCTCCGGCTGGCCCTGCCGGAGCGCACGGTGATGGTCGAGGCTGGCGAAGGGAAGATGTTCGGAGGGAAAATGCCGGAGCTGCTCCAGCGCAGCCGCGGGCGTCACCGTGCCGGCCGAGACCTCTGCCAGCAGCGCGACCAGCCGCTCGGGACTCACGCCAGCTGCGCCAGCGGGGCGAGGTACTCGACGAAGATCCGCTCGGCCTCCGCGATCGACTCCACCTGGAAGAGCCGCTGGCGGAGTTCGCTCGAACCGTGCAGCCCCTTGGTGTACCAGCCGAAGTGTTTCCGGAACTCGACCACCGTCTTGCGGCTGTCGCCCTGGAGCCGGAGCGCGAGTCGGGCGTGGGTCAGCGCCAGCTCGAATCGTTCGGCGGCCGTCGGCGCCTCGGGCTTCGGGCGGCCTTCGAGCAACGCCCGGGCATCGCGGAAGAGCCACGGGTTGCCGAAGGCGCCGCGCCCGACCATGACGCCGGCCGCCCCCGTGTGATCCCGCATCCGCACGACGTCTTCGGGTGTCTGCACGTCGCCATTGCCCAGCACGGGAATGTCGAGCGCCTCCACGACGCGGGCGATCTCATCCCAGTTCGCCCTGCCGGAATACATCTGGGTCCGCGTCCGCGCATGCAGCGTGAACGCCCGCGCCCCCGCGTCCTGCATGCGCAGCGCGATGCCGACCGGGTCACGCATCTCGTCGTTCCACCCGCTGCGCGTCTTCACCGTCACCGGCAGGTGGGTCGCCCCGACGCAGGCGCGGATGATGTCGGTAATCAGTTGCGGCTCGCGAAGGCACCCCGACCCGCCGTTGCGCTTGACCACCTTCTTGACGGGGCATCCGAAGTTGATGTCGATGAATTCCGGCTTGTAGTGCTCGGTGATGAGCGCGGTGGCCTCGGCCATGGCCGCGGGGTCGGCGCCGTAAATCTGGATGCCGATCGGGCGCTCGCACTCCTCGAACTCCGCCCCCTCGAGCGTGTTCCGGATCCGCCGGCGGATCGCCTCGGAGGAAAGGAACTCCGACAGGACGACGTCGGCCCCCATCCGCCGGCAGATCTGGCGGAAGGGGGGCTCCGAGACCCCGGCCATGGGAGCCAGGACCAGGGTGAAGTCGTGGGGAGCAGGATAGGGGAGCCGCATGCCTCCAAAATACGGCCGCGGCCTAAACCGAGCAATGATAGGGATTTGACACGCATTCCGGGCGCCGATTAGCTTCCGCGTCATGCATCTTCGAGAATTCTTTGCGCCCGACGCCGTGCAGCTGCCGCTCCGCGCCACCACCAAGGACGAGGCGCTCGCCGAAATGGTGGCCCTGTTGCACGTCGACGAGAAATCCGCGGATACGCTATTGAAGATGCTCCACCGCCGGGAAACGCTCGGCTCCACCGGCGTGGGGCGAGGTGTCGCGGTGCCGCACTGCCGCTCCCTCGTGGTCAGTCGCCTGCAGCTTGCCTATGGCCACTCCCCGACGGGACTGACCTTCGACGCCGCCGACGGACAGCCGGTCCACCACGTCTTTCTCATCGTCGCGCCGCCGAACGAGATGTCCAACCAGTACCTGCCGACCCTCGGCAAGATTGCCCAGCTGGCCAAGGAACCGGGGGTGCCGGAACTGCTGGCGAAGCTGAGTTCGGCCGAGGAGTTCTTTCAGCTCCTTGCTGAGAAGGGTGTGTAGGCGCGACCCGCTGGCCTTCCGTCACTCCGGGACTTGCGGGCCAAGGAGGCTCGGCAACACCGCCCTGGCCTGGAACCGGCTTCCCGCGACGGACAGGTGGTGGTCATCTGCATACAGGAGCGCGCCTGCCGAGTCGAAGACCAGGCACCGCTCGGTTGGGCAAAAAATGGCGATCCCCTCAATCACCGTGGCGCCCGACAGCGCCTCCACCATGGCCAGGTAGTCCCCCTGGCGGGATAGCACCGACGTCCGCTCGACGCGGCAATCCTTCGCGTGCACCCTGAGCGGCCGGACAATGCACGCCGCAGGCAGGCTGCTCAACTCCGGATTCTCGGTGACGTAGAAGACCGCCTTGCCGCCTGCGACGAGCCGGTCGATGGTCCGCTGGGTTCCTGCCTGGTACTCGGCGAGCGAGACCGCCGATCCCCGCAGCACGTCGCGATCGCCGGAGAGCGGCACCGTTCCCGTGAAATAGATGGGTCCTCGCGCCACGAAGACGACCCGCCGAATGTCCCCGCGACGCAACACTACCTCGAGCAGCTCATCGATCCGGTGCTGGCACGCCCGCGGGTCAGGGTCCGTCCTCCCGGGGATGGGGACGCCGAGCAGCGGAGGGCAGCCGCTGTTGGCGAGCAGCACCGTGTTGATCCCCATCGCCCTGAGACTGTCAGCGATGCCGGGGTACGCGACATGTGCGTGGCTATCTCCGATGACGGCCACGGTCTCGGCTCCCCCCGCCCTGGTGAATCTGCAGTAGGGGAACAGCGGCGCCGTCGTGCCGACGTACTCGAGGCATTCAGGGTCAGTAGCCGGCGTCCTGACCAACTCGTTCTTGTTGTTGGCGAATCCCTGCACCGACGCCCTGAAGTCATACCCCTCCCGGCGAAAGGTGTCGAAGCCGACGGACCCCACGATGGCCATCAGCCCGACGAGGGCCGCGACCTTCCCCCTGCCGGCCTTTCCGAAACGCAGAGGACGCTCCACAAGCCGGTAGGTGAGCCAGGCGAGCAGCAGGGAGACGGCAACCGCCGTACTGCGGATGGCCGGCCCAGGGGTCTCGCTCTCGACGATTCTCGCGAACGACAGCAGCGGCCAATGCCACAAATACAGCGGATAACTGATCAGGCCGATCGACACGGCGATCCGGTGGGACAGGATCGTGCGATTCACCCACGCCGTCGGACCCGCCGCGATGAGCAGGACGGTCCCCAGCACGGGGAGCAGCGCCCAGGCGCCGGGAAAGCTGAGGTTCCCGTTGATCTGCCCGAATCCGTAGGCCAGGAACCCGACCCCACTCCAGGCCAGGAGATTGGGCAGGGCCGTGCCCCCGAGGTCAGGCTGCGCACGACCGAGCCGCGCCGAGAGCCAGCGGTCGAGCTTCACTCGCAGGGTGACGACGGCCTCCCGTCGATACAGCCCGACCCAGGCGAGGACGCTGCCGCAAAGCAGCTCCCAGACCCGCGTCTGCGGGGCATAGAAGGCGGCCGCGGCGTCGGTCCGCACCTCGCGGAGATTGAGGCCGAACGACACGACGGCGACCAGGACCGTGACGGTCAGGAGGCTGACGTTTCGTTTCCATGCGATCCAGAGCAGCAGCGGCCAGGCGATGTAGAACTGCTCTTCGATGCCGAGGCTCCACAGGTGCAGCAGGGGCTTGGTCTCCGCCGAGTTGTCGAAGTACCCCGCTTCACCCCACAGCGCGATGTTGGAGACGAAGCCGGCGCCGGCGGCGATGTGTTTGCCGAGTTGCTTGTACTCGTCCGCGAGCAGCGCGAACCAGCCGAAGGCGTAGCAGGCGACCAGGACCACGAGCAGTGCGGGAAAGATGCGCTTGATGCGGCGGGCGTAGAACACGGTGAAGCTGAACGTGCCCCGGCCCAGGTTCTGGAAGAGAATGGTGGAGATCAGGTAGCCGGAGATGACGAAGAAGACGTCCACACCGACAAAGCCGCCCCTCAATGCGCGGGGGAACGCGTGGAACACGATCACCGCCAGCACTGCGATTGCCCTCAGCCCATCGATATCCGGCCGATACGTGGGGTGGGATAGAGTCGGTGGCGGTGGCGGCATCGGGGCGTGAGGACGCCTACTCCCACTCGATCGTAGCCGGCGGCTTGCTGCTCACGTCATACACCACGCGGTTCACGCCCTTCACCTCGTTGGCGATCCGGTTCGAGATGTGCGCCAGCACCTCGTGCGGGAAGGGGAACCAGTCGGCGGTCATGCCGTCGCGGCTGGTGACCGCTCGGAGCGCCACCGCCTGGTCGTAGGTGCGGAAGTCCCCCTGCACTCCCACGGACCGGATCGGCAGCAGCACCGCGAAGGCCTGCCAGATGTCGTCGTACAGCCCGGCCGCCCGGATTTCCTCGATGTAGATGTCGTCCACCGCGCGCAGGATGTCGAGCTCCGGCTTCGAGACGGCACCGAGGATGCGGATGGCCAACCCCGGGCCTGGAAACGGATGCCGCCCCACCATCTCCTCGGGCAGCCGCAGCTCCCGCCCCACCTGCCGCACCTCGTCCTTGAACAGCTCGCGCAGCGGCTCGATCAGTTTGAAGGGCAGCCGCTCCGGCAGGCCGCCGACGTTGTGGTGCGTCTTGATGGTGACGGACGGCCCGCCGGTGGGCGACACCGACTCGATGACGTCGGGATAGAGCGTCCCCTGCACGAGGAAGCCGACGTCGGAACCGACCTTCTTGGCCTCCGCCTCGAAGACGTCGATGAAGGTGTGCCCGATCCGCCGGCGCTTCTCCTCCGGATCGCTGACGCCGTCGAGCGCCGCCAGAAAGAGATCACTCGCCTCCACAACCCGGAGGTCGATGCCGAGGTGCCGGCGGAAGGTCGCCTCGACCTGGTCGCGCTCGTGCAGGCGGAGCAGTCCGTGGTCGACGAAGATGCAGGTGAGCCGGTCGCCGACCGCGCGGTGGACCAAGGCGGCAGCCACCGACGAATCGACTCCCCCGGAGAGGCCGCAAATGACCCGGGCGGACCCGGCGAGCTCGCGGATGCGGGTCGTCTCGGTCTCGATGAAGTGCCCCGCCGTCCAGTCCGGCGTGGCGCCACAGACGTCGAAAAGAAAGGCGCCGATGATCTCCCCGCCGCGCGCCGTGTGCGCCACCTCGGGGTGGAACTGCACGCCGAAGATCGGGCGGCTGGCGTGCTCGAAGCCGGCGACAGGACAGTTGGGAGATGCGGCGGTGACAATGTAGCCGGGGGGTGGGGCGTTGACATGGTCGCCGTGGCTCATCCAGACCGCGGTCTGGTCGCCGGCTGCGAATCCCCTGAAGAGCTTCCCCCCCGCGACGGTGACCACCGCCCGGCCGTACTCACGGCGATCGGCGCCGACCACCTTGGCCCCGGCCATCTGGGCGATGATCTGCATGCCGTAGCAGAGCCCAAGCACCGGCACCCCGAGGTCGAGAATGCCGGCGGGTGCGGTCGGTGCGCCTGCGTCGTACACCGAGTTCGGGCCGCCGGAGAGGATGATCCCCTTCGGGCGCCACTCCCGAATCCATTCCAGGGAGCGGGTTCCCGGATGGATTTCGCAGTAGACGTGGGCCTCGCGCACCCGCCGCGCAATGAGCTGCGTGAACTGCGAGCCGTAATCGAGGATCAGGATGCCGTCGTGGTGCTTCCGCGTGTCCATGTCGCTGGCTCCTCAGCCGTTGTCGGAGAGGGTGGCAAAAGGATCGGCAATCTCGGTGGCAAACAGGCTGTCGACCGACTCGCGCGGCCGCACGACGGCGGAACGCCCCGCATCGACCAGCACCTCGGCCACCCGGCCGCGGGTGTTGTAGTTCGAACTCATGACGAAGCCGTACGCGCCGGCACAGAGCGCCGCCAGACGTTCGCCCGGCTCCACCCGGGGCAACGCGCGCTCCAGCGCGAGGAAGTCGCCCGTCTCGCAAATCGGTCCGACCACATCCACCGGACCGACGGCGCGGCCCGCCGGCACCACCTCGACGATTTCGTGATGCGCACGATAGAGGCTCGGCCGGAGCAGGTCGTTCATGGCGGCGTCCACGATGACGAAGTCGCGCCCGCCGGAGTGCTTCCGGTAGAGGACCTCGGTCAGCAGCACCCCGGCACTCCCCACCAGGAACCGTCCCGGTTCCATCGTCACCGGAAGCCCCGCCTGGGCGGCAAGCGGCCCGACGACCGCCGCGAGCGAGGCCGGGTCCATTCCCGGGCCGGCGTCCGGCTGGTAGCGGATGCCGAGCCCGCCGCCGATGTCGAGCGATTCGAGGGTGGATATCCCGGCGCCGCGGAGCTCCCCGACCAGGGCAACCAGCTTGGCGAGCGCCTCGGCGTAGGGCGCGGGATCCAGCAGCTGACTGCCGAGGTGCATCGCCACCGCGGCGAGGCGCAGGTGCGGATGCTCGCGGATGTAGTCGGCCGCCGGGCGCACCTGGTCGTGCGGGACGCCGAACTTGATACCGCCGTGGCTGGTCGAGATGTAGGGGTGGGTGTCGGTGGTCACGTCAGGATTGACGCGGATGCCGACGGACGTGGGTCGATCGAGCCGCGCCGCGACCGATCCGAGCAACTTCAGCTCCTCGACCGATTCGACGTTGACCTGTCCGATGCCGGCGGCGACGGTCTCCTCGAGCTCGGCGACCGTCTTGCCGACGCCGCTGAACACGAGGCTGCCCGGCGCGAACCCCGCCGCGATGGCGCGGCGCATCTCGCCGGCGGAAACGAGGTCGGCGCCGGCGCCCAGGTCGTGCATCAGCCGCAGCACGGCCAGGTTGCTGTTGGCCTTCACCGCGTAGCAGATCCGGTGGGGAATCCCCGCGAACGCCGCCTCCAGCGCGCGGTACTGGCGGCGAATGGTCTCGGCGTTGTAGACGTAGACGGGGGTGCCGACCTCGCGCGCAATCCGCGCCAACGGCACCCCCGCCATCACCAGCCCTTCCGCCGTCACCACCATGCCCGCATCATCCAGCAAGGGAGACTGTCCCGCTTCCCCGCTTCCCCGCTTCCCCGCCCTCATCAGTACGCCTTCGCCCACACCGCCTCCGACACGGCGTCGCGGTTGCACCAGACGCAGCGCGTCGGCGCGGGGTCGGAACGGAATTCTTCGTCCGGCAGGACGCGGATGGTCGCCTTGGTCTGCTCCTTGATGTCCGCTTCGCAGGTGGCGTCGCCGCACCAGCCGCCGTACACGAACCCGCCCGGCCCGTTCATGGCCTCCACCAGCTGGTCGCGCGACGCACCGCGGATCGTGGCGGCCTCGCGCCGGGCCACCGCCGCGCCGAGCAGCGCCTGCTGCATCGCGTCGATCTCGACGTGGATCCGATCGCCGATGCCGGCCATCGGAATCGGTTCCTTGCCGCCGAGGCGCCGCGCCAGCATCACCTGCTCGGCGGCCAGGTCGCGCGGGCCGAGCTCGAGGCGGAACGGGACGCCCGCGCGATTCCCACTCGTAGTACTTGGCGCCCGGCTTGAGGCCGTCGCGCGCGTCGAGGTGGACGCGGAGCCCGGCGGCACGGAGGCTCTTCTGCAGGCGCTCCGCGGCCTCGAGGACCGCGACCCGCTCCTCGTCCTTCCGGTAGATCGGGACGATCACCACCTGGTGCTGGGCCAGGCGCGGCGGGCAGACGAGGCCCACGTCGTCGCTGTGCGTCATGATCAGCCCGCCGACGAGCCGGGTGGAGACGCCCCAGGAGGTGTTCCAGACGTGCCCGAGCCCGCCCTCGGCGGTCTGGAAGGTCACGTCGAACGCCTTGGAGAAGTTCTGGCCGAGGTTGTGGCTCGTGCCGGCCTGCAGCGCGCGGTTGTCCTGCATCAGCGCTTCGATCGCGTAGGTGCGGAGCGCCCCGGCAAACTTCTCGCCGTCGCGTCTTGCGCCCGGTGAGCACCGGCATCGCCATCCACTCTTCCGCGAACCGGCGGTAGATGCCGAGGATCAGCAGCGTCTCCGCCTCCGCCTCCTCTTCCGTGGCGTGGGCGGTGTGGCCCTCCTGCCAGAGGAATTCGGTGGTGCGGAGGAAGAGCCGGGTGCGCAGTTCCCACCGGACCACGTTGGCCCACTGGTTGATCAGCAGGGGCAGGTCACGCCAGCTCTGGATCCACTTGGCGTACATCGAGTAGATGATGGTCTCGGAGGTGGGACGGACGACGAGCGGTTCGTCCAGCTCCTTGCCGCCGGCGTGGGTGACGACCGCCAGCTCGGGTGCGAACCCTTCGACGTGTTCGGCTTCGCGGGCCAGGAAGCTCTGCGGGATGAAGAGGGGGAAGTAGGCGTTCTGGTGACCGGTGTCCTTGAACATTCGGTCGAGCGCCTGCTGCATCTGTTCCCAGATGGCGTAGCCGTTCGGCCGGATGACCATGCAGCCGCGCACCGGGCTGTAGTCGGCCAGCTGCGGCCCGGGCGATGACCTCGTTGTACCAGGCGGAGAAGTCCGCCGCCCGGGTCGTGAGCGCCTTGTCGTCTGCCATGCTGCCTCGCTGGGTGGGGCCGGACCGCGGCCCCGGGGTCAGGGGCGGATCGCCAGGAGCGCGGCGACCGCCTCGGTTCGGGAGACCGACCGCTGCGCCTTCGCGGCCAGGTCCTTCAGTTGCACTTCGTTGCGCGCCCGGTCGTCCGGGCCGATCAGCACGGCGACCCGCGCCTTGCGCGCGTCCGCCAGCTTCAGCTGCTTCCCGACCGCCTGCGCGGTGAGCGCGTACTCGGTGCGCAGCCCCGCGTCCCGGCACTCGTGTGACAGCGCGAGCACGTGCGGAAGGTCGTCCTCGCGTGACCCCGGCGACAAACACGTCGAGGGAGGGTGCCGCGGCGGGCATCAGGCCGCGCTCGCGCAGCACCTCGCCGAGACGACGTCGCCCATCGCGAACCCGACCGCCGGCAGCTCCACGCCACCGAGCCGGCCGAGGAGATCGTCGTACCGTCCTCCGCCGGCGATGGCCCGGTGGGACCGGCCCGCATCGAAGAGCTCGAAGACCGTCCCGGTGTAGTAGGCCAGGCCGCGCACGATGGTGAGGTCGATGTCGACGAACTCCGCCAGCCCCATCGCCTCCAGGGCGTCGACGGTCTGCCGGAGCGGCCCCAGCGCCGCGTCTCCACCCGGGACGCCCTGCAGCGCGGCCGCGACGGCGTCGAGCGAGCGCAGCGCGGAGAGTTCGAGCACCCGCCCTGTGGTGGTGGCGCTCATCCCCTTCCCGTCCGGTCCCCGGAGCATCGCCTCCAGCGCCGGACGCTCCATCCGCTCCCGCTTGTCGAGGGCCGAATAGGCGAGCGGCAGCTGGGACTCCGTGACGCCGGCGCCGCGCAGCAGCGTCGACAGCACCCGCCGATCGGAGAGCCGGACGCGCACCGCGTCGGCTCCCAGACCAAGTTCGCGCCCCAGGTCCACGAGGAGCGCGATGACTTCGGCGTCGCCGAGCGGCCCGGATTCGCCGATCAGGTCGCAGTTGAGCTGGTAGTGCTCCCGCAACCGGCCTCGCTGCTGGCGCTCGTACCGGAACATCTGCCCGATGGAAAACCAGCGGATCGGCTTGCGGAGTCCGTTGGCCCGGGAGGCGACCATTCGGGCGAGGGTCGGGGTCATTTCGGGGCGCAGCGCCACCTGCCGATCGCCCTTGTCCACGAAGTTGTAGAGCTGCCCGACAATCTCGGGTCCGCTCTTCTCGGTGTACAACTCCTGCGGCTCGAGCGGCGGTCCGTCGTACTCCTCGAAGCCGTAGCGCGCCGCGACCCGGCGCCACGCCGCAAAGAGGTAGCTGCGGGCTGCCAAATCGTCGGGAAAGAACTCGCGGAATCCGGGGAGGGACTGATGGGACATGCGGGGCAAAATACTTGAAAACAAAGGATTTGGCTATGCCGACCGCCGCGTCACTCGCCCATCCCCAGCGCCTCCATCACATCGCCCACGGTGTGGAACGAACCGGTCACCAGCACGGTGCCCGCTCCCCGCTGAACCTCCACCAGGGCGGCGGAAAACTCGGGCACAAGGGTCCACTGCGCCCGAGCCGGAGGGCGGTCGGGTCGCGCCAGCCAGTCGCGAAGCCAGCCGAGATCCCATCCCCGTTCCGCCGCGGAGGGGGCCACCGTCAACACTCCCCGATCGACCACCGAGTCGAGCCAGACCAGCATGGTCGGCCACTCCTTGTCGCCGAGGATGCTCACCAGGGCGTGGACCGGGCCGGGTGGCGGCGCGGCCCCGAGGGCGGTGACGAGGGACTCCATCCCGTCCGGGTTGTGGGCCACATCGAACAGCCACTTGCCCCGTCGATCGAGGCGCCCCGGCACCTGCGCCGCGGCAAACCCCTCCCGGATCGCCTCCGCCGGCGGCCGCCACCGCTCCGGGAGCGCCATGAGGATGCCGTGCGCCACCCCGGCGTTCCGGCGCTGGTGGCCGCCCCGCAGCCCGAGCGCGCCGCTCCACTCGTACTCGGGCGGGAGCACACGGACGTCCGACCGGCCCCCCGCCGTCCCGCGCAATCCGCCGGGCCTCCTGGCGGAGGGCCTCGACCAGCGCCGGGTCCCGCTCGCCGATGACGAACGGCACCCCCGGCTTCGCGATGCCGGCTTTTTCCCGCGCGATGTCCGTCGAGGCTGTCGCCGAGATACTTCATGTGATCCATGGCGATCTTCGTGACGGCGCTGACGAGGGGTGTGACGATGTTGGTGCTGTCGAGCCGTCCGCCGAGCCCGACTTCCACCACGGCAATCTCGGCCCCCCGCGCCGCAAAGTCGGCGAAGGCCATCGCGGTCGTCGCCTCGAAGAACGTCGCGCCGAGCTCCTGCACGCGCGGCGCCATGCGTGCGGTCCACATCGCCACCGCCGCCTCGGAGATCGGCACTCCATCCACGCGGATCCGCTCCCGGAACGAGACGAGGTGGGGCGAGGTGTACAGTCCCACCCGCCACCCGGCACAGGCGAGCGCCTCGGCGACGAGGGCGGCGACGCTTCCCTTGCCGTTGGTGCCGCCGACGTGGATGGAGGGCATGACCGTGTGCGGGTCGCCGAGCTCCGAGAGGAGCGCGCGCGGTGGTGTCGAGCCCGAACTTGATGGTGGTGGTGCGTGGGAAGAGGAAGGCCAAGGCTTCGTCGTACGTCAACGGAACTGAATTCACGACATCACGCGGGGAGGATCACGCGAAGCCGCGAAGACGCGAGGTCGCCGAACCAAGCGCACCGGTCGATGCGGTTCACGGGACGCAGGCCATGGTGAGTGCGGGTCAATTCCTGGTCTCGTCTCTTCGTGTCTTCGCGGCTTCGCGTGAGTCGCTGGGTGGTGACTCAGACGGCGTCCGCCGCATCATAGCGTGCCCGCGCGCCCTGCATGTGCCGCAGCAGTCGGGCGGTGGTGTCCCGCAGCGACCCGCGCGGAACGACGTCGTCGATCTGCCCGTGATCCAGCAGGAACTCCGCCGTCTGGAACCCCTCCGGCAGGTCCTGCCCGATGGTCTGCTTGATGACCCGCTGCCCCGCGAACCCGATCAAGGCGCCTGGCTCCGCGAGGATCACGTCGCCCTGCATCGCGTAGGACGCCGAGACGCCCCCCGTGGTCGGGTCCGTGAGGATCGTAATGAAGGGGATGCCGTGCAGGCCCAGTTGCGCCAGCGCGGCGCTCGTCTTGGCCATCTGCATCAGGGAGTAGACCCCCTCCTGCATCCGCGCGCCACCGGAGGCGCACACCAGCACGACCGGGCGCTTCTTCTGCAGGGCGCGCCGGGCGAGCCGCGCGATCTTTTCCCCGACCACCGAACCCATCGATCCGCCCATGAACGCGAAGTTCATGACGCCAAGGTAGTAGACCAGTCCGTCGAGTTGCCCGATGCCGGTATAGATGGCGTCGGCCGGGCCGGCCTTGGCGATTGCCTTGGCCAGCCGATCGGGATAGTGCTCGAACTGGAGCGGGTCTTCGGAACTCAGGTTGCCCCACAGCTCGCGCCACGACCCCTCGTCCGTCAGCAGTTCAACGTACTCCTCCGCGCTGATCCGGCGGTGCTTCCCGCACTCGGGGCAGACATTGAGGGCCCGCTCGAATTTGTCCCGGATGTCCATGTGCCCGCACCCGTCACACTTTTCCCAGGCGTCGGCGGGGACCTCGCGGCGCTCACGGACTGGCGTCCGCGGCTTTCGTTCTTTCTTGAACCAGGCCATTACACCCCTAGTGGGGTTGAGGAGGCTCCGGGGGGAGAGAAGGGGAGGGTCATGGAAGCTACCAATCTGCGCGATTCGGCTGTCCAGCGCCAGACCGTGATAGCTAAGTCATTGCCATCATTCAGCATAGCCTGACAGCCGGGCGTCCCAGGCGGCCCGCAGGACCAGGCCGAGGGACACGCAGCAAATCAGGAAGAATGAGCCGCCATACGAGAAAAACGGCAGCGGAATGCCGGTAATCGGCATCAAATTGACCGTCATCCCGACATTTTCGAAGACATGGGTGAAGAAAAGCGCCAGCACCCCGAAGACGACAAGACTGGCAAAGGGATCGGTGGCGCGGCGGGCGATGCGCAGCAGCACAAGGAAGAGCAGCAGAAAGAGCAGCAGTGCCACCATGACGCCCAGGAAGCCGAGTTCCTCCCCGACCACCGAAAAGATGAAGTCCGTGTGCTGCGCCGGGAGGAAGGCGAGCCGCTTCTGGGGGCCCTCGGTGAATCCGTTGCCGAACCAGCCGCCGGATCCGATCGCGACGCGCGATTGGATGGCGTGATACCCGGCGGCGCGCGGGTCGATCTCCGGATTCAGAAAGGTCAGCAGCCGGTTCTGTTGATACGGCGCCAGCCGCTGCCAGAGCGGGATGGCCACCGCCCCCATCACGGAGTTGACGACGTAGAGGAAGACTCCTTCCACCACGTAGGGCCGCCAGGCGAACAGCAGCACCGCCAGGACGATCATCCAGAGGCCCCACGTCCAGGTGTTGAACGCGAGCAGGAGGCTCAACCCCGGACTGGCCAGCATGAAGAGGAGGGACGGCTTCACGCCCGACCAGAAAAGCATCAGGAACAGGATCCCGACGAAGACGATGGCGCTCCCCAGGTCGGGCTGCTTCAGCACCAGCAGGAAGGGGACCCCGGCGATCAGGCAGGGCGCGATGAGCTCACGCAGATTGCGGGGCGAGTCACGCAGCCCCGAGAGGTATCGCGCCAGCATCAGGATGACCGCCAGCTTGGCCAGTTCGGCGGGCTGCCCGATCTGGTGTCCGCCGATGGCGAGCCAGCTCTTCGTGCCGGCGGCCGTCCCCTGCCCCGTCCCGACGACAAGCGTGACGACGAGCAGCAGGAGCCCGAACCCGTACGCCGCGGGTGCGGACCACTCCAGCAGGCGGAACGAAAAGCGGAAGACGACCGCGGCCGCCACCACGCCGATGCCCATCCAGACCAGCTGACGAAGCCAGACGCCCTGCGCCTGGGTGACGACGTCGGTCTGCCCCGCGGAGTAGAGGGTCAGGAGGCCGTACGCCCCCAGCAGCAGCGCGACCGCGATGAGCGGCCGGTCGGGACCGAGTGACCTCATGGGCCGGAGGGCGCCGGTGGCGGGGGCAAGACGGTATCGTCCGCCACCGGGTCGACCAGCAAGACGGAATCGGGAACGATTTGCACGGCACGGGGCGCCGAGTCGGCCGGGAGGGCGACGGTGAGCGGCGCGTCGGTGCTCCCCTTCCCCATCACGTAGCGCACGAGGACCTTGTTGACGTATGGCGCCACGTTGGAGCCGTGCTCCGCGAACTCCATGATGCTGCCCACGATGATCCGGGGCTTGTCGGCCGGCGCGAATCCGACGTACCAGCCGTGGTCCTCGCCATGCGAGTTCTGGGCGGTCCCGGTCTTCCCCGCCAGCGACAGCTCGAGGCTCCGGCTGGCGGCCGCGGTGCCCCGCTCCACCACGGCGATCAGGGCCAGCCGGAGTCCCTCCAGCTGGGCCGGCGAGAGCCCGAGCTCGCGTACCTGGTCGCTGCGGGGCCGCACGATGAACGGTGTCGGGGCCTCGCCTCCGCTGGCCAGCGCCGCGTAGAACCGGGTCATGTTGATGACGCTCTGGGTGTTCTCCCCCTGCCCGATCGCGAAGTTCAGGGTCGCGCCCCACTTGCTCCAGCCGCGCGAGCCGTACTTCCGGTCGAAATAGGCGGCGTTGGACGGGTAGATCGGGGCGATCTCGTTTTCGAGGTCGATCCCGCTCTTGTCGCGAAATCCCATCAGCACGCCGTCGCTCAGGATCGCGTCGAGCCCGATGCGCAGCCCGAGCTGGTAGAAATACACGTCGCAGCTCTTGGCGATGGCCCCCTCGAGGTCGAGATTGCCGTGTCCTTCCGGCTTCCAGCACCGGAAGTACCGATTCCCCACCTGCAGCCCGCCGCGGCAGGGCTCCGGCATGTGCGTAGTGAAAGTCGCGACGCCGCGCTTCAGCGCCATTGCCGCGGTGGCCAGCTTGAAGGGAGAGGCGGGGGGGTACCGGGTCTGGATTGCGCGGTCCAGCAGCGGCTTGGCGGGGTCGTCGTTCAGGCGCCGCCATTCCGTCGTGGAGATGCCGCCGACGAATTCGTTCGGATCGTATCCGGGCGCGCTGTAGAGCGCCAGCACCTCCCCGGACGGGGTCAGCGCCACCATCGCGCCGCGGACGTTTGGCGCCTCCGCCCGCCAGAGGCTGTCGATGTAGCGCTGCAGCTCGAGGTCGATCGTCGTCCGGACCGCCTGACCGGGGATGGCCGCCAGCGTCGGCGCCACGTCCTCCTCGCGCACCAGCCGACCCCGGGCGTTGACCTCGACGTAGTGCACCCCGGGCCGGCCCCGCAGCTCGGCGTCGTATTCCTGCTCCAGTCCCGCCCGCCCGACCACCGTCCCCAGTTGCGCCCCCGGAAACCGGTCGGTCTCCAGGTCGTGTTCGCTCACCTCGCCGACATAGCCCGACCAGGTGCGCCACCGCCTGGCCCTCGGGATAGAACCGGCGCGGCTCCGATTGGATGACCAGCCCGGGCAGCACCGCCCGGCGCTCCTCCAGCTGCGAGACCGTCTCGAAGCTGCCGGTGCCGAGCACCACGACCGGCTGGTACGGCGCCTGCCGATAGCGCGCCAGGATGCCGCTGACCTGGACGCTGTCGAGGGGCACGACCGCCATGAATCGCGCGAGGACGGCGCGCAGCGAGTCCACCGACGGGGCGAGCAGCTTGATGGCGTAGCCCGGCACGTTGTCGGCGATGACCAGGCCGTTGCGGTCGTAGATGACGCCGCGGGGGGCGATGAGCGGGACGATGCGGAGCCGGTTCTTTTCGGCGCGCAGCCGGAACCGCTCGTGCTGGACGACCTGCGTCCGGAAGAACGCGACCGTGAGGACCAGGAAGACCGCCAGGAAGAACCAGCGCGCAATGGCCGCGCGCTCCGCCCGGCGGTACGAATGGAACTCGTTCATTCCTCGAGCCGGATATCGAGCCAGTCGCGGAAGACCGTCAGCACCACGACGCCCGTCACCGCGGTGCTGAGGGCCAGGACCGGGCTCCAGACGCCGAGCTGGAAGAGCAGCTCCTTCCCGCTCGATCCGCTGGCCATGAGCACGAGGAAGTCGCGCAGCCAGACCCCGGCGGCGATGAACCCGGCGTTGACGAGAAGGTTGTCGGCGAAGAACACGGCCCGTCCCCACGCCGCCCCGTACCCGACGAGGGTGTTGGCCAGCATCGCCGCGCCGAAGCGCGCCGGGGTGAGGGCATCGCTCGCGAACCCGATGAGGAACCCCGCGAAGGCCGCCGCGCCGGGCCGGCTGCGGATCGCGAAGATCATCAGGCCGAGCATCAGGAAGTCGGGCGCGACGTGGGGATTGCCGAGTCGTGGGCGCACATAGAACTGCAGCCCCACCAGCAGCAGCATGACGAGGCTGAACCGCAGTCGGGTGGCCCGGGGGGCGCTCACGGGAGCGAGTCCTCGGCGGGTTGTCCGGCCCATACCGTGCCGGCCGGGAGGACAAGGGCGTGGCTGACCCGCGCGGGGGCCGTGGCGGGCCGAACGAGGTAGATGCGCTCCCATCCCTCGGACTGCCGCGCCACGCCAACCACCGTGCCGATCGGCAGCCCCCGCGGATAGACGCCGCCGAGTCCGGAGGTGATGACCTCGGTGCCGACCGCGACCGAGTCCCGGTACGGTACCCCCCGCAGCTCGAGCATCGGTTCCCGGACGGAGGCATCGGGGGTGACGCCGATGATGCCCGTCACGGACCCGTCCAGCGTGACCGCGCTGGCGCGGAAGTCGGGATGCGACCAGGTCAGCACGATCGAGGTCGACGGACCGGCGGTGAGGATGAAACCCAGCAACCCCTCCGGCGACACCACCGGCTGGAACGGCGCGATCCCCGACTGGCGCCCGGCGCTGAGCAGCAGGGTGCGCCCGTCGGTGGGCAGCGGCTGGTGCAGCACCTCCGCGGGGATGACCCGGCGCGGCAGCCGCTTCGCCAGGCCGAGCAGCGCGCGGAGCTGGTTGTTTTCGTCGAGCAGGACGGGGAGCGACTGGGCGGCCACCGTGGCGGAGTCGCGCTGAGCGGTCAGGAGCTCGAAGCGCGCGAGGCTGGTGCGGGAGGATTCGGCGCGGCGCTGCAGCGCGATGAGCGGCGCGAGCGCCGTGCTCCGGGCGCTGGACGCGATGGCGAACTGCCAGGTCTCGGGTGCGAACAGCGCACCCACCGACAGGACGAGGCAGAGGATGAAGAGGGCGGTGTCGCGACGGGCGAACGTGCGATCCGGCGCCAGCATGCTACTTGGAAAGGACGCTTTGGTACTTCAGCGGGTCGTCGAGGATGCGGCCGGTGCCGCGGACCACGCAGGTGAGCGGATCCTCGTCCACGTGGATCGGCAGCCCCGTTTCCTGCGCCAGCAGGACGTCGAGGCCGCGGATGAGCGCGCCGCCGCCGGTCATGACGATGCCGCGATCGACGATGTCGCTGGCGAGCTCCGGCGGCGTGATCTCGAGCGCGCGGCGCACGGCGTCGACGATCTGCTGGATCGGCTCCTGGATCGCCTCGCGGATCTCCGACGAGTGCACCCGCACGGTCTTCGGGATGCCGGACACGAGGTCGCGCCCCTTGACCTCCATCTCGCGCTCTTCGCCGACGCGGAGCCGCGGACCCGATCTTGATCTTGATCGCCTCCGCCGTCGGCTCGCCGACGAGCAGGTTGTAGTTCTTGCGCATGAACTGCACGATGGCCATGTCGAGCTCGTCGCCACCGGTGCGGATCGAGGTGTCGGAGACGATGCCGGACAGCGCGATGACCGCGATCTCGGTGGTGCCGCCGCCGATGTCGATCACCATGTTGCCGGTGGGCGTCTCGACCGGCAGCCCGACGCCGATCGCCGCCGCCATCGGCTCCGCGACCATCCAGACTTCCTTGGCGCCCGCGGTCTCCGCGGAGTCGCGCACCGCGCGCCGCTCCACCTCGGTGATGCCGCTGGGCACGCAGACGATGACCTTCGGCTTCACGCGGAACACGTGCTTGTCGATGATCGTCTTGAGGAAGTACCGGAGCATCTTCTCGGTCACGTCGAAGTCGGCGATGACGCCGTCCTTCAGCGGCCGCACCGCGAGGATGCCGTCGGGCGTGCGCCCCAGCATCCGCTTCGCCTCGAGGCCGATGCCCTTGATCTTGCCCGTGGCCTTCTCGAGCGCGACGACCGAGGGCTCGTTCAGCACGATGCCCTCGCCCTTCACGTAGATCAGCGTATTCGCCGTGCCGAGATCGACCGCAATTTCATTGGCGGGGATAAGCGAGCGAAAGGAGGGCAGCTTCATCCTGTGGGCATTCTCACGGCGTTCAGTTGGGAGGGGGGCGTCGAGACCAAAGCTAACGAATGCCGTAAATCATCACAAGACCGAGAGTTAGGCGCTAGTGCCCGGTGCTCCCGAATCCCCCGTCGCCCCGGTCCGTCGGGGGGAGGGTGTCCACCTCGACGAAGGCGGCGGGCTCGACCCTGGCCACCAGCATCTGAGCAATCCGCATGCCCCTCGCGATGCGCACCGGGGCCGAACCAAGGTTGACCAGCGCCACCTTGAGCTCGCCCCGGTAGTCGCTGTCGATCGTGGCGGGGGTATTCGGGAGGGTCAGGCCTTCCCGGAGCGCGAGCCCCGACCGGGGGCGGAGCTGCACCTCGAATCCGGCGGGGATGGCAATCGCAAAACCAGTCGCAAAAAGCCGCCGTTCCATCGGGGCGAGCTCCCCCTCCTCGGCGCTGGCCAGGTCGAACCCGGCCGCCCCGGCGGTCGCCCGCGCGGGGAGGGGCAAGCCCTCCCCGTGCGGGAGACGAACGATACGGATCTCCGTCATCGAATCATGTGATGCGGGTCACCGGCCGGGGCGCTGCCGCCACTAGAGCACCGTCTCCACGTCGACCAGCGGCAGGCCGAACGCCTCGGCCACCCCCGGGTAGACGACCTTCCCCTCGACGACGTTCAGGCCGAGCATGAGCGAGCGATCGGCCTTGCAGGCGGCCTTCCAGCCGAGCTTGGCCAGCTTCAGCCCGTACGGGAGCGTGGCGTTGGTGAGCGCCAGCGTGGAAGTGCGCGGCACCCCGCCCGGCATGTTGGCCACGGCGTAGTGGAGGATGCCGTCGACGAAGTAGGTCGGGTTTTCGTGCGTCGTCGGCTTGATGGTCTCGACGCAGCCGCCCTGGTCCACCGCCACGTCCACGATCACGGACCCGGGCTTCATGAGCGCCAGGTCGGCCCGCTTGACCAGGTGCGGTGCCTTGGCCCCGGTGAGCAGGACCGCCCCGACGACGAGGTCCGCCTTGCGGATCGCGTCGAGGATGTTGTGGCGGTTGGAATAGCAGGTGTCGACGTTCGCCGGGAGCACGTCATCGAGGTACCGGAGCCGGTCGAGCGACATGTCGAGAATGGTGACGTGGGCGCCGAGGCCGGCGGCCATCTTGGCGGCGTCGATGCCGACCACGCCCCCGCCGATGATCACCACCTCGCCCGGGGCGACGCCGGGCACGCCGCCCAGCAGGATCCCGCTGCCGCCGAACACCTTCTCGAGGTACTTGGCGCCTTCCTGCACCGCCATCCGACCCGCGACTTCGGACATCGGCGTCAGCAGGGGCAGTTCGCCGTTGGGCAGCTGCACCGTCTCGTACGCCACCGCCACCGCCCCCGACTTGATGACCGCCTTCGTGAGCTCCTCGGCCGCGGCAAAATGGAAGTAG
Organism: uncultured Gemmatimonadales bacterium; assembly: GCA_963748815.1. GTDB lineage: Bacteria > Gemmatimonadota > Gemmatimonadetes > Gemmatimonadales > GWC2-71-9 > SPDF01. The sequence goes on along the minus strand of CAVVKJ010000010.1, from coordinate 42,764 downwards.
GTGTAGATGAGCTGCCCCTTCCGCATCCGGGGCCACTCCACGGCGATCGGCTCCTTGACCTTCATGATCATGTCGGCCTTGGCCCAGACCTCGTCGGCGGTGGACAGCGTCTTGGCCCCGACCGCGGTGTATGCCTCGTCGGGGAATCCGCTCCCCAGCCCGGCCCCGGCCTCGACGTACACGGTGTGCCCGGCCCCGACCAGCGCCTCGGCGCCGGCGGGGACGAGCGCGATGCGATTCTCGTTGGTCTTGATTTCCTTCGGTACGCCGATGATCATGGCTCGACCCTTGGTAGATGTCGGTGATGTGACAACGCCCTCAACTATCAGGCCTTCCCCTCGGCCCGAGATTGCTTCGTCGGCCCCGGCCGGGGCCTCCTCGCAATGACAGAAGATGGCCAGTCCTCAGTCCTCAGTCCTGCCAGACTACGCCGCCGGTCCCAGCCTGACAATCGTCTGCCGCTCCGGCGCGAAGTACTCCGCCGCCACCGCGGCGAGCGTCTCCGGCGTCACGGCGTCGATCTCCTCCAGGACCCGGTCGAGCGGACGGTAGGCCTCCCCCTGCAGCGAGAGGCTCGCGAGGCGGTTCATCCGGCTCTGCGGGCTCTCGAGGCCGAGCATGACCTGTCCCTTCAACTGGCGCCGCGCGTCCTCGATTTCGGCCGGCGAAAGCCCCTCGGTCGCCATCAGCCGGTACTCGGCCAGGATCGCCTCGATGGCCTGGTCGGCCGTCTCCGGCTTCGTCCCGATGTAGACGCCCGACTGCCCCGCCGACCGGTAGAACTGGTGGTAGGCGTAGATCGCGTACGCCAGCCCCAGCTCCTCGCGGATCCGCTGGAAGAGTCGGCTCGACATCCCGCCGCCGAAGGCGTTGACCAGCATCCCCATGGCGTACCGGCGGCTGTCGGCGTACGGAAACGTATCCGTGCCGAAGACGATATGCGCCTGCGTCGTGTCCCGGCCCTCGCGTCGGACGACCCCGCGGGCGGGGGCGCCGGCCTCGGCGGGGGGAGCGGGGCCTCGAGGTCGGGCCCGTCGAACCACCCCTCGCCGGCCAGGACCGCCAGGAGCTGTTCGTGCTCGACGTTGCCCGCGGCGGCGATGACGCAGTTGCCGCGGAAATACCCGTTTCGGTGGGAGCGCCTGGAGGTCCGCGGCCGACAGGGCGGTGACGGTGTCGGCGCTGCCCAGGATCGAGTAGCCGTAGGGATGCGCCGGCCAGAGGGTCTCGGAGTGGAGTTCGAAGACCAGGTCGTCGGGCGTGTCCTCGACGCCGTTGATCTCCTCCAGCACCACGTTGCGCTCCGGCACGAGGTCCTGCTCGCGGAGCAGCGGGCGGCGCACCAGGTCGGTCAGGATGTCGGCCGCCAGCGGGAGGTCGGTGTCGAGGACGTGGGCCTGGTAGCTCGGTGTGGTCGCGGCTGGTATAGGCGTCGAGGCTCCCGCCGCGCACCTCGAGCTCCAGGGCGATCTGGTGCGCGCTGCGCCGCTCGGTGCCCTTGAACACCATGTGCTCGAGGAGGTGGGACACGCCCATCTTCGGCCGGGCCTCGTGGGCGCTCGCCGAGCGGACCCAGATCCCCGACGGCGGCCGAGCGAACCCCCGGCAGCGTCTCCGTGAGGAGCATGCAGCCGTTGGGTGCGCTCGTCTGGAACAGCCCGTCGTCGAGACGGACAGTCGTCACCGTCCTTACTCCTTCGGCAGGAGCGCCTTCCGGGACAGCTTCATCCGGCCGCGCTCGTCCACCTCGAGGAGCTTGACCTTGACGATGTCGCCCTTCTTGACGACGTCCTCGGTCTTCTCGATGCGGGCGTGCTGGAGCTCGCTGATGTGCAGCAGCCCCTCGACGCCGGGCATGATCTCGATGAACGCGCCGAACGCCGTGGTGCTCTTGACCGGGCCCTCGTAGATCTTGCCGACCTCGGGCTCGGTGCATGATGGCGATGACCATCTCGCGGGCCTTCTCGCCCGCCTCGCCGCCGACGGCGGCGATGGTGACGAGGCCGGAGTCCTCGACGTTGATCTTGGCGCCGGTGGCGTCCTGGATGCCGCGGATGGTCTTGCCCTTCGGGCCGATGAGGTCGCCGATCTTGTCCGGGCTTGATCTGCAGCGTGAAGATCCGCGGCGCCCACGGCGACATCTCCGGCGCGGTGGGTGTCGAGGGCCTTGGCCATCTCGCCGAGGATGTGCAGGCGGCCGTCGCGGGCCTTGCTCGAGCGCCTCTTCCATGATCTTGAGGTCGAGGCCCTCGATCTTGATGTCCATCTGGATCGAGGTGATGCCGGCCGTCGTGCCGGCCACCTTGAAGTCCATGTCGCCGAGGTGATCCTCGGAGCCGAGGATGTCGGTCAGGATGGCGACCTTCTTCCCTTCCTTGATCAGCCCCATCGCGACGCCGGCGCAGGCGGCCTTGATCGGCACGCCGGCGTCCATCAGCGCGAGCGAGCCGCCGCAGACGGACGCCATCGACGACGAGCCGTTCGACTCGAGGACTTCCGAGACGATGCGCATCGTGTAGGGGAACTCCTCGTACGCGCGGGAGCAGCGCCTGCAGGGCCCGCTCGGCGAGCATGCCGTGGCCGATTTCGCGGCGGCTGGTGCCGCGGATCGATCTTCACTTCGCCGGTGCAGTACGGCGGGAAGTTGTAGTGCAGCATGAACGACTTGGTCGTTTCGCGCGGCACGTCGATGGTGTCGATGCGCTGCTCGTCGTCGGCGGTGCCGAGGGTCACGGCCACCAGCGCCTGGGTCTGGCCGCGCGTGAACAGCGCGGAGCCGTGCGCGCGCGGGCAGCACGCTGGCTCTCGATGCGTGATCGGCCGCACCGTGTCGATGTCGCGTCCGTCGACCCGCTCGCCCTTGTCGAGCACCTGGGCGCGCATGACGCGGTACTCGACTTCCTCGATCTCGTTGCCGATGTCCGGCCGGCGTCGGGGAACTCGGCGGCCAGCGTCTCGATGGCGGCCGACTTGACCTCGGCGACGCCCTCGGCGCGCGCGGCCTTGTCCTTCGCGTTGATCGCCTTGGCCATCGGCTTCTCGAGCAGCTCGGTGACACGCTTGGTGAGGGCCTCGTCCCGCTCGGCCTTCTTCCACGCCATCTTCGGCTTGGCCGCCTTGGCGATGATCTTCTTGGCGTGCCCGACCAGCTCCTTGATCCCCTTCTGCCCGATCTTGAGGGCGCTCGAGGACGTCCTTCTCGGAGATTTCGTGCGCCCCGCCCTCGACCATCACGATCGAGTCGGCCGACCCGGTGACGAAGAGGTCGAGCGTCGGAAAACTCAAGCTGCTGGAAGGTCGGGTTGAGGATCCAGTTGCCCTCGACCTGGCCGACGCGCACCGCGGCGATCGGACCGTCCCACGGAATCGGCGAGATGCTGAGCGCCGTCGAGGCGGCCAGCACGCCGAGGACGTCGGCGTCGTTCTCCTGGTCGGCCGAGATGACGGTGACGAACACCTGGATCTCGTTCTTGAACCCCTCGGGGAAGAGCGGCCGGATCGACCGGTCGATGCCGCGGGCGGCAAGGATTTCCTTGTCCGACGGACGGCCTTCCCGCTTGAGGAACCCGCCGGGGATCTTGCCCGCGGCGTAGGTCTTCTCGCGATACTCGACCGTGAGCGGGAAGAACGGGAGGGTGGAGACGTTCTTGGAGACGGTCACCGCCGCCAGAACCATGGTGTCGCCGAAGCGGACGAGACACGAGCCGGCGGCCTGCTTCGCCATCTTGCCGGTCTCGATCGTGAGGGTCCGGCCGGCGAATTCAGTTTCGATCCGATGCACAGTCACAACCTTTTCTTTTCTCAGAGCACGCAATGCAAAGAGGGCGTCCCGTCGTGCTCGGTCGGGACGCCCTCGCCCACGGGCTTCAGTTAGTGGCGGAGACCGAGTTGCTCGATCAGCGCCCGGTAGGTCGGCAGGTCGCTGCGCTTCAGGTAGGTGAGCAGGCGACGCCGGGTGCCGACCATCTTCAGGAGCCCACGACGACCGTGATGGTCCTTCGAATGGGTCCGGAAGTGATCGGTGAGCGAATTGATCCGCTCAGTGAGCATGGCCACCTGCAGCGGAGCGGACCCGGTGTCCGTTTCGTGGAGGCGATGCTTTTCGGTGACGGCCTGCTTGTCGAAGCTCATTCTGTCGATTTCCGTTGGGTGCCCGGGTGGGCAACGTCGATTGTCTACGATTCTTTCAAGCACAGAAAAATAACCCGCTAGTTGTGGCGTGACAAGGGGTTGGACACCTTCCGGCTCCGTCCAAGCCGCCCTCGCTCCCGCCACGCCCGCACGCGTAACCACTTGCGCGGCAGCGTCTTAGCCCCAGTTCGCGAAGAGCTTGCTCAGGTCGTTCCAGAAGGCGAAGGTCATCAGCGCCATCACCAGCACCAGCCCCACCAGCGTCAGCCGCTCCCGCAGCTTCAGCGACAGCGGCCGCCGGAGGATTCCCTCCGCCAGCAGGAAGAGGAACTGCCCGCCGTCCAGGATCGGGATCGGCAGCAGGTTCAGCACCGCCAGGTTGACCGAGATCAGGCCGAGAAAGCCGAAGAACATCCCCAACCCCGCCTCGGCCGACTGCGCCGCCATCTGCCCGATCGCGATGGGACCCCCGATGCTCCGGCTCGAGACCCGGCCCGTCAGCATGCCGCGCACCGAGCGGACCACGGTCGTCGAGGCGTTGATGGTGGCGTCGAGCCCTGCCCCGATCGCCTCGCCGAGGGAGAACGGTTCGTACACCGCCTGCGTGGCCGGGAGCACGCCGAGCAGCCCGACGGTCCGCTCGGTGCCGTCGGCCCCGCGAAGGACTTCCGAGGTCGGCACGGCGGTCAGCGAGAGCTCGGCGCCGCCCCGCTGCACCACGATGGCCACCGTGTCGCCGGGATGGACCTCGACGAACGACTTCATGTCCCACCACTGCGGCGTCGGCACCCCCCCGATCGAGAGCAGGACGTCCCCGGGCTCGAGCCCCGCGCGGCTGGCCGCGCTCCCTGGATTGACCAGGGCGACCTCGGCCGGCAGCCAGGGATTGATGGCCTGCGCCGCCAGTGCCCGCTCCTCGACGGCGTCGGGATGGATCGGCAGGATGATCGGCGGCTTCCCCGCCACCGCGATGGTGATCGTGTCGCTGTGCCCGTTCATCACGCCGTCGATCACCTCGCCCCAGTCGGCGACCGGCACGCCATTGACGGCAACGATGCTGTCGCCCGGCTGGAGCCCGGCGAGCGGGGCCAGCGCCGGCGGCAAGTCCGCGGTCGCGACCTGGCCGACCCGGGTCTCCGGGTTGATGGCCCGGCCGTTCGAGAGCGCCAGGCCGGCAAACACCGCCCACGCGAAGAGGGTGTTCATCGTCACGCCGGCCAGGATGATGATCATCCGCTTCCAGACCGGCTTCGCCTCGAAGTACATCTCGGGGGGCACGACCGCCTCCGGCGTCCCGCCCTCGAGCGCGCTGCTGGTGGCCTCCTCTTCCGCGGTGGCCATCTTGACGTACCCGCCGAGCGGCAGCCAGCAGATGGCATACTCGGTCTCGCGCCACTTGAAGGAGAGGCCCGGAATCGGGTTGCCAATGCCGAGCGCGAAACGATGCACCCAGACGCCGGCCCACTTCGCGGCGAGGAAGTGCCCGGCCTCGTGCACGAAGACCAGGATGCCGAGGACGACCAGCAGGGACAGGGTAGTCTGCAGAGCGATCACGTCATCTCCTCCAGGGCTCGGGCCCGCGCCCACCGGTCTGCCTCGCGCACCGCCTCCAGCGTCGTGGCGGGCTGGACGGCGTGGGCGTCGAGCACGGCGCGCACGGTCTCCCCGATGCGGCCGAACGGAATGCGGCGGTCGAGAAAGGCGGCGACGGCGACCTCGTTGGCGGCGTTGAACGCCGCGGGGGCGGTCCCGCCGGCGCGGCCCGCCTCGACGCCGGCCGCGAAGGTGTGAAACACGTCGGCACGCACCGGCTCGAAGGTCAGCGCCCCGGCCGCGACCGGATCGAACCGCGGCACGCCGCGGTCTGGCAGCCGGGCGGGATGGGTGAGCGCGTAGAGAATGGGCAGCTCCATCGTCGGGAAGCCGAGTTGCGCGAGGACGCTGCCGTCGCGGAACTCCACGAACGCATGCACGATGCTCTGCGGGTGCACCACCACCTCGATCCGGTCGTAGGGGAGCCCGTAGAGGAAGTGCGCCTCGATGACCTCGAGCGCCTTGTTCGCGAGCGTGGCGCTGTCGACGGTGATCTTGCTGCCCATCGTCCAGGTCGGATGGCGCAGCGCCTCCTCCACCGTGGCCGCCGCCACCCGGGCCGCAGGCCACTCGCGGAACGGGCCGCCGGACGCCGTCAGGATAAGGCGCTCCAGCTCGCCACCGTGTCCGGCGAGGCACTGCAGCACCGCGCTGTGCTCGCTGTCCACCGGGATCAGTTCGCCGCCCCCGGACCGCGCCGCCTCCAGCACCAGCTCCCCGGCCATGACCAGCGACTCCTTGTTGGCCAGCGCGACCCGCTTGCCGGCACGGAGCGCGGCGAGCGTCGCGTCGAGGCCGGCGGCGCCCACGACCGCGTTCACCACGATGTCCACCGCGGGGTGGGTGGCCGCCTCGATCAGGACGTCCGCGCCGGCGGAATCGGCCAGCCCCGTGAACTCGGGCGTCCAGGCGCGGCGCTGCGTTTCGAGGAGGGAGGCGTTGCGACCGCCGGTCAGGGCCACGACGCGGAAGTGTTCCCGCTGCCGTTCGAGGACGGCCAGCGTGCTCCGGCCGATCGAGCCGGTCGAGCCCAGCACCGCCACCCCACGCATCAGAGGACGCCGAGCAGGCGGAACAGGAGCGCCGCGACGGGAAGCACGAAGATCAGCGAATCGAACCGGTCGAGGACCCCGCCGTGGCCGGGGATCAGGTGGCTGGAATCCTTGACGCCCGCCTCCCGCTTGAGGAGCGACTCGGCGAGGTCGCCCACTTGCCCCACCGCCCCAAGCAGCAGTCCGATCGCGGCGGCGGGGGCGACGCCGAGGTCGAAGCCGGCGGGGCGCAGCGCGAGCGGCACCAGCAGCGCCCCGGCCACCGTGGAACCGACCAGGCCGGCGACGCCGCCGGAGCGGGTCTTTCCCGGGCTGATGGTCGGCGCCATCTTCGGCCCGCCGAACGCGCGCCCGCCCGACATCGCCGCCGAGTCGCCGACCCAGGTCACGATGAGGGGGAAGAAGACGAGGGCGGTGCCGGCCGCCGACTTCAGGCCGAACGAGGAGTGGCGCAGCACCAGCAGGAAGGCGGGGAGCGCCGCGGCGTAGAGCGGGCCGACCAGGGTGACCGTCGCCGCCCCGAGGGGGTGGGCGTCGGGGGCCCGGCGCAGCGTCGCCCAGCCCAGAACCGAGAGAATCCAGACCGCGCCAGCGTAGGGCCACCAGTCGGCGATGATCACGAACACGCTGGAGCGGCTGAGGGCGAGCCAGGTGAGCGGGGCGGCGAGGGCCGCGGCGCCGAGCCCCAGCACCGGCGAGGGATGCACGCCGCGCTGTCGGGCGAAATTGAAGAGTTCCCGGGTGCCGAGCACCCCGGCGACCGTCAGCAGCGCCACCAGCGCCCACCCGCCGAACCAGACGATGGCCAGCGCCGCCGGGATCGCGACGACAGCGAACGCGATCCGCGCCTGCATGTTGCGATCCATCAGGTCGGGACGCGTCCGAAGCGCCGGTCGCGGCGCTGGAACTCGGCGACGGCCTCGAAGAAGTCGTGCCGCGTGAAGTCGGGCCAGAGGACCGGGGTGACGAACAGCTCCGCGTAGGCGAGTTGCCAGAGCAGGAAATTGGAGAGCCGGAGTTCGCCCGAGGTTCGGATGAGCAGGTCGGGATCGGGCCAGGGCGCCGTGTAGAGCCGGCGGGCCACCGCGGCCTCGTCCACTTCGGCGGGCACCAGCCGGCCGGCCGCGACGTCCTCGGCGATGAGGCGTGCCGCGCGGGTCAGCTCGGCGCGGGAGCCGTACGAGATGCAAATGTTGAGGGCCAGCTCGGTGCCGCCCGCCGTGGCGCGGATGGTGTCGTCCACCGCGGCGCGCGCGCTGGGCACCAGCCGGTCGAGGTCGCCGAGGAAGCGGACCGCCACCCCCTTGGCCACCAGTTCTTCGCGCTCCCGGGCGATATACTCTTCGAGGAGCGCCATGAGGGCGTCAATTTCTTCGGCGGGGCGCTGCCAGTTTTCCTGGGAGAACGCGAAGAGGGTGAGCACCCGCACCCCGGCGTTGCGCGCTCCCTCGACCGCCTCGCGGACTGCCTGCATGCCGGCCTGGTGCCCCGCCGGGCGGGGCAGCGCGCGCGCCTGCGCCCAGCGCCCGTTGCCGTCCATGATGATGGCGACGTGCGCCGGGACCGCGCCCTGCTGGTGGATCGAGTCAAGCAGCGGATCGCTCATCCGGTCACACTTCCATGATTTCCGCTTCTTTGGACTTGATGATCTCGTCCACGAGCTTCACATGTTCGTCCGTCAGTTTCTGGACGTCCTTTTCGCCGCGCGTCTTGTCGTCCTCGGACATGTGCTCGAGCTTCTTGATCTTGCCGAGGGTGTCGGTCCGCGCGTGACGGATGGCGATGCGCCCCTCTTCGGCGAGCTTGTGCACCACCTTCACGAGTTCCTTGCGCCGCTCCTCGGAGAGGGCGGGCAGCGGCACCCGGATGACGTTGCCCTGCGAGGCGGGGTTGAGGCCGAGGTCGCCGTCGCGGATGGCCTTCTCGATGACCGGCGCCAGCGACTTGTCGAACGGCTGGACCGTGAGCATGCGGGCCTCGGGAGCCGCGACCATGGCCACCTGGTTGAGCGGCACGGTCGACCCGTAGGCCTCCACACGAATGGTGTCGAGGAGCGCGGTGCTCGCCTTGCCGCTCCGGATGCCGGTCAGTTCGCGCTTGGTGCTCTCCACCGCCTTGACCATCAGCTCCCGGCAGTGCTTGAGAAGTTCTGGAATCGTGCTCATCGGACGATCGTCCCGACCCGCTCGCCCCGCAGGATCCGCGCGATGGCTCCGGGTTCGTTGATGTTGAAGACCAGGATGGGAAGCTGGTTGGCCTTGCAGAGCCCGAACGCGTTGGCGTCCATGACCGCGTAGCCCTTGACGATCGCTTCCTGGAAGGTGAGCTCCGGGATGAACGTGGCGCTCGCGTCGGTGCGGGGATCCGCGGTGTACACGCCGTCGACGTTGGTGGCCTTGAGGATGACGTCGGCCTCCACCTCGAGCGCCCGCAGCACCGCGGCGGTGTCCGTGGAGAAGAACGGGTTGCCGGTGCCGCCCGCGAAGATGACGAGGCGGCCCTTCTCGAGGTGCCGCTGGGCGCGGCGCCGGATGTACGGCTCGGCGAGCGACTCCATGCGGATGGCGGTCATCACGCGGGTGTGCACGCCGAGCTTTTCAAGGACGTCCTGCATGGCCAGGGCGTTGATGACCGTGGCCAGCATGCCCATGTAGTCGGCGTTGACCCGGTCGAGCCCGTCGCGGCTGGCGGCGGTCCCCCGGATGATGTTGCCGCCGCCGACCACGAGGCTGAGCTGCACGCCCATCGCGTGCACCGTCTTGATCTGGTCGGCCAGGGTCTCGACGACCTTGAAGTCCACGCCCACGCCCTTCTCGCCGGCGAGCGCCTCGCCGGACACCTTCAACAACGCCCGGGCATAGGCGAGGGCCATCAGTCCTCCCCGATCTTGAACCGGGCGAAGCGGCGGACCACGAGGGCCTCGCCGAGCTTGCCCGACACTTCCTTCACGAGCTCGCCGATCGTCTTGCTGTCATCCTTCACGAACGGCTGCTCCAGCAGGGTCCGCTCCGCCACGAACTTCTTGAGCTTGCCCTCGACGATCTTGGCGCGGATGGCCTCGGGCTTGCCCTCCTCGGCCACCTGCTGCTCGGCAATGCGGCGCTCGCTCTCGAGCAGCGCCGGATCGATGTCCTCGGCGTTGACCGCCAATCGGATCGGCCGAGGCGATGTGGAGCGCGATGTCGCGCGCCAACTGGCCGAACTCCTCGGTCCGGGCGACGAAGTCGGTTTCGCTGTTCAGCTCGACCAGCACCCCGACCTGCCCGTTGTGGTGCATGTAGTTGACCACGAGGCCCTGGCTGGCGCTCCGGCCGGCCCGCTTCTCGGCCTTCGCGATGCCCTTGGCGCGCAGGAACTCGACCGCCTTGCCCATGTCGCCGGCGGCGTCCTCGAGCGCCTTCTTGCAGTCCATCATGCCCGCGCCGGTCCGGGCGCGGAGCTCGGCCACATCCTTCGCAGCAATCGCGTGTGTCTTCGTCGTCATGGTCTTGCACTCACTGGTGATGATGGATAGTGAAACCGCCGCCCTAGCCGGTTGGAGGCCGGGGGCGGCGGCGCGCTGGATCCCGCGGAAGCCGGACTAGGCGTCCGATTCAGCCGCGGCAGCCGGGGCGGCCGCCTCCGCCTCCCCCGACTCTGCCGTCTCCGCCTCGCCCTTCAGCCGGGCCGCGATGGCCTCCGGCTTCGGACGACGCTTGCGGCGGGCCCGGCGCTTCTTCCGATCCGCGTCGGCGTCCCCTTCCGTGCCGGAATCGGTGCTGTAGGTCTCGGAATCGTCCGCCTCGCCCGCCTCGCGGGCCGGCATCTGCGCCCGGGCCTCGGCAATGGTCTCGGCCAGCGCCTGGGTGATCAGGGCGACGGCGCGAATCGCGTCGTCGTTGCCCGGGATCGGCACCGTGATCACGTCGGGGTCGGCGTTGGTGTCCACGATGGCCACCACCGGGATCCCCAGCTTGTTCGCCTCGGCGACCGCGATCTTTTCCTTCTTGGCGTCCACGACGAAGAGCGCGCCGGGCAGCCGGTTCATGTTCTTGATGCCCTCGAGGTTGCGCGACAGCTTCACGCGCTCCCGCTCGAAGAGCAGCTTTTCCTTCTTGGTGTAGCTCTCGAACTCGCCTTCCGTGGCGCCCTGCTCGAGGTCCTTCAGCCGCCGGATCTGCTTCTTGACCGTCTGGAAGTTGGTGAGCATGCCGCCCAGCCACCGCTCCGTCACGTAGTGCCCGCCGCTCGCCGCCGCCTCGGCCTGGACCACGCCCTTCAGCTGGCGCTTGGTGCAGACGAAGAGGACGCTGTCGCCCTTGAGGACGACGGTGCGCAGCAGCTCCTGGGCCTTGATGATCTGCCGGAGGGTCTTCTGCAGGTCGATGATGTAGATGCCGGATCGTTCGGCGAAGATGAAACGGCGCATCTTCGGGTTCCACCGGCGGGTCTGGTGGCCGAAGTGAACGCCGGCTTCGAGCAGGTCCTGCAGTGCGGGCTGTGCCATGCGAGTTCGTCGATCCTTCAGTTAGGAGGGTTGTCCGACCACCGCCTTCGTCTTCCAACCTGACCCCTGGGGGCACCCGGGTCGGAATCCGGCGATGTGGATGATGGCGGCCATTCGGCCGCCTGCTGCTGCGACTACCGCTTGCTGAACTGGAACCGCTTCCGGGCGCCCGGACGGCCTGGCTTCTTCCGCTCCACGGCGCGCGGATCGCGCGTCAGGAGACCGGCGGCCCGCAGCTTGGCCCGGTGCAGGCCGTCGGCCTCCACCAGTGCCCGCGCGATGCCGTGCCGGAGCGCGCCCGCCTGCCCCGCCTGCCCGCCGCCATCCACGTGCGCGGTGACGTCGAAGGCGCCGAGGGTGTCGGTGGCCGTGAACGACTGCTGGATGTGCTGCACCAGCGAGGGCCGGGGGAAGTAGTCGCCGAGGGTGCGGCCGTTGATGTCCCACTTGCCGGTGCCGGGCGTCAGGTACACGCGAGCGACGCTCGTCTTGCGCCGACCCACCGCCTGCCAACGGAACTCGGGAGAAGCCGTCATGCGCTCACCTTCTGGGTGCTGGACTGGACCGTGTAGGGCTTGGGCTGCTGCGCCGCGTGCGGGTGCTCCGCGCCGGCGTACACCTTGAGCTTGCCGCGCAGGTGCTGCTTGGCGAGCGACGTCTTCGGCAGCATCCCGAAGACGGCCTTCTCGATGACCCGGTCGGGGTGCTTGGCCATCATGTTCCGGGCGGTGGTGTGGGTCTCGTGACCCATGTACCCGGTGTACTTGAAGTAGGTCTTGCCGTCGAGCTTCTTGCCCGTCAGGCGAACCTTCTCCGCGTTGATGACGATGACGAAATCGCCCACATCCATGTGCGGCGTGAACGTCGGCTTGTGCTTGCCGCGGATGAGCTGCGCCACGGCGCTGGCCAACCGGCCGAGGGGCACATCCTGGGCGTCCACGATCAGCCAGTCGTGCTGGATGTCGTCGGGCGTCGCGCTAAAGGTCTTCATTGTCATTCCTGCCAGTCACCTGAAAACGGGTAAATCGACACAGACCTTAATGATAGCCGGGCATATCGGGTCCGGTCAAGGCACCCCGTCCCCGGCCGGGGAGGGCTCCGGGGGGGCCAGAACCACGAGGACCTGTCCCTTTTCGACCGCCTTCCCAGCCTCGACACGGACCTCTCGCACCACCCCGGCTGCCGGCGCCTTGATCTGGTTCTCCATCTTCATGGCCTCGAGGACCGCCAGCCCCGCCCCTGCCGCCACCTGTTGGCCCGGCTCCACGAGCACCCGGAGCACCAGCCCCGGCATCGGCGCCTTGACCTCCCCCGCCCCCGCCCGCTGCCGCCCTTCGCCCGTGAGGCTTCGGATGTAGCGGGTCCGCTCGTCGACCACCGTGGCCTCCCAGCGCTCCCCCCGGTACCCCAGCCCCCACACCCCTCGCTCCGCCGAGTCCATCGAGAAGACCAGGGTGCGGTCGCCGAGCCGGAGCTGGCGGAGGGGGGTGCCGGGCAGCGGCTCCAGCGCGGCGGCGACGAGCTCGCCATCCACCCGGACGCCCTCGGGCTCGATCGCCACCTCCACCTGCACCGCGCCCACCGTTACGAAGTACTTCATCCGTCGCGCTCCAGGATCGCGACGGTCTCCACGTGCGCCGTCTGGGGGAACAGGTCGAACGCGCGGAGCGCGGAGAGGCGCATGGGCGGGGAAGCGGGGAAGCGGGAAAGCATCCGCGATAGGTCCCGGGCGAGCGTTGCCGGATCACAACTGATGTAGACGACCTTCTTCGGACGAGCGGCGGCGATCGCCTCCGTCACGCGCGCGTCCATCCCGGTGCGTGGCGGGTTCGTCACCACGATGTCCGCCGGCGTGAGCGACGGCACGACATCCTCCGCGCGGCCGGCGTGGCGGCGCACGCCCGTGTCGGGGCCCCTCCGGTTCGCCTCGACGACCGCCCGCGCATCGACCTCCACACTGTCGACGCTGGCGCCTCCCGCGACGAGGAGCGCGCTGGTCTCTCCCACGCCGGCGTAGAGGTCCCACGCGCTCTTCCCCTCACAGTTTCCAAGCTCCCCGAGGGCCCAGGCCCGCACGCGGTCGCCCATGGCCGGGTGGACCTGCTCGAAGACGGCGGCGGGGTACGGCTCCGCGGCGCCGGCGACGGCGCGCGGCGCCCCTTCCTCCGGCACCCACCAGAGCACGGCGGGCACGCCGCGCCGCACCAGCGCGACGTGGAGGAGCGCGGCCGAGCGCCAGACCGTCTGCCCCCGCACCCGCACCGTCAGGTGGAGCCCCCCCGCCCGATCGCGCCGCAGGACGACCTGCGCCGCGTTCTCCGGAAGCAGCGCCCGGTGGTCGCGCACCGCCGCCCAGAGATCCATCAGCGCCGGATCGGCGATGGCACACCGCTCGAGATCGAAGATCTCCCCCGCCCGTCCCTGCCGATGGTACCCGATCTGCCGCGCACCGTCGGAGACGGCGAGGGTGACCTTGTTCCGGTACGCCCACACCGCCGCGGCGGGCTCCACCTCGGGATCCTCGACCTCGAGCTTCCCGATCCGGCGGAGCGCCTCGCCCACCATCGTCCGCTTGGTTGCGAGTTGCGCCGGGAGGGACAGATGCTGGAGCTGGCACCCGCCGCACTGATCCCGCACGTAGTGCGGGCAGCCCGGCTCGACCCGCTCCGTCGACGGCTCCACGAGGAGGTTCACCTCGGCGCGCGCGAAGGTCTTGGCCAGCCGGACTCGCCTGAGCGTGACGAGATCGCCGGCCGCGGTCCTCGGCACGAATACCGTCCGACCGTCTTCCAGCGTCCCGACGCCGTCGCCCCCGGCGGCGATGCGGAGAATCCGGACCGGGGCGCCCGTGTCCGCGCTCAGCGGAGCCCCTCGGCGCGCGCGGCGGTGAGCCAGGCCGATCCGGCATCACCCGACTCCGCCACGGCCGGCTTCCGCGCGTGCCGCGCCGCGTCCTCGGCCAGGGCGGCGGCGATCGCCGCCGCGCGGGTCAGCGCCGGCGGGGGGGGCGCGCCGGCCAGGTCGGGACGGCGGTCCAGGAACTGGATGTCGATCTCGCCCGCCACGAACGCGGGATCGGTCACGAGCCGCCGCTGGAATCCCTGGTTGCTCGCGACGCCGACGATGACGAGTTCATCGAGGGCGCGCACCATCCGCCGCAGCGCCTCGCTCCGGTCGCGCCCCCAGACGATCAGCTTGGCCACCATCGAGTCGTAGTGCAGCGTGACCTCGTTGCCGACCTCGACGCCGCTGTCCCAGCGCACCCCCGGACCCGACGGGACGCGAAGAAACTCCAGGCGGCCCGTCGAGGGCATCCAGCCGTTGGCCGGATCCTCGCTGGTGATGCGGCACTCGACCGCCCAGCCGTTCGGGGTGCGCGTTCCCTCCGGCACCTGCATCGGCAGCCCGCGTGCGATGCGCAGCTGCTCCCGGACCAGGTCGATGCCGTACACCAGCTCGGTGACGGGGTGCTCGACCTGGATCCGGGTGTTCATCTCGAGGAAATAGAACGAGCCGTCGGCCGCCAGCAGGAACTCGCAGGTGCCGGCGCTGCGGTAGCCGACGGCCACCGCCGCCGCGACCGCCGCGGCACCCATCCGTTCACGGAGCGCCGCGTCCACCGCCACCGAGGGCGCCTCCTCGAGCACCTTCTGGTGGCGGCGCTGCACCGAGCACTCCCGCTCGCCGAGGTGCACGGTGCGCGTCGCGTCGGCCAGGACCTGGATCTCGACGTGGCGGGGGCGCTCGATGAATTTCTCGATGTAGACGCCGGCGTCGCCGAAGGCCTTGAGCGCTTCCGAGGCGGCCGTAGCCAGCGCCCCCTCGAGCTCCTCGGCGGCGCGCACCACCCGCATCCCCTTCCCCCCACCGCCGGCGGCCGCCTTCACCATCACGGGATAGCCCATCTCGCTCGCGAGCGCGAGGGCCGGCGCGAGTTCGGTGATCGGCGCGTCGGCGCCCGGCACCACCGGCACGCCCGCCGCCCGCATCCGCCGGCGCGCCTCGGTCTTGTCGCCCATGGCCCGGATGGCCGTGGAGGGGGGTCCGATGAACACCAGCCCCGCCTGCTCCACCGCCTCGGCGAACGCCGCCCGCTCCGCGAGGAAGCCATAGCCCGGGTGGATCGCCTGCGCGCCGGTGTCGCGGGCGACCTCGAGGAGGCGGTCGATGCGGAGGTAGCTCTCCGACGGCGCGGCCGGCCCGATCTCGACCGCCAGGTCGGAGGCGCGCACGTGCGGACTCAGCCGGTCGGCCGCCGAGTAGACCGCCACCGCCTCGAGGCCCTCCTCGTGGCAGGCGCGGATGATGCGCAGGGCGATTTCGCCGCGGTTGGCGACGAGCACTCTCGTGACGGGAGTCATGGGCGTGGGATGGCGGACGGCGGGACGCTGAGGCGGGGGCCTAGCGGCGGCAGGCGGCGATCTGCGTGTCTCCCAGGAGCGCCAGCGGGCCGTCGCAGAGACGGGGATTGAAGCCCGCGGCGGCGGTGTAGATCGCGTGGACCTCGCGCAGCCAGGCGGAATTGCCCTGCCGGTCGGCGCGGGCGAGGTCGGTCACCGTCACGACGCGGTCGCTCGTCGTGGTGCCGGGTCCCGACACGAGCACGAAGCGCATCGGCCGCGGATCGGGAAGCGCGAGCAGGGTGCGGTCGGCGAGTGGCGTCAGGCAGACCGGCCGGCGCTGTGCGACGTTCGCGAGCGCCTGCTGCACCGACCAGGAGGAATCGGTGCCGAGTGCGTGGGCGATGCGGTCCCGGTACCGGGAGTCGGTCGCGTAGAACGCCGGGACCACGATCACGACGCTGGCGGCCTGTCCGGCGGTCGCCACGATCGAGAAGATGGCGACGGTTTCCAGGTCGCTCCCGGTGGCCATGACCCCCGAGGCGGGACAGCTGCTCAGGAGGTTGGCGCCGAGTTCCGACACGTAGTCGGGCAGGGGGGCCATGTCTGCGGGGACCGTCCAGCGACGGAGCGCGTCGTATCCCTGCTGTTCGACCGCTTCGAGCGCCCGCTCGACCTCCAGCATCTGGCGGAGGATGACGCCGGAGTCGCCGTGCAGCCGAACGGCCTGGTCGAGCGCGGCGGAACCGAAGTCGATGTAGAGGGGGCCGGGCGAGTCGATCGGGTGACCGGAGAGATGCCAGTCGCGGATGTCGAGGAGGTAAAACCGGCCCAGCTGCACCCAGGCGGAACCGTCGTCGGGCGAGGTGGCCAGGTACTGGCTCAGCATCTCGGTGCCGATGCCCCGCTGACCGTTTCGGGCCAGTTCGGCGGCCCGGGGTGCCACGGTGGGATTGAGCGACGCCTGAGCGGCAACGGTGCCGGACGCCACCGGCCCCAGAAGGGCCAGCGCCAGCAGGGATTGCAGCGTGGGTTTGGTCACTCGTACCATGCCGGCCACCTGTCCAGATCGTCGTACGGGGGTAGGCCCCTAAGATGGGGCGGTGTACGGGGTTTCGCCAGAGGCACCTGGGGCGGCCGGGCCGCGGGGCAGCGGGGCAGCGACTCCCGGGCGCCACCACCCCAGCCGTCACCCCGGCGAAAGCCGGGGTCCATGGTCAGCCCAGAAAATGGATCCCGGCTTGCGCCGGGATGACGAACACCCGCAATCCTGCCACCACCGCCCCACTGCCCCGCTGCCCCCCGGCCCCGCCTACAGCGGAATACACCCGTGCTTCTTGGCCGGATTCCGGTCCCGCTTGGTCCGCAGGCTCCGGAGGCCGTCGATCAGCCGGGGCCTGGTGTCCCGGGGATCGATCACGTCGTCCACGTAGCCCCGGGCCGCCGCCCCCCAGGGGTTGGCGAACTTCTCGGTGTACTCCTCGATGCGGCGCGCGGTCTCGGCCGCGGGGTCGGGGGCCTTGGCGATCTGGTCCTTGAACAGGATCTCCACCGCGCCCTTCGGGCCCATCACCGCGATCTCGGCGGTGGGCCAGGCGAGGTTGAGGTCGCCCCGGATGTGC
Organism: uncultured Gemmatimonadales bacterium; assembly: GCA_963748815.1. Classification (GTDB taxonomy): domain Bacteria; phylum Gemmatimonadota; class Gemmatimonadetes; order Gemmatimonadales; family GWC2-71-9; genus SPDF01. The sequence continues at coordinate 25,540 of CAVVKJ010000010.1, read as the reverse complement.
TTCGAGCTCATCACGTCGTAGGCACCGCCGTAGGCCTTGCGGGTGATGACGGTCAGCTTGGGCACCGTCGCCTCGCAATAGGCGTAGAGCAGCTTGGCGCCGTGCTTGATGATGCCGCCGTGTTCCTGGGTCACGCCTGGCAGGAAGCCGGGGACGTCTTCAAAGGTGACGAGCGGGATGTTGAAGGCGTCACAGAATCGGATGAACCGGGCGCCCTTCACCGAGGCGTTGATGTCGAGGACGCCGGCCAGCACGGCCGGCTGGTTGGCGACCACCCCGACCGATTGCCCGCCGAGCCGCGCGAACCCCACCAGGATGTTCCCCGCATACTCGCCGTGCACTTCGTGAAAGCGTCCGTCGTCGACCACGCGCCGGATCACCTCGTGCATGTCGTACGGCTGGTTGGCGTTGGCGGGGATGAGGTCGAGCAGCGCCTCGTCGCGCCGGTCCTCGGGGTCCGTGGTCCGCAGGACCGGCGCCGGGTCGAGGTTGTTCCCGGGGAGGAACCCGACCAGCTCGCGAATGGCCGCGAGGCACTGCGGCTCGGAGTCATGGACGAAATGCGCCACGCCCGACGTGCCGGCGTGGATATCGGCGCCGCCGAGCTGCTCGAACGAGACGTCCTCGTGGGTGACCGTCTTCACCACGTTGGGGCCGGTGACGAACATGTAGCTGACGCCGCGCACCATGTGCACGAAGTCGGTGATGGCGGGGCTGTACACCGCCCCGCCGGCGCAGGGGCCGAGGATGGCGGAGATCTGGGGCACGACACCGGAGGCGAGGGTGTTCCGGAGGAAGATGTCGGCGTAGCCCCCGAGCGACACGACCCCCTCCTGGATGCGGGCGCCGCCCGAATCGTTGAGCCCGATCATCGGCGCGCCGTTCCGGACGGCCAGGTCCATCACCTTGCAGATCTTGGCGGCGTGGGTCTCCGAGAGCGATCCGCCGAAGACGGTGAAGTCCTGGCTGAAGACGTACACCAGGCGGCCGTCGATGCGACCCGAGCCCGTCACCACCCCGTCGCCGAGGTAGACCTCGTCGGCCAGCCCGAAATCGGTGGCGCGGTGGGTCACGAAGCGGTCGATCTCGACGAAGCTCCCCTCGTCGAGCAGGAGGTCGAGGCGCTCGCGCGCGGTGAGCTTCCCCTTCTTGTGCTGCTGCGCAATGCGGCGGGCGCCGCCGCCCTGCTCCGCCTCGGCCTGCCGGCGGTGCAGTTCTTCGAGTCGTTTCCTGGAATCAGTCATGGTGCGGAATGTACGGCTTGGCGGGGAAGCGGGGAAGGACGCCGGGGGCCGGAAGAGAACGCGGGAACGCGGAGAACAGGGAAACGCGGAAGAATTATTGGGGTCATGTCCAGCACACCCCCAAGCAGTCCGCCGAGCTTCCTGCTGTATTCCGCGCTTCCCGCGTTGCAGTGCTTCGCTGGACCCCGGCTTTCGCCGGGGTGACGACCAACGAAACGGGCGCACCGTCCTGGTGCGCCCGTCCCACTTGCCTGCCGCCCTGCCCTGCTGCCCCGCGGCCCCGCCTATTCGTCGGCGGGCGACTCGTCGAAGTCCGGCTTGACCGGCGGGATGATCGGCTCGTCGGGGTACCCGATGACCGCCACCACGATGCGGTGATGGATCGGGTCCACTTCGATGACCTTCACGTCGAGCGGCTGGCCTTCCTTGACCGCGTCGGCCGGGTTGTCGATGTTCGCGACGCCGAGCTGGCGACATCGGGGCGAAGCCCTCGATGTCGTTGCCGAGGTCGACGACGACGCCCTTGTCCATCAGGCGCACGACGCGGCCGCGGAGCTCGGTGCCGACCGGCAGCGTCTCGCCGATGCGTGAGCCACGGATCCTCTTCCGCCTGCTTGAGGCCGAGGGAGATCCGCTTGTTCTCGCCGTCGATGTTGAGGATCACGACGTCGACCGCGTCGCCCTTCTTGACGACCTCCGACGGGTGCTGGACGCGCTTGGTCCAGGACATGTCGGAGATGTGGATCAGGCCGTCGATGCCGGGCTCGATTTCGACGAAGGCGCCGAAGCTGGTCAGGTTGCGGACCTTGCCCTGAGATGCGCGTGCCGACCGGGTACTTCAGCGGCAGGACCATCCACGGATCCTGCTCGGTCTGCTTCATGCCGAGCGAGATCTTCTCCTCCGACTCGTCGACCTTGAGCACCACCGCCTCGATGGTCTCGCCGATGCTGACGATCTTCGAGGGGTGCCGGACGTTGCGGGTCCAGCTCATCTCGGAGATGTGCACCAGGCCCTCGATGCCGGGCTCGAGCTCGACGAAGGCGCCGTAGTTGGTGATCGAGACCACCTTGCCCTGGACGCGGGTGCCGACCGGGTACTTGGCGGCGACGTCCTTCCACGGATACGCCTGGAGCTGCTTCATGCCGAGGCGAGATGCGCTCGCGCTGCCAGTCGATGTCGAGGATCTTGACCTCGACCTCGCGACCGATGGCGACCATCTCGGTCGGGTGCGAGACGCGGCCGTACGACATGTCGGTGATGTGGAGCAGGCCGTCGACGCCGCCGAGGTCGATGAACGCCCCGAAGTCGGTGATGTTCTTGACGACGCCCTTCCGCACCTGGCCGACGAGGAGCTCCTTCATCAGGTGCTCGCGCTTGCTGCGCCCGCTCGTGTCTCGAGGATCACGCGGCGGCGACCGACGATGTTCCGCCGGCGCTTGTTGAGCTTGATGATCTTGAACTCGTAGGTCTGGCCGAGCAGCTCGTCGATGTTCGGGACCCGGCGGAGCGCGATCTGCGACGCCGGGCAGGAAGGCATCCACGCCCATCAGGTTCACGACCACGCCGCCCTTGATCTTCTTGACCAGGGTGCCTTCGACCGGCTCGTCGCCTCGTAGCGCCACGCGGATCTTCTCCCAGACGCGCATGAAGTCGGCCTTCTTCTTGGAAAGGACGACCGCCCCTTCCTGGTCCTCGAGGTGCTCGAGGAAGACTTCGACTTCGTCGCCGACTGAGGTCCGGCGGCTCCTTGAATTCATCGAGCGGCACCGAGCCCTCGGACTTGAAGCCGACGTCGAGGATGACGGCGTTCTCGGTGATGCGCAGGACCTTCGACTTGACGATTTCGCCCTCGGCGATCGAGGCCATGGTGCCCTCGTACATCGAGAGCATCTGCTCGTACTCGTCCTCGCTGTACTCCTCGTCGTAGAGGTCGGCACGCACCAGGAGGCCGGTGGCACCCATGATCGCGTCGGTACGGAGCGAGTAGCGGCGGGGCGTTTCGTCAGGCGTGGCGGAATCGGGGGTGGCCGCGTCGGGGGTGTCCAGTTCGGACGGGGCGGCGGACAGCTCGGACATGTGGATGTGATCCCTTCGGGGGTCGGCCGCACCGGGGAGGCTGCGGGATGAGGTGAATCCCGGCCGGGCGGAAGTGCCCAGCGTCGGGAGCCCTCAAAAGTAACCGGCCGCCCCCCGTCCTGCTAGGGGGTGGGGGCCGCCCCCGCCCGGTGCGCACCCCACCCCAGACCAAAGAGCAGGTGGAGGGCGTAATTCGGGGTATCGGCGTGTCCATCCACCACGTCCACGGACGCCCACGCCGCCGTCCCGGTCACATCCACCGTCAGGAACGCCCGGTCCACCAGGTAGAAGCGGCGGTTGACCCCCAATTGGAGGTCGAAGCCGCTGAGATAGTACCCGGTTCCGAACCCGCCCCCGTTGTCGGGGAGGTCCAGGTCGCGGACGGTGTTCACCGGGTTCGCGATGACCGGGCCGACGGCCCCGATGAAGCTCCACCCATGCGTGAGGTACCCGGCGCCGATGCCCAGGAGGTTGTAGCCGTTGGTCACCCGGAACTCCTGCACCTCCGGCGGGGGGTTCTGGAGGTACACCTTCTGATGAATGAACCCCGCCGTACCCCCCCAGCGCCCCCACCAGCGCGAGACGCGGAAGGCGTAGTAGATCCACGCTCGCGAGGGATTGGTGGCATAGTCGGCGGTGATGTGGAGGGTCGGCTCGCCCGCCTGGTAGATCGTCAGCGGGCTGTGCGCGCTGAACGACGTCCCCAGGAAGCCTTCCACGGCCCACTGTGCCGACGCCGCGGAGGGTCGCACCGTCAGCAGAAGCGCCAGCAGGAGTCCTGTCCTGAACACGCGCATGCTACGACCGGCGCGGCGGGCGGCCCGTCGAGTGGCGGCTCAGGATTGCGGAGCGCTGGTTGCCGGCGGCTCGTATTCGGTTCCGGTGGTGTCCGACGACGGGCATCCCATGACCAACAGCCCGATGACGCAGACCGCGGCGAGCAGCACACCTGGACGGAGGTCCAGGGCCAGGGCGTGACGATTCAGCATGTGATCCTCCAGGGGGTGGGAGCGATGGGGAACTGCACAACGGGGCGATATCCTACAGCCCCGGGCCGGTCTCGCAAGTTCGGCCCGGTCCCGCGGACACCGGTTCCCCCCACTTACGGCACCGGTAACCTGTAGACCGCCCGCGCCAGTTTCACGATGCCGTCCACCTGCTCCGCGAACGTCAGGCGGCCGCTGTCCAGCTCCACGGCATCCTCCGGAATCTTGAGCGGCGCCACCGGCCGTGACCGGTCCGCCTCGTCCCGCGCCTTGAGCCGTTCGGCCTCCGCGAGGATCTCCTCGTTGGTCGGCTCCTTTCCCCCCTGCTGCGCCAGCCGACGCATGGCCCGGACGACGGACTTGGCGTACAAAAAGATCTTGAGTCCCGCATCGGGGAAGACCACCGTCCCGATGTCCCGCCCGTCCACCACGATCGGCACACCCGCCTCGGCCAGGGCCCGCATGCGGGCGTTGGCCCAGTCGCGCACCTCCGGAACCGCCGAGACCGCCGAGACCGCCGCCGTCACCTCGGGGGTCCGGATCAGCGACTCGGCGGGCGCGCCGTCGAGCAGCGGCACGAAGTCCTCTCCCTCCGGCCGGAGTCCGAGGCCCCGCCGCTCCGCCTTGGCGAGCAGCGCCGGCACATCGAGGTGGTTCGGGTCGAGGCCCGCGTCGAGCGCCACCCTGGTCAGGGTGCGATAGAGTGCCCCGGAATCGAGATGATGGAACCCGAGCACCCGGGCGACCGCCTTGGCGGTGCTCGACTTGCCCGAGGCCGCCGGTCCGTCGATAGCCACGACCCGCATTATCGACTCCTCCTCCTGCGTCCGGCCTCCATGGCACGGAGCAATTCGTCAAACCCGGGAAAACTGACGCCGGCGCAGGCGGGGTCGTCGACCCGAACGCGAGCACCCGGCAACGTGCCCAGCACCGCGAACGCCATGGCGATCCGGTGATCGCCCGCAGTGACGACGCGGCCGGCCGGCATGGCGCGCCCCCCCACCACCGTCAACGTATTGCCGTGGGCCTCTGCCTGCGCCCCGACCGCGCGGAGATTGCTGGCGAGGAGCGCCAGGCGATCGCTCTCCTTCACCCGAAGTTCGCCTACCTCGCGGAAGACCGTGGTACCATCCGCTCGGCTGGCGAGTACCGAAAGCAGCGGAATTTCGTCGATGAGCCCGGGAATCTCCGCCGCGTCCACATCGGTCGCGGTCAGGTCGGTTGGCCCCACGATCAGGTCGCCCACCGGCTCCCCGCCCACGTCGTGGATGTTCTCGACCTCCACCGTGGCCCCCATCCGTGCCAGCACCCGGAGAAAGCCGGTCCGCGTGGGGTTCACCCCCACCGCGCGCAGGCGCAGCTCCCCGCTCTCCGCCAGCAAGGCCGCGCCGACGAGGAAGGCGGCGGACGACGGATCACCGGGGACGGTATGGTCCACCGGCTGGAGCCGGCCGGTCGGGGCGAAGCGAATCCAATCCCCGTCGTCCTCGACCTGGTATCCGAACGCGCGGAGCATCCGTTCGGTGTGGTCCCGCGAACGCCCCCCCGGCTCCCGCACATCCACCGGAACCTCTCCGGCAACCCCCGCCAGGAGCAGCGCGCTCTTGAGCTGGGCGCTCGAGACGGGAAGGGTGTACTGGATCCCCGCGAGCGGCCCACCGACGACGGTCACGGGGAGGCCATCGGACTCCTGGAAGGTGAACCGGGCGCCCATCTGGCCCAGGGGATCGGTCACCCTGCGCATCGGGCGGCGGCGCAGCGAGGCGTCGCCGGTGACGGTGGACTCGAACGGATGCGCCGAGAGCATCCCGAGCAGGAGGCGCGCGGAGGTCCCGGAGTTGCCGCAGTTGAGCACGGCATCCGCGCGGCGGAAGCGCGGCCGACCCTTTACCACGATGCCGCGACCCGCGGCCAGCGGCGACACCGCGACCCCCAACTGGCGGAGGACACGCGCGGTGCTGCGCGCGTCGAACGACGTCAGCGCGCCCTCGATGTGACTGGTTCCCTCCGCCATCCCCGCCAGGAGGAGCATCCGGTGGGTGAGGCTCTTGTCCCCCGGCACCCGCAGGTCGGCCTGGACGATCACCGGGCCCCCGCCAGGTCGGCAGGATCGAGTCGGGGGCCAGGCATGGGACGAGGGTGGGGATCCGCGGAATGATTTCGGCGGGGGACCGCCCCGGTCGGTCAGCGCCCCCGTCTTGAGTGCGCGAACGGCGTCCGCGGGGCTGGCGGAAAACCCGATGACGCGGGAAACGCCAGCCACCCGCGCCTGCCATGCCAGGGATCCGCCGAGGGCATCAAGTCCAACGACGGCAAGGGAATCAGGCCACATCGCGTTTGCCGACCGGGGAAAGAGGGCGCAACTATAGGCAAGGCACGGGGTTTGCTACCCTCGACGGGCGAATCCTATCCCCGAGGCGACGGATTCTCAACGGCGCGCCGAGGGAGGACATGTGGCCACGATACTGATTGTCGAAGACAGTCCCGACAACATGAAGCTCTTTCGCACGCTGCTGACGCTTCACGGGCACGATGTGCTTGGCCTGGGTGGCGGCGACGGGCTGGTTCAGCACATCCGCGACAGCCGCCCCGACCTCGTGCTCATGGACATCCAGCTCCCGGGGCGGGACGGCTACGCCCTGCTGCAGGACATTCGTCGCGAGGTGCCCTCCCGGATTCCCGTGGTGGCGCTGACCGCGCATGCGATGGCGGGGGATCGGGAGCGGGCCATCGGCGCCGGATTCGACGGATACATCACGAAGCCGATCGATATCCGGGCGTTTCCGGGACAGGTGGCCGACGCGCTTGTTGCAAAGTCATCCCGCCGGTAAGGATTGCGCACAGGAGGCCGAGCGCCGAAGTTACCTGCATCATCCAGCGTCGAGGAGTCGGAGTGGTTCCACCCCCACCGCACAGCGACAACCGATCGGGCGGCAGCAAGGAGGCGCTGTACAATGCGCTCCAGGGCGCCGTGCAATCGGAGCAGGGCAAGCGCCAGGCGAATCCCGGGAGGCGCGGGTCGAGTCACGCCTCGGGCAGCCGCCGACTGATGTGGTGGTCGCTCGCCGTGCTCGCCGGGGTCGGCGCCTGGCTCGGGATCACCCGGCCGGATTGGCTCATCCCGACGCCGCCGGCTCCCCACAGCGTCGAATTCGAGGACGCGAGCCTGCGCATGCTGCTGTACATGGAGTCGCGCCGCATCGAGAACTATCGCCAGGCCAACGGGGAACTGCCCGCATCGATGGCGGATGTCGGTGTGGTCCCGCAGGGGGTCACCTATACCGTCAATCCGGACGGCACCTTTCGGCTGGAGGGCCAGAGCGGGAGCCTGCGCCTCACGTTTCGCTCGACCGACAGCGTGGCGCCCTTCCTGAAGAACTCCTTCGAGGTGCTCTCGCGACGGACGGTGAAGCCATGAGCGCGCGCACCCTCGCTCGGCGGGGATTCACCCTTATCGAGCTGCTCGTGGTGTTCGTGGTGCTCGGCATCCTGTCGTCGATCGCGATCCTCAAGTACATCGACCTGCGGCAGAGCGCGCACGCGGCACGGGTGGCGGCCGACTTCAACGCCATCAAGATCGCGACCTACGCGTACTACACCGACGATTACAAGTGGCCGGCCGAAGTCGGCCCCGGCATCGTGCCGCCGGAGCTGGTCCCCGTCATGAACAGCGGGACCACCTTCATCAAGGATGTGTACACGCTGGACTACGATTATTTCCCCATCTCGGGGTCGGGCCCGGGGAGCTACATCGTCGGGGTGACCGTCACCACCACCGACCCGAAACTGATGACGAAGCTGGAGCAGTTGCTCGGGAAGACGATGCCCTTCCTGGCCACGGGGGGATCGCTGACCTACATCATCGTCGGCGCCGACGGGGCCACCTAGCGCCGACCGGATGGACATCGGGGCAACAACCAGGGCTCACCCTCCCAGGGTGGGCCCGTTCGTTTCCGGTCCGGACCGGTGCTGCATGGCCGTCACTACCAGCGCGACGATCAGCAAGACCGAGTATTCCATTCCATTCCGTCCCCCGCCGACCACGAACCAGCCGTCGCGGGCGTGCACCAGGACGATGCCGGCAAACAGCTCCACCGCGAACCAGGCGCAGAGCGGGCGCACCAGGAATCCGAGCGCAAGCGCCGGCCCACCCACCACCTCGACAATCGTGACGAGCCAGGCGACCGCCACGCCGAGCGGAACGTGTTCGGAGGCGAGGAAGCCGCCGAAGCCGGTGACGCCGCCGTCGTAGATCCGGTAGACGCCGTGAATGGTGAGGAGGAGACCGAGAGTGGCACGGAGGAGCACGGAGGCGCGAACGGTGGCTGGCGGCATGGCGGGTCCTCGTGGCAGGGAATTGGGTGGACGGTCAATTCCCTACGGCAAGGGATCCAGGAGGTGTCAGGGACGGCCCGGCTACGAACGGCCATCCCCGGAGCGTGCCAGCCCCGGGATGAGAAGCAGGGCCACGGCGCCATGGATCGCCACCGCCGGCCAGAGGAGCACGCCATCAAATTCCCCGATGGCTCCGATGTACCCAAGGTACGCGGCCAGCAGGGTGTTGTACGCGAACATGCCGCGGAGTGGCCACCGCCGCGTCGGGCCTGTCCGCCGGCTGGACCAGCAGGCCAGCGCCAGCGCGATGAGTGCGACGCCGAAGCATCGCGCAATCACGACGGCGACAGCGTTCAAGTCGGCGCCCAACAGGAGCGACGCCACGATCGCGGGGGCCAGCACCAGGGCGAGCCCGGTGCCGGCCTCCACGACGACCGAAAACTTCAACACGCTCGACATGCCTGGTCGGTAGCCCTTTCACCTGCTTCGGCGGCCCCCGCCTGTTCTCATCCGACATCGCACGGGGCGCGCCTGCGGTCTCCACCGGAGGATTGACTCGGCGGCCTGGAGCCCAGGCTCCGGACGGTCGTGGCAGCCGACGCTCGGGATGATATCTAGCGCGGGGAACCGGCGGCCACCCCCCGGGAAGCGGCGGCGGGGGCAGGTGTTAGGGGTCCACCGGCAGCCCGCTCGGCACGGAGGCCGGCACGTCGGACAGGCGCTGGACAACTGACGGGTCGGTGAGGGCGTCGAGGAATGCCAGGAGGTCATCCACTTCTGCGTCGGTCAGGTCGAGCTGCGGCAACAGGCGGGAATCGAGGCTGGCGAGGATCTCCGCGTTCATCGCGGGGTCGGTTACCACCATGTCCCGGAAGGCGAGCGGAAGTTGAGAGGCGTCATACCCATACAGCGCGGCCGGTACGTCGAGATAGTGACGGACGGCGGCCTCCAGCGTGGCGTAGACACCGTCGTGCATCCAGGGTCCGGTGATGGCCGTGTTGCGAAGCGATGGCGTCCGAAAGGCATAGCGTTCGGCCGGCGCGCCGGTGGCCTCGGCGCGCCCCAGGTCGCGCGGCGGTTCCGAGGCCTTGCCAGGGCCGACCTGCGGGACGCCGATGTTCGCGAAGCTCTGATCCGTCAGCAGGTTGCCGGCGTGGCAACTCGCGCAATTCCCTCGCCCGTAAAAGACGACCCCGCCCCGTCGGGCCGCGATCGGCATCGCCTCATCGTTGCCGGCCAGGTACCGATCGAACGGCGAGGCATCCGACCGCCAGGTCGCCGCCTCGAAGGCAGCGATGGCGTTCACAGCATGCTCGAAGCCCAGCGAGTCGGCCGGTGCGCCGGGAAAGGCCGCCGCGAAGAGCGCCACGTACTCCGGGATCCCGAGCAGGCGAGTCCATCAGCGCCGCCCAGATGGCCGGCGCATCGTCGTCTGCGATCACCGCCAGCTCGTTGGGGGCGCCGAAGACGTCCATCTCCCCGGCCTTCCCACGCATCTCGGTCCGGTCCTGGACCGGGAACATCGCCTGCGCCGCCAGAGGCCCGTCGACCCCCGTCGGAAGCGCTGCCCCGGCGGGGGTGTGGAGCACTCCCGCCCCGTCCAGCTCCACCCGGCCGTCCCAGAAGAGCGCCGCGAACCGAGCGTCGCCCAGGTTGAAGAGCGGCGGTGAATTCCGAGCCACGAATGCGCGTCCATTCCCGAGCTGTCGAGCCGCCCCGGCGCCGAGGCCGCCGGTCCCGATGGAGAAGGGCAGGCCGTCACCCGTGTTGCGCGCCGGGTGGTGGCAGGTGGCGCAGGAGATGTCCCGGTTGCCGCTCAACTCCCGGTCGAACATGAGGAACCGACCCAGCGCCACGAGGGCCGGGTCGGGGGCCGGCGGCGGGTCGAGCGCCTCCACGTCGGCCTCCGCGAGCAACCGGCGCAGTTCAGCGTCCTCGGGGAGTGGCGCACCGGGGCCGCCAGCGTCGAGGCAACCGGCGAGCCCGGCCATCAAGCCGATGCCCGCGATGCGCCCCAAGGTGGTCACGCGATGCGCCACGGACCTACTGCACAACGAGCGTACCGATCATCCCCGCTGCCGCGTGCCCCGGCCTCGTGCACTGGTAGTTATAGGTGCCGGGCGTGGTGAACGTATAGCTGAATTTTGAGCCGCCACTCAGGTCGGCACTTCCCGGAAAGGTCGGACTGCCGGCGCTCTGGACATTGTGCTGCGTGGTGCCGGTATTCCTCCATATCCAGGTCACCTTTGTCCCGGTCACGATGGTATCGACCGCGGGATTCTGGCTGAGGTTGGAGTCGCTCTTGTAGCCCACCCCGTTGATGATGGAAATGTCATACGAGGGTGTGGGTGGCGGCGGGGAGTTGGAATCCTCCCCACCGCAGGCCAGCAGGGGGAGGCAGATGATGGCTCCCCAGATGACGGGCGCAACTGCGCGGGGTGTCGTCACGGTCAATCTCCTGGTACGGGGAATGGGCCGCTTGCCGGCGTGGCCGGAAGCGCTATACTCTGCCACGGTAGGTCCGAGCGATTCCCCGGAACTTCCCTGGGGCTTCCCTCCAACACCGCGCCGCGGAAATGACCCCTAACGTTTCACACTGCATCCGATTTGCCGTCCTTGGGGCGGTGGACCTCCGCTTGCCGGACGGGCGGACCGTTCCGACGATCCTGGTGCAGCCCAAGCGCCTCGCCGTACTCGCCCGGCTCGCGGCGCTCCCCGCCGGCGCCTTCCTTCGCCGGGACCTCCTGCTTTCCCTGCTCTGGCCCGAGCTCGACGAAGCGCACGCTCGAAACGCGCTCAACAAAACGGTCCACCACCTCCGACAGGCCCTGGGAGATGGCACCCTGCTGAGCCGGGGGGACGAGGAATTGGGGCTGAATCCACTCCAGTTCTGCACCGACGCGCAGGCGTTCGAGACGGCCGTTGGCGCAAGGGACTGGACGCAGGTCGCCGCACTCTACCGCGGCGACTACCTGGCGGGACTGCACATTCCGGGGGCGCCGGACTTCGAGGAGTGGGTCGAGCAGGAACGGAGCCGCCTGCGCCGGCTGGCGACGCACGCCGCCGCCGATGCCGCCGATCGCCTGGCCGGTGGGGGAACGATGGGGGCAGCCATCGACGCCGCGCGGCGCGCGGTGGCGTGGTCGGGCGATGAGGAGCCAGCGGTGCGCCGCCTCATGACACTGCTCGATCGTCACGGAGACCGGGCCGGTGCCTTGCGGACGTATGACGAGTTCGCGGGTCGGCTGCGTCAGGAGCTCGGCGTCTCGCCGGGCGCCGAGACAAGGGCGCTGCGTAACGAGATCGTGGCGCGTGGCGAGACGAGTGGCCAGCGGTCGCCTCCGCCCGCCGTTCCGACGCGTGACGCGGCCTCGGTCGGGCAGACCATGGTCGCCCTGGCCTCACCGCCGGTGGGCACCCCCCGGCGCCGCCGGAGGATCGTCATGGGATTGGCGGCGGTCACCCTCGCGGTGACCGCTCTGGCCCTGCTGGCCTCGAGGGATCGCCAGCCGGGCGGAGCCTCCGCGTCGCCCCACACCTTCGCCGTCCTCCCATTCGCGACGACCGGCTCGGACTCGTCACTCGTACGCCTGGGCCGTGACCTGATGGTGCTGATCAGTGCCCGGGTGAACGGGATCGCCGATATCGGAGTCATCGATCCCGTGGCGGTGCTGGCGCAGTCCGACGCCCGCACGGCGGAAGGGAAGGACGTCCGACTGGTTTCCGCGCTCGAATCGCTGGGCGCCACCCAGATTCTCGAGGGGAGCCTGATCCGGGTGGGTGACCGGGTGCGGATCGACGGCCGGCTGTTCGCGGCCGGCGAGGGGCGGCCTGTGGCCCGGATCGAGATCACCGGTTCCGAAGCCGAGATGGTCGCGCTCGCCGACAGCGTGGTGCTGCAGCTGGTTGGGCAGCTCTGGCAGTCGAGTGCGCCTGTCTCTCCCCTGCCCCCCGCGCTCTCCACCCGGTCAGTACCCGCGCTCCGCGCATTCCTCGACGGTGAGCGCCTCCTGGCGGAGGACAGGACCTCGGAAGCGACCGCGAAGTACGCGGCGGCGATCGCCGCCGATTCGACCTTTTGGATGGCGTCCTGGAGATACCTGTACTTCGAGGACGATTTCGGTCGGGTCCGCTACACCGCGCTGGCCGAGCGGCTCCGGGAGCATCGCGATGAGCTGCCGGAGCCGGAGCGGACGCTGGTCGAGGCTCGATTCACCGATTCGCTCGCAGTGCGGCACCGGTTGCTCGCTGGCGCGGTGGCCCAGAACCCGTCGTCCTGGGAGGCCTGGTACAACTACGCGGACCACCTCTATCATTTCGCCCCATTTCAGGCAGGCACCCGCGCGGCGGCACAGCAGGCGCTGGAGCGCACGGTTGCACTCAATCCTGGATTTGCCGACGCCTGGGACCACCTGTTCAACGTCAGCCTTCAGCAAGGCGACAGGGTCGCCGCCCGTCGCTCCCTGCAGGCGCTCGAACGCCTCCACTACGACTCCGCCACGTCTGCAAGTATCGGGTTTGATGTCCTGCGCATCTATCGATGGTATTTCGCGATGATGGGAGCGGGGGGGCAGGCGCCGCCCGACCTGAGCGACAGCATCGCGTCCGCCTGGCTCGAGTACCATGGCCCGATTCCCTTGGCGGCCTTTGATGTGGGTCCGCTGCGCTACGGCTTCGCCGAGGCGCAGATCGACTTTGGCGAGCGGGTGCTGAGTCGCTCACCCAGCCAGGTGATCGCCGACGGTCAGATGCGGGGCATGTCGGTAGCGTGGGCAGCGCGGGGAGCGTGGGACTCGGCGCTCGCCGTGGCCGACCGATACGCTGCGAGCACGTCGCTCGCCGAGGCAGACTTCTTTCGCTACCAGTTGGCCGTCATCGGGGCGTGGCTGGGAGGAGCACCCCCGGCCGAGGCGCAACGACGCCGGGCGCCCGCGGCCCAGACGGTGGCCGACCTCACACCGGATGCCGTCGGTGAACTCGCGTGGCTGGACGGTGTGCTGGCTGCGACGAGGGGAGATGCAGGGGGCATCGAGGAGGCCCGCCGTCGTGTCCGCGGGCTGGCCGATCCGATGGGAGGGTGGCTGGACCGTTCACTCGCCGGGCTGGCGCTCGACCTTCGGGGCGACCGAGCCGCGTCGGTCGCCGCGCTGGCCCAGGTGGAAGGGGAGCGCATCGACGTCCAACCGTACGATCAATCCAATTTCCGGCAACCGTACCTCACCGCCGTCAACCGGATGGTCCTCAGCCGTGGACTGGCGGCGATGGGTGACACGGCGGAGGCGCTGCGCCAGCTCCGCTGGGCTGAAGCCTACCTGCAAGTCAGCGCGCTTGAGCGGGCCCGATCGGCCATCACGGGATTGGTGGACCTGGAGCGCGCACGCCTGGAGGCGGCCACCGGGCAGTCAGAGCTGGCGGGGCGGCACTTTCGGCAGTTTCTCCGACGCTACGACATGCCGGTGCCAGCCCATCAGCACCTGGTCAATGAGGCGAAGGCCGCGCTCGGGCAGCTGGAAGCGATCGAGTGCCCGGAGGCCGACAGTGCGTGCGGGGGTTCGAAATAGGGGAACTACGCGGGCGGAACGGAGGATCGATCAGTGCCCGGGGTGGGGATCGAACCCACATGGGGATTGCTCCCCTTGGGATCTCGGGCCGAGTGCCCCCGTGGACCGCTGGCACCGTTGGCGCATGCGCCGTCTATTGAATGACGGTCGCACCGCTCGTCCCGTTTGCCACCACTGCCATATCCCCCAGGAAAGTGAAGGCGACCCGGCGAGGAGCGGGAACCGGGACAAACGCCAGGACCCCGAGGGTAAGACGGTCGAGTATCGCCACCCTGGTCGTCGAGGTGTCCGGAAGAGTCACGTAGAGCTGTACGGCATCAGGAGTCATCGCCAGACCGAATGGCCCGCCGGGGAGGGCGACGCTGTCCCGCGCCACGTTGGCCTCCATATCCCATACAAGGACCCACCCCAGCTCATTGGCCACGTAGAGCAGTGCGCCATCCGGGGAGATGGCGATGCCCTGGGGCTGCCCTCCGACCGGAAAAGTCCGCACGACCCCGTAGCTTGAGGCATCGATTTCCATGACCACGTGCCCCTCGGGCGAGCTTCCGTACAGCATCCGGCCGTCCGGACTGAACACCAGGGCGTTGGCGTGGTGGCCCAAGTTGGTTCGCTGGACGATGGTCCGTGAATGCACGTTGATCACGTACAGCGTGTCGCTTCCACCGCCGACGAACACGATCGAATCGGAGGGCGCAACCGCAACCGAGCGCTGGTCATCCGGGATGTTCATCACCTGTCCCACAACCTGATTCGCCGCGACGTCCACGATCGACATCGACGAGGCGGCCAACGATGGGGCGAATGCATAGGCGCCATCCGAGGAAAACGCGACCTCGAACGCCCTGTTGGGCAGCGTTCCAGGCACCGTGGGCTGCGCGACGAGACTCGGCAGATTCAGCCGAAGGAGGGCTAGCGCTCCTGGACCCGTCAGGTACGCGACACCGAATGGGGAAACCGCCACGCCCCAGGAGCCGGCTTGCAGGGCCACGTTTGTCCATTGCGTGCCTGTGGGGTGGGTGGGGACCACGACCAGCACATCGGTGGACACCGAGCCGGAGGTCGCACGAACGGTGTAGGGACCAGTCGGACCGAGTGACGTGACAAGTCCCGCGCCCGTCACCGTGATGCCAGATGCCGTCGAGGAGAAGACCACAATTTCGGATGGCATCGGGACGTTGACCGCATCGAGCACCGTGCCCTCGAGTTGAATCGAGGATCCGGAAGGGAGTCGAAGCGGGTTCCTGGTCTGGATGGATGTCGGCACCTGCGTCACGGTCACCGGTACCGCGGCTGACGCGGTATCAGAGCGGACAAGAACGCTGGTCGAGCCGGCCGGCCCCTTTGAAGTGACTAAGCCGGAGACCGAAACGCTGACCAAGGCAGGATTTCCAGGGGTGTAGATGAGCGGAGGGTTGGCGATTTCACGTCCGAGCTCGTCAAAGACGCGGACGGTGAGCGGGGTGGAGGCCAGCTGGGAAAGTGACACCGACGCCGGAGTCACCACGACCTCGGCCGCAGCGCCCACGGCGGGGCCAGCCGCCTCGGAAGAACCGCAGGCGACCGCCACCCAGCAGAAGAGCGGCAGGAGGCTTGAGGGATCAGGGTGGCGAGACGCTTGTCTCATACTCGCTCCAGACAGCGGCAGTCTCCGGCGGACGGCAAGGGAGTCCCACGAAATCGCCACCAGTGCCCGGGGTGGGGATCGAACCCACATGGGGATTGCTCCCCTTGGGATTTTAAGTCCCATGCGTCTGCCAGTTTCGCCACCCGGGCGGGTGGTGAAGAATATCACCGCTCGCTGCGGACCCCGCCAGACGCCTTCGCCTTCCAGATGACCGGCGCACGGCCGGTCTCACGTTGATAGTCGGCCGCCACCGCCTTGGCGAGGCGGGCCATCCGGTCCGTCGGCGCCAGCACCAGGACCGTTCCGCCCCACCCCGCCCCCGTCAGCCGAGCCCCCCAGGCGCCGTGCCGCGCCGCGCTCTCCACGATCCGGTCCGCCTCGCCACAACTCGACTCGAAGTCGTCACGGATCGAGGCATGCCCCTCGAGCAGCAGTTGCCCCATCCGCTCGAGGTCCCCGGCACGCAGGGCCGCCGCCGCCGCGCGGGTGCGCGCCGTCTCCCGCACCACGTGCCGGAGCCGGCGGAAGAGCACCGGCTCCATCTTGCCGGCCAGCCGCTGAAGCTGTACCTCCGGCACCGCCGCCAGCTCGGCCGCATCCACCCCCGCCGCACGGCACGCCTCCAACGCGGCACCACACTCTGCCCGGCGACGATTGTACTCGCTGTCCGCCAGGCGGTGCGACACGCCCGTCTCCACCAGCAGCACCGGCGCATCGAAGGGAATCTGCGCGACGGTCCGATCCGCCGTCTCGATCATCGCCGCATGCCGGGCCGTCGCGTGCGCCGCGATCATCTGGTCCATCCGCCCGCACTGCACCCCGACGACATCGTGCTCGGCGTGGTAGGCGACCTCCGCAAGCGCCTCCCGTGACAGCCGGCGGCCGGCCAGTTGCGACAGCGCACGGGCCGCCGCCACCGACAACGCCGCCGAGGAGGACAACCCCGCGCCAATGGGTACCGCGCTGGCGACCGCGAGGCATGCGCCGGCGGGCGCGGCGCCGACATCCTGCAGCACCCGCACCACCCCACCGAGGTAGTCGGTCCAGCGCCGCTCGGGGGTCGCCGCCGGGTCGAACGGGAGCGGAATTCCATCCACCGCGGACACCGCCGTCCACCCCTCTGCCCGCCCGGCGAGCACGACCGTCCGCCGGGGTATCGCGAAGGGCAGCACCGGCCCGCCGTTATAGTCGGTGTGCTCCCCCAGCAGGTTGACGCGGCCGGGGGCCGAGGCACCCGCCGCCGGGCGACTGGCAAAGGAGGCCTCGAAGAGCGAACTTGCGAGCCGAAGCGGGGAGTTGAGGGTCACATCGAGAGAGTACCGCCGGAGGATGATTGAGGCAATGCATCCAGGGGATCGCCCTCGCGATCCTGCTGACCACCCCAGCCGCCGCGCAACTGCCCGAAATCGGCGTGCCGCGCGGCATCGTCCGCTTCGGCATCGGCGGCGACTTCGCCAATACCGGCGACCAGTACTGCGGCGGCACGGAGCAACCCTACCGCGCCCAGTTCACGACCCCGATGATCGGCACCGCCTTCTATCCGGAGCTCGCCTCCAACCAGGCGCAGATCGCCAACCTCACCGGCAATCCCGGCTACGCCCTGAGCGTCGGCGGCGCCACCATGCACGCGCAGGCGAGCGTCGGCACCCTCCTGCTCTCGGCCGCCATCGGCCTCACCTCCAGGCTCAGTCTCTTCGGGGTCGTCCCCGTCGTGCGCCAGCAGGTGCAGATCACCTACGGCTTCGACACCACGGGGGCGAACACCGGCTTCAACCCCGCCGACCCCGTCTTCGGCACCGCCGCCGGCGCCGACTCCGTGAACCTCTTCCTGGCCGACTACAAGGCGGCGCTCGACACCCTCGACCTGCGCCTCCAGACCGGCTACTACAGCGGAAACCCCACCGACAGCGCGCTGGCCGTGGCGACACTCGCCAGTGGCACCGTCTACTGGGCCAATCTCGCGTCGCTCTTCGTCGTGCCGGGCGAGTCCGGCGACTTCGTGCCGCTCGCAGGGAGCGCCGCCGGCCAGACGATGGCAGGCGCGGTCACCGCCACGCAAGCCAACCTGGCCGTCCTCGGCATCCCGTCGTTCACACAGCCCCTTCCCCTCCCCGCCACCGCGCTGACCTCGTCGGAGTACCAGTCGTACCTGACCAATCCCGGCGGGCCCATCGGCGCTTCCTCGTTTGACAACGTCACCAGCTTCCTCCTCGGCGACGTCGAGCTGGGGGCCACCTACACCTTCATCGACCGGTGGAACCGTCCCGGACACTCCGGCGGACTCCGGCTCGTCGCCCAGACCCTCGTCCGGCTCCCGACAGGCTACCAGCCGCTGCCGAACAACTTCGTGAGCCTTCCCACCGGCGGGGGCCAGACCGACCTGCAGGTCGCGCTGACGGCGGACGTCGGCGGCAGCAAGGTCGGGGCGCGGCTTGCGGGGAGCTACAACGATCAATTGTCGCTCACCGCCCAGGAACGGGTGACGCTCCCCTCGCAGCCGATCCCCTGGGCCGACCGTCTCGCGACCGTCACCCGGGATCCCGGCAACGACCTGGCGCTCAGCGCAATGCCGTATTTCCAGCTCGCCACGGGGTTCGCGATCGTCGGAGTCGTCCGCTACTGGAACCACGGCGCGGACGTCGTGGAGTATGCCTCGGCCTCCGACGCGATCCCCGGCGTCAGCGCCGGCGAGCTGGCGACGGACACCCAGCGGAGCGCCACCATCGTGGGCGGCGGCCTCAGCTATGCGCCCGCACAAGTGGGCACCAAGGTCCCGATGGACGCCTTCTGGCTCTATGAAACGGTGGTGGCGGCGAGCGGCGGGGTGGTGCCGAAGGCGGGGACGATCAGGATGGGGCTGCGGTGGCCATTTCGGTTCTGGGGGGCGGCCACCGAATAGCTGGGCGCGCGGCGGTCAGTCCCGCCACGCCACGGAGCTCAGGTAGCCTGTCTGCGGCATGGCGCGCGCGCCTCCCCCATCGGGGTGAATGAGGAGCAGCCGGTTGCCTGCCACGATGGCGACCAGTGAATCGCCCGACCCCCACGCCGACATCCGGGCGCCCGCCAGCCCCCCGTCGTACAGCACCTGCTCCGTCCCGCTGCCGTCGGCGCGGAGCCGGTGAACGCTCCCCTCGACCGTCACCGTCAGCCACTTCCCATCGCGCGACCAGGCCGGTGCGCCCGCGGCCTCGGCCAGCGTGGCGACTGGACGCGTGAATCCGTCGGCGAGCCGCCGAGTCCAGAGGCGCACGTCGGTGGGGGTGCTGGGATCGATTTGGAGGGCGTGCCAGGTGACGAACGCCACCGATCCGCCATCGCTCGACCACGCCACCTCGCCGGAACTCGAGCCCAGCGAATCGAAATTGATCTTCTGGATGCCGCTCCCATCGACCGCGGCGATCTTCAGGAAGCCGCGCGTGTACCAGGCCAGCCTGGTCCCGTCGGGCGAGAACGTCGGGCGTGGGGAGAAGGGCACGCTGTCCGGGAAGGGGACGACCGAGAGCAGGCCGCCGAACTGGTCCACCGTGACGATGGAGGCCGTGGAGTCGGTATACCCGGAGATGAGCTTGATCTGCTTCCCGTCCCGGGAGATCCAGGGCGGAAAGTTTTCGTTGAGCCTCATCTTGGCGCGGACGGAATCGGGCAGGATCGGCACCGGGCTGCTGCCGTCCAGGGCCAGCCCGTAGAGCTTGAGGTCTCCAGAGATGTAGGGATACGTCCCACTGTTCCAGGCGAGGTAGTACAGCTGCCTGGGCACCACCTCCACCAGATCGGTGGAGTCGGAGCAGCCCACCGTCATGAGCAAGGCAAGCGGAAGGGCCCGCAGGAGGCGGCGCACGGTCGGCATGCTCAAGAGATATGGATCGGCATCGGGCCTGTCAATGGACCGCACGCCCCAGCATCTCCTCCGCGTGCCGCCGCGCGGCGGCGCCGTCGGGGTCCCCCAGCATCCGGGCAATTTCCGTGACCCGGTCCTCGCCGAGGATCGTCTCGACGCGGCTCGTCGCGACGCCGCCCTCGACCCCCTTCGACACGACAAGGTGCCGATCCGCGCGGACGGCAATCTGCGGCAGGTGAGTGATGACCAGCACCTGGTGCTGCGTGGCGACGTCGGCCAGCGCCTGCCCGACCTGCCCCCCCACCTCGCCGCCGATCCCCTGGTCGATTTCGTCAAACACGAAGGTCGGAATGCGATCGTGCGTTGCCACCACGACCTCGAGCGCGAGCATCAGGCGGGAGAGCTCGCCGCCCGAGGCGACCTTCTGGAATCGGCTGGGCGTCGAGCCCCACGTTGAGCCGCACCGTGAACTGCACCGCCTCGGCGCCATCCGGGCCCGGCTCGGCCAGCGGCGTGAGCGCCACCTCGAACTTGCCGCCGGCCAGGCCCAGCTTCGGCAGTAACCGGCCCACCGCGCGGCCGAGCCGGCCCGCGGCCTCCGTCCGTTTCTCGCTCAACGCCGCCGCGGCGACGCGCGCCGCCGTCTCCGCCACGCTCCGCTTCGCTCCCAGCGCGCGGAGGTCGGCGTCGGCGAGTGTCGAGCAACTCCCGAGTCAGCGGCCGCGGCGCGGTGCGTCTCCAGCACCGCCTCGAGCGTCCCGCCGTGTTCTGCCGCAGACGGGAGAGCACGTCGCGCCGGCGCTCCACCGACTCCAGGCGCGCCCGGATCACGCTCCACCTCGTCCGCGTACCCGGCAGCCAGCCGGGCGATCTCGGCGAGCTGCGCGTAGGCGCCGTCGAGGAGCTTCCCGCCAGGTACTACTCGACAATCGATCCGTTCCAGGTGCCCCAGCGCCCGCTCGGCGGTGGTCAGGGCGCGCAACGCGCCTCCCTCCTCGCCGTCGATGGCGTCGGACAGCGTCCGCGCCTGTTCCTCCAGGGAGCTTGCATGCGCCAGTCGCCGGGCCTCCTGCGCCAGGGCCTCCGTCCTCGCCCGGCTTCAGCCGCGCGGCGGCGATCTCGTCGGTCACGTGCTTCAGGTAGTCGGCCCGGCGGCGCACTTCCTCGAGGCGGGAGCCCAGCCCCGCCTCCTGGGCGCGGAGTGCCGACAGCGCCTCGTGCGCGGCGGCAACGGTTTCCCGCTCCGAACCGGCCTGCGCGTAGGCGTCGAGAATGTCACGCTGGGTTTCGGGCTTGAGGAGGGAAACCGTCTCGTGCTGGCCGTGGAGGTCGACCAGTCGTGCACCGAGCGCGGCCAGCACCCCGACGGTGGCGGGACTCCCGTTGATCCGGCTGGCGCGGACCGCCCCTCGGCGCTCACCTCGCGGCGGATCACGAGGCGCCCCTCGTCCACATCGACTCCGAGCGCCTCGACCCGACGGGTCAGCGCGCGCGACAATCCCTCGAACGCCCCCTCCACCACGGCGCGGCCGGCGCCGGGGCGCACCACGCCGCTGTCGCCCCGTCCGCCGAGGAGGAGGCCCAGGGCGTCGACGAGGATAGACTTGCCGGCACCGGTTTCACCGGTGAGGACGTTGAGGCCGGGGCCGAGCGGGAGGGTGACGTCCGCGATCGTGGCGACGTCGCGGACACGGAGTTCGGCGAGCATCTAGATCGGGGAGCGGTCGGTCAGGTCGCCCCAGTGGAGTTTCCTGGCGCATCCGCTGGAAGTACCCCTCGGGGCCGACCCGCACCAGCTTCACCGGCGATTCCGCCACGCGGATGCGCACCCGGCTACCGGCGGACAGGTGGGTGACGACCTGACCGTCCACCGAGACGATGACTTCCTGGTCCTCCGGGTCGACCGGCTGGATGACGACTTCCCAGGTGGCCGGGAAGACCAGCGGCCGGACCGCCAGGGTGTGGGCGCAGATGGGGGTGATGACGAGGGCTTGCACGCCGGGGACGACGATCGGCCCGCCGGCGCTCAGCGAGTACGCCGTCGACCCGGTCGGCGTGGCGACGATGATGCCGTCGGCGCTGTAGGGTCCGACGTTTTCCCCCTGGACCTCGACGTCCAGCCGGATGACGCGCGCCACACCCCCCTTGTGGACCACCACGTCGTTGAGGGCGAGGTCGAGCGCGGTGGTGCGGCCGTCGGCATCCTGGATGACGGACTTGAGGGCCTGCCGGGGCTCGGTGGTGTAGCGACCGCCGACCAGCGCGTCGAGCGCGGCGGGCATCGCGTTGCGGGACACACTCGTGAGGAATCCGACCTTGCCGAGATTGATGCCGAGGATCGGCACCCCGCGGCCTTCCAGCATGCGCGCGCCACGGAGGAGCGTGCCATCGCCGCCGAAGGTGAGGAGCACGTCGAGCGACGCGGCATCGAGATCAGGGGGAGGGGCGCCGGGCCAGAACTCCGCGAGGAGAGGCTCGGCAAAGATATGAATCCCCCGCTCGGGGGCGAGCGCCGCCAGTTGCTCCAGCAGCCCGCGGAGTTCGGCGTACCGATGGTTGCCGCAGACGCCGACGTTCATCGGGCCTCGACCGATTCCTCGCCGTGCAGCGCCGTGACCCGCCGGGCGATGCCGTCGGCGGTGAGACCGAACGACGCGAGCTGGTCGGCGCGCGGCGCCTGTTCCACCAGGCGGTCCGGCACGCCGAGCGCAATGACCCGGACATTGGGCGCAATGGCCTGCACCGTTTCCGCGAGGTAGGCGCCGAACCCGTTCACGACCGACCCCTCTACCGTGACCAGCACCCGGTGGTCGGCCAGCAACCCCTCGAGCATCGCCCGATCCAGCGGCTTCAGGAAGCGGGCGTTGACCACGGTGCAGTCCAGCCCCTCGGCGCCGAGCAGTTCGGCGGCCTCGAGGCTCGGCTGCACCATCGTGCCGACGCCAAGGATCGCCACGTCACGGCCTTGCCGCAGCATTTCCCACGTGCCGTAGGGCACCGGGTCCACTCGGCCACGGGGCTCGGCTCCGCCGGCACCTTGTCGCGCGGATAGCGGGTGCAGAAGGGGCCGCCCTCGTGAACCAGCGCGGTCTTGAGCAGCCCGATCAGTTCGTCGCCGTCCTTCGGGGCGGTCACGGTCATTCCGGGCACCGCCAGCATGTAGGCGATGTCGTACAGCCCCATGTGGGTCTGCCCGTCTTCGCCGACGAGCCCCGCCCGATCCATGCAGAACACCACGGGCAGGTGCTGCACCGCGATGTCGTGGATGATGTTGTCGTACGCCCGTTGCAGGAACGTGCTGTAGATGGCCACCACCGGGCGCACGCCCTGCGTCGCCAGCCCACCCGCGAAGGTGACCGCATGCCCTTCGGCGATGCCGACGTCGAAGAACCGCGCCGGCCACGCCTTCTGGAAGATGTTGGTGCCGGTGCCGCTCGGCATGGCGGCGGTCACCGCCACGAAGTCGGGGAACTCGTGCGCCAGCGCCGAGAGCCCGTCGCCGAACACCTGGGTCCAGGTGCGCGGAGGGCCGCTGGACTTCTTCCGGGCCTCGCCGGTGACCGGATCGTACGCCGCCAGCCCGTGCCACTTCTCGCGGTTCTCCTCCGCGTAGGCGTGCGAAGCCCTTGCCCTTCTCGGTCAGCACGTGCACGACCCGCGGCCCCTTGAGGGCTCGGACGAAGCGGAGGGGGTCTCGGTGAGCTTCTTCAGGTCGTGGCCGTCGATGGGGCCGAAATACCGGAAGCCCATCTCCTCGAAGAACATGCCGTCGGAGAAGAGGTTCTTGGCGCTCTCCTCGAGGTTCTTGGCGAAGTCCACCACCCGGTCGCCGAACACCTTCGAGGCCGCGACGGTGAGTCCCTTGACGCGCTCCCGCACCTTGTTGGTGAGGGGGTTCGCGACGATCCCGCCGAGGGTGCGGCTGATGGCGCCGACGTTCGGCGAGATGCTCATCCCGTTGTCGTTGACGATCAGGATGATGTCGGTATCGGAGTGGCCGGCGTTGTTCATCCCCTCGTAGGAGAGGCCGCAGGTGAGCGCGCCGTCGCCCACGACGGCCACCACCTTGCTGTGGCCACCCCTCAGGTCCCGGGCGGTCGCCATGCCGAAGGCTGGCGACATCGCGGTGCCGGCATGCCCGGGCGCTGAAGTGGTCGTGCGCGCTTCGGTGGCGCTCCTGAGGAAGCCGGAGCAGGCCTCCGTTGGCGCGCAGCGTCGGGAAATCGGCGTTGCGGCCCGTGAGCAGCTTCCAGGCGTAGGCCTGGTGTCCGACGTCCCAGAGGATCTTGTCGGTGGGGGAATCGAATTCGTACAACAGGGCGATGGCCAGTTCCACCACGCCGAGGCTGGCGCCGATGTGGCCGCCGGTGACGGAAACGCAGTCGATGAGCCGTCTCCCGGACCTCCTGCGCCAGTTCCGGCTGTTCCCGGGGAACGCGCTTGAGGTCTTCGGGGCCGTGCAGGGTCTCGAGCAGTGCCATGAGACGCGGGTCCTGGTTCAGTAGCGTCGAGTCACAATATAGCGGGCGAGCGCGGCGAGCGTGTCCAGGGCACGCCGGAGCGACCGAGGGCGTTCGCCGCCGCCTCCGGGCGCCTGGCGGGCGGCCGCGAGGCGCGCCTGCTCCACCCCGAGCAGCCGCACGTAGGTGGACTTGGCGACGGCGGCATCCTCCCGGCGGTCTGGCCGAGCGCCGCGGCTGGTCGCCGGTGGCATCGAGGACGTCATCGGCCACCTGAAAGGCGAGCCCGATCTCCCGTCCATACTCCGCGCAAGGCGTCCACCACGCGGTCTGGCGCCCCGCCGCCAGCCCGCCGAGCACCACGACCGCCCGGATCAGGGCGCCAGTGGTCCCCCGGTGGACCGCCGCAGCCCCGGCGAGCGTCCAACTGGCCGCCCCTCCGCCTCGAGATCGAGCCACTGCCCGCCGACCATGCCGCGTATCCCGCCCGCCCCGAACAACTCGGCGGCGAGCGCCCGCCGTCTCGGCACCGACAGCCCGAGGGAGCGCGGAGGCGTCGGCCAAGACTCCGCGGCGACCGGCACGAGCAGGAACCCCACGCGCGTGGCCGTGGCCACATCGAACGGCCGGTGGGTGGTCGGTCGGCCCCGACGCATGGTCGTCGTCGTCCATGCAGGGGAGATCGTCGTGCACCAGCGAATACGTATGGACGATCTCGACCGCGGTGGCGACTCCCCCGATGGCGCGGAGCGCCACCGACGGCGCGGAGGCGGCGATGAGCAGCGCGGGTCGAACCCGCTTTCCCGGGGCTGCGAGAGGGCGTACGCGAGCGCCTCCCCGAGCGTCCCCGACAGCTCCCCTTCGAGGCGGGTCGCCCACTCCTCGAGGATCGCGTCGGTGCGCTCCCGCGATTCGTGGAGCAACGGCTCGGCGCTGGGCTCAGCCTTCGAGATCGACAAGCCCCACGCTTCCATCGGCCTGCTGACGACCTTCTTGACCCGCGCCTCGGCTTCCGCCAGCCGCTCCCGCGCCGCGCGCAACCGCACCACCCCTTCCTCGAACAGCGCGAGGGCGGCGTCGAGGTCGGCATCGTCGGCCTCCAGGCGGCGCACGATCTCTTCGAGGCGGCGGAGGTCGTCCTGCAGGGTCGGGAGGTCGGTCGGTGGCTTGGCCATGTCGTCTACTCCGCGCGCGCCGGGACCGATCCGTCGCTGACGCGGAGTCGGAAGGGCCGGCCCGATGGGAAAGTCGGCCACGTGCGACAGCACGCGACCCGTGTCGTCCTGCGCCGCGCTGTACCCGCGCGCCAGCACCCGGAGGGGGCTCAGCGCGTCCAGCTGGGCGGCGATGCGCTCGACGCTGCTCCGCCGCGCCTCGATCATCCGGCCGAGGGCGGACTGCAGGCGGTCGCC
>CAVVKJ010000009.1:0-164003 GCA_963748815.1 uncultured Gemmatimonadales bacterium | reverse complement strand
GGTACAAACGGAGCCTTCTCCGACGGCCCAGAGCGGGGTGCCTCTCGCGGCCCAGCCCGCCGTCCGGCTCGCCGACGTGTTCGGCAACGCCGTCAGCACCAGCGGCACTGTGGTCACTGCCTCGCTTGCCTCGGGCAGTGGCACGCTCGCTGGGACGTTGACTGCTTCCACGGTCAGCGGCGTGGCCACATTTGCAAACCTGGCGATAGCCGGTCCGACCGGCGCATATACGATCCGCTTCACTTCGGGGAGCCTCGCGCCCGATACGAGCGCAGTTGTTGCCCTTGGCGCGGGCTTCGCGACGAAACTCGCGATCGCGAGGCAACCGTCGAGCAGTGCGCCGAACGGTGTTGCGTTTGCCGTGCAGCCACAGGTCCAGATCCAGGATGCGGCAGGCAATTCCGTTTCCGGGGTGCGGGCGGTGACGGTTGCCATCAACAGCGGGGGCGGCACCCTCGGCGGCACCGCTACCGTCAACAGCAATGCCAGCGGTCTGGCGACTTTTGCCGGACTGTCGGTGACCGGAACCGTCGGCAACCGGACGCTGCTGTTCACCAGTCCGGGCCTGAACCTGATAGTCTCGTCAACGATATCGATCACCCCCGGTACGCCAACGCAGATGGCGATCAATCAGGGGAATGCGCAAACGGCCACGTCCGGTAGTGCAGTACCGATCGCGCCTCGGGTGCTGGTGCTCGACGCAAGCGACAATCCGGTTCCGGACGTGGCGGTGACGTTTACCGTGGCCAGCGGCGGCGGGAGTGTGGCGCCAACCACCGCGGTCAACACTGATGCGAGTGGCTTCGCTTCTCCCACCTCGTGGACACTTGGACCGGCGGCCGGGGCGAACTCACTCACGGCGACGGCGGCTCCCGGCGGCATTGTCCCGAATCCTGTCACGTTCACGGCTACCGCCATCGCCGGGAGCGCCGGTCGGTTGGGCATGGTGACGCAGCCGCCGTCCTCGGCCACGAACGCGCTCGGCTTTTCGCAGTCGCCAGTGGTCCAGCTCCAGGATGTCAACGGAAATCCCGTATCAACCGCGGGGATCGCCATCACGGTGGCGATCGTGTCGGGCAACGGAACGCTGAGCGGTTCGCCGACGCAGGCCACTGATGCGAACGGCCGCGCGACGTTCACGGGGCTTAGCATCACCGGGCTCGCGGGGCCCTATACGTTGCAGTTCACCGGCACCAGCCTCACGGGAGTCACATCCGACCCGGTCAACCTGTCCGCAGGCGCGGCCACCAAGCTGGCCATCATGACCGAGCCGCCAGCCGGGGCGCAAAGCGGCATTGCCATGACGCCGCCGACCGTCGTGCAACTGCAGGATCTGTCCGGCAATCCCGTCAGCACCGCCGGCCTGAGCATCGCCGCATCGTTGGTTTCCGGGGGTGGGACGCTCACGGGCACGCTCAGCGTCCCGACGGCGGCCAATGGCAGCGCTACCTTCAGCAACCTCATCCTGACGGGGACGCTCGGGCCCAGGATCGTACGCTTCACGCGGAGCGGACTGACGCCCGATACGTCGACGGTGATCAACCTGACCGCCGGCACGGCGACCGCACTGGAGTACGTGGTGCAGCCGTCCACCGTTACCGCCGGACAAGCCATCGCCCCCGCCGTGACAGTCCGGGTGCGGGACGGGGCAGGGAACACCGTCACCACGGCCACAAACCTGGTGACAATGTCGATCGGGGCCAATCCCGGGTCGAGTACGCTGGGCGGCCCGTTGACCGCCAGTGCGGTCGCGGGCGTGGCGACGTTCAGCGCTCTCAGTCTCGACAAGGCAGGCACCGGGTACAGCTTGGTGGCATCGGCGACCGGTCTGGCCAGCGCCACCAGTTCAGGATTCACCGTGAACTCGGCGGGTGCCACCACCATCGCGGCCAACTCGCTCACTGCGCAGACCGACACCGCGGGCCGACCCGTTGCTGCACCGCCCTCGGTGCTGGTGACCGATGCGAACGGCAATCCGGTCGCCAATGTGCCAATCACCTTCACGCTCACGGCTGGAGGCGGGAGCATCCTCCCGATCACCGCAGTCGCGACCAACGCGTCTGGTATCGCGAGCCTCAACTCGTGGACGCTCGGATCGCTGGCTGGTGCGAACACCGTGACGGCCTCCGGCGCGGGGCTCTCGCCCGCGCTGGTGACCTTCAACGCCACCGGCGTGGCGGGGGCTCCGACCCAACTGGTGTTTACGCAGGGACCG
The DNA here is from genome assembly GCA_963748815.1 of uncultured Gemmatimonadales bacterium. Lineage (GTDB taxonomy): Bacteria > Gemmatimonadota > Gemmatimonadetes > Gemmatimonadales > GWC2-71-9 > SPDF01. Next base: position 161,788 of record CAVVKJ010000009.1, on the reverse strand, counting down.
AGCAATGTGGCCGCCGGGGCCACGATCACCCCCGCCGTCACCGTCGCGATTCGGGACGGGCTCGGAAACCTGGTGACCACCGCCAACACCACTGTCACCGTGGCACTTGGAGCCAATCCGGGCGGGAGCACCCTCGGCGGGACCAAGACGGTCGCGGCCTCGGGTGGCATTGCCACCTTCAGCACGCTGACGCTGAACAAGGCCGCCGCCGGCTACACACTCGCGGCCACCGCGACCGGCCTGTCGGGGGCCACCAGCGGGACCTTCACCGTTTCGCCCGCCGCGGCGAGCGCTCTGGCATTCGTCCAGCAGCCGACTGGGGCGGCTGCCGGTGCGGCGCTGACTCCTGCGGTCACGGTGGCCGTGCAGGACGCGTTTGGCAACACCGTGACAGGTTCCGCCGGGTCGGTTACGGTGGCCTTCGGGGTCAATCCGTCTAGTGCGGTGCTGGGTGGGACGCTCACGCAGGCAGCCGTCTCCGGGATTGCCACCTTCGCGAATCTCACGGTGAACAAGACCGGTGTCGGCTACACGCTGACCGCGGCCTCCGCTTCCTTGGCCGGGGCCACGAGCAACGCCTTCGCCATCGGGGCGGGAGGCGCCACAAAGCTCGCCTTCACCGTCCAGCCGACCAACACGCCGGCCGGCGCGGCCATCGCGCCCGCGATCCAGGTCACCATCCAGGACGCCAACGGCAACACGGTCACGACCGCGACCGACAATGTGCTCCTGGCGATCGGCAACAACCCGGGCACCGCCACGCTCGGCGGCACGACGCAGGTGGCGGCGGTCAATGGCGTGGCCACCTTTGCCGGGGTGACCCTCGACAAGGTGGGCACGGGTTACACGTTGACGGCGACGTCCGGAGGCCTCACCCCGGCGACCAGTACCGGCTTCAACATCACGGTAGGTACCGGGCTCCGCCTGGTGTTCGGGGTACAGCCGTCTACCGTCGTGGCCGGGGCCTCCATCGCTCCAGCAGTCGTGGTACGGGTCGAGGACGGGAGCGGCAACCTCGCCACCACGTTCAGCGGCAGCGTGACGATGGCGCTGGGGACCAACCCGGCGAGCGGCACCCTGGTAGGCACCTTGAGTCAGCCGGTGACGGCAGGCTTGGCCACCTTCAGCAATCTGTCGGTCGACCGCACGGGCGCGGGCTACACCCTCGCGGCGTCGGCGACCGGGGCCTCGGCGGGCACGAGCGCCGGCTTCAACGTCACGCCTGGGACGGCCGCGCGACTGCGGATCGTCCAGGAACCGGGTGCCTCCACGGCAGGCCAGGCCATCGCACCGAGTCCCGTCGTCCAAGTGGAGGACGCGAACGGGAACGTCGTCACCTCGTCAACTGCATCTATTGCGGCGGCGCTGGCTGCGAACCCGGGCAGCGATGTCCTCGGTGGCACGCTCTCGCAGAATGCGGTCGCTGGCGTTGCGACCTTTGCCAATCTGCAACTGACGAAGGCGGCCGCCGGATACACCGTGCGGTTCACCTCTGGCGCGTTGACCGCTGACACCACGATCCAGTTCACGGTGGCGCCGGCTGCGGCGGCGGCGCTTGCCTTTGGACAGGCTCCCACGGCCGTCGTCGCCGGAGCGACGATGAGCCCAGCGGTCACCGTGCTGATCCGTGATGCCTACGGCAACACCGTCACTTCTGCGACCACTGCCCTCACCCTCGCGCTCACTGGCGGCACCGGTGGGGCGGTGCTCACCGCGCGCGGACCGATCGCCGCGGTCGCCGGTGTCGCGACCTTCAGCGGCCTCAGCGTCAACCTGGCCGGCACCGGCTACGCCCTGCAGGCGACCGGCGGGGGGCTCTCGGCCGCGACGAGCACCACATTCAATGTGACGGCCGGAACTCCGGCGAAACTTGCCTTCCAGGTACAGCCAACCGGGACCACGGCCGGAGCCGCATTGACCCCGGCGGTGACCGTCCTGGTTCAGGATGCCCAGGGGAACACCGTGACCACCTCCGCGGCGCCGGTGAGTGTCGCGTTGACCACCCCAGCGGGCGCGACGCTCTCCGGCACCACGCTGGCGAATGCCGCGAGCGGTGTGGCGAGTTTCGGGACGCTGAGTGTCAATCTGACGGGGAGCTACACGCTGACCGCGACCTCGGGGAGCTTGACGTCGGCGGTCAGCTCCAGCTTCACGATCACCCCGGGTGCAGCGAGCCAACTGGTGTTTAGCGGACAGCCAAGCAACACGGTGGCCGGCAGCGCGATTGCCCCGCCGGTACAGGTTATGGTCCAGGACGCTCAGGGTAACCGGGTCACCTCGGCCGCCACCTCGATTACGGTGGCCATCGGTGCCAATCCCGCCAGCGGCGTCCTCTCCGGCACCAAGGTGGTCAACGCCGTCTCCGGCGTGGCGACCTTCTCGACGCTCGCCATCGATAAAGCCGGAACGGCGTATACACTGACGGCGAACGGCGGAAGCCTGCCACCAGCCACCAGCACCGGCTTCAATATTCAAGTTGGAAGCGGTAACAAGCTGGTATTCATCACGCAGCCGTCGAACGCGGCCGTGGGTGCCGCCATTGCCCCGGCGATCCAAGTGGCGATCCAGGACGCGCTCGGCAATACCATCACGACGGCGACCGACTCGATCCAGCTTTCGCTGTTCCCGTCGGGCGCGCTCGGCGGGACGGTAGGAGCCCGGGCAGTTGCCGGCATCGCGACCTTCAGCACGGTCTCGGTACCGAACGCGGGGACGGGGTATTCGCTGGCAGCGTTCGCGCCCGTGGCGGTGCCGGCACTCTCGGCGGCGAACAGCATAACCTTCAACGTGACGGCGGCCGCGACCACGACGACGATCACGAATAACCCCGCCGCGACCGTGACAGGCCAGGCGTACAACGTCTTCTTCAGCGTCACGTCTCCAGGCGGAACACCGACCGGAAACGTTACGGTGAGCGACGGCACCGACAGCTGCTCGGTGTTCGCCAGTGGGACGGGGTCGTGTTCGCTTACCTCCACGACGGCTGGCAGCAAGACTCTCGTCGCCACCTATACCGCTACGAGCAGCTTCTCCGGGAGTGCCTCCACCGGTACGCCACACACGGTGAACAAGGCCAACACGCTGATCCAGATCGCCGCGGATAACCCCGATCCCTCGGTGACGGGCCAGGGATTCACGGTGGCTTGGAGCAGCTTCGTCACATCCCCGGGAGTGGGCACGCCCACGGGTAACGTGACGATCTCGGATGGAGCCGCGAACTGCGCTGCGCCGGTCGCGGCGGGAAGCTGCCTCCTGACCCCGACGACCATCGGATCAAAGACACTGACGGCAACCTATGCCGGAGATGCGAACTTCAACGGCGCCAGCGACACCGAGCCGCACAACGTCACCAGGGCGGCGACCACCACGACGATCGGGGTGGTCACGCCGAACCCGGCAAGCTTCGGCCAGCTCGTCACCGTGAACTTCGGCGTGGCGGCCGCCGCGCCGGGTACTGGTACCCCGACGGGTAGCGTGTCAGTGAGCGATGGGGCCACCGGGTGCTCGGCCACGGTGGCGGCCGGCAGCTGCAGCTACACACCGGCGTCGCAAGGGTCCAAGACCTTGACGGCCACCTATGCCGGGGACGCCAATTACCTGACCAGCGCATCTTCCGGCGTCGGTCTCACGGTGAACGGCGCCGCCACGACGACCGCCATCAACGCGCATACGCCGAATCCGGTTACCCTCGGGGGTGCAATTGCGGTAACCGTGTCCGTCACTTCCGCCACGGGAGCCTTCCCGACCGGCAGCGTGCTGGTAAGTGATGACCTGGGCGCGAGCTGCACGATCTCAGCGCTTGCATCGGGGGCGGGCAGCTGCAACCTGACGCCGACGGGTGCGGGGGCGCGCACGTTGACGGCGGCGTACACACCCTTGAACTTCAATTTTACTACTTCAACGTCGCTCGGCGTGAGCCACACCGTATCGAAGGGCGCATCGACCACGACGATCACGGCAGACGCGCCTGACCCCTCAGTGGTGGGTGAGGTGGTCTCGGTTGGCGTGTCCGTTCTCGGCGTGGGAGGCACGCCTACCGGGACGGTGACCGTGAGTGATGGAACCTTGAGCTGCATCGCGACTCTGGTGGGTGGGGTTGGGGCCTGCAGCCTGACCTTCCCGACAGCAGTTGGACGGTCCCTGACGGCGACCTACGCAGGGGACGTCAATTTCGGAGGCAGCGTCTCAACCAGCGCGGCGCACACGGTGACCCCGGCGGCGACGACGACGACCATCACCAGCGACCTGAGCGCCGCGACTGCGGTGGGTGTGGGCTACACCGTGAGCTTCACGGTGGCCGCCGCGGCGCCTGGCGGCGGTACGCCGGCCGGCACGGTGACGGTCAGTGACGGCGCGGCGAGCTGCGGGCCGGTGGCGCTCACGGGCGGGACGGGCTCCTGCTCGCTGACCTCGACGACGGCCGGGGCCAAGACGGTGATCGCGACCTACGGGGCGACGACGAACTTCGCCGGCAGTGCCTCCGCGGGGACGGCGCACACGGTGACCCCGGCGGCGACGACGACGGCGATCACCACGAACCTGAGCACGCCGACGGTGGTGGGCCAGGGCTACGCGGTGGCCTTCACGGTGACGGGCAGCGGCACGCCGACGGGGCTGGTGACGGTGAGCGACGGGGCGGCAACCTGTCAGGCGACGGTGGCGGTGGGGACGTGTACGCTCACGTCGACGACGGTGGGGGCGAAGACGGTGACGGCCAGCTATCCGGGCGACGCCAACTTCGCTGCGAGTCTCTCGACCGGCTCGAGCCACCAGGTCAATGCGGCGGCGACGACGACGACCATCACCAGCGACCTGAGCGCCGCGACTGCGGTGGGTGTGGGCTACACCGTGAGCTTCACGGTGGCCGCCGCGGCGCCTGGCGGCGGTACGCCGGCCGGCACGGTGACGGTCAGTGACGGCGCGGCGAGCTGCGGGCCGGTGGCGCTCACGGGCGGGACGGGCTCCTGCTCGCTGACCTCGACGACGGCCGGGGCCAAGACGGTGATCGCGACCTACGGGGCGACGACGAACTTCGCCGGCAGTGCCTCCGCGGGGACGGCGCACACGGTGACCCCGGCGGCGACGACGACGGCGATCACCACGAACCTGAGCACGCCGACGGTGGTGGGCCAGGGCTACGCGGTGGCCTTCACGGTGACGGGCAGCGGCACGCCGACGGGGCTGGTGACGGTGAGCGACGGGGCGGCAACCTGTCAGGCGACGGTGGCGGTGGGCACGTGTACGCTCACGTCGACGACGGTGGGGGCGAAGACGGTGACGGCCAGCTATCCGGGCGACGCCAACTTCGCTGCGAGTCTCTCGACCGGCTCGAGCCACCAGGTCAATGCGGCGGCGACGACGACGACCATCACCAGCGACCTGAGCGCCGCGACTGCGGTGGGTGTGGGCTACACCGTGAGCTTCACGGTGGCCGCCGCGGCGCCTGGCGGCGGTACGCCGGCCGGCACGGTGACGGTCAGTGACGGCGCGGCGAGCTGCGGGCCGGTGGCGCTCACGGGCGGGACGGGCTCCTGCTCGCTGACCTCGACGACGGCCGGGGCCAAGACGGTGATCGCGACCTACGGGGCGACGACGAACTTCGCCGGCAGTGCCTCCGCGGGGACGGCGCACACGGTGACCCCGGCGGCGACGACGACGGCGATCACCACGAACCTGAGCACGCCGACGGTGGTGGGCCAGGGCTACGCGGTGGCCTTCACGGTGACGGGCAGCGGCACGCCGACGGGGCTGGTGACGGTGAGCGACGGGGCGGCGACCTGTCAGGCGACGGTGGTGGTGGGCACCTGCACGCTCACGTCGACGACGGCGGGGGCGAAGTCGGTGACGGCCAGCTATCCAGGCGATGCCAACTTCGCCACCAGCACCTCGACGGGGACAGCGCACACCGTGAATCCCTTCGGCGCCGCGACCACGCTTCAGTTCCAGGTTCAGCCGACCACGACGCTGGCGGGCGCCACGGTCACTCCGGCGGTTGAGGTGCGTGTCGTCGATGCCTTCGGCAACGTCGTAACCAGCGCCGCGACACCCATCGGACTGGGCATCGGGACCAATCCAGGCCCCGGAGTCCTCACCGGCGGCGGGGCAGTGGCACCGGTGAGCGGTGTAGCCACCTTCGGTGGTTTGTCCATCGACATCGCGGGGGCTGGCTATACCCTCACTGCCAACGACGGCGTCCTTCCACAGGCCCTTAGTACGGCGTTCGCGATCAACTGACCATACGCCACAAGTCGTTGCCGTGTGGAGGTTTATTGCAGGTTGACACCCCGGGAACGCACCGCTAAGTTGATGCCCGCCTGCCCTGGTGGTGAAACTGGTAGACACGCTATCTTGAGGGGGTAGTGCCGAAAGGCGTCGCGGTTCGAATCCGCGCCAGGGCATACAGACCGGGGCGCACAGATGTGCGCCCCCTTTGTTTCACCGTTCGGCCACTGTAGCTCAGTCGGTAGAGCACCGCATTCGTAATGCGGGGGTCATCGGTTCGAATCCGATCAGTGGCTCTCCTCGCCAGCGCCGTCCCTCTCGGGGACGGCGTTTCGGCTCCCGACACCGGGAGAGGGGTCCCCGATGACCAAGCGGTTCCTGCTGGTGTCCCTCCTCGCGATCATCCTTGCCCACCTGCTCGACGGCTGGGCCTTCGCCCACCTTGCCGCCCCGAAGTTCGCCAACACTGACCTGGGCCGGCTCCTTCGCGTCCAGGGATTTCTCCCCACCTGGATCATCGCTGGCACGGCGCTGGTGTTGACCGACTGGCCCCGTCGCGCGGCGGAGGGCGTCGGGGCGGCACTGCGGCGCGGGCTGCTGCTGGTCGGGTCGGCGGCGCTGGGCGGAGGGCTCGCCGAGGTGGTGAAGATTCTCGTCCGGCGGCTGCGGCCGGGTGCCTGGGAGGGGGAATACCTCTTCCGGGCGTGGAACGACCGCCCGTTCAGCACCTCGGGACTCGGGATGGCGAGCAGCCACGCAGGGGTGGCGTTTGGGGCGCTGGCCATGGTCGGCCTGCTCTTTCCCCGCACGCGACCCGTCTGCTACGCCCTGGCCGCGGCGTGCGCGCTGAGCCGCATCCTGGCGGGCGCGCACTTCCTGAGCGACGTGACCGTTGGGGCGGTGCTGGGCATCGCGGTGGCGGGCCTCCTCTGGCGCCGCTTCCCGGCGGCTCCGCTCACCCCGTGAGGAAGTCCTCCCGGAAGTAGCCGGTCGGGATCGTCCCCATCCCCATGAACTTCTCGTGGAAGGCCTTCAGGTCGAAGGTCGATCCCTGTCGCTGCTCCGCGGCGGCGCGCAGCTCCTGGATGTTGTGCTTGCCGAGGTTGTAGGTGATGGCCTGGGTCGGCCACTTGGAGTAGCGGTAGATGGCGCGGTTGGCGTTGTCGAACGCCGCCTTGGCCACCGGGTCTTTGCCCTGGCCCGCGCGCGCGTTCGGGAAGAAGTCGACGTGGGCCGCGAAATAGTCCACGGCGTCGTCGAAGCTCATCCGGCCGGTGTGAATGCCGACGTCGACGCGCACCCGGACGGCACGCATCAGCTGCGCCTGCAGCATGTAGAGGTACTCGCCCGGCTCGTAGAATCCGTAGGGCCGGCCCGAGGACGCCTCGGCCATCAGCTCCTCCGAGTAGAGCGCCCACCCCTCCGACGACATCGAGTCTTCCCACATCGAGAAGGAGTCCTCGACGGCGCCCGGCGTGAGCCAGCGGATGTCGGAGATCTCCGCCGCGTGCTGCGTCATGTACTTGTAGTCCCAGTCATGCCCGGGAAATCCCTCGTGGATCGCGGTCGTGGCCACCGAGCTCCGGTTGTTGAGCTTGAGCGCCCCGGGGTCGTTCCCGGTGGGGGTCAGGTAGAACCGGCCGACGCCGGTGGTCTTGAAGGGCGGGGCGGGGTAGTACGATGCATCGGTGGTGCTGCGGAGGACCGGCGGCGTCTCGGTGACGACGAGCCGGTAGTCCGCCGGGATGTCGAACATCTGCTTCTGCCGCCCATACTCCACGGCGCGGGTCCCCGCTTCCTTGTACCAGTCGAACAGCTCGGTGTCGTCCTTCGGGGAGTCCTTGGCCAGGTGGTCCATGACGGCCCGGACGCTGGCCCGCTGCTCCGCGTCGGTGCCGAACGGGAGCCCGAGGTTGGCCTGTTTCGATACCTCCTCGGCCACCCGGAATACCTTCCCCTCGTATTCAGCCACCTGGGCCGCTCCGTATTCGAAGAGATCGGCCGGGGTCCGGTCATCGCGCAGGCAGTTGTTGACTCGCCAGGCGTACTCCACTTCGCCCACGGCGTATCGATCGATCGTTTCGTTGAGGTCGTAGGTCTTGGCCAGGAAGGTCGCCAGCCCCGCGTAGGCCGTGCCGGCGGCCGCGCCCGAAGTCCTGAGCTGAGTCACGGTCGCCGCGGCGAACGGCCGATCCCCGCAGTATTCCGCGGCCAGGCCGGGCAGGGTGGTGGTGAAGTACTCGACGTTGGCCTCGGCGCCCGCGACGCCGTCCCGGGCGACGAGGCGTCGGTCCGGGAGGTTGCCGGCAGCCTTGCCCGCCAGAAGGTTCGCCTCGGCGACCTGCACGTAGGCGGGCACCGAGCCGACCCGGGCGACCACGAGCGCCCATTCGGCTTCCGTGCCCAGCAGGCCGTTGCCGGCATCCGTCATGCCCTGGATTTGCCAGTCGATGCCGCGGAACGGCTCGGCGACGTACGTGTCTACGCAGCGCTCCTGGTACCGTCGCTCGGCCAACTGGTGCACCATGTACCCGGCCTGGGCCTGCACGACGGCGTGGTCCACGCGGGACTGGGCCGTGAGGGTCCCGGTCGGGATCGTCCCCAGCGCGGCCAGAATCGATTGCAGGAAGGTGACTTCCGCCTCCAGGGCGCCGGGGCTGAAGTCTCGGAGCTTCCCGTTCGTGGCCGCCAGAGTTGGCGAGTAGCCGTCGCCGCCGAGATAGGTCGAGGTGACGGGGTTCAACTCGAGGGTCTTGAGGAAGTACCGCTCCCGCACGGCGACGAATTGGGCGTCCTCGGCGGCGGAGGGAGCGTCTGGGCGGCAGGCGGAGAGGACTCGCAGGGCGCCGAGGGCGGCCACGCCGCTCGCGCTGCGGTGGACAAAGGAACGGCGATCCATGTCGGCTCCACTGTGAATACGGGGGAGCATTCAACATATCGGGCTGCGGCCCCTTCCCCAAGCCGGCGTGAGGGGCTAGTTTTGGGCCTCGATTCACGGGACGTAGCGCAGTCTGGTAGCGCACTGCAATGGGGTTGCAGGGGTCGCGGGTTCAAATCCCGCCGTCCCGATCATCAGCGGCCGGCCTTCGGGCCGGCCGCTGCGTTTTCACCACCCTCGACCGAATCCTGCCCATGGCCCGAGTCGCCCTTGCCACCTGCCTGGCCCTTCCCGATCTCGATGAGGAAGACGCCCCGCTCATTCCCGCCCTTGCCGAGATCGGCATCGAGGGACTCCCCCTCGTCTGGAACGACTCGGCAGTGGACTGGGCGTCCTACGACCTCGTCGTGGTCCGGACCACCTGGGACTACCCCAACAAGATCGACGCCTTCCTCGAGTGGGCCGATCGGGTCGCCGCCGTTCGCCCCCTCTGGAATTCCGCGGCGATGCTCCGCTGGAACACCGACAAGCGATATCTCCGGGAACTCGCCGAGGGGGGCGTTCCCATCGTGCCGACCCGCTGGTTCGATCGTGGCGTGACGGCGGACCTGGCGGCCGTGGTTCGCGAGGAGGGGTGGGAGGACGTGGTGCTCAAGCCCGTCGTCTCGGCGGGGGCCAGGCGGACGCGGCTTGCGGGGCCGGACTCGATGGGGGAGGGCCAGGCGTTTCTCACGGAGCAGCTCACCCAGCGGGCGATGATGGCGCAGCCGTACGTCGCCGAGGTCTCCACGGCCGGGGAGCTCAGCCTGCTGTATTTCAACGGGCGGTTCAGCCACGCCGTGCGGAAGATTCCCGCTGCCGGGGACTTTCGGGTCCAGACGGAGCATGGCGGGCGGGTCCTCTCGGTCACGCCGACCGGGGACGAGTTGGCTGCGGGGGAGCGGGTGCTGGATGCGCTGCGGAGCGACACGCTCTACGCCCGAGTGGACCTGCTGGCGACTTCGGATGGTGTGTTGCGCCTCCTGGAACTCGAGGTGACCGAGCCCTCGATGTTTCTCAGGTGGGACGCGGCGGCACCCGGACGCTTCGCCGGAGCGATCGGGGAGCGACTGGGGTGAGGGTGGCCGGTCAGCCGTGCCCTGGCGGCAGGCGCCCCGTGGCAAGGAAGTGGCGGTACATGCGGACGTAGCTCTCCGCCATGACGAGGTGGGTGAACTTCTCCTCGACGCGTGACCGGCAGGCCGCAGCATCCAGGTGATCCATCGTCGACCGAAGCTCCACGAGCTCCTCCAGCGTATCCCCGAGGGCCCCCACCGCCGGGGTGACGATTTCTGGCAGCGCGCCTCGGCGGGTCCCGAGGACCGGGGTGCCGCTCGCCAGCGCCTCGATCAGCGTCAGCCCGAACGGCTCATCCCAGAGTGCCGGCATCCAGAGGCACTGCGCCCCCGCCAGCAGCGCCGCCTTTCGCTCTCCCCCGACCGATCCCACGTACCGGAGTGACCGGCGCAGCGATGGCCGCCACGCTCCGGCGATGAGCAGGCGGCGCCCTGCCTGCCGTGCACCGGCGACGGCCCATCGGTGGCCCTTGGAGGCATGCAATCGTCCGAGGAACAGGTCGTAGCGGTCCTTCGTTGCGGCAAACCGGTACTCCCTGAGATCGAGACCGTTGTACACGAACGCCGTGGTCCCGTGGCGGGTGGCGTGGTCGGCGCTGAGGCAGATCGTGTTCGTCGATGCGCTGCTCCCCGGCGGGCGATTCCCGTGGAGGGTCTTGACGGTCGGGCAGGTCGTCGAGCCGGGGAGCAATCCGTGTACGTGCAGGATGTCGACGCCGGGGGGCAGGTGCAGGTCGATTTTGAAGCTGGGCCTGCGGAGGTCCGCGCCAGGCAGGGGAATCACCCGTGCTTCCGGGAGCACCGACCCGCGCTCGGCGAGGAGGATGACCTCGTGACCGTGTTCCGCCAGGCCTCGCGCCAACCAGGTCACGACCCGCTGGGTGCCCCCGTATCGCTGGGCGGGCACGCGGCTGTTGGTATAGAGGGCGATGCGCATGGGACAACACTTGGTGTGCCGCGCCGCGAACGCAAGCCCGTGCTCAGTGCAGCGAGAGCCAGTACGTGGCCTTGATGACGAACACGTTGTCGCCCGGCACGGTGCGCGTTTCGAGGAGGTCGCCGGGCCGGATGCCGCTCCCTGCTTCCACGTCTTCCTGGTAGCAGATGCCCGAGTCGTAGCCGCCGGAACAGAAGGAGTTTCGGTTCTGCTGCCAGATCAGGAACAGGGTGCTGCCGGGACGGTATTCCCAGCGGAGCACGGCATTGCTCCGGTAGCTGAGGACGTTGAAATCGTTGTTGGGCAGGGCAAACACCTGGCCGCTGTTCCCGTCGGTGACGGTATAGTTGCCACCAGGGTCCTGCACGATGCTCGTGTTCCCGGTGCCGTACGTGAGCAGGGTCGGCTCCCCGGCGGCGGTCAGTTGGCCGTATTCCGCATACGCTCCGCTCGATGCAAAGGGCTCGGCGTAGACCTCGAGCGTCAGCGTCGGCGAGAAGGAGTAGTTGAGCCGCAGCTGCATCGACAGCGTGGTCTGGTCGACGGATGCGAACACGTACCGCGTCCCGTAGGTGGCTGCGGTACCGCCGTCGACCGCCGTCACGTACTGCCGCGGGTTGACGGAATGCTGCCAGGTCGGGCGCACCGAGAGCTGCCACCGGTTCCCGGGGCGCGCCAGGAGGAAGACATTCGCGTACTGCGAAGCTCGCCCGTATTGTCCCGTCGTAAAGCCCGCGTTGAGATTGCCCCGGAGCGCATTGGCCTCGCCCGTGCCGAGGCTCACCTCCGCCCCGCCCTCGCTGCCGGTTCCCATCAAGGGCCCGCCGCGCGTGAGGTCGTCGCTGGTGCCAGCGGGGCGATAAAACCCGCCGAGGTAGCTGCGCAGGTAGTTCATCCACGTCTGGTTGGTGTTGAGACGGATGATCGAGTAGGTCCTCGTGCCACCGAAATTCCAGCCCGACGCGGCGTAAAGCCCGAGGCGGTAGTTCCGAAAGGTCTTTCCCGGCGTGTTTTCCCGGAAATTGATGAAGGCTTCCGTGTCGATATCGTTGGCGCTGCTGAGCCGGCCGGCGTCATTCAGCTCGAATCCAGGCGACTCGGCCCCGGCGTTGACGCCGCCGGTCCAATACCTGCCCCCGGTCTTTTCGAAGCCCAGGCCAAGGGAATACCCGGCCATCGAGGTCTCTCCGAGCACGGGCGGGAGGTAATCCTGGTCGGGTTGCTGGAAATAGTGGGCGGAGGAGGTGGCCACCGCCGTGATGGATTCCTCGGTACCATTGATGTAGCTGAACCCGGCGTGGCCACTGATCTGGTACAGGCCGCCGCTCAGCCGGGCCAGCCAGTCGGCGCCACCCGAAAACGCCTTGTTGACCATCTGCAGGGAGAGCGGCGTCGCATCGCTGAAGCTGCGGGAGAGTGCCGTCAGCGTCACCCCGACCGTTGAGGCGGAGCTCCCGACCTCCTGCTGGGCCCTGGTGACGGCATAGAACGTGGTTGGTTCGACCGCGATGTCCTGATAGGCGTTGGAATCGGCGATGTACGCGGTGGCGTACTCACGTTGGGTCAACGCCGCGAGTGCGCCGATCGACATGCCGGAGGACGTCCGACCGGTCAGTTTGGCGGCGCCGAGGATGGTGGCATAGCCGGGTTCATCGACGAAATCGGCGTCGTTGACGAAGTCGCCGGTCGGGTAGCCCCGGGGCTGGCCGCCGATGCGGCGGGAGTAGTAGTAGCCCGGGCCGTTCCCCTCGAGCAGCTGGTTCCCCTCGATGAAGAAGGGCCGCTGTTCCGGGAAGAACGTCTCGAAGGCGCTGAGGTTGACTTCGGCGGGGTCGGCCTCGACCTGCCCGAAATCGGGGTTGATCGTGGCATCAAGCGTCAGGTTGGATCCGAGCCCCACCTTGAAGTCGGCGCCGGCACGGAGATCGGAGCTGCTGCCGTCGTTGAACGGATTGCCCTCGCCCGGCGCCCCGACGAAGTTGGCGGTGCCGGCGATGTACGGGATGAACTCCGCCGTGCGCCGGGGCTGGATGTCGTTCATCCCGGTCAGCGTGCCGAAATGCGAGAAGAACCCCGACTGCGTCCGGGGAATGACGACCCAGTAGATGTCCTCGTTGAACCCGGGGCGCCACCGGTTGATGTTGAGCCCCCATTCCTGCACGGCCTGCTTGTTGAACCGGATCTGGGAGAAGGGGATCCGCATCTCGACATACCAGCCCAGGCTGTCGAACGAGATCCGGGCTTGCCAGACTGGATTGTAGGCGGGGTCCCGGTTGTCTTCCTCGTCCTCGGGGTGGTACGAATCTCCCAGGACGCCCCCGGAGCTGACGCTGAACGAGTACCCGGTGCGCTGATCGTGATAGGGATCGAGCGCGACGATGAAATACTCACTGTTGCTGTACTGGTCCCGCCGCGTGACCGGCCGGGGGATTTCGGAGACGCGACCGCTCCAGAGCCGCGCGCCGACATACAGGGCGTCGCTGTCGTACAGGAAGGCGACAGCGGTGCTGTCGGTGGGCACCCCGTTGACGATCGGGTCCTTCTGGGCAAAGTCCGTGAACCACTCGGCGGTGGCCCATGCTGGGTCATCCAGATGCCCGTCGATGTGTGGTGCCGAGCCGGGTACGTGGGTCGCACGCGCAACCTTGCCATCCCCGGGGTTGCTCGTCTGGGCGGCCAGCGGGGCCGCCGCCAGGACCGCGGCCAGGAGGATCGGCGTTCGAAGCTGATGGCGCGGGAAGGGCATCAGGGCTCAATCTGGGCGCGACACGGGCTGCCGTGCAGGTGCACGACAGCCCGCTGTCGCAGTGACATCTATTTATGCCGGACGGAGGTCACCGGCGCCGAGTTTCAGCGGTCAGGAACCCTTGACGAGGGTGATGCTGCCGTTGACGGTCTCCAGGTCCAGCGTCCGTCCGCCGGCGCCGATCGTCCCGTGAATGTTTCGCGGCCCGAACTTGCCCTGAACGGTCAGCGGGAACTCCGACTCGATGCTGCCGTTGACCGTGGAGCCGTTCACAACGGCGCTGAAGTTGGCCGGCAGGGTGGCGCGGATGCTCCCATTGACCGTGCTCAGCTCGACTTTCCCGGTCCAGTCGGCCTTGCCCATCGAGACGTCGACCGAGCCGTTCACCGTGCTGGCCCGGACAATGCCGGCGGCCACCACCCGCACGTCGCCGTTCACGGTCGAGACGTCGGCGTCGCTCCCCAACCGTTCGGTGCTCACCGAACCGTTGACCGTGCTGCCGACGAACTTGACGCCGGTCGGCACCTGCACCGAGAAGCTGACGGATACGTCGTTGTCGTTGGTGGACATGTGGCCATCGTTGCCGGCGCCGCAGCTGTTGGCCCGCTTGCCGCCGCTGGGGTACACCGCACAGATGGTGACGCCGGCGGCGCTGTTCACCACCTCGATGGTGACGGTGGAGGGGTCCGACTTCCGGCCCTTCTTGACCGCCGTGACGACGACGTCGGACCCGGAGCCTGCGGTGGCCCGGACATCGCCGTTGACGCCCTTGATCTCGATGCTCTTCCCGGCCGCCACGGCGCCCTTCCAGTTCCAGTCGGTGCTTTGCGCCGCCGCCGCAGTGGTGCCGACGCCGGTCAGGGCGAACGCCGCGAGGCCTGCCAGATAGTGCCGATGCATATCAGTGCTCCTGTGCGGGGATGAATGTTCGGTCTACTTCTCGAGTCGGATGAGGCCGTCAAAGGCCTCGAGATCGATGCGGGCGCTGCCGGTGCCCACGGTGAAGCTGAAGCGCTTCCCCTCCTGGCTGCCGCTGATGGTGACCGGCATCGCCGACTCGAACTCGCCGCTCCAGGTCGATACGGAGACGGTCGCGTTGAGGGCGCCCACCGGACGGATGGTGATGTCGCCGTCGTGGGTCTTGAAGCCGTAATTGCCGTTCGCGGCGATCGCGCCGGCAAAGCCCACGTCCCCATCGACGGTGCTGACCCGGGTGGAGGCGGAGGTGATGCCCTCGAGCCGGATGTTCCCGTCCACCCCCTGCACGTTCAGGGCGCCAACCAGGTCCAGCACCGTGACGTCGCCGTCGACGGCCTGGATGTCGAGGTTGCCGCGCACGCCGTCGACGCGGATGTCGCCGTCCACCGAGCTCAGGGAGACATTCTCCGCCCCCCCCGCGACGGTCACATCGCCTTCGACCGACCGGGCCTTGACGGGCGCGGCGATTCCCGAGACGGTGATGGCGGTCTCGACGCCCTGGAGGCTCACCGCCATCCAGGTCGGCGCGTTGATGGTGATGTCCATCTCGGTCGGACCGTAGCGCATCCGCTGCGCGACGCGGACCTCGCCGCCCGATTGCTCCACCCGAACTTCGGCGTCATCGTCGTCGGAGGTCCAACGGACCTGGACCTCGCTCCGGCTCCACCCGGTGACGGTGATCCGGCCCGCATGGTTGTTGACCGACAGCCGCGTGCCCTTGGCGACGGCGAGGGTGGTGTCCGCGGGCGGCGCGGTCAGGAGCGCGGCGGCCACGAGGGAAGCGGTGAGCAACATGGGAGGTCCTTTCAGCTCGCCGGATTGGCGAGCACGGTGGCCTGCTGGAGCAGCGCGAGTTTCTGCTGCATCGCGGTGGCGAGGTGAGCGCTGAGATACGCGTTGGCCGGATCCGCCTTGAGCGCGGCGCGGGCCTCCTCGATCGCCAGGTCGATCCGGCCGAGGTTGCGTTCGAGGACGGCGACGGTCTTCGGGGAGAGCCGGGACCGGCCGGCGTCCAGCGTCCGTTCGAGGTCGCGCACGGCGGTGTCGTAGCTCTGCTCGGCCTTGCTGGGGAGTCCGGCCGGGATCACGCGCAACGCCGGAGGTGTCGCCTGTGCGACCGGCGCCGGCGGGGCGTCCGTTGACCGGAGCGCGACGGCGCTTGCGCCGCCCCCGGCGGCCAGAAGGAGGACGGCCGCCGCCGCCAGCTGGGGTACGCTAAAGGAGTAGCTGCGCCGTGCCCGCCGGGCGGAGAGGTCGACGACCGGCGCGCCGGCTGCCCCGATGCGGGCCGCGATGCCGGTCCAGAGCTCGCCCTCGACAGGGCGGTCCACCAGGGCGTGCGCCCGGGTCACCACCCGCCGGAGTTCGTGCACCGTGGTCCGGCAGGCCGCGCATTCCACGAGGTGCGCTTCGAGGGCCGCGCGCTCGGCCGACGGGAGGTCACCGTCGAGGTATTCGGAGAGCCGATCGATCCATTGGTCCGTCATGAGATCCTTCCCGTCGTTCAGTCGAGCCACGAGCGCAGCGCCATGCGCGCCCGGTGGAGTTGCGATTTCGAGGTGCCCGTCGCCAGGCCCAGCATTTCCGCGATTTCCTCGTGGCGATACCCCTCGACGTCGTGGAGGACGAAGATCTCGCGGGCACCGTCGGGGAGCTTGGCGAGCGCGTTTTCGAGGTCCATCGCGGCCTCCGGTGTTTCCCGGCGCGCCGCAGCGGAGGTCAACAACTGCTCGCTGTCGCTGAACCGGTTCCGGCGTTTCCCGCGCGCCTCCCGGTGGGTCAGGATGACGTTCACCGCCAGGCGGTGCAGCCAGGTCGCAAACGCCGACTCACCCCGAAACGTCCCCAGCTTCTCCCAGGCCCGGACGAAGACATCCTGGGTCACTTCGTCGCTGTCCTCGGGGCCGTGCATCCGGCGGACCAGGTTGTGGACCCGCGTCACGTGCCGCCGGTAGAGGCGTTCGAAGGCGTGCGCATCGCCACTCGCGGCGAGGGCGACTTCGACCGCATCGGCAGCGGACCGTGATTCGGAGGGGTCTCGGGACAGGGCCGGGACTCCGGTGGCTGAGGTTTGCATGCACGGGATTGGACACCCGCAGATCCGAAAAGGTTGCACGGCACCGGGCAGGGGGCAATTCCCCTCCTTGCCTCAGGGGGCCGGAGGGCCGACCTTACACGCATGACTGGAGGCGTCCCTCATGCGGCGTGACCTGCTCCCGATGATCCAGGAGGCCCTGCGCGGCAAGTACACCGTCGAGCGGGAACTGGCGCGTGGTGGCGCGGGTCGGGTGTTCTTCGCGCGGGCGCTGGACGGCCGGGCCATTGCGCTGAAGGTGCTGCATCCGGAGCTGGTGGTCACCGCGACCGCCGACCGATTCCTCCGGGAAATCAAGACCCTCTCCCGCCTCGAACATCCCCATGTGGCCAAGCTGCTCGACTACGGCGAGCACGAGTGGCTCGTCTATCTCGCCATGGCCTATATCGATGGCCCGACACTCAAGGAGCACATCGCGCAGGTGCGCCGGGTGTCCATCGATGATGGGGTCCGCATCGGCCGGGATGTCCTCGGGGCGCTGGCGTATGCCCACCAGAACAACGTGGTGCACCGGGACGTGAAGCCCGACAACATCGTCCTCTCGACCGAGGGGGCCATGCTGCTGGATTTCGGCATCGCGCGGGCCATCGAGGCGGTGGGAGACGAAAAGCTGACCCGGTCAGGCTTTACGGTCGGCACCTCGTCCTACATGAGCCCGGAGCAGGTCGTGGCGGTGAAGGACCTCGATCACCGGAGCGACATCTACTCGCTCGGCTGCGTCCTCTTCGAGGCGCTGGCGGGGCGGCCCCCGTTCGTGCACCGGAGCGAGGCCGTCGTCCTGCAGCTGCAGCAGACCGCCGAGGCGCCGCTCCTCGCGGAACTCCGCCCGGAGGTGCCCGCGGCGCTCGCCGGTGCGGTCCAGCGCGCGCTGGCGAAGAATCGGGACCAGCGGTGGTCCAGCGCACTCGAAATGCGCGCGGAGCTCGACCGGCTGGCTTGAGCACCCGGCGCCCCCGGCTCCATCGTTCCGCTCCCTCTCCTCACCGGACTCTTCCCATGCGACTCCATGCCTGCCTGCTGCTCGGCGCCGTGGCCTTGCTGGCCGCCTGCGAGCGTGCCCCCGGCTACGACCTCGTCATCCGCCATGGGACGGTCTACGACGGGACCGGAGGTGAGCCGCTCGAGGGCGACGTCGCCGTCGTGGGAGATTCCATCGTCGCGATCGGGGATCTCGGGTCCGCGACGGGCCGGGTCGAGGTCGATGCCGCCGGGCTGGCCGTGGCACCGGGCTTCATCAACATGCTCAGCTGGGCCAACGCGGACCTCCTGGTCGACGGGCGCTCCCAGGGCGACATTCGGCAGGGGGTCACCCTCGAGATCTTCGGCGAAGGCTCGTCGATGGGCCCGTTGACCGACTCGATGCGGGCCCTGATGATCGCGCAACAGGGCGACCTGGTCTACGAGATTCCCTGGACCACCCTCGGCGAGTACCTCGATTACGTCGTCTCCCGGGGAATCGCGACCAACGTGGCCTCCTTCGTCGGCGCCACGACGGTTCGAGTGCATGAGGTGGGGTACACCGACCGGCCGGCGACGCCCGCGGAGCTGGCGCGGATGCAGGACCTGGTGCGCCAGGGGATGGCCGAGGGGGCGCTCGGGGTGGGCTCCTCCCTCATCTATGCGCCCGCCAACTACGCCACCACCGAGGAGCTCATCGCGCTGGCCCGTGCGGCGGGTGAGTCGGGTGGGATGTACATCTCCCACATCCGCGACGAGGGGAAAGGGCTCCTGACGGCGGCCCGCGAGCTCGTCACGATCGCGCGCCAGGCTGAAGTCCCGGCCGAGATCTACCACCTCAAGGCGTCGGGGCGGCAGAACTGGGCCAAGCTTGATAGCGTGATCGCCCTGATCGATTCCGCCCGGGCCGCGGGCCTCCGGATCACGGCCGACATGTACACATATCCCGCGAGCTCGACCGGCCTCGACGCCACGATGCCCACCTGGGTGCAGGAGGGCGGCCACGACGCCTGGGTGGCCCGGCTGAAGGACCCGGCCGTGCGCCGACGCCTCCTCAAGGAGATGCAGGGCGACGCCGGGTTCGACAATGCCTTCGTGAATGCGGGCGGAGCCGGGGGTGTCCTGCTGGTGGGGTTCAAGAATCCGGCGCTCAAGCCACTCACCGGGAAGACGTTGGCGGAAGTCGCCGCGATGCGGGGGACGTCGCCCGAGGAAACGGCCATGGACCTCGTCATCGAGGACGACAGCCGGGTCGGCTGCGTCTTCTTCACGATGTCCGAGGAGAACGTGCGCCGGAAGATCCAGGTCCCCTACATGAGTTTCGGGTCGGACGGCGGCTCGAAGAGCGCGGAGGGCGTGTTCCTCCTCTCCGGAACGCACCCGCGCGCCTACGGCAACTTTGCGCGCCTGTTGGGCAAGTATGTACGCGAGGAGCGGCTGCTCCCCCTGTCCGAGGCGATCCGCCGGCTCACGTCCCAACCTGCCGACAACCTGAAGCTGACGCGGCGGGGACGACTGGCCCCCGGGAACTACGCTGACATCGTCGTGTTCGACCCGGCCACGATCGCCGATCGTGCCACCTTTGCCGAGCCGCACCAGTATGCCACGGGCGTCCACCAGGTCTGGGTCAACGGCGTCCAGGTGCTCCGCGATGGCGAGCCGACCGGCGCCGCGGCGGGACGCGTGGTGCGTGGGCCGGGCTACCGGGCTCCGGCGGAGTGAGGCGGTGTGGAATCCGGGCCCCGGCCGTTAGATTTCGGGTTCCTCTTCCATCTGTGACCTGCACATGACAGCCACCATCGGCTCCACCCCGATTCGCGCCCCCAGGGGCACGGCACTCTCCTGCAAGGGCTGGCATCAGGAAGCCGCCATGCGGATGCTGATGAACAACCTCGACCCCGAGGTGGCCGAGCGCCCGGAGGAGCTCATCGTCTATGGCGGCGGCGGTAAGGCGGCGCGCGATTGGCCGAGCTACCACCGGATCGTCTCGACGCTCCAGCGGCTCGAGAACGACGAGACGCTGCTGGTGCAGAGCGGCAAGCCGGTCGGCGTCTTCCGGACGCATGAGGAGGCGCCGCGGGTCCTGATCGCCAACGCCAACCTCGTGCCCCGCTGGGCCAACTGGGACGAATTCCGCCGACTCGACGCGCTGGGCCTGACCATGTACGGCCAGATGACCGCGGGGTCGTGGATCTACATCGGGACCCAGGGCATCCTGCAGGGGACCTACGAGACCTTTGCCGAGTGTGCGCGGCAGCATTTCGGCGGCTCGCTCGCCGGCCGGCTGGTGGTGACTGGCGGCCTCGGCGGCATGGGCGGCGCCCAACCGCTGGCCGCCACGATGAACGGCGCCGCCTTTCTCGGTGTGGATGTCGACGCCACCCGGATCCAGCGGCGGGTCGACACCGGCTATTGCGACGCGATTGCGACCGACCTCGATGCGGCCCTCGCCCTGGTGGAACGAGCCCGCGCCGAGCGGCGGGGGTACTCGGTCGGGCTGGTCGGCAACATCGCCGAAGTGCTGCCGGAGCTGGTGCGGCGCGGTGTCACTCTCGACGTGGTGACCGACCAGACCTCGGCGCACGACCTCCGCGTCGGGTACATCCCGATCGGCCTCGACCTGGAGCAGGCCGCCGAGCTGCGGGGCGCGGATCCGAAGGGGTACGAGGACCGGGTGCTCGACTCGATGGTGATCCACGTCAACGCGATGCTCGAGCTCCAGCGGCGCGGCGCGGTGGTGTTCGACTATGGGAACAATCTCCGGGGCCAGGTGGCCGACCTCCGCGCCATGCCGGAAGCGTTCGACTTCCCGGGCTTCGTGCCCGCCTTCATCCGGCCGCTCTTCTGCCGGGGCGCCGGGCCGTTCCGCTGGGCGGCCTTGTCCGGGAACCCGAAGGACATCGCGGTGACCGACGACGCCGTCCTGGAAACCTTTCCGAAGCACGAAGCGCTGGCCCGCTGGATCCGGAAGGCCCGGGAGAAGGTGCACTTCCAGGGGCTTCCCGCACGCATCTGCTGGCTGGAATATGGGGAGCGCGCCGAGATGGGGCTCCGGTTCAACTGGCTGGTGAAGAAGGGCAAGGTCGAGGCGCCGATCGTCATCGGGCGCGACCATCTCGATACCGGATCGGTGGCCTCGCCCAACCGGGAGACGGAAGGGATGATGGACGGCTCCGACGCGATCGCGGACTGGCCCCTCCTCAACGCCATGCTGAACACCGCCTGCGGCGCGAGCTGGGTGTCACTGCACCATGGCGGCGGAGTCGGCATCGGGTATTCCATCCACTCCGGCATGGTGGCGGTGGCCGACGGGACCGAGATGGCCGATCGCCGTCTGCAGCGGGTGCTGACGGCCGATCCGGGCACCGGAGTCATGCGCCACGCCGACGCCGGATATCCGATCGCCATCGAAACGGCCAACGAACGCGGGGTCGACCTCCCGATGATCAACGGCACGTGACGCGCGCGTGACGGTCCTCCGCAACATCGGCCTGCTCGCCACCTGCCGTCCCGAGGGAGGGCAGGGAGAGATCCACCTCGTCCCCAAGGCGGCGGTCGCCTGGGAGGGTGAGACCCTCCGGTGGGTCGGGCCCGAGGCGACGCTGCCGGCGGAGTTCAGTCGTGGCGCGTCGATCGACGCCGGCGGCCGGCTCGTGGTGCCGGGGCTGGTGGACTGTCATACGCATCTGGCGTTCGGCGGGTGGCGGGCCGACGAATTTGAGCAGCGGTTGCAGGGCGTGGGGTATCTCGATATCGCGCGGGCGGGGGGCGGCATCATGTCGACCGTGCGGGCCACCCGGGCCGCGACGGACGCCGACCTCCTCGCCAGGGCCTCGGCGGCGCTCGACGGGATGCGCCGGCTTGGTGTCACCACGGTCGAGTGCAAGAGCGGCTACGGGCTCGACCTGGAGACCGAGCTGCGACTGCTCCGGGTGTACCAGGCGCTGGCTGCCTCGCAGCCGACCCGAATCGTCCCCACCTTCCTCGGCGCGCACGTCGTGCCGGCGGAACACCGTGCCGACCGGTCCGCCTACCTGCGGCTGCTGCTCGACGAGATGATCCCCGCGGTTGCGGCCGCCGGCCTGGCCCGGTGTTGCGATGTCTTCGTGGAGGACACCGCGTTCAGCGTGGACGAGGCACGGCAGATTTTCCTGGCTGGCAAGGCGGTCGGCCTCGCCCCCAAGCTCCACGCCGACCAGCTTTCCGCCGGTGGCGGCGCGGAACTGGCCGCCGACGTGGGGGCGCTCAGCGCCGACCATCTCGAGTGCGCGTCGGACGCCGGGATCGCCGCCATGGCGGCGGCCGGCGTGGTGGCGGTGAGCCTCCCGATCGCCACGCTCTACCTCAACCAGACGCCGATGCCGGCCCGCAAGTTCATCGCCGCCGGTGTCGGCGTGGCCGTGGCGACGGATTTCAACCCCGGGTCCGCGCCGAGCTGGGACCTCCCGCTGGCGATGATGCTCGCCTGCCACCTGCAGCGGATGACGCCGGCCGAGGCGCTGAAGGGCGCCACCAGCATTGCGGCCAAGGCGGTGGGATTGCAGGGGCAGGCCGGCGAGGTGTCGGTGGGTTGCCGCGCTGACCTCGCGGTCATCGACTCGCCGGACGTCAACCACTGGCTCTACCATTTCCGCCCGAACGCGTGCGTCCTGACCGTCGCCTCCGGAAGCGTCTGCTGGCAGGCGCCGTCCTAGCCACCCACGAGATCCCATGCTGAACTTCACCCAGCCCGACGTGATCCTCCCGACCACCGGTGGCGACGACCCCCGCATCGGACACATCCTCGGCACGCAACTCGCCGACGGAACGGTGCCGCGGGTCGTCCTGATCGGGTTCCCGTCGGACGAAGGGGTGCACCGCAACGGTGGGCGGGTCGGCGCGGCCGGCGCGCCGGACGAGATTCGGCGGATGCTCTTTCGCCTGACCCCGGACGCGGAGCGGTTCGAGGAGTCGGTGGAACTGCTCGCCCACACCCTGGATCTGGGCAACCTGGACCTGACCGACGACGTGGAGCAGGATCAGGAGCTCCTGGGCGCCGCACTGGCGCCGCATCTTGCTGCGGGATCGTTCGTCATTGTGCTCGGCGGCGGGCACGAGACCTCGTTCGGGCATTTTCGGGGATACGTGGCGGCGGGGCAGCGCGTCGGCATCCTGAACTGGGATGCGCATCCGGACGTGCGGGACCTGCAGGACGGTCGTGGACACGCCGGCTCCCCCTTTCGGCAGGCGATCCTCGACCCCTCGGGCGCCTGCCGGCAATTCGTGGCGGCCGGGCTGCTCCCCCACGTGGTGGCGCGATCGCACCTGGAGTTCCTGGCGGCGCACGGCGCCCGCTTCGTCTGGCGGCGGGACCTCTCGCCTGCGCGCATCGACGAGATCTACGGATCGATCGAGGGGCCGGCCTTCGTGAGCTTCGACCTCGACGCGGTCGAGCAGGCGGCGGCGCCCGGGGCGAGCTCGCCATCGGTGGGTGGGATCACCGCCGACCTCTGGCTGCACGCCGCCTATCGGGCGGGGCGGAGCCGAGGCGTGCAGTCCTGCGATGTGGTGGAGATGAACCCGGTGTATGACCGCGACAACGCCGCCGCCCGGCTTGCGGCCGCGACCGTGTGGTACGTGCTGAAGGGGCTGGTGGAGCGGGAGCTGTAGGGGCGCACCGCGGGGCGCCCCTGCGGGGTCAGGCCAAGGCGGGCCACTGCTGCGAGACGCAGTGGAAAGCTCCAAGTCCCCAGACGAGGTCGGTGGCGTCGATGGGGACCACGCGCCGGGTGGGAAACAGTTCCTGCAGGGTGACGCGGGCCGTCTCGTCCCGTTGCGGGATCGTAGGCGGGAAGCAGCACCACGCCGTTGGCGATGTAGAAATTGGCGTAGCTTGCCGGGAGCCGCTGGTCGTCCTGGTAGAGTGCGCGCGGCATCGGCAGCGTGACGATGCGCAGCGGCCGGCCGTCCTGGTCGGTCATGCCCTGGAGCCGCCTCAGGTTGTCCTGGAGCGGCTCGTAGTTCTCGTCCCGCGGGTCCTCCTCGATCACCGTCACCACGGTCCGCTCGTCGGTGAAGCGGGTGATGTCGTCGATGTGGCCGTCGGTGTCGTCGCCCACGATGCCGTCGCCGAGCCACAGGACATGCGTCACCCCGAGATACTCCCGCAGGTACCCTTCGATCTCGTCGCGTCCCAGGTCCGGGTTCCGATTCGGGTGGAGCAGGCACGCCTCGGTGGTGAGGAGCGTGCCGGCGCCGTTCACGTCGAGCGACCCTCCCTCCATCACGATGCCCGGGTGAAAGACCGGGATGTCGTATGCGGCGCCGATGCGGGTGGGGATGACGTCGTCGAGGTCGAAGGGAGGATACTTCCCGCCCCACGCATTGTACCCCCAGTCGACGATGGCCTCCTCGCGCCGTCCGTCAACGGCGCGCTGGATGAAGCAGGGGCCGTGGTCGCGGCACCAGGCGTCGTTGGTCGGATTCTCGTGGAGGACGACGCGCCCGATGGGCAGGTCGAAGGGGCGGAGGAGTGAGAGCACGTCGATGGCCATTTCGGGGCCGGTGACGTTGATGTGGACTTCCTCGTGCGGGGCGAGGATGCCGGACCATCTCCGCGAAGATGCCGGGCACCGGCCCGAACTTGTCGGGCCACGACGCTTCCTTGTGCGGCCAGGAGAGCCAGGTGCCCCGGTGGGGCGCCCACTCGGCCGGCATGCGATAGCCGAGCGCGGCGGGCGTGGGATGGCTGCGACGCTTGCTCACCCGTCGAGGTACCGCTGGGTGAGGTCGCCGTAGGCATCGATGCGGCGATCGCGCAGGAACGGCCAGTGGGTGCGCGCCACGTCGGTCAGCGCGAGGTTGCACTCGACCACCAGCACCTCCTCCCCCTCGCCGGCGCGGGCGAGCACCGATCCGTACGGGTCGGCCACGAAGCTCCCGCCCCAGAAGTCGATCCCGTTGGGCGCGGTCAGCCCCTCGTGTCCCACCCGGTTGACGGCGACGACGAACACGCCGTTGGCGATCGCGTGGCTGCGCTGCATGGTGGTCCACGCGTCCTTCTGCGCGGCGCCGTATTCGGCCTTCTCGGGCGGCAGCCAGCCGATCGCAGTCGGATAGAAGAGGATCTGCGCGCCGCGGAGGGCGGTCAGGCGGGCCGCCTCCGGGTACCACTGGTCCCAGCAGATGAGCACGCCGATCCGGCCCACGGCCGTGTCGAAGATGCGGAAGCCGGTGTCGCCGGGGGCGAAGTAGAACTTCTCGTAGTACTGCGGGTCGTCCGGGATGTGCATCTTCCGGTACTTGCCGAGGTAGGCGCCGTCGGCGTCGATGACCGCGGCGGTGTTGTGGTAGAGCCCCTCCGCCCGGCGCTCGAAGAGCGAGGCCACGAGGACGACGCCCAGCTCCGCGGCCACCGCCGAGAGCGCGGTGGTGCTTGGCCCCGGGATCGCCTCGGCGAGGGCAAAGTGCGCGTGGTCCTCCGTCTGGCAGAAGTACTCGCTGCGGAAGAGCTCCTGGAGGCAGACGATCCGGGCGCCCTTCGACGCCGCGGCGCGAATGCCGGCGACCGCCCGCGCGAGATTGTCGGCGGCGTCGGGGGAGCATCGCATCTGGACCAGGCCGACCGGGACGTTGCCGGGGGGAGGGGTTGTGGGCATGCCGGGAAAATAGGGCTATTATCACCACCTGCAACTTCCGGGCGGTCGATGCCGTCCGGCAGCCACACCCATCGGTCCCCCTCTGCTTCGTGGAGTTTCCCCCATGCTCATCCCGCTGCTGCTCGTGCTTGCCCAGGATCCCCAGCAGGCCGCCCCGCCGGCGATTGCCTCTATCGAGGTGACGCCCGCCAGCGCGGAGGTCCAGGTGGGCCAGACGCTTCAGATGGAGGCGCGGGCGCTCGCCAGCGACGGCCGGCCGGTTACCGCGGCCCGCATTCGCTGGTTTGCCGCCGGGAACGGCGGGAGCATCGACTCCACCGGTGTTCTGAGCGGCGGGTTCATCGGAACCACCCAGGTGACCGCGGTCGCCTCGCTGCCGGGGTCGAAGAACGCCCTTGGGCACGCCACTGTCCGCATCGTCCCGGCCCCCGCCGCCGTGGTCGAGTTTGTGGATGCCCCCGCCCGGATCGTGGCGGGGACTCGCCTGACGCTGGTGGCGGCGGCGTTCAGCGCGCAGGGGGACCGCCGTTCGGACGCGATCAGCTTCACGTCGAGCGACAAGAAGGTGGCCTCCATCACCCCTGATGGCCGCCTGAGCGCGCTGGCGGCCGGGAGAGCGGTGATCACGGCCAAGGCCGGGGCGGCGTCGGCCACGCTGCCGATCGAGGTCCTGGCCAACAGCGTGACCGCCCTCGAGCTGGTGCCGGCGCTGACGTCGGTCCGCACCGGCGACGTGGTGGCCTTTTCGGCGACGGCGGTGCAGGGGAACGGGAAGCTGCTGACGGGTGTGGCGACGCGGTGGAGCGTGGCGGGAGGGCAGGGCGTGGCGATGATCGGCGCGGATGGGTCGTTCGTGGCGGAGACGCCGGGCAGCTACACGGTGACCGCCGAGATCGGCGGGAGGACGGCGGACGCGCTGGTGACGGTGGGCGCGCGCAAGGTGGGGCGTGGCTTCGAGGTGCTGGGGCGGGTGCCGGTGTCGGAACGCGCGGCGGAGGTCTGGGTGCATCCGGCGGGGAAGTGCGCCTACCTGACGACGATTTCCGATCGGGTGTACGCGATCGACGTGTCCGATCCGCGGGCGCCGACCGTCGTCGACTCGATGATGACCGACGCCCGGCTCGTCAACGACGTAATGACGACGGAGGACGGCAAGTATGGCGTGTTCTCACGAGAGGGTTCGTCGAACCGCAAGGACGGCATCGTCATTTTCGACGCCAGCGACGCCTGCCACCCGAAGCCGATCGCGCAGTACACCGAAACGGTGTCCGGCGGGGTGCACAGCTCCTACGTGTACCAGGGGCATGTCTACCTGACCGACGACGCCACCGGTTCGATGCGCGTCATCGACATCCGGGATCCGCTCCAGCCGCGTGAAGTGGCCCGGTGGCAGACGGAGCAGGTCACCCAGGGGCGATACCTGCACGACATCGCCGTCACTGATGGCATCGCCTACTTGAGCTACTGGGACGACGGACTGGTGGTCCTCGACGTGGGGAACGGCGTGAAGGGTGGCAGCCCGGAGAATCCGAAGTTCATCTCCCAGTTCAAGTACGACCTCGACGCCCTGTACGCCCGGGTCGACGAGTACTGGGGATTGAGCGCGCGCGGGACCCACACCGCCTGGCGGCAGGGCAAGTACGTGTTCATCGGCGACGAGGTGTACGCGAGCAAGCCCTCCACCGGCCTCAAGGACGGCAACGACCTGACCTTCGGCCGCCTGCAGGTGCTGGATGTCTCCAACCTCGAGAAGCCGAAACTCGTGGCCTGGTACGAGCCGACGGACGGCGGCGTCCACAACATCTGGGCGGCGGGCGACACGCTCTACATGGGCAATTACCAGGGGGGCGCACGCGCGGTGGACATTTCCGGGGAGCTGAAGGGCGACCTGCTCCGCCAGGGGCGGGAGATGGCGTGGACCTACACGGCCGACGACAAGGGGGCCAAGCCGCGCGCCACCTTCGCGTGGGGCGCCGTGGTGAAGGACGGCATCATCTACGTACCCGACATCAACACCGGGCTCTGGATTCTCAAGCTGGAGCCGAAGAGTAGCCCGACCCCGTAGGGGCGGGCCCCGGCTTTCGCCGGGGTGACGGGGGGCAGCGGGGCAGGAAAACGACGACCCCCCGGGGAAGATTCCCGGGGGGTCGCTGCGTGCTGGGTATGGATGGATCAGAGGGGCGTGCAGTCAGGATAGCCGACGAACCCGCCGGTCTGCACCGTGACGCTGCCCACTTTGGTGTTCCAGGTCCCCTCGGTGCCGTCGGCATCGTAGGTGCCCGAGGCGCTCAGCGTGCCTTCCGTGGTGGTCTTGGTGATCGTGAACGACGTTGCGGTTGCCGTGCCGGAGAAGTCGATCACGTTGCCCCCCTCGCTCACTGCGGTGCCGAGCACCACGTCTCCCGCAATCACGACGCTGAAGCTGCCGTAGACGGCCTCCGGCGGATCGATGGTCAGGTCGGAGCCCTCGAAGTAGCCGCAGAACGCCTTGGCCGGGGAGCCGGACGCGGAGGCGACCGCCGAGAGCGACCCTGTCACCCCGCCCGGCGCGGTGAAGGTCCCCACCAGCATGCCGTTCAGGAGCGACCCGGTCAACGTCCAGCCGCCGCCCGACATGTTGAGCGTGCCGCCGTCCAGCGTGCCGCTGATGGCGACGGGGGCGCCGCCGAGGCTCACGGTGCCGGTGGCGTTGACCGGCGCGCCGCTCGAGAGGCTGGGGCCGGTAACTCCACCAGGGACCACAGGCGGGGCGGAGACCGGGCTCGCGAACGTGATGTTCAACGGTCCGGTTTGCCCATCGGTGCTGGCGACGAACCCAACGTAGGCGCTGGCAGCGGGAAGGTTGTTGTCGCCCCCGTCGTCATTGTTGTCATCGCTGCAGCCGGACACCACGGCCCCGAGGAGCAGAAACGCGGCCGCGGCAAGCCGACGGTAGTTGTGCTGGCGGGTGACGAAGCTGTTGTACATGGACTGCTCCTGGGCGGGAGGGAAATGTGGGTCCAAGCGGCCATACGGCCGCCCGGACGCCGGGCGATTGACGAATGTCGGCTTGGCCGGTTACTTCCACGTTATCCAACCCGTAACGCCCCCCTGACACCGTCTCGGTGCTCGCATGATCCGGCTCAAGTCCTTCGGCAACATCGACCTGCGCGGAGCCGACGGCGAATTGCGTGGCATCCTCACCCAGCCCAAACGCCTGGCGCTGCTGCTGCGCCTGGCGTCCGAACGCCCCGGGACCTTTCTCAGGCGTGACACCCTCCTGGCCTTGTTCTGGCCGGAGCTCGATACGGCGGGTGCGCGAAACGCGCTCCGGCAGGCGCTCTTCCATCTCCGTCGGGAACTTGGGGACGGCGTCCTGGTGAATCGCGGCGATGACGAGGTCGGGCTTGATGCCGGGCTGTTTCGGTCGGATATCGCTGATTTCGAGGAGGCCGCCGCCACCGGTCGTTGGGAGGCCGCCCTTGACCTCCTGACCGGAGAGCTGGCGCCGGGACTGTACGTGTCGGATGCGTCCGGGTTCGAGGAGTGGCTGGAGGCGAGGCGCGCGGAAATCCAGCGTCGGGCCGCCACGGGTGCGTGGGGGCTTTCGCGGGATGCTGAATTGGAAGGGAGGGCGGGAGCAGCCGCCCATTGGGCGCGGCGGGCGGTGCAGCACGTGCCGGAGGACGAGGCAGGCATTCGAAAGCTCCTCGAAGTCCTGGTCCGGGCCGGCGACACCGCGGGAGCGGTGCAGGCCTATGCCGCGTTCGAGGAGCGGCTTCGGCGCGAATATGACGTGGCTCCGGCTCCGGAGACCGTGGCGATTCGGCAGGCCATCCGCACCGACGCGCCGGTCGTCGTCGGCGTCCCGCCGTCTGACGTTGGGGGCAGCCCGTGGGGCCCCCCTGCCGCCGAGCCAGGGCGCCCGGCCGGCTCCCCGATCCGGTCCTGGCAGTGGCTGCTCGCGGGCGGCGCGTGCGTGCTGGCGCTTGCGGCGGCGGTGGCCACCTGGCGCGGCCGGGCCCCGGACGAGGCGGCGACCGATCCCGCCCGGCTCCTGATCGCGCCGTTCCGGACGGGCGGGTCGGATACGATGCTCGCGGCGCTTTCCATCGGACTCGTGGACTTGACCAACGCGCGGCTCTCCGGCGCATCGTCCCCGCGTCCGGTGGATCCGGATGTGGCGCTTCGCGCGGTCGCGCACGCGAGGACGGACGACACGACATCGGCCACAGGGTCCTTCCTGGCCGCGGCGCGGGAGACAGGCGCTGGCGTGGTCCTGACCGGGACCCTGCTTCGCGAAGGCGCCCGACTCGTGCTGGCGCCCGTCGTCATCCGCACGACCAGCGGCGTCAGCGTGCAGTTGCCGCAGGTGAGCGGGCCATTGGACAGCCTGCCGTGGATGGTGGATCGGATGGTGGCGGAACTCCTCACCACGCTCGCAAGCGAGGGCGACGCCGACGCCCCGTCGCTCGCCGCGATTCCCCTTCCGGCCTTGCGGGCCTACCTCGATGGGCGGGAGGCGATGCGCGACGGGCGGGTGACCGATGCGACGGCGGCGCTTGCCCGGGCCCTCGAACTTGACTCAACGTTCGCCCTGGCGGCCCGTGACCACGCGGAGGCGCTGGACTGGGCCGGTGAGGATCCGCACGGCGCGGCCAAGCAGCGGGCGTGGGGCCTGCGGGAGCGGCTGGGCGTCCGGGACCGCGCGATCCTGACGGCGCTGGTCGGGCGCCGCTGGCCGGTGCTCACGCCGGTGCGGGAGCAGGTGGAGGACTGGGAGGCGGCGATCCGCTGGGCGCCTGACCGTTCACGCACCTGGTTTGGGTTGGGAGACGTGCTCTTCCACTCTGGGGACGTCGTCGGGATCGCCGGCGCACAGGACCGGGCGCGCAACGCCTTCGACCGGGCGCTCGCGCTGGATTCCGCCTCGGTGCCCGCGCTGCTGCACCGGATCGAGATGGCGGCGCGGGAAGGTGATACCACGCTCGTGGGGCGCCTTTTGCCGTTGGCGGAGCGCGGGCAGGCCCCCAACGATGCGCTGGAATTTCTTCGGTGGCGGGCCGCCATCGCGTTGCGCGACGATTCCGGCCTCCGACAGATCCGGGCGGGGCTCGACACGATGAGCTCCTTTGCCCTCTTTCGCATCGTCGGTTGGGGGCAACTCGACGCGACCGGCATGAGCGACCCCGTCCGGGCGCTGTCCATCCTCCGGCGTCGTATCAGTACGAGCGCGGACGCAGCGTACCTCCTCTCGCTGAGCGTGTCGCAGGCCGGCAATCGCGGGCGGCCATCGCAGATGGCGCAGGCGATGGCGGCCGCGGGGTTGCCACCATTGATGGCCGCACCGGTCTACTACGCGGCCGACGAGGCGGTGCAACCGCAGATGGAAGCGCTTCGGCGCGCCGTGACAACGGGGCGCGATACCACGACCCGCGCGCGCACGGAGCTGGCGTTCTGGCAACTGTGGCAGGGTGGTTTGGTCGATTCCGCCGGGGCGCGGGCCTATCTCGCCTCGCTTGATCGCTGGCCGGACGATCTCAACTTTGCCGCGTACGGCTGCCTTGCCGCGGCGCGGCTTGGCGCTCCCGACGCCCTCGCCCGCCTGCGGCGCGCCGATTCGCTGGCGGACTGGCTCGCGGGCGCAAATCAGGTCGGGGCGACTCCGCTCGTCCTCTCACGGTGTCACGAAGCGCTCGGCGACCGCCCGGGCGCGCTCGCCATGCTGGCTCGCCGCCCGCTTGATCCGGTGTACGGGCCAAACTCGCTGGCGGGATATCTGTACCACGAGGGGCGGCTGGCCCTGTTGGAGGGGGACGGGCCGAGGGCGCTCCGCGCCTGGCGGCACCTGCTGGTGCTGCGGGACGATCCCGATCCGGCGCTCGCCGCGCAGGTGGCGAGGGTCCGGGCGGCGGTGGACAGCCTCTCGCGCGCTAGACCGTGCGCGCGAGTGCCACCAGGTGGAGGATCGCGAATGCCGCCACACCGTCACGCTAAATGCTCCGCCCTGCATCGACGTGCCTGTTGTAGGTGCCCGTGGCGGTCAGGTTGCCGCCCGAGTCCGGGATCGTTCTGGTTGATCGAAATCGACGACGACGTCGACGTGCCCTGGATCGGGATCGCGTTTCCCTCGTCATCCACGGCCAAACCGGCCGCGATGCCGCCGGCGACCACCAGGTTGAAGCTGCCCGAGTTGGGCGTGGGCGGATCGCCGACGTCCTCGCCCTCGAACGTGCCGCAGAACGCGTAGTGCCGGGGACCCGGAGCTGCTGCTGGCCGCCACGAACGACTCCTTCGACGAGGACGATGCCGGCGTTGCTGAATCCGCCGACGATGAACCCGTTGTTCGAGGTCGCCGAACAGGTCATATCCGCCTCCCGGACATCGTCCAGGAAATCGTCGTCGATCAGGTCGCCGGTGAGGTTGATCACCGGGCCGCCGCCGAGGCTCATGGTGCCGGTCGCGTTGACCGCGCGCGCTGCTGACGCCGACGGCCCCGCGCCGGCCATCGGGCGCGGGCGAGAGGCCACCGGGCTGGCGAACGTAATGTTGAGCGGTCCGGTCTGCCCGTCGGTCGCTGGCGATGAGGCCCGACGTAGTCGGTCGAAGCTGCGGGTCCGCCGCCGTTGTTGTCGCCGTTGTCATCGCTGCAGCCGGCCAGGAGCGTGGCGGAGACGGCGAGTGAGCACAGGAACAGGCGGGCGGGCGATGCCGGCGGGGGAGATGGCGCATCGGGACCTCCTTGGAGAGGGGGACTCCAAACAGGCTCACGGATCGGGTCGCTGGCTCGATCCCTTGAGCCGACTCCCACTATGTGGTCTGGTACCGATCGCCGCAACCCCGCGAGGGCGAATGCCGCTCGCCTCAGGAACTCCGCTCGAGGGCGGCCAGGTGCAGCATCGCCAGTACGACGATGGACCGGCCGGTCCACACCGTCACCCGGATCCAGTTCAGCCGCGCAAACTTGCCGAAGCCCTCGGGATGGTACCGGGCCACGGGCCCGTGCCCGACGACGTACCGGGTGACGGGCACGGTGATCCACGCGCAGAGCAGCAGGCCGAGGTTGATGCCGTGCAGCCACGGGGGAATGCCCGCCGGCTGCAGGAGCGCGACAGCGACACCGCTTGCCCCCTTCGATCACCACGAGCGGCCAGAAGAGCATCCGGAAGATGCGGCGGTACAGCTGCGCATGATGCGGCCAGGTCTCGGCGGTATCCCGCGCGAGCACGGGGATGATCGTGAGCTGGAGGGTCCACATGACCCCGGCGAGAACGAGGGTCATCGTCGCGTGCACCAGCAGGAGGTCGTGGGTCAAGCGCACGCGGTCAGTGCACGAGCTTCTTGTACTTGATCCGGTGCGGCTGGTCCGCCGAGGTGCCCTTCCGGCGGTGGAAGTCCGCGGAGTACTCCTGGAAATTCCCCTCGAACCACATCACCTGGCTGTCCCCCTCGAAGGCGAGGATGTGGGTGGCGATCCGGTCGAGGAACCACCGGTCGTGGCTGATGACGACGGCGCACCCCGCGAAGGCGACCAGCGCGTCTTCCAGGGCGCGCAGGGTGTCCACGTCGAGGTCGTTGGTCGGTTCGTCGAGCAGCAGCAGGTTGCCGCCGGTCTTCAGCAGTTTGGCCAGGTGGAGCCGGTTCCGCTCCCCGCCGGAGAGGATGCCGACTTTCTTCTGCTGGTCGGTGCCGCGGAAATTGAACCCGGCGCAGTAGGCGCGGGCGTTCACCTCGCGGCCGCCGAAGTCGAGCACGTCGGCGCCGTCGCTGATTTCCTCGTAGACCGTCTTCGCGGGGTCGAGCGCCTCCCGGCTCTGGTCGACGTACGACGCCTTGACGGTCGATCCAATGGTCAGGGTGCCGGCGTCCGGCTGCTCCTGCTGCGCGACCATCCGGAAGAGGGTGGTCTTGCCGGCGCCATTCGCGCCGATGACCCCGACGATCCCGCCGCGCGGCAGGGAGAAGTCCAGGTTCTCGAAGAGGAGGCGGTCGCCGTACCCCTTGGCCAGCCCCTTGGCGATGACCACCTCGTCGCCCAGCCGCGGCGGCCGCGGAATCAGGATTTCCGCGGATCCTTCCCGCACCCGATCTCCCTCGGCGAGCATTTCCTCGTATCGGGCGACGCGGGCCTTGCTCTTGGCCTGGCGCGCGCGGGGCGACATCTGCACCCACTCGAGCTCGCGCTGCAGGGTCCGCTGGCGGGCGGACGCCTGCTTTTCCTCGGTGGCGAGCCGGGCCTGCTTCTGCTCGAGCCAGGAGGAGTAGTTGCCCTTCCACGGGATGCCCTGGCCCCGGTCCAGCTCGAGGATCCAGCCCGCGACGTTGTCGAGGAAGTACCGGTCGTGGGTGACCGCCACCACGGTGCCGGGGAACTCCGCGAGGTGCCGCTCGAGCCACGCGACCGACTCGGCGTCGAGGTGGTTGGTCGGCTCGTCGAGCAGGAGCATGTCGGGCTGCTCGAGGAGGACGCGGCAGAGGGCGACCCGGCGCTTCTCGCCGCCGGAGAGCGTCGCCACCGATGCGTCGCCGGGGGGCAGCCGCAACGCGTCCATCGCGATGTCGATGGTGCGGTCGAGATCCCAGAGGTTCTGGGCCTCGATCCGCTCCTGCAGGTTGCCCTGGTGTTCGAGGAGCTTCGTCATCTCGTCGTCGGTCATCGGTTCCGCGAAGCGGGCGGAGACCGCCTCGAACTCCGTGAGGAGGGCGCGCTGCGCGCGCACCGCCTCCTCCACGTTGCCCCGGACGTCCTTGTCGGGATCGAGCACCGGCTCCTGCGGCAGGAACCCGATGCGGGTGCCTTCGGCGGCGCGCGCCTCGCCGATGAAATCCTGGTCCACCCCCGCCATGATCCGCAGCAATGAACTCTTGCCCGCGCCGTTGGAGCCGAGGACGCCGATCTTGGCGCCGGGGAAGAACGAGAGGTAGATCCCCTTCAGGACTTCCCGCTTGGGGGGGACGACCTTGCCGAGGTTGACCATCGTGTAGATGTACTGTGGATTTGCCATAGGGGCGGGAGTATAGCGGGCGCCCGCGGGTGCTGGAAGGGGGAGGAAACCGAAAGGGCACGCCAGCGGGCGTGCCCTTCGTCCGGTCCCTGCGGGGGATATCGGGAACTACGAAAGGTGCTTGCTGACGAGCTTGGTCATCTCGAACATGTTGACCTTGCCGCGTCCACCGAAGACCGCCTTGAGGTTGGCATCGGCGTTGATGTCGCGCTTGTTCTTGGCTGTCCTGGAGCTTGTTCTTCTTGATGTACGCCCAGAGCCGCTTGGTGACTTCGGTGCGCGGATACGGACCGGCGCCGATGACCGCCGCGAGCGCGGGGGAAATCTTCATCGGCTTCATGAACGCCGCCGACGGCTTACGCTTGGAGGCCGTCTTTTTCTTCTTCGGGGCCTTCTTCTTGGCGGCCTTCTTGACGGTCTTCTTCTTGGCGGACTTCTTGACCGCCTTCTTGGCGGCCTTCTTCGCCGGCTTCTTCGCTGCCTTCTTCTTCTTGGTTGCCATCGCGAGTCTCCATTTACGAGGGTAAACTCCACGTGTGCCGCAGGGGACACCGTAGGACTGCGATTCCAATGTAGCAAGTTTTCCCTCTGTCAACAATAGGAATCGGCGGGTTTTCCCTCGAGAAACCGGTCGGGGCGGACGCGGACCGACCGCCGGGGGGCCCGGATCGCGCAGGCCGATGTACATTCCAGTGACTCTCTCCTCGAGGTTGGCGTGATGCATTCTCCCCGTGGGATCGCGGTCGGCGCCGCGCTCGTCGTCGGGATCGCCTGCACCGGCGCGTCCCAGGAACCGCTGGCCGTCGGCGCCGTCGCCCCGCCGTTCGCGCTCACCGGCGCCACGCGGGACGGCATCCTTCCCGCCAAGGTCCAGCTGGCCGACTTGCGCGACAAGACGGTGGTCATCGCCTTCTTCTACAAGGCGAAGACCAAGGGCTGAACCATCCAGATGAACGCGTACCGTGATCAGTACGCGACGGTGTTCAACGGCGGCAAGGACGTGGTCCTGCTGGCCATCAGTACCGATCCCCCCGAGACGCTGGCGGCCTGGGCGAAGGAGGCGGACTATCCGTTCGTCTTCCTCAGCGACCCCGACGGCGCGGTCGGCAAAGCGTACGGGGCGCACAGCGTGACCGGGCTCAACAACCGGAACCTCTTCGTCGTGGCGCCGGACGGCACCATCGGATACCGGGCGATCCCCTTTCGGGAAGTGGACCCCACCGCCTACACCGCCCTCGGCGCCGCGGTCGATTCGCTCACCGCGGCCCACTGACGATTAGATTCCCCGCCACCATCCACCCTGGAAGACACGACATGCGCATTGGAGTCCCTGCGGAAACTCGCCCCGACGAACGGCGCGTGGCGCTGGTGCCCGACGGCGTGGCCAAGCTGAAGAAGGCCGGCTGCGAGGTCCTGGTGCAGCGCGGCGCCGGCGCCGCCGCCTACGTGCCCGACGCCGAGTACGAGGCGGCCGGCGCCACCCTGGTCGGGACCGCGGCCGACGCGCTGGGCGCCGACCTCGTGCTCAAGGTGCAGCGCCCGACCGCCGAAGAAGCCGGCCAGCTCCGCGAGGGGGCGGCGCTGGTCAGCTTCCTCGCGCCCTCGGCCTCGGGCGATCTCCTCGCGGCGCTGGCAGGCCGGAAGGTGACCGCCTTCGCCATGGAACTGGTGCCCCGCACCACCAAGGCGCAGTCGATGGACGCGCTCTCCTCGCAGGCGACGATCGCCGGGTACAAGGCAGTGCTGATCGGCGCCGACGCCATGGGCCGCATTCTGCCGATGCTGACCACCGCCGCCGGAACGCTCGCCCCGGCCAAGGTGTTCGTGGTCGGCGCCGGCGTCGCCGGCCTCCAGGCGATCGCCACGGCGCGGCGCCTTGGCGGCATCGTCTCCGCGTTCGACGTGCGCTCGGTGGTGCGCGAGCAGGTCCAGAGCCTGGGCGCCGCCTTCGTGGAAGTGGCCGCCGTCGAGGGCGAGGGGCAGGGCGGCTATGCCAAGGAACTGGCCGAGGAGCAGCAGGCCCGGGTGGTCGCGGGCATCGGCGAGCACGCCAAGAGCCAGGACCTGATCGTGACCACGGCACAGATTCCGGGCCGGCCCGCGCCGCGGCTCATCACGGCGGAGGCGGTGCGCGCCATGAAGCCCGGCTCGGTCATCGTGGACCTGGCGGGGGAGTCCGGCGGCAACTGCGAGCTGACAAAGTTCGGCGAGACGGTGACGGTGAACGGGGTGACCATTCTGTCCCCGGTCAACCTCCCCGCCGGCGTACCGCTCCACGCCAGCCAGATGTACGGTCGCAACGTGCTCACCTTCGTGACCCACCTCCTCAAGGACGGGGCCCTGCAGGTGGACCTCTCCGACCCGATCACCGGCCCGATGTGCGTCACGCACGCGGGCGAACTCCGCACCGGCAAGGCGGCCTGATCATGGAAGCCCTCGTCCTGAGCATCACGCTCTTCGTGCTCGCCACCTTTCTCGGCGTCGAGCTGATCAATCGCGTCCCCACGACGCTCCACACCCCGCTGATGTCCGGCGCCAACGCGATCAGCGGCATCACCATCGTCGGCGCGCTGGTGGTGGCCGGCGGCGGCTACGGGTGGATCTCGTGGGTCTTCGGGGTCAGCGCCGTGGTCTTCGCCATGATGAACGTGGTGGGCGGCTACGCGGTGACCGACCGGATGCTGGAGATGTTCACGAAGAAGCCGGAGGCCAAGTAATGCCCGTCGCGCTCGAACAACTCCTCTACCTGGTGGCCGCCGTCCTCTTCGTCCTGGGCCTGAAGCGCCTGGGCAGCCCGCTCACGGCCCGGCAGGGCAACCGGATGTCGGGCGTCGGCATGCT
This sequence comes from uncultured Gemmatimonadales bacterium, assembly GCA_963748815.1. Taxonomy (GTDB): domain Bacteria; phylum Gemmatimonadota; class Gemmatimonadetes; order Gemmatimonadales; family GWC2-71-9; genus SPDF01. Next base: position 124,398 of record CAVVKJ010000009.1, on the reverse strand, counting down.
GATCGCCATCGCGGTGACGCTCTTCGACCACGGCATCCTGACCTACCAGGAAATCCTGGTCGGCATGTTCATCGGCTCCGCGGCCGGGCTCTGGATGGCGCGCGCGGTGAAGATGACGTCGATGCCGCAGATGGTCGCGCTCCTCAACGGCTTTGGCGGCGGCGCCTCGCTCCTCGTGGGCGGCGCGGAGTTCCTGAAGGCGGAGCTGGCCGGCGTCACCCCGACGATCGACATCGGCATCACGACCCAGCTCAGCCTCCTGATCGGGTCGGTGACGCTGTCGGGCAGCCTGATCGCCTGGGCCAAGCTCCAGGAGGTCATGACCGGCAAGCCGATCACCTTTCCGCTGCAGAAGGTGGTCAACGGGACGCTCTTCGCCGCCATCGTCGGGCTCGCGGCCTACCAGCTGATCGTGCCGGAACAGGTGCTCTGGCCCTTCTACGCGGTCATCGCGCTGGCGCTCATCCTCGGCGTGCTCCTGGTGATTCCCATCGGCGGCGCCGACATGCCGGTGGTCATTTCCCTGCTGAACTCCTACTCCGGCATCGCCGCGGCGATGACCGGCTTCGTCATCCACAACAACCTGCTCATCATCGCGGGCGCGCTGGTCGGGTCGTCGGGGATCATCCTGAGCCAGATCATGTGCAAGGCGATGAACCGCTCGCTCACCAACGTGCTCTTCGGCGCCTTCGGCGGCGAGGCATCCGGCGGCGGCAAGAGCTCCGCAGGGCTCACGGTCCGCCAGGTGACGGTCGAGGATGCCGCGGTGCAACTCGGCTACGCACAGTTCGTGATCGTGGTGCCGGGGTACGGGCTCGCGGTGGCGCAGGCGCAGCACGCGGTGCGCGAGCTGGCCGACCTGATCGAGCGGCGGGGCGGGGAGGTCAAGTACGCGATCCACCCCGTGGCGGGGCGGATGCCGGGGCACATGAACGTCCTCCTGGCGGAGGCGAACGTGCCCTACGAGAAGCTCTGCGAAATGGACCAGATCAACGACGACTTCCAGCGGGCCGACGTGGCGCTGGTCATCGGCGCCAACGACGTCGTCAACCCGGCGGCGCGGTCCGACCCGTCGAGCCCCATCTACGGGATGCCGATCCTCAACGCCGACCACGCGAAGAGCATCATCGTCATGAAGCGGGGGATGAGCGCCGGATTTGCCGGTATCGAGAACGAACTGTTCTACAACCCGAAGAACGCCATGCTCTTCGGCGACGCCAAGAAGTCGCTGACCAGCCTGATCACGGAGATCAAGGCGCTGTAGGCCCGCCCCACCGCCGCACGTCCTGCACCGCCGCGAGGTCCCGGATTCGTTCCTGGGCCTCGCGGTAGTTTTTGAGGAACTCCTCCCGCCACTTCGCCGGCAGGTTCGCCCGGAAATAGTCCGCCGTCAGCAGGGGCCCCGTGGCGCCGCCGTGGGTGGCCACGACCTCGCCGAGGAAGAGCGTCGAGGGACCGGCGTCCATCGTGTTGATGACCCGGCATTCGAAGGCGGCGTGGCACTCCTCGAGCACGGGGACGCCGCTCTCGCCGATGTGATGGGGCACCGAGGCGAGCTTGTCCGCGTCCTGCCGACCGCTCCTGAAGCCCAGATGGTGGACCAGCTCGAGCTGGTCCTGGGTGAGCAGGTGGGCGCCGAAGCGGCCGCTGGCCCAGACCAGGTCGTGGCTCAGGTGCCATTTGTGGATGTAGACCGACAGGCGGGGGTGTTCGGGGGAGATGCTCGCCCGGATGGCGCTGTCGAGGATCATGCCGTTGGTCCGGCCTCCGTGGGCGGAGGTGACCGCTACGAGGGGGGAGGCCAGCCGGCGGAGCAGTTCATAGGAGTCGTTGGTGAGCATTCAGGCAATCTAGGCGGGGAAGCGGGGAAGCGGGGAGGAGGGGCGCTGTGCGCGGGGAACTCTTTGGCGCGTCACGTGGTCTATAGGATGCGTGCTCCATTGCGCCAGAGCAGCCCAGCCAAGTCCTTGCAGGGTGCGACGTTGCCAATGTGGCAGGCATCTCGGAGTTGCAGAGATCACGGTTCCGGTGCGGATTTCGACCGATTTTCTGGCACGATTCCGCAAGCTGTTCAGGGTGATATGCTTACGTAAGCTGTTGATTTTTCGCGCCTTAGCTGTTAGTTTTCGCGACTGTATTTGGACGGCCACTCAGGCCGTTGCTGCCCATAGAGTGCTGGGTTTTCCTCCGGAGGAGGTTCGGTGACTGTCAAGCCACGCGCCAAGCGTCGTGCTGTTCGGCCGGCTCAGATTGCCAAGGCCGTAGACGAGGGACGTGAGTCGCTCGACCTGTACCTTGATGAAATCAGCCGGGTCCCGCTGCTGACCCGTGAGCAGGAAATGGAGCTTGCCCGCAAGGCCTTTCGGGGCAACGTGGCCGCCCAGGAAAAGCTGGCGCGGCACAACGTCCGGTTCGTCGTGTCCGTGGCCAAGAAGTTCCAGAATCGCGGCGTGCCGCTGGTCGACCTGATCGGCGAGGGCAACCTCGGGCTCATGACGGCCGCCCGCAAGTTCGATCCGGATCGCGGCGTCAAGTTTATTTCGTACGCGGTGTGGTGGATCCGTCAGGCCGTGCAGGCGGCCATCGCCCGCCACGGCCGGCCGGTTCGGGTGCCGCTCAATCGTACCGCCGACCTCAGCCGCCTCGGACGCACCACGACGCTCCTCAAGGAGCGCCTCGGCCGGATGCCGACCACCGAGGAGCTGGCCCGCGCCACCGGCCTGACCCCGGAGGCGGTCCGCAGCCTCAGCGCCCTCAACACGGAGGCGGTGCGGCTCGACCACCCGACGCGGGATGGCGACGGCAACGAGCGGATGGAGCGCTTCGCCATGGCGGAGCAGGAAGGCACCGATTCCGCCACGATGACCAACAGCCAGACCAGCGACATCGAGTCGGCGCTGGCCGTGCTGCCACCCCGCGACGCCAAGGTCCTCCGCCTCTATTTCGGCCTGGACGACGGCAACAGCCGGACACTGGAAGAAATCGGCCGGATGATGGGCGTCACCCGCGAGCGGATCCGCCAGCTGCGCGATCGCGCGCTGCTCAAGCTGCGCGAAGGCGAGACCGGCGAGCGGTTGCGGGATCTGGTGGCCTAAGCCCTGTAGCCCACCACGACGAACCGAAAACAGATCGACCCCTCGGAGATTCCGGGGGGTCGATTCGCTTTATTCAGTCACCCCGGCGAAAGCCGGGGTCCAGTGTCCTGGCCGCTGGATTCCCGCTTGCGCGGGAATGACGGCGGCGAGCTTCGGCCCCGCTTCCCCGCTTCCCCGCTTCCCCGCCTAGCTCTCCGCCGCGAATTTCCGCAGCACCCGCTGCAGGATCCCGCCGTGGCGGTAGTAGTCGACCTCCACCTCGCTGTTGAGCCGGACCACCGCCTTGAACTTCACCGTGGAGCCGTCTTCCCGCTTCGCCACCACATCCACCGTCCCGCCAGGGGTCAGCCCCTTCGCGATGCCGGTGATGGTGAAGCTCTCGCGGCCAGTCAGCTTGTGGGTGTCGCGGGTTTCCCCCGGCTGGTAGCTCAGTGGCAGCACCCCCATGCCCACGAGGTTGCTCCGGTGGATCCGCTCGTAGCTTTCGGCGATGACCGCCTTCACGCCGAGGAGGAGCGTGCCCTTGGCCGCCCAGTCGCGGCTGGAGCCGGTCCCGTATTCCTTGCCGCTCAGCACGACGAGCGGCGTGGCATCGGCGATGTACCGCATGGCCGCGTCGTAGATCGAGGTGACCTCGCCGCTCGGGAAGTGCACCGTCCAGTTCCCTTCCTTGTCCGGCACCAGGGCGTTCTTGATCCGGACATTGCCGAAGGTGCCGCGCATCATCACCTCGTGATTGCCGCGGCGGGCGCCGAAGGTGTTCCAGTCGGGCTGCTCGACCCCGTGGTCCCGGAGGTATTGCGCGGCGGGGCCGTTTTTCGGGATGGCGCCGGCAGGGGAGATGTGGTCGGTGGTGACGGAATCGCCGAGGACCGCGAGCACCCGCGCGTTCACGACGTCGGCCATCTCGTCCGGCTCCGCCGAGAGCTGCCGGAAGAAGGGGGGCAGCTGCACATACGTACTGTCGGCGTCCCAGGCGTAGCGGCTGCCGGTCGGCACCTCCAGGTCCTTCCACTCCTGGTCGCCCTCGAACACCTTGGCGTACTCGTGCGTGAAGAGTTCCGGGGTGAGCGCGGTGGACATCGCCGCCGCGATCTCGGTCGAGGAGGGCCAGATGTCCCGCAGGAACACCGGCTCGCCGGCGTCGGAAATGCCGAGCGGCTCGGTGGTGAGGTCGGCGTCGACCCGCCCGAGGAGCGCGAAGGCCACCACCAGCATCGGCGAGGCGAGGTAGTTGGCGCGCACCAGGGGGTGGACGCGGGCCTCGAAGTTCCGGTTGCCCGAGAGCACGGCCGCCACCACCAGGGAGTGCTCTTCGATGGCGCGGGCGATCGGCGCCTGCAGCGGGCCGCTGTTCCCGATGCAGGTGGTGCAGCCGTAGCCGACGGTCTGGAAGCCGAGCTGGTCGAGGAACGGCGTCAGGCCGGCGTCGCGCAGGTAGTCGGTGACGACGCGCGAGCCGGGGGCAAGGCTGGTCTTGACCCAGGGCCGGCTTCGCAGCCCCTTGGCGATGGCCTTCTTCGCCAGCAAGCCTGCGCCGATCATGACCGACGGGTTCGAGGTGTTGGTGCAGGAAGTGATGGCGGCGATCACCACCGCGCCGTCACTCAGCTCGTGGTCCTCCCCGTTGATGCTGCACCGGACGCTCGGCGCGACGACCGCCTGGGGCTGGTCCCCGCCCTCCGCTGCCCAGCGGCCCGCCTCCGTCGAGGCGAAGTCCCGCCGCGCGGCGGGCACGCTCGGCTGCATCAGCGTCGGGAGGCTGACGGCGAAGCTCTTCCGCATGGTGCGCAGCGGCACCATGTCCTGCGGGCGCTTCGGCCCGGCCAGGCTCGGCTCGATCGTGGAGAGGTCGAGCTCGATGGTGCTGGTGAAGTCCGGATCGGGGGTCGCGTCGGTGCGGAAGAGCCCCTGCTCCTTGGTGTACCGCTCCACCAGGTCGACCGTCTCCTTGCTGCGGCCGGTGCGCTGGAGATACCGCAGCGTCTCGGCATCGATCGGGAAGAACCCGACGGTGGCGCCGTATTCGGGCGACATGTTGGCGATCGTGGCGCGGTCGGCGAGTCCGAGCCCGGAGAGGCCGGGTCCGTAGTACTCGACGAACTTGTCCACGACCCCCTTGGCCCGGAGCATCTGGGTGACACGGAGGACGAGGTCGGTGGCGGTGGTTCCCGCGGGGAGCGCGCCGGTGAGCTTCATCCCGATCACGTCCGGCACCAGCATGAAGTACGGCTGGCCAAGCATGACCGCCTCCGCCTCGATGCCACCGACGCCCCAGCCGACCACGCCGAGCCCGTTGATCATCGTGGTGTGGGAGTCGGTCCCCACGAGGGTGTCGGGATAGGCCGTCAGCAGGCCGTGCTGCTCGCGGAGCTGGATGGCGGGGGAGAGATGTTCCAGGTTGACCTGATGGACGATCCCCATTCCGGGCGGCACCACCCGGAAGTTGTGGAACGCACGCTGGGCGAACTTCAGCAGCTGGTAGCGCTCGGCGTTGCGGTCGAATTCGAGGGCGACGTTGAGCCGGAAGGCGTCGGGGGTGCCATAGTGGTCCACCTGCACCGAGTGGTCGATGACCAGGTCGCAGGGGACGACCGGGTTGATCCGGTCGGGGTCGCCGCCCATCTCGGCCATGGCGTCGCGCATGGCGGCCAGGTCCACCACGCAGGGCACGCCGGTGAAGTCCTGGAGCACCACCCGGGCCGGCATGAAGGGGAATTCCGGGCGGTCGGCTTGCGTGGCCTTCCAGCCGGCGAGGGTCCGCACGTGGTCCTCGGTGACCACGCCCTGACCGCACCAGCGGAGGGCGTTCTCGAGGAGGACGCGCACCGAGAAGGGCAGGCGGTCGAGGTCGCCCACCCCTTGCCGAGCGAGCTCCGGGAGGCGATAGATCGTGATCGGCTGGGATCCGTGCGGCAGGGTGCCGCGGGCGCCGAAGGGATTGGTCTTGGGGGCGGTCATGGGAGTGTCCGGACGTTGCAGTTCATCGAGCGAGCGAAGTGACCATGAATAATATCACCCCGTCCGGGCCGGAGACGAAACGCGCCCCGCACGCGATCACGCGGCGGGACGACGGGCTCTGGTTCGAGTGGGTGTCCGGTGACGGCGAACGCCGGGTCCCGGCGCGGGCGCTCCGCCTCGCCTGCCCCTGCGCGATGTGCGTCGAAGAGATGTCGGGGCGACCGTTGCTCGATCCCGTCACCGTGCCTGAGGACGTCCGACCGACCGCCATCCACCTCGTCGGGGCCTACGGGCTGCGGGTCACCTGGAGCGACGGGCACTCGACCGGCATTTTCCCGTGGGCGCGGCTGCGCGCGCTTTCCGAATGAACCGGCGGCGTCAGGGATGGCGGAGTGCGGTCTGAGGATGTAACGTCGCCGGAGGACTTGCCCCTATCGGGAGGGACCCCATGACGCATCACCATCATTCGACGCCGAAGGAGGGGGTCGTCGCCGGCCTCCTCGGCGCCGCCGCTGTCGCCGCCGTCTTTCTCGTGCGCGACCTGATCCTCGGCGTGCCGCTGCTCACGCCGAGCGTGCTCGGCCAGGTCTTGCTGCAGGGGAGCGGCACCCCGGTCACCGGGCAGGCCCTCTCCGGGTCGGTGCTGGCCTACACCGGGCTGCACCTGGCGGTCTTCCTCCTCTTTGGCGTGCTCATGGCCTGGGCCGCCCGCCTGGCCACGACGCAGCCGTCGCTGCGGTTCGCGTTCGTGATGATCCTCATCTTCTTCGAGTTCTTCTTCGCAGGACTTGCCTACATGTTCCACGAGGCGACGCAGGGGCTGTTCCCTCTCGGCCTGGTGCTCTTCGCGAACCTCGTGGCCGCGGTCGTGATGGTCACCTATCTCTGGCGGCACCATCCGGCGCTGCGCCGCGCGGTGCGTCGCGACCCGCTGGGCTTCCGCTCGGCCGAGTGAGGGTGCTGACAGCTGTCGGTCGCGGGATGGCGGGCGCCACCAGCGCGTGGTATTGTCGTGAGCGGCTCCGCCCCCAGGAGACCTCGCCACCGGGCAGGTGTGCATGATCGCAGGTCGCCGCTATTGGATCCTGATCTGGTACGGGTTTCTCCTCATCGGAGTGGCCGGGGCGGTCGCCTCGGCGTACTGGGGGCGGCGGCATCCCGGCCGCAACCTGGACGAGATTCTCCGTTCCGTCGCGACGATCCTCATCTCGCTCGGGATGCTCCTGCTGCTCTACGGCGTGGCCATGCTCGCCGGCAAGATCCTCCTTGGTGTGGCGGTGGCGCTCTTCTTCGCCGCCTTCTGGGCGGGTCGGTCGCCCGGGCGGCGGCGGCCTCCCGGTCCGGGGCATCCCCGCGGCTTCTAAGCACCTCACGCCCCGGCCCTGCCGGGGTTATTCTTTTTGGTCACTTCCCCCGGGAATCCATGCGAGTTCGCTTCGGTGTGACGGCGCTCCTGGCCGCCCTCGTGGTCGGCGTTATCCCAGCTCAGGCTCAACTCGGTCCTGCCTCCACGGGCGGAGCCGTCACGGCGGAGCACGCCCGCCGAATGCTGGGACACAACAAGCGGGTCCTGGTCATCGGCGCCCATCCCGACGACGAGGACACCGATCTCATCACGGTCCTGGTGCGGGGCGAAGGCGCCGTGACGGCCTACCTGTCGCTCAACCGCGGGGAGGGGGGCCAAAACCTCATCGGCCCCGAGCTCGGCGAGGCGCTGGGCCTGCTGCGGACCGAGGAACTCCTCAGCGCCCGCGTCCTCGACGGCGGCCGCCAGTACTTCACGCGGGCCTACGACTTCGGGTATTCCAAGAATCTCGACGATACCTGGGCGCACTGGCCCCGGGACTCGATCCTGAAGGACGTGGTGCGGGTGATCCGCGAATTCCAGCCCCAGATCATCGTCTCCGTATTCAGTGGGACCGAGGAAGACGGTCACGGGCAGCACCAGGCGGCGGGATGGGCGGCGCACACGGCCTTTGAGGCAGCCGCCGACCCATCGCGCTTTCCGGAACTGGCCACCGAGGAGCGACTCCAGCCCTGGCGGGTGGAGAAGCTCTACCGGGCGACACGATTTACACCGGCGCCGGTCATGGACACGATCCAGACGGGCGAACTCGACCAGGCGGTCGGCCAGTCGTACCACCAGATCGCGATGGCCAGCCGCAGCCGGCACCGCTCCCAGGATATGGGGACCCTGCAGCGTCCGGGGCCTGCCTCGACGCGAGTGTCGCTGGTCTCCGATCGGACCGGCCGGGGGAGCGCCTTCTGGGCCGGGATCGATACCTCCCTCGCGACGACCGCTCTCCCGACATGGTCCGCGGCGTGGGAGGACCAGGCGCGGTTCAGCGCCATTTCGCAAGCCAACGAGCGGGGCATCGTCCTCGACGCCGTGGCCAATGCCGCCGACTTCGTACCGGGCCAGCAGGTCGAGGTCACCCTCTACCTCTGGAACGCGGGCAGCCAGCCGCTGCGCGCGACGCTCGGCGTGTCCGGGGCGACGGTGAATGCCCCCCGCCACGAACTCGTCGTCTCGCCCGGTGCCATGGCCACCGTGACGGATACCGTGACCCTCCCGACCTCGGCGAGCACCGAACCCTACTTCCTGCGACTGCCACGCGATGGCGCGATGTATCGATGGGGACGGTCGCCGGTGGCGGCTCAGCCTGCGTCTCCACCCCTGCTGACTGTCAATGCCGTGCTCGACGGCGGGCTCTCGATCACGCGGGAGGTCACGTACCGCTGGGCCGACCCGGCGTTCGGCGAGCGGCGGCAACGGCTGCTCGTGGTGCCGCGCGTAGGGGTCCGGCTGGACCGCGCCGTCGTGGTGTGGCCGCTCGCCTCGCGCGAGCCCCGGACAATCAACGTGACGCTCAACCACGCCACCTCCGACACCACCTCCGGCGAAGTGAAGCTCGAAGTACCGGTGGGGTGGGTGGCCCCGCCTCCGCAGCTCTTCCGCCTGACGCGAAAGGGGGAGGAGGCCTCGTTCAGTTTTTCCCTGGTACCGCCGCCGTCGCCGGCAGCGGGGGCGTTCGAGGTCCGCGCCATCGCCGTGACATCCGCGGACGAGCGCTTTGCCGAGTCGAGCGACATCATCGACTACCCGCACATCGCACGGCGGGGGATGAGCCGCCCCGCGGTCGGGACGATCCAGGTGATGGACATCGCGGTGCCGCCGCTGCGCGCGGTCGGCTACGTTCGCGGTGCCGCGGACGGGGTTCCCGAGGCGCTGGCGGGGCTCGGGGTGCCGGTGGTGGAGTTGACGCCGGATTCGCTGGCCCGGGGAGACCTCTCCAAGTTCGATGCGGTGGTGATCGGCAGCCGGGCGTACGAGACGGTGCCGGCCGTCAGGGAGTTCAACGCGCGCCTGCTCGCGTATGCGCGTGCCGGGGGGCTGCTGCTGGTCCAGTACCAGCAATACGAGTTTTTTCGCGGCGCCTTTGCCCCGTTCCCCTTGACGGTCGGCGGTGCGTCGCTTGCCTCGATGCTGGCGGGCACGGCGCCGGAGCGGAAGCCGGGCGATCGCCCGGATTCGCACGATCGCGTCACGAATGAGTTCGCGCCGGTTCGGATTCTCGACCCGGCCAGCCCGGTGGTGCGCACGCCGAACGCGATCGCGGGTTCCGACTGGGACGGCTGGGTCCAGGAGCGCGGGTTGTATTTCGCGCGGTCGTGGGCGCCCGAATACCGGGCGGTGCTGGAAATGCACGATCCGGGCGATCCGCCGCTCGAGGGAGGGCTGCTCGTGGCGCCGGTGGGAAGCGGTACGTATGTCTACACCGGCCTCGCGTTCTTCCGGGAGCTGCCCGCCGGGGTCCCCGGCGCCTATCGCCTCTTCATGAATCTGCTGGCGCTGCAATCAACGGGGGCGATGCCGTGATGCCGCGGCGATGGGGGAGCGGGCGAGGCGGTGCCTCGCCCCTGTGGATGCTGGTGTTGGTCGGGATGCTCGCCTGCGGGCGGGATGCCCGGACGCCGGTCGTGGTGTATTCCCCGCATGGACGGGACCAGCTCAAGTTGCTCGAGACGGCGTTCGAGCAGTGGCGACCCGACATCGACATCAAGTGGCTCGACATGGGCAGCCAGGAAATCCTGGACCGGCTGCGGTTCGAGAAGGTCAATCCGCAGGCCGACGTCTGGTTCGGTGGCCCGACGACGATTTTTGATCGCGGGGTTGCCGACTCGCTGCTTGCGCCGTATCGGCCGGTGTGGGCCGATGCGGTCGGCCCGGAGGGGGTCGGTCCCGGCTCGCTGTATTGGCCAGTGTACCGGACGCCGGTCATCATCGCCTTCAACAACAAGGCGGTGAGCGCTCCCGAGGCGCCGCAGGACTGGGACGACATCCTCCAGCCGCGGTGGCGCGACCTGGTGCTGATCCGCGACCCGATGGCGAGCGGGACCATGCGCGCCATCTGGGGATACATCATCGAGCGCAGCCTCCGGGAAACGGGCGACACGACCGCGGGGATGGCCTGGTTGCGCGCCCTCGATCGCAACACGAAGACCTACGCCCTCAATCCGGCCATCCTGGACCAGAAGCTCGCGCGTGAAGAGGGGGTCGTCACCCTCTGGGACCTCCCGGACATCCTGATCAGCCAGGGGAAGGGGATGCCGTTCGGGTACCTCTTCCCGCGGAGTGGCACCGTCGTGATCGACGATGCGATCGGCCTCGTGGCGGGGTCGCAGCACCCCGAGGCGGCGCAGGCGTTCATCGACTACGTCGGCGAGGCCGAGGCGCTGTTGCTGGCGGCGCGCCAGGTGTACCGGCTCCCCGCCCGACAGGACCTTCCGCTCGATTCGCTGCCCGCCTGGGTGGCCGAGGTGGAACGCACCATGAAGGTGGTGCCGATGGACTGGCCGCTCCTGGCGCAGGAGGGGGCGGGGTGGATGAGCTACTGGGACCAGCATGTGCGGGGAACGGGGAAGGACCTACGGGACTGAGGACTGGGGACTGAGGGCAAAGGAGTGTGCGTGGGGTTTCTGGAACTGGATGGGCTCACCAAGCAATTCCAGGGGCAGCGTGCCGTCGACGGGCTCTCGCTCACGCTGGAGCGCGGGGAGGTGCTGGCGCTGCTGGGGCCGAGCGGGAGCGGGAAGACGACGACGCTGCGACTGCTCGCCGGGTTCGAGTCGCCCGACGCCGGCCGGGTCGTGCTGGAGGGGCGCGATGTCACGGGGCTTTCGCCGGTGGCGCGGCGGTTCGGCATGGTGTTCCAGCACTACGCGCTCTTCCCGCACCTCGACGTCGGCGCGAACGTCGCCTTCGGGCTGGAGAGTCGCGGGGTGCGCGGCACCGAACTCTCCCGGCGGGTCGCCGAGGCGCTCGCGCTGGTCGACATGACGGGCTTCGAGCGGCGGCCGGTGGCCAATCTTTCGGGCGGGCAGCAGCAGCGCGTGGCCCTGGCGCGCGCGCTCGCCCCGGAGCCGAGCGTGCTGCTCCTCGACGAGCCCCTCTCGAATCTCGACCCGGCACTCCGCGAGCGCACCCGCCGCGAGCTTCGCATGCTGGTGCATCGCCTCGGCATCACCGCGGTGGTGGTAACGCACGAGCAGGAAGATGCATTCGATCTTGGCGACCGGATCGCGCTCCTCCGCAACGGGCACCTCGAACAACTGGGCACCGCGGATGACCTGTACGCCCTGCCGGCGTCGTCCTTCGTCGCCGCGTTCATCGGCCGCGCCAGCGAGGTCCCCGCGACGGTGATTTCCGACCGGGAGGCGAGGGTACAGGACTGCATCTGGCCGACCCGCTGGGGCGGGCCGGGCGTCGCGACGCCCGGCGCCGCGGCCAGGCTCCTCGCGCGCCCGGAGGGCCTGCGGATCACCACGGCGGCACCGGGCCGGGTGACGGGCACGGTCATCAACCGGCGCTTCACCGGCGCCGTCGCGTATTTCGCCGTCGAGACGCCCGGCGGGCTGGTGCTGGAGGTCGCGGGGCTGCCCGCCGCGGCCCGGGAAGGGGATGCCGTCGGCGTCGAGCCGACGGGGACCGGCATGCACCTCTATCCGGTGGCGCCATGACTTCCTCGCGCCGCGCGACGTGGCTGGGCTGGCTCCTGGTGGCCGCGCTGGTCTGGCTGGTGGCGTACCCGCTGGCGCTGGTGCTCATCGAGGGTGTGCGCAATTCCACCGGCTGGACGCTCGACGAGATCCGCCGGTTTGCCGGGCGATCCACCGAGTGGCAGGCGCTGTGGGCGAGCCTCTGGCTCTCCCTGGCCAGCGTGGTGCTGGCCGGCGCCGTCGGCGTGCCGCTGGCCTTCCTCTTCGAGCGGGTGGATTTTCCCGGCCGCAAGCTGCTGGGCATGCTCGTCGCGCTCCCCGCCGTGCTCCCGCCGCTGGTCGGCGTGGTCGCATTCCTCTTTCTCTACGGAGAAACGGGGTTCATCGGGCGCTTCGTCCAGTACGTGCTTGGACTCGAGAACCCGCCGTGGCGGCTGTCCGGCCCTGGCGCGATCCTGCTGGTGCACGCCTACTCGATGTACGTCTACTTCTACCTCTTCTGCCGCGCGGCTCTCTCGCGGCTCGACGGGGCCATGCTGGAGGCCGCCTCGGCGCTCGGCGCGGGCCGCTGGCGGACGCTGGTCCAGGTCATCCTCCCGCACCTCCGCCCCGCCATCGCCGGCGCGGCGCTCCTGACCTTCATGACCTCGCTCGCCTCGTTCAGCGCGCCGTACATCTTCGGCGGGGGCTACCGGGTCATGACGACGCAGATCGTCTTCACCCGTCTCAACGGCGACGACCGACTCGCCATGGTCGAAACCGCGGCGCTGATGCTCCTGGCGCTCGGCGCGATGGCGCTCTTTCGGCGCGCCGACCCCGGCGGCTCCCTCGCGGGCGTGGGGAAGGGGACCGCTCCCTCGCTGGCCCGGGCCGGCAGCGCGCGGGCCCGCGCCGGGATTGCGGTGGCGGCCTGGGTGCTTGCCGCCCTGCTCCTGCTCCCGCACCTGACGCTGCTGCTGGTCTCGTTCGTCCCCGTGGGCACCTGGACCACCGAGCCATGGCCGCCCGAGTTCTCTCCCGGCAACTACGCGGCCCTGTTCTCGGAGCCGGAGCGGTTCCGGCCGCTCTTCAACAGCCTCTGGATGGCCACCGCCGCCACGCTGGCGGCTGTCGCCGTGGCGCTGACGGCCGGGTCGCTCGTGGTCCGCCGGCGTGTCCGGGCCGGCCGGCTGATCGAGGGCTTGCTCGGGCTTCCGTGGGCGGTGCCAGGGACGGTCTTCGCCATCGCGCTCGCCGCACTCTTCAGCGTGCACTCCCCGCTCACCCTGCGAACTGTGCTCGTCGGCACGGCGTGGATCCTCCCGCTGGCCTACCTGGTGCGGAACCTGCCGATCGCCGGGCGCGCGGTGCTGGCGGGCTTCCGGCAGCTCGACGCGTCGCTGGAGGAGGCGTCCGCCTCGCTCGGGGCCGGGCGGCTGCGCACCCTCCGTCGCGTCATCCTTCCGGGACTCGCGCCGGCGCTCGCCGCCGGCGCCACCCTGGCCTTCGTCACTTCTCTCGGCGACTTCGTGACCTCCATCATGCTCTACACGTACGACACCCGGCCCATTTCCCTCGAGATCCTCGGCAGCCTCCGGCAGGGTGACATGGGGGTCGCCGCCGCGTACGGCGTGCTGCTGATGATCGCGAGCGCGGCGGTCTTCGCCCTGGGCGCGCGCGGGGAGGCTCGGGGATGAGCAAGGTCGCCGCACCACCCCTCGACGGGTCTGACCTCCGCAAGCTGCTGGTGCTGATTGCGGCGAGCGCCGTGGACATGATCGGCTTCGCCATCGTCCTCCCGCTGCTGCCGTTCTACGCCGAGAACCTCAACGCCAGCTATGCGACGATCGGGTGGATCATCGCCTCGTTCTCGATCGCGCAGCTGATCTCCGCGCCGCTCTGGGGCAGGGTCTCGGACCGCTACGGACGCCGCCCGGCGCTGCTGATCGGCCTTTCCGCGTCGGCGGTGGCCTACGTGGCCTTCGGACTGGCGAACACCGTGGCCTGGCTCTTCCTCTCCCGGATCATCCAGGGCGCGGGCGGGGGCACGACGGGCGTGGCGCAGGCGTACGTCGCCGATTCGATCCCGGCCGCGGGGCGCGCCCGCGCGCTCGGCTGGCTCTCCGCAGCCACGTCGCTCGGCGTGATGATCGGGCCGGTGGTCGGCTCGCTCGCCGCGCATTGGGGGCGAGCAGCCCCCGGCTTCGTGGCTGCGGGACTCTGCGTCGCGAATGTCATCTTCGCCTGGAAATTCCTGCCGGAGAGCCGCCGGCCCGGAAGCCACGCCCCCACCAGGAAACCGGTCTGGCACGCGGCGTGGCAGGTCTTCCGCCGCCCGGGCACGACGGTGGCCCGGCTGGTCTGGATCTACGCAGTCGGGATGCTGGCGTTCACCTGCCTCACGTCGGTGCTGCCGCTCTTCCTCGGCGCCGAATACGGCGTCACCGAAAAGACGATCGGATATTTCTTCCTGTACGTGGGGGCCCTGTCGCTGATCATGCGCTCGATCTTTCTCGGCCCGATCGTCGATCGGGTCGGGGAGGCGTGGGCGATGCGCATCGGTGGGGGCTGCCTGATCATCGGTCTCCTGCTGTATCCAGCGGTCTCCACGCTCTGGGGTTTGGCGTTGATTATCCCCTTTGTGCCCATCGGGACCGCGTTATTGTTCCCATCCACGACGGCGCTGATGTCGCGCGCCGCCGATAAATCGGAGCTTGGCACGGTGATGGGCTCGGCGCAGACCTTTGCGGGCATCGCCCGGGTCATCGCCCCCATCCTCGCGACGCGGGCCTTTCAGGACTACGGCCACGACTGGCCCTTCTACATGGCGGCGGCCACGGTGGCCCTCGTCAGCATCCTGGCTTTCCGGCTCGGTCCGGTGGCCGAGCCCACACCGGCAGGCGCCTGATGTCAGAAATTTCCGTGACGCTTCCCGTCCTTCCCGAGTCGCCGGCCGCCTTCGCCGACGCCAGCTGGGGCGCCATCCTCCCCTGGTACGAGGCGCTGGCCACGGTCCCGCTCGACACCGACTCGGTCGGACCCTGGCTGGCGGCCTGGTCGCGCCTCGAGGAACTGGTCACCGAGGCGGCGGCCGAGGCGATGATCGCCTACACCGGCGACACCCGCGATTCCGCCAAAGAAGCGGCACATCTCCGCTTCTCGGCGGAAATCTTCCCGCAATTGGAAGAGCAGGGTGTGCGTTTGGCGCGGCGGCTCCTCGAGACGGGTTTCAGCCGCCCCGACCTCGACGTGGTCCTGAAGCGATTCCGCTCCCAGATCGAGATCTTCCGCGAGGAAAACCTCCCGCTCTTCAGCGAGCTGGAGGAGCTGTCCGCCAAGTACCAGCGGCTGACCGGTGGCATCACCGTCGAGTGGGAGGGCGAGACCCGGACGCTGCCGCAGATCGGGCCGTTCCTCAAGAGCCCCGACCGGGCCATCCGGGAGCGCGCCTTCCGGACCATGGGCGCGCCCTACATTGCGCTGCGTGCGGAACTCTCCGACCTCTTCACGGAGATGTACGAGCGCCGTCAGCGGGTGGCACGAAACTCCGGCTTCGCGGACTTCGAGGCCTACAGCTACGCCGCCAAGTGCCGCTTCGACTACACTCCCGAGGACGTGACCCGGTTTCACGACGCGGTGGAGGCGGAGGTGGTGCCCGCGGTGGCGCGGATCCTCGAGCGCCGACGGGCGGCGCTCGGGCTGGACGTGCTCCGGCCCTGGGACCTGGATGTCGATCCGTCGGGCCGGCCGCCGCTGCGCCCGTTCCGGGACTCGGCCGACCTCGTGGAAAAGGCGTCGCGGGTGTTCCATGCGGTGGCTCCGGAGCTGGGAGCCGAATTCGACCTGATGCGGGGCGAGCGGCTGCTCGATCTCGAGAGCCGCGCCGGCAAGGCGCCCGGCGGCTACTGCGAAACGCTGCATTTCCGCGGGCGTCCCTTCATTCACATGAATGCGGTCGGCCTGCTCGACGACGTCAACACGTTGCTCCACGAGGCCGGGCATTCGTTTCACGCCTTCGCCTCGCACCGTCAGCCGTTGCTCTGGCAGCGCTATGTCGGTTCGGAGTCGGCAGAACTCGCCTCGATGTCGATGGAGCTGCTCGCGGCGCCCTACCTGGCGGAACCGGGCGGGATGGCCTCGGCCGAGGAGCTGCGGCTCGCGCGGATTGAGCACCTCGAGGAGGTCCTCATGACGCTCGCGCACGTCGCGGCGGTCGACGCCTTCCAGCGCTGGATCTACACCAGCGGCCACGGCGACGACGCGTCGGCCCGGGACGAGGCCTGGCATCGCCTGCGGGAGCGTTTCCAGGCCGGGGTCGACTGGTCCGGGCTGGAGGACGAGCGCCTGGCGCGCTGGTATCGCCAGCTCCACATCTTCCTCTATCCGTTCTACTACATCGAGTACGGCCTGGCGCAGCTCGGCGCGCTGCAGATCTGGCGCCGCAGCCGGGCCGACCAGGCGGGCGCCGTCCGGGACTACCGTGAGGCGCTGGCGCTGGGCTGCACCGTCGGCCTGCCGGCGATGTACGCCCGCGCCGGGGCCCGATTCGGGGCCGACCGGGAGCTGATCCGGGAGCTGGTCGTCCTGGTGGAGGACGAACTGCGGGTCCTCGGGGGGGCGTAACGGCTGTTGCTTAATGGCGTCCGCGGGGCAAGATTCCCCGCGTTCCCGGAGCGGCCTGGATCGCTGGCCGCCAGTGTCCCAACAGTGGAGTGGCTTGGATGGCGAAAGAAGAAGGCATCGAGATGGAAGGGGTCGTGACGGAAGTCCTCCCCGATCGCAATTACCGGGTGCTGCTGGAGAACGGCCATTCGATCCTGGCGTACGCCGCCGGCAAGATGAGCAAGTTCAAGATCCGGGTCCTCGAGGGCGACCGAGTCAGCGTGGTGCTCTCGCCGTACGACCTGACCCGCGGACGCGTGACCTACCGACACAAGTAGTTGGCCACTGCAACTCCTGAAAACGACGCGGGCCGCTCCCTTGGAGCGGCCCGCTGACGTTTCGGTCCCTGCTCTCTGGAGCTAGACCTTGGTGACGTTCTCGGCCGCTGGGCCCTTGGCGCCCTGAACAATGTCGAACTCGACCTTGTCGCCTTCGGCGAGGCTGCGGAAGCCCTCGGCCGAGATGGCCGTGTGGTGGACGAAGCAGTCCTTCTCGCCGCTCTCGGGGGTGATGAAGCCGAAGCCCTTCGCGTCGTTGAACCACTTCACGGTGCCGGTTGTGCGTGCCATGAGTCCAAACTCCAGTGTGGTGTGTCCATACGCCCGGACAGGATGCCCCGGGCGGCTTGCCGGTGTGGCCCGGACAATTTCCCGATAATTCGCGGTCAAGTCAAGAGGAACCGGTCGAGCCCCCGCCGCGCCACCAGCGGGCGGCCGCGCGGGCCCACTCGCCGCTGCGCTCGCGGACCTTGCGGCCCATGGCCCGCTGGAGCGCCTGCAGGAACTCCGCCGCCGAGGGGTAGCGCGCCTCGACTTCGTTCCGGAGCGCGCGCTGGAGGACCATTTCGAGCGCCTCGGGCACATCCGGTCGCTTGGCGCGCAGGTCGGGAAACCGATCGGCGGTCTGGCGCGCGAGTATCTGCTCCGGTGTCCCGCCCGGGAAGGGGGTTTCCCCCATCAGGACGAAATACGCGACCGCCGCCAGGCTGTAGAAGTCGCTCCGCTGGTCCACCCGTTCGCCGAGGAGCTGCTCGGGGCTGGCGAACTGCGGCGTGCCGCTCTGGCTGGTGGCGCCGCCAAACCGGCCTTCCCCGCGCAGGGCGAGGGCCAGGCCGAAATCGGTGATGCGGAGCGTTCCGTCCGGGGCGAGGAGGAGGTTCTCCGGCTTGATGTCGCGGTGGACCAGTCCGGCGCCGTGGGCGTGGGCCAGGGCGAGCAGCGCCTGGTGCAGCATCTGGAGGACGAGGTCCAGGGGGAAGGGGCCTTCGCGCTCCACCAGCTGGGCGAGGTTCGGCCCCTTGACGTATTCCATGGTGTACCAGAGCAGGCCGGCCCGGCCGGCGATGTCGTAGATGTCCACGATGTTGGGGTGGTGCAGCCGGGCGGCGAGCTGGGCTTCCCGGCGGAATCGTTCCACGACGGGCGGTTCGGCGGTCAGGAAGGGATGCAGGACCTTCAGCGCCACTTCGCGCTCGAGGTGCAGGTCGCGGACGCGGTAGACCCGGCCGAACCCGCCGGCGCCGAGGGCTTCGAAGAGCTCGTAGTCGTCGCCGAGGGCGCGGCGCAGCCGCTTCTCCCAGTGCTCGGTGTCCTGCGGCGGCGCGAAGTCGCCGGGCGAGACCGCGGGGCTCTCGTAGGTCCCTGCGTCGGAGGCGAAATCCTCCAGCATTTCCGCAGGGGTGAGGTAGCGGTCGTCGGGCGCCTCGCGGAGGGCGCGGAGCAGGATGCGGTCGAAGGCCTTCGGGCAGGTCGGGCGGACCAGGGAAGGGCGCTCGACGTGTCGCGCGTCCAGCGGCGGCTCCCGGCCGGTGATGGCGTAGTAGAGAATCGCGCCCGCGGTGAAGACGTCGCTGGCGGGGTCGCCACGCGAGCCGTCGCGGACCTCCGGGGCCATGAACTCGAGACCGGTCGGTTCGTGGCCCGGAGGAATGGTCGAGAGGGTGTAGCTGCAGAAGCGCAGGTCGGTGACGGTGCCGCGCCCGGTGGGTCCGAGCAGGAGCGAGGCCGGGACGATACGTCGGACGATCATCCCGCGGCTGTGCGCGTGATCCAGCGCCGCCAGGATGTCCCGCGCCAACGCGTGTACCGTCGGGATGGGCCGCGGCCCGCGCTGGACCGCGTCATAGGCGCTCTCCCCCTCGATCCAGCTCCCGGCCCGGAAGGCGAGGTCGCCGATGATGCCGGCGTCGTACACGTGCCGGATCGCCGGGTGGTCGAGCTGGGCCAGCGCCTCGGCCTCCCGCAGGAACCAGCCGCGCAGGATGCTGTCCGGGTACATGTTGACCCGAAGGCTCACGCGCCGCTTCAGGGTCAGGTCGTACGCGTGGAAGAGCACCCGCTCGCGCGAGGCCGCCACCAACTGATCGAGCCGGTAGCGGTGCCCCAGCGCGGCCTGGGTGCGTTCGGCGTACAGGCCGGGGTCAGTCAGTGACATGGCATCGTGGCGTCAGTGCACAGCCCGGCGGCGGTCGGGGCGCACGGCATGGGCGCCCGGCTCGGCGCTGCACCACGTCCGGCCCTGTCCGGGCGAGCGATCGACGAAGAAGAGCGAGCACGGTTCCGCCCGGCAGTGGCGGACCCGGGCCGCGGAATCGGCGAGCGTCTGGGCCGCGCTCCCTGCGATCGCCTCCAGCGCCGTCGCCGTCCGGGCCGGGGCGAAGGCCAGGTGCCAGCTGCCGCCCACGCGGGTCAACTGGTGGTGACCTGCCATGCGAGCGAGCAAATGATTGATCTCGTGAATGGCGGAGGCCGAGGGCGCGCGATCCTCGGCCAGGGCGGCCGCCACGCTCAGGAGGCGGGCGCGGAAGGCGAGCACCTGGTCCCAGGAGAGGTCATCGCCGTCGGGGCTGAGCTTCTCGGCCTTGATCCAGCGGTGGTACGCGGAGGGATCGGCGAGGCGGTCGGGGGAGTCGAGCTCTCGGCCGCGCGCGGTGTTGATGAAATCGATCCAGACCGCGTCGCCCAGCAGGATGAACTCGGGATCTGACATGCACGCCTCTCGCGGCTAGAAGTCGCCGGCGACCTCGGCGCGATTGCCGCCCGCGCGCTTCGCCTTGTACATCGCGGCGTCGGCGGCGGCCATCAGGCTGCTGACGGTGGTGCCGTGCCGGGGCGCCGCGGCGACGCCCAGGCTCACGGAAATCTGGTGTCCCAGCCCGAGGGGGGCGAGCGCCGAGAGTCCCGCCTGCACCCGGCCGACGAGCACCATGGCCTCCCGCGGCGAGGTCATCGGCAGCATGACGAGGAACTCGTCCCCACCGAGCCGCCCGACGACGTCGGGTTGGCGGCACTGATGCTTGAGCAGGAGGCCGACGGCGCGGAGCAACTCGTCGCCCGCGGCGTGGCCGCCGCTGTCGTTGACCAGCTTGAAGTTGTCGATGTCGAGCATGATGATCGTGGTGTCGAGCTCGTGCCGGGTGGACCGGGCGAGCTCGGCGCCGAGGCGTTCCTCGAGGGCGCGCCGGTTCATCAGCGCCGTGAGCTCGTCGGTGTTGGCGGCGGTCTGCAGCTGCTCGACGAGGTGCGCGTTCTTGAGCGCGATGGCCGCGGCGAACGACAGCGTCCCGGCCAGGTCGAGCTCGGCGGGGCCGTACTGCCGGTCGTTGAGCCGGGGGCCGAGCAGGAGGACGGCGAGGCGCTCGGCGCCGGCGTCGAGCGGGATGACGACTTCGGTCGTCATCGGCGCCAGGGCGGCGACCGCGATCTCCTGCCCGCCGGTGGCACCGGCGCCGGTCGGCAGGACGGTGTCGAGCAGGGCGCGCGCGATCGGGCCCGGACGGATCCGGTCGTCGAGCGAGCGGAAGATGCGGGGCTCGTAGTTGTCGCCGGTCGGCCGCAGGAGGCAGGCCCACCAGGTGAAGAACACTTCGGCCATGAAGTCGAGGATCAACTGCTCGGTTTCGGCCGAGGAATGCACGGAACTGAGGAGGCGGGCGACCTGCCGGAGGGCGCGAAGCTGGAAGGTGGCATCGTCGAGCGCGGCCTGACGCTCCATGAGCACGCTGCGCAGCTCGACGACCACCGAGAGCCCGTGCGCCAGCGGCAGGGCCACCACCCGAAGCCGTTCCGCCAGCTCCGGCCCCGCGCTGATGACGACTTCAGTCTCGCCGCTCCGGATCTTTGCCACGGCCACCGCCGTGCCGGTCTCGTCCGCTGGGCCGATGCGCGGCACCGCCCCGTGGGGCGTCGCGATGTCGAACCAGATGGCGGTGGAGTTGAAGCGACCGACCAAGGCGTCGCGGCAGCGCTCGAATAACTCCGCGTCGTTGCGGGAGAGTCGGCAGGCTGCCGCAAAGGCGCTGGGGAGGGTGCCGAGCGCGGATGCGGCGACAGATTGATCCATGCCTAAATATACCGGGACATCGCTCGGCCCGCCAATTATGTGTGACCGCGGTCACACGCTGGATCAGCTCCCGATTTGCAGCAGGACGGCCAGCTCCCGCGTCATGGCGGTCAGCTCGTCGAGCATGGCGCGGTTGCGCCATTCCCGGCGGGCATTGAGATGGTCCGCGATGGCGCCGAACCACCAGAGCGTGTCGGCGGGCGAGGCGTCGGGATCGGCGTGCAGGTACTCGGCGCCGAGCCGGCGCACGACACGAATGGCCGCGCCGCAGTTGTGCAGTTCGTCGGCGGCGCAGATGTCCAGGCCGCGCGGCTCCGCGTCGGCGATCTGGATCAGGTACTCCCGCTTGCAGGTGCGCCAGGCGCGAAGCCGGCCCAGTGCGTCGTGCCGCGGTTCGAGCACCTCGCAGGCGGTGGCCAGCACCACCGGGCCGAACTTCTCGAGCACCTTGGCTTCCAGCTCCTCGCGCTCGCCGGGCGGGGCCTCCTCCAGCACGCGGTGCAGGATGCCCGCGACCACGGTCAGGTCCTCGCAACCGTAGCGAGCCAGGATGATCGCGATGTTGGCCGGATGGGCCAGGAAGGCCATCGTCCGCTCCGGTCCCTGGACGGTGCCGTAGTGCTTGGCCGCAAAGGCGAGTGCGTGATTGATGCGATCGGAGTATCCGTGCATGGGACCCTGGGGGTGGAGGTCAGGGAAGGCCGATGAGCTTGTGCGTCTGCAGGCTCAACCGCCAGCGGGGATGCGCCAGGCAGTACGCGGCGGCCGCGGCCGTATTCTCGCGGAGCATAGGGCCGTCCATCGGTTGCAGGAACCGGTGGGTGAACTCCAGGCCGTCGAAGTCCTCGGGGAGTGCCGTGCGCTGCGGGTACACCAGCTTCAGTTCGTCGCCGCGCCGCAGGCGCACCGCGGCCCGGGCCTTGGGGCTCACGCAGATCCAGTCGATGTTCGGCGGCGCGGGTTGCGTGCCGTTGGTTTCCACCGCCACTTCGAATCCCGCGGCGTGCAGGGCGTCCACCGCGGCCGCGTCGAGCTGCAGCAGGGGCTCTCCTCCGGTGCAGACCACGTAGGGCACCCCGCCGCCGGCCGCCGCCGGCCACGCCGCCTTCACCGCCGCGGCCAGCTCGACGGCGGTCGCGAAACGCCCGCCCCCCGGCCCGTCGATTCCCACGAAATCCGTGTCGCAGAAATCGCAGGTGGCGTCGGCGCGATCGGCTTCGCGGCCGCTCCAGAGATTGCAGCCGGCGAACCGGCAGAAGACCGCCGGGCGTCCCGCGTGGGCGCCCTCGCCCTGCAGGGTGTAGAAGATTTCCTTGACCGCGTAGCTCATGGCGACTGGTACCGGGCGGGATCGGCGCGTCCGAGCCCGCGGAATCCTTCGAGCCGGAGGTGACAGGCGTCGCAGCGGCCGCAGGCGGCGCCATCCGGCGCGGGATCGTAGCAGCTCAGCGTCATTCCGAAATCGACGCCCAGGGCGAGGCCGCGCGCGATGATCTCGCTCTTGCGCATGGCGAGCAGCGGCGCGTGGATCGTCATCCGGCGTCCCTCGACGCCGGCCCGGGTGGCGAGGTTGGCCAGCTGCTCGAACGCCTGCACGAACTCCGGCCGGCAATCGGGATAGCCGCTGTAGTCCACCGCGTTCACGCCGAGGAAGATGTCGGCGGCGCCCAGCACCTCGGCGCAGCCGAGGGCGTAGGAGAGAAAGATCGTGTTGCGGGCCGGGACGTAGGTGATCGGGATGCCGCTCGTCGCGGGCGCCGTCGTCGCGGTCTTTCGGGACGGGGATGTCGGCGGTCAGGGCGGAGCCGCCGAATGCGCGGAGGTCGATCTCGATGACCCGATGGGAGGCGGCGCCGAGGTGGTGGGCCACGGCGGTGGCGCTGGCGAGCTCAATCGCGTGGCGCTGCCCGTAGCGAACGCTCAGCGCGTGGCAGGCGAACCCCTCCGCGCGGGCGATGGCCAGCGTCGTGGCGGAGTCGAGGCCTCCGCTGAGGAGGACGACGGCGGGGGCAGGGGACATCCTGCAAAGATACCACGAGAATCAGCGGTCGAGGACTGCGCGCAGGGCCCCGGGGAGGGTCGGGTAGCGGAACTCGAATCCGTGGGCGCCCAGTCGGGCAGGGACGACGCGCTGGCTGGCCAGGAGGGCGGCGTCGGCCATCTCGCCGAAGAGGAGCCGGAGCGCGAAGGCCGGGACGGGAACCAGGGCGGGGCGGTGCAGCACCGCGCCGAGTTGCGTGGCGAAATCAGCGTTGCGAACCGGAGTGGGTGAGACGGCGTTGATCGGCCCGGTCAGCTCCCCGTTCTGCATCGCTTCGAGGACAATCCGGATCGCGTCCTCGATGGCCACCCAGCTCATCCACTGGCGGCCGTTCCCGATCGGTCCGCCGGCCCCGAGGAGGAAGGGGCGGACCATTCGCGGGAGCGCCCCGCCGTCCGGGGCAAGGATGATCCCGAACCGCAGATGCACGACCCGGATGCCGGCATCGCTGGCAGGTGCGGTCGCCGCCTCCCATTCCCTGCCGACCTCCGAGAGGAAATCGGTGCCGAGGGCACTGTCCTCGTCGAGGATTTCGTCGCCCCGGTCGCCATAGATTCCCATGGCGGAGGCGGAGACCAGCACCGCGGGCCGGACGGGCATCCGCGCCAGCGATTCGGCCAGGAGGCGGGTGCCGAGCACGCGGCTGCTGCGGATCCGCGCCTTCTTCGCGGCGGTCCAGCGCCCTTCGGCAATCGGTTCGCCGGCCAGGTGGACGGCCGCGGAAACGCCCGTGAGCGCGCTCGCGTCGATGGTGCCGTCGGCCGGGCTCCATCGCACCTCGCCGGCACCGGCCGCTCGGCGCACCAACGAACGGTGCCCCCATCCTGCGGCGGCCAGCGCCGGGAGCAGCGCACTACCGAGCAGACCGGAGGCACCCGAGACAACGACCGTTGGACTCATCATCTCAAGTATACGTCAGGCGGGGGACATGTGGCCCCCCGGGACTACGACACGGTGAAGGTGGTGGTCATCCCGTGGAGCACATGCGACTTGCCGTCGGTCGCATCACGGACGAAGCAGATGAGGCCGTAGCGTCCCGGGGCGAGAGTGGCGGAAAAATTCTGCACCTGGCCCGGCCGGATGTCGGTGAGTCCCCCGGTGGTCATGCCGGGGGGCGGTCCCGCGTAGCCCCCCGACACCCAGTCGATCCACGGTTGCATCGTCTCGCCCGACCCAAGCGGGACGATCGCGATCTCATGCGGCTGGTCGGCGTTGTTGGTCACCGCGAACGCATGCGTTCCCGCTGTCGGTGCCGCCGACAGTGAAAATCCGTAGTTGAAGAGCCCGATCTGGATGTCACCCGTGGGCATGGCGGCGACCGCCCCCGTCGCCGGTTCGACCCGCATCCCCAGGATCATCCCTTTGGTCAAATGGGCGGCGCCATCGGGGGCGGGGATGCGACAGTACATCGCGTATTGCCCCGGCTCGAGCACGAGGGTGGCGTTCACGGAGCTTCCGGGCTGCGCGCCGTTCGGGCCGCCTTCCAGGACCACCCACGCTGGGAGCGCAGCGTGGGCACCCAGCGCCTCGGCGAGATCGGCCACGGTCTTGCCGTCGGTCAGCCGCACCAGCTGCATGTGGTGCAGCTCCTGGCCGTCGTTCACGAGTGTGATGGTCGTGAGTCCTGCGTGGACCGGTGCGGCCGGCAACTGATAGCCGTACTCCGTGGCAATGATCGTGACCTCCTGCGGAGCGGCCGTGGAGGCTACGTCACTGTCCGGGGCAGGTTCCCTGGCGCAGGCGAGCGCGAGCACGGCCGCCGGGAGCATGGCGCAGGTTCGAATGGACAAGGGGGCTCCGCTATGAGACGGTGAAGGTGGCGACCATCCCGTGGACGAAGTGCGGCGCGCCGTCCGGGGCGGGGATGAAACAGAGCAGCCCGTAGGTGCCCGGGGAGAAATTGGCGGTGAAGTTTTGTGTCTGCCCCGGGGCAAAGCCCGACAGGCCTCCGACCGCCTCCGCTGGGGGCGGCCCCTGCTCGCCGCCCGCCATCCAGCCGAGGAACTGTTCGATCGTCGCACCGGGTGCGAGGCGCACGAGGGCAACCTCATGGGCCTCGGCGCCCCGGTTGACGACCCGTACCGTATGCGTGCCGGCCGTCGGTGTCTGGGAGAGGGCAATGCTGTACTCCGCCAGGACCATCTCGATATCGCCCGGGGGAAGGGCAGCGACTTCCCCCGTGCCGGGCTGCACCTCGAGCCCCATGACCATCCCCTTGGCCATGTGCGGCACCCCGTCGGGCGACGGGATGAAGCAGACGAGGGCATAGGTCCCCGGATCGAGGACGAGTGTCGCGTTGGCCTCCCCGCCGGGGGGCGCGGCGTTGGGCCCACCCATGGCGATACTCCAAGCAGGCGGGGGACCCTCGGACTGCAGTGCGGTCATGAGGTCCTCCACTGTCTTCCCGTCGGTCAGCCGCACGAGGGTGACGTGGTGGATCTCAGCGCCCTGGTTGACGAGGGTGACGGTCGTCAGCCCGGCGTGGATTGTCGTCGGTGGCAGGCTGTAGGCGAAGTCCGTGGCCGTGATGGTCACCTGCTGCGGTGCGGCCGAAGTGTCGACGGGTGGAGCATCCTTGGCGCAGGCAGCGGCGAGGAGGCCGAGCAGCAGAAGGGGGGCATGGCGCATGAACGGAGATCTCCTTGACTAGGATGGGAGTGCCCACGAGGGCATGGCGCTTTCTCACGGGGCCGCGGCACCGTATGTTACGTCGAAACCCACGCTGGGAGATACCACGTGACGCGCCATCTCGCCAGAGCCCTGCTGCTTTCTCTCCTGACCGCCTCCGGCCTCGCGGCGCAGGGGTGGCAACTCTCCCCCTTCCGCCCCCTCGACCTGCCGGGTCCCGAACGAATACCGGGCCGCAAGCGGCCGGCCGGGGCATGCCTACTGGCAGCAGGGCGTGGACTACCGGATCGAGGCCACTCTCGACCCGGCGGCGAATGAGCTCCGCGGCCGCGAAGTCATCACCTACCACAACCGCTCCCCCGACGCGCTTCCCTACCTCTGGATGCACCTCGAGCAGAACATGTGCGCCGAGGGGAGCGTGACCTCCCAGCTCGACCAGCCGCCGCTCGTCTTCCTCGGTTCGACCTTCGACTTCTCCTGCCAGGGCTTTCGCGGGCGGGTTCGTCCTCGACACGGTGCTGGTGGCGGGCCGGCCGGTCACCCCGGTGGTGTACGGCACCACGATGCGGCTCGACCTGCCGACGCCGCTGGCCGCCGGCACCAGCCTGGAGATCGTCATCCGCTGGCGGTTCAAGGTGCCCGCCTTCGGCGGCGGCCGGATGGGCCACGACGGCACCCTCTACGAGGTGGCGCAGTGGTACCCGCGCCTGGCGGTGTACGACGACCTCCGCGGCTGGAACCACGATCCCTACATCGGCGCCGGCGAGTTCTACCTCGAGTACGGCCGGTTCGACGTCGCGCTGACCGTGCCCGCCGACTACATCGTGGCCGCGACCGGCACGCTCCAGAACGCGCAGGAGGTGCTGACCGGCCCCCAGCGCACCCGCCTGGCGAAGGCGGCGACCTCGACCGATCCCGTGGCCGTCATCACGAAGAGCGAAGCCGGCACCCCGAGCCGGACCCGCCCGACGAGCACCGGCACCGTGACCTGGCGGTTCAGCGCCGACAGCGTGCGCGACTTCGCCTTTGCCGCGAGCCCCGATTTCCAGTGGGATGCGAGCGCGTGGGAGGGCGTGATGATCCACACCCTCTATCGCCCCTCGGCCACGCTCTGGGCCGAGGCGAACAAGATCACGAACGAGGCGCTGGCCTACTTCAGCCGGCAGTGGCTCCGCTACCCCTACCCGCAGTTCACCAGCATCGAAGGGCCGATCGAGGGGATGGAATACCCGATGATCACCTTCGACCCGACCGGCCCGACCCGCGAGGACGTGCACTGGGTGCTGGCCCACGAACTCGGCCACCAGTGGGTGCCGATGGTCGTCGGCTCCAACGAACGGCTCTATCCCTGGATGGACGAGGGCTTCAACACCTTCATCGACCTGGCCAACGCGGCGCGGTACTTCAAGGGCACCGCCTACGGCGATTCGATCGAGGTGCACCCGCTCCATCTCTACCCCGATCACGCCGGGGTCAACGAACAGCCGCTCGGCCTCCGGCCGGTGGAGGTCCACGATCTCTTCTGGGCGGGGTACCAGAAGCCGGCGCTGATGCTGCAGCTGCTGCGCTACGAGGTGCTGGGGCCGGCGCGCTTCGACGCCGCCTTCCGCCAGTACCTGGCGGCCTGGACGTTCCGGCACCCGTCGCCCGCCGACTTCTTCCGCCTGATGCGCGACGCCTCGGGCATGGACCTCGACTGGTTCTGGCGGGAGTGGGTCCTGACCACCACCCGGCTCGACCAGGCGGTGGAAGGAATCGCCGTGGACAGCGCCGGCGTCACCGAGGTCCGGCTCGCCAGCCTCGGTACGATGATCATGCCGGCGGAGCTGCGGCTCACCTTCGTGGACGGCACGACCGACGTCGTCACGCTGCCGATCGAGATGTGGAATCTCGGGCCGCGGTTCACCTATCGCGTGCGGGGCAAGCCGGCCATCCAGCGCGCGGAGCTCGACCCCCGGCGCGCGCTCCCCGACGTGGACCGCGCCAACAACCGGTACCCGCGGTGACGGGCCGGGACGGCGGCAATCTCGAACAGTTCCTTCGCGAGGAGGGGGCGCCGGACGCGGTGGTACACGGAGGGCTCGAGGTGCTGCTGACCGGGTGGGAGCGGACGGTCGGGTCCATCGAGGCGGGGTACAGCGGTGACTACGAGGATTTTCTCGGCGACCTCGATGGGCGCCAGTTGCTCGCCCAGGCGCTTGAACGGGTGACCCGCGAGCAGGCGGCGGCGTGTGCCGCCCGTCTGGCCGAGCTCGACCAGCGGGTCCGCGAGGCCACCCTGCCGGTGGCGCGCTGTCTCTGGGGGAACATCGTGGCGGACGAGGAGGGGTGGAGCCCCGAGGACAACTGGTGGTACTACATCAGGCCGCGGGATGGGGCGCCCGCGTTCCTGGCGGAGTTTCCGGTGGCGTAGCTGACGCCAGCTTCGCCCGCACCTGCTTGACGGGCTCCATCCCACTCCCCATACTGGCACATGGCGCGCGAGCCGCGGCGTTCCTCCCTCGTCCCCCGCCGCTCGCGCCGTCAGCCTCTTCCCTCGGAGGCCGCATGCCCCGTCTCGTCTGGCTCCCCGTCGTCGGTGTGTCCCTCGTCGTGGGGATCGGTGCGCCTGATACCCCCCCCCCCCCCCCCGGAAATTGTCGCCCGCGGCCTGATCGCCGAGCTCACCGTCACCGCCGACCCTGACGCCGTCACCGAGCCGGCGGGGCAGGGTGCGGTGGTCGGGACCTTCCTGGTGCGGAACACCGGCACCACCACCATCATCAACATCGGCATGGCGTGCTCAGCGACGGGGGCGGTGGCCTGCGTGAGCGTGACACCCAGCTTTCAGAGCAGCCTGACCCCGGGGCAGAGCCGGGAAGTGGATGTGACCTACGCGACCGGCACCAGTGGTGCGGGTGAGGTGATCCTGACCGCCACGGGGAAGACGGGTGGCCCGGCGGCGGATACGCTGGCGGTGACCTTGCTCGCGAACCCGGTGATCACGCTGGTGGCACCGATTGCCACGGGGCCGAACCGGGCGGTGGTGCGCACGCGGCAGCCCCGGGTGTCGGCGCAGTGGGTGCGCGGCGGACTGGACCCCGGGCAGGCGATCGACTCGACGACGGTGCGACTCACCTGGCGGGGGGTGGACGTGACGCGGCAGGCCCGGGTGAATCGGGGGCTCCTGGAGTGGGAACCGGATTCGAGCCAGGGGCTGGGGACGGTGGGCTCGGGCGCGGCGGATTCGGCGGCGTTGAGCCTCCGGGTCTGCGCACTCAACGGGGGCTGCACCACCGTGACCCCGTGGGTCGTGCTCCCGAGCGATGAGCAGCCGATCCTGGGTTTCAGCGGCGTGCCGTCCGAAGCGCTGGGGCGGGCCTTCAGCTCGCCCTTCGGCCCCGGGCTCGCGGTCACCGCCGGAGAAATCGAGGCGGGGGTGAGCACGGTACCGTACGTGTCGCGCGGCGTGCCGCGGAGCACGGGGCTGGTCTATTCGACGCGGCAGTCGTATCCCCGGGTGCTGGTGCCGGTGGACCTGGAGCTCACCTGGCCGGCCGGGACGCCGGACGACCTCACCTTTGTGCTGCAGGACGGGACCACGGTGCTCGACTCGGTGCGGTTCGCGAGCCCGACCTGCCTCACCGGCTCGGTGCGGCGGTGCCGGGCGGTGCTGCAAGGTGACTTCATGGGGAGCACGTTTCCGACCCCGACCCGGAAGTGGCTCCGGGTGGAGGGCCGGGTCACGTCCGGGGGCACGACCCGGAGCTCGAGCGATTCGGTGGAGGTGGTGCTGGTGGACCGGCGGGCCACGCGGTACGGATCGGGGTGGTGGCCGACGGCGGGGGTGCTGCTGGTGCCGGCGGGGAACGACCGGCTGCTGGTCTCGGCCACCGGCGCGGTGAGCGTGTTCCGGGGGAATGGGGACAGCCTTTTCCTGGCGCCGCCGGGGAGCGAGGTGGTGCTGCAGAAGGTCGGCGCCCAGCTCGAGCTTTCCCCTCGGGGCAGTCTCGCCCGCAGCGTATACGAGGCGACGACGGGGCGCCTGCTGTACACCCAGGACGTCAATGGCCAGCGCGACTCGGTGCTGTGGGAGGGGTCGAGCGACAAGATTCTCAAGGTGAAGGATCCGGTCGGGAAGGAGATCAGCTTCGGTTACACCGCCGGTGGGACGCTCACGCATCTGGCCAGCTTGACGGGCGGCTCGCTCCGACAGACCAAGGTGACGATTGACGGCCCCACCAACCAACTCACCCGGGACTCGATCCCTTCGCCAACGGGAGCGCCCTACACGACGAGCTATGTCTATGCGGTCTACGGGGCGCTAAGCAAGACCCTGGTGCTCCAGCGCCGCATCGGCGTGCTCGCGGACACGACCGTGGTGGCGTATGACCCGGCCTTCGGCTTCCGCCCCGTGCAGGTGCAGCTTCCCAGCGTGCAGGACTCGAGCGGCAGCTGGCAGACGCCCACCATCGGGTACACGGCGCGGGAGTACCAGGGCCTCGGGGCGCTCCGGGCGCTGGACAGCGCCTACGTCCAGATGACCGACCCGCGCGGCTTCTGGACCCGCTCGCTGGTCAATCGCTGGGGGCAGGCGACCCGGACCTGGGATGCGCTCGGGCTCCTCGCACAGGCCAGCTTCCACATGGACGGGCGGGTGGTCTGGACGGAAGGGAAGGTGGCCGACTCGAGCCGGGTCTGGACCCAGTATGACAGCCTCCGCCAGGTGGTGAAGACCTTCTGGGTCCGCGCGGCGAGCGACACGCTGCGGCTCGACAGCCTGGTCTACAACGCCAACTTCCGGGTCATCCGGCAGGTGGATCCTCGGGACAATAGCACCGCGATCACCTATGATGCGGTGGGCAACCCGATCCGTACGGTGGGGCCCGCCGACGACTCCAGCTTCGTGTGGTATCGGGCCGACGGGCGGGTGGACTCGACCCGGCGCTCGGGAGCGGGGGCGGTGCGGTACGCGTATGATGGCACCTGGCAGAACCCAAGCGAGGTGACGGGCCCCTACAACCAGCTCCGGTCGCGGACGAAGTACGATGCCCAGGGGCGGGACACGACGACCGAGAGCTCGCTCCGGGTCGCCGACAGCCTCGGGGCCACCCGGATCCAGTGGCGGAAGGTCCGCACCTGGTACACGGTGGCGAACGAGGTGGACTCGACGGTGCTGTTCCGGGGCGACAACTGCACGGCGCCCTGTTATTCGTGGCCGGCGAGCTTCGACTCCCTGCACCGGCAGGCGGTGGGGTACCGGCGGGACCGCGCGGGGCGGGACACGGCCCGGGTGGACCCCCGGGGCAAGGCCACCACCTACCGGCTGGACCGGCTGGGCCGGGTGGTGAGTCGGCGGCCGTGGGCCGACAGTGCGACCGTGAAGGACTCGCTCGTTTACGATCTAGCTGGCAACGTCGTCAAGACCATCACCCGGCGGGGGTACGTCATCACGACCCACTATGACAGCCGAAACCGGGACACCCTGGCGGTGATTCCCACGGTGGGCACGATGCGGAAGGCCTACCAGGGCCCGGCGGACCAGCGCACGCGGCAGTGGCTGGAGAATCCGGTGGACTCGATCGGCGGGATCAATGGCGAACTCCGCTGGGGCTACGACCAGCGGGGGCGCCTGGTGGCCGACACCGCCTGGAGCGGCACGGTACCCCGCATCCAGACTTACACCTATGATCCCTGGGAGCGTCCGACCACCCGGACCGACGCGGTCGGCACCTGGCAGACCCGCTACGAGACGGCCCGCGGCATCCCCGACACCCTGCTCACGCCGCTGGGCGACTCGCTGGCGCTGGTGCTGGACGAGCTGGGCCGGAGCCAGAGCCTCACGACCCGGGGGCCGGCGGGCACGCCGATTCACCTGGAGAGCCGGGGCTGGAACCTGAGCGGGGCGCTCACGGCGGCCAGCTACCAGGTGAATGTGTTCAGCAGCCCGACGTGGGCGGCCCTCGCGCTCGACCGGGAGGACGCGGTGGACTCCCTGGGCCCAATGCTCAAGCCCTTCTGGAGCCGGCAGGCGGGTGCCGTGGCCACGCCCGACAGCCTGCGGGACTCGGTGGTCTACGACGGCTGGCAGCGGGTGATCGGGTGGTGGCAGCGCTCCTCGGCCGCGCGGGCGGCGGGGAGTCCCGACTCCCTGGTGAGCCGGAGCTACAGTTTTGACCGGATGGACAACCTGTTTGTGCAGGGCGGCGAGCTCTTCAACGCCACGACCAACCAGCTGCGGAAGTCCGGAGGCTTCCTCAACTATGACCATGCCGGCAACCTCCTCCAGAAGGTGGTGCCGGGGTGGACCTACGGGTATGATGCGCTGGAGCGCCTCATCTGGGTGCGGCAGAACGGGGTGCTGATCGCCCGCTACGGGTATGACGTGACCGGCCGCCGGATCGTCAAGCGGGTGTACAGCGGCGCCACTGGCGGCACGGTGGGGTACCTCCGGATGGTCTATGCCGGGGGCCAAGTAGCCTTCGAGACCGACTCGGCGAATACCGGCCTCACGACGATCTACACCTGGGGTCCCGGCGTGGACAACCTGCTGGGCGTGACGGTGCGCGACACCACCTACCGGGTGGTGCTGGACCCGCTGGGGAGTGTGCGGGCCCTGGTGCGGCGAGGCGACGGGGCGTGGGTCGGGAGCCTGCGCTACGACCCCTACGGCAACCTGATCGACAGCGCCGGCCCGCAGCCCCCGCTCCGCTACCGCTGGACCGGGCGGGAGTGGGACGCCGAGACGGGGTTCTACTTCCACCGAAGCCGGTACTATGATCCGGGGGTGGGGCGGTTCGTGCAGGAGGACCGCATCGGCTATGCGGGGGGCGGAAACGTCTATGCCTATATCGACGGCGATGTGCTCCAGGCCCGGGATCCGGATGGGCTGACGAAGGACGCGACCTGGGCGTACCTCAGCTGGGATGACTTGTGCATGGGCGTGGATATTTGCTTCGGTGGGGGCGGGGAGCTCCGTCCCCTGACCGGCGGGGCCAGCTATGGGCAGCGCATGGCCAATGCGCTCATCGAGTGGGGGGCCCAGTCGAGTTTCAAGTTCGACATGTATGAACAGTACAAGCAAAACTACGCCGCGCTGGCCCAATCTATAGGCGGTCCTGGGACTCTACCCGAAGTGTCAGCGATGTTTGAGGGCGCGAGTGCATTGGGGCGAGGGAACTTCTACCGAGCCCTCGACGCGGTAACTCGTAACACTCGCTCCAGCTTGCTATTCGGCGACCTGTTCGGGTCAACGGTAGTCGGCTCATTCATTGCGCGCCTGGTCGGCGGCAGCATCTTCCAGAACGCGCGGTATGTCCACGGAGGCGGCCGCTCACCAGATACGAGAGCGGTGACCGTGTTCGGTGTTACGATAGTGGATGAGCGCCTCGTGTTCGCGCGGACAAACCGGGACGATCTGGCGAACACATTCGTACATGAAGAATTGCATTTCCTCTTCCCGGGCGCTTCTGCGACCGAAGCTGGGCATTGCGCTGTTTACGCAACCGCCAATTACCTAACCGACCACTATCTCCCATGCATACCGTGATCGTCGGACGCGCCCGAATTGGCTGGGCGCGCGAGGCGCGGGCCT
Source organism: uncultured Gemmatimonadales bacterium (assembly GCA_963748815.1). GTDB lineage: Bacteria > Gemmatimonadota > Gemmatimonadetes > Gemmatimonadales > GWC2-71-9 > SPDF01. Next base: position 91,118 of record CAVVKJ010000009.1, on the reverse strand, counting down.
TGGCAGTGACGTTCGCCATATTCATCGGGCCACAGGCGGCGTTCGCTCAGTCGATGGCATGCGATTGCAAAAAGGTGATAGCCAAGGCGGGCACATCCGACAGCGCGTCATCGCGCTATCCATGGCCGGATCGTCAGTTACTTCCCCTAGTGCTGCCAATCTTTTCGTCAACAGTCATCGACGAGCCAATCAGCGCCACCGCCAGAAGCCGGAGACTTGTTCTCGACAGCGCATGGAAGGCAGATCCCGAGGGCTTTGTCCGCACTCTTGCTGCGATCGTTGTGACTCCATCTGAGTATTCGCACGATGCTGCCCTTGGCGCTGCGACGGAATACCATTGGCGCGGAGGCCCATCGACGTGGCTTCTTGCAAGCCTCGATGTGCCCCAGTCGGAGACACGCAACTACAACATCCTCATCGCGCTTCCAGATTCACTGTCGAGTTTCGAACAGGTTCTGGTGTTCCGGGTAGCCTGTCGGACGGCGATAGGTGTGGACGCCTTGACTCCCCACCTCGGTTCGCTCAAATCACTTGACGGTCGAGCTGGGTTGCCAAGCTGGTATGATAGTGGGATTCAGGAGTTGGAGTTGATGAGGGGCCTCCTCTCGGGGGAGTTGCTCGTGCAGTTCGATCGCATTCTCGGACCAACTCTGGGCCGGGCCGAAGAAGCACTTGTGAAATGGCTAGCACCCCCAAGCCGGTGAGGTTCTGGGGCCTCCAACGACGGACGGCACCGACCGGTCCGGTCGATGCTGACGCAGCGCCGGTCCCCAGCCCCCGCCCCGGTATCGCTGGACCGGGCGGGAATGGGACGCCGAGACCGGCTTCTACTTCCACCGGAGCCGGTACTTTGACCCCACGGTGGGGCGGTTTGTGCAGGAGGACCGCATCGGCTATGCGGGGGGCGGAAACGTCTATGCCTATATCAACGGCGACGTGCTCCAGGCCCGGGATCCGGATGGGCTGGTCAAGGATGCGACCTGGGCATATCTCAGCTGGGACGACTTGTGCCTGGGCGTGGATATCTGCTTCGGTGGGGGCGGGGAGCTCCGTCCACTCACCGGCGGGGCGAGCTATGGGCAGCGGGGGGCGGCGGCGCCGATGGAATGGGCGCGTGCCTCGGGCGCAGTGTGCGACCTGTGGGTGGGGCGTGTCGCGGGGTTCTGTCGGGGGGGGGGGCGTTTTGGCCGGGGGCGGGGTATTCGGCGTGGTGTGTGGCGGGGCGTCTCCGCTGAAATTCGGCCAGTCTGGGGGGCTGTTCGAGGCAGTCCTTACCGGCATGAACTGGGCGAGCCCATCGGTGACCCTTCCCAATGGACTCCATGTGTCGCCGGGGCAAGCGATGGGAGGCTTTCTTAAGCGTCTACTGGGTGGCCTCGTGTTTGAGAACAGCAAGTATGTGAACTCGACCATGACCAAACCAGGCGAATTTCCAGTTGCCGCCACGCCGTATGACAGCGACAACTTCGGTGCTCCGACCGCGATCCACGCCGGCCGGTTCTTCGCGCCCCGGTTGGGGCGATACTTGGCCAACTACGCCATCCATGAACAACTGCATAGCCTTTCGGCATATGATGGCACTTCTACCTATCACTGCGCGACTTACCAAGCCGCGAATCAACTGGTCCGCGGGCCGTCGCTCCATTGTTGATGACCGGAGAGACCCTCTTGCCACGACGCCACTTCCGCCTGCGTTTCCTCCTGTTGCTGTGGTCTGGTCTGCCCGGCGCGGCCGCAGCCCAGTCCGTCGTCAGCCAATGTGTCGCGGTGCTACCGGCGCGCACAAGGGAGGACATCGCTCCGGGAGTCCGTCTGGAGGCCGATTCGACGATCGTGAAGATGTTCGAGCCGTTGATACTCAGGGAGGATCCGGCCCGCGGACCGTCGTGGCAGCAGCTTGATAGCGTGTGGCAGGCAGATTCCCTGGCCTTGGCGAATACTCTCGCGGCAATGATTACCGATCCCCTGGAGTTCGGTGCGTGGGTCGCGATGTCCGCAGCTGAGATATATCGGAGGCTTGGCGGGCCGGCAGACTTGATTCTATGGGCCTTCGACTACCCGACGCAGGACGAGCGCCGGACCGAGATCTTGGCAGCCCTGAGCGCCGAGCTTACCTCGGATCAACAAGAATCCCTCCTGCGCCAAGCGTGCCTCACGGGTGCGACCCTCGAAGCAGTCGGAGGGCAACTCACGACCTGGAGGCGCCTCGGTGCTCAGGTGGACGCGCCGCTCTGGTACCAGGCAGGGATCGCCGAACTGCGCCTCATGCAGCGGCTTCTCAAGGGAGACCAGCGGCGGGCATTTGACACAATTATTGGCCCACTTCTCCGTGATGCCGATCGGGCTGGGTATTAGGAGAAGTCCTCCCAACAGTGACAGCGCACGCCGGGCACTGGTCGTAACCCTCACGCCCGAGTCCCCAGATGTGATCTGACCCCCGGTTGGCGAGACAGCCGCCGGCCTAGGATGCCTCTTGCCTGGCTACCACCTGGGCCTGCCGACAGGCGACGGGGCTGAGTATCTGAAGGCCCGAGTGCGGGGCCTCCTCGGTATGATAGTCCGCGAGGCCTGGAGGACGGCCGGCGCGGTCAGATCGGCCCCATCGAGCTAGTCGCGCCGAAGCGTCTGGACGACAGCCTCCGCCAACTCGTTTGACTCCCGGCTGGCGACGGGAGTCGTGGTCGGGACCGGCCCGAGCTGCTCGGCCACCAGCACGGGCCGGAGCGCGGTGATGATGGCGCCGTTCTGGGTCAGCCGCTCGAAGGCCACCCGGAGGACGACGGCAGCCCAGCAGGCGGTTTGGAAGGCATCGCCGCACCGGTGCTCATTCGAGACGGGGCGGATGATGCGCACGGGCCGGAAACTGCACCCCCGCCTGCCGCACCAGCAGCACGTCCTTCACGTTGTCCCCCGTCAGGAGACCCACCAGCGCCCCGCGGTCGTCGACGACGGGGAGCGCCGGCAGCCCGCTCTGGACCAGCCGTTCGATCGCCGCCTCGAAGGGGAGCTCGACGGGGACCGACGCGAAGCCGGTGCTCATGGCCCGTTCGACGGTGGCGCCGACGCCCAGTTGGGAGAGTCCCCGGATGAGTCCGTCGCGGGTCAGGATTCCCTCCACCTTTCCCCAGTTGTCCATGATCGGGAATTCGCTCTGTTCCCCGGCGAGAAGGGCGTCCACCGCCTGCTGCAGGGTGGCGTAGATCGGCAGGGCGACGAACTGCGTGATCATCAGTTCCCGCACCGTCAGGCCACGTCCCGCCGTCCTGGTCTCCACCGCGGCCCCCTCGGCCCCGGCGGCGAGATAGATGAACACCGCGATCAGCACGAGCACGATGTTCGGGCCGTACCCCCAGCGCGAGAAGAACCCCAGCCCCCAGAGCCCCAGCCCAATGGCGCCGAGCTGCCCCACGCGGGCGGCCAGACGCGTGGCCCGCTGCAGGCCCATGCGCATGGCGAGGAGCGCACGGAGCATCCGGCCGCCGTCCATCGGGAAGATCGGGAGGAGGTTGAAGAGGAGGAGGGCCACGTTGATCCACATGATCTGCTGCAGGAGGCCGGAACGCGTCGGGTCGAGCTGCTCGGAATCGAGGGGCGCCCCGGTCAGTTGCAGCGCACCGAAGAGCGTCAGCGCGATGACGAGTGTCACGGCGGGGCCCGCCGCGGCGATCAGCAGCTCCTGTCGCGGCTCCTCCGGCATCCGCTCGAGGCGTGCCAGGCCGCCGATGGGGAGGAGGATGACGTCGGGGGTCCGGACGCCGTAGTGGCGCGCCATCAGGATGTGGCCGAATTCGTGGAGCAGCACGCAGGCGAAGAGGCGCGAGGAGAAAGACGACCGCCTGGACCGCGGCCGTCCGCCCACCGTCGGCGTAGGCCGAGTATCCCCACCACGCGACCAGCGCGAGGAAGGTGATGTGGACCTTGATGTCGGTGCCGCCGACCCGTCCGATACGGAACGACCACTGCATGCCTGCTCCCCGAATGTGACGTGACGCTGAAATCTCGCCCGGTCGGCCCCTCGGCGCGAGGCGTCCGGAAACTCGCCGGGGGGCGGTTCTTTCGGGGGGAGGCCGTGGGCGTTAACATTGAGGCCGATTCCTCAGCAGGAGCACCGCGATCACGACCGTCACGCCGCCGAGCGCGCCGCCGGCCGCCTGGACGTCCCGGGACGCCGAGAAGCTCTACAACATGCCGGGCTGGGGCCTGGGCTTCTTCCGCACGAACGACGAGGGCCACGTCACGGTGCACGCCGATGGCGACCCGGCGCGCGGCCTTGACCTGTACCAGCTGGCCATGGACCTGCAGGCGCAGGGTGTCGGGCTTCCGCTCCTCCTCCGCTTCTCGGACATCCTCCGGGCGCGCATCTCCCAGCTGGCCGAGGTGTTCAGCAAGGCCATCAGCGAGTTCGGGTACGAGGGCTCCTACACCACCGTCTATCCGATCAAGGTCAACCAGCAGCGCCACGTGGTGCAGGAAATCGTGGAGTTCGGCGCCGCGCACGGCGTCGGCCTCGAGTGCGGCAGCAAGCCGGAGCTGCAGGCCGTCCTCGGCCTGCACGAGAGCACGCAGCACGTGATCGTCTGCAACGGCTACAAGGACGAGGAGTTCATCCGGCTGGCTCTCATGGGCCAGCGCCTGGGCCACCAGGTGTTCATCGTGGTAGAGCAGCTCCACGAGCTGGACCTGCTGCTGTCGGTGGCCGACGAGATGGGGATCGTGCCGACGCTCGGCGTCCGGATCAAGCTCGCCACCGAGGGGTCGGGGCGCTGGGCCAAGAGCGGCGGGGAGAAGTCCAAGTTCGGGCTGAGCGCCGTGGAGCTCATGCGGCTGCTGACCAAGCTGGACCGGCTCGGGCGGAAGGATCTCCTCCGGCTGGTGCACTTCCATCTCGGCAGCCAGATCACCGACATCCGGCACGTGAAGGCCGGGCTGGAGGAGATCACCCGGTACTACGGCGAAATCCACGCGATGGGCTTCCAGCTCACGCACGTGGACGTCGGCGGCGGCCTCGGCGTGGACTACGACGGGTCGCGTTCGACCCGGCCCGCCAGCGTCAACTACACCATGCGGGAGTACGCAAGCGACGTCGTGTACACCATCGGCACCGCCTGCCGCGAGCGGGAGCTGCCGATGCCCCACCTGATTTCGGAGTCGGGACGGGCGCTCACCGCGCACCATTCGCTGCTGCTGGTGAACGTGATCGACGTTGAGAGCCAGGTGGAGCCGGTGGCGCCGGTGCTCGGCGAGGAGCCCCACGCTCTGCTCCGGGAAATGTCGGAGAATCTCGAGGGCCTGAGCATGGAGCGCCTCGACGAGGCGTTCCACGACGTCATTTTTGCCAAGGAACGGACCAACGAGTACTTCGCCAGCGGGGTCTTCACGCTCCGTGACAAGGCCGACGCCGAGCAGCTGTACCTCTGCACGCTCACGGCCATGCAGCAGCTGCTGGGCGACGACCGGACGTCCCATCCCGAAATCACGGCCCACATCGACGCGACGCTCGTGGACCGGTACTTCTCCAACTTCTCGGTGTTCCAGTCGCTGCCGGACAACTGGGCCATCGACCAGCTCTTCCCCATCATGCCGATCCACCGGCTCAACGAGCGCCCGACGCGCCGGGGCACGGTGCAGGACATCACCTGCGACTCCGACGGGGTGATCGACCGGTTCGCCGGGGGCCGCAAGGGGAAGCCGTCGCTCGAGCTCCACGCCTGCGCCGACGGCGACGCCTATGTGCTCGGGTTCTTCCTGACCGGGGCCTACCAGGAGATCCTGGGCGACCTCCACAACCTCTTCGGCGACACCAACGCGGTGCACGTCCGCCTGACGCCCCAGGGGTACCAGGTGACCGACCTCGTGCACGGGGACACCGTCACCGAGGTCCTCAACTACGTCCAGTTCCACGCCTCCGACCTGCTCGCGACGTGGCGCCGGAAAGTGACCGCGGCCCGGGATCTCTCCCGGGCCGAGGCGAATTCGTTCATTGCGGACTACGTGGCGGGGCTCGAGGGGTACACCTACCTCGAAGGCGACGCGCGGCGCGAGTAGCGCCTAGCGCCGCTTCTCGATCGGCACGAAGGGCCGGGACTCCGCCCCGGTGAAGACCTGCCGGGGGCGGGCAATCTTCTGCTCGCCGTCGGTGACCATCTCCTCCCACTGCGCCAGCCAGCCCGGCATCCGCCCCAGCGCGAAGAGCACCGTGAAGTAGTCGGTCGGGTAGCCCATGGCCTGGTAGATCAGGCCGGAGTAGAAGTCCACGTTCGGGTACAGCTTCCGCTTGATGAAGTACTCGTCGGAGAGGGCGATCCGCTCGAGCTCCACCGCGATTTCCAGCTTCGGGTTCAGCCCGGTTTCCGCAAAGACCTCGTCCGCCACCCGCTTGATCAGCTTGGCCCTCGGGTCGTACGACTTGTACACCCGGTGCCCGAATCCCATCAGCCGGCCCTCGCCCGCCTTCACCCGCTCGATGAACGCCGGGATGTTCTTCTTCTCGCCGATCTCGTCGAGCATGCGGAGCACGGCTTCATTGGCGCCGCCGTGCAGCGGGCCGTAGAGCGCGGCGATGCCGGCCGAGATGGCGGAGAAGGGGTCGACGCCGGAGGAGCCGACGCCCCGCACCGCGCTGGTCGAGCAGTTCTGCTCGTGGTCGGCGTGCAGGATGAACAGGATTTCGAGGGCCCGCTGCAGCACCGGGTTCGGCTTGTGCTGCCCGCCGATGCTGAACGTCATGTTGACGTAGTTGCCGATGTAGTCGAGGTCGTTCCGGGGGAACTCGTACGGGAGGCCGCGGGTCTGCCGGAAGACGAACGCCGCCAGCGTCGGGATCTTGGCCATGAGCCGGACCCGCTGGATGTAGCGGTTTTCCGGGTCGTGGACGTTCTTGGCGTCGGGGTAGAACGTGGAGAGGGCGCCGACCACGCCGAGGAGCATGCCCATCGGGTGCGCGTCGTAGCGGAACCCTTCGAGGAACTTGATGATGTTGGTGTGCACGTACGTGTGGTACATGATGTCGTGCTGCCACTTGGCCAGCTGGGGGGCGGTGGGGAGTTCGCCCTCGGACAGCAGGTAGGCCACCTCGAGGAAGCTGGCCTTCTCGGCGAGTTCCTCGATCGGATAGCCGCGATAGCGGAGAATGCCGCGGTCGCCGTCGATGAAGGTGATGGCGCTCTTGCAGGAGGCGGTGTTGGTGAAGGCCGGGTCGTAGGTCATCAGGCCGAAATCTTCGTCCGACGTCTTGATCTGGCGCAGGTCCATGGCCCGCACCGTGCCGTCGGCGATTGGCAGCTCGTAACTCTTGCCGGTTCGGTTGTCGATGACGCTCAGGGATTCGTTCGACACAGAGCGGTCCTTATGGTGAGAAGGCATTGCGGTGACGGGGGAAAAATAGCCGGGAGGCAGGCCGGGGCAAAGCCGGTTACGTTTGTGCGCCGATGCCTTCCGCCTCCCTCACCATCGCCGAGCGCGCCCGGGGCGCCCTTCTCGGGCACGCCGCGGGGAACGCCCTTGGTGTGCCTACCGAGTTGCTCGGGCGGCCCGAGGCAATCCTGCTGGAGTTCCCCGGCGGTGTGCGCGACATCCTGCGCCGGGACACGCCGGCCAGCCCCTTCGACGATGACGTCGCCATGGCGCTCCTCCTCGCCGAGGAGCTCCTGGCCGGCGAGGTCGACCTCGAGCGCCTGGCCCACCGCTGGATCGGCTGGCTCGACGCCGATGGCCGGGGGGCCGGAACCTGGACCCGGACCGCGCTCAACCACATCCGGACCCACGGCTCCCCCCCATCGGGTACCGGGGGGCGCGCGCCCAACGGGGCGGTGATGCGCGCCCTCCCCGTCGCCCTCGCCACGCGGGGTTCCCCGCGCAATCTGGTGGCCGGGACCTGGCACACCGCGGCGCTCACCCATCCCGACGACCGCTGCACCTGGGGCGCGGTGGCGGTGAACGTCGCGGCCGCGGAGCTGCTGGCGGGTCGGCGGGACTTCCTCGCCGACGTGATCGAGGTGCTGCGCGTCAACGAGGCACCGCCCGAATTGCTGGCCGCCGTCCGGCGCGTGCCGCTCGAGCGGCGGGAGGAGCTGCCGATTCTCGGCGACCGGGCCGGGGATGCCGTCAGCTGCGTGGAGATCGCGCTCTGGGCGGCGTGGCACGAGCCGAAGCTCGAATCGGCCCTCATCTGGCTGGCCAACGCCGGGGGCGATACCGACACCAACGCCGCCGTGGCCGGCGGCCTCCTGGGCGCCCGGGACGGCGAGGCGGCGATTCCCGAACGGTGGATTGCGGCCCTCCCCGAGGTGGACCGGCTCCGGGCCATCGCGACCAGCCTGGTCGGGGAAGGCTGACCGTCCCCTCGCGTTCCGGGCCCCCACGCGATATATCTCACGCTTCCCCTGACCTCTGTCTCCCAACGGAAGGTTTCGACCGATGACACGACGGATGCTCCTCCTGCTCGCCCTCGTCAGCACGCCTCTCGCCGCGCAGACGGTGGACACCGCCGGCACCGGCGTCCTGATCGGCGAGGCGATGAACAAGTCCCAGGTGATGACCACCCTGCAGTTCCTGACCGACGTCATCGGCCCCCGGTTGACCGGCTCGCCGGCGATGAAGCAGGCCAACGACTGGACCGAGGCCCAGTTCAAGCTCTACGGCCTCACGGCCACGCAGGAGGCGTGGGAGTACGGCGTCACCTGGGAGCGGGGGCCGATCGCGTTCCGCATCGAGGCGCCCTTTCCCCGCAACCTGACGGCGCACAGCTGGGCGTGGACCGCGGGCACCGGCGGCAAGACGCTCACCGGGCCGGTCGTGCTGGTCGACGTGTCGACGGCCGAGAGCCTGGCGGTCTACCAGGACAGGATCAAGGGCGCCTGGCTCATGCTCCGGCCCGCCGCCGACATCTGGAATCCGGACGGCCCGCCGATGACCGCCGCCGACTCGGCCGCCGCGCAGGCGGAACGGGAGGCGCGCATGGCCGCCTTCCGGGCCGCACCGGCTGATACCTCCGCGGCGGCGCGCCAGGCCCGGCGCCAGTTCGCGGTGGACCGCAACTACCTGCTCAAGAACGCCGGCGCCCTCGGCGTCCTGACCGACGCGGGGAAGGAATTCGGCCTGATGAACATGTCGGGCTCGCCCTACAGCGTGTCGCCGCTGCCCAACGTGGTCATCGCGCACGAGGACTACGCCCAGTTCTCCCGGCTGCTGGAGCACGGGGTCACGCCGAGGGTTTCCGGACGGGTCGACAACACGCTCGGCACCAAGCCGGTCACCCAGTGGAACACCATCGGCGAGATCAAGGGGACGGAATGGCCGGACGAAGTCGTCATCCTCGGCGCCCACCTCGACAGCTGGGATCTCGGCACCGGGACCACCGACAACGCCACCGGTTCGATGGTCGTGATGGAGGCGGCCCGGGTCATCAAGGCGAGCGGGCTCAAGCCGAAGCGGACCATCCGGTTCATCCTCTTCAGCGGTGAGGAGGAAGGACTGCTCGGGTCGGCGGCGTACGCCGCGCAGCACGCGGGGGAGATGGACAAGATCCAGGCGGTGCTGGTGCTCGACAACGGGACCGGCATGATCACCGGCATGGCGCTGCAGGGTCGCAACCAGGATGCACAACTCTGGACCGACCTGCTGGCGCCCGTCGCCGCGCTCGGTGCGGGGAAGGTGCGCGAGGGGAACAAGGGGGGGACCGACCACCTCTCGTTCATTCCCTACGGCGTGCCCGGCTGGAACTTCGACCAGGAATCCCGCGGGTATAACCACACCCACCACTCACAGATCGACACCTACGACCACGCGGTGCCGAGCGACCTGCGCCAGGCCTCGGCGGTGATGGCGGTGACGGCGTTCGAACTGGCCAACCTGCCGGTCTTGCTGCCGCGCGGGCCGGTCCGCGAGGTGACGCCGCGCACGGTGCTGCCGCCGAGCCCGGGGTTGGCCAAGAAGTAGCGGTCCAGCAGGTCGAAAGACGAAGAGCGGGGCGGGGAATTTCTCCCCGCCCCGCTCTTCCGCATTCCGGCCATTCCGCCGTCAGTCGTGCGTCGGGAGGGTCACGCTGCAGGTGGTGAGGAACCCGCCCCGGACGTTGTAGATCGTCTCGACCGTGAGCGTCTCGGGCGTGAGCACCGTGTAGAGGTCCTCGGCGATCTTCGCCGTGGCGTGCTCCTGGTAGATGCCCACGCTGCGATAGCTCGTGACGTAGTACTTGAGACTCTTGAGCTCGATGCAGGAGCCGTTCGGCACGTACCGGATGGTCAGCGTCGCGAAGTCGGGGAGCCCGCTGTAGGGGCAGACGGCGCTGAACTCGTCGGTGGTGGTGACGATTTCCTGCTCGGGTCCCTCGTACGGGAAGGTCTCGAGCACGGCGACGTCGACGTGCTCGGGGCCGGTGAACGGGAGGGAGCGGCCTTCGGGGTTGGGCATCGAGCACCTGAGCGATGAGTGAAGTAGAAATCTAACGTGCGGAGTCCTCAAGCGCCGCGAGACCCCGCTGGGCCTCCGGAAGCCAAGCCAGGTCCCACGGGCTAAGCTCGGAGATTGTGGCATACCAGCCCCGGGCCCCTTCCGGATTTCCGGTCCGCGCAAGGAGGTTGCCCATCAGGATGCGATCAGCGGGACGCGACACAATCGGCGATGCGCGGCCCGGCTCGAATTGGATGCCGAGCCACGAAGGCTCAAGCAAGGCGAGGGCGCGTGCCGTGTCGCCGCGAGCGAGCGCCGCGCGGGCCCGCAGGCTGGCGGCCAGGCTGGGCTCAAGCCCGCGGAGTAGGGGCCGAGCCAGTTCCAGTCGTCGGGCCGCTGCCTCGACTGCCGCCATGTCGCCTTGCTCCAGGGCGGCGAGCGCCAGCAGGTAGCTCCGGGCGGACGGGGCGATGATCGGGTGCACCGTTTCGGGAACGACGCGTTCCGACGGCGCTGCGCCTTCCGGCGACCAGATTTGGAGCCGTTCAAGGATTGTGCGCGAGGCATCCGAGCCAGTCCCGAGGCGGCCAGTGAGTCGGAGGTATCCCTCGAGAACCAGGGCTTCCTCGGGGTCCAGGCTGTCGGCCAATTTCAGGTGGCGGTCCGCGCTTGCGAAGTCATCCTCGGCGAGGGCAAGGTATGCCAGCGTGCGGTGTCCAAGCGCGCTGGAGGACACGGGGCGATCGGGGGCCGTCAACAGGGCGGCGAGTGGGCGGATATCGGCGGGCACGGGATTGTAGAGGGAGACTACCCAGACGGCCATGACCACGAGCCGCTCCCCACTCGTGCGCAGGGTGTCGAGGACGCGCGACTGTCTGGCCGTGTCCCTCGTGGAGAACGCTTGGAGGGCCGAGAGGTGGGTCATGCTCCGTGGCGGCCATTGTCGCATCTGGGAGAACACCACCCCGAAAATCGAGTCGCCGCGGACGGTGTCGCCCTGTCGATAGGCGAGGTCCCCCGCGTGACGGCGCGCGGTCGGTTCGGTTGGCCTGAGGCGGAGTGCCTCCCGAAATTCGGCATCCGCTCTGATCATGGACCGCCCGCGGGTCCAATTGCCGTGCAGAAGAGTTTCGCCGAGCGCCACGCGCGCATCAGGGTCAGCCGACATGATACCGAGTGCTTGGCGCAAGAGCGCTTCGCTCTCCTCGAACTCGCCGAGGAGGTACGCTTCGATCCCCGGGTACAGCCGGCGCTCGAGTGCGCTGACGCGCTCGCTGAGCGATCGCGCCCGCCGGATGGAGAGCAGCGCGGAGTCCGGAAGCTGCATCCAATCGGCGAGCTGGGCCCGCCGGAACCAGGCGCGGGCGAATTGGCTGTCCGCACGGACCGCGTCGGTCATCTGGTCCAGCGCCGGAGCTAGCATCCCTGCACGGTAGAGCCGCTCCCCTCTGAGGTAGGCCTTCAGCGCAACCAGCGATTCCGAGCCGGGCTCGCGTTTGCCACCCGGGCGGTCGCCGTCAAGCTGAGCGGCTGTCGCGAGGAGTCTCGCCGCCAGGAGTTCCGAGAGTGAATCGATGCGCGTGCGTGGTCCCACGGCTCGGACGCGACCGACGACGGCGCCATTTGCTGCGCTGCTCAGGCTTGCCGTGAGCACGACCTGGCGCCGTTCACGTAGACCTGCCCTCGCACGATCGCGGTTGCGGTACTGCGCTCTCCGCCGGCGAGTTGGATTATCCCGGCGCCGTTGAGTGCCTGGGTCACCAGCTCGGCCACGCCTTGCGCCAGCCCTGCTTCCGCCTCCGAGGAGGGAGCGGTGAACGGCTCTACCGCTAGGTCGATGAGGCCCGAGTGCGGCTGCGGTGTCACTTCGGGACGTCGCCACCAGCCAAGGAGCGCCGCCAGCACCAGCAGCGCGGCGGCGCCGATTCTGAGGGGCCCGGGCGCTGTCAGGCGACTGCGGCTCCGCGACCGGTGCAACGCCAGCCGGGCGGCATCACTGCCTCTGAGTGGGGGGACCTCGCGCAGCCTCCGATGGGCCGCACGATGCATCCGTCGGCGGTCAGCAGGTGAGATCAGGTCGTACACCACTCGGCGACTCCCCTCGCCGGTGAACTCAAGCGTCCCCGCGCCCGCCTCGCGCACCCAGCCCCGTGACAGCAGAGCGCCGAGTCCCGATGCCAGGCCGCTCGGTGCCAGGCCGCCGATGGCCTCCGCATCTTCGGCGCGAAATGGGGAGCCCAAAACGGCGGCTGCGTCTAGAAGTCGACGCGCCCCATCGGGAAGCCGGGTCCGGCGGACTTCCACCGCGGACCGCAGGTCCATCGGGAGCGGGAGCGTCTCGGCGGTGACGGAGGCCGTGAGTTCCCATACCCCCCGGGCGTCCGGACGCAGGGTGCCTTCGTCGGCGAGGAGCCCCACCAGGCTGACGATCAGCCCGGGGTTGCCGCCGGCGGCGGCCTGCAGTTGGCTCGCAAGTGGCCTGAGGAGGTCGGGTGACACGGGGACCATCGAGGTGATCAGTCGTTCGACGTCCGCGAGGCCGAGCGGTCCGAGTCGCAGGTGAAGCGCCTCGGTACCCTGACGAAAATCTCGGGCGAGCGCCGTTCCTTCGAGCGATTCTCCCCGGGCGGCCAGGACCAGCATGACCCCTGGCGGAGGCCGTCTGACCAGGCCAGCCAACGCGTCCTGCGATTGCGGGTCCGCCAGCCCGGCATCGTCGCACAGGAGAATGCAGGGGGCTTCGGCAGCAACTTCCTGCACGGCTCGGTGGAAGGCGTCAGCGAACGGCGGAAGGGGCGAAGCGGCGGGGGATCCGGTGATGCGTTCCCTGAGCTCCGGGGAGACGGATGACAGGGCGCCCAGGGAATCTGGTGGAACCGCCAGGATACCGGGGGCGTTCGCCAGCGCCGCGAGGAGTGATCGGGCGGTGCTGTAGGGGCGCTCGCGCTCGGATTCGTAGCCCCGCGCCATGGCGACGACGGCCCGGGGAGCCCGACCGGACACCAACCGCCGGAGTTCGGAGAGCAGGCGGCTCTTCCCGGATCCGGAGGCGCCCTCCACGAGCACCACGACTCCAGTGCCCTCCCGTGCGAGCGTCCAGGCGGCCGTGAGGCTCGCGAACGTCTCGGTGCGTCCGACCAGGTCCGGCGTCAGCAGCCCGGCCGCGCCGACCGAGGGGAGATCTCGCTCGCCCTGATTCCTGCCACGTGCCCGGACCAGTTCCATGTGTGTGCGCACTGCGTCCTCGCTGCCGGGACTCAGGCGGCACCACCGCTCGGCGGCCTCGAGGGCCCCAGCCGCGTCGCCCCGCTCCTGCCACAGCTGGATCGACCGTGCACTCGCCGCGGCGAATACATGGTGCAAGCCACTTCGCTCCGCCTCCACCCACTCCCGGAACACCTCGGTGCCGGCGTCCTCCTGCCCGAGAAGAAATTCCCCGCCCCACCGACGGAGCGCATCCTCCAGCCGACCAGCGGCGACGTCGGCCTCGAATGCGGAGGCGTCAACCTCGAGGGCACCCGGACGGAGCCGAACCAGCTCTCCGTTCACTTCGACCGCGTCGCCGAGTCCCTGACGAAGGACGAGGAGCGCCTGCCGGAGGGATTGGCGCGCACGGCGCTCGTCACGCTCACCCCAGAACAAGGTGGCCAGCGTGATCCGATCGGAGGTCTGGTTGGGGCGCCGAGCGAGATAGGTGAGGAGTGTGAGCTCCTTCCGCCGGCGCGCCAGGAGAGGCCCCCCGGGGCCCTCGAGCCGGACTGGGCCGAGGGTGAGGAGGCGAGGTGCGTCGTCCATAAGCCCATATCCTTGCGCCATTTGACGCGGCCTCACGGCCCGTTGACGATCCATCTTTATAATGTGCGCCATCGGCCGGTTCGGCTAGCCCTCCCAGGTGTCCTCATTCGTGCTGGAGGCCGCGAGATGGCAACTCCTCTTCTCCCAGGTCGCTTCGGCTATTTCGTCGTCCGGGTGCACTGGTCGGGGCGGGGCTCGAGCCTAGGACTGGCAGGCGTCGTGGAGCGGCTTGGGAGCGGTGAGAAACTGGAGTTCGACAGCGCGCTCGAGTTGGCGCGCTACATCTGTCAATCACCCGATCGAATCCCCGGGGGGACCGAATGACGAGGCATCCATGGGCACGCGCCGCACTCGTGCTACTGACGATGGTGTGGGCTGGCGCCTGTTCGGATTCCGCCGGACCCGATGGGCCGGGCGTCCCGGGATCGCCGGGGACGCCCGGCACGGCCGTGGTGGGCGCGGCTGGCGGCGAGGTCACGGCCGCGCTGGCGGGTGGGGGGACGCTGGTGCTCTCGATCCCTGCGGGTGCGCTCTCCGACTCGGTGGCCATCACCATCTCGCCGGTGGAGCCGGTGGCGGGGGAGTACGCCGCCTTCACCTTTTCCCCCGCGGGCCTCGAGTTCTTCGGGCCGGTGACCTTTTCCGCGACGCTTGGCTCCGATGTCACGATCGACGGGAGGGCAACATTGACGTTCGACCTCGGCCCCGTCGCGGTGCCGTCGCCCAGCCTCGTGGATATCTCAGGTCGGAGGGTCACGACCATCCTCCGGCACCTGGGGTGGGCATCCGGGGCCGGCCCGGTTTCGGCACGGGGCCCCTCGCCCTCGTCCTCGTTTGCCGGTGGGGGGTCTGGCGCGGTGGTCTCGCAGGACTACCTCGATCTTCTGGCGGCGCTCCTGGTCATCGCGGACTCACTGAAGACCACCGGCAGCTTCCAGAATGCCGAGGCGTTTCTCTCGGTGCTGCAGAGCCTGGTCGTCGCCTACGGATCCGTCGCCACCGCCGACGCGAACATCCCGCCGGCCATGTCGGAAATGCGACGCGTGGTCTGCGGTCAGTATTCCTTCGCGTTGAGCGACCTCGAGACGTATGCGGACGCCGGCGGCGTACCGGGGCTCTCGGAGCGCATCCGCCAGGTGCTTCGCTGGGGGGAGACGGCGATCGGCTTCACCACGGCCGCCCACGAGCTGCAGCAAGCAGGCTGTCCCGAGCCACTGACCGACCCGGCGCAGGCCATCGGGGACAAGCTGACCGCCTTCCTGCCGTTGATCGAGGAGGAGATCAGTCTCTTCAATGTGGCCGACAGTGCGGGGTTCCGGGGCATAATCCGGGACCGGCTCCTTCAGCTCCTCAAACTGACGGCCAATTTCCGGTTCAATCAGCAGCTCGAACCCTTCGATGTGACCGTGACCACCTTCGTCTCGGGCCAGTTCGTTCGGCTCCGGAACATCGCCTACGCCACCTGCTCGGCGACGGGCGCGCAGCAGATGCACCGGCTGCTGGTGGCCACCGAGATCGCCTACATCGATGCCGAGGCCGCGAGCCCGTACTCGTTGGCGGACATCCAGAGTGATGCGCAACTCTGTGGCCTCGGCGTGAGGTGGCGTCTCCTGGATGCCGGGGGGACGGCGCGCCGCGCCGATTCGCTCGGCGGGGGCACGCTGCCCGGCCCCCGGGTGCTGGACACGCTCACGCTCGGCGCGCAACAGGTTCTCGAACTGACCGGGCCGGCGCGCGCGCTCGCGTGTAGCGCCGATGGCGGTGACGGTGGCGACCTGCAGGTTCGGGTCTTGAGTGGTGGGCACGCGCCGGCAACCGTTGCCACCAGGCCTGCCGGCCCCGGGACGTACCTGCCCCAACCGATCCTGATCCAGGGGGCGGAGCTGCGGAGCATTGCTGAGGTCTCCCCGGGGGAAATCGTGTACGTCATCGTCGAGTTGCAGCGGACAGGTGATTTCTGTGGCAGCGAATTCAATTTGACTGGGCATTCCGAGCCCTTGCGGTTCGAGGTTCGCCTCGCCGAGACCGTCAGGATCACCACCACCACGCTTCCCGATGGGATGGTCGGCGAACCGTACTCCCAGGCGTTGACGGCAGAAGGCTCCACCGGTTCATACAACTGGAGCGTCGTTTCGGGAGCGTTGCCGTCAGGCCTGTCGCTGGCGGCCACGACGGGAGTGATTTCGGGGACTCCTTCGTTCGCCGGTCCTTCGACCTTCACGGTCCAGGTCAGGAGCGGGACGGATTCAGCGCAGCAGGTGCTCTCGGTTCAGGTGCTCCCGAATGGACAATCCCTGGAAATCCTCACCACGGTGCTCCCCGACGGTCGCGTGGGCGTCCCGTACGGCGTGCAACTCATGGCGACGCTTGCACCCGAGACTCTGACGTGGACCGTGAGCGGAGGACTGCCGAACGGTCTGCAGGTCACCCCGTCGGGCCTGATCTCCGGGACGCCCATTGGCACGGACACGGTCTCGCTCAACATCAGTGTCACGGACGGCGCCCTCACCGACGCCACGACGCTCGAGCTGCGGATTCTCGGGGACACCCTGCGGGTCGTCACGACGTCCATCACCGTGAGCCTGCCGGACAAACGATTCACTCCGTTCATCCCGATGACCGCCGCGCTCCAGGCGTCGGGAGGGAGAGGGCCCCCCTATGTCTGGACCCTGCTCTCGGGGGTCCTGCCCGTGGGGTCGACGATGTCACCGGATGGCGTCATCAGCGGCAATGTGACGGATGGCGGATCGGCGGTACTCCAGGTGCGGGTCTCGGATGGGGTCACAACCGTGGACGCCTCGATCCAGGTGGTCTACGTCTGCTGCTTCTTCTGACGGGCCTGACGGCCACCCATGCGATGAAGGGCGCGGAACTCTCCGCGCCCTTCGTTGCTCCCGCCCCCGCCGGCCGCAGGTCGCGGCCGCGGTTGACTACTTCTCCCGCACCATGCCGGACTCCACCCAGGCATACTTGCCGGCCGTCGTCTGTTGCGCGACGGCGTAGTTGATCACGTCCTCGTTGTCGAAGAGGGCCGCGAACCGGTCGTCGACGCGGCGGCGCGCGTTCCGCGCGAAGGCGTCGGCCAGTTCGACCGGGGATCGGTCGGCGGGATTCTTGGTGACCATCGCCTGGGCCCGGCTGACGGTGGCCGAGATGGCGAAGAGCTCCGCGCCGATCTCGACCAGCCGGCCGAGCACCGCCTGCCGCTTCTCGAGCTTCGGGCCGAACCGGATCATGGCGTGGAAGAGCGAGCGCGCCAGCTTCCGCGAGCGCCGCTCGGCGAAGCGGAGGTGGGTGGCCAGCGGCCCGAAGGCGCCGTAGCCGAACCGGCCCTTCAGGCCGATCCAGAGCTTCGGGTACCAGAGGGCGTAGAAGGCGCCGGCGCCGAAGAGCGCCTTCACCTTGGTGCCGGTCGAGGACTTCGGGTCGATGAGCGCGCCCGCCACCTTGAGGTGGGTGTCCACCGCCTCGCGCGCGATGAAGAGCCGCATGATTTCGCTGGAGCCCTCGAAGATCAGGTTGATGCGGTAGTCGCGCATCATCCGCTCGACGGGGTCGGGGCGCTCGCCCCGGCTCCGCAGGCTGTCGGCGGTTTCATAGCCGCGCCCGCCCTTGATCTGCAGCAGGTCGTCCACGATCCGCCACCCGACCTCGGAGTTCCACATCTTCGCGATGGCCGCCTCGAGGCGGATGTCGACGGTGCCCTTGTCGGCCATCAGCGAAGCCAGGTCGCTGACCGAGTCCATCGCGAAGGTGTCGGCCGCCATCCGGCCCAGCTTCTGGGCCACGGCGTCGTGCTTGCCGATCGGCGCGCCCCACTGCTGGCGCTCCGCCGCCCAGGTGCGGGCAATCTCCAGCGAGCGCTTGGCGCCCGCGGCGCAGGAGGCCGGCAGGGTCAGTCGGCCGGTGTTGAGCGTGACCAGCGCCAGCTTGAGACCCTTGCCCTCGCCCCAGATGATGTTCTCGGCCGGCACCTTCACATTCGTGAAGCGGATCAGCCCGTTCTCGATGGCCTTGAGCCCCATGAAGTGCAGGCGCTCGACCACCTCGACGCCGGGCCAGTCGGCCTCGACGATGAAGGCGCTGATCTTCTTGCCGGTCCGCGCCATGACCACCATCAACTCGGCGATGGTGCCGTTGGTGCACCAGAGCTTCTCGCCGTTCAGGATGTAGTGGCTGCCATCGTCGGAGAGGACCGCCGTCGTGGCGACGCCGGCGGGGTCGGATCCGACCCCGGTCTCGGTGAGCGCGAACGCGGAGATGGCGCCCTTGGCGAGCCGGGGGAGGTACTTCTTCTTCTGCGCGTCGGTGCCGAAAAGCTTGAGCGGCACCGGCACGCCGATCGACTGCGCGGCGGAAAGGAGCGCGGTCATGCTGCCGTCGTTGCTGGTCACCAGGCTGATGGCCTTGGTGTAGCTGTACTGGCTCAGCCCCATCCCGCCGTACTCCTCGCCGATCTTGAGCCCGAACGCGCCCATCTGGCGGAGCTCCTCGATGATCTCCGGGGGGATCTTCCCTTCGCGGTCGATCTTGTCGCTGTCGACCTTTTCGCGCATGAACTTCTCGAGCCGCTCCATGAGCGGCTTGGCCCTGGCCAGGTCGGCGGGGTCCGGCTCGGGGAAGGGGTGGATCAGGTCGAGGTCGTAGTCCCCCTCGAAGAGCTCACGGACAAAGCTCCGCGACGACCATTCCTGCTCGCGTGCGGCCTCGGCGACGTCGCGGGCTTCCTGCTCGGTCGTCTTCGGCGCGAGGTCGCGGTGGGTCGGTTGCTTGATGGCGGTTGTCATATGCGTCTCACGCTCAGCTAGGGAGTCAGGACGGGGACCGACCCAGCGTGCCCGAGAGCACGAGGTCGATCACGTGGCGCTTCCGCGCCTGGAGAAATTCGGGAGTCGTGGCGTTGATGCCCAGCGCGCGGAGCATCGTCTTCGAGTGCACCAGCGGAAACCAGCAGAGGCCGATCACGCTGAGCAGGAGCTGCGCCGCCTCGCCCGGATTGGCGGGGTCGAGGGCCAGCTCATCGCTGAGCGCGGCCAGGGCTTCCTGCGCGGCTTCGACGTGCGGCGGCACCTCCTCGAGGGTCCGGCCGCCGGTCAGCGCTTCCCATTCGATGAGGCGCACGAAGTAGGGGTTGGCGGTGATGAAGTCGAAGTACTCCGAGACGATGCCGGCCAGCACCTTGTCAGCCGACTCGCCGCTGGCCATGGCCCGGGCCCGCCCGCTCCGCACGGCGCTCCGCACCTCGGAAAAACAACGCTCCAGCACCGCACGATAGAGGTCGGCCTTGGAGCCGAAGCAATAACCAGGAGTGCCGCGGGAGACGCCGGCCGCCGTGCCCACATCGTTGAGACTCGTGGCCTCGAACCCCCGCTCGGCGAAAAGCCGTTCGGCGGCGTCGAGCACCGCCTCCCGCGTCGCGCGGGAACCGGGCTTCTCGGACTCGAGCAGTTGAGGGGCAACAGAAGCCATGGTGCCTCCAGAGTGGCACTTGCTTGACGTATAGCAAGTTGGCGAAATGGGACTCAGAATTCAAGCTCTTGCGGTAACAGCTTTTCAGCGCGAAGACGCGAAGAGGCGCGAAGAGCTCCCGGTGAGGCAGCCACTTCTGATCGTAGTGAAGTTCCGTAAGTTATTGTTTTACAACCGTTTAAATCTACCAGACGTGCTGGTTCCGGCCGCGGTGCTGGCTACTATCCTGATATGAGGTGGGGGGGCTTCGCGCCTCTTCGCGTCTTCGCGTCAAGGCAGTTCTCCCTTCCCCGCGTCCCCGCTTCCCCGCTTCCCCGCCTTCTCGGGTCCCCGCTTGCCAGCCTTCCTCACCAAGCTCCCCGATTTCGCCGCGTCGAACCCGAACCGCTCCCGCACCTGGTCCACCGCCGCGGTGAGGTGCCGGAGCTTCGTCCGTTCCGGCGCCTCGAAGAGGTCGGGCATCGGCGCCTCCGTCAGGTTGGTCGCCGCCACGCCGATGAGCCGCACCCCTCGTCCGCGCCTGCGGACCTCCTCGAACGCCGTCCCCAGCAGTGCGCGCGCCGCTCCCACGATGTCGGCGTCGAGGTCGGTCGCGGCGGGGAGGGTCTGGCTCCTGGTGATCGTCACGAAGTCGCCGTGTCGGAGCTTGAGGGTCACGGTGCGGCCGGCCATCTGCTCTCGTCGCAGCTGGCTCGCCACGTGGGCCGAGAGTCGGAGAAGAATCCGCTCGAGCTGCGGGAGGTCGGCGGTGTCGCGGTCGAGCGTCGTTTCCCGGCTGATCGATTTGGTCTCCTGCCGGGCACGGAGGACCCGCCCCCCGTGCCCATGGGCCCGGCGCTTCAGCAGCTTTGCCTCGGCCCCGATCAATTTTTCCAGCTCCGTCACCGACCGCTGCTGCACCTGCCACGCCTCCGTCAGGCCGAGCGAGGCGAGCCGGTCCGCGGTCCTCGGGCCCACCCCCGGCAGCGCCTTGAGGGGCAGGCCCGCCACGAACCCCTCTTCCCACCCTTCCCGCACCTCCATGAACCCGCGCGGTTTGGCGGCATCGGAGGCGAGCTTGGCCACCATCCGGTTCGGCCCGATGCCGATGCTGCAGTCGAGACCCGCCTCGGCGCGCACCCGCGCACGGAGTCGCTCCGCCACCGGGAGGAGCGAGACCGGGTAGAGGCGATCGGTGCCGGAGAAGTCGAGATAGCCCTCATCGAGCGAGGCCATCACGACCAGCGGGGAAAATTCCTCGAGGACCCGGCGGACGGTGCGCGAGGCGCGGCGGTAGTCGTCGAACGACGTCTGCACGAAGGTGGCGCCGGGGCAGCGCCGCGCCGCTTCACTCGACGCCATGCCCGCCCGCACCCCGAACGCCCGGGCGCCATACGAGGCCGACTGCACCACGCCGCGCCCCTTCGGCTGTCCCCCAACGACCAGGAGGTCCACCGCGCGCAGCTCGGGCGTGAGCTGGCGGCAGACCTCCACGAAGAAGGCGTCGAGGTCGACGTGCAGGAAGCGGATCGTCACCGGGTCAAGGGAGCGTCACCGCCGCCACGCTGGCCCCCTTGACGGGCTGCCCGGTGTTGGCGCCGATGGGGAAGTTGAGGTTCGCGAGATACATCGTGTTGCCCAGCCTCGTGAGCTCCGCGGGAAAGCGAAGGGCGTTGCCCACCCCCACCTGCGGATAGGCCGGGATCATCGTGGAATCCGTGAACGTGCCGGTGGGCGTGCTCGACGCCACGATGGTGACCGTGCCGTCCGGCCCGATGCGGGCCAGCGTGTTCCGGAAGTTGGCGGTGACCCAGAGGTTGTCCTGCGCGTCGAAGTAGAGCCCGTCGGCGCCGATCAGGCGGTCGTCCTGGACAAAGGTGGCGACCGATCGGGGCAGGTAGCCGGCCCCGATGACCAGGCTCGTGATTTCACCGGTGCCGGTGTTGGCGGTGAAGATCACGCCCCGGCTGTTGACGGCCACGCCGTTGACGGTGTACACCCGCACCGGCAGGGTCGTGTCGGTCCCCATCGCGGCATATCCGACCGCGGCAATGGCGACCCGTCCGCCTTCCGGACCCACGTGATAGAGGTTGCCGGTCGGCCCGCCCGAGATCCAGAGATGCCCCCCGGGGAAATCGAAGGTGATCGCGTTGGCGCCGTCGGCGCCGCTGGCAAAGACCATCGCGTCCTTCCGCGGGTCGAAATCCTTTGCCCCGAGCCGTTCCGCCGCCACCCGGTACACGGTGCCCGACTCCGGCACCGCCAGGTAGAGGTTGCCCTGGGCGTCCGTCCGCATCCCGAGCACCGCGGTGCCGGGGGCGATCGGCAGGGCACCGACCGCGCGCGGGATCGGGTCTCGCGGGTCGATCCGGTAGATCGTCCCGTCCTTCCAGTCGCAGACGTACAACAGGCCGGCGAACTCGGCGATCCCCTCGATGGTGGAGGCGCTGTCCCCGATCGTGGCGAGGATCGAGTGTTGAATCGGCGGAACGACCGGCTTGGGATCGGCACAGGCAAGCGAGGCGAGCAGGAGCAGGGAAGTGGCGGCAGTGCGCATCGAGCGAGTCCTCACTACACGAGATGGATGGCGGTGGCCTTCACGGTGACGACGACTTCGACGCCCGCGCCGAGGGCCAGTTCGTCGGCGGAGGCGCTGGTGACGGCGGCGGTCAGGGGCCGGCCGGCGTCGAGATGGACATAGCTGACCGGCCCGACCCGCTCCACCCGGCTCACGACCGCGGCGAAACCGATTCCGGGCGGAGCCGCTGATCGCCTCGCGGCTGAGCATGAGATCCTCCGGCCTGAGCACGGCGTGGGCCGGCCCCTCCCGCTCGGCGACGACCTCGAACTTCAGGGGAGCGCTGTCGAACCAGGCGGCGAAGGGGCCGTCGCCCGTTTCGCCGGGCTGGCGCGTGACCTCCCCGCGCAGGACGGTGCCGGTCCCGATGAACCTCGCCACGAAGGCCGAATTGGGGAAGCGGAACACTTCGTCGGGACGGCCGAGCTGGGCGATGCGGCCCTCGGCCAGCACTGCGACCACGTCGCCGAGGCGGAGCGCCTCGTCGAAGTCGTGCGTCACCTGCAGCGTCGTGACCCGCTCGTGCGTGTGGATGGCGCGGAGTTCCCGGCGCAGCATGTGGCGGGTGGCGGGATCGACGGCGGCGAACGGTTCGTCGAGCAGGAGGATGCTCGGCCGCGGGGCGAGGGCGCGGGCCAGCGCCACCCGCTGGGTTTCGCCGCCGCTCAGGCCGTGAATCGTGCGGTCGAGGAGGGGCTCAATTCCGAGCAGGGCGGCCAGCTCCCGCACCCGATCGCGCTGCTCGGCGGCCGGGAGGGAGCCCCGCACCAGGCCGTAGCGAATGTTGTCGCGGACGTCGAGATGGGGAAAGAGATGGTAGTTCTGGTAGACGAACCCGACGCCCCGCCGCTCGGGCGCCACGTGGGAGACGTCCTCACCGTGGAGGTGCACCCGGCCGCCGAGGGCCGGGACGTGCCCCGCCACCGTCTCCAGCAGCGTCGTCTTGCCGGAGCCGGAGGGGCCGATGAGCAGGCCATATCCCCCGCTCGGCACCTCGAACGAGATGTCCTGCAGGAGGAAGTCCCCCACCCGCACCGAGAGGTGCTCGAGCCGGATCATCGGCGCTCCGCCGGCTGGAGCATCCGCACCAGCGCAAAGACGCCGAGCGCCACGCCCAGGAGGAGGAGCGCGGCGGGGACGGCGGCGGGGAGCCCGATGGTGGTGAAGCGGTCGTAGATCAGGACGCTCGCCACCTGGGGGTTGTAGGTGAGGATGACGATGGCGCCGAACTCGCTCACGCTGCGCGCCCAGGAGAGGACCGCGGCGGCGAGGATGCCGCGCGCCGCGAGGGGCAGCGTCACCCGCCGGAACACCACCGCCGGGGGATCGCCGAGGGTCCGGGCCACCCGTTCGAGCCGGGGGTCCACGGCGCGAAACGCCTCCCGGGCACCGCTCACCAGGATGGGGACCGAGACGAAGAGCATGCCGGCCACGATGCCGGGGACGTGGCTGACGAACTCGATGCCGATCCTGGCGAACGCGCCACCGACCGTGGAATGCCGGCCGAGGAAGAGGAGCAGCGCGATGCCGGCGACGGGATGGGGGATCACGACCGGCAGTTCGACGACCGCCTCGATGAACCGGCGGCCGCGGAAGGAGCGACGGGCCAGCAGGTAGGCGAGGGGGACGCCGAGCACGGCGCCGATCAGGGTGGCGGCGGTGGCGGTGGCGAGTGTGAGCCCGATCGACGCGAGCAATTCCTGGTCGTGGAGCGCCTCGCCGAGGCTGGCGGGGGTGGCCAGGACGAGCAGCCGGAGCAGGGGCCCGATGATGAAGACGACGAGCACGGCGCCGAGGGTGGCGAGCGCCACCCGGCTCCAGGAAACGGGTCGCCGGATCGATGACGGGGCCCCGGAGGGCAGGCTATCTTTGGGGGTCATGGCTCGCGCGTAGCGTACGCCCCCCCGGGGCTGGCGTCAACGGCGGGCCGGCGTTCCTTCTCATCCCGGAGGCACCCCATGCAGATCGGCAAGGCGGTCCAGGCCGCCATGAACGACCAGATTCACAAGGAACTCGAGTCGGCGTACCAGTACCTGGCGATGTCGGCGTACTTCAGCGGCATCAACCAGCCCGGCTCCGCGTCCTGGATGCGGATCCAGGCGCGGGAGGAGCTCGGCCACGCGATGAAGTTCACCGACTTCGTCGAGGATCGCGGCGGGACGATCGTCCTGCGCGAGCTGGCGGCGCCCCCGACGACCTTCGCATCGCCGCTCGCCGCCTTCGAGGCCGCCGTCCAGCAGGAAGCCATGGTCTCCGCCAGCATCAACGCGCTCTTCGAACTGGCGGCGAAGGAGAAGGACTACGCCTCGCAGGCGTTGCTGCAGTGGTTCATCACGGAGCAGGTGGAGGAGGAAAAGACGAGCCGCGGCATCGTGGACACCCTGCGACTCATCGGCACCAACACCTCCGGGCTCTACATGTTCGACCGGGAACTCGGCCGCCGCGGACAGGCCGGCTGATGCGCGTCGCCTTCCTCGGCCTCGGCGCCATCGGCACGCCCATGGCCGTCCATCTCGCCAAGGCCCACCAGCTCACGGTCTGGAATCGCACCGGCGCGAAGGCCGCGGCGTTCGCCGCGGCGCACCCCTGCACGGCGGCCGCGACCCCGCGCGAGGCGGTGGCCGGGTCGGAGGTGGTCATCACCTGCCTCCCCACCTCCGCCGACGTCGACGCACTGCTCGACGGTCCCGACGGCCTGCTCGCGGGATTGGGGAAGGGCACGCTCTTCCTCGACTGCACCTCCGGCGATCCCGACACCACCCGGAAGATCGGGGCGCGGCTGGCGTCGCTCGGCATCCAGTTCGCCGACGCACCGGTGAGCGGCGGCACCAACGGCGCCGAGGCGGGCACGCTCACCGTCATGGTGGGGGGGACCGGCGAGGTCTTCGCGCGCGCGCGGCCGGTGCTGGAGTGTTTCGGCCGCCGGGTGGAGCACATGGGGCCCCTCGGGGCGGGCCACGCGATGAAGGCGGTCAACAACGCGCTGCTGGCCGTGAATCTGCTTGCCGTCGGCGAGGGGCTGTCGGCCCTGGTGAAGAGCGGCATCTCCGCCCAGAAGGCGGTGGAGGTCCTCAACGCCTCGAGCGGGCGGAGCTTCGTGAGCGAGTACCTGGTGCCGGAGCGGGTCCTGACCCGGCTCTTTCCGGTGACCTTCCGCCTGGCACTGCTCGACAAGGACACCCGCATCGGCGCGGAGTTCCTCGAGGGGCAGGGCGTCGCCGGCCCGGTCCTCCACCTCACCTCCGAGTTGCTCGGCCGGGCGCGCGCCGCCCTGGGCGAAGAGGCCGACTACCTCGCGCCGATCCAGCTGATCGAGCGCGAGGCCGGGGTGGAGTTGCGCGGGTGACCGACCCCATCCGACCGAATCCGGGCGGCGCGCCGATCCTGGTCCTCGTGGCGCCGCAGGACATCGTCAACATCGCGAGCGCCGTCCGGCTGGCCAAGAACTTCGGGATCACCGGCATCCGGCTGGTGAATCCGGAAGTGTTCGATCCCTGGCGGATCGAGGGGATCGCGCACAACACCGCCGATCTCGTCGCCCGGATCGAGACCTTCACCTCGCTGTCGGACGCGCTGGCGGACACGGTCTACAGCGTGGCGCTCACCGCGCGGGGCCGCGCCGCCAAGCGGACGGTGCTGGAGCCGCGCGAGGCGGCCACCGAGCTGGTGGCGAGCGCGGAGACGGGGCCGGTGGCGATGGTGTTCGGGCGGGAGGACAAGGGACTCGCCAACGACGAACTCGATTTTTGTCGCGCCCTGGTGTCGATCCCCACCAGCGCGGAATACACGTCGATGAACCTGGCGCAGGCCATCGGCGTGATGAGCTACGAGACCTGGCGGGTCCGGATCGGCGCCGACATCACGACCAAGCCCCCCCGGCGGCGCGCCGCCCCCGCGGCGGCCGACCAGATCGAGTGGCTCTTTACCGACTGGACCCGCGCGCTGTGGGCCATCGATTTCTTCAAGACCCGGCAGCACGACCACGTCATGCGTTCGTTCCGGGAAATCGTCTTTCGGGCGGGACTCGACGGTCGGGAGGCGTCGCTGCTGCGGGCGATGGGGATCGAAGTGCGCCGCTATCTGGAACGTGCGGGCGTGGCGCCCGCCGGCGAGCCGCCCGAGGCTCACGCCGGCGAACCGTGATACGGGGCCGCCGTACCACGGTTCTGGCTCGCTGAACCGGGCACGGCCGTCCACAGTCGCAATGCTCGCGGACGCGCCGGGGCGAGTTGGGAATGGAGACGACGGCCGCCGAGGCGATCCGCACACGTCGCCGCTTCCCTCTGCCACTGGCTCCCCCGTAGATTTCCGGATTCACGTTTCTCTTTGGCGCGGAGCCATCCTTGAGCCGATCGACGTCGTACTGGAAGGGCAATCGGTATCCGGAGTCCTCAGTCGAGCCGGAACCGAGGGCGCCGCTCAAGGATCTGCCGTCGACCGCGGCCGCCCGCTTCAAGCTGGTGCGCGACGGGCTCCGCTCCATCCCCGGCGTCATCGAGCACGTCAAGTTCCTCGGCCCGCAGTGGCGCTGGGCGTGGGAGTACACCCTCGGCAACCGGAAGCTCTGCTGGTTGCACGTGATGACCGACGGCGTCAGCGCCACCTGGACCATTTCGGACGTCGAGGAGCGCAAGGTCGACGACGCGCGCCTGCCGGCCTCGGTGGTCCACGCCATTACCGAGGCGCAGCGTACCGGGCCGGTGCGCTGGTGCTGGCTGGCCTTCTCGGATCAGCGACTGGCCGCGGCGTTCCTCGGCTTCGCCAGGAAGAAGGCGGAATGGATGCGCGCCGAGGCGCCTCCGGGCTCGCTCCGGCGCGCGGCAGGGTAGGCAGATAAATCCCGAACGATTATCTCGGATATAATTGTATCGCACAGGGTTGTGATTCGCTCTGGCGGGCATATAATACGGCCTGCGCGGGGCAAGGCGATTCTCTCCGCTGCACTTGCGACTTCGTGAATTGTTTCACAAACAGAGTTTCCGGTCTCCCTCCTGGACAATGGTGACGGCTCATGCGTAAGCTGGCCTCGGTGTTCGGCGGAACGCTGCTCCTGACGCTGGCTGTGGCGTTTCTCGCCCGAGACGCCGGCGCGACCAGGCAGGCCGCTCCAGCCGTCAACGACTCGCTCCTTGCCCCGGTCCTCACGCCCGCCGATTCGGCCGCGTTGAAGGGTCCGCGCCAGCCGATCTTCTTCCGTCACGACATTCACGCGGGTCAATTCAAGATCAACTGCCAGTATTGCCACTACTCGGTCTCGGTCTCCTCGGAGCCTGGGATCCCGAGCATGGGCACCTGCATGAACTGCCACCTGGTCATCGGCGGCACCGACTCGACGGCGCAGCGGGAAATTGCCAAGGTCCGCGAGTCCTACAACACCAACACGCCGGTCGAGTGGAACCGGGTCTATTTCCTGGCCCGCCACGCGCACTTCCCCCATATGCGGCACATCAACGCGATGGGACCGAACGCCTGCGCCACCTGCCACGGCGACGTGACGCGGGCGCCCCAGGTGTTCAAGGTGAACAACGTGAACAACATGGGCTTCTGCATCAATTGCCACCTGGAGCGGAACGTGTCGCGAGACTGTTCCGTCTGCCACTACTAGCGACTGCCAGCCCTCGAGGCGCAGCAATGGACGAGACGCAAGACACCGGGATGGACCGACGGCGCTTCCTGACCGTGCTCGGCGCGACCGGGGCGGGCACGGCGGCGCTGACCGGCTGCTCCACGGACCGGGTGCAGAAGCTGATCCCGTACCTGGTGCAGTCCGAGGACCAGGTGCCCGGCATCCCCACCTTCTACTCCAGCACCTGCACCGAGTGCGCCGCCGGGTGCGGGTTGCACGTGAAGACCCGGGAGGCCCGCGCCATCAAGCTCGAGGGCAACCCGGCGCACCCGGTCAACGCCGGGAAGCTCTGCGCCCGGGGCCAGGCGGGGCTGCAGTCGCTGTACAACCCGAATCGTGTGCGCGGGCCGAAGAAGCGGCTCGCCGACGGCGGCACGGCGGACATCGCCTGGGCGGATGCGGTGGCGGAGTTTGCCGCGAAGGCGGGCGCCGCCGGCGGCAAGGTGGCCGTCATCTCCGGCGCCGGGCGCGGCACCTTCTCCGACCTCCTCGCCTCGTGGACCGCAGCGCTGGGCGGCAAGGTCGTCCGGTACCAGCCCTTTGACCATGAGCCGATGCGGGCGGCCAACCGGCAGGTGTTCGGGGTGGACGGCCTTCCGGCGCACGACTTCGCCGCGGCGAAGTTCATTCTCTCCTTCGGTGCCGACTTCCTCGAGACCTGGCTCGCGCCGGTCGAGAACCAGCGCGGCTTCGCCGCGTCGCACGGCTACCACGACGGGACGATGTCCAGGCACGTGGCGCTCGCCCCGCGGATGTCGCTGACCGGGATGAACGCCGACGAGTGGTTTGCCATCGTGCCGGGCGCCGAGGCGACGATCGCGCTCGCCATGGCGCAGGTGATCCTGGCCGAGCGGAGCAGCGCCCCGTCCGACGCCGTGGCGCTCCGCGGCATGCTCGCCGGGTACGCGCCGGAGCAGGTGGCCCAGCAGACCGGGCTCACCGCGGAGCAGATCACGCTGCTGGCCCGCGAATTCGTGTCGGCCGAGCCGAGCCTCGCGGTGGCCGGCGGCATCGGCAGCCAGCACGCCGGCGCCGCGCAGGCCTGCGCCGCGGTCAACATCCTGAACTACGTGGCCGGCAACGTCGGCCAGACGGTCCGCTTCGGCGCCGATCTCGACTCGGGCGACGGCTACGCCGCCCTCGCCGCGCTCCAGAAGGAGATGGAGGCGGGTCAGGTGGCCGTGCTGGTGGTGCACGACGCGAACCCGGTCTACGCGCTGCCGAAGAGCTCCGGGTTCGCGGCGGCGATGGCCAAGGTGCCGTACAAGGTGTCCACCGCGCTGGTGCTCGACGAGACCGCCGCGCTCTGCGACCTCCTCCTCCCGCAGTCCCATGGGCTCGAGCGGTGGGACGACCTGCGCCCGCGCGCCGGCATCCAGTCCCTGATGCAGCCGGTCATGGAGCCGGTGTTCGACACGCTGCCCGCCGGTGAGGTGCTTCTCCGCGTGGCCAAGGCCGTCGGCGGGCCGCTGGCCGGGTTCCAGGCGGCGTCGTGGGACGCGTACCTGAAGGAGGCGTGGCAGGGCGTGGCCCGGAGCCGCGGGGTGCTCGACGTTCCCGTCCTGGTGGGTGAGCACGCTGGCGCAGGGCGGCCTCTACGACGCCGCGCCGGCGCCGACCGCGGTGCGCCTGGCGGCCGGCGCCCAGCAGGTGGTCGGCGCCTCGCCCGCCTTCAGCGGCGAGGGGGAGTTCCTCTTTGCGCCCTCGGCGTCGTCGCTGCTCTATGACGGCCGTGGCACCGACAAGCCGTGGCTGCTGGAAAATCCCGACCCCGTCACCAAGATCACCTGGCAGTCGTGGGTGGAAATCCATCCCGAGACGGCTGCCGACCTCGACATCCGCGAGGGGGAAATCGTCCGCCTCGTGTCCGCGTCGGGCAGCATCGAGGCGCCGGCCTACCTCTATCCCGGGGTGCGCCGCGACGTCCTCTCGGCGCCGCTTGGCTACGGGCACACCAATTTCGGCGAGTACGCCACCGGTCGCGGGGCCAACGCGCTCGACCTCCTGGCGGCGCCGGGCGACGCGGCCTTCGTGCCGTACGTCTCCACCCGGGTGTCGCTCGAGAAGACCCGGCGCTACCAGAAGGTGGCCAAGACGGAAGGCAACAACCGGCAGCTCGGGCGTGGCATCGCCGAGGCGATGCCGCTCGCGGCGGCGCGGAAGGGGCTGACCCCGGAAGAGGCGCATCACGAGGAGGCGGGGGGCGGCGCACACGAGATCAACACCCCGCGCGAGCTGGAGGCCATCGCCGGCTTTGCGGCGGCGCAGCACGCCGCCACGCTCAAGGGCAACTATGTCGGCGACCATCCGCAGTGGGGGATGACGATCGACCTGGCCAAGTGCACCGGCTGCTCGGCGTGCGTCACGGCCTGCTACGCCGAGAACAACATCCCGACGGTGGGCGAGTCGGAGGTGCTGCGCGGCCGCGAAATGAGCTGGATGCGCATCGAGCGGTACTACGAGGGCGGGGAGGAGGGCGAGCCGCTGGAGACGCGGTTCGTGCCGATGCTCTGCCAGCACTGCGCGCAACGCGCCCTGCGAGCCGGTCTGCCCGGTGTACGCGGCCTACCACACGCCGGACGGCCTCAACGGCCAGGTGTACAACCGGTGCGTCGGCACGCGGTACTGCAGCAACAACTGCCCCTTCAAGGTGCGGTACTTCAACTGGTTCGCCTACAACAAGAAGGCGTTCCCGGAGCCGCTCAACCTGCAGCTCAACCCCGACGTGACGGTCCGTGCCCGCGGCGTGATGGAAAAGTGCACCTTCTGCGTGCAGCGGATCCGCGGCGCGCAGAACGTGGCGGCCCTCGAGCACCGCGGGCTCCGCGACGGCGACGTCACCAGCGCCTGTGCCCAGGCCTGTCCGTCGGACGCCATCATCTTCGGCGACCGGATGGACCCGGCGAGCCGGGTGGCGCTGAGCGCGGCGGACCCGCGCGGGTACCACGTCTTTGAGGAGACCAACGTGCGGCCGTCCGTCACCTACCTGGCCAAGGTCCTCAACGGGGTGGAGGCGTAGATGTCACAGACGTATACGCCGACGCAGACCCACGCCGAAGTCACCCGCGACGTCGTCGCCACGCTCGGCACGCCGAGCCGCGGCTACGTGATGATGCTGGCGGGGGCCGTGGGCCTCTTCCTCGTCGGCCTGTTCACCTTCGCGCTGCTGCTCAAGGACGGGCTGGGCCTGGCGGGGTACAATCCGCCGGTCATGTGGTCCACCTACATCACCACCTTCGTCTTCTGGGTCGGCATCGGCCACGCCGGCACGCTGATTTCCGCCATTCTCTTCCTCTTCCGCTCGCAGTGGCGGACGGCGGTGTATCGCGCCACGGAGGCGATGACCGTCTTCGCGGTCATGACGGCCGGCCTCTTCCCGATCATCCACATCGGCCGGCAGTGGATCTTCTACTGGCTGCTGCCGTACCCGAACCAGCGCTACCTCTGGCCCAACTTCAAGTCGCCGCTCCTCTGGGACGTCTTCGCCATCTCCACCTACCTGACGGTGTCCACCACCTTCCTGATCGTCGGGCTGGTGCCCGACATCGCGGCGGTGCGCGACCAGGTCTCGGGGTGGCGCAAGAAGCTGTACGGCGCCTGCTCCCTCGGCTGGACCGGCAGCGACAACCAGTGGCGGCACTACACCCGCGGCTACCTCTACCTGGCCGCCCTGGCCACCCCGCTGGTGCTCTCGGTGCACTCGGTGGTGTCGTGGGACTTCGCCATGTCGATCATCCCGGGCTGGCACGGGACGATCTTCGCGCCGTACTTCGTGGCCGGCGCCATCTACTCCGGCATCGGCATGGTGTTCACGCTGCTGATCCCGCTCCGCAAGATGCTCCGCGTGGAGCACATGATCGTCGACTACCACTTCGACAACCTGGCCAAGCTCACGCTGTTCGTCGGCTCCATCCTGTTCTACGCCTACGCGATGGAATACTTCGTGGCGTGGTACAGCGGGAGCACCTACGAGCAGGTCACGTTCTGGCGCCGGGCGTTCGGGCCGATGTGGTGGGCGGGGTGGAGCATGATCATCTGCAACGCCTTCGTGTCGCAGCTGCTCTGGTTCAAGAAGATCCGGACCAACCTGACGGCGCTGTTCGTCATCTCGATCTTCATCAACATCGGGATGTGGTTCGAGCGGTACGTCATCATCGTCTCGTCGCTCAGCAACGACTACGAGCCCTGGTCGTGGGGGCAGCTGAACCCGACCTGGGCCGACTGGGGCATCCTGGCCGGGTCGTTCGGCTGGTTCGGGATGTACTTCCTCCTCTTCGCCCGCACCTTCCCGATCGTGGCGATCCAGGAAATCAAGGAAACGATTCCGTTCCCCCGGAAGCGGGGAGGTCACTGATGGCGACCATGACGCCCGGCGTCCTCGCCAGCTTCGTCCACGTCGACGCCGCGACCGACGCCATCCGCGCGCTGAAGGCGCAGGGGCACACCGACCTGACGGTCTACACGCCGGCGCCGAACCACGAGATCGAGGAGGTCCTCGATCACCCGGTGAGCCCGGTCCGTCTCTTCACCCTGGTCGGCGGCCTGACGGGGTGCGCGGCGGGCTTCGCGATGACCTTCTGGATGTCGAACAACTGGCCGCTCCTGGTCGGCGGCAAGCCGATCGCCACGGTCCCGCCGTACGTCGTGCTCGGGTTCGAGCTGATGATCCTCCTCGGCGCCCTCAGCACCGTGGCCGGCGTCATCATCATGTCGGTGGTCAACGCCCGGAAGCGGGTTCCCTACAGCGAGAAGTTCTCCGATGACCAGATCGGCGTGTTCGTGCCCTGCCGCGCCGAGCAGGCCGCCGCGGTCGAATCCCTGCTCAAGCGCGCCGGCTCGGTGGAGGTGACGCATGCGTCGTAGCGCGCATCCGGCCTTCGCGCTGGCCCTGCTCGCCGCTGCCACGGCGGGGTGCAACACCTGGTACAACGACGTGCCCTCGCCCGACAACCTCGTGGCGCAGGTGCCGTGGTTCGACCACATGATCTCGTCGCGGGCCGTCTTCCCCTATTCCCGGCTCGGCATCCCGCGGAACACCCCCCCGGGCACCGTGCCGGTCACCGGCGGCGAGGTGGACTGGTCGGCCGAATGGGCCACCGGTAACACCACGACCGCCGACAAGCTCGTCAATCCGCTCGCCGGCGCCGCCAGCGCCCGGGGCGACACCCTGTACCACACCTTCTGCGCCGTCTGCCACGGCGTCGCGGGGGCGGGCGACGGACCGGTCGGACCGAAGGTCGCGGCGCCCTCGCTCCTGACCCCGCGCGCCATCGGCTACTCGGACGGCTACCTCTACAGCATCACGCGCTACGGCCGGGGCATCATGGGCAAGTACGGCGACAAGCTCACCGAGCAGGACGACCGGTGGCAGGTCGTCAACTACGTGCGGCAGCTGCAGGCCGCGGCGCCCCAGCCGGCGGGAGGCCAGTGATGAGCGACGCCAAGCTGCAGGCCCGACTCGCCGGCCACGCCCTCGGCGGCCGGTTCCAGCTCTTCGTACTCGGCGGCGGTGTCCTCGCGCTGGCCGGGGCCGCCCTCTTCGCGATGTCGCTCACCGGCGCCGAGGCCGACCGGGCGTGGCAGCTCTTCCACGTCAACTGGCTCTACTTCACCGGACTGGCCGGCGGCTCGGTGGCCGTCGCGGCGGTGCACAAGATCGTCAAGGCGCGGTGGTCGGGGGTCGTGCTGCGCTTCGCCGAAGCGGCGGTCGCGTTCTTCCCGGTCTCGCTCCTCGGTCTCGTGCTCATCTTTACCCTCGGCTACGATCACATCTACGGGCCGATGCACGAGCAGCTGCACTCGCTGGCCCACGGCAAGGCGCTCTGGCTCTCGAAGCCGTGGATGTTCGGCCGGCTCTTCGTCGGCCTCTCCGCCCTCTACTACCTCGGGTGGCAGCTGATCCGGGCCGATCTCCTCCCGGACATGGCCGACACGCTGGCGCAGGCCGACGGCCCGCGCCGGGCCCGGTACGAGCGGATGCTGGCCGGCTTCGACAACAGCCCGGAGGGCCGCGCCGCCAACGAGGCGCGGCTGGCTCGCCTCGGCCCGCTCTTCGCGGCCACCTACGCGATGGTCTTCACCCTGGTGGCGTTCGACGGCATCATGGCGCTTCAGCCGCACTGGTTCTCGAACCTGCTCGGCGGCTTCTACTTCATGGGGTCGTTCCTCGGCGCCCACATGCTGCTGGCCCTCACGGCGATGTATGCCGGCACCCAGACCGGCGTCTGGAACCTGATCTCGCCCAAGCAGCGCCACGACCTCGGCAAGCTCTGTTTCGGCTTCACGGTGTTCTGGGCCTACCTGATGTTCGCGCAGTTCCTCGTCATCTGGTACGGCAACCTCCCCGAAGAGACCGGCTTCGTCTTCGCGCGGCTCTGGGGTACCTGGCTCCCGATCGGCCGCGCCGTCTTCCTCGGGATGTTCCTGATTCCCTTCATCGGCCTCCTCGGCGTCTCGCCGAAGAAGTTTCCCGTTACCATGGCGCTCTTCGCCACCGTCTCGCTGGTGGCGCTCTGGCTCGAGCGGTACCTGCTCGTGATGCCGTCGGTGACGGCACTCGAAGGCCCGACGTTCGGCCTCCCGGAACTCGGGCCGACGCTGCTGCTGGCCGGCCTCTTCTTCCTGGCCTACGGGCTCTTTGCCCGGCGCTTCCCGATGGTCTCGCCGCGCCTCGCGGAGATTACCGTGATGGCGGAACGCCACCACGCGGTCGAGGATCACTTCGATCACGATGAGCGCGCCGAAGATTTTCTGGCGGATCCTGAGGTCAGCTGACCACGCGGCGGCGAAGCGGGGAAGCGGGGAAGGTCGATTGGTGAACGAATACGGGGACGGTGCCTTGCGGCATCGTCCCCGTTCGTCATCTTCGGCCCCGCTTCCCCGCTTCCCCGCTTCCCCGCTTCCCCGCTTCCCCGCTTACTTCACCCTCAGCATGAACGCCTTCAGCGAATCCGACGGCGCGCTGCCGAAGATGGCCAGGGTGCGCGGCGCATTTCCCGGGGCCGACTGAGCGGTTCCCTCGGAGAACTGGGGCGGGCCGGACAGCTCCATGTCCTGCAGTTCTGCGCTGGCGCTCTGGCCCGGCTGCTGGGAGAGCAGCGCCGCCACCTCGGTGGCCGGGCCCTCGACGGTGCTGATGACCTCGCCGTTGGCGAGAAGCTGCGTCACCAGCGTGATCGGCCGTCCTCCCTGGGGCGCCTGCCGCTGTTTTACCTGGACCACTGGCACCCCCTCCACCCTGGGCACCCACTCCTCCTGCGACGACTGGCTGTTGGTGAACGCAACCGTCCGCCAGACGCCCGAGAGTACCGGATCCCGGGTGGCCGAGGTGCCGTCGAGCGAGGCCAGGGAGGTGCCGACTGGCCTCGGGGGTTCGACCGATTCCACCGGCATCACCTCGGGCTGGGTCGGGGTCCGGGGCGAGGGGGTGACCCGGGAGGCCGGCCGGTCGGAGGCGCCGACAATGCGGGCTGGAGTGGGGCTGGGGGTCCGAGCCGGCGTGGTGGCGAGAGTCGCGGGGGGAAGATTGGCGGTAATCGGGGGCGCCTGGACCGGGGCTGGATTGCCCGAAGCCACAGGGCTCTCCGGAACGCCCGGATTCGACCACTCACTCAGTCCCCAGCCGAGGCCGAGGGCGGCGACCACGGTCGCGGCCCAGGCGGCGTCGCGCAGCCGGTGGCCGCGGTGGGCCGCCTGCTGGCGAACGGCCACGGAGAGGTCGGCATACGGCCGGGGACGAATGCGGCGGGGTGCCGCCGTCACCAGCAGCGCCGTGGTCCGGTCCCGCAGGGAGGCGATTGCGTCGCGATCCGCCCGGCAGGGGTGACACCCGGCCAGGTGGTGCTCGATTTCCACGCACTGCGACCGGCTCAGCGCCTGGTCGAGATAGGCGTGGAGCTCCTCTTCGGGGATATGGCGCGGCGGCTCAGGATTGCGCGGCATGGTTCCGTTTCCGTTCGACTTCCATCCGGTCGTGGGCCTCGATGAGGCGCTTCCGGGCGCGCGCGAGCGTGGTGCCCACGGCGCCGACGGCGAGGCCCGACTGTTCGGCAATTTCGGGGTAGCTGAGACCGGCATCCCAGAGGAGGAGGACATCCCGGTCGCGCTGGGAGAGCTCCGCCAGGGCCACCCGCACCTTTTCCATCTTCTCGTCGTGCTCGACGTTTTCTTCGCCTTCAGGCTCCACCTGGTGCCGCTGCGTCGGCTCGTTGGTCAGCAGCGTCAGGTGTTTCCGCCGCCGGATGGCGGACCGGGCCTCGTCACGGGCCAGGTTGGCCGCCACGGCAAAGACCCAGGCCCGCGGCTTTTCCGGCCGATGCCGCATGGCCCGGACGAACACCTCCTGCGCCAGATCCTCCGCCCGGTCGGCGTCCCATACCTTGCGGTACAGGAACCGCACCACCGCGGCGTAGGTCGTCAGGTAGAGGGTTTCGATCTCGTCGCGCACGCGGGGCCTTTGGGACAGGGGAGCACGCCTACAAGTCTATGTGAAATATGATGATTTTGCGGCCAATTGCCATCTGGGTAGGGGACGTCTGGGTGGGGGGTATCTGCACATCGCCCCGGCAGGGGAGCCACCCCGTGCGCGGGCGGACCGACCGGGGTGGGCATGGGTCCCGATGTGCTTCACGAACCCGTGCGCGGGCGGACCGACCGGGGTGGGCTCACGCCCACCCCTATTCAAGCGAACGCGCCGCTTCGTCCCGGATGCCAGGAATCCCCCCGGTTGACCAATTCCGTGAGGCTGACGTTTGACGCCATCAGTGGGCGTTCGCACCTTCGGCCCCGCTTCCCCGCTTCCCCGCTTCCCCGCTTCCCCGCTTCCCCGCTTCCCCGCCTACTTCTTGAACACACACCCCGGATGCATCAAATCCCCCCCCTCCGGCCAGGTGCTGCAGAGGTCGGGCTTGGCGGGTCGGCCGTCCTCCCGGAGCCGGCCGTGGAGGCTGCAGGCCACCCCGTCCTCGGCGAGGTAGCCGCAGGCCGAAATCATCTCGGACTCGATGGAGTCCGGCTCATCCCGTTCGGTCTTGCAGAGGTAGGGCGACTGGCGCGCCCGCACCAGCGCCTCGAGGCGGGTCTCCTCGGGGGTGCACATGATCTCGATCTGCAGGTCCCGGCAGCAGGCGGCGGCCCGGGTGTGGTCGGCGGTCCGGCAGGGGGCGCCGAGGCAGGGGTTGGTGCCGAGCACCGGCAGGCCCGCCTTGACGTCGACCGCCGGCCGGGCGACGAGCCGGCGCTGGTCCACGATCCGGAACTGGTTTCCGCCGAGCTGGCGGGGCTGGGCCGGCCGGCGGGGCTGGGCGGGTGAGGGGCCCCGGAACCCGTGCGCGCCGCAGTGCGCCCGCCCGCCGGCTTCCTTCAGGTGCTTGCAGGGGACGTGGAGCCGGGCGTCGACGAGGAGCTCCCCCTTCCGGACGTGCAGCCGGCCGAAGTCCATGCGGTCGGTGTGACCGAGGAGCCAGGTGGCCTCGTGGTCGAGGGACTCCGGGCCCTCCTCGAGCTTGCCGATCCGGAGGGTGACGTCGAGGGAGCGGCACTGGCGGCCGAGGGATTTGCAGGGGGGAGGCGTGGGCATGGGAATCCGGATTGAGTGATCGCCGAACGTTCTGGCGCGAATGATAGCGGGACAGGGGGTCACTCGCGTGGCTGGGGGTCGTCTGTTATCTTTGCGCCTTCGTTCACAAGGTGATCCGCACTTGTGAATCAGGAGGGGCGGGCGGCCAGGGCGGGCGGGACCACTCATCAGTTCTTTCGGAGGTTTGGCAGCGATGCAGAAGATCAGCTTGGTGGCAGGTTTGGCCGTCCTGGTGGCGGCGTGTGGCGGTGAGAACAAGGCCCCGGAGCAGGCTCCGGCGGCGACCCCGGCGGCTGACGCGGCTCCTGCGGCGGCACCCGCGGCGACCGGCGCCACGCACGACGTCAAGATGGAGTTCGAT
This sequence comes from uncultured Gemmatimonadales bacterium, assembly GCA_963748815.1. Lineage (GTDB taxonomy): Bacteria > Gemmatimonadota > Gemmatimonadetes > Gemmatimonadales > GWC2-71-9 > SPDF01. The sequence goes on along the minus strand of CAVVKJ010000009.1, from coordinate 53,344 downwards.
GGCAAGACCTATCACTTCGTTCCGGCGACGCTGACCATCAAGGCCGGCGACGTGGTGAACTTCCACAACGTCAGCGGTGGCCCGCACAACGTGGCCTTCTGGGCGGACAGCATTCCGACCGGCGCCGCCGCCGTCCTGGGCGCGAACATGCCCGACCAGCTCCAGCCCCTCTCGGGCACCATGCTCGTCGTGCAGGACGCGGTCTACAGCATCTCGTTTGCCGGCGCGCCAGAGGGCGAATACAAGTACTACTGCCTGCCGCATCTTGCGATGGGGATGCGCGCCGTCATCACGGTCGACGACTGACCACGGCGTCGTAATTCGGCTGGCCCGCTGGGCAACAACGGCGAGGGGCAACCATGGACTGGTTGCCCCTTGACGTTTCCCGATGCAAGGCAGCCTCCTCCCCCGCTCCCCCCTATTCCCTGTATTTCCCTCCCGCCCACCACGCCCCTGCGCCCACGACCATCCCCGTCAACGCGTCCACCCCGTAGTGCATCTGGCAGTACACCACCGAAATGATGAGCAGCACCATCGGGAGCAGCATCGCGAGGCCGAGCCGGCGGTCGCCGCGCCAGGCGCCGGAGGTGGCGGCCATCGTGGCCGCGACGTGCGACGACGGGAACGCCGCGCCATACGAGCTCCCTGACGCCAGCATCGCGTAGACCAGCCGGGCCGGGGGATTGTCGAGGAACCAGGCGTCGGGGCGCGCGAATTCGTAGTACGGCCCCACCACCGGCCAGGTGAGGAAGACCAGGTAGCAGGCGAGGAGGGTCAGGATCACGACGTACATCGTGCGCCGGAGCGAGAACCAGTCCTTCCGCAGCGCGAAATAGCCGACCGGCAGGAGGAGGAGCGGGTAATAGCTCCAATAGGAGGCGTGCAGAATGGTCGAGAGAACGGTGCTCGGGAAGCGGTCCCGCCAGAGGGTCTGGCTCAGCTGCTCGCCGAAGAGGGCCAGCTCCCAGCGCTGCACCGTGGCGTCGTGTATCACGATGCCGCCGGCATTCAGGATGTCGATTTCGCTGTAGAAGAGGATGAGCAGGATGACGGGGTATAACTCCCGCAGCACCCGCCCCACCGGCCCCAGCCCCGGACGGGTCAGCAGCAGGATCAGCACGACCACGAGGGCGTGGGCTCCCAGGAGCCACCAGCAGCCGGGGCTCTCCGGCGCCCGCCAGAGCGCCAGGGCGGAGACGATCGCGACGTAGCCCAGGATCACCTTGTCCAGCGTTCGCATCAGAGCCACGCCTCGGCGCGATACCACGCCATCGTCTCCGCCAGTCCCTTCGCGATGTCGGTGGAGGGGCGCCAGCCGGTATCGGCCATGAATTCGGCGGGGCTTCCGGTCCACGCCGCCTCGAAGAACTCGTCCGCCTTCTCGGAGGAGAGGATGCTGGCGGTGCCGGTGAGTTTCGCGGCGCCGCCGATCGCGGCCAGGAGTCCGCGGCCGATCACTTCGGGCACCGACAGCACCAGGACATCCCGGCCCACCGCGGTGCCGATCTGTCGCGCGAAGGCGCCGGAAGTGAAGACTTCGGGGTGACAGGGGAGGTAGGTCTTGCCGACGGCGTTCGCGCTGGTACCCGCGGCGATGAGCGCGTCGGCGAGATCGGGGCCGAAGATGGCCGAGAGTTCCTGGTCGCCCTTCCCGAAAACGGGTGACACGCCCCACTTGGCCATCTTGAAGAGCTTGAGCACCTCGGTGTCCCGGGGGCCGTAGACCATCGGGGGGCGGAGGATGACCCAGGGAAGGGGGCTGGACCGCACCACCTCTTCGCCGGCCAGCTTGCTGCGGCCGTAGGCGGTCACCGGCCGGGGCGGTTCCCCTCCCACGAGGGGGACCCCCCGGGCGGCCGGTCCGGCGGCGGCCAGGGTGGAGACGAGCACGAAGCGGGGCGATCCCGACTGGCGTGCCGCGGCCAGGAGATTGGCCGTCCCGTCGCGATTGGCCTGCAGGAACTCCGCGTCGTTGCGCGCGGCCACGACGCCCGCCACGTGGTAGATGACGTCCGCCCCTTCGGCGGCCTCGCGCAGGGCGTCGAGCGCCGCCAGGTCGCCCCGGACCAGCCGGACGCCGCGCTCGGCGAGGCCGGCCGCCTTGGCGGGCGTCCGGACCAGCGCGGTGACCTCGTCCCCGCGATGCAGCAATGAGTCGATGAGGTGACTGCCGACGAAGCCGGTGCCGCCGGTGACGAGCGCCTTCACAGCGGTCGGTCGTACATCCGGAGAATCTGGTACACGGTGAATCCCATCTTGGAGAGCCCCATGTTCATGGCGGGATTGTCCTCGAGGATCCAGCCCCCTTCGCCCCAGTAGATCCCGTGCTCGGCGGCCTTGGTCCAGACCGCGTGGTAGAGCACCGAATCGAGCCCGCGGCCCCGGAACTCCGGCACGACGCCGAGGAGGGGGATGCGGCAGCGCCGGAGCTTTTCCCGCTTCAGCGCCCAGAGGAGGCGGAGGATGACCATCGGCGTGAGGCGGCCCTGCCGATTGGTGCGGAAGATGACGTTGAAGTCGGGAATGGCCAGCGAAAAGCCGACCGGGACGCCGTCCTTCTCCGCGAAGGTGATCAGGTCGGGGACGATGACCGGCTTGAACTGCTTCGCGAGGTGGTCGATCTCGTGATCGGTCATGGGGACGAAGCCCCAGTTCTTTTCCCAGGACCGGTTGTACAGCGACTTGACCAGCTCGATTTCTTCGTGGAACCGCGTCATGTCGATCGGCCGCAGGGTGACGCCCATCCGGGTTTGCATGATGCTCACGGCGCGGGTCAGCCGCTCGTGCACCGGCTTGTAGGCCCGGAAGGTGAGGTCGCCGCCCTGGTAGATGAGCAGGTCCTTGGCCTTCACGAACCCGGCGAGTTCCACCAGCTGGACGTAGTAGGGCGGGTTGTGCGGCATCATGATGGTCGGCGGTGTGTCGAAGCCGTCCACCTTGAGGCCGCATTCGTCGTTCACCGAGAAGGAGGCGGGGCCCCGCATGGTGTCGAAGCCGCGAGTCCGGAGCCAGGCGGCGGCGGTGTCGAAGAGCGCGTCGGCGATGGCCTGGTCGTTCTCGCACTCGAAGAACCCGAAGAAGCCGACCTTGTCTTCGTGGATCTGGTTGTGGAGGGTGTTGATCTGGGCGGTGATGCGGCCGACCACGGCGCCCGCGCGGGTGGCGAGGAAATACTCCGCCTCGCCGTGCTCGAAAAAGGGGTTCTTGGCGCGGTCGAGCAGGGTGCGCACGTCCATGCGGAGCGGCGGAACCCAGTTCGGGTCCGCCGCGTGCAGCCGGTAGGGCAGGGCAATGAAGGCGTTGAGGTCGGCGCCGGTGCGGACCGGCGTGACCTGGAGGGCTCCGTTCAGATGACGCCGAGCTCGCGACCGATCTTCGCGAAGGCCTCGAGTGCGAAGTCGATCTGATCGAAGGTGTGGGTGGCCATGAGGCTGGTCCGGAGCCGGCACTGCGCCGGCGGAACGGCCGGGGGCGCCACCGGATTGGTGAAGACGCCGGCGTCGAAGAGCTTCCGCCAGAAGAGGAAGGTGGTCTCGAGCGGGCCGACGAGTACGGGCACGATCGGGGTTTCGGTCGGCCCGATGTCGAAGCCGAGGTGGCGGAAGCCGTCCTGCAGGCGGCGGGTGTTGGCCCAGAGGGCCTCGCGCCGCTCCGGCTCCTGCTGCATCACTTCGAGGGCCGCAAGTACGCCGGCGGTGTTGGCCGGGGGGAGCGACGCGGTAAAGATGAGCGGCCGGCAGTGGTGCCGCAGGTAGTCGATGACATTGGCGCGGGCGGCGACAAATCCGCCGATGGAGGCCAGCGACTTCGAGAAGGTGCCGGCGATGATGTCGACGTCGTCGGTCATCCCGAAGTGGGCGGCGGTGCCGTCGCCCTTGGGGCCGAGGACGCCGAGGGAGTGGGCGTCGTCGATGGCGAGGGCGGCGCCGTGCTTCCGGGCCAGGGCGGACAGGCCGGCCACGTCGGCGATGTCGCCTTCCATGGAGTAGACCCCGTCCACGATGATCATCATCCCCCGGCCGGCGGCGGCATCGGGCGCCATCTTGCGGTCGAGCTGGGCCAGGTTGCCGTGGTTGAAGCGGCTGGTGGTCCCGTACGACATTTTTGCGCCGTCGACGATCGAGGCGTGGTCGAGCTTGTCGAGGTAGACGACGTCGTCCTTGCCGACCAGGGCGGAGATGAGGCCGAGATTGGCGTTATAGCCGGTGGAGAAGACGAGACAGTCTTCCTTGCCGACAAACTCGGCGAGGGCGGCCTCGAGCTGCTGGTGCAGGTCGAGGGTGCCGTTCAGGAAGCGGCTCCCGGTGCAGCCGGAGCCGTAGCGGTGCAGGGCGCGGGAGGCGGCCTCGAGCACCTTGGGGTGGTGGGTCAGGCCGAGGTAGTTGTTCGACCCGAGCATGATCCGCTTTTGGCCTTCGATGACGACGACGGTGTCTTCCGACTCCGAGATCGGCTTGAAGTAGGGATACAGCCCGGCTGCCCTGATCTCATCGACCTTGGTGAAATCACGGCACTTGTCGAACAGCGCGACGTGCGGAAGGGTCTGAGTGGCCACGGAACCTCGGGCGGGCTGAATGGTCCTGAGGGTCGCCCCCCATCGCTATGTAACAGAACGGTTTAAACTACAAAATTGGGGGGCAGGGCACAAGCTTGGGGGCAGGGGGGCCGGAGGGCGCACCGGCCGGGGTGGGCGGAGCCCCGAATGCAATCGCATCCCCATGCGCGGGCGCACCGGCCGGGGTGGGCATATGCCCACCCCTATTCAAACGGGTTCAACCCAACGTGCCGGATGCCGAAAATCCCCGCGGTTGGTCAATCCCATCAGGCTGCCTGTTGACAGGTTCAGTGGCCGTGCTCACCTTCGGCCCCGCTTCCCCGCTTCCCCGCTTCCCCGCTTCCCCGCTTCCCCGCTTCCCCGCTTCCCCGCTTCCCCGCTTCCCCGCTTCCCCGCTTCCCCGCTGCCCCGCCGCCCCGCTGCCCCGCCTCATTGGGGTGGTTCATTGAGTTTTCGGCCGCCGGACGCTACTTTGTGCCACCCTCATTTGTCTCTTGCCAGGAGCATCCCCATTGCGGTTTAACTCGGCTTTCCCGTCCCTGATCGGGGCGGCGGTGCTGTTGCTGGCTGGAGTCGCGCCGGCGGCAGCCCAGTACCCCCGGGCTCGGCCCGGGCAGTTCGAGGTCCGGGGCCTCGATTTCCGGCCCAATGGCGCCTGGCGGAAGCAGACCGCCAGTATCCGGGCCACTCGGCAGGCCCTCCTCTCGGCGGGGCAGTTCGGGACCCTGAACGCCAGCGCGCCGGGCCGGTCGGCAACGGTCGTCACGGGCAACTTCGTGATTCCCGTGGTGGCGGTCCGGTTCTCGAACACCGACACCCTGACGCTCTTCACCACGGCGCAGTACCAGGACGTGCTCTTCTCGCCGGCGCCGGCGGTGAACCCGTACAGCCTCAAGACGTACTACGAGCAGCTGGCCAACGGGAACATCACGATGTCGGGCGTCGTCTTCCCGTGGGTCGCCGCCGACTCGAGCGCCGCCTACTACGAAAACGGCTGCAACGGCATCGGCGTGCAGAACCCCTGCTCGGACGGCGGTGCCCGGTTCGGCACGATGCTCGTCGGGGCGCTGACCAAGGTGTCCAATGGGGCCGACTCCCTCACGGTCTGGTCGGCCTACGACAATGACGGGCCGGACGGCATCCCGAATTCGGGCGACGACGACGGCTACGTGGACTTCGTCACCTTCATCCAGCCCGAGGTCGACGGCGCCTGCGGCACCGTCCACATCTGGGCGCACCGCTGGGTCATGGAAGGGTGGATGAACGGGTCGCCGTTCGTCACCAAGACCAACCGCTTCGGCGGCGGCAAGATCCGGATCTCCGACTACACCATCCAGAGTGGCCAGGGCGGCAACAGCTCCTGCACCGCCGGACAGATCATGCCGATCGGCACCGTGGCCCACGAGACCGGCCACGCCTTCGGCCTTCCCGACCTCTACGACACCCAGACCGGCACCCAGGGCATCGGCGAGTTCGGCCTCATGGGCTCCGGCAACTACGCCCGCGCGTACAGCCCGTCCCGCATGGAGGGGTGGTCGCTCCTGGAACTCGGCTGGGTCAAGGCCGACACGATCGCCGCCTCGGGCACCATCACCATGAACCCGGTGGCCACCTCCGACACGGTCCGGATCCTCAAGACCGCGACGCCGGGCGAGTACTTCATCCTCGAGAACCGCGCCGCGATCGAGAGCGATACCGCGCAGATGAACCCGGCGTACAGTCGGGTCAAGTCACCCGGGCTCTACATCTGGCACATCGACCAGTCCCGCATCAACACCGGGCTCAATACCAACACCGTCAACACCGGGGCGGTCCAGGGGGTGGCGCTGATGCAGGCCGACGGCCTGAACCAGCTTCGCGCGCCGGCCGGGCAGAACAACCGGGGCGACGTGGGCGACGCCTTCCCCGGCTCCACGAACAACACGACGTTCAACGCCAACACCAACCCCGCCTTCCGCACCAACGCCGGCGCCTCCCTGCCGGGGCTGATCGACTCGATCCGCATCGAATCCGGCCAGGTCGTCCGGTTCCGGTACCGCGTTGAACAGCTGCTGCAGGTGACCAAGTTCGGCACTGGAACCGGCACCATTCAGTCGTCGGTCGCGGGCGACCTGGCGGCGGGGGTCGGCGTGCCGCCGGGCACCGTGGTGACGCTGACCGCGCTCCCGGCGGTGGGACACACCTTTGTCGGCTGGGCGGGCGACACGACCACCACCAACGCCGAGCTGATCGTGACCATGGACCGGAACTGGGCGCTGACCGCGCAGTTCACGTTCGTGGCCGTCTTTACCACGACCGCCGCGGCGAACGACCTGCTCGGCGTGCCGAGCCTCTCGGTGGCACAGCGCACCCTGCTCGACCAGGAGGGCAACAACAACGGCACCTACGACCTCGGCGACTTCCTGCGCTGGGTCACCATTTCCGGCCAGGGCGTCCCGCCTGAGCTGATGGCCAAATTGCTTGCTGCGGCAGGCCCGACTACGGCGCAGACGCCGAAGGGAGTGACCCCATGAAGTCGACCCTGATCCGGGGCACCGCCCTCGTGGCCGCCCTCGTGGTGGCCGCCGGCTGTGGCAGCGATAGCGGCGGCGGCCCCACCGGGCCGGTGGCCGGTCCGCTGCGGGTGGTCATCACCACCCCCAACACCGACGACGGCGCCGTGATGTTCCAGGTGACCGGCGTGGTGGATTCCGTCGTGGCCCCCGCGGGCCTCACGCTCTACCAGTCGATCCCGGGCCCGAACGTGGTGCGCGCCATCGTGACCGGCGACATCGCGACCGGGAGCAACCTCCTGACGCTCTACGTGGCCGACGTCAGCAAGGCGTCGTCCATCACCACCCAGCTGCTGCAGGTGGCCGCCAAGGTCACCTACGCCCAGCGCGCTGTGGGCACCTACAGCCTGCAGGTACAGAAGTAGCCCAAACCGCTTGACGCCACCGGGGGGAGTGCCATTAGTTCCGGCACTCCTTTCCGGATCGGCCACGTGCAGTACACCCTGCGCATCAACGGCACCTCCACCACCGTGGATGTCGACCCCGACACCCCCCTCCTCTGGGTGCTGCGGGACCATCTCAACCTGACCGGCACCAAGTTCGGGTGCGGCGTGGGCCAATGCGGCGCCTGCACCGTCCACCTCGACGGCGAGGCCACCCGCTCCTGCCAGTGGATCGTGCGGGATGTCGGGGCGCGGGCCATCACCACCATCGAGGGTCTCTCCGCCGACGGGAGTCATCCGGTGCAGCTGGCGTGGCTCCGGGAACAGGTCCCGCAGTGCGGTTACTGCCAGGTCGGGCAAATCATGTCCGCCGCCGCCCTCCTCGCCGGGACCCCGCGTCCTACCGACCAGGACATCGACACGGCCATGGCGGGCAACATCTGCCGGTGCGGCACCTACGAACGGATCCGGCTGGCCATTCACCGCGCCGCGGAGGCCACCTCGTGAGCGGTTCCGACGGCGTCACCCGAAGGGACTTCGTCAAGGCGGCCGTCGACCGCCGGCGCCGGGCTGACGCTGGCCGTCTACTTCCAGGGGTGCGGCAGCGGCGCGCCGGACGCCCCCGACTGGATCTTCGCGCCGGATGCCTTCCTGCGCCTCTCGCCCGACGGCATGGTGACGGTGGTCATCGGTCGTTCGGAAATGGGGCAGGGGCCGACCACCGGGCTCGCGATGCTGCTGGCGGAGGAGCTCGACTGCGGCTGGGAACGGGTCACCTTCGTGCAGGCGCCGGCGGCCAAGGCGTACTACAACCCGGCACTGCAGGCGCAGGTGACCGGCGGGAGCACCAGCATCCGCACCGGGTGGCTGCCGATGCGACAGGCCGGGGCGACGGCGCGCGCGATGCTGATTGCGGCGGCGGCAGGCCGGTGGGGCGTGCCGGCGGCCTCCTGCAGCACCGCCTCCGGCATGGTCCGGAACGACGCCACCGGCGAGGAACTCGACTTCGGCGCGCTGGTGGCGGACGCGAACGTGCTCCCGGTGCCCAAGGACATTCCCCTCAAGGACCCGAAGGATTTCCGGCTCATCGGCACGTCGGTCGACCGGCTCGACAATGTTGCCAAGGTGCGCGGGACCGCCACCTTTGGCATCGACGTGCGGCTTCCGGACATGGTGTACGCCAGCGTGGAGCGCTGCCCGGTGCCGGGGGGGCAGGTGGGCAGCGTGGCAGGGGAGGCAGTGGTGGCAGGCATGCCGGGGGTCATCAAGGTGGTGCGGCTGAAGGACCGGGTCGCCGTGGTGGCCGAGCACTACTGGCAGGCGGTGAAGGGGCGCCGGGCGCTCGAGATCACCTGGGACGAGGGCGCCGGCGCGTCGTTGTCGTCCGCGGGAATCGCCGGGCAGCTGCAGCGCCTCCTCGCGTCGGACGAGGGCAAGGTGGCGCGCGAAGTCGGCGACGCGAACGCGGCGCTGGCGTCGGGGGGCACGAGGGTCGACGCGCTGTACGAGGCCCCCTACCTCGCCCATGCCACGATGGAGCCGCAGAACTGCACCGCCTGGGTGCACGACGGCCGAGTGGAGGTCTGGGCGCCGACCCAATTCCAGATGGGTCCCGGCTTCCTCAACAAGGGTGGCGCGCGCGGGGTCGCGGCGGACGCGGCCGGCGTTTCCACCTCGGACGTCACCATCAACACCACCTTTCTCGGCGGGGGATTCGGCCGCCGGCTCGAGGTGGACTACGTGACGGAGGCGGTGCTGGTCGCCCGGGAAATCGCGCGGCCGGTCCAGGTCATCTGGAGCCGGGAGGACGACACCCGGCACGACTATTACCGCCCCATCACCGCCCACGCACTTTCGGCTTCCCTGGGGAGCGACGGGCTGCCGGCGGCATGGCGCCAGCGGATCGCCTGCCAGTCGATCATCCGGAACTGGGTGCCGGGGTGGCTGCCCGACTTCGCCATGAGCCTGACGGGAGCGCTGGAGCACGGCGTCGATCCATCCGCGGTGGAGGGGTCGGCCGACCTCCCGTACGCGGTGCCGAACCTCCTGGTGGACTGGCGGGAACTGACCCTGCCGGTGCCGGTCGGCTTCTGGCGTTCGGTGGGCCACTCGCAGAACTCGTTCGTGACCGAGAGCTTCGTCGACGAACTCGCGGCGGCGGCCGGGCAGGATCCGCTCATCTATCGCCACCGGTTGCTCAAGGACGACCCGCGGATGTCGGCGGTGCTCAAGCGCGCGGCGATTCGCTCGGGGTGGGGGAGCCCGCTCCCCCCCGGCCGCGCGCGCGGCTTGGCCATCGTGCGTTCCTTCGGCAGCATCGTGGCGGAAGTCGCGGAGGTGTCGGTGTCACCGGCCGGGGTCATCCAGGTGCACCGGGTGACGTGCGCGGTGGATTGCGGCACGCCGGTCAACCCGGGGCTGATCACGGCACAGATGCAGGGTGGGGTCATCTTCGGGCTCACCGCCGCGCTGCACGGCGAGATCACCCTCGACAAGGGGCGGGTCCAGCAGAGCAACTTCTACGACTACGAGATGGTGCGGATGCCGACGGCGCCCGTGGTGGAGGTGCATATCGTGCCGAGCACGGAGCCGCCGGGCGGGGTGGGGGAGCCGGGGGTGCCGCCGATCGCGCCGGCAGTGGCCAACGCGGTGTTCGCGCTGACGGGGGAACGGCTGCGGAAACTGCCCTTGCGCATCAACCGCACGACATGACGTCACCCCGCGCCAGATTGTCACCCCGGCGAAAGCCGGGGTCCAAGGTGCTCACGCGAAGGCGCGAAGGCGTGAAGGCGTGAAGGGGATGACTCGCCCGTCACCCCGGCGAAAGCCGGGGTCCAGTGTCCCAAATGAAAATGGATCCCGGCTTGCGCCGGGATGACATCTATCAGACATTCGGCCCCGCTTCCCCGCTTCCCCGCTTCCCCGCTTCCCCGCTTCCCCGCTTCCCCGCTTCCCCGCTTCCCCGCTTCCCCGCCTCCCGGGCCCACCTTGTTACCTTGGGTGGGTAGGCACAACCCACAATCACCGGGAGGAAACATGAGCGACATGGTCAAGGTCATTGAAGTCATCGCGCAGTCGAACAAGTCGTTCGATGATGCGGTGAAGGTCGCGGTCCGCGAGGCGGCCAGGACGGTGAAGGGGCTGAAGTCGATCTGGGTCGACAACTTCAGCGCCGAGATCGACGGCGACAAGATCACGCACTACCGGGTCAACGCGAAGATCTCCTTCGTCCTGAAGGGGGACGGGAGGTAGCGTGGCGGGACGAACGTTCAAGGTTGGGTATATCATCGGCAGCCTGGCGAGCGCGTCGATCAACCGCGTGCTCGCCAGGGCGCTGGTGCGCCTGGCGCCGCCGGCGCTCCAGATGTTCGAGATCCCCATCGGGGACCTGCCGCTCTACAGCTACGACTACGATTCCGACTATCCGCCGGCGGGAACGGCGCTGAAGGAGTCCCTCGAGGCCGCGGACGCCGTCCTGCTGGTCACCCCGGAGTACAACCGGTCCGTGCCGGGCTGCCTGAAGAACGCGATCGACTGGGCCAGCCGGCCCTCGCGCACGAACTCCTTCGCCCGCAAACCCTCCGCGACCATCGGGGCGTCGACGGGCGCCATCGGCACCGCGATTGCGCAGCAGCACCTGCGCGGCGTGCTGGCGCACCTGAACTCGCCGCAGATGAACTCGCCGGAGGCGTACATCCAGATGACCCCGGGGCTCATCACCGACGAGGGCGAGGTCACCCGGGAGTCCACCGAGGCATTCCTCCGGAAGTTCATGACGGAGTTTCACCGGTTTGTCGAGCGGGTCCACCTGGCGCTGCCGAAGGACGAGTAGCACGATTCCGTCGGCCGCGCTGCCGTCAGGCCGTGACCAATCCCAGCCCCATCGCCGTGGCGGCCTTCAGCGCCGCGTCCATCCGGTCGTCCGCGCCGGGGAGCATCATCCCTTCCGCCGCGACGACCGACAGGTCCTCGATTCCCATGAAGCCGAGCAGCGTCCGGAGGTGGGGCTCGAGATGGTTGTACTGCGCCTTCCCCGATTCGGGGCTGTAGTCGAAGCCGCGGGTAATCACGGCGTAGGCGGGACGCCCGCCGAGGAGGCCGGTCGCCCCTTGCGGGCCGAGGGAGAAGGTCCAGCCGGGCCGGATGACCAGGTCGAAGTAGTGCTTCAGCTCGTAGGGGAGGCCGAAGTTCCACATCGGGGTCACGAAGAGGTAGGCATCGGCCGCGACGAACTGGGCCACGAGCCGGTCGAGCGCGCGACGGCGCTGGGCCAGCATCTCGCCGGCGAACCCCGAGGGTCGGTCGAAGAGAACGGCGACCATCGCTTCATCGAGCGGCGGAAGGTCGAGTTGTGCGAGGTCGAGGGTCTCGACCGCATCGGTCGGGTGCACCGTTTCCCAGCCCTGGAGGAACGCGGTGGCCAGCTGCCGGGTCTGCGAGTTCCCGTTCTGGTGCGGGGTGGCGACGATCTGGAGCAGCGTGGGCACAGGGGCCTCCTGGGAGTCGGGAGCGCGGCCAGTCGGGGGGGCGCGCCGGTTGCCTCTATGCTAGGGGCCGGGCGCTGAACCGTCCGTGACGTGCGGGTGAAGGGTGGTTCAGAGGTAGATTTAGGAATGAGCGAAACACTGCGGGCAGCGAGCGCCACGGAGCCGGGGCGCACGGTCGGGCAGGAGCGGCGGCGGCGCCTGGCGCTGTTGATGCTGGCCGTGGCGACGGCGGCGCTGGTGGCGTCGTCGACGGGGCTGCACCAGCAGGTGGTCGAGTGGATTGCGCTGGCCGAGCCGGTCATCGCGGCGCACCCGGTCTGGGGGGCGGTGGTCTTCACGGGGCTGTCCGCCCTGGGCGCCATCCTGATCTTCGTGTCGAGCTGGCTGCTGGTGCCGATCGGGGTCCAGGCGTGGGGGCCGTGGTGGTGCTTCGCGCTCCTCCTGACCGGCTGGTTCATCGGCGGGGTGGTCACCTATTCGATCGGCCGGTTCCTGGGCCGGCCGGTGGTCCGCCGGCTGCTTCCCGACGCGCTCATCTCCCGATACGAGGGGCGGATTCCGTCCGGCGGGCGCTTCCTCCCGGCGCTGCTGGTCTCGGTGTCGGTCCCGTCCGACATCGGGGGCTACTTCTTCGGGCTGGTGAAGTATCCGGCCCGCATCTACTTCCCCGCGCTCCTCCTCGCCGAGCTGCCCTACGGTCTCGGCGCCGTGATGCTCAGCGACGCCTTCCTGCAGCGGCGGCTGGCGCTGATGCTGATCGTGGTGGCGGCGACCGGGCTGGTGCTGCTCCTGGTGTGGCGGAGGCGGCGGGGCGCTGACCGACCCTCGAATTCGCCGGCAACCATTTCCAGCTGACCGCAGTCTATTGAGACGTCACTCCCCGTGCCGGGCACTGCCCGGTCGCGGGACGGGCAATCCCAAAACCGGACAATCGGTCGTACATGGCGGTTGGCAGCGCGGCCGTATGCCGTGTTGCCGCACGGCCTTGTCGGCGTGGCGAGGAGGTGTTGCGGCGGCACGCTTCTTTCCAATGGGAGCCGCCATTCGCCGCCTGGCGCGCCCCGCGACTCCCACCGAAGGCCTCGACATGCGACCGACCCTCACCGATTGGCTCACCGACCTGCGCCACGCCATGCGCGCGCTCCGTCGGGCCCCCGGATTTGCCCTCGTGACGATTGGCACCCTCGGGCTCGCGATCGGTGCCAACGTCGGCATGTTCAGCGTCGTGGACGCCGTGCTGCTCCATCCCCTTCCATACGGCGACGTCGATCGCGTCGTCTCCATTGCCAGCACAGCGCCCGGCTCCGACATGCCGGACGAGTTCGGCGTCTCACTCGAGTTCTACCCGCAGTACCTGGAACAGTCCCAGCTGCTGCAGGACGTGGCCATCTACGGGTCGTTCACCTCGACCTTGCGCACCGCGGACCGGGTGGAGCGGATCCGGATGTCGCAGGCGACCCCCTCCCTCTTCTCGGTGCTCGATGCCACCCCGATCCTTGGCCGCCTCCCGCTGCCCGAAGACGAAGCGGGGGTCGTGGTCCTCAGCTACGGGCTCTGGCAGAGCTGGTTCGGTGGCGACTCGGCGGTCCTGGGCCGAGCCCTCGAGGTCTCCGGAGAGAGCCGTACCGTCATCGGCGTCATGGGATCGGAGTTCGGATTTCCGGTCGACGACACCCAGCTCTGGTACCCCGCCACGGTTCGTCTCGACGGCATCACCCCCGGGCGCTTCGGCGTTCCGATGGTGGCACGGATGAAACCCGGCGTCACGGCTGAGGCACTCGCCAGCGAACTGACGGCACTGGCGCGTCGCCTGCCGGAACGGTTCGGAGGCCCTCCGCAGTACGCCCGGCTGATGGAGCAATACCAGGCCGTCGTGCGCCCGCTGGAAGAGCAGATGCTCGGCAGCGTGGCCCAGCCGCTCTGGGTGCTCCTCGGCGCCGTGGCCATCGTGCTGCTCATCGCCTGCGCCAACGTCGCCAACCTCTTCGTGGTTCGCGCCGACGTGCGGCATCAGGAACTCGCGGTCCGGCGGGCCATCGGCGCGGGCCGCTGGCCACTGATCCGGCTCCAGATGGCCGAGGCGGTGGTGGTGGCCCTCTGCGCCGGCGGCGTGGCGGTGGTGCTGGCGAGCTGGGCGCTGCCGCTGTTCGTGGGCGCCGCGCCGGAGGACATCCCGCGGATCGGTACGGTCGCCCTCGGACTCCCGGCGCTGCTCTTCACGCTGGTCGCCGCGCTGGTCTCGGCGCTGGCGTGCGGGCTGGTCCCGGCGATCCGTGTCTCGGAGCCGAGCATGCTGCGGCTCCGCGAAGGCGGCCGCGGCGCCACGCGGCAGCGCAACTGGGCCCGGGACGGCCTCGTCGTGGTGCAGACGGCGCTGGCGTTGGCGCTGCTCATCGGGTCGGGACTCCTGGTCCGGAGCTTCGACAAGCTCTCGCATGTCGATCCGGGGTACGACACCCGCGATGTCTTCACCTTCCAGATCGCGCCCGAACGGGAAACGCTGAACGACGGGCCGTCCTTCGCGCGCTTCGATCTCGCCTTCATGGACCGGCTCCGGGCGCTTCCCGGGGTCGAATCGGTCGGGCTGATCGAGAATGTCCCCCTGAACGAGGGCACCCGCTCGCAGGCGTTCCATCCGGAGGGCGCTGACGCGGATGTCCTGCCGCTGCTGAACTTCACCTGGACGGCCGGCGACTACTTCACGACGATGGACATCGCCGTGCTGCGCGGGCGGGTCTTCACGAACGAGGATCAACTCTCGGGAGTGGGCCAGGTCATCCTCAGCGAGTCCGCCGCCAGGCTCGTCTGGCCGGATACCGACCCGATCGGGCGGCGTCTCACGTCGGAGTCCAGCCCGGAGGGATTCACCGTCATTGGCGTGGTCGAGGATGTTCTCCAGGACAATTTTCGCGATCCGCCGGAGCCGGTCGTGTACCTCCCGCTCGTCGGCCCCACCCCGACCAGCTGGGCCATGTCGTCGCCGGCCTACGTCCTCAAGACGACCCGCGCCGAATTCATCGCGCCGGACGTCCGCGCGCTGGCCCGGGAGGTGGCGCCGGAAGCGCCGATGTACCGGGTCTACACCATGGCGGGCCTGGCCCGGGACTCGATGGCCCAGCTCTCCTTCCTGATGCTGACGCTCGGGATCGCGTCGACGCTCGCCCTCATCCTGGGGAGCGTCGGACTCTACGGCGTCCTGTCGTACGTCGTCGGGCAGCGCACGCGTGAAATCGGAGTGCGCATGGCGCTTGGCGCCGCGGCCGGGGAGGTCCGTCGGATGGTGGTCCTGCAGGGGACGCGCGTCGTGGCGGTCGGGATCGCCATCGGACTCGCCGTCGCGCTCGCCACCACGCGCGCCCTGGGCAGCCTCCTCTACGGCGTGGCGGCCTTCGACCTCGTCACCTTCGCCGGCATGACCGCCGTGCTGCTGGGCGTGGGCCTGCTGGCGTGCTACCTCCCGGCTCGTCGGGCGTCGCGGGTCGACCCCGTCGAGGCGCTGCGCGGGGAGTAGCGCCCCAGCTGGCTGGTCGCTGTCGGGACCAGGAATCCCAAAACCGGACACTCCGCGGAAACTCGCGGAGGATTGCCCGGCGTAAATCATTGCTACTGCAAGAGTTGGAATTCAGGTTCTGGGAGGAGAATCGGCACGCTTCTTCCCTTGCTGGGGAGACTCGTCCCGTACGGCCGCGCTCCGGACTTTTCTGAACAGGACAATCTGTGGACGTTGCTCGCGTCAAGCCGCCGAACAAGCGCCGCCCCCTCTACATCGGTATCGGAGTGGTGGTCGTCGTGGTCCTCGTCGGCGTTGGCCGGTTGAAGCCGGCGGCGCCGAGCGTCGAGCGACCCACCCTGTCGATCGATTCCGTCGTGTCGGGTCCCATGGTGCGTGAGGTCCGGGCCCCCGGCTCCCTGGTGCCGGAGCAGATCCGGTGGATTTCGGCCATCGCCCCGGGCCGCGTGGAGAAGAAACTGGTCCAGCCCGGCGAAAAGGTCACCGCATCCACCATCCTGATGGAGCTGGTCAATCCGGACGTCGAAATTCAGCTGCTGCAGGCCGAGCGCCAGCTCACCGACGCGCAGGCCCAGCTGGTCGCGTTGCAGGTCAGCCTCGAGACCCAGCGCCTGACCCAGGCCGGTGTCGTCGCCCAGACGCGGTCGGCATACCTCGAGGCGAAGCGGAACGCCGATGCGGCCAACGCGATGGTGGACCAGCAGCTGATCTCGGTGTTCGAGGCGAAGAAGGCGAAGGAGCACGCCACGGAAATGACCGAGCGGCTCGGCATCGAGGAACAGCGCCTCAAACTCATCACCGACAACATTCCCGCCCAGCTCGCCGTCCAGCGCGAACAGGTGCAGCGCCTCAAGGCGGTCGTGCAATTCCAGCGCTCCCTGGCCGGGGCCATGACCGTGCGCGCCGGCGCGAATGGCGTGCTGCAGGAACTCCCGCTCGAGGTGGGCCAGTTCGCCACCAGCGGCACGACCATCGCCAAGGTGGTCCAGCCCGACCGGCTCAAGGCCGTCCTCCGGGTGCAGGAAAACCAGGCGCGGGACGTGGCCCTCGGCCAGTCCGCCGTCATCGACACCCGCAACGGCCTGGTGCGCGGGCGTGTCTCGCGGATCGATCCGTCCTCGTCCGGCGGCATGGTGACGGTCGACGTGGCGCTCACCGATTCGCTGCCGAAGGGCGCCCGGCCCGACCTGAGCGTCGACGGCACCATCGAGATCGAGCGGCTCGGCCAGGTGCTGCACGTCGGGCGCCCGACCTATGGCCAGGCCAACAGCACCATCGGCCTCTTCCGTCTCTCCCCCGACGGCGACGAGGCCGTGCGGGTGCAGGTCACGCTGGGGCGCACCTCCGCCAACGCCGTCGAGATCGTCGCGGGCCTGGACGCCGGCGATCTCGTCATCCTGTCCGACATGACCCGGTTCGGCTCCGTCGACCGGGTGCGCATCAAATAGCCCGCGGGTTCTGCCCAACTACTGACGTGTCGCCTCTTTGCCTCTCTCCGGAGTTCTTGCCATGAACGCAACGCAGCCGCTGATCCGCCTCGATGGAATCCAGAAGGTGTTCTACACCGACGAGGTGGAAACCCATGCCCTGTCCGAGGTGCACCTCGAGGTCCAGCGGGGCGAGTACGTCGCCATTTCCGGCCCGTCGGGCTGCGGCAAGACCACGCTGCTCTCGCTGCTCGGCCTGCTGGACACGCCGACCGGTGGCGAGTACTGGCTTGACGAGAAGCCGGTGGCGCAGCTCTCGCCGGCTGACCGGGCGCGGATCCGCAACCGCGAAATCGGATTCATCTTCCAGGCGTTCAACCTGATCGGCGACCTGACGGTGTACGAGAATGTCGAGCTGCCGCTGACCTATCGCGGCATGGCGCCCGCCGAGCGGAAGCAGCGGGTCATGTCGGCGCTGGAGCGGGTGGGGATGAGCCACCGGGTGCGGCACTATCCGGCGCAGCTCTCCGGCGGTCAGCAGCAGCGCGTGGCGGTGGCGCGCGCCGTGGCGGGCGAGCCGCTGATCCTCCTGGCCGACGAGCCGACCGGCAACCTCGACTCGACCAACGGCGAGGCGGTCATGCAGCTGCTGCAGGAGCTGCACCGGGGCGGGGCCACGATCATCATGGTGACGCACGACGCCCGGTACGAGCGCCACGCGGACCGCGCCATCCACCTCTTCGACGGGCGCGTGGTCGGCGACGAGGCCCTGGAACTCGCCATGTCGCAAGGATAGAGAGGAGCATCGCATGGCCCCGCTGAGCAACACGCTGCGCTACGCCGTTCGCACCCTCCGGCGCAGTCCCGGGTACGCCTTCGTCGCCATCCTGACGCTGGGGCTGGGGATCGGCGCCAACACCGCCATCTTCTCGGTCATCAACGCTGTGGTGTTGCGCCCGCTGCCGTACGCGCAGCCCGACCGGCTGGTGGTGGTGAACCACTTCTATCCCTCCCTGGCGAACCTGATGGCTGGGGTGTCGGTCCCCGGATTCCTGGAGTACGAGAAGCAGGACCAGGCGTTCAGCGCCATGACGGCCTTCACCGGCTGGGGGCCGACGCTGACCGGGCACGGCGACGCCAGCCGCCTCCAGGCCCAGCGCGTGGCCGGCGAGTACTTCACCACCTACGGGGTGCAACCCGCGCTCGGCCGGGCGCTCCGCGCCGACGAGTCGGTCGCGGGGAGCGACCATGTCGTCGTGCTCAGCGACGCCTTCTGGCGCAATTCCTACGGCGCCGATCCGGGCATCGTCGGACAGCAGATGCTCCTCAACGGCGAGAGCTACGAGATCGTCGGGGTGATGCCGCCGTCGTTCACGTCGATGCTCAACCGCACCATCGATCTCTGGACGCCGATCGCGTTCACGCCGCGGCAGCTGGCGAGTTCGTGGGGCAACGAATTCCTGGGTGTGACGGCGCGGCTCAAGGACGGCGTGTCGTTCGAGACGGCGGAGGCGGAGATGCACGCCCTGGCGGCGCGCATCAAGGCCGATCGGCCCGACCAGGTCTCGGACGACTGGGGCCTGAAACTCTCGCCGCTCAGCGACCAGGTCACCTCCGCGGGCATGCGGCGCGCGATGTTCGTGCTGCTCGGGGCGGTGGTCCTCGTGCTGCTTATCGCCTGCGCCAACGTGGCCAATCTGCAGCTCGCCCGCGCTGCCTCGCGCTCGCGCGAGATCGCGGTGCGCGTCGCGCTCGGCGCCTCGCCGAGGGACCTCCTCCGTCAGCTGCTGGCGGAAAGCATGGTGCTCGCGCTGGCGGGCGGGGTGCTCGGCATCCTGCTCGCGCTCTGGGGCGTGCCCGCGCTGATGTCGCTGAACGAGAGCAACCTGCCGCCCGCGTCGGCCATCGGCATCGACGGCGAGCGTGCTGGCCTTCACCCTGGGCCTGTCGCTGCTGACGGGCCTCGTCTTCGGCCTCGCGCCCGCCCTGCGGGTGTCGCGCACCTCGCTCCAGGAATCGCTGAAGGAGGGGGGCCGAGGCGCGGCGGGGGATCGCGGGGGGCTGACCCTCCGGCGCGGCCTGGTTGTCGCCACGGTCGCGCTTGCGCTGACACTGCTGGTCGGCGCCGGGCTCCTCACCCGGTCCTTCTCGCAGCTGCTCCAGGTGGACCCCGGCTTCCGCCAGGACCACCTCCTGACCTTCAACATGGCGCTGCCGAACGCGAAGTACCCGAACGACACCGCGCGCGTGGCGTTCTTCGACCGCGCCACGGAGGCGATCGCCGCGCAGCCGGGGGTGATCTCCGCCGGCGCCACCTCCGTGCTTCCGTTCACCAACAACTGGAGCACCTCGTCGTTCAACGTCGAGGGGTACGTCGTGCCCCCCAAGGGGAACATGCCGTGGGGCGACATCCGGATCGTGACGCCCGACTACCTGCGCACGATCGGCGCGCCGCTCCTCAAGGGCCGCTTCTTCACCGCGCAGGACGTGGAGGGGGCGCCCATCGTGGCCATCGTCGACGAGGAGCTCGTCAAGACCTACTGGCCCGACACCGACCCGATCGGCAAGCGGATCACCTTCAACGAGTTCACCGACTCGGCCATCACCTGGATCACCGTGGTCGGCGTGGTCGGGCACACCATGCACGAAGGCCTCGACGCCGAGAAGCGGATCCAGTACTACCTCCCCCTGGCGCAGGCGGGCAACAACTTCATGGCGTACGCCGTGCGCACCACGGCCGAGCCACTTGCGGCGGTGGGTGCGGTGCGCGAAGCGCTCAAGTCGGTCGACCCGGATGTGGCCATCGCCAACATCGATGCCATGGATGCGCTGGTCTCGACGAGCACCGGCCCGCGGCGCTTCTCCATGGTGCTGCTCACCGTCTTCTCGCTCCTGGCAGCGGCGCTCGCCGCCATCGGCCTGTACGGCGTCATGGCCTTCACCGTGGCGCAACGCACCAAGGAGCTCGGCGTCCGGCTGGCCCTCGGCGCCACCCCCGGCGAAGTCCAGCGGATGGTGATGGGGCAGGGGATGCGCCTCGCGCTGGTGGGCATCGGCTTCGGGCTGGTGGCGGCGGTGGCCCTCACCAACCTGCTCAAGGCGCTGGACAGCCAGGCGGCCGTGGGCGCCACGGACCGGCTCCTCTTCAACGTGTCCGCGCAGGACCCACTCACCTTTGTCGCGATCCCGCTCCTGCTGCTCGCCGTCACGCTGCTGGCGAGCTGGGTGCCGGCCCGCCGCGCCACGACGCTGGATCCGGTCGAGGCGCTGCGCGGTGAGTAGTCTCCTGGCCGGGGCGCGACTCGCGGTCCGCGGGCTGGCACGCACGCCGGGCTTCACCCTCGTCGCGCTCGCGACGCTGGCCCTCGGCATCGGCGCCAGCACCGCCATCTTCACCGTGGTGCGGGCGGTCCTGCTCCGCGAGCTCCCCTTCGAGCGCCCCGACGAGCTGGTCCAGGTGGGACACACGCGGCCGGGACGCGGCGCCGTCTTCGGCGGATTCTCGCCCCAGGATTTCGAGGATGTCCGCGCGGCCGCCGACAAGTTCAGTGCGATCACGGCCTACTTCTACACCCCGGGACTCGGCACCCGCAACCTCACGGGCCTCGGCGAGCCGCTGAATGTCTCGGCGGTCATGGCCGATGGTCATCTGTTCGAAACCCTCGGCGTCTCGGCCGTGCAAGGCCGGACCTTCGACGCCTCCGACGACGTCGTCGGCGCCAACCAGGTCGTGGTGCTCAGCGACCAGTTCTGGCGGAGCGCGCTCGGTGGCGACCCCGAGGTCGTGGGTCGCGTGGTCCAGCTCGACGGCCAGCCCTTCCGGGTCGTGGGCGTCATGCCGCCCGATTTTGCCTTTCCCTCGGCGGCGGCCGAGGTCTGGCTGCCGCTCTCCCTGCTCACCGATCGCGAAATCCCGCACCTCCGCCCCATTCGCTGGCTCAACGCGGTGGCCCGCCTGGCCCCGGGCGTGACCCCATCGGCCGCCGAGGCGCAGCTCGGTGAGGTGCTGGCGCGGCTGGCGCGCGAGTACCCGGAGAGCAACACCGACTGGGACAAGCCGGCGCTGCGCCCGGTGGAGGAGTACCTCCTCGGCCGGGTCCGCGCCCCGCTGGTCGCGCTGATGGCGGCGGTGGCGCTGGTGATGCTGATCGCGGCCGTCAACGTCGCCCACCTCGTGCTCGCGCGCGGCCTGGGCCGGTTCCGCGAACTGGCCATCCGCGCGGCGCTTGGCGCCACCCGGGCGCGGCTCGTCGGGCAGCTGCTGCTCGAAAGCGCCATCCTGGCCGCGGCCGGCGCCGCCGCCGGGCTGCTGCTCGCGTGGCTCGCCGCGCCGGTCCTGACCTCGGTCGCCGCCGGGACGCTGCCCCGCGCCACGCAGATCGCGGTCGACCCGACCGTCGCCGGGTACGCCATCCTGGCCGGACTGGCCACCTTCCTGATTGTCGGGATCATGCCGGCACTGCGCAGCGCGGAGCCGACCGCAGGGACCACGCTCCGCGAAGGCCGCGGTCAGACGGGCGGCGACGGCCACCGCCTGGCGGCCGGACTCCTCGCGGCGGAAAGCGGGTTCGCCGTGCTCCTGCTTTGCGGTACGGTGCTGACCCTCTCCAGCCTCTGGAGGCTCACGCACGTCGATCCCGGATTTTCGGCGGAGTCGGTCGTGTCGCTGCGCCTCGTGCTCCAGGGCGGGCGCTACGAGGAGAACGGGTACCCGGAGACCTTCCGGCGCGCGCTGCTCGAGCGGCTGTCCGGGATACCCGGCGTGCTCGCCGTCGGCGGCGGGAAGCGGGCGCCGCTCACCGGCGGCGGAGAGCCGTACGACCTTCGCGTGACCCGGGAGGGAGGCGTCGTCGATACGATCGCGCCGGCGGCGGGGACCTACATCGTCACCCCGGGGTATTTCGACGCGCTGTCCATTCCGATGCTGGCAGGACGGGAGTTCACTGCGGCGGATACCTCGGACGCACTGATTCCCATTGTGGTCAGCGCCAGCCTGGCGCGGCAGGTGTGGCCGGGGCGGCCGGCCGTCGGGGAGCGCTTCCGGATGGGGGGGAGTGATGCGGTCGTCGTGGGAGTCGCCACCGACGTGCGCCACGAGAGCCTCGATCGCCCCGCCGAATCGGTGGCCTATGCGCCGCTGGCCCTCTTCCACCGCTCCGCCTTCAGCGGCTTTGTCCGCGTCGCGGGTTCCCCGCTGAACTATGTTGCCGCCGTTCGGGCCGCGGTGCGCGAACTCGACCCCGATCTGCCGATCAGCGACCTCGGTCCGCTGACGTCCCAACTCGAGTCGTCGGTGGCCCAGCCGCGGCTCTTCACCTCGCTGGTGGCGATGTTCGGGGCCGCGGCGCTCCTCCTCGCGTCGCTGGGCATCTACGGCGTCGTGGCGCAAGGGGTGGCGCGCCGCCGGAAGGAAATCGGCATCCGCATGGTCCTCGGTGCGCGCGCCGCCACCGTCACCCGGCTCGTGGTCGGCGGCGCCCTGCGCGCCACGGCCATCGGATCGGCGATCGGGATGGTCATCTTCCTGGTCGTGTCCCGGCTGCTCCAGAGCCAGCTCTACGAGGTGAAGGCGACCGACCCGGTGCTGCTCGGGCTGGCGGCGGCGGTGCTCATCGGCACGGCCTGGGTCGCCGCCTGGTTCCCGGCGAGACGGGCGGCGGCGATCGACCCGATCGTCGCGCTCCGGAGCGAGTGATGATGCCTGCGCCGCTACCTTTCCGGTTCTCTCTTCCTCCAGCAGGGTTCCCGTGATCCGCCTCGTCAATCTCGAGAAGACGGTGCCCACCCGCCCGTCGCCGACCTACCTGCTCCGACAGATCTCCCTGTCGGTCTCGGCCGGTGAGTTCGTGACCATCATGGGGCCGTCCGGGGCGGGCAAGTCCACGCTGCTCTCCATCCTGGGCATGCTCGACGCCGATCACTCCGGGGAGTTCTGGTTCAACGACCAGGCGGTGCACGCCATGTCGCCCCGGAACCGGCACAACCTGGCGCGGGCCTCGATCGGCTTCGTCTTCCAGAAGTACCACCTGCTCGACGACCTGACCGTCGCCGAGAACCTCGACGTCCCCCTCGGCTACCGGAACGTGCCGGCGAAGGAACGCCAGGCCATCGTGGCCGACACCCTCGACCGCTTCAACATCGTCGGCAAGAAGGACCTCTTCCCGGCCCAGCTCTCCGGGGGCCAGCAGCAGCTGGTGGGGGTGGCCCGCGCGGTCATCGCCAAGCCGGCGCTCCTGCTGGCCGACGAGCCGACCGGCAACCTGCACTCCGAGCAGGGGCGGGAAATCATGGAGCTCTTCCGGACCCTCCACCGCGCCGGCACCACGATCATCCAGGTCACCCACTCCCACGAGAACGCCCAGTACGGGGACCGGATCATCCGCCTCAATGACGGATGGCTCGTGACGGAGTAGATTCCCTGCCTGATGGGAACTCCCGCGCCCCGCATCCTCGTCGCCGATGACCAGGCGGACATCCTGCAGGCCCTCCGCCTGCTCCTCCGGCAGGAGGGGTTTGCGGTGGAAACCGCGGCCTCGCCCGCCGGTGTCCTGGCCGCGCTGGAACGCGCGGAGTTCGACGCCCTCCTGATGGACCTCAACTACACCCGCGACACCACCTCCGGCCGCGAAGGACTCGACGTCCTCGCCCGGATCCGGCAGCTCGACGCCTCCCTCCCGGTCGTCGTGATGACGGCGTTCGGCAGCGTGGAGGGGGCGGTGGAGGCGATGCGCCAGGGGGCGCGGGACTATCTCGAAAAGCCGTGGGACAACACCCGGCTGGTGGCGCTGCTCCGCACCCAGGTGGAGCTGGGCCGCGCGCTGCGCCTCGGCGAGCGGCTCGAGGGCGAGAACCAGGCGCTGCGCGGCGCCGGCATTCCCGACCTCGTCACCGAATCGCCCGCGATGCGCGCCACCGCCCGGCTGATGGAGCGGGTGGCCCCGTCGGACGCCAACGCGCTGATCCTCGGCGAGCACGGCGTCGGCAAGGAGATCGCGGCGCGGTGGCTCCACGCGGCGAGCAACCGGGCCGGCCGGCCGATGATCACGGTCAACGTCGGCGGCCTCTCGGAAGGGGTGTTCGAGAGCGAGCTGTTCGGCCACTCGAAGGGGGCGTTCACCGACGCGAAGGCCGACCGCATCGGCCGCTTCGAACTGGCCGACCGCGGGACGCTCTTCCTCGATGAAATCGCGAACATCACGCCGAGCCAGCAGGCCAAGCTGCTTCGGGTGCTCAACACGGGCGAATTCGAGCGGGTCGGCTCGTCGCGCACCCGCACCGTGTCGACCCGGGTCTTCAGCGCCACCAACGCCGACGTACGGGGCGAGGTGGCGGCCGGCCGGTTTCGGGAAGACCTGCTCTATCGCCTGAACACCGTCGAGATCGTGATCCCCGCCCTGCGCGACCGGCGCGAGGACATTCCCCACCTCGCCGCGCATTTCCTCGCGAAGTACGCCGCGCACTATCGCAAGCCGATGCAGGGTTTCCATCCCGACGCGATGGCCACGGTGCTGAGCTACGGCTGGCCCGGCAACATCCGGGAGCTCGATCACGCCATCGAGCGCGCCGTGCTGCTGGCCGACGCGGCGCAGCTGCGGGTGGCCGATCTGTCGCTGGCGCCGCAGGAGAGCGCAAGCGTGCAGCTCGACCAGATGACGCTGGAGCAGGTGGAACAGGTCCTGATCCGGAAGGCGCTGGCGCGGACCGGCCACAACGTGTCCGAGGCCGCGAAGGCCCTCGGGCTCAGCCGCAGCGCGATGTACCGGCGGCTGGAGCGGTACGGGCTGCAGTAGTCCGTGATTTCCCAGCCCTCACGCCTGGTGGCGATTGCGGCCGCGGCCGCCCTGCCCGCCGTCGCGGTGGCGCTCGGGCTCCTCTGGCTCGGACCCTACACGCCGCGGCTCCAGTGGACCGCCACCCTCCTCATCCTGGCCTGCCTGGCCGCGGGGCTGACCCTCCTCCACACCCGCGTCATTCGTCCGCTGCAGACCATTTCCAACCTGCTGGCCGCGATGCGCGAAGGGGACTTTTCCCTCCGCGCGCGCACCCTCGACCCCGGCGACGACATCGGCTTGCTGTACCTCGAGGCGAACGCCCTCGCCGACCTGCTCCGCGGCCAGCGGCTCGGCGTCATCGAGGCGACGGCGCTGGTGCGGACCGTCATGGCGGAGATCGACGCCGCGGTCTTTACCTTCGACGACGCCACCGGCACCCTGGTGTTCGTCAACCGCGGCGGGGAGCGGCTGCTGGACGAGCCCGCCGAGCGCCTGGTGGGGCGGCATGCGTCCGCGCTGGGCCTGGCGGATTGCCTCGAGGGGGAGACGCCGCGGGTGCTCGACCAGCGCGGCGCCTACGCCAACCGCTGGGAACTGCGGCGGAGCGGATTCCGGCAGGAGGGCCGCTCCCACACCCTGGTGCTGCTGACCGACGTGCACCGGGCGCTGCAGGCGGAGGAGCGCGAGGCCTGGCAGCGGCTGATCCGCGTGCTCTCCCATGAAATCAACAACTCGCTGGCGCCGATCCGGAGCTTTGCGGGGTCGCTGCGCGCGCTGGTGGACCGGACCGCGCGCGATCCCGAGAGCGACGCCGACCTCCGCGAGGGGCTCTCGGTGATCGAACAGCGGGCGGAGTCGCTGGGGCGGTTCATCGCCTCCTACGCCCGGCTGGCCCGGCTGCCGAGGCCGGTGCTGCAGCCGATGTCGGTGGCGGGCTGGGTCTCGCGGACCGTCGCGATGGAGTCCCGGCGCGAGGTGGCGGTGGCGCCCGGGGAGGATGGTCAGGTCATGGCCGACCGCGACCAGATGGATCAGCTTCTGATCAACCTGGTGCGGAACGCCGTGGACGCCGTCGAGAGCACCGGGGGCGGCGTGCGGATCCGCTGGGAGCTGCGGCGGGACGAGGTGGAGCTGGTGGTGGAAGACGAGGGGACAGGGCTGGCGGGCTCGGAGAACCTCTTCGTGCCGTTTTACACCACCAAACCGGGGGGCTCCGGCATCGGGCTGGCGTTGTCCCGGCGCATTGCCGAGGCGCATGGGGGGACGCTGGTGCTGGAGGACCGGAAGGACGTGACGGGGTGCCGGGCCATCGTCCGGATTCCCCGGGCGCCGCAGTTCCGGGAGTCGGCGGGGGCGTTCCGGTCGGGGAGCTACCAGGCGGTGGGGAGGCCGCGCGGAACGTCCTAGCGGGGCGCTGCAACCTTTCGGGTGTGGGGGCCGTCCATTATACATAAGATACTAAGGTATAAGACAGTCACCCATCGCCGAGGTCTCCATGGCCCACCCCCCGCTGCCCCTCCTCAAGGGCACCCTCGACATCCTGATCCTCAAGACGCTTGGCTGGGGTCCCAGCCATGGGTACGCCATCTCCCGGTGGATCCAGCAGACGACCGGTGACGAGCTGCACATCGAGGAGGGAGCCCTCTACCCGGCGCTGCGCCGGCTGGAGGAGAAGGGGCTGCTCGAGGCGTCGTGGCAGACCACCGCCACCGGCCGCGAGGCCAAGGTCTACGCCCTGACCCCGGCTGGCCGCCGGCAGCTCAAGACCGAGATGACCGCGTGGAGCCGGTACGTGTCCGCCATGGCCCGCGCCCTGGAGACGCGACCGACCGGGGCAATCGCATGAGCCGCCGGCGGTCGCACGACCCGCTGCCGCTCTCCCGCCAGAAACCGGTGGACGACGATGTCCGCCTGGAGATTGCCCACCACATCGAGATGCGAACCGAGGCGCTGATCGCCGAGGGGCGGACGCCCGAGGATGCGCGGGCGGAGGCGGTGCGCGCCTTCGGCGATGTGCCTTCCGTGACCGAGGAATGCCGCGAAATCACGGTGCGCGCGCGGCGCAGCCGGCGGCGGGACGAGTGGTTCGGGGCGCTGATTCACGACGTGCGCTTTGCCGTCCGCATTCTTCGCCGCGCGCCGGCCTTCACCGTGGGCGCGGTGTTGACGCTGGCCCTCGGCATCGGCGCCAACACCGCCATCTTCTCGGTGGTCAACGGCGTCCTCCTCCGCCCGCTGCCCTACGACCAGCCCGAGCAACTGGTCAGGGTATTCGAGACGGGGGAGCGCGGAGGCGCGTCCGACCTCGCGGAGCCGAACTTCCACGACTGGCGGGCGCAGGCGCACTCGTTCGAGGGCATGGCCGCCTATGGGAGTGACATCGGCACCCTGCTTGGCGCGGACATCCCGTCGCGGGTACGGAGCACGGCGGTGTCGGCGGATTTCTTCCGGGTCATGCGGGTGCAGCCGGTCCTCGGCCGGCTGCCGGCGCCCGACGAGTTCGCGGTCGGCGCACCGCCGGTGGCGGTGGTCAGCTACCGATTCTGGCAGGACCGCCTCGGCGGCGCGACGGACCTCACGGATCGACGGCTCCGATCCGAATATGATTTCCAGGTGGTGGGAGTCCTGCCCCAGGGCTTCGGATTCCCCGACGAGAGCGACCTCTGGTTCCCGATCGAACTGTTCGGTCGGAACGAGAGCCGGACGTCCCACAACTATTCGGTCGTGGCGCGGCTGAAGGCGGGGCTGGCCCCGGTCGACGCCGACCGGGAGCTCGACGCGCTCACGGTGCCGATGCGCGAACAATACCTGCCGGACTTTGACGCGGTCGGCGCCACCGTGACCCCACTTCGGGACCTCGAAGCGGGCCCGCTCAAGGAGCCGCTTTACCTCCTGCTCGCCGCCTCGGGCCTCCTCCTCATTGCCGCGTGCACCAACCTGGCCAGCAGCATGCTGGTGCGCGGGGCGGCGCGGGCGCAGGAGCTGGCCGTCCGCGCCGCCATCGGCGCTGGCCGCGGCCGCCTGGTCCGCCAGGTCTTTACCGAGAGCCTGCTGATCGCCCTCCTCGGCTGCGGGGCGGGACTCGGGGTGGCGCTGGTCGTGCAGCGCGGCCTCCTCCTGCTGGCGCCCCCCACGATGGTGCCGAGCGAGGGGGCGCCTTTCGACCTCCGCGTGCTCGGATTTTCGCTGCTGCTCACGCTGCTGACGGCCGTGCTCTTCGGGCTGCTCCCGGCGATGCGTATGTCGGGAGTACGGCCGGCCACGGCCATGCGCGAAGGCACCCGGCACAGCGGCTCACGGAAGAGCCGGCGCCTCTGGTCCACGCTGGTGGCGGTGGAGGTGGCCCTCGCGGTCATCCTGCTCAGCGGGTCAGGCCTGCTCCTCCGGTCGTTCTCTGCCATTACCCGGATCGACCCCGGATTTCGGGCCGAGGGCGTCCTGACGGCCCTTCTCGACCTGCCGGACGCCGCCTATCCGGATGTGCAGCAGGCGGTCGCCTTTCATGATCGACTCCTCGCGGCGCTGGCGGATGCGCCGGGGGTCGTGGCGGCGGGTGTGACCAACCGCCTCCCCCTCGAAGGAAACCAGCCCAGTGGCGCCATCCAGGTGGAGGGGAAGCCGACGCTGCCAGGGGGGCCCTTCACCGGGTACGCCATCTACCGCACCGCCAGCACCGACTACTTCGAGGCGATGGGCATTCCCCTGCTCGCGGGTCGGCCGTTCAACGACGGGGACCGGGCGGGTGCACCTCGCGTGGTGATCGTCACCCAGGGACTGGCCGAGCGCGAGTGGCCCGGCCAGGATCCCATCGGGAGGCACTTCCGGGTGTACGGCATGGATGGGGGAGAGGAGCCCTACGGCACGGTCATCGGCGTGGTCGCCGATATCCCGCAGGGGGCCATCACCGGTCCACGGCGCGAGGCCTATTGGTATCCCTATTCGCAGAATCCCTACCGGACCCGTTCGATGCAGCTGGTGGTGCGCACGACGGGGGACCCCGCGGCGCTGGCGCCGATGCTCTCGAAGGTGGTGCACGGCATCGATCCCACCTTGCCGCTGGAGTTCCGCACCATGGAGGAACGGCTCGCGTCCACGATCGCCGACCGGCGCTTCACCATGGTGGTGCTGGCGTCGTTCGCCCTGGTGGCGCTGCTGCTGGCGGGGCTGGGCATTCACGGCGTGGTGGCGTACACCGTGGCCCAGCGGACGCGCGAAATCGGGATTCGCATTGCGCTCGGCGCCGAGCCATCGCGGGTGCAGCGGCTGGTGCAGGGGGGCGCCATGGCGGTCATCGGCATCGGCATCGTCGTCGGTGGGATCGGCGCCGTGGTGGGCACCCGCTTGATGCGGGCGTTGCTGTACGGGGTGGAGCCGGGGGACGCGACGACGTTCGGGCTCGCCATTGGCCTGCTGTTGCTGGTCGGGTTCCTGGCCAGCTGGTGGCCGGCCAGGCGGAGTGCGGGGATCGATCCCGCCGTCGCGATCCGCGCGGAGTAGGGCGAGCCTACTCCGCACGGATCGGACCGCACGAGCGTGTTGCCTACTTCGCCAACTCGATGTTGCCTGGCCGCCAGGTCTTGTTGATCCACGGCTCCAGCGGACCATACATGCGCAGGATCGCGAACCAGCTCTTGCCGGGGTTGGTGGCCAGCCAGTTGCCGGCCTCTCCCGCCGGGGCTTTCGGCGCGAAATAGAGGTCGTACGAACCGTCTGCGTTCTTCTTGATGCCATTGGACTGGCTGCCGACGGTCGGGAAGAGCTGACTGGTCTGCAGCTGGGTGCGGGTCTGGGTGTCGTAGAGCGTGACGGCCCAGAAGTCGTTGACAGGGACGTTGGGCGGCAGGTGCAGCCGGTAGGTCTTGGAACCGTCGAATGGCTGCTTGTCGGCATCCAGAAAGGCCAGCGCGTAATCGGAGCCGGCTCCCGGAATCGTCACCGCCATGGCCGGTGTTACCCCGCCGGCGTTGTAGTAGAAGAGCACCCGCGCATCGAGGCCCATGGCGCCGTCGGCCTCAAACGAGGTGTTCTTGTTTGCGTATCCCATGACCCAGTTGAGGTCGGTGCCGGGGTAGATGTACACCCCGCCGATCCGGGGGTCGTACGTGATGGAGCGACCGGCGGCGTTGCCGAGCGTGGCCGCCTCCGTCAGCAGGTTCTTCATCCGGGCATCGGGACTGAACGGCTGGCCCTTGACGATGCCGATGGAGGCCAGGTACCCGCGCACTTCGGGGCCGATCGCCTCGATCGGCTCTTCCTGCACGATGGTGTTGAGAATCTCGAAGTAGGAGAAATCGCTCGGGAAGATCGTGGTGAATGTCCTGCCCGACATGTTGACGAACTGGGTCGGCGCCGGATTGGCCGCATCCTTGAGGGGATAGACCCGTAATCCCTGCTTGAAGTTGTCGGCCGCGGCCTTGAGGCCATCCTTGATGGAGCCGCGCAAAAACAGGAAGTTCTTGTTGGTCGACGGCTTCAGCAGGTAGTAGCCCTCGGGCACGGTGCCGGTGTATCCGGGCGGCACCACGAGGTACTTGCCCCCCTTGCCCTTGTCCGGTCCGGCAACGCCGATATTCCCGACGAAACGCTGCCAGCCGTCATCGAGAAAGCCGAGCATGCCCGGCGGAACCTCGATGACCGTCGGCCCATCGTTGGCCAGGTCGGTGCCGGAATAGGCGTACATCGTCGATGTATTGGAGGTGATGACCGGGGTCCGGGAGTCCATCAGCTGTTCCCAGATGGCAATCTTGTTCGGCGCGTCCGCGCCCTGGTCCGCGATCGCGGCGAGCACCGCGTAAATCGAGACGGCACCGACGTTATCGAGATAGACGCCGAGGCCGCGCGAGCGGTCGAGATAGTCGTAGACCAGGTCGTTTGTCTTGCCGATCGGGACGCCGTCAAAGAACTCCAGCGTGCCGGCCACGGTCTGGACCTTGTCCGGGATCGATGCCGCCGTCATGTCCTGCTTGTATTTCGCGGTCTCCTGCGCTTGCGCAGAGGCAACGCCGAGCGTACCGGCAAGCGCGAGGACGATGAGAGGTGCTTTCATCAATGATTGCTCCAGGGGGAGGGATAAGTCGCTGGTGGTCGAAAGTAGGCCGACCTCGAAGTCGCGGCAAGGAAGGGTGGAGCTTAGAAGGGTACCTCAGCATTCTCCGCATGTTCCGCAGGCCCCCAACCCCGGTCTCTGAAACCAGAGTCAGGGCATTCCCGTATACCTCAACACTGATGGTATAACCTGTTGAGGTATGAAATGCCCGACGAACTCGACCTCCTGCAAGGCACCCTCGATGTCCTCGTCCTCCGGGCGCTAAGTCACGGTCCCAGACACGGTTACGCGATAGCCCAGTGGATCCAGGGCAACTCTGACGGCACCTTCCGCATCCTGGACGGCGCCCTCTACACCTCGCTGCACCGGATGGAGGAGAAGGGGTGGGCGGCGGCGGAGTGGGGTACCTCGGAGCGGGGGAAGCGGGCCCGGTTCTATGAGCTGACACCGGCCGGCCGCGCCGAGCTGCAGCTCCGCACCACCCGGTGGGCGCGCTACGTGAACGCGGTGGCGCACGTGATGGCCGCCCCGGCACCGGCCTGATCGATGGGCCGCCCGACACCGGCCTGGCGCCGCTACCTCCGATTCAGTGGCCCCGACATCGCCTCCGACGTCGACGAGGAACTCCGCTTCCACTTCGAGGAGCGGATCGAAGAATTGCTGGCCGGCGGCGTCTCCCGCGAGGCAGCCAACGCCCAGGCCCTCGCCGAGTTCGGCGATGTGGCCGGGACGCGCACGCAACTCGAACGCATCGATCACCGGGTGCTCAGGCGTCGCACCGCGATGGAGCGACTGCTCGTGGTACGCGACGAACTGCGACTCGCGCTCCGCCGCCTGCGGCGGCAGCCCTCGTTCACCGTCCCCGCTGTCTTCACCCTCGGTCTCGGCATCGCCGCCGTCGCCGTGGCGTTCACGCTCTTGCAGGCCGTTCTCCTCCGGCCACTGCCGTACCCGGAGGCGGGGCGGCTGGTCTCGCTGGCGTCCCCGATGCCCAAGCTCGACGACGTCTGGGGCATCGCGCGCCACCAGCTTCCCTACTACAAGGAAAACGTCCGTGCCTTCGAGGACATGGCGCTCTACCAGCTCGCCGAGCTCACGATTGCCGGCGAAGGCCCGTTCCGCGCCGAGCGGATCCGCGCCGCGATCGTCAGCGCGAGCATCTTCTCGACGCTCCGGATCACGCCGGAACTCGGGCGACTCCTCCGCGCCGAGGACAATGTACCGCGCCGGGGCACGGTGGTGGTGCTGGGTCACGACTACTGGATGCGCCGCTTCGGTGGCGATCCACAGATCGTCGGGCAGCTGCTGACCGTGGACGGCACCCCGCGTGAAGTCGTGGGGATCACTCCGGCGGGCGTGTCGCTGCCCGACCTGCGCGTGGACATCTGGATGCCGGACTACATCGATCCGGCCGCGGCGCCGCAGAACAACCATGTGCGAAGCGCGGTGGCGCGGCTGCGCCCCGGGTTCACGGCGAGCGACGCCGAGTCGCAGTTGGTCCCGCTGGTGACGCGCATGGACGAGATCTTCCCCTCGGCCTATCCCAACCACTGGATTCGAGAGTCCGGTTTCCGGACCTCGGTGACGCCGCTGCGGGACGAGGTGGTCGGGGCGACCGTCGCGCAGTTCCTCTGGATCCTCTTCGCCGCCGTCTGGCTGGTGCTCGGCATTGCGATCGCGAACGTGGCCAACCTCGTGATGGTCCGCGCGGAGGGACAGCGGCGGGAAATCGTGATGCGGACCGCCCTCGGCGCCTCGCGCCGGATCATGGTGCTGCATTTCGTCACGGAGGGCTTGGTGGTCACCCTCCTCGCGGCACTCCTCGCGGGCGGGCTGGCGTCAGTCGTGCTCGGCGTCTTGCCCGCACTGGCCGCCGATACACTCCCCCGATTGGCGGAAGTGCAGTTCGGCCTCGGCGCAGTCGGACTGATCGTCGGGGTCGCGGTGCTGACCGGCGTGGGGCTGGGGCTGATTCCGCTGACCCACGCCCGGCCGGACAGCAATGCGCTCCGGGAGGGGGCGCGCACCCTCACGGCCTCGCGCACCCGGATGGCGTTTCGTCAGCTGCTGGTGGTCGGCCAGGTGGCGCTGACGGTCATCCTGCTGGTGGGCGCGGGGCTCCTCATTCGCAGCGGGCTTCGACTTCGGGCGGTGGACGCCGGGTTCGAGCCGCGTGGCGTGGTCACGCTCGATGTCGCCCTCTCCCCGGCGGCCTACCGGGGCTACGATGCGGCCGCCGCCGTCTACCAGCAACTCGCCGACCGGATCGGCGCCCTGCCCGGCGTGCAGTCGGTCGGGTTCGCCGAGGCACTCCCGCTCTCGGGAGACCAGGGATGTACCAGTGTGGTGGCCGCAGGGGTCGGGGATTCGCCGGGGCGCGAGCGGTGTGTCGCCACCATGCACACCTCGCCAGGATATTTCGCGACGATGGGCATCGACGTCCGGGGCTCGGCGCCCGATTGGGCGGACGCGGTGCGGCATGTCGGCGGAGTGATCATTTCACCGGCCCTGGCGCGCCGGCTCTGGCCCGATCAGGACCCCATTGGGCGGTCGATGCGCTGCTGCCGAGGCGGAGACCACTGGGATCGGGTCGTCGGCGTCACGAGTGACGTCCACATGACCTCGCTCGATGTGCCCGCAGACGAGATCGCCTATTTCGCGATCGTGCCGCCTGACAGCGCCCCGACGAACAACTGGCCGCTCGATATCCGGATGGTCATCAAGGCGCCGACCCTCCCGGCTGCGACGATCCAGGCGATGGTCCGGGACGCCATGGCGGAGATTGACGCGTCCATTCCCGTCTCGCAGGCGCGGCTGATGACCGACGTGGTGGCGGATTCGATGGCCCGCCGGACCTTTACGCTCATGCTGATCGTCGCGGTGGCCCTGATGGCGCTCCTCCTCAGTGCCGTGGGTCTCTACGGAGTCATCGCGTTCGTGGTTGGGCAGCGGGAGCGCGAAATCGGTGTGCGGATGGCCGTGGGGGCGAGCGCAGGCCAGATCGGCGCCCTGGTCCTCGGCCAGTCACTCCGGCTGGTTGCCGCCGGCATCGGGATCGGCCTGGCCGGAGCCATCGCGGGCACCCGGGTGCTGGAATCGCTCCTCTTCGAGGTGAGCCCGACGGATCCGGCGGTGCTGGCCGGGGTGGTGGCGCTCGTGGCGGCGCTCGGCGTGGCGGCGAGCGCCGTACCCACCGCGCGGGCGGTCCGGGTCGACCCCGTCATGGCGCTCCGGGGGGACTAGGGCTTCGGGAGACGTCCAGAGTTGCAACCTTTTTGGGGCCTCGTTCGTCTAATAAACCTGACCCCACCAAGGACACCGACTTGGGCAACATCAAGCTGGCCTTCCGTCACCTGCTGAAGAATCCCTTCGTGACGGCCGTGGCCATCGCCTCCCTGGCCCTCGGAATCGGGGCCAATACCGCCATCTTCTCCCTCGTCGACCAGATCCTGCTCCGGCCCCTCCCGGTGGTGGAGCCGTCGCGGCTGGTGAATTTCAAGGCCCCCGGTCCCAATCCGGGGTCGCAGTCGTGCAGCAACATCGGCGAGTGCGACGAGGTCTTCTCCTACCCGATGTTTCTCGACCTCCAGCGCGAGCAGCAGGTCTTCACCGACATCGCGGCCCACGTGGGGTTCGGGGCCAACATCTCGGCGCAGGGCCAGACGCTGAGCGGTGAGGGGCTGCTGGTGTCGGGCTCCTACTTCCCGGTGCTTGGGCTGGTGCCCGAACTGGGTCGGCTGATCGGCCCCGACGACGCCAAGGTGGTCGGCGACGGCCGAGTGGCGGTGCTGGCCTACGACTACTGGCGCGGCCCGCTCGGCGGCGACCCTGAGCATCCTCTCCAAGACCCTCATCGTCAACGGCGAGTCGCTCGAGATCATCGGGGTGGCCCCCCGCGGCTTCCAGAGCACCTCCCTGGGCCTGACCCCGCGGGTGTTCGTCCCGATCACCATGCGGACGGCGATGATTCCCGGCTGGGAGGGCGTGATGGAGCGACGCCGGGCCTACTGGGCCTACCTCTTCGGCCGCCTCAAGCCGGGGGTGTCGATCGAGCAGGCGTCGGCGACGATCAATCCCCAGTACACCGCGATCCTCGAGAACACCGAAGTCGCCCTCCAGGAGGGGATGAGCGACAAGACGATGCAGGAATTCCGGTCCAAGCAGATCGTGCTGGTGCCGGGGGCGCTCGGGCAGAGTTCGACGCGCACCGAGGCCTCCACGCCGCTGAGCATGCTCTTCGGGATCACCCTGCTGGTGTTGCTCATTGCCTGCGCCAACATCTCCAACCTCCTGCTGGCCCGCGGGGCGGCCCGTTCGGGTGAGATGGCGGTGCGCCTGGCCATCGGCGGCACGCGGTGGCAGCTGGTGTCCCAGCTGCTCACCGAATCGGTCCTCCTCGGCCTCCTCGGGGGCCTCGCGGGGCTCGGGGTCGCGGTGCTGACCCTCCGCGGGATGACTGCCATCATGCCGCAGCAGGCGAGCTCCACCTTCGCGCCGCAGCTCGACGGGACGGTCATCGGCTTCACGGCGCTGCTGGCGCTGGTCACCTCGGTGCTCTTCGGGCTCTTTCCCGCCCTGCATGGCACCCGCCCCGACCTGATCGCCACCATCCGCGAACAGGGGGGACAGCCCTCCGGCGGCCGGGCGGCGGCCCGCTGGCGCACGGCGCTGGCCACGGCGCAGATCGGCCTGGCGCTCGCGCTCCTCGCCTCGGCGGGACTCTTTACCAAGAGCCTCATGAACGTGACCCGGCTCGATCTCGGCGTGCGGGTGGACGACGTGGCCACCTTTGCCATCTCCCCCGAGCTCAACGGCTATCCCGCCGAGCGCTCCCGGCAACTGTTCCAGCGGCTCGAGGATGAACTGGCGCAGACGCCGGGGGTGGTCGGCGTGTCGGCGGCCATGGTGCCGCTCATCGGCGGGAGCAACTGGGGCAACGATGTCGGGGTGGAGGGCTTCCCCAAGGGACCGGACGTGGACAACAACTCGCGGTTCAACTCGGTCGGGCCCGGGTACTTCGCGACGGTCGGCATCCCGGTGCTCGCGGGTCGCGAGTTCACGCGTTCCGACGCGCTGGGCGCGCCACGGGTGGCGGTGGTGAACCAGGCCTTCGCGAAGAAGTTCAACCTCGGGGCCAATCCGGTGGGCCGACGGATGGACCGGGGCAACGACAGCCTCGACATGGAGATCGTGGGGCTGGTGCAGGACGCCAAGTACAGCAACGTCAAGACCGACATTCCGCCCCTCTTCTTCACGCCCTACATGCAGGGCGAGAATGTCGGCGCCCTCTCGTTCTACGTGAAGAGCGCCGCGGCGCCGGGCGCATTGCTCCCCGTCATTTCGCGGGTGGTCAAGGGGCTCGACGAAAACCTGCCGGTGGAAGACCTGCGTACCATGCCGGAGCAGATCCGGGACAATGTCTTCCTCGACCGGTTCGTGACGCTCTTCTCGGCGGCGTTCGCGCTGCTGGCCACCCTCCTGGCCGCCATCGGCCTCTATGGGGTGCTCGCCTACACGGTGGCGCAGCGGACCCGGGAGTTCGGCGTCCGCATGGCGCTCGGCGCCGACCCCGCGCGGGTGCGGGGGATGGTCCTCCTCCAGGTCGGGAAGATGACGCTGATCGGCGGCGTCGTCGGGTTGCTGGCCGCCTTCGGCATCGGCAAGGTGGCGCAGTCGCTGCTCTTCCAGATGCAGGGGAGCGACCCGGTGGTGTTCGTGGCGGCGTCGCTCGCGCTCGGGCTGGTGGCCCTGACGGCGGGGCTGATCCCGGCGTATCGCGCCTCGCGGCTCGACCCCGTCCGCGCCCTGCGGTACGAGTAACGAGGCCGATTCGTGGACCCGACTCCCGACCTCCCAGCGCGACGCCCTGCAAGGGGTGCTCGGCGCCGCCTTCACCCTCGAGGGGGAGCTCACGGGCGGGGGGATGTCCACCGTCTACAAGGCGCGCGACAACGCCCTGCAGCGCGCGGTGGTCATCAAGGTGCTCCCGCCCGACCTGGCCGCGGCGGTGTCGGTGGAGCGCTTCAAGCGGGAAATCCTGATGTCCGCCGCGCTCCAGCACCCGCACATCGTGCCGGTACTGAGCGCGGGCGAGGTGGACGGCCTGCCGTTCTTCGTGATGCCGTTCATCGACGGGGAATCGTTGCGCAGCCGGCTGGCCCGGGGACCGCTCTCCGTCCGCGAGGCCGTCAACGTCCTGAAGGATGTGGCGCGCGCCCTCTCCTACGCCCACACCAACGACGTCGTCCACCGGGACATCAAGCCCGACAACATCATGCTCACCGCCGGCACCGCGGTGGTCACCGATTTCGGCGTGGCCAAGGCCATCGACCTGTCGCAGGCGCGGCGGCGGGGCGCGGGCAGCAGCATCTCGCAGGCGGGGGTCACCGCCACCGGCCTGGCGGTCGGCACGCCGGCGTACATGGCGCCCGAACAGGCGGCAGGCGACCCCCACACCGATCATCGGGCCGACCTGTACGCCCTCGGCGTGGTCGCCTGGGAAATGCTGACCGGCACCGCGCCGTTCGCGGGCCTCTCGCCACAGCAGGTCATGGCGTCGCATGTGACGCGGACGCCGCCCTCGGTGGCGACCCGGCGGTACGATGTGCCGCAGGCGTTCTCGGCGGTCATCGACCAGCTGCTCAAGAAGGAGCCGCGCGACCGGCCCAAGTTTGCCGCCGACCTGATCCGGATGCTGGACGATCCGGCGGTCCTCAGCGGGGAGTACTCCACGGTGCCGACGGTGGGGTGGAAGCGGTGGAGGGTGCCGGCGCTGGTGGGAGGGCTGCTGGTGCTGGCGGGGACGGCGGCGGTGCTGTTGCTCTGACCGGAGGGCGTGAACCGGGAGCAGGTTCGAGGAATTGTGTCTCCCGCCCGCCCGTCCTTTTCTTGCCCCGGCCCCGCCCCCCATCGATATTCCGATCACCATGCCCTATGTCGAGTGTCCCTCCTGCGGCAAGACGGCCCTGCGTGTCGCGAGCCGGTGCCCGCACTGTGGCCTGATCTTCGGCCCGGGCATCATCCCCCCGGCGGAGATCAACCCGCTCCCGCGGCGCCTGCTCATGGCTGGGGCGCTGGTGGTGCTGGTGGTTGTGATTGTACTGGCCCGAAGCCAGACAGCTCCGCGAGCGGCTCCACCG
The DNA here is from genome assembly GCA_963748815.1 of uncultured Gemmatimonadales bacterium. GTDB lineage: Bacteria > Gemmatimonadota > Gemmatimonadetes > Gemmatimonadales > GWC2-71-9 > SPDF01. The sequence goes on along the minus strand of CAVVKJ010000009.1, from coordinate 15,472 downwards.
CGTCCGGCTGTGGCTGCCCTGGATCCCGCCGAGAGCCAGCCCGCGCCTGCCGCGCCCGTCGTCACCCCGTCCAGCCCTGTTCAGCCGCTCGTCCCGGCACCGGACTCCGCGGTCGACAGGACTCCCCCGCCAGCCGCCGCTCCACTCCGGGCTGCGCCTCCGCCCCCACCGCCGGCACCCACCGGCGAACAACTCCAACGCTATGCCACGACCTGGGTCAACGTTCGGGCCCGCCGAGGCCCAGACGCTGCCCCTGTCCGGGTGCTCAACCCGGGGGAGGCCATCCTGGTCGATTCACTGGTCGGCGGATGGTATCGGGTGGTGATCGGCGGGGAGCCGGTCGGCTACGCCTATGACTCGAATCTGAGCGAGGGGCCCCCGTAGCAGCTCTTGCCAGCCTGTGGGCTGGGTCTGCTGGGGCTGATCCTCAGATTGCCAACCCCGTGACCGGCCCGTAGATTCGGCTCACCCCCCTCCACGCTCCGAGCCCCTATGCGCAACACCGTCGGTATCCGCGGTTTGGTTGTCGCCCTTAGCGCGCTGCTCGCCTGTGCGCAGGATCCCTCCGGTCCTGTGGTTCCTCCCCCCGTTGGCGACCTCATTCCAATTCGGAAGGGTGACACGCTGGTCGCCCAGTTCAGCGCCGGCGATACACTCGTCACCTTCAGCTTCCGATCCGATGCGACCGGGCTGGTCGCATTGTTTGCCCAGGCCCGGACCGGCGCCGCGTCGGTCATCGCCCGCGATTCCATCACGGGTGTGGTCTGGGACAACCTGCCGCTCGCCAACAGCCCGCTCCCCGCCAATCTCACCGCCAGTCGTACCGAGCGGATCGCCGTCACCCCCGGCCAGGTCCTGCATTTCGAGATCCGCCTCCTCGCCGGCATCACGACCGGGCAGGTGGTGGTGTGGCTCTACCCGGTCGATCCTCGGCCCGAGCTGGTGGCCTCGTCGATGGCGCCGGGCCCCATCGTCACCGGGGAAACGCTGGAGAACTCCGCCGATGTCGATGAGTTCACCATCACTGGCGGCGCGGCGCAGGACATCAACATCGGATTCCTGCAGGCGGAGGCCGGCATTCCGGCTGACATGCTGCACATGCGGGCGTCGACACTCCTCGACACTCCGCTCGGCTACGAAACCTCCAGCGGGGGGATGGACACGGATCTTGAGGGGCAGGCGACCGGGCGATTCGAGCGGCCCGGCTCGGTGGACTACCGGGTGACGATCGAAGGACAGTCGATCCGCGGCGCAGGCGCGGTCCCCGTTCATGGGCCGTACCGCTTCCAGGTCCGCCGAGTGACCCCGGCTCCTGACTCGGTGCCGGCGCTGCTGCAGGCCGGCGATACGGTGGAGGCCGAGCGCATCGATTTCGTGGGTGACGTCGATCGGTTCCATGTGCCGGTGGTGCAGGGACGGCTGTACAACGTGTTCCTCCAGGCCCGCCCCGGGACTGGGGCAGCCGCCTTCCGGGTGCTCTACTCATACGTCGGTGTGCTGGGGACCGTCTCCAGCGCGGTCGGCGACTCCGTGCTGCGTGGCCAATTCGGCGGAAATTTTACGGCGTTGTCCTCGGGCTTGTTGGAACTCGAAGTGGCTGGGGGTCGGATCGCAGCGGGTTGGACCGGGGGGGATACCGGCTCTTCGTCTATCCGGTAGACACCCTCCCCGAACTGTCGCCGGCCATCCTCACCCCAGGCGACTCGGTGGTGGGGGAAACCATCGAGATGCCGGGCGACATCGATCGGTATCTGCTCACCGGGTCCAATGACACGCTCAATCTGGTCCTCCGTCGGGATGGGGCGAGCCCCGACGGCCTCGATCTCCTGTGGATGCAGGCGAGTAGCTGGCCTGGGCTAGAGTGTTACCCCCTGAGCCCGCCAGAAGTAGTCTCGTGCCCCAGCGGCGTGTTCTTCGGGAACCCGGATGGTGTCCCGCTCCGGGTGCTGAGCCAGTACAGGGGCACCACCGGCTTTGTCGGGCCCTACCGCCTCGTCACCTACCACGTGACCGTCGGTGCCGGAGGGGTCGCCGTCGGAGATCGCGCCTGGGGTGAGTGTCGACGGAATCCTCGACCCGCCGGGGGATTTTGACCGCTTCACCTTTGCGGCGGACTGGGACATGGCGCTGGACCTGATGCTCACGGGCGGCGGGTCCACGTCGGGGAATTCCTTCACCGCGCTGGTCTATGACGACGAGGGCAATGCCATCGACGCGGCGAGCGGCGGCGGCAAGCGCTCAGGGCGCTTCCTCACGCACAGCAGTGGTACCTATTCCGTGGTGGTGCGCGGCAACAACCTCGGGCATGTCCTCGCGGAGACGGGTCCGTACTCGCTGTTGTTGAGCACGGTCTCCAAACAGCCGGAGGTCGTCTCGCCGATGCTCGCGCTGGACGACTCGAGTTCGGGGGAGTCACTCGATGCGCTGGGGGATATCGACGACTACCTCCTGCAAGCGGCCCCGGGGACTGAGGTCGTGGTGTGGATCTACCCGCGGAACATTGTGCGGCTTGAGGCGTACGTGCCAGGGGATACGGCACGATTTGCCATCGGCAATGCCGGAACCTCCGGGCGTCTCGTGATGCCGCCGGGGGGGCAATTGCGAATCCGGGTGGCCGAGACGCGACATGGCTCGCCGATCAATGCTGCGTTTTTCGTGACGGGTCCCTACAGCCTGGTGGCCCACGAGGTGGGGCGGGAGACCGAGACGGTGCCGCCGGTGGTCACGGTTGGCGTCGAAGTGTCGGCGGAAAGCATCGACTACTACGGGGATATCGATGAGTACAGCTTTGCAGGCACGGCCGGGCAGGAGGTCAGCCTGATGGTGGACAACATCTCGAGCTGGCAGAGCCTTCGGGCGCTGATTGAATTGGTCGATCCCACGACCGGTGCGGTCCTGACATCGGCGAACACACGATTCCAGAGCCCCGCCACCTCGCCGACGGTGGTACTGCCGGCCACGCGGAACTACCTGATCCGGGTGCAGAGCGCCGAGGCGGACTTCGGCACGGGGAGTTATAGGTTCCTTGTGCAGTGAGCCGAGAATTGACAGCCTGACTGACCTGGAGTGCCGTATGTCTCGAATTTTCCGAACCGCCGATGCCAGTTCCTTACGCAAGCTGGCCCTGACGGCGGCGTTTACCGTCGTCGGGTCGATCGATATGGCCGACCTCGCCGCCCAGGCGGGCGCCCCGGTGCCCGCGAAGGAGTGGGAGGTGCCGTGGGGGGCCGAGGGTCGGCCCCGCGACCCGTATGTCGCCCCGGACGGCAGTGTCTTCTTCGCCGGCCAGGCGGGGAACTACATCGCGCGGCTCGACCCGAAGACGGGGCAGTTCACGCGCTTCGAGATCGACTCCGGGACGCACCCCCACAACCTGATCGTCGATGCCCAGGGCCAGGTGTGGTATGCCGGGAACCGGAACGGGATGATCGGCAGGCTCGACCCGGCCACGCGCAAGATCACCCGCTATCCGATGCCGGACCCGTCGGTGCGCGACCCGCACACGCTGATTTTCGACGCCCAGGGGAACATCTGGTTCACGGCGCAGCAGTCGAACGCCGTCGGGCACCTCAACACGAAGACCGGCGTGATCCGGCTTGCGCGGACGGGCGACCGGACCCGGCCGTACGGGATCAAGCTCGATTCGAAGGGGAGGCCGTGGTTCGACCTCTTCGGCACCAACCAGATCGGCACCATCGACCCGGCGACGATGGAAATCAAGCTGTACACGCTTCCTGACGAACGGACTCGGCCGCGTCGCATCGTGCTGACCAGCGATGACGTCGTCTGGTATGGGGACTACAGCCGAGGGTACCTTGGCCGTCTCGACCCGAAGACGGGGCAGGTCCAGGAGTTCCCGATGCCGGGTGGGGCGGCGTCGCTTCCGTATGGGATGGGGTTGGACGACAAGGACCGGATCTGGGTCACCGAGAACGGCACGGCGGGCGCTCGCCTCGTCGGGTTTGATCCGGAGACGAAGAAGTTCTTTTCGAACACGGCGGTGGGGCGGGCCGAGAACAACACGATCCGGCACATGTATTTCGACTCGAAGACGGGGCTGCTCTGGTTCGGCACGGACCAGGGGACGGTGGGGCGGGCGGAGGTGTCGAAGGCGCCGCTGGTGATGTAGGGGGTGGTCTGGCGCTCAAATGGTAACGGTGGTGTGCCCCGGAGCGCATACCTTGCGGTGCAATGTCGCTATCACTCCGGTTCCCATCCCACTATCCTCTAAGGGGCCACCACACTTGAGGATAGCCATGCGCTCGTACACCGCCGTAGTTGAGCGTGATCCCGAGACACGCCTGTTCGTCGGGTATATCCCGGGATGGCCGGGCGCGCACACCCAGGCCGAGTCTCTGGACGAACTGCACAGGAATCTGGTCGAGGTGATCGAGCTGCTGCTTCAGGATGGCGAGCCCCGTCTCGAGGGCGAGTATGTCGGCACCCACACTGTAGTTGTGGGTTGACGTTTGGGCGCCGAACCAGTGGAGGTCCTATGGAACCCGCTCGTAATTTGAAGGATGAGGCCCACCGACTCGTCGATCAGCTTCCCCTTGATGCGTCGTGGGATGACCTCATGTACGAGGTCTATGTCCGTCAGGCGGTTGAGGCTGGGCTGGAGGACGTCGCAGCCGACCGGGTAGTCTCTCAGGAGGAAGCGCTGGCTCAGCTCCGACAGCGCCGGTGAGAGTCGGTTGGACGGCGACTGCACTCGCTCATCTGGGTGCCATTCGAGAGTACATTTCCCAGACGTCTCCGTTCTACGCCGAGCGCATGATTCAGCGTGTTCTGGCCCGTGCGCCGCAGTTGGCCGCCTTTCCGGATTCCGGGCGAATGGTCCCGGAGGTTGGGCAGCCAGATATTCGTGAAGTCCTCGAGGGTCCGTACCGGGTGATCTACCAGCGTTCGTCCGAGCGTCTTGATGTCTTGGCCGTGGTGCACGCCCGGCAGTCCGCGTTGGGACTCTGAGCTGCGGAAACGGCAGTTGATCGATGTTCCGGTGGTTGGCTTGATGCGGGAGGGCATTATCTTGAAGGGCGTTCGGGGGCGGTAGCTCAGTTGGGAGAGCACCTGCTTTGCAAGCAGGGGGTCACCGGTTCGATCCCGGTCCGCTCCACTTGGTAACTCACTGCCTCACTGCGACTTCTGCGGTGGGGCAGTCTGCTGTCAAAACGGCGTGTTGTGTGTTTGTTGTGAGTAACGCCCCTTCCAGCCTGTGGGACGGCTCCAACACCACCGTTTTGATCGTCGCGGCATCACTCTGCTGGTACGACGTGAGCAACACGCGCTCCGTCTTCCAGCCGCCCGCCGCCGCCACGTCCTTCACCGGATAGCCCTTCCGCTCGGTGGCCCACTTCCGGCGGAGCGGGTGCCACATGCCACCGGGTTGCTGTGCGAGCTCGGCCTCGACGTACGCCTGGCGGAGCCAGTTGTCGAGCACGTGCCGGTCCACCGGCTTCGTGGGGTGCCTCGGGGCAGGGAAGACCGGCGCCGAGCCAGATGGCCGGCTGGAGCTTCCGCGCCTCCTTCAGCGCCTCCTGCACCGCCTCACTCATCGGGACGATCTCTTCGAATCCCGACTTGTCGTGCTCCGCGCGCCACCGAATGGTGTTCTCCTGCAGGTCGATGTCGTCCCAGCGGAGGTTGCGCCAGGCCGACAATCGGCGGCCGGTCGCTTCGGCCACCACGAGCGCCAGCTTGAGCAGCGGATGAACCCGCTCGGCCACCTTGAGCAGTGCCAGGAAGGTGGTGTGGGTCATCACCGGCCGGCGGGTGTTCTTCTCCTTGGGGAACTTGATCCCGTACCAGGGATTCTCCTTCAGGAGCCGCCGTCCGGTCTCGTTCCGCTCCCGGGTGCCCCAGTTGAGGGCCCGGTCCAGCGCCAGCAGGTCGCACTCGATGGTCCGGTCCCGGACCGTCCGCCCCTCGGGGACCCCGATGATTTGCGAGTCACCCTGGCGCCTCGCCATCGAGTAGCGGATCACATCCGATTCCGAGAGGCTCCGTACGTCGCGCGTGGGTCCGAGGAAGGCGACCACTCGCTTGAGCCTCCCTTCGTCACTCCGCTGCGACCGCGGCTTCTTGGCCGCGTGCCGCGGGCTCGCCAGGTAGAGCTCGGTGAGCATGCCGAGGGTGAGGCTCTCGTCCTCGAGCGCGTCCACGTTGGCGACCATGCCGTGGAGCAGCGCGTAGGCCTGCAGGGTCGCCTGCTCGCGGTCCCGGTGGCCCAGACTCTTTCGGTCCTCCTTCCCGTCGATACAGATGGCTCGCATGATGTTCCCGCCGGGGCGGGACTCATAGAGCCGGACCTTCAGACCACGTTCACCGACGGACTTCGTCCAGCAGGTTGGGGTCTCGGTCATCGAGGCCTCCTCCGTTGGGCGATGTCCTGGGCATCGGCAACGGGATCATATCGCGCGGGCGCGGGGGCAGCAAGCGCCTGGAGGTCGCCGCGGCGGATCCGGAGGTGGCCGCGGGGGTTGGCGCGGCCGTCGGGGAGGGCGCCCTTCCGGACGGCGCGCCGGATGGTCTCGGGGTGCTTGCCGAGGAGCTGGGCGGCCTCCTCGACGGTGATTTCGCCGTTGAGGTAGTGCTGGGCGGCGGCCAGCAGCCTCTGGAGCAGGGTCTCGCGGGCCTGGGCGGCCTGGGAGGCGCCGTTTTCGGTGAGGGTCTGGTTCTCCCGCTCGGCCTCCTGCACAAACGCCACCAGCCACGGCGGGAGCCCGTCGGGGAGGGTCAGGTGGGTGCTGGGGGTGGGGGAGCGGCATGGCCTAGGGCTCGCGTCGAGCCCGACGTCGGGGACGTCATCGTCCGAGGAGTTCGCGGTCCCTCGCTCGCTGGGGGACTCCAGCTTACGTCCCTGAGTCCATCGTGACAGCAGGCCACTGCTCGGCCGAGTCAGTCGCAGAGCTCGGAAGCTGCGAGCGGGAGCCACCGTGAGTCTCAGGAAGCAAGTTCTCCCGCAGTTCGCGTCCTGTCCTTCATGAGCAATTCGAGCGTCAGATCCGGCAGCGCCTCGAGCCGCTCCTCGACCTGGCGCGCCGCCTCAGCCATGAACGCTGACCGAGAGCCTGGGCTCCGGGGACGCTCTTGTACGTGGTAGAGCTGCTCCCGAGCAAGAGCGGCGCCCGCCACTCCCGCATCCGGTCTGGATCCTGAGGCTGCTCGGGCTAGCCTCGGGGAGGTCCAGCTTGGGCTGCACCTGACCGACATACCGGCGGGCCGTCCTCTCGCTACAGCCCACTCGAGCCCCGATCTCCCGGTAGCTGACGCCCTGCTGACGCAGCTCGGCCATCTCTGTCGATCAGCTCCCTGGGTGACGCGGCGCCTGGGGGCGTGCTGGGGCCCTCACGGCGGCCGCTGGCCGCTCCCGACTTGCCTTGGTTGTACTGCTCATACGTGCCTCAATGCGGACTACGGTAGGACATCACGCGGAAATGCCGCGGGCTGAGGATAGGAACTTCTGGGTACATTTTCTCGGGCCTTGGGGCGGAAGCACCGGTGAATTGGGGTGCTGGGCCTCATCTCAGGCGCTTTTCCTTGGCCAGGATCGCCCGGACGCGCTTGATCTCGCTCAGCGGGATCGCCGATTTCCGAGGACCGAGCTTGACGTGGCCGACCTTCTTGGCGTTCACCCAGTTGTTGATGGCCATGAGGCTGACGCCGAGAAGTTCTCGCCGCGATGGCTTGGGAGACCAAGCCATTTGGAGGGGTGTACCACGCGTACCAGGCCCCGTCGATCTCGCGTTCGATCGTGACGCCCTGGAGTGGGCCGAGAGTCTTGTCCCATTTGACTCGGGACGGAGCGGATGCGTATGCCATGGTAGACAACTCTACATGTTTAGGAAATTCTACGCAAGCCCCGAACTCACCTTTTGGTGGCGAGGGATCTGGGTGGGGTGCGGAGCGGGGTATGTGGGTTGTCTAAGTGCTAGTCAGGGAGCATCTTAGGTTACGGGCTCAATCGGGCTGTCTATCGACCCCGAAGAAGTCTCCCGAGCTGAGTCAGGATTCGCTGTGGGAGAGCGCCGCGTTACTCCCAGGTACCCGGGATGTTCGGTGGGTTCGCATTCCGGCTCTGAGCACGCTGGCCAGCTCCACATGGGGTGACTGGCTCGTGGTGCTTCGCACCCACTGGCTTGGAATTGTGCCGTATGGTGACGACCAAGGAAATAGGGCCGGACAGGATGGTGCAGAGTAGCTCAGTTGGGTGCATTTCAGGGTCTGATGTCGGAATGATCAGCCCGACCTACTTAGAATCCAGCACCCTGCACCCGAAGCGCGAGAGAGGTAGGACACCGGGATGAAGCTCGTCCGCAACACCGGCGCCGACCGCATCATTGACCTTTTGCGCCCGGCTCTCACCGCCGGGCGCCAGCTCGATGTCGTGACCCCAGCACTCTCACTCTTTGCCTTTGCGGACATCCTGGAGCAGCTCAAGGTGTTGGAGCATTGCCGCCTTGTGCTGCCAGCTACGAGTTCGGACCTCGCATTGCTCGGCTCAGAGGCCGATCGTGCAGCCCGAAACCAATTACGGAGCCGGTGGCTAGCGACCCGACTAGCGGCCTGGCTGGAGGGCAAGGCCGAAGTGCGCCGGGCGCACGGCTCGATCCCCCAGGGCGCCTTCGTACTCCGCGATCCGCAATCGCGTCCCCTGAATGCGCTCCTCGGGTCCCTGGCGTTCACGACAGATGGGCTCGGATTAACGCCTGGGAACCCATTGAGTCTCATCCAGGCCTCGGAAACCGCCGAGGAAGCCACGCTGCTGAGTCAGTGGTTCGATACACAGTGGTCAAGCCTGCAGGCCGATCCCGCTGCAAAGAATGCCCTAATTCGAGAAATCCAAGACCTGGCCAACCACCGCGAGCCATCCCTCGTCTATGCGCTCATCCTATACCAATTGTTTCGTGACCGCGGAGACGACCTCGACGAAGACCGGATCATCAAGTCCGCGACGGGCATTCACGATACAGTGGTGTGGAAGAAGCTATATAGGTTTCAGCGCGATGGCGTTCTCGGCGCGATTGACAAGCTCGAGGCTTCGGCGGGTGCATCATTGCCGACAGCGTTGGACTCGGTAAGACATTCGAGGCGCTCGCGATCATCAAGTACCACGAGCTTCGGAATGATCGGGTGCTTGTACTAGTCCCGAAACGGCTGCGCGACAACTGGACGCTCTACACGACCAACGACCGCCGAAACATTCTGGCCTCCGACCGCTTCAACTACGACGTCCTGAACCACACCGACCTTTCTCGGGATGGTGGCTTGTCTGGCGACATTGACCTCGCACATGTCAATTGGGGCAACTATGACCTGGTAGTTATCGACGAATCGCACAATTTCCGGAACAAGAAGACGCCGCGCGCCGGCTCTGAAACGCGATATGACAGGTTGATGCGCAGGATAATCAAAGAAGGTGTGAAGACACGCGTCCTCATGCTCTCTGCGACACCAGTCAATAACAGACTGGCCGACCTACGCAACCAGATTGCCTTCGTCACAGAAGCTGACGACACAGCGCTACTCGATCATGGCATCGCCAGCATTGATAGTACGACCCGACTTGCCCAGAAGCAGTTCAACCGCTGGCTAGATTTGGAAGATGACCAGCGGACGCCATCTCGCCTGATTGAGATGCTAGGATTTGATTACTTCTCCTTGCTCGATCTCCTCACAATTGCGCGTTCACGGAAGCACATTGAGAAGTACTATGGTACCGCGGAGACCGGGCGCTTTCCAGAACGACTGAAGCCCATCAATATCAAGGCCGATGTGGATCGGGCGGGGGACTTTCACTCTATCCGTGAGATCAACAACGAGATCCGTCGTCTCAACCTTGCGTCGTATGCGCCACTCCGGTATGTCGTGCCTCACAGGCAGGCAGCCTACGACAAGAAATACAGCACCGAGATTCGCGGCGGTGAGGGTTTTTTTCGGCAGGCGGACCGTGAAGAGAGTCTGATCCATCTGCTCCGAATTAACGTGCTTAAGCGGATGGAAAGCGCGGTGTCGTCCTTTGCGTTGACGGTGCAACGGCAATTGCGCGATGTGGAGACCACTCTTGCTCGAATTGAGAACCACGTCCAGGAGATGGAGGAGATCGACATCGAGGACGTGGACCTCGATGATCCTGCCTTCGAGAGCCTCCTCGTTGGCCGGAAGGTCAAGGTGCTGTTAAAGGATGTGGATCTCATCCGCTGGAAACAGGAGTTGATCGAGGATCGCAACCGCCTGGCGACACTACACGCGGCCGCTGCCGCAGTGAATGCAGCTCGCGATGCCAAGCTCCATGCTCTACGTGACATGATCGAGCGAAAGTGCCAACACCCGATCAACCCTGGCAATCGCAAGGTCATCGTATTTACCGCGTTCGCAGACACAGCGAGATACCTCTTTGATCAGCTGGCCCCATGGGCGAAGACTACCCTTGGAATCGACACGGCCCTTGTCACCGGAGCAGGCACTAACCAGACCACACTGTCGGGTTTACGGAAGGATTTGGCGACCATTCTGACAACCTTTGCGCCACGGGCAAAGGAGCGGCATGAGGACTTTGGTGGCGAAGGGGATCTCGACCTGTTGATTGCGACTGACTGCATCTCGGAAGGGCAGAACCTTCAGGATTGTGACTGGTTGATCAACTATGACATTCACTGGAACCCAGTGCGTATCATCCAGCGCTTCGGGCGTATCGATCGCATTGGCTCACCCAACAAGAGCATCCAGCTGGTGAACTTCTGGCCTAATATTGAGCTAGAGGAATACATCAATCTCGAACAACGGGTCAGCGGCCGCATGGTGCTGCTCGATATTTCGGCCACCGGCGAAGAGAATCTGATCGAAGGACTCAGGCAACCAAATGAACGACCTGGAAGTACCGTCGCAAGCAGCTCCTAAAGCTCCAGGAGGCAGTGATCGACCTCGAAGATCTCTCCAACTGGTGTATCGATCGCCGACCTTACGCTGACCGACTTCCGGATCGACTTGGCGCAATACCTCAAGGCGCATCCCGGGGTATTGGAGGCACTGCCGCTAGGCACATGCGCGGTGACTACAACCACCGAGGCCGAAATCCCGGAGGGTATCATCTTTTGCCTTCGGGCCGAAGGCGAGGCTGCTATACGGGGCACCGAAGCGGGCTATCCCCTAGGGGCGCAATATCTTGTGCATGTGGGGGAGGGCGGGCCGGTATTGCTCCCTTACACGCAAACGAAGCAGGTCCTGGACCGACTGAAGCGCCTCAGCCTAGGTCGAGACCTACCTGACGCCAAAGCTTGTGCTCGCTTCGATAAGGAGACCAAGCAGGGAGAGGATATGCATGCGGCGCAACGGCTCCGGCCGCCGCGGTCGCCTCGGTAGTTGGAAAGAGCGAGGAACGCGCTCTTGCGAGCCTCTTTAGCCCTGGAGGTACCCACGCCACGCGAGGCGAATTCGCCGGTATCAACGACTTCGAGGTGGTCGCTTGGCTTGCGGTTGTACCTGACGTGGCCCAATGAGTGGTGAGCAGCTCCTCACTGCCCTGGGGCTGCCCGCAGGATGCCGATTGGACCAGCGCGTGCCGAAAAAGCTCTTGTTGGAAAACGGAGCACCGACGGCAGCCGACAGACGTCTCATCAATGAGGCTGTTGGGGAGCTGCTTTGGGTCGCGGCACTCAAGCCGACCACAGTCGGCGTGCCAGCGTACAGCGACGACGAACGGGAGTACCTTGAGATAGCCGTACTACACGTTACGGTGAGAGGTGCACCCAAGGTGCAGAGGCTGGTGGAGCTGGTCCATCGCGCTATTCCCTATCCCTTACTGTTGTTCACCGGTGCTGGTGTGCGCACCGAAATGTCGGCAGCGCACAAGCGTTGGTCCCAAAACGAGCTGGGCAAGACGGTGCTGGACGGGGATCTGGTCAGTGTTGAGTGGGATGCGTCGCATGACAGTGAACGATGGGAAGCCTTTACGAGGGCGCTGGCGCTTGGTAGCCAACCTCGAATGACGCTGTATGCGTTGTACCAAGGCTGGATAGACACTTTGGTGGCCCTGCAAGCCGCCCGATTGACTGGTGTATTTACCCGTCCGACGAGCCAGGAGCAGGGCGCAGAACAGCGCAATGCGCTGCGAGAATGCGTGCGACTGGATGCGGAGATTGCGCGTCTGCGGGGGGCCGCCGGGGAAAGAGACTCAAATGGCCCGGCGAGTGGAACTGAATCTCGAACTACAGCGCATGCTGGCGGACCAGGCTGCTGCCCGCGCCAAACTGTGAAAGACGAGGATGGATGGAGAGACTGACGCCCGCTGACCCTGAGACCAAGTCTCCGGATCTCGTAGCTGCAAACGTGACTCGCCTTATAGAGCTATTTCCGGAGCTCATCACTGAAGGGCCAGATGGGGCGTCCGTAAATGTGGAAGTACTCAAGCAGCTGGTGGGCGGCCGGACCGTCACCGACGCCGAGGAGAAGTACGGCCTGAATTGGCACGGCAAACGCAGCGCCCGACGCCTTGCCCTCACGCCCTCTACTGGTACCCTGCGGCCCTGCCCGGAAGACAGTGTGGACTGGGATACCACCCAGAATCTCATGATTGAAGGCGACAACCTCGAGGTTTTGAAGCTGCTGCAAAAGTCCTACGCCGGGAAGGTGAAGCTCATCTACATTGACCCGCCTTACAACACCGGCAAGGACTTCGTCTATCCCGACAACTTCCAGGACAATATCGGCAACTATCTGCAAATCACCGGCCAGACCGGGGAAGACGGCAAAAAGCTTTCCTCCAACACCGAGGCTTCCGGCCGCTTCCACACTGACTGGCTTACCATGATGTATCCCCGCCTCAAGTTAGCGCGGAATCTACTGAGGGAGGATGGGGTGATCTTTATCACGATTGATGATCATGAAGTGGCTGGGTTGTGCTACCTTTGCGATGAGGTCTTCGGAGAAGAGAATCGGCAAGGCATTCTTGTTTGGCAGCACAGTCTACAACCGAAAGGTTATTCAGGGACTTTCTCGGTTCATCACAATTTCATCCTTTGCTATCAAAAGAGCGAAGACTTCGAGTTAGCAAACCTGGAGCGAACGGTTGAGAACAACAAGAATTATTCAAACCCGGATAACGACCCTAAAGGTGCATGGCGCACTGGCGACGTGCGCAACGCCCTGTACCGCCCCAACCTGATTTACCCAATAACTACTCCCTCTGGGAAGAGTATCGCTCCACCGGCGAATGGGTGGCGATGGAGCAAAACAACGATGGACAATAAGATCTTGTCAGGAGAAATAGTCTTTTCGCCAGATGAGACGCGAATCACGCGCAAGATTTATCTGAACACGTTAGAAGGTCGGACGCCAGAGACGATTCTCTTTGGAAAGGACGCTGGTACGACCCGCGATGCGGCCACCGAAGTGAAGGAACTCTTTGATGGCAGTGCTCCTTTTGATACGCCAAAGCCAACGGCTCTAATCCAGCACCTCATTAGCCTATCGGGTGCAACAGGCTACGATCTTGTCTTTGATTTCTTTGCAGGTTCAGGGACATGTGCGCAGGCGGTATGGCAACACAATGCCCTCAAAGAAGCCAGACTCCGCGTGATTTTGACCCAACTTCCCGAGCCCCTCGATCCCGAGAACACGGAACAAAAGACAGCTGCTGCAGTTTGCGACAATTTGCGCAAGCCACGCACCATCGCCGAACTGACTAAAGAGCGCCTCCGTCGGGTAGGGACGAGGATCGGTGGGGGGGGATCCCCTCTTCGCGGGCGACCTTGGCTTTCGCGTCTTCAAGCTCGACAGCAGCAATATTCAGGCATGGGAGCCGAACCGGCAGAACCTCGCCGACACTCTTGATGCTTCGGTCGAACACCTTAAGTCCGGACGGACGGAGCGGGACATTCTCTTCGAACTACTTCTCAAGCTTGGGCTCGACCTGTGCGTGCCGATTGAAACTAAGCAAGTGACTGGGGCTTCGAACGTGATGCATGTCATCCACTCCATCGGGGCCGGCTCGCTTATGGTCTGTCTCTCGACCACCATCCCCCAGGCAGACGTCGAGCCGGTGGCTCGTGGCTTTGTAGATTGGCACGAACAGTTGAGTCCCGCCGGCGATACTACGGTCGTTTTCCGCGACAGTGCTTTCGCGGACGACGTAGCCAAGACCAATATCACCGCCATCCTACAGCAACACGGCCTTGAATCCGTCCGGAGCCTATAAGTGCCTGCAATGCAACGGATTGACCGAAATGCCCCAGACTCAAAGTCCGCCGACTTTATTGTCGAGAACATCCAGCAAATGAGGGCGCTATTCCCTGAAGCATGGACCGAGGGAAAGGTCGATTTCGAGGTGCTGAGGCAGTTGCTCGGCGATTTGGTGGAAGAGCGAGAAGAGAAGTACGGACTCAATTGGCATGGGAAGCGCCGCGCGCGCCAGCTCGCCCTCACCCCTTCCACCGGCACCCTGCGCCCCTTTCCGTCAGACAGTGTGGACTGGGACACGACCCAAAACCTTGTGATCGAGGGCGACAACCTTGAGGTGCTGAAGCTCCTACAGAAGAGCTACGCCGGGAAGGTGAAATTCATCTATATCGATCCGCCCTACAATACCGGCAAGGACTTCATTTATCCCGACAACTTCCAGGACAGCATCAAGAACTACCTCGAACTAACCGGCCAGACCGACGAGGGCGGTAAAAAACTCTCATCCAATACCGAGGCGTCCGGCCGCTTCCACACCGACTGGCTTAGCATGATATACCCGCGACTCAAGTTAGCGCGGCAGCTCCTACGAGAAGATGGGGTGATTTGTGTGTCGATCGACGACAGCGAAGCGGCAAACCTCAAACATGCGCTTGCCGAGGTGTTCGGGGAAGAAAACTACATCGACACCATAGCTGTTGAGATGTCCACAACATCAGGGCCGAAGACCGTTAATGCACAGCAGGGGACGATAGTGAAGAATGTCGAGTTCGTTCATATCTTCCGCCGGTCCGTTGAGTTCGATAAGGCACCACATACACCTCTGCTCGACGGTATTGACTCTTATGACACACATTACTCAGCGTGGCTGAATGATGACGGGACTTTGGGAGCACTAGCTGATATGATGCTGGCCGATAAGCGAGTAGGGGCCGAGATACGTCAGTATGGCTTGTTAGAGCGCGATAGGTTTAGCATCAACAACGTAAACAAACTCCTTGTCGTGTCCGAGGCTGCCAAGTCGTTCATTGAAGCCAATCTGGCGAGAATAGCCCGTGTGGACAGGCCGCCGGTGTCTGCTGCGGGTAGGTCAACTGAAATAGGCCGATGGGAGCCCTTCGAAGCCGACCACAGGACATATTTTCTGACAACGTTGGCCAATGGCACCTTGCAGGCGTTGATGCCGCTGGCTCTGAATTTCCGGATGTCAGACGACTACAAACCGCGATTTGGGAGGACTGTCATTCGAGGGGATCTATGGAAGGGCTTTCACCAAGATATGGGGAATGTGGCCAAA
>CAVVKJ010000008.1:0-215101 GCA_963748815.1 uncultured Gemmatimonadales bacterium | reverse complement strand
GCCAGCCCTACGGCAACCACAACGGCGGCAACGTCGTGTTCGGACCGGACGGCTACCTGTACGCCGGCTTCGGCGACGGCGGCAGCGGCGGCGACCCGCAGGGCCACGGACAGAATCGCGACGACCTGCTGGGCTCCCTGCTTCGCCTCGACCTCGACCACGGGCTCCCCTACACCGTTCCCGCCAGCAATCCGTTCGTGGGCACGCCGAACATGCGCGGCGAACTCTGGAACTGGGGCCTGCGCAATCCCTGGCGCTACAGCTTCGACCGCGCCACCGGCGACCTCTACATCGCCGATGTCGGGCAGAACGAGTGGGAAGAGGTGGATGTGCAGCCCGCCGCGAGCGCCGGCGGGGAGAACTACGGCTGGGCCATCATGGAGGGTGACCACTGCTACAAGAGCTCCACCTGCAACCGGACGGGCCTGGTCATGCCCGTCATCGAGTATGGCCACGGTGACGGCTGCTCGATCACGGGGGGCTTCGTCTACCGCGGCGCCGCGATTCCGGAACTCGCCGGCACCTATTTCTATGGGGACTACTGCAGCGGATGGATCCGGAGCTTCGTGTACAGGAACGGCGCCGTGACCCGGGCGTCATCCTGGCCGACGCTCGACACGAAGCAACAGATCACCAGCTTCGGTGAGGACGCCCGGGGCGAGCTGTATGTGGTCCTCGCGAATGGAACGATCTACCGGATTGCCCCGGGTGACTGAGGTGGCGAGCGACGAGGCACCCGGGGGGGAGGAACTCGAACGCCTCCAGTCCGCGCTCCCCGCGGGCGTTCATTTCGGGACCTCCTCGTGGAACTATCCGGGGTGGCAGGGCCTCATCTACCACAAGAAGTACCCCAAGACCGGCGCCAGCGGAAAGATGCTGGCCGAATACGCGCGGTGGCCCCTCTTCTCCACCGTCGGCATCGACTCCAGCTTCTACAATCCCCTCTCGGAAAAGACACTCACCGAGTACGCCGCCGCACTGCCACCGGGATTCCGGTGCGTGAGCAAGGTGTGGGACCGGATCACCGTCCACACCCATTCCAAGATGCGCGACAAGGCGCACGCCGGTCAGCCGAACCCCGATTTCCTCAATCCGGAGCTGTTTGTCGAAGCGGTACTCGATCCCTGTCTGCGGCACTTCAGCGACCACCTCGGCCCGTTCGTGTTCGAATTCCAGGCGCTCACCGGGAAGTCGAAGCCGGCGCCGCAGGCATTCGCCGACCGGCTCGACCAGTTCTTCTCCGCCCTCCCCCGCACGGCGCCCTACGCGGTGGAGCTCCGGAACGAGGAGTACCTGACACCAGCATACTTCGCCGTGCTGCGCGAGCACAGCGTGGCCCACTGCTTCAACTCCTGGACCCGGATGCCCTCCATCGGCGAGCAGCTCGACCTGCCGGGTGTCATCGGCGCGCCCTTCGTGGTGGCCCGCGCGCTGCTGCGGCCCGGGCGGTACTACGCCGAGGCGGTGGATGCCTTCCAGCCGTATGACCGGATCCAGGACCGGAACCCTGAATTGCGCGCCGACCTCGCCCGCCTCATCGAGACGGCGGTGAAGGCGCGGATACCGGCGTATGTGCTGGTGAACAATCGTGCGGAAGGGAGCGCCCCGCTCACGATCGCGGCGGTGGCCAGGATGCTCACGGCGCAGGCTGACAAGGAAACGGCCCGCTCCTGAGGGCGGGCCGTCGGTTCACGCGTCGGTCTTGGCGCTCCGCCGTCGGCGGCGGCGGCGCGGGCCATCCCGGTCGGGGCGCTTGGCGGCGGCGTAGGCCGACTGCACCAGCAGCACCGCCCGCGCGGCCGCGTCGCCCGTCCCCGGAATCTCCACCCACCGACCAAACCCGGCGTTCTCGTTCACCAGGAAGGGCCGCGCGGCCTTCGCCTCCAGCAACTCGTCGCGCTCGCTTTCCGGCAGCTTGAGGACCACGAGGTCCTCGCGCAGGAAGGCGAACATGCGTCGCCCGTGAAAATACGCCTCCGCCCCGAACATCTTCCGGGTGGTGACGTTGGGCAGGTCGGTGATCGCGGCCTGCACCAGGCGGTACGCGTCGGATATCGGTCGGGCCATCGCGCGAGCTTCCCGGGTCGAGGAACTGGGGGCAGCTAAGGTGCAGCGCGATCGGCCGTTCCGCTAGTCCTCCTCGTTCCAGAGGCCCACGGTCAACCGCCACGCACGCTCTTCCCCGGGGTGCAAGGTCGGGGCCACCCCCCATTCACCTGCAGCTTCCTGCAGCCTCCCCGGCGCGCCGATGCCCGGCTCGATGGCGCAGTTGTAGTAGGGCTCGATCCCCCCCGGGGCCCACCCGCCACAGTTGAGCCAGAGCCCCACCTGGGGCGTCTCCACCGGATCGACAAGGAAATCGAGCCACTCCCCCGCCTCCGGGTCCTGCAGCAGCACCCTCCCTGAGCTGCCGACGTCGGCATGTGCCATCGCCGCCCACCCCGGCTGTTCCGGGAAGACGAAAGCGCCGTCTCCCTCATCAAGGGGCCAGGAAACCACCTGCCCCGCCTCCCAGTCGTTCCGTCCGACCACGTCGGAAAGGCGCACCCGCTCCACAGAGGGAAGGACGATCCGCATCCCCGGGCGCACACCGAAGAGTGGATGCGCGGCCCAAATCCACGGGAAGGGCGCCCCGCCAGTGTGCCGGACCCGGTAGCGAAGCACCGCGATGGGCTCGTCCGCCGAGAGCGAGACTTCCCGGGTGAATTCATACGGCAGGGCCACCCCCCGCGCCGTGCCGGAGATCACGGTCCCGTCCGCATGCTCATAGATGCGAGATTCCCACCGGGCAGACCAGAGCTCGCCGTGATCGGGAAGGGGCGGTGTTTCGGGGGGCGCGCCGGGAATGCGGGAGGGGAGGAGAGTGGGAAAGCACTCATCCCACCCGCCGCTGTCGGCGGTTTCCACGTAGGAGCTGCCGGGAACGCCCGGTGCATAGGGAATGGCCGGATTGCGCCAGAGCCACTCCCGGCCTCGGCGGCGACGGAGGTTGGTGATCTTCATGCCCAGGGTGGGGGCCACCACCAGTTCGAGCAAGTCGTTGGAGAGGGAGACGGCGGGAATACCGCCGAGGGTCAGCTGACGAACGGTCACGGCACCATCGACGCGGGAAATGCCCGTAACCCACTCTTCGGATAGGTGTCCTGCTCGCAATAGAGCGCGCCTGTTTCGGCAATGATGCAGTAACCGTATCCCCCAGCGGCCACGTCGACCGCGCGGACTGGAAGGGACGCATCCCCGGGGCTTGGGATCCCGCAGCAACCGTAGTTGCCCCACACTCGAAGGCCTCCGTCGCGGGTCCGGCCGTAGAATCCATTTTGTTCCGATGCGATCTGAGCGAAGGTGCCGTCAACTCGAGGGGAAAGTGGTGTCGGCGTCTCCCACGGCGGGACTTCGTACCCGAGCCCGTAGTTGTTGCCCCAGCATAGCGCGACGCCTCCGACCGCGATCCCGCAGTTGGTGTACCAGTTGAGCGCCACCTCCGAGAACTTGTATCCAGGAATCGGCTGGATCGGCGAGTAATAGTTCGTGCCGGGAGCCGGCGAGAGTTCACCGCCGGACGCATAACCCCAGCACCAGGCCTCCCCGGTCGAGTCCAGGGCGCAGGCCCGATCGTACGTTAGCCGGATGCTTCTGAAGTCATCCCCACCGACGACTATCTGGGGATCGGGGTAAGGGGTGCCTCCAATGGTCGGGGCCCCGATGCCGAGGCGACCAGCCTCATTGCTTCCCCAGCACCGGGCGCCGCCGACCGCGAGGATCGCACAGCTGAAGTTGTATCCGAGGTCGAGCGCCGTTGCCCCGGAGGCGCCCGACACCCGAACCGGCGTTGCCTGCCTGGATTCGGCCAGTGGTCCCGTCTGCCGGGCGGCGCCCCACCCCCAGCACCAGACATCGCCCACCAGGTCGCGTGCGCAGGTGTGATAGTTCGGCGACGCGACAATCTGCAAGACTGCGGTGAGCCCCTCGACAGGCGTCGGCGAGGTACGCTTCGTGAAATCCCCAACCCCCAACTGCCCCTCCGAATTCCCTCCCCAGCACACCGGCCGCTGGTCGGGCAGGATGGCACAGATGTGGTCGCTTCCGACGGTGACATCGAGTACATGGAGCGCGGTCGCCGTCGCACCGAACTCGGCGGGCTCACCGAACCCCGCCGCCACCTTCGCCACCTGGGTCCCCTCCGTCATGCCCAGCGTCCACACCGCGTAGTTCCTGCCGCGGTCGTCGGTGGTGCCCGTCATCCGGTCGTCCGCCTCAGCCAGCTGGACCGCCAGTCTCCCCCCCTGCGGCAGTGACCAGTGCACCCGGGTGCCGGCCACCGGATTCCCTTCGTAGTCCCGGACCTCGACCACCAGCGTGTCCGTCAACGCCCAGCCGGGCGTCCCGGCCAGCGCCGCGGTCGTCACCGGGGTGACGAAATAGGGGGAATCGGTGCTGGAGGGGTCGTTGCACGCCGAGAGCACCGCGGCGGCGACCAATGGGGCGAGAAGACGGCGTGGGGAGACAGCAGGATGGGGCATGCGGCACCTCAGGTCCCCGGGGTCAGCGCCTCTCGAAGTCCGGCCATCACGCCCGCGCTTTCGCAAATTCGCGCGACGGTTTCGCCGATCTTGTTGTTGGGGGTCGAGGCGCCTGCCGTCAATCCTATCCGCCGCGCGCCAGATAGCCAACCCTGGGCGACTTCCTCCCGCTTCTGCCGGATCGGCTGGTGGCGGACGGCGCCGGTCCCGACGTCGATGCAGTCGGCGTCCTCGATATGGACCGTCCGGACTCCCTTCGCCGCACAGATGGCCGCCAGGTTGCAGGTGTTGCTCGAGTTGTACCCGCCGACCACCACCATCAGGTCGAGTGGTTCCTCCAGCAGCGCCAGCACCGCGTCCTGCCGTTCCTGCGTGGCCGAGCAGATGGTGTCGAAGCTGCGGAAGTGGTCGTCACGGTGCGCCTCGCCGTAGCGGCGCCCCATGCTCAACCCGAACTCCGCGGCGATGGCGAGCGACTCCCCGGCCAGCATGGTCGTCTGGTTGGCGATGCCCACGCGCTGCAGGTCGGTCGTGAAGTCGAATTGCGGGGACGTCTTTCCCTTGAACCGCGCGGCCAGTGCCGCCGGGTCCCCCCGCCCCTCGATGAAGTCGCAGACGATGCGCGCCTCGTCCATGTCGAACACCACGAGGTAGCGCCCCCCAGGATGCTTCGTCACCTGGCTCGCCGTCGCCTTGGTCTCTTCGTGGTAGCTCTTGCCGTGGATGATGGCGGTGAAGCCGTCGCGAGCGTACGAGTCGACCCGCTTCCAGACGTTGAGCACCGAACCGCAGGTGGTGTCCACCAGTACGCAGCCCACCGACCGCAGCCGCTCGAAGTCGCGGATCGTGACGCCGAACGCCGGCATGATGACGACGTCGTCGGCGGTCAGCCCCGAGAAGTCGAACTCGCCGTCCGCACCGCGTTCCAGGAAGCGGACCCCCATCTGGCGCAGGCGTTCGTTGACATGGGGGTTGTGGATGATCTCGCCCACCAGCGCGATCGGCCGGTCCGGGAACTTGGCCCGGGTCTCGTAGGCATACTCCACCGCCCGGTCGACGCCGTAGCAGAAGCCGAACTCCTTGGCCAGCCGAAAGGTCAGCGGTCCCACCGTCAGGGTGTGCCCCCCCTTGAGGAAGGCGTCCACCACCCCGCTCGCGTAGTCGGAGGTGAGCGTTCCCTGGATGTCCTTCTTGAGCCCGAAGCCCTTCCGGAAGTAGGTCTGGTCCATGGCCTAATCTACCTCCGGCGCCGGGAGAGTGGCCGGCTGTTCGATCGGAACCGCCACCGGGAGCACCGGCGCGTCGCACAGCGTGTCGTTGCTGAACCGCACGCCACGGAAGCTGAACTCGAGGGTGGTCACCGAGTCGGGACCGAGGCCCGAGATCAGCCACGCCTGGCCGGTACCGGACAGACCGCGCAGGCGACCCCCCGACACCACCACCGATCCGGAGTCTCCCCACCATCCCTGCACCAGCACCTTCCCCACCCACCGGAGCGCGACGCCCGCGCTGGGGCGGACCTGCACCTGCCCACCGGGCGGGAGAATGGCGTACGTCCCGGCCAGGGCCGCGCTGTCGGACGGGAAGATGGCGAGACCGAGCCCGGTGTCACCGACCGCGGCGCGGAGGTCGAGCCGGCTGGGACCGACGCACCACCGCCCGGTGACCGGCATCGTGACCGTCGCGGTGTCCGCCGGCGTGATCCACCGGGCCGTCAGCGTGCCGGCCCCGCCCAGCGGATTGCATCCCGCGAGCAGGAGCAGGACGAGCGCCGATCCCGGTGCACCTCTCACCTGTCGCCTGCCGGTATGCCGAGCTGACGCCGCGCCTCGGCGCGCGGCATGGTGTACGGCGCCAATTGTGCGATGAACGCCGCCGGAATGGGACAGGGCTTCAGCTCCTTGCGGTCCACGCACACCAGGACCATGTGCCCGTCGGCGCAGTGGGTCCCGTCGGGGCGGCGCACCACCTCGAATTCGATGGTCATCGAGGTGCGACCGACGCGGCCGATATACGCCGCCACCGCGAGGTGATCGTCGAGTCGCGGCGGGGAATGGAACTCGGTGTGGACCTGGACCCGCGGGAGAAAGACGTCGTACTGATCGAAGACCGTCCCGAACGGGAGCCCCGCGGCGCGGAACAGCTCCGTCTCGGCCAGCTCGAAGAACCGGACGTAGGAGCCGTAGAAGATGATCCCGGCGAAGTCGACGTCCGACCAGCGGACGTACTCTTCGATGACGAAGGGCTTGGGCATGCAGAAAAGATAGCGGGGCGGGAGGCGGGGATGCGGGACGCCACCCCCCCTCGCGCGCTACCTTGGTGCCCCAAACTGTATGTCGAACCTCAACCCGTGTGTCGGCCCCGCGACTGGGACGCTCAAGTCGAACCGCACGATGCCGTTGAAGAACGAGAGGCCAGCCCCGATCCCGACCAGTGGCTTCTGGGAAAGGACGCTCCCCAGTTCTCCCGCCTGCCCAACATCGGCGAAGAGGACCGGCCGGACACTCCCCTTGAACGGCGTCCAGTCGCCCTGCATCGACCAGAAGGCCTGGCCCTGGTAGGTGCCGTAGTCGAAACCGCGCACCGTCTCGAGGCCGCCGAGTCGGAAGGCCATCTGGGGGAGGGGATCGTTGGTGGTCACGCCACCGCGCCCCGTGATCGTGACGCCGCGCGCCCCGAACGCCCGCTGCCGGACCTCCGCCATGAACCGCCCCGTGGTGCCGGCTTCGCCCCCGAGCCCCTCGGCGCCGATGCGCCAGGTGCCGGTGCCGGCCACACCGCTCAGCGTGGCCGTCACCCCGACGAAGAACCCCTCGGTCACCGGCGTGTTCGCGGGGAAATCGCCGCTGCCTCCGAGGAAGTCGTTGATGGCGCTGGTGGCGTCCGTCTCCACGCTCTGCTGGTCCTCGAATCGGGCCCGCAGGTCGAGCTCGAGGCCGCGCCCCACCGACGTCTCGTATCCGATGCGCCCGCCCTGCGCCAGGTAGTAGTCGGCGTCGTCGTGCGCGGCAAAGATGCCGTTCATCGTGTTGCCGAAAGTGTTCACCCGGAAGAACGGCTCGACCTCGCCGATCGAGCGATAGCCCTCGAGGCGCCACCGCCCCGCGGGGGCCTCGCGGATCAGCCCCAGCTGTCCGGTGAGCCGGGCGTCGGAAAAACCGAAGCGCAGGGTGGCCTGCGCCCGGGTGAACGACCATCCCGGCACGTCCACGGCGTACCCGTAGCCGAGGGAGAGCCCCTGGATGCGATTGAACCGGATGATGTCGGCGAACGCCTCGTAGTTGACGCCGCCCGGCTTGATGCCGGTGACGTCAGACGGGAGCCCCTCGGCCAGCAGCGCCAGTTCCGCCTGCACCTGCCGCACCTGCTGGTCCTCCTGGGGGCTGAGGTCCAGCGTCAGCGAATCCCCCCAGGCGGCGTAGCTCTTCAGCGTGTCCACGGGGGGGCGATGCACCTCGTACCGGCCGTCGGCCCACACGCCGGAGCGGACGACCGGCGCAAGGGAGTCGGACTCCCGGTCCATGGTCCGTTTGGCCCCCGTATCCGGGGGCGGGGTGTCGAACACCACGGGTCGTCCGCTGTTGATGTCGTAGTCCCAGAAGGTGGTGATCGCCTCGAAGGGAATGATGATGTCGCTGATGATCGGGATCTGCAGGGTGCCGGAAAGCACCTGCCGCGACGGCATCCAGTACCGCTCCTCCTGCAGCCCGTACTCGAGGTCGGAATCGACGGTCAAGATCTTGTTGATGAAGGAATTCGCCTTCTTGGCGCCACCCATCTTGCCGATGTCCGGATCGTCGTCGTCCCGGTCGACCCAGAGTTCGTTGCCCACGTACCGGAATGTGAAGCGCGCGACCTGGGCGGTCGCCGAGTCGATCCAGATGGTCCCCGCCACCAGCGACGGCCCGGGACGCGACGGCACGACTTCCACCGCATAGAGCCGGACCGAGGTTCCCCTCGCCGTGGCGAGCGCGATGCTGTCGGTCAGTTCGTAGCGGTACCACTCCGGCCCGTCAGCGGCGAGCGGGTGCAGCGCCGCGCGGGTCGGAAAGTCGTTGCCGAAGATGCGAACCGAGTCGCCCAGCCCCCGCGGAACGAACCAGGGCCGGCTGAAGTCGCTGGAGAGGTCGATGTCCTTCGACCGGCTCGCGCTCCGCCGGCCGAGGATGTCGAGCCGGAGGTCGTTCGGCGCCTGCCATTGCACCGTGCCCTCCTGCTCCTCGACCGCGTAGGTCGGCACGCGGGCCCACTTCCGTTTTCCGAGAGCAAACGAGACGCGATACCGGAGCTTGGCGGTGTAATCGGAGACGGTGGTATCGTCGGCGGCGTGGCGTTCCTGCGCCCGGGAGACGAGCGCGCGCGTCGCCTCGGAAGAATAGGTCGGAAGGGTGTCTGCGGGTGGTGCGATCGGAGCGGAGAGGGCAACCGCGGCGATTAGGAAGCCGACGCCCACCGGCTCCGCCCGTCACGATGGAGGCCGTACGCTTTCAACCGGCGCCAGAGGGTCGTGCGACTGATCCCGAGGCTCTTGGCCGTTTCGGCCAGCTTCCAGCCGTGCGCGTCGAGCGAGGCGACGATCGCATCCTTCTCGCGGGCCGCCAACGTCGTCGGCCCTTCGACCGCCGGGAGGAAGAGCGCCTCGCCGAGCTCGAGGGAGCCCACCCTGAGCGGGCGGATCCGGCCGCCGATGGCGGCAAGGCGTGGCTGCAGGTCCTCGGCGGTTTCAGTGCCGAGGTCGGTGTCGCCTTCCAGCTGGGCGCGAGCCTGGCTGTTGGCATAGAGCACCCGACCGGCGGCGTCGAAGACGACGACCCCCTCGCTAAAGCCGTCCAGCAGGGCCTTGGCGAGGGGAGAGAAGACGGACGGCAGGGGCGTCGGATGAGAAGTCTGTGGGGCGTTCATAGGGGATGATACGCCAGAGCAGCGAAAAAGGTTTCAATGAGAGACACGGCTGCGACCCACTTCAAATCTGTTCTAACATGATGATATCACAGTATGTTAGCTCAATAATACGAGCCAGCGACGTTTCACCTCACTCCCCACCCCCTCTCCACCGTGTGGACAGGGGCCTGCGGACTACTCACCAGGCAGCACTTGGGCTGGCACAACTCGATTTTGAACGCGCTCACCCAGAATCACCAGCGCCAGGCCAAGGAAGATCGCGGCCCCCGCAATGGCGGCCCGGGTGGTGACCTGCTCGCCGGTCAGGACGGCGGGAGCCACCGCCGCGGTGAACAGCGGCTGCAGGTAGATGTACACCGCCACGAGGTTGGGGGAGACCTTCTTCAGCGCCCAGATATTGAGGAAGTACGCCACGATCGTCGGGAACACGACCACGTAGATGACCCACATCCAGGTGACCGGTCGTATGGCGGCGAGGTCGACGGTCGCGAGGCCGGAGAGGCCGAGCGGCAGGGTGCCGATGGCGCTGAACATCATCACGTAGGCGCTGACGGTGACCGGGCCATACTTGAGGACCATCGCCTTCGAGTGGACGAGGTAGAGCGAATAGCAGAACATCGCCACGACGATGAGCAGGTTGCCCAGCGCCAGGTCGGGGGCCAGCGACAGCCGGTCCGGTCCGATCAGGTAGACCGCGCCGGCGCCCGCCACGGCGATGCCACCGAACTTGAGCGCGGAGGGCGGTTCCCGCTTGCTCACCACAGAGTACAGGACGGTGAACACCGGGATGGTGGTGACGAGGATGGTGGCGTTGATGGCGGTGGTATGACTGAGGCCGAGCAGGAAGAGCGTCTGGTTCAGTACCACGCCGAGGAGCCCCAACACCGCGAGGCCCAGCAGGTCCCGACGATCTCGGACCCAGCGACGGGTCCAGATCAGGTTGACGAGTAGGAGGACTCCGGCCGCGCCCACAACGCGAAACAGCACGATCGAGCCAGCGGGAAAGTCCCGGAGGACGATCTTGCCGACGATCGCCAGGCTCGCGAAGAGAATCTGAACGAGGAAGAGCAGGAGATGGACGCCGACTTGCAAAGCAGAGCCCTCGATCCGATATTATGACTGACCGTTCAGTCAGTTTGTAAATATTTCAGGAGTAACGACTTGAAAGACTACATCGCCACCGCCGCCGCCGCTGTGCTGCTCAGGGACGGTCTTCAGAAATGGAGTGTGGACCGCGTTGCCGCCGAAGCCGGCTGCGCCAAAGGCCTGATCTCATACCACCACGGAAGCAAGAGACGACTGCTCTCGGTCGTGGCGAGTAACCTCCACCGCGAACGAACGGCTCGGCGTCTGACAGCCCTCGAGGACTCGGGCGCCGAGGCGCTGGATCGGCTCTGGGAGGCCCTGGAGGTCGAGGTACGCTCCGGAGCGTGGAGTGCCTGGGCTGCCCTGGTTGCCGAGCCCGAGATCTCACTGCCGCCGGCGGCGTCAGATCGGTTGACCGCGCTCGGCGCCGCCATCGGTCGCGCCCTTGGCGTTTCCTCGCTCCGGCCGGACGAAGCGCTCCTCGCGGAGGCGGCCCTCGAGGGATTCCAGCTCTCGCTCCACCTGGGGGCACCCGAAGAAGCAGTCCATGAGGCTTACCACCGCCTCTGGCTTGCGCTCCTCCCCTGATCAGCGGCCCCGTTTCCCCCCTCGCCCTGGTCGCCCGCCACGGCCGCCACCCCGTCCACCGCCACCCCCGCCACGCTTCGGGCCGCGGAACTCGGTGTGCCGGCCCCGCCGCTCCCTCGGCTCATTCTGGATGGCATCCCGAAGCTCATCGAGCGTGCGGCCCCGCAACGCGGGTTTCTGCCCTCGCATGACGGCCAACCGCAGCGGCCGGTCCACCTTCGGGAGGTCCTCCTCCTTGAGCCGACGGAGCTGCCCCTCCCGGAGCCGCAGCACGACCACGCCCTCGCCGTCCTCCACTTCGTAGTCGAGGGGGACCGCGTCCCCCAGGAGGCGCACCATCGACGGGAGCTCCAGCAGCCGGGCCCGGGTCGCGCCATCGACCAGCGCATCGGCGTCGAGCGCCACCCGCACACCGAGGAACTCCTGCCAGCTCGACACCTCGGCCAGCGCCTCTCGAATCCGGGGACGCAGCGACGCCGTCGCCGCCTGCTCCAGGGTGCCTCCGGAGCGGCGCCAGAGCTCGCCAAGCTCCGAGAGCGCGCGGCGGATCCGCCCCTGGTCGGGGTGGGGCGTATCGCCAGACATCAGCGCATCGGCCAGCGCGTCCCGGGCTTGCTCCTGCAAGTCGGGCGGCACCGCGCCGCGGAGTTCCTCCATGATTGTTTCGAGCTCGAAGCCGAAGTAGGTCAGCCGGCGGGATACCGCCAGGTGCCGGTGCTTCCGCGCGCCGGAGACACTGATGGTCGGCTGCCCTCTCCGGGCGTTCTTCCGGATCAGGTCATACGAAATGGTGGTCCCCTCGATCCCGGCCCGGGCAATGCCGTTTCGGTCCCCGAAGAACCGGAGATTCCCCGCCACCGCTCCCCAACTTCCGGCCATCGAGGTCTTCGAAATCCGCGCCTCGGTCCCATCCACCGTGTGTTCATCGATGACAAGGTCAAACGGCATCACCCGCGCGACCAGCTCGACGAAACGCGTCCGCAGCTCCTTGGACGCATAGGGCATCGTCTTCGGCAGGGGGACCTCCAGCGCGCGGTACACCGCGGCCACGCCAAGGGCGGTGTCCTCCACCGACTTGACCAGCACGCCACGCTTCTCCGCCCACTCCGTCAGCCCCTCCTCGAAGAGATGGCGCGGCAATCCGTAGACTTCGCCGAGATAGCCGTGCTGGTTGACCGCCTCGGCATAGACATTCGCCGCGGTCAGGTGATCGCTCCCGTTCGCGACCAGCCCGTGGAGATCCCGCTCGTCGCGCGTCATCCGGTGCAGCGAATCGATATTGGCCGCGGTGGCCACCAGCGGGACCAGCTCCGGATCGGCCCGCACCAGGAGTTCGCCCCACGGCCGCTCGACCGGCATCGCCTCGACCTCCCGGCCGTACGGCGTGAGCCGTCCATCCTTGATCAGCCCGCGGTCGATCAGCGTCGCCATCGCGCGCCGGTACGCCGTCTTGTCGAGCGGCACCGGCAACTCCAGGTCGGCGGCGTCCACCCCGATGGAGGCGCAGGTGATCGCCACCCGCTCGGCGTCACCCGCCAGCTGGAACTCCGGCGGACCCGGCACCAGTTCCTCGAAGTTCATCCGCCGATCGGAGAGGATGTACACCTCGCCCTGGGCCACCCGGCCGTGGACCCGCCCCGCCATCTGGAGAATCTCGTTGGCGCCGAGGTAGAGCCGGTGCAGCACGTTCCGGCCTCGCTCCACCACGTTGCCGTAGCGGGCGTCGTAGATGACCACGGTGTCGAGCCCGCGCACGTTGATGGCGGACTGCCCCGCGGCGGTCATGGCCAGCAGGAACGGCTTGGGAGGATCGCCCTCGAGGAACTGGCGAATGACGCGGATCGGCTCGCCACCATGGTAGAAGGCGGCGTTCAGTTTCGGGTACCGGGCACCGAGATCGGCCGCGAGCTGCTCAACCTCGCGCCGGGTCGGCACAAACACCGCCACGCCGCGCTTCTGCTGGATCAGGTGCCGCATGAAGCGCTCGTCGAAGAACTCCTCGGCCTGCTTCGATTCGACCCGCACGCGGGCGCGGAGGGCGGGATCGAACGCCGCCGTCTCCAGCACGTTGGCGCTGTTCAGGTACGCGGAATAGAACGTGGGGTCCACGGTGGCGCTGAGCCAGATGAACCGCACGCCGGCGCGCTTGCCGAGCGCCAGGCAGAGCTCCAGCTCGGCGGAGGTCTGGTGGATTTCATCCACCACCACCGTATCGTGGCGGGTAATCAGCTCGTCCTGAAACCACCGCCGCGCAATGCCGGTGGTGACGATGACCACGTTCCAGGTCGGCGTATCCGGCGTGGCCTCGCGTTCGCGGTTGACGACGCCGACCCGGAGCGACTCCCCGAGGATCGACTCCGCCACCGGCCGGATGCCCAGCGTTTTACCCGTGCCGGTACCGGCCACGATGCCGAACCCCTTGCCGCCGAGCGCCCAGTCGCGGAGTTCCGCGCCGTGCTCCCGTTCCAGCACCGTGTCCACGCCGGTCAGGCCGAGGGCCAACTCGATGGTTTCGCAGGCGGCGCGGGTGGGGGCAATGACGATGATGCGCCCCTTCGAGGGGCGTTCCCGCTTGAAGGCGTCGGGATCGGGGGGGAGGAAGTGGTTCCGTGTGGGATGCACGGGCGAAAGATAGGCGGGGCAGCGGGGAAGCGGGGAGCGGGAAGCGGGGACGCGCGGTATCGATGGCGTGTCACCTCCCGCGACTCCCGGGCGTCGAGTCGATTGCTGCCCGTATGACTACCAACGGTCCGGGGGCAGCGGGGAAGGATGGTAGCGATGGTGTCACCCCCGCGAAAGCGGGGGTCCAGTCAATTTGCGCCGATGCTACTCGAACGCGAAGATCCGCTTCCAATCCCGCTTCATGCTCACAACCGTCCACCCCCGCGCCTTCGCGAGGCTGTCCAGCGCGACGGAGAAGGTGCCGACCTTTGAGTCTGGCAGGCCGCGGGCCGGCCCGTATGCATATTCCCGCGTGGCGTCGTCGTGCAGGAGCAGCATCGACAGGCGGGCGCCGTCGCCGGTGCCGGTGTATTCGAGCATCTGCTGGTCGCCGCTGGTGTTCCCGAACGCAAAGTGAGGCCGGCGGCCGATCATGAGATGGATCCCTTCGGCCTTGCCCTCATTGTTGTCATTCAGCATGACCTTCGGGTCCTTCGTCAGCACCGCCATGCCGCTCTTGTCATGGCCGTACGTCGTCGTTCCCGCGGTGCCGATCACCTGCTCCGGCGGAATGCCGTAGGCCTGCTCGGAGATGGTCCGGACGAAGTCCTGTCCTCCGCCCGTCACGATGTACGTCTTGTAGCCGTTGGCGCGGAGATACCGCAGCAGCTCCACCATCGGCTGGTAGGCCAGGTCCGTGTACGGCTTCTTCCACCGCGGATCCCTTGCGCTCGCGAACCAGGCCTTGGCCTCCGACTGGAACTGCTCCACCGTCATGCCCGTCGAGGTGGCCGCGAACAGCTTCATCAGGTCTTCCATCCCCAGCCTTGAGATCGCCGCTCGGTCTCCGGACATCACCGTCTTGAACGGTTCCTGGCCGGCGAGTGCCGGCGTGGCCTTCACAACTGCCGGCACCCGGTCCAGGACGAAAACCAGCTGCGTGTAGATGGGATGTTCGACCCAGAGCGTGCCGTCGTTGTCGAAGGTGGCGATGCGCTCGGCCTCGGGCACAAACGCGGGGGAGCCCTTTTTCGTGGTCGCGTCCACGAACTCGATGATGGCGGCCTTGGCGGCGCCGTCATTCCACGATGGCAGCGGGTTGGCCTGTGCCGTGACGGCCGTGGGCCGGCCAATCAACAGCACGCCCCCGAGAGCGACCGCACCAAGGCGAAGTGCCCTTCCAGGGAATGTCATCTCGATGCCTCACAATCGGGTGGCAAGTGCTGGCAAAACGGGCGTCCGGAACTCGGGCGCCCGCCTGCCTGCTGAATGATGGCCCGCGGACGCTACTCGCCCGCGTGGCTGCCAGTCTTCGACTCCTGCATTTCCTGGATGATCTGATCGAGGTTGTAGCTCGACGGAGTCTGGAGCGCGGGGAACTGCTTGTAGGTCATCAGCTCCTTCATCCACAGCATCTGGCCAATGGGCAACAGGTTCCAGTCGTAGATGTACGCCGTGCTCGGCGCGGCCAGGGCACCACCCATGCCCAGGAGGGTCAACTGGCTGGCGCCGACGGCCGCCTCGAACGGATCCCGCTTGAGGTTGCCGACCTGCGTCCAGTGAAAGGACTGAACCCCCAACAGGCCGCCGGTGGCGTCCGAGGGTGCCATGGCGTAGTAGAACTTCCAGTTCTTGTATCGCACCGCCGAGGGATGCGTCCCGCTGTAGTAGAAGAGGTGGTCGCGCGCGGATTCGCCCTTGCCCTCCAGGTAGGCGCGCTGGTCGAAGCCATCGAGCGTCGTCTTGATAATGCCGGGATACTTGCCGGCCTCGATCTGCTTCTTCAGTCCGTCACCAGTCGGGCCACCAGCGATGTTGACGAGGGTGGGCAACCAATCCAACATCGAGAAGATCTGGTCGTTGGTGGTGCCCGCCGGGATGTGTCCGGGCCAACGGGCCATCATCGGGACTCGCATGCCGCCTTCCCAGGTGGTCAGCTTGCCGCCCCGGAATGGGGTGACCCCGCCGTCCGGGTAGGTGATGACCTCGGCCCCGTTGTCCGTGGTGAAGACGACGATGGTGTTGTCCAATTGCCCCATCGCCTCCAGCTTGGCCAGCACCAAGCCGATGTTGTCATCCATCTGCTTCATGCCGACTTCGTTGATGCCCCAGTCCTTGCCGCCCTTGTTACCCAGCATCGCCAGGTACTTCGGCGAGAGCATCGTGGTGATGTGCATGCGGGCCGGGTTGTACCAGACGAAGAATGGCTTGTTGGTCTTCTTCGGGTCATTGCGATCAAGGTAGTCGATGACCTTGGCTGAAATTTCCTCATCAACGGTCGTCGAGCGCTCCAGGGTGAGCGGCCCCTCGTCCTTGCAGCTCTGGTTCTTCTCGGTGCCGTCCGACGAGGTGCACCAGATGACAGGCCGGGGTGGCGTCATGCAGAACGTGGTCGTTGGATCCACTGCACCCACGGGACTCGGAGAGACCGGGGACCGGCGTGTTCTTGCAGGGTGGCACAACGGCCTGCACCGTGGGGCTGCTGTTGATGTCCGGGAAGCTGACCCCCTGCATCGCATCCAGGTGGTACAGGTAGCCCCAGAACTCCTGGAAGCCATGGGCCGTTGGCAGGGAGTTCGTCTTGTCGCCCAAGTGGTTCTTGCCGAATTCGCCCGTGTTGTACCCGAGATCACGCAGAAACACGGCGAGATCCGGCGTGCCTGGCAGCAGGGAAGTACTGGATCCCGGCAGTTGCGGCATGATCATGCCAGCCCGCAAGGGGTTCATGCCGGTGATGAATGAGGTGCGTCCGGCGGTGCAGCTCTGTTCCGCGTAGGCCGTCATGAACAGCGTGCCTTCGCGCGCGATGCGGTCGATGTTGGGCGTCTCCCCGACCATCAGGCCCCGGTGGTAGGCGCCGACGTTCATGATGCCGATATCATCGCCCATGATGAAGAGGATGTTGGGCTTCTTGGACGTTTGCTGCGCCGAGACTGGGGGCGGTGCCGCGAGGGACACCAGGGCGACCGTCATTGCTGCCATCCGCAGCGTCTGGAAAGGGTATTTCATCGAGCGCGACCTCAGAAGGGGGTAGAGGGTGCCGAACTCGTGGACCGGAATAGCCTGAAGGCGGTTCCTTCCCCACATATACATGGTGCCGGCTCGATATGCAAGTAGAGTTGTCACAATTGCGTAATGGACGCAAAGAGGGCGAACCCCCGTCACCTTCGCCGGGATCCGCCCCCTGGTCCTGCCTTGATGACTACGCCGCTCGTGCGACGGGAAGCGCGCCGGGTCCGACGCCTCGGCTCAAGCTTCCCCTACCTTCGAAGGTGGATCGCCCCGTGCTCCGGAAAGGCCTCGGTGTCGGCTGCGAACCGCTCCATGAGCGCGACAAGCTCCTCCCCTCGCGCCGTCAATACAAATTCTCCATCGAGCTCCGCGTGCGCGACCATGACACGCCCTGAGTCCGACATCGCCTGGAGCCAGATTCGGCTCGAACTGCTTCAAGGTCAGGCGATCCGCTTCCAGGTCGGCCCTCCACAGCCAATGCGTGCGGATCGGAGTGTCCCCCCAAGGCGAAGCCTGGACCTCATCACGGGAAATATCGAGAAAGAGGTACGCCCCGCGCCGAACCGCCCGAACCTCCCAAACCGTGAATCAGCGCGGAATCGCCCTCCTCCTAGGTTCCAGCAGCGCTTCGAGCTTCGACTGGTCGGCCAGATACATCTCCCGCGTCGCCGCATCTCCACGTCCATTTCGGCTCTGGTCGTGCTGTCCCCCTGGAGCCACCGTCCTTCAGGGGTGTCCAGCACAGCCCGGGCAACGCTGCTATCACTCAAGACCAATTCGAGGGTGCAGGTGGAATCGGATGGATCGCTGCCCAGGACGACCCACACCACCGGGCCGGTGGAATCGGCATCGCGGACCCAGGCCCCGGTGAGCACCGGCTCACAGCTCGCAGCGCTGTCGGACACCAAGGGATAGAGTGACTTGACGGCCGAAGGCCCCGACTCGCAGCCATCCGGCATCAGGGCCAGGCACGCGAGCATCAGGTGCAAACGCATGGCAACCTCCGAGACTCAACGTGTGAGCCGACCGCACCTCGCTCAGGTGCCAGAAACCCTGGTGAAACCCAGTGGGGCGAACCCCGGCACCTTCGCCGGGATCCGCCCCCTGGTACTGCATCTATGGCAACGCCTCTGTTGAGGCGGAAAGTGGGGCCTTCCGGCCCCGGTTAATCGTCCCAGTCCCGGCCGTCGCCGTTCGGGCGGTCATCCTGATACACATACCCGTGGGACGAATGCTCGTCATAGCTGCTGGTGTATCCGTAGCGATCCGGCTGCCCGCCAGCTTCGAGGTAGAACCGCCCACGCCGCTCCCACGCAGTCACGGCGATGAACTGTGGGCCCCCGCGGTAGCCGCGCGCCGAGAAGACCTGCGTGAAGTAACGGCCCTGCGAATAGAAGAGGGTCACCGGCCGATACCCGTGCCTCTGATACCATCGAGCGGACTTGCCGTTCCGTCCATGGGCACGCTCGACGTACACCACCTGGGGGGCGTAGCGCGCCACCTCGACGCGCCGGCCGCGCACCGGCTGATAGATGATGACGGGACGCGGCAGGAAGACGGGCTCGCCGACGGCAACCCGGCCCCGCACGGGGCCGCTGTTGATGACGACGGCGCCGGATACCTGCGCGGCGACGGGGGAGGATGAGATGGAAATGGCAACGAGTACGAACGCTGAACCGAAGAATGACGCGGCCAGGGGCCGACGAAAATTGGCAGACATGAAACCTCCGAGCTTCTCTGTTGGAGACGCCATGGCCAAAAGCGAGGTGCGTGCCAACTGCGAAACCGGTTACGGCACAACAGCTTACGCTTTCTGCCGAGCCTGCGCAGTGTCCGCGGAGGAGGACGCTTCACGCTCCGCCGCTGGAATCCACGTGACGCCGAGCACACTCCCCTCGACTCGAGGACGCCGGCGGCCTACCTTTGGGCCTCCGCTTCCCTCGACCAGGACTATTGCGCGTGCGTTCCTACCGGGTTTCCGTCGCCAAGGACTATCTCTCCTTCTCCTCGGCGCATTTCATCACCTTCCGCGGCCACAAGTGCGAGTCGCTGCACGGCCACAACTACCGCCTCGCCGTGGTGGTCGAGGGGGACGTGGACAGCGAGTGCCTGTTCGTGCTCGACTTCGCGGTCCTGAAGCAGCTGATCAAGCCGATGGTGGATGCGGTGGACCACAAGGTCCTCCTCCCCACCCAGAACGAGAAGATCGGGCTCCGGGAGGAACACGACGCGGTGATCGTCGACTACTTCGGCAAGGGCCGCTTCGTCTTCCCCAGGAGCGACGTGGCGCTGGTCCCGGTCAAGAACACCACGGTGGAGATGCTCGCCGAGTACTTCGCGGTCCAGGTGCGGGACGCCCTGCTGGCCGAGGGACACAGCCACCTGACGCGGCTCGACATCGAGGTGGAAGAGAGCCCCGGGCAGTCCGCCGGATTCAGCGTGCGCTTCGACGGAAAGGACTGACCGATGAGCGGGAAAGAGCGGACCTGGGACCTGTCCAACCTCGGTGATCGCCTCCCGGCCGGCTGGGAGTTCCAGGAGGACTCGATCATCCGGTTCTACGAGACCGATGGCTGGCCCACGACGCTCATGGCCGTCAACGCCATCGGCTTTCTCTGCGAGGCGGCCGACCACCACCCCGACCTGACCGTCAGTTGGGGCAAGTTGAGCGTCCGCCTGAACACGCACACCGCCGGGGGCGTGACGGACAAGGACCTGGAATTGGCGCGCAAGATCGACGAGGTCGTGCTCTGGCGCCCGGGCAGGGAATCCGCCCTTCGCGGCACGACACGCAAGTTCGTCAAGGAGCGCTGAGATTCCGCAGCCGGTCCTCGTTGAGGAGCTGCAGGACGCGCCTTCCCCTGCCGACGCCTGCGCACGGCTGCTTGATCTCCCCTACCCGCTCCTCTTCGAAAGTTCGGCCCGCGGCACGGCGCTGAGCCGCTATTCCTACCTCACCGCCGATCCCTCCCGCATCTGGACCAGCCATCCCGCCGACGACCGGGATGTCTTGCAGGAAGTGTCGGACTACCTCGCCGCCAACCGGCAGGATCCAATCGCCGGGCTTCCTCCCTTCCAGGGCGGCGTGGCCGGCTTCCTCGGCTACGAGTTCGGCCGGCGCCTGGAGCGGCTGCCGGAACCACGCGCGGATGATCTGAAGCTGCCGGATGCCTGGTTCGGTGCGTATGAGTGGGTGATTGCGTGGGACCATCTCGAAGGAAGGACCTGGGTGATGGCGAGGGAGCGCGGGGACGCGGGGACGCGGGGACGCGGGGACGGGCCGCGGGCATGCGACGGATCCGGGACGATATCGTCCGGCGATTGAATGGCCCGTCCGATCCGCCGTGCCGACAGATCCGCCGAGTCACCGGCGACATTCCAGTCCGGCTTCACGCGGGACGAATACCTGCGCGCCGTCGAGCGGGTGCGGCAGTACATCCTCGCCGGCGACATCTTCCAGGCCAACCTCTCCCAGCGTTTCGTGACGCCGTGGGCCGGCGCACCGTTCGACTTCTACCGACGGCTCATTGCCGCGAATCCGGCGCCGTTCGCCGCCTACCTGCAGGGAGCCGGCTTTGCCGTGGCCAGTGCCTCGCCGGAGCGATTCCTCTCGGTGGACGTGGCGGGCAACGTCGAGACCCGCCCGATCAAGGGGACCCGCCCCCGGGGGGCGACACCCGCCGAGGATCGGCGGCTCGCCGACGAGCTCCTGGCGAGCGAGAAGGACCGGGCCGAGAACGTGATGATCGTCGACCTGCTGCGGAACGACCTCTCGAAAGTGTGCCAGCCCGGATCGGTGGAGGTCCCCGCGCTCTGTGCGCTGGAGAGCCACCCGACCGTACATCACCTCGAGTCGGTCGTGACCGGCCGCCTCGACTCGGGTCGGACCGCAACCGACCTGCTCCGCGCGTCCTTTCCCGGCGGGTCGATCACCGGCGCGCCAAAGGTGCGTGCCATGGAAATCCTGGCGGAGCTCGAGCCGGTGGCGCGCGGCGTCTACTGCGGTATGATCGGCTGGCTCAGCGTGACCGGCGCCATGGACACCAGCATCGCCATCCGGACCGTCACCCTGCAGGGGGGGCAGGCCTATTTCCACGCCGGCGGCGGCATCGTGGCCGATTCCGAAGCCGCGCTCGAATACCAGGAGACGCTCGACAAGGCCGCCGGCATCCGGCACGCGTTCGAGTCGCCGCCGTGATCCTCCTCCTCGACAACTACGACTCCTTCGTCTGGAACCTGGCGCGCTACGTCCGCGAGCTGGGCCGGGAGCCGCTGGTGCGCCGGAGCGACGCGATTACACTCGACGAGATTGCCGCACTGGCACCGTCCCACATCATCATCTCCCCCGGGCCGTGCACGCCCTCCGAGGCCGGCATCTCGGTGGATGTCGTCCGGCGATTCGGCCCCACCCACCCGATCCTCGGCGTGTGCCTGGGACACCAGGCCATCGGAGCCGCCTACGGCGCGCGGGTGGTCCGTGCGGGCCGCCCGATGCACGGCAAGACCTCGGACATTTCGCACGACGGGACCGGACTCTTTGCCGGCCTCCCCAACCCGTTCAAGGCCACACGGTATCACTCCCTCGCGCTGGAGCGCGCCTCGCTGCCGACGGAGCTGCTGGTCACCGGCACGGCGGAGGATGGGGAGATCATGGCGGTCCGGCACCGCGCGCATCCGGTCGTCGGCACGCAGTTCCACCCCGAGTCGGTGCTCACCGGGGTGGGGCACCGGATCGTGGGGCGATTCCTGGATGGCGGATGGTAGCGGCGGGGAGCGGCGGATCAGTCGCCGAGGCTGATGCCGATGTCCCGCGCGGTCTGGATGGTGTCCGAGTCGAGCGGGACGTGCTTGCTCCGGCCGATGACGTCCGCCATCGGCACGGTGGAGATGGTGGGCGGCGTGTAGGCCACCATCGTACCGAACTTTTCGTCCGCAATGGCGCGCACCGCCGCCGTGCCGAACCGGAGCGCCAGGTGCCGGTCGAACGTCGTCGGACTTCCACCCCGCTGCAGGTGCCCAAGCACCAGCGTGCGGGTCTCCTTGCCGGTTCGCTCGGCGATGGCCGCCGCCACCCTGCTCCCGATGCCGCCGAGCCGGTCCACCGTCCCCGCCGCCCGTCGTTCGACCAGCAGGGCGTCCCCGCCCTTCGGCCGCGCGCCTTCCGCCACCACCACGATGCTGTAGTGCCGCCCGCTGGCCTCGCGCTGGCGGATGGCATCGCACACCCGCTCGATGTCAAACGGGATTTCCGGGAGCAGAATCACGTCCGCCGAGGAGGACACGCCGCTGTGGAGCGCGATCCATCCGGCGTCCCGCCCCATCAACTCCACCACCATCACCCGGTCGTGACTCTCCGCGGTGGTGTGGAGCTTGTCGATCGCCTCGGTGGCGGTCGTCACCGCGCTGTCGAATCCGAAGGTCACCAGGGTGCCCTCGACGTCGTTGTCGATGGTCTTCGGCACCCCGACCACGGGCAGCCCCTGCATCCAGAGATCATGCGCGATCTTCAGGCTGCCGTCGCCGCCGATCGAGACGAGCGCGTCGAATCCGCTGGCGCGGAAGGCAGCGACGAGGTCGCCTGACCGGTCGACCTCGACGGCGGTCCCGTCGGGCTGCGGGGTGGCCCAGCGGAAGGGGTTCCCGCGATTGGTGGTGCCGAGGATCGTGCCGCCGAGGTGGGTGATGCCGCGGACGGCGGCGGTGTTGAGCGTCATGATGCCGTCGTTGCCAAGCAGCCCGCCGAAACCGCGCCGGATCCCGTAGCACTGCCAGCCGCGCTGGTGCGCGGCCAGGACGACGGCCCGGATGACGGCGTTGAGGCCCGGCGCGTCTCCTCCGCCGGTCGAGATGGCGATCCGCACGCGGCTCAGCCCTGCGCCTCACGCGCCAGGCGAAGTACCTCGCCCGGTTCGGCGTGACGCTTGAGCGACTGCTTCGAGAAGATGAGTCGGCCGTCCATCGTCACCTCAAAGAGCCCGCCGGACGACTCGATCAACCGGACTTCGGCGCCGGGAAACTCCCGCTCCAGCTCGACCGCCAGACCGGCGGCCCGGGGGCGATAGTTTCAAACGACGCAGAACTGGATGGTGAATTTCATCTGCACATCCCGTGGGTGGGGGGGGACCGGCGTGTAGCACCGTCCGTCAATCGTAGCGCGGCACGGCGCGCTTTCCAAGCGGGGCGCTTGCCCCGCTCACGTTCCGCCCGTATCTATGAAGGCGATGCCGACCCTCCGCCCGCGCGCCCTGGCGCTCACCGCCCTGTTCCTCCTCCTCGCCACGCCGCTCCTCGCCCAGCGGCGCCAGTACCTCCTGGAACTCGGCGCGGCGGGCGCCGTCACGTCTTTCGCCTCGGTCACCGACCTCGACGCGGGGTTCGGGGGCGCGCTGCGCGCCGGGTTCTGGCTCCCGATGAGTCTCGGGATCGAACTCGAAGGGCTGACCTCCAACCCGAAGGCCGCCAACGGCGCGTCCACCAGCGTCCTCTCCGGCACCGCATCGCTCCTCTACAACATCCGCGCCGGTGAATCGAGCTCCCTCTTCCTGAAGGCCGGGCTCGGCACGACCAAGTACGGCGACAGCTGCCCGGCCGTCTCCGTGCCCGGCTCGGGGCCCTGCGGCTCCGCGTCCGAATTCGTGCTTGGGGGCGGATTCCGGGCGGCCCTCTCTCCGACCATCATGATCCGCGGCGAAGTCGACTACCAGCGCAACAGCGACCTCGACTCTTTCGACAACATCGTCGGCAGCCTCGGGCTGGCGTTCATGGTGGGGAGCCGCCCACTGATCGACAGCGACCGGGACGGGGTGTTCGATCGGAAGGACAAGTGTCCCGACACGCCGGTCGGCGCCATCGTCAACAAGCAGGGCTGTCCCTCCGACACCGACGGCGACGCCGTTCCGGACGGCCTCGACCGCTGCCCGAATACGCCGGCCGGCGCGACCGTGAACCCGGCCGGCTGCCCCAGCGACACCGACAAGGACGGAGTGGTGGACGGCGTCGACCAGTGCGCGGACACGGCGGCGGGGGCACAGGTGGACGCGACCGGCTGCCCCACCGACGCCGATACCGACGGCGTGCCGGACGGGCTGGACCGCTGTCCCGCGACGCCGGCGGGCGCCACGGTAGACGCGCTTGGCTGTCCCGGCGATTCCGACAACGACAAGGTGCCGGACGGCGTCGATCAATGTCCGAGTTCGCCGGCGGGCGCCACCGTCAACAGTTTCGGCTGCCCACCCTCCGCCACGCCGCCGACCCCCTCGCCCACTGCAGTCGCCGTCGGTGCAGCCGCTGGCGCGGCCGCCGTCGCGACGGCGCCGGCGCCAGGCCCCTGGACGGTGCCCGGCACGGCGTTTGCCCCCCAGAGCAGCACCATCGGCGGTGCTGCCCTGCCCGTTCTCGACTCGGTGATCGGCGTGCTCAAGGCCGACCAGCGACTCGCGGTGGAGATCGTCGGTCACGCCGACGATGCCTCCTCCCAGACGGCCAACCTTCAGCTTTCCGCGGCCCGCGCCGATGCCGTCAGGAATTACCTGCTCAGCAAGGGCGTCAGCCCCCAGCAACTGCAGGCACGCGGCGCAGGTTCCACCGGGGCCGACCCGAACGCGGCCCCCGCGGAGAACCGCCGGGCCGACATCAGGATCATCGGCTCCTAGCGCTCGCCCACCCTGACCCCCTGCACGACAACTGGCGTCCTGCAATGGCCCCCCGGGGCCGGAGCGTCCCTGTGCGCGGTCCAGCCCTGTGCTTCGTCGTGGCACTGAGTGCAATCCTCGGCATCCCCGCCGCGGCCCAGGAAGGGCAGTGGCATTCGGAGTTGCCGGGCAGCTACGGGATCGATTTCCTCGCCCCGCTCCCTGCACTCCCGTCTCACCTTCACTCCCCCTGGCCCAGCCCGCCGCTGGTCCGCCAGCCGGACCAGGTGCGCGCGCTCTATGTCAACGCATGGGCATTCGGCGGCAGCCGCTTCCGGGAGCTGATCCGGCTGGCCGACGAGACCGAGGTCAACGCGCTGGTCATCGACCTCAAGGACGACACCGGCTATCTCACCTATCCCTCGAAGGTGCCCACCGCGATCGCGATCGGCGCCAACAAGGAACTGCGCGCCCGCGACACCGAGGCGCGCGTCCGGGAGATGCTGGCGCACGGGATCTATCCGATCGCCCGGATCGTGGTCGCCAAGGATCCCCTCCTGGCGGAACGGAAGCCGGCGTGGGCCATCCAGACCGCGGATGGCGGCCTCTGGCGGGACCGGCGGGGGACCGCCTGGGTGGACGCCTTCAACGATTCGGTGTGGATTTACGCCACGCAGCTCGCCGCCGAGGCGGTCGCGATGGGATTCGCCGAAGTGCAGTTCGATTACGTGCGGTTCCCGGACGAGCCGCGGAGCCGGATGGCCAGCGCCGTCTTCCCGGCGCGCCGCGCGGGCGAGTCCACCCGCGGCGGGGTCCAGCGCAACCTGATGCTGGTGCGGGAGCGGATGCGCCCCTTCGACGTGCCCGTGACCCTCGATGTCTTCGGGATGACGACGATCATGACGGGTGACATGGGCATCGGCCAGGTATGGGAAGACCTGGTGGGATTGTCGGACGTGGTCCTGCCGATGGTGTATCCCAGTCACTATGCGCCGGGGATGTACGGCACTCAGACGCCCAACGCGGAGCCCTACCTCGTGGTCCGGCGCGCGCTGGAAGACGGACTCCGGCGGAGCGCACCGCTCGAACGCCCGGCCAGCATTCGTCCCTACCTGCAGGCGTTCACGCTCGGGGCCCCGCGCTACACCGGGGAGCACGTCCGCGCGCAAATCCAGGCTGCGGCGGATGTGGGGATCGAGAGCTGGGTGCTGTGGAACCCCCGCAGCGACTACCGCGAGTCGGGGCTGGCCCCCGCGAAACTGGCCCTGGGCTCCCAGCCGGTGATGTAACCCGCCAGCGCGCTGGCGGCCGTGGTGTACGGGCTGGCCAGGTAGAGCTGCCCGGGACCCGACCGGCCCGGGAAGTTCCGATTGATGGCGCTGACGGTGACGGTCTTCCGGTCGTAGCTCACCCCCGGGCCGGCGTTGATGCAGGCGCCGCACGACGGCTCGATGATCTCGGCCCCCACCGCCTCGAAGATCCGCACGTACCCCTGCTCCTCCGCATACCGCTTCACGTCCTGACTGCCGAACTGGATATAGAACCGCACGTCGGGGTGGATGCGCTCCCCGGCGTCCACCGCCTCGCGCAGCACGGCGGCGTACATGTCCATGTCTTCCTTCTTGCCCGCGGTGCAACTCCCGGCGTAGGCGATGTCCAGCTTGACCTGCTCGCCGAGCTCGCGGATGAACTGCCCGTTCCCCGGGTCGCCGGGGAGGGCGATCATCGGCTGCAGCGCCGACGCGTCGATGTCGATCACTTCCTCGTACTCGGCGTCGGGATCGGAAAAGAGGCCCTCGAGCATCGCCTCGACCTCGGCGCGCGGCAGCCCCCGCTCGCGGGCGAGGTAGTCCACCGTCACCGCGTCCGGCGCGATGATGCCGGTAAACGCCCCGACCTCCGCGGCCATGTTGGTCATCGTGGCGCGCTCGTCGATCGACAGCGCCCGGACCGCCTCGCCGGCGTATTCGACGATCTTGCCGATGGCCCGGCCGCTCTTCACGTAGGGCTGCCGCAGAATCTGCAGCATGAAGTCCTTGGCCGTCACGTTGGCGGGCTTGGTGCCGTTGACCCGGATGAGCACCGAGGGCGGTACCTTGAGGCGGACGTCCTTGGTGAGCCAGGAATTGAAGATGGCCGTGGTGCCGACGCCGAAGGCAACGCACCCGACCGCGCCGCTGTGTGGGGTGTGGGAGTCGCTCCCGATGACCACCTGCCCGGGCAGGACGTGCCGCTCCAACATCTTGGAGTGGCAAATGGCCTCGGAGCCCTGGACGATGCTGTTGAGCGCCGTGCGGGGCAGTTCGCCGTAGAGCTTGATCCCCTGCTCCTCCGAGAACTCCTCCTGCTTCTTCTTCAGCTCAAGCGCCACGTCGAGCAACCCCTCCGCCTTCCGGGCGTCGGTCATGGCCAGTTCGAGGAAGGTCAGGTGATCGCGGAAGAAGAAGATCGACTCGGGATCCACCACCTTCTCGTCGGCTCCCACGAAATCGCGCCAGAAAATGGCCGCCATCGGGGTGACGTACTCGTGGCTGAAGCGGATGTCGGTGCGGACGAAGCCTTCGTCCCCCGGCTTGACGTACGGAACACCGACCCGGTCGCCGGACAGGTCGGTCACCCAGCGGCGGGCCAGCACCTTTTCTGCAATCGTCATCGGGCGCTTCCTGGTGGTGACTTCCGGGACGCGCACCTTGCCCTGCATGCGCGCCACGTTGTACTGGAAGAGCCCGCCGTGCTCGATGATGCCGCGGGTGATGCCCCCTTCCCCGTCGGTGAACACCGAGAGCGGAATCGGCTCGCCGCGGCGCACCCGGTCGAGCACGGAGAAGTCGGTGCTGGTGAACACGCCGAGATTCTGGCAGTTCTCCCGGTAGATGCGCTCGATGTTTTCGGCAACCACCAGCTTGATGCCGGCCATCAACTCGGCATAGGGCGACTGTTCACGGCTGGACCCCTTCCCCCGCCGCTTGCCGCTGACCGAGGCCACGAAGCCCCCTTGCCGCACCGACCCGCGGGTGATCGGAAACTCCTCGCCACACTTGAGGCCCAGATAGGGGAAGTCGCCCAGGGTCTGGTCGTAGTAGTAGCAGATGTATGCGGGAGTGATCTCGTCGGTGGAGATGTCGTCACGCAGCGGGACGGCCGGGGTCCAGGCGAGGTCCCGGCCCTGGAGCTGGCCGCGGATCAGGTCCGGGTCCACCGTCAGGTAGAGGATCCGGCCGTCAAAGGTGATGGCGTC
Organism: uncultured Gemmatimonadales bacterium; assembly: GCA_963748815.1. Lineage (GTDB taxonomy): Bacteria > Gemmatimonadota > Gemmatimonadetes > Gemmatimonadales > GWC2-71-9 > SPDF01. Next base: position 187,463 of record CAVVKJ010000008.1, on the reverse strand, counting down.
GGGCAGCGTCGTGATCGGGCGGGACTTGAGGCTCTCGAGCATGGGCAGGCATTCTCCTGGTTGCCTCAAAATGCCCGCTCGGCGGGGCCGGAGCAAGGATTGTTTGCGTAGGGCGCGGGGCGGACTAGAATACAGGCCATGCACCCCCTGACCCTAACCCTCGTCGCCGTGCTCGCGGCGACGCCCGCGGCTGCGCAGTCGCCGTGGAAGATCACCCCACCCACCCAAATCGTCCGGCTGGGTACGTTCGAAGACAGCACCCTCTCCGAGGCATCGGCCGCGGCGGCCAGTCGCGCGCAGCCAGGCGTCATCTGGACCCTGAACGATTCCGGGAACGCCCCGTGGGTCTACGCCGTCGATTCGACCGGTCGTTCGCTCGGCACCTTTCGGGTGGAGGGCGCCCGCAATTTCGACTGGGAGACCCTGACCACCTCGCCCTGCCCGGCCGGCCAGTGCCTGATCATCGGCGACATCGGCGACAACCCCGAGACCAGGCCGAGCGTCACGCTGTACCGGATTCCGGAGCCCAGGGTCGACGCGCTGGCCAAGGGTGAACTGGGGGTCACGGCGCCCGCCGAATCGCTCAGCATCCGTTACCCTGACGGGCCGCACGACGTCGAGGCGATCTACGCCGACGCCGCGGGTGACCTGTTCTTCGTGTCGAAGGGGCGGACCAAGGGGATGCTCCTCTTCCACCTCCCGGCGAGCGCCTGGTCAGCGAGCGGCCCGGCCGTGCCGGTGCGCGTGGACTCGCTGCCGATCACGCCGGACATCAGCATCGGGCATTGGGTCAGCGACGCTGCCCTCTCTCCGAACGGTACCCGGGTGGCGGTGCGCACCTACTCCGCCGTCTTCTTCTTTACCGTCGAGGCCGGCGGGCGGCTCGCCCCCGACCACGGGCTGGAGTGCTTCTTCGGCCCCATCGAGCCGCAGGGCGAGGGGGTCACCTGGCTGGATGAGCGCCGCCTCCTCCTGACCAGCGAGTCCAGTTCGACCAGCCCCGGCACCCTGTACCTAATCGAGTGCAGCCAGCCAGAGGAGTGAACGAGTTGATTGCCATCCGAAGACATGCGGTGCACGCCCTGTCCCTGTGCCTCCTCGCCCCGGTCGCTGCCGCCCATGCGCAGACCGGGGTCGACAAGGCTGCGCGGGCGGTTTCCACCGAGGTCATCCGCGCCCATATCGACTTTCTGGCGAGCGACGCCCTGGAAGGACGGGGCTCCGGAACCCGGGGCGGCGATATCGCCGCCCGCTACATCGCCGCCCAGTACATGCGGCTCGGCCTCGAGCCCGCGGGTGACGACGGCACCTACTTCTTCGAAGTGCCGGTGATCACCTTCACGCCGGAACCGACGCTCGCCCTCGGGGCCTCGGAGTTGGCCTACCCGACCGACTTCGTGCTCGGGCCGATGCGCTGGGACTCGCTCGTGACCGTCGACGCACCGCTGGTCTTCGCGGGGTACGGCATCGTGGCGCCGGAGTATGGGTGGAACGACTATGCGAACGTGGATGTGAAAGGGAAGATCGTCGCGGTCATGGTCAACGATCCCGGCCTCCGCGATCCGTCCACCTTCAAGGGGAAGGTGCTGACCTATTACGCGCGGTGGACCTACAAGTACGAGGAGGCGGCGCGGCAGGGGGCGGCGGGTGTGCTGCTGATTCACACCGACGAGAGCGCGACGTACCCGTGGGCCGTCGTGGAGGGCAGCTACAGCGGCCCGCAGGTCCGGCTGGAGACGGCCCCGACCTCCCTCAAGGTCGCGGGCTGGGTCCAGCACGACGTGATGGCGCGCGCCTTCAAGGCGGCGGGGGGAGACCTCCAGCAGGCGATGACGCTGGCGGGGAAACAGGGCTTCGTCGGCTACGAACTGCCGACGCGTGTCGTGGCCACAGTCCGCGCCCCGATGACCCGGACCACGATGTACAACGTCCTCGGCCGCCTCCCGGGCACCGGCGGGCCACTGGCACAGGAAGTGGTGGTTCTGGGCGCGCACTACGATCACCTTGGCATCGGGAAGCCGGTCGACGGCGACTCGATCTACAACGGGGCGCGAGACAACGCCGCGGGCGTCGCCGAGATGCTCGCCATCGCCGAGGCGATGAACCGCGCGGAGCTGAAGGGGAAACGGTCGATCCTGTTCGCGGCGTTCGGCGGTGAGGAATCCGGCCTGCTCGGTTCCCAGGCGATGATCGACCGGCCGTTCATGCCCCTCCGGAACGTGGCGGCCATGCTCAACTTCGACGGCGCGAACCTGTACGGGCGCGCGCGGGACATCGCAGCCAACGGCTCCGATCAATCGTCGCTCCTTGGCGCGCTGCAGGCGGCCGCCCGATTGGAAGGACTGCAGGTGACGGAAGACTCGGCCGGAATGTTCCGCGGCACCTTCTTCCGCTCCGACAATTTCCCCTTCGCCCGGGCGGGGATTCCCTCCCTTTCGTTCGAACCGGGCAGCGACTTCGTCGGCCGTCCCAAGGACTACGCGAAGAAGGTGCAGGAGGAGTACACGACCAAGCGATATCACCGGCCGCAGGATGAGTTTGGCTCGTGGTACTCCCTCGACGGAGTGCTTCCCGAGACCCGGGTCGGACTGCGGACAGCCATCTATGCCGCCGATGGTTCCGCCCAGCCGACCTGGGATGTCGATTCGGAGTTCCGGGCGGTCGGCGAAGCGCGCCTGAAGGCAGCCACATCGAAATAGTATACACACAGCGACGCGTCACTGTCGCACCACTATGACACCACAACAGAATGGGGAGCCCGAGATCGGGCTCCCCATTTTCACTTATGCAACACGCTGTGTCATAGGAACTTACGTCTGTTCGTCACCACCCCGACGCCCCTGACCGAATCAGGACTCCCCCTAGACCTGTACCGGCATCCGGTGTACTTTCGCGGGCGTTTCTCCTCGGAATCACTCCGACCTGGAGCCTCTCTGGAACTCCCATCGCAGCACCGCGTGCCGCTCACCTGGCTGCTCCAGCACGGCGGCGAGATCATCCGCTACCGCTCCCTCACGGAGCTGGCGCCGGCCGGCTCCGCGGACCCGGCGGCCGTCGAGGCCGCCCATCAGGCGCTGCTGGAGGTCAAGCCCGTCGCCTCCGTCGTCAAGAAGCAGAAGGACACCGGCGTCTGGGCAGGCAACCTGCTCGGCCTGGCGCCCTCCAAGACCACCGGCATCAAGGACGTCGGCACCATCCCGCAATACCGCCGACTGCTCCAGATGGGCTTTCCGCTCAGCGGGCGGCCGTTCAAGCTCGCCGACCGGCTCCTCTTCCGCCTGCTCTCTCGCGACGACGACCCCGCCCTGCTCTTCGAGTTCAAGAAGATGGCCGCGGGGGATGCGCACGCCGAGTCCTGGGCCCGCTGGGTCATCCGCGAGGCGTCCTGCGCCGCCCTGGCCGAGGCAGGCCACATCGAGGACCCGCGACTCCGCGGCTCCGCACACAAGGTGGCCAGCGCAGTGTCGCAGTTCCTGCGCAGCCCACTCTCCGAGAAGCCGTTCGTGAAGGCGGGCGCCAAGACGATCCTCCACCCGGAGGCGTATCCGCCGAGCTGGTATTCCGTGGCGATGGTGGCGGCCATGCCCTCACTCCAGCGTGAGCGTGCAGGCTTCACCGAACGGCTGGGCACCTATTTGGCTCAGCCGGCGCCGAAGAAGTCCTACTGGCTTCATGTCGGGAAGAAGACCTTCAAGCCCCAGCACCTCCTCCTCGGTGACCCGATCGAGGCCGATGGCAAGGGAGTCGCGAAGGACGTCCCGCTCGCGCTGCACTACATCGAACTCCTCGCACGGATCGGCGCGCTCCACACCGCGCCCGTCGCCACCAAGGTCCTTGGCCGCCTCCTGAGGGACTGCGACGAGACGGGCGTCTGGCATCCGAAGGGTCTTCGGAGCCTCCCGAAGGGCACCAACCGGATCGCGTATCACATGTTCCCGCTCGCCACGGAAACCAAGACGGCGGAATCACGGCAAGTGGACCTGACGTTTCGGCTCGCCCTCATAGCGAAGCACCTGGGGTGGGAGTTGGAAATGGTGTAGGGTTCGGAAGCGGGGCAGCGGGGAAGCGGGGAAGCGGGGAAGCGAATATTGAAGCGGAGGGGTGGGGGCGCAATGCTTTGCGCCCCTTTCGTTTGCTGTCAGAGGCACAACCCCTTGCCAGCACAGTAGTCCCATCCCATACTACTCTCCATGCGTACCCTCAATCTCATGCCGTTCGGGTTCACCCCGACCGAGAGCCTGGTCTACCAGGTGCTCCTGACCACCGGGCCGGGTACCGGCTACGGGATCGCCCGTGCGGCGAGCCTCGCGCGAGCGAACGCCTACAGCGCTCTCGAGGGGCTCGTCAGCAAGGGCGCGGCTCGTGTCGAAGGCACGCGCCCGAAGCGGTATCGTCCCGAGGCCCCGACCGCGCTCGTGGCGCGGATCGCGAGCGAACATGGCCAGGCGCTCGATGCGTTGCGTGAGCACCTGGCCGAGATATCGGTCCCCGAGTCCCCCACGCTGGTCGAGATCGAATCGGCGCGCGGTTCGCTGCAGCTGATCGCCCACGATGTCGGTCGCGCCACGACGTCCGTTCGGCTCCTGGCACCCGCCGACGCCTACCCCATCCTCACGCCGTCGCTCCGCAAGGCCGCGGGCTCAGGGGTCACCCTCCACCTCCGTGCGCTGGAACCGGTCGATCTTCCTTTCGCCGAGGTCGGCCTCGCGCACTCCGGGCACCAGTGGCCCGGTCAACCGCTCGTGGCGGTCGTCGATGAGAAGAGCGCGGTCATGGCCGCCCGGGTGGGCGCGGATGTCCTTGGCCACTGGAGTACCGCGCCGGCGTTCGTCGCGGCCGCAGTGCTGGCCTTCGAGCGGTTCGGGACAGCGCCGTGAACGATCCGGTGGCGGAGGCGCTCCGGGAATTGCGACGGGAGTACCATGCGGGGAGCTCCGCCCGGGTCGCAGAGTTGCAGCGGGGCCTGGAGGCGCTCGCGGCGGGGGAGGACGGGGCGGAGACTGGCCTGACGGTGCTCTTTCACCGGCTGGCCGGCTCGGGCGGGGCGTACGGATTTCCGCAGGTCAGCGCGACGGCGCGGGAGTTGGAGCGGCTGCTCCGGAGCGAACCCCACTGGACCCCTGCCCGTCTGGCCGAGGTCCAGGCGGGCATCCAGGAGATTGCAGTGGCCTTCGCGAACGGGGGAGTGGAATAGCCGCCTAGTGCGCGAACCGTTCCACCAGCGGCGCGACGTCCCGCGGATTCTCGTCCCCGAAGAGCAGGCGCCCTTCCCGCAGCGACGCGCCGCGAAGGGTCAACGCCAACACCTCCCCCAGGCTGTCGACCGGAAACACCTCGATCAATTTCCGTACTTCCTCGGGCAGGTCCTCGAGGTCGGGTTCGTTCTTGCGCGGCAGCACGATCTTGGTAATGCCCGCGCGTACCGCCCCGAGCACCTTTTCCTTCACGCCGCCGATCGGCAGGACGTGACCGCGGAGCGTGATTTCGCCGGTCATCGCGATGTCGTTGCGCACCGGCCGGCCGGACATCGCCGAGACGAGGGCGGTGGCCATCGTCACACCGGCCGAGGGGCCGTCCTTCGGAATGGCGCCCGCCGGCACGTGGATGTGGAGATCCCGTTCGAACATGTCTTCCTTGATGTGCAGTCCGGCGGCGTGTGACCGGGCGTACGTCCAGGCGGCCCGGGCCGACTCCTTCATGACGTCGCCAAGCTGCCCGGTCAGGGTCAGTTCCCCCTTGCCGCGCATGACCGACGCCTCGACGAACATGATGTCGCCGCCGGTTGTGGAGTAGTACATCCCCGTGGCCACGCCGACCTGGTCCTCGCGGGCGGCGCGCTCGGGAAACACCCGCGGACGCCCGAGCAGGTCGTCGACGACCTGGTGGTCCACCGTGACCCGCTCGACCTCTCTGGCCGCGATGCGACGGGCCACCTTCCGGGACAGCTTGCCGAGCTCCCGCTCCAGTTGCCGGACGCCCGCCTCTCGCGTGTAGCTTGAGATGACCTCCTGCAGGGCGCCCTCGGTCAGTTCGATCTGCTCGGTGGAGAGGCCGTTCTCCTCCAGCTGGCGCGGGATGAGGAAGTTCCGCGCGATAACAAGCTTTTCCCGCTCGGTGTACCCGCTGAACTCCACCGTTTCCATCCGGTCCAGCAGCGGCGCCGGGATGTTCTGCGGGAAGTTGGCGGTTGCGATGAAGAGGACTTCGCTCAGGTCGAACGGCACGCCGAGGTAGTGATCGACGAACGAGTCATTCTGCGCCGGATCGAGGACCTCGAGGAGCGCCGCCGCCGGGTCACCCTGGAAGGAGACGCTCAGCTTGTCGACCTCGTCGAGGAGGAAAACGGGGTTCCGGGTGCCGGCCTGGCGCATCCCGTTGAGGATGCGGCCCGTCATCGCCCCAACGTAGGTGCGCCGGTGCCCGCGAATGTCGGCCTCGTCGCGCGCACCGCCGAGCGAAATCCGGACGTACTCGCGCCCCATGGCGCGCGCGATGGACTTGGCCACCGAAGTCTTGCCGACGCCGGGGGGGCCGACGAAGAGGAGGATGGGACCTTTCGCGCCGTCGGCGCGACTGGGCGGGGACGCGGGGACGCGGGGAGGCGTCACCTGTTCCGGTTCCGCAGTCGGGACCCGGGTGTCATGCGCAACCTCGGGCTTCCCCGCTTCCCCGCTGTCCCGCTTCCCCGCCTCGCGGAGCTGCCGCACCGCGAGAAACTCCAACACCCGATCCTTCACGTCGCCGAGGGCGTAGTGGTCTTCGTCGAGGATGCGCTGGGCCTCGGCGAGGTCGAGATGCTCGTCGCTGCGCGTCGACCAGGGCAGCTCCAGGATCGTTTCCAGGTAGGTCCGGATGACCTGTGACTCCATCGACTCCCGCGCGATGCGGCCGAGGCGGCCGAGCTCGCGGTCCACCTCGCGGCGAGCGGCGTCGGGCAACGCAAGCGCCGCGAGCTTGGTGCGCAACTCCTCCATGTCATCGGACTCGTCGTCTTCGCCCAGCTCGCGGCGGATCGTCTTCATCTGCTCGCGGAGGAACATTTCCCGCTGGCGCTCGCCGAGTTCCTCCTGCACCTGCGACTTGATGTCCTCCTGCGCGTCGACCAACCCGATCTGGCGCTGGATGTGGACCAGCAGGCGGCGGAGACGGTCCTCGACCGACAGCGTCTCCAAAAGCGTCTGGCGCTGCACGGGGGTGATGTCGACATACCCGGCGACGAGGTCGGAGAACCGCGCGGCGTCGTGCACGCCGGCGAGGACCTGCTGGATCACTTCCTCCGGAAGGCCCGACTTCTGCCCCAGCTCCGCCGCCCGGCTCCGGGCCTCGCGGTGCAGCGCCAGAAAGGCGGGATCGTCGGGGTCGAGCGGCGCCAGCTCCTCGGCGTCGCGAACAACGGCCTGCAGGAACCCGTCCTTCTCCACCATGTGCATGGCGATCCCGCGCCGCTCGCCGTGGAGCAGGAGCTGCATGCCGGCGAGCCCGCGCTGGAGCTGCCCGATCCGGGCGATGGTGCCGATGGTGTACAGGTTTTCGGGGTTGACGTGCTCGACGTTCTCGCGCTGAGACACCGCGAAGACCAGCTTCTCGGGTGTGGCCAGGGCGGCTTCGATGGCCCGCAGAGTGCCGGGGCGACCCGCGCCGATCGGTGCGGTGACGCCGGGGAAGAGCACGACATCCCGCAGGGGAAGGACCGGTATGGTCAGGCGTTCAGACATCGGAAATCCTCGCATCCCTCGTCGACCGAGGGCGAAAATGGCAGGTGGAACTCTCAGATAGTACCGAGAATGCACCCCCTGTGCCATACGAAGGCGCCAGAATCTCTTTGAGAGCTGCCCCCGTATGGGGTGCGCGGGTGCAATTCGGAACAGACACCACCCGACCCGGCCACCCCCCTGCCAAAGAGACAGGCCGACCTTGTGAGCGGCAGCGGTACTTCTCCTTGCCCGAAATTGTTGCCCTATCGGGTGAACCGCGACAGATTGTTGTGTTCCCGTTGAACGCCCTGGATTCGACTCCCACAGCGAGGGCTCGCGCCTCGATGAACGCACCCCAGGAAACACCTCTCGCCTCCCGTCTCGGCCTGGCCCTGGGAGACGCGTATACGATCGAAGGCGAGATCGGTCGGGGTGGCATGGGCGTGGTCTATCGGGCGCGCGACGAGCGGCTACAGCGGCGCGTCGCCATCAAGGTGCTCCCCCCCGAGCTCGCCTTCCAGGATGAAATCCGCCAGCGGTTCATGCGCGAGGCGCAGACCGCCGCCCGGCTCTCCCATCCGCACATCGTCCCGATTCACGGCGTCGATGAAGGCGGCGGGCTCGTGTATTTCGTGATGGGCCTGGTGGACGGTGAGTCCCTCGGCGCCCGGATCAAGCGGCGCGGCCAGCTTCCCGCCGAAGAGGTCCGCCGCATCATGAAGGAAACGGCCGACGCACTCAGCGCCGCCCACGCCTTTTCCGTGGTTCACCGCGACATCAAGCCCGACAACATCCTCCTCGAGGGCACCCGGGGCCGGGTCATGGTGACCGATTTCGGCATTGCCAAGGCGCTCTCCGCCGCCGGCTCCGGGGCGACGCTGACGGGCGCCGGGGTGGCCATCGGGACCCCCGCCTACATGAGTCCGGAGCAGGCGGCCGGTGAGCGGGAGATCGACGGACGCTCCGATGTGTACAGCCTCGGGATCGTGGCCTACCAGATGGTGACGGGGGAATTGCCGTTCCAGGCACCGACGGTGGCCGGCATCCTGATGAAGCAGATCACCGAGGCCGCCCCGCTGGTGACGCTCAAGCGGCCCGATGTGCCGGAGGACCTCGCGCTCGCCATCAGCCGATGCCTGGAGAAGGACCCGGAAAACCGGTGGCCCACGGCCGACGCGCTGCGCCGGGCGCTGGAGACGCGCACGGTGACCGGGTACCGGCCGACCGGTACGGGGTGGAAGGCGTCGCGCACGGCGGGCCGGACGGCTTCGCCGCGGGCATCCACCGCCGAGCGTCCGCTCCGGCCGCTGGCCGGGTCGCTTCCGGCGCGACAGGGCGAGCGGCGACCCCTGCGGCGGGACGGACAGGCGCTGCGCCCCGACCGCTCCTCGCGGTGGGACGCCGACAAGAAGGACAAGGACCGTCCCCCGGTCGATACCGGCGAGCCGGAAATCGTCCAGAAAACCAGGGCGATCTTTGCGCGCTGGGCGGCCGTCGGCGGCGGATGCTTGCTGCTGAACATCGGCACCGGGATTGGCAATCCATGGTCGCTATTCGTCATTGGTGGCATGGGGATTCCGCTCCTCCGGAGCTATGCGACGCTCTGGCAGTCGGGGTACAGCTGGCGGGACGTGCTGAGCCGCCCGGCGGCGCACGACTCCGCGGAAACCAAGCTGACGTCGAGCGGCGGCAAGCTCCCTCGCCTCCTCCCCGCCCCGACCGCGGCGGACTACGGTGTGGGCCTCCCGCAGATCCAGCAGCTCTACCGCGACCGCATCGCCATCCTGGGCCTGATGGAGCGGCTGCCGGCCTCGGACAAGAAGATGCTGCCGGAGGTCATCCAGACGGCCGATGCCCTCTTTGCGCGGGCCACCGATCTCGGCAAAACGCTGCACGCCATGGACGCCAACCTCGAGACCGGCGGGTTCAGCCGGATCGAGGACCGGATTGCCGCCATCATGCGGGAGCCGGATGACGAGGAACGGGCTCGCCGGATCGGCCTCCTCGAGCGGCAGAAGAATCAGCTGACGGAATTGCGGAGCCGGCGGGACCAGGTGGCGGCCAACCTCGAGTCCTGCATCCTGGCGATGCAGAACGTCCGGTTCGACCTGTTGCGGCTGAAGTCGGCGGGGGTGGGGGCGGTGCTGGGCGACCTGACGAACGCCACCCAGCAGGCCCGGGCGCTCAGCCGCGACGTGGACGGGGCCATCGCCGCGGCGAGCGAAGTGAAGGAAGCGATCGAGCCCTAGAAGGCGGCGACGACGCCCAACCGGAGGCTGGTGTAGTTGTAGGCGAGCTTGCCGACCAGGTCCTGCGCGGCCGCGCTGCCCGACTTGGCGCCGACGTCGACCGTCACGTTGGTGTAGTACCAGCCCAGCCCCAGCCCCCCACCGGTTGGACAGGTAGTACCGCAGGTTGGCATCCGCCTCGAAGATCGAGACGTCGAACCGGTCCACCCGGGCGCCGAGTCCGCGGGCGTCTCCCCCGATGTACCAGCGATCGCCCAACCGCCAGTTGCCGAACGCGCCGAGCGAGGCCGTCGGGCCGGTGAGCTTCTTCTTGAGGCTGACCGGCGCCGGTGCTGTCACAGGCGTCCCCGACGCAGCCGTTCGGCCGAGCCGTCGAACTCCGCGCTGAAGAAGATGGCGCCCAGCCCGATGGCGAGACCGATGTTGTGCCGTTCCTTGGCGAAGATCGAATACTTGAACTGGAGCGTCGCGTTGTCCGAGCCGAGCTTCGTGTTCAGGTCGATGTCGCCAAAGAACTCGTTGTCACCGATGACCAGCGAATCGGAGAACGCCCGGCTGCCGCTTGTGTTGAGGAACTGGTAGCCCAGGTCGAACTCCGTCTTCCGCCCCGGCTTCCACGCCAGCCTGAGTCGCCGGCTGCACCGTGCTTCCGGAAACGCCGAGGAGATCCTTGAAGTTGATGTTGGTCCCGACATTCCCATCGGACCCGTCCACCCGGGCGTCCGAGTTGTTCAGCACCGTCGTGAAGGACAGCCGTCGACCTGCCACTTGTCATAGAGGTGGTTCTTGTACTCGGTGGCCTCCTGGGCCGCCGCGACCCGAGGGAGGCGCCGAGCATCAGGACTGCGGCCACGACCGTGCGGCCGAACTGTCCGCGTGTCGAACACCATGAGGCACTCCACGATTCGTTAGAAGGCGGCGATCGACGCCATCGCCTGGCGCAGCGATTCCACCTGCGGAAGAATAACGTCCTCGAGTTCGGGCGCGTAGGCCACGAAGGTGTCGGTGGCCGCCACCCGGCGCACCGGGGCGTCGAGCCAGGCGAAGGCCTCGTCGGCGATCCGGGCGGCGATTTCCGACCCGTACCCCCAGGACAGCGAGTCCTCGTAGGCGACGATGACACGGTTGGTCTTGCGGACCGACGCGTAGATCGTCTCCCAGTCGACGGGGCTCAGGGTGCGCAGGTCGATGACCTCGACGCTCACCCCCGCGGCCTCCTCCAGCTCCTTGGCCGCCACGACGGCACGCTGCACCACCGCACCGTAGGTCACCACGGTGACGTCCGTCCCCTCCCTCACCACCTTCGCCTTGCCGAAGGGGATCATGAAGTTGGGGCCGGGATTCGGCGCCTTGTTGTACGTCTGGCGGTAGAGGTGCTTGTGCTCGAGGAAGAGCACCGGGTCCTCGCACCGGATGGCGGTGCGCAACAGGCCGTTGGCGTCGAGCGCCGTGGAGGGACAGACCACCCGGAGGCCCGGCACGCCGGTGAAGATCGCGGCGCCCGTCTGCGAATGGTACACCGACCCGCCCTTCAGGTAGCCGCCGTAGGTGACGCGCACGACGACCGGGGAGCTGAAGGTGTTGTTCGACCGCCACCGCATCAGCGCCAGTTCGTCGCGCAGCTGCATGTACGCGGTCCAGATATAGTCGAAGAACTGGATTTCGACGACCGGCTTCATGCCGCGCGTGGCCATCCCGATGGCGCGGCCGATGATGTTCGCCTCCGCGAGCGGCGAATTGTAGACCCGGTCGCCACCGAAGAGCTTCTGCAGCCCCCACGTCACCTTGAACACCCCGCCCTTCCCCTTCACGTCACCGAGGTGCAGTTCCCGGCTCACGTCCGCCACATCCTGGCCGAAGACCACGATCCGCGGGTCCCGCGCCATTTCGTCCTTCAGGCAGCCGTTGATCAGGTCGACCATCGTGGTCGGCTCCCCGGTGAACTGGGGGTCGTCCTCGGTGTCGAACTGCTCCGACGTCGGGTCGACGTCGGGGGAATACACGAAGTCGTAGATGGTGTCGGTGCCGGGCTGCGGCGAGGCGAGCGCGGTATCGGTGGCGACGTCGACCTCCTCCGCCACCGCGACGCGCATGCGCTCGATTTCCGCCTCGGACGCGATGCCTTGCGCCACCAGCCACCGCGGGAAGGTCGTGACCGGGTCCCGCTCGGCGTCCGCCGCGCGCTCCTCCGCCGTCCGGTAGTTGACCTCGTCGTCCGACAGCGAATGGCTGTAGGGCCGGATGACGTGCGCATGCACCAGCGCGGGGCCCTTGCGCTGACGGGCATACTCCACCGCGCGGGTGAGGGCGTCGTAGGACGCCATCACGTCGCAGCCGTCGACCTCCTGGATGTACAGGCCGGGAAAGCCGCCCAGCAGCTTCGACACCGAGCCGCCCGCGGTGTTGACCTCGACCGGCGTGGAGATGGCGTACCCGTTGTCCTCGACGAGGTACACCACCGGCAGCTTCAGGTTGCAGGCGGTGTTCATCGACTCCCAGAACTCGCCCTGGCTGGTGGTGCCGTCGCCGGTCGAGCAGAAGACGACCTCGTCCCCGTGGAACGGGGCGTCCGGCCCGGCGATGCCGGGCGTCTGCGTCGAGCGCAGCCACGCCTCGGCACACCCGACGGCCTGCAGGAACTGGGTGCCGGTCGGGCTGGAGGCGGAGACGATGTTGAGGTCCTTGTGCCCCCAGTGCGAGGGCATCTGCCGGCCGCCGGAATTGGGGTCGTCCGCGGCGGCCACGGCGGAGAGCAACTGCTCGGTGGCCGTCATGCCAAGCCCGAGGCAGAGCGCCCGATCCCGGTAGTAGGTGTAGAACCAGTCGTAGGTCGGCCGGAACACCTTGGAGGCGGCCGCCAGCACCGCCTCGTGTCCGGCACCGGAGATCTGGAAGAAGATCTTGTTCTGGCGCTTGAGCTGGATTTCGCGGTCGTCGATGCGCCGGGAGAGCAGCATCAGCCGGCAGATGTCGAGGAGCTCGGCCTTGTCGAGCCGGGCCGACGGTGCGCTCTTCGTGGGCGCCGAGGTGCGTGTGGCCATCAGGAATTCACCCTCGGTGGAGGCAGGAAATGGCCGGGAACACCGGCTGCCGGAAGATACCTCCCCGAAGAGGGGGGAGAAAGCGGGGGGCTCAGGAGCCCCAATTCTCCGTCTTGACGTCGGCCAGCACGCCGTCGAGGTCGTTGAACTTCACGCTCCTGGGCTTCGCGGGCAGCCCGGGAAGCTCCAGTTCGCTCACCGGACCCGTCACCTTCATCCGCACCCGCACCACCTGGTCCTTCCCCATCTCGATGGCCACCGGCATGTAGGCCAGGAAGTCGTCCGGCACGCCTTCTTGCCGGACACGCAGGCGGAGCACGAGCTTGCCGTCCGGCGCCTCGGTCACCTGGTACGCCGTCCGATAGGTTGGCAGCGCCGAGCGATACACCCACTGCGTGAAGAACCACCCCATCGGCTGCCCGGTGTGCCGCTCGACCGTGCGCTGGAAGTCCCCCGTCGAGGCCTGCTTGCCCTGGTAGGTCTGGTAGAAATCCTTCATCATGCCGGAGAAGCGGTCCTCGTTCATCGTCTTCAAGTCGATCATCATCGCCCGCAGCATGTGCAGCACCCAGGCGCCCTTCTCGTAGACGACCAGGTTGTAGTCGCCGGGATTGTCGGCGTCCGCCGCGCGGTACCCGAGCCCGATCGGCGCCGGTTCCGCACCGCGCGCCAGGAGTTCCGCCTTCCATTCGTCCAGCATGGCGAAGTACTGCTTCCCGTCGCCCCGAACGGTCTGGAGGTACCACAGCGCGGCGAAGGTCGAGAACCCTTCGCTGAGCCACTGATCGCGGTAGCTGGCGAAATCCACGCCGATCCCCCACCACTGGTGGGCCACCTCGTGAGCCCGGAACACCTCGTTGTGGCCCTTGCTGGCGGTCATCCCGAAGGTGGACATCGACAGGTGGATCAACCCGGGAAACGCCTCCCCGTGCCCGGCGGGGATCTCCGTCGCGTAGAAATTGTCCGCCGGCGGCGGGCCGAACATCGAGGTGTAGAGCTTCATGCTCCGGGCGATGTCCTTGCTCACCTCGTCGGCGGAGTACGCCTTCGTGCCGATCGAGCGGTGGCCGCTCTCCGAGACGAGCACGGTGACCGGCGGCGCCCCCGGTTCCACCGGCGTGTACCGCTTGAACATCCCGATGTTGAACGACGCGTTGCGGATGGGCCGCGCGGTCACCCAGCGGCTCGTGGTCGTCCGATCGGTCGTGCTCGAGTCCATCAGTTCCCCGACGCTGGCGAAGCCGTAGTTCGACGGGTAGTGGTAGATCATCTCGAAGGTGGCGAGGGCCCGCCCCGCCAGCGGCCGCGGGTACCAGGCGGTGGAACCCTTGATGTAGAAGAAGTCGCCGTACCGGTCGATCAGGTCGCCGCGATAGTACACGTTGAGCTGGATCGTTTCCCCGGCGGGGAGAACGGCGGGCAGCCGCACCCAGAGATAGGGGCTGTCCTTCTTCTTCTCGAACACCGCCGGCTTGCCGTCCAGCCACACCGCCGAGTCGACGATGAACTTTTCGAAGAGGGAGAACGCCACCCACGGTCCCACCGCCGCCTCACTGGCGATGACCAGTCGGGCCGATGCCGAGAAGCCGATGTCGCCGGACCCGGTGTTCGGCAGCGAGACATCCAGGGCGTAGTGCCGGACCAGCGCGTCGCCCCGGCGCTCCGGTCCTGGGCGCGACGGGTCGACGCCGGTGGCCCGCTCCTTGACGGTGGTGGTGGTGTAGCCCGAGGACAGGCTGCTGCGATCCCGTTCCCGTAACTCCACCCCCTCCCGTTCTCTCGGCGTGACGAGAAACATGAGGGGGCCGCCGCTGGCCGGAGTGATATGCGCGTAGAAGAACCCGCCGGGGGCGCCGTTGAGGAGGTCGAGCATCACGTCGGGGTCGATGCTGTTGTGCTGATCGTCGCCAAGGAAATCCAGCGTCTGCGACCACCGGGCGTTCGAGAGGCCGGGCGCGGCGCCGTCTTGAAAGGAGACCTGGCGCTCGAGTTCCGCGAGCGTCGAATCGGAGAAGAGGAAGACGGCCTCGGCGAACGTGACCGTCAGGGCAGTGTCCTTGTGCGTGCGTCGGAGCTGTTGCTGCTCGAGCTCCGTGGCCGGCGTGAAGCGGAAGGTCCCGCTGCCCCGGAATGCCGCGCCCATCACGCGGTTCCCGACCGGCGCCAACAGCACCATCGTCCCGCTCGACAAGACGAACTGTCCCGTTTCCCGCTGCAGGACCAGTCCGCTCACGGAGGCCCCCCGACCCGTGGCGGGGAGCATCGCCTTGACCTGGGCGTAGCCCGCGCCCCATGTGGCCGCCGGCGCGGCCGCCGACTGCGCCGACACGACGACCGGAACGCACGCCGCCATCAGCGCCGCTGCGACCACCCGGTTCACCATGGGTCGAGCCTCCCCTTCAGGGTGTGACCGTCGACGGGGGCGCTCAGGGCGCCCGGTACACCACTTGCCCGCCGGCGATGGTGGCCAGAACCTGTGTCTTCGGAATGTCGACCGGGTCGATGGCGGTCACGTCCCGGTCGAGCAGCACCAGGTCGGCCCGCATGCCAGGCTTCAACACGCCCCGGCGGCCCTCCGCGAAGACCCCGTAGGCGTTTTCCGCGGTATAGGCGCGCAGCGCCTCGTCCACGGTGACCTTCTGCGCCGCGAACCACCCGCCGGGGTTCTTGTCGTCGAGCGTCCGCCTGGTGACCGCGGCGTAGATGCCCAGCAGCGGGTCGAGGGGCGCCACCGTCCAGTCGGAGCCGAACTCCAGGTGCGCGCCGTCGTCGATCAGGGTCCGAAAGGCGTAGGTGGTCTGCAGGAGGAGGGTGTCGATCCGCTTGGCGGCCCAACGGCCGTCGTCGATGATGTGATAGGGCTGCATCG
The DNA here is from genome assembly GCA_963748815.1 of uncultured Gemmatimonadales bacterium. Taxonomy (GTDB): domain Bacteria; phylum Gemmatimonadota; class Gemmatimonadetes; order Gemmatimonadales; family GWC2-71-9; genus SPDF01. The sequence continues at coordinate 171,610 of CAVVKJ010000008.1, read as the reverse complement.
AGGGGATGACGTTCATCTTCGCGATGCGGGTGATGTCCTCGGGCCGGAGGTGCTGCGCGTGCTCGATGCGGAAGCGGCGGTCGCGGGCCCCGTTGGCGACCGTCACGGAGTCGAAGGTGTCGAGGAGCAGGGCGTTGGCGCGGTCGCCGATGGCGTGAATGGCCACCTGGAGCTGCGCCGAGTCGGCGGACTGCACCCAGCGCCGGATCGAGTCGAGCGGCGTGGTCTCCAGGCCGCGGGTGTTCGGCGCGTCGCGGTAGGGGCGGAAAAGCAGGGCTGTCGTCGAGCCGAGCGAGCCGTCCATGTACCCCTTCACCCCGTCGATCCGGAGCCAGTCGTCACCGGGTCCGATGGCCGCGACGGTGTCCGCCACCCACTGCCACGGCCTGGATCGGGAAGAACATCTTGGTCCGGACGGTCAGCGTGCCGGCCGCGCGGGCACGCTGGAAGGCGCCGAGCCAGGCGGTGGGCGCGCTCATGAAGTTGGTGGCCGTGACACCCTTGCTTGCCGCGAACGCCACGGCGCGCGCCAGGGCGGCGTCGAGTTGCGCCTCGCTCGGCGGCGGCAGGGCCGCGTACACCGGGCGCATCGCGTTGTCCTTGAGGATGCCGGTCGGCTCCCCGGTGCGCGGATCCCGGACGATCTCCCCGCCTGGGATGTCCTGGGTGGACCTGGTGATGCCCGCCGCGCGCAGCGCCGCGCTGTTGGCCACGCCCATGTGTCCGTCGAGCCGGTTCACGAAGACGGGATTGTTCGGCGTCACCGAGTCGATCCACGCGCGGGTGGGGAGGGGCGTGCCCGGCCACCGCTCGTGGTCCCAGTCGCCGCCGATGATCCACTCACCCGGCTTCCGTTCCGCGGCAAACGCCGCGATCCGGGCGGTGAACTCCTCGGGCGAATCGGCGGTCCGCAGGTCCACGCTGACGAGCTGGATGCCGCCGTCGAGAAAATGGGTGTGGCCATCCATGAATCCGGGGACGACCATCCCGCCCGGCGCGGCGACCACCACGGTCTGCTCGCCGACGAAGCGGGCCACGTCACTGCTGTCGCCCACGCCCACGAGCGTGTCCCCGCGCATGGCCACGCCGCCGGCCCAGGGCTGATCGGGGTTCCCGGTCCAGACCCGGCCGAACGCCACGGTGGTCGCCGGCGCGGGGGGGGACGCACAGGCGAGCCCCGAGACAGCCGACAGGAGGAGGGCAGGCAGCAGGCGATCCACCGCACCGAACCGGAGGGGACGCGTCACGGGACGTTCCTAGCGAAGGGTGGTGAGCCGCCGGAGCGCCTCAAGTTTCTCGAGCGCGGACCCGCCCTGCGACGGCGCGGCGGGCGCCACCGAGAAGAGGTCGCGGATGTCGAGCAGGATTTCGAGCATGAGCTGATCGCGCACGTACGCCGCGTCGAGCTCCTCGACCCGGCGCTGGTCGCCCGAGGTACGGGCCCGTTCGAAGGTCTCGCGGTAGAGCGTTTCGAGATTGCCGAGGATTCGTTCGCGTGAGCGCATGACAGGGCCGGAAATGAGGAATGGCGCGTGCGAGGGGACCCGAAAAAGATGCTATACTCCGGAGCGATTGGCGAGGGGCGTTCCCCCGCCCCCGATTGGACCTCAACCGGACTTCCCCGATGACCCTGTCCGACGCCCAGCGCCGAGTGGATGACTGGATCAGCCAGTTCGAGGAGGGCTATTTCGACCCGCTCACCAACATGGCCCGGCTGGCCGAGGAGGTTGGGGAGCTGGCGCGGGAGGTCAACCACCGCTTCGGCCAGAAGACGAAGAAGGACAGCGAGGCGGACGGGGAGCTGGGGATGGAGATGGCCGACATCCTGTTCGTGCTGATCTGCATGGCCAACCGCGAGGGGATCGACCTGCAGGACGCGTTCGACCGGATGATGGCCAAGGTGGAGGGGCGGGACGCCGATCGCTGGACGAGGAAAGCCAGGTAGCTACTCCCACTCCTCCGGTTCCGACTCGGTCTCCTCCAGCAGCATCCGGTAGCTCTCCAGGCGGTCCGGCGCGATCGCGCCGGCCGCCACCGCATCCTGGATCTTGCACCCCGGCTCGCTGACGTGCCGGCAGTCCTGGAAGCGGCACTCGCCGATGAGCGGTCGAAACTCCGGAAAGCAGCTCGCGAGCTCCCGGGGCTCGATGCCCCAGAGCCCCACCTCGTTGAAGCCCGGCGTATCCACCAGGTAGCCCCCTTCGAACGGCAGCATGAGCGCGGAGACCGTCGTGTTCCGGCCGCGGCGGTGCCTGGCGCTCAGTTCGCCGGTGCGCAGCGTGAGTCCAGGCTGCAGGGCGTTCAGCAGGCTCGACTTCCCCGCGCCGGAGGGGCCGGTGACCACCGATTCGCGCCCCGCCATGGCGGCCCGCAACTCCGCCAGCCCCTCCCCGGACTTCGCGCTGGTCCGGTAGACCGGGTATCCCGCCTGCCGGCATCGCTGCTCGAGCCACACCCCCGGATCGAGGTCCACCTTGTTGATCACCACCGCCGCGGGAATCTCGTTGGCTTCCGCCACGACGAGCAGGCGGTCGATGAGCTGGGGGAGGGGCGCGGGATCGACGTTGGAGGTCACGACGAACACGGTGTCGATATTGGCCGCGATGGGCCGCGTGCCCCGCCCGAGCGGGACGCGCCGCTCGAGGAGGGTCTTGCGCGGGGCCACCTCGGTGATGCTGGAAAGGCCACCGACCGGGTCCGGCACCATGGTGACACGGTCGCCCACCACGACTCGCGGGGTGTCCCGCTTGGTCTTCCCGCTCAGCACGGCGCGCACTTCGCCACGCTCCGTCATCACCCGATACGCCGCCCCGTCGCGCTCGAGCACCGTCCCCGGGACGCCCGTCACCACTCCCCCGGCTGGCGGGCGATGGCCTCGTCGAGCGCCGCCTTGACGTCGTAGAGCGAGAGCGCCTTCACCCGTTCCTCCGCCTCGAGGGCGGTGCGCCCCCAGGCGAGGAATTCCGTCTCCACGTGCCCGACCGGCGCGGCTCCGGCGGCATCCCACCGGACGAAGAGCAGCGCCGCGCCGTAGCGGCCCCGCTCGTCGGGGTCGTCGTCCACGTAGAGCCCCACCGAATAGGCGTGCCCATCGCTCCCCCCGAACGCGGCCGCGCGGCCGTGCTTGTTCATGTACCCGCCGAGGGTGGCTTCCATCAACCCTTCAAGGCGAGCGTCTCGCGAACCACGTTGCCGAAGATGAAGACGATATTGGCCGGGCGCTCGGCGAGCCGGCGCATCAGGTACGGATACCACTGGGTGCCGAACGGGATGTACACCCGCATGTTGAAGCCGTCCTTGCGGAGTCGCTCCTGCAGGTCGCGCCGCACGCCGAAGAGCATCTGGAACTCGAAGCGGTCGGCCGGAATCCCCTCACGGGTCACGAAGGCCCGGGCATGCTCGAGCATCCGGTTGTCGTGCGTGGCGATGCCGGGATAGTTGCCGTGCCGGAGGAGGTCCTCCATCAACGCGATGAACTGCCGGTCCACGTCCTTCTTGTCCGGAAAGGCGACGTCGGGGGACTCGAGGTAGGCCCCTTTGCAGAGGCGCACCCGCGCGCCGAGCCCGATGAGCCGCTGCACATCCGCGGTGGAGCGGCGGAGGCAGGACTGGATGACGACGCCAGTGTGCCTGCCGAACTCGGCGAGCAGGTGCCGCTCGAAGAAATCGAGAGTGCGCTGCGTGTATTCCGAGCTCTCCATGTCGAGGCGGACAAAGCCGCCGAGGTCGCGCGCCTTGGCCAGGATGCGCCGCATGTTGTCGAGGCAGAGCGCCTCGTCGATGTCGAAGCCCATCTGGGTGAGCTTGACCGACACGTTGATGTCGGCGCCGCTGGCGGCGAGCCCGTCGAGCATGCGCAGGTACTCGTCGCGGGCCGCGATCGCATCGGCCGGCAGGTTGACGCTCTCCCCCAGGAGGTCCAGCGTCGTCATGATCCCGAGGGTCTTCAATTCGAGCGCCGCCGCCGTGGCGGTCTCCCGTGTTTCCCCCGCCACGAAGCGGCTGGCGAACTTTCGGGCGAGGCCATTGCGCCGCAGGAAGTTGAACACACCCTGTTGCTCCGACAGCCACAGTAGGAAGGTGCGCATCATCAGCAGGTGTCCCTCGACGGGGGTCCATAGCGGCCTGGGCGGCGCGCCCGGGCATCGCCACGAAGCTACCTAAACTATGTCAGGACAACAAGTTCCGGACAAATCACCCCGGCTAAGCGGAGCCGCCTGTTCAACTTAGGCCATCTCGGGGCTGGTCGGCCCCGGACTTGCGTTCTACCCCTTCCGCAGTCCACCAACGACCCGCCCGATAAGAGCACACCCGGAGTGATCCGGGGCCGCAAAACTTGAGGTCTCAGGCCCGAATGGGCCGGAGATAGCTCGGTGCCGAAGGCAGGCAGAGAAGCGGGGCCAGGACACCCTTCCCTCCGGGAAAGCGATCCCATGGCCTTGAGCTTATCGGGCGTTGTGGAGACACCATGCGCCCAGCATCCGTTCCCCATCGCCTCGTACCCGTCATGGCCATCTGGCTGGTCGCGGCGTCGTGCACCGGCCTCGAACCGAGCGCCCCCCCCGAGGGCGCCGTCCTGATGACCGCTCCCGCCGAGTATGCCACCTGGTACGCCCGCACCGAGGCGTGCGCCGAGCTGCGCGGCGCGATGGAGGGCATCGAGTGGTATGTGGTGCCCGACGTCGCTACTTTCGAGACGAGCATCGGCGAGAAGGTGGGTCTCTGGGAGCGGGTCGGCAACGTCTCCCGGATCACCATCGCCGGCGCCTACGTGGGGAACGAAATGGTCGTTCGCCACGAGATGCTCCACGACTTGCTGGAGCGCACAGGCCATCCGCCGGAGTACTTCGTGACACGCTGTCATCTGACGTGGGATTCCTGGGACGCCGGGGCGCAGTGAGCGATACCCTCCTGGGCATCCTGGAACTGACGGACCGCGGGACCGCCTTCATACGACGCCGTGAATCGGCCTATGCGCCGGCCGATGGCGACCTCTTCGTCCCCCCCCATCTCGTGAAGCAGTACGGCCTCCGCACCGGCGATGAAATCGCCGGTGAGGGGGGGCGTGGCGGCAAGGGGCGCGGTCCCAGTCTCCAGAAGGTGACCACGGTCAACGGGCTCGCGCCCGAGGAGATCGCGCGGCGCCCCGAATTTTCGAAACTTCCCGCGACGCACCCGAAGGAAATGCTCACGCTCGAGGTGCCCCCCGGCACCCGGCGCACCGCCCATGAAATCACCCGGCTCATCGACCTGCTCTGCCCCTTCGGCAAGGGACAGCGCGCACTCATCGTCGCTCCCGCCAAGGCGGGCAAGACCACGGTGCTGCAGGCGGTGGCCGAGGGCGTCGCTCGCAACCATCCCGCCGCGCAGCTCTTCATCCTGCTGGTCGACGAGCGGCCGGAGGAAGTGACGGAGATGGAGATGGCGGGGGCGGGCGAGGTGGTGGCCTCGAGCTTCGACCAGCCGGCCGAACGCCACGCCGAAGTCGCGGAACTCACGCTGGAACGGGCCCGGCGCCAAGTGGAACTCGGCCGGGATTCGGTCATCATCCTCGATTCGATCACGCGCCTTGCGCGGGCCTACAACACGCTGGAACGGGGCACCGGCCGGACGTTGTCCGGCGGCCTCGACGCCAACGCGATGGAAAAGCCCAAGCGCTTTCTCGGCAGTGCCCGGTACGTCGACCCGTCGCGCGGCGGCGGGTCGCTGACCATCATCGCCACCGCGCTGGTGGACACCGGATCGAAGATGGACCAGGTCATTTTCGAGGAGTTCAAGGGAACCGGCAACAGCGAGCTGGTGCTGAGCCGCGAGCTGGCGGAGCGGCGTATCTACCCCGCCATCGACATCCCGGCGAGCTCCACCCGGCGGGAAGAACTGCTCTTTTCCCCCGAGGCGCTGGCGGCCTCCCACGCCCTGCGGCAGCGCACGGCGGGGATGCCCTCCATCAACGCGATGCAGGACCTGCTTTCCCTCTTCCGTGGCGCCAAGACCAACGAAGAACTGATCCCGACGCTGACGCGCTAGGCGACTCGCCCGGGTTCGAATACAACACGAGGCGCCCCGGATGGGACGCCTCGTCTTGCGGTCATGGTGGACCGTCGAGCGCTAGCGCGTGTACTCCGCGAACGACCGCGCCGCGGGCTGGCACTCCGGCCAGGTCTGCTGCTCACCGGTGCGCGAGTTGATCGGCATCACGCGGCGGTCCCGCGGGATCGTGTTCGGGTCCTGCGCCGCCTGGTACGCGAGCATGGCGGTCAGCGTCGCGTTGTTCCGCAATTCGCTCATCACCAGCTTGTCGTAGGTGTCGCGGTTGGTGTGCCAGGTGTAGGAGAAGTACTCCCAGGGCAGCGAGCCGAGGCCGAAGCCCGGCGCGCCATAGCAGGCCACCGAGGCGTTGTCGGAGCCGCCGCCCGCCGGGGTGCCAGGCACCGAGAAGGCCTTGAAGTTGCCGGTGATCTCGGACGGCACTTTCGAGAACCAGTCCGCCAGGAAGCCGCCCGCCTCCATCAGCCCCGCGGCGCTCACGTAGGCCACCCGCCCCGTGCCGTTGTCCTGGTTGAAGAGGGCCTGCAGCCCCTCGACCACCTTCGGGTGGTCGGCCATGTAGGCCCGCGAGCCATTCAGCCCCTGCTCCTCGCCGCTCCAGTGCCCCACGATGATGGTCCGGCTCGGACGGGGGAGGACCGCCTTCAGGATGCGCATCGCCTCCATCATCACGACCGTGCCGGTGCCGTTGTCGGTGGCGCCGGAGGACCCGTCCCAGCTGTCGAAGTGGGCGGACAGCACGACGTATTCACCCGCCCGGTCGGTGCCGGGGATCGTGGCGATGGTGTTGAACACGGGGACCTCGCCCAGGTCTTGCGCGTCGGCGGTCACCCGAAGCACCGGCCCCTGCCGGTTCTCCGCGAGCCGGAAGACCAGCCCGTAGTCTTCACAGCTCAGCACCGCGGCCGGGACCTCGGTGGTCTTGCCGTCGAACACCCGGAAGACGCCCCATCCCCGTGACCAGTTACTGGTGAGCACGCCCTTCGCGCCGGCGCCCTGGAGCGCCAGCTGCAGCGCCTTGTTGTTCAACCCGGTGCGCTTCACCCGTGCGGCCCACGCCGCCCGGTACTCGTCGCGCTCCTTGACCATCCGGTCGAACTCCTCCGGCAGCGCCGACTCCTTGTAGCTCGAGTCGGGCCGGCAGGTAAGTTCCGGCGCGCTGATCAGGACGTAGGCGCCCTTGACCGACGCGATCGCGGAGGCGAACGCCGCCGAATCGGCGGCATCCGGGAGAATGACGGCCGGACCGTCGACCGGCTTCCCCTTGGTGCCCGGGCTCCACGCGAGAATCATCCCCTCGAGCGAGCGCACGCGGGGCGCGACGAGGTCGATGTGGCTGGCGCCGCGCTTCCATCCCTTCCAGGTGCCGTACTGGACGTTCTCGGCGCCGATGCCCCACCGCGCGTACGTCTTGACGAGCCAGTCGTTGCCCGACTTCATGCCGGGCGAGCCCGTCAGCCGCGGACCGATCGAGTCGTCGAGCACCTGGGCGAGCGCGCCGACCTGGGAGCTGTCCATCCCCATGGCCCAGATTCGCTTGATGATCGGATCGTTGGAGCTGAACCCCTGCCCCCAGGCGGATGTCACGGGAGCGAAGAACGCCCCGAGCAACGCGAACAAGCACAGTTTGCGCATGACCAAACTCCAGTGTGAGTGAATCAACGGGAACTCGTTTCCTCGTAGAACCTGCCGCCCGACTCCGCCATCGCCACCAGGGAGCCGGCGGGTGTGAACCGCGGGCCGAATTCGGCCGCCAGCGCCCGCAGCGTCGACACCACCTGCGCGGCGCCGAGGTCGTCGATCATCCGGAGGGGGCCGCCGCGGAAGGGCGGGAAGCCGATCCCGAAGATCGCGCCGATGTCGCCGTCACGGGGCGAACGCACCACGCCCTCGCCCGCCGCCATGGCCGCCTCGTTCAACATGGCGTAAATCAGGCGCTGCTCGATCGTGTGCGGGCTGACGCGATCGGACGGCGTGATGGAAAGCAGCCGGTACACCGGATGATCCACCCCGGCCTTCTTCCCTCCCTCATAGCGGTAGAATCCCCGGCCGTTCTTCCGGCCGAGCCGGTTGTCCGCCAGCATCTTGCCGATGGCGTCGGCCGGAGTCAGCCGCTCGCCAAACGCCTGGTGCATGACGCCGCCACCCTTGGCCGCCACGTCCAGCCCCACTTCGTCGAGCAGCGCGATCGGGCCGACCGGGAAGCCGAATCGGGTCATGGTGCGGTCGATCGCCTCGATCGGGGTGCCTTCCATCAGCAGGTGCCCCGCCTCGTTGAGGTAGGGCGAGAGAATCCGGTTGACCCAGAAGCCGGGGCGGTCGGCGACCACGATGACCGTCTTCCCCATCCGCCGCCCGAACTGCACCGCGGTGGCGATGGCATCCGGCGCGGTGGCCGCCCCGGGGATGACCTCGAGGAGCGGCATCCGATCCACCGGGCTGAAGAAGTGCATCCCCAGCACGCGCCCAGGGTGGTGGGCGCCGGCGGCGATGTCGGTGATTGGAATGGTGGAGGTGTTGGTGGCGATGATCGCCTGCGTCGCCGACCGTCGCCTCGAGCTCCGCGACGACGGTTCGCTTGACGGTCAGGTCCTCGAACACCGCCTCGATGACGAGATCGGTGCGGGGGAACCCGGTGAAGTCCGCCGCCCCGCTGAGCAGCGCCGAGAGCCGCTGGTGTTCCTGCCGGGTGATGCGGCGGCGCTTGAGCCGCCCGTCGAGGATGCCGGTCGAGGCCTTCAGCCCTTTCCCCACGCGCGCGAGGTCGGCGTCCTTCATCCGCACCTCGACCCCGGCCTGGGCCACCGCCGTGCCGGCAATCCCCGCCCCCATGAATCCCGACCCGACCACACCGAGGCGCCGGACGGGTCGCGGCGTGGCGGTGCCGGGGGCCACGCCGTCGTCCTTCTTGAGGGCGGTGGTGGCGAAGAAGATCTGCACGAGCTTCCGGGAGACGGGACTGACGGCCAGTTCGCCGAACCGGCGGTGTTCATCGACGAACCCCGCGCGCATGCCGCGCTCCATCCCGGTGCGGACCGCCGCGAGCGCCGCGAGCGGCGCCGGGTAGTGTCCGCCCGTCTTGGCCAGCACCGATTTCCGGGCCATTCGGTAGACGAGGGCTCGTCCGAGCGGGTTGCCGTCGAGGAGGAACCCTGCGGCGCCGCCCCGCCGGGCGCGCCGGGGGGCGCCCGAGGACATCAGGCGCACCGCGGCGGCGAGCGCGACGCTGCGCAGGAGCGGCGGCGGCACCAGTTCGTCCACCATGCCGAGCTTGAACGCCTTGGCGGCGCGTTCCGACTTGCCGGCGAGAATGATGTCGAGGGCGGCGCGCACGCCGATGAGGCGTGGCAGGCGCTGGCAGCCGCCGGCGCCGGGCAGGATGCCGAGCTGCACCTCGGGCAGGCCGAGCTGCGTCTTCGGATGGTTGGTGGCGAGCCGATAGTGACAGGCGAGCGCGAGCTCGAGCCCGCCCCCGAGGCAGCTGCCGTGGATCGCCGCGATGATCGGCTTCGGGAAGTCGGCCACCCGATCCATCGTGGCCTGGCCGTCGCGCGAGAGCGCCTCGGCGGCGGCCTGGTTGGGGAGCGCCACGAACTGTTCGATGTCGGCGCCGGCAATGAAGTTGTCGGGTTTCCCCGAGATGAGCACGACGGCGCGGACCGCCTTGTCCTCGCGGAGCCGTTCGAGGATCGTCTCGAACTCCGACTTGGCGGCGGCGGTGAGGACGTTGACCGGCGAACCGGGCTGGTCGATGGAGACGACGGCGACGCCCTGCTCCTCGACTACGGTAAAGGTGCTCATGCGCGCTCCAGAACCATGGCGAACCCCATCCCGCCCTGGGCGCAGATGGAAATCAGCCCGAACTGGACGTCCCGGCGCTGCATTTCGTTCGCAAGGGTGGTGACGATCCGCGCGCCGGTGGCGCCGAAGGGATGCCCGATCGCGATCGAGCCGCCGAGCACGTTGGTGATGTCCCAGTTGACCTCACCCACCGGAGCGGGAAGGCCGAGGCGATCGGCCCACGCCTTCGAGCCCCAGGCCTGCACGTTCGACAGGACCTGCGCCGCGAATGCCTCGTGAATTTCGACCAGGCCGAGGTCGTTCCAGGTGAGCCCGGCGCGCTCGAGGGCGCGGGGCACCGCGATGGCGGGCCCCATGAGGAGCTGCCACCCCGGGTCCACCGCCGCCACGGCGTAGCTCCGCACCGTGGCGAGCGGACGATAGCCAAGGGCGCGCGCCTTCTCGTCGGCCATCATCACCACGGCCGCGCCACCATCGGTCAACGGCGAGGCGTTACCGGCGGTGACCGACCCGTACCGGCGGTCAAAGACGGGCTTGAGCTTGGCCAGCGCCTCCAGCGAGGTGTCGGCGCGGATGCCGTTGTCGCTGGCCAGAATGTCGTCCATCCCGCGGCCCCCGAACCAGGGGGCGATTTCCGCGGTGAGGCGACCATCGGCCGTGGCGGCGGCGGCCCGCTGGTGACTCAACAGCGCGATCCGGTCCTGGTCCTCCCGCCGGATGCCGTTTTCCTGCGCCATCTTCTCGGCGGACTGCCCCATCGATTCACCGGTGGAGGGCTCCGCGATCGCGGGGGTGACCGGCACGAGGTCCCGCGGCCTGACCCGGGACAGGACGCCGAGTCGCTGGGGGAGGCTCCGCGCCTTGCTCGCCTCGACCAGGAGCGCGCTGAATCGCCGGGAATGCAGGATCGGGATGTCGGAGAGCGATTCGGCACCGCCGGCGACGACGACATCGGCCCGTCCAAGCATGATCTGGTCGGCGGCGTTGACGACGGCTTGCGCACCGGAGGCACAGGCGCGGTTGAGGGAGTAGGCGGGGATGGTCTTGGGAAACTGGGGGAGGAGGCTCACTTCGCGGGCGAGATTGGGCACCAGGACCGAGGGGATGACCTGCCCGAAGATGACTTCGTCCACCTCGGCGCCCGACAGGTCCATCCGGTAGAGCAGTTCCTTCGTGGCGTGGCGGGCCAGGGTGACTGCGTTGACGTCTTTGAGCGCCGTGCCGCTCTTTGCGAAGGGAGTCCGCATGCCGGCGACGACGGCTGCCCGTCGTCCGGCTGGGATCGTCAGCATGTTATCGTTCGTGTGTTAAGGTTCATCAGGACGCCGGCGGGCCACGACACTCGCGACCGCGCGCCAGCGTTCCACGTCCACCGGTTCGAGCACCTCGCGGCCGTGGAGGACTTCCAGCGGCCCGATCAGGCTGGCCAGTTCGCCCCGGTCCAGCAGGTGCTTCTCGTTCGTCGGCCCCCAGCCCAGGTCCCGCTGGGTGGTCAGGAACGTCTCCATGATGAGCGTTCCACCAGGGGCGAGCGCGTCCAGTACCCGCGTCATGCGCTCCCGGTCAAGATAGTTGAATTGGAGCACGGCATCAAAAGGCGGCGCCGCGGGCCAGTCGCCCTCGAGATCTACCTCCTGCCACTCGACCCGGACGCCGCGCGCCGCCGCCGCCGCACGGCCCTCCTCCAGCTTGGCGGCGCTTCGGTCCCAGGCCGTGACCTCGGCCCCCCGCGCGGCGGCGGCAAGACTGTGCCGGCCCGTGCCACACGCGAGATCCAGGACGCGCATTCCCGGACGAATGAGGTAATCGTGCCACGTGAACCAGGTACTGGGCAGGACCAGCCGCCCTTCGGAAGCCATGGACACTCGTAACGTTTCCTTCCGCTGTGCGACATTGGACCGGCTAACGGCACGGCCATACGACCTGCTCGTCATCGGAGGTGGCATCACCGGCGCGGGAATCGCCCGGGACGCCGCCATGCGGGGCTACCGCACGGCACTGATCGAAGCCCGGGATCTCGCCTCGGGAACCAGCTCGCTGTCCAGCCGCCTGATCCACGGCGGCCTGCGCTACCTCGAACAGGGGCAATTTCACCTGGTGCGGGAGGCCACGCGAGAGCGCCGGACGCTCCTCACGATTGCGCCCCACCTCGTGCGCCCGCTGCCCTTCGTATTTCCCGTGCACAAGGGCGACCGGGTGCCGCTCTGGAAGCTGGCCGCCGGGATGCTGCTCTACGACCTGCTGGCCCCGCTCCGGAATGTGCGCCGACACCGCATCCTCGGCAAGCGTGCCCTGCTCGCCCGGGAGCCGATGCTGCGCGAGCGGGGGCTCGTCGGCGGCGCCCGGTACTTTGACGCCCAGTGCGACGATGCCCGCCTGGTGATCGCCACGGCCCGCTCGGCGATGCTGCACGGCGCCGATGTGGCGACCTACACCCGCGTGATCGGCCTCGAGCGGAGCGGCGGCGCGGTGCGCGGGGCGATCGTCGAGGACGAGTTCATGCGCCAGGCGCAGGTGCGGGCGGCCGTCGTCGTCAACGCCACCGGCCCCTGGACCGACGGCCTCCGTCGGCTCGAGGACCCCGCCGCCCGGCCGATCCTCCGACGCACTCGCGGGGCGCACGTTATGGTCCGCCGCGAGCGGCTGGGCCACACCGACGCCGTTACCCTGACGAGTCCGATCGACGGCCGGGTGATGTTCGTCCTCCCCTGGGGCGAATTCTCCTACATCGGCACCACCGACACCGACGAACCAGGCCCGCCGGAGGCTGCGACGCCGAGCGAGGCCGATGTGCACTACCTCCTCCGCTCGGCCAACGCCTGTTTCCCCCAGGCGCACCTGACCGAAGACGACGTCGTCTCGCGCTGGGCCGGCGTCCGCGCGCTGCTTGCGACCGGGGAGCCAGGTACCGCCTCCTCGGTGAGCCGGGAACACATCATCCGACGGGGCCCGGCGGGAATGCTCACCATCGCGGGGGGCAAGCTGACGACCTACCGCTCCATGGCCGCGGAGCTCGTGGACGAGGTGGTGGCGGAGCTCACGCGACGCGAGGGACGGCCGCGACCCGCCGCCGCCCCGACCGACACCGAGCCGCTCCCGGGAGGAGAGGCCGCCGACCTCGAACCGATGCGACAGACCGTGCTCGACCTCGGACTTGGCGAGGAAACGGCGGCCCACCTGCTGTCGCACTACGGCACGGAGGCCGCGGCGATCTGCAACCTGGGCCGCCTCGAACGGGGACTCCTGGCGCGCCTGCATCCCGACCACCCGGCCATCGAGGCGGAAGTCGTCCACCACGCGCGGCGGGAGCTGGCGACCCGCATTGACGATGTGCTGGTGCGCCGGATCCACCTTCACTACGAGACCACCGACCACGGCGCACAGGCGGCGCCGAGGGTCGCGGCTCTCCTGGGGCGGGAGCTGGACTGGGACGAGAATCGGATGAGAAACGAGTTGGCCGCCTGGCGGCCCCTCAGCCCGCCGGTGGCGCCTGCTGCACCACCTGGAGAAGGCGCGCCTCCACCTCCTCCAGCGACACCGGCTTGAGCAGGATGCGGTCGGCGGAAATGGTGCTTTCCCCCGCGCGCATGGTGTGCGAGCCGCTCGTCAGGTGGGAAAGGTCGCCGGAGAGGAACACCACCCGGTCGGCGAGCGCGGGATAGCGGTTTCGCAGCTCGGCGTGCAACGCCACGCCGTCCATCCTTGGCATCCGCAGGTCGGCGAGCAGGACGTCCAACTTCCCGTCCATCGCCGCAATCCGTTCCAGCGCCTCCACCCCATCGCCCGCCTCCTCCACCGCCGCCCCCCGACGGGCCAGGAACCGCGCGATCGGCCGCCGCAGCGCCGCCTCGTCGTCCACCACCAGCACGCGCACACCCAGCAGCGTGGCCGGGATGCCGGGGCGGACCTGGTCGCGCGGAGTAATGAGCCAGTCGCCATCCTCCGCGGGCCGCAACCGGATCCGGAACCGCGCGCCCCCCTCCGGTGCGGCATCCGCCTCGATCTCCCCCCCGGCGTCGCGGACGATTTGCCGCGAGATGTAGAGCCCCAGCCCCGTCCCCTGGCGCCCCTTGGTGGTGACGAACGGGCGGAAGAGCCGCCGATGGACGGTGGTCGGGATGCCGGGACCGTTGTCGGAGAGGGTCAGCCAGACGCCGTCCGCGTCCTGCCCGCTCGCGATCGCGATCTTCCGCGGCGGCGGCACCTGCCGCACAGCGTGAATCGCGTTGCTCAACAGGTTGACGAAGACCTGCTCGAGGCGGGCGGGATCGCCGTACACCCTCGGCAACTCGGCCGCGATGCCGGCGTCGAGGGTGATCTCGGCGACGCCGAACTGGTACGACACGAGGTCGATGGCTTCGCGGAGGACCTTGCCGAGGTTGGCGGTTTCCGCGCGCGGCTCGCTCCCGCTCCGCGCAAACCGAAGGAGGCCGGAGAGCAGCTTGCCCGCGCGCCGGGACTGCCGGAGAATCTGCACCAGGTCCTGCCGGTCGTCGGCGCGCAGGTCGTTGTCCTCCAACCGCTGCTGGGCAATGGCGGAGATGGCCATCAACGGGTTATTGACCTCGTGGGCCACCCCCGCGATGAGTTCCCCCGCGGCGGCGAAGCGCCCCTGCTCCTCCGCCCGCTCCCGAAGCACCGACGTCATGTGGTTGAAGTGGTCGGCGAGCCGGCCAATTTCGTCGGCGTGCCGGACCGGCACCTGGGCGTGGAGGTCTCCCTCGGCCACCTGGGCCAGCCCCGCCTCGAGGTCCCGCAGTGGCGCCCCGAGCCGGCGATACGCCAACAGCAGCACCATCGGCAGGAAGAAGAGTCCGATGGCGAGCCAGACGATCACCGCCCGCAACGCCTGGCCGGTGGCGCGCGAAAGTTCGTCCTCCCGACGCACCAGGTCGGAGAGTCCGCGCCGTTCCGCCTCGGCCAGGTGCCGGTTCATCTCGCCCACGAGGGCGTTGACCGCCATCATCCGGGCGGCGGCCGCCTCATAGCGGCCCAGCTCCAGGAGGCTCACCACTTCGAGCGCCGCCGTCTCCAGGTGTGCGATCGCCTCGTCGGCGGTCGCCATCGCGGTGCGCATGGCCTCCGGCACGGCGGTGAAGGCGCGCGTGCTGCGCTCGTCCGGCGCCTCGGTGAGCTGCTCCCGCAGTCGGGTCAGTGAGGCGGGGTACCCCGGCGGCCCGAGCGCCACCAGCCCCTGCAGGTCGCGCACCTCCGCTTCGAGTCGCTGGGAACGGCCGTTGAGGACGCCGAACAGCTCGACCACCGGTTCGGTGTCCCGGCGGAGGAGTACCGCGCCGGGGTGCATCCGCGCCGCGAGGAAGATCGAGACACCCAGGACGTAGAGCCCCACCATGCTCACGAGCAGCAGGAAGAGCGTCCGGATGCTGAGCGCGCGCGGCCAGCGGCGCGCCACGGGGTGACTGCCAGTCGCCATTACCAGACCCCGGCTTCCGGTACCGTCACGGGGACGCCCTCGTGCAGCCGGACCAGGAGCAGGTTGCGCCGGGCCCCGCGTCGGAAGCTGATGTCGCCTGTGACGCCCTGGTACGGCGGGCGCTCCCCGCCGAGGGAATGGAGCCAGTCGCGCACCGCCGCCCGGTCGGGACCGACCTCGCGGATGGCCTGGGCCAGCACCATCAGGGCGTCGAAACGCATCGCCTCGAAGGCGGCCGGTTCGCGGCCGGTCTCGAGCCGGTAACGCCGGATGAACTCGCGCTGAACTTCGACCGTGGTGTCCGCCACCCAGAAGGTGGTCAGGTAGAGCGAGTCGGCGGCGGCGCCGGCGGCGGCGATCAATTCGGCGAGCTGGTCGTAGGCGCCGTCGGCCGCCAGCAGCTTGATGGAGGGGTCGTGCTCGAAGATCAGGGCCGCCATCTGGGCGACCTCGACGCGGCGCCCCACGAGCAGGGCGAGGTCGGGTTTGCCACGCTGGAGGGAGGCCTCGACGAGCGTCTGCAGGTCGGCGCCGATCACGTAGGGGACCTCGTCGACGGGGGCCATGCCCCGCCCCGCCAGCCAGCGGCGAAGTTCGGCCCGGATCCCGGTGCCGTACGCCGTGTTGACGAAGTACACCGCGATGCGGGACGCCTTGAGTCCGTCCACCGCAGTTTCGCCGAGGAAAGCCGCCTCGATAGAATCGGTGGGGGCCATCGGGAAGATCCAATCCCCGACCTCCCAGAGCCGGCCGCTCGTGGCGGTCGGCACCACCAGCGGGATGCCGGCCTCCGTGTAGATGGGCGCCGTGATCAGGGTGCTCCGGCTCCCGGCGTGGCCCACGACCCCGACGATCCCGGGCAGCGCAATCAGCCGCCGCGCCCTCGCGATCTCCACCGTCGACTCGGTCCCGCCAGAGTCCCAGTCGCCCACGATGCGAGTGGCCCCCAGCGTGGTGTCCGCTGGCAGGGCTGCTGCCGCCACCAGCGCCGCCCGCTGACCGTCCCGCGGAAAGGCATACCCGATGACGGCCGCGCCGGTCGGTCGTTCGCACGCCGCCAAGGCTGCCATGCCCGCAAGGAACGTCGTCGGCGCGCGAAGTCGCATGGCAGGATGGTGAGGGGGAAGGTCACGGGGAGACCCGTGGGAGGTTACCGAGGCGTGGGGAGGGAGGCAAGAGCGGCGCGCGGTTATCTTTCGGACGATTGTCCGGGGTCCCCGGGGCCCCGCGAACGGACTTCCCAAGGCAGCGGAGTGGTGCGTGGAGCTGAACGTGTTTGAGACGGCCAACGCCGGATTTGCGCAGGCGGTGTACGAGGAGTTCCTCCGGAATCCGGAGGGGGTTTCCGCGGAGTGGCGCCGCCTGTTCGAGAGCGGCGTCGTGGGCGAGACTCCGACGGCGGTCGTGGCCGCCGGCAACGGCTCAACCCCGGCCGTGCCGAAGGAATCCGCACCCGCCCAACC
Organism: uncultured Gemmatimonadales bacterium; assembly: GCA_963748815.1. Taxonomy (GTDB): domain Bacteria; phylum Gemmatimonadota; class Gemmatimonadetes; order Gemmatimonadales; family GWC2-71-9; genus SPDF01. Next base: position 154,864 of record CAVVKJ010000008.1, on the reverse strand, counting down.
GCGGGCCGCCGCGCCAGCAGAGGCCACCACCCCCCTCCCGCCCAACGCGGTGCTGCTCAAGGGGCCCGCCGGCCGCCTCGTGGCCAACATGAACGAGAGCCTGACCGTCCCGACCGCCACGACCTTCCGGGAACTCCCCGTGGCGTCCCTCGAGGCTCACCGGGCGCGGCTCAACGCGGCGCTGGCGGCGGCGGGGCGCAGCGAGAAGATCTCCTTCACGCATCTCATCGGCTACGCCATCGTCCAGGCGGTGAAGGTCCACCCCTCGATGGCCGACACCCTGGCGGTCTACGACGGCGCGCCACATCGCGTCTCGCCGCCGACCGTCGGGCTCGGCATCGCCGTGGACATGGAACGCAAGGACGGGACGCGGGGTCTCGTGGTGCCCGTCATCAAGTCGGCCGATACGATGGACTTCGCGGCCTTTCACGCGACGTATGAATCGCTGATCGACAAGGCGCGCACCAGCAAGCTGATGCCCGACGACTTCTCGGGCGGCACCATCCAGCTGACCAATCCCGGCGGCCTCGGCACCGTGGCCTCCGTCCCCCGCCTGATGGCGGGTCAGGGCACGATCGTGGCCGTCGGCGCCATCAGCTACCCGCCGGAGTTCTCCACCGTCGGGCCGGAGCGGATCCGCGAGCTCGGGATCAGCAAGGTCATGACCATCACCAGCACCTACGACCACCGCGTCATCCAGGGCGCCGAGTCGGGCACCTTCCTCAGGACCATCGAGCGGTTCCTCTCCGGCACCGAGCCGTTCTACGAGGCGATCGCCGAAAGCCTCCACCTCCCGGCCGCGACCGGGATTCCCACGACGGCCGTGGCGCCGGCCGCGCGCGCGGTCGCCGCAGCCTGGGCGGCCTCACCCGATGAATTGTCGCAGGTGGCCGCCGCCATGGGCCTGGTCAAGGCGTACCGGACCCACGGTCACCTGGCCGCCCGGCTCGATCCCCTCGGCAGCGACCCGATCGGCGACCCCGCCCTCGAACCCGAACAGCTGGGCCTGAGCCCGGAGAACCTCGCCCGCATCCCGGCGCGAGTGCTGCGCGTCGCGGTGGCCGGCGACACCCTGGCCGAGGCCCTCCCCCGCCTGCGCGAGACGTATTGCGGCACCATCGCGTACGAGGTCGAGCACATCTCCGATCACGCGGAGCGGGTCTGGCTTCGCAACGCGATCGAGTCCGGCACCTACCGCAAACCGCTGGGCGCGGTCGAGCGGCGGCATTTGCTCGCGCGGTTGACCGCCGTCGAGACCTTCGAGCGCTTCCTCCACAAGGCCTACCTGGGGCAAAAGCGGTTCTCCATCGAGGGGGTCGACGCCCTGGTCCCGATGCTCGACCTGGCCAACGACCTCGCCGCCGACCAGGGGGCGCGCGAAGTGGCGATCGGCATGGCGCATCGAGGTCGCCTCAACGTGCTGGTGCACACCGTCGGCCGGCCGTACGAGTCGATCATGGCGGAGTTCGAGGGACACAAGGCGCACCCCGGGGAGCCGGACGCCGGCACCGGTGACGTGAAGTACCACCTCGGCGCCGAGGGCGCGATCCGCAGCTCCACCGGCAAGGCGGTCCGGGTGAGCGTGCTGCCCAATCCCAGCCACCTCGAGTTCGTCGGCCCGGTGGTGAACGGCCGCACCCGCGCCCGGCAAACCTCGCGCAAGGGTCGGGTCATCGAGCACGACCCGACCGAGGCGCTGCCCATCATCATCCACGGCGACGCCGCCTTTGCCGGGCAGGGCGTCGTGTCCGAGACACTCAACCTCGCCAACCTCGCGGGCTATGATCCGGGCGGGACCCTTCACATCATCACGAACAACCAGATCGGCTTCACCACCGACATGCGGGACTCCCGCTCGACACGACATGCCTCCGATCTCGCCAAGGGCTTCGACGTGGCCATCATCCACGTCAACGCCGACGATCCGGAAGCGTGCCTGAGCGCCGTGCGGCTGGCCATGGCCTACCGCGCCAAGTTCCGGAGCGACGTCCTCATCGACCTGGTCGGGTACCGGCGCTGGGGCCATAACGAGGGTGACGAGCCGGGCTACACGCAGCCGCTGATGTACCAGACGATCAAGGATCACGAAACGGTGCGCGCCAGGTACGCGGCGCAGCTGGTGCGGGATGGCATCCTGACGGAGGCGGAGGCGGCGGCGGAGGCGGAGCAGGCGTACCAGCGACTGGTGGACGTGCAGCAGGCGATGAAGACGGCGGCCCCGCCCCGCGCCGATGGACAACCGCAGGTGCTGGCGGAGGTGCCGTTCGTCGAAACCGCGCTCCCCGCGGAGTTCCTGACCGCGCTCAACGAGGAACTGCTCACCTGGCCGGAGGGGTTCACGGCCCACCCGAAACTGGCCCGTCAGCTGGAACGCCGTCGCAAGGACCTGACGACCCCGGCAGGGATCGACTGGGGCCACGCCGAGGCGCTGGCGATGGGCTCATTGCTGCTGGAGGGGGTGCCGATCCGGTTGACGGGACAGGACACCGAACGCGGGACGTTCAGCCACCGGCACTTCGTGCTGCACGACGTGAAGACCGGCGCGACCTGGTCCCCGATTCAGCGGCTCTCCGGGGCGCAGGCGCCGATCGAGATCCACAACAGCCCGCTCTCCGAACTGGCGACGATGGGGTTCGAGTACGGGTACAGCGTGGCGGCGCCGGAGGCGCTGGTGCTCTGGGAAGGGCAGTTCGGCGACTTCGTCAACGGCGCGCAGGTCTTCCTGGACCAGTTCCTGGCCGCGGGGCAGTCGAAGTGGGGCCAGCGCACGCGGCTGACGCTGCTCCTGCCGCACGGCTACGAGGGACAGGGACCGGAGCACTCGAGCGCACGGCTCGAGCGGTTCCTCCAGCTCTGTGCCGAGCGCAACATGCGGGTGGCCAACTGTACGACGCCGGCCCAGTACTTTCACCTTCTCCGGCAGCAGGCCCACAACGGGCTGATTCGACCGCTGATCATCATGACGCCGAAGAGCCTCCTGCGCCTGCCGGCGGCCGCCTCGTCCTTGACCGACCTCATGGACGACGCCTTCCGCCCGGTGCTGGACGATCCGAAGCGTCCGACCCAGGCGACGCGCCTGGTGCTCTGCTCAGGAAAACTGTACTACGAACTGCTGGCGGGAATGCCCGACGGGGGGAACCCTCCCGCCGTCGTCCGGCAGGAGCTGCTCTATCCCTTCCCTGCCGATGAGCTTCGCGCCGTGTTGGCCCGGTACCCGGCACTCCGGGAAGTCGTCTGGGCGCAGGAGGAACCGAGGAACATGGGCGCCTGGGGTTTCGTGCGGGAGCGTCTGGAAGCGGTGCTGCCGGAGGGAGTGGCGCTTCGGTACGCCGGCCGCCCAGAGCGCGCGAGCCCGGCGGAGGGATACCCCTCGGTGCACAGCACGGAGCAGGCGAGGATTGTCGGGGAAGCGGTGGGGTAGGCGGGGAAGCGGGGAAGCGGGGAAGCGGAAACAATGTGAGAACGGAGAGCGCCCACTTGGGTACTCTCCGTTTCGGCTGTTACCGACCCGCTTCCCCGCATTCCCGCCCCCTGCCGTCAGGCAGGGAGTATCGGCCTCTCCGACGCCTTCCGGGCCAGTTCCTTCAGCGGCTCGGAGAGGTGCTCTCCGTAGTGCAGGAGAAACACGCCGCGGGAGCGTCGCTGCATGAGAAACGCGACGAGGGGTGTGTCGGCCTTGGCCGCGTTGCAATCGCGGCAGGCGAGGACCAGGTTGTCGGGGCGGTCATAGGCGTCCTGGCCGCGGCGCGGACGGACGTGGTCGAGCGTAATCGCCTCCGGAGCCGTCTCGATGCCGCAATAGGCGCAGATCGAGCCGTGTTCGGCGAGGAGCCACTCGCGATGACCGGAGTAGGAGCGACCGGCGGACCGGCGGAAGGAAGGAGCCGCGACTGCCGCGGCGTTCGAGCTGGGACTTCTGCGTCGTCTGGATGTTCGTGCCACAAACCCTGCCTGAAGTGTCGTACACGGTCCGGACCATCCGGGCCGCCTAATGCGTTGTCAATTCAACCCTTAAAAGTACCACAGGGGACCCTTCCACGACAGCCCCCGCACCCGCGGACGCCGCCAATGTCCGCCCAACCGATCCTGCAATATCGCCGTAAGTCATTGTGTCAAAAGACCTTGGGTCTCAACAACCTCTTCCTGCCCTGACCGACTTGTGGCCCGCAACCCGCCTCCCGCGGCAGGGCACGCCCAGATCGCGAGAGCGAATCGCCATGTCACTCCAACCCTCAGCGCCACCGAATTGCGGGTGACGGTCCGCGACGCGTGGTGTTATTTTCCCTCCGTCGTTTACCCCCGCATCGCCACCGCAACACACCAGCCGGGAGTCGGGTCCTGACGCCTCACACCGCCGCGCCTCGTGCCACCGCCCCGACTGCCGCCCCCATCCAGCCCGATGTCGCGTGGACCAGCATCAACACCATCCGTGTCCTCGCCATGGAGGCGGTCGAGCAGGCCAACTCCGGACACCCTGGCACGCCGATGGCCCTCGCCCCGGTGGCCTACCTCCTGTGGACGCGGCACCTGAAGCACAGCCCCCGACGTCCCGGCTGGCCCGACCGCGACCGGTTCGTGCTCTCCTGCGGCCACGCCTCGATGCTGCTTTACGGCCTGCTGCACCTGACCGGGTACGACCTTTCACTCGACGACATCCGCGACTTCCGCCAGTGGGGATCCCGCACGCCGGGCCACCCCGAGCGCGGGCACACCGCCGGTGTCGAGACCACCACCGGCCCGCTCGGCCAGGGCATCAGCAACGCGGTCGGGATGGCGATGGCGGAACGGTTCCTGGCGGCCCGCTTCAATCGCCCCGACGCCGCTCCCGTCGACCACCGCACCTGGGTGCTGGCGAGCGACGGCGACCTGATGGAAGGGGTGGCGTCCGAGGCGGCCTCGCTGGCCGGCCACCTGCGCCTCGGCAGACTCACCGTCATCTACGACGACAACAGCATCACCATCGACGGCCGGACCGACCTGGCCTTCTCCGAGGACGTCGGCGCCCGGTTCGAGGCGTACGGCTGGCGGGTCCTGCGGGTCGACGACGGGAACGACCTCGCCGCCATCGACGCGGCGCTGGCCGATGCGGGGGCGCAGGAGGAGCGGCCCACGCTGATCGTGCTCCGCACCATCATCGGCGACCCGGCCCCCACCAAGCGGGACACCTCCGGCGCCCACGGCGCGCCGCTCGGCGCCGAGGAGATCCGCAAGACGAAGGCTATTCTCGGGTGGCCCGACGAGGCGTTCTTCGTGCCCGAAGCGGCACGGACCGACCTGGGCGCGGTCGCGAGCCGGGGCGCAGACGCCGAGGCGGCGTGGAAGCGGCTCCTGTCGGGTTACGCCGCGGCCCATCCCGCCGAGGCGGCGGAGTTTGCGCAATGGCTCGGGGGCGAGCTCCCCGTGGGTTGGGACGCGAAGCTCCCCGTCTTCGGCGTGGAGGCGAAGGCGGTCGAGACTCGCAAGGCGTCCGCCGCCGCGCTCAAGGTGCTGGCGGCCTCCCTCCCGAACCTCGTGGGGGGCTCGGCCGACCTGGCGGGGAGCACCGGCACGGCGCACGGCCTGGGGGGCGACTTCGGTCCCGGCACCGTGGGTCAGACCGTCCACTGGGGCATTCGCGAACATGCGATGGCCGCGTGCATGAACGGGATGGCGGCGCACGGCGGGGTCCGCCCCTTCGGCAGCACCTTCCTGGTGTTCAGCGATTACATGAAGCCGTCGATCCGGCTCGCCGCCCTGATGGGACTCCCCACGATCTATCTCGGCACGCACGACTCGATCGGCGTCGGCGAGGACGGCCCCACCCACCAGCCGATCGAACAGCTGGCGATGCTGCGGGCCATTCCCAACCTGGTGGTCTTTCGGCCGGGCGACGCCAACGAGACGGTGGAAGCGTGGCGTGCGGCGGTGCAGCGACAGGATGGGCCCACCCTGCTGGCGCTGACGCGGCAGAAGCTGCCGGTGCTCGACCGCGGCACGCTGGGTTCGGCGGACGGCGTGCGGCGGGGCGGGTATGTCCTGTTCGACCCGCCGGGCGGCGCCCAGGCGCTGGTCATGGCGACCGGGTCGGAGCTGTCGGTGGCGCTCGATGCGGCGCATCAACTGCTCACGGACGGCGTGCGCGTGCGAGTGGTGAGCCTCCCTTCGTGGGAGCTCTTCGCCGCACAGTCCGCCGCGTACCGGGACGCCGTGCTTCCGCCGGCCGTCCGGGCCCGCGTCAGCGTTGAGGCCGCCACCTCCTTCGGCTGGCACCGCTGGCTCGGCGATGGCGGCGAGGCGGTGAGCCTCGACCACTTCGGCGCCTCCGCCCCCGGCGAGCGGCTCTTCGAGGAGTTCGGCTTCACCGCTGCCCACGTAGCGGAGACCGTCCGGCGCGTCCTTTCCCGCTCGGCTTGAGGGATTCCATGGCAAGCGACAATCCGCTCGTTCGGCTCGGCGCCCTCGGGCAGAGCCCCTGGTACGACTTCATCACCCGCGAGCTGATCGCGACCGGCGAGCTGCGGGCGCTGATCTCGAACGACGGCCTGCTGGGGATGACCTCCAACCCGACGATCTTCGAGAAGGCGATCGCGGGGAGCGCCGACTACGACGAGGACATCCGCCGGCTGGCCGCCGACGGCTGTGACGCGGAGGCGATCTTCGAGGCGCTGGCCATTGCCGACGTGCGCGCCGCCTGTGACGCCTTCCGGCCGGTGTACGAGCACAGCCGCGGGACGGACGGCTTGGTGTCGCTGGAAGTCTCGCCGACGCTGGCACGTGACGGCACAGCCACCGAGGCGGCGGCGCGGCGGCTCTGGGCGGCGGTGGCGCGGCCCAACCTGATGATCAAGATCCCGGGCACCGTCGAAGGACTCGGCGCCATCGAGCGGTGCATCGCCGACGGGATCAACGTGAATGTCACCCTGCTCTTCTCGGTGGCGCGGCACGAAGCGGTCATGGAGGCGTACCTGCGCGGTCTCGAGCGGCGCGCGGCGGCGGGGCAGCCTCTGGCGCACGTGGCCTCGGTGGCGAGCTTCTTCGTGAGCCGGGTCGACACCAAGGTCGACCCGATGCTGGACCGGGCGGGGCACGGCGAACTGCGAGGCACCATCGCCATCGCCAACGCCTGCCTGGCGTATGCGGCGTTTGAGCGGGTATTCCGTGGAGGGCGATGGGATGCACTCGCGGCGAAGGGGGCGCAGGTTCAGCGCCCGCTCTGGGCATCGACCAGCACCAAGGACCCTGCCCTCCCCGACGTGTACTACGTCGAGGCGCTCATCGCCCCGCAGACCGTGAACACCCTCCCCCCCGAGACCTTCGTGGCCTACCGCGACCACGGCGCCCCGGCCGTCCGGATTGCCGACGGTACCGCGACCGCCGCGGCTCGGCTGGCGGCCCTCGCTGCCGCCGGCATCGACCTCGCCCGCGTGACCGATGAGTTGGAGACCGAGGGCGTGGACAAGTTCGCCGCCTCCTTCCGTTCGCTCCTCGGCGGCATCGACGCCAAGGCTGGCGCGCTCGCCAGCTGACCTTCCGACCCCGCCGAGCCCACCGCGGCGGGGCCTCCGCTCGATCCATGACGACTGAGACAGGGAGCCTCGCGTGAAGCTTCACACGAAGATTGCGCTGGGCCTGGTGCTGGGCGCGCTGGTCGGCGGCCTCTGCAACCGCTTCTTCCGTGACGCCGGGTGGCTGGCCTTCCTGTCCGACAACGTGGCCTACCCCATCGGGCAGGTCTTCCTCCGACTGCTCTTCATGACCGTCGTGCCGATCGTGTTCACCTCGATCGCCGTGGGCGTGGCGGGCATCGGGGACATGCGGACGCTCGGCCGGCTGGGCGGGCGCACGATGGCGTTCTTCGGGATCTCCACGTTGCTGGCGGCGCTCCTCGGCCTGGCGCTGGTGAACACGATCCAGCCGGGTGCGGGGCTCCCCGCCGAGACCCGCGACGAACTCATGGCACGATTTGCCAGCGGGGCCCAGGGGCTGGCCCAGGCGGGCGCGGCGAACTTCGGCATCAGCACCTTCGTGAACATCGTGCCACGCAACCCGGTGGCGGCGGCGGTGAACATGGACATGCTGGCGCTGATCTTCTTCTCCCTGATCTTCGGCGCGGCGCTGACGATGATCCCGCGCGAGAAGGCCAAGCCGGTGATCGCCCTCCTGGAAGGGATCGGCGACGCCGTCATCGCGATCATCGACCTGGCCATGAAGCTCGCGCCCTTCGGTGTCTTCGCCCTCATCTTCGTCATCACCTCCCAGTTCGGCTGGGGCATCCTGCAACAGCTGAGCATGTACGTGATCGTCGTGCTGCTTGGCCTGGCGCTGCACGCGACCATCGGGATCTCGGCCATGGTGAAGCTCTTCGGCCGCATGAGCCCGCTCCGGTTCTGGAAAGCGATCGAGGCGCCGATGATCACGGCCTTCTCGACCAGCTCCAGCATGGCGACGCTGCCGACCTCCATCGCGACCGCCGAAAACCGGCTCGGGGTGCAGCCCAAGATCGCCGGCTTCGTGCTGCCCCTGGGCGCCACGATGAACATGAACGGCACCGCCCTCTTCGAGGGGGTGACCGTCCTCTTCCTGGCCCAGGTGTTCGGCGTCGATCTCTCCCTCGGCGCACAGGTCATCGTGGTGATCCTGTCCGTCATGACCGCGATCGGTGCGGCGGGCGTCCCGGGCGGCTCGCTGCCGCTGATGATGCTGGTGATGGCCACGGTGGGCGTCCCGCCGGAGGGGATCGCGATCATTCTCGGCGTGGATCGCATCCTCGACATGAGCCGAACCACGCTCAATGTGGCTGGCGACCTTGCCGCCAGCACGTACATTGATCGCTGCGACCGTGAAATGACGGGCAGGGACTCGGCGCCGCTATCCGGGCCGGCGCCCCGGGCGGGCTAGGACCTCTGCAGCGGCCCGCTCTCTACCGAAGGAGATTGGCGTGAAGCTTCACACGAAGATCGCGATCGGCCTGGTCGCAGGCGCGCTCGTCGGCGGGCTCTGCAACCGGCTGTTCAGCGGCGCCGGGTGGTTGACCTTCGTCTCCGACAACGTGGCCTATCCCGTCGGGCAGGTCTTCCTCCGCCTGCTGTTCATGACCGTGGTGCCGATCGTCTTCACCTCGATCGCGGTGGGCGTCGCGGGGATCGGCGACATGAAGACGCTGGGACGGCTGGGAGGCCGCACCTTCGGCTACTTCGCCCTCTCCACCCTCATTGCCGCGGTCATCGGGCTCACCCTGGTGAACACGATCAAGCCGGGGGCGGGCCTTCCGCCCGAGACGCGGGACGAGCTGATGGCCCGCTTCGCGAGCGGCGCGCAGGGGCTGGCCCAGTCGGGGGCGCAGGACTTCGGCATCAACACCTTCGTCAACATCGTCCCCCGGAACCCCGTGGCGGCCGCCGCCAACATGGACATGCTGGCGCTGATCTTCTTCTCCCTCATCTTCGGCGCCGCGCTCACCATGATTCCGCGCGAAAAGGCCCAACCGGTCATCGCCATCCTCGAGGGGATCGGAGAGGCGGTCATCGCCATCATCAACCTGGCGATGAAGCTCGCCCCCTACGGCGTCTTCGCCCTGGTCTTCGTCATCACCTCCCAGTTCGGCTGGGGGATCCTGCAACAGCTGAGCATGTACGTCGTCGTGGTCCTGGTCGGACTGCTGCTGCACGCCACCGTCGGCATCTCGTTCCTGGTCAAGGTGTTCGGCCGCATGAGTCCCCTCAAGTTCTGGAAGGGGATCGAGGCGCCGATCATCACGGCCTTCTCCACCAGTTCGAGCATGGCGACGCTGCCGACCTCCATCGCCACCGCCGAAAGCGAGCTCGGCGTGCAGTCGAAAATCGCCGGGTTCGTCCTTCCGCTGGGCGCCACGATGAACATGAACGGCACCGCCCTCTTCGAGGGGGTGACGGTGCTCTTCCTGGCCCAGGTGTTCGGCGTGCACCTGTCGTTCGCGATCGCAGATCATCGTGGTGGTGTTGTCCGTCATGACGGCGATCGGCGCCGCCGGCGTGCCCGGCGGATCCCTGCCGCTGATGATGCTGGTCATGGCCACCGTCGGCGTGCCGCCGGAGGGGATCGCGATCATTCTCGGCGTCGACCGCATCCTGGACATGACCCGCACGACCCTGAACGTCAGTGGCGACATTTCGGCGGCGGTCTATATCGACCGAATCGATCGTGAATTGGAAGGGATGGCGCCGGCGGTGGTAGCGGGCGACTCGTAAGCGGGGAAGCGGGGAAGCGGGGAAGCGGGGAAGCGGGGCAGGAATATAGCGGTTGGGCGTGGGGGCGTTACGTCACAATGAACAGGCCCGCCAGGTCTACTGCGGAGATAGACATGGGGTTCGGCAGCAGCCCCGTTGCGGCCGCCGCCGTGCCCAAGACCTCCTCCGGCGTCACCCCGGCCGCACGCAGCTCGCGCAGCCCCGTGTCCCTCTTCGCCTTGCTGAGTTTGGCGCCGGTGGGGGCCAGGATGAGCGGGTGGTGCAGGTAGCGCGGCGCCGACGTGCGGCCCAGGAGGCGCGCCAGGCGCAGCTGGCGCCCAGTGGATTCGAGCAGATCAGCCCCCCGAATCACCAAATCGATTCCCTGTTCCGCGTCGTCGACCGTGACGGCAAACTGGTAGGTCCACTGCCCGGTGCGATCACGGATCAGGAGGTCGCCGCACTGCGCGGCCGGCTCCTGAGTCTGCGCGCCGAGCCGCAGGTCCATGAATGATTCCTGCCCTGATTCCATCCGTGACGCGCACGCCCAGTCCACTTTCCATCGGCAGGTCACGGTGCCGGCAACGCCCGGCATAGCGGGTCTCCATGTTCGGCACGTCGCGTCCCGACTCTCGCAGGCGGCGGCGTGAGCAGTCGCAGGCGAAGACCAGGCCCTCGAACTGGAGGCGCGCCAGGGCGCGGTCATACGACGCCTCCCGGTCGCTCTGCCGGTACTCGCATCTCCCGGCCCGATACTCCGCTGGCTGACCGATGTCGGGCTCCAGGCCGAGCCACTCGAGATCCTCCAGCAGCGCCTGCTCGTACTCCGGCCGGGAACGGCCGCGGTCGTGATCCTCGACGCGCAGCAGCACCCTGCCCCCGAGAGCCCGCGCCACGCCCCAGACCCAGGCGGCGCTCGCCGCGTGGCCGAGGTGGAGGTACCCGGTCGGCGCCGGCGCGAAGCGGGTGAGCGGACGGCGAGGGGCGTCGGGAGGGAGCGAGAATGTCACGGGAGGGGCCGAAGGCTCCGCAGGCGAGGGACCGTTCTTCACTATTGCCTTCTCGTGCGTTAAGGTACACCTGTCCCGGAGCGCAGGCGACAAGCAGCCGCGCAGGAGAATCGGCGGGACAACCCGGAACAGCATCGTGAGGAATTCCATGGCGTTTCGAGCCCATATGCGGCAACCGCGACGGCGGTGGTTCGTGTCGATCATCGGCGTGTGCCTCCTCGGGCTGGGCGCTGACACCGCTGCGGCACAGGACAAACCTGCGGCGGTGCCGGCCGCCACCGCAGACACGGGCAAGCTCCCCATGGCGCAGCTCGAGGCGCTGGTGGCCCCGATTGCCCTCTATCCCGATCCCCTCCTGGCCCAGACCCTCGTCGCGTCCACCTACCCGCTGGAAATCATCCAACTGCAGCAGTGGATGGCCAAGCACCCCGACCTCAAGGACAAGGCGCTGGCCGACTCTGTGGCCAAGCAGCCCTGGGACCCGAGCATCCAGTCGATGGCGGTGATCCCCGACGTGGTCAAGCGGCTCGCCGACGACATCCAGTGGACCACGGAGCTCGGCAACGCCTTTCTCGCGCAGCAGACCGACGTGATGGACGCCGTGCAGGTGATGCGCAAGAAAGCCATGGCCAACGGCGCTCTCGCCTCGAACGAGCAGCAGAAGGTCGATACCCAGGTCGTCGAAAAGCAGACGGTGATCGTCGTGCAGCCCACCAATCCGGAGGTGGTCTACGTTCCGGTATACACGCCGACGGTGGTGTACGGTCCGCCGGCCTATTACCCCTATCCCCCCATTTACTATCCGCCGCCGCCGCCGCCGGGCGCGTACCTGGTCGCCTTCACGGTGGGTGTGGTATGGAGGTCGGCCGTCTGGGGGGGCTCCTGCTGCTACGCCGGCTGGGGGCACAGCAACAACACGGTCATCATCAACAACAACAACAATTTCAACCAGATCAACCACAACGGGGGCGGCGGCAACAACAACTGGCAGCACAACCCGTCGCATCGCGGCGGGACGCCCTACCCGAACAACTCGACGGCCAACAAGTATGGCGGCCAGGCCGGCGGCGCAGGGGGACGGAGCCCGAGCGCCAGCACCCGACCGGCGGGCGGCGCGGGCCAGGCGGGGGGCGCCGGTGGTCGGGCTCCCAGCGCGGGCACCCAGCCGGCTGGAGGCGCGGGGGGACGGGCTCCCACCGCGAGCACCAAGCCGGCCGGCGGCGCGGGCCAGGCAGGCGGCGGGAGCGCGCGGGTTCCGAGCGCCAGCACCCAGCCGGCGAAGGGGACGGGCGGGAACCAGGTCGGCGGTCGTGATGTGCCGAGTTCGAAGGGCGGCCAGAGCGGGTTCAGCGGCGGCCAGGGTGGATACAGCGGCTCGAGTGCCCGGGCGAGCAGCTCGCGTGGCGCGTCGAGCATGGGCGGCAGCAGTTATGGCGGCTCGCGAGGTGGCGGGCGGTGGCTCACGGGGTGGCGGAGGGCGCCGCTAATGAGGACCATGACCATGGGATTCCCCTATCGGCTCGGCCTCGCGGTCGCGCTCTGCGGCGTCGTCTCGGCGTGCGGCGACCAGAAGGGCCCCGCTTCCATCGGTGCCGGAGCGGACCTTCGCGACGTCCCGAGGAGGCGGTGACCGCGCTCGTCGCCGCGGCGGAGCGGTTCGACGTGCCGGAATTGAAGGCGATCCTCGGCCCGGACGGGGAGCCGCTGGTGGCGACCGCCGACACCGTCCTGGACCGCAACAATGCCGCCGCCTTCGCGGCGGAGGCGCGGGTGCAGCAGCGGCTCGAGTTCGATTCCGCGCACACGAGCGCCGTGCTCAACGTCGGTGCCGAGGATTGGCCGATGCCAATCCCGATCGTCGAGCGCAACGGCGCCTGGTACTTCGATGCCGCGGCGGGGAAGGAAGAGATCCTGCGCCGGCGGATCGGGCAGAACGAACTCGACGCGATCACGGTGTGCCTCGGCTTCGTCGAGGCGGAGCGCGAGTATGCGCTCGTGCGGCACGATGGATCGCTCCTCAATCAGTACGCGCAGCGCATCATCAGCACGCCTGGCACACAGGACGGCCTGGCGTGGCAGGCCGCGGACGGCACCTGGGAGGGTCCGGTCGGCGAGAACATCGCCCGCGTCATCGCCGAGGGCTACACCGATCGCAGTCAGCCGTTCCACGGCTACTACTACAAGGTCCTCAAGGGCCAGGGGCCCGACGCGCCGATTGGGGCGATGAACTTCATGGTCGAAGGAGCGATGATCGGCGGCTTCGCCCTCGTCGCCGCGCCGGCGGAGTATGGGGTTACCGGCATCCAGACCTTCATCGTGAGCTGGGAAGGGGTGGTATACGAGAAGGACCTGGGCGAGACGACGCTGGAGGCCTTCCGCACGATGGAGCTCTACAACCCGGACTCGACCTGGTCGCGGGTGGTACAGCCCTGACCGCGGATTCGCCGAAACTCCGGCAGTCCCACGACCGAGGCCCTCCGACAGGAGGGCCTCAGTCGTTTCAGTGCTGGCAGGCTCAACGCGGCTCGGGCGGAGGTGGGGCCCGCAGCGCCTGCCAGCCGATCCAGAGGGCGGCGATCGCGAGCACGGTGCCGACGAACCGGATGTCACGGGCAATGAGCGCGTCGCGGTTGAGCACACCCCACTCGCTCAGGAGGTAGTTCCAGTCATGCTCCCCGCCGCCGACCAGCGGCAATTCCATGGCCCGGGCGTCGGCGACGTAGCGGGCGATGTTCCAGCAGTTCTGTCCCGTCCACCAGAGCGGGATGCTGGCAGCGTGGCGGTCGCCACGGCGCCAGAAGTAGACCACGAAGGCCAGCGGCATGAGCAGCTGCAACAGCGTCCCGCCAAGGGCCGCGAGGACGTCTCCGCCCCAGGCGAACACCAGGTGGCCTGTCTCGTGGATCGGCAGGTCGACGGCGTCGAGCAGGTGGTACCGATCGGGGGTCCGCAGGTACCAGACGCTGTAGAGTGCCAGCGCCACCGTCAATGCGCGACGCCACGCGCGCTCGGCGCCGGAGATCGTGCTCACGCGCCCTTGTTCTTGTCGTCCCAGCGCATCGGCTCCCAGAGCTCGACCTTGTTGCCATCGGGGTCCATGATCCACGCAAACTTGCCGTTCTCGTGGGATTCGGGTCCCTGGATGACCTCCACGCCGCCCGCGCGCAGCTGCTCCAGCATCTCGCCGAGGTTATCGACCCGGTAGTTGATCATGAACGACGACTGGCTTGGGCTGAACCACTCGCTGTCCTTCTGGGCGACGTGCCAGACTGTCAGGCCGTCATCATCGGCCTTGTCGTCCGGCCATTTGAGGATGGCGCCGCCAAAGTCTTCCAGCGCCAGGCCCAGGTGCGCCTGATACCAGGCCGCCAGTGCGGCGTGGTCGCCGGTGCTCTTGAAGAAGACGCCGCCGATTCCGGTGATCCTTGCCATCGTTGCCCCCTGGTGTTCAGCCGCCAGACGAAGGAGTGGCGCGTGAGCGCGCGCTGAGTGTCGTGGCCTCGGCCGCACGCCGTGACCACTGCCACAAGCCGGCGGTGACCTCGCGTGGGAGGCGATGCCCAAGGGCCCGGGCCGCCAGCACGACCTGTCCCCGGTGATGCGCCTCGTGGGCGACGAAATAGCTGAGGACGTGCCCGACGTCCAGTGGAAGATTGCGCCACCGATAGGACCGGGTCGCCGGGATATTCCCACCGTGATCACAGCCGAGTTGCAGGAGATGGGCGATCCCGTTCCCGCTGCGTCGGAGGGCGGGCAGGAGCTGCCTGGCTGTGATCCTCCGCCGATCAACCGAGGCTGGCACGGGTTGGCCGTGGGGCACGCCGAGGGTCCTGATCCACATGCACCGCGCGTTGTGGATGTGGCCGGCGATCATGCGGACCGTGCGGCGCGGTGCCCCTGGCAGGGAGGCGACCCAGAGGTCGGGCGGCAACTGCTCCACGAAATAGAGCGTGAGCCGACTAGTGGTCTGCCAGGCGGACAGGATGGTCTCGCGCAGGTCGGGTGGGGAAGGCATCGCGGACCTCTCTTCCATGACGGCACTCGGGCCGAACGAATGGCGCATCCGCTGCGAGGGCGCTCGCGGCAGCCGCCGCGCGACCTCGCATTCAGTATCAGGCGCGATGGCTCCCGCCGCAAGCGCGCCCATTGCCAGCCACCGGCGCTGGATAGGCCGTGCTCGCCGGAGTGCCTGTTCCGGCGCGGCGACGGGTGCCTCAAGCCAGACAATACTTAGGTATTGACAGAAGTATGATGCGCTTGTAGAATCCTTCAGTCAGCTCGGTCAACCCACGCATGGGGATGATGTCGGACATGGCCCAACGCGCCGCCGCGGACGCAGCCTTTCATGCCCTGGCCAACCCGACTCGGCGGAAAGTCCTGGAGCGACTGTCTGTCGGACCGGCCACCGTCAGCGAACTGGCGGCACCGTTCGACATGCAACTCCCGTCGTTTGTGCAGCACCTCTCCGTGCTCGAGCGGAGCCGGCTGGTGCGGTCGACCAAGCGCGGGCGCGTGCGGACCTACGAAATCGCACCCGAACGGTTCAAGGTCGTCGATGACTGGCTGACCGCGCGTCGCCAGTTGTGGGAAGCCCGGCTGGACCGGTTCGACCAATACGTCAACGACCTCAAGGCAAAGGAATCAGAGTCATGAGCACGCCCGCGACCTTCAATCCGCAAGCTTGATTTCGCCATCGAACGGTTCATCGACGCCCCCACGAGGCTCGTCTGGGAGGCGTTGACGAAGCCGGAGCACCTGAAGGAGTGGTACATGCCCAGGCCCTGGGGGCGTGTGGCGCGAGCCGAAATGGACGTGCGACCGGGCGGCATCTTCAGCATCGACATCGCCGTCGGCAGACGGCCCGGAGATCTCCCAACCTCGGCTGTTTCCTGGAGGTCGTTCCGATGGAGCGACTGGTCTGGACCTCCATGTTGTTCCCCGGCTACCGTCCGGCGGTCTTCGACGACATTCCGATCACCGCCATCGTGACGATGGAACCCGTGGGAACCGGCACGCGCTACGTCTTCACGGCGCTGCACCGGAATGAAGCGGACCTCGAGACCAACAAGGCGTCGGGCTTCTACCAGGGCACCGAGATCGGCCGTCGATCAGTTCGTGGAGCACGTGCTCGCGATGAAGTAGCGCGCGACAACACTTCGGAGACAGGAGCAACGAGCATGCCCACCCGCAAGAGCGAGAAGACGTCCGCACCCGCCGGCCGGAAACCGGTCAAGCGCGCAACGGCACACGGCAAGGCTGACACGACGCTGCCGGAGATCCATGCTCACCGGCAAAGCGAGCCCCGCGAAGGCGGCGGACGGCGACAAGCCGGTCTTCGCCTACATCGCCAGCCTGCCGCAGCCGCAGCGCGGCATCGCCGAACGCGTCGATGCCCTGGCGGCCAGACGCTGCCCGGCCTGCAGCGCTCCGTGAAGTGGGGCATGTCCTACTATGGCGTCGGCGACGGCTGGTGCTTCTGTTGCGGCGGCTTCGCCGACCACGTCAAGCTCATGTTCATCAACGGCGCGGCGCTCACGCCGGTGCCCGCCGGTGGCGCCGGTGGCGATGGGCAAGTCGACGCGGGGCGTGGAACTCGAATCCGGAGCCGACCTCGACGAACGCCAGATCGTGGCGTGGATGAAGCAGGTCGCGGCCCTCCCCGGCGTCGGGGGGAAGCGGAAGCGATGAGCCCGGCACGGGTCGGCGCCTGACGAACGCCGTCTCCGCTGCACGGGCCCTCGGGGCTCGCCCGCGATCCTGGCACCACTCAAGGCAACGCTCCTCCTCCTAGATGACCTAAGTCGTTGCCGCGCAACTTGCGCCGGCCAACCTCGCACCACAGCTCGCCATCCAGATCTGCGCCACTTCTGATCGCCTGCCCACCCTTGTTTCGTGCATCCCACCGGTCGGTCCCATCGAGCCAACACGTGTGCCGCCAAGGTCAAGTGTGACAATAAATTAGACAGATGCTTGACAGACCTGCGACAATTCACTATAATCCTATACGATTGTTAGACAACACGTGGTCACGGAGGGTGTGGCCACCCAACCATCTGTTCGAGGGGCTCATCATGAAGTGGAAGGCACTGGCGGGAGTCATGCTCGCGACGGCGGTGTTGGCGGGGTGCAGCGACGACGATCCGGTCGCTCCTGCCCCGGTCAACGCAACCGTGTACGTCCTGCACGGGATCAACGGCACTGATCTCGGCACCACGGCAGCGCTCCCGGTCGACGTCTCGGTGAACGGGACGTGCACCCTGCAGGGATTCGAATTCAAGGAGTTCGCCGGCCCGCTCTCGTTGGCGCCGGGCACCTACGCGATCGCCATCTCGCTGGCGAACGCCGCCACCCCGTGCGGGAATCAGGCGGTGATCTCAGCGGACGTGCCGGTGACGGAGGGCCTGAACGCGACGATTGTAGCGCACCTGGCCCTCGGCGGCGCGCCAACCGCGTCGGTGTTCGTCAACGAATTCGCCGCCTCCTCTCCGCAGGTGTTCGCCCGGCACGCCGCGGACTTCGGGGGCGTCGACGTGGCGGTGAACGTGGGGACGCCAAGCGAGGTCTCGTTCAGCAACCTGATGAACGGTGCCGAGGCCGGAGGTGGCCTGGGTGCCACCGGGATGTATCGCATCACGATCGCGCCGACCACCACCAGCACCTACGTCTTCGATCAGACGCTGGAATTGACGGCCGGGACCTTTTATGCCGCGTACGCGGTTGGCACGCCGGCGAACAACACCTTTGAAGTCGTCCTGCAGGCCATTCCTCAGTAGGCTGCCACCGGACCGGCACGCCAAAACGCCCGGCGATTGACCTCAGGTCGATCGCCGGGCGTTTTCGTGTGCATTCGAGGCCGGGGACGGCGGCCTACCCTGGCGCGGAGTCGGACGACAGGGTCTCGAGAACGTGTGGCAGCTCCGCGAGCTCGCGAAGGAAGTACACGCCGTTCACCGGCGTCATTTCGGTGTCGGGGTCGGCTGGGCCGCCGACGACAACGGCGGTGGTCGGCGGAAGCAGCGCGCGCAGCCGGGCGACCTGGGAGACGGCGTCCGGGGCAGCTGCCGGGTAGACGATACTCACGGCGACACAGGTCGCCCCGACCTGCTTGGCGGCGTTGGCAATGTCCTCGGCGGGCAGGCTGGGACCGAGGTAGACCACGCGCCAGCCTTCGGCTGCCGCGGCGGCCGCCGCGAGCATCGCGCCGAGCTCGTGCGGTTCTCCGCTGGGGGTGGCCACCACCATGACCGGGGCAGCCCCTTCACGGGACGTGGAATCGACGATCCACGCCAGTGTTCGGCTGATCACGCTGGTGGCCAGATGTTCGTGGGCCGGACTGATTCGACCCCGGTGCCATCGCTCGCCCACCTCGCTGATCAACGGCACAAGCACCTGGAGGACCAGGTCCCAGACGCCGAGTACGACGGCCGAGCGGCGAAGGGTCCGCTCGAGGCTCGCCCCATCCAGCCCTTCAATAAAATGCAGGCAGAGGGACACCGTTTCCTCTGCCGACACCAGTTCCCCATCCGTCCGACCGGGCGTCGGACCGACGCCTTCCACTTCGATCACCATGGCCCGCAAGGCCGCCGCATCAAGGCCGGCCACCATCCCGATGGCGTGGCCGGCGGCCGTGGCGCGTCGCACCAGGTTGAATCGTTCGATGTCGTGGTCGCTGTAGAGCCGGCGCCCGCCTTCGGACCGGCCGGGGTTCACGACGCCATATCGCCGCTCCCAGGCCCGGAGTACGTGGGGACTGAGACCCGTTCGCTGGGAAACCACGCGGACCGGATGCCTGGGGATTTCGTGGGGATCGTTCATCGCCCTGCAAGATGCTGGGGCGTCTATACATTGTCAAATATCAATCTTATACAATACATTGACATGCTTGAATTATCAGCTATCTTTATAAGACAGTAGTTAGACATATAATATTCGATGGAGGGCCACATGAACGGCAGCTTTGCGGTGGATGGGGCTGTGGCCCACGCGGAATCTTCCGCCGGCAGCTCTGGATTGGCCGGGTTCCCACCCGGAACCATGTCGCTCGAACGGAGGCTGTTCCTGCCGGCGCCACGATCCGCGGTATTCGAGTTCTTCTCGCACGCGGAAAACCTCGGCCAGATAACGCCGCCGGACCTCCAGTTCGAGATCACCAGCCCCCGACCGGTCCACATGCAGGCCGGGACCCTGATCGATTATCGCATCCGCCTGCACGGTATCCCCATGCGGTGGAGAACACGCATCCTCGACTGGGAGCCCCCCCACCGCTTCGCCGATCTTCAGCTGCGCGGCCCCTACCGGTTCTGGCTTCACGAACACGAGTTCCGCGAGACGACGGGAGGCACGACCGTCACCGATCGGGTCTGGTATCGCCTGCCGGCGCTTGGCCCCCTCGCCCGCCCGGTGCGCACCCTCGTCCGTCGGCAGCTGGATGCCATTTTTGATTTTCGGGCGCAGGCCGTGCGGCGGGCGCTGACGGTCGAGGCCACGCCATGATGGCCACTGGCGTCGCGCCGATCGCGGGGGCCGGCCGCCTGCCCCGCTCCAGGGACCGCGACCAGCAGGATCGGCCGCACGCCGTGGTGATTGGTTCGGGTTTTGGCGGGCTCGCCGCGGCGATACGACTCGGCGTGCGCGGGTATCGGGTCACCATCCTCGAGCGGCTGGACCAACCCGGTGGGCGTGCCCGCGTGCACCGGCAAGACGGCTTCACCTTCGACGCCGGGCCGACCGTCATCACCGCCCCGTTTCTCCTGGAGGAACTGTGGCAGCTCTGCGGCCGCCGGATGGAGGACGAAATCGACCTCCGGCCCGTGGCTCCGTTCTACCGGATCCGGTTCGACGACGGCGAGACCTTCGAGTACACCGGGTCGGCGGAGGCGATGCGCCGGGAAGTCGCCCGGTTCGCGCCGGAGGACGTCCCGGGGTATGAAGCCCTCGTCGAGGCGAGCGAACGGATCTTCGGGATCGGATTCGAGCAGCTGGCCCACGTGCCGTTTGGTCGTCTTGGCGACATGGCGCGCATCGTCCCGCAGATGGTCCAGTTGGAGAGCTATCGCTCGGTGCTCGGGTACGTCTCCCAATTCGTGAAGAACGAGCGCCTGCGGACGGTGTTCAGCTTCCACCCCCTCCTGGTGGGCGGCAACCCCCTCACGACGACGTCCATCTATATCCTGATCGCCTTCCTGGAGCGGAAGTGGGGGGTCCGCTTCCCGATCGGGCGGGACGGGAGCCCTGGTGCAGGGCCTGGTCCGGCTGGTCGAATCGGCGGGCGGGCGGGTTCGGTACGGGGCGAACGGTCGATCGCATTCTCAGCGCGGACGGCCGCGCCACCGGCGTGCGCCTGGAAGACGGGGAGACGATCGACGCCGATATCGTGGTGTCCAACGCCGACGCGGCGTGGACCTATCAGCGCCTGCTGCGGGATGCCGAGGATCGCACCCGCTGGACCGACCGGCGGCTCACGCGCGCGCGATACTCCATGGGATTGTTCGTGTGGTATTTCGGCACCGACCGCCTCTACCCCGACGTGCCCCACCACTCGATTCTCCTGGGCCCGCGGTACCGGGGCCTCTTGCAGGACATCTTCGACCGTCGGAGCCTCGCCGACGACTTCAGTCTCTATCTGCACCGCCCCACCGCGACGGACCCGTCACTTGGCGCCCCCCGGTTGCGACGGCTTCTACGTCCTGTCGCCGGTCCCCAACCTGCTGGGCGCGACCGACTGGCGGACCGAGGCCGAGGCCTATCGCCAGAAGATCGCCGACTACCTGGACGCCACGGTGCTGCCGGGACTGAACACGCATCTGGTGACGTCGCGCGTCACGACGCCGCAGACCTTTCGGGACGAGCTGCTGAGCGTCCACGGCGCCGGCTTCAGCCTCGAACCGGTACTCACCCAAAGCGCGTGGTTTCGGCCCCACAACGAGTCCGAAGAAATCGAGGGGCTGTACCTGGTCGGCGCTGGCACCCATCCCGGCGCCGGAGTGCCCGGAGTGCTCTCCTCGGCGCGGGTGCTCGACTCCGTCGTCCCGGACCCCTCCGTCCTCGTGAGGAATCGTCATGGCTCGCGCTGACTGGCAGCACTGTGAATCCATTCTCCGCCAAGGCTCCCGGAGCTTCTACACCGCCGGTCGGTTGCTGCCGCGTTCGAGCCGGCAGGCGCTCGCCCCCTCTACGCCTTCTGCCGCGTTGCGGACGACGCGATCGATGAGCATCCCGCCGACGAGCATACGGTGGCGCTCTTGGAGCGGCGGCTCGACCGGCTGTACGCAGGACAGCCCGAACCGGACCCCGTTGATCGCGCCTTCGCGCTGGTCATCGCCCGATACGCCATCCCCCGCGCCATCCCTCAGGCGCTCCTCGAGGGGTTCCGCTGGGAGGTGTCGGGCCGGGAGTACGAGACACTGGATGACGTGGAGGCCTACGCCGCCCGGGTCGCCGGAACGGTCGGCGCCATGGCCACACTGATTCTCGGCCGACGCGATGCCGAGACTTTGGCGCGCGCGGTGGACCTCGGCGTCGCGATGCAGTTGACCAACATCGCGAGGGACGTCGGGGAGGATGCCCGGCGAGGGCGACTCGTACCTGCCGCGCGGGAGTCGATGAAAGAGGCCGGGGTCGACCCGGCAACATGGCTGGCCGATCCTCGCTTCCATCCTGGTATCGGGACAGTGGTGTCCCGGCTGCTGGAACGCGCCGACCTCCTGTATGACCGGGCGGACGATGGCATCGCGCGCCTGCCCGAAGGGACCCGGGTCGGGATCCGTGCCGCGCGTCCATCTATGCCGCCATTGGGGGCCGTATTGCCAGCGCCGGCTACGACTCGGTGACGAGCCGTGCCCACACGCCCCTCTCCCAGAAACTGGCCCTGGCGGCCCGCGCCCTGCCGGCACGCTGGTGGAAGGTCGGCGACCACCGACGCGACGGTCTTTGCACGGCACCGGAGGCACAATTTCTGGTGCAAGCGGTGACGTCCCCGCCGAGGGTCATCCCGAGTGCTCCTGCTCGGCCCATCCATCTCGCTGCCCGGGTGACGCGAGGGGCGCGTGTCGAATCGGGCCCTTCGGGTGGCGCTCGGTCAGCTCACGGCCGCCGGCTGTCCCCCCAAACTGGCGCTGGCTCTGCGCGATGCCCTCTTCCGGCGGGCCATCGGCTCCGTCCCACGCTCTGCCATGCGGTCGCCGATGCGTTGGGAGAAGACGAGCCGCAGTTGCTCGACGCCACCGCGGTGGCCCTCGAAATGTTGCATTGCGCGTCGCTGATCCAGGACGACTTGCCAGCCTTTGACGATGCGCGTGAGCGACGCGGCCGGCCGGCGCTGCATGCCGTCCATGGTCAGGCGCTGGCCATTCTCGCGTCGGATGCACTGATTCTTGGCGCCATCAACAGCGTGGCCGCGGTGGCGCATCTTCGTCCCGAGCGGACGGGCCGCCTGATCGCCCTGCTCAGCGCGGCGGCCGGCGCCCCGCGCGGACTGGTCGCCGGGCAGGCGTGGGAGAGCGAACCCACCATCGACCTGGGTCGATACCCATGAGGCCAAGACGGGCGCCCTGTTCGAGGCGTCGACGATGGCCGCGGCGTTGGCGTGCGGCCATGAACCGGAGCCGTGGCGCGCGCTGGGTCGCCACCTGGGCCTGGCCTACCAGACCGCCGACGACCTGAACGACGCCACAGGCCCCGACCAGGAAGATGCGGCGTTGGGCCGACCCAATGCGTCACTCGAGCTCGGTGCCGCGCGCGCGCGCGCCCGGCTCAAGCGCCACAGTCGCCTGGCCGTGCGTGCCATTCCCGCCGTGGAGGGCGCCACCAGGCTCCGCCGGACGGTGGAACAGATGATCGCGAAGTTCGAGGCAGTTGGTTCGTCGACCGCTCCGCACCAGCAGCTGGCCAGCAGCAGGGCCGAGTGACCGCCGCGTGATGATGGTCTCCTTCGCGCTCGTGGCGACCTGTTTCGCCGCGCAGGTCGAGCTGGCGTTCGGCAATGCCGACGAGACCTCGCTCCGACGCCTCTACGCCGAGGCTCCCACGCGATCCGACTCACTGCTCGCGCTGTTTCGTCTCGTCCCGCTCACCGGGGATGCGTCCCTGCTGGAGGGCGTGCCCTCGAAACTCGATGCGTCGGCGCCGGCCAGGGAGCTGGCCTGGCTCTCCGCCCTCTGGGGCTTTCGGGCGCAGCAGGCACCACTCCTCAAGAAGCCCCAGTACGGCGCCACCTCCATCCGCCTCATTGAGGCCGCGAGCGGCTCGATCGCGACGACCCGTGGGTCCTGTTGATCAGCGGGCAGTCGTATCTCTATCGCCCGGGTGTCCTCGGAGGAAGCAGCGAGACCGCCCTGACCCGGTTCGAGACCCTGACGCAGCAGGTGACCGTCGCGCCCGAGTGCGGGCTGCCGGTGCTCGAGGCGCGCATCTGGACCTGGATGGGTGCGGCGAAGGCGGGACGTCCGGCCGCGGATTCTCTTCGGACCGTGCTGCTCGCCTCCGATCCGCCGCCGCGGTACCGGGCGTGGCTCGAGTCCGAGCCGTGACGGGGAACCGCACCCGATGACCTACTGGGAATTCCACCTGGTGTTCATCCTGCCCGCCCTCGGCATGTTGGCCCTGCTGGGATGGCGCAGCGGCGCGGTCACCGGCCAGGCACTGGCGTGGATGGCCGGGATGTCCATCGTCGCGCTCGTCTACACCACCCCATGGGACAACTACCTCGTCGCCCGGGGCGTGTGGAGCTATAGCCCTGATCGGGTGCAGGCGACCATCGGATGGGTGCCGGTCGAGGAGTACTTCTTCTTCCTCGTGCAGCCGCTCCTCACCGGCCTGTGGTTGTTCCTGGTCCTGACCCGGCGGCCGCCCGCATCAGATCGGCCGCCACCGTGGCTGCCTCCCGTGATCATGGCCGGCGTGGCGCTGCTCGCGCTCGGGGGGGCCGGGCTGCTCTTCACCGACTCGGGGTTTTATCTCGGCCTCATCCTCGCGTGGACGGCGCCCGTGCTCGCGCTCCAGCTATTCGTGGGGCGGTCGATGTTCTGGACGCACCGCCATGCCCTGCTCTGGGCCGTCTCCGTGCCGACCCTCTACCTTTGGGTGTGCGATCGGCTGGCGATCGGCCTGGGCATCTGGCACATCTCCGATCGCTTCACGACCGGGATCGCGCTGGTTGGCCTTCCGATCGAAGAGGCCGTGTTCTTTCTCGTGACGAACCTGATGGTGGTCCAGGGGCTGCTTCTCTTCCGGAGCGCGGCACGGAAGGCGGCGGAGCGCGTGCCGCCGCCGGCAGTGGTCGCCTGAGATGCCGAGCCTCGCCAACCTGCAGCAGTTGCGGGATGCGCCTCACGAATTCCTCCGGCGACAGCCGATCTCGGAGCGGACCCTTCGATTCGGGGTCGGGCCGGTCGGTTTCCACTTTCTTCGGCATCCCGACGACGTGCAGCATGTGCTGGTGACCAATCAGGCCAACTACAGCAAGGACACGTTTCAGTATCGGTTCCTGGCGGGCATCACGGGGGAGGGACTGCTGACGATGGACGGGCCGCCCTGGCTCGCGCGACGGCGGATGGTGCAGCCGGCCTTCCACCGCGCGGAGGTCGGTACCTTCATCCCGTCGATGCACGAGGCGGCGGCCGAGATGCTGGATCGATGGGAGGCCCATGCGGCGTCGGGCGAGCCGATCGATGTCCACGCGGAGATGCTGCAGGTCGCGCTCCGGATCGTGGTCCGCTCGCTCTTCGGCGTGGAGGTCGAGCGATCCAGCACGCTGACCCGTTCCGTGATGACGATGCTCCACTACATCATGGGACGGGCGCGCAATCTTGGGCTGGTTCCCGGCTGGCTGCCGACGCCGCAACGCGCGGAGTTTCGCCAGGCGATGGCCGTGCTGGACGGGGCGATTCGCACCACGGTCGCGCGGCGCCGGGCGGCAGGCGAACTCGTCGACCCCCGCACCGGCACGACGGATCTGCTGGCCCGGCTGCTCGCGGCCGATCCTGGCGAGCAGTTGACCGATCGGGAGCTCCGGAATGAGATGGTGACCATGATCGTGGCCGGCCACGAAACCGTGGCCAGCGCGCTCAGCTGGACCTGGCACCTGGTTGGGGGAAACGGTGAGGTCGATGATCGTTTGGCGGAGGAGGCCAGTCGGGTCCTGGGTGGGGTCACGCCGACGGTTGATTCACTCGCCACGCTTCCGTACGTCAGGGATGTCTTTCAGGAGACGCTCCGCCTCTATCCCCCGGCGTGGATCATCACCCGCAAGGCACGTGGCGCGGAGGATATCAGCGGGACTGCCATACGGAGGAACGGCCTCGTCGTGCTGAGCCCCTACGCCACTCAGCGCGATCCGCGATGGTGGGACGACCCCGACCGGTTCGACCCTGACCGGTTCACGGCCTCCCGCTCGCCAGGGCGACCGAAATTCGCGTACTTCCCCTTCGGTGGTGGGCCCCACCAGTGCATCGGCAATCATTTTTCGATGGTGGAGGCGGCGGTCATCATGACGGCGGTGGTACAGCGCTATCGGTTGGAGCCTCTGCCTGGTCACCAGGTGATTGTCGATCCCGGCGTGACCCTGGCGCCGAAGGGTGGATTGCCGATGCGAGTTCGAAGGCGAAAGCGCCTCATGGCGCCCGGGAGGCCGCAGCGCCTCGCTCCCACTCGGCTGGGCCACCTGGACCAATGCGGAAGAGGGGATGAGGGATCGGGTCGGCCACCGTGAGGCAGTGTCGATAGGTCGCGGGTGAACGCGCCTTCAACTTGCCAAGGAGATGTACCCACTCCCACGCCAATTGACCGGCAGGCACCTCCAGGCGGCTGCGCGCGGGGCGCTCGAGGATGCGCGTCGCATCAAAGCAATACCCTCGGGCATCGGCCTCCGCCCGGACGCCGTGCAGGTATCTGGCGAGGAGCCCGAGCGGCCGGGAGCCCGCCCGGAAGCGGTCGAGTTGAGGGTGCGAACGATACCCCTTGGTGCGGCCCGCCAGCACGGCCTGGGCGAGGAGTGCCTCGCGCCAGAGTGCCACCAGCCCTCGGGAATCCAGGTATTGGGGATGAATCGACCAGAGCCGCATGGTGACCTGACGGCGGGAGTGGGCAAACCGAGCGACGGAATGCGGTCAGCGGCGCGGCGAGCAAGCAAAGGCCCTCCACCTGGAGGGCCTAAGTCGTTCTGGGGCAAGAGGCGCCGGCGAGAATCGAACTCGCGAATAGAGGTTTTGCAGACCTCTGCCTTACCACTTGGCTACGGCGCCGGGAGGGTTAACATCGCTACCCGAAGGCCAATTCTCAAGGTTCCACCGACCCGACGCGGAACTCCCGACCCTTCACAACCGTATGGCCATTCATCCCAACCTCCGAGTTCCCAGATGATCCGTGGCACCCCCATCGGCGCCTTCACCCTGCTGTCGCTCCTGACCGCCCCGGCCCACGCCCAGCAGGATGTGATGGTCATGCGTGCCGAACGGCTCGGGCCCGACCTGGCCGTCATTTCCGGGTTTGCCAACGGCAACATCCTCGTCCTGACCGGCCCCGACGGAACCCTGCTGGTGGACGCCCAGAGCGCCCGCCGGGTGGGGCTCGCCGACTCGGTGCTGACCAGCCTCGGCGCCCCACCCGTCCGCTGGGTCATCAACACCCACTACCACGGCGACCACACCGAAGGCAACGCCCTCTTCCGGAACCGCGGCGCCGAGATCATCGGGCAGGAACAACTCCCGGTGCAGATGGCGAAGGACACCACCATCGCCGCCTGGGGCGACTGGCATCGTACCCCCGCCGACCCCGCCGCGATGCCGACCCGCACCTTTCGCGACACCCTGTCCCTGCGCGTCAACGGTCAGCGCGTCATCGTCACCCACATTCCCGCCGCCCACACCGACGGCGACGCCATCGTCTGGCTCCCCGACGCGAACCTCATCCACATCGGCGACCTCTTCGAACACCTGGCGCCCCCGTTCATGGACTGGTGGACCGGCGGCCGCCTGGCCGGCATGCTCGCCGGCGTGGACTGGGGCCTGGCCCACAGCGACAGCGCCACCCGCATCGTCCCGGGCCACGGCCCGGTCGGGAATCGCGCCGATCTCCTGCGCTACCGGGAGATGCTCCTCGGGGTCAGCAGTGGCGTCGCCACCGAGGTGAAGGCCGGCGCCACGCTGGAAGCGGCCCAGGGGAGCCAGCCCGCCAACGCCTGGCCGTCGCAGCTCGGAAGCCAGCGCCGCATGGACCAGTTCGTGGCGCTGCTCTACCTCGGCCTGTCCGAATTCGAGTCCGCGGAGTTCAAGGCGCGGCTCGCCCCGCGGACCGCCGAGGCCACCCTCCCCTGGCTGATCGGCTGCTGGAGCACCGCACGCAACGGCGTCACCATCGAGGAGCACTGGACGGTGGCCTCCGACGGATCGCTCGACGGACGGGGCCGCACGCTGCGCGGCGGCAAGGTCGTCGGCTCGGAAACCGTCCGGATCACCGGCCAGGGAGACTCGCTGCGCTACACCGCCGATCCCTCGGGGCAGGCCATCGCGTCCTTCGCCGCCACCCAGGTCACCGACAGCAGCGTCACCTTTGCCAACCCCGCCCACGACTTCCCGACCCGGATCTCCTATCGACGGTCCGGTGCGGCCGGCCTCTACGCGGAGATCGCCGGCCCGGGGAATGGCGGCGAGCGCGTGATCCCCTTCTCCTACGCTGCGGCGGTCTGCGGAGGCAATTAGCTTAGGCCGGATGACACCTGCGCCTCCGGGCCGCCCCCTCCCGATCGCGGGGCCGGCCCACCCGCCGCCCTTCTGGCTCACCGCCGAACACTTTGCCACCGCGCTGCTCTGGCTGCTGGTCGGCGCGATGGGCCTGATCGCGAGCGCAGGTGACCTCGCCGCCGGCAACTTCCTGTCCCCCCGCCTCCTCGCCGTCACCCACATCTTCACCCTCGGCGTGCTGACCACCACGATCTACGGCGCCCTCAATCAGTTCTTTCCCGGCGCCCTCGGCATCGCCATCCGCAGCATCCGGGTCGCACACTGGACCTGGATCCTGCACACCGCCGGCACCCTCGCGCTGGTGACAGGCTTCTGGTTCTGGCGCCCCGCCCTGCTGGGCGTCGGCTGGCTCCTCCTCTTTGCCGGCGTCTTCGGCTCCAGCTGGAATCTCCTCCCCCAGCGCCGGAAGGCGCCCCGCGGACTCGTCGTCGGCCGCTACGTCTCGGCGGGGCACATCGCGCTCGGCACCGCGATGCTCGTGGCCCTGGCCCGGATCGGCAACAGTCTCGGCTGGTGGCCGATGGACCGGATGGCGGTCATCGCCAGCCACTTCCACCTGGCCGTCTTCGGTTTCGTGGTCTTCACCGCGGTCGGCGTGGGCAGCTGGATGCTCCCGATGTTCCTGCTCGCGGCCAGCGCCCCCACCTGGCCGCTCAAGTGGATCGGTCCCGTCGGCCTGGCCGGCCTGGCCACCCTGACCACTGGCGCACTCGGCGGATGGTCGGTGGTCACCCGCGCCGGCGGCGCGCTGGTCCTGGCCAGCGCCCTCCTCTACCTGCTGCAGCTGGCACTCTACTTCCGCCACGCCGAGCGGCGGCCGATGGACCCGGCGATGGCGCACGTGGCACTCGGGGTGGCGCACTTTGCGGCGGCAGTGGTGCTGGGGGCGACGATCCTGCTGGGGAACGCCAGCATGCGGAGCTGGACCACCTACGGGTTGCTGGCGATCGCGGGATGGCTGGTCCTGCTCGTGGTGGGGGTGCTGTACAAGATCCTGCCGTTCCTGGCCTGGATGAACCTCTTCGGGCCGCGTGCGGCGCAGGCCGGCGCCCCCACACAGGAGGACCTCACCTCGACGGGGATGGTGCGGCTCTCGCTCGCGTTGCTGGCGCTCGGCGTCTGGGGATTGGCGGGGGGAACCATGGCGGGCCACCGGCCCCTGGTCCTGGCCGGTGGGTCACTCTACCTGGCGGGGGTGCTGGCCGTGCTCGGGCAGTACGTGCGCATCCTCGTGCTCGCCCGCCCGGTCCCGGCTCAGCGCACCGTCACGCTGTCCACGAAATAGTTCGTCTCGCCGAAGCAGGTCCCGGGCACGCCCCGGTGCTCGGTGTAGTGCAGGGCCACGTGCTTGCCGATCGCCTCGCGAATCTGCTGGGCCACCGCGTCGTTGCGCACGCTGAAGTCCCACAGCACCGGCATCACCCCGGGCACCGAAGTCATGGCGAGTTCGCCTTCGTATGTCTTGCAGATCCATCCCTTCTGCGAAAACTTCTGCACGATCCCCGCCCGTTCCCCCTCCGAATAGTTCCACGTCAGCGCCGCCCAGGTATACAGCGCGAAGATCGCGATCGGGGCGAGCAGGATGCCGAACAGGATCAGCTTCGTCTTCCGCTTCAACCCGCGGCGAGGGGACGCCGGCGCCGGTTCCGTCATAGGTGCTCCTGGGGTGTCGAGAGTGCCGCAATGTAGATGACTGCCCGACGGCGCGACAGCGTCAGTAACTCGGCCGCTGGGCGTTGAGGCTGAACGCGAAGCCGCGCCCGAGCGACACGACCCAGCCCGCCCCCACGGCATCGTTGGCGAAGCGCCAGGAAAGGTCCACCCGCGACACGATTCCGCGCGACGACCTCGATTGCGCAATCCGGAGTCCGATGCCGACGTCCGTGCCGGTGCGGGTCGGGCTGTTGCTCCACCAGGCGCCGCCGTAATCCGCATAGGCCGCGACGCCCAGGCTCACCACGCCGAAGAGGCGACGCCAGAGCAGGCGCCGCACCTCCGCGGAAGTGAAGAAGGCGCGGTTGCCGGTGAAGCTGTGCACGCCGAACGCCCGGGGGCCACTGTTCAGCCCCAGGTCGAATTCGTACCCCGGGGCGGGGTCGGTCAGCACGCCGCCGCTGCCGTGCATCACCAGGAGCGAGTTCGAATCGGGCATCCAGGCCACGGTGGCATTGAGCACGGTGCCGCCCGAGTCGACGCCGGCCGACGTGATCAGCCCGTCGGAAATCCCGTTGACCAGCACGATGCCGTTCCGGAACGTCGCGCCGGTGCGGAAGGTGGCGAAGAGGCCGACACCGGCGCTGTCGTAGCCCAGAAGAAGTCGGGGCCGCATACACGCCGCCGGACAGCGTGGTGCTGAGGTCGATGTCTTCCGTGAGGGAGAACGTCTGGAATCCCGTTCGAGCGACATACCGGACGTGACTCCATTCCAGGTAGCCCCCGACGGCCGCATTCACCGTCCGCGGGATCGGGGTGGTGTCGGTGGCCGGCTGGTAGTTGTTGCGAATGACCTGCCCGAGCACGCCGCTGCGGATGTACGCCCTCCGTTTGCGGTAGAGGGCCCACCCGACCGTCCCGCGGACGGCGCCGAACCGGTGGGCGAGGCTGTCCACGGCGACGTCATTGCCGTCGAGGTACTGATCGACGGTCTCGTCGCGGTATTCCGCGGTGAGCAGGAAACCGCGGCGGTCCTGGATCGAATAGAAGGGACGGCTGACCCGGCCGTAGAGCACCGTCCCGTCCGAGCGGTTCTCCCATCGACCGGCCACCCCGATGCTGCTCCCGAGAAACCGGGATTGCGACCCCTCGAGGGCAAAGGTGGTGCGGACCGGGTCTGC
Source organism: uncultured Gemmatimonadales bacterium (assembly GCA_963748815.1). Taxonomy (GTDB): domain Bacteria; phylum Gemmatimonadota; class Gemmatimonadetes; order Gemmatimonadales; family GWC2-71-9; genus SPDF01. Next base: position 124,100 of record CAVVKJ010000008.1, on the reverse strand, counting down.
CGAAAAGGAGACGCCCGCCCGGCTCGCCGTCCCGAGAAAATTGTCCTCGAAGAACGAGAGACCGATGGAGACCTGGTTGCCCGTCGTCCGCAGGCGACCCCCCGCGCGCGTGGTCCAGGCGTCGCGCGTCACCACCTGCATCGTCAGGCCGCTGTCGGTGCGGACCGAATCGATCCGGACATCGCGAAAGACGCCGAGGGAGCGGAGGTTGCGGGCCGACTCCGCCACGAGCACGGAGTCGTACGCATCGCCGACGCCGAACAGCAGCTCCCGCCGGATGACGATCGGGCGGGTGCGGATGTGGAGGTCGTTGGCGAGCCGCTGAAGCCAGTGGGTGGCTTCCATCGAGTCGAAGATCTCCTGGCGGTTCAGGTCGATGGCGCGGATGACCGGGGGCTGCGTCGAATCACCCGTCGCCTGGGCGACGACGATTGAGGGCACGACGAGAAGTGCGAAAGCCAGGGTAAGGCGGCGGGGCAGAGGGAACTCCGGGAGCTCGATCGGATGTGAGGGGGCTAGGCGGCGCCCGTCCCGGAATCGGGACGGAGGCTACCCCAGGCTCTCCAACAGGCGCCAGAGCTCCACGGCGCTGAATTCGTTGAACCGCTGCAGGACATCCGGTTCGCTCCATTCGAGGAGGATCCACGCCGAGCTGCGCGTGCACTCGCCCTGAAGGAAGTGGACCCGGCCCGCCACCGTCCTGCCCTGAGGCCGGGTTTCGAGGAAGACCTGCCACCGTTCATCCGCGCGGCCAAGGTCGCCGAGGTGGCGGGCCATCGGCGCCTCGGGCAGCGCGGCCGGCAAGGGGTGCTGCGGCTGTCCCATGGTACCCTCCGAGATGCCCTCACGCTAACGCCATCGGCCATCGGGCGCCAGCACTCCTCGGTGCCGCGCCCCTCCGGGGTGGTTAGATTGGAGCCCAGATGTCACCCCAGATCACCTGCGCCAGCTGCGGCACGGCCTCGGACGGCGCCTTTTGCCGCCAGTGCGGGGCCCGCCTCGCGACGGGCACCCGCCACCCGGGAGATCGCCGGGCCTGGAGGGTGGCCGGGATCGTTTCGGTGGTGGCGGTCGCGGGGGTGGTGTTCGGCGTCGCGCGAAGCGACCCTCCCGGCGCACCCCCCGCCATGGCCAACGCCGGGAGCGCACCGGTGAACGTCGTCCCGCTCCCCGACCTGAGCAGCCTGGGGCCCGAGGAGCGGTTTGCCCAGCTCTTCGACCGCCTGATGCGGGCCGGCGCCGAGTGGGACAGCGCCACCGTGGCCAGCCTCTCGCCGCTGGCCGTGGCGGCCTACGCCGATCTCGACTCCGTGGACGCCGACACCCGATTCCACGCGGGGCTGATCGCCATCCAGATCGGGAACTTCCAGGGCGCCCACGCCCTGGCCGACACGCTGGAGGCGAAGGATCCCGGCCATCTCTTCGGGCCGATCCTCGAGGGCGCCCTCGCCCGGCTCGAGGGCGACACCCTGAAGTACCAGGAGGCGCTCGACCAGTTTCGGCGGCGGGCCGAGAAGGAACTCGCCCGCGCCGACCGACCGGAGTACGTCGAGCACCGACAACTTCTCAACGACGTCCAGCAGGCAGCGGAGACCCCGTGACCCGAACCATCCACGTCGCCCACAGCCCCGATTCCGACGACGCGTTCATGTTCTACGCCCTCGCCGAAGGTAAGCTCGACACCGGCGACCTGCGCTACGAGCACGAACTTTCCGACATCGAGTCGCTCAACCGCCGGGCGCTGCAGGCCGAACTCGAAGTCTCGGCGGTCTCGATCCACGCCTATGCGCACCTCCACCGGACCTACGCGCTGCTGGCGAGCGGGTCGTCGATGGGCGACGGCTACGGACCGCGCCTCGTGAGCAAGGCCCCCGCACCGGCGGATCCGCGCGAGGCGCTGCGCGGACTCCGGGTCGGCATCCCCGGCACCCTGACCACGGCCGCCCTGGCGCTGCGGCTCTACCAGCCGGCGGTCACGGAGGTGATCATCCCCTTCGACCAGATCGAGGACGCCGTGCACCGGGGCGAGGTCGACGTGGGCCTCCTGATCCACGAGGGCCAGCTGACCTACGCCGACGACGGGCTGCAGTTGTGGGAAGATCTCGGGGCGTGGTGGGGACGGGAGACGGGCCTCCCCCTGCCGCTCGGCGGCAACGTGGTGCGACGCGACCTCGGCGCGGCGCTGACCGCGCAGGTGGCGCGGGACCTTCGGATGAGCATCGAGTACGCCCTGGCGCACCGGCAACCCGCGCTCGAGCACGCGAAGCAGTATAACCGCGGCATCGGCGACGAGCGGACCGACGCGTTCGTCGGGATGTACGTGAACGACTGGACCGTGGACTACGGCCCGCGGGGACGCGAGGCGGTGCAGCTCCTCCTCGACCGCGCCTTCGCGGCCGGCCTGATCCCGGAGCGGGTCGTGGCGGAGTTCGTCGGATAGGCTAGGTTTCCTGCGTTTCCCCGCAGCGGAGGGTGCCCGTGTCGATGCCAGAGGGACCGGCGTCACTGCTGGTCGTTGACGACGAAGAACCGATTCGGGCCGCGCTCGCGCGCTACCTGACCCAGCAGGGCTACGAGGTCAGCCTCGCCGCCTCCGGGGAGGAGGCGCTCGCCGTGCTCGGACGGCAGAAGATCGCGGGGATGCTGCTCGACGTCCGGATGCCGGGCGTGAGCGGAATCGATCTCGTTCCCCAAGCGCTGGAGCTGGAACCCCACCTCGCCATCCTGATGCTCACCGCCGTCACCGACGCGACGACCGCCGCCCTCTGCATGCAGCGGGGCGCCTTCGAGTACCTGATCAAGCCGATCGACCTGGTGGACCTCGGACGGGCGCTGGAGCGGGCCATGCGCCGGCGCGCCACCCAGATGGAAACGGCGCAGGTCAACCAGTGGCTGAAGGAAGAGGTGGCGATCCGGGCGGCGGAAGTGCGGCGCGAGCGGGCCACGCTGGAGCGGGTGACGATTGCCACCCTCGAGGTGCTGGTCAACGCCCTGGAGGCGAAAGATCCCTTCTCGCGGGGACACTCGGCGCGGGTGGCCGACCTCTCCGCCATGATCGCTGCCGAGCTGCAACTCTCCGATGAGGACATCGAGGTCATCCGCACTGCCGGCCGCCTCCACGACATCGGCAAGATCGGCATTCGCGAGGAGATCCTCGCCAAGCAGGGTCCGCTGACGCCCGCCGAGTACGAGCACGTGAAGGACCACGTGATCATCGGGACGCAAATTCTCGCGCCCCTCGCCCACCTGCACAACACCATCACCTGCATCCGCAGCCATCATGAGCGGTGGGACGGCGACGGCTATCCCGACGGCCTGAAGGGCGAGGACATCCCGCTCGGGGCGCGCATCCTGGGCATCGCCGAGATCTTCGACGCCCTCACCACCTCGCGACCCTACCAGGAGAAGATGCCGGCGAACTTCGCGGTGGATCGCATCCGCGACCTGGCCGGGATCGCCGTCGATCCCGCCGTCTTCGCCGGCCTCGAAACCGTCATGGCCCGTCGGCAGACGCTCGTCTTCCTCGAAGACAACGACCCCGCCTGACACCGATTCGCGCCGGTCAGTGGCGCGATTCGTGCAACTCTGCGATCGGCTGTGCCCCCCGGCAACCCCGCCGGAAGCGCTGCCGATCGTTTTTGTAACCCTTTACCCCTAAACACCTTGGAGCTCGACGTCGGCCCATGGCAACACTGACCCTGGTTATCCATGTCGGCCCCGAGTTCCGCCGGTGATCACCCTTCCGATCATCCTCGGCATCGCCGCGGCCATGGCAGGCGTCGGTCTCGCCGCCGTGCTGGCGTGGCTGCTCTACACCTCCTATCTCAACCGCCTCGAGCGGCGCCTCGCCTACCGCAAGGGACTCTATCGCGACCTCGTGACCGGGCTGGCACTCCGCGACCGGGCGCTGCTCGAGCCGCAGCTGCGCGAATTGACGACGCTCCGGGACTTCGAGGCGCTGGAAGCGGTGCTCGAGGAGCAGGCCCGCGGCGCCACCGAGCGCCCCGCCTGGCTGCTCGACGCCTACGACCAGCTGGGCCTGGTGGACAAGTACGTGACGCGCCTCCGCACCGCGACCAAGTGGCGGGAGCGCGCCTTCGCCGCGGAACTCCTCGGCCGGGTCGGCAACGCGAACGCGGTGCCCGCCCTGCTCGACACGGTCGCCGCGACGCGCAGCGAGGACGCCGACGTCCGCGAAATCGCCCTGCGCGCGCTCGCACGGATCGGCGACCCCCGCGCGGTGGCCCCCCTCGTCGAGGCGCTCAAGCACTCCGAGGTGTGGCTTGTCCCGCGCATCGCCGACATCCTGACCAGGCACGGCGCGCTCGTGGTGGACCCGATGATCGCGTTTCTCGAGGACTCCGCGCGGCACCCGGCGCGGGCGTGGGCCGCGAGCATCCTCGGCGAAGTCGGGGCCGCGCGCGCCTTCCCCTCCCTGGTGCACGCCCTGAGCGACCTCGACGACGAAGTCCGCGCCAAGAGCGCCAGCGCCCTGGGGCGCCTCGGCGACGGCCGCGCCGTCGGGTATCTCCTTGATCACCTCCTGAGCGATCCCGCCCCCTTCGTCCGGGCCCGGATCGCGCAGGCGCTCGGACAATTCGACAAGCCCGACGTGGTGGAGCGGCTGGTCCGCGCCCTCGGCGACCCCGCCTGGTGGGTGCGCATGCGCAGCGTGGAGGCGCTGGAGCAAGTCGGCGCCCAGGCCGAAGGCCCGCTGCTCCTGGCGCTCGACGACGCCGACCCCGAAATCCGCATCCGCGCGGCGGTGGCGCTGGAGCGGCTCGGCGTGCCCGCCCGGATGATCGAGGCCATCGAACGTGGCGAGAACACGACCCTGGCGACGGACACGCTGGCGAGGTTCGGCCACGCGGGCGCCCGCGAGCTGCTGGCCGAGGGGCTCGCGCATCCCACGCCGGCGGTCCGCGCCGTGTTCGTCGAGGCGATCCGGCGCGCCGGCCGCCGGGACCTGGCCACCGAGCTCGTGCACGTCGCCCGCAGCGACGCCGACCCGGCCCTCCGCGCCGGGGCCTTCGAGGTGCTTCGCGCACTCCAGGTCACCGAGGGCATCGCGGCCGCGCTCGACCATCTCGACGACGGGGCGCGGGAAGTGCGCACCGCCGCGTTGCTCCTCGTCGGGCAGCTCGGCGGACCGGCAATCGCCGAGCGAATCGAATCCCACATCACGGATGGCGACCCGGCGGTCCGCGCCGCAACCGCCACGGCCCTCGGGCTGACGGGGGCCCGCGCGGCGTCCCGAAGCCTGCTCGGACTGCTGGCCGACAGCGATTCCACCGTGCAGCGGGAGGCTGTCCTGGCCCTCGGCCAGCTGGGCGACGCCGCGACGGCCGTCACCCTCCTCGACCACTTCCCGTCGGCGGCCCCGCTGGTGCGCGTCGCCATCGCCACCGCCGTCACGCGACTCGATGTGGCCCAGGTGCCCGCCCTGCTCGCCAGCCTGATGGAGGCGGACGATCGTGCAGGCAAGCTGGCCGTGATCCACACGGTGGCCGAGGCCCATCCCCCCTCCGCCTCGGCGGTGCTCGGCGTGCTGTGGCGCGACCCGGACGCCGAGGTGCGGGCGGCGCTCGTCCGTCTCTGGTGGCACCACCCCGATCTAGCCGACGCGACGCTGTTGGAGCGCATGGCGCGCGATCCGGTGGCGGCGGTCCGGGTCGCGGTGGCGGCCGCCTGCGCAGCCGGCAGCGCGGGCCAGAGCCTGGCAGTGCTGGCGACCGACTCCGCGGAGGAGGTGCGGGCCATGGCGGCAGTGGCGAGTCTCCTCGCGGGATCGGGCGACACCCTGCCAGCGGACATTCCCCGCCGCGCACTCGCCGAGGCGGCGGCCTCCGTCCTCCCGCTGGCCGAATTGCACCGGCGGGCCAGCGACGCCTCCGCCGAGCGACGCCAGGCGGCCGGGATCGTGCTGGCGCTGCTCGACGATTCCGCGGCGCACCGGCTGGCGGCGGACGATCCAGCCCCGGCGGTGCGGCACGCGGTGCGCGCCGCGCTCCCGGCGGCCTGATGCAGGAAACCGTCCTCACCACGCTCACGGTCGTCGCGCTGGCGGTCCAGCCGTTCTTCCTGGCGTATTTCATCCTCTACAACAGCTACACGCTGCTCCTGATCGGCCTCTCCGCCCGCCAGGTCCGGCGCAAGGTGGCGGGGCACTTCGTGGAGGACCTCGACCTGATCGATCACAGCGGCTCGACGAAGCCGCTGACGATGATCGTCCCGGCGTTCAACGAGGAGGTGACGATCGTCGACTCGGTGACCAACCTCATCCACTGCGACTATCCGCGATTCGAGGTGGTGGTGGTCAACGACGGTTCGAGCGACCAGACGCTGGAGCGGCTGAAGCGCGCCTTCAAGCTCCGGCGCACCGATCTTCCCTACCGGGAGGCGATCGGGACGGCGCGGGTCCGGGCGCTCTACGAGGCCACCGCCCCGATGCCGGCGGGGGTGCTCCGGCTGGTAGTGATCGACAAGGAGAGCGCGGGGAAGGCGGACGCGCTGAACGTGGGCGTCAACGCCTCGACGGCGCCGTACTTCGTCTGCCTCGACGCCGATTCCATCCTGGACCAGCGCGCGCTGAAGGAGATGATGCGGGTGATCCAGGAGGATCCCCGCGTCGTGGCCGTCGGCGGGCAGGTGGCCATCGCCAACGGGTGCACCATCCGCAACGGGCGGGTGGTGAGCGTCGGCCTCCCGCGGCATCCGCTGGCGCGGTTCCAGATGGTCGAGTATCTCCGCTCCTTTACCACCGGCCGGACCGGGCTCGACCGCCTCGACTCGATCCTGATCCTCTCCGGCGTGTTCGCCGTGTTCGAGAAGGAGACGGTCATCCGCGCGGGGGGGTACCTGACGCCGTTCGTCCGCCACCGGATCGTGCAGGAGTACGTCGCGGAGGGCGCCGGCACCGTCTGCGAGGACATGGAGATCGTGGTGCGCCTCCACCGGTACATCCGCGACAAGCATCTCGACCGGCGGATCGCCTTCCTGCCGCACCCCGTGGCCTGGACCGAGGTGCCGGAATCGCTGGAATCGCTGCGCAAGCAGCGGGGCCGCTGGTATCGCGGCCTCCGCGAATCGCTGTACTACCACCGCGCGATGCTGTTCCGGCGCCGCTTCGGCCGGATCGGCGCCTTCGCGCTGCCGGCGTTCTGGGTCTTCGAGTACTACGGGCCGATGATCGAGATGGCGGGGTACTTCTTCTTCTCCTTCCTGCTGTTCCTGCAGTGGGCGTTCGGGATCCATCTTATCAACTGGCCGTACGCGATCGCCTTCTTCCTGGCCGCGTTCGGCTACGGCATGCTGGTCAACCTCTTCGCGGTGCTGGTCGGGGCCTGGCGATTCCGGTTCGGGCTGGCGGACCGGCTCCAGCGGGGGCTGCTCCCCTTCGGGCGGCGGCGGGACGTCCTGGTGCTGCTGGGGTACGCCATCCTGGAAAACGTGCCCTTCAGCTTCCGCCACATTACACTGTACTGGCGGCTCCGCGGGCTGTTCGACGCCTGGCGGGGCAAGACGACATGGGAAAAATTCGCGCGGGTGGGATTCCGGACCGAGACGGAGGCGGCACGTGGCTGAACGGAGCGCATTGCGCATCCTGGTGGTGGACGACGATCCCGCGATGGTCCGGCTGGCGGCCACGGCGCTGATGGCGCACGGGTTCACCGATCTCGAGCACGTGGCAACGGGGCGCGACGCGCTCCTCGCCGCCGCCCGGGCCGACGTGCTGCTCCTCGACCAGAACCTCCCCGACCTGGCCGGGCGCGAGGTGCTGCTGGCGCTCCGCGCCTGGCCCGAGCCGCCGAGCGTGGTCATGGTGACCGCCCACGGGAGCGAGACCTTTGCCGCCGACGCGCTGCGCGCGGGGGCCGAGGACTACCTCGTCAAGGACGGCTCGCTGGCCGCGATGCTGCCGGAGGTGGTGGAACGGGTGCGGCGGATGCGCTCGTTGCGCGAGGCGCTGGCCACGGCGGAGCGGGAACTGCTGCACGTCGAGCGGCGCGCCGCGGTCGGCGAGATGACGGTGACCCTGCACCACGAGATCAACAACCCACTGATGGCGGCGTCCGCCGAATTGGAGCTGCTCGCCGGCGGGCCCGATCCCCTGAGCGCCGCGCAGCGCCAGTCGCTGGACACCATCCGTGGCATGCTCGAGCGGATCCGGGAAATCGTGAAGCGGGCGGGGGAACTGCGGCGGGCGGCGACCTCGGAATACGCGCACGGCGTGCGGATGATCGACCTGCAGGAGGGCGCCCGCGCGGAAGTGCCCCAGCGGGGGCGCGCCCTGGTGCTGGTGCCGGAGGAAGGCACTGCGCGGGTGGTGGAGTCCATCCTCCGCCGCGCCGGGTACTCGGTGCAGCGCGTCCTCGGGCCGGGGGCGCTCGTCCCGGCCGCGCAGGGATTCGACGTGTCACTGGTCCTGGTGGCGGAGCGCTCCCTCCCCGCCAACCTCCCGGCGCCCGGCGTCCGGCCCTACCAGTTGTTCATCCTCCAGGACGGCGACGGCACGGTGGCGCGGGCGGCCGAGCCGACCGAGGTCCTGGGTCTCCCGCTCGACCCGGAGGGACTGGCCGCGGCGCTCTCCCTGCCGGACCTCGCCTAGGCGGGCAGCACTCCCGCCTCACGCTTCGCCTGCTGGAAGGCCATCGCCTTGAGGCGGGCCACCCGGAGCCGGATCGGCGGGTGGGAGGCGAAGACGTCTCCGACGATGCCTTCCCGCTCGCTGAACCGCCGCTCGGCGGGATCCACGATGCACAGGTGGGCCGCCCCCTGCGTGATGCTCCGGGTCGGCGCCGACGCCGCGTCGAGTTTTTCGAGCGCACGGGCGAGCGCCTCCGGGTGCCGGGTCAGCTGCGCCGCGCTCGCGTCCGCGAGGTATTCCCGCTTCCGGCTCACCGCCATCGCCAGGAGCCGGGTCACGACCGGGGCGATCAGCAGCGTGAAGACCCAGAGCACCAGCAGCACCGCGCCCAGGGGATTACCCCCCTTCCCGCCGCTCCGGCCCCCACCGCTCCGCGACGACCCGCCCATCCGCCCCCCCATCCGCAGGTAGCGGCCGATCCCGTCGGACAGCAGCGCGACCGCCCCCAGCATCCCCGCCAGCAGCGTCATCAGCTTCACGTCGTCGTTCTGGATGTGGGACATCTCGTGCGCGACCACCCCTTGCAGCTCATCGCGATCGAGCGCGGCCAGCAGCCCCTCCGTGACGGCGATGCTGGCGTGCCGCGCGTCGTGGCCGGTCGCGAACGCGTTGAGGTCCGGGTCCGGCACAACCCAGACCGTGGGCTTCGGCAGCCCGGCCGCGATCGCCATCTCCTCGGTCACGTTCATGAGCTGCAGGTGCGCCGGCGACGCGGGCGTCACGATTTCCCACGCCCCTGCCGCGAGCAGGACGCGTCGGGGACCGGTCTTCCAGGAGAAATAGCAGAGGCCGGCCGCCGCCGCGGTCGTCAGCAGGCCGATGAAGGGGACGACGTGGCGGTACGCGCCGGCCGGGGCGCCGGCGGTGAGGAGGTAGAAGGCGTAGTCACCGCCGAACCCGATCCAGGCGAAGAACAACACGAAGCCGGCGACCAACCAGGCCGACCGTCGGCGGTTGGCCGCCTGCTGGGCGAAGAGATTGGCCTCGCTCACGCGCCCGGAGGACGGGTGGACAGGTCGACCGTCGGCACGGCGCGCTCCCTGTCATCCGCAATGACCCAGAGATCCGCCGGGGTCGCCTTCGCGATGCCCGCCACGAGGTTGACGGGGAACTGCTGCTGCTTCGTGTTGTACTCGGTCGCGACGTCGTTGTAGTGCTGCCGCGAGAACCCGATCCGGTTTTCTGTGCTGGTCAACTCCTCCTGGAGCTGGAGCACGTTGGCGGTGGCCTTGAGGTCGGGATAGTTCTCCATCAGCGCGAAGAGCTTGCCGAGCGCCTGCGTCAGCTGCCCCTCGGCCTCGGCGGTGGCCTTCACGCCCTGCGCGCCCATCGCCTTGGCCCGCGCGTTGATGACGGCCTCCATCGTGCCGCGCTCGTAGTCCATCGCCCCCTTGACCGTGTTCACCAGGTTGGGAATCAGGTCGTGCCGCCGCTTGAGCTGCACGTCGATCTGCGTCCAGGCGTTCTGCACCTGGTTCTTCAGGCTGATGAGGGCGTTGTACGCGCCGACTCCCCACAGGAGGATCGCCGCGAGTACCACGAAGAAGAGAATCGTCGTCATGCCAGACTCCGGGGAGGAAGAAACGGACTCAAGGCGTGGTCGGCGCGCCGGTTCCCGCCTGTTCGAGCAGCCGCGCGATGTCCCGGGCCAGGGCCCCTTCGGCCCCCGGTACCTGGAGGGCGGGATGCCGCTCGTCGAGGAGGAGCTCCACCCCCGGCCCGCACGGCAGCCGCCGGCAGGTCGTGGGTCGCGGGGGCTGCCCGGGTACCGGCAACGCCGACTGCATGGCGCGCGCCACGCGCCCCCGCGGTTCGTGCGTTCCCGGCGCGGCGAGCACCCGCTCCGGCGGCGGGAGCGCCGGTCCGAGCGCGCTCGCGACCCGCCGCTCCATCATGTCGCCGGCCAGCTCCGCCAGTTCCTTGCCGAGCGAATCGAGCGTCGCGCCTTCCATCTGCCGCAACTTGATCACGAGCACCTGCAGCAAGTGGCGGTAGCCGTAGGTGGCCGCCGTGCCCCGCCCCTCCGGCGGGCTCACCAGGCCGCGGGCCACGTAGAACCGGATCGTCCGCTCCCCCGGCAGGGCGCGCGCCGCCGCATTGACCGGGACGATGTTCGACGCCTCCAGCAAGGCGCCGGCCAGCGACGCGAGATCCCGCAGGCTCCAGGGAGCCAGCGCACGATAGGCACGGAGGGCCACCAGCGGGTCGGCGCCCGCCAGCGAGGCCAGCCCGGAAGGAAGTGTCATGCAGAGTTCCCGGAGGAATTTGTAGGGGCGCCTGGCGCGGCGAGCATTTCCCGCACCGCCGCCGCGAGCTCGAGGAGGTCGAACGGCTTTGGAATCAGCCGCGCCCCGCGGCAGGCCGCCGGGAAGGCGTCGGCACTCAGGTGCGGATCCCCGCTCACGAAGACCAGCCGCCCGGTGAGCGCGGGCCAGCGCGCCACGATCTCGGCGCCGAGCGCCGCGCCCGACATGCCGGGTAGATGATAATCCAGAAGCACCGCGTGCGCCGCCGCCGTTTCCAGCTCCGCGAGCGCCTCGCCCGCCGTAGCCGCGGTGACGACCTCCCACCCCTCGCGTCGGAAGAGCCGACCCACCGCATGGCGGATGGCAGGCTCATCGTCCACGACGAGCACGCGTGGTGTCATACGGGCCGATCCTTGGGGGGTGAGAGCGGACTCGCAGTATGCCCCCGGAGCAGGGCGGGAGCAAGGCCCGCCGGCGCGGGAAGGATGACGTTGGCCGCCCCAGGATGACGCACGCCGCCGGGGGGAACCTATCGTGTCCCATGAACCGCGGCGCCACCCTCCCCGAACTCCTCGTTGCCATCGCTCTCGTGGCGCTGGTGCTGGGCATCGCCGCGCCCCGGCTCACCGAACCGCTCGACACCCTGGCGGTCGAACATGCCGCCGGGGAAATCGCCGGGGCGCACGCGCGGGCGCGGGTCGCCGCGGTCGTTGAATCACGGATCACGGTGCTGCATATCGCGGCGGACTCCCTCACCATGGACGCGATCGAACCGGGCGGGCCGGCGCGGCGGTGGAGCATGCCCGGCCCAGGCCATTTCGCCGTTGCCATGAGCGGTCCGGCGCGCACCCTGACCTTTTCCCCCACGGGTGTCACCGCGGGGTTTTCCAACGCGTCGTGGACCCTCACCAAGGGATCGGCGATGCGACGGGTGGTCATCTCCCGTCTCGGGCGGGTGCGGATCGAGCGATGAGCGAAGCGGAGCGGTGAGCGGAGTGGAGCGGGGGCCTGGAGAGCTTCAGCACGGTCGACGCCGGAAGACGGCACCGGCGGAGGCCGGGTCCGGAGGTCCTCCCGACTCCGGGCCAGCCCCCTACCCGCCCGATCGTCCCCGAACCGCGACCGCCTCGAGGCCATAGCGCCGGACCTTGTGCAGCAGCGTGGAGCGCGAAATGCCGAGCAGCAGCGCCGCCTGGCGCTTGTTCCCCCTGGTGTGGCCCAGCGCCAGGGCAATGTGTCGCCGCTCGGCGTCCGCGAGCGAGTCGGGAGGAACCGGGCTGGCCGGCGTGAGTGAACGGCGGAGGGCGGCCAGATCGAGTCCGGGCAGCGCGAGGTCCACGACCACGCCGCCGAGCCCGGGCACGCCGAGCGCCGCCGCCGCCGCCTCGCCGGTTCTGGCGGGGATGACCTGATGTCCGGCGGCCACCAGGGCGGCGGCGAGGCGTGGGGCGCCGTCGGGGTCCATCGTCAGGAGGAGCAGGGGGAGGGCGTCCATGGGGGGAGAAGGTATCCGCGACACGAACCGAGGCAAGGAGCTCCGATCTGGCGGAGGCTGTTACCTTTGCTCCGTTCCCTTCTCCCGGACCGAGCCGACCTGATGAGCCACCCCACCGACCTGCCGGGCCTGTCCACCGGCCAGCGCATCCAGGATCCGCTGCTGATCCTGGAGGTCGAGCGCCGGGGGGGCGACACCCCGCATACCATCCTCACCTTCGGCAACGCGAGTGGCCGGCTGCCGAGCGCCCCGTTCTGGCAGGAGGACCAGCCGAAGATCGCGGGGCTGGCGCCCGGCGACGTGGCGCAGGTCATCGGCGAAATCGCGCTCTACCGCGGGCATCGGCAACTGAAGGTCACGTCGCTTCGCCCGCTGCCGAAGGGGGCGGTCGATCTGGGCCAACTGGTGCCCTCCATCGGCGACCCCGCGCCCTACTGGAAGACGCTCGACGGGTGGCGCGCCGAAATCGTCCGGCCGCGGTTGGCCGCCACGCTCGATCTCTTCTATGCCGACGACGATTTTCGGCTGCGGTACGAGGCCTGTCCCGCCAGCCTCGCCGGGCACCACGCCGTGCTGGGTGGACTCCTCAAGCACACCGCCGAGGTCGCCACCATCGCCCGGGCCATCGCGCGGGTCTGCCGCGCCGAGCAGGACCTCGTCCTGGCCGGCGTCCTGCTGCACGACATCGGCAAGCTCGAGTCCTACGGCTGGGAGGGGGGGCTGTTCACGATGTCGGAGGCTGGCACGCTGCACGGCCACGTCGTCCTCGGCGCGCTCATGCTCGACCGCGCGGTGCGTGCGGCCCACCCGATGCCGTGCACCGATCAGGAACTCGCCATCCTGCAGCACCTCGTGCTGTCCCATCACGGCCGGCTGGAGTACGGGGCCGCCGTGGCGCCGATGACGCTCGAGGCCGAGGTGCTGCACTACGCCGACAACGCGAGCGCCAAGACGGCGAGCATGGCCGATGCCCTGGCGGACGAGGGAAATTTCGAGGGAGAGAGCCTGGTGAGCGCCCGGACCCTCTGGCAACTCGACCGCCGCCGTGCTTACCGCGGCCGGAGCGACTGGGGCGGGTGAGGGAGAGGTCGTGAAAGCAAAGCAGAAGCGGCCGCCCGGTTCTTCACCGGGCGGCCGCTTCACACAATGACCCGTCGGGGCCGAGCCCCTTCGGTCATGGCCCCGGCCAGCGCAGTGGCCGGCCGAGGTCGTCGTTGCGAGCGCTGCGAGTCGGGTCGGGTCGCGGACCGTCCCTTCGCACGGCACCCCGAGGCGCCAGATCGGGGTGGGCAGAGCGCGCGACTGGCTCCACCCGTTCGGCCGGCTTGGTCCAGGCTCATCGGCAACCGCGCCATTACAGCATCGGTCCCCTCCCCTGCTCCTCCGGTCCGAACTCACCTGAATCGGCCATCCGGGCGCCCTGAGAGCGCCAGTCCAGCCTGTCCAGATGCTCCCCTAAGCTAGGGCGCGGTGAAAATCTCGCAAGTGCCTGTATTTATTCGGGTTACGCGATTTCATGTGGGGTGAATGTGGACGCATAAACCGATGCTGGACAGCCCTGTAACAGGCTTGTCCACCCAATGTGGAAATGTGTATCCACAAATCCCCATCCCCTGGTTGAGGGAATGGGGGCGATCTCAGGGGGCTGCCTTGCCGGGCGGGGGGAGTTTGATGCTGATGTACTGAAGGTACGTCCGCGCGGAGCGGTTGAACTTGTCCAACTCGACATTCAGCTTCTGCATCTCGTGCGGGCTCTTTTCGCGCAACGTGGTCTGGCTGGTGTCGGCGGCCAGGACGGTCCACTCTTCCTGGCACTTCGTCAGCTCCCGCGTGAAGCTCGTCATCTCCTTGAGCAGGTCGGACTGGGCCTTCTTCTGGTTCTTGTTGGGCCACGCCGCCTGCTCCGTGACCGTTCTCGCGTGCGCGAGGGGGGCCTGGGAGCGGGCACAGGCAGCGGCGACCGCACCGGCGCGCGCCCGCATCCAGACCACGGAGCTGGTGGGCGTCAGGTCACTCATCAGCTTGGCGCCGGCGGCGCTGATCGACGCCGTCGAGTCGCGCAGCACGAGGAACGCCGACTGCTGCACGGCGTGCGCGGCGTCGAGCGCGGTGTCCTCCGCCACAGGGAAGTGTTCCCGGCCGACCTGGGCCGCGAGGGGAGCGGCGAGCGCGCAGGCCCAGAGGGCGAGGACCAGGAGGCGCCTCACGGGTCGAGGCCCACTTCGATGTACCGGCAAACGACGTCGCCCTCGGGAAGGGCGAAGAGGCAGCCGCCCGCCGAGGCGGCAAACCATCCGGCCATGAGGGGGCGGGGCGCGTCGAGTTCCTGGAGGATGGGACCGAGCCACCGCCGCAGGTGCCGCAGCTCGGGGGCGCGCCGGCCGAGGAGCGCCATCAGTGCGCCGACGCCGGAGGTGGCCCGCAGGAAGTGCGCGAGGGCGTGCGCCCGCTGGTTGAACTCCACCGCCTTGACGCCCGGCTCGTCGTACAGGACCGCGCCTTCGAAGACGTCCATGGGGGGGGCGTCGAGGCGCGGGCCGAGGTAGACGAACTGCGGACCCCGATCGGACTTGCGCTCCACGACGGCGGCGGCCGTTTCGCTGGTCAGCCGGCCGGCGTGCAGGAGGTCGTCATCCCGGAGGATGCCGACCACCCGGGTCCACTCGAGGGCGGCGAGGGCGGTATCCATCGGGCAACCGGCCTGGTCGTCGATCGCAATGAATCGCGGCGCCGCTCCGGCCCGCAGCATGAAATGCGCGAGGCCCTCGGCGCGATCGTTGAAGTTTCGTACCACGAGATTCTGAGTTGTAGTCATAGACAGGGAAAGATAGAGGGGTGTCCCCGTCGCTGCCACCGGACGCCCGCCCCTAGGGCGTCAACGCGTTCTTCGGCTCCACCTGGACCACCCAGAGTCCGGAGAAGACGTCGGGCACATAGATCTTGCCGTC
Organism: uncultured Gemmatimonadales bacterium; assembly: GCA_963748815.1. Lineage (GTDB taxonomy): Bacteria > Gemmatimonadota > Gemmatimonadetes > Gemmatimonadales > GWC2-71-9 > SPDF01. Next base: position 108,764 of record CAVVKJ010000008.1, on the reverse strand, counting down.
GCGATAGATCGCCCCCCACGCCATGGCGGCGTTGGGGGTGTTCCCCTTGGCGTCGCCGGTGTAGACGTGGGCGATTTCGCGGTCCTGCGCCAGGAGGTCACCGCGCAGCTCTCCGCTGACATCCACCACGCGCAACCCGCCCTGGTAGTCGCCGAGGTAGAGCGTGTCGCCCGCCACCCAGACGTTGTGGGTGCCGCCGTCCTTCGGCTCGTACCAGGCCACCTCGCGGGGGCGCGCAATGTCGGACACGTCGAGAACATGCAGCCGACCGTAGGCGCGGCCGAGGCCCAGGAGGCTGGGGCCGGCGGTCACCTGCGGCTTGGCGGCGAACACCTCGTCGCCGACGAAGACGTAGCGGCCGCTCCGCCAGGCGGTGTGGGTGCCGCGGATGAAGCCGGGGCCGCCGACGGCGGCCACGTCGCGGTAGAGCGACTCCAGGTCGTACTTGAATTGCGACACCAGCTGCGGGTTGTCCGGGCTGCCGCCGCGCATCCCGTTGCCGACATCGAGGATGATGAGGCCGTCGTTCCAGTAGCTCAGGTAGGCGAGGCCGTCCTGGACGTCGATGTCGTGCAGCATCCGTCCGGCGCCGCTCCCCGGCGTCTCCCAGCGGGCCACCTGTTTCGGCGTCATCGGGTCGCGGATGTCGATGACACGCATCGAGCCGGTCGCGTCGTCGGTCAGGTAGACGTAGCCGCGGTAGATGAAGGTGCTGTGCACGCCGCCGGTGACGGTCTCGGTGAACTCCGAGATCACCTTCGGGTGGGCGGGGTCCTCGAACGAGAGGATGACGATGCCGTTCTTGCGGCTCGAGGCGCCCTCCCGGGTCAGCACGCCGTAGCGGCCGTCCTCGGTGGTCATGATGTCGTTGATGGCGCGGGCGTCCACCATCACCGAATCGGTGATGGCGGGGGCGGCCGGGTCGGCCAGGTCGATCGCGTACACCCGGTCACCGAGGGTGGAGAGGTAGCCGTGGCGGCCGTCGGGATGGAGCCAGAACTCCATCGTCGCGAATCCCTTGACCGGCAGGCGACCGACGAGCGTGGTGGGGCGCACGACGTCGCGCGGCCCGACGGTCACGGTGGCCGTGGCGGCGCGCCCCGCAAAGGTCCCGACGACCCGGTACACCCCCGGCGCGTTCGCCACGAACCCGCCATCGGACTCGATCAGCGCCGAGCCGGGCTGGACCGTCCACTCCGGCAGGACACCCGCCACCGCGGCGCCGGAGCGGTCCCGGGCCTCGAAGGTCACCCGGACAACGTCGCCGGTGCGCACCGTCGCGACGGCGGGCTTCACCTCCACGCTGGAGACGGGGTTGGCGGCCACCGAGATCTGGAGGGTGGTGGCGGCCTGTCCGGCGCGGGCCGTGACCGTGGCGCGGCCCGGCCGCACGGCAGTCAGGATGCCGGTGCTCGACGCGCTCACGACGCCCGGCTGGTCGGAGGTCCAGGTGACGGGATCGTGCCGCGCATCGCCGGCGGCGGAGGTGACGGCGGCGCGCACGGCGACACTCTGCCCGACGTAGAGCCCGGTCGGCGCCGGCTGCAGCGCGATGGCCGCCGCGGGTCCCGGCACGATGGTGATGACCGCGAACGCCGTCTTGGCCCGGCCGCCCCCCTGCGCGGAGACGAGCGCCGTCACTCGCAACGCGCCGACGGCGCCCGCCGTCGCAAGCCCGGTGCTGTCCACCGTCCCCTCGAACTGTCCCCCCGCCTGGAACCACCGGACGCGCACCTCCGAAAGTTCGCGCCCGGCGGAGTCGAACGCCTGCGCGGTGAGCCGGAGCGTGTCGCCGACCGTCACGGCCGCCTCGGCAGGATGAATCCTGACCGTGGCGACCGGCGTCGGCGTCGGCACCTGTTGCAGCATCAAGGCGAGGGCGAACAGCATCGGGTTGCTCCGTGCAAAGGGTCGCTCAAGTTACACCGGTGGCGGAAAACGTCCACCGCCGGCGCGTGGCCAACGCGCCCCGCCACGGGTAGATTGGGCGGGGGAGAAACCCGATGCGCATTGAGTGGACATCCTACCAGTCACCCGTCGGCGTCCTGACCATCCTCGAGGCGCGCGAAGGCCCGCTGATCGTCGAGTTTGCCGAACGGACCGGACGCCTGCGGCTGGCCGAACGACTGCAGGAGCACGCCCCCGGGGCGGTCATCGACACCGGCCCCTGCCGGCAGGCCACCTCGTGGCTCACCGCCTATTTCGCCGGACGCCCCCGCCCCTTCCCGTATCCCGCCTACCTCACCGAGTACCTGACCGTCAGCGACGCGCAGGCGGCGGTGTGGCGGGCGCTGACCGCCATTCCGTTCGGCGAGACGCGCTCGTACGAGGAGATCGCCACGGTCACGGGCATCCATCCCCGGGCCGTGGGCCAGTTGAACGGCTCGAATCACCTGGCCATCCTGCTCCCCTGTCACCGCGTCGTGGGGAAGGACGGCGGGCTGGTCGGCTACGGCGGCGGACTCGAGACGAAGGGCTGGCTGCTGGACCACGAACTGCGCTCGGTGGGACTCACGCTGTCGGCGCCGCCGGCGTATTGACAGAAATCCCCGCTCGTCGCAGCTTGGATCATGCGTGGCAGTCGAAAGATGGAGTCGTCATAGGTCCCGCCGCTCGGATGCGCCAGCTCCGATCGGCCATTTTTTTCCCGCTGAACCGAGGTTGCGGCAATGGCGAAGGGCACCGTGAAGTGGTTCAATGACGCGAAGGGGTTCGGGTTCATCGCGCAGGAAGGCGGGAAGGACGTCTTCGTGCACCACACCGCGATTACGATGGAGGGATTCCGCTCCCTCGCCGAGGGAGATGCGGTCGAGTTTGACATCGTCGAGGGTCCCAAGGGCCTCCAGGCGGCCAACGTCCGGAAGGGTTGATCCGCGTCCCGCCGGGACTCGCCCTCGCGCTGCTCGGCCTCTGCGCGGCCGCGCCCGCCGAGGCGCAGGGCGCCTCGCTCTCGTTTTACGGGTTCCGCGCCGGCGTGTCGCTCGCCGCCACCGACGCGCAGGTCCGGCTCCTGCTGGGCAAGGGACTGTCCTGCCAGCGCAGCACCGCCGATCCCCGGCTGCAGGAATGCCGGGCCACGGCGGTCGATCCCGTGACCAGCACGCCGGTCGCGGTCTGGCTCGCCGCCATCGACAGCCTTACCGGCGTCGTGACCGTTTCCGCCACCCTTCCCACCGCCGACTTCCTCCGGTGGCGCGACGAGATCGAAGGCACGTACGGTCCGCAACCTGCCACGGTGCAGGGCGCCCAGGGGATGGCGCAGTGGATTCTCGGTACGCAAATGCTGCGTCTCACCTGGCGTTCGGGTGCGGGCCGGATCGAAACGTCGGTCAGCCTCGTGGACGGCCCCGTCCTCGACGGCTGGAACGTCGGCGAAACACGCCCACCGCCGATTGCAAAGCCCCGTCCACCCGGCTAACCTACGGTATCTCCCCTGAGCACCTGTCCGTTCGCGCGGATTTCCACAGCATCACGCCCGGAGCCTGACGTGGTCCTGCATTCTCGTCGGCCGGGTGGCACGCGCCTTGGCGCGGTCCTCCTGGGTCTTGTTCTCGTTGCCGCCTGCGGCGGTGGCAGTGGTGCCATCCAGATCGGGGTGGCGGCCAACTTCACCGACCCGCTGAGTCTGCCCATCCGTTACGGCGCCCAGCTGGCCGTAGAGGAAATCAACGCGGCGGGCGGCGTCAACGGCCGCCCCATCCAGCTGGTGGAACGCGAGGACTACGCCGACACCGACTCCGCGATCGTCGTGGCGACCGACTTCTACAACTCGCCGGTCGTGGCCGTCATCGGCCATGGATTCTCGGGTCCGACGCTGGCGGCGGCGCCGGTCTACAACGGCGGCGACAACCCCCTCCTGGAAATCGCCCCCGCCGCGTCCGCCCCGGCGGTGACCGACGCCGGCCCCTACACCTTCCGCGTCTGCCCCAGCGACCTGGCGCACGGGTCGGCGCTGGCCCACTGGGCGAGCGAGCGGCTGGGGTTCACACGGGGGGCGGTGTTCTACACCAACAGCGAATACGGCCGCGGCATCCGCACCGCCTTCGAGACGGAGTTCACCTCGCTCCAGGGCAGCGTGATCGGCGCCTATCCCTATCTGGGCGACACGCCGGACGTGAGTCCGTACGTGGACCTCCTCACGCGCAACAAGCGGGCGCAGTTCATGGTCATCGCCGGCTACGACCTCGACGGCCGCACCATCCTGACGGAGGCCCGGAAGAAGAACCTCGGCATCCCGGCCATGGGCGGCGACGGCCTGGAGCAGATCGCGCTCGCCGGACCGGTCGCCAACGGCACGTATGTCACCTCGTCGTACTTCCCGCAGACGGACACCCCCGCCAACCGCCGCTTCGTCGAGGCCTATCGCGCCCGGTTCCCGGCGGCGGGCGACCCGAACGGGTCGGGCGCCGCGGCGTATGACGCGGTGTACATGCTGCGGGAGACGATGCAGCGGGTGGGGACGGACCGGCAGGCGGTGCGGGATGCCTTTGCCGGCATCGGCACCACGACGCCGGCCTACGAGGGGGCCATGGGCACCATCGCCTTCGACGAGAACGGCGACGTGCCGAGCCTGAAGATTTACGTCGGCGAGGTGCGCGACGGCGTCATGCAACTGGCGGGGGGGCAATGAACCTCCTCAAGAGCCTCCGGAGCCGGGTGAGCCTCGGCATGGCGGTGCTGGTGACGCTCGTCCTCCTGATCGCCGTGAGCGCCACCCGCGCGGTGCGTTCCATCAGCCAGGCGGTCGAGGTCGAGACCTCCGCCCTGCTGGCCGGCACCGAGGCCGGCAGCGGGCTGGTCGGCGCGGTGCTCAACGAAATCCGGAGCGCGGAGCAGTACCTCCTCGACCCGTCGGTGGCGCTGCAGCGGGAGTTCATCGCCAGCGGCGATTCCGCCTACGCCTACCAGCAGACCTTCCGGCAGCTGTCGGGCCTCTCGACGCAGGACCGCTACATCACGAACAAGATCGCCGAAGAACAGGCGATGATCGAAGTCTCCTACTCGATGGCGCACGCGCTCGCCGACCTCGGCCGCGATGCGGAGGCGCGCCGGTTTGCCGACGCCGCCCGCGCCCCCGCCGACACGCTGGTGGCCGACGTCCGCGCCCTCTCCCGCTCCCAGAGCGCCCGGGCGCTGATCCGCATCCAGGCGCTGCGCCAGGAGGCGGGCCGGCGCGAGCGGAACGTCTGGGCGCTCTTCGGGCTGGCGCTGGTCCTCGGCGTCGCCACCACGATCTACACCGTCCGCACGGTGGACCTCCCCCTCCGCCGGCTCGTCGGCGCCGCGGAACGGTTCGGCGGCGGCGACCTCCGCCCCGTGACCCTCGGCGAGATGCCGACCGAGCTCGGGCGGCTGGCCGGCGCCATGGATGAAATGGCGGCCCGCCTCCGCGAAGTCGTGGGCATCGTGGTGAAGGAGTCGAACCAGATCTCGGGGAGCGCCAGCGATTTCTCCGCGATGAGCGAGGAGCTGGCGGCCAGCAGCGGCGAAATCTCGACGGCGATGGTGAAGATGTCGCACAGCGCCGAGACCCAGGTGCACGGGATGCGCGACGCCGACGAACTCCTCGGCCGGCTCCGGGCCACCGCCGCTCAGGCCGACGAGGCCTCGACCCGCGTCGTGGCCCTCGGCGACACCATCCGGGACCTCGCCGTCCGGCACCGGACCGACGTGGCGGCCGCGGGCCAGACCCTGCTCGACGTCCGGGAAGTGGTGCAGACGTCCGCCCAGCAGGTGCAGGAACTGGCGCGGAAGTCGGAGTCGATCACCGAGTTCATCGACCTGATCAAGCAGATCTCCTCGCAGACCAACCTGCTCGCGCTCAACGCCGCCATCGAGGCGGCGCGCGCGGGGGAACATGGGCGGGGATTTGCGGTGGTGGCGGAGGAGGTCCGGCACCTCGCGGACTCCAGCGCGCGGGCCGCCGAGGATGTGACCAAGACGGTGCAGTTCATCCGCAACCAGGTGCGCGAGGTGTCGGGCACGATGCAGATCGGCACCGGGAAGGTGCGGGGCATCGAGGGGGTGGCGGGTGCCGCCGCCCGCGCACTCGACGACATCGGCGCCGCGGTGCAGGAGGTGCGGACCGCCGCCGCGGTGGTCTCCGCGCAGGCGGCCCTCAACCGGACGATCGTCGACCAGCTCGGCGGCAAGACGGCCGAAGTGGCGGCCTCGGCCACGGAGCACGCCTCCGCCAGCCAGGAAGTGACCGCGGCGGCGGAAGAGCAGAGCGCCTCGACCGAGGAGATGGCGGCTGCCGCCGGCGATCTCCTGCAGGGCGCGACGCGACTGACCGACGCCATGAACGCCTTCCGTACCTGAGCCGCCGCCGGCTCCACGACAAAGCGCCCCCCGGCTCGATGCCGGGGGGCGCTTTCTCTTGGGAGGGCGAACCTAGTGCTTCTTCTTGGCGGGGCCCTTCTTGACCGGCGCCTTCCTGGTGGGCGCTTTCTTGACCGCCGTCGCCTTGGGCTTGGCCTTCGGTTTCGGCTTCGCCTTGGTTCCCTTGGCCGCCTTGGCGGCCCCGGGCTTTGGCCGGGCCGCGATCCGGTCGAGTTTCTTCTGGTGCGCCGCCTGCAGGTCGGACATCAATCGGTCGCCTTCATCCTCGGCCAGGAGCCCGCGACGGGTGGCGTATTTGACCAGTTCATCGGCATCGGCGATGTCGAACTCCGAGAGTCGGGCCGCGGCACGGATGATATTTACCAGGGCGTCCGCCACAGGACTCCGCAGCACCGTCGCGATGCCCGGAAGGCTCTCGAGGAGGGTGGAGATTTGTGCACCGCCGAGTTCAGACACCACGGGGACTCCTTCAGACCGGGACAGCAGGGGTTGGGACGGCGTAACGCTATGTCGCGTTAAGCCTTGCCGGCGCCAACGTACCACACCGGCGGGGTCCAGTCAAGCCGAACCGGCTGCGGCGAATGGAATCAGGACAGGAAATGTGGGGAGGAGCAAGATTTGGCGACACCGTCGCTACACCTTATCGCCACCATCACGCCAGAGCCGGATCGGGAGTCGGCAGGCCCGTCGGGACGGCTTTGCGCGGTCCATCGGCAAACCGTAGATTGGAGCGGGGGCGACACTCGCCCCTCGGAAGGACCGCCCATGGGCCGTCGGGGCATCAAGGAATTCCGTGCGCCGGAAGCGCTCGCCCTGGTCGCAGCTGACCGTGACGGGAAGCCCTTGGTCTGCCCCTCCTGCGGTACCGAATCGATTACCCGCACCCCCAAGCGTCCCCCCGCCAGCGCGCCGCCGGAACTTGGCCGCATTGCCCTGCACTGTACCAAGTGCGGCCGGAGCGCGGCGTACCTGCCCCGGGCCCCCGATCCCTCGCGTTCGCCGGAATCCCCGTATCATCCGCCCGAGGCCGGCTAGGGCGTCACGACCTCGCGATAGACGAGGTAGGGCAGGAGCACGTAGAGCAGCAGGTCGCGCACGAGGTAGAAGAGCACGAACGCCAGCACCGCGCGCCAGCCGAGGCGACGCACCTCCGCCCAGCTCCTGGGGAAGCGCCACCACCGCCGGAACCGCCCCGCGGGGCGTTCCGCCGCTACCTCGGGCGGCTGAAGGTCCGTCCCCATCGAATCGCCGTCAGGAACGGCACCGGCTTCCAGCTCTTGGCGTCGTAGCTGTAGTAGATGAACATCGGGCGGCCGCGCACGTTGTTCCGCGGCAGGAAGCCCCACATGCGGCTGTCATGCGAGTTGTCGCGACTGTCGCCCATCATGAAGTACGAATCGGGGGCGACGACGATTGGCCCCCAGTCTTGCAGATCGGGGTTGTAGGTGGCAGTGTCGCGCCCCACGAGATGCTTGACCTGCCACTGGCGCATGATGAACCGCTGTTCCGGCCCCGCCAGCGGCAGTGGCGACGCGTGCACCACGTACGGCTCGTCGAGCCGCACGCCGTTGCGAATCAGCTGCCCGCCTTCCATCGCCAGGGTGTCCCCCGGCATTCCCACCATGCGCTTGACCACGTCGATCGGCTCCTCGACGGAGTCGAAGACCAGGATGTCGTTGCGCTGCGGCTCCCGGAACGCGGGGAGCCGCTTGTGGATCAGCGGGATTTCCGCGCCGTAGAGCGCCTTGTTGACGAAGAGGAAATCCCCGATGAGCAGGGTGTTTTCCATGCTGCCGGAGGGAATCCGGAACGCCTGGACCAGGAAGGTCCGGAGGACCAGCCAGACGAGCAGCGCGACGGTGATGGACTTGACCCATTCCCAGAGCCAGAGCAGGAAGGCCGGCTGTGCCGGAGCGGGTTTGGGCTGGGCCATGGGCGTCGTCGAGTCCTGGTGAGAGGGAGGGCGCGGTAACCTAACCGGCGGCGCGCGCGTGGTGAAGGGGCGTCGCGCCGCGGGGCATCGACGCTCCGTACGCGCGTCGATGCCCCGCAGTTTCCCCTGCCGCCCGGTGCCGCGCGGCTACTTGACCCACTCCGCGATGAAGACGTTGGTCTCGCCGCGGGTCTTCGCGTTCCGGTTCGAGGCCCAGACCAGGCGCTTGCCGTCGGGGCTGAACATCGGGAAGCCGTCGAAATCGGGATCCGTCGTGATCTGCTCGAGCCCGCTGCCGTCCACGTTGACCAGGAAGAGGTCGAAATTCCTCCCCTTCGGGTCCAGGTGGTTCGACGTGAAGATGATCTGCTTGCCGTCGTGGGTGAAGAAGGGGGCGAAGTTGGCGCCGCCGATCCGGGTGACCTGGCGCGGGTCGCTGCCGTCGGCGTTGGCCACCCAGAGCTCGAGCGCGGCCGGCCGCACCAGGCGCTGCGTCAGCAGGTCGCGGTAATCGGCGCTGTCCGCCGCCGTGACCGGATACGAGGCGCGCCACACGATCTGCTTGCCGTTCGGGGAGTAGAACGCCCCGCCGTCGTACCCGACGCGTGACGTGAGGCGGCGGACGTCGGACCCGTCGATGTTCATGCTGTACAGGTCGATGTCGCCGTCGCGGGTGCTGGTGAAGATGATCCGCTTGCCATCGGGAGACACCGTGGCCTCGGCGTTGTACGCCTTGTCGTCGGTGAGCTTGGTCAGCTCGGTGCCGTCGCTCCGCGCCGAATAGATCTCGAAGTGCCCGAGCGGCCAGACGTACCCCTTCGACATGTCGGGCCGCACCGGACAGGCCGCGTCAAATTCGAAGGTGCTGCTGTAGAGGATCCGCTTGTCGTTGTCGTAGAAGAATCCGCAGGTCGTGCGCCCGAGCCCGTTCGACACCCGCTGCATGCCGGTGCCATCGGTATTCATGATGTATTCCTGGTCGCACCCGGCGGCGAGGTCTTCCTGGCGCTGAAAAATCAGCTGCCGGCCGGACTTCGAAAAATACGCCTCCGCATTGTTGCCGCCGTGCGTCAGCTGCTGGATGTTGCGGAGGTGGGTTTCGCCCGGCAGGGCCTCCACCGGCATGGCGGGCGTCGCGACGACCTTGACGGTGCTGCTGCAGGAGAGCAGCGGGGCGGCGGCCAGCAGGGCCAGGAACGATGCGGTACGAATGGGAATCTCCAGGTATTTGGGCACACCAGAGTACGGTCCCCGCAGCGGGGCCGGCAATCCGTAGGACTACGGACGGGCCGGCGTCACTCCGCGAGGGCGGCGAGCACTTCGGCGGCGTGGCCGCGGGGTTTCACCTTGGGAAAGCAGTGCGTGATTTTCCCTCGTCCGTCTATGACAAACGTCTTGCGGAGCACCCCGAAATACTTCCGCCCGTACATGCTCTTTTCGCCCCAGGCACCGTACGCCTCGGCCACGGCGTGGTCCTCGTCGGCGAGCAGCGTGAACGGAAGCTCATACTTCCTTTTGAATTTCTGGTGACTTGCGGCGCCATCCGGCGACACGCCGAGCACCACCGCACCGGCCGCCTGGACCGCGCGCCAGCTGTCGCGGAACTCGCAGGCCTCCGTGGTGCAGCCGGAGGTGTCGTCCTTCGGGTAGAAGTACAGCACGACGGGGCGGCCCTTGAAATCCGTGAGCGCCACCGGCTCACCCGCGTCCGAGGGGAGCCGGAAGGCGGGCGCCTTGGCCCCCACGGCGGGGCCGGAGGCCGCCGCCATCAGGCCGCCAGCCGGTAGAGGGTGCGACGATAGCTCTTGTGGACGCGAAAGTGGGCGCCGGTGCGCTGGCCGGTGAAGTGCTTCGCCTCGAGTTTCGCGAACTTCTTGCGCCACTTCCAGCGCACGAACTTCATCACCAGCGGATTGGACGCCTCCAGCTTGGCGAGGATCAGCGCGTACGCCGGCATGATCGCCTCCTGGTACGCCAGGTTCAGGAGGTCGAAGGTCGGCGCGATTTCCGCCGTCATGTCGGTGTCCTTCACCATGGCGAACCGGGACGCCGCCATCAGCGCCTGGTACCGGCGGATGTCCTGTCCGCCGCCGATGGGGCTCTTCTGGTCCGACGGCACCCGGAAGATGTCCGAAATCAGGATGTAGCCGCCCGGATTGAGCATCGACTCGGCCTTCGCCAGCGCCTGGTCGGCGTTCATGAACAGGAAGCTCTCGCTGAAGAGGATCAGGTCGAACTTCCGGTCGAGCGCAAAGTCTTCGAACCGCGACAGGTACACGACGGCCCGGTCGCCGACCGCCTTCTGGGCCTCGACGTTCAGCCAGGCGTTGGGCGACAGGCACACCACCTCGTAGCCCTTGTCGAGCAGCTTGCGCGCGGTGTTGCCGGCGCCGCAGCCGACGTCGAGGATCGACGTGACCCCCTCCGGAATGTCGGCGATGAGCTTGTCGGTGTACCGCGCCTGGGCCACGGGGAGGTTGGCCGCCGTGAGCGGGAGGTCCGGCGTCCAGTAGCCGTAGTGCAGGTCGTTCATGTCGAGCGCGAAGCGCCCGAGCACCAGGCCGAGGGCCAGCCCGAATTCGGGGGACTTGAGGGCCGGAGCGGCCGGAACGATCGAGCGCGGCGTGTCGGTCATGCAGGCACCTATCGGGTTGCCGAGGGATCGGGTGCGACGCGGATGCGCGCACCGATGACGTCACCGACCCCGTCTTCAATCGTAAAAATAGTCTCGGGTGTCAGCTTGCGCTGGCCGCGGGCTGCCAGCACCCGGTCCGGCGTCTCGGCGTGCCGCCACGCGGGTACGGCGGCGGCCACGGCCGCCGGGGAGTCCGCGTGCGCGAACACGAGGTTGCGGGCGGCGTCCGGGGAGCCGAGCGCGGCGTCGAGGGCCCGCAGCATCTGGAGCCCGAGCACATGCGGATTGGCCGCATCTTCGGCCTCGAGCACGGCGAGCTTCTGTGCGTCGCCGACCCCGAGCATCGGCACGCGCGCCAGCACCGGCGCCAGCATGCGGGCCGTGGCCCACTCCGCGTAGCCCTCGGCCAGGAAGAGGTCCGCGGCCACGTAGCGGAGCCCCGTCCCGGCCGGCTGCAGGGTGCCCTCGTCCTCCTGGAGGAGCCGATACCGCTCCATCAGCAGGTGCTGCCACTCGTGGAGCGCCGTCGCCACCGCGAAGAGCGGCGGGCTCCCGGGGTCCTCAACGATCTCGTCGAGCGACTCGAGAAATCCGGCCGGCGTGGCCGCGGCCTCCCGGGCCACGCTCGTCACCAGCCACGGCCCGTCGGCGTCGAGCGTCGTGTTGACGCCGATGTCGAGCCGGAGCCGGCGCACCACATCGAGCACCGCACCGGCACCGCGAAACGCCGCCCACTGCTCCGCCGCCCAGTTTTCGGGAACGACCATCCGCCGCACCGCCTCGCCGGGAATTCCCACCCGGGGAATCGCTTCGGGAATGCCGAAGAAGCGGGGCCGGATCGCGGGGATCGGGAGGTCGGGGTCGTCCCACGCCGCCCGCATCAGGCCGGCGAGGGAGGTGCGCCCCCGCGCGTCCTGCACCCAGTTGGCCGAAAGCAGGAACGCCACCGCCTGTCCCTGCCAGGGGGCGGCGTCGCGGTAGCCGTCGAGGAGCGCGTCGGTGACCCGCGCCGACGCGTCCCCCCCGCGCTGGAGTCGGTCCCGCGCGGCCTCGAACGCGAGGCTGTCCCGCTCGCGGAGCACCGCGAGTCGATAGAGCGCGATGGGAATGATCGAGGCGCCGGCCGGAAGGTTGGAGGGGAGGAGCCCGGACCCGGCCAGGGCCGGCTCCGCGTCCTCCCAGGTGGCGCTCCGAAATCGATGGCGCGCCGCGTCGAGGGCGGCGGCGTGCAGGTCCACCAGCCATTCGCCGCGCGGCCGGAAGAGCGCGTCGAACTGCGGACGCTCGCCCGGCGGCAAGTCGGCGCGGATCGCCTCGAGCGCCCGCACCAGGGCGGGAACGAGCTCCGCCCGCCGCGCCAGGCCCAGCGCGGGCAAGTAGCCGAGGTCGCGAATCGAATCGGCGGGGATGGGCGTCAGGCCGGCGGCCGTGGCGAGCGCCGCCGCGCGCGCGGCGGCGCCGTCACCCTGCTCTGCCGCCGCCACCCACGCGCCCGGCAGGCGAATCTCGGTCACGTTTCGTCCGAGCGTCAGCTGCACCACACGAAAGCGCGGCAGCGCCGCGTAGAACTCCGCCCCCTCCGGGAGACGCTCGGCGGTCCACTGCCAGGCGCGGCCCCGATCGACCCCCACCTGACCCGCCAGCCCCGCCCCGTTCCGCCGGCCGGTGAATCGCATCGACTCCGGGCCGTCCACGCTGAACTCCACGTCCCCACCGGTGCCGACCCGGCCCGCCTGAATGGCGACCGGCGGGCCGTCACTCGACTCGAGCGCCAGGCTTCCGGTGAGCGCATTGCCGCGCTGTTCGAGACGGAGATCGCCGCGGAGAATCGTGCTGCCACTGCTCACCCGCATGTGCCAGCGGCCGGTGACCGACGCCTGGGCGGCGACCGTCCCGGCCGCGGCGCCGAGGAGCAGGAGCAGGGTCGTGACGACGCGGCAGGTGCGCCGCTCGACCTGGCTCAGGAGCCCTCGCCCGGGGCGGGCGGCACGACCTCGGGCATCGGCTTGATCGTCACCGGCATTCCATCCTGGAGTCGCTCCGCCCCGCCGATGACCACCGTGTCGCCCGCGTCGAGACCGCTGCGGACCTCTGCGATCCCGGGGGCCCGGATACCGAGGCCCACCTGGCGCCGCGACGCCTTGCCGTCCTGCACGACGTACACGAAGTTGGCGCCCTGCAGCGGCACGATGGACTGCTCCGGTACCACGACGGCGTTGGCGCGCACCTCGGCGGCGAGCCGGAGGTCGACGTACATCCCCGCCTGCAGCGTGCGCTTCGGATTGGGGACCAGCGCCTTCACCGTGATGGTCCGACCCGGCAGCCGGACGACGGGGTCCACGAAGTCGACCACGCCGACGAACTCCTGGCCGGGCAGCGCCGCCACGCGGAAGGTGACTTCCTGGCCGCGGCGGAGCCGTTCGGCATAGCGCTCAGGGACCTGGAACGCGGCGCGCTCCGGGTTGACCGTCTGGAGCGACACCAGCTGGGTCGACGAGGTGACGTAGTCGCCCAGGCTCACCATGCGCTGACCGGTGGCGCCGCCGAACGGGGCGCGCACGGTGGTGCGCTCCAGCCGGAGCTGCAGCAGGTCGAGCGCCGCCTGGGTGCTGCGCGCGGTGGCTTCGGCGCGTTCGAGGTCGGCCTGCGAGGACGCCTTCTCCGTGATCAGCTGGCGGGTGCGGGCCAGCGCCTGGGCGGCGAGGTCGCGATCGGCCTCGGCCCGCGCCACCTGCGCCTTGAGCTCCGCGTCGTCCACCTTGAAGAGCGGCGTGCCGGCGGCCACCTCGTCGCCCTCCCGGAAAAGAATGCCGACGATCCGGCCGTCCACTTCGGGGCGGAGATTGATGGACTGGACCGCCTCGATCTCGCCGGTCGCGGCAATCGCGTCCACGACGGTGTCGGTGTAGGCAAGGGCGACCTCGACGAGCGCGGCGGGTGGTCCGCCGCCCTGGCCGCCGTGGCCGGCGGCGTTGGGGTCACCCTTGGAACAGGCCGCCGCGAAGAGGGCGAGGAGGAGGAGGGTCGGGGTACGGGTCACTGGGAGTTCTCGCTGGGAAAGAGGCGGCGGCCGAGAATCACTTCGAGTCCGGCCAGCGCGAGCTTGGTGGCGTAGCGGGCCTGCACGAGCCCCGATTCGGCGTCGGCCAGGTCGACCTGGCCGTTCAGGAATTCGATGATGTCCACGGCGCCGGCGCGGTAGCGGGTTTCCTGCACCCGGTAGTTCTCCTGCGCCACGATGACCGCCTCCGCCGCGAGCTCCGCCGCGGCGGCCGCCGTCTCGTAGGCGCTGTAGCTCCGGGTCACGTCGGCGAGCGCGCCACGCTGCAGGTCGTCGCGCACGGCGATGGCCACGTCGTTGGCCGCATTGGCCTGCGCGAGGGCGATTTCGCGGACGCCGTTGTTCCAGATCGGGAGGCTGATGGTCAGCGACCCCGAGGTGCGGTCGGCGGCCGTCGGCCAGAACTTGTCGTCGTAGGCGGCGGCGCTTCCGGAGAGGCTCACCCACGGCAGGAAGAAGGCCTTCCGGGCCCGCACGGTCGCGGCGGTGGCGCGGGCCTCCGCCTCGGCCACGCGGATGTCGGGACCCTGGGCGAGCGCGATCTGCACCGCCTCCTCGAGCGTGACCGGAAGGGCGGGCGCGGTCGTCGTGTCCGAGCCTGCGGCATCGACCGCCACCGCGAGACCCACCCGGCGACCCAGCTCCGCGCGCGCCACCTCAAGCCCCGCGGCCTCGCGGAGCAGGTCGACCCGGGCGCGCGTGAATTCCAGGAGCACCTGCAGCGAGTCGGTCTGCACCGCGGCCCCGGAGAGGACGCGCGCCCGCGAGATGTCGAGCTGCGACTGGGCCCGCTCGACCCGCCGCTGGGCGACGCCCACCAGCCCCTTCCGCGCGAGGACGTCGTAGAAGGTGGCCTCGGTCTGGGCGGCGGCGAGGAAGCTGGCGCCGGCCTCGTTGGCGACCGCGCCCTGCAGCGCCGCCGTCGCCCGCTGGTAGTCGGCCACCTTGCGGCCGCCGGTGAAGAGATCGTACCGCGCATCGAGCCGCGCCGTCACGATCGTGCTCGACAGGCTGTTGGTGCCGAAGTTGAACGAGGGCGTGGTGGAGCCGGTGAAATCGACGGACGCCGTGATCGACGGCAGCACGAACACGAGCATCGCGGCGCGGCGGACCCAGGTGGCCTCGGCCACGAACCCGGCGGCCTGCACGTAGTTCGGGTCGAAGCGGGTGGCCTCGCGGAGCGCCTCGGCGAGGGTGACCGACGGCATGGAGTCCGGCGACGCCACCGGCGGCACCCGGTGGGCCGGCGCCATCTGGAGCAGCGCGAGCAGGGGCAGCGCGATCATGCGATCCCCTCGGGCGATGCCGCCACGGCGTGCCGGCGGGCGCCCAGCTTTTCGCGCAGGGTTTCAAGCAGCACGTACACCACCGGAACGAGGTACAGGGTCAGGAAGGTGGACACGAACATGCCGCCGACGATCACGTACCCCAGCGGCTGGCGGCTCTCGGAGCCGGCGGAGAGGCCCAGCGCGATCGGCAGGGCGCCGAAGATCGTGGCGAAGGCGGTCATCAGGATCGGGCGGAGCCGCACCCGGCCCGCCTCGAGCGTGGCCTCGAGCAGCCCCTTGCCCTGTTCACGGAGCTGGTTGGCGTACTCGACGAGGAGGATCGAGTTCTTCGACGCGAGCCCGATGAGCAGGATCATGCCGATCTGGCTGTAGAGGTTCAGGGTGGCGCCGGTGAAGAACAGCGTCACCAGCGCGCCGGTGACCGCCAGCGGCACCGCGAGCAGCACCGTAAAGGGGTGCACCAGCGATTCGAACTGCGCCGCCAGCACCATGTACACCACCAGGAGCGCCAGCAGGAAGGCGAAGTAGAGCGCCGTGCCGCTTTCGGCGAACTCCCGGAGCTCGCCGCTCAGCGCGGTGGAGCCGCCGCGTGGCAGGAGTTCCGCCGCCACCGCGTTCAGGCTGTCGAGCGCCTCGCCGAGGGTGAACCCGGGGAGGGGGTTGGCGCTGATGGTGAACGACGGCACCCGGTTGTAGTGGAACAGTCGCTGCGGACCGACCCCCTCGTCCACCGTGGTGACGGCGGCCAGGTTGATCAGCTGCCCGGCGCGGCCGCGGACGTAGAGCGAGGTCATGTCCGACGGCGTGGCGCGATCGTCGGGGCTCAGCTGCACCATCACGTCGTAGAGCTTGTTGTCCCGGGTGAAGGTGCTGACGCGCCGGCCGCCGAGCATCGTCTCGAGCGTGGAGCCGACGTCCGACACGGAAACGCCGAGATCCTCCGCGCGGTCGCGGTCGTACCGGACGGTCAGCTCCGGCTTGTTGACCTTGAGACTGGACTGGACGTTGACCAGCCCCGGGATCTGGCTGGCACGGGCCAGGAAGGCGGGCATGACCGCCGCCAGCGAATCGAAGTCTGGGTGCTGCACCACGAACTGCACCGGGCTCCCGAACCCGCCGATCGGCGAGGGTGCGAAGGCAAACGCCATCACGCCCGGAATCCCGAAGAGCTGCGGCATGATCCCGCCGATGACCTCCTGCGTGCTGCGGACCCGGTCGCGCCAGTCCTTCATGTTCACGAACAGGAAGCCGCCGCTCACGTCGCCGCCGAACCCGACGACGCTGAAGTAGGAGTTGATTTCCGGGACCCCGGCCATCACCGCCTCGACCTGCTGCTGGTACCCGTCGGTGTACTGGACGGTGGAGCCCTGCGGCGCGGTGGTGGCGGCCATGAAGAAGCCGCGATCCTCCGCGGGGATAAACTCGCGCTTGAGCGTGTTGAAGGTGACGTACGCCACCACGAGGGAGACGCCGGCGCCGGCGATGACCACCGTCCGGTGGCGGATGGCCCAGGCCAGGGTGGCGGCGTAGGTGACCGCCAGCCAGTTGAGGCCGCGTTCGAGGCTCTGGTAGACGGCGCCGTGACTCTTCGGCACCCGGAGGATCCGGGCGCAGAGCATCGGCGTGAGCGTGAGCGCCACGAATCCGGAGATGACGACGGAGCCGGCCAGCGCCACGCCGAACTCGTTGAAGAGACGACCCGTCGTGCCCTGCAGGAAGGCGAGCGGGGCGAAGACGGCCACCAGGGAGACGGTGGTGGCGATGACGGCGAAGCCGATCTCGCTGGTGCCGCGCATCGCGGCGGTCTCCGGGTCCTCCCCGAGTTCCTCCTGGTGCCGGTAGGCGTTCTCCAGCACGATGATGGCGTCGTCCACGACGAGGCCGATGGCCAGGATGAGGGCCAGCAGGGTAAAGGTGTTGACGGAGAAGCCGAGGAAGTACATCACCCCGAACGCGCCGACGATCGAGACCGGGATGGCCAGGCCGGGGATGATGGTGGCGCGCAGGTTCCGGAGGAACAGGAAGATGATGATGACCACCAGCCCGAACGCCAGGAAGAGCGTGTCGATCGTCTCGCTGATGGAGCGCTTGACGTAAATGGACTGGTCGAAGGCGGTGCGGAGCTGCACCCCGGGGGGCAGCGCCTCCTCGATCTTCGGCAGCGCAGCGCGGATCGAATCTGCCACGTCCACCATGTTGGCCTTCGACTGCCGCACGATGCCGACGGCGACGGCCGAGGTGCCGTTGAACCGCAGCACGCTGCGCTCGTCCCGGGGACCGAGCTCGACGCGCGCGAGGTCGCGCAACCGCACCAGCTGGCCGTCCTGGTTGGCGACGACGAGGTCGCCGAATTCCTGCGGGGTCTTGAGCTCGCCCAGGGATCGGACGGTGAACTCCCGGTTGTCGGACTCGATCCGGCCGGCGGGGATTTCCACGTTCCGGCTGCGGATGGCGGCCTCGACGTTCTGCACGGTCAGGCCGCGGGCGGCGAGTTCCTTCGCCGAAATCCAGATCCGCATCGAGATGCGGCGCTCGCCCGCGATGAACGAGTTGCCGACTCCCGGAATGGACTGGAGCCGCTGCTTCACCACACGGTCGCCGATGTCCGAGAGGTCCAGCAGCTTGTAGTTCTCGCCCGAGAGGGCGAGCCAGTAGAAGGGCTGGGCGTCCGCGTCCTGCTTGGCGATGACCGGCTCCAGCACTTCCCGGGGGAGCCTGCCGCGCACCCGGCTCACCTTGTCGCGGACGTCCTGGGCCGCGCTCTCGACGCTGCGGCCCAGGTTGAACTCGAGGGTGATGTTGCTGGATTGCTCGCCGCTGGTGCTGGTCAGGGTCCGGAGTCCCTCGACCGTGCTCAGCTCCTCTTCGAGGATGTCGGTGACCGCCGACTCCATGACCCGGGGATTGGCGCCGGGGAGGAAGGTGGAGACCGAGATGATCGGGGGGTCGATGTCGGGGTACTCGCGGACGCTGAGCCGGGTGTAGCCGATGGCCCCGAAGAGCACGATGGCCAGGCTCATCATCGTCGCGAGGACGGGCCGCTTGACGGAAATATCCGAGAGAAACATGGGGCCGATTTCCTGAACAGGCCGAGGGCGCGGGGGCTCCGGTGAAGACCGGACCCCGGCTCACGTGGCGAAGATGCTTATACGGCTTGGAGTTACGAAAAGTTCCCGCCTCGAGGGCGGGGTCTAGGATACACGTACGAACGCTGGAAGGAAAGGATTCCGGCTAGGGCGGCGTCTGGCGGCCGCCCGGGGGGATCAGCGGGCGGCCTTCCGGGCCAGGACCTGATCGATGACCGGCCCGGCAAAGAGGGCGATCATCGCATTGACGAGGACTCCGATGAGCGCGGACACGAAGGTCAGGGCCAGCAGGATCATCCCTGCCCCCACGCCCGCCAGCAGCATCTCGACGAAACCGAACATTGCGCGCTCCCCGGGGTTAACATCCGACAGTCAACGGAGTAGCTTATACCGATCGGGAGCGCCTCGCAACCGGCGCCCCCCCATACACTTCCCCCGCACATTCGAGGTCCCTATGCGACGACTTCTTGCGATTTCCGCCCTCAGCCTGGCGCTGGCCGCGCCCGCGTTCGGCCAGGCCGATCCCGACAAGGCCGTGCAGGGCAGCGGCACCCTCCCCAAGGGGTGGATGGCGCGGGTGGACGGCAGCGCGCCGCTCACCAAGGTGAGCTTCGTGGATATGGCGCCGGGCTGGCACATCACCCTCGGGCCGGCGGCCATCTTCTACCAGCCGACCGACACCACCAGCGGGAATGCCCACCTGGTCGCCCTGCTGCACAGCACCCCGCCGAAGCCCATGCACGCCGAGTCTTACGGGATGTTCATCGGTGGACAGGATCTCCAGGGGCCGGACCAGGCGTACACCTATTTCCTGATCCGCGGCGACGGGAAGTTCCTGATCAAGCGGCGGATGGGTGACAAGACCACGAAGGTCGTGGACTGGACCGCCAACGACGCCATCAAGGCGGTGGACGCCGAGGGCAACGCCAGCAACGAGCTGACGGTCCTGATCAAGGACGGCACGGTGTCGTTCATGGTGAACGGGAAGGAAGTCCATTCGGCGAAGGCCGCGGACGTCGACACCAAGGGCGTGGTCGGCGTGCGGGTCAACCATAACCTCAGCATCCACCTCCAGAAGCTGGAAGTGCACCGCCTGTAGCCCCGGTCAGGCGCGGCGGTCCAGCTCCCCCCGGGCCGCCGCACCGACCTCCCCCTCCGCCTCCCGCGCCACCCTCGTCAACGCCTGCCTGGCCGCCCTGGTCGGCGAGGCCGCCAGGACCGCCACGACCTCGAGCCGCTGCGCCAGCGAAAACCCCCCGCGCGAAAGAAATCCTCGCCGGCGGAGCGCGACCGAGCTCATGGCGGCGGCGGCTTCGGGCGCCTCGATCCGCCCGAGGGCGGCGAGCATCACCTTCCACGTGGCGTGGTCCCGCTCCGCCTCGATGGCGGCCAGGAGCGGCATCGCCAAGGCGCCGCCCCCGCGCCTCCCGATGGCTGTCGCCGCGTCCTGCCTCGTCTCGGGAGTCGGGTGGGAGAGTCCTTCCCGCAGCGCCTCGGTCCCGTACTGTGCCGGGTAGCGCGCCAACGCATCGAGGACGGCGCCGCGCAGCCGTGCCTCGGGGTGGGCGAGCAGCGCGCGGAGGGCGGGGAGGGCGTCGGGGACCATCTGCCGGCCCAGGATCTCCGCCGCGTGCCGCGCCTCGTGCCAGTGCGGGCTCCGGAGCATCGGGACCAGGAGTGGGACGGCGTCGGGCATGCGGGCGAGGGCGTCGAGGAGGAAGCGATGCGGTTCGGGGGATTCGGTCTTCCGGACGGCCTCGAGCATCAGGTCAGCGGCCTCGCCGCCGCGCCACTGCAGCACTTCCGCGGCGCGCGCCTGCTCCTCCGGCGTGCGGATGGCGTGTTCAATGATCCCGATCAGCATCGGGCGTGAGAGCGCGCGGCGGGCGGTGATGGCCACCGTGCGCCGGTCCATCTCCGGGACGCGGCCGCTGAGCCGCACCAGCGCCTGCGCGGCGTGCAGCGCCTCCATCCAGGCTCCCCGTTCGCGGGCGGAGCCGAGTTCCGCGGTGAGCGCGGCGACCTCGGCGCCAAACGCCGAGGGGGCGCGATCATCCTCGTCCGCGAACACCTCGGCACCCATCAGGAAGAGCGGCGGCGGGGCCGCGACCGCCTTGGCCGTCGGGGTGTGCGCCCGGGACACCGGAACGACCTGCGTCACCATTTCGTAGCGCAGCGCCGCGTGCTCGGGAAGCGGCGCGTCCCCGCCCAGCGCGCGCGCCAGCGACTCGAGCGCATCGGCGGGGGCGCCCGCGGCCACGGACAGGAGTTCAACCTGCCGGCGCAGGAGGTGCGACCGGAGGTTCGCGGTGTCGTATTCGCCGGAGAGGAAGAGCCCCGCCTCGACGGACACGGGCCGTGTGGCCACCAGTGCCGCCACCTCGGCGAGCAGGGCGGCAGCCTCCGGCTCCGCCGTCGGACCGGCGCGGTAGGCGGCGATGAGGCGGCCGTACGCGGTGGCGAACGGTGTGGATCCCTGTCCAGCGCCCAAGCCTGCTCCTTCCGGGGGTGCCGTCAAAGCTATACCCCGGCGGGCCGACCCGCGAACCGGACGGCGGCGGGCCCGTTTCCCGAATATCTTGCAGGGATGCAACTGCCCCTCCCACCGATCGGCATGGAGCGCGCGGCCGCCATCCTCGAGGCGGTCATCCTCGCGGCGCTGGCCGCGCTCTGCCTCCACCTGTATCGGCGGTACCGCAAGCCCTATTTCGCCTGGTTCGCCGCGGCGTGGGCCATGTACGTCCTGCGGATGTGGGCCATCCTCAGCTTCCTGGCCACCGCCCGGCCGGGGTGGCTCTACTGGCACCAGGTCTTCACGGGATGGACGGCGCTGGCGCTGCTCTGGGCGGCGCTGGTCTTCGTCCGCCAGCCGCGGTGGCGGCACCGGTACTTCCTCGTCGCCCTCTTTCCGCCGGTCTGGTCGTACATCGCGATCTACCGCCTCGACCACTTCGTCTGGGCCGCGCTGCCGGCGGTGCTGTTCCTCTCCTTCGCCACGCTCGCTACGGGGTGGGTGTTCTTCCGGCACTTCGACCGGGTGGGGGGCACCGGCGCGGGACTCCTGGCCGGCGCCTTCACCCTCTGGGGCGTCCATCACCTCGACTACCTGATACTCCGGGCCCAGGGGGCGTGGAATCCGTGGGGCTACTACCTCGACATCTTCTTCGAGCTGGCGGTGGGGACCGGCATCCTCCTCCTGGTGCTCGACGACCTGCGCCGCGGGCTCAGCGCGCTGGGCGCGCTCTCCGGCGACCTGCAGCGGGCGGGGCGTGAAGACCAGGACGTGCTCGCGGCACTGCTCGAGCGCCCGCTGGCGCTGCCGGCGGTCAGCGGCACGGCGCTCTACATGCGCGGCGACGATGGAGTCCACTGCGTGCGCGGCGCCGGCGCCTGCGCCGGGTGGCCACCCGCGCCGCCGCCGGAGCTGGCGGCGCGCCTGCAGCAGGCGATGCTCACCGGGCGCCCCCAGCTGGGCTCCTCCGCGCTCCGAAAGGGCCGGGAGCATCTCTTCGAAGCGGTCCTCCCGGTCTTCCGGGGGACCGAGGCGTCCGGCGCGCTGGTCCTGACGGGGAACGCGCGCGATCCCTTCGCCGCCCTCGACGAGGGGTTCATGGTGACGCTGGGCCAGCAGGTGGGGGCGGGCCTCGCCAACGCCGACCTGACCCGCCGGCTCCACGCGCGCACGGTGGAACTGGCGCGGCTCTCCGCCCGCATGGTGGAGCAGCACGAGGAGGAACGGCGCCGCCTCAGCCGCGAACTCCACGACGAGACAGCACAAGTCTTTTCGGCGGTCAAGATGGAGCTGGGCGTCCTGCGGAACGGAGTGCCCCCCGAGGCGACCGTGCGGATCGACCACGCGCTCGACCTGGTCGACACCGGCATCCGCGGCATCCGGAGCGTGGTGCATTCGCTGCGGCCGTCGCTGCTCGACGATCTCGGCCTGCTGCCGGCGCTCCGCTCGCTGATTACCGAGTTTACGCAGCGGAGCGGGCTGGTGGTGACACTCGACGCGCCGGCCACCCTGCGCCCGCTCTCCAAGGACGCCGAACTTGCGCTCTTCCGGGCGTTGCAGGAGGCGCTGTCCAACGTGGCGCGTCACGCCGAAGCACGCTCGATCACCGTCACGATATCCCAGGCCGACCGCGGGCTGACCTTGACGGTCCAGGACGACGGCCGGGGCCTGCCGGCGGGCATCACCCCCGACACGATCGAGCGTCCGGGACACATGGGGATCACCGGCATGCGGGAGCGGATCGGGGCGCTCGGCGGCACCGTTTCCATCGAGGCGCCCGCGGGCAAGGGGCTCCGGGTGCGGGTCGGCCTCCCGCGCGACGCCACCACGCCGGACACCACCAGCCGAGGACCGACGCATGACTGACAGCGCCAGCCCCATTCGCATCCTGATCGCCGACGACCACGCCATTGT
Organism: uncultured Gemmatimonadales bacterium; assembly: GCA_963748815.1. Taxonomy (GTDB): domain Bacteria; phylum Gemmatimonadota; class Gemmatimonadetes; order Gemmatimonadales; family GWC2-71-9; genus SPDF01. The sequence goes on along the minus strand of CAVVKJ010000008.1, from coordinate 85,992 downwards.
CCGCGAGGGCATTCGCCACGTCTTCCGGCAGGAACCGGGGTTCGAGGTGGTCGCCGAGGCGGCGAGCGGCGACGAGGCGCTGGCGTTGGCGCGGGAGGCGACGCCTGACGTGGCGGTGCTCGACATTACGATGCCGGGGATGACCGGACTGCAGGTGGCGGCGGCGCTGCACGAGGAACTGCCCGACGTGCGGGTGGTCATCCTCAGCATGCACGACAATCCGGAGTACGTGCTGGAGGCGGTGCGGGCGGGGGCGCACGCGTATCTGCTGAAGGACCTGGCCGCCACCGAACTGCGGGCCGCGGTGTCGGCGGTGCACGCGGGGGAGTCGTACTACAGCCAGCGCATCGCCGCGATGCTGACGACCGCGGTGCGGGGCGAGCTCGAGGAGGCGCAGCGGGGGCAGGCGCTGGACGCGCTCACCGGCCGGGAGCGAGACGTACTGCTGGGCATCGTGAAGGGGGAGACCAACAAGGAGATCGCGGCGCGGTTCGGGATCAGCCACCGGACGGTGGAGACGCACCGGGAGAGCCTGATGCGGAAGCTTCGGATCCGCACGGTGGCGGGGCTGACGCGGTTCGCGCTGGAGGCGGGGTTGGACGTGGGCGCGACCTGAGAATGCCCACGTTCGAGACTCCGTCACCCACCTGAACCGTGGCGACGCTTTCCGTAGTCAATCGGAAACGACAAGCGCGAAGGTCAAGAGTATTCCCCATACCGCTGCGGCCGAAAGCACCACCAAGCCCGCTGTCCTTCCGACGTTGCTCCGCTTCACTCGCACGGTGGCGACATCAGTCAAGGCCACACTCTGCACCAGGGAGTTCGGCCAGGTCCCCCGCAGCGAATCGCCCTCGACGCGCGGAGATTGCAGGGTAAATTCTTCGCCGGACCGGAGCATGACGCGCACCTGCTTGAACTCGGTCTGCGGCGCTTTCAGAGTCGACGCCGGATCGGGCATGACCGAATACGTGGCGCAGCCGGGGAGGAACACCGCCAGCAGCAGGAGGTTGATCGACAGGCGCAGACGACCGCGAAGCGCGCGCATGGCTACTCCGAGTCCACCGAGCAGGACTCGGCGTTGACCGCAAACACCGCGACCACGCAGAACAGCGTTCCGACCAAGGTGGTCGAGACATAGCGCGCCTCGATTCGCTTCACGTCGGAGAGCGCGATAGCGGTCCGGTCGCCTCCGGACCGCACGCCAAAGAGAGAGTCGCCCGAGATGAGGGACGAGGTGAGGTAGAATCGCTTGCCGGTCACCGGTGTGACGCGGACTTCGTCGAGTTGCATCGGGGACGCGCCGAGTTCGACCGACGGGTTGGCGAGGGCCTGATAGCTGGTGCAGGCCGACAGGTGGACGGCCAGGAGCATGGCGGCGGTCAATGGGGTGCGGCGCATCGGGTCCTCCCTCGTTGCTGGACGGGAGGAGGATGGGGCGGCAGGGTCAAGCGGGCGTCAAGCACCCCAAAAGACGGCGCCCCTCCCCGGACAAGCCGGGGAGGGGCGTCGTACGGCGAGCGTGTGCGCCGATTAGCCGAGACTGATGGGAATCTGCCGCGGCCGGGCCTTTTCCGACTTCGGAATGGTGAGCACCAGCACACCTTGCTCGGCCTTGGCCTCGATCTTCTCCGCGTCCACCGTCGCGGGCAGGGTGAAGCGGCGGGTGAAACTGCCGTAGGTCCGCTCGTACCGATGGACCCGCTCGGTCTTTTCCTCACTCACCTGCTTCTTCTCACCGCTGATCGTCAGGGTCTGCTGCTCGAGCGAGATCTTGATGTCGTCCGGATTGACCCCCGGCACCTCCACCATGATCCGCACGTGCTCCTTGTCTTCGAAGACATCGACGGCGGGCACCCAGCTGGCGGTCAAGGCACCGTCCGGCTCCTGGCCGAAGGGCCAGCCGGCAAAGACGTCGTCGAGCATGCGGGTCGGGCGGCGGGTCAGCGTCAACATGATGCACTCCTCCTGAATTGGAATTGGGTCTCGTGATCGGACCACGCATCGTGATCCATCGGGAGGAGGGAATTGCAGCCGGCGTGCCAACCGACGGGCGCCATCCTGACAGCGACAAGTCGCCCCGCCTGTCACCGTGACACGCGGGGCGTACCCATGCCGTCAAACTGACACCGGCGCCAGAGGTGCTACTCGTTCGTGGCGGCTTCCTCGACCATGTCGGGATCGATGCGCCGGGGGAGCAAGTACAGGATCGGGATGCACGCGAAGAGGAGGAGCCCCACCTTCGGGAGGAACGCCCCGGCGATCGTGGCCACCAGGAAGGCGGCCATCCCCATCGAGATGCGTTCCCGCACGACCTCGGCCAGCTCCGGCGTGACCTCCTCGGCAACGAGGCCGCGGTTGACCGCGTGGTTCCAGTGGGCGAACAGGAACATCCCGGCCAGGAGCAGGGTGGCGCCGTAGATCACGATCGCGGCCTGCTGGAGCGGGTAGCGGGAGACGAACGCCGTGGCGAAGGGCACGAACGCCACGCAGAGGATGAAGAAAAGATTCGACCAGACCAGTGCAGAATCGGTGCGCCGGATCAGGCGCGACTGGTCGTGGTGGCCGACCCAGAGGGTCCCGAGGATCAGGAAGCTGACGGCGTAGGTGGCGATCGAGGGGAGGAGCGCCCAGAGCGCATCGACCACTTCCGCGCCCGTGACCGGATCGGGGAGCGCCGGCACGGGCACCTGGAGCACGAGCACGGTCATCGCGACGGCAAAGACGCCATCAACCAGTGCTTCGATGCGACGGGACTCCATGGGGCCTCCGGGGATGATCCGAAGGCGGAAATGTAACCTTGCCGCAGGCGACCATCCCGCCGGGCGATCAGCGCCGCACCGCGCCGAAGAGGCTCGCCGAGGCCGCCACTGTGCCCGCGATGAGCGCTCCGCCCACGACGTAGGCGAGGGGCTTGGAGGCGTGCGGCTTCCGGAGGTCGGCCTTCTGGATGGCGCTGACCGGCACCGCGACCGGCGCGTAGCCGGTGCTCGGGGCGTCGAGAGGATACCCGTAGACCGACCCGCCGGCGACGTAGGTGTCCGACAGCGTCATCCGCTCACCGGTCACCAGTGTGAGCCGCATCTCGTTCCGGCCGTCCACCGCCGGGGCGTAATCAGGCAGGGGCACCGTCACCGGTTCATAGCTGTGGCAGGCGCCGAGCGTCAGGACCAGGAACAGGGTCGGGAGCATCCGTGGGAACCGCATAACGACCTCCAGTCAGGGTTGCGACTGGAGGTTCGGGCCGGGGGGTCAAGCGGGCGTCAAGCGGATTCCGGTTAGATTTGGGCCATGTCCCACCCCGCCAGAGGCCCGGAGCGGATCCCCACCGTGGTGCTCGAGAGCCACGAGGCGCTCGCCCGCACCATCGCGGCGCGCATCCGCGACGTCATCGCCGAGCGGCGGGCGGCGGGCGCCCGGCCGGTGCTCGGCCTGGCCACCGGGTCCACCCCGATCGGGGTGTACCGGGAGCTGATCCGGATGCACCGCGAGGAGGGGTTGAGCTTTCGGGGGGTGGTGACCTTCAACCTCGACGAGTACTGGCCGATGGCGCCGGAGAGCATCCACTCCTACCGGCGCTTCATGCAGGAAAATCTCTTCGACCACATCGACATCGACCCCGCCGACACCCACGTCCCTGACGGCGGGGTGGCGCGCGAGGGCGTCCACGGGATGTGCGAGCGCTACGAGGCCGCCATCGCGGCGGCGGGGGGCATCGACTTCCAGTTGCTGGGGATCGGGAAGACCGGGCATATCGGCTTCAACGAACCGGGATCGGGCGTGGAGAGCCGCACCCGCCTGGTGCAGCTGGACGTGATCACCCGCCGGGACGCCGCCGCGGACTTCTTCGGTGAGGAGCACGTGCCGCGCGAGGCGGTCACCATGGGAATCGCGACGATCCTCGAGGCGCGCGAGATCGCCATCCTCGCCACCGGCGAGCACAAGTCGGCCATCGTCCGCCGGGCGGTGGAGGGGGCGGTGGATCTCGAGGTGGCCGCCACGTTTCTGCAACGCCACCCCAACACCACCTTCTACCTCGACACCGCCGCCGCCGCCGACCTGACGCGCGTCGCCACGCCCTGGCTGGTGGACGAAGTCGAGTGGACACCGGAGCTCACCGTCCGCGCCGTGACCTGGCTCTCCCTCCGCACCGGGAAGGCGATCCTGAAGCTCACGCAGGGGGACTACGCCGAGCACAAGCTGTCGTCGCTGGTGGCCCGGCACGGCTCCCCCGGCGCGGTGAACGGGACGGTCTTCAACGCGCTGGGCGCCCGCATCCGGGGCCGGTCGAAGCTGCCGGAGGGCCGCCGCGTCCTCGTCTTCTCGCCGCATCCTGACGACGACGTGATCTCGATGGGCGGCATCCTGCACAAGCTGGCGCAGAACGGGAACGAGATCACCGTGGCCTACATGACGAGCGGCAACATCGCCGTCTTCGATCATGATGTCCGGCGCTACGTGGACTTCCTTGAGCGGCTGGCGCGGGATCGGGGCATCGGGAAGGCGGATGTGCCTGGCTTCACCGCCGAGGTGAGGGAGTTCCTCGCCACCAAGGCGCCGGGGACCGTGGACAGCGCGGAGATCCAGGCGGTCAAGCGCATCATCCGGGAGGGCGAGGCGGTCAGCGCGCTCGAAACGATTGGCCTCGGCGCCCCGAACGCCCGCTTCCTCAACCTCCCGTTCTACCAGACCGGCAAGGTGCGCAAGGACCCCATCGGCGCGGCCGACGTGCAGATCGTGCTGGCGCTCCTCGAGGAGACGCGCCCGCAGCTCATCTTCGTGGCCGGCGACCTGAGCGACCCGCACGGCACCCACCGGATGTGCAAGGAAGCGATCGACCGGGCCCTGGCGGAGATGACCGGCACGCGACCGGAGACGTGGCTCTATCGGGGGGCCTGGCAGGAGTGGCCGGTCACCGAGGCGACCTGGCTGGTGCCGATGAGCCAGGAGGAACTGAAGCTCAAGATCCAGGCGATCTTCAAGCACCAGAGCCAGAAGGACTCGGCGCCATTTCCCGGCGCGCACGACGAGCGGGAGTTCTGGCAGCGGGTGGAAGCGCGGAACAAGGAAACGGCGGCGATGCTGAATCGCCTGGGGCTCGCCGAATACTTTGCCATGGAAGCGTACGTCGTCGGCTGACGCTGATTAGGCGGGGAAGCGGGGAAGCGGGGAAGCGGGGAACTAAACATGGACCCCGGCTTTCGCCGGGGTGACGGCAATCCGAGCTAGCGCTCGACCGGCAGCCCCGCCTTCTCCCACGCCGTGATGCCGCCGGTGAGGTTGATGACGTCGACGATGCCGCGGGACTCGAGGAGGCTCGCGGCGATCAGGGAACGCGTCCCACCGCCGCACTGCAGCACCAGGGGTCGGCCTGCGGGCACCTCGTCGATCCGGTCGAGGAGGTAGCCGAGCGGAATGTTGCCGACCCCCGGCAAGTGACCCGCCTGCCACTCGGCCTGACCGCGCACATCGAGCACCGCCAGCCCGTTGCGCTCCTGCCGGCCCGCGAGCTCCTCCGGCGTGATCAACGCCGTGTTGCCGTACGCCAGCCCCTCCTTGCCCCACGCCGCAATCGCATCCGATCCGAACCACCCCGCCGCCCCGTCCAGCCCGATCATGGCCAGGTCGCGGAGCGCCTCGTGGAGGCGCTCCGGCGAGTCGCCACTCACCAGGAGGTAGAACGGCTCGGTGTACGACAGCAGCCACCCCGCCCAGGTGGTGAAGGAGCGGTCCAGCGGGATGTGAATGGTGCCGGGGATATGCCGTGCGGTGAACGCCTCGCTGGGGCGCGCGTCCACGACGGTCACACCCGAGGCCAGCAGCTCCGGCAGGCGCGCGCCCTCGATCCGTGGCGGCGTGCGCAATCCGTCCAGGATCGGCGGGCCGTCGCGGTTGAGACGCTTCATCTCGGCGAAGTATTTCGGCGGCTCGGGCTGCCCGGCGAGCACCTGCGCCACGAACTCGTCCTCGGTGGCCGCGCCGAACGCCCAGTTGAAGAGCTTCTCGTAGCCGACGGTGCTCTGCGGCACCGCGCTCATTCCCTTGCCGCAGGCGGAGCCGGCGCCGTGGCCGGGCCACACCTGCAAGTGGTCGGGGAGGGTCCGGAACTTGGCGAGGCTCTTCCAGAGCGCGCGGGCGGCGCCGTCCGCCGACCCCGCCACCTTCGCCGCCTTCTCGAGCAGGTCGGGCCGGCCCACGTCACCCACGAACACGAAATCGCCGGTGACGATGCCCATCGGCCCGGTGGCGCCGGCGGTGTCCGTCACCACGAAGGCCATGTGTTCGGGCGTGTGCCCCGGGGTGTGGAGGACGTCGAACCGGATGTTGCCGACCATGAAGTGGTCGTTGTCGTGGAGCAGCACCGCCCCGCCCTGCTTCGCGAAAGCGTACTGCCAGCCGGGGCCGCCCTCGTCGGAGAGATACATCACCGCACCCGTGAGGTGTGACAGCTCCCGGGTCCCGGAAAGAAAGTCGGCGTGGATATGGGTCTCGGTCACGTGCGTGATCCGGAGCCCTTCGTCCTCGGCGGCGCGCACGTATTGCGCGACGTCCCGGTTCGGGTCGATCACCATCGCCTCACCCGTGGCGGCGCAGCCGATGAGGTAGCTGGTCTGGGCGAGGGTGTCGTCGTAGAAGCGCTGGAAGAACATGGTCAGGATTCCGAGAGAGGTTCAGGCCTGCCCGAGCAGGCTCTTCAGGAGGATCGCCGCCCCGACGACCACCAGCAGCACGGCGAATCCCCTGCGGAGATTGCCCGGGCTCACCCGCCGGCCGAGCAGCGTGCCGACGAAGACACCGACGATCGCCACGGCGGTGAAGCCCGCCATCATGCGCAGATCAATATCCACCTTCCCCCAGTACCCGGCAAATCCCGACGCCGAGTTGAGGGCGATGACCCCGAGCGAAGTGCCGACGGCTTCCTTGACCGGCACGCCGAGGAGGAGGACCAGCGCCGGCACGATCAGGAACCCCCCGCCCACCCCGACGAGCCCGGTGAGGATCCCCACGGCACCGCCAATGAGCGCGACGAGCACGGGGTGCGGCCGCTCGGGGGCATGGGCGTCGGCGGGCCGTCCCCGCCACATGAAAAGGGCGGCCACCAGCATCGTCACCGCGAAGAGAATCAGCTGGGCGATGGAGGGGACGAGGAGGGCCACCCGGGCACCGACGAAGGTGCCGAGCATGGCCACCGGCGCGAAGGTGAGCACCGCCCGGCCGTTGAGCTCCCCGTTCCGGAGCCGGCCCAGGGCGCCGGCGGCGCTGGTCACGCCGACGACGGCCAGGCTCATGGCGATGGACGATTTGACCCCGTAGCCCAGGACGTAATGGAAGATCGGGACCGTCAAGACGGACCCGCCCCCGCCGAGAAGGCCGAGGGAGACGCCGATGACGAGGGCGAGAGAGAGGCCGAGGAGGGGCATACGGCAAATCTATCAGGACTGAGGACTGGGGACTGAGGACTGAGGGGCGGCGTCCCCTTCTGACATTGCGAGGAGGCCCCGCCAGGGGCCGACGAAGCAATCTCGGGCCGTGAGACGACCACCTGCCGAGTGTGGCGCGTCGGGGCTGGAATTACTATATTACCAGATAGTTGTATAGTGATTCCCTGGAGGGGTACATGCTCGAACTCAGCGATTCCAACGCCTCGGCCATCGCCGAGCGGTTCAAGGCCCTTGGCGAGCCGATGCGGCTCCGGCTGCTGCAGGCGCTGCGCGCCGGGGAGTGTTCCGTGGGAGACCTTGCCGAGCGGACAGGGGGCGGCCAGGCCAACGTGTCGAAGCACCTGCAGGTGCTGCTGCAGCAGGGCTACGTGGACCGCCGGAAGGAAGGGACCACCAGCTGGTACCGGATCACCGACCCGCAGGTGTTCACGATGTGTGAGCTGGTGTGCGGCGGGCTGGAGGAGGAGCTCGACCGGAAGAAGAAACTCCTCCGCCGCCGCCGGTAGGGTTCAGGCCTTCTTCGGCTCGCAGCCGAACAAGCCCACGCTCCCCAGGATCCGCTCCAGCGGGCAGAACCCGGTGAGGCTGGACTGAAAGAGGTTGAATCCCACGAAGGCGGTGAAGGCGAGGAACCCGGGATGCACCCAGAACCCCAGCGCCACCGACGCCATCACGAAGAGCCCGGCGATCCGCCGGATGATTGCATCATTGCACATCAGCCACCTCCACGCCTAAGAGAATGAATCGACGGGCATGACGGCCACGTGCAGCCGCTCGCCCGGGGGAAGTTCCGCCTCGCGACACCTCGCGGCGGCCGTCACGGCCACCGCGTCCTCCACCACGGCAAACCCGACGGTCACGCTGCCGGGCCACGCCCGGGTCCCGGCCCGCGGCCCGGTCAGCCCATGCCCATGCCCGCCCTCGAACCAGGTGTGGCCGGGCACGCCGGCCGCATCGAGGAGCGCGGAGATCCGCGCCGGCTCGGCGCCGCTGTAGGTCAGCATCAGCATTTTCATGACGTGGCTCCTTCGCGGCGCCGGAGCTCCCAGTAGAGGAGCGGCACCACCACCATGGTGAGCAGTGTGGCCGCGATGGCGCCGCTCATCAGCGCCACCGCGAGGCCCTGGAAGATCGGGTCGAGCACCATCACGATCCCGCCGATGACGACGGCGGCCGCGGTGAGCGCGATCGGCCGGAACCGCACCGCCCCCGCCTCGAGCACCGCCTCGCGGAGCGGACGGCCGCGCGCCTCGGCGAGCTGGATGAAATCCACCAGCAGGATCGAGTTCCGCACGATGATGCCCGCCAGCGCGATCATCCCGATCATCGACGTCGCGGTGAAGAACGCCCCGGTCAGGGCGTGCCCCGGGAGGATGCCGATGAGGGTCAGCGGAATCGGCGCCATGATGACGAGGGGGATCTTGAACGACTGGAACCACCCCACCACGAGCACATAGATGAGCACCAGCACGGCGGCGAAGGCGAGGCCGAGGTCGCGGAAGACCTCGATGGTGACCTGCCACTCGCCGTCCCACTTCATGGCGGTCTCGTCGAGCCGGTCGGGCGCGGTCGCGTTGTAGCGCGCGATGGACGCGCCGTGCACCTGCACGGTGTCGAGCGCCTTGTTCATGGCGAGGATGGCGTACACCGGCGACTCGATGGTGCCGGCCACGTCGCCGGTCACGTAGATGACGGGCCGGAGGTTCTTCCGCATCCGGAGCGGCGAGCGGGTGGTGGATTCCACCGTGACGAACCGCCCCAGCGGCGTCGGGCCGCGCGGCGTGGCCACCGGCACCGCCAGCAGCGCCTCGACGCCGCTCCGGCTGGTCAAGCCGAGCCGGGGCACGATCGCCACGCCCTCGCGCGCGGTCGGCACGCTGGCCAGCCCGGCGTCGGCGCCGGAGAGCGCCATCGTCAGCACCTGCGCCACCTGTTCGACCGTGACGCCCGCCTCGGCGGCGCGCACCCGGTCCACGCGGAAGGCATCGCTTGGCCTGCGGCGCCTCGACGGTCCAGTCCACGTCCACCACGCCGGGCGTGGACTCCATGACCGCCTTGACTTTCGTGGCCGCCAGGAGCCGCGTGCTGTCGTCGGCGGCGTACACCTCGGCCACCAGCGTGGAGAGCACCGGCGGGCCGGGGGGAATCTCGGCGATCTTGGCGTTGGCGCCGAAGCGCCGCGCGATCGAATCCACCGCCGGCCGCACGGCCACCGCGATGTCGTGGCTCTGCCGGCTCCGCTCGCCCTTGGGGAGGAGGTTCACCTGCACGTCGGCCACGTTGGCGCCGCGGCGCATGAAGTAGTGCCGCACCAGGCCGTTGAAGTTGAACGGCGCCGAGGTGCCGGCGTAGGTCTCGGTGCTGGTGACTTCCGGCACCGTGCGCAGGTAGGCCGCCACCGCGCCGGCCGCCGCGTTGGAGGTCTCGAGCGTGGCGCCCTCGGGCAGGTCGAGCACCACCTGGAACTCCGACTTGTTGTCGAAGGGCAGCATCTTCACTTCCACCAGCTTGACCGCCAGCAGTCCCATCGACACGAGCAGCAGCGCCACGATCCCGCCGTAGAACGCCATCCGGCGGCGCGGGATGTCCATCAGCGGCGTCATGATGCCGGTGTAGAACTTCGCGAAGCCCGACAGCTCCTCCGGCTCGTGCGCGCGGTCGGGCATGTGCGGCCCGGGGGCCACGTGCCCCTTGAGGAGGCGCAGCGCCAGGTACGGCGTGATGATGAACGCCACCGCGAGCGAGGCGAGCATCGCCGCCGAGGCGCCGACCGGGATGGGCCGCATGTAGGGACCCATGAGGCCGGAGACGAACGCCATCGGCAGGATGGCCGCGATGACGGTGAAGGTGGCGAGGATGGTCGGGTTGCCGACCTCGTCCACGCCCTCGACCGCGGCCACGTCCGGGGCGCGGTCGCCCATCTGGAGGTGGCGGTAGATGTTCTCCACCACCACGATGGCGTCGTCCACCAGGATGCCGATCGAGAAGATCAGCGCGAAGAGCGTGATCCGGTTGAGAGAGTACCCCAGCGCGTAGTACACGAAGAGCGTCAGCGCCAGGGTGACGGGCACCGCCACCAGCACCACCAGCGCCTCGCGCCAGCCGAGGAAGAGGCCGATCAGGACGGTGACGGAGAGCGTCGCGATGAGCAGGTGCAGCATCAGCTCGTTGGACTTCTCGCTGGCCGTCTCGCCGTAGTTGCGGGTGACGTCCACCAGCACGTCGGCGGGAAGGAGCCGGCTCCGCGCCTCGTCCACCCGCTCCAGCGCGGCATGCGCGATGTCGGTGGCGTTGACGCCGGGGCGCTTGGCCACCGCAATCGTCACCGCCTGCGCCCCGCTCTCGCCGCGTGCGGCGTGGGTCACGTAGTCGGTGGCCTCGGCCGGGGCCTCGACGACGGTGGCGACGTTGCGGAGGTAGACCGGGTCCGCGCGCGATTGGCGACGACGACGTCGCCGGCGTCCTGCGCGGAGCGGATCGGCGCGCCGACGGAGACGAGGAAGACCTCGTTGGCGGAGGCGAACTCGCCGGCGGGGAGACGCACGTTGGCGGCGCGAAGCGCCTGCATCACTTCGCCGGGGGTGACGCCGCTCGCCGCCAGCCGGGCCGGGTCGAGCGTCACGCGCAACTGGGTCGGCTCGCCGCCGATCAGGTCGATGCGGGCGAGGTCCGGAATGGTGGAGAGTTCGTCGGCCAGGTGCGTGGCCATGGCGCGCAGCTCGTCGGAGCCGTAGCCACCGCCGTGCAGCGTGAGCGCCAGGATCGGCACGTCGTCGATGCCGTGGGGCTTGATCATCGGTGGCATGGCGCCCGGGGGCGCCTGGTCCGCCGCGGACCCGATCTTGTTGAAGACGCGACTCGTGGCGAGGTCCTGGTTCTCGCCCACCTTGAAACGCACCGTGACCAGCGTCATCGATTCGCCGGCCATGGCGTAGACGTACTCCACGCCGGGGACCTCCCACATCAGCTTCTCGATCGGCCGAGTGAGCAGGTTCTCGACCTCCTCGGGGGAGGCGCCGGGCATCACGGCGATGACGTCGATCATCGGCACCGAGATCTGCGGCTCTTCCTCGCGCGGCGTCGCGAGGATGGCGAGCGCGCCGACCGCGAGCGACGCGACCGTGACGAGCGGGGTCAGCTTCGAATGCAGGAACGCCTGCGCCATCCGTCCGGCGATGCCCATGATCAGCGCTCCCCGCCGGCCACCACCACGGTGTCACCCGCAGCGAGGCCGGAGAGCACCTCCACCATCGCCATCGGCGGTGCGGCCGAGCTTGACCCAGCGCAACGTCGGCTGGCCGTCTGCCACGGTGCGCACGCCGGTCAGGTCGCCCTGACGAACGACGGCGCCGGCCGGCACGAGGATGGCGCGGCGCGTCCCGCGCGGGAGCGCCAGCGTGGCGGAACTGCCGCTGAGGAACTCGCCCTTGGCGTTCGGGACCAGTGCGTTGACGGTGTAGAGATTGGGCCCGGAGGGCACCACCCCCTCCACCTTCGCGTCGACGGTCACGTCGCCGATGATGGCGGTGACGGTCGTGCCGGCCTTGAGGCCGCGCACGGCGTCGGGGGCGGCGCTGACGGTCACCCGCAGCGTGCCGGCGTCTTCCACCGTTACGAGCGGCGCACCCGGCGCCGCGAACGATCCCGGATCGACGAAGCGATGGGTCACCACACCCGCGAACGGCGCGCGGACTTCCGCGTACGAGGCGGTGGCCGCCAGTTCGGCGGCCATCGCCCTGGCGCTGGCGACCGCCGCGGTGGCGCGGGCCAGGCCGGTCTCGGCCTGGTCGAGCTGCGCCCTGGTGGCGGCGCTGTCGGCGTAGAGCGCGCGGATCCGGCCCACCTGCACCGTCGCGTCGCTGTGCACCGCGGTCGCCTCGGCGAGGCCGGCCTCGACCTGGGCGCGCTTGGCGTCGAGGTCGCGGGCATCGAGCCGGACCAGCACCTGGCCGGCGGCGACGCGGTCGCCCTCGTAGCACCGGCACGGCCGTGACCGAGCCCATCAGCTTGGTGCTGAGCGTGGCGGCGCGGATCGGGTCGGCGGTGCCGGCGGCCTCGAAGGCGTCCACGACGGTCGTGTCGGTGACCGCCACGGCCACGCCGCCGAGTGGCAGCCTCTCGCCGGAGACGTTCTCGGCATCGGACCCGCAGGCACCGAGGGCAAGACTCGCCATCAGGATGCCGGCGACCGGAATGATCTTGCGCATGTCAATTCTCCAGGACGGTGAGCGCCATCAGGTCGGCGCCGGCGGCCTGCCGAGCCGCCGCGTCGGCGGTGATGGTCTGGTAACGGGCGTCGGCGAGGCCGAGCCGGGTCTGCGTTTCGACGGCGGCGGCGCTGAGGAGTTCGGCGACCGTGGCGAGACCGCCGGCGTACTTCTTTGCCACGATGCGGTGCGCCTCGGTCCCCTGCTCCACCGACACTTCGGCGATGCCGAGCCGGGCGACGGCCACCGCGAGCTGGGTGCGGGTGGCGGTCTGTTCGAGGGCGGCGCCGGCGGTGGCGGCTTCGGCCATGGCGCGGGCGGCGTCGGCGCGGCCCTGCGCCGCCTGGCGTGCTCCGATCTCGGAGGCGCCGGCGAAGGGGGTCCACGAGGCCATGACGCCGACGGTGTAGCTGCTCTGCCCGCCGAAGAGCTGGTCGGGGCTGTTCCAGTCGAGGCGGCCGAAGCCGTTGAGCCGCGGGATGTACACCGCGTTGGCGCGGCGCACGTCGCGCTCGGCGGCCTGCACTCCGAGTTGCGCGGCGGTCACGTCGAGACGGGCGGACAGGGAGTCGCCGTACGGGAGCGCGACGAGCTCGCGGATCTGCGCCGCCGACGGCAGCGAGTCGGGGAGGACAAAGGAGGTGTCGCCGGGCTGACCGAGCATCAGCGCCAGCTGCGCCACGGCGATGCCGGCGTTGCCGCGGGCGCCGATGAGCTGCGCCTCGACCTGGCCGGCCTGCACCGCAGCGAGGAGTGCGTCGGACCTGGTCGCGAGACCGTTGGTGACCATCGACTCCGCCTGCTTCACGTGCGCCTTGCCGGCGGCGGTGGCGGCCTCGAGGGTCCGGACCTGCTCCCGGGCGAGGATGGCGCCGAAGTAGGCGCGGGTCACGTCCACCCGGGTGGTCTCGCGGGTCCAGCCGGAGCCGGCCTCCGCGGCGGCGCCGGCGCTCGACGCGGCGGCCTTGCCGAACCAGGCGTCGACGTTGATGAGGGGGACCTCGGCGACCAGCCCGCCGTTCCAGTTGGTGACCGCGTCGGGGTAGTTGAGGCTGGCCGGGTTGAAGGAGGCCATCGAGACGCCACGCTGCTGCAGGGTGAAGCCGAAGGCGCCCAGCGGGTTGTCGGTCTGGAAGTACCCGGCCTCGGCGCGCACCGTGGGGAGGATCCCCTGGAGGGCGGCGGTGGACTGGGCCTCCTGGGCGCGGGCGCCGCCGGCGGCGATCCGGTTGGCGTAGGCCGCGGAATCGGCGCGACGGAAGGCGTCGGCCAGGGTCAGCGGCGCCTGCGCCCGGAGCGGAGTGGCGGCGCGAGGGCCAGGGCAACAGGGATGAAGGATCTCAGCATGCGATGATGTCCTTGGTTGGGCGTCGGGGCCCTTTCATTATTCTACAACTATATAGTTGACAAAGGAAGATGTCAAGGAAGGGGGACTGACGGACTGCGAAGGATATCGACCGCCGTCACCCCCGCGAAGGCGGGGGTCCAGTGAGTCGCACGGCAGACGCCGCGGCACGGCTGAAGTCGCTAAGGGACGCGTCGGCAGAACTGCGTGTCGTGTGTCGGCCCCCCACGCCGTCGGCCTCCCGGCCCCGCCGTTCTGCCTCACCCCCGTGTCCCCTCTCCATGAATATGGAGAGGGGGGACGCCCGGGAGGTGCCCGGCGGTATCTTTCCGGCATGCCTGAACGCGAGGTGCCGGGGACGGTCCGGCTCGACAAGTGGCTGTGGGCGGCGCGGTTCTACAAGACCCGGGCGCTGGCGGTCGAGGCCATCGACGGTGGCAAGGTGGACGTGAACGGCCAGGGCGCCAAGCGCTCCAAGGCGGTGCGGGTGGGGGACCGGATCCAGTTCCGGCAGCCCCCCTATGAATGGGATGTGGAGGTGCGGGGGCTCAGCGAACGGCGGGGGCCGGCCAGCGTGGCCGTTACCCTCTACGAGGAAACCGCGGCCAGCCGCTCCGCGCGGGAATCGATGGCGCTGCGGCTCAAGGCGATGCCGCCACCGCTCTTCCAGGAGAAGGGGAAGCCGAACAAGAAGCAGCGGCGGGAGATCGAGAAGTACAAGAGAGGCGATTAGGCGGGGAAGCGCGGGTCCGAAATGTCGTCATCCCGGCGAAAGCCGGGATCCATGTTCCTGGAACGACACTGGACCCCGGCTTTCGCCGGGGTGACAGCTGTCCCTGCTTTCAACGACTGCCAGACTCCGATGTCCCGACACTGGACCCCGGCCTTCGCCGGGGTGACGGCTGTCCCGGTTTTCGCGGGGGTGACGGAATGCTCCTGCCTCCCCGCCCCGCGGCCCCCCTGCCCCGCCGTCACTCCACCCACGCCTCCCACTTCTTCCCCACCTTCAGCGTCACTTCGAAGTGCGTCGTCGAATCCCGCTTCACCGCGCCGAGGGCCAGGAGCGAATCCCGCAGCGGCCTCGGCACGTGGACGGTCCCCGGAAGCAGCTGGCTGACCTCCCCCGTGACCTTGCCCGGCGCGGTGATGGCGCCCGCCGAATCGCGCACCGCGGCCGTAACGTCGGCGCGATAGGTGGCCGGCAGGATGAGGTACTGGCTCCGCTCCGGATACTGCTCGCGCAGCACCAGCGGATCGAGGCCAAAGTCCACGGCCATCAGGCGCGAACTGCCGGAGGCTCCCGACCGCGGTCCATGGACGTGCGCTCCGCCGTCAGGGCCGGAGTCGGCCATGGCCGCCATCGAGTCGATTCGCACCCGCTCCGCCTCCCTCCACCGCTCCCACGCCGGTCCCGCCAGTTCAAGCACGACATAGCCGGGGCGCGTGGGCCGCATCCAGCCAAAGGTGTGCGTGGTGTCGTCGGGCGACGGGAGGTTGTGCTCGCCAAGCGCCTCGAGCCGCGCGCGATCAAACCACGGCGTCCCGCCGGGACCGGGGGCGGTCTGCCACCGGAGCCGAAGATCCAGCAGGGGCTCCGCCCCCTCCGAGACTTGACCCCAGCTTTCGAGTTCCCGCTCGCTCAGCCGGACGACCGCGTCAGGATTGCCGCTGCGGTTCCGCATCACCCCGCCGAGGATCATCGCGTTGGCCAGGACCAGCGTGGCGCCGGCCGCCAGCAGGCCACGGTTCATCATGCGGCCTCCCCCACGCGGGTCTTGAGTCGCCGAAGCACGAGCATCACCGCCACCGCGATGGCGCCGAGGGTCAGGAAGAAGAGCCAGCGCGGCATCCAGTCCCACCACCAGTCGGTCGCCTTGAGGTAGAGGAGGATGGTAAAGGCCACCACCCCGGTGTTCGTCACGGCGTTCCACCCCCGCCGGATGCCATACCAGATGGTGAGCCCCGCCGCCAGGAAGCCGAGGAGCTGATAGAAGATCTCGACCTGGTGCACCGTGAGCGGCAGGACGCTGCCCTGCCCGCTGGCCGCGAGCCAGATGACACACCAGAAGAGCAGCAGGAGTCCGAAGATCCGGTAGACGCCGCCGAAGGACTCGCGCCGGTCGGTGTGGCGCACCATGCCGAGGCCGACGGCGAGCAGGGCGGGCGGCAGGAACAGCTCGGAGCGCATGAAGATGTCGGTCCAGAAGAATCCGCCCAGGGTGGCCAGCGTCCCCGCCACCCAGATCGACCCGGTGACGAGCGCGGCGAGGAGGAGCATCCGGAGTCCGTACCCGTAGGCGAGCGCCGCTGCCGAAGACGGCCCAGAGCAGAAACTCCCTTGGTGACGAGCGTGACATTGTAGACCTGGCGCAGCGTCGCGACGTCGGTGACGAAGGCGGCGAAGGCCACCAGCGCCGCCAGCCCCGCGAAGTAGAGGGTCTTCTCTCGGCGGGCGGCAAACTCGGTGAGGCCGAGCATCGAGGCGGTCGCCGAGCGCGAGCAGGGACTGACCTGCCCGCCGGTCGAGAGTCCGCCCCAGAACCGCTCGACGAAGAGCACCACCGCGATGCAGAGGGCGAGCGCGCCGAGGAAGGAGGCGAAGCGGAGGCCGAGGGCGAGCTGGCGGCCGGAAGTGGTGGTGGCGACATCGTACTGACGGGCCAGCTCGGCGAGGAGCTGCTCGTGGTGCCGGGCGACGCGTTCCCGCTGGGCATCGTCGAGGACCCCGCCGAGTTCGGATTCGAGCTCGGCCAGCTCCTCCTGGAAGGCGCGGACACGGTCGGCCCGCGCCTGGGCATCCATCCGTCCGGTCATGGTGCCTCCGGTTACGCCTCCTGGCCCTGCTTCACGTAGATCTCGCCACCGCGGCGGCGGAACTCCACCGACTTCTCCTCCAGCGCCGCCGCATACTCCCGCACGTCCTGCGTGATCTTCATCGAGCAGAACTTCGGCCCGCACATCGAGCAGAAGTGCGCCACCTTGGCGCCGTCGGCCGGCAGCGTCTCATCGTGGAAGGCGCGGGCGGTGACCGGGTCGAGCGCCAGGTTGAACTGGTCTTCCCAGCGGAAGTCGAAGCGCGCCTTGCTCAGTGCGTCGTCCCACGCCTGCGCGTTGGGGTGCCCCTTGGCCAGGTCGGCGGCGTGCGCCGCGATCTTGTAGGCGATGACGCCGGCCTTCACGTCGTCGCGGTCGGGGAGGCCGAGGTGCTCCTTGGGTGTGACGTAGCAGAGCATGGCGGTGCCGTACCAGCCGATCATCGCCGCGCCGATGGCGGAGGTGATGTGGTCGTACCCCGGCGCGATGTCGGTGGTGAGCGGCCCGAGGGTGTAGAACGGCGCCTCGCCGCACCACTCGAGCTGCTTGTCCATGTTCTCCTTGATGAGGTGCATCGGCACGTGGCCGGGACCCTCGTTCATCACCTGTACGTCGTGCTTCCACGCGATCTTGTTCAGCTCCCCCTGCACCTTGAGCTCGGCGAACTGCGCCTCGTCGTTGGCGTCCTTGATGGAACCGGGGCGGAGCCCGTCGCCCAGCGAGAAGGAGACGTCGTACGCCGCCATGATCTCGCAGATGTCCTCGAAATGGGTGTAGAGGAAATTCTCCTTGTGATGCGACAGGCACCACTTGGCCATGATCGACCCGCCGCGGCTCACGATGCCGGTCATCCGCTTCGCCGTCATCGGCACGAACCGGAGCAGCACGCCGGCGTGCACCGTGAAGTAGTCCACCCCCTGCTCCGCCTGCTCGATCAGGGTGTCGCGGTATGCCTCCCAGGTGAGGTCCTCGGCCACGCCGCCGACCTTCTCGAGCGCCTGGTAGATCGGCACCGTGCCGATGGGCACCGCGCTGTTCCGGAGGATCCACTGCCGGGTCTCGTGGATGTTCTTGCCGGTGGAGAGATCCATGACGGTGTCGGCGCCCCAGAGGGTGGCCCAGCGGAGCTTCTCGACCTCGTCCTCGATGACGCTCTTGACGGCGGAGTTGCCGATGTTGGCGTTGATCTTGACCGCGAAGCCGCGGCCGATGATCATCGGCTCGATTTCGGGGTGGTTGATGTTGGCCGGGATGATGGCGCGCCCGCGCGCGACCTCGCTGCGGACGAATTCGGGGGTCATGCCTTCGCGAAGGGCGACGAACTCCATTTCGGGGGTGACTTCGCCCCGGCGGGCATAGAAGAGTTGCGTGACTGGGCCCCGGCCGCGGTAGACGGGCGCTGCCGGAGGACTCCGGGATCAGGTAATCCTGGACTCCCTCGCGGGGCCGCGGGGAAGCGGGGAAGCGGGGACGCGTGCGCTCGACATCGCGCTCGACGATCCAGGGCAGGCGGGGGGTGGGCAGTCCCTGCCGGACATCGAAGCCCTGCGGGCCGCTGGTGTCGTAGACGCGGAGGGGCGGCTCGCCATCGGAGAGGAGAATTTCCCGGACCGGCACGTGAATGCCGCGGCCGCCCTCGAGGGTGACTTTGCGGGAGTTGGGAAAGGCGTCAGAAAAAGAAGAGGCAGTCATGCCGCGCTCCCTTCGCCGGTATGAGCCGGATCAGGTTCCAAGGGTATCGTCTCAATCCGTCGCGCCGACGTGCGCGGGGATGCCCCTGGCGGTGTCTCTGAAGGGTAATACAACGGCGGGGAAGCGGGGAAGAACCCAGCTGTCACCCCGGCGAAGGCCGGGGTCCAGTGTTCCTGCGCAACTGGATCCCGGCTTTCGCCGGGATGACGGCGGTCCAATCTTCCCGCCCCGATGTGTCGTCAGGCCTCGGTCCTCAGTCCACGCAGCTTCCCCTATCCACCTTGCCGAGGTGGGTCCGCGGGAAGTCATCCAGGAAGACAACCTCTCTTGGTGCCTTGTACGGCTCCAGCCGCTCCCGGACAAAGGCCTTGAGCTCCTCATCCAGGCCGGCCGTCTGCTTCTTCGCGATCACGAAGGCGTGCGGCTTGGTGAGCCCCTGCCCGTCCACCACCCCCACGACCGCCGCTTCCTTGACCGCCGGGTGCTGCAGCAGGCAGTTCTCCACCTCCTGCGGCGCCAGCCAGCGGCCCCCCACCTTGAGCATGTCGTCGCCGCGACCACAGTAGGTGAAGTACCCGTCGCCGTCGCGTCGGATCATGTCCCCCGACACGTACCATTCCCCCTGGAAGGCCTGCGCCGTCTTCTCCATCTGCTGCCAGTAGCCGATGGCGCGGGCGTTCCCCCGCACCCGGAGCCAGCCGACCTCGCCGTCGGGCAACGGATTCCCGTCGTCGTCGGTCACCCGCACCTCGAACCCCTCGACCACCGTCCCCATCGTCCCGGGCCGAACGGCCCCGAGCTTGGACGAAATGAAGACATGCCACATCTCGGCGGTGCCGAGCCCGTCGAGGAGTTCCACTCCGAACGCGGCCTTCCACCGGTCGTAGAGTTCGACCGGCAGCGCCTCCCCGGCCGACGTGGCGAGGCGCAGCGAGGAGAGGTCGGCGGTGGCGGCGGCGGGGTGGG
Organism: uncultured Gemmatimonadales bacterium; assembly: GCA_963748815.1. Taxonomy (GTDB): domain Bacteria; phylum Gemmatimonadota; class Gemmatimonadetes; order Gemmatimonadales; family GWC2-71-9; genus SPDF01. The sequence goes on along the minus strand of CAVVKJ010000008.1, from coordinate 66,529 downwards.
TCACCATGTGGTTGACCATCGTGGGGACGTTCACCAACACCGTGGGCCGATGCTTCGCGATCTCCTCGAAGAGAAGTTCCGGCGTCGGCTTGTCGGGAAAGAGCACGCTCCGGGCACCGACCGAGAAGGGAAAGAAAAGGTTGGTGCCCATCGCATAGCCGAAGAAGAGCTTCGGCACCGACATGGTGACGTCGTCCTCCGTGAGCCCCAGGACGCCCTGCCCGTAGCAGGCGGTGGTGTGGGCAAAGCTCCAGTGGCTCTGCTGCACCGCCTTCGGCTGCCCGGTGGTGCCGCCGGAAAAAAGCCAGATGCAGGCATCGTCGCGATGGCTGGGGAAGGACTCCATATCCAGGGACTGCGCTTCCAGCCGGCGGTCGAGCGTTTCGGTGCCGACCACCATCAATTCGGCCAGGAGGGGCGCCTCGACGCGGGCCGCCTCGAACGCCTCGCGGTTGCCCGGGTGGACGAAGGCGACCCGGGCGCGGGTGTACTGATAGAAATAGGAGATGGCGTCGGGTTTGAGGTCCGGGTTGACCATCACCACCACTGCCCCGATCTTCAAGATGCCGAACAGCGCCGCCACGAACTCCGGCCCGTCGGGCAGGGCGATGATGACCCGCTGCTCCGGCATCACCCCCGCCTCCCTGAGCAGGTTGCCGTAGCGGTTGGCCAGGTCCTGCACGTCCCGATAGCTCCAGGTCCGCTGATCGGTCACCAGCGCCACGCGCGACCCGCGCCCCTCGCGGATGCGCGCATCGAGCAGGTGATCGGCGATATTGAAGCGCTCCGGCGGTTCAAACGTCACGGGCGGACTCCCGGATGGAACGAGGTTCGGATGACGGTGTGCTGGCTCGCCACGGCAACATACGAGGAGGTCGCGGCGCTGGACCGGTCCCGCGCGGTGGCCATCGTCCCGCTCGGCGCCACCGAGGCGCACGGCCCCCACCTGCCGCTTTCCACCGACGTGATCATCGTCGAGGCGATGGCCCGGGTCGGCGCGGAGCGCCTGTCCGCCCGGGGCGTGACGGCGGTGGTGCTCCCGACGGTCGCCCTGACCCCTGCGCCATTCGCGGCCGCCTTCCCCGGCACGATCGGCGTGCGGCCCGCCACCCTCGTGGCGCTGCTGGAAGATGTCGCCGACGCCCTCGCCGCCCAAGGGTTCACCAGGATGGTGGTGGTGAGCGCCCATCTCGACCCGGAGCATCTAGGCGCCGTGCGCCGAGGCGGTCGAGACGATCCGCGCCGACGGGATGCGGGTGGCCTTCCCCAACCTCGCGCGCAAGCCGTGGTCCCAGCGGCTGGGCGAGGAGTTCCAGACCGGCGCCTGCCACGCGGGGCGGTTCGAGACCTCGATCGTGCTGGCGGAGCGGCCGGAGCTGGTGCGCGACATCCGCGTGGAGCTCCCACCGAACCCGAACTCGCTCTCGGTGGCGATCCGCGCCGGCCAGGGCACCTTTGCCGAGGCGGGAGGGCCGCGGGCCTACTTCGGCTGGCCCGCCGACGCCTCCGCCGCCGAGGGTCGCGGCCTGATCGACGCGCTGGGCGCCATTCTCGAAGAGGCCGCCCTTCCCCTGCTCCAGACTGACTGAGAGAGTACCCGGATGCGACTCGATGGCAAGACGGCGGTGGTGACGGGGGGCGGCCAGGGGATCGGCGCGGCGGTGGCGCGCGCGCTGGCCGACGCCGGCGCGTCGGTGGTCATTTCCGGTCGCACGCTCAGCAAGCTCGAGCGCCAGGCGGAGGAACTGCGCCAGGAAGGCCGCAACGTCTGGGGGGCGGCGTGCGACGTCACCGACCCCGCCGCCATCACCCGCCTCGCCGCCATCGCCAAGGAGAAGCTGGGGCCGGTGGACATCCTGGTGAACAACGCCGGCGTCGCGGAGTCGGCGTCGATCCTGCGCACCAGCCTGGACGACTGGGAGAAGATGATCCGGATCAACGCGACCGGCGCCTTCCTCTGCCTGCAGGCGTTCCTGCCCGACATGCTGGAGCGGAAGTGGGGGCGGGTCGTGAACGTGGCCAGCGTGGCGGGGCTGGAGGGGGCGCGGTACATCTCCGCGTACGTGGCGAGCAAGCACGCGCTGGTCGGGCTCACACGCGCGGCCGCGGCGGAGCTCACGGGCACCGGCGTCACCGTCAACGCCGTCTGCCCGGGGTATGTCGACACCCCGATGACCGAAACCACCATCGCCAACATCGTGCGGAAAACGGGCAAGAGCGCCGAGGAGGCGCGCGCCGCCCTCCTGGCCACGATGCCGGGGGGACGGATGGTGCAGCCGGAGGAAGTCGCCGCCGCGGTCCTGGCGCAGGTGACCGACGCGTCGGGCGACCGCAACGGAGAGGCCGTCGTCATCGACGGCAGGGAGGCGTAGCATGAGCTGGGAGATCATCAACCCGCGCGGCCAGCCGAAGGGCTGGAACGACGGCCTGCTGGCCCCGGCCGGCGGTCGGACGCTCTTCGTGGCGGGCCAGACGGCGAGCGACGCCTCCGGCACGGTGCACCCCGCCGACTTCGTGACCCAGTTCCAGCGGGCGCTGACCAACTCGCTCGCGGTGGTGCGCGCGGCCGGCGGGCAGCCCACCGATATCGGGCGGATGACGGTGTACGTGCTCGACATGGAGGAGTACCGCGACGCGCGCCGGGCGCTGGGCGGCATCTGGAAGGAACTGATGGGGCGGCACTACCCGGCCATGGCGCTGGTGGAGGTGTCGGCGCTGCTCGACGAGCACGCGCTCCTCGAGATGGAGACCACCGCGGTGATTCCCGCGCAGGCCGGGAGGCCCGCATGACGATCAGCCCGACATCATTCCTCTACGCGCTCGACGCGGCGACCGGCGTCGCGACCATCACCCTCAACCGCCCTGACAAGCTCAATGCGCTCACCTTCGAGGTGTACCGCGAGCTGACCGACACCTTCAACGCCCTCGGCGAAGAGCCGGACGTCCGGTCGGTGATCATCACCGGGGCGGGGCGGGCGTTCTGCTCCGGCGGCGACGTCGAGGACATCATCGGGCCGCTGCTCGAGATGGACATCGACGAGCTCCGCGCCTTCACCCGGTTGACCTGCGACCTGATCCTCTCGATCCGCCGCTGCCCGCGGCCGGTGGTGGCCGGGCTCAACGGGACGGTGGCCGGGGCGGGCGCCGTCATTGCCAGCGCCTGCGACTTCCGGGTGGCCAACGAGAAGGCGAAGATCGCCTATCCTCTTCGTGCGCGTGGGGCTCTCCGGTGCCGACATGGGCGCGGCCTGGCTCCTGCCCCGGCTGGTGGGGCACAGCATGGCCACCGAGATGCTGATGCTCGGCGAGTTCACCTCCCCCGCCCGCGCGAAGGAGATTGGCCTCTACCACCAGGTGGTGGAGGGGGACGTGATGCCGGCCGCCATCGCCCTGGCCGAGAAGCTGGCGCGTGGGCCGCGCGAGGCGCTCGCCGCCACCAAGGAGGCGATCGACCTCGAGGCGGAGCTCGACCTCGAGTCGGGACTCGACCACGAGGCGGAGGCGCAGGCGCAGCTGATGCTCGGCCCCGACTACATGGAGGGGTACCAGGCGTTCACCCAGAAGCGGGACCCGAAGTTCCCATGAGACCCGACTCCGAGGCGGTCGCCGCGTTCCTGGAGCCGCACCACGCCGATGTGGCAGCGACGGTGGCTGCGTTCGGCCAGGAAGCGCTGGCCGATCACCCCGATCCTGACACCGACAAGGCGGCGCGCACCCGCGCCCGTGCGCTCGTGCCGCTGCTGGCCGAGGCGGGGCTGGGCGAGGCACTGGTCACCCTCGACCTCCGCGCGGTGGCGCTGATCCGCGAGGGGCTGGCGTACCACTCGCCGCTCGCCGACGAGGTGTACGCCCTGCAGGCGCTGGGTTCGATGCCGATCCGCCTGAGCGGCGAACGAGGAGATGCAGAAGCGCTGGCTCCCGCGCATCGACGGCGGCGAGGTCATGTGCGGCTTCGCCATGACGGAACCCGAGGCCGGCTCCGACGTCGGCTCGATGACCACCACCGCCACGCGAGACGGCAAGGAATGGGTGCTCGAGGGGCGGAAGGCGTTCATCTCGAACGCCGGCATCGCCGACGTGTACACCGTCTTCGCCTCGACCGACCGGTCGAAGGGCGCCAAGGGGATCTCGGCCTTCGTGGTGCCGGCCGGCGCGCCGGGGCTGGTGTTTGCCGGCGCACAGGTGATGAGCGCGCCGCATCCCTTGGGCGAGCTCTCCTTCGAGCGCTGCCGCATTCCCGCCGACAACATCCTCGGCGAACCGGGGCGGGGGCTGGGGCTCGGGCTCGCCACGCTGGACCGGCTCCGCGCCACGGTCGGTGCCGCGGCCTGCGGCATGGCGGCGCGCGCGCTCGACGAGGCGGTGGCGCACGTCAACGAACGGCAACAGTTCGGGAAGCCGCTGGCCGAGTTCCAGCTGACGCAGGACCGGATTGCGCAGATGGCCACCGAGCTCCACGCGGCGCGCTTGCTTGTGTACCGCGCGGTGTGGGCCAAGGATCGGGGCGCGGAGCGCGTCACCCTGGAGTCCGCGATGGCCAAGAGCTACGCCACCGAGGCGGCCCAGCGCATCGTCGACGGCGCCGTGCAGCTGCTCGGCGGCCGCGGCGTGCTGGCCTCGCACCCGGTGGACAAGCTGTACCGGGCGGTGCGGTCGCTGCGAATCTACGAGGGAACCACCGAAATCCAGCGGCTCCTGATTGCGCGGGAAGTGCTGGGCGGCGCATGAAGGTCGCCATCATCGGCGGCGGGCCGGGGGGGCTCTACCTGGCCATCCTGCTCCGTCGGGCCGATCCATCCACCCACGTGACCGTCTACGAGCGGAACCGGATCGAGGACACCTTCGGGTTCGGCGTGGTGCTCTCCGACGCGACCGAGGGGATCCTCGCCGAGGCGGACGACGTGACGCATGCGGCGATGTCGGCGGTGATGCACCGGTGGGGCGACATCGACGTCCACATCAACGGCGAGTGCATCACCTCGGGCGGCCACGGCTTCAGCGGCGTCTCCCGGAAGGTGCTGCTCGAGATCCTGTTCGAGCGCGCGAAGGCGCTGGGTGCCGAGGTGCGGGAGCTCACCGAGGCGCCGCCGGTCGAGGAGCTGCTGGAGACGCACGACCTGGTCGTGGCGGCGGACGGCGTCAACAGCGCCATCCGCGAGGCGCGCGCAGCGTCCTTCGGCGCCACCGTCGACATGCGCCCGAACCGGTTCGTCTGGCTCGGCACCACCCGTCCCTTCCCCAGCTTCTTCTTCTCCTTCCGGCAGAACGCGCACGGCCTCTGGCGGGCGCACGCGTACCAGTACGCCGAGGGGGAGTCCACGTTCATCGTGGAAACAACGGATGCGGCATGGCGGGCGGCGGGACTGGAAGAGGGCGACGAGGCGGCGACGATCGCGTACTGCGAGGCGCTCTTCAGGGAGGAACTCGAGGGGCACCGGCTCATCGCCAACCGGAGCATCTGGCGGCAGTTCCCCACGGTGAAGTGCCGGAGCTGGGCCGACGGACGACTGGTGCTGCTGGGCGACTCGGCGCACACGGCGCATTTCTCGGTGGGGAGCGGGACGAAGCTGGCAATGGAGGATGCCATCGAGTTGAGCCGTGTGCTGCAGGGAGCCAAGGATGTGGCGGCGGCGCTCAAGACGTACGAGACAGAGCGGCGGCCAGGGGTGGAGAGCGTGCAGCGCGCGGCGCAGGCCAGCCTCGAGTGGTTCGAGGCGACGGAGCGGTACGACGACCTCGAGCCGCTGCAGTTTGCCTACAGCCTTCTCACGCGGAGCCTCCGCATTACCCACGAGAACCTCCGCACGCGCGATCCGGCGTTCGTGGAGCGGGTGGAGCGGTGGTACGCCGACAAGGCGGGAGTCGCAGCCGGTGCCAGGGGAAGACCAGTCCCCCGCCCTTCCTGACGCCGTATCACCTGCGCGGGATGCGCCTGAGCAACCGCATCGTGGTGTCGCCGATGTGCCAGTACTCCGCGGTGGACGGCGTGCCGAACGACTGGCACCTGCAGCATCTCGCCAGCAGAGCCATCGGCGGCGCGGGGCTGGTCATGACCGAGATGACCGATGTCAGCGCGGAGGGAAGGATCACGCCGGGGTGCACCGGGATGTACAACGACGCGCAGCTGACGGCGTGGAAGCGGATCGTGGACTTCGTGCGCGAGCATGCGCCGGACACGCGCATGGGGATGCAGCTGGGGCACGCGGGGCGGAAGGCGGCGACGAAACTGATGTGGGAGGGCGACAACGAGCCGCTGCCTGCGGGGGCCTGGCCGATCATGTCGGCGAGCGCCATTCCGTGGAAGCCGGGACAACGTCCCCCTTGAGGAAGGTGCCTGGCCGATCATGTCGGCGAGCGCCATTCCGTGGAAGCCAGAGAACCAGGTGCCCCGCGCCATGACCCGCGCCGAGATGGACCGGGTACGCGACGAGTTCGTGGAGGCCGCCAGGCGGGCCGATACGGCGGGATTCGACCTGATCGAGATTCACCTGGCGCATGGGTACCTGCTGGCGAGCTTCATCAGTCCGCTCACCAACCGCCGCACCGATGAGTACGGCGGGTCGCTCGAGAGCCGGATGCGCTTCCCGCTCGAGGTCATTCGCGCCGTGCGCGCGGCGTGGCCCGACGCCAAGCCCCTCACCGCGCGGGTCTCGGCGACCGACTGGCATCCCGACGGGCTCACCGGAGAGGAATCGGTCGAGGTGGCGCGGCTCATCGGGCTGGCGGGGGTGGACGCGGTGGATGTGTCGGCGGGGCAGACCATCCCCGACCAGCGTCCTATATATGGGCGGGCGTTCCAGACGCCCTTTGCCGACCGGATCCGGCACGAGGCGGGGGTGGCGACGATGGCGGTGGGGAACATCCAGAGTCACGAGGACGTGAACGCGATCCTGGCGGCGGGCCGCGCCGACCTGGTGCTGATGGCGCGGGCGCATCTCTGGGACCCGTACTGGACCCGGCACGCGGCGTATGCGCTGGGGCATCCGCTCACGTGGCCGGATCAGTACGAGTCGCTGAATAATTACAATGCGAGGATATGACGGACTGGGCAGCGGAGGGCAGCGGGGCTGAGGAAGATAGATTTGGACGTGCTCTCGGCAGGAATTGGGAATGGGAGTACGCAGACTCTCTCTCCAACGGGGGCAGAATGCGAGTCGTGACCGGAGCCTCAATCGCAGTACTCCTTTCCGCCGTGGCGGCGCCGCTCGCCGCCCAGGACAGCCCGATTCAACTATCGCTTTTCACTCCTGTGCAAATTGTCCCGGAGACCAAGGGCGTCTCGGCGGTGCGGCTCAACCTCATCTATTCCGTGAACACGTCCGTGCGGTACGTGGATCTCGGGCTGGTGAACATCACGTCGGGCGGGCCGTCGGCGGGAGTCCAATGGGCGCTCGTGGCGCTCAACAAGGGCAGCTTCAGCGGATGGCAGAGCGCGGCCGGTGCCGTGACGGAGGGTCGCTTCGAGGGGCTGCAGACGGGCTGGTACACCTCCTCCAAGTCGGGGCAGGGGGTACAGATCGGCCTGGTGAACACGGCGGGGGACTGGAACGGTCTGCAGCTGGGCTTCGTCAACTACACGAAGCGCCTGGAGGGCCTGCAGATCGGCTTGATCAACATCATCAAGGAGGGCGGCCAGTTCCCGTTCTTCCCAATCGCCAACTGGTCGTTCTAGCGACGACCGGGGGAACGTAGAAAACGACACACCGAGGAAGCCGTCACCCCGGCGAATGCCGGGGTCCAGCCCCGGCCTTCCCTCGTGTCAGTTACTGCCCCGCTGCCCCGCTACCCACCTGCCCCGCCTGCATTCGCCAAAATGCAATCCCCCCCGCCTGCTGCCCCACATCGACCGACGCCACGCGGGTGCGCGCCACCAGGTCGTACACATCCACCTTCCCCGGCTCGGCGCCGACCCCCTCGCTGCTGACGAAGGCGTAGCGGGAGTCGGGCGAGACGGCGACGCCGTGGGTCACCGTGGTGGAGCTCTTCATCTGCATGACGCTGCTGCCGCTGGCCAGGTCGAACACCTGCACCCCCCCACCCTGCTTGAGCGACGACACCAGCAGCCTGCCATCCGGCGTCACCGCCAGGTTGTAGGGACCGCGACCGGTCGGAAAGCGGCGGGTGACGGCCCACGTGTCCCGGTCGATCTCCACGATCTCGTCCCGCTTGTTGCAGGCGACGTAGATCTTCTCGCCGCTGGCGGAGGGCTGGGCCCAGGTCGGCGAGCAGTCGGGGGCCGGCATCGGCTGGCCGGCGGCGTGCGCGTGCTGATGACCACTCGCCGCCGCGGTGTCGATCGGCCCCTCGGAATTCTTCGCGACGCTGAACCGGCGCGCAATCGCGAAGGTGCGGGTGTCGATCTCGACGACCTGGTCGTCCATCATGCACGCGGAGTACTGCCACTTGCCGGTCACGTCGATCCGGCTCCCGTGCGGCATGGTGCAGGTGGTGACCCGGGCCACCTCGGTGCTGGTCGGGGTGTACACGACCGACACCGACGAGGGGATCATGGCGCCGTGGAGGTTGAAGTTGACGACGAAGGCGTAGAGCCCGTCGGGGGTGACGTCGAGGGTGGCGGGGAAGTAGCCGAGGAAAAGCCCGGGGCTGGCCAGGGTGTCGGGGCCGAGGGCGTAGCGCCAGTACTTGCCGTCGGGGGAGCCGTGGCCGGTGGTCATGTGGAGCCACTTCCCGTCGCGAGAAATGGCCAGGCCGTGGGGACCCTCCATCTCGACCGGCGTCTCGCCGACGGCGGTGGTCTTCTCCACGACGGCGCCGTCGGCGTTGAAGCGGATCCGCTGGATGATGTCGGCCGACTCCGCGCCGACGTACACCCAGTAGGTGTTTGCCGGGGGCGGGGGCGCCTTGGGCGCGGGTTTCTGCGCGACGAGCGGGGCGGCCAGGGTGACGCACGCGAGGCATCCGCCGAGGAGGCGCGCGCGCGACTTGCGGGCATCTGGGAGTCGGACCATATATAGGACGCCTTGTCTCATCAGACCAATGCCGAGGGACTCTTCAATGAACGTAATCTCGATTGGGCGCACCGTCAGGGTCGCCGGCGTGCTGGCGCTCCTGTACGGCGTTCCCGTGCTGGCGGCGCAGGATGCGGCGCATCCCGTCACCCGGCTGGTGGCGGAGCCCTCGAGCCTGTCGATGCAGGCTGGCCAGACGGTCGCGGTGAAGCTCACCGCCTACGACGCGCAGGGGCTGGTGGTGGAGAATCCCTCGATCCGGGCCAGCGGCGCGCGGGGTGGGATCCAGATGACCCGGGACGGCGTGAAGGGAATCCAGGCGGGGAAGTATGAGATCGTCCTCTCGACCGTGCCCGCGGACACCAGCGTGCGGTCGATCACGATCACCGTGCCCGTCACGGTGACCTGGCCGGCGGTCTCCCAGGTCGTGATCCTCCCCGAAACGGGCACGCTGTATGTCGGCGTCACACTGGCGCACCAGGCGGAGGCGTTGCACGCCGACGGATCGACGCGTCCCTCGGGCGCGGTCGCCTGGCGGTGGAGCAGCTCCAACGAGGCGGTGGCGAGCGTGGACCGCTTCGGCAACGTCACCGGCCAGGCCAAGGGGAAGGCGACGATCTCGGCGACCGCCGATGGCGTCACCGAGCTGCTCACCTACACGGTCGTGCCGAACCCCGTCACCCACCTGGCGATTCAGCTGGCGCAGACGACGGTGCGGACCGGGGACGTGCTGCACCTGACGGCCAGGGCGACGCGCGCCAACGGCAGCGTCGTGCCGGACGTGCCGATCACCTGGAGCTATCTGTACACGCCGGACGACACGGTGGCGGCGCCGGGCGCGACGGGCGTCATCGATCGCGGGCTCTTTGCCGCGGAGGTGCCGGGGCGGTACACGCTGCTGGCGTCGGCGGGGACGGCGTCCGCACGGCAGGTGGTGGAGGTCCAGCCGAGGCAGGTGCGGCGGCGCATCAACGTGGCGGGCCGGGGATCGATCACGCATGTCCACACCTCGGACTTCTGGCCGTGGACGGGGGCGGACGGGCGGGACTATGCGCTGGTCGGCACCTGGGGCGGCGACGGCTGGGCGTACGTCATGGACATCACCGACATGGCGAACCCGGTCAAGACCGACTCGATCCAGGTGAACGCCCGGACCATCAACGACGTGACGGTGTCGCCCGACGGGCGTACGGGGTGCTCTCGCGGGAGGGGGCGTCGAACCGGGTGAACGGCATCGTGCTCCTCGACCTCGCGACGCCGGCGCACCCGACGGTGTCGGCGACGTTCTCGGAGCAGCTGACCGGCGGGGTGCACAACATCTACGCGATGAACGACTATCTCTTCGCGATTTCGGGGGGTGACAAGTACGTCATCGTGGACGTCCGCGACATCTACCACCCGAAGTACGTCAGCGAATACGACCATCCCGACAGCCGGGTCCACGACGTCTGGGTGCGGAACGGGATCGCCTACTCCTCCGAGTGGGGGACGGGCGTGGTGGCGGTGGACGTGGGGAACGGCGCGTACGGCGGCACGATCGAGAAGCCGGTGCTGATCGGCACCTACAAGACCACCAGCGGGGCGACGCACGAGATCTATCCGTATGTGCAGGCGTCGACCGGCAAGGTGTACCTCTTCCTGGGCGACGAGGTGATGTCGCGCCAGGGGAAGGCGTGGGAGGGGACCAGCTACCTCAACAACCTCAACGCCAAGGGGGGCCCGCCGCAGACGGCGGCGGGCTACACGCACATCGTCGACTTCACCGACCCGCAGGCATCCGCAGAACATCGCCAAGTACCACCAGGAGGAGTTCGGCACGCACGACATCATCGTCGAGGACGACGTCATGTACCAGGCGTACTATGACGGCGGGCTCCGGGTGGTGGACGTGAGCGGCGAGCTGGTGGGGAACCTGGCGGACCAGCGCCGGGAGATCGCGGTGTACAAGCCGTTCGATCCGGACGGCTACACGGCGAACGCGGCGTTCGTGATGAACGCGATGCCGTCTTTTTCGGTCTGCTACTGCCCCGCTGCCCCGCTGCCCGCCTGCCCCGCCTGCATTCGCCAGAATGCAATCCCCCCTGCCTGCTGCCCCACATCGACCGACGCCACACGGGTGCGCGCCACCAGGTCGTACACATCCACCTTCCCCGGCTCGGCACCGACCCCTTCGCTGCTGACGAAGGCGTAGCGCGAGTCGGACGAGACGGCGACGCCGTGGGTCACCGTGGTGGAGCTCTTCATCTGCATGACGCTGCTGCCGCTGGCGAGGTCGAACACCTGCACCGCCCCGCCCTGCTTGAGCGACGACACCAGCAGCCTGCCATCCGGCGTCACCGCCAGGTTGTAGGGACCGCGACCGGTCGGAAAGCGGCGGGTGACGGCCCACGTGTCCCGGTCGATCTCCACGATCTCGTCCCGCTTGTTGCAGGCGACGTAGATCTTCTCGCCGCTGGCGGAGGGCTGGGCCCAGGTCGGCGAGCAGTCGGGGGCCGGCATCGGCTGGCCGGCGGCGTGCGCGTGCTGATGACCACTCGCCGCCGCAGTGTCGATCGGCCCCTCGGAATTCTTCGCGACGCTGAACCGGCGCGCAATCGCGAAGGTGCGGGTGTCGATCTCGACGACCTGGTCATCCATCATGCACGCGGAGTACTGCCACTTGCCGGTCACGTCGATCCGGCTCCCGTGCGGCATGGTGCAGGTGGTGACCCGGGCCACCTCGGTGCTGGTCGGGGTGTACACGACCGACACCGACGAGGGGATCATGGCGCCGTGGAGGTTGAAGTTGACGACGAAGGCGTAGAGCCCGTCGGGGGTGACGTCGAGGGTGGCGGGGAAGTAGCCGAGGAAGAGCCCGGGGCCGGCCAGGGTGTCGGGGCCGAGGGCGTAGCGCCAGTACTTGCCGTCGGGGGAGCCGTGGCCGGTGGTCATGTGGAGCCACTTCCCGTCGCGAGAAATGGCCAGGCCGTGGGGACCCTCCATCTCGACCGGCGTCTCCCCGACGGCGGTGGTCTTCTCCACGACGGCGCCGTCGGCGTTGAAGCGGATCCGCTGGATGATGTCGGCCGACTCCGCGCCGACGTACACCCAGTAGGTGTTTGCCGGGGGCGGGGGCGCCTTGGGCGCGGGTTTCTGCGCGACGAGCGGGGCGGCCAGGGTGACGCACGCGAGGCATCCGCCGAGGAGGCGCGCGCGCGACTTGCGGGCATCTGGGAGTCGGACCATATATAGGACGCCTTGTCTCATCAGACCAATGCCGAGGGACTCTTCAATGAACGTAATCTCGATCGGGCGCACCGTCAGGGTCGCCGGCGTGCTGGCGCTCCTGTGCGGCGTTCCCGTGCTGGCGGCGCAGGATGCGGCGCATCCCGTCACCCGGCTGGTGGCGGAGCCCTCGAGCCTGTCGATGCAGGCCGGCCAGACGGTCGCGGTGAAGCTCACCGCCTACGACGCGCAGGGGCTGGTGGTGGAGAATCCCTCGATCCGGGCCAGCGGCGCGCGGGGTGGGATCCAGATGACCCGGGACGGCGTGAAGGGAATCCAGGCGGGGAAGTATGAGATCGTCCTCTCGACCGTGCCCGCGGACACCAGCGTGCGGTCGATCACGATCACCGTACCCGTCACGGTGACCTGGCCGGCGGTCTCCCAGGTCGTGATCCTCCCCGAAACGGGCACGCTGTATGTCGGCGTCACGCTGGCGCACCAGGCGGAGGCGTTGCACGCCGACGGATCGACGCGTCCCTCGGGCGCGGTCGCCTGGCGGTGGAGCAGCTCCAACGAGGCGGTGGCGAGCGTGGACCGCTTCGGCAACGTCACCGGCCAGGCCAAGGGGAAGGCGACGATCTCGGCGACCGCCGATGGCGTCACCGAGCTGCTCACCTACACGGTCGTGCCGAACCCCGTCACCCACCTGGCGATTCAGCTGGCGCAGACGACGGTGCGGACCGGGGACGTGCTGCACCTGACGGCCAGGGCGACGCGCGCCAACGGCAGCGTCGTGCCGGACGTGCCGATCACCTGGAGCTACCTGTACACGCCGGACGACACGGTGGCGGCGCCGGGCGCGACGGGCGTCATCGATCGCGGGCTCTTCGCCGCGGAGGTGCCGGGGCGGTACACGCTGCTGGCGTCGGCGGGGACGGCGTCCGCACGGCAGGTGGTGGAGGTCCAGCCGAGGCAGGTGCGGCGGCGCATCAACGTGGCGGGCCGGGGATCGATCACGCATGTCCACACCTCGGACTTCTGGCCGTGGACGGGGGCGGACGGGCGGGACTATGCGCTGGTCGGCACCTGGGGCGGCGACGGCTGGGCGTACGTCATGGACATCACCGACATGGCGAACCCGGTCAAGACCGACTCGATCCAGGTGAACGCCCGGACCATCAACGACGTGACGGTGTCGCCCGACGGGCGCTACGGGGTGCTCTCGCGGGAGGGGGCGTCGAACCGGGTGAACGGCATCGTGCTCCTCGACCTCGCGACGCCGGCGCACCCGACGGTGTCGGCGACGTTCTCGGAGCAGCTGACCGGCGGGGTGCACAACATCTACGCGATGAACGACTATCTCTTCGCGATTTCGGGGGGTGACAAGTACGTCATCGTGGACGTGCGCGACATCTACCACCCGAAGTACGTCAGCGAATACGACCATCCCGACAGCCGGGTCCACGACGTCTGGGTGCGGAACGGGATCGCCTACTCCTCCGAGTGGGGGACGGGCGTGGTGGCGGTGGATGTGGGGAACGGCGCGTACGGCGGCACGATCGAGAAGCCGGTGCTGATCGGCACCTACAAGACCACCAGCGGGGCGACGCACGAGATCTATCCGTATGTGCAGGCATCGACCGGCAAGGTGTACCTCTTCCTGGGGGACGAGGTGATGTCGCGCCAGGGGAAGGCGTGGGAGGGGACCAGCTACCTCAACAACCTCAACGCCAAGGGGGGGCCGCCGCAGACGGCGGCGGGCTACACGCACATCGTCGACTTCACCGACCCCAGGCATCCGCAGAACATCGCCAAGTACCACCAGGAGGAGTTCGGCTCGCACGACATCATCGTCGAGGACGACGTCATGTACCAGGCGTACTATGACGGCGGGCTCCGGGTGGTGGACGTGAGCGGCGAGCTGGTGGGGAACCTGGCGGACCAGCGCCGGGAGATCGCGGTGTACAAGCCGTTTGATCCGGACGGCTACACGGCGAACGCGGCGTTCGTGATGAACGCGATGCCGTGGAAGGGGTACATCCTCTTTACCGACTTCAACAGCGGGCTCTGGGCGGCGCAGCTGGAGCCGAGGCCGGTGACTCCGTAGGCGTCGGCGGGGCAGCGGGGCAGCGGGGCAGCGGGGCAGCGGGGCCGAAGTTGAATTGGCCGTCACCCCCGCGAAAGCGGGGGTCCAGTGGATTGGCGCACGACACGCGGGAAACGCGGAAATGAAGGAAGCGCGGAGGGACCTCCGCGCTTCTTTTTCATTCCGTGCTTCCGTGTTTCTCTTCCTTCCCCGCTGTCTCACCTCACCCCCTGTCCCCCTCTCCATGATATGGAGAGGGGGGACGCCACGCCTCCGATCAAGAGATCAGCAGTACCAGGATCACGACGGCGAGCACCAGGACCAGGGTCGAGATCACGATGGTATGATTGGAGCCGCCCGACGCCATGCTCGCGTTGTCGAGCGACGTCTGCATGGATGTGGTGTCGCCGACCTGGAAGAGGGGCGAGTACTGCGGCTGCGGCACCGACGGGCCCGGGGTGACGACGGCGGGAGTGGATACTGGAGCTTCCACGGCTGCGGGCGCACCGACCGGGGCGACGGACTGTTGGGCGGCCAGGGCGAGCGGGACGATGCTCAGCATGGCGGCGAGGGAGACAACAGACCGGAACGACATACGGAACTCCTCGGGCCCTGGGGGGCCCTGACAAAGAACGGCACAGCCGAAACGAGCGCACGGAGCGTGCTTGCTTTACAGCGGAAACGTATCCCGCCGCACGACCCGGACAATCGCTCGCAAGATTGACAATCGGATGATTGAGTGCGTTGCGGACGGGGGCGCTGGGGCCCGGAGTCGTGGCTCAAGCCGCGGCTCGGCTGATGTCGCTGAAGCGACGCCTTGGCCGTCACCCCGGCGAAAGCCGGGGTCCATGTTTGTAGTCCTGCTTCCCCACCCTTCATCCGCCTCACCCCCTGTCCCCCTCTCCACCATGTGGAGAGGGGGAACGTCTGGAGGGTGTCGCGCGCTTTTTCGGTGACGGGCATGTATCCCCCAGCCATTAGGGTGGGGGATGACTGTTTCCAATCCGGGCCGAGAGTCGCAGTCGAATACGGGACTACTGCAGAGACTGCAGTCTAAGCTGCGCCTGGGCCGGTATAGCCTGCGGACGGCGCAGGCATATCGGGGATGGGTGATTCGATTCGTGCGATTCCATCGGCTGCGGAACCCTGCGGAGATGGGGGAGCGGGAGGTGGCGGCGTTCCTGACCTGGCTCGCCGAGGAGCGGCGGGTTGCGATTTCGACACAGGTGCAGGCGCAGGCCGCGCTGGTCTTTCTGTACCGGGAGGTGCTGGGGCGGCCGCTCCGGCTGGGGAACCTGGTGCCGAGGGCGAGGGGGCCGACGCGAATCCCGGTGGTGCTGGATGTGTCGGAGGTGGTGCGGGTCCTGGCGGAACTACGGGGGGTCTATCATCTCATCGGGCTGCTGTTGTATGGGAGCGGCATGCGGCTGATGGAGTGCCTGGAGTTGCGGGTGAAGGACGTGGATCTGGTGCGATACGAGATCAGGATCCGGAGGGGGAAAGGGCAGAAGGACCGGCTGACGGTGTTACCGGAATCGGCGGCGGGTCTGCTCGCCGACCATCTGACCCGAGTCAAAACATTGCATGACAACGCGTTGCGAATGGGGACCGGCTCGGTCGTTCTGCCGGGGGCGCTGGCGCAGAAGTACCCGAGGGCGGACCGAAGCTGGCCCTGGCAGTGGATCTTCCCGGCTCGGCAGCAGTACGCCGATCCATCCACCGGGGAGCTGCGCCGGCACCACCTCCATCCCTCCGCGGTGCAGCGGGCCGTGGCCGAGGCGGTCCGGGCGTCGGGGGTGGGGAAGAAGGCGAGTTGCCATACCTTTCGGCACTCGTTCGCCACTCACCTCCTGGAATCGGGTTCGGACATCCGGACAGTCCAAGAGTTGTTGGGCCACCGGGACGTCAGTACGACGATGATCTACACCCATGTGCTGTTGAAGGGGGGCCGTGGCGTGAGGAGCCCAGCGGACCGGCTCGCGGGGGCCCTGCCCCGCCCCGCGGTCTTTCCGGATTAGGCTGCGGGATATAGACTGGAGATGAGGCGGAGGTACCCCTCCGCCGCCGAATTCACGTTAGGCAGACGCCACGGAGGTGCTTATCCGTCGTCCCTCGCCCCTCCTATTCACGGTCCTCCTCGTTGGGGCAACCGTTACCTATCTCGAGTTTCGGCGTCACCAGGATGCGAACCCGTTGGATATCGAGATGGCAGCACCATCGTTCACCCTTGTTGACCTGGCTTCTCCTCACGACACTCTTACCCTCCAGAGCTTCGCTGGCCAGGTGCTAGTATTGGAGGCTTGGGCTCGGTCGTGCGAGAACTGCAAGTACTCGATGCCCGCGTTGGACAGTGTCGCAAACACATTGCGAGGCCGCGGGGTCAAGGTTGTTCATGTTGCGTTGGAAGAGCTCGCCGATAGCACGGCGGTGAGAGCATTTGTCGAAAAGTTTGGCGGCCCAGGTGGAATTGTCGCGATGGACCAGAATGAGATCTTTCGGACGAACTATGTCGTAACAGGCTTGCCCACCGGATATTTGATCGACAGGCGGGGGCGCCTGCGATGGCAGGGATACTCGGTGAGCCATGAGTTGTCCCGGCCGGCCGGCGCGCGCTTGATGGAAACCATGATTGCTGAACGATAAAGAATTGACGCATGTCGCTGCCTAACCAGCGCATGCAGCTGACGAGGGCGCGCTCTATCTGCGGCAGCCGCCGCGCTGTATACTGACTGCGAGGATGCGCGGCGGCTGCCGCGAGCGCCCTCGCAGCTGATGCGCCATTCGTTAGGCGCACTTCCGTCCAGTCCCCAACCCGTCCGGGCTTCCCCACCTTCCTTCTTGCGCTCCCGATCGTCGCATAGTACTGTTAGACGTACATCTAACAGGTGCCTCCGCCATGCCCAAGATGCCCGACATCATTCCGATTACCGACCTCCGCCAGGATGCGGCCGGTGCGCTCGATCGCGTCCGCCGGTCCCGTGAGCCCGTGGTTATCACCCAGCGTGGCCGGGCCGCCGCTGTCATGCTCAGCATGGAAGCCTACGAGTTGGGTGAGCGGGAGCGCGAGATTCTTCGTATCCTCGCAACTGGAGAGCGTGAGATCGCAAAGGGTAAGGGCCGTGAGCTCGCGGCCGTCTTTGCCGAGGCCGAGCAGATGCTGCGGGACGCCAACGCGTGAAGGTGCGCTTCACCCCGTCGGGCGACCGGCAGTTCCTCGACGTCATCGCCTACATTCTCGCCGATCGCCCCACGGCCGCGCGTCGCTTTCACACTCGGGCACTCAAGGCGCTGGGTCGGCTGGAGAAGTTCCCCGAGTCAGGACGGCGCATTCCCGAGTTTCGTGGCCTGCCCTACCGCGAGGTAATCGTCCGACCCTATCGGTTTTTCTACCGAGTCCAGGGCACCACCGTTTGGGTTGTGGGCGTATGGCACAGTGCCCAATTGGCCACTGAGCCCGAGGCGCCGGAAGGCGCCTAACCAGCGCATGCAGCTGTCGAGGGCGCCCTCTTGCGGCGGCAGCCGCCGCGCCTAATACTGTTGACGAGGTCGCGCGGCGGCTGCCGCGAGCGCCCTCGCAGCTGATGCGCCATTCGTTAGATGGCGCACAAACCTCGGAGATATTTTGGCACTCGCTCTGCCCGACGCCCTCATCGTGAGAGTCGAGTGCCCTGCCGGTTCCCCAGGCCTGATTAGCGACCTGCTGGTCGCCCTCGACGTTCACTGCAGCGGCCGATACTATTTCGGCACCCTAGTCGGTCTCACCGACCAGCATGGCGTCGCTAGGACAAACCGCGCTGCGATCGAGCGAAGCTTCGCCGAGGGTCAAGAGATGTTCCCGATGGACTACAAGGTGCCGTTGAGCCGATGTGATGCCGTAGGTGTGGTTCGATTGGAGGCGGGTCCCGACTTTGGCGCTCGCGCGGAAGCTTCGCTAGCATCGCCTCTCATAAGTCCGGAAGCCCGCGACCTCTGGAGCCGGTCAGAGAATGCCAAGGTGAGCCCATCTTCCCAAGAAGTGCTGCTCGCCACATCGCTCGGCACTCTAGAAGTCATCCTTCGAACCGAACCCACCTAGGTACGGATGTTGGTCCAGCGCCATCTAACCAGCGCATGCAGCTGTCGAGGGCGCGCTCTATCTGCGGCAGCCGCCCCGCTTTATACTAAATCCGAGGTCGCGCGGCGGCTGCCGCACGCGCCCTCGCAGCTGATGCGCCATTCGTTAGGCAGAGCCGCTCAATGTCCCTACTGATGACAATCACTCTCGCTGGCCTAGGAGCCGCGCCCCAGACCGATACTGCCGTCATCCAGCCGGTGGTGGCCTTGTTCGTCTATCCGGCCTTCGATACCAGCCCGATCTGGTGGGCATCGGCGCCCCAGACCGTGCTCTACGAGGATGGGACCGTCATCTATAGCATTCAGGACCGTGATGAGGCACCAGTCTATGCAACGATCGCGCTGTCATCATCGGAATATTCCAACCTCCTCGACTCCTTGGCCCTGTCACCAAGCTTCTTCGAGCTCAGTGATTGGTACAGCAACCTGCCCGCCAACTATGAACCGCCAAGTTATGCCGTCTGGGCGTGGAATGGGAAGCAAGGCAAAAGTGTTTCACTCGAAGGCTTGCTCGACTCGACTGCCCGGCTCTTCAAGCCCAATAGTGCCGGTGTTCAGCCACGCACGCCGAGGGCCTTCGTCAACGCGGCTCGGAGGCTTCTCGACTTTCGGCATCCCGGTGCGGTCCCATGGCACCCGACCCAATTCGAGATTGTACTCGATGCCTTCTCGTCCGCGGGGACCACTACCCCATGGCCAGTCGATTGGCCCACTCTAGCCACACGCGGGTCATATCGCGATGCCACTGGGCGCTACCACCTACCTTTCACCACAAACCAAGTCCGCGAGTACCTAGACAGGTACGCCCCGGAAGCTCATACGAGAGCATTCGAGCTTTCCGGCGGAAAGTGGTTCGGCATCGTACGCCCCATCTTTCCTGGCGACTGTTACTGGAGTCAGCAATAGCGCTGGATGTGGCGGCCCGCCTAACCAGCGCATGCAGCTGACGAGGGCGCGCTCTATCTGCGGCAGCCGCCGCGCCTTATACTGACTGCGAGGCTCCGCGGCGGCTGCCGCGAGCGCCCTCGCAGCTGATGCGCCAATTCGTTAGGTGGACCCCATGAAGACCGGCTGGATCGGCCTGCTTCTCGTGCTCCCCACAGTCGCCCATGGTTGCGCGCCACAGGCTCCGTCAGCCCAGCCTTCAGCCGCTTCACGATCTGGTCTCGTCTGCCCAGCAGTCCAGAACTCGCGAGAGATGTCCGGCGTTGTCCGCGATGTTGGTGGCGAGGCCATCCCCAACGCGGTGGTCATCGTGGTCAACACGTGGTGCGGGGCTTTGACGGATTCCCTTGGCCGCTGGGTCCTTGCCGGCGCGCCGGTGGACAGCTTGATCCTCCAATCTTCGTTCATCGGGTACCGAAGAACTCAAATGTCACTGTCGGCCTCGAAGAATGACTCGAGCGGGATCCTGATCAGCCTTGGCCGCGCTGGAGAACCGGACTCCTACCTGCCAGGCCCGATTCCGGAAGCAGAACTTCATGGCATGCTGGAGGCGGTGATCGCTTTCTATGGGCCTCGGACGGCAGTTGCCGGCGACGAGTTGGAGCAGGTCGCGGCTATGACCGGGAGCCCTGCACCGTCACGCAGCCCGGCCGGCCCGACCGTCGTCCTCGATTCCGCTGGAAAGTCAGGCTGGAATCAGATCCCCACGGAATGGCTCGCCGAGTGGCTCGCTGATTCGAGCATCGCGGCGATGTGTTCCAGTTGGAGGACGCCGGCATGCCGAGGCCTTGGTCTAACGAGCTTTCTCCGCCTCCCAACACTTCCTCGGCGCACGGCACCGGATACCGCATACGTCACGCCGTGGGTGAGTGTCCTCAGCGTGGTTGACTGTGAGAAGGACCAGTCGATGGGGCATATGTCGGAAGAATTGTTGATTCTCATCAGATCAGGTGCCCACTGGTCTGCTCAGCGATCGCCCGGCGGTCTGGAACTTCAAGGCACGGTGATGTGCGACCCAAACTGGAAAGGCGAGCCGTAGGCGGATGGGGCCACCTAACCAGCGCATGCAGCTGGCGAGGGCGCGCTCTATCTGCGGCAGCCGCCGCGCTTTATACTGACTACGAGGTCGCGCGGCGGCTGCCGCGAACGCCCTCGCAGCTGATGCGCCATTCGTTAGGCAGAACCCACAACCATGGGCTCGCACACAATGGGACTTCAAGGCGTGGAGCTCGTGCTGGCGGCCGAAGATGCATTCGGCATCGACCTATCAGACGCCGAGGTCGCCACCCTCCGGACGCCTCGTGACTTGATCGGCCTCGTCGCTGAAAAGGTGGCGGCACAACCTGGCGATTCTCGCCACATCCAATCGATCTATTTCGATCTTCGGCGTGGGTTTCGTGCGGCACTGCCGACGCGACCCGCCCCCCGCCTTGATGATGACCTCGTCAGCCTGATTCCGCCCGACTCGTGGCCTAACATTTGGGTGGCTGTTCGTCGGGCGGCCGACCGGCCGGACTGGCCTGCCGACATACCTCGCCCAGCCTCATTCTTATCAGGCATTGCGACCCTCCGCGAATTGGTGTGGGGTCTTGCAATACAACTCGGGACCCGGGCTGAGGCGGAGAGTACCCGGTGGACTTCGGATGAGGTCGCATTGAAGGTGCGAGTCCTGATTATGGAGTGCACGGGGCTTCGTTACGGGTTCGACGATCGCAGCACCTGGAGCGCGTTGGGGTTCCATTGATGGGTCTGCCTAACCAGCGCATGCAGCTGTCGAGGGCGCGCTCTATCTGCGGCAGCCGCCGCGCTTTATACTGCTAGCGAGGATGCGCGGCGGCTGCCGCGAGCGCCCTCGCAGCTGATGCGCCATTCGTTAGGCCCACGCCACCTTGCCCCCAGCGGGCACCCTATCGACATTTGGAAGACCCCGACCCACTGAGCGCACTATGCCGACCACCAAAGATCAGGTCCACCAGGTCGCCGATCAGCTGCCGCCCTCTGCAACCCTTGAGGACGCCATTGAGCGCCTTGTGTTTCTCGCCAAGATTAATCGTGGGCTGGCCGAATCCAGTGCCGGCCAGTTGACCCCCCATGATGACATCGTTCGCCGGTACACGAAATGACAAGAGTGCAGTGGACCCTCCAGGCCCAATCAGACCTGGCAGGGATCCACGAATATGTCAGCCGCGACTCGGTCCGCTATGCGGACTTCGTTGCGGCTGAACTCGTTGCGGCGGTCGGTCGGCTGAAGGCGTTCCCCGAGTCCGGTCGTCACGTTCCGGAACGCCAGGATCCGATGCTCCGCGAGGTACTGTGGCGAAGCTATCGGATCGTCTACCGCTACTTCCCTGAATCGAGGGAAGCTCACATCCTCTTGGTGTTCCGTGCCGAGCGGATGTATCCAGGGACAGGCGGGGCCTAACCAGCGCATGCAGCAGACGAGGGCGCGCGCTATCTGCGGCAGCCGCCGCGCTTTATACTGATCCTGAGGTCGCGCGGCGGCTGCCGCGAGCGCCCTCGCAGCTGATGCGCCATTCGTTAGGCCGACTCAGGAGGGAGCAGAATGGCTCGGCTAGTTCTTCAGACCGACCTTTCGCCCGAGGAGTGCTTTTCACGCATCACCAAGCATAGCTATCCCTGGCCACTCATCGGTTGGCTTGAGCCCCTACGCGCGGACGATAACAACTACCTCGACCCTCTGTTGAGCGGCGGCACCCCGCCGAGGGTAAAGCTTCTACTTCGTTCGCACGCGCGGAGGTTCTGGCGAGGGGGCGCATTCTACGGCCGCATTGTGGAGGAGGCAGGGCGCACGAGCGTTTACGGCCGGATGGGTGCCTCAATCCCACAGCTCTGCTTCGGCTCCCTGTTTACGCTCCCGCTGGTGTTCCTCGCGTTGGTCACGATGGGGCCTGCACTGAATCGTCCGCTGGTGCAGGTCGCGGTGCTCGTCGCGCTTCTCTTGGTGCTACCGCGAGTATTCCGGGCCGTATGGGACCACGGCAGTTCCGAAGATCCATATTCCGTTCGTCTACATGACATTTTGACGACCCACGAGAGATAGTCCGGAACCACAACCTCTCGTTAGCCTGAGCGGCCTAACCAGCGCATGCAGCTGACGAGGGCGCGCTCTTTCTGCGGCAGCCGCCGCGCTTTATACTGCTAGCGAGGTCGCGCGGCGGCTGCCGCGAGCGCCCTCGCAGCTGATGCGCCATTCGTTAGACCGCTCCGATCGGAGGCGCTATGACTAGCCACGAAGCCAGCAACCGTGAGGTCAGAGAGGAGGCCGCGCGCCTCGCGTTCACCCTGCTTCGCTTCGCCAGTGCCGCCGGCCATCCCAGGCTCGGCACCACGCCGCCTGGCGTCCTGAAGATGGGTACCGAGGCCTGGGTGTTTGGGCCATCGTGGCAATTGGTCCCAAGTGACGGGGTCATTGCGTTCCTCTCTGGCCTTTCGTCACCAGCACTACTGAACCCCACTCTGACTCACGGCGAAGTCGTGCTCACGCTCGTCGACGAGCTTGCCGGCGAGAGGCGTCGCTGGGCTGAGAAAACGCTCAGCAACTTGGTCGGCAATCTGGACAGTATGGTGTCTCAGTCCGGCCTCCCTCCCACAGCCAGAGTATTGGTGGAATTTGACGAGGAGTCCCACGTCTTCAGCCTTGATGCGGTCCGGGAGTGGGCCGGAAAGCTCGCCGTGAACGTCGGCTGGAACATTGCCCCACTGGAGAATGAGGATCGTGCAGAAGCCTGCCTAATGCTCGTGAGAGCTGATGATCGCGAATTTTCCGGGCGGTCCTGCATGATGCGCGAGCGTTACCGCCAACAGCGCGGAGCGGTCTAACCAGCGCATGCAGCAGACGAGGGCGCGCTCTTTCTGCGGCAGCCGCCGCGCTTTATACTGACTGCGAGGAGGCGCGGCGGCTGCCGCGAGCGCCCTCGCAGCTGATGCGCAGGACGTTAGGTGGCAACTATGTCGCGGAAGGCGCCCTAGTGTCCAAACAAACCAATCCGTTTCAAGAACTGGTCGCGTCAATCGAACGGTTGCTGGCCAACAGCGGCGTCACAGTTCGAGGTTCCATCGAATTCCCAGAACCGACGGCGTCCTCGAATCGTGAGGCGGATGTTGTCGTCGAAGGGCTGATTAATGGAGAGCCTGTTTGTATCGCCATTGAGTGCCGCGATCATGCAGCGGTTCAAGACATCACGTGGATCGACCAACTGATCGGGAAGTACAGCGACCTCAGGCCAGACATTGTGATGGCAGTGTCACGCTCCGGATTTGGGAAGCCCGCAAGGGACAAAGCCCTCCTCCACAACATCCGGACCTACTCCTTTGAAGAACTCGTTAGCGTCCCACCATCCATCGGTGCAATTACGCCCCGCTTTAAGTTTCTTCAGCGGTCCTATCGCCCTCTTCGAGTGCGCCTGGAGCTTGATCCGCCGCGTAGCGAGACTGCGCCAGCTCTACCAGGCAGCGCGCTGATTCGAGACCCGAGCGGCGGGCCACGCCTAACCCTACAAGATCTTGCAAACCAGTTGATGGGCGAAGTGCTCCAGAAGGCGGTCGATGGCTTCATCTCAACGAACCTGGTGGCCCTTCTGTCTGGTGACAATACCCAGACCGTTGCACTCACCACCACGATTGACGGCGCCGGAGATTTGTGCGAACTCCCCGAAGGTGGCTCCGCGAGAATCAAGACTGTCCATCTCGATAGCGAGATTAGCATTGTGCTGGTCGATGCAAACGCGAAGCACTACTCCTACCGGCAGACGGCTGTGTCCGTAGGCCGGGTTCAAGACAGCGATGGTTCAACTGTGGCGATTGTGGGCCTGCAGGATCCAACAGCCCCTAGGCAGATAAAGATCAGCCTCCACAGAGGGCCCGACAACAAGATTCCTGGATGATTGGATTGTTGCCACCTAACCAGCGCATGCAGCAGACGAGGGCGCTCTCTTGCGGCGGCAGCCGCCGCGCCTGATACTGGTAGCGAGGTCGCGCGGCGGCTGCCGCGAGCGCCCTCGCAGCTGATGCGCCATTCGTTAGGCCTACAGCCTTCGCAGTCGGAGCGCGGGCCGGGAGAGTGCCAGCATGGCCCTGGAGGAATCTTGGCGGGGCGCTCGATGGCGCGTCTTGGCTGTCCTTGTCTTGGCAGGCTGTGCACATCCTGGCATGCGTGTTTCGCGATATGTTGATGCCGATCATTCGGATACCGTGAATATCGGAATCAACCTCATCTCCGGGTCCGTCGATGCCTCTCCGTGCGTCGCCCCGCAGCAGGTTCCGACGGCTGACAGCGCCGAGATCGCAAACTTCGAGGTCATGATCCGAGACTGGGAGCAAGAGACAAAGATGCCCGGTCAGTCGTGCATCAAGTGGTTTTCAAGGACGAAGCAGGGGAAGTACATCAGCGTGCAGGCGCAAAACGTTGGTCTCGACGGGGGGTACCTAATGTTCATCCCCCGTGACACAACGAAGGCGGGCTGGGCGATTCTTCCCTGGTAGGTCGTGCGTCACAGCTCCGTCGCCAGCTGAGGCCTAACCAGCGCATGCAGCAGTCGAGGGCGCGCTCTATCTGCGGCAGCCGCCGCGCTTTATACTAAATACGAGGCTGCGCGGCGGCTGCCGCGAGCGCCCTCGCAGCTGATGCGCCATTCGTTAGCTGGACACCCTCACCAAGGTCCTTGTGGAAGTGCCAAGACTCCGAGCACTCATCGCTGTTCTGCTCGTGTATGCAGCTTTCTACCTGAATTGGCGGAACCCATTTCTCCGCCTGAGCGCTCCGTGGGCGAATCACCTCACGCTCGGATTGGCGTTCCTGTTGCCGGCCTGTGCTTGGCTACTAGCTTGGCGACTTCGGCCTCCGCTCCTGCGCTGGGGCACACTGGTTGTGATACTGCCACTGGCCCTCTATGGGCTGTTTATGTCATCGATCGCGATTCCAACAGGAATAGGCCTGTTCCCCAATGAGCGCGACGAGGGATTGCTCCCAACTGACTCCATCGCGCTCGCCTCGAGCGTGCTCCGGGTCTATCGGACAAATGGGGGAGCCACCACAGACTACGGCACACTTGTCCGTCAAGAGTGGCAAGTACTGCCAGGTATCCGCGTTGTTCGGAAGCAGTACTGGGAGTACCACAGCATGGGAGGTCGTCTTCTCAGGAAACCGGATGGACAACTTCAGCTCATTGTGCTTGCCGATGGAGTCGAAGTGAACGGCCCCACTTTCGACCTCCGCTGAGGGTGCCAGCCTAACCAGCGCATGCAGCTGTCGAGGGCGCGCTCTATCTGCGGCAGCCGCCGCGCTTTATACTGACTGCGAGGTCGCGCGGCGGCTGCCGCGAGCGCCCTCGCAGCTGATGCGCCATTCGTTAGGCGGATACCAAGGAGAGCGTCATGCAGACTCGGAATGGTTTCAAGTCTGGAGTACTGGTCGGCATGCTGTTGATGATGGCGGCCCAGGCGGTCTACTGGCTGATCACACCCGATAGCCATCCTGAGGCCAGCGCAACGCGGATCTACGCGGTTATCGGACAAGGATTGTTGGCGCTCGCAATTGCGGGATGGCTCACTGCTCGTACGAAGAAGGGCTCAGGGGCTAGGGAAGTGCTGTAGTCGGGGCCGCGCAAAGGGTTGCTCGCGCAGGCCTACCCTCGTATGGGGAGACGTCCATGAGATCCACTGCCGGTCGACTCGCGCTTCTTGTCGTTCTACTGGCCGTGCCGTTGCTGCTGGCGCGATACCTCTATACGAGCGGGCGTGCCACGGAGGCCACGATGTTCTTGGGCGCGGTCGTATTGCTCTGTGGCATTGCCATGTTTCTCCTCCGCGGCTCGGTACCCGCCACGAGGATGCTTTTTCCGACACTGGCCGACATCTTCTGCGGTCTCGCCATGCTCAATCTGATCCCCGTTAGTGTATCCACCGGGATCACCGTGATGTCGCTCGTCAATATCGCATTTCTGGTGAATGAACGGCGGCTCCGACCCAAGGGGTTGCCAACAGGTACCGCCTAACCAGCGCATGCAGCTGTCGAGGGCGCGCTCTTGCGGCGGCAGCCGCCGCGCCTGATACTACTGGCGAGGTCGCGCGGCGGCTGCCGCGAGCGCCCTCGCAGCTGATGCGCAGTACGTTAGGCGGCACTGGCACAACATGAAGCACACACTCCTGCTCATCCCACTCTTGCTCGCCGGCGCTTCGCCGTCCGCCGAATGCGCCGATGGCGGGCGCTGTGTTTGTGACCGCCGCCTACCGCCTCAGGCGCTTATTGACTCGGCCGGGTTGATCGTGGAAGGCACCATCGTCGCGCATTACCTACTCTCTGGCGAGGCAATCGTGTTTGGGCAGGGTCCATACGTTTTCAGGCTTCGACCATGCCGTCATGCTCGTCAGCCGAGTCTGGAAGGGGGCGCCGCGAGCCACAATTGTTGTGTATGACGCCAATCACACGCCGGGCGATTCCTGCGATCGAACCCTCCTTACAGGCAAGACCTATTTGCTCCTGGTGCCCGACGACGCCGACAGCATTCCAATCGGTTGGTGCTCCGCGATATTTGAGTCAGGTCAGGGCGAGGCGGTTCGAGCCCTGTTAGGTCATGGGAAGCCGCTTCCTCAGTGAACCAGCCGCCTAACCAGCGCATGCAGCAGTCGAGGGCGCGCTCTATCTGCGGCAGCCGCCGCGCTTTATACTGACTGGGAGGTCGCGCGGCGGCTGCCGCGAGCGCCCTCGCAGCTGATGCGCCATTCGTTAGGCGGCTGTGATGGGAGGTACCATCTGAGATCCATCGCATCCGCACTCCTCCTTTGTGCCGCATGCCACTCGCCAGAGTCTCGGTCAGTGGCGGCCGCCCCGGTCGTTCACATCGCTTCCCTCAGCACTTATTGCGAAGGCTGGGACAGCTCTTCAGCCTGGCGTCCCGACTCGTCGAGGTTGGCGGGCTATGGGTTGGGCAGATTTACCGAGTGTTGGTACTCAGAGTTCCTTCGGGCGATGCAAGAGCCTCGGATAGGGGACTCTTCTGTGGCCGATACTGCCTACCGGTTCCTGATACTCCCGACTTTTCGGCCGGCCAAAGCGGTGCGTCTTGATTTGCAGCGCGATAGCGTCCACATCGTCGTGAAAGTGTCAGTGGGGCCAGGAGGATACTCACCGGAGGGCTTGGCCACCTCACGTGATACGATGGTGGGGAGGGAAGCGTGGGTCGAAGTCGAGCGCATGGCCGAGGGTGCACAGTTTTGGACCCGCCCACTGGATACCAAGGTCGGTGGCGTGGACGGTACGGAGTGGGTCATGGAAGGACGCCGAGGCGCACAACGCAAGATCTTAGAGGTCTGGGAGCCGAGTGATAGTGGGAAGAACGCCGCCTATCGACAGTTCGGGCTCCTCATGCTGAAGCTGGGCGGATTGGAATTGGGCCCCTACGAATAGGACATGGCCTCTCACAGCCGCCTAACCAGCGCATGCAGCAGACGAGGGCGCGCTCTATCTGCGGCAGCCGCCGCGCCTTATACTGTTGGCGAGGTCGCGCGGCGGCTGCCGCGAGCGCCCTCGCAGCTGATGCGCCATTCGTTAGGCGGACCGGTTCTTTCCCGTATTCCGGATGCGGTGTGATCGCCTAGAGCGCGGCAATGATGCCGAGGAGAGAGCCTAGGCCCGAAAGAAAGCGAGCGCCGTGCCCCACTTTGCGTGGAATCCTCAGCGCCGCGGCTTTCGCTTCTGGTTCGTAGTCCTGTCGGGTTGGGGTCTCCTGCAGGCACTCTTGGCCTTGTTGATGGCCAAACTCGGCGGCGAGGAGGCGATCCGCCAGGAGTATGGCCTCCCGCTTCAGGTCGTCGTTCTCACGTCCCTCGCCGGGGGTGTTCTCGCCGGCACCGCCGCTGGTCTCCTGAACAGATGGGTGGCATCCAGACTGGCGAGTTGCCTGACAGGCGTGGCAGCTGCACTTCCGTTTTGCGCCGCCATATTGGCGCCAAAATTGGGCTCAGCGGGGAAGCTGACCGCTTTCAATCTTGTAGCCGGGTCCATGCTGTTGGCTTTGGTCACCGGGGGAGTGGCAGGCGCCATTCTCTACAGATCTGGTAGGCCCATGGAGATCAAGTAGGTGGTAGAACCTCGTCGAAATCGGGGCACTGTGGTCACCGGCCGCCTAACCAGCGCATGCAGCTGACGAGGGCGCGCGCTATCTGCGGCAGCCGCCGCGCCTTATACTGACTGCGAGGCTCCGCGGCGGCTGCCGCGAGCGCCCTCGCAGCTGATGCGCCAATTCGTTAGGCCTACAGCCTTCGCAGTCGGAGCGCGGGCCGGGAGAGTGCCAGCATGGCCCTGTGAGGAATCTTGGCGGGGCGCTCGATGGCGCGTCTTGGCTGTCCTTGTCTTGGCAGGCTGTGCACATCCTGGCATGCGTGTTTCGCGATATGTTGATGCCGATCATTCGGATACCGTGAATATCGGAATCAACCTCATCTCCGGGTCCGTCGATGCCTCTCCGTGCGTCGCCCCGCAGCAGGTTCCGACGGCTGACAGCGCCGAGATCGCAAACTTCGAGGTCATGATCCGAGACTGGGAGCAAGAGACAAAGATGCCCGGTCAGTCGTGCATCAAGTGGTTTTCAAGGACGAAGCAGGGGAAGTACATCAGCGTGCAGGCGCAAAACGTTGGTCTCGACGGGGGGTACCTAATGTTCATCCCCCGTGACACAACGAAGGCGGGCTGGGCGATTCTTCCCTGGTAGGTCGTGCGTCACAGCTCCGTCGCCAGCTGAGGCCTAACCAGCGCATGCAGCAGTCGAGGGCGCGCTCTATCTGCGGCAGCCGCCGCGCTTCATACTGTTAGCGAGGTCGCGCGGCGGCTGCCGCGAGCGCCCTCGCAGCTGATGCGCCATTCGTTAGACCGCTCCGCTTCCGGACGGGAAGTCGCCCGAGATCGTCTCCGCGCGAACATGACCCTGAGACGCTTCCCATCGCCAGCCGATCCGAGGGGCCTGCATGTCTCGACGCATTCGTCGCATCCTCCTCCTCGGAGTCCTCCTCCTAGCTGTGATCGTTCTCGCCCCGGGTCCCTACTCGGATGCTGGTCCGTGGCACGCCCTCACGGACTGGACAAGCGACCTCCGCTCGGACTGGGGCACCCGAGAGCGGACGCTTTATCTTTCGTGCGGCTGGAGAAGGCTCGCGCTGTGCAACGAACTGCCTGCGTCAGCAGGACCTCTCGCACGCATCGCAGATTCGATGCTGGCAGCCGTGGCGAAGCTGCGTTGCCGGCAGTGGAGTTCCAATGTGACGGCTGGACTCCTACTTCCGGGAGAGGAGCGCCCCTTCCTCATGTGCTATTCGTCCACCGAGGACGGCTCGGTATCAATGCTGCTGGATTGGCAGGGTTTTGTGGCGAGCGTGGACCGAGCGTGGACACCTGCAGACCCAAGAAGTGAATACGACGCGGTGGCGCACGGAATGGAGCAGAAGTATGGAGAAGGTCTATTGTGCCCGCAGAGCGACGACCTGACCATCACGGACAATGTCCGTTGGCAACTCCAGGACTTTAATGTTGGCGTCTATCTTTCCGGGAACCGCTATCTCCACGTGGACTATAGTTTTGGCCAGATTCACTGCCATACTGTCTAGATCTATTGGTAGGAGCGGTCTAACCAGCGCATGCAGCTGACAAGGGCGCGCTCTATCTGCGGCAGCCGCCGCGCTTTATACTGACTGCGAGGATGCGCGGCGGCTGCCGCGAGCGCCCTCGCAGCTGATGCGCCATTCGTTAGACGGACAGCGCTCCGGAGTTCCGATGTATGTCTGGCATATCGATAACCTCAAGCGCCAATGCGCGACGCACCGTCCTGCGCGAGCGTCCCGCGTATGCTATCGACATCTCCCTGTCTCGTGGACCTTAGCGCTGGTCGTCCCGCGACAGGTCGATCCGCTCGCACTTGAGCGGTGTCGCAACGATGGCCGGGGCCTCAATGCCGATCACTCGTCGTCGGGTTGCGGGCAGCCAATCGGTGCAACCCGGAGGGCCGATGGAGTGATCGACTTGGCGGGCGACTGCTACTGCCGTTGGCATGGGGCTGGTCTGGTCCTGCGTTTTATGCGTGCTCTCCTATACTCGGCATCGTGCGCGCTCCTCCTTGGCAATCGGTCGCTACTGCGTTCGATCGTTCCCTGAGCGACCTGCCGCCATCGAGCGTGCAGCGATGTTGTCACGTTCGGGATGTGCTGGCTGGTTCTGGTGGACGTCTGGCCTACCGCCTGAAGATTTACAGCTGCCGCGTCTAACCAGCGCATGCAGCTGTCGAGGGCGCGCTCTATCTGCGGCAGCCGCCGCGCTTTATACTGACTGCGAGGCTGCGCGGCGGCTGCCGCGAGCGCCCTCGCAGCTGATGCGCCAATTCGTTAGGCAGCACGACGAGCGGGTGCTTACAGACGTCCGACTAGGACCCAATGCCCCAATGGACCTGGCCCGATAAGGCCCACGAAGCTGTTAGTTCCTTCGAGACCCGTCATGCGCACCCAGATGCCGGCGCGCTCTTGATGTGGGCCATGTCTTGCGTCAGAAGCCTTCACTACCTCGATGACCTTGATCGCGCATACGATGTTTCAAACGCTGTTGCTGGCGGCCACGTCCCCGACGTGGTCGACGTCGCTCATGCTCGTTGGGCAACAGGTACCTGCGTTACTGCTTTAGATCTGTGTGGTGCGGGCCTCGGACGGGCCCTTTGCGGTCACAATAGTGGCCAAGAACTCGACCTAGGCGATTTCAAGCGCAAAGAGGAGTGCCCCAAGAACGTGAGATTGCGCGCGGCCCTTCCGCCAGCGGGCTTGCAATGGTGTGAAAGCGTGTTTTCTGACGCTGACTACCAGCTAGTCCGGAATGCCAGGAATTGGCTAACACATTCACGGTTAACTAGGCATTTTACCCTCAAGGCGAATGGCCCTCCTCAGCGCCTCACTTTAGAGCTTAAGA
Source organism: uncultured Gemmatimonadales bacterium (assembly GCA_963748815.1). Classification (GTDB taxonomy): domain Bacteria; phylum Gemmatimonadota; class Gemmatimonadetes; order Gemmatimonadales; family GWC2-71-9; genus SPDF01. The sequence goes on along the minus strand of CAVVKJ010000008.1, from coordinate 35,253 downwards.
GCAAACGGATCGGCGTTCGAGAGCTTGTCGAGCGCGCTCGAGATGTCTCCACAAAACACGTTGCTCTTCTGGTCGCTTTGCTCCCAAAGTTGTGACGTGCTGCCTAACCAGCGCATGCAGCTGACGAGGGCGCGCTCTAGCTGCGGCAGCCGCCGCGCTTTATACTGCGAGCGAGGTCGCGCGGCGGCTGCCGCGAGCGCCCTCGCAGCTGATGCGCCAATTCGTTAGGCGGACGCGGTTTACCCAAACGGGACTCTGCTGACTCCGATTCGCTGTCGCGTCAGTAGACTTGCTCCTTGATGCCTAGGGGGATGCAATGGAAGTTTCATTCCGCTCTCGGACCCCGCTGCTTTCCGGTGCCATTCACTACACCGCCCTAGTCTTGATCTCCGCTTGTAGCGATAGCACGGCGCCAATGGCGGACCCGCCTGTATTCACGCAACAGGGGCTGAAGCTGGTCGGCACGGGTGCTGTGGGAAGCGCCCTCCAGGGCCATGCCGTCTCCCTCTCCGCCGATGGCAACACGGCCCTCGTCGGGGCGCCCGAGGACGATGGCCACGCCGGGGCAGCGTGGATCTGGACCAGAAGCGGGGGCGTCTGGTCGCAGCGGGGTCCCAAATTGGTCGGCAGCGGCGCCGTGGGGAGCGCAGAACAGGGGGCGGCCGTGTCCCTCTCCGCCGACGGCAATACCGCGCTCATCGGTGGCGCTGCCGATAGTGGCTACGTTGGGGCCGCATGGGTCTGGATCAGGAGCGGTGACACTTGGACCCAACAGGGGGCTAGGCTGGTCGGCACCGCCAGCGTGGGGCAGTCATTGCAGGGGGGTTCCGTTTCCCTATCCGCAGACGGCAACACCGCGCTGATCAGTGGACCCTTTGACGATAGCCACACGGGGGCCACCTGGGTCTGGACCCGAAACGGGGGAGTTTGGACCCAGCAGGGCCCCAAACTGGTTGGCAGCGGCGCCGTGGGGCAGGCCTACCAAGGGGGCGCCTCGTCCCTCTCCGCCGATGGCAACACCGCAATTGTCGGCGGCCATGCAGATAACGCCTCGGCCGGGGCCGCGTGGGTCTGGACCAGAAGCGGTGGGGTCTGGACCCAGCAGGGTCCCAAGCTCGTCGGGAATGATGCTGCGGGAATTGCCTTCCAGGGTAACGCCGTGTCCCTCTCCGCCGACGGCAACACTGCCATCGTAGGAGGGTTTCGAGACAACGCGAATACCGGGGCCGCGTGGGTCTGGGCCAGAAGCGGTGGTGTCTGGACCCAGCAGGGTGCCAAGCTGGTTGGCGCCGGAGCCGTGGGAAGCGCCGAGCAAGGAACCTCAGTCTCCCTCTCCGGCGATGGAAACACCGCCGCAGTCGGCGGGCCCCATGACAATAGCCTCGCTGGGGCTGCGTGGGTCTGGACCCGAAGCGGGGGCATCTGGACCCCACTCGGCACCAAGCTGGTCGGCAGTGGTGGCGTGGGGAGCACATTCCAAGGCTTTTCCACTTCTATCTCCGCCGATGGCGGTACCACTATCCTCGGAGGGGTTGCGGACGATTCGTACGCCGGGGCTGCGTGGGTCTTTACGGTGCAATGAAGTCAAGCACCCGATGCTTGCTCGTGATCTGCGCGGAATCCCCCGGGCCTGGGCCACCCTGCGTACGGGACCAGACTCGATCGACCGGGGTCTACACTCGTGAGAGATCTGAAGTCAGGGTCTTGCCGGCTTCTCACCTAGGCAGATGATTCAACGCGCCGCCTAACCAGCGCATGCAGCTGGCGAGGGCGCGCTCTATCAGCGGCAGCCGCCGCGCTTTATACTGATCTTGAGGTCGCGCGGCGGCTGCCGCGAGCGCCCTCGCAGCTGATGCGCCAATTCGTTAGGCAGCGACTTTTCACATCACTGAGGCTTGACGGCAATTTCCCGCCCCATCCCGCGCCTGGTGCTTTGCATCGCCCTCATTGCTGCGACGTTCGCCATGGCCTTCGGCGTGGATGCCGGGCTGACTCATGGATGGCCCGCCATCGCGCGTACCTTGTACGTGCTTGCGATGCTTCTCGGAATGGCCTACGCCATCATCGGTGGAATCGACGCCATCGCCGCGATCACTAGCAAGGACCGAACGGTCCCCCCGGTATGGTCTCGAGGCCAGTTCAAGGCGATTGCCCTTTTGAGTGTCCTCGGAATGGGCGCCAAACTGATTGAGATAGGCGGGGGTTGGCCCTTCGCCCGATCCGCAACCATCCTGATTGGGGCCTTCGCCCTCTACCTAGCGATTGCTTCACCCAAGTGGTTTGAAGCGCATGCCATTCTTGTGGCTGCACGGGCAGCGATCGGGGGTACGGGGGTAAGGCTGCTTTATGGAGCGATTGGAGCCGGGCTCATCTTGGCCGGGATGCTGGATTGGTCGTTGTCGTTCGTGCTCCGATAGGCCGCTGCCTAACCAGCGCATGCAGCAGACGAGGGCGCGCTCTAGTCTGCGGCAGCCGCCGCGCTTTATACTGATCTTGAGGTCGCGCGGCGGCTGCCGCGAGCGCCCTCGCAGCTGATGCGCCATTCGTTAGGCCGACGGTCACCCATGCTCGATGCCGAGTGCCAATGCGCTATCTGGTATCGCTACTCCTCGCCGGCGCACTGGCGCCTTCCCTAGCCGCCCAGGGCGCGCCAGTCGTGCCCGCAACCGTCACCGCGCTTCAGGCCGGTGGCCATTGGGTCGCTGAGGGCGTCGAAGGCCAATATCGACTGATTATCGACACCGGCGGATTCGAGCACGTTGTGTCCCAGGCATTTCTCCAGTGGCTCGCTGAACCACACCCTGCAACCGATTCGGTTGTCATCGTTGCGTCAGTGCCGATCACTGAACTCAATACGGGTGTGTGGCGTTTTGACTCACCTGCTTTCCAACTCCGGCATGGCGAATGGGAGGCCACAATCGATGGTCTCAATTCCCATACCCAGCCACCAGTGACAGTGCGGTGGTGTCTGAGGCTGGGAGCGCCTGGAGTGTATTCGGTGGTTGCTGAGTGAAAACCCTGAGCCAAAGGGATTGGGCTCGCACCGCGGCCTAACCAGCGCATGCAGCTGTCGAGGGCGCGCTCTATCGGCGGCAGCCGCCGCGCTTTATACTGACTGCGAGGTCGCGCGGCGGCTGCCGCGAGCGCCCTCGCAGCTGATGCGCCATTCGTTAGGCCGACAGAGCACCGGCCCATTCTGAAAGCGAGCTTCGGATGACGAGAGCCGACGCCTCGGGGCACCGCAGAAGCAGTCGGCACCTTCGACTCCTACCACCGTTCCTGGCTGTGTGGATGTCCGCGTGTATGACCTGGTCAGGCGCTAAGCCACCGGTACCGCAGCAGTTCTCGGCCGGCAAGCAAGTCCGCGTTTGGTCAGCCGATGAATCGCTACGCCTCCATGGCGTTCAAATCACGGCTGATTCGCTCAGCGGCATTCATTTCATGCAACCCCTCGGGTGTGATAGCTGTCGCGTGGCGCTGCCGCTCGCCGCGGTGGATTCCATCAAGACAGGTCGCTCCGAGGCGGTGTCGATCATCATAATCGTGGTGCCTGTCGCTTTGGGCCTCCTCTTTCTCTACGCCGTGGGCTCCGCGATCGGGCGGTGACTAGGCACGATTGGCACTGCGGCCTAACCAGCGCATGCAGCTGACGAGGGCGCGCTCTATCTGCGGCAGCCGCCGCGCTTTATACTGCTAGCGAGGTCGCGCGGCGGCTGCCGCGAGCGCCCTCGCAGCTGATGCGCCATTCGTTAGGCCTACAGCCTTCGCAGTCGGAGCGCGGGCCGGGAGAGTGCCAGCATGGCCCTGGAGGAATCTTGGCGGGGCGCTCGATGGCGCGTCTTGGCTGTCCTTGTCTTGGCAGGCTGTGCACGTCCTGGCATGCGTGTTTCGCGATATGTTGATGCCGATCATTCGGATACCGTGAATATCGGAATCAACCTCATCTCCGGGTCCGTCGATGCCTCTCCGTGCGTCGCCCCGCAGCAGGTTCCGACGGCTGACAGCGCCGAGATCGCAAACTTCGAGGTCATGATCCGAGACTGGGAGCAAGAGACAAAGATGCCCGGTCAGTCGTGCATCAAGTGGTTTTCAAGGACGAAGCAGGGGAAGTACATCAGCGTGCAGGCGCAAAACGTTGGTCTCGACGGGGGGTACCTAATGTTCATCCCCCGTGACACAACGAAGGCGGGCTGGGCGATTCTTCCCTGGTAGGTCGTGCGTCACAGCTCCGTCGCCAGCTGAGGCCTAACCAGCGCATGCAGCTGTCGAGGGCGCGCTCTATCTGCGGCAGCCGCCGCGCTTTATACTGACTGCGAGGTCGCGCGGCGGCTGCCGCGAGCGCCCTCGCAGCTGATGCGCCATTCGTTAGGCAGACGCCCGTGGAAGGGACCTCTGATGAGGCATAGCTGGTTGCTGCTGGTGAGTGTGGTAGCCCTTCCAGGACTGATGGGTCCCGCCGAAGCGCAGATTCTCCAGACGCGCGTAACGGGTCAAGTGGTTGATGCCCAAGGCAGTCCCGTGACCTTTGCGCGGGTGATCCTCATCCTCCCAGGCAATGGCTCGTATGACTCATCCATTGTGGACGACCAACTGGTCGATTCGCGTGGGAAGTTCGTGTTGCGAGGTCGACTACAGTCCGGATGCTACGCCTCGCCACGATTGCGATCGGGTATGCTCGAACGCTTCGGACCTTTCCCATGACTCCGACGGGTAGGGCGGACCTTGGACTTCTGACAGTACACTCACTGCCGGTTCCTGAAATGCCCACCCTGTTCTTATGGGAGTGCGACTGGCCTGGCGCTAGTCTCAATCGAGGAAACTGGGGTGTGGATACGGTGGCGGTGGTCGGGGCGGTCATGACGCCAACACAATGACGAGGCACACATCTCGAGCTTACGCGGTCGTCACTTCGCTAGGTCAATCCGGGGCGCTGCCTAACCAGCGCATGCAGCTGTCGAGGGCGCGCTCTATCTGCGGCAGCCGCCGCGCTTTATACTGCTAGCGAGGTCGCGCGGCGGCTGCCGCGAGCGCCCTCGCAGCTGATGCGCCATTCGTTAGACGGCATTGATTGGGACTTGGGAGGCAGCGCTGCTTTCTCCAACCAGTGCAGTTCTGACATTGGCGGGTGCTACGCATGGTGCCGAGCGGTTTCTTGGCCCCCGTGCTGCATCTATCATGGAGGTGGTCACTAACTTTCCGGTTCCCAGGCAAGCGAAGCTCGAGGACGCGACTTCTGCCCTTGCTTTGGCGTCCCCACCCATCGTGGCTGGCATTCTTCCTGGGGAAGGATTCCTCCGGCTCTGGGAAATTGACGCCTTACCCGCTGACGCACGGCGTCGGTGCGAACAGCAGCGTCAGAACTTCATCCAGTGGTTCGACGATCGCGCCGTCCAGTTCCAACTGCAACCGAGCGACCCCATCATCGTGCCGCGAGGCCAAGACCGCCTCACTCTTTCATGGTCCGATGTGCGCGACTGGGTGAACTCAGTAACGCTGTTCACGGTCGGTTCCACCCTCGTCCGCAATGAGGGCGCCATATTCCTAGCATTCATCGCAACCGATGGGACGATGAACTTTATCCCGGGCCCTGACTACGACGGCTGTTCACACGATCACTGAATCAATGCCGTCTAACCAGCGCATGCAGCTGTCGAGGGCGCGCTCTATCTGCGGCAGCCGCCGCGCTTTATACTGACTACGAGGTCGCGCGGCGGCTGCCGCGAGCGCCCTCGCAGCTGATGCGCCATTCGTTAGGCCGACCCACGGAGACTTTATGCCGAGCATGGATTGCCAGCTACGCAGCTGGGCTTGTGTTGGCTTCTTCGCCGCATCTGCCCTCGCGGCTTGCTCAGACAGTGCGGCCCCACCACTAACGCCACAGTCTCTTACGGTTCAGGGCACTGTTTTGGACAGCATCGGTGATCCCGTCCAGGGTGTCCTGACGATGCTCCACGTATTCACGCCAGATTCGGTTCCATATTGGGCCTCTCCACCCCCCTTCGCCGTAACGAATACCCTTGGCTCATTCGCGGTGGAGTCGGATTCCCTGGGCAGTCCAATCATCGACAGCGTACTGATTGAAAGTGTTGCGCCGGGCTGCAACGATCCGGGCCAAGCGACAATCATTCCCGCGACGGAGGTCCCGCCCGGCGAAGCTCCCGTACTCAACATCACAATCACCCAGGCCGACGTCCACCCACCGGCGCGAACGGCACCGGGGCAATACTGCGCTCACGGCGTCCACCCCACCTGGGGGCCGGGCTCGTACATTTTCGCGTTGGCAATCGATTCGACAAGCGCTGACACGGTCTGGGGTCGTTGGGACCTGAACTACCGTTTCGGGAGTGCAGATGATGTGGGTAGCTTCGTGGGAAGCGCCTCCTCCTCGTTGGTTGTACTTCAACTCACCCAAGACATTCCGTGGAATGCCTGCCTATCCATGGAGCTTCAGATTGCGGTCCTACCCGGCGGAACCTGGGGCCCGGCTACGATCGTTGGAGCTCAGGAATGCGTCCCAGAGCCGGCTCCCTTCAGGTTTGTTGCAGACACAATCGTCGGCATGTTTCCATGACAGGGGCGGCCTAACCAGCGCATGCAGCAGTCGAGGGCGCGCGCTATCTGCGGCAGCCGCCGCGCCTGATACTGGTAACGAGGTCGCGCGGCGGCTGCCGCGAGCGCCCTCGCAGCTGATGCGCCATTCGTTAGACCGCAGTGCTCCCAATACCGGGGCCACCATGAATACACCAGAAGCGCCAGTGCGCGTCCCCGCCTGGGCTCCTCCATCGTATCACGAAATCGCGCAGGCTCAAGCAGAGTCGGCGCGGCTCGCCCCCGAGGCAGATCAATCGACCGGCCGGGCGCTGCGACGCGCAGCGATAGGATTCGGTGCGTCCGCCGTCCTCGCCCTCGCTGCCGCTGGTGTCCAATACAGTCTAAATCATGGCGGGCCGATTCCGGGCAATGTCGTACTCCGGGCGTGGCACGTTGCGAGCCCATTTGTCCTAGGGCTGGCTCTCGCCGCAGGGTTTTCCGCGTGGCGCTCCAAGGTGTCTCGCCTCCTTACTTGGACCACGCTCGCCGGTGCCGTGGCCCCGATCTTTCTCCAGAGGTTTGACCTTCCCAGCCCAAATCGCGTGGGCATGCTTGTCACCTTGGGGATCGTCTGGTTGGCGGGGAGTCTGTGGCTCTGGCGCTCGGGTAGAGATCACGATGGCACTGCGGTCTAACCAGCGCATGCAGCTGACGAGGGCGCGCTCTATCTGCGGCAGCCGCCGCGCTTTATACTGCTGCGAGGTCGCGCGGCGGCTGCCGCGAGCGCCCTCGCAGCTGATGCGCCATTCGTTAGGTGGCATACAGACGTGAGAGTGATATGGGAGAGACTCCGCATACTCGGCTTTTGACCGCGCTGGTCCACTACCGCAACACAAATGCCTCCACGGTAGATGCGCACGCGCTGGAGACGCTGCGTCGAGGTCGAGGCCCGCACCGTCCGGCTGGCAGAGGTGTACCAGAGCCTAATGGAGCTCAACGCCGAGTTGTTGAAGGCAGACCCCCTGGTACCCATCTCCACATTTGATCCGGTCACTGAAACCATTGTGTTTGGCAACGGCCCCGCATGCCGTTCGCATCAAACTGAATCGGGCGCACCCAGATGTGCCAATCAAAGAGGATACTCAAACGGTGATTGGCATTTATTCGCCTGGCGCAGGACCGGCCGAGCAGATGCGTGTTCTCGACCTAAGAAACCGTATGGAGCAACTCCTTGAGGGGTACTATCAGAGCGCCCATCGCATCCAGAAACTACTAGGCAACCTGCTGGGCAAGTCCCGGTCGGGATCGTCGCCAATCACCATGGTTCGAAACAAGTTGATTGAACACCCAACGCCCGGTGGCCATTACTCGTTCGGATATTCCACGAATGGCCCCGTAATCCGCCCGATTCATGGCGCTGATCGAGAATGGGCTTGATGCTGGCCTAATCCCGAACACCATCGACTTCATTGATACTTGGGTGAAATATCTAGATTCCAAGGACGATGCCGCCTAACCAGCGCATGCAGCAGTCGAGGGCGCGCTCTATCTGCGGCAGCCGCCGCGCTTTATACTGCTAGCGAGGTCGCGCGGCGGCTGCCGCGAGCGCCCTCGCAGCTGATGCGCCATTCGTTAGGTAGCAGCCCACGGCTCCGGTGCCATGCGACCACTTCATTTCACACGGATTGGGCGGCTGTGCCCTGTTGGCTCCTCGCTTGCTTCCTTGCGGTCGCCGCGACCGGCGGGCGGCACGGCACGCTGCTCGGCCTGCTAATCGCTGGCTGGCTCGACGGTCGCCTTTGCCGCGGCTTTTGTGTGGTCCCGCCGTAATAGTCGCACCCTATCGCTTCCGCAGCTTGCCATGGCATGTCTGCTTGGCAGCGTGGCGATCACATTCGGTATCGTCTGCGTTTCTGACGGGGTGATTCCTGCAGCCGGGCTCACCTTTGCAGCCCTCACCTTTGGATATGGGTTCATTGTCGCGCCCGCGAGCGCCGTTGGCCTGGGATTGATCTGGCGTAGCGTGATTGCCTTCAAGGCTCGTCGCACTAGTCCAAGCTCTGCTGCTACCTAACCAGCGCATGCAGCGGACGAGGGCGCGCTCTGCTCTGGGCAGCCGCCGCGCTTTATACTGAACAGCGAGGACGCGCGGCGGCTGCCGCGAGCGCCCTCGCCGCTGATGCGCCATTCGTTAGACCTCACGCGGTCCCCCAAAACCCTGTTTCGCGAGCGCCCCATGCGTATGCTTCCTACCGTGCGCCTCTGCTCCGCTGTCCTTGTGTTCGGCATCCTATCCTGTTCTGGCTCGAGCGACGGAGGCGGCTCCAGTGGTCCACCAGACCCTCCGCCACCAGTGACCACGGGGACTCTCCGAGTAATAGTCCTCAATCCCGGCCAGGGGTCCGATGCGGACGGATACCTTCTCACCTTGGCAGGCTCTGGGAGCCAAGTCGTGCAAGCGGTCGACACGGTCCTGTACAACGACCTTCCGGCAGGATCGTACTCCCTGACTCTCTCGGGATTGTCTACCAATTGTCGCCCTTCGGCCTCATTGACGCGAACTCCAACGATCGTTGCAGGGCAGACTCGCACGGAATCGTATTCCGTGGACTGCTTTGTTCCGTTCTCAAACCAAATCCTCTATGTGCGACAAACCACTGGCTCGGTGCAATTCTTCACTCTGACGGCAGGTGGTGCCGGGTGGGGTATCGGCGCAGCTACATCCAACTACATCGACTTTCCCCGCGCATCCCCGAACGGCCTGCACATGGCATATGCGTACGGAAATGCCACCACCCGTATAGCAATCATGGACCCGGACGGCAAGAACAACCGCGACGTGAGCCTCACCTGTGGCACGGAGCCGGCCTGGCGCCCCGATGGCAATGCGATCGCCTACTCATGCGCGGAGGGCGGCACAAGCGACATCTACATAGTCAATGCAGATGGTACGGGAGCAGTGAATGTTACCAACACTCCCGGCGAATTCGAGGAACATCCCTCGTGGTCGCCCGATGGCAGCAAGATTGTGTTCGAGGCGAACAATACTGGCGGCGGATTGTTCATCAGTAATGCTGATGGATCAAATCGGACGCAACTCACCACGGTCAGCACGGACGAGTACGCGGCATGGTCACCGGTCGGGGCCACCATCGCTTTTGCGCGGTGGAACGGAAGTACGCGGCAAATCCTGACAATCACTGCCGATGGCAACACTGTGACCGAGGTGACCCCAGCCTTCGGCAACATCGATCAGACTCCTACATGGTCCCCGGATGGAAGCCAGATCTCATTCGTCCGGTTCTTGGGCACCAGCTATGACCTCTACCAAGTGGCGGCAGCCGGGGGCGCACCCACGCGGCGTACCACGGGGCAGATCGTGGTGAATCCGGAGTGGACGCGCCCGTAGTCGGGGTCCAGTGGGGCGTGAGGTCTAACCAGCGCATGCAGCTGTCGAGGGCGCGCTCTATCTGCGGCAGCCGCCGCGCTTTATCTTGACTGCGAGGCTGCGCGGCGGCTGCCGCAAGCGCCCTCGCAGCTGATGCGCGTTTCGTTAGGCGGACGCGACCGCGGTCCGAGGGGCTAAGACCTAACGACCGTATGGTAGGAGGCCACCTGAAGCACTCTCTCGAAGTTGACGGACCTTCGAACGACCCCATCATTTCGGCGCACACAGCATTGGCCGCCGGACTCGGTACCGCGATTGGATTCGGTGTTTGGGCCGCCGCTCCGGCCGCAATTGGCCAGCGTGTACCATGGGATGGCAGCTGGCCGTACTACTCGACGGTACTAGTTGCAGCCAGTGCCGTCGTCGCTCTTTTTCTGCCACGACGGTACGCCGCAGTCGTGATTGGAACTACGCTCGGTCAAATCCTCGCGGAACTTGTCTTCATCCCGCTGGGGCAGAGGTACATGCTGACGAGCCGGTACGACTGGATCGCGACCCTGCTCACGATTCCTGGCACCTGGACAGGGAGCGTCGTTCGAGACTACTTCCGCCGCGCCGCCTAACCAGCGCATGCAGCTGGCGAGGGCGCGCTCTATCTGCGGCAGCCGCCGCGCCTGTATACTGACTGCGAGGCTGCGCGGCGGCTGCCGCGAGCGCCCTCGCAGCTGATGCGCCATTCGTTAGGCGGATGCCCGGAGGGTCTCGGTGCACGGATACAACTTCACGGACCACACTCGAAATGTCCTTATCCGCGCTCGGGAGCACGCGGGGCGCCTGGGCAACGAGTACGTCTCGCCCGACCACATTCTGCTTGGAATCATCAGTGATGGCGAGGGAGTGGCGTCAACCGCCATCGTCGGGCTCGGAGTGCAGCTGCCAGCACTCCAAGCTGCCATCGAGGCCCGGGTGGTCCGTGGCGAAGTCACTGGCTCCGGCCTGGACATTCCATACACATCGCGCGCGAAGAAGGTCCTCGAGGCGGCCATGGTTGAGGCGCGCGAGCTCAACCATCAGTACGTCGGGACCGAGCATCTACTCCTTGGCGTCCTGCGCGAGGAGAAGACCGTGGCGGCCGAGGTGTTGGTTCAGCACGGGCTCTCGATTGATCGCGTTCGCGCCGAGGTGCGACGATTGCTTGGGGTCGACGACCAGCCTGCGCAGACCGATCACGCGGCGACCGACCACTCCCCGAGAGGGCTGCAATCAGGCACTGCAACACCCGTGGCGAGATCGGGTGGCCAATTGGGGCTGCTCATATCTGTCATTGCTCTGCTGGTGGCGATTGCGGCGCTTGTCATTGCGCTGAGCGGACGGTAGTGAGGGCACCGCCTAACCAGCGCATGCAGCTGACGAGGGCGCGCTCTATCTGCGGCAGCCGCCGCGCTTTATCTTGACTGCGAGGACGCGCGGCGGCTGCCGCGAGCGCCCTCGCAGCTGATGCGCCATTCGTTAGGCGCACCCCCATCGCCCAAAACCGGATGACGCCTCGATCCACCTCCCTACTCAGCATCGCACTTGCTGCGCTTTTCCTCGGTTGCGGCCACACGTACGCAATCTGGATCGGCCCGGATGCGACGGTGTCTACGCTGGCCTTCGGGCTCGCTTCGAAGCCACACGGGTCTCACCCCGAAGCACTCAATTGGTTTGGCGTGTCGACGTGCCAGGCTGTCGATTCGAACTTGGGGTTTCACGAGCGGAAAAGGATCTGGGCGGTGAGGGGCTGGGATCTCCCGGACTCCAGCCGACTGATTCACTCCATCGCGTATGGCCATGTGCCTCCGGGCTTCATGGAATCCGTGCCGGCGCAGCCACTTAGCCCAGGCTGCTATGTGGCCTCAGTGAGCGCATCGACCTACGAAGAGGCCGAGGTCTACTTCTGGATTGACGCAGATTGGGCGGTTAAGCTCTGGACACGAGCCCAATTCGATTCTGCCTCTGTAGCCTACGGGAGGTCTATGGCGGAATTCCAGGTGAATTACGATTCCGTATTCGCCAAGTGTAGCAAAGCGTACAAGGCGGCCACGACGGCAATGGACACCGCGCAAGTGGAGAAGGCCGTTTGGGGCGATACAGTTCGGTTCGGGGCAGTGAGCTGTGGCGAGATTCGGGGTGAATACGAGCACTGGACCGGAAAGCCCATCTAGCACGACCGTCGTCGATCAGGGGGCGCCTAACCAGCGCATGCAGCTGTCGAGGGCGCGCGCTATCTGCGGCAGCCGCCGCGCTTTATACTAAATACGAGGCTGCGCGGCGGCTGCCGCGAGCGCCCTCGCAGCTGATGCGCCATTCGTTAGGCCGACCGCGTCTTGCATTGCCAGGCTCACTCAAGCAACGGGTCTCACACTATGCCCTGCACTCACCTCCACCTTCAGGTCGCGTTGATTTCCCTGGTTGTCGTGGTGGTGGCATGCCAGGACGCGGCCGCCCCGCCTGCACTTCCCCGGACGCTTACCCTGGCAGGTGTGGTTGTTGATACCACTGGACAGGCGCTCCCTCTTGCCGAGGTACGTATGCGATTGAATCGGCACCTGCCAGACCAGAGCGTGGGGGCGGTAGCCATGACCGACTCGACTGGTCATTATCGATTCCAGTTCGACTCCTTCCCGGAACCGCTTGACAGCGTGACGTGGCTCGCGGGGCCGCCAGGTTGCAAGGTCGCGTACCGCGAGTATTCTGCGGCCCCCACACCGGCAACTCCTGACGCCGGGCCCATCACCGTCACGCAAATGCTGGTTTTAGCCACCACCTTGCCCCCCGCGACAGGCGTGGTCGGTCGACTTTGCGGCATCGTGTCGGATACCGTCTTCGGCTATTCTGGTTTCCTACGATTGGTGATCCAGGGTGCCGCCCCGGTTGGCCCTACCGGAGACGTCGTTGTGACTGGGGAGTGGAACATCAATTGGGAGCCGTCCTACGTGGACAACAACGGCACCGTGGTTGGGTTACTAACCGACACCACCGTCGTTCTTTCATTTGAAGAGCAAAGCCTGGGGCCAGCTTGCCCGACGGTTCAATGGAGCGCCTCGGTCGATTCGGCCGGCCACTGGGGTCAATTCACGCCGGTGATTGCTGGCAATGGCCCCTGCATGTGGGCCTATCACCCCGTCATGCTCACTCGAGACACTGCGAGCGGACCGTGGCCATACTAGTCGGCGTTCGATTCTGCTCCCCCGCGGCGGCCTAACCAGCGCATGCAGCAGACGAGGGCGCGCGCTATCTGCGGCAGCCGCCGCGCTTTATACTGCTAGCGAGGTCGCGCGGCGGCTGCCGCGAGCGCCCTCGCAGCTGATGCGCCATTCGTTAGACCGCGGCTCTCCGTTGCTCTGTGACCCGTACCCCTTGGGCTTATGAGATACGAGTTGCTCTTGGCAGCGGGACTGCTGGCCTGCGGGGCTTCCTCGGAGAACCCGCCGGCGGCCGCGGTGACAACCTTTCGCGCCCTCCTGGATTCGCTAGCGGTCGTCGGCGGCTGCCCTCGGGAGAATCTCCCCCACATCGCACCTCCGATGGAATGGGAGACCATCACACTTAGCGAAACGGATAAATGTGCCTTGGTCGCAGCGGCCCTCCGAAGGATTGGGCGGGATTCCGCAGTCGAGCCCATCTTCGCGCCGGCCGACACCGCCAAGGTCGTCGAGGCCACGGCATTTGTCCGGATAACGACCCCCGTCGATTCCACGGGCTCAGTCATCGGCGCTCCCGACACTGTTGGTCGTGTGGAGCTCGGCATCACTGGGAGGCCGCGGCTTGTGTGGGTGGAATATCAGATCTCGGCACCACGTGAGGTAATTGGTGCTGTCCACCGCGGCCCCGATCCGCCGCACTAGGTGCGCCGCCGCGGTCTAACCAGCGCATGCAGCTGGCAAGGGCGCGCTCTAGTTGCGGCAGCCGCCGCGCCTTATACTGCGAGCGAGGTCGCGCGGCGGCTGCCGCGAGCGCCCTCGCAGCTGATGCGCCAGTCGTTAGGCGGACGCGGTTCACCCAAACGGGACTCTGCTGACTCCGATTCGCTGTCGCGTCAGTAGACTTGCTCCTTAATGCCTAGGGGGATGCAATGGAAGTTTCATTCCGCTCTCGGACCCCGCTGCTTTCCGGTGCCATTCACTACACCGCCCTAGTCTTGATCTCCGCTTGTAGCGATAGCACGGCGCCAATGGCGGACCCGCCTGTATTCACGCAACAGGGGCTGAAGCTGGTCGGCACGGGTGCTGTGGGAAGCGCCCTCCAGGGCCATGCCGTCTCCCTCTCCGCCGATGGCAACACGGCCCTCGTCGGGGCGCCCGAGGACGATGGCCACGCCGGGGCAGCGTGGATCTGGACCAGAAGCGGGGGCGTCTGGTCGCAGCGGGGTCCCAAATTGGTCGGCAGCGGCGCCGTGGGGAGCGCAGAACAGGGGGCGGCCGTGTCCCTCTCCGCCGACGGCAATACCGCGCTCATCGGTGGCGCTGCCGATAGTGGCTACGTTGGGGCCGCATGGGTCTGGATCAGGACTGGTGACACTTGGACCCAACAGGGGGTTAGGCTGGTCGGCACCGCCAGCGTGGGGCAGTCATTGCAGGGGGGTTCCGTTTCCCTCTCCGCAGACGGCAACACCGCGCTGATCAGTGGGCCCTTTGACGATAGCCACACGGGGGCCACTTGGGTCTGGACCCGAAGCGGGGGAGTTTGGACCCAGCAGGGCCCCAAACTGGTTGGCAGCGGCGCCGTGGGGCAGGCCTACCAAGGGGGCGCCTCGTCCCTCTCCGCCGATGGCAACACCGCAATTGTCGGCGGCCAGACAGATAACGCCTCGGCCGGGGCCGCGTGGGTCTGGACCAGAAGCGGTGGGGTCTGGACCCAGCAGGGTGCCAAGCTCGTCGGGAATGATGCTGCGGGAATTGCCTTCCAGGGTAACGCCGTGTCCCTCTCCGCCGACGGCAACACTGCCATCGTAGGAGGGTTTCGAGACAACGCGAATACCGGGGCCGCGTGGGTCTGGGCCAGAAGCGGTGGTGTCTGGACCCAGCAGGGTGCCAAGCTGGTTGGCGCCGGAGCCGTGGGAAGCGCCGAGCAAGGAACCTCAGTCTCCCTCTCCGGCGATGGAAACACCGCCGCAGTCGGCGGGCCCCATGACAATAGCCTCGCTGGGGCTGCGTGGGTCTGGACCCGAAGCGGGGGCATCTGGACCCCACTCGGCACCAAGCTGGTCGGCAGTGGTGGCGTGGGGAGCACATTCCAAGGCTTTTCCACTTCTATCTCCGCCGATGGCGGTACCACTATCCTCGGAGGGGTTGCGGACGATTCGTACGCCGGGGCTGCGTGGGTCTTCACGGTGCAATGAAGTCAAGCACCCGGTGCTTGCTCGTGATCTGCGCGGAATCCCCCGGGCCTGGGCCCCCCTGAGTACGGGATCAGACTCGATCGACCGGGGTCTACCCTCGCGAGAGATCTGAAGTCAGGGTTTTGCCGGCTTCTCACCTAGGCAGATGATTCAACGCGCCGCCTAACCAGCGCATGCAGCAGTCGAGGGCGCGCTCTAGTTGCGGCAGCCGCCGCGCTTTATACTAAATGCGAGGCTGCGCGGCGGCTGCCGCGAGCGCCCTCGCAGCTGATGCGCCATTCGTTAGGCGGCAGGAGACATCGCTCACTTGTGGTTCACCGGCTTGGCGCTTGCCACCTTTGGGCTCGCCGTCGCGCTCCGCGCCGGCCTCGTTACTCGCCGTACCGAACTGGTTCGAATACTCCTTCAAAGGGCACCGCTGGCGCTCCCAAACGACGCGGCCGACTGGGTCCTGCCGAACGCCCGCTCCCACCTCTTTGAGGGATACCTCCCCAGTGCCATTGGCGTCTCGCTGGTGGTTCTAGCCGGGGCTCGAGAAGGGCATGCCAAGGGCCTTGCATATCTCGCGC
This sequence comes from uncultured Gemmatimonadales bacterium, assembly GCA_963748815.1. GTDB lineage: Bacteria > Gemmatimonadota > Gemmatimonadetes > Gemmatimonadales > GWC2-71-9 > SPDF01. Next base: position 19,385 of record CAVVKJ010000008.1, on the reverse strand, counting down.
TGGGGGTACTCGGATTGGCCGCGTTCATTGGCTGGGGCCATGGCCGGGTAAGCGGGCCGGTGACTCCGGTCTTGACGCGATATGCAGGCCAGGCTCGCCAGCGTTCCATCAGGTTTTCCGCAACCGGCGACTCCGCAGGTGAGGCTGCAGCGCTCGCGCTCGCCGTATGGATTGAGACATTGTGCCGGAACGTCCCAGACCTCACTATTGAGCAATTCGAATCACACTACACCGCTTACCAAGTCGCTGGTATGATCGAGGCCGTCCTCTCGGGCGACTCAAATGGGTACAAACTGACCAAGTGGCTGGAGCAGCCGACGCGAGCGCTCTTTGCGAGCCCGGAAGAAGAACTCCGGGTTGCGCTTCTTGAGGGGGCGCGGCGCGAACTCGCAGGGGAGCTGTCGCCGGAGCGAGCGCGCGAGATCATTTCTCAGCTCCGGCAATGAAGGCTCCTGCCGCCTAACCAGCGCATGCAGCTGGCAAGGGCGCGCTCTATCTGCGGCAGCTGACGCGCATTACGTTAGGCGGACACGGTTCGGCCAAGTGCGAGTGTACGGCCGACTGCCTTCAACTCCGCCGCCGTGTCTGCGCTTGTGCTCTCTCCCTGAAGCGGAGTCTGAGATGCGCGCCTCCTCGCCAGCACGAATCCGGCTGCGTTCAAGCACTTTCCGCCTTACCACTTTGTTCGCGGTCGCCGCATGCAGCGAGAGCACGGCGCCACCGGCAGACCAGCCTATGTTCACGCAACAGGGACCCAAACTGGTCGGCACGGGTGCCGTGGGGAACGCCGCACAAGGTCAGTCCGTATCTCTCTCCGCCGATGGAAGCACCGCCCTCGTCGGCGGGAGCTACGACAACACGTATGCCGGGGCCGCGTGGGTCTGGACCCGGAGCGGGGGCGTCTGGACCCAGCAGGGGGTCAAGCTGGTCGGCGCCGGTGCCGTGGAAAGCGCCGGACAGGGTAAGTCCGTGTCCCTCTCCGCCGATGGCAACACCGCGCTCGTCGGTGGGCCGGAAGACAATAGCGGTGTTGGGGCCGTCTGGGTTTGGACACGGAGCGGAGAGACCTGGACGCAACAGGGGGCCAAGCTGACCGGCACCGGCGCCGTCGGGGCCGCCTGGCAGGGACGATCCGTATCCCTCTCCGCCGACGGCAACACCGCCCTTGTTGGGGGCGCGCAAGACAACGGCTTTACCGGCGCCGCGTGGGTCTGGACCCGGAGCGGGGGTGTCTGGACCCAGCAGGGAGGCAAGCTGGCCGGCGACGACGCGGTCGGGGCCGCCCATCAGGGTCAGTCCGTTTCCCTCTCCGCCGATGGGAGCACTGCCCTCGTCGGAGGGAGCCTGGACAACGGGGGTGCCGGGGCCGCGTGGATCTGGACCCGGAGCGGGGGCGTCTGGACCCAGCAGGGGGCCAAACTCGCCGGCGGCGACGCTGCCGGGGCCGCCAACCAGGGGGAGTCCGTGTCCCTCTCCGCCGACGGCAACACCGCCCTCGTTGGCGGGACGGAAGACAATGGGAGCGCTGGGGCCGCCTGGGTCTGGACACGAAGCGGGGAGACTTGGACGCAGCAGGGGCCCAAGTTGGTCGGCACCGGTGCCGTGGGGAACGCCTATCGGGGCGTGTCCGTCTCCCTCTCCGCCGATGGAAACATGGCACTCGTCGGAGGGTACGCGGACAACGTGGGCGATGGGGCTGTCTGGGCTTGGACCCGGAGTGGGGGGGTCTGGACGCAGCAGGGGGCCAAGCTGGTCGGCACTGGTTCCGCTGGGAGCGCGTACCAGGGCGGTTCCGTCTCGCTCTCCGCCGGCGGCAGCACCGCGCTTGTCGGAGGATTCGTCGACAACGTGGAGGCCGGGGCCGCCTGGGTTTTCACGAGGCCGTAGTGATGACGTTGCTAAGGACCTCACCGTTCAATCAGGCAATATGTTGGCGACCACATCAGACCTGATCGGTAGGCGCCGAGGCCCATCAAGTTCCGGCAACGCGGCTGCTCGACCCATCTCACGATCTGGCTCATGACTCTCCGCGCCGCCTAACCAGCGCATGCAGCTGTCGAGGGCGCGCTCTATCTGCGGCAGCCGCCGCGCTTTATACTGCTAGCGAGGTCGCGCGGCGGCTGCCGCGAGCGCCCTCGCAGCTGATGCGCGTTTCGTTAGGTTGCACCAGCCTTGCGCCGCTGTGTCGTCAAGCTGGACGCGATATCCTTCGAGGTCGCCCCGAGCGCCAACAGCGAGCGCAGGAGCAAGTCCGCCGATACCGTCGGATCGCCAGCCTCCATCTTGGCCACCCGTGATTGGCTGGACCCCAGCCGCTTGGCGAGTTCCGTCTGGGTGAGCTTGCGGGTGGAGCGCCAGCGACGCAACGCCTGGCTCAGCGAGAGCTTCAGCTCCACATACGCCGCTTCGGCGGGGCTGAGATCGAGGAAGTCGGCCGCATCCCCAACGGCCCAACCCGCTGCCTGCAGTTTGGCGCGCTTCGTTGTCTTCATCATTCCTCCGAGACCGTTTCGTCGTACATCCGTAGGCGACGCTGGCAGGCCGCAATTACGTGTTTTGGAGTGGCCTGCGTCTTCTTGGCGAACACATCGGCCAACACGATGGCATCCGCATCCAGGCGGTAGACGATCCGCCAAGTGACTTTCTCATCCGGGATCCGCAACTCGTGGCACCGGGGCCCGATGGCGGGCATGGGGCGGGAGTGCGGAAGGCGTAACTTTGCCCCACCTTGGAGCTGCCGGAGGAGGAACCCCGCCTCTAGGCGCGCTGGCGGGGAGAACGGCGGGGACTTCACCTCTCCTCGGAGCCAGACCAGGGGCTTGTCGCTGGGGGCCATACAACAGAATATGTCATATCTGGCATATTGTCAAGGTGCAACCTAACCAGCGCATGCAGCTGTCGAGGGCGCGCTCTAGTTGCGGCAGCCGCCGCGCTTTATACTGATATTGAGGTCGCGCGGCGGCTGCCGCGAGCGCCCTCGCAGCTGATGCGCCATTCGTTAGACCGCTTGCGCTATCGTTATACCTTAGTTATACTGCGGTATGAAAACAGCCATCTCCCTCCCCGACGACCTCTTTGCGTCCGCTGAAGCCCTCGCGGAGCGCCTAGGGGTTTCCCGCAGCCATCTCGTGGCCACCGCGCTCGCCGAGTTCGTGGCAAAGCACCAGAGCCGAAAGATCACAGCCCGGCTGGACGCCCTCTACGCGACCGAGTCGAGCACCCTCGAACCCGACCTCCGCCGGGCGCAGACCCGCGCCGTTGCCACGGACGCCTGGTGATCGAGCGCGGCACGATCTGGTGGGCTGACCTCGGTGAGCCACGCGGTTCGGAACCCGGTTTCCGGCGTCCGGTGTTGATCGTCCAGGCGGATGCCTTCAATCGGAGCCGCATTCAGACCCTTGTAGCGGTGGTGCTCAGCTCCAATCTTCGCCTGTTGGATGCACCGGGAAATGTCTTGGTGCCAGCCAAGCTGTCTGGGCTGCCGAAGGACTCGGTCGCCAACGTATCGCAGGTGGTCACCCTGGACCGTAGCGATTTGCAGGAACATGCTGGGCGGCTGGATGCGCCGACCTTGCGGCAGGTCGAGGCGGGCCTCCGTCTTGTCCTTCACCTGTAGCGCGAGCAAGCGGCCTAACCCGCGCATGCAGCTGGCGAGGGCGCGCTCTTGCGGCGGCAGCCGCCGCGCCTAATACTGTTGGGAGGTCGCGCGGCGGCTGCCGCGAGCGCCCTCGCCGCTGATGCGCAGTTCGTTAGGTGGCAGCTCGGATGCGGGCCTGCGGTAGGACTTCTGGCGTGCAATCCCCCTGAGGTTGGTCCGTGTGATCCGTGTTTGCCACAAAGTTGGGTTGAGAATGCGTCTCCTGTCCGAGAGCAGACGCCAGACCCCCTCTCGCGCGATCTGGAGCACCCTTGTGAATGCCCACCTGAGATTGTCGATACCAAGATGCAGCATCCTGGTGTTGGTCGTGATCTGCGGCTGCTCCGACGCAGTCGCACCGAACGCCGGTGCCCGGGTGGTCGGCCTGACCGTCGACCCCCATCAGGCACTCATCTACCTCGGCAGTCAGCGCCAGTTTGCCGCCACCGTGCAGGGATCGGCGGGCGGGGAGCTGACAGGCGTGACTGTGACCTGGTCGACCTCTGATTCAGCTATCTTGGCCGTGTCGGCCGATGGAATGGTGACAGCCCTTGCGGTGGGGCAAGCGAGGGTACGCGCCTCCGCAGACGGCTACGCTGACAGCGCGCAAGCCACTGTGAGCCTGGTTCCGATTCGCGCCATCACCATTGTTTCGAGTTCCACCCGCGCGGGCGATACCCTTCAGCTGGTCGCGACTGTCGAGGATTCGAGTGGCAACCCGCTGCTGGGCCGCAGCGTTCAGTGGTCTACTGCTGATCCCAATATCACCGTCTCGCCCACGGGGCTCCTCACGACTTTGAGGTCAGGCACCGTTACGGTAATCGCGGAAGCCGAAGGGTTGGAAGCGTGGCGCGCGATTCCGATCGAAGCCGGTGTCTTCAACCAGGTAGGAATCGGCCCTGGCGGGGAGTCCTGCGGAATCATTGGGAATGCCGGGGTGGCGTACTGCTGGGGGGCCATTCCATTGGGATTGGGCATGTCGAGCGCCGTTCCCGTGCCTACGCAGGCCTCACAGGTATTCTCGTCCGTCTACCCGAGCTTCTACGGCGCGTGCGCACTAGCTGCTGGCACGGCCTTCTGTTGGGGTACCGAGTACTCCAACAGTTTTGGGTCTGGGCAATTCCACCCCGATGGCCACGAAGTGCTGGTGCCTACGGCAGTGGCCGGACAGCACGACTTTTCCCAGTTAAGCGTGAGGCTTAGGTTGACCTGCGGCGTCACGATCCAGCAGGCGGGCTACTGCTGGGGCGCCCATCCGGATGGTGGCATCGGCAATGGGGATACCTTTGCGGTCGCACCGGCACTTCTCCCAGGGAACATCAGCTGGCAATCGATCTCGACTGCCATCGCCGGGCACTCTTGCGGAGTCTCAACGACAGGGCTGGCGTATTGCTGGGGAACCAATCGCTACGGAGAGCTTGGGACTGGAGATACCTTGCCGTCCGCTTACCCGGTTCCGGTCATGGGCGGACTCCACTTTAGAAGTATTTCGGTTGGAAACAACTTTACGTGCGCGGTTACGACGAGCTCCGAAGGGTATTGCTGGGGAGACCGCGGGTTCCTGGCCACTGGACCGAAGTTGGGTACCACGGCACCATACGAGTATTGCGATGCAATCATGACTTACGCGTGCAATACACAGCCGGTCGCTGTCGCTGGAGGACTGGCCTTTACCTCCATCGAGAGCGGACAATATTTCGCTTGCGGACTTACCGCATCCGACACGGTGTATTGCTGGGGAAGTAACTGGCTTGGGCAACTCGGCCGATTGTCCCCTCCCGATCAGTGTGGTGAAGCCACTAGTGGCTTCTATCCTTGTAATCAGACGCCCCGTCCAATTGAGTCTCCCCTCACATTTAATGTGATCAGTGTGGGAAGCGACCATGTGTGCGGAATCTCGGCAGGACGGGCATACTGCTGGGGTCAGAGTGTAGGAGGGGAGCTCGGAGATCCATCACTAGCGTACAATAGCTTCAGCGCCACTCCCGTCATGGTAGTTAGCCCGTGATGTGCACCCCCTCGTCGGCCACTCTTGCCATGGCTTGCGAAAACCGATGAGTTGATGAGAGAATACTCGTCCCGCAAACCCGACAAGGCGATCGATCGACGGCCTTCGCCATCTCGCACCTACCGGAACGAGTGCGACGCAATGACTGCCACCTAACCAGCGCATGCACCTGTCGAGGGCGCGCTCTATCTGCGGCAGCCGCCGCGCTTTATACTACTGGCGAGGTCGCGCGGCGGCTGCCGCGAGCGCCCTCGCAGCTGATGCGCCATTCGTTAGGCAGCCCCAGAACCCCCGCCCCACCCACTATTGACACGTACATACATGATATGTACATTGCCTCATGCCCGAGCTGCGCTTCGAGTGGGACTCCAAGAAGGCCGCCGCGAATCTGGCCAAGCACGGCGTCCCCTTCTCGGAGGCCAAGACCGCCTTCAGCGACGAACTCGGCTTCGTGCTTGAAGACCCCGCCCACTCGGCGGCGGAGGAGCGATTCATCCTGCTCGGGCTCAGCGCCACCTTCGGTTGCTGGTGGTCGTGCATTGTCTGCGTGAGCGCGGGCAGGTGATTCGGCTCATCTCAGCACGGCCGGCAAGTCGACGAGAACGAGCGCAGTACACGGAAAGGAACAGCTGATGCGGAAGGAATACGATTTTTCGAAGGCGCGGCGAAACCCCTACGCCAAGCAACTCAAAAAGCCCATCACCATTCGCCTGGATGAGGGCACGATTGACTACTTCAAGCAGTTGGCCGAAGAGACTGCACTGCCCTATCAGAGCCTGATCAATCTTTACCTGCGCGATTGCGCGGCCAGCGGTCGGCGGCTGTCGATGACCTGGAAAGGCTCGAAAGTAGGGGCTGCCTAACCAGCGCATGCAGCTGGCAAGGGCGCGCTGCGATCTGCGGCAGCCGCCGCGCTTTATACTGATCTTGAGGTCGCGCGGCGGCTGGCGCGAGCGCCCTCGCAGCAATTCGTTGGGTGGCTCACCCTTCGTTTTTCTGAACGGCATTGGGACTGCTTCACCACCAGTGAGATGGTCGAACCCCAAGCTCGCGGATCTGTCGCGATGCTACCCCACGGAATTGTTCAGCATCCATTCCTTCAGCGAGGTTTGATCCATGCGCCCTTCCACAGCTAACGTGCTTGCCAAAGGCCTCATCGCAGGCGCGATCGGGTTCGGAGTTACCGCGCTCGGGTTCGTGGTCCTGGACTTGGCCACCGGTCAGGCGCTCGGCTTCACGCCTTCCCTGCTCGCGGCTTCGTTGTTCCACGGCGTCACGAACGTCTGCGACGTCCAGCCCGCAATCGAACCCATGCTGGCTTATAGCGCGCTCCATCTCGTAACATTCCTGGCCCTCGGGTGTCTCACGGCCTGGTTGTTTTCTCTAACTGCCCGTCGGCCCCAACTCTACCTAGCCGCGCTCTTCATGTTCCTCTTTGTGGCGTTCCACCTCTTCGGCGCGGTCGCGTCCATTCTTGCCCCCGTCAGCGGCTGTTTCTCGCTGTACCACGTGTTCGGAGCCACCACGGCAGCCGCGGTCACTATGATCCTCTATTTACTCAGGGAGCATCGTGGTCTCGTCTCTGAACTAGCACGTTCTGAGAATGCCTAGAGATGTCGCTTGTAACCGTCGCCACGAGCGGGGCAGCCTGGCCCCCCCCGCGCTTGCGGGCGACGAGGCCAAGCGGTTCGGCCGCCGCAGTGTAGGCGTTTTCTCAGGGCTGCGGGGGCCTTGTCTGGCCCCGCGGCAGAAGCGCCAGCCGTCCACAGGGGGCCTCCGAGACACTGGGCAGCGGGCAGCGTGGTGCCGAGCAATTGTAGTCGGTTTGAACTCGTGATGCGTTCCAGACCTGCATGTGCTCGTCACAACAACCCTGCGCGAAAGGACGCACGATGAACGGGTTTGTCGACAATATCGAACGGCTGACGGAGGAGAATGATCTCTTCCGCAAGGTACTGTACACCGGCCACAACCTCCAACTGGTGCTTATGGCGATCCAGCCTGGGGAGGAGATCGGTGAGGAGGTCCACGACGACCGCGACCAGTTCTTCCGTATCGAGGGCGGCGAAGGGGAAATCTGGATCGACGATGTCTGCCACAAGGTGAAGGGCGACGACGGTGTCATCGTGCCACAGGGCGCGAAGCACAACGTCATCGCGAAAGGCGACAAACCACTCAGGCTCTACACGATCTACGGGCCGCCCGAGCACGTCGACGGGACGGTGCATAGGACATGCGCCGACGCCAACGCCTCGCACGAGCACTTTGACGGCCGGACCACGGAATGACGTTTGGGCCCTGCTCCCTCCACTAGGAGAAGCAACCTTGCACCAGCGGTCGAGGGCGCGCTTTTGCGGCGGCAGCCGATGCGTAACTACGTTGGACGCCAACGAGGCATCATGACAGTCAAGCGTATGGACAACGTCGGCATCGTGGTGGAAGACCTCGATGCCGCCATAGAGTTCTTCACTGAGCTCGGCCTTGCCCTCGAAGGCCGCATGCCCATCGAAGGCGAATGGGCCAGTCGCGTCACCGGAGTGCGCGGGCAGCGGGTCGAGATCGCCATGATGCGCACACCCGACGGCCACAGCCGCCTCGAGCTCTCACGCTTCGACGCCCCCGCCATCGCGTCCGACCACCGCGCAGCCCCCGTGAACGCGTTGGGATACCTGCGCGTGATGTTCACGGTCGAGGACATTGACGACACCCTCGCCCGGCTCAGCAAGCTCGGTGCAACGGTGGTGGATGAAGTTGTCGACTACGAAGACATCTACAGGCTCTGCTACATCCGGGGTCCCGAAGACATTCTCATCGGGCTCGCCCAAGACCTCGGGCAGCAGCCCTCCCGAGAGAACCCCATGGAACGCAAGCATTGAGAACTCATGCGTTGGCGTCCAACCAGCATATGCAGCTGACGGGGGCGCGCGTTATCTGCGGCAGCCGCCGCGCCTTATGCTAAATGCGAGGTCGCGCGTCGGCTGTCGCGAGCGCCCTCGCAGCTGATGCGCCATTCGTTAGCCAGACCTCCCTCTGGTGACCATGACCCACTTCTCGAAGCTGCTTGCCCTTGGCCTCCTGACCTCCAGCCTCGCCGCGCAGGAGAAGGACGGCAGTTCGAAGGTCGAGCCAGTTCTCAGCCAACGCGACACTGCGTTCATTTTCATTGCCGTTGCCACGTACCTCGCTGACTCCCTACCGAGTTGGTATCGGGGCAAGTCTTTCCAGCTTGATATTCCGCAATTTCCGAAGCATGCCGGTCTTCAGGGTAGCCTCGCGGGCGCGCTGGGTCGCACGCCCTTCCTATTGCAATGCGCGGACCTTGTTCATTGCCCTAGGGGCCAGGACCGGGTGGTCGGTCTCGACTCCCTGCAGAAATGGTACGGGGATGTGAAGGTGTCGATTAAGATGCCGATCCGGCCTTTCCGGGGCTGGGTCGGTTCCCCGGGGGTGGGTTGGACATGGCCGCAGTGGGAAATGGCAGCAGAGAGCGAGCTGTTCTTGAACATGGCTCCGTATATGGTGGGTGGCTGCACGGTCCCGATGCCTCGCACCATGTACCTTCGTCGAGAGCCTCAGGGCTGGGTTGTAGTCCAGACAATCACCTCGTTGCGCCTATGTGCCTAAGCCGGCTGGCTAACCAGCGCATGCAGCTGACGAGGGCGCGCTCTATCTGCGGCAGCCGCCGCGCTTTATACTAGATGCGAGGTCGCGCGGCGGCTGCCGCGAGCGCCCTCGCAGCTGATGCGCCATTCGTTAGGCAGCGTCGGTGACCGACTGCGGCCGTTGGGCTCCCATCAACACCGAGTCGCCCCTGACAAGTTCTCCACATAGGAACAGGCGCTGGCGGATCGTCAGCCTTACCACTGCGTCACTATTCCTCGCTGAGGCCTGCGGAGCTGGTTGGCATCGACCTTCGGACGATCTAGCACCCCGCACGCTCCCAGCCAAGCAGCAGGTTCAAGTTTGGCAGTCCACTCAGGTGGATCAATGGCACGGCGTTTACATTACCTCGGATAGCGTGTCGGGGATTCCTTATCACAAAGGGCTCGATTGCACGCCCTGCCGCATTGCGGTACCGCAGGCTGCGGTGGACTCCATTCGCCTCGGGGACTCAGAGAAGGGCGTGTATCGAACCGTGCTGATTGGTGCTGGGCTCTTGGCACTTCTCGTCATCGTCTGGCCTCACAGCACAGTGGACTAAGGGCGGACACGCAGGTGAGAGCGCCGCTGCCTAGCCAGCGCATGCAGCTGTCGAGGGCGCGCCCTATGTGCGGCAGCCGCCGCGCTTTATACTGACTGCGAGGTCGCGCGGCGGCTGCCGCGAGCGCCCTCGCCGCTGATGCGCCAGTCGTTAGGCCGCATCCGGATTTGTCCTGAGGACTCCTTTATGTCCACCGAGACCACGGTCGGCCCCAACGTCAAGCAGGCGGTGCCCTTTTTCAACGTCACCGACATTGAGGCTTCCCTTCGTTTCTATGTCGAGGGCCTCGGGTTCGTGCTGACCAATCAGTGGATCCCGGAGGGACGCATCCGGTGGTGCTCGCTTCAGCTCGGCGATGCCGCCCTCATGCTCCAGGAATACTGGCGCGATGGGCGCCGCGCGGAGGCCCCTGAGGGGGCACTGGGCCAGGGAGTCTCCATCTGCTTCATGTGCGCGGACGCCTTGACGGTCTACCACGGCCTCACGTCCCGCGGGGTGTCCGCCACGCGGCCATTCGTCGGCAACCGCCTGTGGGTTACCTCAGTCACCGATCCCGATGGGTATCGCCTGGAGTTCGAGAGCTCCACGGACGAACCCGAAGAAACCGTTTATTCCGGTTAGACCCCTTTCCGAGGCGGCCTAACCAGCGCATGCAGCTGGAAGGGCGCGCTCTATATGCGGCAGCCGCCGCGCTTTATGCTAAATGCGAGGCAGCGCGGAACCCCTCGCTTGACCGATGTGCCACCCCGTATTACATTGTCTTACATGGCAGCCGTTACGATTCGCCTCGACCCCGCCCTCCAGCGCCAGCTCGACCGCCTCAGCAAGCGCCTGGGCCGCACCCGCTCGGACCTGGTCCGGGACGCCTTGCGCCGCCAGCTGGCGATCCTCCGGTTTGACGAGGCTCGGCGGCAACTCATGCCCTTCGCCGAGGCCCGCGGGCTGCTGACCGACGAGGATGTGTTCCGCGACGTGTCATGAAGGTCTTCCTCGACACCAATGTCCTCGTTTCGGCCTTCACAACGCGCGGCCTCAGTGCCGATGTCGTCCGCCTCATCCTCACCGAACATGAGCTCCTCACCGGCGAGGTCAATCTCGCCGAGCTTGAGCGCGTGCTCCAGAAGCGAATGGGAGTGCCGACCGCGCAGGTGGGGCTGGTGCTGCAGTTGCTCCGAGATCAAACGATCATTCCCCGCCCCAAGACCCCACCCGATGTGACCGTGCGTGACTCGGACGACCTCTGGGTGCTGGCATCGGCCCTCGCGGGTGGGGCAGAAGTCCTCGTCACAGGCGACCAAGACCTGCTGGTCCTCCACGGCACGGTGCCGCTGCCTGTCCTGTCGCCGAGGGGGTTTTGGGAGCTCGTGCGCCGTTCCGAGTGACCGCGCCGCCTAACCAGCGCATGCAGCTGGCGAGGGCGCGCTGGTGCGGGCAGCCGCCACGCCGTAGGTTCTATCCGAGGACGGCGCGGCGGCTCCCGCGCAGCGCCCTCGCCGTTGATGCGCCATTCGTTAGGCAGCTACATTCCTTCCAGACGAATCGCCGTCCCGGAGAAGTGCCCAGCCATCGCCCCCGGAGGAATCTTGGCGGGGCGCTCGATGGCGCGTCTCTGCCGGTCGTCGACCAACTTGCTCTTGCTCCGCTGTCTGTGACCCCACCTACTGGCACTATACGTTTCGCGTTTATCGCCGTTGAGTCTGCTCAGAGCTACCGCATCTACATCAGTTTGACGACCGATCATTCTACAGCGACAGCCTCTGTAGACGGGCCGTCTCCTGCCAGTCACCTGCGGTCTACGGTCGCGCGAACGGCTGCCGGTGGCCAGTCCGTATACTTTTGGGTCACGGGCCATACGACTGGCAAGAACTACGGGCAGTGGTCTTCCCCGATCCCGGGCATCTTGGAGTGATTGCAAGCGTCGGCCAAGGGCTGTCCCGTGAGCCGTGCGTCGGCCTTGGGTCTGTGACGCGGTCCTTTCACGTCAGCATCCCTTCGAGTCAGCATCCAGTGTCCGTGCTGCCTAACCAGCGCATGCAGCTGTCGATGGCGCGCTCCCGCTGCGGCAGCCGCCGCGCCTGATACTGCTCGAAGGAGCGCGGCGGCTGCCGCGAGCGCCCTCGCCGCTGATGCGCCTGTCGTTCGTTGGGCCTCAGCGTCATCCCCACCCATCTTGCGGGAACCTAAGCTCCTTGCCACATTAGACTTATGACCGCACCAATCTTCGACTTCTCCCACCTGACGCCGGCTGAGCGGATCGAACTCGCTGAGCAGCTTTGGGATAGCCTTGAGCCACAGAGCGTGGAGCTGCCGCCGGACCAGGTGGCCGAGCTCAGGCGACGCCGAGCCGCTCTCGCAAAAGACGGGGCTCCTGGCCAGCCATGGGGGGAGGCCTTGGACGAGATCGAAGAGCGCGGCGCATGACGCCGCGCTTGTTTCTTCGGCCTGAGGCTCGGGCCGAGCTCGCTGAGGCATTTCGGTGGTATGAGGAGCGCAGCACCGGATTGGGGCATGAATTCGTCCGGGCTGTCCGAATCGGCCTCGCGGCGATCGAACGGGCTCCCGAACAGTTTCCCATCGCCGTGGACGACATCCGCCGAGCACGACTTCGGCGCTTTCCCTATCTCATCTTCTTCGTTGTGTTGCCCGGAAGTATCTCAGTCCTGGCGGTGATGCACGGTCGCCGCGATCCGCGCCGGTGGCAAGCCCGTCGTTAGGCTGCGCAATTCCTCCCGCTTGACAATAGTAACGCGCCGCGTTACTATAGCTCCGTGATCCGCAGCTTCCGTGACAAAGACACCGAGCGGCTATTTGCCCGGGAGCCCGTCAAGCGATGGGGTCCGGATGTCCAGCGCGCCGGGTTACGGAAGCTCCGAATGCTGGATGCCGCCACTCGGATCGACGACCTGCGGGTACCCCCCGGCAACCGGCTCGAGAAGCTCAGCGGGAATCGCGCCGGCCAATGGAGCATTCGGGTCAATGACCAATGGCGGCTATGCTTCACCTGGAAAGACGGGGAAGCGCGCCAGGTCGAGATGGTCGATTATCACTAGGAGGGTCTGATGACAACTCGCAAGCGACTGGCCCCGGTCCACCCCGGCGAGGTGCTCGCCGAGGAGTTTCTGGCGCCGCTGGAGCTGACGCAGTATCGCTTGGCGAAGAGCCTCTCGGTGCCGGCGCGGCGGATCAATGAGATCGTGCACGGAACGCGTGGGGTGAGCGCGGATACCGCCCTGCGCCTCGCTCGCTTCTTTGGTACGTCTGACCGGTTTTGGCTGAACCTGCAGGCGGCCTATGACCTGGATGTCGAGCGGGATCGTCTGGGCTCACGACTGGAGCGTGAGGTACCGGTCTACGAGAAGGCCGGGTAATGGTGGACCGCGCAGCCTAACCAGCGCATGCAGCTGTCGAGGGCGCGCTGGCGCGCGAGGCTCGTCCAGTAGCGGAGGGATGCCGATGAACCGCCACGAAGCCGCAGTCGCCTTCATGCTGGGTAGTGCTGGTGTATGGGCCTTTGCTGCCTGCGCCAGCGAATCGGCTGGGCCGAAGTCGACAGCGAATCAAATCACCATGACATTTGTTGCCACCGTGGATTCCGTCGACGACCTCACCAATCTGTTGGCAGGCGCAGCTACGGTTGGCAACACCGTAACGGGTGCCTATACGTACGACCTCGACGCCGTGAACAGGGGCACCTTGGACCAGGGTGAGTACCTGATGAGAGCGGCACCGTACGGGATCAAGCTGTCGGTAGGCGGCCTCGTCTTCCAGACGGATCCAAGTAAGGTCGAGTTCTACATGTTACTTGTGAACGACGTATTCGGCGAAGACGAGTACTTCATAAACAGTTTCGCCAATTTGCCACTCCAGGGCTCCGTGAACGTGGAGTACATTAGTTGGCAGTTGAACGACTCGACTGAGGCAGCCTTAGACGATGTCGCTTTGACTAGCACCCCTCCCGTGTTGGCCGATTGGCAGTCACCCTGGGGGATGGTCATTCAAGGCGCCAACGCTGTTCGGGACACCACCTTCGTAATCTGGGCGCATGTGACGAGCGTGAGCCAGACACATTAGCGGTCCACCCGCGATCGGCTGCGTCAGGTAAGACGACTCTTGCGGAAGAGCCGGTGCTCACTCGGTGCACGTCCATGCCTTCGACCACGCCGGCCGGGAGACCCTGGATGGCACCGCCTGTGCGGAGGTTCTACGAGGTATCCGTCGTCTCTGTCCCGACATGCCCGTCTCGTTGACCACGTCAGCGACAATGTGCCCGGATCCCGAGGAGCGGTGGCGCATCGTTGAGGCGTGAGAGGACCTGCCCGACCTGGTCACCGCCAATCAGGGAGAGCCAGGCATCCTTGAGTTGTGTGAGCTCCTGCTTTCCCGCGGCGTGGCGATCGAGGCTGGCTTGCTCACGCTCGACGATGCGAATGCCTTTGTGGCTTCTGGATTGGCCGGCCGGTGTCGCCGCGCCCTCGATCGAGGACACGGGATCCGGACCGGGCTGGAGGACGTCACGGTACTTCCGGACGGCTCGCCCGCCCAGGACAACGCCGACCTCGTGAGGGCAGCACTGGCGCTGGTCCGAGCACATGTGAGCAGTCAAGGACACAGGTAACCAGACGGTCCAGGGACACAGGTGACACTTTGGTAGGGGCGGCGGCGTTGCCGCCCGAGGGCATTCTCGACCTGGCGCGTCCGTTCGTGGAAGCGACCGAGGCACAGCGGACCGCGCTTGGCCTCCCGGGTGTATGATGAAGGGATGTACGTCCCGCCGATATGTCGTTGAGCACGGAGGAGAGAAGAGATGGATTTGTCCACTTTGATTCCCATCGCCGCCGTCGTGGTTGGCGTCCCCGGGTTTGTCGGCTTCGTAGCGCTGATTGCAGGTCACACCCGCAAGATGAAAGAACTGGAGATTCGGCACCAGGAGCTTGCGATGGGAGGCAGCGACGCGGCCTTGGGACCCGCGGTCGGCGCGCTCAGTGACGATCTCAATGTATTGCGCGCGCAAGTGGCTGAACTACAGGAACGCGTCGACTTCGCAGAGCGCCTGCTGACCGCCGGCGGCCCGACAGAGACCAATGAAGGTGGCCGACCGCCTGTCCGGTGACTGAGCCGCTGTCCCACTCGTCGCGATGTGGGAGATTTGCCCTCATGGCGCGAAGCGGTCTCGACCCCCATGGATGGGACGGGACTGGACGGGCGGCGTCAAACGCCTTGTACCAGACCGTCGACGCCGTACTGGAGGCTGACGACGTCTCACCCCAGGCCCAGCAGCCGCCGTGAGCGCCCTCGCAGGTGAGGCGTCCTGGGTTGGGCGGCAAACCGCTGGAGGTACACGCGTGCGACGATCGTGGTGGGTCACCGTGGTTGTCCTGAGCTCCGCCGTCGCCGCCTATGCGGCCGCCGTGCTCATCCTTCCCCATTTCGGGCCCCCATTTGTCGCCGAACTGCGCACGCGCTTCGCCTTGCCGCTCGCAATGCACCTGGCCGGCGGCTCGCTGGCACTGGCGGTGGGCGCCTGGCAGCTCCACACCCAGTTGCGCACCCGCCACCCCTCGATGCATCGATGGCTCGGCCGCGTGTATGTCATCGCCGTGCTCGTGGGTGGTCTCGGCGCGGTCATGCTGGCACCAGGGTCACAGGAAGGCATCGTGACGCACTGGGGCTTTGGGCTGCTGGCGGTTGCGTGGCTGGGGACCACGGTCGAGGCCTATCGCGCGATTCGCCGTCGCGACCTCGCCTCCCACCGGCGCTGGATGCTCCGGAGCTACGCCCTGACGCTCGCCGCGGTCACCCTGCGCATCTACCTCCCGCTCAGCCAGGTGTTGGGCCTGCCGTTCGGACCGTCGTATCAGGTGATCGCGTGGCTGTGCTGGGTGCCCAACCTGCTCCTCGTCGAACGCTTCGTGGTAGCCAGACCCCGCCTGATCCCGATTGACGAGGTCACCTGACCATCGCATGTCGCTGACGAGACCGCGCAGGCGCGGCGGCCGGCGTCCCGCTTGCCGGACCACGGCGCGGGAGGCATCTTTTGCTCCTCGCGTCCTCCGGCCGTTGACGGCCGCTCCATCACGTTTCCCGGGAGCCTGCATGCGCGCACCCCGTTGCCTGTCCTCCCGGATCCTGCCTCTCGTCGCCGCCGCCACGCTCGTCGCCTGGGCGACACCGCTCTCGGCGCAGAGCACCGAGTCGTCCAGCGGGGCGATCGACGCCCAGGTCTGGACGGCCATCTCCACCACGGTGCTGGAGCATGACATCGCCGGGATGGCGGCCACCTACCACCCCGATGCGGTCCTGGTCACGTCCCAGGGAACCATGCCGATCGCGCGGGCGCTGGCGGGGTGGGGGCAGTCCATGGAGGCGATGAAGCGAGACGGGAGCCGTGCCTCGGTGGCCTTCCGCTTCTCGCGGCGGCAGGACGGCGCCGAAACCGCCTTCGAGTCGGGGATGTTCAACTACGCCGCGACCGACAGCGCCGGGAGCACGACGCGCTACATCGTCCCGTTCGAGGCGCTGCTCGTGCGGCAGGACGACCGGTGGCTGATCCTCATGGAGCGCCAGTTGGCGCCCGCCGACGAGTCCGCGTGGAACGCGATGCCGCGCTAGGACGACGAGCGCGAGCGCTGGCCGGTCGAGGAGCGTGGGTTGCTTGCGTCCTCAGGCCGATCGCGTGACGAGCCGGGCGCCCCCCGGGTTAACTTTTGACCCCTGCCCCCCCATTCGACCCTCCACACTCCGGAGCGCCCGCGTATGCGATTCCTCTCCCGCACGACCTGCCTCCTCGCCGCCGTCGCGATGCTCGGCGCCTGCGCCCCCAAGGGCCCGACGCCCGACGCCATGGTCGCCGCGGCCAATGCCGTCGACCAAGCCTTCCTCGACGCCTTCAACGCGGGCGACGTGAACGCGCTCATGGCCACCTACTGGAACAGCCCCGAACTGGTGAGCATCGGACTGGACGGCATGGGCGGCCTCGGCTGGGACGGCGCCAAGGCGGGATGGGAAATCGTCTTCGCCTCGATGCCCGGTGTGCAGCTGGCGTTCGACGCCCCGGTGAATATCGCCGCCGGCGACGTGGTCCTCGGCTGGGGCGCGTGGACGATGACCGTTCCAGCCGGCGACGGCACCGCGATCGTCCTCACCGGCCGCTATTCCGACGTGAAGGCGATGCGCGACGGAAAGTGGGTCTACATCATGGACCACGCCTCGGTCCCGATGCCGCCCGCGCCCGCGGCGCCCTGATGCGCCACCTGATGGTCGCTGTCCTCCTGGCCACCGCCGCGGGGCGAGTCGCCCCGGCCGCGGCGCAGGCACCCGCCGACGACCGCGCACTGGTGCTCGCCCTCGCCGACTCGGCGCTCGCGGCCATCAGCCGGAACGACTTCGTCGCGTTCACCGACCTGATGCTCGACTCAGCGGCTACCTTTTCCGCGGGGGAGCGCGAGGGACACCCCTGGGTCTCGTTCCGGTCGCGGGCGGAGCAGCGCGCCATGCAGTCGGACCGCCGCTTCACCGAACGAGGATTCGACCCCGAGGTGATGCTGTCCGGTCCGGTCGCCATGGTCTGGCTCCCCTACGACTTCTACCGGGACGGCGCCTGGTCGCATTGCGGTGTGGACATCTTCACGATGCTCAAGGCACCGGAGGGATGGCGGATCGCCACGCTCGCCTGGAGCATCGAACAACCGCCGGCCTGCCGGAAACACCCCGACGGCCCCCCTCCACCATGATCCGAGGCGCCCGATGAGCAAGGCGATGACGGTCGTCAAGAACGAGCTGCGGGAATTGCTCCCGGCCATGCTCTTCTTCCTGGTGGCGTTCCACATGATGTCGATCACCAAGGCGGTGATCCTGACGGACTATCACATCACCACCACCGGCACCACCATCGCGACCGTCTCCGCCATCATCGTGGCCAAGACGATCCTGCTGCTCGATCACACCGCGCTGGCCCGTCTCTTCTCCAACCGTCTCCTGTACAACCTGGTCTGGAAGACGGTGCTGTTCGGGACGGTGGCGGTCATGCTCCGGCAGGTCGAGGAGCTGATCCCGGTGCTCCTGAAGCACGGCGATGTCGGCGCCGCGATCCGGAAGGTCCTCGAAGACATTCCCACCGCGCGATTCGCCATCGTGCACATGTGGCTGTACGTCATGCTCCTGGTTTACTCCCTGGCGTCGGAGGCCGTGCGCATCATGGGGCGGGCCGGCGCGTGGGCCGTGCTGCTGGGTCCCGTCCGGCCGCACGCGGCAGCCGGGGAGGGCTGAGTGCAACGCGCGCAATCCCGCGGGGAGGAACTCGCCAACAGCGTGAGCCACGGCGTCGGCTTCCTCGCCGCCGTGGCAGTCCTGCCGGTACTGGCGGTCAACGCGCTGCAGCATGGCTCCGCGGCCCTGGTCGGCGCGCTGGTGTTCGGGGTGAGCGCCGCCCTGCTCTACCTCACCTCCACGCTATACCACGCCCTCACCCCCGTGCGCGCCAAGCAGGTCTTCCAGGTGCTCGACCACGGCGCCATCTACGTGCTGATTGCTGGCACCTACACCCCGTTCATGCTCGGCGTGCTCCGCGGCCCGTGGGGCTGGAGCCTGCTGGGCGCCATCTGGGTCCTCGCCGTCTTCGGCATCGTCCTCAAGGCCCGGGGCGGCATCCGCCACCCGAGGTTCTCGACGGCGCTGTACCTGGGGATGGGCTGGCTCATCGTCGTCGCCGCGAAGCCGTTCCTCGAGGCGGTGCCGGTTTCGGGACTCCTCTGGCTCGCGGCCGGCGGGCTCGCCTACACCGCCGGCGTCGGGTTCTACGCGGCCAGTCGCCTCCCCTACCGGCACTTTGTCTGGCACCTGTTCGTCCTGGCGGGCACGGCCTGCCACGCCGTGGCGGTCCTGGGATACGCCGCGTGACCCGGGTGGCGCCTCGGATGTCCCAGGCGCTCTGCCTGGCCGCGTTGATGGCAATCGGCCCCGGACGCACCGAGCTCGCGGCGCAAACCCAGCCTCTCCCCTCCCAACTCCCGCTCAACCAGCCTGCACCGGACAGCTTTCTCGTCGTCTTCGCCACCACCAAGGGCAATGTCGTCGTGAAGGCGCACCGCGGCTGGTCGCCGCTCGGGGTCGATCGGTTCTATCACCTCGCCAAGGGCCGCTACTACGACGGCGTCGTGATCTACCGGGTGGGTCCGACCGCCAGCTTCAAGGGCGGCTACGTGGTGCAGTTCGGCGTCGGGAACAGCGCTGCGGTCAACACGGCGTGGGACGCGGCCGGCATTCCCGACGAACCGGTGCGGCACCCCAACGGCCGGGGCACGGTGAACTTCGCGCGCGCCGGACCCAACTCCCGCACGGTCGAACTCGGCATCAACCTCACGCCGAACACCACCCTCGATACCGTCAGCTACGCGGGCGTGACGGGGTTCCCGCCGATCGCCGAGGTGGTCGAGGGGATGGCCGTGCTCGAGTCGCTGAATCGACAGTACGGCAACACCGTCTTCGAGCACTGGGACTCGGTCATGGCCTCCGGCCGCGCCTATCTCGATCGGGCCTATCCG
>CAVVKJ010000007.1:0-110940 GCA_963748815.1 uncultured Gemmatimonadales bacterium | reverse complement strand
TCGTCGTGGCGCTTTCCGCCGCCAATCTGCTCGGCGTCCGACGCGCGGGCACGGTGAACAACCTGTTCACGGTCGCCAAGCTGGTCCCGCTCGCCCTCTTCGTCGGGATCGGGCTGTTCTACATCGAGCCGGCGCGCCTGGCGCCGACGGCGGCGCCTGCGACCGCGGCGTTCGCCAGCGCGGTGCTCCTGGCCATCTACGCGTTCAGCGGGTTCGAGGTCCTGGGCGTGCCAAGCGGCGAGGTACGGGACCCGGACCGGACGGTGCCATTTGCCCTCCTGGCGGGGCTGTCGATTGTCGCGCTGGTGTACGTGGGGGTCCAGGTCGTGGCCGTCGGCACGCTGGCCGACCTCGGATCGTCTACCCGGCCGCTGGCCGATGCCGCCGAACAGATCTTTGGCCGGAGGGGAGCGCTGGTGATGGTCACGGGCGCGCTCCTCTCGACGTTCGGCGTGGCGCATGCGATCCTGCTGGGCGCCGGGCGGATGCCCTTCGCGATGGCCGAGCGGGGGCAGCTGCCCAAGGGCATCGCGGCGATCCACCCGCGCCATCGGACCCCGCACGTCGGCCTGCTGGTGTCCGCCGCCGGCATGCTCGTTTTCACGGTGGTGACGACGTTTACCACGGCCGTCTCAATCACGGTCGGGCTGCGCGTCATCGTCTACATCGTGACCTGTGCGGCGCTCCCGGTGCTGCGCCGCGACGGCGCGCGGTCGCCGGCGTCCTTCCGCGCCCCCGCAGGTTCCCTCCTGGCGATCGCCTGCGTGTTGGTCTGCCTGGGGTTGCTGGCGTCCCGGCCCCGCGGGGATATCATACAACTGACGGTCGTGCTGGCACTCGGCGGGCTGGCATGGCTGGCGACTTCCCGCCGCGATCACTGATCTCGCTCAAGAGGCGCCCATGGGCCGCTCGATTCTCGGAGTCTTTGCCGGTGTCGCTGTCGGGATCGTGGTGGTCGGGCTGGTCGAGACGCTCGGCATGCGGCTGATTCCCCCGCCGCCCGGGATGGACCCGACCAACCCGGCGTCTATCGCCGCCGCAATGTCACAGATGCCCGTCGGGTCGTTCCTGTTCCTGCTCGCCGCATGGATTCTCGGGGCCGGCGCCGGTGTCACCACCGCCATGCGGGTCGCCCGGAGCGGCCAGCGGTGGCCGGGGCTCCTGGTGGGAGGCGTCATCCTGGCGGCCACCGTGTACAACCTCTGGACCATTCCGCATCCGGTGTGGGTGGCGGTGGTCGGCGTGGCTGGCATCGTCGGCGTGACGGTTGTGGCTGCCCGGCCGCGCGGCGCTCCCCGCCCAGCGAAAGGCTGATCACCATGGGACTCGTCCTCCTCCTGCTCCTGGCGGCGACGGTGTACGCAGTCTTCACCTTCAACGCCCTGACCCGGCTCCGCCAGCTCACCGACAACGCCTGGGCCGACATCGACGTGCAACTCAAACGGCGTCACGATCTCATTCCGTCGCTCGTGGCCACGGTGAAAGGCCACGCCGGGTACGAACGGGGGACGCTTGAGGCGGTGGTGGAGGCGCGCAATCGAGCCGTGCACGCCGGTGGGCCAGCCGCGGCGGGGGAGGCGGAACGGGTGCTGGCCAGCGCGGTGCGGCAGATCTTCGTCCTGGCCGAGGCGTATCCCGAACTCCAGGCCGGCGAGAGCTACCTCGCCCTGCAGAAGAACCTGACGGACATCGAGGATCACATCCAGAACGCACGTCGCTACTACAACGCCGTGGTCCGCGACCGCAACACCAAGGTCCAGCAATTCCCCTCGAACCTCGTGGCGGGACTGTTCAAGTTCCGTGAGGCGGAATTCTTCGGCCTGAGCGACCGGAACGAAGGCGCCGTGCCGGTCATCGACCTCGAGGGCACGTCGTGAGGCGGCTGGCGCTCGTCCTGGCGCTCTGCCTCGCCGCGGCGCCCGCCGCGGCGCAGCGGTCGCTGGCCATCAAGCAGTTCGACGCGCGGATCACCGTCAACACTGATGGCAGCATCGACGTCACCGAACAGATCCGGGTGGAGTTCAGCGGACAGTGGAACGGCGTCTACCGGACCGTGCCAGTGGAGTACCGGACGCCGCAGGGCTTCTCGTGGACGTTGCGGCTGGACGACATCCGCGCGACCGACGGCGAGGGGACGCCGCTCAAGGTGGAGCGCTCACGCGAACGCCACTACCTGAAGCTGAAACTGTGGGTGCCGGGCGCGAACAACGCCACCCGGACGGTGGTCCTGCACTATCGGGCCGCCAACGGGCTCCGGTTCTTCGAGGACCACGACGAGCTCTACTGGAACGTGACCGGCGATGAATGGGATGTGCCGATCGAGTCGGTCACGGCCCGGATCGACCTGCCGTCCGGCGTCTCGGGGGTGCGGGCCATCGCGTTCGATGGCGCCTACGGCTCCACCTCGCAGAACGCGGATGTCGCCATCGACGGCGCGACGGTCTCGGTGACGATGGCCCAACCGCTTGGCTTTCACGAGGGGGTGACGGCGGTCGTCGGCTGGAACAAGGGCGCCGTGACCGAGCCGACATCGGTCGAGCAGGCCGCCGGCTTTCTGGCCAGCAACTGGCCCCTTGGCCTCCCCGTCCTCGTCTTCCTCGGGATGTACACGCTCTGGCGCAGGGTGGGTCGCGACCCGGAGGAGCGGCCGATCGGCGTGCGCTATGAGCCGCCGAAGGGGCTGACGCCCGCCGAGGCGGGGACGATGATCGACGAGAAGGTCGACATGCGCGACATCACCGCGACCATCGTCCACCTGGCGGTGCAGGGGCACCTCAAGATCGAAGAGAAGGAGGAGAAAGTCCTCTTCGGACTCTTCAAACACCAGGAGTACGTGTTCCACCGGCTGGAGCCGAAGCCGGAGGCGCGTCCGCTCGAACGGCACGAGGAGTTTGTCCTGGACGGGATGTTCCGGCACGGGAGGCGCACGGTCGAACTCTCCGACCTCGAGAACGAGTTCTACACATACCTGTCCCGGATCAAGAATTCCACCTTCGATCGGCTCGTGGAACGAGGGCTGTACCGGTCACGGCCGGACCGCGTGCGGGCAGGGTGGATGGTCGGGGCCGTCTTCCTCACCTTTCCGATGGCGCTGGTGGGGGCGGTGATCGGCGACAAGTTCGGCATGTCGCCGGTCACGTTCATCGTGGCGGCCGTGCTGAGCGGCGTCATCGTGACGATCTTCGGGTACATCATGCCGGCCCGCACGGTGGCCGGCGCCCGCGCCTACGAGGACACCCGCGGGTTCGAGGAGTTCCTCCACCGGGTGGACAGCGACCGGTACGCCCGGATCGTCAAGACGCCGGAAATGTTCGAGACGTTCCTGCCGTATGCGATGGCGTTTGGGGTAGAGGCGAAGTGGGCCCGGGCATTCGAGGAGATCTACCGGGAGCCCCCGACGTGGTACGTCGGGACCAACATGTCCGGGTTCAACTCCCGCACCTTCTCCGCGCGGATGTCCTCGCTGTCGACCCGGGCCGGAAGCACCATGAGCTCGTCACCACGCAGCTCGGGCGGGTCGGGGTTCGGCGGCGGCGGGTCGTCGGGGGGTGGCGGTGGTGGTGGTGGTGGCGGCGGATTCTAGGGAGGGCCACGCAT
Organism: uncultured Gemmatimonadales bacterium; assembly: GCA_963748815.1. Classification (GTDB taxonomy): domain Bacteria; phylum Gemmatimonadota; class Gemmatimonadetes; order Gemmatimonadales; family GWC2-71-9; genus SPDF01. The sequence goes on along the minus strand of CAVVKJ010000007.1, from coordinate 107,343 downwards.
GCCGACGGTAGCGTTTACGGACAACATCCAGCGTCACGTGGCGTGCCCGCCCACGGCAGTGCCGGGTCGGACCGTGCGCGAGGTCCTCGATGCGGTGTTTGCCGGAAACCCGCAGGCCCGCGGCTACGTCCTCGACGAGCAGGGGGAGCTCCGCAAGCACATGGCCATCTTCCTCGATGGCCGGATGATCCTCGACCGCGCGCGGCTCAGCGACGCAGTCCAGCCCGATTCCAAGCTGTATGTCATGCAGGCCCTCTCCGGGGGCTGATCCCACAGGGACGGAGGAACCACCCGATGAGCACGCGCCTTTTCGTTGCCACCCGCAAGGGCCTCTTCCAGGTCGAACGCGGCAAGTCGAGATGGACGATCAAGAAGATCCACTTTCTCGGCGACAACGCCACGATGGTCCTGCCCGACCCGCGCGACGGTACCGTGTATGTGGCCCTCGGCCACGGGCACTTCGGCGTGAAGCTCCACCGGTTGCGCCAGGGGGCGCGCAAGTGGGAGGAGATTGCCACGCCAGCACTTCCGGCGCGCCCCGAGGGCACCGCGCCGCGCATGGACCCGATGGGGCGCACGATTCCGGACAGCGTGCAGCTGACCTGGGCGCTCGAGCCAGCGGACCCCGCGCGGCCGGGCTCGCTCTGGTGCGGGACGATTCCCGGCGGTCTCTTCCGTTCCGATGACGCGGGGACGAGCTGGCAGCTCAACACCGCCCTCTGGGACCATCCGAAGCGGCTCGAGTGGATGGGTGGCGGGGCGGACTACCCGGGCATCCACTCGGTGAGCGTCGATCCGCGCGATCCGCGGCGAGTGGCGGTGGGCGTCTCGACCGGAGGGGTCTGGCTCACGACCGACGGCGGCGCCACCTGGACCATCAGCAGTCACGGCATGCGCGCGGACTACTTCCCACCCGAGCAGGCGAACGATCCGCACGTGCAGGATGTGCACCGGCTCGTGCAATGCCCGGCCCAGCCGGCGCACTGGTGGGTGCAACACCACAACGGGATCTTCCGCTCCACCGATGATGCCGCGTCGTGGCGCGAACTCGAGGTGGCGCCCTCCTCGTTCGGGTTTGCGGTGGTGGTGCATCCACGGGACGGCGGCACCGCGTGGTTCGTGCCCGGCATGAGCGACCAGCGGCGCATCCCGGTGGATGGGCGGGTCATCGTGAATCGGACGCGGGACGGCGGGCGGACCTTCGAGGCGCTCACCAAGGGGCTGCCGCAGCGTCAGGCGTACGACATCACCTACCGGCATGGGCTCGACATCGACGCCAGCGGCGACCGGCTCGCCTTCGGGACCACCACCGGGTCGCTCTGGATCACGGAGGACCAGGGCGATTCCTGGAAGGCGATCTCGGAGCACCTCCCGCCGGTCTACGCTGTGCGCTTTGCCGGTTCGGCGTAACGGGTGAGGCTAGCGCTGGCCGCCGCCGGGGTGGCCCTGCTGGTGACGACTGCGGCGGCGGCCGCGCAGGATACCACGGGAGCGCCGGCCATCGAGCGCGAGGTCGAGCGGATGGCCGGGAGCCAGGCGTTCTGGCCGGGCTTTGCGCCGCTCGCGATTCCGCTCGCCATCTTCGATGGTGAGCGCACCTGGCTGTATCGCCACCCGAAACCGCCCGCCGGATTTGTCCCGGTGCCCGGCAGCGCCCCCGCGGCGGTCGCTTTCCCGGGCCGGTTCCCCGCCGTCACCTCCAACTCCAGCGCGGACATCGGGGGCGTCACGACGGCCACGCTCTTCGGCGCCGGGACGCGGGAGCGCAGGCCGCCTGCGGAACTCGCCGCCGTCGCGTTGCACGAGGCGTTCCACGTCTATCAGCGAACCCATCACCCCGGATGGTCCGGCAACGAGGGAGACCTCCTCGTCTACCCGGTCGCGAACGCCGACCTGCTTGCGGCGCGCCGCCTCGAGGCGGAGGCGCTCCGGCGCGCGCTGGCCAACGTCGAGAATGCCGGCGCCGCCTGCTGGACGCGGGTGGCGCTGACGTATCGCGGTGAGCGATTCGCCGCAATGGACTCGGCCTTCGTCGCGTACGAGCGACTGACCGAACTCAACGAGGGGCTCGCGGCGTACATCCAGCTGCGGGCCGGCGGTGGCTCGACGGTGGCCATTCCTGTCGCGGAATTCCTGCCGGAGGCGGTGCGCTACCGGACCTACGTCATCGGCCCCGCCCTGGCGATCCTCCTCGACCGGCTCCGGCCCGGGTGGCAGGAGGCGCTCAACGCCGCCGACACGCAATCGCTCGATGCCCTCCTCGAGGCGGCGGTCACCGGGAGCGACGCCGCGGCGTCGGCGCCCTGCGCCTTCACCCCGGTGGAAATCGGCGCCGCCAAGCGGGACGCGCGGATCGATGCCGCCGAGGTCGCCGCGGGGTGGGGAAAGCGGCAGCGGGCGTTCGAAACGAGGGAGGGGGCGCGGGTGGTCATCCAGTCGGCGCCTGGCCGACCGCTCTGGCCGCAGGGTTTCGACCCGCTCAACATCGACCGCGTCGACGGCGGGCTGATCCACACCAGGTTCTTGAAGCTCGGGAACGACGCCGGACAGCTGAGCGCGCTCGATGAGACAGGCGCCGACATCGAGGCGCGGACGGTCGGGATCGGGCCACATCCGATCTTCAACGGCATCTCGTGGGTCGAGGTCGTCCTGTCGGTGCGCCCCGTGGTGGAACGCACCGCGACCACCACGGTCATTCGCGGCCCCGGATTCCTCGCTGAATTCAAGAACGCCACCGTGGATGAGAGCGGCAAGGAAATCCTGGTCCAACTGAACTGAGGAGCACGCATGCGACGGGCTTGGCCGATCGCCCTCTTCCTCCTGGTGGTGCCGGCGGTGCTCGACGCCCAGGCGACCACGGGCGCCGCACGCGTTGTCCCCCGCGATTCTGTCGAGGCTGTGTTCCCGGCGCGCATGCGGGAGCTCGGCATACCCGGAGCCTCCGTGACGGTGATACGCGGCGGCAAGGTCGTCTTGAGCCGCGGGTTTGGCATGGCAGACGTCGAGTTGGCAGCGCCCGCCCGAGCGTCCACCCGCTACCGCGTCGGGTCGATCGCAAAGCCCTTCACGGCGGTGGCACTTGGCCTCCTGGTCGATGAGGGTCGGCTTGACCTGGACGCGGAGGTACAGCGGTACGTCCCCACCTTCCCCCGCAAGCCCTGGCCCGTCACCGTCCGGCAGCTGGCCGGTCACCAGGCCGGCATCCGGCACTACAAGGAGGGTGAGTTCGAGAATCAGCGGTACTACCCGACGCTCCGCGACGGCCTCCGCATGTTCGAGGACGATTCGCTCCTCTTCGAGCCGGGGACGCGGTTCGGCTACTCGTCCTTCGGGTACAACCTCCTGGGCGCCGTCATCGAGGGGGCGTCGGGGGTGCCCTACCTGCGGTTCATGCATGACCGGGTCTTCGCGCCGCTGGGCATGAACGCCACGGTGGCCGACTATCCCGACAGCATCATCCCGGGCCGGACCAGCTTCTATGCCGGCCCCGACAGTGGGAGCCCGCTCCGCAACGCGCCCTACGTGGACAACAGCTACAAATGGCCGAGCGGCGGATTTCTCTCCACGACCGAGGACCTCGCGCGGTTTGGGCAGGCGTTGCTCGACGGAAAGCTGCTGACCGCTGCCACGCGGGAGATGATGTGGACGCCAATGCCGCTGCGCGACGGCACCGCCACGACCTACGGCATCGGGTGGGGCGTCGATGCCGACGCGCAGGGGCGGCGGCGGATTGCGCACACCGGCGGCTCCATCGGCGGGGTATCCCTCCTTGCGCTCTATCCCGACCAGGACCTGGTGGTCGCGATTACGGTCAACACCGACAAGGGGGGGCTGAATGCCCTCGCCGGAAGAGTGGTGGGCTGGTACGCCGCGGCAGGGACGGGCCCATGAAGGGTACGGGTGATTCTGGCTGGGTCGACCTCGGTCCGGTCGAGGAGCTGAAGGGCGTCCCGCTCCGGCAGGTCACGCACGGGAAGCTCAAGATCGCGCTCAGCTATCAGAACGGGGTGTTCGGTGCGGTGTCAGGGGTGTGCAACCACGCCGCGGGCCCGCTCGGCGATGGCACCCTCGACGGGGACTACATCGTCTGTCCCTGGCACCACTGGAAATTCCATCGCGCCACGGGTGAGGGCGAACCGGGGTATGAAGATGATTGTGTCCCGCGCCACGAGCTGCGGGAGGAGGCCGGGAGGCTCCTGCTCAACCCTGTGCCGGCCACGAAGCGGCACAAGGCGCCGCACGAGCGACATCCGCTCGAACGCCCCGTCGTGCGGGAGCCCGGACCGATCCGTGTCCTCGGCCTGTCCACCACGGCGATGGACGCAAAGTTTCCCCGGTATTCGACCTCTGATGCGCTACTCCAGATTGCGCTGGCGCACGCCGGGACGCTCGGCGCTGAGACAAAATTGATCAAGGCCAACGACCTGCGTGTCCGGAATTGCGAGGGGTACTACTCGAAGAGTGCGCACGCCTGCACCTGGCCCTGCTCCATTACCCAGATGGACTCGAAGGACCAGATGGTCGAGGTGTACGAGGGACTCGTCTTCTGGGCCGATGCGGTCATCCTGGCCTCCCCCATCCGGTGGGGAAGCGCCAGCTCGCTTTACTTCAAGCTGATCGAGCGGATGAACTGCATCCAGAATCAGGTCACCATCCGCGACCGGGTGCTGATCCGGAACAAGGCGGCCGCATTCATCATCACGGGGGGGCAGGACAACGTGCAGGCGGTGGCGGGACAGATGCTGATGTTCTTTGCAGAGCTCGGTTTCGACTTCCCGCAATTCCCGTTCATCGCCCACAGCCGAGGATGGTCGGCGGAGGACATGGAGCGAAACGTCGCCGTGGTGCAGGAGAGCGAGGAGTTGCACGAGGGGGCGCGGGAGCTGGCGGCACGCACGGTCGCCAAGGCGTCGGCGCTGGTGGCGGCGGGGCAAGGTACGGAGCGGACGCCGCGCGGCGGGCGGAAGGCGCACAAGATGTCGGCGGGTGACGCGGGCTAACCGTCCCCGAGAAACACCTCCCGGCGCGCCGACCAGCGCGCTCCCAGGGCTGTGAGCCCCACCGCGCCGAGAATATTCTCGGCCAGCGGAAAGGCGATCTGCTCCTCCTTGGCAAAGTGGTCCCGGGCCAGTGCCACCGCCTCGAGCAGTTCCTCCCGGGCCACGGAAACCTCCTTGGATCCTTGGGCGCGGGTCAGCATCCCGGCAATTTCGGTGTGCTCCGCCTCCATGGTGCTCAGGAGTCCTTCGTCGCCGCCCGCGGCACGCATCCGCTCGAAGAGCAGGGTGTCCTCCAGTTGGGCGTGGGACACCAGCGCCGCGGCAAGGAGTGCCGCCTGTTCCCGGATTTCGCCGACCGAGGTAGTGTGCGGCAGGGTCTCCTCGAGCCGGTCGAACTGCGCGTAGAAGGCGCCATGCTCACCGAGGAGGGCGTCGGTAATCTTCATGGGGTCACCACCACGCGGATGGCGTCGCCGCCCCGGAGGGTGTCGAGCGCGTCCGCAATCTGTTCGAGTGGAAAGCGATGGGTCACGAGATCCATCAGCCGGACGTGGCCCTGGCGCACCAGTTCAATGGCGCGTGGATAGTCCACCGGGCGGCACCCCAGCGAGCCGATCACCTCGATCTCCCGGAACATCACGCGGCCGGCGTTGAGCGGCAGCGTCTCGGGGCTGTACCCGACCAGCACCAGCCGGCCGCCGGTGGTCAGGCAGTTCAGCGCCGCTTCCTGGGTGGCGGCCTTGCCGACCGCCTCAAACGCCACGTCGACGCCGCCGCCGCTGAGGCCTCGAATCTCCTTGTCCAGTCTCTTGGTCGTCGCCGCATTGAACACCGCGGTGGCGCCGAATCGTGTGGCCGTCGCCAGCTTGGCATCCTTCACGTCCACCGCGATGACCCGGGCCCCGACCGCGGCGGCGACCTGGACCAGCGAGAGACCCACCCCGCCGCAGCCGAACACCACCACCCAGTCGCCCGGGGTCACCTTGCCGCGGCGGACGACCGCGTGATACGGCGTGGTGACGGCGTCGGCGATGATCGAACCCTCGATGAGCGGGACGTCATCCGGCATCGGGACCACGTCCTTCGCCGGCACGGCCACGAACTCCGCGTAGCCGCCGTCGATGTGGTTGCCGAGCATCTGGCTGTTTTCGCAGATGTTCTCGCGGCCCGAGCGGCAGAGGGTGCAGTGCCCGCAGGAGAGCACCGCGGGAATCAGCACCCGGGCGCCCGCGGCAAGCGCCGTGACGCCCGGCCCGACCTCGGCAACGGTGCCGGCCACCTCGTGTCCCAGGATGATCGGGGGTGGCTTGAAGGTCGGCGTGCCGTGATCGAGGTAGTGGAGGTCCGTGTGGCAGACACCGCACCCGGCCACCTTCACCAGGACCTCGCCCGCCTTCGGTTCAGGGGTGGGGACATCGGCCAGTTCGAGTGGCTGGTGCGCGGCGTGGAAGACAGCAGCCTTCATCCAGGTCTCCTGGTGTACAGGACACGATAGAGTTGGAGCGCGGCGTGGCAGTCGCCACATTCCTCCCGCAGATCCAGGGCGGTGGGAAGCTCGAGCCGGATCTCGAATCCGAGTTCCTTGTAGAGTGCCACGGACTCCTCCAGGCGCGCGCCGACGGCAATGAAACGGCGCTCCCAGCCCTTCTCGACCAGCGGGTCGGGCGCGTCACCGCCCGGCTCGAGGACCGGGAGCGCCCTGCCCATCAGGCCGCCACGTGCTCGGCGGCGCGCTTGGCCAGCCGCTGCTGCCCGAGCACCGCCGCGCCGATGGCGGCGGTGAACTGCGCCAGCGGCTCCGGCGGCACGTTGACCTCCTGCCCGAGTTCCTCCCGGAGCACCCGCACCATGGTGGGAAACCGCATGATCCCGCCCACGAGGGTGATTTCCGGTTCCAGGCGCACCCGCTTCATCAACTGGACCGACCGCGCCACGAGCGACACCACGGCGCCGTGCAGGATGTCGCCCGGCGCACGTCCGCTCGAGACGTGGTTGATCACTTCGGACTCGGCGAAGACGGCGCACACTCCCGAAATGGACGCCGCCTCGGCCGAGGCCGCCGCGATGGCGCCGATCTGTTCCGTCCCGAAGCCGAGATAGCGGGCGGTCTTTTCAAGAAACGCCCCGGTGCCGGCAGCGCACTTGTCGTTCAGCCGGAACGCCGCCACACGGCCCCGGTCGTCGAGCCGGCTGGCCTTCATGGTCTGGCCGCCGACGTCGAGGACGGTACGGGTGTGGGGAAAGAAGTGGCGCGTCCCGCGTCCCTGCGCCGTCAGGTCGGTGGCGTGGAGGTCCCGGAACGGCACCTGGTACCTCCCGGCACCGGTGCTGACCACATAGGCCACGGCCTCCCGCGGCACGTCGGCGTGGCGGAGCAGGGTGGCGTACGCCTCGTTGGCCGCGACGTCGAGACGAAACCCTGTCGGGATCATGGCGGTGGCCACCAGCGTGCCCGCGCCGTTCAGCAGCGCGGCCTTGGTGTACGTCGAGCCGACGTCGATGCCGGCGGTCAGGTCGGTCATGAGGCGGCTCCTGCCGGGGCGGCCTGCCCGGCGACGATGCGATCCATGGCGAAGAGCGCCGCGCCCAGCGCCCCCATGTAATGCGAGTCCTCCCCGACCTGGAGTGGCGTGCCGAGGAGCTCGTTCAGCACCGCCACCATCGCTTCGTTGCGGGCGACCCCGCCGGTGAAGGTGATCCGTTCCTCGACGCCGACCCGTCGCAGCAGCGAGACCGAGCGCGCGGCGATGGATCGATGCACCCCCATCAGGATGTCCTCGATCTTCTTCCCCTTCGCGGCCCAGCCCAGCACTTCCGATTCTGCAAAGACGGTGCAGGTCGTCGAAATCTTCACGGGCCGCGTGGCCCGCTGCGCCACGCCGCCGAGCTCGCCGAGCGGGATCTCAAGCGCAAAGCTCGCCGCCTGCAAGAAGCGGCCGGTGCCGGCCGCGCACTTGTCGTTCATGCAGAAGTCGAGGACGTCGCCGGTTTCGGTGACGCGGATGGCCTTCGTGTCCTGGCCCCCCATGTCGAGCACCGTGCGGGTGCCGGGAAAGAGGTGCGCGGCCCCCCGGGCGTGGCAGCTGATTTCGGTCACCTGATCGTTGCCGAATGACACCTTGTACCGGCCGTAGCCCGTCCCGATCACGTACCCCACGTCGGCTTCACGCACGACCCCGTCGTCGAGCGCCGCCTGGAACGCCTCCTGCGCCGCCACGACCACGTTGGCGCCGGTCATGATGAGCGACCGCCCCACGATCCGGCGCGCCTCGTCGATGACGACCGCCTTGGTCTGGGTGGAGCCGACGTCCACACCGCCGCTGTATCGCATGATCACTCCGATCGGGCCGTGGCCGCGGTGGCGCGAAGCCGCTGCGAGCCAAGGCCCTCGAAAAAGGCGTCGATCCGGTTCTTGAGCTGTGCCTCGGACACCACCCGGCGGTCCATCATGTCCGACTCGATGAAGAGGCACTGGACGTCGCGGGCCTTCATCAGCGCCTTCCGGCTGCCGGCCAGGCTGGTGGACACGGTCCGGCAGCTCTTCACAGGGTGGTACACGACGCCGTCGGCCTCGAACTGGTCGACCTGCTCGATCAGCGACTGGTCGTGGAAGAGCATCGCGTCGCCGGCGTGGCGGACCCCGACGAGGACCCCTTCGGCCAGGCTCTCGATGGGCCGTTCCAGGTCGTACTGGAAACCCAGGTCGAGGCCCCCGGCGGCGAACCAGAGGTAACTCGACGCGACGAAGACGCCCCCCTGGTCGGCGAACATCTCGTGGAAACGCCGGAAGATCGGGTAGCAGGGCACGCCCACGAAGAGCAGCCGGTACTTCTCGTCTTCGATGGTGCCCAGCCGGTGCGCGGCCTTGTACTCCATCTCCTCGACCAGCCGTTCGAAGTACTCCGCCCCTTCCCGGGTGCCGCGCAGCGCGTTCAGGACGCCGAGGTAGATCGTGCCGTCCACCAGCGCGTTGAACATGGCCGGGCGGCGCTGGTTGAGCTCAAGCACCCGCTTCCACGCGGCCGCCATCCGGTTGGTGTAGTCGAGCACCTCCCGCAGCCGGTCCATGTCGAGCGTCGAACCGGTCAGCCGCTCGCATTCCGCGATCAACTCGCGGAGCTGGACTTCGAGGTAGCGGCGGTCGCTCTCGAAGGAGGCCGACCCGACGGGCGCGCCGCCCGCGGCGGTCCGCGATCCGGGGATGTCGAGGGTGACCATGGGAATCTTGTAGTAGCGCTCCCAGAACTCGGCCCACTTCACGTAGGTGTTACAGGCATTGGTGGCAATGGCGAGCGCCGGCTTCGGGAGGCGGCCCATGGAGTGTTTGCCGTCCTGGAGCTGCATGGCGACATCGGCCTTCACGTAGCCGCAGACGTCGGGCGAGTAGCCGTAGTCCTCGGCCATGCCGAGGTACTCGTGCGCCACGTGACGCACGGCCGTCTGGAGGGAGTTGATCTCCGGGAAGACCAGGTGCATGTCGAAGGCGCGCAGGACCTCCGCCAGGCTCCCCATCACGAAGACGTAGGCGGCGGTTTCCTTCCGCTCGGCGGCCTGGTCCAGCCGCGCAAACCAGTCGCGCATCAGCTTGGCGCCCTCGAGGGCGCCCCGGCCGACGATCTCCTGTTCCGTGATCATGGTTCCTCCCTAGTCGAACAGGATGCTTTCGATGAACGTCTCGAGCTGGAGTTGCATCTGGTCGAAGCCCGACATCTTCTCCTCGAACTCGGTCACGAAGTAGGGGATGTGCGCCTCGTCCAGCGCCTTGGTGTAGGCGACCTGCTCATCCAGCCCCGGCTCGCACATCTTGGCCGCGGCCAGGATGGCAGCCTGCGCTCTGGCGCCGTGCAGCCGGTCCAGCAGCATCTGCTCCTTGGGCTTGCGGGTGTCGTGCTGGACGGGGCTGTACGAGGATCCGTTGAGGTAGCCGTCGGCCAGCGCGGCGAGGGGATCGCCCTGCGTGTCGACGTCCTGCACGAGGAAGCGGAGGCCGATCAGCAGGTCGTCGTCCACCACGTAGCACGACTGCCCGATGACGGCCAGCAGGTCGAGGGGTGGCTGCTCGCAGAACCCCCCCTCCAGCACGATCCGGATCTTGTCCTGGGACTTGTCCGTCCGCCGCCGGATCTGCGGGATCATCGCGTGCAGCAGGGTGTTGTGGTCCTCGCGGCGGAGCACGGCGCCCAGCGCGATCATCACGTAGGCCTGGTCCACCGGCAGGAGCCAGGGCGTCTCCCGCTTGATGGCGTAGACCTCGCGGAGGAGCCGCCGGTTCTCGTTGAAGACGGCGATGGAGCGCCGCAGGTCAGCGTCGGTGACCCGGCGGCCGGCCACCGCTTCGATGTCGCCCAGCATCCGCGCATACTCGTCGCGAAGATAGGCGGCAGACCCGGAGGAATTGACGTTCTGGGGCAGGTAGAGGATCTGCGCCGGGTAGGGGAGGTTCCGTGCCCACACACCGGCCAGGTTGCGTGCCGCGTCGCAGATCGGGTGTGTCACGAACATGTCGAGCGGCAACCGGCCGTCGAGACAGACTTCGAGCGAACTCCGGATGATGGAACAGAGATACGAGCCGAAGTGGGAGTCGGCCTGCCGCATTTCCACCGGGGCGCCGCGCACCTTGACGGGCAGCATGCCGGCCGCGTGGACCAGCTCTTCGGGGAAGTAGACCTGGAAATGCCCCAGCACCTTGCCGCCCGACTCCTTCCACGCATGCACCGTGGGGAATGCCGGATCTTCCAGCAGGTCCCGGCACTCGCCGAGGGCGGCGTCGAGCGGGAGTGCCGCGACGGCGGCGGCGTCGAAGGCGGTGGCCGTGGCGCTCATGCGGGATCCTCCCAGACCGGCGCCCGCTTCTCCATGAAGGCGGCGAGCCCCTCATGCACGTCGGCGAGCTGCATGAGTTCGTGCAGGTAGAGCTCCTCCGCCCGCTGGAGCGCGGGGGCGAACGAACGGTCGATGCCATCCAGCACCGCCCGCTTGGCCAGCCGCAGCGCCGGCCCGGAGCGCGAGGCGATCTCGGCGAGTGCGGCGTCCGTTCCTGTGTCGAAGTCAGCGGCGGAGAAGACGCGGCTCACGAGTCCCATGCGCAGCGCTTCGGCGGCGCCGATGGTCCGGCCGGTCAGGACCAGGTCGAGCGCCCGTTGCCGTCCAATCAGCTTCGGGAGGAGGGCGGCGGCCACGGGCGGGAAGACGGCAAGCTGGATCTCCGGCTGGCCAAGCTTCAGGTCGTCGCGCGCGAAGATCATGTCGCACGCGATGGCGAGCTCGCATCCGCCACCGAGCGCCGCGCCATGGACGAGGGCCACGACCGGCACCTCGAGCGCCATCAACTGCCGGATCGCGCCGTGGAACAACGCCAGCATCCGAGCCACCCGGTCGGCGGTGTGGTCGGCGACGTCCACCCCGGCGGAGAACGCCCGGCCGGCGCCCGACAGGGCCAGAACCTTGAGCCGTGGGTCGGCGGCGGCCTCTGCCAGCGCCGATTGCAGCGCCTCCATGCCCTCGAGATTGAGCACGTTGACGGGGGGCCGGTCCAGCACCAGTCGCCCGATGCCCCCCTCGCGAGTGTAGCGCGCGGTGCTCGCCGTGGCCGGCATCAGCGCATCGCTCCACCGCACGCGCCGCAGAAGGCGAAGGCCGAGGGGATTCCCTTGGCGCCGCAAGCGGGACAATCGGAGGCGTACGGCCCCCAGAGGAACTCGCTCGATCCCCCCTTGGCGGCCTTCTCGCGGAGGCCGAGGTAGTCTGCCGGCCGCTTCTCGACGAAGGCCCGCATTCCCTCCCACGGCTCGACGCTGGTGTAGTGGGTGGAGAGCCAGTCCCGCGCGTGGCCGATCGTCTGGTGCCACGCCAGCTCCTTCCAGAAGTTGACCTGCTGCTTGGTGTAGCGCTGGCATTCCGGGAACTGCTTGAGGAGCTGCGCCACGAGGTCCTGGACCGAGGCGTCGAGTCGGGAGAGGTCGATGGCGTACCCGTCCTTCCCCTTCTGCGCCAACGCCACCTGTTCCGGCGTGGCGCCGGTGATGAACGTCCCGTCCTTCGTCACCGACGGCACCACGCGGTTGACGAGCCCCCACTCGAGGCATTTATCGGAGGGGATCCGGTTGTTCAGCAGGAGCATTTCGCGGGCGCGGCGGTCGCCGATGTGGATCGGCAGCCACTGCGTGGCGCCGCCGGCCGCCACGCTCCCGACCCGGGTGCCCACCTGCCCGATCCAGGCATGCTCCGCCATGACGGCGAGGTCGCAGGCCAGCTGCGACTCGTTGCCGCCGCCGGCCGCCATGCCGTTGATCCGGGCGATGACCGGCTTCCCCGCGTTGACCAGGCTCTCGATCCAGGCGCGGAAGAGTCCCATGTACTTCCAGTAGTCGCGCGGACGGCTGGTGTACGCTTCCTCATATTCCTTGACGTCGCCACCGGTGCAAAAGGCGGAGGTGCCGGCGCCGGTGACCACGATGACGCCGATGGCGTCATCGAAGGAGGCGTCCTGGACCGCGGTGGCCAGCTCACGGAGCGCGGCGGTGCTGTACGCGTTGTAGTTGTGCGGACGGTTGATGGTGACGGTGGCCACCCAGTCCGCCTTGTGGTACCCTACCTCGGCGAAGTCGAACGAAGCGGCGTCCCGGGAATCGAATTCACGCATCGGCTTGTCCTCGGTGGATGAATCGCAGCGTCAGGCGGCGGCGACGATTTCGTCGCCTTCGGCGCACACGCCGGCCACGTACCCCTCGGCGGGGCCCGCCAGCACATCGTGATAGCTTTCGAAGAGCCGCGCCGCCTTCTCCCCATGCCAGCCGGCGGGCAGGAGGGCGCTCGGGAGGTAGGGGTCCTCGAGCGGGAAGGCCCGGTACTCGTGCACCAGGAGGAACCGCCGCCGGAAGCAGTCGGCGGGCGCGGTGCACGGCGTGTGGATCCCCGCCTTGGCCCCGGTCATGCCGCACTGGCGGCAGTGCTCGAACTCACGGCTCCAGCGGGCGATGAACGCGGCGTAGCGGCGATCGAGCTCCGCCAGGTCCCAGCACTGCGCGACCAGCCGCTCGGGGGTCGAGTGGGCCAGGTGGGCGCCCCGGAAAATCTCGAGATTCTTCCCGAGCTTGAGGTCCGCCGCAATCTCGAGGATTTCTGCGCGCACGTCGTGGGGCGTGATCCACACACCGCTGGTGAGCGGACCGCACCCGAGCCAGGCCAGCCGGACCCGAAGGGCGTCGCGAAGCCGGCGGCGGGCTTCCGGCACCGAAAAGACCACGACAGACCAGTCGCCGTCCCAGGCCGCGTCCGAGGCGGGGTGGTAGATGCGCTCGCGGCCAGACTCGAGCAGTTTCCTCCCCTTGGCCGTCAACCCGTACCAGCTCCGGGTTCCCAGGCGCTCGGCGGTGAGCCAGCCCTTTCGGGTCATTCGGGAGAGGACCGTCCGCACCGCCATCGGGGAAAGCCCGAGCTCGCCGAGGAGGGTGATCAGCCCCCCAGTCCAGACGGGGCGCTCCCGCTCCAGCAAGTAGTCGCCGAAGAGGGTGAAGACGAGATCCTGGGAGCGAAGGCTGGGAGCCGACCTACGTGCCATATTGGAAACGCCCGTGTGGAGAGTGACATATAACACTCTTGCTACGAACGATAATGCAGTGACATACTTGTCCTGTCAAGGCCGCAAAGCGTACAGCAGATCCTGACGCCAGGAGACATCGATGGGGATGTATTTCGAGGACTTTGAGGAGGCGGGGGAGTTCGTGACCTCCGCCCGGGTCGTTTCCGAGGCTGACGTGAGGGCCTTCGCGGAGGTCTCGGGCGACCGAAATCCGATTCACCTGGACCGGGAAGCGGCCGATGAGGGCGGGGTTCGAGGGCCCGATTGCCCACGGGGCGCTGGGACTGTCCGTGGCGACCGGCCTCGCCAATCAGTTGGAGCTCACCAGGGGGACACTCGTCGCGCTGGTCGGAATCTCGTGGCGGTTTCGGGGGGCCATCTACTATGGGGACCGCGTGACCCTCCACCTTCGGGTGGCCTCCCGACGGGCGACTGGCAACCCGGCGCGCGGACTGGTCACGCTGGCCGCCGAGTTGAAGAACCAGCGGGGTGAAGTGGTGCAGGAGGGAGAGTTCGTGGAGCTGATTGCCCGACGTCCCGCGGAGGAATCATGATGACCCGGTCCCTGTTCCCGTCCCTGGCGGCACTGACGGCGCTCGGTATTCCGTCGCTCGTCCTTGCCCAGACCCCTTCCGGCTGGCGGGCCCACGATCTCACCCGGCCGCGCCCCCCTGTCGTGACGCCGGGACAGGCGGCCGTGCCTCTGCCCCCACCCTCCGACGCCGTGGTGCTCTTCGATGGCTCGGGGGTCGGCGCCTGGCGGAACGGCAACGGTGAACCGGCAGGGTGGGTGGTGCGCGACGGCGCGATGGAGGCCGTTCCGGGGGCGGGGTATGTGTTCTCGCGACAGGAGTTCGGCGACGTCCAGCTGCACGTGGAATGGGCGGCACCGACTCCCCCGAAGGACACGGGGCAGGGCCGGGGGAACAGCGGCGTGTTCCTCATGGGCAGCTATGAGTTGCAGGTGCTCGACTCCTACCACAACGACACCTATCCGGATGGTCAGGCGGGGGCGGCGTATGGCCAGTACCCGCCGCTGGTGAACGCTTCTCTGCCCCCGGCGATCTGGCAGTCCTACGACATCATCTTCCACCGCCCGCGGTTCGACTCGGCAGGCGTGCTTCTGAATCCCGCACGGATGACGGCTTTTCAGAATGGGGTCCTGATCCAGGACAACGCCGTATTCTGGGGGCCGACCAACTGGCTGCAGGCGAATCCCTACGTTGTCGGTGCCCCGAAGGGTCCGATCGGGCTGCAGGACCACGGCAATCCGGTCCGGTACCGGAACATCTGGGTCCGGGAACTGACGGAGACGCCGGTGGCTGCGCCCCCTCCCTCCCCGACCGCAGCGAAGGTGCCTGCTGGGGTCTTGGACAAGCTGCTCGGCACCTACGCAAACGGCGGGTTTGTCTTGGTCATCTCGAAGGTGGCCGGTGCGCTCCGGGTGAACCTGCCCGAGGGTCGATGGCAGGCGCTGATTCCGCTCTCTCTCACTGAGTACGCGTTTGCCAGCACCGCCGCGACGCTCACGGTCGGCGAGGGAAGCGATGGACGACCGGCCAAGCTCACCTTCAGGATGGGTGACACCGAATTCGAACTGCGCCCCGTGACGGATCCATCCAGTGGGGGCAGTCCACCATCGAAATGAGTCGATATCGACCTCTTGGTGTATGCGAGTGTATGCTCACTTGCTTAATGTCTAATAACACACATCAGGTAATCAGGCGTAAGTTGTTGATGTATAGTTATTTAATTGTTCTACCTCTTATGGAGGCATTTCGATCCTGGCTGGTAGCCAGCGACAGATGATGGTCGAACAGGCTAAGAAATGAGCACTTGCTCACATTGATTTGAGTGAGCCGGCAGACACATCTTCGGGGCTGGTCATTCAGTCGGTTGGGGTGGTGGAACGGATTGTATGTATCGCACCGATGCAGATGGATCGGGACGTACCACTGAACCGTCCTCGCGACAATCAGTAAGTGGTTACAAAACAACAACATAAGTCGTAGCAACCAGATGGCACTCCGGTTGCCCTCCTCTGGGCATCCCATTCTCCCGGATGCCTATGCAGGATGTCGTGGCGCTTCTTCTCCTCACACTCCCGACCGCACTCTCTGCTCCTGCCACGGATACGGTACAAGCCGCGCCGGCTCCCATCGTCGCCCCGGTCCTGATCCCGGCTGCGCTCCTTCCCGATGCGATCGGGCTCGGGTCCGGTCCGGAATCCTGGCAGGACACGACCAAGCGGAGGGCGACGGCGGTGGAGTACAGCGACGGGTACTACACCCGGCTGAAGATCCACAAGATCCTCAGCTGGACGATGCTTCCGCTCTTTGCCCTGCAGTATGCCAGCGGCACCCAGGTGATGGAGTACGGCGACGCCGCGCCCAGTTGGGCCAAGGACATCCACGGCCCGACCGCTACCGCGCTGGCCGCCGTGTTCGCCGTGAACACGGTCACCGGTGCGTGGAATCTCTGGGACAGCCGGAAGGACCCCGCCGGGCGCACCCGCCGATACATCCACTCCGCGTTGATGTTCATCGCCGACGCTGGGTTCGTCTACACCGGCGTGCTCTCCAGCCAGGCTGAGTCGTCGTACGATGCACGGCAGCAGCACCAGAACGTGGCGATCGCGTCGATGAGCGTGGCCACCGCGAGTTGGCTCATGATGCTCATCTGGAAGGACTGAACGATGTCACTCGTCGAATCGCTCGCGCACCTCGCGGAACCCTGGGCCACCCTGTACGACAACTCCACGCTGCTCATGAACGGCGTGATGTTCAGTCACATCGGCGGGTTTCTCGTGGCCGGCGGACTGGCGCTCGCCGCGGATCGCTCCGTGTTCCGGGCCACCCACGCCGACGCGTCGGTCCGTCGGGTGCACGTGGCCGAGCTCAACGCCATCCACACGCCCGTCGTGATCGGCCTCGGCCTTTCGTTCG
Source organism: uncultured Gemmatimonadales bacterium (assembly GCA_963748815.1). Classification (GTDB taxonomy): domain Bacteria; phylum Gemmatimonadota; class Gemmatimonadetes; order Gemmatimonadales; family GWC2-71-9; genus SPDF01. The sequence goes on along the minus strand of CAVVKJ010000007.1, from coordinate 90,817 downwards.
TGAGCGGGTTCCTCCTCTTCTTTGCCGATGTCTCGACCTTCGCCACGACTCCCGTCTTTTGGATCAAGATGGGCTTCCTGGCGGCGTTGCTCCTGAACGGGGCCGCGTTGAGGAGAACCGGTCATCGGCTGGCAGCGGGAGACATGACGGAGCGCGCCTGGCAGGCACTCCGGCGTTCCGCAGCGGCCAGTTCCCTCCTCTGGCTGGTCGCGGTGCTGACCGGCGTCATGCTGGTGAACCTGTGAGCCGCGACGAGTGCGGTCGTTGCGAACTGGAAGGGCGCCGGGACTTCCTGCGCGCGGCGGCCTCGCTGCTGCTCACGTTCGCGGCGCTTGGTGCCTCCGCCGAGACCGCCGAGGCGATGACGGTGCGAAGCGGACGTGCCCTGCGGGTCCGTGGGGCCAGCGTCACCTACCCCATTCCCGCGGCCGACGGCGCCACCATCGACAAGCAGGAACAGGTCATCCTGGTGCGGTTCGAGGGGATGGTGTACGCCTTCAACCTCTCCTGCCCCCACCAGAACACCGCCCTCAAGTGGTTGCCCGCCGACCAGCGCTTTCAGTGCCCCAAGCACAAATCGAAGTACCAGCCCGACGGCACCTTCATCTCAGGTCGGGCGACCCGCGGGATGGACCGCCTGGCCATTCGGCGGGAGGGGGAGACGGTGGTGGTCGACGTGGACGTGATGTTCGAAGAGGACAAGGACCCCGCGGGATGGGCCGCGGCCAAGATCCCCCTCGGCTGAGGGAGAGGAGACGGCATGTGTGACGGATCATGCGGCCGACGCGAACTCTCGCGTCGGGCCTTCCTGGCCGACACGTCGATGGCGGCGGTCGCCGCGGTGCTCGTCGCGGCGTGCGGTGATGGAGTCTTCGGGGGCGCACTCGGGCCAGGCGGGGTGGTGAATCTTTCGATCGACGTCAACAGCTTCCCGCCGCTCGCCTCCGTGGGAGGGGTGGCCCGGGTGGACGGCAATTCAGGGACGCCGGTGGCGGTCTATCACAGCGGCGTGGACGCCTACCGCGCCTATTCGATGGTGTGCCCGCACGCCGGGACCACCGTCACCATCCAGGGGAGCGGATTCCACTGCCCCAATCACGGCGCCACCTTCGCCGTGACCGGCGTGTGGACCGGCGGTCAGAAGACCAGCAACCTTTTCGAGTTGAACACCGTGTACGATCCCGCAGCCGGCACGCTCCAGATTTCCGGTAACGCCCCGGGCGGTGGCGGCGGAGGTGGGGAGGACGACGACGACTAGGGCGCGGTGCCCGGGTCCAGCCGGCGAATCTTTCCCCCGGGACCCACCAGCCACCCCCGCCCCCCCTTGCCCATCCCGACACTCCAGTAGTTGCCGGCGTCGATCAGGACCCACGTCCGGGCGTCGTCCCAGGAGACGGCCGCCCCCTTCGGACCGACGGCGACAAGGATCGACCGGCCGTTGTCCGCCGAGTAGGCGGACCCGTAGACCGCGCCGGGGAAGGGGACAGGCGTGCCCGCCTCCCAGGTGGCGCCTCCGTCGGAGGTGACGGCGACGTTCATCGTGAAGGTGTCCGGCTTGGCGATGTTGCCCCCCATCGCCACGCCGTGCATGTCATCGCGAAACGCCACCGTGGCGATACCGGCCGACGCGCTGGTGACGATCGGCGTCTCGGCGCTCTTCCAGCTCCGTCCCTCGTCGGTCGTTCGAATCACCCGCGCGTACCCCTCCACGGCGGCGCCGGTGCCGAACCAGGCGCGCTGGTCGCCCCGGGTCGCGAGGCAGGTCCCGCTGGCGGCGAAGGAGCCCTCGCCCGGACGGGCCTGGGGGCTCGCCGCCTCCGACAGGAGCATCCAGCTCTTGCCGTTCCGGGTGGCGAGGACGGGAAAGATGCCGTCCACGCCGTCACTGAGCGCGATGCCGTGCTTGTCGTCCCAGAAGCCCATGCAGTCGTAGAACGCCTTCGAACTTCCGTTCCGGAACTGCTGGGTCCAGTTCTTCCCGCCGTCGCCCGAGTACCAGATCTGGGACGCGGCCCCATTGCCGGCGCTCATGAGCCAGGCCCGCTTCGCGTCGAGCGCGTGGAGGTCGCGAAACTGCAGCGAGTCGTGGCCCGGCACGACGCCGGTGGTCCAGGTGGTGCCGCCGTCCTCGGTCCGCGCCCACGTGCCGCCATGTCCGCTCACCCAGACGACGTCGTTGTTGACCACGCTGACCGCCTGCAGCAACTGGCGGGTGTCCACCGTCTGGGTGGTGAGGGTCGGCCGCGGCATGGCGGCGGGACTGATCGCGTCCGGAGCTGGCGATGAGGAGGAGCAGGCCAGCGACGAGGCCAGACACCGCGGCAAAAACGAATCGGGAGGGTTGCATCGGGACTCCGGGGCGTTGGGTCACACCCGCCGGCCTGCGGCGGGTTCCGATGGCGCGGCGAAATCCGACTCCACCGGGGGACGGAAGAACAGGTCGAACGCCAGGAAGAGCACCTTCGAAAAGGGAAGGAACGCCAGCGGCGCCAGGATCATCAGCGTGACGCCGCCAGCCGTGATCAACGTCCAGGGCGGCGTCGGCCAGGTGGCGACCGCCACGGCGACTGCGGCCGCGGCAAAGAACAGCTCCGACGCCACGATGTTGAACATATAGGAGCCGACCCAGTATCCCTCCTCACCCCGCTCGAACCGCAGTCCGCAGGTCGGACAACTCGGAGCGAGCCGAAACCAGGAGAGGAAGACGGGACCGCCGCCGCAGGCCGGACACCGCAGTCGAAGTGCCCGCAGGAACATCCGCCAGCCGTTCACTCGGCGTCGTCCCGCACCACCAGGATCGGCGCGTCTTCCGGGAGCCAGACTCCCGGGAACGCTCGCACATCGGCGGTCAGGATCGGGCGGGGAGGGTCCGCCCCGACCCGCTGCAGCCCCTCGTGCCCGAACTGGAGGTAGAAGAGCGTCGGGCCGGCGTTCCGCGCATGCTCGGCGACAAACGCCGCGAACGCCTTCGGCCAGTGTCCTGCCGGCCGCGTGCGCTGTTCGAGCGCCCGGCGGTGAATACCGAGGGCGCGGACCACCTGGTCCCGGCTGTACCCGAGGTTGCGATAGCGCACACGCAGGCGCGCTTCATCCTCACTGGCCGCTTTCCGTTCGGTCACCAGGTCGCAGGAGCAGCCGCCCCGGAGCACCCGGGCGGTGGTCTGGGCCTCGGGGAAAAGCGCGCGCAATTCCCCCTGTTCCGTCGGCGGCAGCAGGTCCGCCGTCAGCCCGGGGGGGAGCATCGAGCGCACTTCGCTCAGCGTGAGCGGACTGGCGATGTAGAGGAAGAAGCACATGGTGGTCCAGTGGAAGCGAGACGTGCGGGGAGCGAACGGCGGTCAGGGCGCCGACCCGGGGTGGCGCCGCTGGCGCTCCGCCCTCCCTTGAAGAATAAGCGCGGCGGCCTCCCCCGCCGACCCGCCGCGCCGGACCCTCTGCTCGAGGGCGGCGGAGTCTTCATCCCGGAGCTGTGCCGCCAGGATCACGATCATCTGCCCGCGTTCGACGATGTCGCGCTGGGCCAGGACCTGCTGCCGCGATCGCCAGGCGAGGGCGGCAATCAGCACCAGGAAGGCGACGAACAATCCCAATCCGATGAAGGCGAAATCTTCCGGAACGATGCGACGGAAACCGGCGACGGCGATGACGAGCGAGGCGGCGGCGGCGACGCCCGCCAGGCGGACCAGCGCATGATGCTGCGAGGAGGGCATGACGGCGCGGCTAGAGGGGCAGGTCCTCGCGCACCAGCACGAGAATCGCCGCGAGGGGGACGACGAGATACTTCCGTTCCTCGAACGTGATTTCGACCGCCGCCTTCCGGAAGAAGATGGCGGTGTCGCCGACCCGCGCCTGCATTGGGCGGTGGCGAGTCTGCTCCCGTTTCGAGGTCTTCCAGGGCTCCTCATCGAGGGTGCTGAAATCCGGCATCGGCTCCCCGGGGCCGGTGGCCACGATCAGCCCCGCCTGCACCTGCTGGCCCTCCATGGCCGACGCGGGCAGGTAGAGTCCGACCCGCGTGCGCTCTTCCCCCTCCTCGGGGGTGATGAGCACCCGGTCGCCGACCACCAGTAACTGCTTCTTGGGGAATTCCATGATCACTCCCTGGGCGTGAATTACGCCTGGTGCGCCGTCACCAACTCCATCACCCGCAGCCGCCGCGTCATCCGCGGCAGGCGAAGCTCCACTTCGTCGCCCACCCGCCGGTCCACCAGGGCCCGTCCAAGCGGCGAGGCGAACGAGACGTGCCCGTCCTCGAGATCCATCATCTCGGCGAGGACCAGCATATAGGTGTCGGTTTCCTTGCTGTCGAGGTCGAGCACTGTCACCCGCGATCCGAGTCCCACCCGGTCGGTGGGCGTCTCGGTGCCGGCGAGGTCGCTCAGCTGGCTCAGCCGCTGGTGCAGTTGCCCGAGCCGGGCCTGCACGAACTGCTGCCGCTCGAGCGCCGCCTTGTACTCGGAGTTCTCGCGCAGGTCGCCCATCTCCACGGCCTGGGCAATGGCCTGGGGAAGGGTGATGGTGAGCTCGTGCGTCAGGGCTTCGATCTCCCGGCCGAGCTTCTCGCGCATTTCGGTGATCATGGGCGGTTCCGACAAAAAAAAGGACGTGCCCGAGAGAAGGATTCTCTCATCGGGCACTCTCAGCATTCACGTCCTTTAAGATGCGATGCTCGGGCGATTTTGGACAGGTGCGGTGGTAACCGTATGTGTTTCAATGCGTTGGCCGTGTCCCGCAGCCGTCACCCCCGCGCAAGCGGGGGTCCATTGTGCCATGAGCCCTGGATTCCCGCTTGCGCGGGAATGACGTGGTGGCCAGCGTCCGCCCCGCTTCCCCGCTTCCCCGCTTCCCCGCTTCCCCGCTTCCCCGCTTCCCCGCTTCCTACGCCGACATCTCCTTCAGCAATGCCAACGCCTTGTCCACTTCGTCGGGCGAGTTGTAGATGTGGCAGGAGTGGCGCACGCCGATGTCGCCCATGCTGCGGACCCGGACCTTTCCCCGCTCCCAGAGGTAGTCCTGGATTTCGGCCCCGGTCTTGTTCGTGAGACCGTAGACGGTCGTACCGCAGGTGAGGTCGGGGTGCGTCGGTGAGACGAAGGTGGCGCCCGGCACGCTTGCCAGGCCGGCACGAAGACGATTGGCGAGGGCGAAGTCGCGCTGCTCGATCTTTCCGGAACCGATCTGATTGTGAAAGTCGACCGCCACGCCGAGGCCGAGGAGGAGGCTCAAGTTGCCGGTGCCATACTGCATCAGCCGGAACATCGGGTCGGCCTGGTCGTCCCAGGCGCTGGAGGCGATGGTCGCCCAGAGCTCCTTCTGTCGTTCGGGTCGCACATAGAGGAGTCCCGTGCCCTTGGGGGCGAGCATCCACTTGTGTGGCGACGCGAAGAAGGCGTCGCACCCCATCGCCTGCACATCGATGGCGACGTGGCCGAGCGACTGCGCCCCGTCGATCGCGCTCCAGATGTTCCGCTCGCGGGCGAGGGCGCAGAGCTGGTTGACGGGATAGCGGATGGCGCGGGAGCTCGAGATGTGCGGGATGGCCCACACCCGGGTGCGCGGCGTCGTGGCGTCGAGGTAGAGCTGGATCAGCTGGTCGGGTGACTGGGGAGGGGTCGGCACGGTGACCACCTTGACCACGATCCCGTCGCGCTTGGCGCGGAGGTCGTAGCCCATCCGGCCGCCGGGATGGGCCTGGTCGGTCACGATGACCTCGTCCCCCGGCTTCAGGTCGAGTCCGTTGGCCACGAAGTTCATTCCGAAGGTGGCATTCATGGTGAGCGCGACGTCGTGTCCGGTGCAGTTCAGCGTGGTGGCCACCTTGTCCCGGCTCGGCAGTTCCGGGTAGTACCCGGTGAAGAAGTTCTCATGGCCCGCCTTGTAGTCCCACTCGGCGATGTCGCGATTGACGTGCTGGATGCTCGCGATGACCGTCTCCTGGACCGCGCGGGGGCTGGAGCCCAGGGTGGCGGTGTTGAAGAACGCCTCGTCGGGCGGGATGGTGAACTGGGTGCGGAGTGCCCGCCAGTACGCCTCATCGTCCAGTGCGCCCAGGTCGCTGGGCATCAGCCCGCGCGGCTCGATCGGACGAGGGGTGCCGAAGCGGGGGAGGGCGACCGAAGCGGCCAATGGCAGCGACAGGAATCCGAGGAAGGAGCGGCGAGTCGTCACGGGGCACCAAGGGTGAGGGATGATCCACAATCGGGCCGGGACCCTTCCTCCGCAAGACCCCCCTCTCCCGGTGCGGGGGTGCCGGGCTTACTCTCCCCGGATGCGAAAGATGCTTCTCCTATTCCTGTTCGGGTGGCCTGCGGGGCTCGGCGCCCAGGCCGCCGTGGCCAACGCCGACGCGCAGGTGGTCGCCCCCGACGTCCTCGCGGAGCAACTCCTCGTCGACGTCCGGTCCCTCGACAGCACCATCCGGGTCGACGCCCGCTATGCCGGGCCGGACAACTTCACCGGCGCCACCCTTCCCGGATACAACGCCAACCGGGCGCTGCTGCGCCGCGAGGCGGCGGAGGCGCTGGCCCGGGTGCAGCAGCGCCTCGCGGCCGATGGACTCGGTCTCAAGATCTGGGACGGCTACCGGCCGGTCCGTGCCACCCAGGCGATGGTCGCCTGGACCGAGCGGACCAACCAGACCTGGCTCCTCGACTCGGGGTACATCGCGCGGCGGAGCCGGCACAACCAGGGGGTGGCGGTGGACCTGACCCTGGTGGACCTCCACTCCGGGGTCGAGGTGCCCGATGGGCACGCCGTTCGACACCTTCGGGGACGCGGCGCACACGGCCAACGCCACCGGCGCGGTGAAACAGTCGCGAGACCATCTCGTAGAGGTGATGGCCCTGGAAGGCTTCACCAACTACTCGATGGAGTGGTGGCACTTTTCGATCGTCGTCGAGGACCCGGTTCCCTTCGACCTCGTGATTCGCGCCGCTCCGCCCACCTCTCAATGACGGAATCCGCCATGTCCCGTGTCGCTCGTCTCGCGCTGGTGGTCGCGCTTTTCGCCACCCTGCCCGCCCTCGCTCCCGCCCAGGTCGGCTCCCCGGCGGGGCCGGTGCCGGTGGAGTACCTCGCCGCGCGCCGCGCGGACCTGCTGAAGCGGATGGGGAACGGCATCGCGATCATCCGGTCCTCCGAACAGCGGAACATCGAGGAGGACTATCCGCAGGACAGCGACTACCGGGAGAACAACGATTTCTTCTACCTGACCGGGCTGGAGACACCGTCGAGCTGGCTGGTGCTCATTGCCCGCGATACCCTCGCCCCGCAGGTCTACCTCTACCTCCCCGCGCGCGACTCCATGGCCGAGCGCTGGACCGGCGCCCGGCTCGGCCCCGGCGCGGAGGCGTCGGCACTGACGGGCATCGAGGAGACGCGCGCCGCCGACCTGGCCGAAAAGCAGATCCGGGGGTATGTGCGGTCGCGCACCGCGCAGGGCGGCAAGCTGTACCTCTTGCTGGGGAAGGAGGCGGTGAGTGACACCTTCTACCAGCAGCTGGTGCTGGGCAGCGGCGCCGGGGTGACGGACCTCAGGCCCCTGCTGGCCGCCATGCGGCTCGTCAAGGACGCCGACGAGATGCGGCGGATGCGGATGGCCGCCGAGATCAGCGCCAAGGGGCATGTGGCCGCGATGCGTGCCGCGCATCCGGGCGCCTGGGAATACGAGCTGGAGGGAGCCGCCGAAGGGACCTTCCGGAGCCTGGGCGCGGAGCGCCTGGCGTATCCGAGCATCGTGGGGACGGGGATCAACGCGACGACGCTGCACTATGACCGCAGCCGGGGCCAGCTGCAGGCGGGGGAACTCGTGGTCATGGACATGGGGGCGGAGTACGGGTTCTACGCGGCGGATATTACGCGGACCATTCCCGCGAGCGGCAAGTTTACCCCCCGGCAGCTCGACCTCTATAACCTGGTCCTCGCCACCCAGCAGGCGGCGCTCGATTCCATCCAGCCCGGCATGACCCTGAGTCGGCTGGGACAGATCGCCCGCACCTACATGAAGGATCACTCGGGCGAGCTCTGCGCTCCAGGCACCTGCGACCGCTACTTCATCCACGGCCTCAGCCACTGGCTGGGAATGGACGTCCACGACGTCGGCAGCTACATGACGCCGCTGGCCCCGAACATGGTCTTCACGGTGGAACCGGGGATCTACATCCCCGAGGAGAAACTGGGCATCCGGATCGAGGATGACGTCGTCGTCACACCCACGGGGTACCAACTCCTTTCCGGCGGAGCCCCCCGCACCGCGGCCGACGTCGAAAAGGCCATGAAGAACAAATAGGTATGAGGGCTGAGGACTGAGGACGGATCCGCAACCCTCAGTCCTCAGTCCTCAGTCCTTTCTCGCCCGCCACGCCTCGAGATTCCGCTTGATCTGCCGCGTGTGGACCTCGAGGTGCTCCGCATATGATCGCAGCCAGTCTTCTGCGCCGTATTCCCCCGTCTCGGTATGCCGCCCCCGTTTCGCCCAGTCGGCCGCGCTCAGCCGACGGAGCAGGGGCACGGTGTTGGCCCGGACCGCGACCACCGTGGCGAGCGCCAGGTCGAGCGGGTGGGCGTGGTAGTCCATCTCCCGAGCCCAATGCGCCTCGTCGTACCCCTGGATGACCGGATTCGGCTCGCCGACGAGGTACCGGATACGCATGTGGGCGTTGGCCTCGCTGTCGGCGCAATGGACGATGACTTCGTGGACCGACCACTTGCCGGGGGCAGGACGCCACTGGAGGGCGGCCTCGGGGACGGCGGCGAGGGCCTCGGCCAGGAGGGCGGGGCCTTCGGCGTATCGGCGGATGCAGTCGTTTCGCTCGGCGGGGGTCACGGGGCGCTCCTCGGCAGAGGTCGGGTCCTCGACGGTCGCTCGTCCGTCCATGTGCAATATGTCCTGAAACGCCACAACGGCGACTTCCGGCGCCGGGATTCGGGGGACCGGATTCATTGACGCGGGGGCCTTCGGACGGTAAAATGCTGGCTGCTTGGCCACTCATCTCCCGCATTCTTCGCTGAACAGGACGAACGGAATGGCCCTCAGGATTCCCTCCCTCCGGCGAGTCGCCCGGTGGGTGCCCGCACTGTGCGTCACGCTGGCCATGCTTGCGCTGGCTGGTTGCGCCACGGATGGGTACCCGCAGACCACGCTGGCTCCCAAGGCGGACTTCGCGGAACTTCTCGACCAGGTGTATCGCCGGTCCTTCCAGCTGGCGACGATCGTCTTCTTCCTGGTGGAGGGGGCACTGGTCTGGGCACTCTTCCGCTTCCGCGGGAAGCCGGGCGACGCCGAGCCGGAGCAGAACCACGGCAATACGATGCTCGAAGTGGTGTGGACCGCCATTCCCGCGGTGATCCTTGTCTTCATCGCCGTTCCCACCATCCAGACGATCTTCAAGACGGCCGAGACGCCGACCGACAATCCGCTCGTCATCGAGGTGACGGGGCACCAGTGGTGGTGGGAGTTCCGGTATCCGGAATACAACCTCGTGACGGCCGGTGACATGCACGTCCCCACCGGCCGGACGGTCGACCTCCGGATGACGACGGGCGACGTGGTGCACAGCTTCTGGACGCCGCAGCTGGCCGGCAAGCGCGACGTCTTCCCGGGGCGCGACAACCGGCTCTGGTTCAAGACCGAGACGCCCGGCACCTACCCGGGCCAGTGCGCCGAGTTCTGCGGCACCCAGCATGCCCGGATGGCCTTCCAGGTCGTCGCGCAGGCCCCGGCCGACTTCGACGCCTGGCGCGTCGGCATGGCCGCGGTGGGTGCCCCTGCGGATTCCGGCGCGCCGGCTCCCGCGCCGCTGGTGGCGCAGGGCCAGCAGCTCTTTGCCACCAAGGCGTGCGTCGGCTGTCACGCGGTGACGGCGATCGGCGCACCGACCATGGTCGGCCCGAACCTGGCCGGGATCGGCAGCCGCAAGGATATCGCCTCCGGCTGGCTGCCCAACACCGACGAAAATCTGGCCCGCTGGCTGAAGAACCCCCAGGAGGTCAAGTCGGGGGTGCTGATGCCCAACCTCGGGCTCACCGATGAAGAAGTCACGGCGCTGATCGCGTACCTGCGGTCGCTCAGCGTCGTGCCTGCGCCGGGGGCGGTCGCCGTGACCGCCGCCGGGAACTGACGAGAGGGTACGCGATGTCCACGACTGCAATGGGGCACGCCGGGACCGACGCGGCTCCCGCCCAGAAGACCGGCCTCTGGAGCTGGATCACCACCGTCGATCACAAGCGGATCGGGATCCTCTACGGCGTCACGGCCTTCCTCTTCTTCCTGATCGGCGGGCTCGAGGCGCTGCTCATTCGCTGGCAGCTCGGGGCGCCGGACAAGACCTTCCTCTCGCCCGAGGCGTACAACCAGCTGTTCACGATGCACGGCACCACGATGATCTTCCTCGGGGTGATGCCGCTCTCGGCGATGTTCTTCAACTATTTCATACCGCTGCAGATCGGCGCCCGCGACGTCGCCTTCCCCCGGCTGAACGCCTACAGCTACTGGGTGTTCCTGTTCGGCGGCCTGGTGCTGAACTCGAGCTTCCTCTTCAACGCCGCGCCGGACATGGGGTGGTTCGCCTACGCCAACCTCACCTCCAAGCAGTACAGCCCGGGCCTGAACGTCGACTTCTGGATCATCGGCCTGCAGATCCTCGGCGTCGCCTCGCTGGCGGCCGCGGTGAACTTCTTCGTGACCATCATCAACCTGCGCGCGCCCGGCATGAAGATGATGCGGATGCCGATGTTCGTCTGGATGAGCCTCATCACGCAGGTGCTCCTCCTGCTGGCCTTCCCGATCATCACGGTGGCGCTCGTCCTCCTGATGCTCGACCGGAACTTCGGGACCCACTTCTTCGTCCCCTCCGGCGGCGGCGACCCGGTCCTCTGGCAGCACCTCTTCTGGCTCTTCGGCCACCCCGAGGTGTACATCCTGATCCTGCCGGCCTTCGGCATCGTGTCCGAGATCCTGCCGGTCTTCTCGCGGAAGCCGCTCTTCGGCTACGCCGCGATGGTCTTCTCGGGCTGCTTCATCGCCTTCCTCGGGTTCGGCGTGTGGAGCCACCACATGTTCTCCACCGGCATGGGCCCGATGGCGGACACGGTCTTCTCGGTCGGCACCATGCTGATCGCCATTCCGACCGGCGTGAAGATCTTCAACTGGATCGGCACCGTCTGGGGCGGGTCGATCCAGTACAAGACGCCGATGTACTTCGCCCTCGGCTTTGTGGCGATGTTCATCATCGGCGGCCTGTCGGGCGTCATGCACGCCTCGCCCCCGGCCGACCTGCAGCAGACCGACAGCTACTTCATCGTGGCGCACTTCCACTACGTGCTCTTCGGCGGCAGCATCTTCGCGCTGGTCGCCGGCGCCTACTACTGGTTCCCGAAGATGACCGGCCGGATGCTGAGCGAGGGCCTCGGCAAGGTCCACTTCTGGCTCATGTTCATCGGCTTCAACCTGACCTTCGCGCCGATGCACATCCTCGGACTCAACGGCATGCCGCGCCGGGTGTACACCTACTCCGCCGGGATGGGCTTCGAGTTCTGGAACGCCGTCGAGACAGCCGGCTCGCTGATCCTCGGCTTCTCGTTCCTGGTCTTCATCTGGAACATCCTGAAGTCGCTCAAGAGCGGCGCGGTGGCCCCGGCCGACCCCTGGCACGGCGCCACGCTGGAATGGTCGATCCCGTCGCCGCCGCAGGAGTGGAACTTCGCGGTGGAGCCGACGGTCGACAGCCGCGACCCGCTGTGGGAACTGCGGCGCGCCAGCGGCGGCACCCTTCCGGAGCCGGCGCTGGTGAGCGGCAAGGGGATTCACCTTCCCAGCCCGTCGTACTGGCCGTTCGTGACCGCGTTCGGGACCGCCCTGACCATGGTGGGCTTCCTGATGCACGTCACGCTCTGGGTCATCCTGCTCGGGCTGGCGATCACCATGCTCGGCATCTTCTCGTGGGCCTTCGAGCCCGCCGACCACTAGACTTCTCACGACTGCGACGGACGGTCCCTTGGCGCACGACACCGCACACGCGATGCATCCCCCGACGGCCACCGGGCTCGACACCCGGAAGCTGGCCATCTGGACGTTCATCGGGTCGGAATGCCTCTTCTTCGCGACGCTGATCTCGAACTACCTGGTCTACAAGGGCAAGAGCCTCGTCGGCCCGCTCCCGCACGAGACGTCGCAGTGCATGCTGCACGGCGAAATGGCCACCTGTCAGCCGATCTTCGAGATCCCGCTGGTCACCTTCGGCACGGCCGTGCTCCTGTTCAGCTCGTTCTTCGTGGTGCTCGCCCTTCACGGCGCCCAGAAGGGGAACCGCAAGCAGCTGATCGGCTGGCTCACGGCCACGGTCATTTGCGGCCTCTTCTTCATCGGGATGCAGGTGTACGAGTTCTACCACTTCTTCCACAAGGGGCTCGGCTACACCACGAACCTCTTCGGGTCGTCCTTCTACACCCTGACGGGGTTCCACGGCACTCACGTCACGATCGGGGTCATCTGGCTGGCCACGGTGCTGGTGCTGGCCATCCGCGGCAAGGTGCCGCCCGAGAAGGCGCTCAACCTCGAGATCGCCGCGCTCTACTGGCACTTCGTGGACGTCGTCTGGATCGTGATCTTCCCCGTCGTCTACCTGATGAGGTGACCGGCATGGACGCCCAAGCCGCCACGCACGACCACGCCCATCCGGGCCCGGCACTCTACCTCAGGATCGCCGTCATCCTCTTTGTGATGACCGCCCTCGAGGTGCTCGCCTTCGAGGTCTCGCACCGCGCCGGCTGGCCGCTGCACGGGCTGGTCGAGCCGCTCCTCAACGAGATCCTCATCATCCTCTCCGCGGCCAAGTTCGCCCTGGTCGCGATGTTCTACATGCACCTGAAGCAGGACAGCAAGATCTTCAGCGGGCTCTTCGTCTTCCCGCTGATCATCGCCACGATCCTGATCGGGGCGCTCCTCCTCCTCTTCTCGTACCTGCGCAGCCTGCACCCGGTGGGGTAACCGGCGGCGCGTCCGTGGTTCCGGCGGCCCTGCTTCGGCGGGGCCGTTTCGCCTTCCGTCCCAGAGGCCCCATGCGTTTCCGAGTCATCACCCTCCTGCTCCTCGTCGTCGCCCCGCCGCTCCGGGCGCAGGGCACCCGCCCGCCCGACTTCGACGCGCTCGCCGCCGAGGCGACCATGTGGCTCCAGGAGTACCTGCGCATTCGCACGGTCAATCCACCGGGCAACGAGACCGAGGGGGCGAAGTTCCTCCAGTCGGTGCTGGCCCGGGAGGGCATCGCGGCGGAGATTTTCGAGTCTGCCCCAGGGCGTGGCAACCTCTACGCCCGGCTGCCCGGCACCGGGGCGGCGCGGCCGATGGTGCTGCTGCATCACATCGACGTGGTCCCGGCCGACTCCGCCCGGTGGCGGTATCCGCCGTTCAGCGGCATGATCGCGGAAGATGCCGTTTGGGGCCGCGGGGCCCAGGATACCAAGGGGTTGGGGATCATTCAGCTGGCCACCATCGTGGCACTGAAGCGGCGGGGCGTGCCGCTCAGTCGCGACCTGCTCCTGGTGGCCAACGCCGACGAGGAGCTTGGCTCCACCGGGTCGCTCTGGTTCACCGAGCACAAGGCCGACCTGGTCCGGCAGGCGGAATTCCTGCTGAACGAGGGGGGCGACAACGAAATGGGCAACGACGGAAGGGCTGTCTCCTACGGCCTCGACGCCACCGAGAAGGTGCCCTACTGGTTGCGGCTGACGGTGCGCGGGGAGCCGGGCCACGGAAGTCGGCCGACCGAGGGGAACGCCGCCCTGCGCCTCTCCCGCGTCCTCGGACGAATCGCCGACTGGCAGACACCATTGATCCTGACCCCTCCGGCCGAGGCGTACCTCAAGGCGCTTGCCACGAGGGAGACCAACCCGACCCATCGTGCCTGGCTGGCGGACCCCGCCGCCGCGCTGCGCGATTCCGCCGCCGCGGCCTGGCTCACCGCCGACCGCTACCAGAACGCGATTCTGAGGAACACGGTCACCATCACCGTGCTGCACGGCTCGACCAACACCAACGTGATTCCCGCCGAGGCGTCCGCCGAAATCGATGTGCGGCTCCTCCCGGGCCAGCGACCGGAGGATTTCGTGGCGCAACTGCGGGCGGTCATCCAGGACACCACCGTGCAGCTCACGCCGCTGTCCAAGCTCCGTGCCGCGCGTTCCTCGCCCGTCACGGGGCCGGTACCCGCCGCCTTTGCGGACGCGGTGGAGGCGATGGATCCCGGCGCCCTGGTGCTGCCGAAGATGCTGACCGGCTACACCGACAGCTACGATTACCGCGCGCTCGGCATCGACGCCTACGGCATCGACGCCTGGCGCACGACGGACGACGTCGCCGCCACGGTCCACGGCAACGACGAGCGGGTCCCGGTCCCTGAGGTTAGGTTCGGGGTGGAGTTCTATTACCGCATTGTGGAGCAGCTGGCCCGATAATCGGCTGGCGGCCGAGCAACCCCCGCCCGGGAGGTTCGATGGCACGCCTGCTCTGGTACCTCATCGTCACCGCCTTCATCGGCGCGATGCTCGTCGGCGCATCGTATGCGGCGGCCTATTCCGCCGTCGGCAGGCTGCTCGGTGCGCCTCCGCCCAAGATGGGAGAGCGGTCGGCGGAGTTGCTGTGGCAGGGGGCTCCGGAACTGCGGGACCATCCCGTGGTGTGGAGATTCACTTTCGGGCCGACCGTCATCCCCGGGGCGAAGTCGGTCACGATCTGGGTGTCGCCCCTTGGCCGCCTGGTGCAGACTGAGCCGAGAAACCTGCCCGCGCGGTTGACGACCTTTCACGATCGGGGAATCTGACTCCCGAGCGCCAGGGCGATGGTCGTTTCATGGCCGGTCGCCTCCACCGAATCAAACAGCATGAGGCCTGCCTCCACGAGGCAGGCCTCTTCCGTTTCCTCGAAGGCTGGCAGGTCAAAGGGCTGTGCTGGAAGCGCGGCGTAGGCGGGAAACTCCGATTGAATGGGGCATCCGTTGGCCAGCCTCCGGTCATCCGGCGCCTCGAGGCCCAGCCCCATCATCCGACAGACCGCCGGCCGCCCTTCGTAGACCACGCAGGCGCCGTCTTCCAGGCAGGGGCAGGGCTCCGCGGCCAGCGATTCGCAAAGGGCGTCGAACCGCGCCTCACCCAGCATCCGGACGTCGTAGGGTGCCTCCCAGTCGGGTGCCAGCGCCAGTTGCCGTGCCGCGGCAGCCTCGGCGCGGGCGCGCAGGGCCGCGCGCGGACCGGGAGGCAGGTCGGCGACGGTCTCCCGCAGGAGGAGCAGGTCGGCGACGGAAATGTCGAAAGGGCCGTGGCAGCAGGAGGTACAGCCACGGGCACAGGGAATGACGCCGGGATGCCGTCGATGGGCGGCGGCGGTCCAGGCGTCGAGCGTTTCGAGGAGGGTGCGATAGCGAACGGCGGCGGAGTTCATCCCTCGCGGCGCGCCGCGAGCGCCAGGCAGAGCCAACCGGCGAGGAAGGCGACTCCACCCAGCGGCGTGATCGCGCCGAGGGCGCGCTCGCCCGTGAGGGCCATGGCGTAGAGACTCCCCGAAAAGAGCACGGTGCCCGCGACGAAACACCAGCCGGCCGCCGTCGCGAGCCGGCCCGGCCACTGCGCCACCGCCCACGCGACGGCCAGCAGTCCGAGGGCGTGGTACATCTGGTACCGCGCCCCCGTTTCGAACACCAGCAACATCCCCGGATCGAGCCGGGCGCGGAGGGCGTGGGCGCCGAAGGCGCCCGCGCCGACGGCAAGAAACGCTGACAGCGCGCCGAGTCGGAAGAATCGCGGTGACACGAAGCGTTCCTAGCGGGCTCGCGCGGCCGCGGTCGATCCAGCCGCCCAGCGCGGCGAGGATCAGGAGCGAGGCGATGGCGCCGATGCCGACGGCGCGGACGCTCGGCGGTGGCGGCCCCAGCGTCGTGGCGATGTAGGCCGCGGCGAGGACCACGGCGAACCCGACCGCCCACCAGCGCCGCACCGGGTGGTTCCGGCTCCCCCCGCTCAGGTAGAGGGCGAGGCCCAGCCCGAGGAGCGCGAGTTCGATCGTGAACGTCAGCGGGATGCTGTTCCAGATACCGAGTCCGACCTTCAGGGACTCGTCGTTGGTGATCGGAAGGTCGGGAATGTGGACCACCGCGTCGAGGAACCAGTGCGAGGCGACGGCGAGCGCGACGATCAGGGCGGCCCGGCCGTGCCCGCTGGAGTCCTTGGTGGGCCAGGTGTACCAGGCGATGGCCGCGGCGGCGGCCCAGAGGCCGGCCGCCAGGAGGCTGTGCGTGATGGGGTAGGACACAAACTGGAGTGGCGTGGCGGCGGTCCAGCCCGGATGGATGCTGACCCGTTCCCAGCCGAGGAGGATCGTGGCGCCCCAGGCGATATCGACCAGTTGGGTCGCGACGAACAGCGTGCCGAGCGAAATCTTCGGTTCCGCGCGTTTGAGCGCGAGCGCCAGTCCGTAGTGACCGATGAACATCGCGGTCAGCCCGCGGGGGTGGTGAGCGCCTCAGGGGAGACGGCCATCCCCATGGCGTGGTAGCCGTTGTCCACGTAGACCACGCTGCCGGTAATGGCGGCCGCCATCGGGCTGGCCAGGAATGCCGCGGTGTTGCCGACGTCGCTCGCCTCCATCTTCCGGGTGAGTGGGGCGTTGCTGGAGCAGTAGTTGATCATCATGTCGATGAACCCGATGGCCGACGCGGCGCGCGACGCGTACGGGCCGGCGGAGATGGTGTTGATCCGGATGCCGAACCGGCGGCCCGCCTCATACGCGAGCGTGCGGGTGTCGGCCTCGAGCGCCGCCTTGGCGGTGCTCATCCCGCCGCCGTAGCCGGGGATGGCCCGCTCTCCGGCCATGTAGGTGAGCGAGAGGAACGAGCCGCCGTCGCGCATCAGCGGCCCGAAGTTCCGGACGAACGAGACGTTGCTGTAGGCGCTCACGCTCACCGCCGCGAGGTACCCCGCCCGGGAGGTGTCGAGGAGCTGGTTCTTGACCTCGGGCCCGTTGGCCAGCGAATGGACCACGATGTCGAGCGGCCGTTCGCCGAAGTCCTTCCGGAACTGCTCCACGACGCCCTGGATCGAGAAGTCTCCGTGCTCCTTGTAGCGCTTGCTGTCCCGGATGTCGGCGGGGACGTCGGCCATCGAGTCGAATGCCGCGTCCAGCGGATAGATCCGTTCGAACTCCAGCTTGCGGCCGTCGGCCAGGGCCATCGACGCGTCCATCTTCCCGCGTTCGAGCAGCTTCTGGAAGATGCCGAGCGCGGGGGGCCAGGAGCCGAGGCAGACCGAGGCGCCCGCCTCGGCGAGCGACTTGGCGATGGCGAAGCCGAACCCGCCGTCGTCGGAGACACCGGCCACGAAGGCGCGCTTGCCGCGCAGGTCGATTGGAAGCATCCGGAGAGTCCACCTGTTTGAGGATGGTCGTAAGATACTGCGGCCCGGAGGGCGGGGTAAGAAGCCGGCTATTCGTTCCGCAGCGCATCCAGCGGCGTGCGCCGGAAGAGGTCCACCGAGCTCCAGAGCCCCACGCCGACCGTCAGCGCCACGACGCCCGCCGCGAGCAGGAGCATCGGCGAGGCCGGGGAGCGCGAACCGGGTTTCGAAGAGCCAGTGCGCCAGCGCCCATCCGCTTCCCAGCGCCAGGACCAGACCCGGCCAGCGCCGACAGCGCGCCGAGCGCGAGGTACTCCGACACCGCCACGCGCGTCACCTGCGCCCGGCTGGCCCCGAGCGTCTTGAGGAGCACCGTCTCCCGGAGCCGCTGCGCCCGGCTGGTGGCGAGCGACCCCAGCAGCACCACGAGCCCGGCCGCCAGGGTGAAGAACGCCATGAACCGGATAGCCGCGCCGACCTTGCCGAGGATGTCGTCGAGCGCCCGCTGCACGGTGGAGAGGTCGAGTGCCGAAATGTTGGCGTAGCGCTCGACCACCGCGCGCTGGATGAGTCCGCGTTCCGACGCGCTGTCCACCCGGACCAGCGTCACCAGCGTCTGCGGCGCCGCCTCGAGCGCCCCCGGCCGGAATACCACGAAGAAATTCGTCTCGAACCGCGCCCAGTCCACTTCGCGGAGGCTGGTCACCCGGCTCGGGATCGGCACCCCCTGCACATCCCAGGTGATCTCATCACCGAGGCTGACCCCGAGCTCCTCGGCCAGCCCCACCTCGACAGAGATGGATACCGGCGCGCCGGCGGAATCGAGGCCCGGTTCCCACCACGTCCCGAGCACGATGCGCTCGCTCGACACGATCGAATCGCGATAGGTGGACCGGTACTCGCGCCGGAGCGCCCACCCCGCCGGCCGGCCATCGACCTCGGTGGTGTCGCGAGAATAGTCCTGGACGGTCTTGCCGCCGATGGACTGAATGCGCATCGGGACCATCGGCACGGCGGGGGCCGGGTCGAGTCCGCGATCCTTGAGGAGCGAGTCCACGCCGGACGCCTGGTCGGGCTGGATGTCGAAGAGAATCAGGTTGGGGCGCTTCGAACTCCCGTCCACCCGCAGCGACCGGAGCAGGTTGTGCTGCACCAGCAGGAGCGTCGCGAGCAGGAACGTGCCGAATCCCGAGCGAGAGCACCACCGACACCGTCTGGTTGGCGGGCCGGTAGAGGTTGGCGAGCCCCTGGCGCCACACGTACGCCAGGCGGCGGGGAAACCACCGTCGGAGGCCGCGTACCAGGGTGAACGCCGAGAGCCAGAGTCCCACCAGCGCCACGCCAATGCCGGCGGCGAAGGCGGCGCCGCGCCACGGATTCCCGGCCTGCACCATCGCCATGCCCACGACGCTCAGCATCAGCACGACGGCCGCGGCGATCGTCCAGCGATCCCGCGGTGCCCGGCGCTCCGCGTCGTAGGGGCGGCGCAGCGTGGCCAGGGGAGAGATCTTCCTGACCGAGAGGAGCGGAATCAGCGCGAAGGCCATCGCGGTCCAGAGTCCCAGCCCCAGGCCGATGGCGAGTGCCGGCCAGGACACGGTGGGGAGCACGGTCACCGGGAGAAATTCCCCGAGGACACGCGGCAGCAACTGCTGGATGGCGAGTCCGAAGGCGGCCCCGAGCGTGCTCCCGAGCAGGCCGATGCCCGCCGCCTGCACCAGGAACAGTCCGAAGACCTGCCGGGAACTCCCGCCGAGGCATCGGAGGACGGCGATGGTGTCCATCTTCTGCCGGATCAGGACATGGACCGCGCTGCCGACTCCGAGTCCGCCAAGCAGCAGCGCCACGAGCGCCACAAGGCCGAGAAACCGGCCCAGCCGCTCCAGGGCGTTGCCGAGGTTGCGCTGTTCGTCCTGCACGGTGCGGACCCGCACCCGGTCGGGCCGGAGCCGTGGCTTCAGAGTGTCGGCGATCGCCTGCGCGTCGGCGCCGGCCGGCAGCTGGAGATAGATGTCGTACTCCGCCCGCGCGCCGAAGCCGAGCAGCCCCGTTTCAGCGACGAGTCCGCCGGGAATGAACACCCGCGGGCCGAAGGCGGTGGCGATCCCGACATCGCCGGGCACATGATCCACCGTGCCGACGATCGGCACGCGCAGGCTCCCGAGCGCGAGTGTGTCCCCGACCGTGGCGCCGAGCGCCGTCAGGAAAGCGGGGTCGACCAAAGCAATGCGGTCCGCCTGGAGCCGGGGCCACGCGTCCGCGGGCGACGTCGTGATCTTCCCGAAGTACGGCCAGCTTCCCTCGACGGCGGTGACTCGCACCAGGCGCACGCCGGACCGCGAGGGCACGTACCCCATGGACCCGAAGGTGGTGACGACGGAGCGCCTGTCGCAGGCGGGGGAGCCGCCGCAGGCGAGCGAATCGGCAAGGTGGAGCAGGGAATCGCTCGGCGCCGACCGGGACGCCAGCGTCAGGTCGGCGCCGAGGAGGCTGCGGGCTTCGCCGGCCACCGAGGTCCGGAGATTGGCCGTGAAGGAGTTGATGGCCACCAGCGCCGCCGTGCCGGTGGCGATGGCGGCCACCAGGAGGAGCATGCGGCGCCGGGAGGCGCGCCCCTCGCGCCAGGCCAGTCGCAGGAAAGCGCGCAGGGTCACGCGGGCGCGTCCGAGACGAGGCGGCCGTCGGCGAGCCGGAGGATGCGCCGGGCCCGCCCGGCCAGGTCCGGGTCGTGCGTGACCAGCACGAGCGTCGTGCCCGCCTCGCGGTTGAGGTCAGTCATCAGGTCGATGATCCCCGCGCCGGTGCGCTGGTCGAGGTTGCCGGTCGGTTCGTCCGCGAAGAGAATCTTCGGTCGGGTGCAGAACGCCCGCGCCAGCGCCACCCGCTGCTGCTCACCGCCGGAGAGCTGGGCCGGGTAGTGCCCGGTGCGGTCGCCGAGGCCCACCCGCTCCAGAAGCGCCCGGGCCCGGGCCGGATCGGACTCCCCCCGGAGTTCCAGCGGGACCTGCACATTCTCGAGCGCCGTGAGAGTCGGAATCAGCTGGTAGGCCTGGAAGACGAACCCGACCTTGGCGCCGCGGAGCGCGGCGCGCTGGTCTTCGTCGAGCACGCTCAGGCGCTCGCCGTCCAGCCAGACCTCGCCGGCCGCGGGCCGGTCCAGCCCGGCGAGGAGCCCGAGCAGCGTCGTCTTGCCGCTTCCCGACGGGCCCACGATGGCGACGAACTCGCCGGCCGTCACCGCGAAGCTGATATCTTGCAGCACCGTCAGCGCACCGGCGCCCGATCGGTACGACTGGGTCAGGTTTTCACAACGCAGCATCTGGACTCCAATGACGATGTCGATTTCCCGAATGATACTCCACTCGGCGGCCGGTGTGCTCCTGCTCGCCTCACTCGCGGGATGCGGCGGTCCCGAGACGCCGAAGCCAGCCGACGGCGTCGCGACGAACGTTCCGACCGTGCCGCTGGTGCTGGTCGTGGGCACCAGCCTGACGGCGGGCCTCGGGCTCGATCCCGACGACGCCTACCCCGCGGTATTGCAGCAGATGATCGACTCGGCGGGCCTGCACTATCGGGTGGAGAATCGGGGCGTGAGCGGTGAGACCTCTGCCGGCGCCCGGCAACGGGTGGACTGGCTGCTGCGGCAGCCGGTCGCGGTGCTGATCGTCGAGACCGGGGCCAACGACGGTCTCCGGGGCCTCACCCCCGATTCGGTCCGGGCCAACATCGAGGCGATCATCCTCCGCGCTCGGCAGCAGAACCCTCCGCCGGCCATCCTGCTCCTCGGCATGGAGGCGCCCCCCAACCTCGGGGCGGAGTACACCACCCGATTCCGCGCCGTGTACCAGGAGGTGTCCGCCGAGCTCGACGTGCCGCTGGTGCCGTTCCTGCTGGAGGGGGTAGGGGGGATCGACTCCCTCAACCAGGCGGACGGAATTCACCCGACCGCGGCGGGTCAGCGCCGGGTGGCGGCGCTGGTCTGGACGGCGCTGCGGCCGGTGCTGGAGGAACGGGCGGGACGATGACGCCGGAGCGCCTCGCGCTCAGGGCAGGGGCGCCGCCGCCAGCTGGCCGGTGGGAACCGGCACGCTGAGAGTTCCGAACCCGGCGTCGGGACTCCTCGCATAGCGCAGGTCGATGAAGTGCACGACCACGCCGCCCCCTCGCCGATCGACGACGTAGGTCGGATACCGCGCCCACTGGAGGAAGGTCACTGCGGCCGGCGTCGAGGCGGCGATCGAGATGCCGGGGTCGGCCTCGTCGTCGAGGGGATCCCGCTTCGGCCAATGCCCCGCCGGGACGAAGTTGCCGCCGACCCCGATGCGCCCCACCACATACCCGTCGCCCTCATCCGCGACGACATCCCGGACGGCTGGTGTCACCGGTATCGGCGAGGCCAGGACGCGCCGGACCGGCACCCCGGCGGCGGCAAGCTCGAATCGGACCTGGGACACCGCGAGGCGGCCCAGCACAAACATCCCGGCCGTGTACGCCGTGGCGGCTCCGAGCGCGGCCCGTGCCGGCATGCTCCAGTTCGCGGCGCCACGACGCTCGCGGCGCACGCTGAACAGGACTCCCGCCCCCAGCATCAGCCACACCCAGACATCGATGATGAAGAGCGTGTCGCCGTAGTACCACCGGTCCGAAAACGGCATCAACCATCGGACGCCGTAGGTGTTCAGCAGGTCGAGGAGGGGGTGACTGATCACCCCGATCGCCGCGAGCCCCGCCAGCGGCCAGAAGTGCGCGCCTCGCCGCTTCCCCAGCCGGTCGAACGCCACCATGAGCGCCGCAAGCAGGAACGGCCACAGGGCCATCGCCACCACGCCATGGGTGATCCCGCGCCGGAACGCGAAGCCCGCCGTCCTGCCCCAGAGCAGGCTGAAGGCATCCACATCCGGCAGGTTGGCGGCGATGAGCAGCGTGGCGGTGCCGAGCGCGGAGCACTTCTTGAGTCCGGACTGCGCGAGGGCGGCGCCGACCAGCGTATGGCAGAGATTGTCCATCAGGCGGATTTCGCGGCGTGGGTGACCGCGCGGACGGCTTCCACCAGTTCGGTGGGAGTGAACGGCTTCTGCAGGAAGGCACCCCATCCTTCCGGTGGCTGCCACCGGCCCCGGGTGGTTTCCGGATACCCGCTGGTGAAGAGGACGGGGATGCCGGGGCGCACCGCGTCGAGATCTCGCGCCAGCTCCACCCCCGAGCGCCCCGGCATGACGACGTCGGTGACCAGGAGTTCGATCGGGCCCGTGGTGGGCCGCGGCCACGGCCATCGCTTCCGTCGCGTGCTCCGCCACGAGGACCGAATACCCCTCCTGCTCGAGGATGCGCTTGCCGAGCCGACGCACCGCCTCCTCGTCCTCGACGAGCAGGATCGTGCCGGCGGGTCCGCGGCTGGCGGTCTCGAGCCCCGCGGCGGGGAGCGGGGTCTCCGGTTCGATCTCGTCCTCCACCCTGGGGAGGAAGATCCGGAACGTGGCCCCGGCGCCGGGCTCGCTGGTCACGCGGATCACGCCACCGCTCTGGCGCACGATGCCGTACACCGTGGCGAGGCCCAGTCCCGTGCCCCTGGCCGCGGCCCTTCGTGGTGAAGAACGGCTCGAAGATGTGGTTCCGCGTGGCGTCGTCCATGCCGATGCCGGTGTCGCTCACCCCCAGCATGACGTAGGGCCCCGTCACGGCCGGGCCGGCATCGTCGAGGACGACGTCGGCGTTGGCGGTGGCGATCGTGAGCTTTCCGCCAGCCGGCATCGCGTCGCTGGCGTTCATGGTGAGGTTGACGAGGATCTGCTCGATCTGTCCCCGGTCCGCCCGGACGCGGCCGAGCTCCGGGTCGAGAGACTGGACGAGCGTCACCTGTTCGCCGAGAAGCCGGCGGAGCATCCGGTCCACGTTGGCGACGACGCTGTTGAGGTCAGTCACCCGTGGTTGCAGCACCTGCCGGCGAGAATACGCCAGCAGCTGCCGCGTCAGCGCCGCGGCCCGGTTGGCCGACCGTTTGATCTCCTCGAGGTCTTCCCGGTGCGGGTCCGTCGGGTCGAGTTCGAGCAGGATCAGTTCGCTGGTGCTCAGGATGGCGGTCAGCACGTTGTTGAAGTCGTGGGCGATGCCGCCTGCCAGCTGCCCGACCGCCTCCATCTTCTGCGCCTGGGCGAGCTGGGCCTCGAGGCGCTTGCGCTCCGAGAGGTCGGTCATGATCCCGACCATCCGGCGCGGGCGCCCCTCCGCGTCCCACTCGACGACCCGGCCCCGGTCCAGCACCCAGGTCCAGCTCCCGTCCCGGGCACGGAGTCGGTGCTCGACTTCGTAGACCGGCTTCAGCCCGCCGACGTGCGCCTCGCGCGCACGCGCGACGGCGCCCTCGTCGTCCGGATGGAGCCGGCGTTCCCACTCAGTGAGGTCGTTGCCGATTTCCCCCGGCTCGAAGCCGAGGAGGAGCGCCCAGCGCGGCGTGAACGCGACCTCGCCCGAACTGAGGTCCCAGTCCCAGGCGGCGCCGCCCGCCGCCTCCAGCGCCAGGTCGAGCCGCTCGGCGCTCTCCCGCGCCGCCCGCTCGCTCGCGATTCGCTCCGTGACATCGCGGTAATTGAGGACGAGCGCGCCGATGGACGGATGCGCGAGCCAGTTGACGCCATCGACTTCGTAATCGCGCCAGCCGTCGTGCTTGTGGCGGATGCGATGCGTCACGCGCACCGCCTGGCCCGGCGCATCAAGCGCCTGCTGGAGGGTGGCGAGCGCCGCGGGAAGATCCTCGGGGTGAATCAGCGAGAAGGCGCTGACCCCGACGACGTCCGCCGGTTCGTATCCGGTGATCCGGGTCGCCGACGGGGACTGAAAGACGACCGTCCCGTCGGCGCTCAGGAGGGTGATCGCGTCGCGGCTGTTCTCGATCAGGGCGCGGAACCGCTCCTCGTCCGCCTCGCGCTGGCGCCGCGCCGCCCGCTCCGTCGTGATGTCGCGGGCGACGACGAGCACGCTGTCGGGTCCCACCGGCGTGAACGAGCCGTGGAACCAGCGCGTCTCCCCGTCGAGATCGAGGTGATAGTCGTGCGAGACGGTCGTGCCGGCGGCGAGCGCTTCGCCGATGAGCCGAATCGCCAGCTCGGCGAGGTCGGATGGGAGGAACTCCCGTACGTTCCTGCCGAGCATCTCGGTCGCGGGGCGGACCAGGAGCTCGGGATGGTTGGGGGCGATCTGGAGATACCGCCCGTGGCGATCGAACATCATGACGAGATCGGGCAGCGCTGTCAGCAGCGCCCGCATCTCCGCCTCGGAGCGCCGGAGCGATTCCTGCGCCCGGTGCCGCTCGGTCACGTCCTCCACGAGCCCGTCCATCATCTCCGGGCCGTCGAGGCGGATGCTGAGCGAGACCCGCATCGGCGTCCCGTCCGCCCGGAGCATGCCCACCTCGAAGTCGCGAACCCCCCCGAATTGGCGGATCTGGGCGATCATCTGCTCACGGTCCTCGGGGCGCTCGTACCGCTGCTCGATCGGCGTGCGCTGCATCTCTTCGAGGGAGGCGTAGCCGAGGATGTGGAGGGTGGCCGCGTTCGCCTCGACGGGGCGGCCCCGCAGGTCGGAGCGGAAGACGCCGACATGGGTGTCGTCCAGCAGGCGCCGCAGCCGGCCCTGCAGCTGCTGCGACTGACTTCGCTCGCGGGCCCAGTCCAGGGCGGCCCGCAAGGCCAGGCCCACCCGGCGCGTGTCGTCGGCGTGCCGCAGCAGATAGTCGTCGGCGCCGGCCCGCATGGCCTCCGCAATCGTCTCGGTGTCCGCCCCATCGGCCAGGACCACGATGGCTGCCTCCGGCCAACGCTCACGCACCGCCGGCAGCAGGTCGGCCCAGCCGCACTCGGCGAACTCGAGGGCGAGCAGCACCCCGTCGAAGCGGTGCGTCGCGGGGAGGTCCACGAAGGCCAGGGCCCCGGCCGGGGCGACCACCTCGAACCCTCCGGCCTCCGCCAGGGCGGCGGCGAGGAGCGTTCGCTCGTGTTCGTTGTCGTCGATGATGAGCGCACGGAAGGGAGCGGTCATTCGCATCCAGGGTGAGGGCGGCGGGTGGCACCCCAATTTTACACCGAAGGGAAGCCGGGCGTCACGCCGGACGGTGCACCGCCTCGCGCATCCGCCGCCGCTGGCCCGGGGTCAGCATGTCGCGCTCGACGATGCGCTCGACGATGCCGGCGACGAAGCCGTAGCCCCGGCCGTCCGCGACCAGCCAGCGCTGCCACTCGAGCTCGTCGAGGGCGGCGTCCAGCAGCGGGGGGGCCAGCCCGGCGGCGCGACCGACCTCGCCGGCGCCGAGCCGGCCGCCAAGGGCCGCCGCCGCGGCCAGCGCGCGCTGCGCCGGTTCGGAAAGCCGCCGGTACCCGATGCGCACCGCGGAGATGATCGAGTCGGGAAGGTCGCCGGGCGTCGTCTGCGTGAGCGTGTGATAGGGCGCCGGCCAGGCGCCTGACTCCTCTTCCCAGGCGAGCCCCGACGAGACGGCGTGCAGAAATTCGACCGCGAGCAGCGGGACGCCGGCGGTGTCGGCGGCCACGCGCCGCGCCAGCCGGTCGATCGCCGTGTCGTCAAAATGCGGGAAGACGGCGCGTGCCATCTCGCCCAGCGCGTCGCCGGCGAGGGCGCCGAGTTCGATCACCCCGCCGCGAATGTCGCGGCCGAAGTGACTCCGGAGGGTGTCGACCGCTTCGGGAACGGCGGTCGGCTCCGCGGTGAGCAGGAGGAGCACGGGAGCCCCTGGCAGGTCGCGGGGAAGGGAGGCCAGGCTCTGGAGTGACTCGGCATCCAGGAGATGACAGTCGTCCGCCACCAGCAGGATCGGCTGTTCCTCCGCCGCTGAGCGCACCAGTTCGGTGAACGCCCTCGGCAGTCGGCGCCGCGGTGGCCCCGCCTGCGCCGCGGTACCGGTCTCCCCACTCGGTGATGTGCTCGGCAAACGCCGCGTGGGCGGGCGCCGGTGCCGAGGCGATGCCACGCGCCTCGAGCAGCCCGCCCCGCCCGATGCCGAGCAATCCCGCCCAGGGAGACGTCCGGTCCGCCTCGACGCCGCGGACGTTGAGCGCGACGGCGCCTTCGAGCGTCGCCCGCGCGACCAGCTCCTCCACGAGGCGCGTCTTGCCAAGCCCGGCATCTCCGAGGACCACCACGATGCCTGTCGTTCGCTCCGTGACAGCACACGGTCCATGCCTCGGTGAGCGTCGCCATCGCGGCGGCACGACCGTACAGGGGCAGCCGCCGCGTCGCCGCCACCTTCGCCGCCACGCTCTCCGCCGGCGGTTCGACCCGGTTCTTCCGGATCCGGTCGGCAAGCGCGGCGACGGCGGGTTCCGGCGCGAGGTCGAGCCGTGCGTGAAGCGTCTCCACGTACTCCGCATACCGGCTCAGCGCCGCGGCCCGGTTGCCCGAGAGGGCCAGCGCGCGGAGCAGCACGGCGATCGCCGGCCCCGAGGTGGGCGCCAGGGCCACGGCGCGTTCCGCGGCGGTGAGCGTGGCCGCCACCTCACCCCGTGCCAGTTCCGATTCCGCGGCCTGTACCAGCGCGGCCACCGACCGGCGTTCCCACTGGCTGCGTTCCGCCACCAGCCAGTCTTCGAACTCCGACTCGCCGGGTACCGCGAAGCCCTCCAGGAAGCTGCCGCCGACCAGCGCCGCCGCCGGCGTCCATTCCCTGGCGGATTCGTGTCGCGCGAACGCCTCTACGTCGAGCGCGACCGCGCTGGCATCGAGCCGGACGGAGGCGGCATCGGTCTGGAGCGCCTCCTCGCCGAGGGCGCGACGCAGGATGCGCAGCGCCTCGTTCAGGGAGTGGCGCGCGGCCGATTCCGGCTTGTCGCCCCAGAGGAGGCCGGTCAGGTGCTCCCGCGTGCGGGTGTGCCGCGGCGAGAGCGCGAGGTACACGAGCAGGGCGAGGTTCTTCTTCCACAGGAGCTCGGCAGGCGGCGCACCGCCGTCCACCGTCACCTCCACCACGCCGAGCAGTCGGAGGGCAATCATCGGCACCCCACGCGGTACAGGGAGTCCGCGCGATCCTGCGCGGATCGGAGCGAGGCGTCCGCCCTGCCCCAGAGCTGCCGCACCCGGGCCAGCATGCGGCAGGCGACCTCGGGGTCTCCCGGCGTCGAGGAGGAGGCGGGCACGGGTCACGCGGGCCGCCACGCTCGCGACGGCGTCGACCTCCATCTTCTGCGCCTCCCGGACCGGAAATGCGTAGGTGTCGGAGTTTTCGTACCAGAGGATTTCGCGCTGGGCGCCGTCGGGGTCGCCGGATGCCTCGAACCAGTGCGCTCGCGAGAGGTGCAGCAGGCTGCGGGTGAAAATGTCCTGGCCCGGGGCCGGAGAGTCGAACCGCAGGAGCGGCTCGGTGGTCGCGAGCGCGCCGCGAGGGTCGCGCCCTCCCTCGACGATCGCCGTGGCCAGCACGGCCAGCCGGGCCGAGGCGCTGTCCGCCGTCCGAAGCTGCGCGAGCGCATCGATCCAGCCCATGGCGGCGGCGGTGTCGGCCCGACGCAGCGCGTCGAGGGCCAGCGTCCAGCGCGCCCGCGCGGCGTACGGTTCGACGGCGGCCCGTTCCTCGAGCCAGAGTCGCGCCGACGCCTCCTCCGGTTCGCCCACCCGCCCCGCCCCCAGGAGCGGCAGCAGCAGGCGCCATTGCCGGCGCTGCAGCTGCGCCTCGTCCGTGCCGAAGTACTTCGCCGCGGAATCGATGAAGGCCAGCCCCTCGGTCGCGCGGCCCCACGTGAAGTGGGCGAGTCCCTGCGCCTCCAGCCCGTTCGCCCGGTCGTCGGCGAGCAGCCGCGACGCGATGACGCTGCCGACGGCGTTCTGGCCCCATGGCAGGTCCCACGCCGCGCTGAAGCGATAGAACTTGGCGAGCTCCCTGATGGACTCGTCGCTCTCGAAGCGTTCGAAATACCAGAGCTTGAGGCGGGCCCGCCAGTGGACCCAGCGGAGGTCGTAGCCGAGCTGCAGGAATTGCACGATCAGGTCGCCCTGCTGATCCGTCTCGAGCCGTTTGCGGTCGCGGAGCCACCGTTTCGCCTCGGCGCGCTCTCCAAGGCGGGTCTTTCCCCAGACGGTCTGATCGTAGGCCGGCGCCGGTATGCCACCAGGACTTGCGTGGATGGCCTCCTCGAACATGGCGAGCGACACCGGCAATCCCCTCCCGACCAGCGGTCCCCGGTGAAAGAGGTCGCTGGCAAAGAGGAGGGGGAGGAGCCCCGTCTCGCCGAAGCGCGCGTGCAGTGCGTCAAACGCGGCGAAGCGCCGGGGCAGGTTGGTGTCGCCCATCGCCCGGAGGAGGCCGGCATCGAGGGGTTGCAGGCGGTCGGCGCAGCAGGAGGCCAACGCGATCGCCGAATCCCAGGAGAAGTCCCGCGACCAGATCTGCGCGACCAGCTGGCGCCACCGGGCGAGCACAAAGGTCGAATCGGCGGCGACCGCCTTGGCGTACTGTTCCGCCGCGGCCTCCCAGGCGTCGTCGGCGAAGTACAGCTCGCCCTGCAGGAAGGGGAGAAACGCATCCGGGCTCCGGCTCGCCAGGTTGCCGAGGTCGGTCCCGGGTCGGCGGCCAAGCCGGATGGCGATCACGAAGGCGGCAGAGTCGCCGAGCGCTCCCGGCTCTGCGCCCGCGGTATCGATCTCGATGGGCCGCAGTGGCGTGCTGCCGGCCGAATCGGTCAGGTCGAGATGCAGCCGCACGACTGGGCCCCGCCGTTCGAGACGACCCGAGATCACCCGGCGCGCATTCAGCTCCACCAAAGCGGCGGCCGTGGCATCTGTCCGGTGGTCTCGATGCCAGGCGGCCGATCGCAGAAAGGGCGCCTGGGGAAACGACGGGTAGGCGGAGAGCGCGATGCTCGTGACCTCGGCGACCTGGATGCCGAGCGAGTCGTCGGCCGGCAGGACCGCGGTGAAGGGGAGGATGGCAAGCGCGTACTGCTGGACAGGGAGCGCCGGCGTGAGGAGACCCCACCACACGACCCTGCCGAGCAGGACGGCCGCGGCAACCAGTCCAACCGCCGGAAGGAGGCGCTGGCGGCGGAATCGCGCCCGGTCGAAAACGCGGCGCGCCTCCCGCATGGAACTCCAGCGTCTGGCGGGATCAATCGCGAGCCCACGCCGCAGCAGGTGGACCATCGGCCTTGGGATGCCGCGCCAGTTGGCGTCCGCCGGCGCGTCGACCGCCTTCCAGCGCCGACCGGTCGCCGCCTCGAACAGGACGGCCGCGGCCGAGTACTGGTCGGATCGTTCGGTCGCCGGTTCGCCCCGCAGCTGCTCCGGGGCCATGTAGCCCCGCGTCCCGATCAGTGCCCCCTCTTCGGTGAGCTCGAGCGCGTCGCTGGAGGCATCGTGGGCGATGCCGAAATCGCCGAGGAGCGCGCGATGTCCGATGAAGAAGATGTTGTGAGGTTTCACGTCGCGGTGGATGATCCCGTCGGCGTGGGCCGCCGCGAGCGCTTCGATCAGGTCGCGCGCGAGGCGGAGGACCTGCTCGGCGGGCAACCGACCGGTGGCCAGCCTATCGGCGAGGGTCTGCCCCTCGATAAAGTCCATGACATAGTAGGAGAGTCCGTCGCGCTCGGCGGCCCGGTGCACCGGCACGATGTTCGGGTGCTGATGGCGGGCGAGCAGGCGCGCCTCGCGGAGAAACCGTTCGCGGGCCGAGGCGGTGGCCAATTCGGGACGCAACACCTTGATAGCGACCGGCCGGTCGAGCGCAACTTCTCGTCCCCGAAAGACGATGCCCATTCCGCCGACGGCGAGCCGGCGGTCCACGTCGAATTCGGGTGCCAGGGCCCGCCGCAAACGTTCCAGCAGTGGGTCGTCCAAGACGCCTCGGGAGAGTCGTGAGGAACGCTGACTCGGGAGTGTTCAGGGGATTCGGATAATGTTGAGGCTGCCGGGGAGCGCGTCAAGCGGCTGCCTGGACGGCGGCAGCGCCGCCACCCGGGCGGGAGGCGGCGCCGTGGAGGTGAGGGAGGGTCAGCCGCGGCGGCGAAAGGCGAACAGGCCGGCCGGGAATACGAGCAGCCCGCCGAGCGCCAGCGCCAGCTCGGGCAGGAATGTCGTGCCGCTGCCTCTGGAGGCGAGTCGCGAGAGGAGCGCATCCACATCTCGCTGCGACACCTTGCTTGGGATGGTGTGGCCGTCCCGGCGCTCGCTCGGCACCTGGATGGAGTGGACGGTGCCGTCGCTCCCGATGCCGACCAGCGCGGTGGCCTCGCCGTGCTGTCCGGTCGTGAGCACGAGCACCCACGTGCCGCCGTCCGGCCACGACTTGCGGAGCGCCCGCACCCCGGACCGCGAGGTGCTCTCGAAGGTGAGCGCAATCGTCTGGCGACGGCCGTTCACCAGCCCCTCGGCCCGGCCGGTGAGCGCCTCGGCCACGGCATCGTCATGATGGAAAGTGTGCACCAGGAGGAAGGCGCCCCGCGTGGTCGGGTCGAGCGGATTGGCCGGCAGCTCGATGGAAATCCAGGGTGGTCCGGCGTACGCCGGGGCGGCCGACCCTGCGGAGGCGGAGAGGACGAGGACGGCGGCGGCGAGGAGGCGGTGGCTGGGCATGAAAAGCTCCTTCGTTGGGAGTGGCGTGCATTGCGGTCACGCCACCTTCGATGCCGCGTCCTACCGTTTGGTTTGGGCCTCCAGCACGATCGCCCCCTTGAACGTCCGGGCCACCAGCTCCGCCGTCGTCCTCCCGCCACCCGTCGCGAGCAGCTCCCCCCGTCCCTGGTTGGTGCGGTTGACGGGACTCTTGGTGAGTCGGTTGGTCACGCGGCCTTCGAGCGCGGTCAACTGGATCGCTCCATTGAAGTCAGCGGGCAGGCGGATGCTGATGTCGCCCGAATGGCTCTCGAGCGTGTAGTTGCCGCCGGGGAGGAGCGCCGCATCGAAGGTGAGGTGCCCGCTGACCGTTTCCATCCGGGCGCGCTCCGTGCCGGCAACCACCATCGTCGCCGCGCCGCTCACCGTGCTCAGGGTCGCGTCAGTCGCGGTCCCGCGCAGCGCGATGGCGCCCCCCGCCGTCTTCAACCGGACGATGCCGGCGTTGACCTCGACGTCGATGCCGCCGTCCATCGATTCCGCGGAGAGCTGGGCAATCTCCCCCGTCACCACGACACGGCCGCTCACGCTCGACACATCCGCCGAGGAGGTGAGTCCGGTCACGAGAATCTCGGCGCTCTCCGTCTTGATCCAGACGCGCGCCCGGGCCGAGACGCGAACCTCCACCAGCGATCCGGGATAGTTGGTGGCCGCCGGCGGCGGGTCGATGCCCAGCTTGACCCCCATCGATCCGCCCCCGAAGACGAGGCGGCCGCCCCCGTCGGGAACGATCGCGGAGACGTCGACGCTGTCGCGGTCCCAGCCTGTGACGCGGACGGTGCCGGCGAGGTTGAAGATCCGGATCGAGGCGTCCGGCGCGATGGCACGGCCGTAGTGGGCCGGCGCCTGGGCGCGCCCGCTGGAGGGGAGGGCGAGTCCGAGGAGAAAGAGGTGGAGGGCAAGTCGTCGCATGCGTCAGCTCCGTGTCAGGCGCGTGGCCCGGTCGAGCAGGTCGAGTTTCTGTCGGTGTGCGCCCCAGAGCAGCGCGCGAAGGTCGGCGTTGGCTGGATCGGCGGCGAGGGCGGCGCGCGCTTCGGCGATGGCGGCGTCAATGACCGCCAGGTTCTGTTCGATGATCGCGACGGTGGCCGGTGCCAGGTGCGCGCGACCCTCTGCGAGCACCCGCTCGAGGTCCGCCGCGGCGAGCACGTACTCGCGATCGGCGGCGAAGCCGACGAGGGGAGCAGGCTCCGCGACGGCCACGACGGGGTCGGGTCCCCGCGGACGGGAGAGCCGATAGGTGACGGTGGCCGTCACCGTCACCAGGACCAGCGCTGCCGCCGCCAGCGGCGCCCACCGAGCCCAGGCGGCGGGCCGGACGGCGGCGATCGGGCGCCGGGCTGGAAGCCGCGCCGCGATGTCCGGCCAGAGGTCCCGAGGTGGGGCCACGCTGCGGGGGAGCGACGTCGCCGCCGCGAGGACGGTGCGCATCTCCCCTGCGTGGGTGCGGCATGCAGCGCACTCCGCCAGGTGCGCGTCCATGCTCCCCTGCTGGACGGAGGTGAGTCCCCCATCCAGGTAGGCGTCGAGCCACTGATCGAATTGGTCGCAGGTCATCGGGACAATGCCTCCCGCAGCAGTCGGCGGGCTCGAAAGAGTTGCGTCTTGGAGGTCCCCTCGGCGATGCCGGTCATCTCGGCGATTTCGGCGTGCTGGTACCCCTCGACATCGTAGAGGAGGAACACCGCCCGTGCCTTCGGCGGCAGGCCGGCGATCGCGTCCTCCATGTCCATCCGGTCTCCGGGGTCGGCCGGCCGCCCCGAAACGGGCAATGCCCCGGGGTCGGCAATCGGCGCGAGCCGAGCCTCGCGGCGGCCGGTCGCCCGGCGGTCGGAGAGGGCCACGTTGACGGCGATCCGGAAGATCCAGGTGCCGAAGGCGCTCTCCCCTCGAAATCCCGGCAGCTTTTCCCACGCCAGAATGAAGGTGTCCTGCACCAGTTCCTCCGCCTTGCCCGGGTCACCGGCAAGCCGAAGGCAGAGGGCGTAGATGCGCCCCACGTGGCCTTCGTACAGGATGCGAAAGGCATCCGGGTCGCCAGCTTTGGCGCGCTGAATGGGGTCGGTCACTGCAGGCTCAGACGCCGCTCGAGGGTTGAGGGTTTGGACCGCCCAGGGAAGGTGGCCGCCGGCGGGTCGGCTGTCGACCTATTGACAGTAGCCGACCAAAGACTTAGTGTATTGCAACACCAACACACTAGGGCCATGTTCGAACACCTTGATCCGGCACTTCCAACCCCGCTGTACGCCCAGCTCGCGGAGCGGCTTCGCGCCGCCATTGCGGCCGGCGACCTCGCCCCGGGCGAGGCGCTCCCTTCGGTGCGGCAGCTCGCCGTGAAGCTGCGGCTCAATCCGGGGACGGTGGTCCAGGCCTATCGGGACCTCGAGCGGAGCGGCCTGGTGGAACTCCGGCAAGGCTCTGGCACCTACGTCCGCGAGCTCACCACGAGTCGGCGGGCGGAGGAACAGGCGGCGGTGAGCACTCGCCTGGCCAACGAGATGCTCGCGCGCGCCGTCGGATTGGGATTGACGGGTGAGGATCTGCTCAGTGCACTGCGAAACGCGCTTGGGGAGGCACGGTCATGACCGACGCGATCCACATCCGGGAACTCTCATACGACATTGAGGGGTTCGCACTCCGCGACCTGAACCTCTCCGTGCCCGCCGGTGCGGTCTACGGCTTCCTCGGCCCCAACGGCGCCGGCAAGACGACGACCATCCGGCTGCTCCTCGGACTCCTCCGCCCGTCCGGTGGGTCGATCCAGGTGCTCGGCGAGGACGTTCCGGCCGACATCGTGTCGATCCTTGGCCGGGTCGGCTACGTCCCCGAACGGCCGCAGCTCTACCCCAATCTCACGGTGGCCGAGGCAATCAGTCTTCACGCCGCCTTCCACCATCGCTTCGACCACGCAATGTCCGGGGAACTCGCCAACCGGTTCGGGCTGCCGATGAACCGCCTGCTCTCCCGGCTCTCGAAAGGAGAGATGGGCAAGGCGATGATCCTGCTCGCGCTGGCGCAACGGCCCGACCTGCTTCTCCTCGACGAGCCGACCGACGGTCTCGACCCGGTGGTGCGGCGGGAGGCGCTGCACGCGATCCTCGACTACGTGACCGAATCGGGCGCGACCGTGCTCATCTCGAGCCACCTGGTGCACGAACTCGAACGGTTTTGTGACTGGATCGGCGTCCTCGACCAGGGCACCGTCGTGGCCCAGCTGCCGATGCAGGAATTCAAGTCGGGGCTCAAGCGCCTGCGGGTGACCGCGGGGGCGTCGTCGGCGGCAGCGCCCTTCTCCGTGATTGCGCGGGGCGACGCCGGCCTCGGCGGCGAGGTGTGGACCGTGCGCGGATGGCAGCCCGAAATGTCCTCCTGGTTTGGCGAAGCCCACCCGCTCAGGGAGGTCGTGGACCTGGACCTCGAGGAGGCTTTCGTGGAACTGCTGCGCAGCGCTCGCCACCCCTCAGACCGGGAGGCATGATGTTCCGGATGATGCTCTTCACCCAGTGGCGCGAGAGCCGCCTGGCCGTGCTGGTCCTGGCGGCAGCGGCCGTTGCCGTCCCGCTCCTCTCGCTGCGGGGGAGCTGGTCGCCGGGCAACCCGTGGGCCGCCTGGGAGCTCCTCGCGTCGACAGCCCAGTGGGGTGCAGCGTATCCGATCATCGCGTTGCTCGCGGCCCTGCTGCTCTCGGCGGGAGCATGGTGGCCCGACCACCGCACCAGGCATGTTTACGCCCTGACCCTGCCGATTGCGCGCCACCGCTACCTGTTGCTCCGCTACGCGGCCGGGGTGTGCCTCCTCCTCGTCGTGACCGTGGCGATGAACCTGTCGGCGCTGGTCGCCACGAGCCGCCTCTCCCTGCCGCCGTTGCTGCACGGCTATCCCTTCGGGATCAGCCTCCGGTTCTTCCTCGCCGGACTCTCGGCATACACCATTCTCTTTGCGCTCAACGGACTGACCCCGCGCGCCGCGCGAGGCGTCGTCGCGCTGTTCCTGCTGCTGATCGTGGCCTCCCTGCTCGCGGACCTCGTCTCGCTGGGGTGGAGTCCCATGGGGGCGGTCGCGGATGCCCTCCTCAGCCCCTACAGCCCGCTGGCCATCTTTCGGTCTCGCTGGATGCTGATTGATGTGTAAGGGACGTCGCGGATGGATCGCTCTGCTGGTGGGGCTGGCCGGTACGACGCCGGCCGCCGCCCAGGATCCGGCCGCCAACCTGGCGCGGATGGAGGTCCGGCTCGATTCGCTCAACCGCGCCATTGCCGCGCGCGAGAGCGCGGCCAGCCGAGCCAGGACCAATGACACGGTGGTGGTCGGAGGGTTGCGCGTCGCCACCTCGGCGCCGTATCGCCCGCTGGTACAGCAGGCGGCGGAGGAAGCGTGGCGCGGGCTCATTGCGCAGTTCGGGATTGCCGTGGTGGGATCGGTCGACGTGCCGGTGGTGCAATGGGGTCCCACCGGAACGACGCGCAGCGATTCCTCGGCGGTGCGCGAGCTTGCGGGCATGTTCATGCGGACGAGCGCCCGCGCCATCTGGCAGCACGAGGACCCTGTCCTCACCGGCTGGCTGCGGGGCAACGTGCCCGGGCTCCTTGTCGATAGAGGCGCCCTGAAGGACGTCGTGGTCCAGCTCGCCCGACGGCCGGCGCGCTCCAATGTGGCGTGTCTCGAGGGTGTCGCATCGAAGTGTGCCGTCTCGATCGGGCTTGGCCTGGCGGCCGACACGCTCGGGGAGTGGTATTCCGCCTCCACCTGGCCGCGGCTGGCGGAACTGATCGAGGGAGAACTCAACGGGGCGGACCTGGCGAATCGCCAGTCGTGCATGAGTCGCAACGACTTGTCGGCGTGTCGCGCGGTGTTGACTCCCCTCCGGCTGCTTCCTCCCGTCGGAGCCGAGGGGCGGAGGTACCTGGTCGAGCTGGCGCTGGACGCCGGCGGCGATTCCGCCTTTCAGCGGCTCGTCCGCGACCGGTCACTCCCGCTCGAATCCCGCCTCGCCGCGGCCGCTGGGGTGCCGCTCGACGCCCTGCTCGTTCGCTGGATCGCCGAGGTCCGGCATGCCTCGCCGCGCGGTCCGCTCCATCCGTCGTCGGAACTCCTGATCAGCCTGCTCTGGTCGGCGTCGATTCTGATCCTCCTCCTGCGAGGCCCCCGATGGCGGTGAGCAATCGCGTGCTCGGCACGCTCGCGGCGATGGCCGTCGTGCTCTCCGCCTGGTCCGTCTTCGGTGGCAACGTCGGCAGCCGCCGCGCCCGCCGACTGCTGGCGGCGGACAGGACGGCACAAAGGGAGCTCAGGGACTCCATCCGGCACCTCGGGTGGCAGGTGCGGACAGGTGCATTGCGGGACAGAGTCGATTCCGCGTTCGCGACCTATCCCGTCGGTGCTGCGCCCGCGGTCCTCATTCTCGGTGAGGGCGCGTCGGCAGCGGTCGAGGTGGCGGAGAGTCTCTT
The DNA here is from genome assembly GCA_963748815.1 of uncultured Gemmatimonadales bacterium. Classification (GTDB taxonomy): domain Bacteria; phylum Gemmatimonadota; class Gemmatimonadetes; order Gemmatimonadales; family GWC2-71-9; genus SPDF01. Next base: position 54,383 of record CAVVKJ010000007.1, on the reverse strand, counting down.
TTCCACCCTCACCGAACCGGCACTCCAGGGGGCTCCCGTGCGCCTCGCGGTCATCCAGTGGCCGAACGACTCCAGCCTCCCCACCGGAACATTGTCCTCCTTTGCGCTCTTTTCGCGCCGTGATGCGGAAGAAGTCTGCACCACAGTGCACATCGTCTCGCCCGGGGACAGTGCGCTCAACCGCTACGAGCAGTTCACCTGGAGGCAGGCGCCCTGGCTTGGCGCCGTGGGTCCGTGCTGGTTCCAATCGCGCTTCGGGGCGCCGGGGCCGAAGGTACGCGCCTGGCTCGACGCCCGCCTCTGGGACGTGGCGGCCAGCGTCCCGCCCAACTACCAGCCGCTCATCTCGTTGCCGGACGCGGTGGAGGCGCCGGGATGGCAGTATCGCCTCCTCGGGCAAATGCGCGGCTCGTTTTACGGCGAATCGATGATGCTCGAGGCCTGCGTCTTCGATCGGCCGCAGCTCTGTGAGGCGGTGTTCCTGGAGGCGCCGGCCGAAGCCTCCAACTGGCTGCCGAGTGGGGTGGTCGGCAATGAATGGGTGATGCGGCGGGGGATTGAGGGCCAGTTCGACCTTCCCAGCATGGCGGTGCAGGGCCTTCTCGCGATGATGTTGGAGGACCTCGGGGCGGCGCGCTTTGCCGAGTTCTGGACGAGCACCCGCCCCGTCCCGGAGGCCTTTCAGGCAGTGGCCGGGATGTCGCTGGGCGCGTGGTTTCAGGGGCAGCTGCGGCGGCAGATCCGCGACGCGGGATTGCCAGAGCCCCGCCGCACGCCGTACTGGCCCTCGGCGCTCGGCATCCTGGGCATCGCGCTCGGGGGAGTTCTCTGGTTCGGCGGGCGCAGGCAGGTGCGGTAGTGCCTACTTCGCGCCCGGATGGCTCAGCGTCCAGACGTACGCGGCCACCGCCTTCACCTGCGACTCATTGATCCCACTGCCCCCCTTGGGCGGCATGGGAATCCCGCTCTTCGATTCCTTGGTCGGGACACCGGTCGTGATCTGCTGGACGATCTCCTCGTAGCTTCCCTTCGAATGAATCCACGTGGTATCAGTGAGGTTGGGTCCCACTCCTCCCTTCCCGTCGATCCCGTGACAGACAGAACACATCCCCGGGCCTTTGAAGATCGAGGCGCCCTGGGTGACCATGGCCGGCGTGACGCCTTCGGGGAGCGGTGTCGGTGTCGGTGCCTGGGCCTGCGCACCGGCGCGGATGGCGGTGCATCCCAGGAGGATGGCCGCGGCACCGATGGCGCGATAGGTAGACATGTGGCCCTTCCTCAGAATGCCGTGGTGAAACCGGCGGTCAACCGATTGAGCTCGTTGTTGAAGTCATACCCGTACTCGCCGTACACCCTGAAGTTCCGGTAGACCAGGTAGCCGCCGCCGACCGCGATCGACTCGTACTCGGACACGTCGATCGGCACGAACATCTTGACGTTCAGGACCGGCGCGTTGGCCTCGATGTAGTTGTACAGCCCATACCCGTACCAGCGGCTTCCCACCGGCCGCACCAGGACCTCGGCGAACCCCCCCTTGGTGTCCACCGTCGGCTCATCGGGGATGAACTCCGCCTCCGTGTCCGTCCTGGCGACGTACTGGAGGTTGAGCTGGAAGATGCCCGCGCCAAAGGTCGCGTCCGCTCCCCACATCGAGATGTCGTTGTTCTGGTCCGGGAATCCGTAGATGTCGCCGTTCTGCCGCCCGGTGTACCCCATCAGGCCGAGGCGGGCGTGGCTGCCGAGGTCGCGGGAGATGTGCCCGAAGAGATTCTTGTTCGCGTCGTTGTCGTACTTGAACGCCGGATTGATGGCCGGAATGCCGTCCCCGTTCACCAGGGTGCCGGTGATCGTGAACCCCGCCAGGTCCGCCGAGGCCATGAAGCCGCGGTCGTAGGTCAGGTTCGCGGGCTGCAGGCCGACAAGCACCTTGTAGATGGCGTAGTCCATGACTTCCAGCCGGAGCTCCCGCTTGAACATCGGGTCGGAGACCTGGAACTGTCCGACCGCGAGGTCCACCGGCGCGCCGCCGATGTCATTCCAGTAGATGAACGCGTCCTCGACGCCCGCCACCTCTCCCCGCTCAGCCAGCAGGAAGTAGACGTAGTATGACAGCTTCTTCCCGAGCGTTCCGCCGGAGAGCAGCTTCAGGTTCCACGGCATCTGGAAGTCGGTGGCCGCCTTGCCGTCGGAGTAGAGCTGGGCGTAGGCGTCCAGTCGCAGCGCGAGGGGGAGGCTGGAGGGCAGCGTCAGGAGGTCGTCGCCGGTGGCGATCGTATCCCTCGGTTCCTCGTCGATGGCCATCCGGAATCCGTTGCCGGCAAACTGCTCCCCGAACGCCGTCAGGGCGGGGAAGGGATTGTGGCAGAGGCTGCAGCTCACCCGGTACTTGCGGGCGAATGCGGGGATGGCCGAGGCCTCGCTGGGCAGAGAAAGGGCGAGGACCGCCACGAAGGCGCCAGCGAGCGAGGCAGTGCGAACTGACATCGTCTTCCTCCTGAAGTTTCAGGCGTCGTGCCGGCGGCCCCGCAGGGGAACGCCGCAGACCACTGGCGAAGAATTGCCTACCAACTATGAAGGGAAACGGAACGCGAGTTGAAGAAATCTCCTGCGGGAGCGGTGTGGCCCGCGGCCCGGTCAGTCGAGGCGGCGCAATTCCACGCGCCGGTTGAGTGCTCTCCCTTCGGCGGTGGCGTTGCTCGCGAGCGGATCGGCTGGGCCGTATCCGCGTGCCGTCAACCGGTCCGACGGGACACCCGACGAGACGAGAAAGGCGCGTACCGATTCCGCGCGGGCCTGCGACAGGCGCTCGTTCACGGCGCGTGAGCCGGTGTCATCCGTGTACCCGGCCACCTCGAGGCGCACGGCCGGTTGGCCGAGCAGCGACGCCGCCGTGACGCGAAGGGATGACTGCGCCCCCGGCGTGAGCGTGGCGCTCCCCGTCGCGAAGGTCACGCCGTGCAGGATCAGGCGAGGTGTGGTGTCCCTCACGACGGCGGGCGTCGGACAGCCGAGGGCGTCGACCGGAGTCCCCGCGGGAGTCCCCGGGCAGCGGTCCCGCATGTCGGGCACGCCGTCGAGGTCGGAGTCGGAGGGGGCGGCCGGTGGGGGGCACCCGAACTGGTCGGCCGCGGTGCCGGGGGGCGTCGCGGGGCACCTGTCGATGGCGTTCGCCACGCCGTCCCCGTCGAGGTCTGCGTTGCAGCCGGTCAGGTCCACCCGCTGCCCCCGCGGTGTTCCGGGGCAGCGATCCCCACCGTCGAGCACCCCGTCGGCATCGGCGTCTTTCGCGAGCGGGCACCCGGTCGGATCGACGGGCTCGCCCGCGGAAGTTCCCGGACAGCGGTCCTCCTTGTTGGGCACGCCGTCACGATCGCTGTCCCGCGCACCGAGGGGGCCGGCGAACATCGACAGCCCCACCTGCAGCGCCAGGTCCCATTCCCGGTCGTTCTGTGCGCCGGGCGGGGCGACGTAGTCGGCGGTCGCCTCCACCCGGAGTCCCAGCCGCGGTCCGAGGCCGAAGCGGAATCCGACCAGCCCGCCCGCGCCCTCCTGGTCGAGATCGAGCCCCTGGGCGTAGCGGGTGCGCGTGTACCCGAGGCCGAACAGCGCGCTGGTCCCTCCCTGCAGGGGAAGGTGAACCAGGAACCGACCGGTCAGCGAACGCACCTGCACGGTGGTCGAGTCGGGGAGGCTCGTGGCGGCGAAGCTGCCGCCGATCTCCAGGCTCAGCTTCTTGGTGACGAAGAGACCGACCTCGGCGCCGACGCCGAAGCCGCTCGTGAGCGCCAGGGAGTCGGGAAAGAAGGCGTAGCGGCCGAGCGGAACGAGTTCGACGGTGCCGCCGCGCTGCGCCGAGGCGGCGGGCACGGCGCCGGCCATCATGGCGATGGCGACAAGGAGGACGCGCCCGGGCGTGCGTGTCATCTCGGTAAGATACCGCCCCACCGGGTGGGCAGGCCACGGAACGTGGCGCTAGATTACGGCCTTGTTCCGCCGAGCCCCAGGGAGCCTTGCGATGATCAACGTCAGTACCCGTCAGGGACGAGCCGCGATTCTGATCCTGTTGCTGGGCGTCGGCATCCTCGTGGCGCTGGCGCCGTTTGTCTCCGGACTCCTCGCCGCGCCGGTCTTCTACGTCATCTTCGAGCCGGTCTACAAGCGGTTCACCAGGCGCCTGAGCCCGGCGCTGGCGTCGGGACTGACCGTGCTCGTGGCGGTCCTGCTCATCATCGTCCCCGGTTCCTGGCTCCTCACGATGATCGTCGGGCAGGCCCAGGATGTGGTGTCCCACCTGGTGCAGAACCCCTCGCTGGCCAAGCTGCGGTCGCTCACGGTGGCCGGATACGCGGTGGGTCCCGAACTCGTCAAGGTGGGCCAGACGGTGATCGGCGGCATTGGGCGCGGCGCGTTCGCCGCGGTGGGGACCGTCACGCTCATGGGCTTCAATCTGGCCATCGCGTTCTTCGTGCTGTACTTCATGCTGGTCACGGAAGGCACGGCCTGGCTCGCCATCCGTCCCTATATCCCGTTCAGCGCCGCCAGCGCCGAACTGCTGCGCGAGCGGTTTCGGGCCGTGACGATTTCGACCGTCATCGGAACCGGCGTGACGGCCAGCATCCAGGGCCTCATGGTGGGCGTGGCCATCGCGCTGGCCGGCCTCCCCAACGCGGCGTTCTGGGGTGTGGTGACCATCGTCTTCGCCATCCTCCCCGTGGTCGGCAGCGGGCTCGTCTGGATTCCGGCGGCGGTCGTCCTCTACCTGGAAGGTTCGCACCTCGCCGCTCTCGGGATGCTGGCCTTCGGCGCGCTGATCGTCGGCAACGTCGATAACGTCATCCGGCCCATCGTCTTCCGTCGCTGGGCCCAGACGCATCCCCTCATCACCATCCTCGGTGCGTTCGCCGGCGTTCGCTACCTCGGGTTGCTGGGATTGCTGATCGGCCCGCTCGCGCTCTCCTACTTCTTTGAACTGGTCCGGATGTACAACGAGGAGTACGTGAGCCTCAGCGGCGACGCGCCCGCGCCGCCGTCGCCAGCCGCTTGACCGACCTGGAGCGCCCCGCGACCAGTCGGCTCGTGCTGGCATGGGCGGCCGTCTACCTCATCTGGGGGTCCACCTACCTCGGCATCCGGTTCGCCATCGAGTCGATCCCGCCCTTCCTGATGGCGGGGTCGCGGCACCTGCTCGCCGGCCTCCTGCTCTTTGCCTGGAGCAGGGTGCGACAGGGGGTGCCGAGCCCGTCGCGACAGGACTGGATTCGCGCCGCCGGCCTCGGCGTCCTCATGCTGGTGACCGCCAACGGCGCCACCACCTGGGCCGAACAGCTCGTCCCGAGCGGGCTGACCGCCCTGATCGTCTGCACTTCAGCCCTTTGGCTCGTCCTCCTCAACTGGCTCTGGCTCGGCGCCCGGCGCCCGGGCGCCCGCACCGTGGCGGGACTCATCACCGGATTCGGGGGCGTCGCCCTCCTGGTCGTCCCGGGCAACTTCGCGGGCAGCGAGCACGTCGATCCGATCGGTGCCATCGTCCTCACGGGGGCCGCGCTGAGCTGGTCAGTCGGCTCGATCTACGCCATCAAGCTGGCCCGCCCGAAATACCCCACGCTCTTCGTGTCCCAGCAGATGATCGTGGCGGGGGTGACGCTCCTCGTGATTGCGGCGCTGGCCGGTGACTTCCAGCACTTCACCTGGGCGGGCGTCTCCGCCAGCTCGGCCACGGCCTACCTGTACCTCGCCATTTTTGGCTCGCTGATCTCCTATTCGGCCTACTTCTGGCTCATCCGGCACACCACGCCGGACCGGCTCGCGACCATCTCCTATGTCAACCCGCTCGTGGCGGTCATCCTCGGGTGGGCCCTGGCGGGCGAGGCGTTGAGCCTCCGCATCCTCATCGCGGCGGCGGTGATTCTCTTCGCTGTTGGACTCATCACCACGACACGGATGCGCCCGGGCACCTGAACACGACCTGCACCGTGCCACGCGAGAGGACGACTCCATGCCATCTCCCCGACTGCAAATCGAACTCCCTTCCTGGGTCGACGGGCTCGTCGACTGGCAGCGCCGGTACGCGCGGGTCGAGGACCGGATGGCTCTCGTCATCGCGCTGGGGCATGAACAGGTGCGCCGCGCGACCGGCGGCCCGTTCGCCGCGGCGGTCTTCGAGCGCGATGGCGGACGACTCGTGGCCGTTGGCGTGAACATGGCCGTCCCCTCCCACAACTGCGTGCTCCATGCGGAAGTCGTCGCCCTCATGATGGCGGGGGCCCGGCTGCACAGTCACTCGTTGGGTGCGGAGGGAATGCCGCCCCACGAGCTGGTCTCCTCCTGCGAACCGTGCGCGATGTGCCTCGGCGCCGTCTTCTGGAGCGGTGCCGCCTCCCTGGTGACCGGCGCCACCAAGGGAGACGCCGAGGCCATCGGGTACGACGAAGGCCCCGTCTTCCCGGAGAGCTATGCCCACCTGGAGCGGAAGGGTGTCACGGTCCGGCGGAACGTGATGCGGGAGGAGGCGCGGGCGCTCTTCACCGCGTACCAGGCCGCGGGCGGGGTGATCTACTGATGGCCGCACTGCCGCGTCGCCGCCTTGGGCGGACCGATCTGGACATCACGGCGCTCGGCCTGGGCACCTGGGCAATCGGCGGCCCCTGGGCCTTCGGATGGGGGCCGCAGGACGACGAGGCATCGGTGGGCGCCATTCACCGCGCGGTCGAGCTGGGCATCAACTGGATCGACACTGCCGCCGTGTATGGCCTCGGCCACTCCGAGGAAGTGGTGGGGCGGGCGGTGGCGTCGCTGCCGTTGGCCGAGCGTCCCCTCCTCTTCACCAAGTGCGGCCTCGTCTGGGATCCAGGCGATCGCATGGCGGAGCCACGGCGCGTCCTCCGGCCCGCCTCCATCCGGCAGGAGTGCGAGGCGTCGCTGGGCCGGCTCGGCGTGGAGCGCATCGACCTGTACCAGTTCCACTGGCCCGACGAGACGGGCACCGCCGTCGAGGACTCGTGGGAGACGATGCTGCGGCTGATCGCTGAGGGGAAGGTCCGGTGGGCAGGCGTCTGCAATTTCGACGTGCCGCTCCTCGACCGGTGCGCCGCGCGCGGGCCGGTGGCGTCGCTCCAGCCCCCGTTCTCGCTCATCCGGCGCAAGGTCGCGGCCGCGGAGCTCCCCTGGTGCCGCGCGCACGATGTCGGCGTCATCGCGTATAGCCCGATGCAGTCAGGCCTGCTGACCGATCGGTTCTCCGCGGCGCGACTCGCCGCCCTACCCCCCGACGACTACCGCCATCGCGGCTCGGAGTTCACGGGGCCGCGGTTCGCCGCCAACCTGACCCTGCGTGACGGGCTGCGTCCTGTTGCGGAGCGGCACGGCGTGTCCACCGGCGAAATTGCCATCGCCTGGGTGCTCGCGTGGCCGGCGGTAACGGGGGCCATCGTGGGGGCGCGTGCGGCGGCGCAGGTGGACGGATGGATCGGTGCGGCGAGGTTGCGCCTGTCAGAAGAGGATCTCGAGGAGATCGCTGGGATCATCCGGGAGACCGGGGCGGGAGAGGGGCCGGTCAGGCCGTGAGAAGATCGCCCGGCGCTAGCGCCCCGAGGGGAAGATCGACACCGCCGACCCGACGGCGAGGTGGGTCATCGCTGGTTGGCGCCCATTGAGCACGGCCCATTCCGGCCCGTACAAGTCCCCGTAGTCCACGTCGAAGTCGAGGGTGCGGACCCGGCGGAGCGCCCATTCGGGGTGTTCGACGCGAAGGGCGTTCGGCTGGCCCCGTCGGCTCTTGCCGTAGGCCCAGCGCCGTCCCAGCAGGTGGTGCGCGGGTGCATCGGCCGAGGCAGGGGCGGAGTTCTGGTCCGCCGTCATCCGGAGAAAGTAGCGCCGGTCCTTCCATCGCCATCGGTGCTCCACCACCAGCTCGTCGCCCATGCTCGCGGTCCGGCTCTCGATCGGGGTGGACCGGAACGGCTCGTTGAATCGCAGCCGCCCGACGGCGGCAGCCAGCGGGCTGGGCACCAGTTCCCGAATCGCCACGACGCCCAGGCGGTCACCCTGCCGCACATAGGTGCGGAAGTTGATCTCCGGGAAGTCCACGAAGCCGGGGATCCGGCGGCCCCGCACCCTCGTATCCAGGAAATCGAAGGCGATCAGGGAGACGAGCGCCCGTCCATCGACGAGGTCGACTTCCACGTCCGTCGGCAGCCATGGCTCGAGCAGCGACGGGTCCACGTCGAAGGTGAGGAGGGCGAGATTGCTCCAGCGTGCCGTCAGGGACGGGCGTCGTCGTTCGGGGAGGCCGGGCGGAGGGGATGCGGTCATGGGCAGTCCCAATAGTATACTCCGGTGGTGGCGGCGGGGTCGACGGGCCGCACCGTTGCCGGGCAACCGTCGTCCTGGGCACAGAGGGAGGCCGATCGCGTGAGTGGGCCGGGAATGATGTCGGTAGGACGGCGGATGGGCCGGTGGGTGTGGGGCGCGATTCGTCGCAGTCTCCGCTCCTCGGGGCTGGTGCTCATCTACGATCCCCGCTACGTCGTCCAGCTCGGCTCCATCCCGATGGATCCACTGCGCGCCGAGATGGTGCTCGCCTTCCTCACCGACGAAGGGCTCATCCGCCAGCGGGAGCTCCTCCGGCCGCAGTCGGCGTCGATGAAGAACCTCCGTCGGGTGCATACCGACAAGTACCTCGAGTCGCTGGAGCGTACCGAGGTGATCGAACAGATCGTCGGCGCGCAGCTCACCGACACCGAGGCCCAGGGACTCGTCGAGTTCCAGCGACTTGCGGCGGGGGGCACGGTCCTCGCCGCGGCCGTCGCGCTCCGGACAGGACGGGTCGCCGTCAACCTCGGCGGCGGTTTTCATCATGCCGCGTCGAACCGGGGGATGGGCTTCTGTGCCCTCAACGACCTTGCCATTGCCGTGGCCCGCGTGCGGGCGCAAGGGTTCGAGGCGCCGATCCTGATCGTCGACCTCGACATCCACGACGGCAACGGGACGCGAGTGCTCTTCGAGGAAGATCCCACCGTGCACACGTTCACGATCCACAACCAGGACTGGGCGCCGCGCGAGGCCGCTGCCGCCACCGTGATCGCGCTCGGCACGGCCGTGAACGACGCGACCTATCTCAAGACGCTCAAGGAGGCGCTTCCGCCCGTCATCCGGCAGGTGCGCCCAGGGCTGGTGTTCTACGTCGCGGGGGTGGATCCCGCCTCCGACGACATGGTCGGCGACTGGAACATCACCGCCGACGGGATGCTGGCCCGGGACCAGTTCGTGATCGGGCAGGTGCGTCCGGAGGGCGCCGAGATCCCGCTCGTCATTACGCTCGGCGGCGGGTATGGGGGCAACGCGTGGCGCTATACAGCACGCTTCCTCGGGTGGCTCGCGGCGGGACGGACGGTCGAGCCCCCGACCAATACCGACATGCTGATCAGGCGCGCGCAGGAACTCCATCGGTTGCTCCACGACGGCGCCCGACGGCTGCCGCCGGCCGCCGATTGGGCCCTCACCGCTGAGGACCTGGCGGCGTTCGATCCGGGTGGGGGGATGGCGCCCCGCCGGCTCCTCGGCCGATACACCGCCCAGGGGGTGGAGCTGCTGCTCGAGCGCCTGGGAGTGCTGGCGCAGGTGCGCGCCCTCGGGTTCGCCCAGCCGACGCTGGAGCTGGACTTCCATCTGGCCGATTCCGACACCGTTCGCCTCTTCGGCGACGCGGCGCGGACGGAACTCCTCATGGAGATCCGATTCCGCCGCGATCGCACCAGCCTGCCGGGGATGGAGATGCTCTTTCTCGACTGGGTCCTGCTCCAGAATCCGCGACGCCACTTCGCGTCGGGCAAGCACTCGATGCCCGGTCAGAAGCATCCCGGGCTCGGCCTGCTCCGCGACGTCATGGCCTGGCTCGTGGTGCTCTGCGGTGAGCTCGGGTTCGACGGCCTGTTGTACATGCCGGCCGGGTACTTCGTGGCCACCTTCGGCAGCCGCTTCGTCGATCCGGCGCATCAGGCGCGCCTCGAGGCAATGCGCCGGGCGCTCTCGAGTCTCCGGTTGGTGGAGGCAACCCGGGCGGTGGAGGAGGGGAGGGTGGTCGATGCCGCCACCGGGGCCGTGGTCGAGTGGGAGCCGGCGCCGATGGTCATCCCGGTTTCCGCGAAACTCCGCCAGGCGGTGGAGGGTCCGGAATACGAGGCAGCGGTCGACCAGGAACTCGCGACCCTCTCCTATCGTCTGCGGTTTCCGGAGGAACGGGCAGGGCGCGCCGACTGACCCCCCCTTGCGCACGGCCATTTCCGTATTGCATATTTATCCATTATGCAAACTTCACCCGGCGTCGTCGCCCTGGCCTTCTCGGGCGGACTCGACACGTCCTACTGCGTCCCGCGCCTCGCCGAGCAGGGCTGGGCGGTCCATACGGTCTATGTCAACACCGGCGGCGCCTCCCCGGAGGAGCGGGCCGCCATTCGGCGCCAGGCGGAGGTGGTGGGGTCGGTCGCCCACCATGAGGTGGATGCCCGCGCCCTGGTCTTCGATCGGTTCGTCCGGTACCTGATCCAGGGCAACGTGCTGCGGGGCGGCGTCTATCCGCTCAGCGTGGCCGCCGAGCGGACCCAGCAGGCGATGTCCGTCCTTGACGTGGCCCGCAGCATCGGGGCGGTTGCCGTCGCGCACGGCTCCACCGGGGCCGGGAACGACCAGGTCCGGTTCGACGTGACTCTGCGCGTCCTCGCGGCCGACCTCGCCATCCTCACCCCCATCCGCGACGAGGGTCTCTCCCGCACCCAGGCGATTGCGTACCTCGAAAGTCGCCACCTGCCGGTGCCGGCGAAGGCCGGGGCCTACTCGATCAATGCCGGGCTGTGGGGCACCACCTGGGGAGGGGGCTGGACCCACGACACCTGGGCGGGCCCGCCGGCAGAACTGCTCGAGCCGCCCGCCGACGCCCCGGCACCCCGCGACATCGTCATTGCATGGGACGGCGGGCTCCCGGTCGCACTCGACGGCAATCAGCTCGCCGGGGTCGACCTGGTCCAGTCGCTCAACGACCTCGCGGCCGCCTACGGGTTTGGCCGCGGCATCCATGTCGGCGAGACCGCCCTCGGCATCAAGGGCCGGATCGGCTTCGAGGCGGGAGCCGCACTCGTGCTCATCGCCGCGCACCGCGAGCTGGAGAAGCTCGTCCTGACCAAGTGGCAGGCGTTCTGGAAGGACCAGCTCTCGACCTTCTATGGCGACCGACTGCACGAAGGGCAGTACTTCGATCCCGCCCTCCGCGACATCGAGGCGCTCTTGACCCATTCGCAGCACCGCGTGGCGGGCGAGACGCGGGTCCGTCTCGCGCCCGGCCGGTTCCAGGTCGTCGGCGCGCGGAGCCCGCATTCGATGATGGACCCGCGTGTCGCCACCTACGGCGAGGAGAATCGCCTCTGGACCGGCGACGAGGCGCGCGCCTTTGCCCGTGTGGCGGCAATTCCCGCGCTGCTCGCCGCGCGCGCCGGAGGGGCGGACTGATGGTGACCACGACCCGGATTCGCCTGGACCGCATCAGCTCCTCCACCCGCAACGCCCACCTTTCGACCGAGGTAATCGTCGGCCAGGAGATCGTGGCCGCCGAAGGCTACGTGCTGGCCGTGCGACTGCTCACCGACAAGTCCTCCTACAACACGGTGGAAGACCTGGCAGGCAGGCTGGTCTCGCTCCGGAAGGGGGATGTCCTCGCCGGCACGCTCGGAAGCCGGCGCGCCCTCCGCGGATACGCCGGCGAGGTGCCGAGTCACATCGCCGTGGGTGACACGATCGACGTGCTCAATCTCGGCGGCGTGCTCGGCCGCTGCACCTCGGCCAATCCCGACATCGGTCCGCCGTTCGCGGCGGAGGTCCTCGGCGCCGTGCTCGCTTTTCCCGCCCTGGGAGACCGGGTCGGCCGTCCCGCGCACATCCGGGACGGGGCCATCCCCACCAGCGAATCGCTGGAGCTTGAGGCTCCGGTCATCTACGTGGCGGGGACCTGCATGAATGCCGGCAAGACCGTGGCGGCCACCGAGTTGGTCCGCGGCCTCGCGCGCCGCGGCCTGCGGGTCGCGGCGACGAAGCTGACCGGCGTCAGCCTCATGCGCGACACGCTCGCCATGCAGGACGCAGGTGCCGTGGCGGCGATGACGTTCAACGACGCCGGCGCCGCGAGCACCCACGCCGGGATGACCGTCGCGGTGGCCAAGGGGCTCTTCAATCGCCTGCAGCAGACCGTCCGCCCCGACGTGATCGTGGCGGAACTCGGCGATGGCATCCTCGGAGAGTACGGCGTGCAGGACATCCTCCGGGATCCCGAACTCTCGGGCGCCGGACGCGCCTGGGTCATGGCCGCTCCTGACCCCGTGGGCTGCTGGGGTGCGGACCAGCTCATGCGGGGGACGTACGGCCTGCCCATCACCGTGCTCACCGGTCCGGCCACCGACAACCAGGTCGGCCGCGACTACATCAGCGCCTCGCTCGGGATTCCGGCGCACAATGCGTTGCGCGACGCCGATGGACTGCTCGCCGTCGTGGTCGCGGCGTTGGAGCCGACGTGAAGGTCGCGGTGGTCGGGGCCGCCGGGTATGTCGGTGGCGAATTGCTCCGGCTCCTGCTCCAGCACCCGGACATCACCGAGGTCATCGCGACCAGCCGGAGCCAGGCCGGCCGACCGATCGCCGAGGTGCACCCGGCGCTCGCCGCACTCACCGAGGCGCGATTTGCGGGGCTGACGGCCGGCGAGGCCGCCCGGGACCAGGACGTCGTGTTTCTCTCGCTGGAACACGGCGAGTCGTCGAAGGTGGCGGGAGACGTCTTCGACGCCGGGCCCGGGCTGGTGATTGACCTCGCGGCCGACTTCCGGGTGCGCGATCTCCGCCTCTATGAGCAGTACTACGGGGCTCATCCGGCGCCCGACCTGGTAACGCGGTTCGCCTACGGCCTGGCCGACGTGCGCGGCGCCGAACTCCGCGGCGTCGAGGCGCTCGCGGCGCCCGGTTGTTTCGCCACGGCGGCGCAGCTGGCGCTCTACCCGCTCCGGTCAGCCGGCGTCGTCGGCGTTCCGGCGCTGTTCGGCGTGACCGGATCGAGCGGCGCCGGTGTCCACCCGAAGCCCACCACCCACCATCCCGCCCGTGCGAACAACCTCTTCGCCTATTCGGCGCTGCGTCATCGACACGACGCCGAGGTGTTGCAGGCGTGGCGGGGTTGGACGGGAGCGGCGGCCGCGACGGCTCGGTTGATGGCCCACTCCGGCCCATTTGTGCGGGGCATCCACCTGACCCTCCACGCCACCGTCGCGCCCGACGCGGCGGCGCGGGTGGGTGAGCTCTGCGCGGCCGCCTACGTGGGGCGCCCGTTCGTGCGCCTCACCGACGAGCCGCCGCAGCTCACGCACGCGGTCGGCACCAACCTCGCGCTGATGCACGCGGTCGGCGACGCCTCGACCGGCGAGGTACAGGTGATGGTGGCGCTCGACAATCTCATCAAGGGTGCCGGAGGGCAGGCGGTCCAGGGGATGAACCTCGCCCTCGGGCTCGATGAGACCGCCGGACTTCGGCTGGCGGGGCCTTTTCCATGCTGAGCGCGGGAGCGGAGGCCCTCCTGCCCGTGTACGCACAGATGCCGATCCGGCCGGTCTCTGGCCGCGGCGCCTGGCTGGTGGACGAGGACGGCGCGGAATGGCTCGACGCCTACGGTGGCCACGCCGTGGCCTCCACCGGGCACAGCCACCCGCGCGTGGTCGAGGCGATCACCGCCCAGGCGAAGCGCCTGGTATTCTATTCCACGGCCGTGCCCCATCCCCTGCGTCTCGCGTTGGCGTCGGAGCTCGCCGCCCGGTGCCCAGGCACCCTCGGCCGGGTGTTTTTCTGCAATTCGGGCGCGGAGGCCAACGAGAACGCACTTCAGCTGGCGCGCAAGGCGACGGGACGGTCGGGCGTCGCCTCGGTGACCGGCGGTTGGCACGGACGCACGGTGGCGACCCTCGCGTGCTGCGACGGCGCCTCCTACGAGGCCGGCGCGCTGCGGGCCGGGATGGCACTCTCCTCCCGGGTCACCTACAACGACGTGGCCTCCCTCGATGCGGTCCTCGATGACTCGATGGCGGCGCTCCTCGTGGAACCGGTGCAGGGCATGGCCGGAGCCCGGGAGTGCAGCGTCGAGTTCCTCGTGGCAGCGCGCCGGATCTGCACGGAACGGGGCATCGCACTCCTCTTCGACGAGGTGCAGTGCGGCGTCGCGCGGAGCGGCACATTCACGGCGGCGGAAGGCTACGGTGTCGTGCCCGACGGCCTGACCATGGCCAAGGGACTCGGCTCGGGCTATCCGATCGGGGCACTCGTCGCCGGTTCAATGCTGGCGGAGGGGGTCGGCGTTGGCGATCTGGGCAGCACGTTCGGCGGAGGGCCGCTCGCCTGCGCAGCCGCCCTGGCCACGCTGGCCGTCATCGCCGACGAGGACCTGGCCGGGAATGCCATGCGGGTCGGCGCCCACATCGCCGTGGGAGCCCGCGCGCTCGGCGCGCGAAAGGTGTGGGGGCGGGGCTTGCTGCTTGGCCTCGACTTCGGCCGGCCGGCGAAGGAACTCCAGCAGGCCCTCTTTGCCCGTCGCATCCTGACGGGGACCTCCTCCGACCCCCAGGTCCTCCGGATCATGCCGCCGCTCACCCTCTCGGTCCAGGAGGCCGACGTGCTCCTGGCCGGCCTCCGCGAGGTGCTGACGTGACCAAGCGTGACTTCCTCGCTGTGGAAGACTGGTCGTTTGCCGAGATCGAGGCGCTGCTCGCCCTCGCCGCCCGGATCAAGCGGGGCGAGGTTTCCGGTGGGCTGGAGCGGAAGGTGCTGGCGATGATCTTCCTCGATCCGAGCCTGCGCACGCGGACCAGCTTTGAAGCCGGGATGTTTCTCCATGGCGGTCACGCGGTGGTCCTTGAACCTGGGAAGGGCAGCTGGGCGCTCGAGACCGAAGAGGGTGTGGTGATGGACCGCGAAACCGTGGAGCATGTCACTGAAGCGGCCCGCGTCCTCGGCCGCTACGCCGACGCGCTGGCCGTCCGCTCCTTTCCCCGGGGCGGTGCATGGGCCACCGCGCGGCAGGACACCGTCCTGCGGCAGTTCGCCCGCCACTGTGAGAAGCCGGTCATCAATCTCGAGTCCTCGCGCCGCCATCCCTGCCAGGAACTGGCGGACGCGTTCACCCTCCGGGAAAAACTCGGGGAGACCCGCGGCAAGAAGTTCGTGCTGACCTGGGCCTGGCACCCGAAGGCGCTCCCGACGGCGGTGCCGGTGAGCGCCGCCCTGGCGGCGGCGCGGCTGGGCATGGACATCACGATCGCCGCGCCCGAAGGCTGCGACCTCGATCCCGAGGACGTGCGGCGCATCGGAGAGTTGGGCGCCGAGGCTGGCGGAGGCAAGGTGTCATTGGCCCATGACCAGGACGCCGCCATCGCCGGCGCCGACGCGGTCTACGCCAAGTCGTGGGGACCGGTCTCGATGTATGGGCAGCCCGAGGCGCAGCGGGCGTTGTTCGACGTGCACCGTGGTTGGCGGCTCACGGCGGCGCAGATGGCCACGACGCGCCACGGCAAGGGCATCGCGATGCACTGCCTGCCGGTACGTCGAAACGTCGAGGTCGACGACGCGGTGCTCGACGGGCCGCACTCGGCAGTGGTGGACGAGGCGGAGAACCGGCTGCATGTGCAGCGGGCGCTCCTCCTCACGATGATCGGGAGCACTCAGTGAGCATTGACACGACGAAGGGCATCACGGGCCTCAAGGGCGCGCTGCGGTACGTGCGCGCCTATCGCGACCAGGTCTTCGTGGTCAAGCTGGGCGGGGAGGTCCTCGCGGATCCGCGCGCCGTGGACGGCATCGCCGCGCAGGTGTCGCTCCTGTCCAGCCTCGGCATCCAGCTGGTGGTGGTGCACGGCGGCGGTCCCCAGGCCACCGCCCTCAGCCGTCGGATGGGTGCGGAGCCACGGATCGTGGCGGGCCGGCGGGTCACCGATGACGATGCGCTGGCCGTGGCGAAAATGGTCTATGCGGGACAGCTCAACGTCGACCTCCTCGCCTCGCTTCGCGCCCACGAGGCGCAGGGGGTCGGCTTGAGCGGTGTGGACGCCGACCTCATCACCGCCCACCGCCGGCCCCCCGTCAAGGTGGTGGATGACGATGGCAAGTCCCAAACGGTGGACTACGGGCACGTCGGAGACCTCGACCGCGTGGACCCGCGCGTGCTCCGCACACTGCTCGACGCGCGGTTCGTGCCGGTGGTGGCGAGCCTCGCGGGGGACGGTGACGGCAACGTCTTCAACGTCAACGCCGATACCGTCGCGGAATCGCTCGCGGTCGCGCTCCGGGCGCAGAAGCTGATCTTCCTGACCGGGGCGCCCGGCGTCCTCCGCGACCGCGAAGACCCGTCAAGCCTCATCGCCTTCGCCGACCCCGACGACCTGGCCGGACTCCTCGCCAGCGGGGCAGTGGCCGGCGGGATGCGCCCCAAGGTGGAGGCGTGCATCCGCGCGGCCACCGGCGGCGTCGAGCGGACCCACATCATCGACGGGCGCGTGGCGGACGCGCTCCTGCTCGAGGTGTTCACCGGGGCCGGATGCGGCACCATGATCGTCGGCCGGAAGGAGAAGGCGACCTATCTCGGCGTCGACCTGGCCGACTGAAGTCGAGCTCCTCCGGGAACTCGTCGCCGTTCCCTCCGTGAGCGGCGAGGAGGCGGCGGTGGCGAGCCTCGTCGAGGAAACCGCCCGTCGCTGGGGCCTCCCCGTCGTCCTGGATACGGCGGGCGTGTCCGTGCGCCTCAGCGGGAAGGGGGCCGGCCCGACGCTTGCGCTGGTGTCGCACCTCGACGTCGTGCCGCCCGGGTCAGGGTGGACGCGCGACCCGTTCACCCCCGTCATCGAAGGCGGCCAGCTCTTCGGACGCGGTTCCGGCGACGCGAAGGCCTCCGTCGCGGCGATGCTGACGGCCGCGCGCGACGTTGCCGAAGGCGGAGGGCCGGCGCGAGGCGACCTGCTGCTCCTCTTTGGCCTCGGCGAAGAGACCCGCAACACCTCGATGCCCGACCTGGTGGCCCGCGCCGGGAGGATCGACGCCGCCGTTGTCGGCGAACCCACCGATCTCGATGTCGCCGTCGCCCAGCGCGGCCTGATGATGGCCGAGCTGATCGCCCACGGCGACCAGCGCCACGCCGGTCGGGTCAATGAGGATGGTCCATTCACCAACGCCCTGACGGCGCTGGCGCGCGACCTTCTCCAGCTCGAGACCCTCTTCACCGGTCGTCCTCACCCGATCCTCGGGCACCCGACCGTGACGGCGACGATGGTCAGCGCCGGCGTGAGCCGGAACGTGACGCCCCCCTCGGCCAAGGCGGTCCTCGACATCCGCAGCACACCGGCGTGGACGCACGAGGAGCTCGCCGAGGGGCTTCGGAGCGCCCTCTCCGGCGAGGTGATTGTTACCTCCGATCGGCTGGTCCCCTGCGAAACGCCGCCTGGGTCCCGCTTGCTCGCGGCCTGCGCATCGCTTCGTCCCGCGGCCTCGCGCTACGGCAGCCCCACCTGCAGCGACTGGGTCTTCCTGCGGCACCTCGATGCGGTGAAGTGCGGGCCGGGCACGAGCCAGCGCTCCCACACCCCCGACGAATGCGTAGATTTGGGGCAGGTATCCGCCGCCCGCCGGTTCTATGCCGATCTTGCAGGGGAGTATCTGCAATGACCCCTCGTCGCACGTCGCCGCGAACGCTCTGGTCGCCCTCCGACGACCCTGATCGCCTGATGCTCGACTACACGGTTGGCGAGGACCGGCTCTGGGACATGCGCCTCCTTCCCTGGGACGTGTACGGGAGCCTGGGACACGTGGAAGGACTGCGCGCATCGAAGCTCCTGTCGGCGAACGCGCACGGGAAGCTCCGGACAGCGCTCCGCCGCGCGCTCCGGGAGGTCGAGGCAGGAGTGCTCGTGATCGATCTCGTCCATGAGGACGCGCACAGCGCCGTGGAGGACTGGATCACCCGGCGGCACGGAGTCGTCGGCGAGCAGCTGCATACCGGTCGGTCGCGCAACGACCAGGTGGCGTGCGACCTCCGGCTCTACCTGAAGAACCAGCTGCTGGAGTTGCACGAGACCGCCGAGGACGTGGCGCAGGCGCTCCTTGCCTTTGCCGCGCGCCATCGCGACCAGCTCTGGCCCGGGTACACCCATTCCCGGAAGGCGATGCCGTCGTCCATCGGGCTCTGGGCCGCGGCATACGCCGAGGGGTTGCTCGATACCCTGGAGTCGCTTCCCGCGCTTGTGGGCGCGGGTGGACCGATCGCCGCTCGGAAGCGCCGCAGGGTATGGTGTCCCGTTGCCGCTCGATCGGGAGGCGACGGCGCGGGCGCTGGGGTTCGGGTCCGTGGAACACAATGTGGCCGCGGTGCAGCTCGGACGGGGAAAGCTCGAAGCCGCCGTGCTCGCGTGGTGCGGAGAGCTGGGGCACGACCTGGCCCGCTTCAGCTCCGACGTCATCCTCTTCAGCGCGGAGGAGTACGGCTACCTCCGAGCTCCCGGCGCGGCTCGCCACCGGCTCCAGCATCATGCCGCACAAACGCAATCCCGACCTCTTCGAACTGACGCGTGCCCGCGCCGCCACCGTGCACGGCGATCATGCCGCGCTGCTGCACGTGGCATCCCGCCTCACCGGCGGGTACCATCGCGATTTCCAGCTGCTGAAGGAGCCCCTCTTTCGCGGGCTGCAGCGGACGCGCGAGATGCTGTCGATGCTGGCGGTGGCCATTCCCTCGCTCGGCGTGAATGCGGACCGGTGTACCGCGGCCATCGCGGGTGACGCGCTGGCCACCGACGAGGTGATGCGACGGGTGGAGGAGGGGGTGCCCTTCCGGCGCGCCTATCGCGACGTGGCGGTCGAGCTGAAGGCAGGTGCGCATTTCCCGGCGCCGACCCGGCGGGAGCTGCTCGCCCGGCGCCGGTCGACCGGAGGGCTGGGCAACCTCGGGCTCCCCGCGGCGCGCGCCCGCGTCCGGGCCCGGCACCAGTGGAGCGGGCGCGAGCGGCAACGCTTCGAGAGGGCGCTCCGGCGGCTGGCCGGACGGGGCCCGGAGAGGAAGTTGTGAGCACCGACCGGCGGAAGCGTCACCTGAAAATTCTGGAGTTGATCAGCACCCAGGCGCTGCGCACGCAGGAGGAGGTGGCGGCGGCGCTGGCGGCGGAGGGGTGGTCCGTCACCCAGTCGTCGGTGAGCCGGGATATCGCGGCGCTGCGGCTCGTCAAGGTGAACGGCGTCTATCGTCGCCCGGTGGTGGTGGCGCGCCCGGTGGACGATCCCGACCTGCGGCGGATCGCCGAGGCCCTTATCGGCGTGGAGACCGCGGGCGACGCGCTGGTCGTCCTCCGAACGCCGCCGGGCGAGGCAAGCCCCGTCGGTGCCGCGCTCGATCGGCTGTCATGGGCCGGGGTGGTCGGCACGATCGCAGGAGACGACACTATCTTTGTGGCGGTGCGGGACGCCGCCGCCCAGCGCGCGGTGCTGCGGGAGCTTCGCAAGGTCGCCGCGCTGCCCTGAGTGGCAAGTCAATGAACCGACTGGAGACGTGATGGCCAGCACGACGTTCATCGAGCACAAGGGGGTCCAGCTCGCCTTTCTGGACTTCGCCAATGTCCAGACCACCGAGGAGGCGCTGACCGCCATCGAGGACGCAGGGCGGCTGGTGCAGGCGCAGCCGTTCCGAAGCGTCCGCACCCTGACCTATGTGGCGGGGAGCCGGTTCAACGGCGAGGTGCTGGAGGCGATCAAGCGGCTGGCCGTGAACAACAGGCCGTACGTCATCGCCGGTGCGGTGGTGGGGCTGTCAGGATTGCAGAAGGTGGTCTACACCACGGTCATGCGGTTTTCCAAGCGGAGCATCCCCGCCTTCAGCGACCTCGAGGCGGCGAAGGAATTCCTGATTACGCAGAGCTGACGTCCTACCCCGCGCCTCGGGTGACTCCCGCGCCGTAGCGGGCCGCCGTGATCTCCGCGAGAATCGCCAGCGCCGTTTCCGCAGGCGATCGCCCCCCCAGGTCCAGCCCGATCGGCCCGAACAGCCTCCCCAACTCCACTTCCGTCAGTCCGGCCGCGCGCAACCGTTCGCGGCGGGCCGCTTGTGTCTTCCTCGATCCGATCGCGCCGACGTACATCGCCGGGGACCGGAGCGCGATCAGGAGCGCGGGGTCGTCAAATTTCGGATCGTGCGTCAGCACGGCAACCGCGGTGGCGGAATCGAGGCCCGCCTGCGCGAAGGCCTCGTCGGGCCAGCCGACGATCAGTTCGTCCGCGAGGGGAAATCGATCTCGCGTGAGAAACGCCGGGCGCCCGTCGGCCACCATCGTCCGGTAGCCGAGGGCACGGGCCAGCGGGACCAGTTCGGCGGCCACGTGGACCCCGCCGAAGACGACGAGGCGCGGAGGTCGGCAGAACGCCTCGAGGAAGACCGTGGCGTCCTGTCCGTCGAGCGGAACGGTCGCCTTCCGCGAGCGTCCGGTCCGGAGCGCTTCGAACGCCAAGGTGGCGAGCTCGGAGTCGTCTCCGCGCGCCGGGTCGACCACGGTGAGGCGCCGGCCGATGGCGGGGCCATCGAGCACCGTGGCCACGACCACGCCGCCCGGCCCGGCCGCGGCGTCGAGCACTTCCGCGGCGACCTCCGGTTCCACCAGCAGCTCCAGCGTGCCTCCGCAGGAGAGTCCGACCTCCCAGGCCCGCGCGTCGCTGATGCCGTAGCGAATGAGCTGCGGGACCCCGGCGGCGATCGCTGCCTGCACCGCCTCGGCCGCCGCCGTCTCGACGCACCCCCCCGACACCGATCCCGCCATGGCGCCGCTCGCCGATACCAGCATGGCGGCGCCTTCGGCCTGGGGCGCCGAGCCCCACACCGAGACCACCACCGCGCGGCCGACCGGCTCGCGCTCCCGCATCCGGGCGTACTCGGGCAGGAGCGCGCGCATCGACCGGCTACCGGTTCCGGCCGTACTGCTCGTGACTGGACACCCAGTCCGAGGAGGAGATCGCCGACGCGAGCGAAATTTCCCCGGCCAGGACGACCCCCGCGATGATCTCGGCGAGCTTGTTGACCTTGCCCCGCCCGCGACAGCCAAGGATGTCGAGCGACTCCCCCTGGGTCGGCAGGCCGGTTCCGCCGCCGTGCGTGGCGATGATCAACGAGGGAATGGTGATGGACAGGTACATGTCGCGGTTCTTCGTCAGCTCCGCGTACAGGATGGCGGCGGACGATTCCGCCACGTTGGCCACATCCTGTCCGGTGGCGATGAAGAGGGCGGTGATGCCGTTGGCGGAATGGGCGCCGTTGTTGTTGGCCCCGCTGATGAAGGCGCCGACATTGGCGACGCCATGGTGGTACACGAGGCTCTCCGGCTCCACCCGCATCTGCTGGATCAGCACGTCGCGCGGCACGGTGACCTCGGCGGTGACCCGCTTCCCCCGGGTGCGCATGACGTTGATCTGGGAGGCCTTCTTGTCGGTGGCGAAGTTCGATTCCAGGTAGAAGTGCACGATGCCGGCGTAATTGTCCAGGATCCAGCTGCACGCGGCGAAGGTGGCGCGCCCCACCATGTTCTGGCCGGCGGCGTCGCCGGTGCTGTAGTTGAACCGCAGGAAGACGAACTTGTTCGACTGGTAGGGGTCCACGTACTGGAGCTTGGCCACGCTGGAGGTGGCCTCGGCCTCCTCGCGAATCTTCGGCATCTGTTCCGCCACCCACTGCACGAATTCACGACCGCCCCGGGCGTCCTCGAACACGAACACTGGGGCGCGCTGCATCGCATCGCCGACCACGGTGCATCGGGCGCCGCCGGAAAGGTTGATCACCTTGATGCCACGATTGTAGGAGGCGACCAGGGTGCCTTCGGAGGTTGCCATCGGCACCAGGAAGTCCCCCTTCGCGTGCTCGCCGTTGATGGTGATCGGGCCCGCGATCCCCATCGGCACCTGCGCCACCCCGATGAAGTGCTCGCAATTCCCCTTGGTCAGGTGCGCGTCGAAGGAGTGCTTCCCGATGTGGACCAGCTTTGCGCCGGTCTCCTTCTCGAGAAAGGCCTGGCGCGCCCCGATGGCGGCATCGCTGTAGTCGTCCTCCGCGTCGCGGGGGATCCGGACGAGGGTGTGGGTCCCCTCCTGGATCGAGTCCTCGACGTCGAAGCTGAGCTTGCCGAAGGTCTTGGTCTTGACCGCCAGGGCGATGGTGTGCTTGCCGGCCGCGACCGGCGGGTACTTGGCCACCAGGGAGAGGATCATCCCGACCGGGAACTCGATGGGGGCGCCCCCGGCGATCGTGTCCGCGGTGAGAATCCTGCCGCCGGGCAGGTGGATGGCAACCTGGTCGAGCGGCACCGTCGCCCCGTCGATCGCAACGGACAGCACGGCGGTGATGTCGACGTTGCTGAGGCGGTTCTTGATGCCGAACCGGACGCCCTGCTCGACGTTGGTCAGGCTGCCGAGGGTGTAGAGCTTCTTGAGCAGGAGGGTCGGGATGAACATGCGGGGAGGTCTCCGGGGTCTGGGCCGTACGCGAACAGGCTGGTGAACACCTTCTATCTATCACGAAATCAACAACTTCGCCAGCGGTCCTTCGGGGGCGGGGCCGGGGGGCAGCGGGGCAGGGGGGCCGCAGGAAGTGGGCGTATTGCCGCGGTGCGGCAACACGGGGTTGACATTTTGCCGCAGTGCGGTATATTCCGGTCACTTCAGGAGGCGACACGTGGTCCGACTGGTCAAGCGCTACGGCGGCGGAAGCCGCAAACTCTACGACACCGAGGAGAGCCGGTACGTCTCGCTCGACGAGGTGGCGGGGTGGGTGCGCGAGGGCCAGGAGGTGCAGGTGCTGGACAGCGGAAGCGGCGAGGACGTCACGCGGCAGGTGCTGGCGCAAATCATCCTCGACGGCGAAAAGCAGGGCAAGTCGCTGCTCTCGGTCGACCTCTTCCACGACGTGATCCGCCGCGGCGAGGCGGCCCTCCACGCCCGGGTGGAGCAGCTGCAGGAAGGGGTCGACCGGCTGGTCAAGGCGTCGGTCGACCACCTCCCGCCAGTCCGGGGAGCGCGGGACGAGATGGAGGCGCTCCGAGACGGGATCGAAGGGCTGGAGCAGGCGCTCCGGGAATTGGAGGGCGCGGCCGCCAGGCCGAAGAAACAGCGCAGCGCAGGCAACACCGCCCGGCGCCGCCGGGCTGAAGGATAGAGTGCAGGCAGGCAGGACATCACGCGAACCAACGGGCCGCTCCGCGGTCTGAACCCAGGAGGAAGTTATGGCACGCAACAATCGCAGCAACACGGCCCTGATGGTCAAGGACAACGCGCAGCACATCTGGCTCGCCGGCCTCGGCGCGCTGGCCACCGCGGGCGAAGAGGGCAACCGGGTCTTCGAAGACCTGGTGGAGAAGGGCGCCAAGCTGGAGAAGACCGGCCGCGCGCGCCTCGAGAAGGTGCTCACCAAGGCGCAGGGCCGCGCCCGCAGCCTGCGTGGCGAGGCGGAAGGCGCCATCGGCCGCGTGTCGGCCCCGATCGACGCCGGTGTCTCGACCGCGCTCAACAAGCTCGGCATCCCGACCCGCAAGGAAATCCTTGCGCTGACCCGCCGGGTCGAAGAGTTGACCCGCACGGTCCAGAGTGCGAAGAAGACGCCCGCGAAGAAGCGGAGCGCCAAGAAGGCCACCCGCCGGGCGGCCAAGTAAGGGATCGCGCCATGCCCCCCAAGGCACGGCGCAGCAGGAAACGCCGCCGGATCGGCCTCGCGCTGGCCGGCGGCGGCCCGGAGGGCGCCGTCTATGAAATCGGCGCGCTCCGGGCGCTCGACGAGGCGCTCGACGGCCTCAACCTGCACGACCTGGACATCTACGTCGGCGTGAGCGCCGGGGCGTTCATCGCCGCGTCGCTCACCAACGACTTGACCACCGCGCAGATGGTGCGCGCCCTGGTCAAGCACGAGCCCGGCGAACACCCCTTCGTCCCCCAGACGTTCTTTACTCCCAATTATCGCGAATGGGCCAAGCGGAGCCTGATGCTCCCCCGGCTCTTTGCCGACGCCATGTTGGAGTTCGGGCGTGGCCCCGAAGAGCAGACGCTGTTCGAGTCGCTCACCAAGCTGTCGAAGGCGCTTCCGGTCGGACTCTTCGACAACGAGCCCATCCGGCGCTTTCTGGAGCACAGTTTCAGTATCAAGGGCCGAAGCAATGACTTCCGGGAGCTCCGCCAGCGACTCATCGTCGTGTCCACGGACCTCGAGAGCGGCCGGCCCATCCTCTTCGGCGCCCCTGGCTGGGACCACGTGCCCATCTCCACGGCCGTGCAGGCCAGCACGGCCGTGCCGGGCTTCTATCCGCCGGTCAAGATCAACGGCCGGTACTGTGTCGACGGGATCCTGCTGAAAACGCTGCACGCGTCGGTGGCGCTCAAGGACGGGGTGGATTTGTTGCTGTGCATCAACACGCTGGTGCCGGCCGACCTGCGAGACGCCGTGAGTGCCGGTCAGCTGAAGGAGGGGGCGCTGCTCAAGAAGGGGCTCGCCACGGTGTTGAGCCAAACGGTGCGCACGCTCATCAATTCACGCCTGGAAGTCGGGATGGCGGCCTACACCACTCGATTCCCCGACTCCGAGGTTCTGCTCTTCCAGCCCGACCGGAACGAGTTCGACCTGTTCTTCAGCAACATCTTCAGCTTCCGCTCCCGCCGCCGGGTGTGCGAGCTCGCGTATGACGCCACACGACGCAACCTGCGGGCGCGACGCAAGACCATCGGGCCGATGCTGAAGCCGTACGGCATCACGCTCCGGGAGGATGTGCTGGATGAGCCGAGGGACATCTGGACGAGCGTGGGGCTGGACCAGTTCAGCGAGCGGGATCCGGTCACCAGCGAGTTTTCGACCGCGCTCGACGACCTCGAGGTTGCCGTAACAAGCGAGATGCCGGTGGCGCCGGCCTCAGGCCGGCGGGCGCGGGGGTAGGGGTCGGTCCGACAGCCGCCACATGAACGCCCCCTGGAGTTCCGCGCGCCGTGCCCGCGGGACCCCGCGATAGCCGTACGGGGGCCGCCGGAACATGCGGGTCAGCGTCAGGAAGGGCCAGCCGAACGGCAGATAGAATCCGACCAGGTCCCAGTCGCGAAGAATACGGTGCAGGGCGTTTCGCGCGGGGGGCCGATGCAGGTCGCGCGACCGCCGGACAAACGAAATCGGCCAGCCAGTCGGCAACACCCACCGCAACTTTCCCCATCCCGCCTTCAGCGCTTCCCACAGGCCCGCTGCGTCATAGGGGCGGCGGCCGTGAATCTCGACCAGGGCGTCCAGCTGCTCCTGCATCTCCTGCCGCACTCGTTCGGCTGTCCGCTGAAGCGTGGGCCGGTCCGGCTCCTCGAGGTTCGTCATCCCGGCTTGCCGGAGGTACTCCCGCATGTCGAGCGGCTCGCCGAGCACGAAAATCGTCCGCGCCGGAAAGGCGAGGTACCAGATCCACGGGAAGATGATGGCGAGGATGCCCGCGGGAAGCGGCAGGAAGGGGACCCCGAAGAAGCGCTGCATGAGCCGGTCGAGCGGTGGAAAGACGTACCCGAACGGATTGATCCATTCCGCGTTGATCATGTAGACCGGCACGACGGGCGCCTGGTGCCGGGCGGCCAGGAGCACGAAGCTGGTGCTGAACCGCTGGAGCTGGTACCGGCGGTTGAATCCCTTGCCGATTCCGGGGACGCCCTCGGGGAAGTAGAGAATCCGGTCGCGGCGCGCGAGGAGGCGGTCGAAGTTGTCGAACAGCATGTCCACGCCGCCGCCCCGGCGCCAAAAATTGTCCAGCCCGAACGGCCGCATCCACCAGGTGTAGGAGAGTTCCTTTTCGTACACCGACCGGAGCTTGCGGCTGGGCTCGTAGCCGTCTTCCCGCCAGAGCGTCGCGTCGAGGATGATCGCGTCGTAGGGGAAGGCGTTGCCGCTGTGGTTGGCGGCGAGCACGACCGGCCCCGCGTCGGGGAGATTGTCCCGCCCGAAGATGGCCGGCCGGAAGTAATGGTCCAGCATCGGGCCGAGCACCTCGTCCATCATCATCCGGCTGAACTCAGGCTCGAAGGGCTCCCACGGTTCTGGAGGCTCGATCGGCGGTTCGGCGGGCGAAGGCACGGGTCGGCGCATCGCGTCAATTCCCCTTGCGGACCGCGAGTACCAGCGCGATCACGAAGAACGGCACGTACAGCATCCAGGCCTGCGGACCCACGAAGCCGAGAATGATTGCGCCGGCCACCAGAGAAAACCCGGCAATCAGGGTGCCGCGGAGTCCCGCGAACGGATTCTCGCTGCTCCGCTTCGCTGTCTTCTCCATGACCCGGAGGCCTTCGGTGATCAGGAGCGGCATCTTGACCAGCGCGTCCACCAGGTCCGGCGCGCCGCGGAGCCCCTCCTGCGCCAGCCGCACCGGGCTGAACTGCTGGATGAACACCCGCCGGACGTGCTTCTTGGACACCTCCGCCACGTCGAAGCCGGGCAGCAGCATCTGCCCGACGCCCTCGAAGGTGACCAGTGCCTTGACCATCAGCACCATTTCCACCGGGAAGAACATCCGGTATTCCGCGCCCCGGCTGACCGACTCCAGGATCAGCTGGCCCAGGGAGAAGCTGTCGAAATTCGAGTTCCGGCGCCAGCGCGTGGAGATTTCCGCCACATCCCGGCGGAATCCGGCCGGGTCGCCCCCGCGACCCGGCTCGGCGGCCGCCGAGAGGTATCGCGCCGCGTTCTCCGCGTCGCCCATGACGAGCGCGTAGTAGTAATAGAGGAGGGTGCGGCGGAGTTCGTCGTGCATCCGCCCCACCATGCCGAGGTCGATGAACCCCGCCTGCGGCCCCGGCAAGACGATCAGGTTGCCGGGATGCAAGTCGGCGTGAAAGAACCCGTCCTTGTAGATCATTCGGATGATCGCTTCGGCACCCAGGTCCACGAGGCGCTCGCGGTCCTCCAGCGACATCGCTTGCACCTTTCGCGAATCGGGCCGGCCCCCGTCGAAGAACTCCATCGTCAGGACCCGCTCGTCGCTGAATTCCCGGTAGATCCTTGGGAAGACGATGTCGCGCTCGTCCGAGAAGTTGGCCGCAAACGTCTCGGCGTTGTCGGCTTCCCGGCGCAGGTCCACTTCGCGCAGCGTGTACTCGGAAAATTCGCGGATGATCCGCTTCGGGCCGTACTGGGGGAAGGCAAGCTCCAGCATCCACCCCGCCATCGCGAGCAGCTTCGCGTCGCGGCGCAGGATGGCCGGAATGCCGGGCTTGACGACCTTGATGATGACGGGGTCGCCGTCCCGGGTGGTGGCGCGGTGGACCTGCCCGATGGACGCGGACCCCAGCGGGACCTCGTCGATGCTCAGGAACATCTCGTCGAGCGGCCGGCCGAGGCCGCGCACGATCAATTCGCAGAACGCCGGGTACGGAACCGCCGGCAGGGTCGCCAGCAGGTGCTTCAGCTCATGGGTGATCGACTTCGGCAGGATGTCTTCGCGCAGGCTGAGGATCTGGCCGAGCTTGATGTAGGTCGGGCCGAGCATCTCCAGCCGTCGGCGCAACTGCACCGGGAACGGTAGATCCCGGAGCTTGCGATCGAGGAAGGGGCGCGTAAAGAGGTTGAGCAGGCGGGCCAGGAAGAATCCCAGGCCCCGTCCCCGCGGCGTGCCTTTCCGCTGGTCGATGTCCACCGACAGGGCACCGAACACCAGACCGAACAGGTGCCGCTGGGTTGTCAGGAAGCGCCGGAAGAGACTCTGCCGGGGCAGGGTCTGGTACACCTCGAAGGAGGTGACGGTTCGGGGCTCGTCAGCGACGGAGGAAGGCGACATCAGGCTCTAATAACCCGCTTCACGAGGGGGAGGTCAAGAGGCGACCGGCTCGGGCAGGTCTCGCGCATATGCCGGGAAGCGGGACCGCATTTCCCGCCCGAGGATCCCCCCGTGCCCCAGGGAGGCGATCGACGCCGCGGTCAATTGCTCGCCGGTCATGAGCCGCGGCAGCAGCAGGTCGGCGGCGGTCGCCATGCTGAAGGCGCCGCAGCGGGGGAGTCCGAGCAACTGGGTGGCGCCGAGGCGGCCCAGCCAGAGCATCGACCCGGGATGAGCGGGGACGCCTCGACGGAAGACTTCGCCGCCCAGCACCTCGATCGCTGCGAAGAGGGGTGCCAAGGGGTCACCGGCAGAGACCCCGCCAATCAACAGCAGGCCGGCTTGCCTCCGCAGGGCGAACTCCTCCAGGGCGGCCCGGGCGCGCTCAAGGACGGGGGTCGGGCCGTCCGAGGCGATCTCTTCGAAGCCGAGAAAGCCTCCACCCAGCGATTCCGCACGAATCCGGGCGGCCGCCACGAACCGATCGAGGGCCGCGGCAGGGAGCGCCTCCGCGGCGATCGCGGCCACGGCCACGCCGGCATACGGTCGCACCGAGATAAGGGGCCGATGTTCCGCAGCCAGGCGCACGCCCTCGTCGACGACGCATCGCTGGACGACGTGAGGAGCAGTCTTGACGCTCGCCACCAGATCGCCGGACTCGACCGGCTGGTGGTTCCATCGGGTAAAGAGCTCGATCGGGTCGATCGCGTTGATGCGCTCCAGCCCCTCGTGAGCAATGGTCAGGACACCCCGGTGGGCGGCAGTCAGGTCGACGCGTCCCTGGTGCGCCGGCCCGAGAGCGATCCCATCTCCGGCGGCCGCCCGCGCGAGCAGGTCGGCGGCGTCCGCCTCGTGGAGCTCGTGCGCCCCAATCCAGGCCATCCGCACCGGCCCGATCAGCCCTGATTCGGCGGCTGCCCGCAGGGCGGTCGCTTCTTCAAGGCTGAGCCGGTGCCCCTTGGGCAGGGGGCGACCTCCAACCTCGCAGCCCGCCAGCAGGACTGCTCCCTCGATCGTCTCGCTTCGCAGTGCGCGCAGCGCGTCTGCATCCAACAGGTACGCGCCGCTTCGGGGAGCGGCCGCGATGTGGGCCGCGACGTTCGTCCAGAACTTTTCTGTGAACTGCCGGAGCACCTCCTCCACCATGCCCCGCCCGAATCCGGCGAGCATGCCGTGGACTCCGGTCACCGAACTCCAACTGAGGCGGGTGCGCTCGGCCTCGAGCGACTCGAGCCGCACGAGGGTCTCCACGTCCAGGGTCGAGCCGGGCGCGGTGCCGGTGGCGCGGAGTCGGAGGCTCTCGGGATGCTGGAGGTCGTGCAATTCGGCTTCGAGCACGACATGCACCCGCACCAGCCCGGATCCCACGCTGCATGTGACCGAATACCTGCCCGGGCCGCGCACCTCGAACGCCTCGGCGCCGGGCGTGCACGCCGCCATCAGGTCGCCATCCTGCAGGTGACGCCAGACCGCCTCGCGTGGAGAGGCCAGCTCCGGCGTGCCGCCAAACTCGAAGATCATCGCGGCGGCGCGTCGAGGCGGGAGAGGTCGGCCGGAATGTCCACGTCGGGGTTCGCCCCGTCGACGTCCACGTGGAGCACCATCGCGGGCGTGCCGGAGAGGGCGCGGCCCAGGCCCTGGTCGCCGGTGATCCGCTCGGCGAGTCCCCAGGCGTCCCGGTCCAGGAGCACCGGATGGCCCGGTTCGTCCGGCGAGCAAGCGTATCGGGGTCGGACGACGGCGCTGCCACCCAGTTCCCAGGCGCGCACGACTTCCTCCGCCGCTTCGGCGGGCGCGGCGGGCTGGTCGGCCAGGAAGATGAGGGCCGCCTCGGGCTGCGGGGTGAGAATTGAGAGGGCTCGGAGGCCAAGCTGGAGGGAGCCGGCCATCCCCTGGTCGGCGTGCTCGTTCCAGATCACCCGGATCCCTGCCTGCCGGAGCAGCGCGGCGGCCGGCTCATCCCCGTCCTGGACCACGGCGGTGGCGCCGGAAACCACGCCCCGGTCGCGCAGCGTCGTGACGGTGCCGATCACGTGGCTGAGCAGCGGGCGGCCGCGCCAGAGCGCGAGCAGCTTGTTGCTGCCGAACCGGGTGGAGGAGCCTGCCGCGAGGAGAAGCGCATGCGGACGCATGCAGAAGAATAGTCGGGAGCCGCGCGATCTCGCGCGGCGCCGCTCAGCGCAGTGCGAGGTAGGTCAGCCCGGCGATGGCGGCGCTCATCGGGATGGTGAGAATCCAGGCCCAGACGATGGTGCCGGCCACCCCCCAGCGCACCGCGCTGAGCCGGCTGGCCGAGCCGACGCCGACGATGGCGCCGGTGATGGTGTGCGTGGTGCTGACCGGGATGCCCATCGACGACGCGAGCATGACGGAGATGCCGCCCGCCGTTTCCGCACAGAAGCCGCCGAAGGGACGGAGCTTGGTGATGCGTGTGCCCATCGTCTTGACGATCCGCCAGCCACCCATCCCGGTCCCGAGCGCGATGGCGGTATGCGCGATGAGGACGATCCACATCGGGATGTGGTCGGCATTGGGAAGGTAGAGATGATGCAACCAGCCGGTCTGCTCCAGGAAGAGCGCCTGGGTGGCCACGAGGAGTCCCACGATGATACCCATCGTCTTCTGGGCGTCGTTGGCGCCGTGGCTCAGCGAGTAGAGCGCGGCGGACACCAGCTGCAATCGCCGGAAGAGCTTGTCCATCGGGCCGGGACTCTGGTTGCGCAAGGCCCAGGAGAGCGCCACGGTGAGCCCGAGGCCAAGCGCCATGCCCAGCATCGGGGAGATGACGATGAAGAGAATCGGCTTGACCCACCCCGAGGCGATGATGGCGCCGGCGCCGGCCTTGGCCACCGCCGCGCCGCCATAGCCGCCGAGAAGTGCGTGGCTCGACGAACTCGGAAGTCCCAGCCACCAGGTAATGAGGTTCCAGACGATGGCGCCGAGCAGCGCGGCGAGGATGACGTTGGCGTCCACCGCCGAGGGGTGGATGAGGCCCTTGCCGATGGTCTTGGCGACGGCGGTTCCGACCACGAAGGCGGCGATGAAGTTGAAGAATGCAGCCCAGACCACGGCCACGCCAGGCGTGAGCACCCGGGTCGACACGACGGTCGCGATGGAATTGGCGCTGTCGTGGAAGCCGTTGATGAAGTCGAAGACCAGCGCCACCCCGATAATGGCGATGACGAACCCGATGGAGGCTTCCACGGTCAGGCGTGCTTGATGAAGATGGACTCGAGCACGTTGGCGACATCCTCGGCGTAGTCGAGGGTCTTCTCCAGCGTGTCGTAGATCTCCTTCCAGCGGATGACGAGGAGCGGATCGGGGTTGCCCTTGAACAGCTCGCCGACCCAGTGGTGGTAGATGGCGTCGCCATCTTCCTCCATCCCCTTCACGGCGATGCAGGCCTCGAGCACTTCATTGTTCTTCGACTTGTCCAGGTGCTGCACCCCGACCAGCAGCTTCTCGGTGGCGCCCACGATCGTCTCGGCCAGGAGGATGGCCCCCTTGGGCGCATCGCCGGCGTGGAACACCTGCACCTTGCGGGCGCACCCGTCCATCAGGTCCATCACGTCGTCGAGCCGGGAAGCCAGGGTGTGGATGTCTTCGCGATCGAGGGGGGTGATGAAGGATCGGTCGAGCCGGGTCACCACCTCGTGGGTGATGAGGTCGGCCTCATGCTCCAGCCGCTTGATGGACTCCACGATCGGGAGGCGCCGGTCCATTTCGGTGCCCAGCAGGACCTTCAGCTGCTTGGCGGCTTCGACGTTGAGGGTGGCGACCCTGGTGAAGAGGTCGAAGAACCGTTCGTCCCGCGGCAGGAGGCGCATTGCAACATCCCGGTAAAGTTCTGGTAACGAACTGCCCGGGCGGAAGATAAGGCGGCCGGCGACCGCCGCAAGATGATCCGCGGCCACCGGATTTTCGGCTGAGCGGTAAGGCTAAGTGGTGAGAAGAGTTACCAATTCCCGGGGGTGGTCGAGCCAGTGATCCGGATCGGCCGGCTCGAGCTCAGGGCGCCCGAACGGCCCCCAGAGGACGGCGGCGGTCCGCACACCGGCGCTCTTTCCGGAGTGCATGTCGTGGATGCTGTCGCCCACGTACACCGTCGTGGCGGGGTTAGCCCCGAGGTGCGCCACCGCAAGGTCCACCGGTTCCCGGTGGGGCTTGGGGTTGACCACGTCGTCGGCACCGATCACGACATCCATCGCCTGGTCCAGCCCGGCCAGCCGGAGGCCGCGGTAGGCGCCGACCCGGTTCTTGCTCGTGACGATCCCGGTCCGGCACCCGGCCGCTCGCACGGCCTGGACCATCTCCACGACGCCCGGATACACGGTCACGCGACTGTCGTGGTGGTGGATGTTGTAGTCGCGGTAGGTGGCGATCATGGCCTCCATCTGCGGCTCGTCGTGCGCCCACTCGGCAAACTGTACCCGGAGCGGGGTACCGATGCCATCGAGCCACTCCTTGTCCGTGCGCGGCGGAATGCCGTGCACTTCGAGCGTGTGGTGGTAGGAGTCGATGATCAGCTGGATCGAGTCGATGAGGGTCCCGTCGAGGTCGAACAGGACGGTCTTGAGTGGTGGCATGGGGAGAAAGTAGCAGGGGCGGCGGGGAGAGACTACTCCTCCAGCGCGTCGGTGCACGCCTCCGGATCCTCGCAGAGGAGGACAATGGCGGTGACGATTCCCGCCACCAGCACCACCGCCCCCGCCGCGCGCAGCACGCTCTTCTTCTTGATGGACACGCTGGTGATATCCGACAGGGCGATGTAGGTCCAGATCTCCTCCGGTATCGACCCGCCGATCAGCGTGTCGTTGTGGACCCGGGGGTCGGTCAGCTCAAATTCCTCGTCAAAGACCGTCATGACCCGAACGAGGGCTGGCGGGTTGTCGCCGCCCGTCAGTTCGGGAAGCGGCGTCGTCACCGTCTGCCAGTACGTGCACGCCGCCAGGCTCGCGGCAAGCAGCGGTGCAGCGCAGGCACGGAGACTCGGCATCCGGGACTCCTCGGGTGGTCGAAACTCAGGGGGCGCACCGGTACACCGGCGCGCCCCCGCTGACCTCATCGGTCTGTGTGGCCCCTACGGCGCCCGGGTGGCCGTGGTCCAGAGGTTAAGCACCGAATCGGCGCCCGCCGTGGTGTAGTGGGCGACCATCGGGCCGGTAAGCTGGCCGTTGACCAGACGAAGCACGCCGGAGGTGGAGACCTGGACGCCAGCGCGCAGCACGCTCTCGTACGGCCCGGCAGCGGTCAGGAGGCTGTCGCCCGACACGGTGACGTTCATTGGCATCGCCTCGCGGCCAGGCAACGTGATGGTCCAGGCCAGTGGGTCCGCGGAGGCCACGATCGTCGAGGTGACCAGCACGCTGTCACTTCCCGGAGACGTTGTCTGGGACGTCCATGTGCCGGCCAGATCGGCCAGGTTGAGGGCCGGAGCCGCGGGCATCTCCGCCGCCGGTGGTGTCTCGGGCTTCGAACAGGCAGCCATCAGGACGAGGGCGTACACCATCGCGACTCGACGCATCGGTTCCTCCGAAAGTGGTGTGTGCGGGATCGGGCGGTGCGCGGATGCGCTCACCCACGCGCCAACCTACCCGAAGTTCATGGCGCCGCAAGCCGCGACGGGGAGCGGGGGCGCGGGGGCCGTGCCCTCGGGCCGGAAGAGGACGACTCCCGTCAACCGGGCCCGAAGGGGCGCGGCCAATGGTGGCGCTGTGGGCAGCTGGGCCAAGCGCGGGACCAGGTCGGCGTCGACGCAGGCCGAAAGAGACTCGACTAGCATTTCTTCCCCCGCCGTGTGGCCCCCTGTGGTGAAGCGGAGCGCAGCCTCCAGAAGACTCAGGAGAGCGGTGTCTCGCTTCCGCGCCGCGCTGACGGCGATCCGTCGAAGTCGTCGCCCAAGTGCAAGCGCGGCGGGCTTCGGAGGGACGCCGGAAGCCCGAGCCGACGAGGCCGTCCGAAGCAGCGACCGGACGACCGGGACCAGCGACGCGACCGCCAGATCCAGTTCGGCACTGCAGGGAAGCGGGCAGGATGCGGCCTGCGCGGCCTCGCGAAGGCGCTGTCGGATCGCCTCGGGGTCGGTCTCCCATGCGCCTCCACCTTCCCGCAAGAAGACCGTGGACAACACCGACATGCCGTCCCGGTCCAGCGCGACCCCTGCCAACGCCCCCTCCCAGTCGGATGCCACGCAGCAGTGCCCTCCTGATTCGGCGCTGCCCAGTTCCTCGGCCAGTTCCCGACGCCATCGCCACATTGGTCGCCCGTTCGTGCCGAGACCGTACCGGTGTGGAAGCGCTGCCTTGTCCCTCAACATCTCAAGTTGATGAAGCCGCGCTTCAAGGCCGCTCTCCGGAAGGAATCGCACGATATCCACCACCGGCCGTGTCGAGCCACGGCGCACGGCGCGGCCATCTCGTTGCGCGATCCGGACCTCCGTCCACGGGAGGTCGTAGTGAACCACTCGTCCCGCCCCTTGCAGGTCGAGCCCCTCGGCGGTCACGTCGGTCGTCAACAGCGTCGTGGGCCGCCCGGGTATGCCGGGAGGGTAGTCTGGCGCGTTCGGCCGGAACCATCGGAGGACATCCTCCCGCGGCAGGTATGTACTCCCGATCCCGGCACCCTGGCCGCTGCACCAGGCCAGCCATCGGTCGGGGAGGTGTCTGCGCAGGTAGAGTGACCGTCTCGCGAGCGGTGACATAGACCAGGGTCCGCGCTTGATCGCTGAGCACTTCCCTGAGGCGGATCGACTTGGGGTCGGGTCGATCAACGGCCTGTCGCGCCTCGGCAAGGAGGGCTTCGACCGCGGGCAGGTCGTCGAGGCGGAGCTCCGCATCGGAGTCGGCGCCCGGCAGGAGCGACCACATCACGAGCTGTTCGGGCGACCTGCCGGCGAACCGCCGCAACGTCCGCCGATCCGGAGGGATGCCGGCCGTGAGCGCGTCGTGCGCCTGGAGGAGCAGGAGTCGGTATCGGCGCAGCGACGCATGCAGCGCGGCGGGACTCGACGCGGCGGCGTGCAGGAGGACGCCCCGCACCAGCGCGGCGACCTCCGGATGACCGGAAAGTCCGAGTGCGTCGAGCGCAGGGAGAAAGCGGGTGGCCCCACTCGCCACGACCTCGGCCCGCTCGCGCCGCAGGGGCAAGCAGTCGGGGACCGTCCGCTGGATGACGAACCGCCCGAGCGCAGCGGGGACCGCATCACGGTCGAACGCCGCCCGGAGCGATGCGGCTCCGTCATCGGTCAGGGCATCGTCCCGGAGGCCGAGGTGCAGCTGGTGGTAGAGGTCGGCCGGCCGATTGACGATCGGCGTGGCGCTCAGCAGCAGGACGTGCCGGCCGATCAGCCAGGGCGCCAGCGTGCGATACCGCCGAATGGCGGGGTGTCGAAAGTGGTGGCTCTCATCAATGACGACGAGTGGGGGGTCGCCCGTCGGGCGGTGGCCTCGGGAGAGTCGGGCATGCGACCAGACGGAGATCTCGACGCCCAATCGCCGCGCTGTGTCCCTCCATTGCTGCTGCAGCGCTGGCGGGACGATGCACACGGTCGGGTCGCCGGGAAACGCCTGCGCGAGGGCCAGCGCCAGGAAGGTCTTCCCGCTGCCGACAGGATCGGCGCAGAGCACGGCGCCATGCTGTCTCAGGGCGTGGAGCAGCACCCCGAAGGCATCCGCCTGCGACGGGTCCAGCCACGATGGCGCCGCGTCCGAGGCCCGTGGGGGGGCGAGTGTCGCCGCGATGGCCCGCGCGACGGCGTCGGGGCGGGCCGAAGGTCCCGGGGCGAACAGGCCGGGAAGCGAGTCAGCGAGCAGTCGCAGCCCTTCCGCGACGACGCGCGGTGCCCACGCCCACCACTTCGGAGAGCACGCGGCGGTCCCGCTCGCCGAGCTGGAGCCACGTCCCCACGACATCGTCGAGTTCATCCTGGATTCCCTCCCCGGCGCGGCCGCGGTGCGCGAGGGCCACCAGTCGTTCGTCCGCCAGCGCGTCCGGCGGCAGCGGCACCCCGCCGACGGCGCGCGCGTTGAATCGGGCGTAACCACCGCTGGCAGGGTCGGCGGTTGCGCGAGCCGCCGCCCGGACCCATGTGGAGTTGAGCCAGGCGCAGAGCGCCAGTGCTTCATTCGCGGACCTGGTCAACACCACGTAGCAACTGTTGAGCGGCACCCACTCGAGTTCTTCCGCCTCCACGAGAGCAACCGCCTCGAGGCGCTGGGCGAGGTCGGGCCACACCACTCGCGGCCCTCGTTCGCCGGCCGAGACGCGAAAGAGCGACCACGGCACCAGGCCGCCGTGGTCGCGGCGGGCACGCAGCGTTTCGAGATGACGGTGGAAATGGCGGCTGGCGTTGGGCGGAAGCGTGGTGAGCACGGCGCCGTTCGCGTCATGTGTCCAGATGATGCGATTGGAAGGCCTCCCCCTGAATGCACGGAGGTCCTTGCCGCGCAGGACCGGCCTCACCAGCTCCGGTTCGATCTCCGCCCCGGGAGAAAGGAAGAGGTGGTTCGCACCGGTCTTGGCGCCCAGTCGAATGGAAACCGCTTCCGAGAGCCGGGGCACCCCGCGCAGGAGCGCCAGCGATCGTTGGAGTGCCCCAGATTGGAGGATCCAGGGTGCCCCCGGGCTGTCAGGGAGGCGCGATTGGCTCCGGGCCGCGGGGTTGAGTCCAAGGTGGGGTCGGTGGCCGGCGGGTGGCGGACTCGACCGGACGACGATGGCCAGGGGATAGGTCGTCGCCTCGAATGCCGCCGTCGGATCCCGGGTGAGATCAGTCACCGAGAGCAGGGTGCCGCGCTCGCTCAGCGCCGCGCGCGCAGCCGATCCATAGGCGGACGTTGCAACCTTCGCCGGTACCAGCATGGCCAGGACCCCGCCGGGCCGGGTCAATTCCCACCCCCGCTCCAGGAAGGCCACCGCGAGGTCCGGCTGATGGCTGTACCCGCGCCCGCGCCCTGGGCGCCACCAGCGGAACCGCTCCCGGAGCCCCGCGCGGGTCCCTGCCGACAGCGCCTCGGCGCGAACCCACGGCGGGTTGCCGACTACGAGGTCGAATCCGCCCCGCGCCGTCACCTCGCCGAAGTGGATGTCAAAATCAAACGATGGGGAGACTCCCTCTTCCCGCAACTGCCGCCTCGACCGGCGGAGGGCGGCGAGCTCGCCACGCGCAACGCGGAGCAGGCTCCGTGCGCGCGCGTTCAGTCCACGCCGTTCACCGAAGAGGGTGGGGTCCTTTCCCGCCGCCAGAATACCGCGGACGTCCCGCTCGCGTTCGAGAATCGCCTCGTCGAGTCGCTCCAACGCAGCGTCGAGTTCGATGCGGCGGAGCAATCGAAAGGCTTCGCGCTTCGGGACCCCGCTGGCCACGGCCGCCGCGCGGCGCGCGGCCTCGAGCGCGGCTCCATGACGGGGGGCCCGCAGCGGATGCCGCAACACCAGGCGGAGCGGGTCGGCGAGGCTGTCCCCCTGGCGGACGTACGCATCGAGATTCGGGAGCGGCTCCACATGATCCGGTGGGCCGGCGGGCTCTGCGCCGAGGATTGCCAGCCAGAGCCGGAGCTCACAGAGGCGAACCGCTGCCGGATTGAGGTCGACGCCGAACAGGTTGCGCGCGACGATCTGCCTCGGAGAGACTGCCCGACCCGCCGCAGCGTGAATCGCGGTCAGTCGCTCCAGGGCGCCGAGAAGGAAGGCGCCCGAGCCGGCGGCAGGGTCGAGAATGGCGACATCCTCGAGGAGTCGGACCGCTCTTGCCTCGCCGGCCTCCAGGCGGCGGACCGCTTCCGCCTCCGGGATATTGAGCTGCCCGCCGACGAAACCCGCCAGCGCTGCGTCCAGCACGCCACGGACCAGCGCCCGAGGGGTGTAGAACGTTCCGCTCTGCTTCCGGGCGCCCGGTTCCATCACTCCTTCAAACACCCGCCCCAGCATGTCGGGGGCGATGCTGCCTGGTGCGCCCTCCGAGATCGTGAAGTGGTATCGCTCGAACAGGGTGTCGAAGGCGTCTCGCCAGGTGGCGTCGGGAATGTCGGGTCGATGCCGGCGCTCCAGGGGATGCGGTTCGAACAGTCCGCCGTTCAGGAAGGGGATCTCGCCGAAGGCACGGGCGGCGGCGTGCCGTCGCTGGGGGGGCTCATTCAGGGTGCCGAAGAAGAGCGGGAGGAGGAGGTGCCGGTGGATGGCCCGCCGGTGGAAGAGACAGTCGTCCACGTGGCTACGCAGAAAGTGGTCGGAGCCGTCGAGCCACCCCTTTGCCTGGACGAAGTAGAGAAAGAGGACGCGGGTGAGTTGCAGCAAGCCCAACTCGTGGCGGTGCCGCTCGGGCATTTCCGCGGGCAGCGCACCAGTGAACCGGTCGAGGGTCGCGCGAAACGCGGCGAAGAACTGGCGCCCGAGCCCGGCGCCCGAGAGCGCCTCTGCCGTCCGGGAGGCGATGCCGAGTGAGCCTCCGGACTGGGCGCTGCCGATGCGTGCGAGACAACTCGTCGCGAGCTGGCTCGGGTGCGCGAGGTCCACGGTCAGGGTCGGTGCGCCGTCGAACGCCACGGAAACCGCCAATCGCCGCCCTGCAAGGTCCAGCCCGAACACGCCGCACTGGCGCCCGCGCTCGGCCAGCCGCCGGGCAATTCTGGGGGCTTGGTGGGTCGGGTCCTCGGACGCTACCGCGTACCAGGTGAATCCGCCGAGGCGGCCCACGATCGCGGCGTCCAGGGGCGGGTCGGATCGACGGCCGAGGTCGAGGGCGTCGACATCCAGCGGTTCCCAGAGAGGCTCGTGGCCGAGGGAGGCCACGAAGTGTGGCAGATCATGCAAGGCGAGAATGGACTGCAGAACATTGCCAGTGAGCACGAGCGCATCCCGGGAATGGGTTCCACAGGATGCGGTGAAGTCAGGAGAGCAGGGACATCATTCGAACGGCGGGCTGGCCGAATTGAGGCTGACTCCGCGGGGCCGCTGGCGCACCACCAGATCCGGTGGTCTATTTGCCATGAAAGGAGAGTCATCCATGCGTCGTGCTACTCGCGTCCTCTCGCTCGTCGTCCTCACCGCGGTCTCCCTGGGCTGTGAGGCGCCGCCTCCGCCCCTGCCGTCGGCCGCGGCTCCGCAGTTCTTTCTCGCGGGCGACTCCGCCCTGAAGGGGATGCCGTTTTCGGAGGCGGTGCAGGTCGGGAATCTGCTGATTGTCTCGGGGCAGATCGGGAATGTGCCTGGCAAGCTGGAACTGGTGCCCGGGGGCATCGGACCCGAGTCGCGCCAGGTCCTGGAGAACATCCGCGCGATCCTCGAGCGGCACGGTGCGTCGCTGAGGGACGTGGTGAAGTGCACCATCTTCCTCGCCGACATCGGCGAGTGGGGCGCCTTCAACACCGTATATAAGGAGGTGTTCGCGCCGCCCTACCCGGCGCGGAGCGCCCTGGGGAGCAGCGGATTGGTGCTTGGAGCGCGGACGGAGGTGGAGTGCATGGCGGTGGTGCCGGCCCATGGGGTGCCGCCGCCCAGTCGGTGAATGAATATCCGCATCCGTTGCGAGGACCCGCTCGCGTACGCGACCAATCGACCATTCGGGGAGATGGCCGGTTCGATCTGCAGTCCTTCGTCAATGGTGACGGGGCTGGTCTTGCCGATCGCGGGCACCTGGTCGGTTCGGGTGAGCCGCCA
Source organism: uncultured Gemmatimonadales bacterium (assembly GCA_963748815.1). Lineage (GTDB taxonomy): Bacteria > Gemmatimonadota > Gemmatimonadetes > Gemmatimonadales > GWC2-71-9 > SPDF01. The sequence goes on along the minus strand of CAVVKJ010000007.1, from coordinate 14,827 downwards.
TCCGACGACCGCGACGGCCACCACGCCGACGACGATGATGAGCGCGCGCCGCAGCCCCGGATGTCGTGAATCGGTCGTGCGCCTCCGGTGTCCAGTTCCCGTCGCGGACGCTGAATCATCACCGCGGGCGAGAATTGGTTCATCACCAGGTGCGGGGTCATCGTTTCGCAGTTTCTGACGAAATGCCCCGGAGTCAATCGGCCCCCGCATCTGCTCGGCCAACGCACTTGTGGACGGCGCCGGTTCCGCATCGTATTCGCGCGCCAGCCGACTCCGGTATTCCTCGTAGGCCGCCAGCGCTCCCGCCTGGTCTCCCATCGCGCGATGCAATTCCATCAGCCGGCGGACGGCGGGCTCGTCGTCCGGGTGGATCTCGAGCATGCGCCGTGCAACATCCCGCGCCTCCTCCAGCCCGCCCTCACCCTCCAGGATCGCCGCCCACTCTACCCCCGCCTTCGCAACTTCGATCCTGAGTCGGGCGCGCTCGGTGTCCAGCCAGCGCTGAAAGCCGTCGCTGTCTGGGGGAAAGAGCCCGGGGAGGAGGTCACCCTGGTAGAGCGCCAGTCCCTCGGCGGTGCGTCCGGTCCGGAGCGCCTCCCCCAGTTCCGCTAGGTCGGTCTCCAACTCTGCGGGGTCGATCGACACCTCCTCGTCGCCGCGGGTCCGAAGGACCCGCTCGCCGAGTGCCTGGCGGAGGACATAAAGGGCGTTACGGAGCGAAGTGCGGGCGTGGGTGGTGTCCTGCTCGGGCCAGAACAGGCCCAGCAGGGTATCCCGGCGGTGCCAGGTGCCAGGTGTGGGTGCCACGAGGTAGGCCAGCAGCGACAGCCGCTTTGGCTGCCGCAGGAGCTGATCGAGTTGGGCGCCGCCGTCGCCGCGTAAGTCGATTTCTCCGAGGAGCTTGAATCGGATCATCGGCGACCGGAATTGAAGGGGTGAGTGGCGGGTCCGGACGGCTATCGAGTGACCCGCTGAAGTATGCCCCTGGATCGCATCGGGGCAAGACCGGCGATTCGGAGACCCGATTCCCTCAATTAACGCTCAGGTGACGCTCGAGGGACAGCCCGCTCACACGGAACCCCGATACTTGGCCTCGACGCGTCGTTCCACTCAGCCTGAGGTCGATTGCCATGCATTCCAATCCCGCACTCCCGGCGCTGCTCCTCCTTGGCCTCCTGTCGGGGTGCGCAGACAGCCAGGGGCCGGCGGACCCGGGGCCGATTCCGCCGCCTTCGCTGCCCCCCACTCCCTTCGTGGTGTCTGATCCGGTGGCTGCCTCGCCCGGCGGGCCCGCCGCCTCCTATGTCTCGCTGTCGCCGGGGGCATTCGCAGCTGCGGCGGTCACCCTGCACGTGGTGCGAACGGGAGCGACGGTCAATGTGAACCTGGTCGATGGCGGCTTCGATCCCGTTCCGGTGGCTGCGGTTGCCGGCGATACCATCGTGGCAGTGGTGCCAGGATCAGCTGGCTCGAGCTCCTACACTCTCCTGGTGCCGGGCTCTGCCTCGCCGGTCGTGGTGCGCACCACTCCGCTGGATCATCAGCTAAATGTTGCGCCCACCGACACCATCGAGGTCGCGTTCAGCGAACCGATGGATCGGTCGACATTGGGTGGCGCCTTCGCCTTGACGAAGGGAGGCGCGCCGGTCTCGGGCACCATTCGCCTGCTCCCCGACACCGGACTCGTACTGCGCGCTTCCTTCGTGCCGGCGGACACGCTCGCACCCCTCTCGATTCACCAAATACGCATCGGTCGCGGGGCGAGGGATCTCGGCGGCGATTCGCTGCGGACGTCGTTCCTGGCCGATTTCAGCACTGATACGCTTGCCACGCCGATTCCGCCGCCGCCCCAGCCACCGGTGGTGACGATCTTCACTCCGAGGTCGGGGGATTCGGTGCCTTACGAATTCCCTCAGTTTCATTTTCGGGTCACCTCTGACGCAGGGCTTGAGCATCTGGGTCTCCTTCTCATCGACGAGACAGGAGTTGATCCTCCGTTTGAATTCACCGGGGTGGATGGCGACCTGTCGTGGCTGCTCGGGCGTCCGCTCGACTTCAACAGTTACCCGCCGTGGCTGGGGCCCTCTACCTATTCGATCCAGATGACCGTCTCGGACACTGCAGGACGGATTGGGGTGTCGGACACACTCCAGATCACCTTTGTCGAACCAGATACTCAGCCCCGCGTCATCGTCAGGTCGTTCTCGGTGACTGAATTTGAGTTCGCACCAGGATCCGGGTATTGGGGGTACGCGCCGCAACTCGTTGTTGCCGAGGCCCCCGGTGGAGGAGGCCTCCAAGTCGTGGGGTTCGAGATTCTGACTGTTCCCGGCCTGCAATCTCCGTTTCCTCGGGCCTTCGCCTACGGCGTCTCAGTTCCAGAAGGGCAGGACACTCCCTTGTTTGTCGAAGTCTTTGGAGAATACGAGTTCTATAGTTTTGCTGCGGATGGACATCGGGCCACGGGCACCGAGGCGACCGTCAAACTGACATTTCGTGACATCTCCGGGCACATCTATGCATCAACCATCACCGGGCCGATCATCACCGGCACACCGCCGACCACCTATACCCCTGGTTGCGGCCACTGGGCGGGCCCTGGCTTGTTGAGCTACTACTGCCCATCCCCAGTGCGACAAGAGGCCGGAGCCCCGCCGCCATTCGTCTATCGAGGTCTGCCATGATTGCGAACAGCAGACAATGGGCGTACGGTGATGTCGGTTTTCGCCATCCTCCTCTGGCGCGGCCTGCGCCGACTCGACCGACAGCAACCCGGTCATCACCGCGGTGGCCGTGCCCGATGGCGACGGTCAGAGTGCCCTCGTCGGTACAACGTTGCCGCGGGCGCTTCGGGTGCAGGTGCGCTCGGCTGACACCGCCGTGGCCGGAGCCGCGGTGCTCTGGGCGACCACCTCGGGTGCCTTGACAATTACCTCGAGCACCACCGATTCCGACGGCGTTGCGTCTGCGCGCTGGACACTCGGCAACGCACCCGGGCCGGTGACCGTCACCGCGTCGGTCCGAGGTGCGCAGGGCTCGCCTGTGGTATTCGCTGCGACCGCGCTCGGCTGGGTGACGGCCTCCGTCATTGCCAGCACCGACAACCAGAGTGGCGAGGTCGGGGCAGCATTGCCGACCGAACTGAGCATCCAGGCGTACGCCTCCGGCCGCCCCGCGGAAGGCGTCACCGTCCGGTGGAGCACGACCGACGGCGCGATCACCCCCCGTTCCAGCGTCACCGATGCAGCCGGCCGGACATCGACATACTGGACGATGCCCCACGGCGCGGGACAGGCGGCCGCCATGGCGACGGTGGACCGTACGGTGGGTCCACCGCTGGTCTTTCATGCGACCGCACGTCCTGGTCCAGCGGTGGACTTTGTCGGGCTGTGGGGGGACGGCCAGTCGCTTCCAGCGAACTTCCCGGAATTCGGAACGTTGCGGGTACACGGGTCCGACCGGTTCGGAAACGATGTGTACCCCTCCGATATCGCCTGGTCAGTAGTCAGCGGTCCAGTGAGCGTGTTGCCGCAATCGCAAGGCACCGTCTGGGGGCGCGTGGTGCCGACCGGCGTGCCCGGGAGTGCCGTCGTGCGTGCCACCACCGCCGGGCCGTTGTCGGTGGACTTTGCGCTGACTTCGACTCCGCCGCTGCCATTTGCAGTCCTCGATCAGCGGAGCGGGGAGTTCTCGAGTGCGCGGAACGGCTCTGTCCCGGCAGTCGATACCATCTCGGTGGGAGGCAGCATGGCTTGGCTCTGGTTGAGCAATGACTACAACTATGACGAACAGGGCATTCTCTCCATCGGAACTCCCTCCTTCGCTGGAGGCCTGTTCGGTTACTCCCCCGCGACCTACAGCGCGATCTTTCCCGCGCCGGGCGAGTACCGCTACACCGCGTTGTACGGCCCGGCCGATTCGGGCACCGTCGTGGTGCGATGATCTGCGATCGCAAGTTGTCGATACCAATTGTGTCAGCCCAAGGAGCTGCCGGATGAAAGCGACTCAGATGGTGCTTGGCCTTGTGGCTTTGCTCGCCGCCTGCGCCGACTCCGCCGGAGTGGACGACAACGGCCCCGGCACCACCGCCGGTCCAGCACTGACCGCCACGGCGATTCCCGGCGGCACGGGCCAGTCCGCCCTTCGGGGCCTGGCCCTTTCCCGGCCACTCCAGGTCCGGGTCGACTCCGGCGGCGTCCCGGTGCCCGGGGTCAACGTCAGCTGGGTTGCATCGGCGGGGAGTGTCCAGATCGCGTCGAACCTCACCGACGAGACAGGCGTCGCCACAGCCTACTGGACTCTCGGATCGACGCCGGGCTCGATGACGGTCGACGCCACGGTCGAAGGTACGGATGGTTCGCCGATCAGGTTCGCAGCGACCGCCCTCCCACTGGTCGTCATCGTGATCGATTCCCTGACGAACGGACAGTCCGCCTTGGTCGGTTCCACCCTCGACACGCCACTGAGTGTGACCGTCCTCTCGGAGGGCGTGCCATCTCCGGGTGCTACTGTCTACTGGGTCGGGCAGAACGTGACGCTGGCCCCTGCCGCAAGTGTGACCGATCTCAGTGGCATCGCCACCACGACCGGAACGCTGACTGCTCTGGCTGGGGCGGCTACCATCCGAGCCACGACGGCCGGGATAATGGGACCGCCGGCCATCTTGACCGCAACGGCGCTTCCTCTCCCGGGATGGGCAATCACCAGGGAAGCGGGAGACAGCCAGACTCTACCCGCCAATCTCCCATTGTTCGATTTTGTCAGCGTTGTGGTCACGGATGAATTCGGCAACCCGGTGGAGGGTCAGGAGGTGACATGGACCGTTGAAAGTGGCCCACTGTCCATCACCACGCGAACCCCAATGACTTCGGCGGCAGGGGCGAGCTACGCGCGGGTGGCTCCGGGTGCTACCGCTGGGGTGGGAGTGTTGCGGGCAGCGATCTCCGGTGGCGCACCATTCGTGGAGTTCACGCTCACGGTCAGTCCACCAATCCCAGTCGTCATTCTGGATGTATCCGGTCCGCAGTTCGGCTTCGTCAGTCGTAGCAATGGCACCTCCCCCGCGGTCGATACCTTGCCGGTCGGTGGAACGATGACGTGGCTGCTCTCGTTTTCCGATCTTGAGGATCACGCCATTGCGTCGGTTGGGGTTCCATCTTTTGTCGGAGGGTCTCTCGGGTACGGTGCGGACGTTCACGGGCTCTCGGTGACGTTCACAACGCCGGGTGTCTACCTCTATGAAGACCCGTACTGGCCGTTCGCCACTGGGACGCTAGTGGTGCAATAGGCCGCTACGCGGTCAGTAGTTCTCCAGCACCAGGTTCGACAGCGCATCCAGCGCCTGGTGCTCCGGCTTCACCTTCCCGTCGGGCGTGAAGCGGATGTTCATCGCGCAGAGCTCCTCGAGTGCGGTGCTCTGCTGGGAGCCGAGGGGGAGGATGTAGGGAGCCCCTTCGGCGCGCATGCGACTCACCTGCTCGATGAGCCAGTCCGGCTTGTCCGAGGCCTGCTCCAGGGCGGCCAGCATCGCTTCCGTGATCGTCAGGCGCATGCCATCTCCGAGAGAGGGTGTCGGCTAAAGATTCGTGCGGTGGCGCATTCGCGCAACCGCGCGGTCAGTCGGTGGAATAGGTGCGGCCCCGCCACTCGATCCGGCGCTCGGCGCGCTGCGTGGAGCGGGCGAAGATCCAGCCCGTCATCAGGACGCCCAAGGGATAGCTCAGCCCGTAGAACGGGTTGACCCCGAACCCCGCGTCGAACCCCACCCAGAACAGCGCACTGAGCCCGGTGGCCCAGATCGCCGGCGCCAGGAGGCCCGGCAGGACGCCGGCCAGCGCCAGGAGCAGCACCACTGGCGGCAGCAGCCAGAAGAGCGCGCCAAGGAGGAACATCACGGGAATCAGCGCCCGCAGCATCGGCTCGTCGGGGTAGGAGCGGCGCCCGCCGACATACACGTTCTTCGACCATCCCTCGATCAGCCCTGCCAGGCTGGAGTACATCCGGGTTCCCAGCAGGTTCAACCCGAAGGTGAAGAGCTGCGGCCGGCCGGCGCGAAAATAGAGCTGTGCCATCGCCAGGTCCTCGGCCACCTCGTGCTTCACCGCCTCGTGGGTACCCACCGCCTCATAGCTCTCCCGGGTCACCAGGATGAACTGGCCGTTGGCGATCACCTCGCTCGCCTTCCGCGCCCGGTTCACTGCCGTCGGATGAAAGCGGATTCCCAGCAGGGCGCCGATGATCGGCATGATCACCCGCTCCCAGAACGACCCGCACACCAGGCGGCCGAGGACCGTCACCAGGTCCCGATGCTCCGACTGAAGCGCTCCCACTGCCCGCCCAAGCAGCTCCGGCGCGTGCTTCGTGTCGGCGTCGGTAAACAGGAGGAGATCCCCCTTGGCCGCGCGGTAGCCCTGCACGCACGCCCATGGTTTCCCGAACCACCCGGCTGGTAGGTCCTCGCCGTCGATGAGCCGCACGCGCGGGTCCGCCGCGGCGTACCGACGGACAACAGCGGCCGTCCGGTCGGTGGACCGATCGTCCACGACGATGATCTCGACCGCGTCGTAGTCGGTGAGGAGCAGCGAGTCGAGCAGGGTAGGGAGATTCTCCGCTTCGTTGCGCGCCGGGACGATCACCGACACCAGCTCGCCACTCGCCAGGGGCGCCTGGCTGAGGCTCGGGTGCTGACGCGCAAGGCGAACGAAGGCAAGGAAGGGCACCGCCCAGGGGAGGGCGGTCCACCACGCGGGGATATTGACCACGGGGGCTACCGGTTGCGGGTGACGGCGGCGAGCTCGCCTTCGAGCTGCTCGAGTTGCCGGCCGACCTCCTCCGCATCCACCGCCGTGCCCTCGCTGGGCACGCCGTTCTGCGCAAAGATGGTGGCCACCAGGGCATCGGTATACCCCACGACGGCCACGCTGATGCCCTTGTCCAGCACCCGGTTCAGTTCCAGCATGATGGCCATGGCCCGCCGAGGCCGCATGGCGGCCAGAATCGGGGCCAGGCTCCGGATCAGGAGCTCGCGCAGGTACTGCATCTCGTCGACGATTTCACCGGCGGCCAGGCCGCGCGCCGCCGCCAATCGCCCGAAGTGCTCACAGGCGTGGAACCACACCGGCTTGGTTTCCCGCCGCACCGGCCCCACCATCTCGCCGAGCAGCTCGATGATCAGCCGCAACTCCCGCTCGATGACCGGGCGAGGTATTGTGGTGGAGGTCTGCATGCGGTCGCCGAGCCAGTCGGCCCACTGGGAAACCATCTCGTCCCGCAGGTCGAAGATCACACGGCTGGCGGCCAAGAGGGCCGGATGGGAAGCGCGCAGTGCGTTTCTCCTGGAAGTGTCGCCTTCAATCTAGTACGGGAGCCCGAATGGGGTCAAAAGAATTTGTCCGGCCGCCGGCACTCGCCGCGGGAAGTCGCGTCGCCCTCGTGGCCCCGGCCGGCCCCCTCCTTGAACACGACGACCTCCTCAGGGGCGAGGAACTCTGTCGCGCCCTCGGCTTCGAGCCCGTCCTCGGTCCAAACGCGTACCGGCACTACGGTTACCTCGCCGGCACCGACGAACAGCGCCTCGGCGACTTGAACGCCGCCATTGCCGACCCGCGCATCGACGCCGTCTGGTGCCTCCGCGGCGGCTACGGCATGACGCGCATCCTCGACGGCGTCGACTTCGCCCCCTTGAAGAAGCGGCCCAAGGCCATCATCGGTTTTTCCGACATCACCGCGCTGCTCATCGCGGCGCAGCTGGAGGCGGGCCTGGTCACCTTCCATGGCCCGATGGCGCGGTCCCCGCTCACCCCGTTCAGTCGCTGGCACTTCGACCGGGTCCTCACCGCTGTCAACGCCGCCGGCCGTCTCGGCCGAATGGCGCCCCCCGCCGATGTCCTCGTCCCCACCGATCATCGGATCGTCACCCTCGTGCCTGGGCAGGCCACCGGCCCCCTCGTCGGCGGCAACCTGACGCTGCTGCAGTGTCTCGCCGGCACCCGGTACTTCCCGAGGCTCGATGGCACGATTCTCTTCATCGAGGATGTCGGGGAGGACCTCTACTCCGTCGACCGGATGCTGGCCCAACTCCGGTCGATCGGCGCGCTCCAGAAGGTGGCCGGCATCATCGTAGGGCAGTTTACCGAACTGAAGCGCGGAACGGGCGACGGCGCCCTCGGATTCGACGAAGTACTCAGGACATACTTCGCGCCCCTCCGCGTGCCCGTGGCCTACGGTTTTCCGATCGGGCACGTCGACGATCAATGGACCCTCCCCCTGGGCGTATCCGTCCGGCTCGATGCGACGGCCGGGGAAGTGGAAGTCCTCGACGGGGCGGTGCGGTAGCCGATGGCCACGCCCTCCCTGACCCGGCACCGCCTTCCCGGCTATCTCGGCGACATCCTCGTCGATGTGCGGACCGGCGATCGCGGCCGCCCGCGACCCGCCGTGCTGGTGCTCCACGGCTTCAAGGGGTTCAAGGACTGGGGGATGTTTCCGCCGCTGGCCGAGCGACTGTCGAGGGCGGGCTTCACCGTCGTCACCTTCAACCTGAGTGGCAGCGGCGTGGACGACGCGGGGGAGTTCACCTATCCCGACCGGTTCGCGCGGGCGACCTTCAGCGGCGATCTGGGCGACGTGGCAACGGTCATCGACGCCGTGGCGGGCGATGCCCTCGGTTTCCCCGCACCCACCTCAGTGGGATTTCTTGGTCATTCACGGGGCGGCGGACTCGGCGTCCTCGCCGCCGCAGCCGATCCCCGGATCCAGGCGCTCGTGACGTGGGCCGCCATCAGCCACGTGAACCGGTACTCGCTGGAGGAAGTCGCGGCGTGGCGGGCCAGTGGCAAGATAGACATCGTAAATTCACGCACCGGGCTGGTGTTGCCGATGTACACCGATGCCCTGGACGATGCGATCGCGCACGGGAAGACGTCGCTGAATATCCAGGGAGCCGCCGCGCGCCTCGCCGCTCCCTGGTTGATTGCCCACGGAGCGTCCGATGCCGTGGTCCCGCTGGCCGAGGCGGAGGCGCTGCACGCCGCCGGCGGGCCGGACGCGGAGCTGATGACCGTGCCGGATGCCGGACACACCTTCGAGGCTGTGCACCCCTGGCAAGGTCCAACGTCCGCCTTTACAGCCGTCGCCGACGCCTCCCTCACTTTTTTCGCGAAACACCTGCTTGTGCTGGGCCCAACACCGTAGAGGAATCATGCGCATCGAACTCACGCTGGCTGTCGCGCTTGCCATCGCCGCCTGCGCCCCGGGGGCTCCGGAGCGTCCCGACCCCGATGCCGTGCGCGCGTCGCTCATTGCCGCGGACGAGGCCTTCGCGGCCGCCACCGCCGAACAAGGCCTCGAAGGGTGGCTTGCCGCCTTCGACAGCTCGGCCATCCAGATGGAACCCGACCGCCCTTTCAGGCCCGGAATTGAGAATATCCGGGCGGCGATGGCGCCGGCCTTCGCGGACACGACCTTCCGGCTGACCTGGCAACCCACCATGGCCTTCGCCAGCGCTGGCGGCGATCTCGGCTACACCCTCGGCTCCTGGCAGAGCCGGCACTACAATGCCGCCGGCGACGCCGCGATCGCCACCGGCAAGTACGTGACGATCTGGCGGCGACAGGCCGACGGGGGCTGGAAGGTGGTCTTCGACGGGGGAAATCCGGACTCGTCGCCGAAACTGGGCAACCTGTAGGCGGCTCATGACACCGCTGCAGGCGCGGATCGCCGAACACCTCACGCGTCGCACGCCGATGATCGTCGAGGACTCCGCTCTCGCGCGGGCCGCGGTGGCGCTGCTCGTGGTTCCTGATCCCGACGCGATATTGCTCATTCGGCGAGCGGAACGATCCGGTGACCCCTGGTCGGGGCAGATGGGCCTCCCCGGCGGGCGCAGCGGCGAATCGGATCTGGACTTGCTGCAGACCGCCATCCGCGAAACGCGGGAAGAAGTGGGTATCACGCTCTCGGTGGCGGAGTTCGCCGGTGCGCTTGACGATGTCGCTCCCAGGTCCCCCCACCTGCCGCCCCTCATGGTGCGGCCATTTCTGTTCCTCCTTCCGAACCGGCCCGCCGTCGTGCCGAACCACGAAGTAGCCGACTACATCTGGGTGGAGTGGGAGTCGCTCATTCATCCCGAATCCTACCGGCCGTTCAGCATTCGCCTCGGCGATGCCATCCGGGAATTTCCCGCCTACCACGTGAGCCCAGTGCCCGTCTGGGGGATGACAGAGCGAATCCTCGCCCCACTGGTCTCCGCTCTCTCCGACCGATAGCCCCCACGTCCTGGCGGCTCCTTTGCACCCCTTCGCCCCCTTGCGCCAAGGGTTCGCAGCTCGAAGACGCCACGGGCACCAAGCCGCCGCACCCCCAGCTTTGAGAGAGGGGTGTCTTGCTTTTAGGCTGTCAGTAAAATAGAATTAGGCAACCCTAATTCTGGCTCTGACCATGCCGCCCTACCCGTCGCCGACCCTGACTCGTTCGGTCGAGGACTATCTCAAGGCCATCTACCACCTCTCCCTGGGGGGCAGTCCCGCAGGCACCACCGAAATCGCACACCTCCTCGACCTGGCCCCTGCTTCCGTCACCGGGATGGTCAAGCGCCTCTCCGAGCAGGGGCTGGTCGAGCACGTGCCATACAAGGGGGTTGAACTCAGCGCCTCGGGCCGGCGGGCGGCCCTCCAGATGGTGCGGAGGCACCGCATCCTCGAGTCCTATCTTGTGGCCTTCCTCGACTACACCTGGGACACCGTCCACGAAGAGGCGGAGCGCCTGGAGCACGCCGTGTCTGACGCCCTGATCGAGCGTATGGCCACCGCGCTGGGCAACCCAAGCGTGGACCCCCACGGCGACCCAATCCCGGCCCCTGACGGATCGATGGTGGAACTGGTCTACACCCCGCTCTCGGAGATTCCGGTCGGGGAGTCGGTCGAGGTTCGGCGGGTGGAAACGGGGCAGGCCGATCGACTGCGGTATTTCGCCGACCACGGGCTGGTACCAGGGGCGGCGGTCACGGTCACCAGCCGACAGCCCTTCGGCGGACCGATCACGGTGCGGGCGGGTGGACACGAACAGCTGCTCGGTGCCGAACTGGCGGGGGTGCTCCTCTGCTCCAGGTCGGAGGCTCGATGAGCGCCAGCGGTCCCCCGATCGAGGAACTCACCGAGGGGTGGCGACACAAGCGGACCTCGCCCAGCCTCCCGGAGTCGTTCCGCAGCGTGAACATCCCGGCGGGCGCCCCCTGGTGGCGGAAGATGCTCGCGTTTGCCGGGCCCGGGTACATGGTCGCGGTGGGGTACATGGACCCCGGCAATTGGGCGACCGACCTCGCCGGTGGCTCGCGCTTCGGCTACACCCTGCTCAGCGTCATCCTCCTCTCGAACCTGATGGCCATCGTCCTCCAGGCCCTGGCGCTCCGGCTCGGCATTGCCACCGGCCGCGACCTGGCCCAGGCCTGCCGCGATCACTATTCGCGTCCGGTGAACTTCGTGCTCTGGGTGCTCTGCGAAATTGCCATCGCCGCCTGCGACCTGGCGGAAGTCATCGGGTCCGCCATCGCCCTGAACCTCCTCTTCGGCATTCCGCTGCTGTGGGGCGTCTGTATCACCGCAGTGGACGTCCTGCTCATCCTGCTGTTGCAGCACCGCGGGTTTCGCTGGCTTGAAGCCTTCGTCATCGTGCTGGTGGCCACCATCGGCGCCTGCTTCGCCATTGAGCTGGTGCTGGCGCAGCCGGCGCTCGGCGAACTGTTCCGCGGACTGATCCCCACCACGGAGATCATCTCCGACTCGGCCAAGCTCTACATTGCGATCGGCATCCTCGGCGCCACCGTCATGCCGCACAACCTCTACCTCCACAGCTCCATCGTGCAGACCCGGAATTTCGGTGACACGGTGGCGGGCAAGCGGGAGGCCATCAAGTTCGCCACGATCGACTCGACCCTGGCGCTCTTCTTCGCCTTCTTCATCAACGCCGCCATTCTGATTCTTGCGGCGGCCACCTTCCACACCACGGGCAACCAGGGCGTGGCGGACATCGGCGATGCGCATCAACTCCTGACGCCGTTGCTGGGCACCACCATGGCGAGCGTCCTCTTTGCGGTGGCGCTGCTGGCGTCGGGGCAGAATTCGACGATTACCGGCACGCTCGCCGGGCAAATCGTGATGGAGGGGTTCCTCAACATTCGCCTGCCGGCGTGGCTCCGGCGGCTCATCACCCGGCTCATCGCCATCGTCCCTGCCGTGATCGTCACGGCCATTTCGGGTGAGCGGGGCAGCGGCCAGCTGCTGATCCTGAGCCAGGTCATCCTGAGCATGCAGCTGTCGTTCGCCGTCGTGCCGCTGGTGATCTTCACCAGTGACCGGGCCAAGATGGGTGTGTTCGTGAGTCCGCGGTGGCTGAAGGTGCTCGCCTGGGTGATCGCCGGCGTCATCGGGGCGCTCAACCTCTGGCTGCTGATCGAGACCTTCCGCGGGTGGCTCTGACGCGGCTGGCGCCGCTCGGCGTCGTGATCTGCCTCGGCGCGGTGAAGATCGCGGTTGCTCAGGAATCTCCCGCGCCAATTCGCGACAACAGCTTCCTCATCGAGGAAGCCTACAACCAGGACCGCGGTGTCGTGCAACATATCGGCGTCTTCACGAGCGGGCAGGGCGCTCGCTGGGTATTCAACCTGACTGACGAATGGCCTGCCGGCGGGCTCCGGGACCAGGTAAGTGCCGGCCTGACCATCCTCGACAACGGGGCTGGCGCGGAGTACGGAACGCTCTCGCTCAACTATCGACGCCAGATGATCGGACACCCGAACGCCGCGCTCATCTTGTCGCCGCGCGTCACCCTCATCGCGGACGTGGGGACCAGCGCGGCCGGTGGGCTCGCGATGCAGGCCAACCTCCCACTGACGGCGGTGCTGAATTCGGCAGTGGTCACGCACTGGAATCTGGGGGCGACGGTGGGGTTAGGCCCGGCGGTTGCCAACGTGGGAGGAAGTCTCGTTTGGCTCACCACGCCCTGGATGAACTTCTTGGTGGAGGGCCTCTATCTGGGCGTCGCGGGAGACGCGCCGACCTACGTGATCAGCCCCGGCGTGCGCTGGGCCGTGAATTTCGGGGCGGTGCAACTCGTGCCTGGGCTCGCACGGCCGCTCAACCTCACGAACCGCGAGGAAGACCAGTGGCTCGTCTATCTGTCCATCGAACATCCATTCGGTCCGACCGACGTGGACTAGACCTGCAGGCGATCAAAGTCCGAGTCGAATCACCAGTCCCGCCGTTCCCCACCGGTAGGCGCCGGTCGCCGACAGGTAGGCGCTGTTGGTCACCCCCGCAAACGCCTCGAGACGATTGCGCTGGGAAAACCACCACGCCGCACGTCCCTCGATGTGGCCCTCGAACTGCCACGGTCCGGTGTTGCCGATCTGCTGGACTCCCGCGCCGGCACTCACCCGCGTCTCCCAGTCCACTCCCGTCCGGGCGTACCCGCCGCGCGCCTCCACCACCGCGAAGCGGTCGGGAGAGAAGTAGCTCGGCACCGTCTCCCGGAACCAGACCATCCGGACCAGCCCACCCACGAACAAGTGGCGCGGCAGCTCTTTCGTCGCGCCGAGCACGACGGAGGTCCGCTCGTTGCCGTCGCTGAACCAGGCGGCTCCCCCACCGGTGCCGAGCGACAGCCCGTCGCCTGCGGTGACGTCGACCGTCACGTCGGCCGCGTCGATGTCGATGCCTGCGCCGATCAGGTACGCCGTTTCTGCAAACGGGAAGTGGGCGTAGCTCACGCCGATGCCGATGGCCGGCTGGATCCGGTAGGAGGCACCCAACCGGCCCGTCAGCGAAGTGCGGGAGAGGCCCGAGTCGGGCCAGAGTCCCTGCACGCCAAAGGCGCCGGTGAGCTGCCAGTTGTCCTGGGTATACCGGGCGCCAAACTCCGCAACGCCCCGGGAGGCGGTGACGTCGGGCGCGCTGCTCCCCTCGTAGGCCCCCACCGAGCCGAAGCCGCGCACCCTGTTCGCGAGAGGCGTCGAGGCGGAGACCACCTGCCACCACATCTCGTTTTGGTCGCTGTCCTCGCTCCACCCCAGGGTGACGTCCGCGGCCGCCTGCACCGAACGCACGATATCCGTACGCACCCGGAGCGCTTCCTTGCTCGCTGGGGCGAGCGCCACGGCGCTGTCCGCCTCGGCCAGTGCGTCCCGCTGCCGTCCGACCGACCGGTACACCTGGGACAATCCGAGATGCGCCGTCACGTCGTCTGGCCTGTAGGAAAGTGCCCGCTGATAGCCGGCGATGGCCTCCGCCGCCTTGCCGCTCCAGTACGCCAGTTGCGCCGTCCCGTTGAGTGCGTCGGCATTGGTCGGGTCCCGCTCGAGCACGTCCCGGTACAGGGAGTCGGCCTCCGCTGCACGGCCGTCCCAAGAGAGCGTCCGCGCCTTTCCAGTGAGTCCGTCGAGCCGGTTGGGATAGAGCGCGATGACGCTGTCCCACTTCACCAGCGACTGTGCGTAGTCCCCGGCCCAGCTGAGGACGGTCGCCTGCATGACCCGCACATCGGGATCGGCGGGATCGGCGGCGCGCGCCTGCGCGAGGTACGTGAGCGCGGAATCGAGGTTGCCGTCCCAGGCCGCCAGCACGCCGAGTCGGTAGCTGGAGCGGACGGACGCCGGGTCCTGTGTCAGGGCACGGAGATAGGCCTCCCGCGCCTCGCCGTAGCGCCCCTGGTTCCACGCTGCGTCGGCATCGACCACCTGGGCAACCCCGACAGCGGGCAGCGACAGCAGTCCTCCGATCACCAGCATTCCCGAGATCACGCGGGTCACGGCGGCTCCAGAGCCTTGAAGTAGTCT
>CAVVKJ010000006.1:0-155799 GCA_963748815.1 uncultured Gemmatimonadales bacterium | reverse complement strand
ATTAGGCAACCCTAATTCTGGCTCTGACCATGCCGCCCTACCCGTCGCCGACCCTGACTCGTTCGGTCGAGGACTACCTCAAGGCCATCTACCACCTCTCCCTGGGCGGCGTCCCGCAGGCACCACCGAAATCGCCCACCTCCTCGACCTGGCCCCTGCTTCGGTCACCGGGATGGTCAAGCGCCTCTCCGAGCAGGGGCTGGTCGAGCACCTGCCATACAAGGGGGTGAACTCAGCGCCTCGGGCCGGCGGGCGGCCCTCCAGATGGTGCGGCGGCACCGCATCCTCGAGTCCTATCTGGTGGCCTTCCTCGACTACACCTGGGACACCGTCCACGAAGAGGCGGAGCGCCTGGAGCACGCCGTCTCCGACGACCTGATCGAGCGGATGGCCGACGCCCTGGGCAACCCAAGCGTCGACCCCCACGGCGATCCGATCCCGGCGCCTGACGGATCGATGGTGGAACTGGTCTACACCCCGCTCTCGGAGATGCCGGTCGGGGAGTCGGTCGAGGTTCGGCGGGTGGAAACGGGGCAGGCCGATCGACTGCGGTATTTCGCCGACCACGGGCTGGTGCCAGGGGCGGCGGTCACGGTCACCAGCCGACAGCCCTTCGGCGGACCGATCACGGTGCGGGCCGGTGGACACGAACAGCTGCTCGGTGCCGAACTGGCGGGGGTGCTCCTCTGCTCCAGGTCGGAGGCTCGATGAGCGCCAGCGGTCCCCCGATCGAGGAACTCACCGAGGGGTGGCGACACAAGCGGACCTCGCCCAGCCTCCCGGAGTCGTTCCGCACCGTGAACATCCCGGCGGGCGCCCCCTGGTGGCGGAAGATGCTCGCGTTTGCCGGGCCCGGGTACATGGTGGCGGTGGGCTACATGGACCCCGGCAACTGGGCCACCGACCTCGCCGGCGGCTCGCGCTTCGGCTACACCCTGCTCAGCGTCATCCTGCTCTCGAACCTGATGGCCATCCTGCTCCAGGCCCTGGCGCTCCGGCTCGGCATCGTCACCGGCCGCGACCTGGCCCAGGCCTGCCGCGATCACTATTCGCGTCCGGTCAACTTCGTGCTCTGGGTGCTCTGCGAAATCGCCATCGCCGCCTGCGACCTGGCGGAGGTCATCGGCTCCGCCATCGCGCTGAACCTGCTCTTCGGCATCCCGCTGCTCGTGGGGCGTCTGCATCACCGCGGTCGACGTCCTGCTCATCCTGCTGCTGCAGCACCGCGGGTTCCGCTGGCTCGAGGCCTTCGTCATCGCGCTGGTGGCCACCATCGGCGTCTGCTTCGCCATCGAGCTGGTGCTGGCGCAGCCGGCGCTCGGCGAGCTGTTCCGCGGACTGATCCCCACCACGGAGATCATCTCCGACCCGGCCAAGCTCTACATCGCGATCGGCATCCTCGGCGCCACCGTCATGCCGCACAACCTCTACCTGCACTGCTCCATCGTGCAGACCCGGAATTTCGGCGACACGGTGGCGGGCAAGCGGGAGGCCATCAAGTTCGCCACGATCGACTCGACCCTGGCGCTCTTCTTCGCCTTCTTCATCAACGCCGCCATCCTGATTCTCGCGGCGGCCACCTTCCACACCACCGGCAACCAGGGCGTGGCCGACATCGGCGATGCGCATCAACTCCTGACGCCGCTGCTGGGCACCACCATGGCGAGCGTCCTCTTTGCGGTGGCGCTGCTGGCGTCGGGGCAGAACTCGACGATCACCGGCACGCTCGCCGGGCAGATCGTGATGGAGGGGTTCCTCAACATCCGCCTGCCGGCGTGGCTCCGGCGGCTGATCACCCGGCTCATCGCCATCGTCCCTGCCGTGATCGTCACGGCCATCTAGGGTGAGCGGGGCAGCGGCCAGCTGCTGATCCTGAGCCAGGTCATCCTGAGCATGCAGCTGTCGTTCGCCGTCGTGCCGCTGGTGATCTTCACCAGTGACCGGGCCAAGATGGGGGTGTTCGTGAGTCCGCGGTGGCTGAAGGTGCTCGCCTGGGTGATCGCCGGCGTCATCGGGGCACTCAACATCTGGCTGCTGATCGAGACCTTCCGCGGGTGGCTCTGACGCGGCTGGCGCCGCTCGGCGTCGTGATCTGCCTCGGCGCGGTGAAGATCGCGGTTGCGCAGGAATCTCCCGCGCCAATTCGCGACAACAGCTTCCTCATCGAGGAAGCCTACAACCAGGACCGCGGTGTCGTGCAACATATCGGCGTCTTCACGAGCGGACAGGACGCCCGCTGGGCATTCAACCTGACTGACGAATGGCCTGCCGGCGGGCTCCGGGACCAGGTAAGTGCCGGCCTAACCATTTTCGACAACGGGGCCGGCGCGGAGTACGGAACGCTCTCGCTCAACTATCGACGCCAGATGATCGGACACCCGAACGCCGCGCTCATCGTGTCGCCGCGCGTCACCCTCATCGCGGACGTGGGGACCAGCGCGGCCGGTGGGCTCGCGATGCAGGCCAACCTCCCGCTGACGGCGGTGCTGAATTCGGCAGTGGTCACGCACTGGAATCTGGGGGCGACGGTGGGGTTGGGCCCGGCGGTTGCCAACGTGGGAGGAAGTCTCGTCTGGCTCACCACGCCCTGGATGAACTTCTTGGTGGAGGGCCTCTATCTGGGCGTCGCGGGAGACGCGCCGACCTACGTGATCAGCCCCGGCGTGCGCTGGGCCGTGAATTTCGGGGCGGTGCAACTCGTGCCTGGGCTCGCGCGGCCGCTCAACCTCACGAATCGCGAGGAAGACCAGTGGCTCGTCTATCTGTCCATCGAACATCCATTCGGTCCGACCGACGTGGACTAGACCTGCAGGCGATCAAAGTCCGAGTCGAATCACCAGTCCCGCCGTTCCCCACCGGTAGGCGCCGGTCGCCGACAGGTAGGCGCTGTTGGTCACCCCCGCAAACGCCTCGAGACGATTGCGCTGGGAAAACCACCACGCCGCACGTCCCTCGATGTGGCCCTCGAACTGCCACGGTCCGGTGTTGCCGATCTGCTGGACTCCCGCGCCGGCGCTCACCCGCGTCTCCCAGTCCACTCCCGTCCGGGCGTACCCGCCGCGCGCCTCCACCACCGCGAAGCGGTCGGGAGAGAAGTAGCTCGGCACCGTCTCCCGGAACCAGACCATCCGGACCAGCCCACCCACGAACAAGTGGCGCGGCAGCTCTTTCGTCGCGCCGAGCACGACGGAGGTCCGCTCGTTGCCGTCGCTGAACCAGGCGGCTCCCCCACCGGTGCCGAGCGACAGCCCGTCGCCTGCGGTGACGTCGACCGTCACGTCGGCCGCGTCGATGTCGATGCCTGCGCCGATCAGGTACGCCGTTTCTGCAAACGGGAAGTGGGCGTAGCTCACGCCGATGCCGATGGCCGGCTGGATCCGGTAGGAGGCACCCAACCGGCCCGTCAGCGAAGTGCGGGAGAGGCCCGAGTCGGGCCAGAGTCCCTGCACGCCGAAGGCGCCGGTGAGCTGCCAGTTGTCCTGGGTATACCGGGCGCCAAACTCCGCAACGCCCCGGGAGGCGGTGACGTCGGGCGCGCTGCTCCCCTCGTAGGCTCCCACCGAGCCGAAGCCGCGCACCCTGTTCGCGAGAGGCGTCGAGGCGGAGACCACCTGCCACCACATCTCGTTTTGGTCGCTGTCCTCGCTCCACCCCAGCGTGACGTCCGCGGCCGCCTGCACCGAACGCACGATATCCGTACGCACCCGGAGCGCTTCCTTGTTCGTTGGGGCGAGCGCCACGGCGCTGTCCGCCTCGGCCAGTGCGTCCCGCTGCCGTCCGACCGACCGGTACACCTGGGACAATCCGAGATGCGCCGTCACGTCGTCTGGCCGGTAGGAAAGTGCCCGCTGATAGCCGGCGATGGCCTCCGCCGCCTTGCCGCTCCAGTACGCCAGTTGCGCCGTCCCGTTGAGTGCGTCGGCATTGGTCGGGTCCCGCTCGAGCACGTCCCGGTACAGGGAGTCGGCCTCCGCTGCACGGCCGTCCCAGGAGAGCGTCCGCGCCTTTCCAGTGAGTCCGTCGAGCCGGTTGGGATAGAGCGCGATGACGCTGTCCCACTTCACCAGCGACTGTGCGTAGTCCCCGGCCCAGCTGAGGACGGTCGCCTGCATGACCCGCACATCGGGATCGGCGGGATCGGCGGCGCGCGCCTGCGCGAGGTACGTGAGCGCGGAATCGAGGTTGCCGTCCCAGGCCGCCAGCACGCCGAGTCGGTAGCTGGAGCGGACGGACGCCGGGTCCTGTGTCAGGGCACGGAGATAGGCCTCCCGCGCCTCGCCGTAGCGCCCCTGGTTCCACGCTGCGTCGGCATCGACCACCTGGGCAGCCCCGACAGCGGGCAGCGACAGCAGTCCTCCGATCACCAGCATTCCCGAGATCACGCGGGTCACGGCGGCTCCAGAGCCTTGAAGTAGTCTGCGGTGCTTGGTCACTGGCCCGTCCAGGTGGCCCGGAGTGAATCGTACACCGGCTTGAGCCGGCTGTGCGACACCGGTTCATCCCACGTCGACCAGGTCCAGGTTCGAAAATCCCTCCGCTGACCAGCGGTTCCCCGCCGCGGCGGGCAGCGCCGAGAGGAGTCGGGGTGAATCGCCACGGCGGTAGATCACTGCGCCGAACCGGAAGCCATCGGTGACCGCGGTGCCGAACTCGCCGCTTCTCTGTTCGCCTCCATCGTGCAACACCGTCCTGCTGGAGGGGTCGGTCACGTTGAGGAGCCCCCAGGGGATGCGAAGCTCAATCAACCCGGCGGCCGTGTCGGCATACCAGTCGGCGAGGCTGTTCGCCGCCTCCGGGCCGTACGCGAGTCGGCCGCGGTCGTAGCCGAGCGCCGGGTAAAAGGTGCCGTCCCGCCCGAATCGCGCGCGATTCGTGATGACGAACATCGAGTCGAAGCGGCCGTCCTGCTCGACACCAATCGTGGCGGGGCGCCGGTAGAAGCTGCCGAAATCGTCTCCCTCCACGATGGCCGCTTGGCCGGCGTACGGATTGTAGGACGGCAGGATTCGGAGGCTTCCGTCCGCCGGGCCCCGCAGGTCCAGCAGGAATTCGAATCCGATGTCGCTTCGGAGCAGCGCGCCGGGAAGCGTCATCTGTCCCGCGGCCGGGAGGTAGGTGTCGATCGCCAGCATGATGCCGGCGGTGTCCCAGTCGAAAGTTCCGCCAGGGATTTCGAGCGCCATGTAGAGGTACCCCTCGTCACTGCCCGTCCGGATCGACCGAATGAGACCGGCGCCGGACTGGATGGACTCCAGTCGGCGCCAGGGACCGGGCTCACCGCCGAGCACGGGCCGCCCGTTCGCCGGTCCCGGGTACTGGCCGAGGATGCCGTAGTGCTGCTCCGCGTCCATCGCGTTCAGCCAGAGCCGGTTCCGCTCGCCTGGCAGCTCGAAATCCATCACGATCCAGTTCTTCTTGAACCATTCATCCGTCCACGCGAAGATGATGGCGCCCGCGGCACCGCTCTCGCGAATCTCTCGCGTGAGCCGCGCGTCGATGGCGGCCATCTCCACCTCGCTGTGCCCTCCATGGTCCCACCCTTCTGGCTGCAGGTGTGCGTTTCCCCGGCTCGAGGGCACCCCGTACTCTGACACCACGAAGGGAATGGTCGCGTGGTGCCGCCCGAGGTCGCTCAGGTAGCCGAAGTAGGGGGAAGGCCCCTCGCTCGATGCCGCCTGCCGGTAGCCGGGGTCGTAGAGCATGAAGTCGGGGTAATACGGATAGGCGTGGTAACTGGCAAACCACCCTGCCGGATTCCGACCGGTCGCCCGAATGAGGTTCGCGTCGAGTCCGATGGCGTCGTTCTCGTACTCGAGCCTGTTGCCGGGCACCGGTCGCCCGGCGCGGCGTCGCAGCTCCCGCTCCTCCTCAGCGCCTGACTCCGTGGGATGCGTGAGCGGGTCGAGCGTCGGCCAGTTGGTGTACGCGATCGGCCGGAGCGCGTTCCAGCGCTCCATCTCGTAGTCCAGGAGGTAGTCGCATTCGGCTGCCATCCAGACGTCCATGGCCGGGGCCGCGTTTGCCGCGAGGTACCGGCCCGGGTAGGTGCGCAGCCCAGGATGCAGCGCGTCGTATGCCTTCACGGCAAACGGCTCCCATTCTCGGCCGATGATGTAGGCCGCCGTCCAGCGGGAGACATCGGCGTCGTAACGTCCCGAGGCGTGGCCGGGACGCGGGGGGATTTCCACGGCGCCGTGGAGCAGGTCGACGACGTGGCGCATCTCCGACCGGAATGCGGCCTTCCACTCCGGATCGTCGAAGTCATCTCCGGGAGGAAGTTCGGTCCAGACACCGTGGACCAGCCAGAGCGGTCGCGTGGGATGGGAGAGGTTCCAGGCGCGAAGCGCCCGGTAGAATGGCGGCGGCAGGATGGTGTACACCCGGAGGACGTTGGCGTTCATCGCCGAAAGGGTGTCGAGCCACCCCGCGTAGAGCGCTGAGTCGGTGGGGAACTGGGAGGGGAATCGACCGGGAAGGGCGACGCCGAGATTCACGCCCTGCAGGTAGAAGGGCACCCATCTCCCCATCGCGTCGCGGACCTCGAACCCGGTGCCCACCGTTCGCGACACAAGCTCGAGTTGCGCAGGCCGGTCCCGTCGGGGGAGTGGTGGGCGGTCCCAGTCGGGAGATGCCTGGCTGAGCAGCGCCCGAAGGTCGGCGCGCCCGGGTGCGAGCACGAGGGCGCGCTGCGCTGCGCGCGCGGTCGCCTCAGGGTCTCCACGCCGCCAGGCGACCCGCGCCGTCCCTTCCCACGCGTCCACCAGCTCCGGATTGCGCGCCAGAGCCGCGGCGAAGAGGGAATCCGCCGCCGTGAGTCGGCCTTGCCGCAAGGCCACGAATCCGAGCCCTACCACGGCCCCTGGTGCGCCGCAGCTTGCCGCCCTGCCGAACCGTTCTTCGGCGAGCCGGAGCGAGTCGGCTACGGTACGCGCTCCAGCCGGCCGCCAGATCGGTGGCGACGGCGAGGCAGGACTCCTGTGCCAGAGCGGGCACTGGGCCGACGGCCAGCGCGAGCGCCACGAGGGTGCAGCCCCCGCACAGGAGTGATAGATTCGATCGCATGGAGACAACCCCAATGTCGGACGCTGACGCACCGGCGGCAAGCGCGGCCGCCAATACTGGCGCCCTTGGTCGGATACTGATCGATGCCTTCGGCAAGGGCTGGGCCAAGGGGGACGTACCGCTTCTCATGTCGGTGTTCACCGACGACGCGGTCTTCATCGAGACTCCCTTCAGCGCGCCCAGGAAGGGCCGTGAGGCGATCCTGCAGTATTGGCGGGACGTCCCCGTTCACCAGGCCGAGATCACCTTCTCGAGCGGGGAGATCTTCCCGGTCGGGCCGTGGTTCTCGGTCGAGTACAAGGTGGCATTCCGCCGTCGCCGGACGGGAGAATGGGTGGAAGCGAGGGGGGCGATGTTCTGTGAGACGGTCGGGGACAAGATTTCCGAGCTTCGGATGTATTGGCACCGGTGGGCGGGGGGACGGGAAGGGTAGGGGTCGTCCCTGCTGGCGGACGGTCACGGTCCGACCAAAATTCGTAAAGCGTTGTTGTACAATGACTTGAGTCTTGGCACGACCCTCGCTGTTGTTGTGGGCGATTGCAAGCGGGCCACATCGCCCTGTTGGAACTGCCAGGAGGAACCATGTTCACCACACTGCTCGCGTCGCTCGCGGTCGCGGCGTCCCTCGCCGAGGGGCCGCCCCCACCGATCACCGTATCACTCAACAGCGGCGGCCAGTACAACCGTGGCGAATACGCGCAGGTCCAGTTCCGGGCCAACGCTGACGGCTACGTCCTCCTCCTCCAGACCGATCAAAACGGACGCGTCCGCGTTCTCTTTCCGCTCGATCCGGGCGACGACAGCTTCATCCGGGGCGGCAAGACGTACAAGGTGGTCGGCCGCGACGATCGCGGTTCGTTCTACCTCGATCAGGCGGGCGGCAGCGGAATGGTGTACGCGGCGTGGTCCAAGTCGCCGTTCCAGTACGCCGATTTCGTGCGGGGCGATCACTGGGACTACGCCGTCTTCGACCAGTACAACGCCGCCGACGATCCCGAGAGCCAACTCACCGATCTTCTCCTGCACTTCACCGACCAGGGCTTCGACTACGCCGTTGATCGGTACATCGTCTATTCCTACGCCGAATATGCGGCCGAAGGCACCAGTACCTACATCGGCGTGAGCGGCTGGCCGTGGCCGACCTACTACACCGGTGGGTGGGGCATCGGGATTTCGTTCGGCTATCCGGCGTACGGCTGGGGTTACCCCGCCTACGGCTGGGGCTACCCTAGTTACGGGTGGGGCTACCCTGGTTACGGGTGGGGGTATCCGGCGTACGGATGGGGCTATCCCGGCTATGGCTATCCTGGCTACGGCTATCCTGGTTATGGCTATCCCGGCGGCGGCTATTACCCCGGCTACCCCGGTGCGGGTGGCTACCCTGGCTATCGCCCCTACACCTTCAAGCCGGGCGGGACCGTCACGACGGTCGGAAACCCCTATCGCCCACGTGGGGATGCGTTCGCTCCGAGGTCCTCGGTCTTCCAGACGACCTACCGCGACCGGCCAACGTATGGGATGACGGGGACCGATCGCCTGACGGGCGACGCCGCGACGATCAGTGGCCAGGCCGAGGCCGGCCGCCGTCCCGCCAATCGACCCACCGGATCGACTGTCGGTCAGCCCTCCGGTGGAAAGACTGGTGGCACCGCGCGCAGGCCGGCAACGGGCAGCGGCGCCGGTCCGACGGTGGGCACCGCCACGAACGGCGCCCGGCGCCCGAGCACCGGATCGGCCGGTACGGCGCCGCGGGCCCGGTCGGCGACTGGCGGCTCGGCCAACACCACCCGGGCACGTGGTTGGACGGCTGATGGTAAGGCACGCCCGAACGTGTCGGGACGTCCGCAACTCTCTCCCACCGCGCCATCGAGTGGCCGTTCCAGCGCCGGTTCGGCCGGAACCTCGGGGACCCGAGGCGGGTCTGCGAACCCGTCACGACAGCCGAGCGGCAGTGGTGCCCGGCCGAGCCAGCCCCAGGGTCGTCCCTCCACCCCTCCGCCGGCGGCCCGAGGCGGAGGGGGCAGCGCCCCGAGTGGTGGCGGTGCCCGGAGCGGCGGCGGCAGCGGCGGCGGTGGCAGTCGGGGTGGAGCCCCCTCGGGTGGGGGTGGGGGTCGGCGGGGTAGGTAGTGGATCAGGGTGGCCCCGGGGTTCAACCCCCGGGGCCACCCTATTTCGCGCTTGCGGATGGCGGTCCCGGCTCCCATACTGTGCAATCACTTCTGGAGGTTCCGCATGCCGACGCCCCTCCTGCTCGCCCTCGCACTCATCCAGGCGCCGAACACCGTCCCTGTCGAGGAGCAGGTGGTCCTTCCCGATGCCGAGCCGGCGCTCGCGACCGGAATTGCGGTCCAGCTCGTCTGGGATGCTCCTCCACCGGCGCCGCCGAATGCCACCGCGTTCAGGCTCGGGGTCGTTCCGAGCATGAACCCGTGCTCGTGGAGCTATCGTTGCCTGTACCGGAATCCGGACGGCTCGCTCGTCATGGGTGACTACGCCGAGCTTCTCGTCGCCTGGTCGGTCCGGGAGGCCCAGGAAAAGGAATTCCTGCAGAGAAACCAGGGCTACCTTGCCGGTCGGGCGATGGCGGCGGAGAAAGCAAGGCTGGAGGGATCGTCGTCAGGTCCCCGGCCACAACCTCCGCCGGCCGCAACGACCGAATCTGGCTTCAGCGGCGGGATGTACGTCGGTAAGACACCAACCGGCGGGGGTGGCGGTCCACCGGTGCAGACCGGGAAGCCGGGAGGGAAGATCTAGAGGGTCCCCCTCGAACGCAGACGGGGCTCCGGCGTCAGCCGGAGCCCCGTTTTCCTACTGAGCCGTGTGGCGTGCTACCTGGCGTGACGAGAGGCGTAGTCCAGTCCCCACTGCAGCAGGTCTGCACCCCGCAATCCGACGCGCATCGCCAGTGCGATGGCGTCGTCCTCCTCCATGCCGTGGTCCCTCATGAAAAAGGGAATCAGTGCGCCGCCCACCCGGTTGCCGCTGCCGCAGTGAAAGAACACTGGCGCCGCACCCTCGTCACGCAGCACCGCGAGAATCCGCTCCAGCGTGACGTCGTCGAGCGTCGCGCCCGAGACGGAGATGTTGACATAGCGGAGCCCCAGCGAGGCAGCCAGCCCTGGCTCGTCGAATGGTCGCGGCTCCATCGGGTCGCGGATGTCGAGGAGGGTGACGGCGCCAGCGGCATGCGCGGCGCGGATCTGGGCGTCGCTCGGTTGCCCACCGGTCACCAGACCCGGGAGCGGCTCGCAGGCGTTTGCGATACCGGCGACCGCGGCGAGCAGGGGGCTGCCGCTCACGGCTGGTGCCCGCGGTAGGCGATCACCCGGACACGCTCCAGAGTGATCAGCCCGCCGCCCATCATCGCGTCGATGTCTGGAAGCACCCCCTGGATTTTCTCCTCTGTGTCCACGCACTCGATGACGATGGGCAGGTCGAGCGACAGCCGGAGGACCGAGTCGGTGTGCAGTCGGGCGGTCGCGCCGAACCCCATGATGGCCCGCGTGACCGTCGCCCCGGCCAGGCCCCGGCCGCGGAGCAGTTCGACGATGGCGGCGTGGAGCGGCCTCCCCTCGTGCTTGTCCCGTTCACCGATGTGAATGCGCATCAGCGTGCCTTCGCCCGTCAGCCCGTGCATGGCCGCCCTCCTAGATCGTGCGCCTGAAGGTGAGCGCCTGTCCTGCCAGGGCCGCGCCGGCGAGGACGCCTGCGACCGTCAGGAGGAGGCTTAGCCCCATATAGACCGCCAGGCGCGTCCACTCCCCGCGCTCGAGCAGCGTGGCGCTCTCGTAGCTGAAGGTCGAAAAGGTCGTGAAGCCGCCGCAGAACCCGATGGTGAGGAAGGCCCGTACTTCCGCGCTCACCGCCGGCGTTTCGAGGGCGTAGCGGACGATGAATCCGAGGACCAGCGAGCCCAGCACGTTGACCGCGAGGGTGCCGAGGGGGAATTCTCCCGGCGTCCACCGCTGCACCACCCCGCCGAGTGAGTAGCGTGCGGCCCCGCCGAGAGCGCTGCCGAACGCGATCCAGTAGATCATCCAGGTTCCTGTGACGGGCACGGAGTTCCGCCGCGGCCTTACCTGCCCCGCGCGACTCCTTAGATTACTCGCATGCTCCGCCTCGCGATAGTGCAGTTTCGGCCCCGCAAGGGCGCCTACGCCGAGAATCTCGCGCAGCTGGAGGCGTGCTTCCGGGAGGCTGGCGCCGGCGCCGAACCTCCCGACCTGCTGCTGCTCCCCGAGGCGGCCCTGAGCGGCTATTTCCTCGAGGGCGGGGTGCGCGAACAGGCGCGCACGGCGGAGCAGGCGGCCGAGGACATCGCCGCCGTGCATCGATCGTCCGGCGCCCCGCCGGTCGACCTGGCCATCGGGTTCTACGAACTCTGGCGGAATTGCCACTACAACAGCTGCCTCTACCTGTCGCTCGGCGCGGGCGCGCCGGTCATCCGGCACGTTCACCGCAAGGTGTTTCTCCCGACGTACGGCGTGTTCGACGAGGAGCGGTTTGTGGAGGCGGGCGCCGAGGTGCGGGCGTTCGACACGCCATGGGGACGGGCGGCGATGCTGGTGTGCGAAGACGCCTGGCACTCGCTGATGCCGACCCTCGCCGCACTCGACGGGGCGCAAGTGCTGCTCGTGGTCAGCGCCACCCCGGCCCGGGGACTCGACAGCCCCGAGGCCCCCGCGAATCTGGAGCGGTGGGAACGCCTCGCCGCCGATTCGGCCTCCGAACACGGGATGTACGTCGCGGTCGCGCAGCTGGTCGGGTTCGAGGGGGGGAAGGCGTTTGCCGGCGGGTCGGTCGTGGCCGGCCCGTCCGGAAAGATCCTGGCCCGGGGTCCGCTCTTCGAGCCGGGAATCACCCGGGTCAATCTCGACTTCGATGAAATCACCCGTGTGCGCGCCGAGCAGCCACTGCTCGCCGATCTCCGCAGTCGTCTCCCCCGGCTCCTCGCGGAGCTGGGTCGCGCGCCGGGGGCGGCGGTGGCCAGCGCGACCTGGGAAGGGCGCGCCGCCGGCCGAGTCCGCCCCGATGTCGTCACTCCGCCGCCGGCCTCCAATCCCCTCGCCATCAACGCCGACCTCGCCCGACGCTGGCTGGTCGAGTTCATTCGGGACGAGGTTCGGCGCCGCCGCGGATTCGAGGGCGTGGTCCTGGGCCTGTCGGGGGGAGTGGACAGTGCGCTGGTGGCGTACCTGGCCGTCGAGGCGCTCGGGAAGGAGCGCGTGACCGCGGTGCGGATGCCGTATCGCACGTCCAGCGCTGAGAGCCTTGCCCACGCGCAGCTCGTCATCGACGCGCTGGGCATCCCCAGTCAGACGATCGATATCTCCGCCGGGGTGGACGGCATTGCCGGGGCCATCGGGGCACCCTCGACGCCCGCCGCCCTCGGCAACATCATGGCGCGGATGCGGATGATCACGCTGTTCGACCTCTCCTCCCGGCTTCGCGCGCTCCCGATCGGGACCGGCAACAAGACGGAGCGGCTCTTCGGCTACTTCACCTGGCACGCCGACGATTCGCCACCGGTCAACCCGATCGGCGACCTGTTCAAGACGCAGGTGTGGGCGCTGGCGCGGCATGTCGGCGTCCCGGGCGTCATCGTCGACAAGCCGGCAAGCGCCGACCTCATCCAGGGGCAAACCGACGAAGGCGACTTCGGCATCACCTACGAGCGGGCCGACGGCATCCTGCACTGGCTGCTGTCGGGGTACCGCCCGGAACAGGTGACGCTGCTCGGGTACAGCGCCGGCGAGGTGGAGCTGGTCCGGTCCCGGCTCGACGGCACCCACTGGAAGCGGCGCCTGCCGACGGTGGCGATGCTCAGCCAGACCGCCATCGGGGAGTACTACCTGCGCCCCGTCGACTACTGAGGACCCGACCGATGCTCCCTGAATCGCGCCCGATGTCCTATTCGCGTTCCGAGCTGACCAAGCTCATCATGCCGCACATGCAAAACGTGCTGGGCAATCTCTTCGGCGGCGAGCTGATGTCGATGGTGGACCAGGCCGCCGCCGTCGCGGCAATCCGGCACGCCGGCGGACCGGTCGTCACCGCGGTCATCGACCGCGTGGAGTTCCGGGAGCCGATTCCGATCGGGGCGCTGGTGACCTGCTGCGGGACGGTGGACTACGTCGGTCACAGCTCGATGGATATCACGGTCGACGTCTATTCGGAAAAGGTGAGCACCGGCGAGCGCCGGCACACCAACACCGCGCACGTCATCTTCGTGGCCATCGACGAGCACGGGAAGCCGACGCGCGTGCCCCGGCTGGTGGCCGAGACGCCGGAGGAGCGGGCGCGCTACGAGGCCGCGCGCCTGCATCGCGAGAGCGTGCGCCGGGCATGACGGCCATGCGGGTCACCGCCGTCTTCGGCGGCGGCGGGGCGAAGGCGGCGGCGCAGATCGGTGCGCTGCGGGCGCTGGCGGAGGCGGGCCTTGGCCCGACGCGGTACGTCGGAACCTCGATGGGCGGCGTCATCGCGGCCGGGGCGGCCTCCGGGGCGTCGGCGGACGAGCTGTCGCAACGGTTCCGCGCCGTGCGGCTGGCCCAGGTGGCGCGCCCGCGGCCGTTCACGCCGATTGCGGGACTCTGGTTCCGGTCGCTGCTCCGCCCTGAACCGCTGCACGCGACGCTCCGTCGCCTCGTGCCGCAGCGGAGCTTTGCAGAGCTGGCGCACCCCCTGACGCTCACCACGGTGGACGCCGACACCAGGGAGCTCCTGACGCTCGGTGACGGGGGGCTCGACCTGCCGCTGCAGGATGCCCTCGCCGCCACGACAGCCCTGCCGGTGTACTATCCCCCTTTCGAGGCCGCCGGGCGGCGGCTGGCCGATGGCGGGCTGCGCGCCGTGCTGCCGCTCGACATCGCGGCGCGCTTCGAGGCGGACATCGTGGTGGCGGTGGACGTCGGGCCGGGGTTCGATGAGCCGCCCCCCAAGCAGCGGGTACGCGCGCCGGGCCTGATCATCGCCCACGACCTGGGGGAGGGTGCCCTGATGGCTCAGCAGGCCCAGGACGCGCTCAGCCGGTGGCGGATGACCCCGGGCCGATGCCGGCTGATCCATGTCCGGCCGCCGCTCCCCCGGCGCGCCACCTTCGCGACGGAGCTCTTCTCCGAGTTCGAGCAGGCGGGGTACGATGCCACGTGCGCGGCCCTGGCGCGGGAGCGGCTCGATGGATGACACCCCGCGGCTCTTTACCGTCGACGAGGCGAACCGCGCGCTTCCGCTGGTGCGACCGATCGTCCGCGATCTCCTCGCGGCCTACGCCGCCTGGGTGGAGGCGGTCGGGCGATTCGAACTGGCGGCTGCGGCCGATCCGCTGGTGGCGGGCTCCGAATCCGCGGGCGCGGAGGCGGCGCGCCTCGAAGCCGCGGCGCACGCGGCGCGGATCGACGACTACGTGGAGGAGCTCCGGCTCCTCGGGGGCTTTTTCAAGGGGTTCGACGGCGGCCAGGTCGATTTCCTCTCGCTCCGGGACGATCGCCCCGTCTATCTCTGCTGGCGGCAGGGGGAGGACTCGGTTTCCCACTGGCACGAACTCGATGGCGGCTTCATTGGCCGCCGCCCGATCGACGCTCACCTCTTCTCGGAAACGACCTGACATGCAAACCTGGCTCTTCCTGCACTTCTTCGGACAGATCCTCTGGCTCGGCGCCGGACTCGGCTCGATGGTCTACGGCATCGCGGGCAAGAAAGAATCCGGCGCGGCACTCGGCGCGATCGCCCGTGGCCAGGTCGCCGTGCACAAGCTGCTGATCGGCCCCGGCGCCTTCCTCATGATTCTTTCCGGCGTGATGCTGTCGCTCCGCATGTATGGCTCGGCGATGAGCGGCATGGCCCCCACGGTGTGGATGATGGTCATGCAGGGCGCCGGCCTGCTCGGGGCGCTCATCGTGCTCGCCTTCGGGATGCCCACGGTCGCCCGGCTCGGCCGCGTGTCGCCCGAGGGTCAGACGGCGGCGCTGTACCAGGCCATCCGGCGCCGCCACGTGGCGATTTCGATCGTCTCGGGCTCCCTCGGCCTGCTGGCCCTGCTGGCCGCGAGCTTTCCCCTCCGCTGATGCATCGCCGCGACCTGCTCCGTGCGGCGGCGCTCTTTCCCGCGGCGGCCTGGCTACCCCGGGTTGCGTCCGTCGCCGAAGCCGGCGCCACTCCTCCGCCGGTCTTCCGTCGCGCTTCCGACGACGAGGCGTACTGGGCCGAGATCCGGCGGCAGTTCCTGATTACGGACGGCATCTTCATGAACACCGGCACGTGGGGCGCCCTCCCGCTCCCCGTGCTCGAGGCCATCGAAGCGCACATGCACGCGTTCGAGACGGTGTTCCACCAGCTTCCGTTCGACGTCCACGCGCTGCGTGCCCAGCTGGCGGTGCTGGTGGGCGCCCCGCCGGAGACGCTTGCCTTCACCCGCAATACGACCGAGGGGATGAACGTGGTGGCGCGCGGGCTCGACCTGCAGCCGGGGGACGAGATTCTCCTCACCACGCAGGAGCACGTCGGCGGGCTCTGCTGCTGGGAACTGGTGGCCGCGCGGCACCGGCTTGCCCTCCGGACCTTCCCGCCACCGGTGCCCGCTCCGAGTGAAGATGCGTTGTTCGACGCGTGGACGGCGGCCGTGGGTCCGCGGACGCGGGTGCTCAGCATCTCGCACATCTTTTTCAGCACCGGCGCCATCCAGCCGGTGCGGCGGCTCGCCGCCTGGGCGCGCGAGCGCGGCATCATCACGGTGGTGGACGGCGCCCATCCTCCGGGAATGATTGCGCTCGACATCACGAATCTTGGGTGCGATTTCTACGCCTCGAGTCCGCACAAGTGGCTGCTGGCCCCCAAGGGATCGGGCTTTCTGTACATCAGCCCCGCGTGGATCGACCGCCTCTGGCCGCTGATCGCCAGCGGCGGGTGGGACGACCTTGCCCTCAAGGGGGACCGGTTCGATCACGTCGGCACGCGGAACGACAGTCTCCTGGTCGGGTTCCAGGCGTCCATCGCCTTTCACAACGCGATCGGAACCGACCGCATCGAGCGACGGAGCCGAGGCCTGGCGACGCGGCTGGACGCGGGGCTGCGCGCCCAGCAAGGCGTGCGGGTCGTGTCTCCCGCGGCCCCCGAAGTGCGGAGCGCCATGGTGTCGTTCCAGGTGGAGGGGTTGGCGGGAACCGAGGTGGTGCAGCAGCTCTGGAAGATGGGGCCGGTCCGGGTCCGGCATGTCGGCGAGCACAACCTCGACTACGTGCGCCTCTCGACGCATGTGTACAACAACCCCGATGAGGTGGATCGGGTGGTGGGGATGGTTGGCGAGATCGCGGCGAGTGGATAGGAAGGACTGAGGACTGTGGGCGGCCGCAATTTGTGCTCAGTCCTCAGTCCTCAGTCCTTTTTTCCCTGTCCTGCACTCCCTCCGCACCGGACACTCCCCGCACTTCGCGATTCTCGCCGTGCAGATCAGGGCGCCAAGTTCCATGATGGCCTGGTTGAACGCCCACGCGGAGCGGCCGTGCCGCGTATGCAGCGCCGCGGCGGTCTCCCAGAGCTTTCGCTCCCCCGCCGCGCCGCGAGCCCGGGGGTGGAAGGCGCGCCTCAGCACCCGTGCCACGTTCGTGTCCACGGCGGGCTCGGCCCGCTCGTACGCGAAGCTGGCGACGGCGCCGGCGGTGTACCGGCCGACGCCCGGGAGCCGCTGGAGTGCACCCGTCTCCGAGGGAATGGTCCCGGCCTGTTCCTTCGTGACGACGCGGGCCAGGGCGTGGAGATTCGCCGCCCGACGGTAGTATCCGAGTCCCTCCCAACTCTCCCGCACGCTCGCCGGCCGTGCCCGGGCGAGCGCCTCCACCGTCGGAAAGCGCGCCAGGAACCTGGGCCAGAACTCCTCCACCCGTGACACCTGGGTCTGTTGCAGCATGAACTCGGAGACCAGCACCGCGTAGGGGTCCCGGGTTCGTCGCCAGGGGAGGTCACGGCCGTGCCGGCGGAACCACCGCAGCAGGCGGCGACGGAACTCGAGGGCGGTTGCCGGGGGGCGATTCGGGGTGGACTTCGCAGGCATGGGAGGGCAAGATAATAGCGATGCAGACCGCGCAGACCGCCATTCTCAGCCTTCCACGCGCCGTGGGCCGTTCCGTGATCGGCTCCCTGGCGCACATCGGGCGCTTCAGTCTCATGATCGCGGAATTGTTCCGCGTCCTGGGCGAGTGGCGAATCTGGCTGCCCCGCACCCTGGATGAAGCCCGCAACATCGGCGCGGGGAGCCTCTTCATCGTCCTTTTGGTGTCGTCCTTCGCGGGGGCGGTCACCGCGCTGCAGACGGGGTACCAGTTCCAGGGCAACCTGCCGTATTACGTGGTGGGCACCCTGGTGGTCGAGTCGATCGTGCTCGAACTCGGGCCGGTGCTGACGGCACTCGTGCTGGCCGGCCGCATCGGGGCCCGGTACGCCGCGGAGCTCGGCACGATGCGCGTCACCGAGCAGATCGACGCGCTGGAGAGCCTGGGCCGGTCACCGATGTCGCACCTCATCATTCCGCGGGTGCTGGCTGGACTGGTCATGATTCCCGTCCTCACCATCTTTGCCAACGCCATCGGCGTCCTGGCCGGATGGTGGTCGGCCAAGCAGGTGCTCCCCATCGGCAACGCCGATTTCACCTACGGCGCCCAGTTCTACTGGCGCCCGTTTGACGCCTACTACTCGATCATCAAGGCCTTCTTCTTCGCCGGGGCGATCACCCTGATCCCGTGCTACATGGGGTTCAACGCCCAGCAGGGAGCCGAAGGCGTCGGCAAGGCGACGACCACCGCCGTCGTGGCGACGTCGGTCACCATCCTGATCCTCGACACGCTTCTCGCCAAGCTGCTGCTGCACCCATGATCGAGCTTCACGACGTCCACAAGCGCTTCGGTCAGCAGGTCATCCTCAACGGCGTGGATTTTTCCGTGGAGGAGGGGGAGACGGTGGCGCTGCTGGGGCCCTCCGGCACGGGCAAGAGCGTCCTGCTCAAGCACATCATCGGGCTCATTCACCCCGACAGCGGGACGATCCTGGTCGACGACCTCAACGTCGCCACCCTTGGACGCAAGGAACTCGCGGCGTTGCGCAGCACCATCGGGTACGTCTTCCAGAACGGCGCGCTCTTCGACTCCATGAACGTCTTCGAGAACATCCGGCTGGGGATCACCGACGAAAAGGCGAACCGCGACGCGGAGTATTGCGCGAAGCGGGTGCCGGAGTGCCTGGCGCTGGTCAACCTCACGCCCGACACTGCGGTGAAATTCCCGGCGGAGCTCTCCGGGGGCATGCGGAAACGGGTGGGCATCGCGCGCGCCATCGCCGGGCGGCCGAAGTACCTGCTGTATGACGAGCCGACGTCCGGACTCGACCCCGTCAACGCCGACATCATCGACAGCCTCGTCAAGCACCTCGCGGACACCCTCGGTGTCACGAGCGTGATGGTGACGCACGACGTGCGCGGCGCCTTCCGCGTGTCGGATCGGGTGGCGCTCCTGAGCGACGGCCGCATCGTCCTGCAGGGCACGCCGCGGGAATTCCTGGCGTCCGCGGACCCGCGCATCAAGGCGTTTCTTGAGCGGGACTTCGATACACACTCCTTCGCGGCCTGAGGGCATATGGACCTGCACTACAAGCGTGAAGCGCTGGTCGGATCCATCGTGCTGGCGGGTGTGGCCGTCTTCGTCGTCGGCACGATGTGGCTCGGGGGCCGGAGCTTCGGCCGCGACGACCTCATCCCGGTCCGCTTCACCGACATCGGCAACGTCAAGTCGAGCACGCCCGTGAAGGTCTCCGGCGTCCAGGTCGGCAAGGTCGACCGGATCACGTTTGAGCGCGTGGGCTCCGTGCGCGTCGACCTGGCGCTCACCCAGCACGTCCCCCTCGCGCGGGACGCCTTCGCGACGATCGAGGCGGTCGGGGTGCTCGGAGACGTCGAAATTGTGCTCGATCCGGGCACCGACAGCACCCCGTACGTCGCCGGGGAGCTGCTGGAGGGTCGCACCGCGCCGGGGATGGGCGGAATGGTCGATGAGCTCGGAAACCAGGCCCGGGCGGTCATGGTTGGCGCGCAGGCCCTGCTCAACCAGCGCATGGCCGACGACCTGCACCAGACCCTCAAGGCCATGGAGCGCCTGATGTCGGTGTACGCCGATACCCGCACGGGGCCGACGGCGGAGATGACGAAACTCATGGTGTCGATGCAATCGGTCTCGGCGCGGCTCGACTCGACGCTGGCGAACCCGGCGCTCAGTCACACGATCGAGAACATGGACAGCGCCACAGCCGGCCTGACACGGCTCACCCACCAGCTCACCACCACCACCGCGCGGATGGACACGCTGGTCCTCAACATGAACGCGGGGAAGGGGACCATGGGACAACTGGCCACCAACCCCGCGCTCTACGACCAGCTGACCGCCACGATGAAGTCGATGCAGGCCCTGATCGATTCGCTCAACGCCAAGCCCGGGAAGCTGACCGTCCAGGTCAAGATGTTCTGAGCACGGCACGACGGCTGGAAGCCCGAGCCTGGGTTATCTTGCACCCGCCATGACCCTCACCGTGACGTTCCTCGGCACCGGCGCCGCGATCCCCTCCCTGGACCGCAACGTCGCCTCCCTCGCGCTGGCCCGCGAGGGAGAAACGCTGCTGTTCGACTGCGGCGAGGGAACCCAGCGCCAGATGATGCGCTACGGCGTGAGTTTCTCCCTGCGGGACATCTTCTTCACCCATTTCCACGCCGATCACCTCCTCGGCCTGACCGGCCTGGTGCGAACCCTCGGCCTGCAGGACCGCACCGATCCGCTGCGGCTCTACGGTCCCCGCGGGGCGAAGCGCGTGCTCGAGCACGCGCTGGCCGTCGGCATCGAGCGCAACAAGTTCCCGGTCCAGATCGAGGAGCTCGCGCCCGGCGACAGGGTGAGCCGACCGGAATACGACCTGGTGGCCATCGAGGCCGACCACCGCGCCCCCGCCCTCGCGTACCTCCTCGTGGAGCACACCCGGCTCGGCCGCTTCCAGCGCGAGCG
Source organism: uncultured Gemmatimonadales bacterium (assembly GCA_963748815.1). Classification (GTDB taxonomy): domain Bacteria; phylum Gemmatimonadota; class Gemmatimonadetes; order Gemmatimonadales; family GWC2-71-9; genus SPDF01. The sequence continues at coordinate 135,703 of CAVVKJ010000006.1, read as the reverse complement.
GGTGCGGGAACTCGGCGTGCCGGAGGGGCCGCTGTGGGGCAGGCTGCACCGGGGGGAGACGGTCGAACTGCCGGATGGGCGGAGGGTGGGTCCGACGGACCTGGTCGGGCCGCCGCGACCGGGGCGAAAGGTGCTCATTTCAGGCGACACTCGGCCGAGCGCCGCGGTCGCCGAAGCGGCGCGAGGCGCGGACCTGCTCGTGCATGAGGCCACGTTTTCGGAGGAGGAGGCGGACAAGGCGGAGCAGACCGGCCACAGCACGGCCGCTGCCGCCGCGACCCTCGCGCGGGACGCGGGTGTCCGGCGCCTGGTCCTCACGCACATCTCGGCGCGCTACACGCGCGAGGCGCCTGAACTGGTGGCTGAGGCGCAGGCCATCTTCCCCGAGTCGATGGTGGCCCGCGACGGCCTCCTCGTGGACGTCCCGTTTCCCGATGCCGAGTCGCAGGGATGACCGCACCCCTGGCCCGCCTGCCGCTGGCGCTCCTGGCGCTCGTCGTCGCCGTCCTCGTCTGGTCTGGGGTGACGCCCCACGACCGGTTCACCTGGGTGCTGGAAGTGGCACCGGTGCTGATCGGCGTCCCGATCCTGCTCGCCAGCGGCAGGCGGTTTCCGCTGACCCCGCTCCTCTATACGTTGCTCGCGGTGCACGCCTGCATCTTGATGGTCGGGGGACGGTACACCTACGCCGAGGTGCCGATCGGGTTCTGGGTGGGTGACGCGCTGGGGCTGGCGCGCAACCACTACGATCGGCTCGGGCACTTTGCCCAGGGCTTTGTCCCGGCGATCCTGGCGAGGGAAATCCTGGTGCGGACGTCGCCGCTCAGGGACAGCCGCTGGCTCCCGGCGGTCGTGATCGCCTTCTGCCTCTCGTTCAGCGCCCTCTACGAACTGATCGAGTGGTGGACCGCCGTCGCGACGGGCGACTCGGCCACCGCCTTCCTCGGCACGCAGGGCGATGTGTGGGACACCCAGTGGGACATGTTCCTGGCGCTGATCGGCGCGGTGACGGCGCTGCTGACGCTGTCACGCGTGCACGACCGGCAGCTCGCGACGCTGCCGTCGGTCTAGGGGCTCCCGTCGAGCGCGCGCAATTCCTTCTCGAGCTTCGCCTTCCGCTTTGCCATTCGGTCCCGCTCCCGCTCCACCCCTCGCGCTGCCAGGCGGAAGAACGCCCCACCGAATCTCCCGGTCCAGAGCCGTTCCAGCCGGCGTTCGAAGCTGAGTTGCCGCCGCTCGTCGGTGCCGATGGTGACCACTCCCGCCACGAAGAGGCCCACGGCGACGGCGATGGTCAGGATGCCGATCGCGGTCAGCCGGTAGACGTTCCCGACCGGGGTGCGCAGGAAATAATTCGCGACAAGAAAGAGGGCCGCGCCGAGCGAGAGCATGACGACGGCGCGCATGGTCCGGCGGCGGGCCCGCCCGGCGAAGTCGGCCGACTCCCGGAGGAGGAGGGCGGCCTCCTGTTGTTCCGCGCCGAGGGCGAGGGCGCTCGCGGCGACATCGGCGTAGCTGAATCCCTGGCGGACCAGTCGCTGGATGTTCTCGACGACCGTCATGATCATCATGCCGATGGCCGTCAGCAACGCGGCCGGAATGATGAGGCCCTCACCGCTCATCCGTACACGGGAGAGGACGGCAGGCGAAAACGCCGCGAAGATCAGGAAGCCGCGCAGGGTCATGGCGCTCCGCTGGTGAAAGAGCCGGAGCGCCGGGGCAATTTCCGGCTTGGCGGCGCGGAGCGCCTCGAGGGCGGTCACGAGCTCCTCGCCGGACCCGAAGCGGTCCGCCGGTTCTTTTTGCAGGAGCTGGTCGATCACCCGGGCGAGCGGCGCCGGCAGGTCGGGGCGCCGGGAGAGCACGGGCGGCGGGCGCTGCGTGAGGTGCAGGGCAAGGAGCCCGGTGGTGTTCGGGGCATCGAAGGGAGGGTGGCCGGTCACGGCGAAGAAGGCGACGCAGCCGAGGGAGTAGAGGTCGCTCCGGCCGTCGAGGGTCTCACCGGCGGCCTGCTCCGGGCTCATGAAGTGCGGGGTCCCGATCACCTCGCCGACCGCGGTCAGTCCGCTGGTGGCTTCGGAGCGGGCGATGCCGAAGTCGGTGACGACCGCGCGTCCGGTGGCGCGCTCGAGCATGATGTTGTCGGGCTTCACGTCGCGGTGGATGATGCCGCGCCCGTGGGCGTAGGAGAGCGCCCACGCGACTTCCTGGATCATTCGTGCGGCTTCGGAGGCCGAGAGGGGGCCGGCCCGCCGGACCCGCTGGGTCAGGGTCTCCCCGTCGACGTAGCCCATTACGAAGCAGAGGATCTGGTTGCGGTCCTCGACGCCGTGCACCGGGACGATGTTCGGGTGGGAGAAGGATGCCGCGGTGCGGGTCTCGCGGAGGAAGCGCTCGCGGAGTTCCGGCCGCACCGCAAGTTCGGGAGGCAGCGCCTTGATCGCGACCTGCCGGTCGAGCTTGGTGTCGTGCGCCAGGAAGACGGCGCCCATGCCGCCGCGACCCAGCTCCCGATCGAGACTGTAGTCCGGGGCGAGGGCGGCGGCGAGGTCGGCGGAGAAGTCGGGCATGATTGGCGGGGAAGCGGGGAAGCGGGGAAGCGGGTCAGCGGGGACGGCCGCTGGCTGACGATGGATTCTACCCCGCCGACGGCGTCCCCGCATCCCCGCGTTCCCGCCCTGTTACGTTGACCTCCTCCCCCCGGTCCGCTACTTTACCCCGGCTCGCTGGGGGCTGTAGCTCAGCTGGGAGAGCGCTGCAATCGCACTGCAGAGGTCAGGGGTTCGATCCCCCTCAGCTCCATATTGGGTGAATCGCAGGTTCGCCCGCAGGACATCACTGCCCCGTGGTGTAACTGGCAACACGCCTCACTCTGGATGAGGAGAGTCTTGGTTCGATCCCAAGCGGGGCAATGCCCAGGGTTAACAGCCCTGGGCTTTTTCTTGGGCTGGGCAGGGGGGGCAGCGGGGCAGGGCGGCCGTGCTTACCCTCTCATCGCTTCCCCCTCTGCCGCGTCGAGGGCCTCGAGTCGATCGAGGTCCGCTACCGAGACCAGGGCCGCCACCGCCTTCCCGTGCCGCTCCAGCACCACACGCTCCCCGTATACCAAGACCTCATTTAAGAGATCCGAGAAATTGCTCCGGGCCATGGAGACCGGCAGTGTCGTCCGATCCATTGGTCCTCCGTCTGGTCTGAATTAGGATTGCGTACGTTATGTACAAAACGTACAATATCAGACAATTGACGTCAATTGCCAGAACTGGCATCATGCCCCGCTTCCCCGCTTCCCCGCTTCCCCGCTTCCCCGCTTCCCCGCTTCCCCGCTTCCCCGCGACCTTCCGTCCCCCTGTCGCATCTACCTCCCCGTAACCCACAACTTCCGATGGAGAGGCACATGATGCGTTCGTGGATCCCCCTGGCCCTTGGCGTGTTGCTGGTGTCCCCCAGTGCCGCCATCGCCCAGGAAGACAACGTGATGGTGTTTACCAGCGCCGGCCGCCCGAGGATCGGTGTCATGGTGGACGTCAACGCCAGCGATGCCAACAACAAACTCGGGGCCACCATCAAGTCCGTGACCGCCGAGGGGCCGGCGGCCAAGGCCGGTCTCGAGGCCGGCGACATCATCACCAAGTTCGGTGGCACGTCGCTCGGGGGAGAGAACCCCGGCCAGAAGCTCGTCGAGCTCGCCCAGGCGCTCTCACCCGGCGACACGGTCAAGGTGGAATACCGGCGGGGCACCACCAGCAAGACCGCATCGATCGTGGCCGCGGATCTCGGCGGGTCGGCGTTTGCGTGGCGGTCGGGGGGGCCGGGCAACGGCTACGCCGTTGAAATGGCGCCCCTGATGCGGGACCAGGCTCGGGCAATGGCGGACCGGGAGCTCGCCATCGTGGACATGAACCGTTCGCTTGGCGAGATGGGCCGCAACTTCAACGTCCGCTTCAGCGGGGGCGCCTTCGGCCTCGACATGGCCGAGATGAACGCCGGGCTGGGGGAGTACTTCGGGACGTCCAAGGGGATCCTGATCCTCGAGAACCCTGCCGACTCCACGGTGCCGCTCAAGGCGGGTGACGTGATCCTCGCGATCGACGGTCGCGCGCCGGCCGATGTCGGCCAGGCCCGGCGCATCCTGGGGAGCTATGACAGCGGTGACGTGGCGAAGTTCGAGATCATGCGGATGAAGAAGAAGGCGACCGTCTCCTGGACGGTTCCGGCGGCATCGAACATTCGGCTTCGCAGCCGGATGAACCGGCAGGGCGCCGGGCCCGCGCCGGTGGCGCCGGGCTCGATGCCGCGGGTGCACGTGAAGCCGGCGCCGCCGAGCGGCCCAGCTGCTCCCGCGACGGTTGCGCCCGCCGTCCCGGCCCCGGCACCGCCGAGCGCCCGCACCTAGGGGAGCCTCCTGGATGCGCGGAGCGGGGGTGCGCCGATTCCGGCGCACCCCCGCTTTGGCCTTTTGCCTCGGCTACTGGGCGAGCTCGGGCGGCAGCTGGCTCTTCGGGAAGATGCGAAAGCCGTAGATGTCGCCACTCGCGCCGAGCACGAAGACGATGACCAGCGGTTCGTCCATCAACTCGAACTTCGCTTCGCGCACGTAGGCGGACAGAGAGTCCCGGGGCACCACCGACTCCGAGACCACCGACATTTCCGGCCCCGCCTGCGAAACGACCTGCCCCATGATGTCGGAGAGCTGTGCGGCGGTCACTTTTTCCTTCACCTGGGCCGAGCTGTGGGCGACGAGACTGTCGCCCAGATCGGTGTAGAACCACTCGGTGTACTTTCGGCCGGTGGCTATGGTGGCGGCGGAGTCCGACCCGGTCATCGGCGCGGGCACTGACGCCGGTGCCGATTCCTGGGCCGCGAGCGGGGCGGTGGTGAGGGTAAGCAGCGCGAGGGCGAGTGATCGCGGGTACATGTGCGCCTCAGGGAAAGAACTTTCAGCAGGATGACGCCGGACGAAGGAACATCAGGTGCCCAACCGGCGTGGTCAAGCGGGGCGCGGCCCCCGCAGCCGACCGATCACGACGGTCACGTTGTCGCTGCCACCCCGCGACAATGCGAGATCGATCAGCGCATGGCAGCTTTGCTCCGCCGAAGTCGATTGCAGGAGCTCCTGCCGGATCTCCTCGTCGGAAACGTGCTTGGTGAGTCCGTCGCTGCAGAGCAGCATGACATCCTCCCACTCGCAGTCGAGGGTCGACACTTCGGGCGTCGCCTCCTTGCCCCCGAGCGCGCTCCAGAGGATGTGCTTCAACCTGCTCTGCTCGGCGGCGGCAGGGGTGAGCGCCCCGGCATCGATCATGGCCTGCGCCATGGTCTGGTCCTTGGTGACCTGGGTCAGGACGCCCTGGCGGAGCCGGTACCCCCGGCTGTCGCCGACGTGGACGACGTAGGCACGGGGCCAGTGGATGGTCACCATGGTGAGTGTCGTGGCCATTCCCCGCTTGCCCTCGGCCTCTCCCGCGTCCTTGATGGCCTGGTGCCCATGCTCGACCGAGCGGCGCAGCCGATCCACGACCCGGTGGTCGTGGTCGATGTCCGGAGCGGCCTCCACGTCCATGCCGTGGATGACGTAGTCGGCGATGGCCCGGAGCGCGGACCCGCTGGCCTGCTCTCCCCACGGGGTGCTGCCCACGCCGTCGGCAACGAGAAACACATAGCCCCGGGCCCCGCTGGTCAGGGAGCCCAACCCCTCGTGGGGGAGGGTGGTCTGGTGCAGCTGCATCGACTTGTGGAGGCTGGCCACCAGGAAGTGATCCTGGTTCTCCTTGCGGACGAGCCCCAGGTGGCACATCCCGAAGATGTCGACGTCCTGTCGTTTCGGGCGCAACGGGTGGGAACCAGAATCGGGCATGCAGAATCTCCTCTGGCCGGAACATCCGCTCCCGGCGGCAACTCCGCAAGCCAACCGAGGCCAGCCGGTTGGGTTCCTTCCATGTCGGGCCTCTTGGGGCCATAATTAGCGGGATTCCCCTGCCCGGAGAACGCATGGCCGAACTATCGGACCGCCTGCACGCGGCCCTCGGCGACAATTATCGCATCCTCCGGGAACTCGGCGGCGGCGGCATGAGCCGTGTCTTCCTGGCTGAGGAGACCCGTCTCGGTCGGCGGGTCGTCATCAAGGTGCTCCCTCCGGACATGGCGGCCGGCGTCAACGCCGAGCGGTTCGAGCGGGAAATCCAGCTCGCCGCCTCGCTGCAGCACCCCCACATCGTCCAGCTCCTGACGGCCGGCGCCAACGCCGACCTGGCGTACTACGTCATGCCGTTCATCGACGGCGAGTCGCTCCGGGCCCGGCTGGCGCGGGAGGGCGCGCTACCGATGGGCGAGGTGCTGCGCATCCTGCACAACGTGGTGGACGCGCTCGCCTACTCCCACCATCACGGGGTGGTGCACCGCGACATCAAGCCCGACAACGTGATGCTCTCCGGCAAACACGCGCTGGTGACCGACTTCGGCGTGGCCAAGGCGGTGAGCGCTTCCAGCGGCGACGGGCACACCAACCTGACCTCGCTCGGGATCGCCCTGGGGACGCCGGCGTACATGGCGCCGGAGCAGGCGGCGGCCGACCCGCGGGTGGACCAGCGGGCCGACATCTACGCCGTCGGCGCCATGGCCTACGAGATGCTCTGCGGTCGCACGCCGTTCGTCGCCCCAACGCCCCAGGGGATGCTGGCGGCGCACATTGCCGAAAAGCCGGAGCCGCCGGTCCGGTACCGGAACACCATCCCGACGGCCATGAACGAGCTGGTGCTCAGGTGCCTGGAGAAGAACCCGGCCGACCGAATCCAGACCGCCGACGAAATCGCCGCGCTGCTGACCGCGATGGCGACGCCCACCGGCGGCACCACCCCCATCTCTACGCAGCCGATTTCTACGGCGCGGCAGGATGCGGAGGCCGCGGTCAAGCGCTATGCGCCAGGCCGGGTGCTCGGGCTCTTCCTCTTCGCGTCGGCCGTGGTGGTCGGATCGGCGTTCGGCCTGACGCGGATCCTCGACCTGCCGGACTGGGTGTGGCAGGGAGCGGCCGTCGCGATGGCCATCGGGCTCCCGATCATCGCCTACACGGGGCGGGTGGAGCGGAAGCGCGCCGTCCAGATGACGATGGGCACGCTCCGGTTCGAACCGGAGCCGGCGCACCACGGGTGGTTCACCTGGCGCCGGACCATCGTGGGGGGGTGGATGGCGCTTGGCCTCGTGGTGCTGCTCGGCGTCGGTTTCCTGATTTCGCGCAAGATGGGGGTCGGGCCGGGGAGCACCCTCATGAGCGCCGGCGTCCTCGCGGCGCAGGACCGGATCATCCTGGTCGAATTCGAGAACCGGACCAGCGATCCGACGCTCGGCGCGTCGGTGACCGAGGCGCTCCGGATCGACCTGGGCCAGTCCAACGTGATGCGCCTCGTGGAGGCGGGAGACCTCCGGGCGGCCCTGCAGCGGATGGGCAAGCCTGGACGACGCCCAGGTCGACCAGGCACTCGCGAGTGATGTGGCGCGACGCGAGGGGATCAAGGCCATCATCACCGGTGAAATCACCCAGCTTGGGTCGGGCTACTCGCTCGCCGCACGCGTGCTCGACGCCAACACCGGCGAGACGCTGGTGCCGATCCGGGAGACCGCGAGCGACGCCTCCCAGCTCATTTCGGCGGTGGACAGGCTTTCCAAGGCGCTGCGGGAGAAGGTCGGCGAATCGCTGGGCCGCATCCGGGGCTCCGAGCGGCTGGAGCAGGTCACCACCTCCTCGTTCGAGGCCCTCCGGTTGTACACCGAGGCGACCGAGAAGCACTCGCATGGTGATTCCGAGGGTGCGGTTCCGCTCCTCCGGCAGGCGGTCAAGGTGGACAGCACCTTTGCGATGGCCTGGCGAAAGCTGGCGGTGGTGCTGCCGCAGGCGCTGCCGGGGAGCAGCGAGGAGTCGATGGATGCGGCGAAGCGGGCCTACCAGTACCGAGACCGGCTCCCCCCGGTGGAACGGGGGCTGACCGAGGCGTACTACAACGAGGTCATCACCGAGGACGACGGTAAGGTCGAGGCGGCGTACCGGTCGGTGCTGGTGGCCAATCCCGACGAGCCGACCGCGCTCAACAACCTTGGCCTCAAGCTGAACTCGGAAGGGCGGCCGGCGGAGGCGGAGGTGCTGCTCCGGCACCTGGTCGCCACGTCGCAGATCCAGAGCGGGCTGATCAACCTGATCCAGTCGCTCTACCAGCAGGGGAAGGACGCCGCCGCCGACTCGGTCCTCGCCGAACTGCGCCGCCGGAGTCCGAGCTCGTCCCGTCCCGACGAGATGGTGCGCGCCCGTGCGTATATGCGCCGGAATTACCGCGCCGCCGATTCGCTCCTGCGGGACCCGGCGCGGGTTCAGGGGACGGCGCCAGCGGATCGCGTGAACGAGCAGTTCGAGCGGCTCGGGATCGCGACCGCGCTCGGCAGACTGGACGAGGCGGATCGCATCGCGGCCGGCCTGGCGAGCACAATGACTGCGATCGGCCAGCAGGGCACAGCCATCTATTTGCGCTCGCTCGCCACAATCGAGAAGGCCTATTTTCTGGGAGAGTGGGAGGCATGGGGCAAGGCGGCTGACACCCTCTACTCACCGGCGGTCCTCAACTCCCTCCCTGAAGATCAGCGGGGGTACATGGGACTGGCCTCGGGGTACGCCCTGGCGGGCCGCCCCGCAGACGTGAAGCGGCTGCGGGCCGAGTGGACGAGGGTGCGTCCAGCGGAGCAGAGATCTGCGGCGGACTCAGTGTATTGGCTGGCCATGACGGCCCAGGCTGAGGGGCGCTGGCGCGACGCGGCCATTGCGTACGATGTACACCGAAACATGATCCGGTGCCCGAGCTGTAATCTCTGGGAGGCCGGCTCGGCGTGGGAACAGGCAGGGGAACCTGACTCCGCACTGGCGCGGTACGAGAGTTCCGTCACCATGCCCGACAGTCGGACAGGCACCGGCAGCGCGGTCCTGGAGATTGCTCCCACCTACCGCCGGTTGGGAGAAATGTACGAGGGCCGGGGCGATCGGGCGAAGGCGCTCCAGTACTACGGCGACTTTGTGGATCTATGGCGAGATGCTGATGCTGCCCTGCAGCCGCAGGTGAAGGACGTGCGGGAGCGGATGGCGGGACTCGCCGGCGAGAAGTAGGTCAAAAAAGGGGAGGGGCGCACAGCTGTGCGCCCCTCCCTTCGTGCCCCGCTGCCCCGCCTAGTTCTTGATTCCCATCAAGTCGTCACGGAACCCGGTGCCCGGGCCCGGGTTCGGTCCGATCCATGCCTTGAAGAGCGCGTCGGCAAAGTCCTTGCCCGGAATGGTGCCCTTCGCCACGCCGGCCACCTTCACCTCGGTGCCCGTTCCGGGAACGTAGGTGAAGACGAACTGCTGTTCCTTCTTGATGTCTTCCATGTAGCCGCAGAGCGTCACGAACTCCGCCTTGAGCTGCTCCGAGGCGTTGGGCGTGTTGTTTGCCAGCGCCTCGTCCCACGCCTCGCACATCTTGTCCTTCCCGACGTCGCGCAGGAACTGCATGACCAGCTGCCTCGGCGAGTCGGCGGACAACACCGCGTCGGGGTTGTTCGACTTGGCCGCGAGGTAGAGCCCCGCCACGTAGACCTTGAAGACGGCCTTCTTGCGGAGGGCCACGCCGTTCAGGACGAGACTGTGGCCCGCGACCTGGACTGTGCCGGGGAGGGTCACCTTGTTGTAGGTCGTGTCCGCCGGTGCGGCGGCGAGGCTGCCGGCCAGGGCCAGCAGGGTCAGGCTGAGCATGAGATGCCTCCAGTAGGTGGATCAGGGGCCGGCGACCGGGCCGACGACCCCCGGAAGATGCAGCGCGCAACGCCCGGAGGGAAGGGTGGAGGGGCCTCGCGCGCCCGGGGAACGGGAGCGATCTTGTCATGATGCCACGTGTCCTGCTCGAGGCCTGCATCGAGACCCTGCCCGGCGCCCTCGCGGCCGAGGAAGGTGGGGCGGGGCGCGTTGAACTCTGTGCGTCGCTCGCACTCGGCGGCCTCACCCCTCCCGGCCCGCTCATCGCGGAGTGCGTCCGTCGCCTGTCCATTCCGGTGTTCGTTCTCGTGCGCCCCGTTCCGGGACCCTTCGTCCTCTCGGCGGCCGAACTCGAACGCCTGCTCCTCGACATTCGGATCGCGTCAGATCAGGGCGCGGCCGGCATCGTCGCCGGCGCGCTGACGACGTCGGGCACGATCGATGAGCCGGCACTCGAAGCCATCGTGGCCGCGGCGGGGCCGCTCCCCGTCACCTTCCACCGCGCCTTCGATGCCGCCGCCGATCAGCTGTCCGCGCTGGACCAGCTGGTCCGGGCCGGGTTGACGCGTGTGCTGACATCCGGGGGCGCCGCCACGGCCACGAAGGGGACGCCGAGGATCCGGGCGCTGGTCGACCGGGCGGCGGGACGGATCGGGATCCTGGCAGGCGGTTCCGTCCGCGCCCACAACGCCGCCGCGCTGGTGGAGGGCACGGGGGTGACCGAGATTCACAGCGGCACGCCCGAGGACGCGGCCGCGGTGCGCGCGCTGGTGGCGGCCGCCAACGGCGCCTAGCCCATCACCGCCCGGGGTGTGCGCCAGCCGTCCCGCGTGAAGTCGGGCACATCCACCGGTCTGCTTCCCCGCTGCATCGAGGTGACGCTGAGCGGCCCCGGCGCGCTCCAGGCGGCGGCGTCGTACACGTCCATGTCGGGCACCAGCCCCTCCCTCAGGCACTGGACCAGCCGGTAGTTCATGATGAAGTCCATCCCGCCGTGCCCGCCCAGTTTCCGCGCGAGCTCGCCGACCCGGGTCCAGAGCGGGCTCTCGAATTCCGCCTTGTACCCGTCCAGCCCGGCCCACTCATCACCTTCGGGCTGCCCCTCGATCATGATCCGGGCTGGATAGTCGGCGAAGATCCCGCGGGTGCCGGAGATCAGGTTGATCCTGCTGTAGGGACGGGGGCTCACCACGTCGTGCTGCAGCATGACGGTGCGCCCGAGCGCGGTCTTGATGAGCGAGGTGTTCATGTCGCCGGTGCGGTACCGTTCCTGTCGCTTCGGGTCGGACGGGGGCAGGTGCTCGTCGCGGTATTCCGTGAGCCCCGCCTCGAGGCTGCTCATCGAGACCAGGTACTCAAATCGGTCGCCCCGGTTGATGGCCATGTAGTTGGCCACCGGTCCGAGGCCGTGGGTCGGATACAGGTTGCCGTCCAGCTGCAGGTGGGGATACCGGCGCCAGAGCCCCTCGCCCTCGTCGCTGAGGAGGAGTTCCCGGAGGTCGTGGATGTAGGCGCACTCCCCGTGGGTCAGCCGGCCGAGCCTGCCGGCCTTCACGAGATTCAGGACCAGCATCTCGTTGTATCCATAGCAGCAGTTTTCCAGCATGATGCAATGTCGGCGGGTCTTCTCGGAGACGTTGACCAGCGTCCAGCAGTCGTCCAGCGTGGTGGCGGCGGGAACTTCGACCGCGGCATGCATGCCCTGGCGCATTGCCCCGACCGCCATCGGTACATGCCAGTTCCAGGGTGTGGCGATGTAGACGACGTCGATGTCGTCGCGCCCGACGAGCTGTTCCCAGGCGCTCTCATTGCCGTCGTAGATGGCGGGTGCCGTCTCCTGCCCGGCGTCCTTGACCATCGTTGCCCCGCGCGCGGCGTGCTCCGGGACCAGGTCGCAGAGCGCCGCGATCCGGACCCCGTCGATCGCGAGCAGGTCCCGCAACAGGCTCCGCCCCCGCCCACCTACGCCGATGAGTCCGATCCGCACCACGTCGCGCGGCGCGAAGGGGACGCCGATCATCCGTTCCGCCTGCGCCCCCTCGTCCGCCCGTACCGCCCCGGGGAGCAGAGTGGCCGCCGCGGCGGCGGTTACGCCCGCGCCGAGGAAGTCGCGGCGCGAAAGCCGGTGCTCGTCGGAATCGTGCATGGTTCACTCCGCTCCTGGTGTCAGTCGATGCGCCGGGCGGCTGGCGCCGGCCCGGTTTGAATGCACTCCGCCCGTCGCGCCGCTCCGGGGTAGGTGCGGCGGTAGTCCCTCATCCAGTCGCTCGCGAATCGGCCGCTGTCGGCGGCGTCGACCATCGCCCAGACGCTGCCGCCGAACCCCGCGCCGAAGGCCGATGCGGCATGGGCGCCGAGTGCCCGCGCATGGTGCGCCAGGTGGATCGTCTCGGGAACCTGGTTGCCCAGCCCCGCTTCGGCGCCGCGCTGCGAGTCGTCGACCAGTTGGCCGAGGGCACGGAAGTCGTGGCGTTCCAGGGCAGCGGTGGCCTGCGGGATGATCTCGTGGCTCTCCCGGACAAACTGCCGGAACCGCCCGGCCAGGAATCCAGGCGGATACCCCGGTTCGGCATGGCCATCGAGCATGGTGGAGATGGCCGCGATTGCCCCCGGTGCCGCGGTCGCAGCGGCGAGCGTGGCGGCCGGCGAGCCGGACGCCTCGCGCCAGCGTTCGAGGATCGTGCGAACGGCCAGCGACAGCCGGTTGTAGCTCTCGCGCTGCGGGCCTGACTTCCGAGACCGGACGCCGCTGACAGCGATGACCAGCGCCATCGCCTCGGGCCACGCCACCTCGCCCTCGAACGTGACCGGCGCAAACGAATAGCGGCTGACCCGTCCCGTCTTGCAGCACAGGATGGCGGTGTGGTCCTGGCTGCCGCCGAAGGTGCCGATGCCGCGGTCGCCTGTGAGCGGCCCGAAGTCCTGGCCGTTCTCGATGCAGCCGAGATACTCCGCCAGCGCCTCCGGAGTGGAGAGGTGGGCGCGCCAGGTGTCGGTGGCGTGCAGGTTGTTCACCTCCGCCAGCGCCAGGAAGGTCGCGATGATGAGCGCGCTGGAACTGCTCATCCCGGCCGCCGACGGGAGGTTGCTGGCGAGCGCCAGGTCGGCGCCCCGGCGCGCATCGGGGAAGTTCCGCGCGATCCGGCGGGCCACCGTCATCGGGAAGCCCGCCCAGCGCCCGGTGAGCGGCACCAGGTGGGGGTCGAGCCGGAACGCGGCACGCGCGCCGCTGGACGAATCGAGAAAGGTGACCGTGTCGTCGTCACGCGGCACCATCCCGATGACGAGCCCGCGATCGATGGCACAGAGAAGGCTCCGGCCGCCGGCATAGTCGGTGTGCTTGCCGAGCAACTCCACGCGACCGGGGACGTGCCAGAGCGCGGCCGGCCGGGCACCGGTTTCGAGCGCGGTGCGGACCTGCTGCCGGAGGTCGACGCCGGTCAGAGCCGGACCTCGGTGTCCTTCAGGCGCTCGGCCACGGCGGCGATGTCTCCGCGGTTCGAGAGGTCGAGCACGCCGGCGCGTACCGGCACGACGGCGAACCTGGTGCCGAGGACCCGCATGGCGTTGCGCACCGCATCCTGAATCTCGAGTTCGCCGCGGACCGACGGGGTCACGTGCCGGCAGGCCTCGAAGATGTCCGGTCCGAAGACCCAGGCGTTCATGCTGACCAGGGCGGCGGGGCCGAGTCGCGCGGCGGTGGCCGCGTCGGGCTTCTCGACGATGTCGACGAGGTGCCCCTCGGGGTCTTCGGCGAGGAGGGCAAACTGGTTGACGCGGTCGGCGGGGATATTGCTCTGCTCGACGAGGGCCTTCCGTTCGAACCCGGCCAATCCCGGCTGGTCGAGTGCGCGCAGCGCCGCCAGCACGTTCGCTGGGTAGTAGTTGTCGGCGTTGCAGACCAGGAAGAGCTCTTCGCCGGCAAACGCCTCCGCCGCGAGCACGGCGTCGGCGGTGCCCCGGGGTTCTGCCTGGGTGGCGAAGCTGAGGTCGATCCGGTGGAGGCGGCCGGGTGCGCCGTAGTAGTCGCGCACCGACTGGTGTTCTGGGCCGATCACGAGGCAGACCTTCGTGAACCCGGCATCCGCGAGCGAGGAGAGGAGGTAGTCGAGGAAGGGCCGGCCGATGGGGATCATGCCCTTGATCCCCTGGTCGGCGGCGGCGTCCTGGCCGGGCTCGAGCGTGGCGCCGGGAACGGCCTGTCGCATCCGGCGGCCCAGCCCGCGGGCCAGGATGACGGCGCGGTTCACTCCGCCCGGCCCGCCCCACCCCACATGGCGGGGAGCAACTTCGCGAGCCACCACGATGTGAGGGCAAACACCGCCATGAAGATGAGCCCCTGCGGTGTGCGACCGTAGAGGAGGCTCCCGACGCCGAAGAGCGCCGAGTACACCGCGGTGCAGCCGAGCACCCAGCCGAGGAAGGCCATCGGGAGGCTGTCGGGCGAGGGGGGCACCCCCGCCTCGACCTGCACCGCCCGCCAGCCGGGGCCGGCGGGGCGGACGAGCCTGAAGAAGCTCAGCAGCGTGCTGCGTTCGGTCGGCGCGGTCAGGAGGGTGACGGTGACCCAGACGACCGTCGTGATGCCGACGCTCAGGAGCAGCTGGAGCGTCGCGTCCATGGGGAAGCCATGCTTCTGCCCGTAGAGGAACCCGGCCGCGAGGAGGAAGGAGCTGACCATCGCGCTGACCTCGCTCCAGGCGTTGATCCGCCACCAGAACCACCGCAGCAGGTAGAGGAGGCCGGTCCCGGCGCCGATCGACAGGAGGAGCTGGAAGCTCTGGCTGGCCGTCTCCAGCACGAAGGTCAGTCCCGCCGCGAGGACCATGAGCAGCGCCGTCACGATCCGGCCCATCATCACGTAGTGCCGCTCGCTCGCGTCGGTCCGCATGAACCGGCGGTAGAGATCGTGCACCAGGTAGGAGGTGCCCCAGTTCAGGTGCGTCGCGATGGTGGAGACGTACGCGGCCAGCAGTCCGGCCACCATGAGGCCGAGCCACCCGACGGGGAGGAACTTGAGCATGGCGGGATAGGCCATGTCGTGGCCGATCAGCGCCGGGTCGACGTTCGGGAAGCTCACCGCGATGTCGGAGAGCTGCGGGTAGACCAGGAGCGATGCCAGGGCCACGATGATCCAGGGCCATGACCGCAGGGCGTAGTGGGCCACGTTGAAGAAAAGCGTGCCGGCCATCGCGTCGCGCTCGGTGCGGGCGGCGAGCATCCGCTGCGCGATGTAGCTCCCGCCGCCCGGCTCGGCGCCTGGATACCAGACGCTCCACCACTGCACCGTGATCGGGATGATGAGCACCGAGAGGGCGAGCTGCCAGTCGCCGAAATCGGGCAGCAGCTGGAGGGTGCCGGGGTCGAGCCGGGTCATCAGCCCGCTGAGTCCGCCAACCTCCGGCTGCTGCAGCGCGAAGTACGCCGCGGCGAAGGAGCCGGCCATGGCGATGCCGAACTGGATCAGGTCGGTCACCAGCACACCCCAGAGGCCGGCGGTGGCGGCAAAGGCGATGTTGAGCCCGGCGCAGATCACGAGCGTCTGCCACATCGGCCAGCCGAGGATCACGTTGGCGATCTTGACCGCGGCCAGGTTGACGGTGGCCATGATGACACAGTTGAAGAACAGCCCCAGGTAGATGGCGCGGAAGCCGCGCACCAGCTGGGCGGGGCGGCCGGCGTAGCGAATTTCGTAGAACTCGAGGTCGGTGAGCACGCCCGAGCGCCGCCAGAGCCGGGCATAGAAAAACACCGTCGCCATGCCGGTGAGGAGGAACGACCACCAGAGCCAGTTGTTGGCGACCCCGTGCTCGCGCACCAGGTTGGTCACCAGGTTCGGGGTGTCGGTGCTGAAGGTGGTGGCCACCATCGAGACGCCGATCAGCCACCAGGGCGCGGCGCGGCCCGAGGTGAAGAACTCGGCGGTGCTGGAGCCCGCGCGGCGGGCGAGCAGGACGGCGGGGAGGAACGCGACCGCGAGCGACAGGACGACGATGACCCAGTCCAGCGTCACCAACTGCATGCGGAGGCTCCGGTGTCGGGAGGGGGAGGTCCCTCAAGATAGAAGGCCCCGCACCGGGGTGCGAGGCCTTCGAAGCGAACGACCGCGGGGCGGGCGCCTACTTGGCGCGCTCGAGGTATTCGCCGGTGTTCGGATTGACGCGGACCCGCTCGCCCTGGTTCACGAATTCGGGGACGTTGACGGTGACACCGTTGCTGAGCACCGCCGGCTTGCTGCTTGCGTTCTTGGTGGCGGTCTTCATGGCCGGCGCCGTTTCGACCACCTCGAGCTCGATGGTGGTCGGCAGGTTGATGGCGATCGGCTTTCCGCCGAGCCACTCGACCATGAACTTCATCTCGGGCTGGAGCCAGGGGGTCATGTCGCCGGTCACTTCCTGGTCCAGCGTGACCTGGTCGTACGTGTCCTGGTCCATGATGTGGGTGCCCTGGCCGTCCTGGTAGAGCACCTGCATTTCCTTGGTGTCGAGCCGGGCCTGATCGACGAAGTCCGAGGCGTTGAGGCGGGTGTCGAAGGTGTTGCCGGAAATCAGGTTCCGAAACCGCACCTGCACGAACGCGCGGAGGTTGCCGGGGGTGCGGTGCGTGAAATCCATCACGCGGCACGGCTGCCCCTCGATCAGGATGACGTGGCCCTTGCGGACATCGGTTGCCTTCATGAGATCTGCGTTCCCTGCGTTGGAGTGTGCCGGCCCGGTCGGCGGGCCGTGCTGCCGGGCCACAAGATACACCGGGAGGCGGGGATGGAGGAGGGGCCCGCGGTTTGCGCCGGGGGGCGGCCCCATGGGAGATTGTCGGGATGACCGACCCCAACGAACCATTCAATGGCCCCTGGCCGACCGGGCCCGGCCTCCCCGAGATCCGCGACTGGCTGGCCGGGCCGGGCTCCCGGCTCAGCGAACTGGCCCGGCTGGGCCGCATCGCGGCGGAGTTCCTGCGCGGGTTCCGCGCGCTCCACTTCGTCGGGCCGTGCGTGACGGTCTTCGGGTCGGCCCGGGTCGCCGAGGACGACCCCCACTACCAGCTGGCCCGCGCCATGGGGGCCCGGGTGGCGGAGCTGGGGTATACCGTGATGACTGGCGGCGGTCCCGGCATCATGGAGGCAGCGAACCGCGGGGCGCACGAGGCGGGGGGCCGCTCCATCGGCTGCAACATCGAACTTCCGCACGAGCAGCATCCGAACCCGTACGTGGACCGGTTCATCACCTTCCGGTACTTCTTTGTCCGCAAGGTGATGCTGGTCAAGTACAGCGTCGCGTTCGTCGTGCTGCCCGGGGGGTTCGGCACCCTGGATGAGCTGTTCGAATCGCTCACGCTGGTCCAGACGGGAAAGATTGCGGCGTTTCCCGTGGTCTTGATGGGAACGGAGTACTGGCGGCCGTTGTGCGAATTCCTGCGGGACACGCTGGCGGCGAGGGGCATGGTGGGCCCGGGGGACCTCGATCTCCTCACGGTGACCGACTCGCTCGACGAGGCGGTGGCCGCGATCCAGCAGGGGGTCGCTGCCCTGCCGGCCTCGTGGGTCCCGCCCAAGCGACGCCGGTTGCTGTTGGAAAAGTAGGAACGCGAACGGGGCGCGATCGGGGCTGTGCCCCGACCGCGCCCCGTCGTGCCCGGGACGCCCGATGGCGTCCGGTCAGTCGATGACGAGGATCAAGAACTTCGACGGCGCCCAGAAGCCTTCGGGCGAGGCGATCTTCACGCCGCCGGTGACCCGGCCCTTCGAATCCGGCTTGTTTTCGATGTAGTCGGTGTTCTGCCGCGACACGATCTTGTACCGCTCGGTCGTCATCGGCGACGGAATTTCCATGACCACCCGCCGGTCGACGGCGGTGAAGTCGGCCTCGTTCAGCACCCGGGCGGGCTGCATGGCCTTGCTGCCGAAGAAGAGGATCTTCGATCCACCCTCCTCGACGATGATCCCCTTGGCCTTGAGCGAGTCCTTCGTGCCGATCACGTAGTACACCGTGTTGCTGCGGTCGGTGATGGCCGTGACAGTGTCGATGAGTTCCTTCTTCTCGACCGAGAGCGCGGCCACTTCCTGCTGGCTGGTGGCGAGCTGCTCGCTCATCGTGGCGATCTCGACCCGCTGGGTCGCGATCATCTGCTGGTACTCGGCGACGGCCGTTTCGAGCGACGAGAGGTCGGTCTTCAGGCTGTCGCCCTGCTTGTTGAGCCGGCGGATGCGTGCCTGGCTCGCCGCGAGCCGCGTCTCCGCGTCGTTCAGCCGCTCAGTCATTTCCTTGACCCGCGCCAGGACGATGGCGCGCTGGTCGGCCTCCGGCTGCTGGCCGCCTTCCGACCCCACCACCGGCGAGACGCCCGCCTTGAGATCCTTGACCTTCGCCATCTCGGCGTTGATCTCGTTCATCAGACGCGCATTCTCGGCCACGGCCTGCAGCAGCGTGTCCTTTTCCGCCGAGAGGGCTGTCACCTGATCCAGCTGCATTTGGAGCTCGTCCTGCTGCTTCTTCTTTTCGGCGGGGGATGTGCAGGCGCTCAGAGTCAGAGCCGCCAGAGCCAGAAATCCCACCACGCGGGGCTGGAACGTGATGCGCATCACAATCTCCTGTAACGGGTTACGTCCGTTGTAACCCCTGATAAAAACCTCCCGGACTCCGGGGCGCAAGAGTCGGGAGGGAAACGAAGCGGCCGCCCGGAGGCGGCCGTCGTGTCAGCGGGAGATGGGGAGTCGGGTGAGCCCGATCCCTTCGAGGAGTGGTCGGACGGTCGTCGGCACCGACGAGGCAGGCTGGCCCGCCCAGTGTTCGAGGCGCCGGGTAATCCAGCCCTGCAACTCGGCATAGCGCGCCCCGGCGTCGGCATTGTCGAACCGCACGGTGGCGCCGTCGATCCGGTACCGGCCGGATTGGGCCTGCAGCAGCGCGAAGACCGCGTCGATCTGGCCGATGAGCCGCGCGCCCTCGTCCGCGGCTTCCTTGGACTCCTTCAGCGACACGTGCGTGATCCAGTCGCGGAGGTCGGATGCTGAGGCGCCGTTGCGCTCCAGCGCGCGGGCGGAGTCCTGGTAGGCCTTCTCGATGGCCCCTTCCCGAACATGGTATTGGCGTACCGCGGTCGCGGCCGCATCGAGCGCGCGGCGCGCGCCGGCGAGGCCGTCACTCGTGGTCAGCTGGGTCTGGCTGAAGAGGCGGACCAGGCCGCTGCGGTCCATCTGGGTCGAGAAGTCGCCGTCGAGCAGGGCGTAGGCGCGGGAGTACCCCTTCGCCAGTTCGGCCCCGGCGCCCGAATGGTCCCGCGTCGCGGCGGTGCCCGCGCTCACTTCAGCGGCCCCGCCACTCGGCAGGTCGATCTGCGGGGCGCTTGGCAGGACTCCGCCGGAGACACCGCTGTCGCGCGGCGGGGCGGCGGGCGATGATGCCGTGGACGTTGCCGGGACGGGAAACCCGACACCGGAGGCCGCAGGAGTCGGGGCGGCCAGGCCGGAGTCGATCGAGGTGAGCGGCGCGGCGGCGGCCGCGGGGGCTGTGGCCGACGCGAGGGTCACCATGCTCTGCTCCGCGTCGGAACCGCCCGAGGTGAACGCGAAGATGGCGGCGGCGACAATCGCTGCTGCCGCGACGTACAGCATCGGGCTGAACCGTCGGCGGGCAGGAACGGCGGCTTCGGCTGCCCCGCCGGACTGGGCCACCGTGCCGAATTCCACCGTCGGCGCGAGGGCGGCCACGGCGAAGGGCGCCGGGTCAGCCTCCGGCTCTTCGTCTACCGGGGGGAGATCCTCCTTCCGCACGAGCGCGTCGGCCTCGGCAACGGCTTCGGTCGCTGCAACTGGTTCGGCCTCTAACGGGACCGGAATTTCATCGAGATGGATCTCGATTGGCAGGCCGAGGTCGGAGGGCGCGATCACCTCGATCGGCTCTACGGACGCCTCGACAGGGGGAGCCGGCTCCACGACGGCTTCGGCTTCGTCGCTCAGGACTCGCGCGTCCCGGATTACTTCCATCGAGAGTATTTCGGCGTCATCCGGCTCAGCGGCCGGGGCCAACTCGAGATCCTCGAGCCGCAGCATCGTCCCGAACACCGGCTCCGGGTTGTCGGAGGCGACCGGCTGTTCCATCGGCTCCGGGCGAACCAGCGTCAATTCCGGGGGCGAATGCGCCGGCGGCGGCTCGGGTTCTGCGCGCTGGGCGGGCGTCGGGAGCGGGTCGAGGAGGACGAGCAGGCGGTTGAGCTCTTCGAGGTCGCCCTGGTCGGGCTTCTGCGCCACCGGGGTCGGCAATACTCCGGACGTGGAGGCGGGGCTCGACGGGCGGGTGAACTTGAGGCGTGATGTCCGCGTGGCCGTGCCGCCCTCGAGCGCCATCCGGTAGTGCGGATGACTCTCGATGGAGAGCCAGCGATCGCTGCGCTGGTGATAGATCTCGGCGTCGGCCGTGACCTCGCCGCGCTGCACGCCGGCGGTGAGGTCCTGGATCGACGGGTAGACCTGCTCCTGGCCGGTGACGAGTCGGATGCGGTACATGCTGCCCCCAATGAGAAACGGCGGGCGCTCGACAATAATTGCCCTACCGTCAATACAAGCAACACTCAGGCCAGTTATAACTCCTTTAATTGCAATAGTATGCATTTTGCGCTGTCAATTTATTGCGGCGATGTGCAAGTGCTGTCGCGGCGATGAAACAGGTGGGGGCCGGGGTGAATGGGCAGAGATCGGGTGGCTCAATGGCCCGCAACTCCTTGTGTCTCTTGGGGTAACAGCTTATCCTGCCGCCACCTAGCAGCATTCTTCAGGCGCAGGGAGGGCAGGGTGAGCGACGAACCGATGTATTTGCAGCGCCTTCGGCAGAACCGACGCGGTAAGGACAAGCGCGGCGGGTCCGGCACGGACTCGAGCGAAGGACTGAACGCGCAGGAGCAGGAGGCGTTGCGCTGGGCGCGCGAGGCCGCGGGGACCGAACTCCGATCGAACAAGGATCTGGCGGGCGCCAAGTACGCGGTCGTGATCCGTGTCAACTCGGCGAGCGGCGTGCCGCTGTCGTCGTGCGAGGGATTGCCGACGCGCGAGGCGCTGCTCGAGCGGATCAAGAACGCCGCATTCATGGGTGAGGACGTGGTCGGGGCCTACGAAGTCCGCGGCGGTCGGCCGCTGACGGTCGGCAATGACGACGGCACCATCACCCTCAAGTCGGGGGCGCCGCGTCCCGGGGCCAACCCGAAGTCGCCCGAGGAAATGCTCCGGCAGGCCGCGAAGGACGCGGCGGAGCGCGCGAAGTCCCGTCCCCGGGACGACGACCGTGGCGGCGCACGCCGGCGCTAGGTGACCGCGTCCCTGGATTGCGTGCTTCGGCCGCGACGCGTGGCAGTCATCGGGGCCTCGCGGACCCCGAACACCATCGGGAACGAGATCGTTTCCAACCTCGTCGACTACGGGTTCACCGGGACCGTCTTCCCGGTGAACCCGAAGGCCGACTCGATTCACTCCCTCAAAACGTATCCGACTATCGGCGCCGTCCCCGACAAGGTGGACATGGCGGTGATCACGGTCCCCAAGCAGCACGTGCTGGGCGTCGCGCGCGAGTGCGGCGAGGCGGGCGTGCCGGGCCTGACGGTCATCTCGGCGGGGTTCCGGGAAGTCGGCGGTGAAGGCGTGGAGCGCGAGCGCCAGCTGATGGAGATCGTGCGGACGTACGGCATGCGCATGGTCGGGCCGAACTGCATGGGCGTGCTCAACGCCGATCCTGCCTACTCGATGAACGCGACCTTCGCGCCGAGCATGCCCCCCTTCGGCCGTGCGGCGTTTGTGTCGCAGTCGGGCGCGATGGGGCTGAGCGTCCTCGACTACGCCAAGGAATACGGCATCGGGATCAACCAGTTCGTCTCGATGGGCAACAAGCCCGACGTGAGCGGCAACGACCTCCTGCTGCACTGGGAGCAGGACCCCTCGGTCGGCGTGGTCCTGATGTACGTCGAAAATTTCGGCAACCCGCGGAAATTCCTCGAGATCGCGCGGCGCATCACGCGCACCAAGCCGATCATCGTGGTGAAGTCGGGCCGGTCGAAGGTCGGCGCCCGCGCCGCCTCGTCGCACACCGGCGCGCTGGCCGCCAGCGACACGCTCGTGGACGCCATGCTCTCCCAGGCCGGGGTGATCCGGGCGGAGACGGTGGAGGAGCTCTTCGACCTGGCCATGGCCTTTTCGGACGACCGGACGCCGCGGTCGCGGCGGACGGCCGTGGTCACGAACTCGGGCGGGCCCGGCATCCTGGCGGCGGACGCGCTGGAGCGGGTCTCGGTCGAACTGCCGGAACTCGCGCCGGAGACCGTGGCGCGGCTCAAGCCGCTCTTCCCCGAGGAAGCGTCGCTGCGGAATCCGCTCGACATGATTGCGAGCGCCACCCCGCCGGGCTACCGGGCGGCGCTCGACGCGCTGCTCGACGACCCGAACGTCGACTCCGCCCTGGCCATCTTCGTCCCGCCGCTCGGGATCAAGCAGGCGGACGTGGCCGAGGCGATCGCGTCGGTGGCGGGCGCCCATCCCGACAAGCCGGTACTCGCGGTGCTGATGGGACGCGAAGGGCTGCCGCAGGGGAAGGCCGAGCTGCACGAGGTGGGGGTGCCGGCCTACATCTTCCCGGAATCGGCGGCGCGCGCGCTGTCCGCGCTCTGCCGCCAGCGGGAGTGGATGGAGCGGCCGGTGCCGCCGATCGAGCAGCTGAAGGTCGACCGGGACGCGGCGGCGCGGCTGCTCGCCGACGCCCAGGCGGCGGGGCAGTCACGGCTGGGCGAGGTCGAGTCGCTCGCGCTGCTCCGGGCCTATGGGATTCCCACGGCCGCGGCGGACCTGGCGCGGAATGCGGACGAGGCGGTGGCGCTCGCCGCGAAGGCGGGTGGTGCCGTGGCGATGAAGATCGTGTCGCCGGAAATCGTGCACAAGACGGACGTCGGCGGCGTGAAGGTGGGCGTCGAAGGCGCCGCCGACGTCCGGGCGGCCTACGACGAGATCGTCGCGTCGGCGCGCCGGGCGGTGCCGACGGCGAACATCCACGGCGTGCTGGTTCAGCAGATGGTGACCGGCGGACGCGAGACCATCGCCGGCGTGACCCGGGATCGGTCCTTCGGCCCGCTGGTCATGTTCGGGCTGGGCGGCATCTTCGTGGAAGTGCTGCGGGACGTGGTCTTTCGGGTCGCGCCGATCAACCGGCGGGAAGCGGCCGACATGATCGCCGGGCTTCGAGGGGTCAAGCTGCTCGACGCGCTCCGCGGCTCGCCCCCCGCCGATCGCCGCGCCATCGAAGAGGTGTTGCTCCGCCTCTCGCTGCTCGCGGAGGACTTTCCGCAAATTGCCGAGCTCGACGTGAACCCGCTCCTCGCCTTCCCCGATCGCGCGGTGGCGGTGGACGGGCGGGTACTGCTCGCACCCTGAGCCCCGCCTAGCGGGGCTTCCCCAGGTCGATCTCCCCGATCCGGCCCGTTCCACTCAGCGCCAGCCAGAGTCGCCCCCGCTCCCAGTCCGTCACCATGTGGCGGACGATGGCCCCGGGCGTGGGGATCGGCACGACGGTCATCTTGCCGGTCTTCGGATCGAACGCCACCATGTCGCCCGTCCTCGCCTCGTCGTACCAGATCCGCCCGTCCGTGCCCGTGCTGATCCCATATGGCCCGGAGTTTCCGCCGCCCGGACTTGGCCACTCGCGCACCTTGCCCGTCGCGGGGTCGAGCGCGCCCAGGTACCCGCGGGCGTAGTCGGTGTACCACACGGTGCCGTCGGGCGTGGTGGTCAAACGTCGTGGCCGCGCCGCGGGGTCCGGGAGCGGATACTCGCGGAGCGCCCCGGTGGTTGGATCGACCCGGCCGAGCTGGTTGGTGTTGAGCTGGGCGATCCAGATGCTGCCGTCGGGGGCCGCGAAGATCCCGTAGGGTTGGGTGTTCGGCGTCGGGATCGTCCAGACGTCCACCTTGCCGGTGGCGGGGTCGAGTCGGCCGTAGGTGTTGTTGTTGGCGTCGGTGTACCAGATGACGCCCTTGTACGCGATGGGGGTGTGGGGATTGCGCGTTGCATAGGGGAGGGGGAACTCATCGATCGAGCCGTCCTTCGGGTTGAGTCGCCCGAGGAGGCCGGTCCGCTGCGCGGTGTACCACACGGAACCGTCGGCGGCCACGGTGATGCCGTGGGGCCCCGATTCCGGCGTGGGCGTGGCAAAGTCGGTGAACTTCCCGGTCACAGGGTCGAGGCGGCCGATGTAGCTGTTGGTCTGGTCGGTGTACCAGACGATGCCGTCGGAGCCGACGGCGGGGTCGTGCGGAAAGTTCCCCGGGCGGGGGATGACGAATTCGACGACGACGGGACCCGGGCTCTGTGCCGCAAGCGGAATGGCGGTGCCGGCGAGGGCGACCATCGCTGTCAGCGTGCGACGCGCGAGTGACATGGATTGTCTCCGGAAGAGGCGATTTCCCCCCTACGGTACCGCTCACCGGCTCGTTTCGCCGCCGGGCGTTCAGCGCTGCCCGCAGGCCCGGAGGATGGTCCTCGGCTCCGCCGCCTCGGGGAAGAGGTGGGCCGCCTGCCGGGCGAACGGGATCGCATCCTTGCACCGCCCGCGCCGCCGGTACGACTGCGCCACCATCACCTGGATCCGGTAGCTCCCGGGGTCCATCGCCGCCGCCTCCGCGCGCGTGCTCAACCGTCCCCAGACGGCAATCAGTTCCATGGCGCGCACCTGCTGGACGCTCCGCCAGGTGAGCCCCGCCCCCACCACGAGCACGACCAGCGCCACCCCCGCCCGCGACTGCCAACTCGCCGCTCGACGCTGGGGAAAGGGGTCGGCGGGTCGCAGGACGCCGGCCAGGCTCCAGAAGAACAGCGCCGGCGCCGGGAGCAGAAGCACCGCGTCGAAGGCGCCGACCACTGCGGTCGCGGCCACCGTGCTCGCCAGCACCAGCGGCGCGAGATCACCGACGCTGCGAGGCCCCGCCATCCAGCCGCGCGCACCCGCAAGAAAGAGGAGGGCGCCGGCCGCGGTGAGGAGGAGGAGCGCCGGGATGCCTCGCTCCGAGAGTACCGCCATCCAATCACTGCTGGGCCACGGGTTGGCGGCCATCCCTTCGCTGTCGAGCGACGGGTCCTCCGCGTCAACGACGGCAGGATACTCGACCGCCCAGTTCCCGGGCCCCGCGCCGAGCACCGGATCGGAGCGCACCAGGGTGAGGCTGTTCCGCCACTGGAGCATGCGGCCGCGGCCGCTCCCTTCCTGGTAGTTGGCCAGCCCCTTCAGGGTGTCGGCGTACGGCGTGTCGCTCCGCCAGTCGAGTGCGTTCGGCACCAGGAGCGCCAGGGCGGCTCCGGCCGCCACGGCCAGGAGCGGGCCCACCAGCCGGCGGCGGACGACCCCGTCACGCCAGAGGCCGCCGGGGAGGAGGGCGAGGAGGAGGAAGACGAAACCGGAGACGGCGGTCGCGAGCCACGCGGCGCGTGATCTGGTGAGCACGAGCAGGCCGACGGAGAGCAGCGTCGCCACAAGCGTCAGGACGTACCCCGCGCGGGTCCGGGCCGAAAGGGAGGTGGCCAGCAACACCGGCAACGCGATCGCCGCGAGGTGAGCGACGAAGTTTCGGTTGCCGAAGGTGCCGCCAGGGGCCCGGGTCAGGCTGAGGAGGTCGGAGTGCAGGAGGCCGTAGGCCTGCCCCAGTGCCGTCAGAGTTCCCACGACCGCCCCCGCGGCCAGCCCGAGCGCGATGGTGCGGCCGAGGCCGGCGCGGGCGAGTTCCTGTCCAGACCAGAAGAGGAGCAGCCCCGACCAGGTGATGCCGAACGCCCGAAGGGCGAGCCAGCCGTTGGTGGCGAGCAGGGCGGACACGATGGTCAGCACGAGGTAGCCGAGGAGGAACAGGTCAACGCGCGTCCAGGTCCACTCCCGGCGGCCCGGGATGACCAGCAGCGTGACCAGGAGCGCCGTCGCGTGGAGCACGACTTCCTTGGGAAGAAAGAACCGGTCGAGCTCGAAGGTCCGATGCGGCACCACCGCGAGCACGACCGCGAACGCCCCGATGATCAGGAGGGCGGCGGCGAGTCGCTCGGCTCGGCTGGGTGTCACGGACAGGGCTCCGGCGTCGGGGGATGTGGGACGGGGAATAGTATTGTGGCCCGGCGCCGGGGCAAACTAAGATTCACGATGCCCTTTCCGCCGTTGATCGGCGCCGCAGCTCTGCAGGATCGCCTCCGGGACCCCGCGCTCGTCGTGCTGGATGCCAGCTGGTACCTCCCCACCTCGGCGCGAGATGCCCGCGCCGAGTACCTCATGGGGCACCTCCCCGGGGCTCGGTTCTTCGATCTCGATCTCCTCAGCGACCATGCCACCACCCTGCCGCACATGCTCCCGACCGCCACGGAGTTCGAATCGGCGGCCCAGGAGTTTGGAGTTTCGGCCGGCTCCGAGGTCATCGTCTATGACGGTTCCGGCGTCAACCTCAGTGCCGCCCGGGTGTGGTGGATGTTCCGGGTGTTCGGGCACGCGCGGGTGTCCGTGCTCGACGGCGGGCTGGCGGCCTGGATGAGCGAGGGGCGTCCGGTTCAGGTCGGGGAGCCGTCACCCGCGGCAGGTGGCGATTTCCGCGCGGTGCTCCGTTCCGCGCAGGTGCGTTCGCTCGCAGAGATGGAAGCGATCGTCGCCTCCCGGTCGGCGCAGGTGGTCGATGCCCGGCCGGCCGGCCGGTTTCACGGCGTCGACCCGGAGCCGCGACCCGGGGTTCGGGGTGGGCACATGCCGGGCGCACTCAGCCTCCCGTACGCCGACCTCGTGGACGAGTCAGGGCGCCTCCTCGCTCCGGGGGCGCTCCGTGCGCGCCTGGCCGCGAGCGGCGTGGATCTGCATCGTCCCGTGGTGGCAATGTGCGGTTCCGGTACCTCGGCGTGTGCCATTCTGCTCGCCTTGGAGGTGCTGGGGGCGCCGGCGGGCGCGCTCTACGATGGCGCTTGGACCGAGTGGGGCGGCCACGCTGACTTGCCTGTGGAGCCGAAGTGACTGCTTCGGCTCCGGTGGCCGATCTGGTCGTTGTCGGCGCCGGGGCCGCGGGGTTGCTTGCCGCCGCCTTTGCGGCCGGCGAGGGGCGTCGCGTCATTCTCCTCGAGCGGACCCGTGACGGCGGGCGGAAGATCCTGATCAGCGGCGGGGGTCGGTGCAACATCCTTCCCTCCGTAGTGAAGGCCGAGTGGTTTGTCACTGACTCCTCCCCGAACTCGCTGCGCAAGATTCTCCGTGGCTGGCCTCTCGCCGCGCAGCGGCGGTTCTTCGAGGACGAACTGCACCTGCCGCTCGTCCTCGAAGAGGAGTCGGGCAAGCTCTTCCCCGTTTCGAACCGGGCCCGGGACGTGCGAGACCGCCTGGTGGAGCATGCGCGCGGGCTCGGGGTGGACATTCGCTTCAATTCGAGCGTGACGCGGCTGGCACCGGCTGGCGGGGTCTGGGAAGTGGGGCTGGCTGCGGGTGAGGCGCTGCGGACCCGGACGGTGGTGGTGGCGACCGGCGGCCTCAGCGTGCCGAACACCGGCAGCGACGGGACGGGACTGCGGCTCCTGGAAGCGCTCGGGCATGCGACGCATCCCACCTACCCGGCGCTGACGCCCCTGATCACCGATGTGGCCCGGTGGACCGACCTGTCGGGCGTGTCATTGCAGGCTGAGCTCGCTGCGCCCCCGGAGACGCCGCGCTACGCCCCCCCGCAGGGATTACTCTTCACCCACCGTGGATTCAGCGGGCCGGCCGTGCTCAACATTTCTCACATCTTCACTCGTCCACGCCCCGGCGCGCGCCCGGCCATCGTGGCGCGGTGGGGGCGGCTGACCCGGGAGGACTGGGGGCGTGCGTTCGACGATGGCGGCCGCGCGCAGGTCGCGACGCTCCTCCGCCGCGAGCTGCCCGAACGGCTCGCCGTGGCGTTGCTTGAGGAGGCGGGCGTGCCGGCCGATCGGACGCAGGCCCAGTTGCGGCGCGAGGAGCGCGCCTCGCTGCTGACGGCGCTCACGGCGTTGCCGCTTCCGATCACCGGCGACGAGGGGTACCGGAAAGCGGAAGTCACAGGAGGCGGCGTGGCATTGTCCGAGATTGACCCGGTCACGATGGAGAGCCGGCGGACGCCCGGGCTGTATCTCTGTGGCGAGGTGCTGGATGCGTTCGGGCCGATTGGCGGCTTCAACTTTCACTGGGCGTGGGCGACGGGCCGGGCCGCAGGGCTTGGTGCGCGACGCCGCCTGACTTCCTGAACAGCGAGACGACCGGCATGCTCCCCGACTTGGCACATCGACTGGCAACCTTGGACGCCGTGCGTGAGGCGTTCCTGACCCCGATCCGGCTGGCGACGGACGCGCAACGGTCGTTCCGACCGGAGCCGGCCTCCTGGTCGATGCTCGACGTGACCGAACACCTCGTCCTTGCCGAGGAGAAGAGCCTGCTCGGCATGTTGAAGGGGCCGCCGCCGGGAACCACGATCACCCCGCTCGCGCGGGTTCGGATGGCGTTGGTGCTCCTGGTGATGCGGACGGATCTCCGGGTCAAGGTGCCGGTGGCCAGGGTGCTTCCCCAGGGCGGTGTGGGGCTCGCGGAGCTGGAAGCACGATGGATGGAGGCGCGCCGTGGCCTCGAACTCTTTCTCGACTCCGTCACGGAAACGGACACCCGTGCTGCGATGTTCCGGCACCCGATCGGGGGGTGGGTGGGGGTCGGAACGGGCGTGACGTTCTACGCCGGGCATATCCGGCACCACGCCAGGCAGGTCCGGCGCATCCGGCGGGACGCAGGGTTGCCGACCTCATGAGCCGGGCGCCGCACTCACGGTTCCGCCAGGCGCGCGAACTCTTCCCCGATTTCGAACTCCGCCCGGCTACAGCGCTCCGCGGAGTCCTGGCAGAGGGCTACAGTCGCAAGGCCCTTCGCAGCGACCTGCTTGCAGGCCTCGTGGTCGGCGTGGTGGCCCTGCCGCTGTCGATGGCGCTCGCCATCGCGGCCGGGGTCCCGCCACAGCACGGGCTCTATACCGCGATCGTCGCCGGTGCCATCATTGCCGCGCTGGGCGGGTCGAGGCTGCAGGTTTCCGGCCCCACCGCTGCGTTCGTGGTCATCCTGGTCCCGATCGTCCATCGGTTCGGCATCGGTGGTCTGTTGATCGCCACGATGATGGCCGGCGCCATTCTGGTGGGATTCGGTGTCGCGCGGATGGGCAAGCTCATTCAGTTCATTCCGTTGCCGGTGACGGCGGGCTTCACCGCTGGCATCGCCCTGGTGATCGCGGTCCTCCAGGTCAAGGACTTCTTCGGCCTCACCCCGGCCGGCGCACCGGAGCACTTCGCCGACCGTGTGGCAGGCTTGGTGGCGGCGCTACCGTCGGCGCGCTGGGAGGAGGCGGTCGTGGGAGCGGCAACGCTGGCGATTCTCATCGCCTGGCCCCGGGCCCGGACCAAGGTCCCCGCGCCGCTGGTCGCCCTGGTGGCGGCCGCCATCGGCGTCGCGGTGATGCGGCAGCTGCTTCCTGGGTTCGAGGTGGCCACTATCGGAAGCCGATTCCAGTACCTGGTGGATGGCGTGGTCCATACCGGAATCCCGCGCCTGCCGCCGATGCCGGTACTGCCCTGGCGGATGTCCGGACCCGGGGGGAGCCGCTGACGCTCTCCTTCGACTTGGTGCAGAATCTTCTTCCCGGAGCCTTCGCCATTGCCGTGCTCGGGGCGATCGAATCGCTTCTTTCGGCGGTGGTGGCCGACGGGATGGCGGGGACTCGGCACGACCCGAACGCCGAGTTGGTTGCGCAGGGGACAGGAAACCTCATCGCGCCGTTCTTTGGCGGGTTCGCCGCGACCGGGGCCATCGCCCGGACGGCCACGAATTTCCGGGCCGGCGGCCGCTCGCCGGTGGCCGCGATCTTCCACAGCGTGGTGGTGCTGGCGGCAATGCTTGCCTTGGCGCCCCTGCTGGGTACGCTCCCCATGGCGTCGCTCGCCGCCCTGCTGCTGCTGGTCGCCTGGAACATGAGCGATCTCCCCCACGTCCTCCGGGTGCTCCGGGTGGCGCCGCGGAGCGACGCGCTTGTCCTGCTCACCTGTTTCTTCCTGACGGTCATATTCGACATGACGGTCGCGGTCACGGCCGGGGTGCTGCTGGCGGCCGTCCTGTTCATGCGCCGGATGGCGGACCTGTCCGGTGCCCGCCTGGTGGAGGAGGGGGAGCACCCCGCCCTCCGGGGGCCGGTTCCATCCGGGGCCGTCCTGTATGAAATTGCGGGTCCGCTCTTTTTCGGGGCCGCCGAGAAGGCGATGGACTCGCTGCATGCGAGCGCGGGTGAGGCTGGGGTCGTGCTGCTGGAGTTGGGCGCGGTGCCGGTCATCGACGCGACTGGAATGGTGAACCTGGAGTCGGCGCTGGCCCGGCTGGCGCTCGACCAGACGCTGGTCATTCTCGTGCGGGTGCAGGATCAGCCCGCGAAGTTCCTGGCGCGAGTGGGCATCGTGCCCTCGCCAGGGCGGCTTGCCTTTGCGGCCACCCTGGAAGAGGGGTTGTCCCTCGCCCGCGCCCATCTCTCAAGGAGTTCCTGATGCGCCGAGCCGTACTCTTGCTTGCCCTCCTGATGCTGCCGGGTTGCACCCTCGATGCGGTCCGTTCGAAACCGCTCACCGCACAATCGAAGACGTCCGGGAACCCCAACGTGGGGGCGCCGGAAACACTCACGTACAACCCGACACTGAACGTCGACCTCGACATGATGGCACGCACCGAGAGCGGGCTCTACTGGAAGGACCTGACTGAGGGAACCGGCGCCCAGGCCGTTCGCGGCACCACCGCGGTCGTGGAATACACCGGGTGGCTGGCCAACGGCAACCCGTTCGACAGCAACAAGAACACCGGCAGGCCGTTTTCCTTTCCGCTCGGCCAGCGGCGGGTGATTGACGGCTGGGACGAGGGGGTGGCCGGGATGCGAGTCGGCGGGAAGCGGCTCCTGGTCATTCCGCCGCAGCTTGGATATGGCGCGAGTGGCATGGGCGCCAGCATCCCCGGGAACGCGACTCTCGTCTTCGAGGTCGAACTGCTGGACGTCCGGGGCGGAAATTGACCCCTTGCGCCGAGGGCGCGGGGGCGGATCGTTAGGCGATGTACGCCCTCGCGCTGATCCGGTACCTGAAGCCACTGGATGAGGTGCTTGTCCACCTCGACGCGCATCGCGCGTACCTGCGGGAGCTCGAGGCGGCGGGCGTGCTCCTGGCGTCGGGGCCCTTCGAGCCACGGGTGGGGGGCGCGGTCCTCCTCCGACTGCCCGACGAGGGCTCCGCCGCCGTGCTGGAGGGCGTGCGGGACCGTGATCCGTTCACCTTGCTTGGCATCGCCTCGTATGAACTCCTGCCCTGGAACCCGGTGTTCGGGCGGGAGCGGCTCGACGCACTCTGAGAGGCTCGCGACCGACCCCCACCCCCTCCTGGAGGTCCCATGGTGACGCTCGTCGATCTCTGGCTCCCGATCGTCCTTGCCGCGGTACTCATCCACGTGGGCGGCTTCGTGATGTGGATGGTGCTGCCCCACCATCGGGGCGACTGGGCCCGACTGCCCGACGAGGACAGGGTGCTGGCGGCGCTGCGCGACACGGGGGTCGGCGTGGGCCAGTACAACTTCCCGCACTGTGACTCGCGGGACGCAATGAAGGACCCCGCCTGGCAGGCCAAGGCGGAGGCGGGCCCGATGGGGTTCCTCATCCTCGGGGCGCCGGGCCGGCCGAAAATGGGCAAGTCGCTGGGGCAGTACTTCTTGTACACGCTCGGTGTTTCCTTCACGGTCGGTTACATCGCTTCTCACACTCTGCCCGCCGGCGCGCCGTATCTTCCTGTGTTCCGCGTGGTTGGCTCGGTGGCCACCCTCGCCTATGCGGCGGCGGTGGTGCCCGGCGCAATCTGGTTTTCACGCTCGTGGGGCAGCACCGCCCGCGAGATGTTCGATGGGCTGGTGTTCGGGTTGCTGACCGCCGGCGTGTTCGGCTGGCTCTGGCCCCGCTAGGCCGCCCCGTCTTCGACCGCCCCTCGGCGGCCTCTTCTCATCTCCTCGTGGAGTTCCTCATGTATCGCCGTTTCCTTCCGCTGCTGGCCGTCGCCGGATTCCTGATGGCCGCCCCGCTGACCGCACAGGATACCTGGGCTCCGAGCGAGTATCCCGGGCTTGAGACCGGGAAGATGTGGACCTTCGACCAGCCGCCGCTCGCGTATTGGGCCAAGCGCTACGGCTTCGACGCCACGCCCCAGTGGCTGGATCATGTGCGGCTCAGCTCGTTGCGGATTCCCGGTTGCTCGGCGTCGTTCGTCTCGCCGAATGGGCTGATCATGACGAACCACCACTGCGCGCGCGCCTGCGTCGAGTCCGCCACCAAGACCGGCGAGGACCTCCTGGGCGACGGGTTCTATGCCGCGCGGCGGGAAGACGAGCGGGCCTGCCAGGGGATGACGGCCGACCAGCTGCAGCAGATCACCGACGTGACCGCGGAGGTCACGAAGGCGGTGCCGGCGGGGAGTTCGCCGACGGTCGCGGCCGCGAAGCGCGCCGAGGCGATCGAACGAATCCAGGCGGCCTGCGAGAAGGATGTCGCGAACGCCAATTGCCAGGTGGTCACGATGTACCGGGGCGGCAAGTACATGCTCTATCGCTTTCACCGCTTCACCGATCTCCGGCTGGTGTTCGCGGTCGAGAGCCAGACGGCCTTCTTCGGCGGCGACCCGGACAACTTCACCTATCCCCGCTACGACCTGGAC
The DNA here is from genome assembly GCA_963748815.1 of uncultured Gemmatimonadales bacterium. Taxonomy (GTDB): domain Bacteria; phylum Gemmatimonadota; class Gemmatimonadetes; order Gemmatimonadales; family GWC2-71-9; genus SPDF01. Next base: position 103,190 of record CAVVKJ010000006.1, on the reverse strand, counting down.
ATGGCGATGGTCCGCGCGTACGTGGACGGCAAGCCGGCCAGCACCGAGTACTTCAAGTGGGCCCAGACGGGAAGCCAGGAAAAGGACCTCGTCTTCGTGACCGGCAACCCCGGCTCCACGGGGCGGCTGAACACCATGGCGCAGATCGAATACCTGCGCGACCTGACCTATCCGGCCTCGCTCGACGGCTACAAGCGCCAGATTGCCGTGTACCACCAGCTCTCTGCCATGGATTCCACCCGGGCCAAGGCGCTTCGCAACACGATTTTCGGGCTGGAGAACTCGCAGAAGGCGGTGGGTGGGTACCAGTCGGGACTGCTCGATCCCAAGCTCATGAGCCAGAAGAGCGCCTGGGAGACCAACTTCCGCCACTCGGTCAGCTCGAACGCGGCGTACAAGAAGGCGTACGGCGACCCGTGGAAGGAAATCGAGCAGGCCCGCGCCTCCATGCGGCAGCTTGACGCGAAGCGCCGGTTCTATTCCTTCAACGCCTACGGCACCCGGCTCCTGCAGCTGGCGGGACTCATCGTCCGGGCTCCTGCCGAAGCGGCCAAGCCTGACTCGGCGCGGATGCCCCTCTACCAGGACTCGCGCAAGGCGATGCGCGACCGAGCGATCGGTTCCACCACGCCGATCGACACGCTGCAGGAGCGCCTGCTCCTGACCCAATGGTTCGAGGCGATGCAAGCGGCGCTCCCGGCCACCGATCCGGTCCTGAAGGCGGCGCTGGCCGGCCGCACGCCGGCCAGCGCGGCCGCGGAGATGGTCCGCGGTTCCCAGATCTCCACGGCCGCCGAGCGGGAGGCGTTGATGGCCGGTGGCGCCTCGGCGATCGCGGCGTCGAAGGATCCATACGTCAGGCTGGCCGCCACGATCGATCCCCTGGATCGGGCGGTCCAGACGCAATGGACGGACCTGGCCGACCGCGAGGCCGAGCAGGATGAACTCGTGGCGCGGGCGCTCCTCGCCGTGTATGGAAACAGCGTCGCCCCCGACGCGACGTTCAGCCTCCGCATTTCCGACGGCGAGATCCTCCGGTATCCCTACAACGGCACCATCGCGCAGCCGTTCACCACCTTCTACGGGATGTACGACCGGTCGGCCGGGTTCAACGGCGTCCCGCCGTTCGACCTCACGTCGCGCTGGGTGACCAATCGCGGCGCGCTCGACCTGGCGACGCCGTTCAACGTGGCGGGCACGCCGGACATCATCGGCGGCAACTCGGGGAGCCCGGTCATCAACAAGAACGCCGAGGTGATCGGCCTCATCTTCGACGGCAACATCGAGATGCTCCCGAATCGGTTCCTCTACACCGAGCGGGTCGCGCGGTCGGTGTGGGTGGACAGCCGGGCGATCATCGAGGCGCTCCGCAAGGTCTATGGCGCCGGGGCGCTCGCCACCGAAATGACGGGCAACTGATGCAAACCCAGGCGCGGCGCCGCCTCGGGGCGGCGCTGGCTTGGTCGCTGGTCGCGGGGTGCGCGATGAACCCCGCGACAGGCCAGAAGGAACTCATCCTCGTCTCCGAGAGCCAGGAGGTGGCGCTGGGCGTCGAGGCGGCCCAGCAGGTGGCCGTCCAGATGGGCACCTACGAGGATTCGGTCTGGCAGCCGTACGTTTCGCGGCTCGGGCTGCAGCTTGCCGCCACCTCCGAGCGCCCTCAACTCCCATGGAAATTCACGGTCGTGGACGACCCCCAGGTCAACGCCTTCGCGCTGCCCGGGGGGTTCATCTATGTGACGCGCGGCATCCTGGCCAACATGAACTCGGAAGCGGAGCTCGTCGGGGTGCTCGGCCACGAGATTGGGCATGTCACGGCGCGCCACTCCGCATCGCAGATGAGCCGGGCCCAGCTCGCGCAGCTGGGGCTCGGGCTCGGCGCGGTTCTCCGGCCCGACCTCCAGGGCTATATCGGGGCGGCCGGCGCCGGCCTGCAACTGCTCTTCCTCAAGTACACCCGCGACGACGAGAGCCAGGCGGACATGCTCGGCTTCCGGTACTCCCTTCGCTCGGGGTACGACCCGCACGCGATGCTCGACCTCTTCTCCATGCTCGCGAGCGTGGAGTCGGCGAGTGGCCAGGAGCGGCTCCCCGCCTGGGCGGTGACCCACCCCTACCCCGAGAACCGCCTGGCGCAGACCCAGCGCATGATCGACAGCGCCAAGGTCGACTACGCCGCCCTCGCGTGGAACCGGGATCCGTTCCTCCGGCAGCTCGACGGGATGGTGTACGGAGACGACCCCCGACAGGGATACTTCGACGGCCAGGCGTTCTACCATCCGGAGCTGAAGTTCCAAGTCATCTTCCCTGCCGGCTGGCGCACCAACAACGGCTTCTCCGCGGTGACCGGACTGGCGGAGAAGGAGGATGGGCTGCTGCAACTCGAGCTCGGCAGCGCCGATCCGATCGCGACCCAGCTCCAGTCTTTCCTGGCGCAAGACAGCGTGACGTCGGGCGCCGTGAGCCAGGCCGCGATCAACGGGCTGCCGGCGGTGTCCGCCCCCTTCCGGGCCATGATCCCGGCCGGCGCGGTCCGCGGATACATCACGTTCATCACCTACGGCGGCCGGAACTACCGGTTGATGACCATTGCGAAGGAAGCGCAGGCCGCCGCCTACGACAACGCCATGCGCACCTGGGTCCGCAGCTTCCGGCCCCTCACCGACGCCGCGAAGCTGACCGTCCGCCCCACCCGGATCAAGGTCGTCAAGCTCAGCGCGCCGATGACCGTCGCCGCGTTCCATGCCAGGTACCCCTCGGTGGTGCCGGTCGAGCGGGTTGCGCTGCTCAACGGGATCGCCGTCGACGGGACCTTCCCTGCCGGCAAGCTCGTCAAGCAGGTGGTCAAATAGTCGTGGGCGGCAGGTCGCGGTGAGCACTGCCGCGGTTCCGCGTCCCGCCTTCGGGGCCCTGCGGCACCGGAACTTCCGGCTCTTCCTCGGGGGACAGTTTGTCTCCCTGAGCGGGACCTGGATGCAGACGGTCGCGCAGGGGTGGCTGGTGCTCCAACTCACCAACTCCGCCTTCCAGGTCGGTCTCGTCACCACCATCAACACCCTGCCTGTCCTGCTGTTCACGCTGTACGGCGGCGTGGTGGCCGACCGGGTCAACAAGCGCCGATTTCTCCTCGTGCTGCAGACGCTGATGCTCCTCGAGGCGCTCGCGCTGGCGCTCCTGACGGCCACCGGCCGGGTCACGGTCGGATGGGTGATGGTCCTCGCGGCCGCGCAGGGCCTGCTCGCCGCCTTCGAGATTCCGGCGCGACAGTCCTTCCTCGTCGAGATGACGGGGCGGGAGGACCTGATGACGGCGATCGCCCTGAATTCGTCGGTGTTCAACGTCACGCGCGTCATCGGGCCGGCCATCGCCGGCCTCGTGATCGCCGGGATCGGCATCGCCGCCTGCTTCTTCGTCAACGCCGCGAGCTACCTGGCCGTGCTGTGGATGCTCGTGATCATGCGGCCGCCGTTCGCCGGGGGCAGCGGCGCGCTGCCCGGCCGCTCGACCTTCCGCGACGGATGGCGCTACATCATGGGCACGGCGGAGCCGCGCCTGTTGACCCTGCTGACCATCACGTTCAGCGTCTTCGGGTTCTCGTTTGCCCCGATGCTGCCGGTGTATGCGTCGCAAGTGCTGGGGGCCGGCGCCACCGGCTACGGCGCGCTGATGTCCGGCGTCGGGGTGGGCGCCGCGGCCGCGGCCCTCTTCGTGGCTGCGATGGGACACCGGGTGCAGCAGGAAGGACGGGTGTTCCTCTTCGCCTCGCTCTTCGGCTGCGTGCTGCTCGTGACGAGCCTGGTGGGCCAGTTCAGCGCCGCGCTCTTCCTCCTGACGCTGGCCGGATGCAGCTGGGCGCTGACCAGCATCCTGACCAACACCATCCTGCAGACCAAGGCCCCGGATCATCTCCGGGGTCGCGTGATGGGCTTCTATTCCTTCATGGTGGTCGGGATGGCGCCGCTCGGGGCGCTCCAGGCGGGCTGGGTCTCGGAACACTTCGGGGTACAGGCGTCGCTCGCCGTGGGCGGCGGTGTGTGCGTCCTCGCGGCGATGCTGGCGTGGCGGAGCGCACGGCGGTCGCCGGTCCCTGCGGCAGCCTAGTCTTCTTCCAGGCGGTACGACGATGCTGATCACCATCTCGCGTGAATTCGGGGCCGGCGGGTCGCTCGTCGCGGAACATGCCGCGCGTGCGCTCGGCTGGCGGCTGGTGGACAACGATTTCGTTGCCCGCGTGGCGGTGCGAGCCGGGGTGCCGGAGGCGACGGTGGCCCTCCGGGATGAGCGGGCGCCGGGATTCCGTGAATGGCTGGTCCGCGCGCTCTCGCGTGCCGCGCCGGAGCTGATCGCGCCACCTTCGCCGCTCCGACCGGCCGAGTTGGAGGAGGCCGCGCTCGTCAAGGTGACCGAGGGGGTGGTCGCAGACCTCGCGGCGGAGGGTCGGGTAGTGCTGGTGGGACGGGCGGCGCCGGCGGTACTGGCCCGCAAGGAGGACGCCCTCCACGTACGGGTCGTGGCCCCTCGGGCCGACCGGATTCGCGCGGTGATGGCCCGGCAGCACCTCGGGGCGACGGAGGCGGAGCGCCTGATGGACGACACCGACCAGAACCGCGAGCGCTACCACAGGGAGTACTACGACCGGGACTGGGCCGACCCCACCCACTTCCACCTGGTGCTGAATACTGGTCTGCTTGGGTACGGCGGGGCGGGGGACGCGATCGTCGATCGCGCGCGCCGGATGGGGTGGCCAGCGGACGGCATATCCTCGAACAACCCGAATAAGTGAGGAGACGATGAGAACGTACGGCATTCTTGTGACGCTGATTGCCTGCCTCGCGTGTGCGCGCGAACAGGCCGACTCGGGCAAACCCCCGGTGGACAGTGTGGCCGCGTCGCCGGCCACCGTTCCAGCTCCGCCCGCCCCATCCGTTGCCGACACCACGCCTGCGGACACCGTGATGGCGCGCGACACCGCCCGGGCGATGTAGCGACGCTCCTGCCGGGAATCAGCCGAACGAGAGCCGGCGCACGAGCGCGGTGATCGCCTCGCGGTGCGCGACGTTCGGCTTCCAGCCGAGTTCCGCCTCGGCTCGCGCGGACGTGTAGGGATTGCCCCCCCGCCAGAATCGAACCGCGCCGGTAATGGTGCCCGGATAGAGGCCCGGCCCGACCAGCCGAAGCATTGCTTGTGTCCCACGCGCAATCGCGAGGGCCGCCGCCTCCGGAACGGGGACAGTTCGGACCCTCCGACCAACGCCGTCGGCAAGGGCCGCCACGAACTCCCGCGTGGTGATCTCCCCGTCGTTGGTCACCTGGTAGATCCGGCTGACGGCGCGAGGTGTGTCGAGGGCGCGGAGTGCGGCGTCGGCGACGCTCTCGGCGTGGACGACGGCCATCGGGAGGCTGCCGGTGCCCACCCGCGGGAGCCATCCCCACCGGGCTGCGGCCGCCATTCGCGGCAGGAAGAGCCGGTCGCCGCTCCCGTAGACGACGCAGGGCCGGAGGATCACCGCTTCCAGCCCCAGCGCCACCTCCGACCGGACCATGTCCTCCGCGAGCCGTTTGCTTCGGGCGTAGAAGTCGTGCTCCTCGAGCGGGCCGAGCGGGGCGTGCTCGCTCCGACTGCCGGGTGGTTCGTCGGCGGCCTGCCGGCCATAGACGGCCACCGAGGAGATGTGGACCAGGCGCGCCCGCAGCCGGCGCGCGGCGGCCGCAGCGAGCCTCGTGCCTTCGACGTTCACTTGGAAGAAGGTTTGCCAGGGGGTCCGGGCCGAGACCAGCGCGGCGGAGTGGATGATGCCGTCCGCCGCGGCGAGGCTGTCCCAGGTCCGGGAATCCTCAACGGTGCCGAGCACCGGTGAGGCGCCCAGCGCGCTGATGCGTTTTGCGGCCTCGCGCGTCCGGACGAGCGCGGTGACGGTATCGCCCCGGGCCACGAGTGTCCGCACCACCGGCTCGCCGACGAGTCCGGTCCCTCCAGTGACGAACACCCTCACCCTTCGATGTCCTCCGGCCCGAACGGGAGTTCGAGGACGACAGCCGGGGCGCCACCGATGGTGACGCGATTGCCCGGATGGACCTCGCGCCGAATCAGCGCCAGGCCGAGGACACGGTCCGGGACCGTGAGCGTGGAACTGACGCGGCCCACCGGCTTCTCGCCCGCGAGCACCTGGTCGCCCGCGGCTTGTGGACCGATCCACCGGAGTCCCCGCAACACCCGGTTGGCATGCCCTCGAAAGTGCAACCGCGCCACCGTTTCCTGCCCGGTATAGCACCCCTTCGTGTAGGACACGCCCGCGTGTTCGTCGAAGCGCACTTCCTGCGGAAGGGTGCGTTCGTCGATCTCCGCTCCCAGGGCAGGCCAACCGGCCAGGATCCTGGCGGCCTCGCGGTCGGTTTCCTCGCCGACTCGCATGCCGGCCGCCTTGAGGAGCGACATCGCCCCACGCACAGCATCGCCGGCCCCGACGACGAGGGCCTGAAACGGCCCGGCAGCCGGCACGGCCACGTGGAAGTCGCCCTCCGCGAGGTTCCCCTGCGCAACCTGCCCGGCCTCCGGCAACCGTCCGAGCGGGACGACGGGCCACCGGTCGAGGGAGGCATCGCCGAGGAGGTGGAGCACCCGGGTGGACTCGGAGAGGTCGGTCACCGTGGCGAGGCGCGGGGGAAGCGAACGGGTGAGTATCTGGCCGACAGGCTCTCGCGCGTGGGGCGGAAGGAGGAGGTCGATGGCGTCGCCGGCGCGGAGCGCCCAGCCGTCGGCGACGATCATTCCCTTCGGGGTGAGCAGCCCCCCGTAGGTAAACGAGGCCTCACCCGGCTCGACCAGGTCGTTGGTCCAGAGACCTTGCAGGCAGGCGACGGCGCCGCTCCCGGTGACACGAAACACCGCTGCGGGGGCGTCGACGAGGACGGCGCCCCCCCGCAACAAGTGGAGCCGCTCGAAATCGGGGAGTGCGGCGGAGATCATGCCCGAAACCTAGCGGGGGGAGGGTCGAGGGGGGCATAGACCCCGTGCAGCCGGTACGCCTCGTCGAGCAGCTCAACCGGGTGCGCGACCCGGGTCGGCAATCCCTCAGCGAGCAGCCCGGCGCCGACCTGCATGAGGCAGCCGGGGTTGCCGGTCGCGACGACGGCGGGCACCGGGCGGGCGCCCTGAATCGCGGCCACCTTCGCGTCCAGCACGTCGCGGGAGAGGGCGGGCTCGAGGATCGAATAGATGCCGGCGCTGCCGCAACAGCGATCCGCACCCGGCAGCTGGCGGAGGCGGATGCCCTCGATGGCCTCGAGCACCGCCAGTGGTGCGGTCTGGACTCCCTGGGCGTGCTGGAGGTGACAGGGGGCGTCATAGACGACCTCGCCGGCGAGCGGCCCGGCGGCCCGAGGTCCCTTCGCCGCGAGCAGTTCGGTGACATCCTTGACCCGGTCCGCAAATTCGGCTGCGGCCTCGGTGCCGAGGAGGCGGCCGTATTCCTTCAGGAGGGCGCCGCAGCCGGCGCTGTCCACGGCGATGAAATCCGCGGCACCCGCAAACGCTGCGACGTTCCGGAACGCGAGCGTCGTCGCCCCAATGTGGTCCCCCGCGTGCTCGTGCAGCGCCCCGCAGCATTCCTGGCCCCGCACCTCGACGACTCGATAGCCGTTGGCTTCAAGCGTTCGCCGGGCGGCGCCGTGCACATGCGGGAAGAGGGTGTCCATCACGCAGCCGGTGAAGAGGGCCACCGTGGGGCGGGGCCGCGGGGCCGCGGGGCCAGTCAGCGGGGCCGCGGGGCTGCGGGGCACGGGGGCAGATGCAGCGAGCATGCCCATCGAGAAGCCGATGCGGCCATTCCCCGCGAGGGCGCGGGGGATGCCGGTGGAGCGGAACCAGCGGGCGAGGGTGAGCAGCGGACGCCAGAGCATCGGGGTCGAGAAGATGGCTAGGATCATCCGGGCCGCCCAGGGGAGTCCCCGGGCTTCCACGAGCGCGTGGCGTGCGGCGGCGAGACCCGCGCCGTAGGACACTCCTGATGGGCAGGCGGGCTCGCAGCCGCGGCAGCCCAGGCAGCGATCCAGGTGATTGCCGAGCGCGGCATCGGTCGGAGCGACTGCGCCGGTGGCCATGGCCCGCATGAGGACGATGCGGCCGCGCGGGCTGTCGTTCTCGTCGCCGGTGGCGAGGTAGGTCGGGCAGGCCGGAAGGCAGAAGCCGCAGTGCACGCACGGCGCGAGCGGATCGAGAATCGCGGCTCGGCCATGGTCGCTCACGGGTCGAGGCCGTCCATGGCGACGACCAGCCGGCCGGTCGGATCGAAGACCTCGCGGAGCTGCGCCACCAGCGGTCCGACCCCTTCCCGGTACGCCCCGAAATGCCCCACCGCCTGGCGGAGGGGCCAGGGCGCGCGCTCGAGCGTGAGGGGGACTTCCCGCTCCGCGGCGAGGTGCCGCAGCGTGCGCACCCGGTCGGCGGTTGCGTCCCCCGCCCAGCGCATGCCCCCCTGCGCCGCGCCGGCCCAGACGAGTCCCTCGTCGAGATGCTGGCTGACGAGGTCGAGCAGTTCGTCGAGTCCGGGGGCGAGCGCGCCAAGTCGGAGCGTGATGGCCGCGCCGCTGCCCGCGTGGGTCACCAGGTGCCAGAAGGCGTGCGCGCGCTCGGCGTCCAGCTGGCTCCACGCCAGGTCGGCGGTGTCGAGGATCCGCGCGACGTCCCCAGCGACGCCGCCCTCGGAGCCGACGCACCGCGCCGCGAGCATCCATTCGGAATCGGCGCAGACGGCCGGCGAGAGCAGTTCGAGCGCCTGCGGTTCGACGCCGGCGTCCGAGAGGTCGCGCGCCGCGCTGGTCAGGTGGTCGCGCGGGGCGCGGGCCACGAGCGTGACGTCCGCGGTCGGGCGGGCGCGGAGTCGCAGGTGCAGCGTGGTCAGCACGCCGAACGCACCGAAGCCGCCCACCTGCAGCTTGGTGAGGTCGTATCCCGCCACATTCTTGACCACGGTGCCGCCGGGACGGACCACTCGGCCGTCGCCGGTGACGGCGGTGCAGCCCAGGACATGATCACGCACCGGGCCGAACCCGGCGCGCAACGCGCCTGCGGTGCCGGTGGCGACGATCGAGCCGATGGTCCGCTCGGGGCGGCCGGGAACGTCGAGCGCGAGCCACATGCCCTCGCCGGCGAGCCGCCGCTGGAGAACATCCAGCGCCACCCCGGCCTCGACCGTCGCCACGAGGTCGGCGGGATGCACCGCCACGATGCGATCGAGGCCGCGCGTCGTGAGGGCGAGATCGGCCGGGGCGTCGGTTGGCACCCAGCTCCCGTGTCCCTCGAGGCGGACCCGCCACCCCGACTCGTCGGCGAGCCGGAGCGTCTCGGCGACCGCGTCGGTGGAGTCGGGGACCGCCCGCGGCATGCCGTCGGGGTCGCGGCTGACCGCCGCGGGACCGAGCAGCGCCCGGAGGCGATCCAACACGTCGTGACTCATACGGCACCTCCCCGACGCCACTCGCGACAGGCGTGATAGGGAATGACCTTGCCCGGATTCGCCCGGGCGGTTGGATCGAAGACCTGCCGCACGGCGCGCATGGCGCCGAGCGTGTCGGCGTCGAATGCGTCGGGCATGTACGCCAGCTTGTCGGAGCCCACGCCGTGTTCGCCGGTGATGCTCCCGCCGACGGCGAGACAGGCGTGCATGATGTCGTGGTTGGCGGCGCGCACCCGGGCCACCATTTCGGGGTCGCCGCCGTCGAAGCTGATGTTCGGATGCAGGTTGCCATCCCCCGCGTGGAAGACGTTCGCGACGTCGAGCCGGTAGTGCGCGGCGATCGCCGCGACCTGGTCGAGGATGTCGGGCAGGGTGCTTCGGGGCACCACGGCGTCCTGCACCGCGAGGTCGGGCGAGATCCGGCCCATCGCCCCGAAGGCCTTCTTGCGGCCCTGCCAGAGCTTCACCCGTTCGGCCTCGGTGGAGGCGGTGCGGACTTCGGTCGCCCGATGGCGCCGGAGCAGGGCCTCGACCAGCGCCGCCTCCCCGCGAACGGCCTCGGCCGACCCGTCGAGCTCGACCAGCAGGACGGCGGCGGCATCCACCGGGTAGCCCGCGGCGTAGATGGACGCCTCCACCGCGCGCACGCACGCCTGGTCCATCATCTCCATGGCGGCGGGCACGATGCCGGCGGCGATGATGCCGCTCACCGCCTCGCTGGCGGCGCGGATGGCGGGAAAGGCCGCGAGGAGGGTCTGGACCGAGGCCGGCAGCGGCTGGAGGCGGAGGGTGATCTCGGTGGCGATGCCGAACATTCCTTCGCTGCCCACGAACAGGCCCACCAGGTCGGGGCCCCAGGCCTCGCCGCTCTCCGAGCCGACCCGCACCACGCTGGCGTCCGGGAGGAGCACCTCGAGCGCCACGACGTGGTTGGTGGTGACGCCGTACTTGAGGCAGTGCGGTCCCCCGGCGTTCTCGGCCACGTTCCCGCCAAGCGTGCAGGCGCTCTGGCTCGACGGATCCGGGGCGTAGTGGAGACCGAGGGGCAGGGCGGCCTCGGAGAGCCGCGCGTTCACGACGCCGGGTTCGACGACGGCCCGGCGTCGGGCCGGGTCGACGCGGAGGATGCGATTCAGGCGCGTCAGGATGACGAGGACGGCGTCGCCACCCGCCAGCGCTCCTCCCGACAGCCCGGTGCCGGCGCCGCGCGCCACGAACGGCACGCTGGCCAGGTGGAGCAGGCGAATCACCTCGATCAGTTCGCGTCTGGATCCGGGGAGAACGGCGAGGGCGGGACGGGAGGCGTGGGTCGGGAGGCCGTCGGCTTCGTAGGTGGCGAGTTCCGCAGGGCGGGCGCGAACCCATCGCGCGCCCACGATGCGCCCCAGCTCCGCGGCGAGCGCCTGGCTCACGGCGCGACAGCGATATCGGGGTGGGGGCCGCCCTTCCCGTTGGTCCGGGCGCGGGAATGGACCCGGGCCCGGACCGCCGCCTCGGCGGCGAGTGGCGGCAGCATCTCGAGCAGCAGGGCGACGCGCTCGGAAGCGGTGCGCATCTCCAGCAATCTCCGCTTCACTTCGACCTCGAAGTCCACCGCCGCGGCCACCTGGAAGGAGAGCGAGTCCGCCTCGTCCGCCCAGGGCGCGTGGTCGCTCCCGCCCCCGAGCACTTCCATGGCGCCCAGATAGTTCGTCGCCGCGTCGCGAAGGGCGGCGAGCGCCTCGGTCGGCACCTCGGGACCGGGGAGGTCCTCGAAGGTATCCACCAGCCCGATCAGATAGGGGGCGTCGGTCGCGAGGGTCTGGCGAAGGAGAAACCGGCGTTCGCCCACGACGACGATGTTGCTCCGTCCGTCGGGGAGCTGGTGGGAGGCGCGGATGCGCGCGACGCATCCGACGGTGCCGGAACGCGGGGCGGTGCCATCGCGGGCAGGCGGGAGCAGCCCGAACCGCTCGTCGGCTGCGAGGCAGTCGGCGAGCATGGCGCGATAGCGTGGCTCAAAGATGTGGAGCGGGAGCGGGGTTCCCGGAAACAACACCACTTCGAGCGGAAAGAGCGGAAGCCGGGAGGGCATGCCGGAATCTAGCGCAATTGAGGTGGCAGGGGTGAGCGACCCCGGGAGGTCGACCGGCTAGGCGGCGCCCCACATTCCGTTGAGACCCTTCACGTCCGGGGCCTGGCGCAGCTTCTCGAAGGCGCGCTCGCGAATTTGCCGGATCCGTTCGCGGGTGACGCCGAGGAGTTCACCGATGCGCTCGAGGGTGAGGGCGTCGGATCCCTCCTCGAGGCCGTAGTAGAGGTAGAGGATCTTGCGTTCGCGTGGCGTGAGATACTGGGCAAAGAGGCGGTCGATGAATTCGCGGGTGAGCCGGGCGTCGGTGTGCTCCTCGATGTCGGAGCCTCCGGAGCCGGGGAACCGGTCCCCGAAGGTGCTGGATCCCCGGTCGCTCCGCTCCACCGGGGCGTCGAGCGACATCTCCCCGGAACTCATCCGGCGCGCCAGCCGGACATTCTCCACCGATTCGTTCATCGCGGTGGCCACCTCGCGGTCGGTCGGCTCGCGGCCCATCTCCTGGGCGAGAAAGCTCTCCGCGCGTGACATCTTGATGAGGGCGGAGTTCTGGTTGAGCGGGATGCGGACGCTCCGGGTCTGCTCGGCGAGGGCCTTGAGGACCGCCTGGCGCACCCACCAGACGGCGTACGAGATGAACTTGACGCCGTGGTCGGGATCGAATTTCCGGACCGCCTTCAGCAGCCCCTCATTCCCGATGGCGACGAGTTCGGAGAGATCGAGCCCGTGGCCCTGGTACTTCTTCACGTAGGAAATCACGAACCGGAGATTGGCCGTCACCAGCCGCTCGGCTGCCTTCGCATCGCCGCCCTGCGCCAGCCGCGCGAGTCGCTTCTCCTCGGCGGGGTCGGAGATCATCGGGAGCTTCTGGATGTCGTGGAGGTATTGATCGAAGGCCCCGGTCGGTACAGCGCGAAAGAGGGCTTTGGGTTTGGTGGCACTACCGTGAGCCATGGCGATCCCCGTGGGTCGTGGCGCGAGCAGGAGCGAGCGAATTGTCCGTGGAGCCGACGGCGGGAGGCGAGCCATCAGGTGTGCGAATATAGGACACGCCTAGAAACTGGTCAAGCGAAAATTTCTTTCCACATCACAAAATAGTATCAGGAAACGACTTCGGAGTTCCGTCCACTTCCTCCCCGATTCGAGATACACACATAAGTTGAAAAGTATCTGTAACTAATTGTTAATCAATTAGTTACAGAATTCAGCGTTGTGCATCAATTGTGGACAGATGTGGATTCAGGCGGCGCCGGCCGCGCGGAGGGCGTGCACAATCGCCTGCGTGTCGCGGACGGCGATCGTCCAGCGGTCGCCGTCGGTCGCCATCGTGCCGAGGTCGTGCGGAAGTGCGAATCGGAGCTCGTTCTTCGAGCGCTTCTTGTCGAGTCGCATCGCATCGAAGATTTCGTTGGCGTCAAACTCGACCGGAAGTCGAGTCGGGAGCGCGAGGCGCTTCAATCCTGCCGTGATCCGTGCCGCCAGCCCCGGCACCGCCACCCCGATCGCCTCGGCAAGGTGTGCTTCGGCCACCAGCCCCATCGCCACCGCGTCGCCGTGGGAGACGCCGAAGTTCGAGGCATGCTCGACTGCGTGCGCCACGGTGTGGCCGGCGTTGAGAATGGCGCGCCGGCCGGCCTCTCGCTCATCCTCCATGACCACCGAGGCCTTCAATTCGACGCTCCGCGCGATGAACCGGGTCAGCACCTCCGGGTCGCGCGCCTGCAGTTGCTCCCCCTTCTCGCCCAGCTCGGTCCAGTACTCGCGGTCACCGATGATGCCGTGCTTGGCCATTTCGGCCAGCCCGCAGCGGAGCTGCTGTGGCGGGAGGGAGCGCAGCACCAGCGGATCGGCGAGGACGGCGGCCGGAGGGTGGAACGCGCCGACGAGGTTCTTTCCCAGCGGGGTGTCCACGCCAGTCTTCCCGCCGACGGACGAGTCGACCATGGCGAGGAGGGTGGTGGGCACCTGCAGGAAGGGGATGCCGCGGGCGTAGGTGGCGGCGACGAAGCCCGCCAGGTCGCCGACCATTCCGCCACCGAGGGCCACGATGGCGGCGTTCCTGGTGAGTCCCGCCGAGAAGAGGGCATCGGTCAGCGCCTCCCAGCGCTCCCGGCTCTTCGAGGACTCACCGGCCGGAACCGAGAGGACCAGCGACCAGGGGCCCTCGGCCAGGCGATCGGCGAGCAGTGCGGCGACGGTGTCGTCGGTGATCACCGCCACCGGGCGCCCTGGCCAGAGCGCCTCTACGCGCGCGGGGAGCTCGTCCAGGACGCCCGCCCGCACGGTCACGACATAGCTGCCGAGGGCGTGGCGGATCGTGAAGTCGGGCACCGCTACCAGGTTTTGTCGGCCACGCCGGCCCGGTGATTGGCGAGGCGGGCAAAGGTGAAGAGGAGGTCGGAGAGCCGGTTCAGGTAGGTGATCAGGAGGGGAGGTACCTCCGCGCGGTGCGCGAGGTGCACCACGCTTCGCTCCGCGCGCCGGCAGACGGTCCGCGCGTGGTGCAGGGCGGCCGCCTGCGGTGTCCCGGCCGGCAACACGAAGGCGCGCAGCGGCGGCAGCTCGGCGTCGGCCTCGTCCATGGCGCGCTCGAACTCGTCGATGCGGGCCGGGGGCAGCTCCGCCTTGGCGAGCGCGGCGGCGACCTTGGCGGGGTCCGGCGTCGCGAGGTAGCCGCCGATGCTGAAGAGATCGCGCTGAATTGTTTCCAGCAGCGGGTCAAACGCGGCGCCAGGCGCCGCGGCGCGCGCCACGCCGAGCACGGCGTTCAGTTCGTCCACGTCGCCATAGGCCGCGACGCGTTCGTGGTCCTTCGGCACGCGTCCTCCGCCGAAGAGTCCCGTGTCTCCCTGGTCGCCGGTCCTCGTGTAGATCTTCATCAGTCTTGCCTCGCGCGCCGGATGACGGCGAGCATCTCGCCGGTGTCGGTGACCTTTTCCCTCGGGGCGCCGCGGGGAGCTCCCCCCGCGCACTCGTGCGCATCGAGCGTCCTGCCAGTCGCTCCACCGCACGACGTCGACCCCGCGCGACTCGAGGAGCGCGAGGACGGCCTGCCGGTCCGGCGAGGCCGGCTCTGGCAGCGCACCGCGGTCGGCGTCCTCGAGGAGGCAGCCCACGGTCTCCACGGCATCGGGCTTGTTGGTGCCGATGACCCCGCTCGGGCCACGCTTGATCCACCCCGCCACGTAGGAGCCGGGGACCGGGGCGCCACCGCTGGCCGCCAGCACGCGCCCCCGCTCGTTGGGGACGACGGCGTGGCGGTCGTCGAACGGGACTCCCGGCACCGGGAGAGCGCGATACCCGACGGAACGAAAGACGAGCCCGACCGGCAGCGTCGTCTCGTCGCCTGTCGCGACCGCCTGGACGCCGCGGGACCCCGCCTCGAGCCGGTTCGCGCCCACCACCATTCGCTCCACGCGCCCGGTGCCCTCGATCCGGACCGGCGACGTGGAGAAGCGAATCTCGATCCGGCGCGGGCGACCCTGGACGCCGCGCTCCAGGAGTTCGCGCAGGGTCTTGAGGTTCTTCTCGGCCTCCCTATCCGGCGCCGCCTCCAGCGACGCGCGGGTGGCGGCATCGAGTTCGAGGTCCGCTGCCCGCACCACGACGTCGGCCAGCGGCAACTCGCCCAGCTCCTTCAGCTCCGGATTGGTGAACGCCGCCTGTGCCGGGCCGCGTCGGCCCAGCAGGTAGATCGTCCGGACCTGGCTGGCGCGGAGCGCGGCGAGGGCGGAGGCCGTGATGTCGGTCGTGGCGAGGTCGTCGGGATCGCTGGCCAGGATGCGCGTCACGTCCATGGCCACGTTCCCGACGCCCACCACCGCGGCCGCCTCCTGCGTCAGGTCGAACCGCCGGTCCTGGAAGTCGGGGTGTCCGTTGTACCAGCCGACGAACTCGGTGGCGGTGTGGCTGCCCGGAAGCTCCTCGCCGGGGATGCCGAGGGTCCGGTCCGACTCCGCACCAACCGCCCAGAGGACGGCGTGATAGTGGCGCCGAAGTTCCTCGGCCGTGACGTCGCGGCCCGCCGTGACGTTGCCGAAGAACCGGAACGCGGGGTGCGCGGCCACCTTGTCGTACACCCGGGTCACGGACTTGATCTTCGGGTGGTCGGGGGCGACGCCGCCGCGGACCAGGCCGAACGGCGTCGGCAGCCGGTCGAAGAGATCCACTTCCACCGGCCGTTCCTGCTTCAGCAGGTGGTCCGCGGCGTAGAACCCGGAGGGTCCGGCGCCGACGATGGCCACCCGCAGCGGCGAGCCGCTCACGCTACTTCCTGCCCATCTGTACGACGAGGCTGTCGATCTGCGGAATCATCACCCGGCTGCCGAGGGTGTGGTTGTTCGCCTCCACCGAGAACACCAGCGTGCGCCCCGGCTGCTCGATGTACCCGGAGAGGGTGTTCACGCGGCTGATGCTGCCCGTCTTGGCCCGCACCCTGCCCTCGAGCGGCGTGCCGACGAACCGTGACTTGAGCGACCCGCGCTGGCCCGATTGCGGCAGGCCCGCCGCGAACGAATTGAAGCGAGGGTGGTCGAGCATCCAGGCCAGCAGCGTCGCGAAGGCGCGGGGGGAGACGAGGTTGGAACTGGAGAGGCCGGAGCCGTCGCGCAGCGCGAACTGGAGCGAGTCGACGCGCATCGAGTCGATGAGGAACCGCCGTTCGAGGGCGAGCCCTTCCTTCCAGGACCCCCCGCCGCCGAACTGCCGCCCGAGCTGCTTCAGCAGCATTTCGGCAAACCAGTTCTGGCTGGTGTTGAGGATCGGGAAGATCCAGTCGCTGACCGGCCGCGACGCGACCTCGGCGAGGGCGGCGCCGTGCCGCGCCGCCATGTACGCCGTCGAGTCGGTCGTCGATCGCGTGGTCCCGAGCACCGCGATGCCGCTGTCCGCCAGCACGGCCCGCAGCGCCCAGGCGGTGAAGAGGTCGGGGTCGGGGAGGGCGAAGTACTCCTTCCCGCCGCGGGAGCCGAGGGCGACGTCGCCCTCGGCCCAGACGCGCAGGGTGCCGGGCTCGCGGAAGAAGTCGATGGTGGTTGGGCTGCCGGCGGCCACGGTCCGGGTGCGGTTCTCGAAGGCCACCGTCCCGAAATCCGGGGTGAAGGTGATCGTGGCCGGCGCACCGATCGCGGCGCCGGGCGCGTAGGTGAAGTCGATGCTGTTGTCGTTGAACCCGAGCCCGGAGACGGGGGCGGCGTACCACCAGTTGAGGTCGTAGACCTCCCAGTCGCCATTGACGATTTCGCCGTCAAACCAGCTGCCGTCGCCGATCAGGTCGCCCTGGACGGTGGTGACGCCCCGGCTCCGCAGTTGCCCCGCGAGTTCGCGGAGCCGCTGGAAGGGGTCGGTGTCGCAGGCACCGGGCGCGGTGGTGTCCACGGCGTAGCATCGGGCGCCCATCGTGGGATCGCCCCGACCGTAGAGGACCAGATCGCCCTCGACGACGCCTTCCCGGATCGGGCCGTCGGCGTAGACGCTGGTCTGAACCGTCCAGTCGGGCGGAAACAGCGCAGCGGCCACGGCGCTCACCACCAGCTTGGTGTTGCTGGCCGGGATGAACATCCGGTCGGCATTCCGGGCATAGAGCTGCTTCCCGTCGGGGCCCATCAGCACGACTCCCCAGAGGCTGCGGTCGAGGGGAGGCGCGCCGAGCCGGGTGTCGATCCGCTTCTGCAGTGCCTGTGCGGCCGCGGGAGTCGAGCCGGCGAGGGCGCCGAGCAGCAGGAGGACGAGCACGCGCCGGATGGCGTCAGTCATACGAGACCCGGGGGTCGGCTTTGGCATAGACGAGATCGGTGATGAGGTTGACGAGGACGAAGACGACACTGAGAAAGAGGATGCTTCCCTGCACGGCGGGCAAGTCCCGCTTGCTGATGGCGGTGAGGACGTACCGACCGACGCCCGGCCACGAGAAGATGGTCTCCGTCAGGATGGAGCCCGTCAAGTAGCTGCCGAAATCGAGGCCGATCACCGTGATGACCGGGAGGAGGGCGTTGCGCAGGCCGTGGCGGAGGACCACGCGGCCCTCGCCGAGGCCGATGGCGCGCGCCGACCGGATGTAGTCGGCCTGCAGGACCTCCTGCATGGCGGCGCGCGTCATCCGGGCGATGACCGCCACCGACCGCATCCCCAGCGTGAGGGCGGGGAGGACGAGAAAGGCGAGCCCCCCCGAGCCGGACGGGGGCAGCCAGTGGAGCTGCACGGCGAAGATCAGGATGAGCAGGAGGCCCACCCAGTAGACCGGAAACGACACGCCGAGGTAGGCGCCGAGGGTCATGACCCGGTCGAACCAGCTGCCGGGGCGCCAGGCGCCGAAGATGCCGACGACCAGCCCGGTGCTGACGGCAAAGAGCATGGCGGCGAGCGCCAGCCGCAGCGTGTAGGGAAAGCGGTGCAGCAATTCGCCGAGGATCGGTCGGCCCGTGATGTAGCTCTTGCCGAGGTCGCCCCGGAGGATGCCCGCGGTGTACAGGACAAACCGCTTCGGGAGCGGCTCGTCGAGGTGCAGTTCGGCGCGGAGGCGGACCATCGTGGCGGAGTCGGCGCGTTCGCCGACCATCGCCTGGACCGGGTCGCCCGGGGCGACGTGCAGCAGGAGGAAGGCCACCACCAGCACGCCGAAGAGCGTCGGCAGGACGACCAGGAGGCGCCAGACGAGGAAGCGGGTCACGGGCGCCGCTCCACGGTGCGCCAGCGCTGCCCGTTGAAGATCGCGGGAATCTCCCACCCGGTCACGTCGGCGCGCTCCGCCCAGAGGTCCACCGGGAACCAGAGGAAGATCCAGGGCGCCGCCTCGAAGATGCGCTGGTCGATCACGCGACTCAGGCTGTCCTTCAGGGCCAGGTCGGGTGTGCCGCGGGCCCGCAGGATCATGCGGTCGATGGAGGGGTCGGCGAAGAAGGCGCGATTGCCGCCGCTCGCCGGCGTTCTTCGAATAGAAGGTCGGATAGTTGAAGCTCTCGGGGTCGGGATAGTCGGCGTACCAGTCGGTGAGGAAGAGGTCGGCCTCGCCCTTGGAGGAGGCGGCGCGGGCGCTGGAGGCGTCGCGCTCGACGATCTCGATGGTCACCCCCGCCTGCGCGAGGCTCTGCTGGATGGCCTGCGCGATGCGCGCCAGCTCGGACCGCTGGGTCCGCCAGAGCTTCAGGGTGAGTCCGTCGGGGTAGCCCGCGTCGGCCAGGAGCGCCCGCGCGGCGGCGGGATCGTAGGCATACGGGGCGCGGGTGCTGTCATACCCTTCGAGTCCGGGCGGGATGGCGCCGGCGGCGCGCACGCCGCGCCCTGCCATGATGGTCCTGAGCATCGTGCCGGCGTCGACGCCGAGGTTGAGGGCGCGCCGCACCCGGACATCCTGGAGTGGCCCGCGCTGCGTGTTGATGGCCACGTAGAGCGCCCGCAGGGCGGGGCGGCGCTGCAGCTCCTGGGCGTGTTCCGCCTCCCAGCGGGGGGTCTCGCTGAACGGCACTTCCACCACGGCGAGCTGTCCGAACTCGAACTCGGCCGCCTGCGTGAGCGGTTCAGGGATGATCCGGACCCGCAGGGTGTCGGAGCGCGGGCGTCCGCCCCAGTACGCCTCGTTGGCCGCGAGGAGCAGGGCGTCGTCGTGCGACCACTCCACGAACCGCCACGGCCCGCTCCCGATCGGCCGCTCGCTGAAGTCGGGGCCGATCGACTCGGGGACGATTGCCGAGGCGGGCATGGCGAGCAGCTTGGGAAAGACGTTCAGCGGTTCTTCGAGCGTGATGACGAGCGTGGAGTCGTCCGGCACCGCGATCCCCTCGATGTCGGTGGCGGCGCCCGACGCGAAGGCCGCCGCGCCCCGGATCGGCGTCAGCGTCCAGGTTCTCGACCCCTTCGACGCGAGGGAGAGGACGCGCCGGAACGATGCCTGGACGGTCTGGGCGGTGATCGGGCGCCCGTCATGAAAGGCGGCGTCGGTGCGCAGGTGAAAGGTGTACACGGCGCCGCCCGTGTCCGCCTCCCAGCGCGTCGCGAGACCGGGCACCAGCCGCCCCGCGGCGTCGAACTGGGTCACGTTGTCGAAGAGCATCGCCAGCATCTCGCCGCTCGGCACGTCGGTCGAGAAGGCGGGGTCCAGCGAGCGCGGATCGGCGGTGAAGTAGTAGGTGATCGAACGGGGTCCCCCCTCGCCGCCGCAGGCGGTCAGGACGAGCACGGCGGCGAGCAGGAGGCGCGTCATTGGCAGGTGGCCAGGCCGGGTTCGAGAGGGGTGGTCCGCGCACCGGGAGGAGGGGGGAGTCCAAGGCCCCGCCGCTGTGGCGTAAGGTGAAGAAACTAGGCATCTTACAGCATGCCGTCAATCACGAGCGCCCCCGCCTCCGAGGGGGCCGCCGCGTGAGCGTGCCGCGGGGCGCGCTCCTCGCGGTGCTTGCCACGCTGCTGACCGTTGCGCCGCTTCACGCGCAAGACGAGCCGCTGATCGTGCGCGGGTTGTCCTTCAAGGGCAACCGCGCGCTGGACGCGGTCCAGCTCTCCGCGGCCATCTCCACGACCAACTCGTCCTGGTTCGCGCGCTCCGGCCTCGTCCGCTGGGTTGGCCTCGGGGACAAGCGGCCGTTCGACCAGCTGGAGTTCGAGCGGGACGTGCTTCGTGTCACGCTGCTCTATCGGAAGAGCGGCTACATGAACGTCGCGGTGGACACCACCGTGCGGCGCACGGACAAGGACATCTACATCACCTTCGTGATCGACGAGGGGCCGCCGGTCATCCTCGATTCGCTCCAGGTGCTCGGTCTCGACTCCGTGGCGAAGCCGGCGCTGGTGACCCGGGACCTGCCGCTGCGCGTGGGCGATCCCTTCAGCCGAATCCAGCTGGACGCGACGTCCGACACCCTCGTCCGTCGTCTCCGCAATATCGGCTATCCCGACGCGATCGCGTTCCAGAGCTTCGAGCGCGACAAGACCGACTTGAGTGCGAACGCGGCCATCGACCTCCAGACGGGGCCGCTCTCTCACGTGAGCGAGCTGACGGTCACCGGGACCAAGCGCATCTCCCCCGACGTGGTGCGTTCGCTGATGTCGGCCCGGCCCGGCCAGTTGTTCTCGCAGGAAGACCTGTACCGGAGCCAGCGCAATCTTTACCGCTCCGAGCTGTTCAGCTTCGCCGCGGTCGGCATCGACAGCGCCACCTACGATCCGGCCGCAGACGCCGTGCCCCTGACCGTGCGGGTGGCCGAGAGCAAGCCTCGGCGCGCCCGTGGAAGTGTCGGCTACGCGACGGAGGACTGCCTCCGCGTCGGCGCGGGCATCACCTTTCGGAACTTTGCGGGTGGGGGCCGGGTGCTGGATATCAGCGGCCGGCTCTCGAAGATCGGCGTCGGCGCGCCGACGGCGTGGGGGATGGAGGACGGCTTCCTCTGTTCCCAGTTGAAGCCTGACACCCTCGGCTCGAGCGAAGTCAACTACAGCCTGGCCGTCTCGCTCCGCCGCCCGGCGTTTCTCTCGCCCCACAACACGCTCACCACCACGGTGTTCGCCGACCGGCGTTCCGACTATCTCGTGTACCTGCGGCAGGAAATCGGCGCGGGACTCAGCCTCAATCGCGAGACGCTGCGCCAGGCCAAGCTCGCGCTTACCTACGCCTATACCTACGGGAGCACGCAGGCGAGCCCGGCGAGCTTCTGCGTCTCCCTCCTGGTCTGCAGTTCCGAGGACATTGCGCGGCTGAGCGCCGACCAGGGGCTGGGGGCGCTCGGTGCCTCGGCGACCTTCCCCTCGGTGAACAATCCCCTCAATCCGACGCGCGGCCACCGCACCACGCTGCAGGGCACCGTCAGTGCCCAAATCCTCGGATCCAGCGAGACGCAGCAGTTCATCCAGCTGGTCGCCGACCGGGCCTGGTACCGGACGCTCTCCCGCGAGACGGTCCTGAGCTTCCGACTGCGCGCCGGCGCGATGTGGGCGCCGCTCACCTCGTTCAGCAGCGTCGAGGCGACGAACTACATCCCGCCGGCCAACCGGTTCTACGCCGGCGGGCCGAACGATGTCCGCGGGTATCAGCTCAACGGCCTCGGACCCATCAACTACCTGATCGACAACGACACGGTCGTCGTGGACACGACCGACCCCGGCAGCATGGCGATTCCCGATGGCGCGGTCCGATATTCGCCGATCGGCGGGAACATGCTCGGGGTGGGGAACGTGGAACTCCGGCTGCCGTCGCCCATCTGGGGCCGGGTCTTCCGGGTGGTGGCGTTCGTCGATGCCGGCGTGCTCTGGGACCGCTACCAGAACACCCCGGAAGTGCGGGTCACGCCCGGCGTCGGCCTCCGTCTCGTCACCCCGCTCGGCCCGGTCCGGCTCGACGTCGGTTACAACGGCTATGCGCAGCAGCCGGGCGCCCTCTACCTCAGCCAGAACGACGCCGTCTACCGGATTCGCGAGAGCTACACCCCCAGCGGGGACCCCGACCGCTTCGTCTTTCACTTCGCCGTCGGGCAGCCGTTCTGATGCGCCGCCGCCTCGCGCATATCGTCTTTGTGTCCGGCTTCGGCACGGTCGCGCTGGTCGTGGGCCTGCTCGCCGCGCTGACCGTGGCCCCTCCCGGCCGTCTGCTCCTGGCGCGCACCGTCACGACCCTCTCCGATCGGGTGTTTCGCGGGCACCTGACCATCGGGGAGGTGTCGGGGAACTTCCTGACCCGGCTCTCGCTGACCGGCGTGGTGCTGAGGGACAGCAGCGGCGCGGTGGTGGCCGACTTCCCCAGGCTCGACGTCCGCTACCACCTCCCGAATCTCCTGGCCGGCCGGTTTGACTTAGCGGCTGTTCGCGCCGAATCGCCCGTGATCGACCTGGTTCGGCATCGCAACGGCCGGATGAATTACGAGGAGGTGCTGCATCTGGGCGAGGGGACCGGCACCGGTGGGCGGCCGCCGCTCATCGAGATCCACAACCTCGAGATTCACGGCGGCACGCTGACCCTGCGCCTCCCCTGGAGCCCGCCGGCGCGCGTCCGGCCCGGGGCGCGGGATTCAGCACTCGCGGCGGAGCGCGCACTCCCCGGGCGGGTCATCACCGAGGGCGCCGAAGGGCTGGATATCGTCCGGCGCTTCGACAGCCTCGACCTCGGGCTCGACCGCCTCACGATCAGCACGCCGAACCGCGACCCGCTCTCCCTCGTCATCGACACCCTCGGGGTGCGGGTCAGCGATCCGGGGGTGCGGGTGCAGCAGGCCCGCGGCCGGGCCCGGATCCACCAGGACAGTCTCATCTTCGAGATCACGCGTGGGGCCATGCCGGGGTCCCGGTTCCAGGGCGCCGGCGTCGTGACGTTTCCCGATGGACCCCTGCTCCTCGACTTCGGCATGCGGTTCAGCGAACTCGACCTGGTGGACCTGCGCTGGGTGTCCCCCGATTTTCCCGCGTTGCACGGCCGGGTGGTGGTCGTCGGAAAATCGCAGGACGCCGACCGCGCCAGTTTCGACCTTCAGGAGTTGCATCTCGAGAACGACACGACCCGGATCGACGGCCGGGTCGTGGTGCTCACCGACGTGCGCCGCGGGCTGGGGGTCCGGGGAATGGACCTCGCGATCGAGCGCCTCGACCTGGAGGCGGCGCGACCGTACCTCGACACCCTCCCCCTTCGCGGCAGCCTCACGGGGCGGGTCGCGGGCAGCGGGCTCCTGTCCAACCTGCAGCTCGCGCTGGACGTCCGGGTCACCGACATCGGGGTGCCCGGCGGCGCGACCAGCAGCTTCGCGGGGGAGGGCCGGATTCTGACGGGGAACGCCGACGGGCTGACCTTCCGGCAATTTGCGCTGGCGTCCTCCGATGTCGACCTCCGAACCGTCCAGCTGCTGACACCGACCGTCACGCTGCAGGGGCGCGCCAGCCTGGCCGGCACCCTCGAGGGGCCGTGGAGAAACGTCCTGTTTACCGGAGCGATGCGGCACCGCGACGGCGCTCGACCCCTGAGCCTCGTCGATGGCTGGGTGCGCCTGGATACCCGGCGCCTCGTCACGGCCTTCGACGGCGACCTCCAACTCGACTCGCTCTCGTTCGAGGGCATCCGCGCGGGGTATCCCACCCTGCCGAGCCTGGGGTCGCTCACCGGCCGGGTGCGCCTGGCGGGCACGATGGAGCGCATGGACCTGGACGCCGACGTTCACGGCGAGATCGGGGTGCTGCGGGTGCGCGGACCGGCCATCGTGGTGCCGCCGCGCTGGGGCGGTGACTCGCTGCAGATCGACTTTCAACACCTCGATCTTCGGGCGCTCCGCGGCGGCGGCCCGACCTCGGACCTGAACGGCGAGGTCCTCATCATCGGGTCCATCGACACACTGCGGGCGCCGGAAGGGTCGATCGCCGGGACGATGGGGCCCGGGCGCCTGGACGCCTTCCGGCTCGACACGGCGGTCGCGCGCATCACGGTGCGTGACAGCATCATGGTGATCGATACCCTGGGCGTCGACTGGCGCGGCGGGCGGCTCGGCACGACGGGGACGCTCGGCTGGGCCTCGCCGTACGAAGGACAGTTGGAGCTCACCGCGCAGTTCGACAGCCTGCGCGGACTCGACTCCCTGCTCGTGGCACGGCTCGGGCTGGGTCCCGATTCCGCCGAGGCGGCGCTCGCGGGGCGGGGACGGCTCGACTTTTCCCTCTCTGGCTCGCTCGACTCGCTGGTGGCGGCGGGGTTTGCGGACGCGAGTCAGCTCACCTTCCGCGGTGGTCGGCTGAACTCGCTTTCCGCCACGTTCGGCTGGATGGGTGGATCCCGCCCGCAGCTGAGCCTGGCGATGCTCGCCGACACGATCGCCTTTGGCCGGGTGGTGGCCAGCAACGTCCGGATCGGGGCGCTCGGCTGGACCGATTCGCTGACCTGGTCCGGGTCATTCGAGGGCGGCGAGGGCGCGGCCCTTGGCGCCAGCGGCCGCTATACCGCGCACGCCGGGACGCAGACGACGACAGTCGACTCGCTGTCGATGGCGCTGAGCGGTCACCTCTGGAGGCTCCTGGCACCGGCAAGCACCGTGACCACCGACTCCGGAACCGTGCTCTCGCCGGTCCGGCTCGAAACGGTGGATGGGTCCGGGGCGATCAACATGTCCGGCACCCTGCCAGGCACGCGCCCCGGCCGCCTCCGGGTCGACGCGTACGGGCTCGACCTGCGCGACGTCTCGGGGCTCTTCCGCGGGGACACGAGTGGGGTGTCGGGATTCATCGGCGCCGACCTCGAGATCGGCGGGACGCGCATGTCACCGGTCATCGAGGGGACCGCCTCCCTCGGAGACGCGGTCTTCGGCGACTTCCGCTCGCCGTTCATCCAGGGCATCCTGCACTACGAAGACCGGCTGCTCGAAGGCAACCTCTCGATCTGGAAGACCGGCCAGCGGATTCTCGGCATCGAGGTGGCGCTTCCCCTCGACCTGGCGCTGGCCGCGGTGCCGACGCGCCAGATCGAGGGGCCGCTGATGATCCGGGCACGGGCGGACAGCCTCGACCTCGGAACCCTCGAGGCGTTCACCTCCCGCGTGCGCCGGATGTCGGGGGTCATGAGCGCCGACGTCCGGGTGGCGGGAAGCTGGGAGGCTCCCCGCCTCGAGGGGTTCATGGATATCCGCGACGGCAGTGGGTCGGTGCCGGGCCTCGGCGTGCGGTATTCGAGCATCGTGGGGCACGCCCGGTTCATGGGCGATTCGCTGGCGCTCGACTCGCTGCTCCTGCGCAGCGCGCCGGCCGGCGGCTCCCTGCGTACCAACGGGAGCATCCGGTTCAGCCCCCTCACCAACCCGGTGCTCAACCTTCGCCTGGTGGCCGCCGACTTCCTCGCCAGCGAAGTTCGCGGCTTCCTCACGCTGGACGTCAGCGGCCGGATGCGGCTCACCGGTCCCTTCAACTCGCCGACGCTCACCGGCTCGATGACCGCGAATCGCGGGGCGCTCTACTTTGCCGATCTCGTCACCAAGGATGTGGTTGACCTGGACGACCCGGAGTTCCGCGACCTCCTCGACCAGCGCTTTCAGCGGATGCTCCAGCGCGGGTACACGACCCGCAATCGGTTCGTCGACTCGCTCCGGGTGGACAACCTCACGATCCGGGTGGGCGACGCCTTCTGGCTCCGGTCCAACGAGGCGAACATCCAGCTCGGCGGTGAGGTGCGGGTGGACAAGCTGCGGCGGGACTACCGGGTGGACGGGCGGATGGACGCCCTCCGGGGGAACTACACGCTGGTGATCGGACCGGTGCGGCGGGACTTCCAGGTGCAGAAGGGACAGGTCCGGTTCCTGGGCACCCCAGACCTGAACGCCGACCTCGACATCACCGCCGAGCACACGGTGCGTCCGCTCGACGGCAGTCAGGACGTGCCGGTCATCGCCAACATCACCGGCACTCTGCTGGAGCCGAAGCTGGCGCTGACCTCCACCATCCTGCCGCCGATTTCCGAGACGAACCTGGTGTCGTACCTGATGTTCCGGCGGCCCGCCTCCACGCTGCAGACCACCGGCGGCGCCCCCGGGGACCAGCAGCAGGCGCTCAACCTCGGGCTGGCCTACCTGTCGAGCGCCGTCACCAGCGAGCTGCAGCGTACGCTGGTGACCGACCTACGGGTGCCGGTGGACTACATTGAACTGCGGCCGGGAACCGCCGGTGGGGCGTACGGTTCCTCCACCGCCACGCAGCTCGCGGCTGGGTGGCAGATCGGCCGCAAGACGTTCCTCACCTTCAGCGCCGGCATCTGCACCACCGGCGGCGCCACCAGCTACAAGAACATCGGGGCGAGTTTCGAGTATCGCTTCGCGCGGGGATTCCGCTTCCTCGCGAGCTTCGAACCGTCTGCGTCGTGCACCGCCGACCAGCAGACGGCGCCCCTGACCACCAACGACCGGTACCAGGCCGGTCTCGACGTCCTCTGGGAGCAGGAGTTCTAGCGTGCCACGCGCCCTGGTCATCACCAATCCCGCCGCCGCGCGGACCAAGCCGAAGACGGTCCGGGAGGTCCGCGACGTGCTGCGCCACGGTGGATGGCAGGCGGAAGTGGTGGCGACGGGGGGCACCGGCGACGCCCGCCGCCTGGCGACGGAAGCCGTGGCGGCGGGGATGGATGCCGTCGCCGTGTTCGGCGGCGACGGAACCACGATGCAGGCGGCCTCCGCCCTGGTGGGGACCGATGTCGCGCTTGCGCTCATCCCTGGCGGGACGGGCAACCTCCTGGCGGGCAACCTCCGGATTCCGTTCACGCCGGCGCGCGCCGCCGAGATCCTGGTGCGCGGCGTGTCACGGCGGCTCGACCTCGGCCGGCTCGACGACGCCACGGGGGTGCCGCACTATTTCGCGGTGGCCTGCGGGGCGGGGTTCGACGCGCAGATCATGGCCGAAACCTCGAGCGTGCTGAAGCAGCGCTGGGGGGTGGGCGCCTACATCGCCACGTCGCTTCGCCTCATCAACGAGATGCGAAGTCGCCTCTACCACATCCGGGTGGACGGGGTCGAGTACGAAGCGAACGCGGCCGTCGTGCTGGTGGCCAACTGCGCCGAAGTCCTGCCGCCGATTCTCCGGTTCGGCGACGGGGTCCGGCCGGACGACGGGCTGCTCGACGTGGTGGTGTTGCGCGCCGACGGGCTGGCCGACGGCGTCCAGGCGATCTGGCATTTCCTGCGGCGCGCCGAAGGTCCGGGCTCGCGCATCGGGCATGTGCGCGGCCGGGAAATTCACGTCGAGACCGACGCCTCCGTGCCGGTGGAACTGGACGGCGACCTCGGCGGGATGACGCCGTTCACGGCCACGGTGGTCCCCGGTGCGATCCGTGTGATGGTGCCGGAGGCGCCGTGACCCGATCGTATCGCGGCGGCTCGCTCCCGGTCGAGGTGCTCGCCGCCATCGCCGAGGCGACGGCCCGGCTGATGGAGCCCGCCGCGCTCTACGACGTGCTCCGGGCGCAGGTGGCGTCCCTCGTGGACTGCGACGCCTTCTACGTGGCCCTGTACGACCCCGCCACGGAGCGCCTTCGCTTTGTGGCGCACACCGATCGCGGCACGCGGCTGCCGCCGTCCGAGGCGCCGCTGGGCCGGGGACCGACCAGTTGGGTCGTGCGCCACCGGAGCGTGCTCGCGCTCGGGCGCCCGGAGGCGACCGAGGCGGAGCGCGGAAACCCCTTCGGTTCCGAGGAGCCGAGCCAGTCGGCCATCCACGCGCCGATGATGCTCGGCGACCGGCTGCTCGGGGTCCTGTCCACGCAATCGTACCGGGCGAACGCCTACGACGACGAGGCGGTTGGCGTCGTCTCCGCCATCGCGGCCCACGCCGCCATCGCCATTCAGGCCACGCGCACTGTCGACTCGACGCGGGCCGCCGAGGCGATCGCCGAGGCGACGCTGGCGGGGAGCGAGGCGCTCCGGGCACTGGCGCACGACCTCTCGACGATCGGCACGATCGACGCGATGGTCGAGCGTGGATTACAGGCGGCGCTGACCGTCGCCCAGGCCGCGGGGGCGATGGTCGCCGGGCGGCCCGGCGAGCAGCTGCCCGGATTGGTGGTGCTCGGCGCCCTTGGGCGGGAGGCCCGGCTCTACCGGGTGGGTGACGTGCTCGGCGAGCGAGATCCGCAGGTGGCGGTGTCGCGCAGTGGCGTGGCGCGCTCGAGCGCGGACCTGGAGGGGGAGCCGGAAGCGGCGCCCGATCCGCGGCGGCCGCGTCCCCATCGGCCCGGTGCCATGGTGCCGATGCGGTTCGGCTCGGTGATCACCGGCGTCCTCACGGTGTCGGGTCCGGATGCCGGGTGGACCGTCCCGTCGGCGGACAACCTGCTGATGCTCCAGGCGGTGGCCGACCAGGTCGCGGCGTCCGTCAGCGGGCTTCGGCTCCGCGGTGAGTTGCTGACCCGGCTCGACCAGATCGACGCGCTGGGCCGGGTGGCGCACGCTCTCACCGGCGTGGAGGACGCCGATCGCACGACGCACTTCCTCGCCGAGGAGGGGATGCGGGTCTTCGGGGCGGAGCGGACCGGCGTCTTCCTCCTCGACCGGGCAGCGCGCTCGGCGGCCTGCCTCGCGCGCATTCGGCTCTCCGAGGCGTATGCCCGGGCCTTCGAGCGTCAGTTCCATGCCCTGCCTGCCGCGGCCTCGCTGCTCGACGGCCGGCCGGTCTTCGTGGAGCACGCGCGGCGGGAGTTCGCCTCGCCGATGGCCGCGGCCGTGCACGCCGAAGGGTACGCGTCCGCGGCCTTCCTGCCGCTGGTCTTCGCGAACGAGACGATTGGTGTGCTGGCCTTTTTTCACGACCGGCCCAGGGAATACGCCTCGGAGGAGCGCCGGCTGGCGGTGGCGTTTGCCGACCAGGCGGCGCTGGCCATCGGCAAGAGCCGTCTCTTCGACCTTGTCAGCCGGAGCCGGCGCGAGTGGCAGACCGCGTTCGACGCGGCCGCCACCGGGCTCGCCATTCTCGATGCGACCGGCAGGATCGCGCGCGCCAACCGATTCGTCGCCGACCTGGCGGGGGTGGGGGTCACCGAAATCGTCGGGCGTCCGTTCCATGGCCTCTTTGTCGACGGCGGCGAGACGCGGGAGGATCCGGTGGCCCTGTCGACCGCGGCGGGCTCGGGGGTGACCACCCTGCTCGAGGCGGTGGACGGCCGATCGCTGGTCGTGACCGCGACGCCGCTCCCGGAGGGGGGGCACGTGGTCGCGGTCGACGATGTCAGCCAGGTGCTCCGGCTCGAGCAGCGATTCCGGCTCGTGGTCGAGGCGGCGCACGACGCGATCGTGCTGGCGGACCCGCACGGCGACGTCCGCTTCGCCAACGCCGCCGCGGTCGAGCTGTTCGGGAGTCCCGAGGAGGCGCTGCACGGGCGGCCGCTGGCCGAGCTGCTCCCCGGCGATCTGGACGGGGGGACCGGTTCCCGGCGGTTCGAGTCGCGGATCGTGCGCCCCGACGGGCAGGGGCGGCTCCTCGCCGTGTCGCTGGCGCCACTGGGGCCGGTGGAGGGCGCCGGGGGGTCGGTGGCGCTGATGCGTGATGTCACCCGTGAACGGGTCGCGACGGAAGAATTGCGTCGCTCGGAGGTTCGCTACCGGGCATTGTTCGACACGGTTCCGGTCGCCATCTTCACGCTGGACGAGGACGGGGTGCTTCGCTCGGTCAATCCCGCCGCGCGCGCGCTCGCCGGGTTTGGCGAGGCCGAGCCGAGGCTGGCGGATTTCGTGGTGCCCGCGGAGGCGGCGTATGTTGCCAAGCAGCTGACGCTGGTGCGGGGAGGGGAGCCGAGGGAGTTCGTCATGCGGCTGCGGCGCCCGGACGGCGTGGTGCGCGAGGCGTCGGTGGTGGCGGTGCCCGCCGCGGAGGAAGGGGCCGGGGCTCCCCTCGTGCTGGCCATTGCGCGCGACGTGACCGACGAACAGCGTCTCCGCGAGCAACTCGGGCAGACGGAGAAGCTGGCGGGGCTCGGCCGCCTGGTGAGCGGCGTGGCGCACGAACTCAACAATCCCCTGGCCGGCATCAGCGCGCTGGCGCAGGCGCTCATCCTGGATGAGCCGCTGGACGAAGGAAGCCGGCGGGTGGTCGAAAGCATCCGGACCGAGGCGACCCGGGCGGCGCAAATCGTGACCGACCTGCTGACCTTTGCGCGGCAGCGGCCGCTCCGCCGGACGGAGCTCGATCTGGGTGCGCTGGTGCGCGACGCGGTCAGCGCCAGCGGGGAGCGGCTCGGGCGCTGGACGGTGGACATTCCCGCGGACCTGCCCCCGGTCCACGCCGATCCCGACCAGATCCGGCAGGTGGTGCTGAACCTCTTGTCGAACGGGGCCCACGCGATGCGCGCGACCGGGGCGACCGGCTCCGTGCGGGCGTGGGGGGACGGGCCGATGGTGGTGCTCGAAGTGCTCGATGGCGGGTCCGGTATTCCGCCGGACGTGATGGCGCGTATCTTCGAACCGTTCTTCTCCACGAAGCCTGCCGGCGAGGGCACCGGGCTCGGGCTCTCGATTTCGCACGGCATCATCCGCGCCCACGGCGGCGACATCCGCGCCGAGAACCGCCCGGGGGGCGGGGCGCGTCTCTGGTTCGAACTCCCGCGGCACCCCGGCCGCGGCGCGAGGTGACACGATGATCGGTTCCGTCCTGCTGATCGACGACGACACGGACGTCCTCCGCGCGATCGGCAATTACTTCGAGCAGCTCGGCTGGGAGGTCACCCGCGAACTCAGCGGGGAGGCCGGGCTGGCCACGTACGACCGGCTGCACCCCGACGTCGTGATGCTCGACCTGCACCTCCCCGGCATGGACGGCCTCGAGGTGCTGGAAAAGCTCCGTGAACGGGACGCGGGGGTCATCCTGCTCACGGGAAACAGCGACGTCCCTACCGCGGTGCGGGCCATGCAGCTGGGCGCGGAGAATTTCCTCTCGAAGCCGGTGGACATGACGCACCTGTCGGCGGCCGCCGCGCGGGTGGCGGACAAGGCCCGGCTCCGGCGCGTCAACGAGGCGCTGGTCAATCAGGGGGGCGCCGGGCACGGGCTCGACTCGCTTGGCGGCTCGGCGACGATGAAGGCGTTCGCCCACCAGATTTCCCTGCTGGCGCAGAGCGAGCGCACCACCGTCCTCCTGCTGGGGGAGAGCGGTAGCGGCAAAGGCTGGGTCGCGCGGATGATCCACAACCTCGGCCCGCGTGCGCGGATGCCGTTCGTGGAGGTCAACTGCGCCGGGCTCAGCGCCACCTTCCTCGATTCCGAGCTGTTCGGCCACGAGAAGGGGGCCTTCACCGACGCGAAAGACCGGAAGCAGGGACTCTTCGAGATCGCCGATCGCGGGACGATCTTCCTCGACGAGATTGGCGACCTGTCGCTGGAGCTCCAGCCGAAGCTCCTGAAGGTGCTCGAGACCAAGACCTTCCGGCGGCTGGGCGGCACCCGGGAAATCACGGTGGATGTGCGACTGGTCGCCGCGACCAACAAGGACCTGGCCGCCGAGGTCGAGGCGGGCCGGTTTCGCGAGGACCTGTACTATCGGCTGAGCGTCATGCCGGTGCGGCTGCCGGCGGTCCGGGAGCGCTCCCGCGACGACCGGCTCGCGCTGATCACCCGGATCTTCAACGACCTGCGCACCGAGTTGCCGGACGGACCGCCGGAAGTCGGCGCGGAGTCGCTCG
The DNA here is from genome assembly GCA_963748815.1 of uncultured Gemmatimonadales bacterium. Classification (GTDB taxonomy): domain Bacteria; phylum Gemmatimonadota; class Gemmatimonadetes; order Gemmatimonadales; family GWC2-71-9; genus SPDF01. Next base: position 71,569 of record CAVVKJ010000006.1, on the reverse strand, counting down.
AGCGCCTCCTCGGCTACGGCTGGCCGGGCAACGTGCGCGAAATGCGGAACGTGCTCGAGCGGGCGCTCATCCTCGGTCGGGGGCAGGCGGCGGTCGGCGTCGAGCACCTGCCCGGCGAGTTCCGGGCCCGCCCCGGACCTGGCGACCGCCGGCACACGCCGCTGGCCCTCGAGGAACTGGAACGCCAGCACATCGAACGGACGCTGCGGCACCACGGCGGGAATCGCACCCGCTCGGCGCTGGAGCTGGGCATCTCGCGCGCCACGCTGATCAACAAGATCAAGCGCTGGAACCTGGACATCTGAGCGGAGGCCGCATGGCGGACATCCACGAACACGACGCGATGCAGTGCCGCGCCTGCGGCCGGGAGGAGCGCGCGTCCGAGGGGTACCCCTGCATCGAGTGCGGCACCTTCATCTGCCTGATCTGCGCCTTCCGGGGCGTCGAGCGCTGCGCGCCCTGCCAGGCCAAGCACGCCAAGGCGAGCCCCGCGTGAATGCCGTCATCGCACATGCCGCGGTCGTTCCCCTCTTCCGGGAGGCGTCGCTGCGGACCGAACAGGTGACGCAGCTGGTCCTCGGGGAAACCGCCGAGCTGCTCGAGACCACCGGCACCTGGTATCGGATCCGGACCGCCGTCGATCACTACGAGGGGTGGGCCCACCGGGGCTACCTCCGCGACGTGACCGCGGAGGATGCGGCGCGGTGGCGGGAGGAGGCGACGGGGTGGTCGACGGGAGCCGAAATCGAGACGGCGGCCGGGCACCGGCGGATTCCCGTCCGGGCCCGCGCGGCGCTGGAGCACGGCCGGGTCCGGCTCCCCGACGGCACCGTCGGCTCGCTCACCCAGGGGCACATCCTCCCGGCCGATGAACTCGCGCGCGCGGCGCGCGCCGTCCCGGCGGAACAGTGGGCGTTGGAGGCGTTCTCCGGCGCGCCGTACCAGTGGGGCGGAGTCACCGACGCCGGGGTGGACTGTTCGGGGCTGGTGCAGACCACCTTCGCGGCCCGCGGGGTGTCGCTGCCGCGGGATTCGTCGGCGCAGGCGCTGGTCGGCGCCGAGGTGGCGCTCGACGCGGTCCGCGTGGGGGATCTCCTCTTCTTCAGCGAGAACGGACGGAGCGTCACCCACGTGGCGTTTGCCGGCCACGACGACACCCTGGTCCATTCGACGGTGTCGTGCGGCGGCGTCCTGCGCGAGTCGTGGGCTCCGGGGCATCGCGCCGCGCACCTCCGCGAGCACTTCGTCACCGCCCGTCGGGTTCCGGGAGCTGCCGCCACCGGATGACCCGCCTCCTCGTCCTCTTCGACATCGACGGCACACTCCTCCTCACCCCCGGCGCCGGCCGGCGGGCCATCACCACCGCGATGGCCGGCCGAATGCTCGACGCCAAGGTGTGGGAGGGAATCCGGTTCGACGGCAAGACCGATCCGCAGATCGTGCGCGAAATGCTCGAGGCCGCGGGCGACGCCTCCGCGGGTGACCCCGCTGCGGTCGCCGACATTCTCGAGCGGTACCTGGTCCTCCTGGAGGAGGAGTTGGCCCGCTCGGCGGCGCGGACCCGCGTCCTCCCGGGCGTGCCGGCGCTGCTCGACCGGCTGGAGGCGCAGGCCGACGTGGTGCTCGGACTCCTCACCGGGAACATCGTGCAGGGGGCGGGGCTCAAACTGCGATCGGCCGGGCTCGATCCCGCCCGCTTTCGGGTCGGGGCCTACGGGTCCGACTCCTCGCACCGACCCGATCTCCCCGCCATCGCCGCGGAACGCGCCGCGCCGATCTTCGGCCGGGTGCCGGCGGGGGAAACGGTGGTCATCGTCGGCGACACGCCCGCGGACGTGACCTGCGGTCGCGACATCGGCGCCCGCGCGGTGGCGGTGGCGACCGGCAGCTACGCGGTGGCGGCGTTGCGCGACGCCGGCGCGCGCGCGGCGTTCGACGATTTGTCGGACACCGACGCGGTACTCGAGGCGATTCTCTCGTGAGCGGGATGCCCGGCGCCAATCCCGAACTCGAGCTGAAGGCGGTGGTCCCCGACGCGGGGCTGCTGCGGCGGCACCTCGTCGAGTCCGGCGCGGAGGCGACGTTCAAGGGGTTGATGGAAGACCGAATATTCGACGTGGATGGCACACTGCGCGACCGCGACGAAGTCCTCCGCATACGGACCTGGCGTCCTGAGGGAGGGCCGGCCCACGCCCACATGGCGTGGAAGGGACCGACCCGCCGGTCGCCGGAGGGATACAAGCTGCGCGACGAGATGGAGTGCGCCGTCGAGGGAGACGGCGGGACGGCCACCGGCATTCTCGCCGCCCTCGGCTACGGCGTCATCAAGTCGGTCGACCGGTTCGTCGAGGTCTATCGCGTGCGCGACGCGGAGGTGCGGCTCGAGTGGTATCCGCTCATGGACGTGCTGGTCGAGGTCGAGGGCACGGCCACGGCCATCGAGGCAGCGCTGGGTGTGACCGGCCTTCCGCGCGCGGCGTTCGAGCCGGAACCGCTGGTGGAGTTCGTGCGCAGGTACGAGGCGCGATCCGGCGAACGGGCCGCGCTCGCCGTCGCCGATCTCAAGGGGAGGCGCCCACAGTGGGAACGTCGGTGAACACCAGACCTGTCCTGCCGGAGCTCGGCCCGGCGCTTGGGCGCCTCGTGCATCCTGCCGCGCCGGGCGGCATCGACGCGCTGCTCGCGGCGGTGCGTCTTTCCCTGGTGACGCGGCTCCTCGAGGCCGCTGGCGAGGCGCGCGCAGCGCTGGCGGCCGGCCACGACGTGGCGGCCCGCGAGGCCCTCGCGCCGATGGTATGGGCCAGTTGCTGGGACGCCGCCGCTGAGGAGGCGGCCGCGGTCCTGATCGAGAAATTGGAGGCGCGGATCACCTCGGCCGCGGTGGCTGCGCGCATGCCGGCCTGGCGGGTGGAGCGACACCGCATCACTCCCTCCGAGCACCGAGCCATCCACGCCCGCCTGGGCGCCGGGGCCGGCGCCCTGCTGCGCGCGGCCACCGAACTGGAGCAGGCGCCGGCCGCACGGTGGGGGCCGCAGGTGCTGGCCACCGCGCGGCGGTTGGAAAGTGCGTGGGCGGCATTGACCGCCGCCGCGGAACACGAGATGGCGGAATGGGAGGGGGACATCGCATCAGTGGCGGCGTGGCGTCGCCCTCGCTGGCCACTCTGGACCCTGACCGGCGTGGTGCTCGCCGCTGCGCTCTGGGCGGGGCTGCTCCTCGGCGGATACCTGCCGGTGCCGGACCCGTTGCGACCGCTGGCCGAGTTCCTGTGGGGCCGGATGTGAGCGTGATCGGCGTCGGCATCGACCTGGTCGAGGTGGAGCGGGCACGCCGCATTCTCTCGAAGTTCGGGGAACGCGCGCTCTCGCGATTCCTGACCGAGGGTGAGCGGGAGTATGTCCTGCGGCAAGCCGACCCCGCGCCCAACTTCGCGGTGCGTGTGGCGGCGAAGGAGGCGGCGTACAAGGCGCTGCAATCGTTGCCCGGCATGCGGGCGGTCGGCTGGCAGGAGCTGGAGGTGATCCGTGAGCCGGAAGGGAGGCCGCGGCTCCTCCTGCACGGCCTCGCGGCCGGGGTGCCGGCCGAGTACGAGCTGATGCTCTCGCTGAGCCACACGCATGGCGTGGCCGGCGCGGTGGTTGTTCTCTCCCGAAACCAGCCCTAGCGAATCCGAGCGGCGCACTCTACTTTCCAGCTTCGCCGACTAAACGACTTGATAATGATTCTCATCTCTGTAGCCGCCTCAGTTCTCCTCGCCGCCGCCCCCCAGCAGGGGGTGCAGTCGGTGCAGCCTGCCGCGGACCTCGCGCCCATCGTGCAACGGATCGCGACGACCGTCCAGCTCGCGGCGCAGGAGTACCGGATCGGCGTCTCGGAGGGGCGGGTCATCTCTCCCGCCGAGGTCGAGGAGGCCAACCTCTTCCTCGCCGAGGCCCGCCGGACCGCCGAGCGACTCCCGCCAGAGTCCTCGGCATCGACTATCAAGGCCATTGATCAGCTGATCGCGGCGGTCGCCCGGACGGCGGATCCCGATTCGGTGGCCGTCGGCGCGCGCACTGTCACGGGCGGTCTCGCGGAGCGCTACCGCGTCGACGTCGACCAGGTCCCGGGGACGGCGCCCCCGCTCGCGCGCGGGGCGCAGGTGTATCAGCAGCATTGCGCCGACTGTCATGGCCCGGCCGGCCGAGGCGATGGCCCGGCCGGCCTCGGGCTGACCCCGCCACCTTCCGCGCTGACCGATGGCGTGCGCCTAGTGGATGTTTCGCCACTCGATTTCTACCGCCGCGTCACGATCGGAGTCGCGGGGACCGCGATGCCCGCCTTCGAGACTCGGCTGAGCGCCGCGGACCGCTGGGCCGCCGCTGCATATGCCACCCTCCTGCGGTATCCCGCGCCGGCGGGTGACGTCCCCGCCGGACTCCGACCCTTCGGCACCACGGCACGGATGTCCGACCGGCAAATCGCCGAGGCGTTGGGCGCTCCGCTCGACCGGGCCGCACCGGCCATCGCCGCGGTCCGGAGCTTCCAGTCCCAGGAGTCGGGGGTGCAGGCCGAGGCGATCTTCGCCGACGTGAACCGGAAGCTCGATTCCGTGCTGGTGCTGGCTGCCGCCGGGCAGAGCGAGCGGGCCAGCGGCGAGGCCTTCGAGGCCTACCTGACCTTCGAGCAGGTCGAGTCCGGGCTCCGCGCCATCGACCCGTCGCTCGCGGGGCAGCTCGAGGCCGGGTTTGCGACGCTCCGGGGCCGGGCGGGCGGGGGGGCCACGCCGGCCGAGCTGGAGTCGCTCCGCGCCGAGTTGGCCGCCGGGCTCGCCCGCGCCGAGCGGATCCTCGGCAAACCGATGACCACCACGGACCTCTTCGTCCAGTCGTTCGTCATCCTGCTGCGGGAGGGGCTGGAGGCGATCCTGCTCATCGGCGCGCTGATCGCGTTCCTCGTGAAGACGGGCAATGCGCAGCGCCGGCGGGACATCCACATCGGCGTTGGTGCGGCCATCGTCGTCAGCCTGCTCACGGCGGTGGCGTTCGAGACCATCTTCCGCTTCTCGCCGGCCAGCCAGGAGGTGCTCGAGGGCATCACGATGCTCGTGGCGACGGTCGCCCTCTTCTATGTGAGCTACTGGCTGCTCTCGAAGATGGAAGTCGCCAAGTGGAATCGGTTCGTGAAGGGCAAGGTGCAGGACGCGCTGGTCTCCGGGTCGATGTTCGCGCTGCCCTCGGTGGCGTTCCTGGCGGTGTACCGGGAGGGGGTGGAGACGGTCCTCTTCTACAAGGCGCTGCTGGTCGCCGGGCCGGCCTCGGGCGCGGTCTGGCCGGTGGTGCTCGGGATCGCCGCCGCCTCGGTCGTGCTGGCGATCGTGTACGTGCTGATCAATCGGTTCGGCGTCCGGCTGCCGCTCAAGCCGTTCTTCGGCGTCACGAGCGCCTTCCTCTACTACATGGCGTTCGTGTTCCTCGGGAAGGGCATCGCCGAGCTGCAGGGGGGCGGGGTGGTGCCGATCACGGTGGTGTCGTGGGCGCCGCAGATCGAGCGGCTGGGGATCTACCGGACCGTGGAGTCGCTGAGCGCGCAGGGGATACTGGTGCTGCTGTTCGTCGGCGCCCTGATCTGGACCTTCTATCTCGAGCCGCGCCGCCTGCGCGTCACGCAGGAGCTGGTTCCCGATCCGCTGCCACCCAGCGAGCCGGTCCACGTGGACGTCCCGACCAGGGAACCGGGCTCGGCCGTCCCGTTCGAAGTGGACTTGATGCGCTCGCTCGAACGGATGGACGCCGACCTGGCGGAGTTGCGCGCCGAAGTCGAACGCCTCAAGGCCCGGCTTCACGCGCGGCGCTGATCCCGCGACAGCGGGCGGCGGACGGAAATGCAAACGGCCCGCCGAATCCGGCGGGCCGCTTGCGTAGAGAGGTGGTAGATCGCCCCCTGAGTTATACGGAGACGGGCGGATGTGCCCGCTCCAACCCTTCTTCGACCTACCACTTTTTCCGGGGGCAGGAAGTCGCCCCTTGCTGGATATCTATTAAAGCACCCTTCGTGCCAACAATGAAAACTTTGTAACGCAATGTAATGCAATGAGTTACGATTGTGTGGCTGATTGAGTAAAAGGGCCGAAATCGTCAAGTAAATTGACAGTTTCGGCCCGCCGATACCCAAGCGATGTGATCTGAGTCACTTATCGTGCTGTCTCGTTATTTGACGGCGTTCGGTGCTGTCAGGGAAAGATACTGTCCTGCCGGCGCCTCCCCGGCGCCGCGGAGGCGGGTAAAGAGGGTCACACCGGCCAGGACGATGAGCACGCTTGTAATCTGCGCCGCCGTGAAGCCGCCGAAGAATCGGTCGTCCTTGGCGCGGAGGATCTCAATGAAGAACCGCTCCACGCCTGCCATCATCAGGTAGACGCCGAGGAGGGCGCCGGTGCCCCAGGCGTTGGTGCGGAGCTTCCAGAGCACCGTGAACCCGACGAGCATGATGCCGGTCTCGTACAACTGCGTCGGGTGAACGGCCAGCAGGGTCGTCGGGTCCAGGCCCGGGGGAATCGCCACGCCGAACGCCGCGAGGTTGCCGGCGGTCGACGGGGGGAGGCCCTCGGGAAACGAGACGGCCCAGGGGAGCGTGGTCGGCCCGCCGTAATCGTCGCCGACGAGGAAACAGCCGACTCGCCCGATGGCATAGGCGGCCGCGAGGGCCGGCGCGGTGAGTTGCATCGTCCATCGTGCCGGGACGCCGAGGCGCCACCCGTTGGCGAGCACCGCCGCGACACCGCCGAGAAAGCCGCCGTACCAGACCAGCCCGCCGAAGGAAAAGAGCGCGCCTGGATCCCCCTTGAGCGTCGCGTACCAGAGCTTGGCGCCGAGAATCCCGCCGATCAGCGCCGCCATCACGATGTCGGAGGAGTATTCCCGGTTGAGCCCCCGGCGCTGGAGCTCGAGGCCGATGAGCCAGCCGCCGGTCAGGAAGGCGACCATCATCATGATCCCGTAGCCCGTGATCTGCATCGGACCCAGGTGGATGTTCAGGGGATAGACCGGCATCGGTGCTCCGATTCAGGCGGCGGTAGTGAGAAGTCCGGGGATCGGCAGGCTGTCACTCGGCTCGAGGCCGGGTCCGCTCCGCTCCCCGCGCGCGAGCCGCCACGCGCCGGCGGCCGCGATCATCGCGGCGTTGTCGGTGTTGAGCCGCGGCGTGGCCACCGACAAACGCACCCGCGGGCCCAGCCGTGCCCGGAGCCGGGCGGCCAGCGCCCGGTTGCAGGCCACGCCCCCGCCGATCATCGCGAGCGGGTAGCCCAGTTCCTCGGCGGCCGCGGCGGTCTTCTCGACCAGTACGTCGAGGGCGGCGTCCTGAAAGCCGTGGGCGATGTCGGCGCGCTCGGCGTCGAGGTCGCTGCTCTGGCGCACCGCGCGCAGCACCGCCGTCTTCAGTCCGCTGAAGGAGAAATTCCAGCGGTTCGGGCCGTCGCCCTTCAGGTCCCGCAGGAGCGGGCGGGGGAAGACGAACTTCCCCGGGCGACCGGTGGCGGCGAGCCGCTCGAGCGGCGCGCCGCCCGGATAGCCGAGACCGAGCAGGGTGGCCACCTTGTCGAACGCCTCGCCGGCGGCGTCGTCCAGCGTCTGCCCGAGCAGGCGATACGCGCCCCACGCCGGCACGTCGAGGAGGAGTGTGTGCCCGCCGCTGACGAGGAGGGCCACGAAGGGCGGGGCAAACTCATGGTCCTCGAGCGCCGGCGCGAAGAGATGGCCTTCCATGTGGTGGACGCCGATCAGCGGTTTCCCGGTGGCCCACGCCAGCGTCTTCCCGTACATCAGCCCCACCAGCAGCGCGCCGACCAGCCCCGGGCCGGCGGTCACGGCGATCGCGTCGATTCCGTCGAGCGCTACGCCGGCCTCGTCGAGCGCGCGATCCACCACGGGACCCACCGCGGTCAGGTGGGCGCGGCTCGCGAGTTCGGGCACCACGCCCCCGAACACCTTGTGCACGTCCTGCGACAGAATGACGACGCTTTCGAGGTGCGGGCGTCCGGCGTCGAGACGGACCACCGCCGCGGAGGTCTCGTCGCAGGAGGACTCGATCCCGAGGACCCGCACGATCCGTTCAGCTCGACTGGTCGAGCAGGCGCTCGATCAGTTCCCGGTTGACCTTCGAGCTCCAGTCGTGCGCCCCGATGATCCGCTTCACGATGACGCCGTCGCGGTCGAGGAGGAAGCTCTCCGGCACGCCCGTCGTCTGGTAGACGCGCTGGATCTCCCCGCTCCGGTCCTGCAGCAGGTCGAAGGTGACGCCCATCTCGGCGCCAAAGGCGAGGACGCCCTCCGAGTCGGACTCGTCGATGCTGACGGCCGCGACCTTGAATCCGCGGGGCGCGAGCTCCTTGTAGGCGGCCTCCATCGAGGGCATTTCCTCCCGGCACGGCCCGCACCAGGTCGCCCAGATGTTCACCAGCGTCACCTGGCCGGCGTACTGCCCGCGGAGCGACACGGTGTCGCCGGTCGCGAGGTCCACGACGCGAAAGTCGGGCGCCTTCTTCCCGACGGCGACGCCGTAGGAGTCGGGGCTGTTCTTCACGAGCGCCACGGCGCCGAGAATCATCGCGGCGACGACGGTACCGACGATCCACCACTGCTTGGACATGGTCGCTGCTTCCTTCAGGCCCGTGCCTGGCACAGGCGATGGAGTTCACTGACGGCGGCGCGGACGTCGGCGGCGCCGAAGACCGCCGTGCCCGCCACGAAGGTATCGGCTCCGCTGGCGCGCACCTGGGCGATGTTGGCGGCGGTGACGCCTCCGTCCACCTCCAGCCGCGCACCCGACTTCCGGGCGTCGAGCAAGGCGCGCACCCGGCGAATCTTGTCGCTGGCGCCCGGGAGGTACGACTGGCCGCCGAAGCCGGGATTGACGGACATCACCAGGACGAGGTCGAGGTCGGGCACGACCTCCTCGAGCAGGGCGAGCGGAGTCGAGGGGTTGAGCGTGAGCCCCGCCAGCATCCCGCGCTCGCGCACGGCTGCCAGGTGGCGTTGCACGTGCACCGTCGCCTCGGGGTGAAAGGTGAAGACATTCGCGCCTGCGGCGGCGTACTCGTCGATGTACTGCTCCGGTCGCTCCACCATGAGGTGCACATCGATCGGGCAATCGGTGATCCGTCGGATGGCCCGGATCATTGGGGCGCCAAAGGTGAGATTCGGAACGAAGTGTCCGTCCATCACGTCCACGTGCATCCACTCGGCGCCGCCTGCCAATGCGGCCTCCACCTGCTCGCGGAGGCGGGAGAGGTCGGCGCTCAGGACGCTCGGTGCGATGATCGGGTTCACGGGGTCCTCGCCAGGGTCAGGTCCACTCGGCTCCGCCGGGGGAGACGCACACCGGGGGAGGGTCGCTGTTCCAGCACCACTCCCGCTCGCGCGCCGGGGCGGTCTTCCTGCCGGACATAACCTACCAACAGCCCGAGCGCCTCCAGGCGGTCCGCCGCCTGGTCGCGGGTCAGCCCGCGGAGCGCTGGCACCTGAATATCGGCGGGCCCACGGCTCACGACCAGCGTCACCTCTTCGCCCGGCCGCCGGACCACGCCGAGTCCCGGTCGGGTGGCGAGGACCGTCCCGGGGACGGTCAGGGAGGCCACCGAATCGATGGGGCCCAGGCGGAAGCCGGCCTCGCGCAGCACGGACTTCGCGAGTTCCAGGTCGAGGTTCACCACGTCCGGGACCACGGACGCTTCCTGCCCGGTGCTGATCGTGAGGCGGACCACCGCGGAAGCGGGCAGCCGCATTTCCGGCGGCGGGTCCTGCCAGACGACGATACCCCCGAGCGCGGTGGGATGGGGAACCTCCGCCTCCCGGCGCACCCGGAACCCCGCCGCCTGGAGCGTCGCTTCCGCGGAGCTGAAGGGCTGCCCGATCACGCTGGGCACCATCCCGCCGCCATCGGAGCTCGGGGCGGGGAAGAGCACCACGGCGGCGATCAGGTAGCCGAGGAGGGAGGCTCCGCCGATGACGGCCAGGCCGACAAGGAACCGCCGGCTCACCACGGGGGACGATTCCGGCGTGTGTCGGCGGAACCTCACGGGGCCCGCCGCAGTCGGGCGGCGAACGCGCCGTCGGTGCCGTGCCGGTGGGGGACGAGCGTCAGGTCACCCAGCTCCGAGAGACATTCCTCGGGGACGGTGCGCGAGGGTTCACGGCGGAACTCGGGGTGTGCCTCCAGGAAACGCGCCACCTGCTCCTCATTCTCTTCGGGTTCGAGCGAACACGTGGCGTAAACTAACAGGCCGCCCGGCCGCACCGCGGCGGCGGCCCCCTCGAGGAGCGTGGCCTGGGTCCGGGCCAGTTCGCGAAGCGCTTCCGGGGTGACCCGGAGCCGCGCGTCGGGGTGCCGTGCAAAGGTGCCGGTGCCGAGGCAGGGGGCATCGAGCAGGACGCCATCGAGCGGGCGGGTGGGCGGGGCCGCCGCGTCGGCGATGACCAGGAGTTCCCGTCCTGACCCGGCGCGGCGCAGGTTCTCTCCCAACCGAAGGGTGCGGCGCCGATTGCGCTCCGCCGCGACCAGTGTCCGGGCGGAGCGGCCGAGCGCAATCGCCTTCCCACCTGGGGCCGCGCAGGCGTCGAGCACGGTGGCGCCTCGCGGGAAGTCGGCATATCGCGCGACCAGCGCCTGCGCGGCGTCCTGCACGAAGAAGGCACCCTCGTCGTAACCGGGGAGTTCGCCGGGGCGGGTCGTGTCCACCACCAGTCCGGCGCCGAAAGGGGCGGCCTCGGTGGTGACCCCGGCGTCCTCCAGTCGCTCGCGCAGCGCGGTGAGATCCTCGCGCGCCGCCTGCAGGACCAGTGGTGGCCGCCCGTTGTTCCAGCGGAGCAGGGCGTCGGTGCCATCGGCACCGAAGCGCGCCACCCAGCCGGCGACGAGCCATTCCGGATGGCTGTGGGCCCGGGCGAGGCGTGCCACGGGATCGGCGGACTCCACGGTCGGGGCGGGGGTCGCCTCGCGGCCGAGACGCCGGAGGACGGCGTTGGCGAACCCTGCCGGCGCCTTGCCGGCAATCTCGCGGGCCAGGTCGACGGAAGTGCTTACCGCGGCGTGCGGCGGCACCCGGTCGAGATAGAGCAATTGATACGCGCCGATGCGGAGGAGGTCGCGCAGAGGCGGGGAGACCGAATCCCAGCCGAGCCGGATCAGCCGGGCGAGCCGGTCGTCGAGGGCGTCCTGGGTGCGCAGCACGCCGCCGGCCAGTTCGTGCGCCAGACGCCGATCGGCATCGGTCAGCCCTTCGATGGCTCCGCCGAGGGCGGCGTCGAAGGGACGGCCGTCGCGCACGTCGCGGAGGATGGTGAGCGCGGCGCGCCGCGCGTCGATGCCGACGGGCTGGTTCAGCGCAGCATCCCCGCGGTGGGGCTGGAGGGGACGGCGGTTTCGCGACGGGGCATCCGCCCCGCCCGCCACGCCGCCCGCCCCGCTTCGACGGCGTTCCGCATGGCCCACGCCATCAGCACCGGATCGGCCGCCTCGGCGAGCGCGGTGTTCATCAGGATGCCGTCCACTCCCTGCTCCATGGTCAGGCAGGCGTCGCTGGCGGTGCCGACGCCGGCATCGACGATGACGGGAACGGAGAGGCGGCTCTTGATGGTGCGAATCGAGTAGGGGTTCAGCAATCCGAGTCCGCTACCGATCGGCGAGGCGAGGGGCATCACGGCGGCACAGCCCGCCTCCTCGAGGCGGAGCGCGGTGATCAGGTCGTCGTTGGTGTAGGCGAGAACCTTGAATCCTTCCTTGACGAGGGTCCGTGTGGCAACGAGGAGCCCGTCGGTGTCGGGCAGGAGCGTTTCCTTGTCGCCGATCACTTCGAGCTTGATGAACTCGTTGAAGCCGGCCTCGCGCGCGAGCCGGGCGTAGCGGACGGCCTCATCGGCGGTGTAGCAGCCGGCGGTGTTGGCCAGGAGGAAGTACCGGTTGGCGGGGAGGTGGTACAGCACCCCCTCCTCCTTGGTGCGGTCGAGGTCCACGCGGCGCACCGCGACGGTCACGACGTCGGCGCCGGAGGCCTCGATGGCGCGGGCCATCTGCTCGTTGTCGCGGTACTTGCCGGTGCCGACGAGGAGGCGGGAGCGGAAGCGCTGGCCGCCGATCTCGAGGGGCGCGTCGGGGGTGTCGCTGGGCGGGGTACGGGATGCGTCGGTCATGCGGGAAAGATAACGGCGTGGCGGTTACCCGCCTCCTACGAAATGCACGAGCTCGATCACGTCGCCATCGGCCACGGAGGTGGCCGGGAGGTCGGGTCGGCGGACGATGGCGCGGTTCTGCTCGACCACCACGGCGCGGGGGTCCAATCCGAGGTGCTCGAGGAGTCCGGCGAGGGTCAGCGGCGAAGGCACGGTTCGCTGGTCGCCGTTCAGGGTGATGGACAAGTTGGTCATGGCGTGCCGCCCCAGGGATTGAGCATGCTCATGGCCGCCGCATGCGAATCGGGCGCCTGCCAGAGCGCACGCATCGCCGCGACGCCCCACGCCCCCGCCTCCTTCACCGCCGCCGCGCGGTCCGGGGTGATGCCGCCGATGGCGATCACCGGCGTGCCGAGCGCCGCCACGGCGCCGACCGCGTCGAGTCCGAGTCCCGGTTGCCCGGGATGCGTCGGCGTCTCGAAGATCGAGCCGAGGAGCAGGTAGTCGGCCCCCTCGGCAATGGCCTCTTCCGCTTCCGCCACGCTGTGCACCGAGCGACCGATCCACCCCGTGTCAAAAACGCGGCGGGCGTCCGCCACGGTCAGGTCCCGGCTGCCGAGTTGCACCCCCTGGGCGCCGACCGCGCGTGCCAGGTCGGGTCGCCCGTTGACGATCACCGCCGCCTCCGCCGGCGACGCGAGCGACACGAACCGCACGGCGCACTTGGTGAGGAAGGCGGCGGTGCTGTTCCGCCCCCGCACGTGAAGCGCAGCGGCCGGACCAGCCGCCGCAATCGCCGCGGCGCGGATGCCGACATCGGCGTCCGCCAGGATCGCATCGTCGGTAATCGCGTGCAGTCGGGGCAGTGGCCTCACCCCAGCCGAGCCCCGACCGACAGGGGGCGTCCCCGGAGCCATTCCGCCGCCGCCATCCGTTTGCCTCCCGACGCCTTCACCTCGGCGACCTGGACCGCTCCGTCGCCGCAGGCCACGATCAGCGCCCCCGCCGCCTCGAGGACCAGCCCCGGCGTGCCGCCCCCGTCGGCGAGCCTCGGCGTGAAGAGCTTCACCTCGCCTGCCGGCCCCTCCGTCCACGCCCCGGGCCACGGGTCGAACGCACGGATGTGCAGCGCGACTTCCACCGCGCTCCTGTCCCACGGAACCCGTGCCGCCTGCCTGGAAACCTTCGGGGCAAATGTGGAGTCGGCCTCGACCTGGGGCTCGGGCTTGAGCGCGCCCGCCTCCAATCCGTCCACCACCTCGAGCAGCGCCTCGGCACCCAGCTCCGCCAGCCGGGACGTCAGCAGGTCCGCGGTGTCTTCCGGCCCGATAGGCAGGGTACTCCGGAAGTAGACCGGACCGCTGTCGAGCCCCGCCTCCATCTGCATGATGCTCACCCCGGTGACGCGATCGCCGTGGAGGATGGCGGCCTGGATCGGCGCCGCCCCTCGCCACCGCGGAAGGAGCGAGGCGTGGACGTTGATCATGCCGCGGGTCGGGATGGCCAGGATGTCGGGCTTCAGGATGTGCCCGTAGGCGGCGACGACCCCGAGCTCGGCGCGGTGATGCCGCAGCGTTGCCGCGAAGAGGTCGCCCACCGGTCGATCGGGCTGCAGCACCTCGAGGCCGGCGGCGAGCGCCGCGACCTTGACCGGTGGTGGAACGAGCTTCGAGCGGGAGCGGCCGTGGGGCCGGTCGGGCTGGGTGACGACGGCGACGATGTCGTGCCCGCCGCGGCGGAGGGCGTCGAGCGAAGGGACCGCAAACTCCGGGGTCCCGAAGAAGATGATGCGCATCAGGGGGTACGGCCGGAGGGCCGCGCCACCTCCCGCAGGAGGCTGTCCCCCTCCTTGTGCTCGCGGCGGTACTTCGCCACCAGCAGACGCCGCTTCATCGGACTCAGCCGGTCGAGAAAGAGAATCCCGTCGAGGTGGTCGATTTCGTGCTGGATGGCGCGGGCCAGGAGTCCGGCCGCCTCCAGGCGATAGGGCGCACCGTCCTGGCCGATCGCCTCGAGCACGATCCGCTCCGGACGCGTCACCTCGGCGTACACCTCGGGAATGGAGAGACATCCCTCCTCTTCCCGCTCCTTGCCCGACGCCTCCGCGATGACCGGATTGATCATCGCGATCCGGGAGCCTTCCGCGTCCACGACGGCAATGCGCACGGCCTGCCCGATCTGGTTGGCCGCCAGCCCGACTCCTTCGGCGGCGTCCATCGTCTCGAACATGTCCTCGACCAGCCGGCGCACCTCGGCCGTCACCTCGGCGACCGGCGCCGAGGGTTCCCGGAGCACCGGGGAGCCATAGAGGTGGATGGGCAGCAGCGACATCAGCCCGGCGTGTTGGGCGCGGCGGTGTCGCCGACCTGGACGATGCGGGCGCGATGCACCACGACCGTGCTGGTGCCGGTCTCGATGGTCACTTCCTGGTCCTTGATGCCCTTCACCTTGCCCATGAGGCCGCCGGAGGTGATGACGTCGTCACCCTTCTTCAGCGCCTCGAGCATGGATGCGTGCTTCTTCCTCGCCTGCGACTGGGGCCGGAGGATGAGAAAATAGAACACGGCGCCGATCAGGCCGATCTGAAGCAGGAGGACGGACATGCCGCCGCCGGAGCCGGCAGCCGGGGCCATCAGGTACAGTGCGTGCATCACGAATCGCCTTTCGCATGGTAGCGGCGGAGCCATTCGCGGCTCCAGCCATCGAAGGTGCCGGCCAGGATGTGGGTGCGTGCGAGCTCACCCAGCCGGACCAGGAACCGGACATTGTGAATCGACACCAGGCGGAGGCCCAGGATCTCCTCTGCCACGAACAGGTGCCGCAGGTACCCGCGGCTGAAGGTCGTGCACGTTTCGCAGTCACACTCGGGGTCGAGCGGCTCCTTCGAGAGCCGGTGGATGGCCGAGCGGACGTTGACCCGTCCCGTCGAAATCCAGGCCGACCCATGCCGCCCATTCCGGGTCGGCGCCACGCAGTCGAACAGGTCCACCCCGCGCGCGATTCCCTCCAGCAGATCCTGCGGAAACCCCACCCCCATAAGATAACGCGGGGTGCCCTTGGGCAGGACGGGGGCCAGCTCTTCAAGCACCCGGTGCATCACCGGCTTCGGCTCGCCGACGGAGAGCCCGCCGATCGCGATCCCAGTCCAGGGCCCCTGCTCGAGGATGCCTTCGAGCGATGCGCGACGAAGGTCGGAGTGGGTGCCGCCCTGGATGATGGGCCAAAGGGCCTGGCGGGGAAGCGGGGAAGCGGGGATGCGGGGAGGGTCCACGGATTGGAGCTCGGTGTGCCTGACCTTGCACCGCGCCAACCAGCGGAGGGAGCGCTCCATCCCTTCCTTCGCCAGGGTGTGGTCCGCGCCGCCGGGCACCACGTGGTCGAACTGCATCGCGATGTCGGCGCCGAGGGCCCACTGGATCTCCACCGACTTCTCGGGCGTGATGGTCCGGTGGCTGCCGTCCACGTGACTCTGGAAGGCGACGCCTTCCTCCGCGATCGTGCGCAGCCCCTCGAGCGAGAAGACCTGGAACCCGCCGCTGTCGGTCAGCATCGGGCGGTTCCAGTGGGAGAAGGCGTGGAGTCCGCCAAGGGAGCGGACCACGTCCTCGCCGGGCCGGAGGTGGAGGTGATAGGTGTTGCCCAGCATCACCTGCGCGCCGGTGCGCTCCACCTCCACCGGATGGAGACCGCGGACGGTGCCGTAGGTGCCGACGGGCATGAAGGCCGGCGTCGCCACCTCGCCGTGCGGCGTGTGCAGCGTGCCGGCGCGGGCCTCGCCCTCGGTGGCGTGGAGGGTGAAGGAGAAGGGCGCGTCGGTCATAGGATGCACATCGCGTCCCCGTAGGAGTAGAAGCGGTACCGCGCCGCCACGGCGTGGCGGTACGCCTCCATCATCGTGTCGTATCCCGCGAACGCCGCCACCAGCATCAGCAGGGTGGAGCGGGGGAGGTGGAAATTCGTCACCAGCCGGTCCACCACCCGGAAGCGGTAGCCGGGCGCGATCAGCAGCCGGGTTTCCGCCGTACCCTCGCGCACCGTGCCATCCTCGTTCGCCGCGCTCTCGAGGGCGCGAACCACGGTGGTGCCGACGGCCCAGACCGCTGCGCCGCGCGCCCGCGCGTCGCGTACGGCGGCGGCCACCTCCGCCGGGATGTCGTACCGCTCCGGGTGCATCGGATGCGCGGCGATGTCCTCCTCCTCCACCGGCTTGAAGGTACCGGGCCCGACCTCGAGGTCCAGCGACACGATGCGCACCCCGCGCTGCCGCAGGCTGTCCAGCATCGTCGAGGTGAAGTGCAGCCCGGCCGTCGGGGCCGCCACGCTGCCGATGCGATCGGCGTACACCGTCTGATAGCGGACCTCGTCCTGGTCGGTCGGGTCGCGGTCGATGTACGGCGGGAGGGGGAGCCGGCCGAACTTCCCGATCGCGTCGTCGGCCGAGATCCCGACGAACCGGACCCGTCGCTCGCCGTCGGGGAGCACATCCAGCGTCTCGATCTCTGCCCCCGCGCCGAGGGAAATTCGCTTGCCGGGCCGGAGGGCGCTGCCCGGCTTGCCGATGGCCAGCCAGCTCCCGTCGGTCGAGGGGTGGAGCAGCAGCACTTCGGCGGGCGCGCCGGAGGGCCGAGTGCCGAGCAGGCGGGCGTGGCGCACCCGGGTGGAGTTGAGGACGAGCAGGTCCCCTGGGGGGATAAGTTCGGGAAGGCTGGCAAACCGCCGGTCTTCCCGCCCCGCTGCCCCGCCTCCCCGCCTGACAACCAGCAGCCGGCTGTCGCCCCGCTCGGAGCCGGGTGTCTGCGCGATCAGTTCCGGGGGGAGATGGTAGGTGAAATCGGCGGTGCGGAGGGGACGATCAGCCGTCAAAGATCGTGGCCTGTCCGGGGGGCGGCGTGATGCCGAAGCGACGATAGGCGTTGGCGGTGGCGCAGCGGCCGCGCGGCGTGCGCTCGAGGAACCCCTGCTGGATCAGGTACGGTTCGTACACCTCCTCGAGGGTCCCGCTGTCCTCGCCGACGGCGACCGCCAGCGTATTCAGCCCCACCGGCCCGCCGGAGAACTTCTCGATGAGCGTGGTCAGGATGCGCGCGTCCATGTCGTCGAGCCCGAACTCGTCGACGTTGAGCCGGGAGAGCGCCTCGCGCGCGACCGGGCCGGTGATCTTCCCCTCCGCGCGCACCTGCGCGAAGTCGCGCACCCGGCGCAGCAACCGGTTGGCCACCCGCGGCGTGCCCCGGCTGCGCTTCGCGATCTCCAGTCCCCCTTCGGCGTCGGTCGGCACCTGCAGCAGCGCCGCCGAGCGGGTCACGATCCGCTCGAGGTCTTCCGCCGGGTAGAAGTTCAGCCGCTCCACCATCCCGAACCGCGCCCGCATCGGCGGCGTCAGCAGGCCGAATCGCGTCGTGGCCCCGACCAGCGTGAACCGCTCCAGCGTCATCGGGATGGTCTGCGCGTTCGGGCCGTCGGCGATGCGCACATCCACGCGGAAGTCCTCCATCGCCGAGTAGAGGAACTCCTCGAGGGCGGGGCGCATCCGGTGGATTTCGTCGATGAAGAGGATGTCCCCCGGACCGAGAGTCGTCAGCAGGCCGACCAGGTCGCCGGCCTTTTCCAGCACCGGGCCCGACGAGGTGCGCAGCTGCACGCCCATTTCCCGCGCCATCAGCATCGCGAGGGTGGTCTTGCCGAGGCCGGGGGGGCCGAAGAAGAGGGTATGGTCGAGCGCCTCGCCCCGTCCGCGCGCCGCGTCCATGGCAATCTGCAGCGACGCCTTGACCTGTTCCTGCCCGACGAATTCGTCGAGCCGGGACGGGCGGAGGGCGGCTTCGGCGCCGGTTTCCTCGGGGAGCGCGTCCGGGGTGGTGACTTCGAGGCGCTGGGCCATCGGGTTCAGGCGGCCCTCAGCTGGCTCGCGCCAGCCAGCGAACCGTCGTCTCGCCCGGCTCGAGCCGGTGCCTGGCGCGGCAGGTGACGCAACGATCGGTGGCCTCGTCCCGGGTGCTGGGGACGAGCTTGCGATTGGTGGAGCCGCAGCGGGTGCATTCCCACTCGGCGGTCCGGGCGGTCACGGTCATGTGGAACTTCCTCCCTTGCCGGCGGTCAGGCGCTGGAGCGCTCGCCGCACGATGAGTGACGTATCCTCGACGGCGCCCTCGACCAGCACCGCGCGCACCGCCTCCTCGGCGGCGGCCGCCGAGTAGCCCAGGCCGGTCAGCGCGCTCACCGAGGCCTGGTCGGGACGGGCCGCCGACGGTTCCGAGGCGGCCGGCAAGTCCTTGAAGCGGTCGCGCAGCTCCAGCACGAGCCGCTCCGCCTTCTTCTTGCCGATGCCCGAGACGCTGCCGAGGGCGGCGAGGTCGTTCCCCAGGATGGCGCGCACTGCGCGATCGGGGCCGAGGGTCGAGAGCAGCGCCAGCGCCAGCCGCGGTCCGAAGCCGCTCGCCCCGAGGAGCCGCCGGAAGACCAGCCGCTCGTGGGCGGTGTCGAACCCGACGAGGAGCCAGTCGTCTTCCCGCACCACCAGTTCGGTGTAGAGATGCACCGCGCCGCCGGGGGCGGGGAGCCGTCCGAGGACGCCGAGCGGCACCAGCACCTCGTAGGACACGCCGCCGGCCGTCTCGATGGTCACCACGTCGAGGTCGAGATGCCCGACCTTCCCGCGGACTCCGCCGATCATGCCACCTGCCCGCGGCGGGAGCGCGCCATCGCGCCTCCGGCGAGGATGTGGTGGGCCAGCGCGACCGCCACGCCGTCGGCGGCGTCGGCGGGACTCGGCGGGGCGGTGAGCCGGAGGAGCTGGGCCACCATGTAGCCGACCTGCGGCTTCGCGGCTCCGCCCCTGCCCACCACCGCCTTCTTGACGAGGGCCGGGGGGTACTCGCCGATGGACACGCCGGCCTCCTCCGCGGTCAGCAGGATCACCCCCCGGGCGTGGGAGAGCACCACGGTGGTCCGCATGTTCTTGCCGTAGAAGACATCCTCGACGGCGACGGCGTCGGGCCGGTGCCGCTCGATGAGCTCGACCATGCCGTCGCGGATGGCGCGGAGCCGCACGGGGAGGGGGTCGCGGGCGGGGGTCCGCACCACGCCGCACTCGATGAGCCGGACCCTGGTGCCGGGCCCCGAGTCGAGGACGCCGTAGCCGGTGACCGCGGTACCGGGGTCGATGCCGAGGATGATCACGGGCGGCCGGTCAGCCTGCCGCCTCAGCCATTTCGGAGTCGATGTCGAAGTTCGAGAAGACCTTCGAGACGTCGTCGAGCTCCTCGAGGGCCTCGATCAGCTTGAACAGCGCTTCGACGTCCTTCCCTTCGACCTTCACGGTGTTCTTGGGCACCATGGCGAGCTCGGCCTCCTCGACCTTGATCCCCTTGGCGCGAATCGCGTCCTGCACCGCGTGAATGTCGTTCGGCGCCGTCGACACGATGAACTGGTCGCCTTCGCGGACCAGGTCTTCCGCGCCGGCCTCGAGCGCCGCCTCGAGCGTGCGCTCCTCGCCGTGCGCGGTCGCGTCGATGTAGAGCTGTCCCTTCCGGTCGAACATCCAGGAGACCGAATTGGTGGCGCCGAGATTGCCGGCGTTCCGGCTGAAGGCGTGGCGGATATCGGCCACCGTGCGGTGCGGGTTGTCGGTCGTGGCCTCGATGAAGAGCGCGGCGCCGCCTGGGCCGTACCCCTCGTACGCCACCTCCTCGATGTTCCCGCCCTCGAGCTCGCCGGTGCCCTTCTTGACGGCCCGGTCGATGTTCTCGGCCGGCATGTTCACCGCCTTGGCGGCGTCGATGGCGGTCCGCAGGCGTGGGTTGCCGCCGGGATCACCCCCGCCGCCCTTGGCGGCGATGGTGATTTCCCGGATCACCTTGGTCCAGGAGGAGGCCCGGCGCGAGTCCGTGACCGCCTTTTTCCGCTTGATTTGCTTCCACTTGCTATGGCCTGCCATGGCCCGCTCCATCGCGAGAAATCAGACCCCAAGCATAGCGGCAGGCGCGCGGCGCGGCAACGCGTCCGCTTGACCGCGGGCGGGCCCGCCGCTACTCTCCCTCCCCTATGCGATACCATCACTTAGCGCTCATCGTGCTCGCCCTGGCCGCCTGCAAGGACGATGCGGCCAACAAGGTCGCCGCCACCGCCGACGCCCTCCCCTTCCTGCCGTTCCCGCCCCAGGCCGCGGTCGTCTCGCGCACCGGGTCCAAGGACGCCGTCCAGATCACCTTCAGCAGCAAGAGCACGCCGTCGGAAGTGCTCAACTACTACCGGGTCACGCTGCCCCAGGGTGGCTGGTCGATCGAGAGCGATACCGAGGATGCCGTGGGGGCGAGGGCGCTGTACCTGCTCAAGAACGGGCATCCGATGTGGATCCGGGTGAGCCAGGCCCCGGGGATGCCGGGGACGATCGTCGAGGTGAGTGGTGCGGTGGTGGTGCCGGCCCAGCCGGTGGTGCCCGCCGATTCGGGAGTCCCGATCGACAGCATCATGAGGTAATGACCGGCCGGAGTTCCCCCGATTTACTGGTGACGCCCCGGCTCGTCCGGGGCGTTTTCATGCCCCCCCTCCTCCAGCAGTAGCTCGATCGACGCCTTCATCCGCTCGGCGGCACGCCCGTCCAGCTGGTAGAAGAGGTGGTCGCGCTCCCGGTCCTGGGCCGCGCGCATGGCGTCGGTCGGGGCCAGGGCGCGGCGGATGGCGTCGCCGAGGTCGTCGGGGCGGCCCACGTGCACGAAGGCGTCCTTCAGGAAGGCGCGGTTGTCCTCCCCCAGGAGCGGCATCCCGTCGCTGTGCTTGAGTCGGTCGCTCGGCAGGTCGTAGATGATGCCGGTCTTTCCCAGCGCGAGAAAGTCGAAGACCGTGCTGGAGGCCTCGCTGAGGAGGGTGTCGGCCGCGGCCATCCAGGGGACGATGTTGTACTCCTCCATCGGGACCAGGAGCGCGTGGGGATAGCGGCGCACCCGGCGCTCGAAGATCCGGTGCTGCTCGTGCGGGGCGTATTTCCCCATCCAGCTGTAGTGATGCAGCTTGACCACCAGGTTGCACCGATCCTTCGTCGCCTCGAAAATCGCGTCCTTCACGTCGTAGAGGCAGGTCGGTTTGTAGGTGGGCGCAAAGAGGACGGTCGGCTTGGCCGGATCGAGACCGCGGCCGGCGAGGAACCCCGCCCGATCGGCGTACCGGCCCTGGAAAATGCCGTCGAGCTTGGGGAGCCCCACCACGCGCACTTCGCTTCGCCCCAGCTGCCCCGACTCGACGATCTTCTCCTCCCGGTAGCGGCCCTCCACGTAGATCTGGTACCGCGTGTCTTTGTGGTGGGAAAGATTCCGGTAGAGGATCGTCTTGATGCCGGTGCCGTGGTTCAAGAAGCAGAGCAGGGTGCGGCCGTACGCGGCGGCGTCGCGGACCGTGTCCCCCGCGATGACCACGTCGAACCCGCGTTTCTCGCTGGTGAAGCGATAGCCCTCGCGCACCCATTGATCCACGATGGGCGGCCGGTAGGGAAGGTTGAAGATTCCCCACCGCCGGATCCGCTCCTCGTCGAGCGCGAAGAAGACGTCGTAGCGGTCGTCGGCCAGGAATTGCTCGATGACCGGGTCGAACGCCGCCTTGTGGTAGACGAAGCCGATCTTGAACAGCAGGCGGATCCGGGCCATGGGGCGCCGCTCCTCAGGCGAAGGTGGCGCGCCGGGCGAGGGCGTGCTGGTAGCTCTCCGGGGTGTCGATGTCGAGCCAGGCGGCCCCCGCCGGTATCAGCACGGTGCCAAAGCCGGGGCCTTCCACCAGTTCGCGCACCCCGTCGCTGATCCCCTCGCGGCCCTGGGCCAGCGCGGTCTCCAGCGCCACCCGGAACTGCTGGTTGAGCCGAAAGACGCCACAGTCGAGCACGTCATAGTCGGCGAGGTCCTTGCCGATGTCCGCGATCCGGTCGCCCTCGCGGCGCACCTTGGTGGCGTCGGGGAGATCGAAGCACTCGTCGATGCGGGGGTCCACCAGCAGCAGGTTCATGCCGGCGGGGCCGTCGCGCACGGCGGCGAGCGCGGCCGGGCTGACCACGTGGTCCGCCATGGAGAGGATGACCGGCTCCTCGGGGGCCAGGTGGGCCAGCGCCTTCTGCACCGAGAGTCCGTTTCCGCGGTGCCACTCCGGGTTGTCGAGCAGCTCCACCGCCATCCCGAAGTTGGCCTGCTCGCGGAGATGCTGGGCAATGAGGTCGCCGCGGTACCCCGTCACGATGAGGAACTCGCGGATGCCCACCTGCGCGAAGTTGCCGAGAATGGCGGCGAGGATCGATCCGCTCCCCGAAGGGCAGGAGGGTCTTGGGTTCGCGGCCGGTGGTCTCCCAGAGGCGGCTGCTCTGCCCTGCGGCGGTGATGATGGCCTTCATGCGACGGAACTTCGCGCCACACGGGCTGCCAGCGCAATCGCGTCGCCCGCTTCGGCGCCGAGGGTGTCGCGGACCGGGGCCACCAGCTGGGTCAGCGCGAGTGCCGCGGCGGGTGGATCACCGGCCTGCAGTTGCGCCAGTGCGGCGGTCAGCGCGCGTCGGAGCGGGGCAGGCACCGTCAGGCTCGCGAGGCGCCGCTCGAGGGCGCCGGTTCGGCGCCGGCGGGCGCGGTCGGGGAGCGGCGGCGTGAGGCCGAAGTCGAGCGCCACCCGCACCGTGAGCCAGAGCGCGAACACCCCGTCACGCTTCGAGCCGCGGGCGGTTCGCTGCAGGAGGTCGGCGAGTGCGACCGCGGCCGGTTCCCAGGGACGGGCCAGCGTGCCTTCGTCGGTCATTTCGCCTCCCGCAGGGCGGCGAGTGCGGAGGCGACCTCGTCTGGAGTGATCTCCCGCAGGCAGGCGTGGTGCCCCAACGGGCACGCGGGTCCACCCATCCGGCTGCACGGCCGGCAGGGGAGATCGCGCTGGAGGACGGTGGCACGGGCCCGGTACGGGAAGAAGCCGAACGCCTCCACGGTCGGACCGAAGAGCGCCACCACCGGCGTCCCGACGCCGGTCGCCATGTGCATCACGCCGGTGTCGCCGGAGACGAGGGCCGCGGCCCGGGCCAGCAGGGCGCCGGTGCCCTGGAGGCCGAACTGGCCGGCGGCCACGACCGCCCCCGGTGCTGCGGCGGCCACCGCGCTGGCGGTGGGCAGGTCCTCGGGCCCGCCAACCACGACGACGGGGCGTCCCGTCGCCGCCAACGACGCGGCCAGCGACGACCACCGCTCGACCGGCCACCGCTTGGTGGCGTGCGCGGCGCCCGGCGCCAGTGCCACGAGGCCGCGTTCAGGGTCGACACCGTTCGCGAACAGGTAGGCGTCCACTTCGGCGGTTGCGGCCGCTCCGATGCCGAACTCCGGTGGGCCGCCGTCGGGCTGGACATCGAGACCCTCCGCCGCCTCGAAATAGCGTTCGGGGACTGGGGGCGTGCCCGCGGGGTAGTGATTGCGGTGGGTCAGGACCAGGACCCCCCGGGCCAGGCGGTGCTTGCGGTATCCCCGCCAGCGGCCCGGGAGGAGGAGGCGAAGCTGACGGCTCCGGATGCTCCCGTGGAGGTCGAGCCGATGGGTGTACCGGGTCGGTCGGAGCCGTGCGGCCAGGGCGGAGAGCGGCTCGCCGTCGGCGGGGCTCAGCACGGTGTCCAGGTGGGGGTTGTCGGCCAGGAGCGGCGTGAAGCGCGCCTTCGTGAGCGCGTCGATCCGGGCGCCCGGGTGGCGCGCTCGGAGGGCGCGAATCAGCGGCGTCGTCAGGAGGATGTCGCCGATGGAGCTGAATCGCACCAGGAGGATGCGTGGGGCGTCGTCGGGGCGGGAATGAGGCACGGCGGGAATGTAGGCCGCGCCGCCGGGAGCCGCCAGCGCGTTGTGCCGCGCCGCGAGCGGCGGTTAGGTTTGAGTCATGCCACGCCCGAAGAGCATCCTCTGGGTCGACGACGAGGTCGAAAGCCTCACGTCGCACATCCTCTTCCTCGAGGAGCATGGGTTCAAGGTGGACCGGTCGCCCCACGGCGACGACGCCCTCGTCCTCCTGCAGCGCCAGCCCTACGGCGTGGTCCTGCTCGACGAGCAGATGCCGGGCCGCCGCGGACTCGAGATCTTCCAGGCCATCCGCGCCATGGACCACGCGATGCCGGTCGTGATGGTCACCAAGAGCGAGGAACAGGAGACGCTCAAGGACGCCATCGGCGCCGAGATCAGCGACTACCTCATCAAGCCGGTCAATCCCCGCCAGATCCTCTCGGTCGTCACCCGGCTGCTCGAGGGCGACCGGATCCGCCAGCAGCGGCTCTCCCGCGACTTCGCCACCCGGTTCCGGGAGCTCGACACCCGGCGCGGCGAGGGGATGGCGTGGCGCGAGTGGATCGAGCTGATCGTCGAGCTCGCCGAGTGGGAGGTCAAGCTCGGCCGCGCCGACGAGCCGGGGCTGCAGGACGCGCTGCGCACCCTGCAGGACTCGCTCCGCGCCGACTTCGCCAAGTTTCTCGGCAAGCACTACGGGGCCTGGCTCGACGGGTCCGAGGAGGACCGGCCCGCCCTCTCGGTGGACATCGTCGCGGAGTTCGTGCGGCCCACCCTCGACGCCCACGGCAAGGCGTTGCTCGTGGTGGTGGACTGCCTGCGCCTCGACCAGTGGGCCATGATCCGGCCGCTCGTGGCCACCCGCTTCGACATCGAGACCGCGCACTACTTCTCCATCCTCCCCACCGCGACGCCGTACGCCCGGAACGCGATCTTCAGCGGGCTCTTCCCGAACGAACTCGCGGCGCGGCACCCCGAGTGGTGGAAGACGGAGGAGGAGGCGGGCCTCAACGCGCACGAGGCGGAACTCCTCGAGGAACACCTGCTCCAGCTCACCGGCCGGGCGGTGCCGGTCCGCTACGAGAAGGTGTTCACCGCCGCCGACGGCGAGGGACTCCTCCGCCGCCTGCCGGCGCACCTGTCGCAGGACGGGGTGACGGCGCTCGTCTTCAATTTCATCGACCAGCTGACGCACGGCCGCACGGAGAACTCGACGCTCTTCGAGGTGGCCCGCGACACCCAGGCGCTCCGCAACCTGACGCGCACCTGGTTCGAGCGCTCGCCGCTCTGGGACGCGCTCCGCGAGGCGGACCGCCGCAACGTGCCCGTGCTGCTGACCACCGACCACGGCTCGATCCACTGCCACACCCCGGCCACCGTCTTCGCCCGGCGCGACACCACCAGCCACCTCCGGTACAAGTTCGGCGAGGACCTCCGCGCCGAGGACGCCGACGCGGCGCTGGTGGTCGACGACCTCGAACGGTTCGGCCTGCCGCCACGGACGCCTGGCACCCGGCTCCTGCTGGCGACCGGCGACCGGTTCTTCGTCTATCCCACCAAGCTGCGCGAGTACCAGGCCCGCTACCGCGGCGCCTTCCTGCACGGCGGGGTCTCGCCGGAAGAGGTCGTGCTGCCGATCACCCTCCTCACGCCGCGGCGGTCCTGACCGTGAGGACCGAGCGGCGGCTGCTGGAACTGGTGCGGCCGTACCGCCCCCAGCTGTTCCTCGCGATGGTGATGTCCTTGCTGGCGTCGCTGCTGGACGGCACCACGGTCATCGTGCTCATCCCGCTGCTGCGGCTGCTCTTCGGCACCACCGGGCAACTCGGGGCGTCGGGGTCGGAGGCGCTGACCCATTTCATCGACTGGCTGCTCGGGCCGCTGATCAACGGGGTGCCCACCAACGTGGCGGTGGCCCGACTCCTCGCGGTGCTGGTGGCGGGGCTCCTCCTGCGCAACGTGATGGCGTACAGCACCACGCAGCTCAACGTGGGCGTGCAGGAAGGGCTGGTCCGCGACCTTCGTTCCCGGCTCTTCCGCCACCTGCTGACGCTCGATCTCGGGTATTTCCAGCGGACGCGGCAGGGGCAGATCCTCTCGACGCTCACGGCGGAAGTGGACCAGGTCAAGACTGTCGTGACGGCGGCGCTGATCCGCCTCTTCCAGAGCGCGATGCGGATCGCCACGATCCTCCTGCTGATGAGCCAGATCAGCGGCCGGCTCACCCTGCTCACCCTGACCACGGCGCCGATCCTCGTGCTCGGGCTTCGCGCGGTGATCGTCCGGCTCCGCCGTCACGCCCGCGCCCGGACCCAGGACCGCGCCGCCATCACCTCGATGCTCACCGAACAGGTGGGGGCGGTGAAGCTGGTCCGCGCGTACGGCGAGGAGGAGCGGCAGGCCACCAAGCTGACGGATCAGCTGACCCGCTACCGGAAGAAGGTGCTGCGGACCCAGCGGTACTCCTCGCTGACCGGGCCGATCAGCGAAGTCTTCGGCGGACTGCTCATCATCCTCATCATCGCCGCGGCCACGCAGCCGGCGCTGGTCGGCGGGGTCCCGCTCACGCCGGAAGCCGCCATCGCCTTCCTCGTGGCCTCGCTGCAGCTCACCTCGCCGATCAAGTCGATTTCGGAGTTTCCCGCCGCCATGACGCTCGCGCTCGCCAGCGCGGAGCGGGTGTTCGCGGTGCTCGACGAACCGGGCACGGACGTGGACGCGCCGGGTGCCGTGCCCATGCGGTTCACCCGGGACCTGGTCTTCGACCGGGTCTCCTTCCGCTATGGCACCGACACGCCGGTGCTCACGGACGTCTCGTTCCGCATTCCCAAGGGCGAGGTGCTGGCCATCGTCGGGCCTTCCGGGGCGGGGAAGACGACGCTGGTGGACCTGCTGCCCCGGTTCAACGAGCCGGAGTCGGGCGGGATCTACGTGGACGGCGTGCCGCTCGAGACCATCCAGCGCGGCTCGCTCCGCGCCAGCCTCGGCGTGGTGAGCCAGGACACCGTGCTGCTCAACGACACCGTGCACGCCAACATCGCGTTCGGGTCGCCCGGGGCCACCCGCGCCCAGGTCGAGGCGGCCGCGAGCGCGGCGAACGCCGCCGAATTCATCGCGGGGCTGCCGCAGGGATATGACACGGTGCTGGGTGAGCGCGGGACGCGGCTGTCCGGCGGCCAGCGCCAGCGGATCAGCATCGCCCGCGCGCTGCTCCGCGACCCGCCGATCCTGATCCTCGACGAAGCCACCAGCGCGCTCGACACCGAGTCGGAGCGGCTGGTGCAGGAGGCCATCGAGCGGCTCATGAAGGACCGCACGGCGCTCGTCATTGCGCACCGGCTGGCCACCGTCCGGCACGCCGACCAGATCCTGGTCCTGGAGAACGGACGCGTGGTGGAACACGGCACCCACGCCGCGCTGATCGAGCGGAACGGCCTCTATCGCCGCCTGCACGACCTCCAGTTCCGGGATCCGGAGCCCGTCGCGTGACGCGGGTGCTGGTGGTCGCGGCCTACGACGAGGCGCTGAACGCCCACGCCGCGCAGCGCGAGCGGGCGCTGGAGCGCCACGGCCAGACCGTCACCCGGTTCGACCTGAACGCCCGGCCCGGCCTGCTGACCCGGCTCCGCGGTGGCGACCTGGTGAGCCGCCTCGACCGGGAGCTGGAAGTGATCGCGCCGGACATCGTGCTCGTCGTGCGGGGGGAGGCGCTTTCCGCCCAGGCGGTGACCACGCTGCGGCGCGACCATCCCGGCACCTGGGTCAACTGGGTCCCCGACGACCTGCACGGCCTCGCCATCGTGCAGCACGCCCTCCCCGCCTACGACATGGTGTTCGCCTCGGGCACCGACGTCGCCGAGGCGCTGGGGGGCGTGACCGACCGTCCGGTGCACTACCTGCCGCTGGCCGCCGACCCCTCGGTCTACAAGCCGATGCGCTCGCGCGACCAGTACCGCGCCAACGTTGTCTTTGCTGGCACCGCCACGCCGCGGCGGGAACGGTTGCTCGGCGAGCTGGTGGAGTTCGGGCTGGCGCTCTGGGGACCGGGGTGGCGGCGCACCTCGCTGCGGGACTACTGCCGCGGGGAGCAGCTCGACACGGAAAACTTCGTGCGCGCCTACGCCGGGGCGTCCGTCGCCGTGAACATCCACCGCTCGGCGGACGCCGAGCCGGCGGTGACGGAACGCGGGGTAAACCAGCGCACGTTTGAGATCGGGGCCATCGGCGTGCCCCAGGTGGTCGACTATCGTGGCGACCTGGAGCGGCATTTCGTCGACCGGAAGGAACTGCTGGTGTACCGCTCGGTCGAGGAGATGCGGGCGCTGGTCGAGGCGGCGCTGCAGGATCCGGCCGCCGCCGATGCGGTGGCGCGTGCCGGCCGCGCCCGCGTTCTGGCCGAGCATACCTACATGCACCGCCTCAAGGAGCTGCTGGATGTGGTCCGGACAGGCAGCCGCCGCGCCTGACGCGGTGGAATTCACCCGTGGGGCGGGGTAGATTTCTCCCTTCCCGCAACGGCGTCAGGTGCCATGGTCAGGGTCTCCGGCTTCACCATCATCAAGAACGCGATCAGCCACGACTTCCCGGTCGAGGCGAGCATCCGGTCCATCCTCCCGGTCTGCGACGAGGTCGTCGTCAATGTCGGGCCCTCGGACGACGGCACGCTGGACCTGATCAAGTCCATCGACGACCCCAAGATCAAAATCGTCGAGGGTGTCTGGGACGTCTCCCGCAAGAACTGGATGCTGAGCGACGAGACCCTGCGCGCCATGCGCGCGTGCAGCCATCCCTGGGGCATCTACATCCAGGCCGACGAGGTGCTGCACGAGCAGGGGGGGCCCGAGCTCGTGGCCGCCATGGCGGCGGTCGACGACGATCCCAACGTCGAGGCGCTGCTGGTGAAGTACCTGCACTTCTACGGGGATTTCGACACCATCGCCACCAACCGGCGCTGGTACCGGCGCGAAATTCGCGCGCTCCGGCTGGACCCGGCGCTCGACCTCCGGCCGTACAAGGGCGCGCAGGGCTTCCGGGTCGGGCCCGACAACCGGAAGACGCGGGCCCGCCTGACCAACGCGCAGATGTTCCACTACGGTTGGGCCCGGCCGGCCGCGGCGCTGCGGGCCAAGATCGCCACCAACCGCACCATCTATCCCTGGTCGGCGGAGCGGGAGGCGAAGCGTCCGCTGCTGCCCTGGCTTCCGGGGCTCCGGCCCTTCACCGGCACGCATCCGAAGGTCGCGCAGGGATATGTCGCCGAGCGCGCCAAGGATCCGGAGCGCGTGGTCGAACCGCCGCACTTCGAGCTGGAGCACCTCCGGTTCTACGCCTCCGACGTGATCGAACGCCTGACCGGAGCGCGCCTCTTCGAATACCGGAACTATCGCCTCGTCTGATCTCCGCACCGGCGACGCCGCCCGAGGACCCGTGCAGGCACCGCTCCCGCTGACCGTCGTCATCCCCACCCTGAACGAGGCGGCGAACATCGCCGCCTGTGTCGGGAGCGCCGCCTTTGCCGAGCAGGTCCTGGTGGCCGATGCCGGCTCCACCGACGACACCATCGCCCTGGCCCGCGCCGCCGGCGCCACGGTCCTCGAGGGGACCGGGCCGACCATCGCCGCGCAGCGAAACGCCGGCATCGCCGCCGCGCGGAACGCCTGGATCTTCACACTCGACGCCGACGAGCGGGTCACGCCGGAACTGGCCGTCGAACTGGCGCGGGTCCTCACCGCGCCGGCGCGCGAGGCGTATCGGGTGCGCCGCCGCAACTTCTACCTCGGCGTGGAGCAGACGCGCGGTGGATGGGCCCGGGACTGGGTCGTGCGGCTCTTCGGAAAGCATCGCCGGTACGTCGAACGCCGGGTCCACGAGGGGCTGGAAACGGTTGCGGACGTCGGGGAGCTCGAGCAGACGCTCGTCCATCATCCCTACCGGTCGCTGGCCCACCACGTGGAGAAGCTCAATCGCTACGCGGAATGGGGCGCCGGCGATCTTTGGGACGCGGGCCACCGCGCCCGGTGGAGTGACCTGGCACTCCGTCCGGTCGGACGATTCCTGAAGGCCTACTTCCTGGCGGGTGGCGTGCTCGACGGCCGGCGTGGAGTCGTGCAGTCGGGGCTGGATGCGTATGCGGGGTTCTTGAAGTATGCGTACCTATGGGAGAGGGAACACCGAACAGAGGACTGAGGACTGAGTGGGCTCCGATGCAACCTCAGTCCTCAGTCCCCAGTCCTCATTCCGGCTTCCGTGTAGCTGGATCCGCCGCTATCGGGAGTGGCCCACTCCACTCCCCGGTCACCGGCCGGGCGCTGATGGCCCAGGTCGGGCAGTTCCGGATGTAGATGCCGTCGAGCGGCGACCACGCCTGGCGCGGCGCCACGACCTCCGCCTTTCCCAATCCGTCCATCTGGAAGATGCCCGGCGCCCGCAGGGCGCAGGCGCCGCAGCCGATGCAGCGGGCCCGGTCGACGTGGATGCGGACCGGCGTCTTCGGGAAGATGCCCACCTCCGACGATTCCAGCAGGCGCAGCAGTTCCGGCACCAGCTGCCGCATGGCGCGGTACCCCTCGGCCATCAATTCCTGCGTCCGGTCGAAGACGAACATCGGGTAGTCCTCGACCCGCGGATGCACCAGCAGCAGCGGCGGCGACTGCCAGAGGCGCAGCGTCCGCTCCAGCATCGTCTGCATGACGATTTCGAGCCCGCGCGCGTAGGTCGTCGCGAAGCCCGACTTCTCGACCTCCGAGCGGAGCGCCATCGACGCGCTGACGTCCACGCCGATGATCGGCCCCGGCCCGCAGACGGTGGCGGCCTTGACCGGGAGATTGTCGGCCACCGCCCCGTCCACATACCACCGTCCGGCGATCTCGCGCGGGGGGAGGATGCCCGGGAGCGCGCACGACGCGAACACCGCGTCGGCCACCCGGGCGTACCGGAGCCCGGGGAGGCCCCAGAGCACCTGCATTCCCGAGTTGATGTCCACCGTGTTGACGATCAGGGGGTGCTTGAGTTCGTCGAAGGTCTTGTCGCCCACCATCTCGTGGATGAGATCGTCGAGCGGCTCGTGTCGGTAGACGGCTGGCGACCGCATCCGCTTGAAGGCCATGTCGCTGTGGGCCACCTGGAAGACGTCCCGCCGCTTGAGGCGCAGGGCCCGCTCCCGCATGAAGTCGACCGAGCGCCCCGCGGCCCACGCCGCGGCAATCAGCGACCCGATACTCGAGCCGACGACCCCGCTCGGCCGGAGCCCGGCTTCCTCCAGCGCCTGCAACACCCCGATGTGCGCCAGCCCCTTGAGGCCGCCACCACCCAGGACAAGGCTGAAGTTGCGGGGAGAAGACATGGGGTAAGAATACAATGGACCAAGTCCCAAGTCCTCTTTCTCTTTTTTCCCCTTCACTTACCTTCATTGATGCCCTCCCCCCTCGCCGCCCCCTTCCGCCGCGACCGCTTCTTCCAGCTCGGCCTCCTCCTCGTGGCCGTGGTGGTGGGCGCCGCGCTGCTGGCCCAGTGGGTGGCCCCCGGCGGCCCCTATGCCGGCGACCCTGCCACCGCCTACCTGTTGCCGCCGAGCCTCGAGCATCTGCTGGGGACCGACACGCAGGGCAGGGACGTGCTGACCCGCGTCGTGTACGGCGCGCGGATCTCGCTCGCCGTCGGCATCATCAGCCAGGTCGTCGCCAGCCTCCTGGGCGTGACCCTCGGCCTCATCTCGGGGTACTATGGCCGCCGGGTGGACGCGCTCATCATGCGCCTCGCCGACGTGACCCTCGCCTTCCCCACGCTGCTGCTCCTCATCGCGGTGGCCGCGGCGGTCAACCCGTCGCTTCCGGTCGTGTTCGTGGTGATCGGCGTCGTCGGATGGGCCGCGATGGCCCGGCTGGTTCGCGGGCAGGTGCTGGTGCTCAAGGGCGCCGAGTACGTGGTCGCCGCGCAGGCGCTCGGCGCGCCCGATCACCGGATCCTCTTCCGGCACCTCCTCCCGAATGTCCGCGCCCAGGTCATCGTCGCCGCGACGCTCGGCATGGCCGGCGCCATCATGGCGGAGGCGGCGCTGTCGTTCGTGGGACTCGGCGCCCAGCCTCCCACGCCGAGCTGGGGCTCGATGGTGGCCGACGGACGGGACCTGCTCCGCGTGGCGCCGTGGGTATCGTTCGCCCCTGGCATCGCCATCGGTCTGGCGGTCCTCGGGTTCAACCTGGTGGGTGACACGCTGCGCGAGGCGTACGATCCCAAATTCCGCACCGAACGGTAGGAGCGTCCCATGAGCGCCGATTTCGCCGCCCTCCGCCGCGAGGAATTCCCCGCGCTCGACGAGGCGATCTACCTCAACAGCGCCTCTATCGGGCCGATCCCCGAGCGCACCCGACGCCGGCTGGACGAATACAGCGCGATGCGTACAGCGCCACACCGGATGAACGACCACGATTTCTTCTCGGAGCTCGACCAGGCCCGGGCGCTGACCGCCCGGCTACTGAACGTGACGGCCGGCGAGATCGCCCTCTGCTTCAATACCAGCTACGGCCTCAACCTCGCCGCGCGCGGGCTGCCGCTCGAGCAGGGCGATGTGGTGCTCGCCAGCGACCGGGAATTCCCGGCCAATGTCTACCCCTGGATGCGGCTGGCGGATCGCGGCGTGTCGCTCGAGCTGGCGCCGGTCACGGCGGAGGGGTGGCCCGACGAGGATTTCCTCGTCGAGCGGATGGGCGACCCGAAGGTCCGCGTGCTGGCGGTGTCACTGGTCCAGTTCAGCAACGGATACCAGGTGGACCTCGGCCGGCTGTCGAAACGCGCCCGGGAGACCGGCACTTTCCTCGTGGTGGACGCGATCCAGGGCCTGGGCGCGGTGCCGGTGGACCTGAAGGCCACCCCCGTGGACATCCTCGCCTGCGGGGGACAGAAGTGGCTGCTCTCTCCCTGGGGGAGCGGGTTCGTCTACGTGCGGAAGGAACTGATTCCGGTCGTGGAGCCGGTGGTGATGGGATGGATGGCGTTCGAGGGGACCGACGACTTTACCCGGCTCACCGACTACGATCCGCGCCTCCGCGAGGACGCCAAACGCTACGAGATGATCAGCCTCCCCTTCCAGGACTTTGCCGGGTACAACAAGTCGCTGGAGTTGCTGATCGACGTCGGGGTTCCGGCCATTGCGCGGCAGATTGCCGCGGTGCAGGCGCCGATCCTGGCGTGGGCGGCCCGGAAGGGCGTGAAGATCACCTCGCCGGTCGGAGCGCACGGGTCGGGAATCGTCTGCGTGGCGGTGCCGGCGCCCGCCGACGCGTACAAGGTCATCCGCGCGCAGGGGGTGGTGGCCAGCGTGCGCGAAGGGGCCATCCGGCTGAGCCCGCATCTGTTCAATACAATCGATGAGATGGAACGGGTGACGCGGATGCTGGATCGGGTGTGAACGTCGCGCCGGCGTGGTCGTCACCCCCTCGCAAGCGGGGGTCGGTCCCGCCGTCACCCCGGCGAAAGCCGGGGTCCATTGCGTCGTCACCCCCGCGGAAGCGGGGGTCCAGTCAAGGAAAGAAAACGAGGGAAGCTCGGAAGAAAGCCGGAAACACGGAAGAACTGCTTGCTGGGGTGCGGACGCGACCACCCAGGCAGTTTTCCGACCTTCTGCTGTTTTCCGGCATTCCCTCGTCTTCAGTTCCTGTTCCGTGGCCTCATCGAAAAGCGATGGCTTCGTTTCCCGAATCTGAGCAAGGATCCATGACTTCCTTCCACTGACGCACTCTCAAGCCGGCTACGGCTTCGACGGCCCCAGCGTCACCCTCGGCGCCGCGCTCGAGGGCGCCACGGTCCATCCCGCTCCCCGGGTCTGCATTCCGCTGGCCATGATGAATCGCCACGGCCTGGTGGCCGGCGCCACCGGTACCGGCAAGAGCAAGACGCTGCAATTGCTCGCCGAGCAGCTGTCCGCCCAGGGGGTGCCGGTGTTCGTGGCCGACCTCAAGGGAGATCTCTCCGGCCTGGCCATGCCGG
The DNA here is from genome assembly GCA_963748815.1 of uncultured Gemmatimonadales bacterium. GTDB lineage: Bacteria > Gemmatimonadota > Gemmatimonadetes > Gemmatimonadales > GWC2-71-9 > SPDF01. The sequence goes on along the minus strand of CAVVKJ010000006.1, from coordinate 37,667 downwards.
GGGAGACGAACACGCGCATCGCGGAGCGGGCCGCGAGCATCGGGTGGGACTGGCAGGGCGCCGGCGTGCCGGTGGAGTTCGTGAGCCTGACGGGGAAGCTGGGGGTGCAGCTGCGGGCTACGGTCAGTTCGTTCGGGCCGCTCCTCCTCGGCAAGGTGCTGTCGCTCAACGAGACCCAGACCAGCGTGCTCTCGCTCGTCTTCAAGTTCTGCGACGACCAGGGGATGCCGTTGCTCGATTTTGCCGACCTCCGGGCGGTGCTGCAGTACCTGGACAGCGACGAAGGCAAGCCGGCCCTCAAGGAGTACGGCGGGATGTCCTCGGCGTCGGTGGGGGTGCTGCTCCGGAAGATGATCGAGCTGGAAGAGCAGGGGGCGGAGGCCTTCTTCGGCGAGCCGGAATTCGACGTGCGGGACCTGCTCACCTGCACCTCGGACGGACGCGGCGTCGTCACCTGCCTGGAGCTCGCCGATGTGCAGGACAAGCCCCGCCTCTTCTCGACCTTCATGATGTGGCTGCTCGCCGAGCTCTACCAGAACCTTCCCGAGGCGGGCGACCTCTCGAAGCCGAAACTGGTGTTCTTCTTCGATGAGGCGCACCTGCTCTTCAACGACGCACCGAAGGCGTTCCTGGAGCAGGTGGAACAGGTGGTCCGCCTGATCCGCTCCAAGGGTGTGGGCGTCTACTTCGTGACGCAGACGCCCAAGGATGTGCCCTCGGATGTGCTGGCGCAGCTGGGGCACCGGGTGCAGCACGCCCTCCGCGCCCACACGCCGGACGACGACAAGGCGCTCCGCGCCACCGTACGCACCTTTCCGAAGACTGCGTACTACGATCTCGAGGAGACGCTCACCACCCTCGGCATCGGCGAGGCGGTGGTGACCGCGCTCAACCCGCGCGGCGTGCCGACGCCGGTGGTGGCCACCCGCCTGATCCCGCCGACGTCGCGGATGGCGCCGCTCACTTCGGAGGAGTTGCTGGCCGACATCGGGACCTCGGACCTGCTGGCCGAATACGGGCAGTCGATCGATCGGGACAGCGCCCGGGAAATGCTGGCGCGACGCATCGAGAAGACCGCCGAAATGCCCGCGGCGCCCGCCGCACCTGCCAGGCAGGAAAAGCCGGGTACGATGTCCAAGACCTCGAAGGTCCTCGGCGGTGCGCTGTTGGGGAGCCTGGCGGCGACGGTGGGACGGACGGTGGGGCGGGAGATGGTACGCGGCCTCTTCGGGCTGCTCGGAGCCAAGCCGCCGAAGACCAGGCGGCGCACGACGCGGTGGTAGCTGGCGGGGCGTTGGCCGTCACCCCCGCGGAAGCGGGGGGCCATTGCGTCGTCACCCCCGCGAAAGCGGGGGTCCATTGCGTCGTCACCCCCGCGAAAGCGGGGGTCCAGAGTGTAGATGTCACTGGATCCCCGCTTTCGCGGGGATGACAATCTGCCCCGCTTCCCCGCTTCCCCGCCTAATCCACCTTCAGCAACGCGTAATTCTTCTTCCCCTTCTGCAGCATCACATATCCGCCGGCCAGCAGGTCGCCTGAGGTCAGGGTCCGCTCCACGTCGTCGGTCTTCTCGCCGTTGACGGCGAAGCCCTTCCCCTGGATGCCCCGGCGCGCGTCGCTCTTCGAGGTGGCAAGGCCGGCCGTGACCAGGGCGTCGACCAGCGGGAGACCGGTGTCGAGGATTCCCGCGGGGAGCGCCGTGGTCGGCATCTCGCCGCTCAGCACCTCGAAGACGCCGGCGTCGGCGGCGCGAAGATCGGTGCCGCCGAAGAGGATGGCGCTCGCGGCAATGACGCGCCGGGTGGTGTCCGCGCCGTGCACCCGGGCGGTGATGTCCCCTGCCAGGAGGCGCTGCGCCGACCGGCGGCTCGGATCGGCGGTCTGCTCGGTCATGGCCGCCGCGATCTCGTCACCCGACAGGAAAGTGAAGAAGTTCAGCAGGCGTTCCACGTCCCGGTCGTCGGTGTTGAGCCAGAACTGGTAGAACTTGTAGGGGCTGGTGCGCGCCGGGTCGAGCCAGACGTTGCCGTCCTCGCTCTTCCCGAACTTGGCGCCGCCCGCCGTGGTGAGGAGCGGCATCACGAGCCCGTGAGCGCTGCCCTGTTCCCGCCGCCCGATCAGCTCGATCCCCGCCGTGATGTTGCCCCACTGGTCGCTGCCGCCCATCTGCAGCTCGCACCCGGCCTCGCGGAAGAGGTGCCAGAAGTCGTACGCCTGCACCAGCATGTAGCTGAACTCGGTGAAGCTGATGCCGGTCTCCATCCGGCTCTGCACCGAGTCCTTCTGCAGCATGTAGTTGACGGTGAAGTGCTTGCCGGTGTCGCGCAGGAACTCCATCAGCCCCAGTCCGCGGAGCCAGTCGGCGTTGTTCATGACGCGGGCGGCGGCCGGCCCGTCGAAGTCGAGGAAGTGCGCCAGCTGGGTCTTGAGGGCGGCCGAGTTGCGGTCGATCACGTCCACCGACAGGATCGGGCGCTCGTCCCGCTTCCCGCTCGGGTCGCCCACCATGCCGGTGCCGCCGCCCACCAGCGCGATCGGCCGTCCCCCGAACTTCTGGAGCCAGGCCAGCCCCATGACCGGGAGGAGGCTCCCCACATGCAGGGAGTCGGAGGTCGGGTCGAACCCGATGTAGGCGGTCACCGGTCCCTTGGCCAGGCGGGCCTGCAGCCCCGGCGTGGCGTCGTGGACCAGCCCCCGGGCGGTCATGGTCTCGAGAAGGGTCGGCATGGTGGAGAAACCTAGGGGGACGATTACTTTCCCTCAATGCTCGGTTCCCTGCTCGCCACCCTCCGCGACACCCTCCTCCGGTGGTGGCGCACCCCCAAAATCCGCCGGGGCGTCCTCCTCACCATCCTCGGGGTGACGGTCTTCGGCGCCGCCCTGGGCATCGGGATCTGGGTGCGCGCCTGCTCCGGCAACCGGTGCCCCTCCATCGCCGGGCTCGACAGCTACGACCCCGACCAGGCCTCCAAGGTCTACGCCGCCGACGGCCGCCTCATCACCGACCTCGGCAAGGAGCGGCGGACGGTCGTCAGCCTGCAGGAGATGTCGCCCGCCATCGTGGCCGCCTTCCTGGCCACCGAGGACAAGCGCTTCTACCAGCACCACGGCGTCGACTGGATCCGGTTCTTCGGCGCGGTCAAGGCGAACATCCTCGCCGGCGGGGTCAGCGAGGGGTTCTCGACCATCACCATGCAGCTGGCCGGCAACCTCTTTCCCGAGGATCTCAACCGCCGCGAGCGCTCGCTCGACCGGAAGATCCGCGAAGCCAAGGTGGCGCTGGAGATCGAGGCCCGGTACGACAAGGACAAGATCCTCGAGCTCTACCTCAACCAGATCGACCTCGGCAACCGGGCGTTCGGCGTCGAGGCGGCGTCGCAGCGCTACTTCGGCAAGTCGTCCCGCGACCTGAACGTGGCGGAGGCCGCCACCCTCGCCGCCATGCCGAAGGCGCCGAGCCGCTACAATCCGCGGCGGCACCCCGCGCGCGCCATCCAGCGGCGCAACCTCATCCTCAACCTCCTCGCCGAACAGGGCGCCATCACCCGGCAGGAGGCGGACCGCTGGAAGGCCTACCCGCTGCTGCTCTCCTCGCGCGATGACTTCAGCGCGGTGGCCGAGTACTTCGTCGAGTACATCCGCCAGCAGCTCGACGCGCGCTTCGGGCCGCGGCTCTACACCGACGGGCTCCGGGTCTACACCACCCTCGACCTCGAGGTCCAGCAGTCGGCGGAGCGGGCCCTCGAGATCGCAGCTGAGCGCCATCGAGGCGGGCACCTACGGCCCCTACCGGCACCTGAGTTACGCCGCCTACCTCGAGCAGAAGGCGGAGTCGGAGGACGAAGTCGGGCCCACCTTTTCGCCGTACCTGCAGGGACTGGCCGTCACCCTCGAGGCGAAGACCGGGTACATCCTGGCCATGGTCGGCGGGCGTGACTTCGAGGACAGCAAGTTCAACCGCGCCACGCAGGCGCTGCGGCAGCCCGGCTCCACCTTCAAGCCGATCGTCTACACCGCTGGCGTCCGGGCCGGGATTCCCCTCTCCACCGTGATGGTGGACGAGCCCATCACCGTGCAGATGCCCGGGGCGCAGGAGGCGTGGGAGCCGCAGAACTACGACAACAGCTTCGCCGGCGCGATGCCGCTCCGGCAGGCGCTCTACAAGTCCGTCAACATCATCGCGATCAAGCTCGGGATGGAAATCGGCGAGGAGGCGGTCATCGCCGAGGGGACGCGCTTCGGCCTCGTCGCCTCCCCGATGCTGGCGGTCCCGTCGATCCATCTCGGCTCGTCGGTAGTCAAGCCGCTGGAGTTGATTGCGGCGTACACCGCCTTCGCCAACCAGGGGGAACGGGCCACCCCGATGGGAATCCTCCGGGTGGAGGACCGCCAGGGCAACATCCTCTGGCAGCCGAAGCCCCGCCTCGATCCGGTCATGGACCCGCCGCTCGCCTGGATCATGAACGGGGCGCTGCAGGACGTGGTGCGTCGCGGCACCGGCACCCGCGCCGTGGCCGGCATCCGCTTCCCGGTCGGCGGCAAGACCGGCACCACCAACGACGGCAACGACGTCTGGTTCGTCGGCTACACCTCCGATCTCGTCACCGGCTTCTGGTTCGGGCTCGATGTGCCGGAGCGGATCAAGCCGAACGCGCAGGGCGGCCTGCTCGCGGCACCGGCGTGGCAGCAGATGATGCTGGAGGTCTACGAGCGGCGCCCCACCCCCGGGGGCTGGGCCCAGCCGGACGGCCTCGTCAGCGCCGAGATCGACAAGACGACCGGTTTCCGGGCCTCGCCGTACTGTCCGACGGCGGTGCGGGTCACGGAATGGTTCCTGCCCGGCAGCGAGCCGAACGAGGCCTGCCCGGTGCACCTGCCGTTCGGCCGGTCCACGGAGGTCGAAGTCGCCCCAGTCGAGCCCGCGCCCGACGGCCAGTAGCGTGCGCCCCCGGTTCCTGACCGCAGGGTGGCTCATTCCGATGAACGGGCCGCCGATCCGGGACGGCGCGGTCCTGATCGGGAGTGATGGACGAATCGACGCCGTTGGCCATCGTGACGACGTTCCGCGGCCTGACGACGCTCAGCACGCCGAGTGGCCAGACTCTGTCATCCTTCCCGGCTTGGTCAACACCCACACCCATCTCGAACTCACCGGCTTCGCCGGCATGGCGGACGAAGCGGATTTTTCCGCCTGGATCCGGCGCATTCGTGCGCTCAAGGGCGACCGACCCGCGGCGGACTACCTCGCTGCAGCGCGCCAGGGGCTCGCGGACTGCCACGCGGCGGGCGTGACCACCGTCGCCGACACCGGCGACAGCGGCGCCGTCATCCAGGCGTTGGCGGAGGCCGGGGGAAGCGGCGTCGCCTATCACGAGGTGTTCGGGCCCCATCCCGACCAGGTCGCGGAGAGCATGGCGGGACTCGAAGCGCGGGTGGCGGAGCTCCGCCAGTTCACGTCGGAGCGGGTGCGGCTCGGCGTGTCGCCGCACGCACCGTACACCGTGAGCGGCGCTCTCTACCGTGCGGTGGCGGAGTTCGCAGAGCGGGAGGCGCTGCCGATCGCGGTGCACCTCGCGGAATCGACCGCCGAGTCGGAGCTGGTCGCCGGGGGGACGGGGTCGTTCGCGGAGGCGTGGGCACTGCGCGGCATTCCGCTCCCGGAGGCCGCGGGAGCGTCTCCCGTCGGGTGGCTCGATGCCCACGGCATCCTCGGCGATCGCACCCTTGCGATCCACCTCGTCCAGGCTGGCGAGGCAGACGTGGTCCGGCTAAGGCAGAGTGGCACGGCCGTCGCGCACTGCCCGCTCTCCAATCGCCGGCACGGTCACGGCGCCGCACCCCTTGCTGCGTTCCTCGAGGCGGGGCTCCGGGTGGGGGTGGGGACCGACTCGGTGGCGAGCGTGGGGCGGCTCGACCTGCTGGCGGAGGCGCGGGCGGCGCGCGAACTGGGAGGACTGTCGGCGGAAGCGGCGCTCGCGCTCGTGACGAACGGGGCGGCGGAGGCGATCGGGTTGGGAGGCGACGTCGGCACACTCCGCGCCGGTGCCTGGGGCGACGTCGCGGTGGTGACCATCGGGCGGACCGACTCGCCGGAATCGGCGCTCGAGGCGGCCCTGGCGAGTGCCCCCTCCGATGTGGACGAGACGATGCTCGGCGGTCGGACGGTCCATCGGCGGTAGGGGGGCGGGGGGCGGGCCTCCCTTGCTGGCGCCAGTGCCGCGCGTTACGATTCTTGCAACCACATCACGCGGGACTCACCGCATGCGCTGCCTTGCACTGAACGCCTCATTCGAGCCACTCACCATGGTGCCCGTGCGCCGGGCGCTGCGGCTTGTCATTGAGGGCAAGGCCGAGATCGTCGAAGCCGACGGCCCTGAATACATGCGAAGTGAACGGCTGGCCATCCCACGGCCAGCCATCATCCGCCTCGTCAAGTTCGTGCACGTCCCCCGCCGCTTCCGCCGCCACGTCACCAACACCTTCCTCTTTGCCCGCGACGAGTACCGGTGCCAGTACTGCAACCGGAGCCAGCCCGAGTTGCGTCCGCGCGAGTGCCTCACGCGCGACCACCTGGTGCCGATTTCTCGCGGGGGAGGGAACGCCTGGACCAACGTCGTCACGGCGTGCAGCAGCTGCAATACACGGAAGGGCAACCGCCTCCCGGAGGAGTGCGGCATGTTGCCGCTGCACCCGCCGACCGAACCGCACTTCGTGCACCTGTCCTGGGCGGTCCGCCGCCTGAGCCGGACGCAGGCGAAGTACATTCGGCTGTTTTACGGCGAGGCGGCGCTGCACGCGCTCAGGGGACACTAGTTTGACGGCCGTCATCCCGGCGCAAGCCGGGATCCATCGTCGGGCAGGAAATGGACCCCGGCTTTCGCCGGGGTGACGATATTCCGACCCGCTTCCCCGCTTCCCCGCTTCCCCGCCTATTTCACTTCGAACGTCTCGCTCCGCCCGTCCACCCGCATGATCGGCAGCCCCGCCACGCGCAGCAGCATCCGGCGCGCGGAGCGGCTCGACGGCGTCGCCCAGGTTGCCGTTGTCGTCGGTGGCGGCGCCCGCCTCCCCGCGCATCACCCGGTCCATCTCGTCGAGGTCGGAGTCGGAGAGCGTGGATACCGACAGCGTCGCCATGTAGTAGTAGCTCCCCCTGTCGGTCGCCCGCACCGCAATCCGGTAGGCCACGCCGAGCGCCCGGCCCAGCGCTGCCAGGTCGGGGTACCGCTGCAGGCGGGTGCGTCCGAGCAGCACCGTCGTCACCGTGTACTGATCGAGCAGCGGTTCCCGCCGCACCACGACGTCCCACTCCACCGACCGAACCGCCGCGTCAAACCACGAGGAGCGTGAGCGCCAGAGCTCGAGCCGGTAGTGGAGGCGGAGCGGCAGCCCGCTCAGGAGCGCCGAGGTCCAGCGGTCGTCCTCGAGCAGGCCGGACACGCGGGCCTCCGGGAGCTGCCCGTCCTTCCGGCTGGCGTCGGGCACGAGGGTGACGGCCAGGGTGACGCCGGCACTCCCCTGCGCGTGGAGCGGAGGAGCGGCGGGCGGCGCGAGCACCGCGAGCAGCAGGAGGAGGCCCGGCAGGCGCATCCTAGAAGCGGCGCTGCAGGCGCAGGGAGAGGCGGAGCGGGCCGTCGTCGGTGATCGACTTGGCCAGGTAGGCGCCGAAGAAGCCGAAGTCGATGCCGGCGCCGATGTCCGCCGACCAGTAATCCGAGGACGGCAGCCGGTTGTTGGGCACGTGGCCTGGGCCCGACCCGGTCAGCCAGGCGGTGCCGACGTCGGAGAGGAACACCAGGTCCACCGTCTGGATGCCGATGACGCGGCTGGCAGAGCCCTCGCTGCCCTTCGACACGGTGTAGTGCCAGCCCAGGTCGAGGCGGTGCCGGAATTCGGCCTGGAAGAACATCGTGCGGTCACAGAGGCTGGCCTCGGAGTTGTTCGAAAAGCCGGGCGGGGTGCAGTTCACCTGGCGAAAGGCGTCGCCGGGGAGGATCGAGGGACCGCCCAGGGAGACGCGCCGCTGCATCGGCAGCGCGCCACCGCCCACCCAGCCGGCAAAGTATCCGCGTCCGCTGATCCGGTCCGCCGGCGAGAGCCGGAAATAGCGCCGAACGTCGACGGTGAGCATCGAGTAGTTGTAGGAGCCGTCGGTGGCGATCGGATTGCGGAGGCCAGGTGGGAGCGCCACGGGTCCGACATCATCGCTCGAGCCGAACTCGGCGCTGGCCTTGGCATACCAGCCGAGCGAGGGCTGGCGCTCGGCGTCGCGGGTGTCGAGGGTGACGGCGGCCGTGGTGATCGAATAGGTGCCATCGTCGATCAGCGGGTTGGGGCGCCAGCGGCTTTCGTTGACGAACAGCGACCAGGGGTCGGCGGCGGGCACCGAGGACATCTGCTCGCTGTACCAGGAGAGGTCCAGCCGGAGCTGCCGCGCCGGAATCAGGAAGCCGTAGAGCCCGATGCCCTGGTCGTCGTAGTAGTCGTACTGATCTTCCTGCACGAGGATCGACGACCATCCCGACTCGGCGCGCGACAGGGTCTGGTCGGGAATCACCTCGATGGCGCTCCACGCCCGGCCGCCGAGTCCGTAGCTCACCTCGCCGTTGCGCCGCCATTCGAGGCGGGTGCGGTACCCGAAGTCGCTCCGCGAGTCGGTGCGGTCGGTGCTGGTCCGGAGGATGCCGGTCAGGTCGAGCTTGATCCGGTCGCGCTTGGTGGCCCGCCAGTCGAAGCCGACCCCGGCGTCCAGCGGAAATCCTTCGATGCGGTCGTAGGTCCCGCCGGTCGAGGCGTGCAGCGTCGTGCGGATCTTGCCGACGCCGAAGCTCGCCTGCGCCACGCCAAGGGTCTCGAGGTCGGGGGTTTCCTGGTGGGCCAGGGTGCCATCGCTGGCCCGCGCCACGGGGGCAAGATCCCAGTACACCTTTTCGATGCCGTCGAGGGTGCTCCCTTCCTGCCTGTGTCAGCCGCCCGCCGACCACGAGCACGTCGCCGGTGATGACGGCGCCGGGGAGGAGGACCAGGTTGCCGTTGATGACGGTGACGGGGCCTTCGATCGTCCCTCCGACGCGCAGCGTGCCCCGGTACAGGGCCACGGGACCCTGCAGCTTGCTCCCCGGCGCGAGGGAGACGTTGCCGCTGAGGCGGGTGGTGGTGGAATCGTTCCAGGTATGGATCAGTTGCTGGGTGACGGCGGCGGGAAGCGACCCGACGCCGGAGCTGTCGGCAAAGGGCGCGTCGGGATCGATGACGACCACGCTGTCCTGGGCGTGGGCGACATGCGCGAACAACATCAACGCGGCGATGGCAATCATCCAGCTAGGGGTGGGCTTATGCCCACCCCTATCGAGAAGAACGCGCGACTTCGTGATAGATGCTCGGATCATTCCGGTACCCACGCTTCCATAGATGACCCCTTGCCGTCACCCCGGCCCCCGGCTTTCGCCGGGGCAGGGTCGCCGGGGTCCAGGTTCCGTCGCCATCGCTCCCACCTCACCCCCTGTCCCCCTCTCCACCATGTGGAGAGGGGGAACGGGGCTCAATCATCCGTGTTCAGTCCTAATCTCTTCATCCTTCGATACAAATTCGCCCGATCCGTCTGCAGCATCCGCGCCGCCTCGGCGACAACGCCGTTCGCGTCGTTCAGTGCGGCCTGGATCAGCGCGCGTTCGTGATTGTCCAGGGAATCCGTCAGTGACGGTTGGGGTGTCGGCGGGGCCGCGGGGCCGCGGGGCAGTGGAACCTGGACCCCGGCGTTCGCCGGGCTGACGTTCTGGCTCGCGGGCACCACCTGCCGCACGAGTTCCGCCGTCACCGTGCCATCCGCGAGGATCGTCAGCCGCTCCACCACGTTGGCCAGCTCCCGCACGTTCCCGGGCCAGCGGTACCCCGCCAGCGCGGCGACTGCATCGGGGGAGAAGGCGAGGGGTTCCTGCGGCCGCAGCCGGCTCGCAAAGTGCCGCACCAGGGCGGGGAGATCTTCGAGTCGTTCGCGGAGGGCCGGCAGGTGAATCGGGAAGACGTTCAGCCGGAAGAAGAGGTCCTCGCGCACCTGGCCCCGGGCCACGGCCTCGTCGAGGCGGCTGTTGGTGGCGGCAATGACGCGGACATCCACCCGCGTGGTGCGCTCGCCGCCGAGCCGCTGGACTTCGCCGGTCTCGAGGACGCGGAGGAGCTTGGCCTGCGCGTCGAGGTGGAGGTCTCCCACTTCGTCGAGGAAGAGGGTCCCGCCGTCGGCCAGCTCGAAGCGGCCCATGCGGCGCTCGGTGGCACCGGTAAAGGCGCCCCGCTCGTGGCCGAACATCTCGGACTCGACCAGGTCCCGCGGAATGGCGGCGGAGTTGACCGCCACAAATGGCTGGTCCGCCCGGCGGCTCGCCCGGTGGATGGCGGCGGCCACGAGTTCCTTGCCGGTGCCCGACTCGCCGGTGATGAGCACCCGGGTGTCGCCCGGCGCCACCTGGGCCACCAGCTCGCGAATCTGGCGCAGGGCAGGGGAGGAGCCCACCATCTCGTCGCGGTGGCCCAGGGCGGCGTGCAGGGCGCGGTTGGCGGCGCGGGTGCGGGAGAGGTCGAGGGCGGCCTGGAGGGTCACGAGGACCGACTCGGGGGTCAGCGGCTTCTCGAGAAACTGGAAGGCGCCGAGCCGGGCGGCGCGGACCGCGTCGGCCAGCTGGGCCTTGCCGCTCATCATGATGACGGGGGCCGACACGCCCCGCTCGCGGAGCGCCTGCAGGGTGGCCAGGCCGTCCGGGCCCGGCGGCATCATCAGGTCGAGGAAGATGGCGTCCGGCTCGGCCTCATCAACCGTCAGGATGGCGGCGTTGCCATTGGCGGCCTCCGACACCACGTGCCCCTCGGCGCGCAGCAGCGCCCCGAGCATCCGGCGGATGTTGGCTTCGTCGTCGATGAGGAGGATGGAGGGCATTTGTAAAGATAGGCGGGGCAGGGGGGCCGCGGCGTCACCCCCGCGAAAGCGGGGGTCCAGTGGCGCGCTCTGGATTCCCGCTTTCGCGGGAATGACGACCGCCCTTTGCGCCTTATCACCTCACCCCCTGTCCCCCTCTCCATGATATGGAGAGGGGGGACGGCCTGTCAGGATCATGACAAAGGTCGCGCCGCCGCCCGGTGTCTCCCTGACCTCCACGCTCCCGCCATGCGCGACCGCCGTCTGCCGCACCAGCGCCAGGCCGAGCCCTGTTCCCTCGTCCTTCGTGGTCCAGTACGGCTCGAACACCTGTGCGCGCTGCTCCTCGGGGATGCCGGGGCCGTGGTCGGCAATCGCCACGATCACCCCGCCGGCGCCGGGGGCGATGCGGATGTCGAGCTCGCCTGCGTTGTTCATCGCCTCGACGGCGTTCCGGATCAGGTTGCTGAAGGCGCGGCGGAGTGGGTCGTAGTGCCCCATGATCCGGGGCGTGTCCGGGTGAACCAGTACCGTGGCGTCGATGGTGGGCGGCACCGCGACGCGCTGCAGCTCCTCCAGCAGTTCGGCCAGGTCCACCTCGGCGGCGGGTCCCTCGGGCAGCCGCCCCAACTCGGCGAACTCCTTGGCCAGCCGCTCCAGCCGCTTCGACTCTGCGGCCAGCACCTCGATGGCTTCCTTCTGCTCCGGCCGCGCGGTGCCGGCCAGCGCCTTCACGGCAAAGCCGATCGGCGTGAGCGGGTTCTTCATTTCGTGCGCCACCCGGCGCGCCACCTCGCCGAAGGCGCGGATGCGCTCGGTCTCGAGTTCGCGGGAGCGGCCGAGTTCGAGTTCGGTGGCCATGGATCGGAGGGCGGTGCGGAGCGCCTCGAATTCCGGCGCGCCCCGGAGCGTCTCGGCGTCGGGGACCGGCTCGTGCCGGGCGATGTGGCCGGTCCAACCGACCAGCTCGTCGATCGGCCGGCTCAGCTGCCGGGAGAGGTGCCCGCCGAGCCGGACCGCGGCGTAGACATACAGGGCGCCCAGCGCGAGAAGCAGCGCCGCCAGCCCGGCGTAGTAGTACTGCCCATACGCCTCGGCGGCCTGGGTGCGCACCAGGGCGCGGTTCAGCGCCTCGGCGTGCACGGCCAGGGCGCGGCGCTCGCGGGCCGCGGAGCCGGGTGGTGTCGATGGTTTCCACCAGCACCCGGCCGGAGGCGCCCACGCCCTCCACGGCGGCGCGGGCCGCGGTGGCGGGGTTGTTGGTGCGGATGGTGAGGGCCCAGCCGAAGATGGCGATGGCGGTGGGGACGGCGCCCAGCGCGATCAGCACCAGCAGGATGCGCTGGCGGAAGGGGAGGGTGAGGCCGGGACGGGGCTGAGAGGGCATCGGACTAAGGTAGCACCGGCTCGTCACCCCGGCGAAAGCCGGGGTCTCCAGGTCGTCGCCCCCGCGAAGGGCGGGGTCCCCAGGTCGTCACCCCCGCGAAAGCGGGGGTCCAGTCTTCTGGATTCCCGCTTGCGCGGGAATGACGTTGAATCATCGTTGCTTCCCCGCTTCCCCGCTTCCCCGCCAGCGAAGCTCACGGCCTCCCGATCCGATGCACGCCCCACCCGCCGCTCACCTGGCCGAGGGCGTAGAGTGCCCCGTCGGGTCCAACCGCCAGGTCGGTCAGCGCCCCCGAGCCGCCCCAGAACGAGTACACCGCATTTCCGTTGGCAGTGTCCAGCCGCTTGACCCATCCCTGCACGTAGTCGCCGAAGAAGAAGCTGCCGACATACTCACTGGGGTAGAGCACCGTGCCGGGGTTGTAGAAGGCGGCGCCGACGATGGCCTGCCCGACAACCAGCGAAGGATTGTTGGAGTGGCCGTAGGCGTAGACCGGATCGACGTACGTTGGTGCACCGCCGGTGCCTTCCTCGGTGGGCCACCCGTAGTTGGCGCCGGCGGCGCCCTCGTTGATTTCCTCCCAGGTGCCCTGACCGACGTCGTTGATGAACATCCGGCCGGTGCCGGGCTGGAAGCCGAAGGTGAAGGGGTTGCGGAGGCCGAGCGCCCAGATCGACCGGTTGACGCCGGTGGTGGTGCCGTAGAAGGGGTTGTCGGTCGGGATAGATCCGTCGTCGTTGAAGCGGAGCATCTTGCCGAAGGGCGTGGACATGCTCTGCGCATTGCTCCCGTTGGCGTTGTCGCCCACGGCCACGTAGAGCTTCCCGTCGGGGCCGAAGTGCATGGCGCCGCCGTTGTGGTTGGTGGCGCTGCTCAGGTTGGGCAGGTCCACCAGCACGGTCTCTCCACCGGCCGCGACGTCGCCGCTGGCGGTATACCGCACGATGCGGTTGTGCGCGCCGCCGCTGCTCGAGGTGTAGTAGAGGTACACCAAGCCGTTGGATCCGAACTGCGGATGGAAGGCCACACCCAGGAGACCGCGTTCACCGTTCGGCGGTGGTGGTCGACGGTCACGAAGGGAGTGGCCAGCAGGGCGCCGTTCTTCACCACGCGAAGGGCGCCTCCCTGCTCGGCGATGAAAAGCCGGCCGTCGGGGCTCCAAGCCATCGCGGTGGCGGTGCCGCCCGAGGCCGGAGACGAATGTGGTGCGGCTGAAGCCTGTCGGCGAGGGCGCTGCCGTTGAAGGTGACGCGCGCCGCGGACCAGGGGGAGAGGTTTCCGGCGGCGTCCCGGGCCCGGGCGCGGACCACGTGGACCCCGCTGGCGTAGGCGCTCGTGGCGGGGAGGGTGGCCTGGTAGGGAGCCGTCAGGTCCTCGGAAAGGGTCACGCCGTCCACCTGGAAGGTCACGCCCACGACGCCGACGTTGTCGGTGGCGGTGGCGGTGAAGGTCGGCGACCCGGAGAGACCGGTCGTCCCGTCGGTGGGGCTGGTCAGGGTGACGGTGGGCGGCGTGCCATCGGCGCCCGGCGGGGACGACCGAGACGTTGACCGGGGCGGAGGTGGTGCTGGCCCCGCCGTTGTCGGTGGCGCGCGCGGTGAGCGAATGGGCGCCGAGTGTGGTTGGCGTCCACGTCACGGCATAGGGCGCGCTGTTGTCGGTTCCGAGCGACGTGACGCCGTCGAGGAATTCCACCGAGGTGACGGTGCCATCGGGATCGGACGCGGTTGCGGTCACCGGCGTTGCGGTGCCTTGGGTGATCGTGGCGCCGGCGGCGGGGGCGGTCACGCTCACGATCGGGTGCTGGTTCACGACGGCCACCACCTGGTAGGTGGCGGTGTAGGTCGTGTTGGTGGTCGGCGTGACGATGGTATGGAGTTGAGCGCCGCCGTCGGACCAGGACGCCCACTCCAGGCTGTCCGGCCCGATGACCTGTGGCGAGGGGGCGCCGAGGTCGCGTTCCATCCCCACGACGGCGGTCACGTCGAAGGGGGTCGCCATCGGCTGGCCGTCGACGGTCACGGACACGCCGCTCGGCGCGCCCGCGAACGAGAGGGTCACCTTCCGGGGCTGCACGTCCACGAAGCTGGTGTCTGCCACGCCGTCGGCGTCCACCACCGAGAGGTGGATCCGGAGGAAGATGTCGTCCTCGGTGTGCCCCCGCGGCGGCACCAGGAAGCTGCCGCTGGTGGCGCCGCTGGTCGGCGGCACGAAAGGATGGGTGTGGGTCGCGTGGTGGAGGTCCACCCACCAGGTGAACTGGCTGGCGGCCAGCGACCCGTCCTCGGCATCGGTCCCCGTCCCCGCGTAGGCGATCGTCTCGCCGCCGGAGAAGAGCGATCCGGCCGTCGGATTGGTGATGGTGGCGACGGGGGTGGCGTTGCCGGGGGGCGTGCTCGAGTCACAGGAGAGCAGGGCTCCTGCCAGGAGGAGCGAGCAGGCCGGGGCGGTGGGAGTGGTTCATTCCCCTAAGCTAGCATCAGGTCCCTTCGGGGATGTGCCGAGAGTCACCCTGGTCCGGCGCGCAGCCAGGCTACCGACCGCGATGCCTCCCAGTGCCGCCACCCACTCGCTCCAGTGCGCCGGTGGGAAGCCGGCCGCGTACGGCACGGCACCCAGCATGAGCGCGACCGTGACGGGCACGATGGTGAACGCCGCGCCTCCGGCCAGGACGCTCCAGTAGGCCAGAACCGCGACGAGTCCGATGATCCAGAACGCCGTGAGCGAGTGGACCTCCTCGCCGAGGACGGAGTTCCAGGGTGTCACGAGGCTCCACCCCCAGCTGGCGCTGAGCGGGAGCCGGCGCGTGAGTTCCTCGTCGCCGCAGGCGGGAGCGCAACTCGAACGCCCCGTCGCGCAATGCGCCTTCGCGCCTCGACGGTGTCGCCGGGCTGCCCATCCATCCCATTTCGGAGATTGGCTCTCGGGTTCCGCAGCTTCAGGATGGTGGCCCGCATGCGGTACCGGAAGGAAAGGTCCTGTCGCTCCTGGCCGAGCAGGATCACTTCCCGCTGCCATCCGTCGTAGATGAGCCCGACCGGCGCCAGTCGAGTCGGGCGCGGGCCGAGGACGGCGCGAAAAGTCATGGACGGATCAGCGGCGACGGCATCCTCGAGCCGTGACTGATCGAGCGCTCGCCCCGGGAGGAGGGGATCGCCTCCCGTGCTGATGGAGAGCGGCGTGCCGAGAAACGGCTTCAAGTGTCCGAGATCTGCCGCCCACTGTCCGTACCACGGGGCGCCGACGGGCCATGTGGGGCCAAAGGCCCACGCGGTGCCGGCCCAGATGACGATTAGGCACACCGCGTAGGCCAAGGCCAGGAGCCGTGCAGGGACCGGCGGGGGCTGGACGACCCGGCGCCAGTATATCCCGAGCAGGGCACCTACCGCTCCGCCGGTGGTGTTGGTCACGACGTCACCAAGGCTGGCGTCCCGGCCCGCAATGACCTTCATCTGGAGCAGTTCGACGCTGAACGAGACGAGTGCTGCCAGCACCACCGCGCGGCGCCAGGAAAACCCGGCCAGACCGAGCCCGAGCCCTAGCGGAACGAAGAGCAGGATGTTGAGGAGGAAGTCCACGCCGCCCAGGTCGCCGCAGACGATGCAGTACGACCGGTGTCAGGGCGGCGCGCGCCGTCGCGCCAGGGTCGGGAATCAGGGTGAGCAGGGCAATGAAGACCAGGCCGGCGGCGGCGAGGCGGTACCCGAATTGTCTTTGGGTGCGGGGCATCCGACTAAGCTACCACGACTTTCCTCCCGTAGAACCCCTCCGCCCAGTCTACCCCGCACTCGATGCCCCGGAGCCGGAGCAGCGCGCGAAAGGTCTCTTCGGAAAACCAGCGCTTGGAGCGTTGCGAGGCGAATACCGCCATCAGCCCGGCCACTTTCCGCCGGGCGATTGCGGGGCTCAGCGGCACGTAGACGTTCGGCCGGCCGAGGTCGCCGTCCCACTTGGGGATCTCGTATTCAAGGATCTGGTGGTCCCGGAAGGTGTTCCAGGTCAGGTCGGACAGGACCCGATGGTCCTGGTGACGGTCGTCCCGGAAATGCGTGAAGATCAGGTCCGGCTCGATCTCGCTGCGGAGGGTCTCGAACGCCTCCTTGATCTTTGGCCATTCCGTGGGGAAGAACCCGTCCCGAAACTCGTGCAGGAGCACCCGGCCCTCCACGGCATCGCGGAGAAACCGTGCCGCTCCCCGGCGCGCCTCCGTGCCCCGGCGGCCGGGAGCGCTCATCACGACCCACTCCACCGACGCACGGCGGGTGGCAAGCAGGTGGAGGAGGGTACCGCCGCACCCGATTTCGATGTCGTCGGAGTGGGCGCCGAGGCAGAGGATGCGGAGTGGGCGGCGTCCGGTGCGTGGCAGGTCGAGGTGCAGCACGCTCACCCCTTTCCGGGCACGGGGGGATCGTTCTTCCACACCGTCCACGGGGTGTTCCCCGAGGACCAGAGCTCATCATACTTCTGCCGGTCCTTGGCGGTATCCATCGGTGTCCAGAACCCGTCGTATTGGAACGCCTGAAGCTTCTTCTCCTTGATCAGTCGCTGGAACGGTTCGACGACCAGCTCCTCCCCCTCGTGGAGGTAGTCAAAGATCTCCTGGCGGAAGATGAAGAACCCGCCGTTCAGGCGAAGTCCCGAGTTTGCGATGTCCTTGATGCCGGTCACCCGCCCGTCCCGGTCGGCTTCGATGAAGTGATAGCTCAGGTTCGGGATGACGGAGACAAACGACGCCACCGCGTCGCTCTTGCGGAACGCCTCGATCTGCTCGTCGAGCGGAAGGTCGGTCAGCGAGTCGGCGTAGTTGGCCAGGAACATCTCTTCGCCGGCCACGTGCTGGCGCACCGCGCGGAGGCGCATGCCGATGTTGGCGTTGAGGCCGGTCTCGATCAGCGAGATCCGCCAGTCCTCGATGTCGCTGTTCAGCATCTCGCGCTTCCGCCCACCCTCCGACACGATCAGGTCGTTCGACACCGCTTCCTCATAGTTCAGGAAGAAGTTCTTGATCATGTCGGCGCGGTAGCCGAGGGCGAGGACGAAGTCGGTATGCCCGTAGTGGGCGTAGTACTTCATCAGGTGCCAGAGAATCGGGCGGTATCCAATCGGCACCAGCGGCTTGGGGACGTTTTCGGCGTAGTCCCGGATCCGCATCCCGAGGCCGCCGCAAAAGAGAACCGTCTTCATGCCGACGCTCCCTTGGTCGCCAGCTGCCGCCAGCGCAGCTCGTCGTCCAGCCTGCCGTCGGCCTGCAGCGCCTGGATGCGCTTGATCCGGGTGAACCGGGGGCCGAAGAACTCAGCCTCCGTGACCCCGTGCGCTTGATAGGCGGCGACCAGTTCCTCGATGCCCTGGCGCACCGTGCGGGTCGGGACGGCGGCCGGGAGCATCCGGGCCAGCTTGCTGCAGTCCACCTTGTAGCTGCGAGGATCCGCGCCCGCCTCTTCGCCGAGCCGGGCCTTGGTGCCGGGCACGGCGTCCTGGACCAGGCGCACCAGCTCCTTGACCTGATAATTTTCTGCCGTGGTGCCGATGTTGAAGGCCTGATTGTGCACGACGTCGCGCGGCGCCTCGATGACCGCGAGAAACGCCTCGGCCATGTCGCGGACATGGAGGAGGGGGCGCCACGGGGACCCGTCGCTGTTGAGGACGATCTCGCCGGTGGTGATGGCGTAGCCTACCAGGTTGTTGATCACGATGTCCGCGCGGAGGCGCGGGCTCGGGCCGTAGGCCGTGGCGTTGCGGAGAAAGGTCGGGCTGAAGTCGTCGTCCGCGAGCGGCGAGATCCGGTGCTCCGCCTCCACCTTCGACTCGCCGTAGGCCGTGATGGGGTTGAACGGCGACTCCTCGGTCACCGCCTCGGTGCCGGCCACGCCGTACAGGCTGCACGATGATGCGAACGCGAATCGCTCGACGCCGGCAGCCTTGGCGGCCTCGGCGAGACGGACGCTCGCTTCCCGGTTGATATTGTAGGTGGTGGTCTTGTGCATGGCGCCCAGGGGGTCGTTGCAGAGCGCCGCGAGGTGCACCACGGCGTCCACCCCCGTCAGGTGGTGGGGTTCGACGTCCCGAAGGTCCATCCGCAGCGCCGGGACATCGGGCATCTCGGGACCCATGGTGCAGCCCTCGAACAGATAGGTGTCGAGGCCCAGCACCTCGTGTCCGGCTTTTTGCAGCACCTGGGTCATGACCGAGCCGACGTAGCCGTTATGTCCGGTTACCAGTACGCGCATGCAGAAACCCCATGTAGTGGTTGGCGGCGCCCGCGGCAGATGGGCGCGTTCCAGGGAGGTTTGGCAAGAGCCGTGCTCAAGAGCCTTCCCTGGCTCGCGTCAAGATGGTTGATTCCATTGAACTTACACGCCAGTCCGGGATTTTGGTGGGTGGTCGATTGGCCCCCCAACTCCGAACAGTGGCGGCCACGCAACAGATGAGGGGCGTATTCGTGGACCAGACTCGATTCGATGTTGTGGTGATTGGGGGTGGACTCGTCGGACTCGCCTCGGCCCTGGCGCTCACCGAGGCCGGCCGCCGTGTCGTGGTGCTCGAGGCCGAGGACCGCGTGGCGCCGCACCAGAGTGGACACAACAGCGGGGTGATTCACGCGGGCCTCTATTACAAGCCCGGCTCACTCCGGGCTCGGCTTTGCAACGAGGGCAGGGAATCGCTCTACACCTTCCTGGAGCGGGAGGGGGTGCCGTTCCGACGGAGCGGGAAGCTCGTCGTGGCCACGGCTGAGCGGGAGCGACCCGCCCTGGAAGAACTCGAACGGCGGGGTGTTGCGAACGGTCTCATCGGCCTCAGGCGGCTGGACGCCGGGGAGCTCCACGAACTCGAGCCCGAGGTCTCCGGCGTGGCGGCGCTGCTGGTGGCCGAGACGGGGTTGGTGGACTTCGCCGAGGTGGCGCGCGCGTACGTGAAGGTGCTGGAGCGCGCTGGCGGTGTGGTACGGACCGGGGCCAGGGTCCTCGACATTCGGCCAGCTCACGGTGCCATTGTCATCACGACCGCTGCAGGCACCGTCGAGGCCGGTGCGGTCGTCAACTGCGCTGGACTGCAGGCCGATCGGGTCGCCCGGCTGGCCGGTGTGGACCCCGGGGTGCAGATCATCCCCTTCCGCGGCGAATATTGCGAATTGGCACCCGAGGCCAGGTCCTTGGTTCGTCATCCGATCTACCCGGTTCCGAATCCTGCCTTCCCCTTCCTCGGAGTCCACTTCACGCCCCGTCTCGACGGCCGCGTCGAGGCCGGACCCAACGCCGTCCTGGCATGGCACCGCGAGGGGTATCGGTCGGGCTCGTTCTCCGTGCGGGATGCCGCCGAATTGCTCAGCTATCCCGGATTCTGGCGGTTCGCCGCGCGGCATTGGCGGCTCGGCCTGGCGGAAATGGGGCGGAGCTGGAACAGAGAACGCTTCGTCCATGCCCTGCAGCAATTGGTGCCGGCGGTGCGGAGCGAGCACCTCGTGGCGGGCGGATCCGGCGTCCGGGCGCAGGCGGTGGATCGAAACGGGGAGTTGGTGAACGACTTTCTGTTCGTGGAGGGGGAGCGGTCACTCCACGTGCTGAACGCTCCTTCGCCGGCGGCCACCGCGTCGCTGGCCATCGGTCGCGTGATAGCGGAGCGGATGGCCGGCCGCGCGGGGTGATCGCGGCCGTCCCGCCCTTCTTCACCCCTTGCTCAAGCCGGCCTCGAAGCGCGTCGCAAGCAGCCCGAACACCCCGCCGAGGACCATCGACAGGACGACCTGGATAATCGGGTTGTAGAGGTGCAGGCCGGTGAGTCGCGCCCAGCCGTCGAGCTGCATGATCGGGATCGAATACGCGCCGATGAGGGCCCCGTAGGCCATGAGGCCGGCGGGAATGGAGGAGAAGATGTCGATCTTCGAGGCGAGGACCAGCACGAAGAGTGTCACCGCGACCGCAGCACCGATTCGCGGCATCCAGAGCCAACTGTCGGACTCGACGACGATGAGATGGGTCGTGAGGAGTGCGACCCAGGCCAGCGCGGCGCCGAGGACATAACCCCCGATGCCCTTCTTGAGGGCCGTCGTGTCTCCGCCCGCCGCGACGAGTCCTGCCCACGCGATCAGGCCCGCCCAGAAAAGCAGCCCCTGCGTGACGAACAGCACGATCATGACTCCGCCCAGCACCCCCGTGCTCACCGCGCGTGCAGTCGCTTTCGACATGGCGATCTCCCCCAAGAGGTCGGAACCGGGCTCCGGAGCACCCAGCGTCACCGCGAGCCTCGGCACCCATTCATATGGGGCTAAATCGCGTTCCTGTCAATAGTTGGGTGGCGCAACCTCAGCCTAAGACAGCACCGCCGTCTCCGGAATCGGGACGACGAACTTGCCGCCCCACTCCCGGACGTAGGCGAGCTGCGACACCAGTTCGTCCTTGAGGTTCCAGGGGAGGAAGAGCACGTAGTCCGGCTTGTCCTGCCGGATCTTGTCCGGATGGTGGATAGGAATGTGGGTGCCCGGCAGGAACATCCCCTGCTTGTGCGGGCTCCGGTCCACGGTGTATTCGAGCAGGTCGGTGCGGATGCCGCAGTAATTGAGGAGGGTGTTCCCCTTGCCGGGGGCGCCGTACCCCACCACGCGGGCGCCCGCCCGCCGCGCCTCGATCAGGAAGGTCAGCAGTGAGCGCTTGGTCTCCTCCACCTTGGCGGTGAAGTCGCGGTAGTAGGCCAGGGTCTCGACCCCGAGGGCGCGCTCCCGGTTCCGCAGCTCGGCCACCCGACCCTCGATGGGCTTGGAGGCGTCGTTGACATGCCGGACAAAGTACCGGAGCGACCCCCCGTGCGTGGAGAGTTCCTCCACATCGAAGATCACCAGGCCATGCCGCTCGAACACCCGTTCGGCCGCCACGAGGGAGTGGTAGCAGAAGTGCTCGTGGTAGATGGTATCGAACTGGTTTTCCGAGACCAGTTTCACGAGGTGCGGGACCTCGATGGTCAGGACGCCCGGTGGGAGCGAGCAGCGTGGCGAGTCCGGCCGTGAAGTCGTTGAGGTCCGGCACGTGCGCAAAGACGTTGTTGGCGGCCACCAGGTCGGCGCGGCCATGCTCGGCCACGATCGCCTTGGCGGTATCGCGGCCGAGAAAGTGGACCACTGTGGGGATCCCCCGTTCCACCGCCACCTTGGCGATGTTGGCGGCCGGCTCGATGCCGAGGCAGGGAATCTTCGCCGCGACCGCGTGCTGCAGCAGGTACCCATCGTTGCTGGCTACCTCAAACACGAGGCTGGTGCGGCCGAGGTGGAACCGCGAGATCATCGCGTCCATGTACCGCTGGGCATGCTTGACCCAGCTGTCGGAGTACGAGCTGAAGTAGGCGTAGTCGGAAAAGATCGCTTCGCCGCTCACATATTCATGGAGCTGCACCAGCCAGCACTGATCGCAGACGTAGGCGTGCAGCGGGTAGAACGGCTCCATCGAGTTCAACTGGTCGGCGCGAAGAAAGCTCTCGCAGAGCGGGCTCATGCCGAGGTCCACGAAGGAGTGGACCAGGGGGGCGGCGCAGGAGCGGCAGGTAGCGGCAGACATCGGCGTCCAATGGTTTCGGGTGTGCCTCACGGCTTGAAGCGACAATCGGAGCCTGCTGTGCAAGACGTGTGCTAGGGAACCCCTCACCCCCCGCCCCCCTCTCCTTCCGGGCGAGGGGGAGCCTTTCGGGTCGAACTGCCCCGCTGCCCCGCTGCCGACCTGCCCCGCCTCCGAACGGCACGACCCCTGCGTTACGGGTAAGTTTTGACTCCAGATCCTCCTCCGACCCCCACCAGGAGATTCACCCTGACGCTGCAGCATCGGTTTTCGGTGGATGTGGAAGAACATTTCCACGTCAGCGCGTTCGAGCCCTACCTCGGACGCGCGCCGACTGGGAGCGCCAGCCCAGCCGGGTGGAGGCGAGCACCGACCTCCTGCTGGACCTCCTGGCCCGCCACGGCGCCACCGGCACCTTCTTCGTCGTGGGGTGGTTGGCCGACCGGAAGCCGGACCTGGTGCGCCGCATTGCGGCGGCCGGGCACGAGATTGCCAGCCACAGTTGGTGGCATCGCCGGGTGCCGACGCTGACGCCCGCCGAGTTTCGGGAGGATGTGGTCGCGCACCAAGGCGCGGCTCGAGGAAATTTCGGGTCAGCCGGTCCTCGGCTTCCGGGCGCCGAGCTTCTCGATTCTGCCCGGGATGGAATGGGCCTTCGATATCCTCCTCGAAACCGGCCACACCTACGACTCGAGCGTCTTCCCCATTCGGCGCCCAGGCTACGGTTGGCCGGCGGCTCCCACTATTCCGTACGACATCGTTCGGCCGACGGGCACGCTCCGGGAATATCCGATGACGACGCTCGACCTTCTGGGATTCCGAATTCCAGCGGCCGGGGGCGGCTACCTGCGACAGTTCCCCTACGGCGATCATCGGCCGGGCCTTTCGTGACTCGTGAGCGCAATGGCCAGCGCGGGGATGTTCTACATCCATCCCTGGGAGGTGGACCCGGGCCAGCCGCGCATTGACTGCGATCGGCTCACCCGGATCCGACACTACCGCGGGCTCGAGCGGACCCTGCCGAGGCTGGAGCGATTGCTCCGCGAGTTCCGGTTTGCGTCGGTGACGCCCGTGGCGGCCTCGTGACGGTCGTCGAGCGGTTCGACGGGGCGCGCCGGAGGAGTGGGATGCCTTCGTGCGGCGACAGGCGGGGTGGACCCACTTCCACCTGTACGGCTGGCGGGAGGTCATGCAGGACGCGCTCGGGCACGAGACGATCTATCTCGCCGCGCGGAATGCGGGCGCGCTGAGCGGGCGTCCTGCCGCTGGTGCGGGTGCGGAGCGCCTTGTTTGGGCACTACCTCGTCTCGATGCCGTTCGTGAACTACGGCGGTCCCCTCGGCGGGCGCGGAGGCCGTGCGGGCGCTTGTCGCCGAGGCGGTCCGGCTCGCCAACGGCGATCGGGGTCAAGCTCCTGGAGCTTCGGAGCGCGCAGGAACTCCCGATCGATCTGCCGGTGTCGCACCGGAAGGTGACGGTGGTGCTCGACCTTCCGGCCGATGCCGACGCCCTCATGAAGACCTTTCCTGCCAAGCTCCGGAGCCAGGTCCGCCGCCCGGAAAAGGAAGGGGTCACGTACGCGCTTCGGCGCCGACCAGGTCGAGCCCATTCTTCGCTGTCTTTGCCCGTCACATGCGCGACCTCGGCACCCCGACGCAGGGGCGCCGGCTCTTTGAGGAGATTGCCCGCGTCTTTCCGGAGGACGCCTGGTTCGGCTGCGCCTGGCTGGGTGGCCAGCCGATCGCGGCCGGGGCCGGATTTCGCTGGGGCAGCGAGTTCGAGATGACCTGGGCCAGCGCCCTCTCCGAGTTCAACCGCACCTCCGCCAACATGGGGCTCTACCGGGCGTTCATGGAGCGCGCCATCGCCGAGGGATGCACCCGCTTCAACTTCGGGCGGTGCACGCCGGGAAGCGGCACCCATCGCTACAAGCTGCAGTGGGGAGGGCGCGACGAGCCGCTCTGGTGGTACCAGCACACGGCGGTGGGGCCGCCGGCCAGCACGCCGTCGCCCGACCAGGGGGCGTTCAGCTGGGGACCGCGGCTCTGGAAGCATCTGCCCGCTCCGGTCGCGACCGCGCTCGGGCCGCGCATCGTGCGGCTGATTCCGTGAGGTTGTTCCGTCAGCCCCCGGCCTGGTCGCCGCTCACGCTCGGGGCGCTGCTCTCGGGGTTTCGGGCCGCCTGGCTCGACCGACGGGCACCGGCCGCCAGGCAAGGGCTCGACGCGATGCTGCGCAGCGCAGTACGCGCCGCGCGAGCTCTACCTGACCGACAGCGGCACCTCCGCGCTGACCGCTGCGCGCTCCAGGCGGTCCACGCGCGCGACCGGCGCTCCGGTGGCCCTGCCTGCCTACTGCTGCTATGACGTGGCCACCGCGGCCGACGGGGCAGGGATCCCCTTCCTCCTGTACGACGTCGATCCTCGCACGCTCTCTCCCGACCTCCCCTCGCTGCGGCGGGCGCTTCGAGGCCGGGGCGCGCAGCGTCGTCGTGGCGCACCTCTACGGCGTACCGGCCGACCTCGCCGCCGTGCAGGCGCTGGCCGCCGAGTTCGGCGCCATCCTGATCGAGGATGCCGCGCAGGGCTCGGGATGCGAATGGCGGGGAGGCCGGCAGGCGCCCACGGCGCCCTCGGGGTGCTGAGTTTCGGGCGCGGCAAGGGGGTCACCGGCGGGAAGGGCGGGGCGTTGCTCGTCAACGACGAGCTCTGCTGAGGAACGCTGCGCGGCTGCTGGCAGGCCGCGGAGCGGTCCGCGACAGCCGCGCGGCTCAGCCCGGGACTACCTCCTCCTGACGGCCCAGTGGCTCTTCGGCCGGCCCTGCGCTCTACTGGATTCCGGCTTCGCTCCCCTTCCTCGGGCTTGGGGAGACGCACTACCGCGCGCCCCATCCGGTCGGCGGGATTACGCCGCTGGCGGCGGGGGTGCTTGGGCGGACTCTGCCGCTGGTTCCGCCGAGGTGCTCCGGAGGCGAGCCCGGGCGGCCCGGCTCGGCGAACAGGTGATCGGCGGGAGCCCGGTCGCAGTGCCGACCGGGTGGACCGCGGGCTGGCTGCGCTTCCCGATTGTGCTCCAGCGCACGGCGACTACGGTACTGACCGATTATCATGTCGCTCTCGGGTGTCATGCGTGGGTATCCACGGTCCCTGGCCGATCTCGATGGGTTTGGAGCTCGGCGGCTGAACTCCGGAGGAGGAATTCCCCGGGGCGCGCCTGCTGGCCGAGCGACTGGTGACGGTGCCCACTCATCGATTCGTGCGGAGCGCAAGAGTTCCCGTGTTCTGAGCCCGCCTCCGGTTGGCGCTGGTTGCGGGGGTGCAAGCGCTTTCAGCCTGCCACCTAACGTATTGCGGGACAACTGATTATCCTTGGGCCGATTCACGTCGGTTTCGGCGCGGGGTTTGCCTTTCGTGTGGTTGCCCAAGTGGTGGGGGTGGTGGGGGTTTGGTTGGGCGTGATGTGGTGCTTTGAGTGATTTGGCTGCAGTGAATTCTTTCGTTTCGACTTCTCCAGTCTGCCATCCCGAATCCGAGCCCGCGGACGCTGACCGCGCTCGGATTTGCCGCATTCATCGCCTCCTGCGCCCCTGGTGAGCCGAAGGCCGGCCTCGGGCCCGAGGATGCTTGCTCCCATTACGCAACTCAGCGTCTCTCCCGACTCGGCCACGGTAAACACCGGCACAGCCGCGGCGTTTAGCGCGAGTCGCGGTTCACCAGGACGGCGGCACCTCCGTGCCGGCCGTCGACTGGAGCGCGACTGGCGGCACGATTGACGCGAGCGGTGTCTATACTGCAGGCACCGTCGAGGGCGACTTCGCCGTCACCGCGGCGCTCTCGAGCGTCGGACTGTCCCGGTCCCGTCCGGTCAAGGTGCGGTCGCCCATCGTCGCCTTGAGCGTGTCCCCGGGTTCGGCGAGTGTTGCCACCGGGGGCAGCGCAGACTTTCACCGCGCTCGCCACCCGGTCCAACGGCACCACGCTGGTCCCCGGGGTCTCCTGGACCGCCACCGGCGGCAGCATCACGAGCGGCGGTAACTATTCCGCGGGCAACACCGCCGGCACCTTCCGGGTCATCGCGCACCTTGCAGGGCGGCACCCTCGCCGACACGGCCAGCGTGACCATCACGGCATCCCCGCCGGTGCTGCAGGCGGTCATCCTGACGCCGTCCAGCGCCTCTCTCGACACCGGCGCCACGCAGCAGTTCAGCGTGAGCGGGCAGTGGAGCAACGGCGCCACGACGGCCCCGGCGGTGACCTACAGCGCCACCGGCGGGCACCGATCAACACCGGCGGGCTCTACACCGCCGGCAGCACCGCGGGCACCTTCCGGGTCATCGCCAGGCAACAGGGCGGGACGCTGGCGGACACCAGCATCGTCACGCTCAGCACCGTGCCGCCGGTACTGCAGGCGGTCATTCTCACGCCGTCCAGCGCCTCGCTCGCGACGGGCGCCACCCAGCAGTTCAGCGTGAGCGGTCAATGGAGCAACGGCGCCACCACGGCGCCGGCGGTCACCTACAGCGCCACCGGCGGCACCGTCAACTCCAGTGGGCTCTACACCGCCGGCAGTACCGCGGGCAGCTTCCGGGTCATCGCCATGCAGCAGGGCGGCACGCTGGCGGACACCAGCACGGTCGTCACGCTCAGCACGACGCCGCCGGTCCTCCAGGCCGTGATCCTGACGCCCTCGAGCGCGTCCCTCACCACCGGCGCCACCCAGCAGTTCAGCGTGAGCGGGCAGTGGAGCAACGGCGCCACCACGGCCCCGGCGGTGACCTACACCGCCACCGGCGGCACGCGTCACTTCGGGCGGGCTCTACACCGCCGGCAGTACGGCGGGCACCTTCCGGGTCATCGCCATGCAGCAGGGCGGCACGCTGGCGGACACCAGCACGATCACCCTCACCGCGGCGCCGCCGGTGCTCCAGGCGGTCATCCTCACGCCATCCAGTGCCTCGCTCAATACCGGCGCCACCCAGCAGTTCAGCGTGAGCGGCCAGTGGAGCAACGGCGCCACGACGGCCCCGGCGGTCACCTACAGCGCCACCGGCGGCACGCATCACGTCCGGCGGGCTCTACACCGCAGGGAGCACGGCCGGCACCTTCCGGGTCATCGCCACCCAGCAGGGCGGCACGCTGGCGGATACCAGCGCGGTGACGCTGACCTCGACGGGCGGGGGGCCGGCACCACCCTGCTCACGGAGGGGTTCGAGGACGCGAACATTTCCAGTCGCGGGTGGTTCGACGCCACGTCCATCTCGATTGCCACCGATGCTCGGCCCGGGAGCTCCGGCAGCCAAGGCACTGCAGTGGCACTGGACGAGCGGCATGACGGCGCCGCAGGGCTCCTCGCGGGTGGATTTCGCGCCCAGCAATTCGGTGTACCTCTCGTACTGGGTGAAGCTGAGCACCAACTGGATCGGCTCGAACCGGTCAACTATCATCCGCACATGTTCCACTTCCTGACGACGGCGGATGACCGGTACATCGGGCCCTCCATTTCGCACCTGACGCTGTACGACGAGTTGCTCTATGTACCGGGTCAGGGTGGGATTGCCCCGGTCCTGTCCATGCAGGACGCCCTGATGATCGACCCGACCAAGCTGATGGTGGACCTCACAAACGTCACCGAGCAGCGCGCCATCGGCGGCTACAACGGCCGTCCCGAACCTGGCCTGACCTGGGATGCGTTCGACTACGGCGGTGGGCTGTACACCAACTACAAGCTTTTCCAGCCGGCACGATTGTCATGACCGATGCCACGAAGAGTTCCTGGCATCATGTCGAGAGCTACTGGCAGTTGAACACCATCAGCGGCGGCAAGGGTCAGCCGAACGGCGTCGTGCAGTACTGGTTCGACGGGGCGCTGATCATCGATCGTCACGACATCTACTTCCGGACCGCGGTCAACGCGTCGATGCAGTTCCGGACCTTTGTGATGGCCCCCTACATCGGTGACGGCTCGCCGAGGGATCAGTACATGTGGATCGACGACCTGACGGTCAGGACGACCCGGCCATGAGTCCCGACTCGATGGGGCCGATGCCTCGCGCTGTCGCTCTTCGTGCTGACGGCGTGCGTCGCAGGGGCGCCAAGAGGCCGGTCTCGGGCCCGGATGAGACGGGAGTCGCGACGCTCCTGGTCGCAGCCGACGCGCCGACCATCGAGGTGGGGCAGATCGGTGCTCGTCCGCGCCGAGGGGCGCACCGCCGCCGGGGCCAGGCAGTTCCGGTTTCGGTGGACTGGAGCGCGACCGGCGGCACCATCGGTGCCGGTCTCGGATTCCGAAGCGCAGTTCAGCGCAGGCGCACCCGGCACCTACTGGGTGCGTGCCCAGGGAGTTGAGCGCCACCAATGTCGTCGATTCCACCGGCGTGACGGTCGTTGCCGGCGGTTTCGCCCACCGTCTCGCTCTCCCTTCTTCCGGCCTCCGTCTCGCTGAGCACCGGCGGCACGCGTCAGTTCAGCGCCACCGCCACTCGGCAGGATGGCAGCACCTTTACGCCGAGCGTACTCTGGAGCGCCACGGGCGGCTCGCATCACTTCGAGCGGGCTCTACACCGCGGGGAATACCGCGGGCACCTTCCGGGTCATCGCGGTGCAGCAGGGCGGCACCCTGGCGGACACCAGCACGGTGACCCTGACGGCGGCCCCGCCGGTGCTGCAGGCGGTGATCCTGACGCCACTCGAGCGTCTCGCTCGACGACCGGCGCCACCCAGCAGTTCAGCGTGAGCGGGCAGTGGAGCAATGGCGCCACCACGGCCGCCGGCGGTGACCTACAGCGCCACGGGCGGCTCGGTCAATTCCAGCGGGCTCTACACCGCGGGCAACACGGCGGGCACCTTCCGGGTGATCGCGGTGCAGCAGGGCGGCACCCTGGCAGATACCGCGAGCATCGCAGTCGCGTCCATTCCTACAGGATCGGCCTGCGTCGCCGGGGTTGCGGGCTCTTACCCAAATCAACCGGCGGGCATGACGCGCGTCTTCGAGCACGATTTCGCGGCGATTCCGAATGGGAGCAATGGGGCGGCTGGATCCAACTGGCTGGTGGAAGACGGGCTGAGCCTACTAGGTATCGTGACCGACCCGTCAGCCTCGGGCGGAGATCCGAATTGTTTGCGCACGCGGTTTCCAAGCGGACAATCGAGCGGCGACGCTCCCGTCACGTTGACAGTCGACATGACGGACGGCGGGAGCACGCGTCGGACCCGGCAGTATTTTTCGCTCTGGTTTCTCGTCGAGGGCTCGAACTACGAGAATCAGGCGGTAGGGACCAAGTTCGGTTTCTTCGGTTCTGGTGATTCGGATGGAGGGCCGCTCAATCAGGGGTTCCTGATTCTCCGGGGGACTGGCACCCAGCAAACCATGACCGCGATGGCGCTTGAGTTCTGGCAGCAGGGGCCTGGACCGGTTTCGGATCGGACGCTCGGCCGGAATGTTGGATCCGGGAATGCAGCGACTGTGGGCGCATGGCACCATTTGGAGATTGTCATGGTCGCCAACACAATCGGTTCGTCCGATGGCGAGTTCCACATGTGGGTCGATGGGAGCAGGACTCACCAATATTCCAATGTTGTATACCGCAGCTCAGCGTATCCGCTCGCCTTCCGAGGGTGGAAATGGAACCCGACATGGGGTGGGATGGGGGGGACAAAAACCAGAAATGACTACATTAGCTTTGCGCACGTGTACCTAAGCGGCAACTAGGTTCGATTGGGCTCCCACCGCTAGATCTCGGCCCAGCGTCGCCTGGGCCTCTGTTTCTTAGGGTCACGTCCCCCCCCAGAACAATTGACACGTCCCTTCGTCGGCGCAGCTTCCGCCACGCTTTGGCGACGCGGGCTGGACCAGTCGCCTTCCCCCCCACCGGTTCCCTGACCTCTTTCCGGCAAGCCGAAACACCCCCGTCCCGCAGACTGAGAACTCCCTTGCAATGCCCCGGAACCCTTGGCTGCAAGCGGTGTGATCGCGCATACGTCAGGTGCATTCAATATGCGAATTGCGATGTCATTAAAATATACGGTAAATCTGTTGAGCCATATCGTTGCACTCTTGTAACTCTATGATTAATAACATCTTATACTATGTTGACTCTCACGTGAGATCTCAAAAATGTCTTAAATTAGTACATCTAATGGAGGCCTTATACTTGCATAAACCGGCACTGGGCCCAAGGGTGGGAAGCGGGACGGGAGTGGTTGGGTGCTGATGGTGGGTTTCTGCCAGTGAATCCGGGGTCCTCCCCCATGAATATTTCGCGTCTCGCTTGCGCGCCGCTATCGCGGCCGCGCAATCCTTCTGCATGCTCCTCCCCCTCCTCCTCCTCGCGGCCTGCGAACCTGGTCAGTTGAAGGAAGGCCTTGCCCCGACGACTCCGAAGTCGCGGTCGTCGAGGTCACGCCGGAGAGCGCCGCGGTGACGGTGGGGCAGGTCGTCGTCGTGCGCGCCATCGCGCTGACGACCAGCGGCCAGCCGGCGCCCGTCGAGGTCGATTGGAGCTCCGATGGCGGCACCCTGGCCGGCGTCGACCGATTCGACCGCCCAGTTCAGCGCCGCCTTGGCGGGCAGCTACTGGATCCGAGGCCGCCACCGGAAGAGCTCCCATCCCGCAGGACTCGACCACGATCACGGTCACCAATCCGACGCCGGTCCTCCAGGCGGTCATCCTGACGCCGAGCAGCGCCTCGCTGACCACCGGCGCCACCCAGCAGTTCAGCGTGAGCGGGCAGTGGAGCAACGGGGCCACCACGGCCCCGGCGGTGACCTACAACGCGACCGGCGGCACCATCACACTCGGCGGGCTGTACACCGCGGGCACACGGCCGGCACCTTCCGGGTCATCGCGACCCAGCAGGGCGGCACCCTGGCGGACACCAGCACGCGTCACCCTCACGGCGACCCCGCCGGTGCTCCAGGCGGTGATCCTGACGCCGAGCGAGGCCTCGCTGGCCACCGGGGCGACCCAGCAGTTCAGCGTGAGCGGGCAGTGGAGCAACGGGGCCACCACGGCCCCGGCGGTGACCTACAGCGCCACGGGCGGCACGGTCAGCTCGGCGGGCTCTACACCGCGGGCAGCACGGCGGGCACCTTCCGGGTCATCGCGATCCAGCAGGGCGGCACCCTGGCGGACACCACGCACGGTGACCCTCACGACGACGCCGCCGGTGCTCCAGGCGGTCATCCTGACGCCGAGCAGCGGCCTCGCTGGCGACCGGGGCCACCCAGCAGTTCAGCGTGAGCGGGCAGTGGAGCAACGGGGCCACGACGGCCCCGGCGGTGACCTACAGCGCCACGGGCGGCATCGGTCAACTCGAGTGGGCTCTACACGGCCGGCAGCACGGCGGGCACCTTCCGGGTCATCGCGACCCAGCAGGGCGGCACCCTGGCGGACACCAGCACCGTCACCCTGACGGCGACCCCGCCGGTGCTCCAGGCGGTCATCCTGACGCCGAGCGAGCGCCTCGCTGGCCACCGGCGCCACGCAGCAGTTCAGCGTGAGCGGGCAGTGGAGCAACGGGGCCACGACGGCGCCCGGCGGTGACCTACAGCGCCACGGGCGGCATCGATCAACGTCGGGCGGGCTCTACACCGCGGGCAGCACGGCGGGCACCTTCCGGGTCATCGCGATGCAGCAGGGCGGCACCCTGGCCGACACCAGCACCGTCACCCTCACGGCGACGCCGCCGGTGCTCCAGGCGGTCATCCTGACGCCGAGCCAGCGCCTCGCTGGCCACCGGGGCCACCCAGCAGTTCAGCGTGAGCGGGCAGTGGAGCAACGGCGCCACGACGGCGCCCGGCGGTGACCTACAGCGCCACCGGCGGCATCGGTCAACTCGAGTGGGCTCTACACGGCGGGCAGCACGGCGGGGACCTTCCGGGTCATCGCGATGCAGCAGGGCGGCACCCTGGCGGATACCACCACCGTGACCCTCACGGCGACCCCGCCGGTGCTCCAGGCGGTCATCCTGACGCCGAGCCAGGCCTCGCTGGCGACCGGCGGCACCCAGCAGTTCAGCGTGAGCGGGCAGTGGAGCAATGGGGCCACGACGGCCCCGGCGGTGACCTACAGCGCCACGGGCGGCTCGATCAACTCGAGCGGGCTCTACACGGCGGGGAACACGGCGGGGACCTTCCGGGTCATCGCGACGCAGCAGGGCGGCACGCCTGGCGGACACCAGCACCATCACCCTCACGGCGGCCCCGCCGGTACTGCAGGCAGTCATCCTGACGCCGTCCAGTGCGTCCCTCGACACCGGCGGCCACCCAGCAGTTCAGCGTGAGCGGGCAGTGGAGCAATGGCGCCACGACGGCGCCGGCGGTGACCTACAGCGCCACGGGCGGCTCGGTCAATTCGAGCGGGCTCTACACGGCGGGGAATACCGCGGGGACCTTCCGGGTCATCGCGGTGCAGCAGGGCGGGACCCTGGCGGACACCAGCGCCATCACCCTCACCGCGGCGCCGCCGGTATTACAGGCAGTCATCCTCACGCCGTCCAGTGCATCCCTCAACACCGGCGCTACCCAGCAGTTCGCCGTGAACGGCCAGTGGAGCAACGGGGCCACGACGGCCCCGGCGGTGACTTACAGCGCCACGGGCGGCTCGGTCAATTCGAGTGGCCTCTATACGGCCGGGAATACGGCAGGGAGCTTCCGGGTCATCGCCACGCAGCAGGGCGGGAGCCTGGCGGACACCAGCGCCATCACCCTCACCGCGGCGCCGCCGGTATTACAGGCCGTCATCCTCACGCCGTCCAGTGCATCCCTCAACACCGGCGCTACCCAGCAGTTCGCCGTGAACGGCCAGTGGAGCAACGGGGCCACGACGGCCCCGGCGGTGACCTACAGCGCCACGGGCGGCTCGGTCAATTCGAGCGGGCTCTACACGGCCGGGAATACGGCAGGGACCTTCCGGGTCATCGCCATGCACCAGGGCGGCCCCTGGCGGATCCGCGAGCATCGCAGTCGCGTCCATTCCTACAGGATCGGCCTGCGTCGCCGGGGTTGCGGGCTCTTACCCAAATCAACCGGCGGGCGTGACGCGCGTCTTCGAGCACGATTTCGCGGCGATTCCGAATGGGAGCAATGGGGCGGCTGGATCCAACTGGCTGGTGGAGTCCGGTGGGAGCAACTTCAGCATCGTGGCCGGTGGTGGAGGTACGTCGGGGGATGCCAATTGCCTACGCACCCGGTTTCCAAGCGGACAATCGAGCGGCGATGCACCAGTAAACCTATCGGTCGACATGACGGACGGCGGGAGCACGCGTCGGACCCGGCAGTATTTTTCGCTCTGGTTTCTCGTCGAGGGCTCGAACTACGAGAATCAGGCGGTAGGGACCAAGTTCGGTTTCTTCGGTTCTGGTGATTCGGATGGAGGGCCGCTCAATCAGGGGTTCCTGATTCTCCGGGGGACTGGCACCCAGCAAACCATGACCGCGATGGCGCTTGAGTTCTGGCAGCAGGGGCCTGGACCGGTTTCGGATCGGACGCTCGGCCGGAATGTTGGATCCGGGAATGCAGCGACTGTGGGCGCATGGCACCATTTGGAGATTGTCATGGTCGCCAACACAATCGGTTCGTCCGATGGCGAGTTCCACATGTGGGTCGATGGGAGCAGGACTCACCAATATTCCAATGTTGTATACCGCAGCTCAGCGTATCCGCTCGCCTTCCGAGGGTGGAAATGGAACCCGACATGGGGTGGGATGGGGGGGACAAAAACCAGAAATGACTACATTAGCTTGCGCACGTGTACCTAAGCGGCAGTTAGGAGAACACAGGTCAGGGGCAAACGGCGGCCCTCCGGTGTATCAAACGATTGCATCGGGGGAAGGGCCGAAGTCATATCCACTCGAAAATCACTGTCGCTTGCCGGAAGTCCGAAAAAGGCGGCCATCGGATGGATCGGACGTGCCTCTGAGTCGCGTTTGAGGCGGAGTTCGAGCCAGTGGTGCTTCGAGCGGGGAAAGTACCGCCCGGAGTTTGTGGGCTGAAGCAGGAGGCGTTCTCCGCGGACGAAGCCCTCTCCCCACAATTAGAGACTAACGAGGCGGCCACCGCTCGCATCCAGGAGCCGGGATCTTAGTGTCAGTGCATCGTAGTGTCTTTCGAAGAAAACCGAGCACCCTCGAACCCCCTCTCGTAGACCTCACGCTCGACGTAGGTGTCACGATGGACAGTATGATACGGGGTCGTCACGATAATCAGCCCGCCGGGCTTCACCACCCGGACAAGTTCACGTATGGCGAGCGAATCGCCATCCTCCGGGATGTGCTCCAGCACCGAAACGCTGAAGGCCGCGTCAAAGGTCGCATCGCTGTAGGTGAGCTGACGACCATCCTGGATCTCGCTGGTGAGACGCCCAGCTCCTCGTCCACTGCGTCCAGCAGCGATGCTGCAGCGACTTGCGATCGCTACCTCCGCCGCTAGGATGTCGGTAGACACGACTTCGAACCCCCGCGTTCTGGCCAGGGACAAGGCCAAGTTCTTGGGACTACCCAAGTCGAGAACGCGGCCTTCGCCAAGCGTGACAAGTTGCCGCCACACGTATGCGGAATTCAACGCTCCGCCAGTAGCTGACGGGCAACAACAAGCGCTTTAGCCCAAGCACAGGTTCAGCCCGTAGCACCTCCAGCCCGGTGCGCAAGCCTTCCCACCAGCGAACGGCCAATTCCGGACATGCGCCATCTCCCGATAAATGTGAGCCAATCGATCCGTTACAGCGGGTTAGGGGCTACGCCAAAACTTCCCGTCAAGGGGCGATTGCAGAATAGTTGGAGCTTGCAGCTACGCTCGCTCTTAGATGGAGCGCGGCCGACGGTCGCGTCTCCCCGCCTCAGAATTGCTATGCCTGGTCTGCTGGTGAGCCGGCTGGTGTCGTCAAATTGAGATAGTCGCTAGCGAGCGAAGCGCCGAATAGACTCCCACGAGTAACGCTGCTCCGCCGTGTACCTTCCACCGATGCTAATCCTGCCGGCAATCACTTCGTCGCCCAGCACCTGCAAGAGGCCATCGGCAAGCGCAGCTGCTCCGTCACGAATGAGGATGTTGACACCCTCGCGCGCGTCAAGCCCCTCACAACCGATTGAGGTCGAAACGACTGGGCGTGCCATCGCCCAGGCATCCAATATCTTGAGACGGGTCCCCCCCCCGATTCGCAGGGGTACAACCAGACAGGAGGCTTGGGCGAGTGCGCTCCGAAGATCCGGCACGAATCCGGCGCACGCCACGCCGGGAGAGGCTTCGAACTTTCTACGGTGTGCCCCTAATACCTTACCAATTATTTGAAAGGTGACATCCGGCCGTGCCTGACGGACAAGGGGCCAAACTTCTCTAAGGAAATAGTCTATGCCGTCATAGTTCGGGCGCATGTATGAAGGCCCCAGAAATGCAACGCGCCCTTTCACGGAATCTTGAGTCGGCAAAGGCTTCATGGTGTCCACGTCGACTCCATTGGGGGCGACGCAAGTCTTAGCCGTGGGGGCAAGCCATCGAAGCCTTTCCGCGTCTGCGTCGGACATCATGACGTTTGTCACAAATGTAGGGCACATCGCATCTGCTGCCTTTTCCATAGCAGCTGTCTGCCGGAGCAGGTATGCTCGGAGAAGTGCGTTGGGTTCTTGCTGGGCTCGCCTTCGGAGTAAGTCCGACTCGATGCTGTGATGCGTGCACGCAACTGGAAAAGCGCCCAGCGCGGGGCGCCAGCGATGAAGGTCAAGACTGTCCATATGAATTAAGTCTGGAGCGTCCGTTGCGAGCTCACGCTGAAGGGAGAGCAAGAAGTCACGATCGCTGTATTCGAAGTGCGTGTATGGGCGGTCAGTCAGCGCGGACAGCGCATGCACTGCCAGCTTCGCCATCTGTGAGCCTTCTGAGCGGATACGAAAGGTCCCGATGACTTTGCACTCCAATCTGTGACAGCCCATCGCAGGCACAACAAATATCCTGCATAGTGGCCTGATGGTTGTGGCGCCGGAAGGCGAGCAATCTAATATCGAAGGCGCGTGCTAGGCCCTTTAGGATGTTGTAGGTACGATTTGTAACACCGCTATTCGGCGGGTAAGGGAGGCATTGCGAGAGAAACAATAGCTTCGGTTTCATGTTCACCCTGCTGATCAGTGGGCAACGGTCAAGGTCAGTCCCGGCTGCAGCTATCTCAGGTGGTGTGGACGCTGCCGGCTCCTTCATGCTCGAACAACGCCTCTCCAGGTCCAGCCCCGGTGAGCGTCGGAGGAATGCCTCGCAGTGCGGCCCCTCGTCGGGGAACGGCTAAGCGGTTGGCCGGAAGGCCAAGTACCCCTAGCGGCGCTTCCTCCGCCCAAGCGGTCATGTTCTCTCAGTCCGAACCCATCGACCGCGCGTGCCAAACAACATCGCGTACAGTTGAATGATGCCACGCCAGAGGGCGTAGGGAGGTAGCATGGCAAAGCTCAGAATCGTTTGCCATTTCTGTGGGTGAGTGTACAGGACGCGGACGACCGCGCCGAGCCACGGCATGAGTGTCGCCACGAGAAGGGCTGCGATGACCAGAGAGTACGGGGTCGGTAGCACCACGATACTGAAGAAAGCGGAGGTCGTCGCGATCAAGGCCCAAACTACTGGGCTTGGAGCTCCGAGAGTCAAGATTGCATCAAGTTTTTCCCGAGGGCCAATCGCACGACTATGCAAGATGCGCCCACTCCACTTCCAAAACACTTCGGTTCGCCCGGTTGCCCATCGAAGCCGTTGAGATTCCCCCTGCCGCAAGGAGCCAGATTCTTGGGAGAGAGTCTCGCATCCAGGCAGTAAGAAATGCGAACACCTTGGGCGGTCCACCGAGCGTAGAGTTCCAAATCCTCAGTTATGGAGTCCGCCTGCCAGCCTTCAGAACTCAGGAGCCCGGCCCCGATGCACATGCCATTTCCCGTCAGGGGAACGTTTGGTGTTTCTCCTGCTTCTTCGGGTAGACTTGCTCGTACCTGATACGGGTAAATACGCCAGAGAGCCGCGTGAGCCAAGTATCAAATTCGTTGGACGATCCGAAGTACGTCTGAACGACTCGATTCTTGAGTGGAGCAAGTTGTGCCAACGCGGTGAGAAAATGCGGGTCTATCGTCGAATCCGCGTCGAGAATCACTACGGCATCCCAGATATCGAGTTCCAGCTTCGCGAGTGCCCACCCGATGGCCTCGGATTTCCCTGGTTTCAAGTGATCTTTACGAGCCAACACCTCTGCCCCAGACTCGATGTGCCCGTACCGCAGTATTGTCGACGCAATTGTCCGCGATCACAAGCACTCGAACGGCGTCTGACGGATACTGCAAGCTCCGAACAGACTGCACGCACGCGGAAATCAACAACTCCTCGTTGTGGGCTGGGATCAGGAAGAGAAAGCGATGTGGTGAGCGCATCGGATGAGATCCCCGGAGCACAGTGATGGTGCGAAAGCGAGCGGCGAGCGTCGAAATGTCCTTGGAGGTGGCGTTGCACTGCTCGACCGCGTTGTGTAGCGCGCCTACCCATGGAAACCGTCGAACCTGGTGCCTCACGAACCCTGCGCCGTACGCGGGTGCTCTGGTATCGTGAATACAATTACCCCTCCCCGCTGCCGGTGCCACCTTGAGGTTCACCGCATTGGGACGGTCCAACATAGAACCTCAATGAGCCTCGCGTTCACCTCAGGAACGTTCGGCGTCGGCGGTCACACGGAGTCGCGCCACTCCTGCCGTGTCGTAGTCCTGTACAGAAAACACCTTTGCGACGTCAATGGCGGGGCGGCCTGGCCGCAGTAATCTTCGGAGTCCGAGTGCCATCCATGAAAGTGGCACGAGCAGCGCGGTTGGCAGCCACAGCT
>CAVVKJ010000005.1:0-578576 GCA_963748815.1 uncultured Gemmatimonadales bacterium | reverse complement strand
AGGAGGTGCTGGAGTCGATCGTCTACCAACAGCTGAGCGGCAAGGCGGCCGCCACCATCTATGGCCGGGTCCGCGCGCTGTTCCCGCCGCGACGGGCCCTCGCACCCCAGGCGCTGCTCGCGATGTCGGATGAGGCGCTGCGCGGCGCTGGACTCTCACGCGCGAAGCTCGCCGCAGCGAGGGACCTCGCCGCCAAGACGCTGGACGGGGTGGTGCCGACCGCGGCGGCGCTTCGGCGGATGCCCGATGCCGAGATCATCGAACGGTTGACGGCGGTGCGGGGCGTGGGGAAGTGGACGGTGCAGATGCTGCTGATCTTTCGCCTGGGCCGGCCGGACGTCCTGCCCATCCACGACCTCGGGATCCAGAAAGGGTTCCAGCTGACCTACCGGACCCGGCAACTGCCCAAGCCGGAACGAATCGAGCGAGTCGGCGAGAAGTGGCGGCCCTTCCGGTCGGTCGCGTCGTGGTACCTCTGGCGCGCGACCGACGGCTAACCCTGCAGGACGCTCGCGGCGGCGGTGATGGCCCGCTGCGATCCGGTCAGCGCGAGCACATCCCCCACCTGCAGCACCTCGTCCCGTTCTGGCAGCACCATCCGCTCCTCGCCGCGGCAGAGCGCCACCACCGAGGCGCCGGTCAGCCCGCGGAGGTTCAACTGCGCGAGCGTCTGGCCGGCCGCCGCGTCGCCCGAGGTAATGGTCAGTTGGGTCAGCTCCCCGATGCCGGGCAGCAGTTGTCGCACCTCCGCCATGATCCCGCGGCCGGGCACCGCCTGTTCGCGGGTGACGGCGAGCGCCTCGACGATCATCGTGGCGCCGGCCTGGACGTGCCCTTGCAGGTCGCGCGCCGAGCGCCAGAAGGCGACGCCCAGGAGCAGGAGCAACGCGCCGAGCAGGGCGGGGCCACCGTAGGTCGGAAGGACGGGGAGGGTCGCGGCGGTCATCGGGATTCCCACGATCAGCACGACGCCGATCTGCACGGTCAACCGGAGCGCCCGGCGCGGCGCGGCGCCCAGGTCCGCGCGCCCCGGCGCCGCCGCGGGCACCGATCGCAGGGCAATCGCGTCGCCAAGTGACCGGGCCGTCCGCACGATGCCGTAGAGGAGGGGAAAGAGCGCCGCGAGGGCGAGGACGATGGCCCCGGCCTGCACTATCGCCGGTCGAGAGCCCCAGGAATCCAGCCAGCCAGTCGGTGCCGGACTCGAGCGCCAGCGACGCGCCGATCAGGATGGTGGTCAGCAGCACCGCGTCGAGCACG
This sequence comes from uncultured Gemmatimonadales bacterium, assembly GCA_963748815.1. Taxonomy (GTDB): domain Bacteria; phylum Gemmatimonadota; class Gemmatimonadetes; order Gemmatimonadales; family GWC2-71-9; genus SPDF01. The sequence goes on along the minus strand of CAVVKJ010000005.1, from coordinate 577,316 downwards.
ATGAATCGGGCGAGCCGGCGGATCCGGCCCGCGGGTGTGTTGGCGGGCGCCTTGCCCCGCGCCGACTCGACCCAGGAACCGTAGAGCGTGGCGTAGGTCTGCAGCGCGTGGGGGAGGCGGCGGTCGACGTGGTTGGCGATGGCGGTCGAGCGCCCCACGAGGAGTGGTGTCAGGAGCGCGGTGAGCACCGAGACGAACACGGCGGCGGGCGCGAGGAACGCGCCGGTCGCCCCGCTCGACACGCCCAGCGCGGCGATGATGAACGAGAACTCGCCGATCTGGCCCATGGAGAGGCCGGCGCGAATCGAGGTGCGGGTCCCGAGGCCGGTCACGAACGCCCCGGCGGTGACGCCGATCGTCTTGCCGATGAGGACGGCTGCGGTGAGGCCGAGGACGGCCGGCCAGAGCTCGAAGATGGCGCTGGGTTCGATCGACATCCCCACGGCCACGAAGAAGATCGCCGCGAACATGTCCCGCAGCGGCCGGACCAGCGGCTCGACCTGTTTCGACACGCCCCCCTCGGCCACGAACGAGCCGGCGAGGAAGGCGCCGAGCGCCACGGAAAACCCGGCGGCGTGGGCCAGCAGCGCGGCGGAGAAGCAGAGCCCGACGCTCGCCACGAGGGTGGTCTCGTCCCGGCGCTGCCGCACGATCCACCGGAACGCCCGCGGCACGGCATAGAGCCCGACAAAGGTGGCCCCCGCCAGGAAGAGCGCCAGGCGCGGCAGGGTGCCGGCGATCGTCTCGGCGGCGGTGCCGGTGCCGGCGATCACGGCGCTCAACACCGCCAGGAAGAGGATGGCGACGAGGTCCTCCATGACGAGGACGCCGTAGACGATGTCGGCCAGCGGCCCGGTGATCCGCTGGTCCTCGAACACCTTGGCGATGATCATGGTGCTGGAGATCGCGACGATGGCCCCCGCGAAGAGGCTCTCGAACCGGGTCCAGCCGAGGGCTTGCCCGACGAGATAGCCCAGGGAGATGCAGAGCCCGACTTCCACCGCGGCGATGAGGCCGGCGGTGGAGGCCAGCTTGGCGATCTTCTGCAGGGTGAACCCGAGCCCGAGGGAGAACATCAGGAGGATGACGCCGAGCTCCGAGAGGGTGCGGACAGTGTCCACATTGGCGACCAGCGGGAAGAAGTCCGTCGGCCCGATGAGCACGCCTGCCACGAGGTAGCCAAACACCGGAGGGAGGCGCAGCCGCTGCGAGAGCACCGTGGTGATCGCGGCCACACCCAGCACGAGGGCCAGGTCGGTCAGGAAGGCGATGGAGGAGTGCATGGCCCTACAAGTTCCCCCCGGGCAGGGGGGGGGCGCAATGGGCGAGGGGACTAGCTCAAGGGTTACAGTTTGGGAACTTTCACACCCTCCCTCGTTCCGGGAATCCTGATGCGCACGACACGAGGCATCGTTGTGTTCCTCGTCCTTGCCTTGGTTTCGGCCTGCACGGCGGATGGGCTGAGGGTAGGGAGCGCCGAGGTTGGCGGTCAGGTCTGGACCATCGACTCCATCCCGCTCCGGGTCGTCGGCGAAGCCGAGGGAATGGCGTTTGTGGGGATATATGGCACGGCCCTGCTGGCGGATGGCACGCTGCTGGTCGTGGATGGAGGCGCGCCAGCAATCTGGCTCTTTCCCATTGACGAGGGCGATCCAATCAGGGTGGGCCGTAAGGGCTCGGGACCCGGCGAGTATCGCTCCCCGCAGTTCCTCAACCTCCTCCCCGACGACGGGTTCGCCATCTACGACCAGAACCAGCGGCGCGTGACGACCTACGGAGCAGACGGGACGTTCCGGACCGCACATCCATTCCTGGCCGCAGATCGGGACAGCATGATGGTCCAGCCCCATCGTCTCTTGCCGGACCATGGGCTACTGGCCACGAGGACACCCTGGCCTCGACCCAGCACCGACGGGCCGCTCGAGTTGCCAGCCGATGTGATTCGGCTTGACAGCATGGGCGCAGTCACGGCCGTATTCGGCCACTTCGCGTATGCCGACTGGATGTCGTCCACGTCGGATGGCATGCCGATGATCTTCCCGCGGTGGTTCGGCTGGCGTCTGGTCACAGCCTCCTCACCCGGCTCCGTGGCAATCGGCGAGAATCGATCGTACGCCATCTCAATCTGCGATCTGGAGGGAAAACCGATCGGGATGATCCGCCGAACGCCCCGGGCCCGGCCGGTCACCAAGGCTTGGCGCGACTCGATCATCTCCAGGTTGGACACAACGGACAACCCTCCGGCCTTGACCGCCGCCGAGAGCTTCGCGGCACACCTGCCGGAGTTCTCGAACATCCTCCTTGATCCCGCGGGATACGTCTGGGTGATCCCGTATCAGGTTGGCACCGAGGCTCCCGACACAGTGGCCATCTTCACTCCTGTGGGGGCCCGCGCGGCGACGGTCGTATTGCCGGGTGGATTCCGACTCGGGGCAATCAACGACACCACCCTTATTGCAATCGCCGCCGACTCCAATGATGTGGAGTCGGTCCGGGTCCTCCGCTTGCGGCGCTGATGTCCCAGTGGTTTGTGGCCGTGCCGCATGGGGCGGTGTTCAGCCGATAGCGCCGACCCGCCCTACTCCACCTTGATGCCATATCCTGCCAGTTGCGACGAACTCATGTCGACGATGTCGACGCGGAGCTTGATCGGCACCAGCGGCGCGTCCAGTGTGTCGGTCGGCACCGACACGATCGATTCCACGACGTCCATCCCCTTGATCACCTGCCCGTAGACGGTGTAGTTCCCGTCGAGCCGAGGCAGGCCGTTCTTGTTGGCGACGATGTAGAGCTGGCAGCCGGCGGAGAGCTTCTGGGGGTTGTCGTCGCGGCCGGCACCGACGGCGCCGTACACGTGGCGCAGGCTGTCGTTGAACTCCGGTACCAGGTTGTACGGTGAGCCCGCGAACCCCTCGGGGGTGTCGGGGCAGCCGCCCTGCGCCACGAAGTTCTTGATGACCCGGTTGAACGTGAGCGAGTCGAAATAGTGGGTATTGGCGAGCGTGATGAAGCTCGCCTGGTGGTTGGGGGTCTGGGGATAGAGGTAGAAGAGAATCTCACCTTTGTCCGTCCGGATACGACCGACCGGGTAGGCGTCGGGCTGGAGCGCCGGCACGGCGAAGAGGGCGGACGCGGCAACGGCAACGAGGATCTTGAGCATCGGTTCTGGCCTTCGGGGCGATAGGATTGCAGGGAGCCTGCCCTCCCGAAGCTACAGGCTGTCCGAAGGGGCACAAGCACCCGCAAACGACCAACGGCCCCGCCGTATGGCGAGGCCGTTGGTGAGCACAGCGGAAGTCCGCCGGTATCTCAGTCGTGGTCCCGGTGCCCTGGGCCGTCCCCGTGGCCGTCACCACGACCACCACCGTGGCCGTCCCGCTGACAGCTGCGGCGTGCGAGGTCGACCTGGAAGGTCTCGCCGTTGACGGTGAGCGTCGCGTACTGCGTGCCGTTGAACTCAAGTGTCGTGGTGCGCGTGACCGTCGTGCCGTCGCGCGGACCGCCGACGAAGGTGACCGACACCTCCCGGGCAATGATGCCTGACAAGGGCCAGCTGGTATCGGTGCGCGGCACCGGAATGACCACGTCCGTGATCGAGCCGGAGAAGGTCATGTCGTATTCGCGCGTTTCGGTGCTGTCCACCTGCCGCACGCGACTGGCGGTCCCCGAGCTGGACCCGTTCCAGATCATGGTGGTGTTGGCGCCGGCGAGGCCGGAGACCACGAGGTCGCTCATCCGGTCCATGGTCGCGCTCCAGCGACCCCTGCCGAACGCGCCGCTGATCTCGGTGTGCACCGTGACGGTGGCCGTGGTGCTTGAATCGTACGCGTCCTGGGTGACGCCGTCGGAGTCTGCGTACGTGCAGGTCCGGACGACGGTCAGCCCCTCGCGGGACAGCGAGTCGCAACTGAACCGGCCGAGGTCGGGGCGCAGACCGAACCCAAACCCGCCGCCCGGCCCGTGCATCGCCTCCACATCCTGGGCGCCAAGTTCCGTGGCCACCATCGCGACATCCGTGGTGACGTTCTGGTTCGACACCGCATTCGGTCCCGCGGCGCTATTGGGTTCCGTGGAGGAGCAGGCGGCAAGCACAGCCAAGACCCCTACGGCTGACAATCGGGGATTCCAACGCATCGAGTCCATCCTTACATATTGAATGCTGAAGCCCTGCGAACTATGGAAAACCTACACCATCAATCTGTCAGTCGCCTGACACCGTGCGGTGACGCTTCTCACATGGCCGGAAACACAAGCGGCCCAGGCGATGGCCCGGGCCGGAGCGCTACTGGCACTTTACTGGGTCCCGCGGCAACTCCCGAGGAGGGACTCGAACCCCCGACCCGCTGATTAACAGTCAGCTGCTCTAACCAACTGAGCTACTCGGGATCGGCGCGCCGCCACCCGGCCGCGCGCGTGGCAAGTTTAATAGGACGAGCACCCTGGCGAAAGCGCCGGGATGGCGGGGAAGCGGGGCCGACGGTGCAAACGGCCATCGAAGGCGTCTAGAGGCAGCCTCACGGAATTGCTTAGCCGTGGAGATCCCTGGCGTCTGGCACATTGGGTTGAACCCCTTTGAATAGGGGTGGGCATATGCCCACCCCGGTCGGTGCGCCCGCGCACGGGACGGCCCCGGTTGGTCGAGACGCGCCCACCCCGGTCGGTGCGCCCGCGCACGGGATTGCTTCGTCGGCCCCTCCCGGGGTCTCCTCGCAATGACAGAAGCTGGGACCCGCAACCCTCAGTCCCCAGTCCTCAGTCCCCAGTCCTCTTTTCCACCCCCTCCACTGACTTATCCCCCAGTTTTCCAACTTTCCACACATCGGACTGCCCGATTATCGGTCACCATCACCGTGGCAGGCCAAGGGGCAAGCGTCCAGGCGGGTGCAGACCAGTGCAGCCAGGAGCCAATCCGGAAGCCGTTACACAGCGCCGTGTTACAATCCATGCGAGCAGACACTCACAATGAGGTCCATGCGAGCAAGTGCTCACACTTATGGGACAGGCCAGATTGGCGCATTCCGGGGCTCCGTGTGGCACGGAAATGCACACCTAAGTCGTTGTTGAAAAAGATGTTACACGAGTACGGATACCAATCGCCCGCCACTTGCTTACCTTCTTCCCATGTCTTTGAAGCCTCTGGCGGGTCACTCGGTGGCCCGCCGTCGTCTTGTCAGGGCCGTGGCGAATGGCCAGCTCCCTCAGGTCATTCTGATCGCCGGCCCGGAGGGTGTCGGGAAGCAGCGCCTCGCCCTCTGGATCGCCCAGCTGGTGCTCTGCGAGGCCCCAGGCAGTGAGCCGTGCGGGCAGTGCCGGACCTGCCGCCTGGTCCTCGGCCTGGCCCACGCCGACCTGCACTGGATCGTCCCGATACCCCGCCCCAAGGCCGGGGAACCGGACAAGCAGGTGGAAGAGGCCGCGGAGAACATTGCCGAGCTGATCGACGAACGGCGGAAGACACCGCTCTACTCCCCCGCCGACGGCATGTCGGCCCACGGGATGGCCACGGCGCGCCTGATCGCCCGCCGCGCGGCGCTGACGCCGGTCGAAGGCAAGAAGAAGGTGTTCATCGTTGGTGAGGCCGACCGCCTGGTGGCCCAGGAGTCGAGCCCCGAGGCAGCCAATGCCCTCCTCAAGCTCTTCGAGGAGCCGCCGGCCGACACCTACTTCGTGTTGACCACCGCCGACCCGGGGAAACTGCTGCCGACCATCCGGTCGCGTACAGTGCCCCTCCGGCTGGGACGGCTCAGCGATGTCGAGGTGAAGGACTTTCTGTCCGCACACCTCGAGCCCGCGCCCGCCGGGGCCGAGCTGAAGACGCTGGTGGCTCGCGCGAACGGTTCCATCGGCGCCGCGCTGTCCGAGACGGGCGACGGCGCCAGGAACCGGAAGGCCGCCGCCATCTGGCTCGAAGCGGTCCTCGCGGGCACCGGACCCGCCGCCGAGCGGGCCCTTGCCCAGGCTCCATGGTCGGCGCGGGGCGAGTTCACCGACCTGCTCGATGCCGTCGCGGAAACGCTGGGCGACGCCGCCCGCCAGGCCGCCGGTGTGACGGGCGTGGCGCCGGTGCCTGCGGCGCTCGAGGGCCGCGAGCCCGCCGGGCTGCTGGAGGCGCAGGCGCTGGTGGCCGAGGCGCGGCTGGCCGCGCAGGGCAACGTCAATCCGCAGCTCCTGCTGGCGGTGCTCGGTGGCGATCTGGCAGGCGTGCTGTGAGCCTCTCGCACCTCGACGCCGAGGGACGCGCCCGGATGGTGGACGTCGGCGGGAAGCCGGTCACGGTCCGCACTGCAACGGCCGAGGGTCGGGTGCGGATGTCCCGCGAGGCGTTCGACCTTGTGGCTGCACAGGCCATCAAGAAGGGCGATGTCCTCTCGGTGGCGGAAGTGGCCGGCACGATGGCGGCCAAGCGGACGGGCGACCTCATTCCGCTCTGTCACCCGCTGGCGGTGGACGCGATCGAAGTGCGCGCCCAGCTCGATCCGGACCTGCCCGGCGTGCACGTCACCGCGCGCGTGCGATGCGAGGGACGCACCGGTGTCGAAATGGAAGCGCTGACAGCGGCCGCGGTGGCCTGTCTCACCGTGTACGACATGGTGAAGGCGGTCGACCGCCGCATGACGATCGAAGGAGTGCAGGTGCTGGACAAGACTGGCGGGACGCACGGCGACTGGACGCGGAAGTAATCGCCTTCGGTTGACCGACCCGTCGGCAGACCCTAGTGGAGGATCAACGATTTGTTGACCCGAACGGACCACCAGATCGAACGCAATTCCCCGACCCCCCGGCTCATGTTCCGGGGTGGCGTTCTGCTCGGCGCCGGAGTCCTGGTGTGCGCGCTGGCCGGCTGGCCGCGGCGCGCCGGTGCCGATGATACCGCCCCTGCCCCGTCGGTCGATGTCGTGGCCCGAGGCTTCGGCGACATGGCGCGCCGCCTCGAAGGCGTCAGCGGCGAGGCCGCCGTCTTGCACCTCCAGTTGGCCCGCGCCAACGCGATCTTCGAATATTCGGCCCAGTACAAGATTCCGGCCGACCTGAGCGCCGCCATTTACGACATCGCGCTCAGCGAGGGGATCGATCCGGCCATGGCATTCCGGCTGGTGCGGGTGGAGAGCGAATTCTACCCGCGCGCCCGCAGCCCGATGAACGCCATCGGGCTGACGCAGGTCCGACTGCCCACGGCGCAGTTCTACATGCCGGACCTCACGGAGGCGCAGCTCTTCGACCGGGAAACGAACCTGCGGATTGGCTTCCGCTTCCTGAAGGACCTGCTGAAGCGGTTCGACGGCAACGTCGATCACGCCCTGCTGGCGTACAACCGTGGTCCGACCATCGTCGCCGCCATCCTGGCCCAGGGGGGCGACCCGCGGAACGGCTACGCGAAGAAAGTGATCAAGGGCGACCTGCGAAACGCCAACGTCCCCGTCACCGTGAATTAACGGCGCGGGCAGGACGGGTTTCGAGGGCGGCCGGCGAATTTCGCCGGCCGTCTTTCGTTTGGAGCGACGCGAGCGCGAGCAGTGACGCCGTCAGGACCAGCACCGCGCCAAGCTGATGGAGCACGCCCACCGCCACGGGGACCCGCAGCAACAGCGTGGTGATGCCGAGGGCCATCTGTGCGGCGGAAAGAAGTGCCACCGTGGCAAACCACCGTCGAGTTCCGTCCGGCAGGGGGACGCCCTTGCTCGACCGCCAAAGCAGCAGGGAAAGCAGCGCGACCGCCATGCCGAGCAACCGGTGGTGGAATTGCACCGCGGCCGCATTCTCGAAGGCGTTCAGGTACCAGGGCGTGAGGGCGGTGTAACCGGGTGGGATCACCTGGCCGCCCATCAACGGAAAGGTGTTCCACGCGTGCCCGGCGTCGAGTCCGGCCACGAACGCGCCGGAAACGATGGTGAGGAAGGCGAAACCGACGAACCCGGCGGTTCGGCGCCGCAGGCGCCCTGCGGCGCCTGGGTTGAGCGCATCGTCCCGACCACCGACTCCGAGCAGCTCCGCCGAGGTCCACACCGCCAGTACGTAGACGACCAGGGCCAGGGTCAGATGAGCGGCGAGTCGGTACTGACTGACGTCGGTCCGGACAGTCAGTCCGCTCTTGACCATGTACCACCCCAATGCCCCCTGCAGCCCCGTCAGCAGGAGGATGCCGCCAATCCGCCAGGCCAGCCTCCCGCGCAGTTCCCGCCGCCAGAGGAAGAACACCAGCGGCAGCGCGAGCGCGAGGCCGACCAGCCGAGCCCAGAACCGGTGCGAAAACTCCCAGAGATAAATCACCTGGAACTGCGCCAGGGACATGCCGAGATTGAGCTCCCGATACTCCGGGATCTGCTGGTACCGGGCAAACTCCGTTTCCCAGTCGCCCTGATTGAGCGGGGGGACGACGCCGGTCACCGGCTTCCACTCGGTGATCGACAGCCCCGATTCGGTCAGGCGGGTGGCGCCGCCGACCAGCACGAGGATGAGCACCATGGCGGCCCAGCCGGCGAGCCAGACGCCGATCCGGCGGCGGGTGGAATCAGGCAGAGGGGTGTCCGTCAACGGCGCTGCTCCCGGGGTATGACCAGGCCCAAATCTAACCGGCGTCAGGCCCGCCAACACAAACGGCCGGAGCGTCTGCTCCGGCCGTTCGCACGTCGTACTTCCGAGCGGTCAGGCTCGGGAACCCGAGCTCTGCAGCCGGATCTTCTGCCCGATCCTCAGCTGGTCACTGGACAGCCCGTTGATTCGCTTGAGGCTCGAGGTGGTCGTCCCGTAGCGCTTGGCGATGCCGGAGAGGGTGTCGCCCTTCCGGACCGTGTACACCTTGGCGTTCCGGGAAGGCGCACGCACCGACTCCTGGGTGGCCGCGATGGCCGCGCGGGTCTGCGCGCTGTAGCCGCTCGTGGGAATGATCAGCTGCTGCCCGACCCGGATCATCCCCGATTTCGGGATCTTCGGGTTGGCGTCGCGCACCTCGCCGGTGCTGACGCCATACCGCGATGCGATTCCCGAGATCGTTTCGCCGCTCCGCACCACGTGGGTCTGATACGCCACCCGCTGAGACGGCGGCAGTTCGGCGTACGCCAGTGCGGTTCGCTCGCCCACACCGACCGGCACCCGCACCACGGCGGACTTGCCCGGCGGGGTCACCATCCGGATGTACTGCGGGTTCAGGTCGCGAATCTCGGCGAGGGTGGCGCCCGAGAGCCGGGCGATCACATCGAGCCCGGTCTGGCTGGTGACGATGACCGAGTCGTAGGCGAAGGGCGGAACCGCCGGCGGCGCGTCGAATCCGTACCGGGTCGGTTCCTTCGCGATGAGCGCCGCGGCGATCAGCTTCGGGACGTAATCCTTTGTTTCGCGGCGGAGGTATTTCGTGTCATAGAGGCGGAAGAACTCCGCGTCGTTGTTGACCCCTTCGTCGTCGCCCAGCTCGTCAGGCGCCGCGCTCGTGGTGCCCGCCGGCAGTCCGCGGAGCCCGCGGGAGACCTTGCCGGCGCCGGCGTTGTAGGCCGCGGCGGCCAGGTAGATCGATCCGAAGCGCTCCTGCAGGTCGTTCAGGTGCTGCGCGGCCGCGGCCGTCGACTTCACCGGGTCCCGCCGCTCGTCGACATAGGTGTTGACCTGCAAGCCATACATCCGGCCGGTGCCCTTCATGAACTGCCACATGCCCGTGGCCCGGGCGCGGCTCACCGCCGAGTTCGAGTACCCGCTCTCGATCAGCGCGAGGTAGACCATGTCTTCCGGCACGCCGTTCAGCTGCATCTGCTCGCGGATCATGGTTTCGTAGCGCGGGAGCCGGGTGAGCCAGATGGCCATCCGCTCGCGCCCCGGCCCCTGGAAGAAGTCGAGGTAGTACTGGACGCGGTCGTGGGACACGTACGTCTCGACGTCAATGTCCCACGATGTCGCGACCTCCAGATCGTCCGCGCCTCCCCCGTGCGAGAAGGCCGGCTCGACGGTCGCCTCCGGGTAGGCCAGATCGAGCGCGGCAAGTGCCGCGGCGTCGGCCGCGGAGTCTGCCGCCACGATGGTCCTGGCCATGCTGTCCACGTCCAGCACCGCAACTGGCGGGGGCAGCGTCGCGAAGTTGGCGGCAGCGGCGCCGGAGGCGCCCTGGGCCGTCTGGTCGCCATCAGAATGGGGGGACACGGCCTGCGCCACCGGAGAGGGGGCAACTGCCGGTGAGCCACCGCTACTACAGGCGGTGGTGCCGACGAGGAAGACGAGCAGGATTGTGCGTGACACTCGATATGGCTCCTTGGGTTCCACCAAGCCGGGTGCAACCCCCAGGGCGAATCTCAATCTGAAACAGGCCGTTCGCCCGCGGAATGGAGCCAAACCTATGCCGAAAGGCGGGACCAGACAAACCTGAGCTGTAACCTGTTACGTAACAGTCACTTACAACATGAGGCGAGGTCGAAGAACCCGGCGCCTCGACCCCGGGGGCCTACCGACAGCGATGCAGGGAACCTCAATCGGGGAGCGGCACTTGGGATAGATGCCCGGTGGGTGAGCGGGGTCGCGCCACTTCAGTCCACGAAATAGCGGTTTCCCAGGAGTCGGTTGGTCGCGTTCAGGACGGCGAGAGCGGCGGCCCGGGTCGGTTCTTCCTCCGTCAGGACGGATCCGACGACCCGCTTCGGGGCCCCTTCACCCCGGGTCGCGAGTGACACGATGACGACCGTCGCATCGAAGGCCCGGATCGCCTTGACGCCGAGGCACTCGAAACTCAACTCCCCCTCGACCGACTGCGTGAGCGCGCTGATGCAGGCCTGTGCCGCGCACCGCAGCTCGCCCGCCTGCGACGCCAGCCCCTGGGCCTCGCCCTCGTAGCGAGCCCCGCCGGGTCCGGTGAGCACCACCCCGGCGCTGCAGCGACCGCTCGGCAGGCGCTCGATCCGGAACTCGGCAAAACGCAAGCGCGGATGGGTATCAGGCATGGGGTCTCTTGAGAGTGCGACGTGGAGCGGGTACTCTCCCCGTCATGAAACGACTGTCATTGCTGTGCTTAGCCGCCGTGTCGCTGGCCGCGCCGGCCTGGGGCCAGATTCCCGGGGCACTCCGAAGCAACTTGGGGGCCGAACTCCCGCCGGCCGGCGCCGAGGTGGGGATCGCCCTGATTGACCTGGGCACGGGCGACTCGCTCTGGATCAACGCGCAGTGGCGCGTTCACGCCGCCAGCACCATGAAGGTGCCGGTCCTGATCGAACTTGCCCAGCGGGTGGACGCCGGCGAGTTCAGCTGGGCGTGGCCCGTGCTCGTGAAGAACGAGTTCCATTCGATCGTGGACGGCTCGAGCTTCCAGCTCCTCGTGCCCGACGACTCCGAGAAGACCCTCTTCGCCCGCGAGGGGGAGCTGGTGCCGGCCCAGGAGCTGGCCAGGCTGATGATCACCTGGAGCAGCAATTTTGCCACCAACCTGCTGGTGGACCTCCTCGGGGCACCGCAGATCCAGGCCACCTCGCGTCGGCTCGGCGCCGACTCGATTGCGGTGCTACGCGGCGTAGAGGACCAGAAGGCCTTCGATCGCGGCCTCAGCAACACCACGACGGCGCGGGACCTGGCCGTCCTGATGGCGGCCATCGCCCGAGGGCCGGGCGGCGTCGGACACTTCCACTGCGATCATGCTCGACATTCTGACACACCAGCAATTTCGCGAGGGCATTCCGGCCGGCGTCCCGACGGGCACCCGGATCGCGAGCAAGACCGGCGGCATTACCGGCATCGACCACGATGCCGCGGTGATCTACCCCCCGACCCGGCCACCCTACGTCCTGGTGGTGCTGACCCGCGGCTTCGAACGGCCCGCCGATGCCAAGCGGTACATCGCGAGCATTTCGGCCGTCGTCTGGGCGGCAATGACCGGCGCGCCCTAGACAGCGTCGAAGCGGACCTCGAGCTGCCGGCCCAGTTCCTCCGGCTGGCGCACGACGTCCACCTCGAGGCGGGGCCGCCCGGCCTCGTCCAACTCCACGGTGAGCACCATCATCATGCCGTCGTCCGTCTCCAGCCGCAGCTGTCGGAGATCGGAGCGCATGACCGCAGCGGCCACCGACTTGCCTCGGAGGGCCGCCAGGGAGTCGGCGATGCGGCGGAGATCCTGGAAAGACACCTGCGTCATGGGTAGGCCCCGCTCAACCGAGATGTTCGGACAGGATGGCCGACAGTCGGTCGGCGGAAATGCGATCGGCCTGGCTGTAGAGCACCGAACGCGAGGTCGATTCCAGGGGGTACGGCGCCCAGAAGGCGCGCGCCTCCGGTTCCGAGGCACGAAACGAAAGGACCAGCCGCCAAGCGGCGGTGTTGGCCGTCCGCTCGGCGGCGAACGAAACATTCCAGGTGGTGTCGCCGTGCTCGACGACGCGCCAAGCCATGCAATCTCCCGTGGGGACTCTCCGGCGAATATGCGGCGCCGGCATAGGAGGTCAAGGGCCGCGCTTCACCCGCGGGTGAGCGCCTTGAACTGGTCCATCAGCGTGCGGGTGACGGGCCCGATCGGCCCGGCACCGATCTGTCGGCCGTCCAACGAACGGATGGGAGCGATTTCCGCGGCCGTACCGGTCAGGAACGCCTCGTCCGCCGTGTACACATCATACCGATTGATCGGCTCTTCCCGGACGGTCATCCCCGCCGTCGTGGCGAGATCGATGACGATGTCGCGGGTGACCCCGCGCAGGATGCCGGTCCAGGCCGGGGGCGTCGTCACCACGCCGCGCCGCACGACGAAGATGTTCATCCCCGACGCCTCGGCCACGTAGCCGCTGCGGTCGAGCATCAGCACCTCGTCCATTTGCGCCTGGATCCCCTCGAGCTTGGCCATGATGTGGGGCAGGTAGTTGAGCGACTTCACCCGCGGGGAGAGGGCCTCCCGATTCGGCATCGGCGTGGCCGCGCCAATCATGGCGAGCCCCTTCTCGTACCGCTCGGCAGGCCAGATCCGGATGGTGTCGAAGATGACGATGGCCGTCGGATGCGGGCAGCTCCGCGGATCGAGGCCAAGATCGCCCATTCCGCGGGTCACGACGTGCCGCAGATACCCCTCCGTGATGCCGGCGCGCTTGACCCCTTCGACCGTCACCCGGGCCATCTCCTCGACGGGGATCGGCACGGTGAGCCAGATGGCCTGGGCCGAGTCGTAGAGCCGCTCGAGATGCTCGTCCATCCGGAACGGCTTCCCGCCGTACACCCGCATCCCCTCGAAGACGCCGTCGCCGTACAGCAGGCCGTGGTCGAATACGGAAATCTTGGCGCTGTCGCGGTCGTGCCACTGGCCGTTGATCCAGATGAGACTCATGAAGGGATCCACGCTGAAGAGATGGAGGAACCGGGTCGCCGGGGAAAGGTAACCCCGGCGGTCAGAGGAGTGAGTCGCCGAGCCGGGCGGTGTTTTGCGCGACCCGGACCCAGACCGGGCGCCGGGCCCACGCCTCCAGCGTGAGTTCCGTCGAGTGGGCGATGTACTTCTCCTGGACCCCGCGCAGCGCATCGACCACCGCCGGGTCGTAGGCCAGCAGGGCCACCTCCGCGTTGAGCGCGAACGACCGGATATCCATGTTGACCGACCCGACGATCGCGAGGTGTTCGTCGATGCTGACGTGCTTGGCGTGGAGGAAGTGGGGGCGGTACATGTGAATATGGACCCCGGCCCGCAGCAGCTCGTCGAAATACGACCGCTGCGCGAGCGCCATGACCCACTTGTCCACAGGGTAGGCCACGATCAGGCGGACCTCCACCCCGCGCCGCACGGCGGTGCGGAGCGCCTGCAGGAACGGGACATCCGGCACGAAGTACGGCGTCGTGATCACGATGCGCCGTTGCGCCCGGTGGAAGAGGTGGACCAGGAGTTCCTGGGCGTTCTCCCGCTCGTACCCGGGGCCGCTGGGGAGCACCTGGGCCGGCGAGGCGCCCGCCGACGCCGGCCAGGTGATGGCGTCGGTGTCCGCGGGAAGTTCGCCCGTCTCGAAGAACCAGTCTTGCAGGAACACCGCCTGCAGCTGGATTACGACCGGCCCCGTGACTCGGGCGACGAGTTCCTCATTGGGATACCCCGGCACAAAGCCGGGATTCACGATGTTCTGCGACCCGGTGAAGCCGACGCGGTTGTCGATCACCGCCACCTTCCGGTGATTGCGCAGGTCGAAGCGTGCCGCGCCACGCCGGAAGAGCCCGGCCGGCAGCACCTCATGCGCCGGGATCCCCGCGGCCCGCAGGCGCCGGAGCAGGTCGCCGAGCGCGAACTTTCGTGAACCGACCGCATCGATGAGCACCCGGCACTCGACGCCGCGCGCCTGCGCCCTGAGGAGCGCGCTCACCACCTGCCCGCCGCGGTCGTCGTCGGCAAAAATGTAATAGAGGAGGTGCACCGACTCGGTGGCGGAGTCGATGTCCGCCGCCAGTCGCGCAATGGAGGCGTCGTAGTCAGCGAGGAGCTCGATCGTGTTGCCTTCCAGCACCCGGAAATCGCCGAGGGCGTGGACGAGGTCTGGCACGCCGCCGGCGTGCGGCGCCACCGGCGCCGGAACCGGGTGCCGGCCCTGCCAGGCGCGGATCATCCCGGACACTTCGCGCTGCCGAGCGAGTCGCCAGGCGGGCAGCTTGATCCGCCCGATGACGGCGTAGAGCAGGAACCCCGGCCACGGCAGGAGGAAGATGAGCAGCAGCCAGGTGCGCGCCGCGGCGGGGCTCCGCCGCTGCGGGACGTACACCAGCATGACGAACCGGATGGCCCATTCGCTGAGCAGGTAGAGGAAGGCGATGGAGGGGTGCATTGCACCTGGGGTACGGGAAATCCGGGCCCGGCGGGACTGCAGTGAGGGCGCTGGGGATCGAACCCAGAACCTACGGGTTAAAAGCCCGTTGCTCTAGCCAGTTGAGCTACGCCCCCGACGATCCGAAACCTTGCACCCGGAGGGGCCGGATTCAAGGGCTTGCGAGCGTCGAATCCAGGCGTAGGTTCGGCGCTGTCCTCACCGAGGAGCGACCCATGTGTGCCCCCCTCCCCGCCTCGCTCGCCGCACTGCTGGTGCTGGCGGGCCCCGCCGCGCTCTCCGCCCAGAGCCTGTGGCTGAGTCCGGCGCCGCCGCCCGCCATCCGGATCGTCCGGGAAACCGCGAAATTCGGCACCGCCCCGCGGCACCTCGCGAACGAGCGCGCGTGGGTCGCTGCCCTCCAATCGAAGAAGGTGCCGTACAGCTATGTTGGCGCCGTCGCCGCCTCGGGCGCGCCGGAGTTCTGGTTCATCGGCGGCGCCACCGACTTCGCCAGCCTTGAGCAGCTCGACCTGAGCTACCAGACCGACAAGTCCCTCGCCAAGCAGCTCGATACCCTGATGGCCCGCGAATCGGGCTTTGTGACCGGCGTCCAGACGATTCTGGCCACCTATCGCGCCGACCTGAGCCACCAGCCGATGTTCATCCAGACCGACACGCGTCACTTCTGGATCAGCACATTCAGCGTGCGGCCCGGCCAGGACGAGGCGTTTGCCACCACCATGGGCGCCTACATCGCCGCCTACCGGGCTGCCGGCGTCGCCACGCCGTGGGTCACCTACGAGCTGGTGGCGGGCGGACCGTCGCCGGCCTATATCCTGTTCGTGCCGATGAGCTCCTACGGCGGCCTCGACAGCGACCTCGCGGCGCGGGGCCCGGTCGGTGCCAAGATGGCCTCTCCCCAGGCAGTCGCCGCACAGTTCAGCGCCTCCACCCAGCAGGTGGAAACGGAGGTGCTCACCATCGTCCCGCAAATCAGTTACGTGCCTGATGCGTTCGCGAGTCAGGACAAGGCGTTCTGGAAGGCCAAGTAGGAAGTCCCAGTCCGCTCACCGGGCTGAAGCTCCGGCGGTGATGGTCGGTGGGGCCGAGCGTCCCGATCGCCGCCAGATGTTCCGCGCTGCCGTATCCGTTGTTGCGATCCCACCCATACCCGGCGTGCCGGCCAGCGAGCCGGCGCATCAACCGGTCGCGCACCGTCTTGGCGATGATGCCGGCGGCGGCGATGCTGTGGCAGTGCGCGTCGCCGTCGACGAGCGCGTCGTGGAGGTAGCCGATTTCCGCCATGGGCAGGCCGTCGAGCAGGAGGCGGGGCGGCGGGGCGGCGGGGCAGCGGGGCAGGATGCGGAGGAGGGCGCGGCGCATGGCGAGGGCCGTCGCGACCCGAATGTTCAGCCCGTCGATTTCGCGGACGGAGGCGCCACCGACGCCGATGGCGAGCGCGGCCCCTCGGATCTCGAGGGCCAGCGCCTCCCGGCGCGCGGCCGAGAGCGTCTTGCTGTCGCGGACGCCCTCGAGCCGAGACGACCCGACCGGAAACACGACGGCCGCGGCCACCACTGGACCAGCCAGGGGACCGCGGCCTGCTTCATCGACACCCACCAACAACTGCCCGTCGGCCCACACCGCCGCTTCGCGGTCCAACGTGGGACGACGGGCGGTCACTCAGACCTCGCGCTTCTCCCGGATGCGCGCGGCCTTGCCGCTCAGCGCGCGGAGGTAGTACAGCTTGGCCCGGCGAACCCGGCCACGCCGCACGAGGTCGATCGAGGCGATCGTGGGGCTCTGCACCGGGAAGATGCGTTCCACGCCGACGCCCGCCGAGACCTTCCGGACGGTGAAGTTTTCCTGAGCCCCGCCGCCGCGCCGGGAGATGACCACCCCCTCGAACGCCTGCAGCCGCTCCTTGTCGCCCTCGCGGACGCGCACCATGACCCGTACTGTGTCCCCGGCATCGAACGCGGGGAGATCGGTGCGCGGGGTCCCGCGCGTCAACGCATCCATCCGTTCCATCGTCATTCTCCTGAGTGGCGGCCCCGTGGGCCCCGTTCGGCGTCCTGCCGCTAGTCGTCCGACGCGAGGTGCGCCTGCCAGAGATCGGGCCGGCGTTCGCGAGTCAGTGTGTCCGCCTGTTCCTTCCGCCACGCGGCGATTTTCGCGTGGTCGCCGGAGCGCAAGACCTCCGGGACTGCCAGCCCCCGGTATTCCGGCGGCCGGGTGTAGCTCGGCGGGCTCAACAGCCCGTCGTAATGCGAATCGGTGCTGGCCGACTCATGGTCGCCCAGGGCGCCGGGGAGCAGCCGCACCACCGCGTCGAGGACACAGAGCGCCGCCGGCTCGCCCCCGGTCAGCACGAAATCTCCCAGGGAGACCTCGTCGGTGGCCAGGTGATTGGCCACCCGCTGATCGACGTCCTTGTAATGCCCGCAGAGCAGCGTCAGCTCCGGCCCCAGCGACCAGCGCACCGCGTCGGTGTGGGCAAACCGCCTGCCTCGCGCCGAGAGCAGCACCACCGGCCCCGCCGGCGGGCCCAGGGACTCCACCGCCTCGAAGAACGGCTCGGGCTTCAGCACCATCCCCGCGCCACCCCCGAAGGCGTAGTCGTCCACCGTGTGGTGCCGGTCGTGGGTGAAGTCCCGGAGCTGCACCACCCGAAACTCGACCCGCCCTTCCGACCGCGCCCGCCCGATGATCGACGCCTCGAGCCAGGGCGCGAACACCTCCGGAAAGAGCGTGACGACGTTGATGCGGAGCGGCTCAGGCATCGAGCAACCCATCCGGTGGAGCGACGACCAGGCGACGCGCGCCGCGGTCCACCTGCTTCACGAATTCCTTCCGGTACGGCAGGAGGAACTCCCGCTTCGGGCCCTGCACTTCGATGACCAGCCCGGCCGCCGTCTCGTAGTAGCCGGTGACCAGCCCGACCGGGGTGTCATCCTCGAGCCGCACGGCGAACCCGTCGAGCTCGTGGAGGTACACCTCGCCCTCTTCCAACGGGGACGCCGCGTCGGTCGGGACCGCCAGGAATCCGTCCCGGTACCGCTCGAGCGCATCCCGGTGGTCGATCCCGACGAACTTCAGCAGCCACTCGCGGTGGTACGCGCGGCTCCGCTCCACTTTCAGCGGACTTCCCATCGGCTCGCCGGCGAGATCCACCGGGCAGAGCTCCTGCCCCGAGGCGTAGACCCGTCCCGGCTCGTCCGTGAGCGGGAAGACCGTGCACTCCCCCTTCATGCCGTGCGGCCTGCGAAACCGCCCGACCACCATGTGGCGGGCGCCTTCCGTCATCAGGCCGTCGGCGTCTGGAAGAGTCCGGCCTTCCGCAGCAGCGAGTTCACCGTTTCGGACGCCGTGGCGCCCTTGTCCAGCCAGGCCCGCGCCTTTTCGGCGTCGACGGTGATCTGGTCCGCTTCCAGCTTGGCCTTCGGCGCGTAGGTGCCGATGACGTCGATGAAGCGGCCGTCGCGCGGCGCCGTCTTTTCGGCGACCACGATGCGGTAGATCGGGAGCTTCTTCCGCCCGACCCGGCGGAGACGAATGCGAGTTGCCATGTCTCAATCCCTTGGGTTACGTGCTCAGCCGGGGAACCCGCGCCCAAAGGGCATGCGAGCGCCGGGTTTACCTGCCGACTTCATGTACTTCTGCATCTGCTTGAACTGCGCCATCAACTGGTTGACTTCCTGCACCGTGCGGCCGCTGCCCCGGGCAATCCGACTCCGCCGCGACCCGTTCAGCAGGTCGGGGTTCTGCCGTTCCTTCAGGGTCATCGAGAGGACGATGGCCTCGACATGCTTCAGCCGGTCCTCGCCCACGTTGGCCTGCTTGAGCATCTGGGCGTTCACCCCGGGCAACATCCCCAGCACGTTCTTGAGCGGCCCGAGCTTCTGCATCTGCCGCATGGCCGACAGGAAATCCTGGAGGTCCATGCCTCGCTTCGACATCGCCTTCTTCGCGAGCCGGCCCGACTCCTCTTCGTCGAGCGATGACTGGGCCTTTTCCACCAGGCTCAGGATGTCGCCCTGCTGGAGGATGCGGCCGGCCATCCGCTCCGGGATGAAGGGCTCGAGCGCGTCGAGCTTCTCACCCACGCCGATGTACTTGATCGGCGCCTTGGTCACGCCGTAGATGGAGAGGGCCGCGCCACCCCGGGCGTCGCCGTCCATCTTGGTCAGGATCACGCCCGTGATCCCCAGCGCCTCGTGGAACCCGCCGGCGATCCGGACCGCGTCCTGCCCGGTCATCCCGTCGGCCACGAGCAAGATTTCATGGGGCTTGATCGCGGCCTTGAGCCGCGCCAGCTCCTCCATCATCTCGCTGTCGATCTGCAGCCGGCCGGCGGTGTCGACCAGGACCGTACGCGCCCGCGCCTTGCCCGCCGCCTCGATCCCGCGCCGCACGATGCCCACCACGTCGGTGACACCCGGCTCCGCGTGCACGCCCGACCCCCGCCTGCCCCGCCACCGTCACCAGCTGATCGACCGCGGCCGGGCGGTACACGTCGGCCGCCACCAGGAACGGCGCCTTCTGCTCCAGCTTGAGGCGCTTCGCCAGCTTGCCGGCGGTGGTCGTCTTGCCGGACCCCTGCAACCCCACGAGCAGGATGACCGTCGGCGGCACGGACGCGAATGCGATCGGCGCCTGCTTCTCGCCGAGCAGCGCGACCAGTTCGTCGTACACGATCTTGACGACCTGCTGGCCGGGACGCACCGACTTCAGCGCTTCGGTGCCGACCGCGCGCGCCTGCACCCGCTCGAGAAATTCGCGCGTGAGGTCGAAGCTGACATCGGCCTCGAGCAACACCCGCCGGACTTCACGAAGTCCTTCCTTGACAGCATCCTCCGTCAGGACGCCACGGCCCGCCAACCGGCGGAGCGTGTCGGACAGTTTGGAGGAAAGCTCGTCGAACATAAGCCCTGAAACGTAAGCGGATTAAGGGGTTGGGGCAATGGGCGGGGAAGCGGGGAAGCGGGGAAGCGGGGCAGCGGGGCAGCGGGGCAGCGGGGCAGCGGGGCAGCGGTGGAATCGCGGGCTACCCGGCAATTGCAGAGCTTGCAGGCCGCTTCTGAATCGACCTTGAAAGTCCCCAGATCAGTCTGCCGGTGTGGTCCCGGAGTGCCTCCAACTCCCCCCATTCCGCCATCGAAATCAGCCCAAGTTCTTTGGCCAGAACAAGATAGACGTGAATCTCCGCCAGCGACCCGAGCGAGATGTCGAGAAATCGACGGAACTCTCGGGGGCCCAGTCTGGCCGAACCCTCGGCGATGTTCGCCGACACCGAAACCGCAGCTCGCCTGACCTGGGAGACGAGGCCATACCGCTCTGCTGTTGGCCAATTCCTGGTAGCCCGGTAGACCGCGAGCGTAAGGGCTTGGGCCGACTGCCAGGCCTTCAGGCCTTCGTGGCGGGTCCGCGGACGGCGTTCCCGCTTCGCAAGGGTGGGCATGATGGGAAAATGAGAGGGGCTGGCAGAATTGTAGTGACCGAGAAGCCGCAGCCCTGCTCAATATCCCACTACCCTGCTTGTGAGTCGCTTCCCCGCTTCCCCGCTTCCCCGCCTCCCCGCTTCTTGCAGCATCCGCTCTACTCCCTCCACTGGGAGCGCCTTCGCGAACAGGTGCCCCTGCCCCAGCTCGCACCCGAGCGCCATCAGCGCCTCCCGCTGCTCGGCGATCTCCACCCCTTCGGCGATGGTCTTGAGCTTCAGGGTGTCGCCGAGGCCGATGATGGCGCGGGCCAGTGCCGATTTCTCGATCCCCGCCCCGACATCGTCGATGAACGGCTTTGCGATCTTCAGGATGTCGATCGGGAACCGCTGCAGGTAGCTGAGCGAGGAATAGCCGGTGCCGAAGTCGTCGATCGCGAGGCCGACGCCCAGCGCCTTCATGGCCCGCAGCTGCTGTTGGGCCGAATCGGCCTGCTGCATGAGCACGCTCTCGGTAATCTCGAGCACCAGGGCGGACGGGTCGACGCCGGTCACGCCGAGCGCCAGGCGCGTCTCGGGCACGAGGTCGGGCTCCTGCAACTGCCGTCCGGACAGGTTGACGCACATCGTCCAGTCGGCACCGGGGTGCGCCTGCCGCCACCGGTGGATCTGGGCACACGCCTCGCGCAGCACCCATGCGCCAAGCCGGACGATCAGCCCGGTCTCTTCCGCGAGCGGGACGAAGTGGCCCGGCAGGAGGTGCCCGTACTTCGGATGGTTCCACCGCACGAGGGCCTCGAATCCGAAGATCGCTCCGGTCTGCAGGTGCATGATCGGCTGGTAGTGCAGCACCAGCTCCTCGCGCTCGATCGCCCCGCGCAGCGCCACTTCCATCTCCAGCCGGTGGCGCAGGTCGGAGACCATCTTCGACTCGTAGGTCGCGAACCGGCCCTTGCCCTGCCGCTTGGCGGTGTACATCGCCAGGTCCGAGTTCCGCAGCAGGTCGTCGGCGCTCTCGTCGCCGACGGCCGTGGCGATGCCGAAACTGAGCGAGACATGCACCTCGTTGTGCCCCAGCTGGAACGGGGAGTGCATGGCGCCCGCCAGCCGATCGACCAGCACCGCGGTGCCGTCGTTGCCGCGCACGTCCTCGATGAGGATGCCGAATTCGTCGCCGCCGAGGCGGGCCACGGTGTCGGTGGCGCGCGCGCAGGCGAGGAACCGCTCGGCCGCCAGCCGCAGCAGCTGGTCGCCCTCGGCGTGCCCCAGGCTGTCGTTGACCTTCTTGAAATCATCGAGGTCAAGGTACAGGACGGTGACCTCCCGGCCCTGCCGGCGCGCGATGGCGAGCGCGTGGCTCACCCGGTCGCGAAAGAGCGCCCGATTGGCCAGCCCGGTCAGCGAATCGTGGAACGCCTGGTGCTGCAGCTCGTCCCGCAGGCGCTGGCGTTCGCTCACGTCCCGGATGTTGAGCACGATGCCGCGCACCGTGGGATCGTTGATGAGGTTGGTCGCGATGGTCTCGGTGTGAAGCGCCGACCCGTCGGGCTGGCGAAAGCCCCACTCGATCGGGGCCGGCAGGCTGGAGGTTCGGCCCGCGTCGCGCAGGAACGCGCTGGCACGCTCGCGGTCGTCGACCACCAGCAGCGAGTGGACCGAGAGCCCGAGCAGCCGGTCAGGATCGTAGCGCAGCACGCGGGCGGCCGAGGGACTGACGTACTGGATGGTGCCGTCCCCCTCGACCACGAGGATCACGTCGGAGGAATGCTGCACCAGCGAGCGAAACCTGGCCTCGTTCTGCCGCGCCGCGGTCTCGGCGAGCAGGCGCACGTTCTGGCGCACCGCCAGCAACTGCCGGACGACGACGAGCCCGGTGATCGCCAGGGCGCCGACGGCGAGTTGGGTGACCGGCTCCCGGTCGGGCTGGAAGGCCTCGAAGAGCAGGAGGCCAAACGTGACGCCGACCGCCAGGTAGGGCAGCGGACTCAGCGGCTGGGAGCGGGGCTGGTATTCCTCCGTGCCGGCCGTCCTGGGGACCGGCCGCCGCCAGTACAGCTCCGCGCTCGCGATCAGCAGCAGGTACACCATCAGGTACACCGCGTCCACCAGGGTGGCGCCCCGCTCGCCGGTCTGGACCTGGATCAGCCCGAAGGTCAGGTCGGCGATGACGCTCAGCAGCACGCCTCCGACAAGCAAGCCGAACGCCCAGCGATTGCGATCGATGGGCCCCCGAAGAAGGACGGACGTGATTCCGAGCAGGACGAGCAGGCTGGCGAGGGGGAAGGCGTAGGTAATGACGGTGGCGCCGATGCCCTCGACGAGGCCCGGCGCACCGGGACGAACGGTGAAATACCAGATCATCACGCCGCCACCGACCAGCACCATCGTGGCGTCGAGCACGAACTTCCACCATTCGAGGTGGATGCGCCGGGTCAGGGGAAAGGCAAGCAACGCCGCCAGCAGCAGCAAACTGTCGCTGAGGTAGAAGAGGTCGGCCCAGCTGACGGCGGGACTCTCCCCGCGGACCAGCACGTAATACACCGAAATGGCGTTGCCGACGAGCACCGCGGTCGAGCCGATGCCCATCATCCGCAGGGCGCGACGAACGCCGGGGTCGAGGACCAGCCGGGTCGAGGCGACGAAACAGAGCGTGGCCAGGGTCAGGTTCAGCGGCATGAACCCGGCGTTGCCGACGAAGTCCCGGAAGGCCGCGCTCCCGATGCCGGACCGCTCCCAGAACAGGTAGGCAAGGCCGTAGATGGCCGTCAGGAACGCCACGGGCCCGACGGCCGGAAAGGTGCTCCGCCGCGACCACCGCTCGGGTGTGGCATTCACGACCTCAGCGGTCGTCATCGGGCCGGCCAGAAACCCTGCATCAGGGGACCTCTGCTCTGGGAAACCGCGTGCTGAACCCGCCTCGGCCCCCGATCATGCAGGGGGTGAGGGGGCTAGGAGGCCCTTTATCTGCAATTCTGGAGCCGAAATCCACCCTCCGGGAACCCTGCCGGAGGGACCGCCGGCCCCCCTATACTCCGGCATGGACTCTCAATCACTCCTGGCGGGCCTCCTCACGGTGGCCGTGGGCGCCATTTCCGGCGGCCTGACCAACGCGGTCGCCATCTGGATGCTGTTCCACCCCTATGAGCAGCGCGGACGGTGGCCGCTGCGCCTGCACGGCGCAATACCCAAGAACAAGGCGAGGCTGGCCAAGAGCATCGGCAAGACCGTGGGGGAGAAACTTCTGACCCCGGCCGACCTGTCGCAGCGGCTCTCGGCCCCCGAGGTACGGGCGGCCTTCGATGGAGCCCTGAGCGGATTTCTCGATGAAATGCTGGAACAGGAGCGGGGCCCGCTGATCGACCTGATTCCCCCCGCCATGATCGCCGACCTGGACCGCTGGATCGACCAGATCGGCGAGCGCGTCGCGGACGACCTGGCGGCGTACATGGCCTCGCCGGCGTTTGAGTCCCAGGCCGAGCATTGGGTGAAGCAGTGGCAGGCGGAATACGGCGATCGACCGATCGGGGAACTCCTCACCGCAGACCGGCGCGGCGCGTTCGAGGAACGGGTGGACGGCTGGCTGCGACAGTTCACCGAGGGGGCCGACCTCGAGGGAGCCCTGCGACACTTCGTGGAAGTGCAGCTGGAGCGGCTGGGTCGTGACGACCAGCCGCTGATCGACCGTCTCCCCCCCGGCCTGGTCGGCACCGTCGAGGCTTCGATCAGCGACTACCTGCCGGTGGCCATCGAGCGGATCGGGGCGGTGCTCGGCGACCCCGACTCGAAGGGAAAGATCCACCAGGCGCTTCGGACAGCGTTCGACCGCGCCGTGCGCGACCTGCTGCTGCACGAGCGCCTGCTCGCGAAGCTTGTCGTGACCGACCAGACGTTCACGCGGCTGTTGGACGGCCTCGAGCGCGAGGGGTTCGAGCGGTTCGCCGAAACACTTGCGACCCCGGAAATGCGGGGCCAACTGACGCGGGCGGTGAACGACGGGCTGGTGAGCTTCCTGCGGATTCCGCTCCGGGATCGGCTGGCGGGAATGGGCGCCGAGAAGCAGGCGGCCCTTGCCGGCACCCTCGGCGACTGGCTGGTGAAGGTGGCGCGCGACGACGCGACGCAAACGGTGGCCCGCCGGGCAGTCGGCCGGCTGCTCGACGCCACCGAACGGCGAACGTGGAACGACCTCCTCGGCGCGGTCCCGCCGGCGCGGATTGCCCGGTTCGTCGCCGAGGCAGCAGGGGGGACGGAGGGCCGCAGGTGGGTGGCGGACACGGGACGCGGGGCGATTCGCGCCCTCCTGCGGCGCCCCATCGGCCGGCCCTCCGCGTGGCTCGGCGCGGAGGCGACCCAGCGGGTGCGCACCGAAATCCTCAACGCCGCGTGGAGCTGGACGGAGCGGCAGGTCCCGGGTGTTGTCGCCCAGTTCAAGGTGCAGGAAATGGTGGAGCAGAAGGTGCTCGGGTTCTCGACGCAGCGGATGGAGGAGATCATCCGCAACGTCACGCAGCGCGAGCTCACCCTCATCGTCCGGCTCGGCTACGTCCTGGGTGCGGTGGTGGGGTTGATCGCCTTCGGACTCAACCAGGCGCTCCGCTAGTCGCGTCAGGCCACGCGGTGCGTCAGGATGATGATGGCGGATGGCTCCACCCCCCTACCGTGGTGCAGCGGGGGCACGGTGCCGCCCGACTCATCACGCCGGAGGGGGCATGGGATTGATGCCGGAGCCGAGGGAACTGGAAGCAGACATTGAGAAGGCGGCACAGGTGGCGGACGGACTGGCCGAGGCGGTGGGACGGGGGCCGAGGCACGCGACCGCCGCGGCCCGTCGACTCAGCGACGAGGAGCTCACGCTCGGACTCGCCTTCCTGGCGCGGGTGATGGAAATCGCGGCGATGTCATCGCGCGCACTGGCAGATGTGGAGCGCGAGCGGCAGCGCGCCGGGGCCCGGCTGCGGCTCAACTAGGGGAGCGTATTCCAGCCGGTCCACGCACGCGGCGCGATGACCACCCGCGTGCCGGGATGCCCGGCAACCTCCACGGCATCGACGGTGGTGCGGTACCCCGGCCGCTCGCGGGCCCGGAGCCGTGCACCGGCTCCGGCCAGGAAGCGGTCCGCGGCACGCTGGTCGTCCCAGGCAATCAGCCAGACAAGCGCCGGCCCCTCCGCGGTCCGATAGAGCCGGTAGCGATCCCCTGCCCAGCCGATCGGGACGGTGGTGCTGACGACGTCGGCCCCCGAGAGGTCGGCCGAGAGAACCGCGATCCCCATTTCTCCCATCACGTCGGTCTCGCCGGGCCCGGCGCCGACCGTGTCGAGCGGCACCTCCACCGGCAAGTCGCGCCGGGCATAACGCGCCGGGTGCAGCACCTGTTCGGTGGACAGGGGGATGGCGGCCCCGTACGGCTGGCCGGCCTCTCCACCATTGCGCTCGAACCATCGGACGAATGCCGCGCCTTCCAGGTACGGAAAGATCAGCCCCTCCTGCAACACCCGCGGCGTCTCCGCAAAGACCTTCATCGAGCCCCGCGCGGAGACGAGCTGTTCCCGAAACGTCTCCCAGAGCGCGTCATCGCCCAGGAGGTCCTGGCCGGGCGCCATCATCTTCATCGACGCCAGCGTCGCCTGTCCCTCGAGCATCGCCTGGGCCGCGGCCAGCCGGTCCGAGTCGCGGCGCTGGTGCATGATCGAATCGAGCGCGAGGTAGTCGTACTGGAGGGCATGGACCAGTTCGTGGGCGAGGACAAACTTGAACTGCGCCGACTTGACGTCACTCCCTTCGAACACGAACAGCGTCCCGGAATCGGGGTCGAAGAAGCCGGCCACCTGCTCCTCGTACAGCGCGGTCAGGAGCGCGCGGATGTCGAGGCTGTCCGGCACCTGGCCGAGGAGCCGGTAGACGTCGTGCATCGCGGTCAGGCGTTCGGGGGGGAGTTCTTCGTTGAGCTTGGTCGAGAGATAGGCCGCGACCTGATCGCGCGACCGGACCGCGTACCTTGGCGGGGCCTTGAAGGGGAGCCCGACCGTCTGCTCGACGGCGGGGGCCAAACTGTCGACCAGCCGACCGACCGCGTCTCCCGGCGCGCCGGGCGCCTCCCCGCGGCAGGCGAATAGCGCCGCCGCAAGGAGGGACCCGGTTACAGCCCGATGTAGGCGGTGTACCATGCGACGATGGCGGGGCCCGCGATCCAGGTCGTTGCCGCCCCAAGCGCGAGGAAGACGCCGAAGGGAATTTCCTTCCTGCTCCCCATCAGGCTGCGCGGCAGGTAGATGATCGTTCCGACGAGGGCCCCGAGGAAGATCGTCAGGAGCACTCCCTGCCAGCCCACGAAGGCGCCGACCATCGCCATCATCTTCACGTCCCCGCCTCCCATGGCTTCCTTCTTCAGGATCAGCCCGCCGACCGCGCCGACGATCCACAGCACGGCGAATCCGGTCGCGGCACCCACCAGCGCCGGGAGGAGAGTCGAGAGGCCCCCCGCCAAGCTGAACAGGATGCCGACCGCCACGCCGCCGAGGCTGAACTCGTCGGGGATGATCTGCTCCCGGGCGTCGGTGAACGTGATGCCGAGGAGGATGGTGAAGAAGAAGGCGCCACGCAGCCCCTCGAGCTCCAGCGGATAGGCCCAGGCCATGCCGGCCCAGATGGCTCCGGTCAGTAGCTCGACCGCGGGGTACATCGGCGAAATCGGCAGCGCGCAGCCCCGGCACTTCCCGCGGAGGAGCAGCCACGACAGCACGGGCATGTTGTCGTACCATGCGATCTGCTTTTCGCAGCGGGGGCAACGCGAGCGGGGGCGGATGACCGACAACTCCGCCGGCCAGCGGGTGATGCAGACGTTCAGGAAGCTCCCGACCATGAGGCCGAAGATCCCGGCGATGATCGTCACCAGACATTCAAGCGTCACGCCGCACCTCGTACAGGAGGATTCCCGCCGCCACCGCCACGTTAAGGGATTCGACGCCCGCCGCCAAGGGAATGGCCAGACGGCGACTCGCCGCCTTCTCGATGTCCGGACGAATCCCGGCGCCCTCGTTCCCGAGGACCAGCGCCACGGGCGCCGTCAGCGCCTGCCCGCCAGGGCGTTCCCCGGTGCTGTCGGTCACCCAGAGCACCGCGCCGACGCGATCGGCCCAGGCCAGGCACTCGGCGTCGGTGGCCGAGACGGCGGGAAACCGAAACAGGGCGCCCATCGACCCGCGCACCACCTTCGGGTTGGTGAGTTCCGCCGTGCCCTTGAGCGCGATCATCCCGCTGGCGCCGAGCCCGAGGGCGGTCCGCGCGATGGCCCCGACGTTGCCCGGATCCTGCACCCCGTCCAGCACGACCACGATCTCGCCCGCCCTCGGCGTCAGCTTGTCGAGGGTCCACGCGGGCGGCTCGAACACGGCGATCACCCCCTGCGGGTGTTCCGTGTCGGCGAGTCCCGCAAGCGCCCGGTCGTCCATCTCCGTCAGCGGAACCCCCGCCGCGCCGAGCGCGGTTTTGAGGGCTGCGCCCCGCGGAGTAGCTTCCAGCGTAGGCGAGACCGCGGCGTGCCGGATCGCGATGCGCGCGTCCAGCGCCTCCTCCACGAGCCGGACGCCTTCGGCCAGCGCCAGCCCGCGCCGCTCACGGCCGCGCCGCAGGCGCAAGTCGCGGATCAAGGTCTCGACACCGGCCACGGCCACCCTCCTGACGGGATGATGATGCAGATCGCGTTGACCATCGCCGGCTCCGACTCGGGCGGCGGAGCCGGCATCCAGGCCGACCTCAAGACCTTCCACCAATTCGGCGTCTACGGCACCTCGGTCGTCGTCGCCCTTACCGCGCAGAATACCCGCGGGGTGCGATCGGTGCACGCCGTGCCCGCCGAGATGGTGCGCGACCAGCTGGCCGCCCTCGCGGAAGACCTCCCGCCGGCCGCGTTGAAGACGGGGATGCTCGCGAGCCCGGCACTGGTCCGGCAGGTGGCGGACGCGATCCGCGGCTACGGCTGGTCCAGAGTCGTCGTCGATCCGGTCATCGTCGCCACGTCGGGGGACCGGTTGCTCGACGCGGACGCCGAAGCGGTCATCCGGGACGTCCTGCTTCCCCTGGCCGCGGTCGTGACGCCGAACATCGAGGAGGCCACGATCCTCGCCGAGATGGAGGTGACGGATCTCCCCTCGATGGAGCGCGCCGGCCGGCGCATCCTCGGCCTCGGCGCAAAAGCGGCGCTGGTCAAGGGCGGCCACCTCCCGGGCGAGCGGCTGGTGGACCTCCTGGTCACGCCGGAGGGCATCCGCCGCTTCGAACACCCGCGCGTCCCGACCACCTCGACCCATGGCACGGGCTGCACGCTCTCCGCAGCCATCACCGCCGGCCTGGCGCTCGGCCATCCACTGGAAACGGCGGTGTCCAACGCCGTCGACTTCGTGCAGCGCGCGCTGCGGGCCGCACCGGGACTCGGCGGCGGGCACGGTCCGCTACAGCACGGCGTCTAAATCCGCGCTACGATTCCTTCGATCAGGTCGCCCAGGCGTTGTCCGACCCGTGCGGCCGTCTCCATGACCTCGGCGTGACTGAGCTTGGCGTCTGACACCCCCGCCGCGGCGTTGGTCACGGTGGAAATCCCCAGGCACCGCATCCCCCGCGCGTTGGCCACGATCACCTCCGGCACCGTGCTCATCCCCACGGCATCGGCGCCCAGGGCCCGCAGCATCCGGATTTCGGCCGGGGTCTCGTAGCTCGGGCCGGAGAGCGCGGCGTAGACCCCCTGCTCGAGTGGCGTTCCCTGTTCCGCCGCCACGCTCAGGGCGAGCGCCCGGAGCGCCGGATCGTAGGCGGCGGACATGTCGGGAAATCGCTGCTCTCCTGCCATGACGGGGCCGGTCAATGGGTTCTGACCGGTCAGATTCAGGTGGTCGGTAATGAGCATGAGGGTCCCCGGTCGGAAGGTGGCCCGCACCCCCCCGGCCGCGTTCGTGACCACGAAGGTCGCGACACCCAGTTCGGCGAAGAGGCGCGCCGGCAGGGCCGCCACCTCGGCCGAGTGCCCCTCGTAGAGATGAAACCGCCCACTCTGCGCAATCACCGGGCGGCCGGCCAGCGTCCCCACCACCAATTCTCCCGAGTGGCCCTGGACCGTCGGCACATGGAAGCCGGGAATTTTGCCGTAAGGAATCCGCACGGCGTCGGCCAGCCGATCGGCCAGGCCCCCGAGCCCGGAGCCCAGGACGATGGCGACTTCGGGCGCGCGGCCAGCCAGCCGGCTCTGCACGGCCGACACGGTGCTGGCCAGAGACGCTGCCATCAGACCAGCATCCCGGCGAGCGAGGCGGACATGAAGGCGGCGAGGTTGCCGGCGATCATGGCGCGAAGCCCGAGCTTGGCGATTTCGCCGCGCCGCTCCGGGGCCAGCCCGCCGATGCCGCCGATCTGGATGGCGATCGATGAGAAGTTGGCGAATCCGAGCAGCGCGTAGGTGGTGATGATGGCGCTCCGCGGCGCCAGCGAGATGCCGCTGCCGAGGTCGCTGGAGAACTGCGCGTACGCGACGAACTCGTTCAGGGATGTCTTGATGCCGATCAGCCCGCCGACGTAAGTACTGTCGGCCCAGGGCACGCCCATCACCCAGGTCAGCGGGCGCAGCAGCTGGCCGAGCAGGTACTGCAGGCTCAGCGGCGTGCCAGAAAGATGCAGGATCGAGGTCCCGAACCACTGCAACCCGAAATTGAGCAGAGCGACCAGGGCGACGAACGCCATCAGCATGGCGGCCACGTTGATGGCCAGCTGGACGCCCTGCGCGGCGCCGCCGGCCGCGGCGTCGATCACGTTGGATTCGGTCCGCTCGATGTCCATCTTGAGCGTGCCCTTCGTCAGCGGCTCGCCGACTTCAGGGCGGATGATCTTGGAGAGGATGAGCCCGGCGGGGGCGTTCATCACGCTCGCCGCGAGGAGGTGCGCGGCGATGCCGGGAAAGCTGCCCTGCAACATCCCGACGAAGGCGGCGAGGACGCCCCCGGCCACCGTCGCGAAGCCGCCGACCATGACGGTGTTCAGTTCGGAGGAGGTGAAGGTCTTCACGAACGGCTTGATGAGCAGCGGCGCTTCCGTCTGCCCGAGGAAGATGTTGCCGGCGGCCGAGAGCGTTTCCGCCCCGGAGGTGCGCAGCGTCTTCTGCATCACCCAGGCGATGCCCTTCACCACCAGCTGCATGACGCCGAGGTAGTAGAGCACCGACATCAGGGCGGAGAAGAAGATGATCGTCGGCAGGACGTTGAACGCGAAGAAGGCGCCGGTGTTCGCGACGAACCCCGCCGTGGTGTCGAGGCTGCCACCGGGCCCGGGCACGCCCACCGGCACGGTGGACTGCACGAGGTTGCCGAAGACGAAGCGGGCCCCCTGCTCCTGGAACCCGAGCAGCCCGGTGATCGCCCGGCCGGCAAAATTGAAGACCGCCTTGCCGGGTCCGGTCTTGAGGACGAGGAACCCGAACAGCGCCTGCAGCGCGAGCCCCGTCCCGACCAGCCGCCAGTCGATCTTCTTCCGGTCGTAGGACAGCAGCACCGCCAGCCCGATCATCGTGGCGATGCCGAGCAGGCCGACGAGGCGACTGGCCAGCGGCGTGTCGAGCCCCGCCTGCGCCGCCACGAGCCGCTCGGCGGCCGTCTGCAGGAGCGCGAGGGTGTTCATCGCAGCGCCTCCAGTTCGGCGCTCACCACCGCCAGGAGCGCCTGCCGGTCGGGCCAGGGCAGGAAGGACGAGGCGAACGCGTTGAGGATCATCCGGTCGAGTTCCTCGCGGGAGAAGCCAAGCTCGGTATGGGCCAGCCAGTATTCATGCGACAACGACGTCCCGCTCATCAGCCAGCTGTCGGTGCAGAGCGTCACGTTGAGCCCGGCGTCGACGTAGCGCCGGACCGGGTGGTCGGCGATCCGCGGCACGGCACGGGTCTGCAGGTTGCTGGTGAGGTTGGTCTCGATCAGGATGCGCCGGTCCCGTACGTAGTCCTGCAGCGCCGGGTCCTCCGCGAGCCGCGTCCCATGCCCCAGGCGATTGGCGTGACAGACCCGGATGGCCTCGGCGATCGACTCGGCGCCGGCGGCCTCGCCGGCGTGCACCGTGATCCCGAGCCCCCCCGCCAGCGCGGTGTCGAAGGCCGCGCGATGGACGCCGGGCGGGCGGCCCGACTCCCCGCCGGCCAGGTCGAACCCGATCACCCCGTGGTCGCGGTTCGCCACCGATCGCTCGGCGATCCGCAACGAGACCTCCGGCGCATAGTGACGGAGCGAGCAGTTGATGATGCCGACCCGTACCCCGAAATCCCGTGCGCCGCGCGAGAGCCCTCGCCATTCCGCCGCGATCACCTCGTCCAGGGAGAGCCCCGCCGACGTGCTGAGTTCCGGACAGTACCGGACCTCGAGCAGGCGGACGTTGTCGGCCGCCGCATCCTCGACCATTTCGTAGGCGACTCTCTCGATGGCGTCGGGTGTCTGCAGCAACGCGATGGTGATATCGAAGCGGCGGAGGTAGTCCTCGAGGTTGCCGGCGTCGTCCACGAGCATGTAGCGCCGCAGCGCTTCGGGGTCTCTCGTCGGGAGGTCGATCCCGGCCGTCGCGGCGAGCGCGACCATGGTGGCGGGGCGCAGCGAACCATCGAGGTGCACGTGCAGCTCCGCCTTGGGGAGGCGGCGGAAGAGGTCAGGCTTCAGCATCGTCCCCGCCGGCGCGGCGGGCGCTCACCGCTACCCGCAGGATGGCCCCGCCCACGAGCACGGCGTCGGGCGACACCGGCAACCCCCGGGCGTCGGTGATCGTCGCCGCCGCGGCCGCACGGGCGGGGTCATCCTGCGCCACCGCCATGGCGGCCGTGGCTCCCCGGGGAAGCAGCACCCGCCGCCCGTTGACGAAGACGGGAATCGTGTCGGTCATCGGGAGGGAATGAACCGGTCATCCTCCGGTGGGCGGACGGGGCGCGGCAGGCGGCGGAGGTAGAGTTCCATGAGGGCGATGTCGCTCATCGCGCCGGACGTGCGCGGCAGCCCACGGAGCACCGTGAAGCCGTCCTGGCCGTCGGCCACGAATGAGTTCACCGCGAGGGTGTAGTGCTGCTTGTCGCGGAGCTTCTTGCCGTCGGCGAGCCGGATGTCGCGCACGCGCTGGCCGGCGGGCCGGCGCATGTCGTACGTCACCTGCATGCCGGATACGTGGGCGTCGGGCCCCGAGTCGTGGATGCCCTGCTCCACCGCCTGCCGCAATTGGGCTCCGGTCACCGTCACCGTCACGGCCTCGTTTTGGAACGGCATCAAGGTGAACAACTGCCCGAACGTCAGCGGCCCAGCGGCGACGTCCGCGCGAATGCCACCGTTGTTGACGAGCGCCACGTCCGCCCGGAGCACGTTACGGAAGGCGTCCGCGATCAGGTTCCCGAGCGGGTATTGGCCGCCGGTGCGCGGGAGCGGCAGGGCGATGTCGGTGATGACGCGCTTCGAGAGGCTGTCCGTCGTCCGCACCGAGCGGGCCACCAGCGCCGCGATCGCCGAATCGGGGGTGACCTCGTCCACCCAGACCGTCTGGACGTCCACGTCGATCTTCCGCGCGCCGTCGGTGGTGCGAATGATGTCCACGATGCCCACGGCGGTGCCGTTGCTTCGGGCCTGCACAATGGGCACGCCGTTCCGCTCCGCGTCGATGAGCGTATGGCTGTGCCCCGAGACGATCACGTCGACCGTTCCGGGCGGCAGCGACTGCGCCATGTCGAAGACTTCACCGGCACACGCGAGCGAGTCGCACCGCCCGCCGGAGTGCGTGAGCAGCACCAGGAAATCGGGATTGGCACTGCGGGCCTCCTCGACCATGTCCTTGATGGAGGCGTACCCCGAGCCGAACGTGAGGCCGGCGATGTTCTGCGGGGCGACAATCGCCTTGGTCTCGCTGGTAATGAAGCCCACGACCGCCACCTGGTACTTCCCGGCCCGGACCATCCGCCATGGCGTAATCCAGTCGGGGCGCTTGCCGGTCAGCGAGTCGAAGATGTTGGCCGCGACCCAGGGATAGTCCGACTCCCGCATCCGGGCGCGCAGCGTATCGGCGGACCAGTCGAAGTCGTGGTTGCCGATGGCCGCGGCCTGGATTCCCATCAGGTCGAACGCCTCGATGGTCGTCCTGCCATAGGTCAGGTTCGACGGCAGGGTGCCCTGCATCTCGTCGCCGCCGTCCAGCCGCAGCGTCGTGCAGTTGCAGCGGGCCGCGAGCGAATCCATCGTGGCGTCCACCGCGGCGGCGCCGCCGACCAACCGGCCGTCGGACCAGTTGTACACCCGGGGTTCGAGCGCGCCGTGGAAGTCGTTGATGCTCAGGATGCGCAGTTGCAATGTGTCGCGGGCCGGCGGCCGGGTCAGCAGCCGGGCCGACGTCAGCGCCGTGGGCGGCGTGAGCCGCCAGTTGTGGACGCCGAACTGTACCGGGTCGATCTGTCCCCGCCGCCGGAGGTCGGCCACCAGGAGCTCGCGCACGCTTTCATTCTGGTCGTACATCACCGGTGCGCCACGCAGCGCATCGAAGCCTCCCCCGCCCTCCTGCCGATAGCTGTTCAGGGCCAGGGTGTAGGTCTCGGACGGCACCACGTCGCGGCCGTTCACCCGCAGGCCCCGCACCCGGCTTCCGATCGGCTGGGACAGGTCCAGCTCGTACTCCGCTCCGGTCACGACGTCGAAGTTGTACCCGGGAATGGTCGGATCGGTGGCCACGCTTCCGGTGGAATCCGTGACGTAATACCGACCGCTCTGCTCCAGGTAGGCCGCCAGCTGGGTGCCGGTGATCCGGATGCCGCGGAGCGTGTTCTCGTAGGGATACACACCGGCCACGTCCGCGAGGCGGACTTCGCCGGCGGGCAGCCCCGCACGCGGATCGAAGACCGCCGTCGACGCGAGATCGGTGCCCGCCTGGCGGCGCTGGACTTCGTTGATCCAGGTCGTCAGCGGCACCGCCTCGACGCGTCCGTCCCGACCGGGCATCGCCGCGGTCGCCACCGCGAGGGGGGTCGCCGCCCAGATGCGCACCTCGTCCTGCGCCTCCGCCACCCGCCGGAAGCGGCCCGGGGGCGGTTCGATCCCGGCCAGGTCGATTTGCTCCCCGCGGATGCGGGAGACGCGCCACGTTCCGCCCTCGCGGACGAGATCGACGTGCGCGACGGCCAGCGTCTGCGCGTATGGCTTGGGCTGAATGAAGTGCACGCCGTTCAGGACGGAGTCGCGCATCTGGCGGTGTGAGTGCCCGACGACCACGAGATCGGGACGGGTGGCCCCGGAGGCGAGGGAAGCCGCGACGTTTTCCGGACCCACGCCGAGGGAGTCGTATGAACTCCCGCCGTCCATCCCGCTGTGGATGAGGGTCACGATGAAGTCGGCGTCCTGCCGGAGGCGCGTGAACTCGGCGGGGGCCGCGCTCCCGATCCGCCGGACGTCCGCCTGCCCGCGGACGTTGTTCCGGTCCCAGATCATGACGCCCGGGGTCGTGAACCCCGTGATCCCGACCCGGACCCCTTGCCGGAGGAGGACGGTCTGCCGGGCAAACATCGGGTCGCCGGACGGCTCGGTGATGACGTTGGCGCTCACCACCCGGAACGACGCCCGGCGCAGCATTTCCCGCAGCGCCGGGACCCCGAAATTGAAGTCGTGGTTGCCTGGCGTCGCGGCGTCGTACCCGAGCTGGTTCATCACGTCCACGATCGGGTTCGGGTCCCGCGGAGCGACCTGGGCGAAATAGGCGGCGAACGGGTCACCCTGCAGCAGGTCGCCGGCATCGACCAGGACGACCTGGTCCGGATAGGCCGCGCGGAGCGAGTCGATCGGCCGGGCGGCGCGCACCAGCCCACCCACCCACGGTCGGTCGTTCACGTAGTCCCACCCGGTCGCGCGGCCGTGGACGTCCGTGGTGGCGACGACGACAAGATGGGCGGAGTCCTGCGCAGCGGGCGCGGACGCGACCGCGAGAAGGAGAGGTAGGAGCATTCCGGAAATATCCGTCCTTGCCTGCGGGTTTCGCAATGCATGGCGTCGGAGGCCTTGCGCCGGATCGACGATCCGGATATTCGTTTACGCGCATATGAACGCCGTCCCCTCCACCACGGAACTCCTCGTGGCGCTTGCCGAGCCGACCCGGCTCCGGATTCTCAACTGCCTCGCCGCGGCGCCGTTGTTCGTGTCCGACCTCCAGGCCATTCTCGCCGTCCCCCAGCCTACCGTTTCCCGGCACCTGAAGGTGCTGAAGGAAGCCAACCTGGTGCGGGACACGCCGATCGCCCAGTTCGTGCTCTACCGAATCCGGCGGGAGTCCGGCGTCCGCGGCCGCCTGATGGCGGCCACCCTCGAAGCACTCGGTCAGGAGGAACAGATGCGCACGGAGCGCCACCAGGCCTCCGACCGCAGCCGAGCCAATCCCCGCGTCCGGGTCGCGACGCCCGCGGAGTCCCCCACATGACGCATCGCATCCTCGTCGTCGACGACGAACCTGACATTACGGCGCTGGTGGCCTACCACCTCGCCAAGGCCGGGTACCGGGTTTCCACCGCGGCACGGGGACCCGACGCGCTGAAGGCCGCCGCCGACGAGCGGCCCGACGTCGTGATCCTCGACCTGATGCTCCCCGGGATGTCCGGCTACGACGTGCTCGCCGAGCTCCGGGCGCGCCCTGAGACCCGCGACATCGGGGTCATTCTCCTGACGGCGCGCAAGCAGGAGGCAGACCGAATCCGCGGCCTCACCCTCGGCGCGGACGACTACCTCACGAAGCCCTTTTCGCCGGCCGAACTGACGCTGCGGGTCGGCGCGGTCCTTCGACGCCTCGCGGCCCCGTCGGTGGCCCATGGAGACACCCTGACGGCCGGGGACATCGTCATCGACCGTGCGGCGCTCCGCGCCACCCTGGGAGGGGAAGAGCTCGACCTGACCGCCACCGAGTACAAACTCCTGCTGACGCTGATCGAGCGGCGGGGCCGCGTGCAGACGCGGCCGCACCTGCTCGAAACCGTCTGGGAGGCCCAGCCCGACATCCAGACCCGCACGGTGGACATGCACGTGCAGCGGCTGCGCAGCAAGCTGGGCGACGCCGGGAGGCTGATCGAGACGGTCCGGGGGTTCGGGTATCGATTCCGCGCCAACGACCGTTCTGGGCGCCACACGTGACATTCACCGGCCGGGTGATCTCGGGCACCCTGTTGGTCCTGGTGGTCAGCGTCGTGGTGCTGTTGTGGACCGCCGACCTTGCCCTCCGCCGCGACCTGGAGGGCGAGGTGGCCAGCACCCTTGGGCGCGAGGCGCTGATCGTCCGCGAAGGGCTGCCGGCCGAAGCGCCCGCTGCGCAGGCGTGGATCTACAGGCTCGGACAGGAAACCGGCTACCGAATCACCCTCATCGCGAAAGATGGAACGGTCACCGGGGAAAGCGACTACGCCACCCTGCCGCTCCCGGCGATCGAAAATCACCGGAACCGTCCCGAGGTTCGTGCCGCCCTGGCCGGCTCGGTCGGGGTCAGCAAGCGCAAGAGCGAAACGGTAGGGCGGGAGATGATGTACGTCGCCGTGGCGGGAGGCCCGGGCGTGGTGCGCGTCTCCGCCGACCTGGACCACGTGGACGGCATCGTGCATCGGGCGCAGCTGGCCGTCGCGCTCGCCGCGCTGGTCGCGCTCCTGTTCGGGACGCTGGTCGCGTGGATCACCGCCGGCTCGGTCACCCGCCCACTCACCGCCATCACCGAGGCCGCGCGCAGCATCGCCGCGGGGCAGGCGCCCCGGTTTCCGCACTCCGGTATCCGGGACATCGACACGCTGGTCCAGGCGCTCCGGCAAATGCACCACGATCTGGGGGAACGGTTCGAGACGCTGCGACATGAGCAGGCGGAATCGGCCGCCATGGTGGCGGCGATGGTGGAGGGGGTGGTGGCGGCCGACGCCCGGGGCCACATCGTGACCGCCAACCCCGCCGCGCGCGAACTGCTCGGCTACGGCCCGCAGACCCTCCTCCCCGACCTGCAGCAGCTGTTTCGTGGGCGCTCGGCGCGGGAAATCGTGCGGCGTGTCAGCGAGGGCGCTGCCGTGGACGGCGAGGAAGTCGGGATCGACGGGCGCAAGATCGTCATCAGCGCGCGACCGCTCCCGACCGGCGGCGCCATCCTCGTCCTCCACGATCAAACCGAGATTCGGCGGCTCGAGGCGGTCCGGCGGGATTTCGTCGCCAACGTCTCCCATGAGTTGAAGACACCGCTGACCAGCATCTCGGGATATGCCGAAACCCTGCTGGCCGAACGGCCTGACCCGACGACGGAACGCCAGTTCCTCGAGACGATCCTGGCCAACGCGCGGAGGATGCAGCGACTCGTCGACGACCTCCTCGACCTGGCGCGGATCGAATCGGGGCGCTGGCAGCCCGATCTCGCGGCGATCGACCTTGCCGACGTGGCGGCCGAGCTGGTGGCCGATTGCGCGGACCGGGGAGACGAACTCGGGGTCACGATCGCCACGGATATCGGTCCCGGGGCCGGCACGCTGCTGGCCGACGCCGAGGGGGTTCGGCTGGTGCTCCGCAACCTGATCGACAACGCCCTCCGTTACACCCCCGCCGGCGGACGGATCACCCTGCGGAGCAGGGTGGTGGAGGAGGGCGTCTCCCTCCAGGTCGAGGACACCGGCAGCGGGATCCCGCGGGAGCACCTCTCCCGGGTCTTTGAGCGATTCTATCGCGTCGATCCGTCCCGCTCGCGCGCGGAAGGGGGGACGGGCCTGGGGCTTGCCATCGTCCGGCACACGGTCGAGGCGCACGGTGGCCGGGTGGGGATCGAGAGCGAGCTGGGATCGGGCACGCGGGTGTCGGCGTGGTTTCCCGGAGGCCTGGCCGTGGGGGAAAGTCGCGCCGTTACAAACGCGTGACACGACGCACGCACGGGCGTGACGCGCCGTTGCGTTCGTTACGCCGCGATGTCCAGTCCCCTCCGGGCATCGCGCGGGCGGGCACCGGGCTCCCCGACGACAACCCATGGGTGCCGATGCGGCCCCGCACGAAAGGGTGGACATGCGTTCCTTGATGTGGCGTTCGGCCTCGAGCCTCGCTCTGCTGACCTTGATCCTCGCTGGTGCCGCTGCGGCTCAGACGACGTACCCCAACGTAAAGGTCGTCGGCCGCCTCCAGGTCGAATTCTACGATTTCAACAACGGCGAGAATGCCATCTATGCGGCGCTGCCCGCGTCGGCGCGCGCAGCTGAGAGCAACTTTCTCATCCGGCGCGCCCGCATCACGGCCAAGGGCAACCTGACCGAGAACATCTCCTTCGTCATCCAGCCCAGCTACACGACGGGCCAGTCGGGCCTGATCCTGAAGGACGCCTACCTCGACGTCGCCTTCACCAAGCCGGAGGCGAAGAGCGCCTTCGTCCTGCGGGCGGGGCAGTTCAAGCGGTACTTTGGCCGGTACGAGCTCACATCGTCGAACAACCTGCCCTCCATCGAGCGCGGCGCCTACCGCGGCCTGGTGCCGGTCTCCTCGAACGACCTCTCCATCGGGAACGGCTTTGCGGCGCACGACATCGGCGCCGGCCTGATGTACACCGGGATGGAAAAGAAGCTGGCCATCATGGGCAGCGTCATGAACGGTGCACTCTCCCCGAACAACCTCGATCTCAACAACTCCAAGTCGTACTACGCCCGCGCCACCTACGCGATCACGCCGCAGCTGGCGATCGGCGGATCCTTCGCCAGCCACGACTTCGTCCAGCGGCCTGACACCCTGTGCCGGCCGACAGCTCCGCCACCAACACCGGCTGGGGCCTCGACGCGCAGTGGGGCGCGCCGGGTAACGAAGGGCTGTACGTGATGGTCGACTACATGAGCGGCGAGAGCACCCTCAACAGCGCCAACGAGATCTGGGGCTTCCAGGGCGTCGCCGCGTACAACATCCGGATGAAGTCGCCGGACAGCTTCCTCTACGCCATCGAGCCGGCCTTCCGGTACGACCTCGCCGAGCCGAGCAACAACGTCGTGGACGACCAGAGCACGCTCATCACGGCAGGCGTCAACCTGTACCTGAGCAGCAAGGCGCAGTTCCGCCTGATGTACGAGTCCCAGAGCTTCGAACAGTCCGACCTCAAGACGATCAGCGGCATTCGTACCGCGCTGACCATGAATTTCTAAGGGAGTGACACGATGACCTTTCGATCCATCGCCCTCGCGCTCGGCGCGGCCGCCCTCGTGGCGGCCCCAGCCGGCGCCCAGGGCCTGACCGGGGCGGGCGCCACCTTCCCGAACCCGATCTATACGAAGTGGTTTGACGCCTACAACAAGGCTACCGGCATCCAGATCAACTACCAGTCGATCGGGTCCGGCGGCGGCATCCGGCAGTTCACCGAGGGCACCGTGGACTTCGGCGCCACCGACGGCCCGATGAGCCCGGCCCAGATGGAGGCGGTGCAGAACAACGTCCTGCACATCCCGACCGTCATTGGCGCGGTCGTGCTGACCTACAACCTGCCGTCGCTCGGCACCACGCAGATCCAGCTCGACGGCGCCACGATCGCCGACATCTACCTCGGGCGCATCACCAAGTGGAACGACAAGCGCATCGCCAGCATGAACGCCGGCGTGGCGCTCCCCAACACCGACATCATCGTGGTCCACCGCTCGGACGGGTCGGGCACCAGCTACATCTTCACCGACTTCCTGACCAAGGTGTCCCGGGAGTGGAAGGACAAGGTCAACTACGCCACCTCCGTGAAGTGGCCGGTCGGCCTCGGCGGCAAGGGCAACGAAGGGGTGACCCAGCAGGTCAAGCAGATCGAAGGGACCATCGGCTACGTCGAGTTGATCTACGCGCTGTCGAACAACCTGCCCTACGCGAAGATCAAGAACAGCGCCGGCAACTTCGTCGTGCCGAGCCTCGCGTCGGCGACGGCCGCCGCCGCCAGCGCCAAATTTGCCAAGGACACCGATTTCCGGGTGTCGATCACCAACGCGCCGGGCGCGGAGACCTACCCCATCTCGTCGTTCACCTGGCTGCTCGTGCGGCCCGACTCCAAGGATGCGGCCAAGGCGAAACTCCTCCGCGACTTCCTCAACTGGATGGTCACGCCGGCAGCGCAGGCGATGGCCGGCGAGCTCAAGTACGCGCCCCTCCCCGCCGAGGTCGTCGCACTGATCAAGCCCCGGATCGCCGGGCTCAAGGCCAACGGCAAGCCGATTCCTGTCAACTAGTTACGCCTGACCAACATGCGCAACGGCCGGTCCCTTTCGGGGCCGGCCGTTGTCGTTCCTGACAGGTGCTGACGCGCCGCTGGTCACTCCACGCGAATGGTGACGGGCGCCGTGGTCACGCTCGCGCCGTCCACGGTCGCGCCCACCGCCACCGTCCCCGCGACCAGCGCCGAGAGTCGGGCCGTATAACGGTTGGCCCCCGCGTAGGCCGCAGCATCCACGCCGACCACGCCGGGCGCCGATAGGGTAAACACGACTGCCAGACCAGGATCCGACACCGGATTGCCGAAGGCGTCAAGCACCTCGAGCTCCACGGTCGTGGTGTCGCCCACACCGAGGCTGTCCGCGATGGCGGAAAGCATGGAAGTGCCTGGTGCGGCCGGCCCCGGAACGACCGTCACGACGGGGAGGGGTGTCGAGACGAGGGTGCCATCGATGGTCGCGCCGATTGTCGTCGGTGTGCCGGCACCGCGCGCGAGGAGGTAGGAATCGTAGGTGCCGTCATCCAGATTCTGGACAGATTGAAAGACGCCCGAACTGATCCCAACCTGGGAGAACGCGATGACGGCGGGTCGGTCTCCGGTCACCAATGCCCGTCCAAGCGCATCCCGTCCGATCAGCGTCACAAGAACCGAATCGCCTGCCGCCACGCTGTCGGCACTGACCATGACCACCGACTGGCTCGGGGCAATCGCTCCGGCTGCCACCTCGATGGTGGGCATGGGCATCCGGACCGGCGTGCCTTCGATCCGGACCAGGACGGAATCGTGGGCGCCCGGCTCCGCGGCAAACCCGACATAGGTGGCTGAGTAGCGTCCATTGTCCTCGTCGGTGGTTGGGCCGATCGACCCATGCGCTGCCGCTCCGGCGAGGGTAAATGTGACCGTCCGACCGCCGGACACGATGACGTTGCCGACGGAATCGCGCGCCTGCAGCGTCGCGATGGACCGCGCACCCGAATCGATCCTCGCCCGGGACACGGTGACGACGGACGACCATGGTGAGATGTCGCCGGGCGCCACCGTGATGGTGGCGGACTCGGAGGTGACCGGCTGGCCATCGACCAACACCGTGACAGTGAGCGCGCTTCCCGCGATGCGGCCGGTGAAGGTGGCTGTATAGGTGCCGTCCCCCTGATCGACCGTCGCGCCCAAGGTGCCGGTACTGGTTCCCCCGACCGCTCCAAAGCTCACGGTCAGCGGGCTGGACACGGGGCACCCCTGGTTGTCCCGGACGCGGAGTGTGACGGTGGTCGTCACCCCCGAAGGCAGGGTCACGTGCTTCACGGGCGACTGCGCCGCCGTGGTGTCGTTCACCAGGACCGTCGATGCCGCCAGCGAGACGGGGCCCGCAGAACAGATCACGGTCAGAGTCGGCATTCCCGACGTCACCAAGTCGCCGTTCAGCGTGGCCCGGATCGTATCCGGGGTGCCGGCTGAATCGGCGACGTAGTACGCCGTGTAGCTCCCATCGCCGACGTCACGGAGTCCTCGAATCGTCCCCATGCTGGTGCCGGCGCCGCCGACTCGCTGAAACGACACAGCTTGCCCACCCTCCGAAACGGTGTTCCCAAGCGCGTCGCGTGTCGTGAGACGTATGGTGGCGGAGTCCCCGAGGGCCACGGTGGCGGGCGCTGCGGCCAGCAGCGACGAGTCCGGCGATGGCGCGCCGGGCAGCACCGTGATCGTCGGCAGGTGCGAGATCCCGAGCGAATCCAGCATCTGGATCTGACTGCTGTCATTGATGGTGGCGCGGATGGTTGTTGCCGTGCCTGCCGACATGCCGGTGAAGACTGCGCCGTAGGTCCCGTCGCCGTTGTTGGTGACCGGACCGACATTGCCCGCACTGGATCCCTCGGTCCCGAGCGCGAAGGTGACGGCAACGCCGGTGCTGACGGGCAGGCCACCCTGGTCCAACACACGCGCCGTGAAGGTCGCCGTTTGCCCCGCCAGGACCGTGTCGCGGCTCGTCGACACGGTGGACTGCTGCGGGGACGTGGGGAGCGGCAGAATTGTGACCGTCGGGTTCGGACCGGCCACCGTGGCCCCGTTGAGCGTTGCCCCGAGCGCCACCGGGCTTCCCGCGGCCGTGGCGGTGAACAGGGCGGTGTACGATCCGTCGTCGTGATCGATCGTGCTGTCGATCGTGCCCTGCCCCGTCCCGGGACCGCTCAGCACCCGGAAATGCACCGTTTCGCCCCCGCTCGTCCTCGGCACTCCAGTCCCGTCCCGAACGCGGAGTGTGACCATCAGGCCGGCGTTGACGGCGATGGTATCGGAGGACAGGGCGATCGTGGACGAATCGGGAGAGACCTCGTGGGCCACAGTCACCGTCGGAAGCCCGCTAGTCAGGGGAATCCCGTCGACCGTCGCCCCCACAGTCAGGGGTGTTCCGGCACCGGTTGCAAGAAAGCCGGCCGTGTAGTGGCCGTTCTCGTGGTCGGACACCTCGCCGATGACGCCGGTGCTGGTGCCTCCACCGACGGCAAACACGACGTGCCTCCCGCCGGCGCCAGTCTCATTTCCCGCCTGGTCGCGAGTGACCAGCTCCAGCGTCGCTCCATTCCCGACCACCACGGTCCGGGGATCGGCCTCCAGCGTGGTCGCCACGATCGCGACAGGCCCCGGCACCACTTGGAGCGTGGGCAGCGGGGTAGTGACAGGTTGCCCGTCGATGCTGGCGCCGATGGTCGTGGCGGTGCCGGCGAGAAGTCCAGTGAACGTGGCGGCAAACGTTCCATCCCCCTGGTCGGCGGTCGCACCTATCGCGCCGGTGGAACCGCCGCCAGTCGCAAAGAACACGACGTCCTGCCCATCGCTGCCAACCGGACGGCCCCCCGCGTCTTTGAGCTGAAGGGTCAGGGTGGCGGCCGTGCCCGAGGTCAGAACGTTGCGCGATACGTTCACGACCGAATGATCTACGGAGGCCGGTGCGGTGCTCGGTCCGGTGGGGTCGGTTCCACATGCGAGGGTCACCAGCATCACGGCGACCAGCCGCCTCGACAGGGGAAACGACCACCGGGACGGAGAGAGGCGAGCGGTCATGGACATGCTACCGGCACGTGACGGTGAAGGTCGTCGAGGTCACGGCACCGGCGACGACCGTCACCGGGCGGGGGTTGGCCCCTGCCACAGTGCACTTTGACGGCACGGAGTAGAGCCACGCCTTGTACCCCTGCGGCGCGAGGCTCGCAAAGAGTACCGACCCGTTCGCCTCGATGGGTACGCGCTGCAGGATGTTACCGTGCGTGTCGAGCAGCTTGGCTTCGTACTCACTCGGAATGTGACTGCCGGTCGAGACGGTCAGGATAAGCAGGTCACCCGTGGAGGCGCCGGGCGTCGTGGCGGTGACCGGCGTGCTCGCAGGGCCTTCCAGCCCGGCTCCATTCACCGCCGTGACCCGGTAGGTATAGGACGTCGATGGGCTCAATCCCAGATCGCTGTATTCCGTCCCGCTCCCGGTCCAAGCCAGGACGCCGTCGCGGTAGACGCGGTACGCCTGGATACCACTCTCCGCGTCTCCAGCAGCGACCCACGCCAGATCGATGCGGCTGCTGCTGACCGCAAGCGCGCTGAGCCCGCTGGGTGCGGTCGGGGGGGTCTGGTCCGGCAAGGTCATCGCGGTCGATGGCTGGCTCATCGGTCCTTCCATCCCCGCGCCGTTCGTCGCGCTCACCGTATACGTGTACGAGGTGGATGGGAACAACCCGGTATCCGTGAAGGTCGTGCTGGGGACGCTGGTCACCAGCACCCCGTCTCGATAGAGGTTGTAGCCGTCGATCCCGCTCTCGGCGTCCGCAGCCGGTGACCAGGCCAATCCGATCGCTGTGCCGCTCACAGGGGTCGCCGCGAGCCCCGTCGGCGCCGTCGGC
Organism: uncultured Gemmatimonadales bacterium; assembly: GCA_963748815.1. Lineage (GTDB taxonomy): Bacteria > Gemmatimonadota > Gemmatimonadetes > Gemmatimonadales > GWC2-71-9 > SPDF01. The sequence goes on along the minus strand of CAVVKJ010000005.1, from coordinate 533,077 downwards.
GGCGTCCCATCAAGGGTCGTGGCCGTGGCCGGGGCGCTGAGCGGCCCCTGCAATCCATCCCCGTTCACCGCCCGGACCTGATAGGTATACGTCGTGGTTGACGCCAGCCCGGTGTCAGCGTACGCCGTCGTCGTCGAACTGGCGATCTCCGCCCCGTCACGGAAGACCTGGTATCCCGCCACGCCTGTCTCCGGGTCGGTCGCGGACTGCCAGCTCAGGTTGATCCGCGCCCCACTCACCGCGCTGGCGACGAGCCCGGCCGGAGCGGTGGGTGGGGTCCCATCAAGGGTCCGGACCGAGAGCGGCGCACTCTTCGCGCCCTCCAGGCCCGTCGGACTGACCGCCGAGACCTGGTACACGAAGGTGGTGTGCGGTGGCAACCCGGGATCGCTGTACGCCGCGGCGACCGTCGAATCGTGGAGGACGCCGGCGCGATAGACTCGATACAGGGCGACGGGTGTGGCGGGCGGCACCGGTGTCCAGCCAAGGTCAATGCGGTTGCTGTCGATCAACGTGGCGACCAGCCCGGTGGGTTGGGGCGGAGCCGGACAGCTGACGTGGAACGTGACGCGCGTCGAATCCCTGCCATCCACCACCACGTTCGCGGGCGCCGGTGCGACGCAGCTCGACTCGACCCCAGCCAGTCGTACGACGTGGGCGCCCGGCACGACGCCCGCGATGCCTACGGCGCTGGTGATCGCCGTCCCCACGGTGTCCGCGGAGCCGTCATCGTTCTCCACGACGATACGGTATCCGTCCGGGTCGGTGCCCGGCCCAGTGGTCTGTGTGACCACGTGGAGCCGCTCCACGCATGCCACGAGGAACGACGCCGTGGCCGTATCGCCGGGGAAGACCGTGACCGTGCGGGTGAATGTCCCCGGCTCCGTGCACCGATTCGGCGCATCGCCCAATCCTGCGGTGTAGCGCCCTGGGGCCCCGCTGGCATTGTAGAGCGGCACCAGGCCACTCACGAGCTCGCTGCCGTTGGCCGCGAGGGGGCCTGGCGGCGTCGCGACCGTGTCGACGGGGGCCTGCGGGGTCAGGGACGAGACAAACTCCACGGGATCGGAGGTCGGGCCCGCATCTGCATCCACCGTCGTCGTCTGAAGGCGGACCAGCCCGAGTGGGACGCACGTGACGAGGAACTGGGACGAGACGGTGTCTCCGGATTGGACCACGAGTTGGTGGGTGGTCGGCAGGGCGACCGCGCAGTTCCGTCGCCCCGGATTCAGGGTCGCGTCGAGTCGGCCCGTGCCCCCTCGGCGGGTATTCCGGGGGACGAAGTCCTCGAGGATGGTGTCCGACGCGGCCAGCCCGCCTGAAACGCTCACCGTCTCGGCCGTCGTGGCCCTCCCCACGCCGACGGTGTCACGGCGGAGGAGTGTCACCGCATAGCGGGAAGGGGCATCCGGTCCCGTCGTCACCGCCGCGACCCGCACGCCGCCGAGGGGGATGCAGTTGACCAGGAACCTCGCAGCAGTGGAGGCATTCCCGAGCGCAACAAAGGCTGCCGACCGAATCGAGACGGTATCCGGGTTGGCGAGCGAGTCGTAGCAGTTGCCGGGGATGTTTGTCAGCGTCAACTGATGAGGGAACCCTGTCCCCGAGCGAATCCGGTCGAGGGTGACCGAGTCGTTGGCCGCCACCAGCGTGTCGCGAGTCGATGTCGACAGATCCCGGCGCCCCGTAAGCGGGAGTTTGTCCGTGAATGCCGGCCGAAGCCTGACCCCCAACGAGGCGGGGAGGTCCTGCCCGATTGCCTCTGCTCGAACCGTCAGGGGTCCGTCGCTGAAGTCCCGGATGAGATCGAGCGGTTTCACGAGCGGGATGGCGAACCCGACCTGGAAGAGGTCCTTGCGGCCGAAGACCGAGAGCTTCGCCCCCATGTTGAGATTGAGTCCGATTGCGACCTTCGTGGCCCAATTCAGGCCGGTGGCGGAGCCATTCGCGAACGTGAAACCGGCCGAGGCTGCCGGTTCGGCGAAGGGCTCCAGGTTCACGAATGGCCCCACCGCACCGTAAATGAGCATGTTGTATTCGGGGACGACGGCGATCTTCACCGACGCCGAGCCCTCGACGCCCTGAAACTGCGGGGCAATCGCCGTATCGTAGGGCGTGGCACTGGAGACCGGGGTCCAACCCCCGCCATCAGCCCAGCGAACGCCGGCGGAGAGGGCGATACCCGAATGGTACTTGCCCGTGAAGGTCACGCTCGCACTGACTGTCGGCGTGATCTCGAGCGAGAGCTTCTTGGTGAAGATGATCAGCACCGGCATCGGCCCGATGAACGTGGCGTAGGGGCGCTGTTGAATCAGGAAGCTCTTGCTCTCCTTGCTGAGCTTCTCCGTGACGTTTGTGGACCCGGTGAGAGCGACCTTGAGCTCGTACTCCTGAAGATCGAGGCCAAGGTTGCCCTGGAAAATCGAGTGGAATTCCTTGAGCTGAAACCAGCTCACCCGGGCGCCAATATCTGCCCTCGGGGAGAACTCGATGCCACCCTGCTTGACCGTGAAGTCGACGGAGCCAGCAACCGGCCCCTGGGCGATCTTGATGCCGATCGACAGGCCGTCCATCGTGCAACAAAGCCCTGCGCGGTTGAGCCGCACGCCGGGCGCCATGTACGTTGTGGTCCAGGGGCCCACCCAGGCACCCCGACCCGGAGCGGGAGCGCCGCTTGGATCGTCGGTGTACGCCGTGGTGGCGAATCCGCCGTCGCGCACCGCCTCCTCGACATACGCCTGCGCCGTCTCCAGCGTGAGCACGTCTCCAACGAGCGAACTTTGCTCCACCCGCCGGATGTACCCCACGCCCTGGGCCCCCACCACGATGTCGCCGGGCACGATGGAAGGCGCGGGTCCCCGAACGACCCGGAAGACGTACCGCCCGGTGCTGTCGTCGCGTGAGACCAGCGTCATGGCCGTGGAGTCGAGAATGCGGGTGCAGTCGCAGAGTTCGAAGACCTGCACCGCGAGATCCGCGGTTCCGTGCTTGCCGCCCGCGGTGGCGGTGATCGTGGTCGCGCCGACGGAATCGGCCGTGACCAGTCCCTCGCCATTGACGCGGGCGACGCTGGGCGTGCTGCTGGTCCACGTCACCGGCTCGTCCGGCAGGACGCGTCCGTTGGAATCCATGACTTGGACCGTGAACCGGACGGTGTCGCCGGGTGCCAGGTATTGGCTCGGCGCTGTAAGGACCACCGCCGAGATCCGGTCCTGGGGTACCGGTCCCGTGGACGGATCCGCTGTGCACGCCGCGGCCAACCCCACGGCCAGCAGCACCGAGTGACGGAAGTTCTTCTTGGGTGGGTGCGGCCGAACTGGCATCAATCCTCACCAATAGGGACATCGGGGCGCATGGACTTCCGGCGTGGTCGTCTCGGCTGGGATCGCCGCCAGGAGATCGACTCGAACTGCTTGAGCGAGGCCCACTTGCCAACCTGCGGCCCGAAAATCGATCGCGCAAGGCAAATCGTGGAATCCGAGCAATCCCCCTGCCCTCAGGACGAGCCGTCGTGACACTCCCGTTACACGGCCGTGACCGTCCGCCCACCGTCCGCCGGTAGGTTCCCGCGCTATGGATGATTCGAATCCAGCCCCGGAACAGACGCTGGGTGGTGCCCGGTTCGGCGATCGCCTGTTCAAGGCGTTGCTGACGGTCGCCGCCCTCGCGGTGCCGGTCCTTCTCGGCTTCCTGGTCTGGGAGCTGTGGGTCGGGTCCCGGGAGGCCATCCACGAGTTCGGCTTCGGCTTCCTCACCAGCAGTGAATGGGACCCGGTCGAAGGCCGCTTCGGCGCCCTCCCGCTGATCTTCGGCACCGTCGTCAGCTCAGCGCTCGCGCTGTTGATTGCCGTCCCGCTGTCGCTGGGCGTCGCGATCTACCTGACCGAATTCGCGCCGATGAAGATCCGCGGCCCCGTCGCCTTCCTCATCGAGCTCCTGGCCGCCATTCCGAGCGTGGTGTACGGACTCTGGGGCATCTTCGTGATGATCCCGTTCCTCCGCGCCACCGTCTATCCGTTCCTGAAGGACACCCTCGGATTCCTCCCCTTCTTCCAGGGACCGATCTACGGCCCCGGCGATGCTCTCGGCCGCGATCATCCTGGCCATCATGGTCATGCCGTACATCATGTCGGTGTCGCGGGAGGTGCTGCTGGCGGTTCCGAACACCCAGCGCGAGGCCGCGATGGCGCTGGGCGCCACGCGATGGGAGGCGCTGACCGGGGCCGTGCTCCCTTACGCCCGGTCGGGCATCATCGGCGCCGTCATCCTCGGGCTCGGCCGTGCGCTCGGCGAAACGATGGCCGTCACGATGGTCATCGGCAATCGGCATGAAATCGCCGCGTCGCTCTTCGCCCCGGGGTACACGATGGCCGCCGCCATCGCCAATGAGTTCGCCGAGGCGGTGGAGAACATGCCATCTGTCGGCGCTGTCGTACGTGGCGCTGACGCTCTTCGTGGTGACGGTCCTGATCAACGCGGCGGCCCGGCTGCTCATCTGGCGCGTCGCCCGGGACGGCGGGGGGAAGTCGGCATGAACCGCGCCGCCGCCCGCCGCCGCCGGAGCCATGTCATGGTCGGTCTCATGGGACTGGCCGTGGTGCTGGCCGTCCTGCCGCTCCTGCTCATCCTCGGCACGCTCGCCGTGAAGGGCGCCGGCAGCCTGAATCTCGCCTTCTTCACCAAGCTGCCCGTGCCAGCCGGCGAGACCGGCGGCGGGGTCATGCACGCCATCGTCGGCACCCTGATGATCGTGGGCACCGCCTGCCTCATCGGCCTCCCCCTCGGCATCGGGGCGGGCATCTACTGCGCCGAGTACCCCGGCTCCCGGCTAGCCACGCTCACCCGGTTCGTGTCGGACGTGCTGAACGGCACCCCGTCGATCGTGGTCGGCGTCTTCGCCTGGACCTGGATCGTCGCCTCGCAGAAGCACTTCTCGGCGCTGGCGGGCAGCGTGGCGCTCGCCATTCTCATGATCCCGATGGTGACCCGCACCACGGAAGAGATGATCAAGCTGGTGCCGCACTCGCTCCGCGAGGCGGCGCTCGCGCTCGGGTACTCGCGGTGGCGGACCAGCCTGACCGTCGTGGTGCGGACGACACTCCCCGGCATCGTGACCGGCAGCCTGCTGGCGGTGGCGCGCGTCGCCGGCGAAACCGCCCCGCTCCTCTTCACGGCGCTCGGCAAGCCAGTATCTCTCCTTCAACCTCGACCAGCCGATGGCGGCCCTGCCGCTGGTGGTGTTCACCTACGCCACCGGTCCGTACGAGGAGTGGCACCAGCTGGCGTGGGCCACGGCGCTGGTGCTGATCCTGGTCGTCCTGGTGCTCAGCATCGCTGCGCGGCTGGCGACGCGGCGGAAGTTCACCCATCATGGCTGAGCCCCTGGCCCATATTGCCACCGAGCGACTGAGCGCCATGTACGGCAAGGTCACCGCCGTGAAGGACGTGACGCTCGGCTTCACGGCGCAACCGGGTCCACGCCCTGATCGGGCCCTCCGGCTGCGGCAAGTCCACCTTCCTCCGCTCGCTGAACCGGATGCACGAGCTGACGCCGGGGGGGTGGATCACGGGGCGCGTTCTGCTGGACGGCAAGGACGTCTACGCCGCCAAGGTCAACCCGATGCAGTTGCGGCGCCGGGTGGGGATGGTCTTCCAGAAGCCCACCCCCTTTCCGACGATGTCCATCTTCGATAATGTGGCGGCGGGACTGCGGGTGGGGCAGCGGCGCTCGCGGGCGGAGGTGGCGGTCACCGTCGAGGAGGCGCTGCGCGGCGCTGCGCTCTGGGACGAGGTCAAGGACCGGCTCAGCACCAGCGCCCTCGCCCTCTCCGGCGGGCAGCAGCAGCGGCTCTGCGTCGCCCGCACCATCGCCCCGAAGCCGGAGGTCGTCCTGCTCGACGAGCCGACCGCGTCGCTCGACCCGCAGGGCACCCAGCGCATCGAGGAACTGCTGTTCACGCTGAAGCAGGCGTTCACGATCGTCATCGTGACCCACAACATGCAGCAGGCCGCCCGGGTCTCGGACACGACCACCTTCTTCTACCTGGGCGGGATGGTCGAGTCGGGCGCCACGCGGCAACTGTTCACCTCGCCGGCGCGCGAAGAGACCGAAGCCTACATCACCGGACGGTTCGGATGACCTCCACCCTCGTCGAACGGAAGGCCATGCCGCATGCAGCCAGCCTCAGGCCGACGCTCGCCCCGCGGCGGGATTCGGCACGGACCCACCCGGTCGGGGCGCCGGTCGTCGAAGCGCGGGACTTTCGCTTCTCCTACGGCGCGACGGAAGTGCTCAAGGGGATTTCGCTCAGCGTGGAGCGGCACGCCGTCACCGCCATCATCGGCCCGTCGGGCTGCGGCAAGTCCACCTTCCTCCGGGCCATCAACCGGATGCACGAACTGCTTCCCGACGTCACCCACTCCGGCGACCTGCTGCTCGACGGGCAGCCGATCTACGGACCCGGGCGGGACCTCGTGGACCTGCGACGGCGGATCGGCATGGTGTTCCAGCGCCCGAACCCGTTCCCGAAGTCCATCTTCGACAACGTGGCCTACGGCCCGACCGTCAACCGCGCTGGCGCTCGAGGCGGGACCTCCCCGAACTGGTGGAGCGGTGCCTGCGGCAGGCCGCCCTCTGGGACGAGGTGAAGGACCGCCTCCACGAACCGGGCACCGGGCTCTCCGGCGGGCAGCAGCAGCGGCTCTGCATCGCCCGCGCGCTGGCCAACGCCCCCGAGGTCCTGCTGATGGACGAGCCCTGTTCCGCGCTCGACCCGATCGCGACCCAGAAGGTCGAGGAACTCATCTTCGAGCTGAAGCAGCACTACACCATCGTCATCGTGACGCACAACATGCAGCAGGCCGCGCGCGTGTCCGACTACACCGGCTTCTTCGACCGCGGCGAGCTGATCGAGTTCGGCGACACCGAGCAGCTCTTCACCGCGCCGGTGCAGGAGCGCACCGAGGCGTACATCACGGGGAGATTCGGATGACCGAGGCCCACCGGCATTTTCACGACGACCTGAGCCAGGTCAAGATCCGCCTCCTGACGATGTCGGGCGAGGCGGAGGCGGCGCTGGGGCTCGCGGTCGACGCGCTGCTCGAGCGCGACAGCGCCAAGGCCGAGACGGTGATCCACGGCGACCGGGTCATCGACCGGATGGAAGTCGAGCTGGAGGAGATGTGCATCAACCTGCTGGCCCTGCAGCAGCCGATGGCGCGCGACCTCCGCATGCTCACCTCCGCCCTCAAGATCGCCAACGACCTCGAGCGGGTGGGCGACCACGCCGTGAACATCGCGCAGTCGGCGCTGCGCCTGGCGGACCAGCGCGCCATCGCCCCGGAACCCGAGATCGTCGAGATGGCGCGCCTCGCGCGTGACATGCTCTCCGACGCGCTCGAGGCCTTCATCCGGGGCGATTCGCAGGCCGGGCGCGAGGTCTGCCGGCGGGACGACAAGGTGGACGTGCTGCACAAGTCGGTGTTCCGGATCCTCCTCACCCACATGATGGAGGACCCGCACACCATCGGCGCGGGGATGGAGCTCTTCCTGGTCAGCCGCAACCTGGAGCGGGTGGCCGACCTCGCGACCAACATCGGCGAGGACGTCGTCTTCCTGGTGGAAGGGAAGTCGATCAAGCATCACGCCGAAGACGTGGGAGACGCCGCCTGGCCCGCCGGGGCGCCGAAGCGGTGACGCGGCGCGGCCCGGGTCGGCGCGAGCGGCTCGCCGCGATCGACGTGGGCTCGAATTCGATCCGGCTCCTGATCGCCGAGTACGATCCGGGCTCGGGACTGGCCCCGATCGACGAGATCAAGGCCCAGCCCCGCCTCGCGCAGGGACTCGCCGCCACCGGCCGGCTCGACCCCGCGGCCATGGAGCGCGCCCTCGCTGCGCTCCGCCGCATGGCCGACGTGGCCCGGCGCCGGGGCGCCACCCGCATCGCCGCCGTGGCCACCGCGGCGGTGCGCGAGGCCAAGAACGGCGACGAGTTCGTGCGCCGCGTCCGCGACGACATCGGACTCCCCCTGCAGGTCATCAGCACCGAGCACGAAGCCCAGCTCTCCTATCGCTCCGTCCGCCACCACTTCCGGCTCGAGAACACCAAGGCGCTGATCGCCGACATCGGCGGCGGGAGCCTCGAATTGGTGGGGGCGGTCGACGGACTGGTGGAGCTCAGCCGATCGCTGCCCTACGGCGCGGTCCGGCTGACGGAGCAGTTCATCCCGGGCACACGCGCGCAGCACCGCGAGGTCGGCGCGCTGCGCAAGCATCTGGGGAAGCGCCTCGCGCGGCAGCTGCCGAAGCGGGCGTGGACCGGCGCACGGATCATCGGTTCGGGCGGGACTTTCACCAACCTCGGCAGGATGGCGGTGGCCCGGCGGGGCGGCGACCCCACGGAGCCCGTGCACGGCATCGAGGTCACCGTGGCCGAGGTGGAGCACCTGCTGGAGTGGCTCTCGACGCGCACCGCGCTGCAGCGGCGGAGCGTCGCGGGGCTCAATCCGGAGCGGGCCGACATCATCCTGGCGGGGCTCACCGTCATTGCCGCGCTCCTCGAACGCCTCGACGCCGGCAGCGTGACGGTCAGCGCGTATGGCCTGCGCGAGGGGCTGCTCTGGGAGATGGTGGGCGCATCCGCGGCCGTCGCGCCGCCGGTCGACCCGATGCAGCTGGTCCGCGAATTTGCCGACCGCTGCCGCACCGACCGCCAGCACGTCGAGCAGGTCCGCCTGCTGGCCCTGTCGCTGTTCGACCAGATCGGCGAAGCGGTGGGGTGCACGCCGGAAGAACGGCACATTCTCGAGGCCGCCAGCATCCTGCACGACGTCGGCCAGCTCGTCAGCTACAAGAGTCATCACCGCCACAGCTACCAGCTGATCATGCACGCCGACCGCATCGGCCTGGGCGCCCGCGAACGCTCGCTCGTGGCGCTGGTCAGCCGCTACCACCGCCGCCGCGGTCCCAAGAAGTCCGACCTTCCCTTCGCGGCCCTGCCGCCTGATGATCAGGCGCTGGTCCGCCGGGTCACCGGGCTGCTCCGGGTCGCCGACGGCCTGGATCGCGGGCACACCGCGGTGGTCGATCAGGTGTCGGCGGAAGTGACGCGCAAGAAACTCGTCCTGCGGATCACGCCCAAACGCGCCGGCGCCAACATGGCCCTCGAGGGCTGGGCCGCGCGCCGCAAGGCGGATGTGCTGCAGAGGGTCCTCGGACGGAAGATCACGATCACGGCGTCACTCGCGCCGGCCCCCAAGCCCCGGAAGCGCGCTACTCCCCGTAAGGCACCCAGACGTTCTTGATCTGGGTGGCGCGGCGGAGGAACCGCTCCCCCTCGCCCTCCGCGGGAGTTTCCCAGCGAACACCCCGACCGTGATCCACCCAGGTCTGCTTCAGGTTGCCCGCCGACAGCCGCTCCACCTCCGCACTCCCCGCGGCTGAACCCCAGTACCACATCGCGTCGACGTCGTCGTGCGCGGCCAGCACGGCGGCCAGCTCCTCGCGCGGCCCGGTCACGATGTTGAGGGCGCCGCCGGGCAGGTCGGAGGTATCCAGCACCTGGTAGAGATCCGTGGCAAGGAGCGGCCAGCGGCCGGACGGCACCGCCACCACGGCGTTGCCCATTGCCAGCGGTGGCATCGTGGTGGAGAGGAAACCGAGCAGCGGCCAGTCGTCCGGACAGACCACCGCCATGACGCCCAGCGGCTCCGGCATCGCGAGGGTCACATTCCGGATCGGGGTGTGGTGGACGCGGCCATCCCACTTGTCCGCCCACCCGGCATAGGTGAAGAGGCGCGCCAGCGACCGCTCGACCTCGTCGCGCCCCTGCCTTTTCGTGCGCCCGGTCAGGTCGACGAGGCGGCCCACGAATTCCTCACGACGCGCAGCGAGATTCTCGGCGATGTAGTACAGCACCTGGGCCCGAAGGTGCGCGGTCGCCCGTCCCCAGCCACGCGCCGCGTGCGCCGCCTCGACGGCGTTGCGGATGTCCTTCCGGTTGCCGTGCCCCACCTCCCCCGCCGGCGCGCCCGATGCATCGTGCACCGGCAGGCTGTAACCGGAATCGGGGCGCACCTGCGCCCCGCCGATGTAGAGCTTCGGGGTGCGGTCGATCGGCGGGGACGCGGGGACGCGGGAAAGCGCGGAGGCTGGAGCGGCCCCCCGACTTGGGTGTCGCGCTGCGCGTCATGTACTTCCCCGCTTCCCCGCTTCCCCGCCTGGGCGCCTCTCGCACATACTCCCACAGCCCTTCCTTCCCCCCCTCGCGCCCGAACCCGCTCTCGCGGTAGCCGCCAAACCCGGCGGCCGCATCGAAGACGTTCGTGCAGTTGATCCAGACGGATCCGGCCTTCACCTTCGGCGCGATGTCGAGCGCGAGGTTGATGTTCTCGGTCCACACGCTCGCGGCGAGGCCGTACCGGGTGTTGTTGGCCAGTTCGACCGCCTCGGCCGGGGTCCGGAAGCTCATCATCACGACGACCGGCCCGAAGATCTCGACCTGCGCCACCGTCGCGGAGGGGGCCACGTCGGTGAAGAGGGTCGGCGGGTAGAAGAACCCCTCCGTCGGGCAGCTCCACGACGGCTGCCACATCCGGGCGCCCTCCTCCTCCCCTCTCGCCACCAGCTCGCGAATCTTTTCCAGTTGCACCGGCGCGATGATGGCCCCCATGTCGATCGCCTTGTCGAGCGGGTCGCCCACGCGGAGCGTCTCCATCCGGGCCTTCAGGCGCGCTTCCAGCTTCGGCGCGATCCCCTCCTGCGCCAGGATCCGGGACCCCGCGCAGCAGACCTGCCCCTGGTTGAACCAGATCGCGTCCACGACGCCCTCGACCACGCTGTCGAGGTCGGCGTCGTCGAAGACGAGAAAGGGCGACTTTCCGCCCAGCTCGAGCGAGAGCTTCTTGCCGCTCCCCGCCGTGGCGACCCGGATGACGCGGCCGACGTCGGTCGAGCCGGTGAACGCGATCTTGTCCACGCCGGGGTGCGCCACGAGGGCGGCGCCGGTCCGACCATCGCCGGTGATGATGTTGACCACCCCCGGAGGCAGCCCCGCCTCATTGCACAGTTCGGCAAAGAGCAGCGCCGTCAGCGACGTGAACTCCGCGGGCTTCAGCACCACCGTGTTCCCCATGGCGAGCGCCGGCGCGATTTTCCAGGCCAGCATCAGCATCGGAAAGTTCCAGGGGATGATCTGCCCCGCGACGCCGACCGGTTCCATGCCGGGGAGTTCCCGGTCCATCAGCTGCGCCCACCCGGCGTGGTGGTAGAAGTGCCGCGCCACCAGCGGGATGTCGATGTCGCGTGACTCGCGAATCGGCTTGCCATTGTCGAGGGACTCCAGCACCGACAGCAGGCGCGCGTTGCGCTGCACCGCCCGCGCGAGCGCGTACAGGTGCCGGGCGCGCCCGTGCCCGCCCAGCGCCCACCAGCCAGGCTGGGCGGCGCGCGCCGCGGCGACGGCGCGGTCCACATCGGCGTCCGTCGCCTGTGTCACTCCGGCGAGGCGTCGCCCCGTCCCCGGGTTGACCGTGTCGAACAACTCGCCCGGCGTCGTCCATGCGCCGCCGATGAACAGGCCGAAGCTCCCCCCATGCCGGGCCAGCCACTCCTCGGCCGGCTTGGCGGACTCGGGAGCGGGCCCGTACGCCATCGAGGCGAAGATGTCGGGAATCGTGGTCATGGGGAGTCCTTGTCGTCAGCCAGTGAGCGCTACGCCATCGGGTGGCGGTGCGCTGCCGAGTACCGGCCGGTTACGAAGAATTCGAGTTGCCGTTCGATGTCGGTCAGCAGTCCGCTCGCCCCGAATCGGAAGAGTTCCGGGCGGAGCCAGGGGTCGCCCAGTTCGTCCTTCATCATCGCGAGCCAGTCCAGCGAGTCCTTCGCCGTGCGGATGCCGCCGGCCGGCTTGAATCCGACGCGGTGGCCGGTGCGTTCGAGGTAGTCGCGGATGGCGCGCGCCATCACCAGGCCCACCGGCAGCGTGGCGTTGACCGGCTCCTTCCCCGTCGAGGTCTTGATGAAATCGGCGCCGGCCATCATCGCGACCAGGCTCGCCCGCGCCACGTTTCGCAGGGTGCCCAGCTCCCCGGTGCCGAGAATCACCTTGATGTGCGCGTCCCCGCAGGCCTCGCGGAAGGTCCGCACCTCGTCGTACAGCGCCTCCCAGTCGCCGGCCAGGACGTGCCCCCGGGTGATCACGACGTCGATTTCGTCCGCGCCCGCGTCAACCGAGGCGTGAATTTCCGCGACGCGCTGGGGAAGCGGGCTGAGGCCCGCCGGAAAGCCGGTGGAGACGGCCGCGACCGGAATGCCGGTGCCCCGCAGCGCCTCAACGGCGGCGGGGACGAGGCCGTGGTAGACGCAGACCGCCGCCACCCGGATGCCCAGCCCCTCGGCGCCGAGGGCAGCGAGGAGGTCCTCCCGGACCGGTGCCCGGGCCTTGGCGCAGAGGCGGCGCACCCGGTCCGGGGTATCGTCGCCCTGCAGCGTCGTGAGGTCCATCAGAGTGATGGCGCGGAGGAGCCACGCCGCCTGATACTCCCGCTTCACCGTCCGCCGCTTGGGCAAGGTGGCGGCCCGTCGCTCGATCGCGCTCCGGTTGGCGCGGACCGATCGGACCCAGGAGAGGTCCAGCGGCATCCCCGGATTGCGGGAGTGGACCGGGATGGGAAAGTCCGCCGGCGGCGCACTCGGGCGGCTAGGACTGGTGGGCATGCAGTTCCCCATCGATAGGCGGCTGGACCGCGCCAGAGGCTCGCAGCTGGCAACTCTAATATATGCCATCCGCCAACGGCTGGCGGTGCGCGCCGGCTGGCGGCATCTTGCAGGGTCCGTGTTGCACAACCTTCCCGTACGCGTACCTTCAGGGATTCCCTCCCTCCACTCGTCACAGGACTTGGACTTCGATGCGCTACCGCACCCTGTCGCTCGTGCTCCTCTCGACTGCCCTGCTCACCGTTCCGGGGCAGGCCCAGGACAAGAAGACGTTTGCCAACGTGACCGAGGCGCTCCAGGCATCCGGTGCTATGGCCGGCCGGTCGGGGCCGCGCGGCGTCACCTGGATCGACGGCGGCAACCGGTATTCCTATACCACGCGGGGAGCGGACGGCGAGGAGATCCGCGCGACCGATCCAGCGACCGGCAGCGACACCCTGCTCTTCTCCGCCAAGGGCGTCACCTTCCCGGACACAGCGGCCCCGTTCAGCTATCGATCGTTCCAGTTCGCGCAGGACTCGAAGCACCTGGTCTTCCAGACCCGGTTCAAGCAGATCTACCGACGCTCCGGCAGTTCGGACTATTTCGTCTATTCGCTGGCCGACAAGTCGATGCAGCTCGCCGCGAAGGGGGCCCAGACCGGCGAGCTCTCGCCCAACGGGGCGCTCTTCGGGTACGAGCTCGGCGGGGATCTCTACGTCCGCGACCTCGCGAACAACGCCGACCGGCGCCTCACCACCGGCGCCACCGAGACGCTGCACAACGGCCGGTTCGACTGGGTCTACGAGGAAGAGTTCGGGATGGCGCAGGCCTGGAACTGGTCGCCGGACAGCCGGCATCTGGCCTACTGGCAGGTCGACGAGAGCGCCGAGCCGGTGATTCAGCTGTCAAACTACGAGGGGGCGCATCCTGAGTGGGACAAGTTGCGCATCCCGCAACCGGGGGATTCCAACCCGAAGGTCCGGATCGGCGTCGTGAACGTCGCCACCGGGAAGCAGGTCTGGCTCGACACCAAGGCGACCGGGGATTTCTACATACCGCGGATCTACTGGACCAGCTCCCCCGACACCCTGGCCGTGCTCGAGCTCAATCGGAAGCAGAACACCCTCCGCCTCCTCTTCTTCAACGTGCAGGACGCGGGCAGCCGCCTGGTGCGGACCTGGACCAGCGACACCTGGCTCGACGTGTACGACTTCTACGCCGGCATCCAGGACATGATGACCTTCCCGGCCGGCAGCAGGGAGTTCTTCTGGATATCCGACCAGGACGGCTGGCAGCACATCTACCGCTACGACTACTCCGGCAAGCTGATCAACCAGATCACCAGCGGCCCCTACACGGTCACCCGCATCGAGGGGACCGACCCCGCCCGGAAGATGATCTACTTCAGCTCCACGGAAGTCTCGCCGCTCCAGCGGCAGCTCTACGCTGTCCGCTTCGATGGCAAGGGCAAGAAGCGCCTGACCACGACGACCGGCACGCACGCCATCGACATGGCGCCGAACGCCAGGTACTACATCGATCGCTGGTCCTCTACCACGCAGCCGCGACAGGTTGAGCTGTGGGCCACCGGCGGCAAGATGCTCCAGCAGCTGGAGGACAACGCCGCCGTCACCACCTGGATGTCCACGTACGCCTACGCCCCGGTGGAACTCTTCCAGTTCACCACCACCGACGGCCAGGTGCTCGACGGCTCGATGATCAAGCCGCCCGACTTCGATCCGGCGAAGAAATACCCCGTCATCCTCGATATCTACGGCGGGCCCGGCTCGCAGCAGGTGTATGATCGGTTCGGCTCCAACGGCATGGACCAGTGGCGGGCCCAGCAGGGCTACATCATCGTGGGCCTCAACAACCGGGGCTCCAACAACTACGGCAGCGCGTTCATGAAGCAGGTGTATCGGCACCTCGGCAAGTACGAGGCGATGGACTTTGCGGAGGCCGCACGGTGGCTGGCCAGTCAGCCCTACGTGGACGGCGGCCGAATCGCGATCGACGGCACCAGCTACGGCGGGTACAGCGTCCTGTACACGATGGCCGCCTACCCAGACGTCTTCGCGGCGGGCATCGCCAACTCGGCCGTCAGCGACTGGCGCCTCTATGACACGATTTATGCCGAGCGATACATGGACGTCCTCCCCGACAACGCGGCCGGCTACGACAGCTCCGCGGTTAACCCGCGGGCCGGACGGATCAAGGGGAAGCTGCTCGTGGTGCACTCGATGATGGACGACAACGTGCACCCGGTGAACACGATGCAGTTTCTCACCGCGGCGACCGACGCGGGGGTCGACGTCGAGCTGCGGATCTACCCGCCGGGACGCCACGGCGCGGCATACAACTTCCCGAGCTTCAAGATGATCCAGGAGGTGTCGGACCGGTTCCTCGCCCGCACCATCGGCAGCGGCGGTACGCGCTAGGCACCCAGGAGAGGAAGGCAGATGAGCTCATCCTTCGAGCCGCCACCGGACATGCCGTCGACGCGCAAGCCGACGGACGCCGAGCGCGACATCTACGGCCTGACCCACAGGGGCAGCGTCCGGTCGTCGAACCAGGATCACTTTCTCATCTGCGCCCTCCGGCGGCACGTGGACATTGCCCTCACCAGCCTTCCCGACGGCAGTCGGTGGCCCGCGACCGAACGGCTTGCGACCCTGGCCATGGTCGCCGACGGGGTCGGCGGCAGTTCGCACGGCGAGGAAGCGAGCCGGCTGGCGGTCGAGGCCGTGACGGAATACGTCGCCCAGAGCATGCGGGCGTACTATACCGCCGACGCCGCGGCGGAGGAGGATTTCGTCTCCGCCCTCGAGGCCGCGGCCATGCAGACGCATGCGCGCGTCGTGGAGCGGGCCCAGGCCGACCCGAGCGGACGCAACATGGCCACCACGCTCACCTTGTACCTCGGCGTCTGGCCGAGGGCCTACCTCCTGCAGCTCGGCGACAGCCGGTGTTACCTGATGCGCGACGGCGTGCTCACCCAGATCACCCGTGATCAGACGATGGCGCAGGAGCTCGTGGACCAGGGCGTGCTGACCCGCGCCGACGCCCCGCGGACCCGGTGGGCGCACGTGCTCTCGAGCGCGATCGGGGGCCACCAGACGGCGCCGGTCGTGACCCGGATCGAGATGGCGTGGAACAACGTCATCCTGCTGTGCAGCGACGGACTCTCCAAGCACGTCTCCGACGAAAAGATCACGGAGCGACTGCGGTCGATGACCTCGGCGAGGCAGGTGTGCGAGCAGCTGCTCGAAGACGCGCTGGCGGACGGCGGGAGCGACAACATCACCATTCTCGTTGGGCGCGCCGTGAAGCAGGAGGAGGCGGCCGGCTGACCCTCCCACGCGTCCTCCTGGTCAACGACCATCCCCCCGGCGGCGGCATCGGCCGCTACGCCCGAGAGCTGAACCACGCCCTCCACGCCCTCGACCCCCGGCCCGTCCACGTCGACCTGCTGCTCCAGAACCTGCCGGGCCGCGCGGACCCGCGGGAATGGCGTGCATCCCATGCGCCGGCGGACGGCTCCACGATCACCATCCAGGACCGGCCGCGCTGGGCCAAGGCACGAGGCTTCGGCACGACCTACCTGCTCAACTCCCACTACTACTTTCCGCGCCGAGTGCCGGCCGGGTACGACCTCTACCACTTCTCGAGTCAGATGATGGGGGCCGGCGTGCGGCACGCTGCGCCCGCCGTCGTGACCGTGCAGGACCTCATCGCACTGCGACTCGGTGCCAATCACCCCGGGATCTCCACCTGGCTGCGCCGGCGCCACTTCCCGCCACTCCGGCGGGCCCGCGGGTTGATCTTCGCGTCGGAGTATTCGCGCGTGGATTTCCTGTCGGAATACGACTACCCCGAGTCGCGCACGAGCGTGGTGCACCACGCCGTCGGCCCCGCGTTCGCACCGCGCGACCGGGCGGCCAGCCGCGCCGCGCTCGGCCTGGAGCAGGATCGGCCGGTGCTGCTGCACGTCGGCAGCGAGGAGCGCCGCAAGAACGTCGAGTCGCTGCTCGACGCGATGGCGCTCCTCGTCAAGGACTGGCCCGACCTCCTCCTCCTCCGCGTCGGCGGGCCGAGCGCGCGGACCCGCGCCCGGGTGGCGCGTCACGGGCTCGAACGCCACGTGCGGTATCGCTCCGGTCTTAGCGAGGACCAGCTGATTGCCGCCTACTCCGCCGCGGACCTCTTCGCCTTCCCCTCCTATTTCGAGGGCTTCGGCTTCCCGGTCCTTGAAGCGATGAAAGCGGGATGCCCTGTCGTCGCCGCCCGGGCGACCTCCGTGCCCGAGGTGACGGGCGACGCGGCCGTCCTCGTCGAGCCGATGGACGTCGCCGGGCTTGCGGCGGCCATCGCGTCGCTCCTGGCGGACCCGGCTCGCCGCGAGACCCTGGGCAAGGCCGGCATTGCGCGCGCGGCAGCATTCACCTGGGCGCGCGCCGCGCGACAGACGGCGGACGCGTACCGGCGGGCACTCGGCGACTGACCCGTCCGGCCGCCGACTTCCACCCCGTCCCCTGCGGGCCTATGATTCGCGAGCCCGGAGACCGGCTCCATTCGCCTCCCCTATTCGCCAGGCCAGGCCCTTATGCCCAGCATCGCCTCGTTCCATCCGCAAATCGTCCATTTCATCGTCGTTCTCGGCTTCATCGGGGTCGGACTCCGGATCCTCTCCCTCGTCGTCAAGATCGAGTGGATCAGGCCGGCCGCGACGGTGGCCCTGCTCGCCGCCGCACTCTCCGGCGTGCTGGCCGCGCGCTCCGGAGACGAGGCGCACGGCCCGGCCGAGCGGATTCCCGGCGCGCGCGAAGCGGTGCAAAAACACGAGGCGGCGGGGGAGCGGGCGCGGAATCTCTTCCTGGTCGTGGCAGGGTTCGAAATTCTTGCGCTGGCGCTGGCAAAGCGGGAAAAGGTCCGCCGCCTGGCGCTCATCGGCTCGGCGGTCACCGGGGTCGTCGCAGCGTTCTTCCTCTTCGAGGCGGCGGAGCATGGCGGCGAGGTGGTGTATAACTACGCCGGCGGCGTCGGCACGCGATCCGGCCATCCCGACCACGTGAAGAACCTCCTGGTGGCGGGGCTGTTCAACGGAGCCCGCGCCGAGCGCGAGGCGGGCGATACCGCCGACGCCGCCCGCCTGACTGAGGAACTGGCGCGCCAGATGCCGGATGACTTCGGCGTCCAGCTGCTCGCGGCGCGGTCACAGCTGGTGGACCGGCACGACCCCGCGGCGGCCATGGCCTCCGTGGACCAGCTCCAGGTGCCGACCGACAACGCCCGCATGGCCCTCCAGGCCGGGTTGCTGCGGAGCGACATTTATCTGGCGATGGGGCAGCCCGACTCTGCGCGCGGTGTGCTGCAACAGCTCACGCAGCAATTCCCCGACAACCCGATGGTTCAACGCGTGGTGGGTGAGGCCAGCGCGAAGCTCCCCTGACAGGGGCCGGGCCGCTCGTGCGCGGTTATGATTGACGGAGCTGATCCGCGGGAACCGGATCGATCGTGGCCCTTCTCACCCTGGTTTGCGGAGTCAGTGCCAGTGCGACTTGCGCGCAGGGCCAGTAGGATCGCTCGCGAGCTGTGGTTGGTGCTCGTCGCACTCGGTCTATCGACCTCCCCTGCCGCGGGGCAGGCTCGTCCCGTCCTGCGCGACAGCGTGACGGTGGTCCCCGGCCCCCAGTTCAGCACCACCTCCTGGATCAGCTGGCTTGGCACCCCGATGTTCGGCTCCCGCTATCGGGATCTCTGGCGCACCCCCATCACACTTCCGGTGTTGGACCTGCAGGCCACTGCCGGGGGCCTCACCGAGACAGGGCGGGGGTCCGGGCTCGAAGCGGGACTCATCTACCTCGTGGGTGCCGACGGATCGCATTGGACCTTCTATCCGCTGGACCGCACGGCCCCGCACAGCTTCCCCCCGGCGTGGTTCCCGAAGCGGTGAGCGACGGCCTTGTGGCCGACCTCACGAGTGGACGCAATCCCGCCGGACCACTCGTGGCGGCGGCGCTGGCCGCGGCGGCGGGGGTGCCAAACCAGGACGCCTGGCTGGTGGCGATTCCGGCCGGGGCGGGACTCCATCTCGCCGCCCTCGGCGACTCGGCGCGGGCCGGGTACCTCCTCCGGGGCGACCCCGTTGGCCTGCCGGACTCCACCGGTCCGGTGTCCAACGGCGCCGTCGTCAGCACGCTGGCCTTCCTGCATCGAGCCCTCTCGGGTGCGTCCGAATACGCCGACGCCACGGCGGTGCTGCAGGCGACGCTGTTCGATGTGTATGTGGGCAACCTGAACCCACGCTTCATCGAATGGCGGTGGGAGGCATCCGTCACCGGCATGGAGGTCCTCTGGCGTCCGCTGGGGACCTTCCGGGCCACGGCGTTGTCGCGATACGACGGCATTGTCGCGAATCTCTGGCGCCCCCTGGCGCCTGACCTGACCAGTTTCGGGAAGCATTATCCACGCACGCTGACCGGGGCATCGGACCAGACCAGCGCCTTTCGCTTCCTCCTCGGGTCGCTCGGTCGCCACACCTGGGACTCCGTGGCCGCGATGCTGCAGGAACGGCTCACCGACTCCGTGATCGATGCGGCGGTGGCCCAGATGCCGCCGGCGTACCAGGCCAAGATCGGCGAGGGGATTGCACGCGACCTCCGGTACCGGCGGGACCACCTGTCGCAGGCGGTCGACCGCATGTACCGCCAGGTGCGGAAGGATGCAGAGATCTACGCGACGTCGGCATCCGAGCGCGTCCTCGCGGAGTGGATCGGGCGAGACTCGCTCACCCTGCACCTCGGGCCCAGGGCATCGGCACCGTTCCTCGCGCATGAGACCGAGAAGGTGACCCTGTTTATGGGGAGCGGGGCCGACACGCTGGAGGTCGTGGGGGCACCGGGCCGGGCACCGGCGATCCGGGTGGCCCCGCTGCCGGGATCGTCGCTCGCGGTGACCGGCACCGGCGACCGGGGGGCCATTACCGTGTACGACAAGTCGGTCACGGTGACCTCCGATCAGCCGGACCGGGTCCGAACCCGCTCCGCCTCGCTTCCCGACCCACTCGCCTCCATCGACAGCACCGGAGAGGAGCGGACGGACGTCCCGCACACCTACCATCCCACCGGGTGGCTGGCGTTGACCTCGGGCGTCGGCCTCCTCATCGGCGCCGGCGTGGTCCGGACCGACTGGTCGGGCGACGCCCGTCCATACCGGAACCGCCTCACGCTCCGAGCCGCCTACGGCTCCGATTCCAAAAAGGGGGTCGTGGAATTTCTGGGGGACTTCCGGTTCGCGCACTCCCCGCTGCAGCTGCAGGTCGAAGCCGCCGCCTCCGGTGTCGGCGCGGTGTATTTCTACGGCTATGGCAACGAGACGCCGGGCGACAGCACCAATGGCTACTACCGGGCGGGGCGCAACCTCTACGGGCTGGCCCCCGCCCTGCTCCTCCCGCTCTCACGCCGGGTCAAGGTCGGGGCGGGCATCGAGTTGAAATCGGTGGACACCCCGCTCGATAGCAATCTCTACATCGGGATCGCGCAGCCGTACGGGAGCCCCAGCTTTGGGCAGGTGGGACTCACCGGCGACTTCGTCTTCGATTCCCGCGACGTCAAGGGTGCCCCCCGATCGGGCGTGCTGGCGACGCTGACCGGCGGCTGGTATCCCTGGGTGAAGGACGGAAGCGGCGACTTCGTGACGGCCACGGGATCGATCGCCGCCTACCTGACTCCGCCCTGGTGGCAGGCGATGACCGTGGCGACCCGGGTCGGCGGCACTACCACCGCGGGCAGTGTGCCCTACTACGAAGCGGCGTTCGTGGGCGGCGGCCGGACGGTTCGAGGCCTCCCGCAGGCGCGGTACGAGGGCGACCATTCGCTCTACGGAAACCTGGACCTTCGCCTCCGGGTCACCCAGATCCAGTTCGTCTTGCCCTGGGACTTCGGCGTGCTCGGCCTGGCCGATGTCGGCCGGGTCTGGGTGAGCGGGCAGCAGTCAAGTGTCTGGCATCCAAGTTTCGGCGGGGGACTCTGGGCGGCGCTGCTCGACCGCTCCCTCGCCGCGAGTCTCACGGTGGCAACCGGCGCCGGGCATGGCGTCTTCATCAACGCTCTCGGCGGCTTCACCTTCTAGGCGGACCTACCCCGCCACGGACGATCGACCATGCTCCCGCTGCTCCTGCTCCTCTCCCAGGCCGTGCCCCAGGATACGGCGTCGTATTCCTCCCAGGCCCTGCGCGACGTCATTGCCAGGGCGGAGGCCGCCAATGCGAGGCCCCCGGAAAGCCTCCGGGGCTACACGGCGCGGTACGAGTCCGAAGTGGCCCTGATCAAGCTCCTGCCGGATCGGATTCAAGGGGCCTCCACCATCGAGCAAACCGCCGGCGTGTTCACCTGGATCGCCGACAGCGGGTACGGCCAGCATCAGCTCGGGTATCGCGTCGTTACGACGGGTGTCCCCCTCCCCGGCTCGGCGGCGCTTTCCAACGGCTGGATCATCCCGACCCTGACCGGGCCCAGGATCGACCTCTTCGGTTCGTCGAGCGGCGCCAAGACGGCGGTCGGGGCCGATTCGAGTGGGGACTACTCGGCGTGGTCACCGCTCGGTCCCGATCGGGAGCGGTACTACCGGTTCGAGGGCGGCGACACCGTCACCATCGCCTTTCCGACCGGCGCGCCGCAGCGGGTCGTGCGGGTCGAGGTGTGGCCCCTCGAAGCCGGAGCCACTCGTGAAAAGATCTTCCGGGGCGAGCTCTACCTCGACCCGGAAACGGGCATCCTCCGCCGCCTGAAAGGGCAGTTTCTCACCATCGGGGGGCCGCCCGAATCGGGACGGGCCAAGTTCCTGAACAAGCTGGCCATCAACGGCTCGGTCGCGGATATCGTGACCACGGAGGTGCCGGGTGCGGGGTGGCTCCCGACCTATCAGCGCATCGACCTCGAAGTGCTGATTCCGCTGACCACCGAGAGCTGGAGCATCCTTCGCGTGATGTCACGTCTCGGGGAGATCGAGGCGATCGTCGGCGCTCCGGGCGAGCCGCCACCCCCGCTCCCGCCGCTCGAGCCCGGCCGCTCGGTAGTGACGAAAGACAGCCTCCGCCACTTTCGCGATTGGAAGCTGCCGCCAAACACGCCGATCAACTCGGTGGAGACGGCCGATCTGTTCAGCGTTGGGCCGCTGGCCCTCCGGCCGGACGGCCCTCCCGAGTACCTGTGGCGCGGCCCGACGACGCTGGAGGCGCTCCGGTTCAACCGCGTGGAAGGGCTCTATCTCGGCGTCTCCGGCACGATGTATTTCCGCGACGCGGTGCCGGGACTGAAGGTGCGCGGGACCGCCGGGTACGCCATGTGGCCCGGGCTTCCGCGAGGCGGCGTGACGGCCACGCTGGGCCGTCCACGGTGGGCCACCAACGTGAAGGCGATGCGCGACCTCGACCTCGCCACGAAGTTTGCCGACCCGCTCGACTACAATCGGGGCGTCCGCGCGCTCTTCCAGCAGGACAACTACGACTACGTGGATCGGTTGACGGTTGGAGTCGGTGGCGAGTGGTTCTTCAACCAGCTGAATCCCGGCGGGGTCACCGCCCGGATCGACTGGATCGACGATCGGCGCACCGTCGCAGATCTCTCCTCCGGACCCCTGGGGCAGGCCTATACCATCAACCCGAACGTCGTCGCCTATGAGTATCCCCGCGTGCAGGTCGGCGTGAACTGGCACCCGGAAGTCAGCTCGCATTTCACCAAGACCGGCATCGGGCTCCACGCCACGTACGAAGCCGGCGGTGGCGACCTGCCGTATCAGCGGATCCAGGCCGGGTTCGTCGTCCGTCTCAACTGGAAGGTCCTCACCTTCACCATGGTCGCAGATGCCGGCACCACGATCGCTGACAATCCCCCCACCCAGCAGCTCTTCCTGATCGGCGGCTCGGGGTCCATGCCGGGCTACGACTACGACCAGTTCGGCGGGAACGTGGGCGGGCTCAGCCGCTGGATGATTGCGGTACCGCTGCCCTTCCTCCAGGCGCCGCTCAAGATCGGCAATGCGACGATCCCCCCCATCGCCCCGAACTTCTCGTACCGGTTCTACGCCGGATACACCAACACGACCAACGACGCGGCGCAAGCAGCCCTGGACGCGGTCGGTACGCAGACCGTCAATGGCGTCACCGAGCCCTTCTCCGTGGTGTCGGATGGCGTCAAGTCGACGCAGGAAATCCGGCTCAGCCTCTTTGGTACCCTCCTCGGCTTCGGCGCGGCGCGCCCGCTCGAAGGCGGTGACTGGACCTTCACCTTCTCGTTCGCCCAGTCCTTCTAGCTCCTCGTCAATCCCCCCCCAGCCCGATCCTGTCGTCAGGGTCGGGCTTGTCGTAACTGTCTTACTATCAATAACATAGATTGCTGTCAAAATGGCAGCAAATCACGGTATAGGGGTTGCCCTAGACGGTTCCGATACCGTTCGCATCGCGCCTGCGGCCTCCAGCCGCCGGTCGACGTGCGTGATTTCCCGAGAAAGGAACTGACCCGCATGGCCTCCAAGATCATCGGCATCGACCTCGGCACCACCAACTCCGTGGTGGCCGTCATGGAAGGCGGCGACCCCGTCGTCATCCCCAACGCCGAGGGCGGACGCACGACCCCGTCGGTTGTGGCGTTCACGAAGGACGGCGAGCGGCTGGTCGGCCAGGTGGCCAAGCGCCAGGCCGTCACCAATCCCAGGCAGACCATCTTCTCGATCAAGCGCTTCATGGGCCGCCGGACCGGCGAGGTGAAGGAGGAGGCGAGTCGCGTCCCCTACCCGGTGGCCGACGGGGCCAACGGGCTGGCCGCGGTCGAGATCCAGGGCAAGAAGTACACGCCGCCCGAGATCTCCGCGATGATCCTGCAGAAGATGAAGCAGACCGCCGAGGACTACCTCGGCACCACGGTCACGGAAGGCCGTCATCACCGTGCCGGCCTACTTCAACGATTCGCAGCGCCAGGCCACCAAGGACGCCGGCAAGATCGCCGGCCTCGACGTCATGCGCATCATCAACGAGCCGACCGCGGCGGCGCTCGCCTACGGCCTCGAGAAGAAGAAGGACGAGAAGATCGCCGTCTTCGACCTGGGCGGCGGCACCTACGACATCTCCGTCCTCGAGCTGGCCGAGGGTGTGTTCGAGGTCAAGAGCACCAACGGCGACACGCACCTCGGCGGCGACGACTTCGACCAGCGCGTCATCGACTGGCTCGTCACCGAGTTCAAGAAGGACCAGGGCATCGACCTCTCGAAGGACCCGATGGCGCTCCAGCGCCTGAAGGAAGCCGGCGAAAAGGCCAAGATGGAGCTGTCGAGCACGCAGCAGACCGACATCAACCTGCCGTTCATCACGGCCGACCAGTCGGGCCCGAAGCACCTGAACTACAACGCTGACCCGCGCCAAGTTCGAGCAGCTGGTGGACGACCTGATCCAGCGCACCATGCCGCCGATGCAGCAGGCGCTCAAGGACGCCGGGCTCGACCCGAAGAGCATCGACGAGGTCATCCTCGTCGGCGGCTCGACCCGCATCCCGAAGATCCAGGAAGTGGTCAAGGAGTTCTTCGGCAAGGAGCCGAACCGCTCGGTCAACCCCGACGAAGTGGTGGCCATCGGCGCCGCCATCCAGGGTGGCGTGCTCGGCGGCGACGTGAAGGACGTGCTGCTGCTCGACGTCACGCCGCTCTCGCTCGGCATCGAGACGCTCGGCGGCGTGACGACCGTGCTCATCCCGCGGAACACCACGATTCCGACCAAGAAGTCGGAGATCTTCTCCACCGCGGAGGACAACCAGACCACGGTCGAGATCCACGTGCTGCAGGGCGAGCGCCAGATGGCGGTCGACAACCGGACCATCGGCAAGTTCCAGCTGACCGGCATTCCGCCGGCACCGCGCGGCATGCCGCAGGTCGAAGTCACCTTCGACATCGACGCCAACGGCATCCTCCACGTGTCGGCCAAGGACAAGACGACCGGCAAGGAGCAGAAGATCCGGATCGAGGCGTCGAGCGGACTGTCCGACCAGGACATCGAAAAGATGGTCAAGAGCGCCGAGGCGCACGCTTCGGATGACAAGAAGCGGCGCGACGAGATCGAAGCGCGGAACCAGCTCGACGGCCTGATGTACAAGGTGGAGAAGGACAGCAAGGAGTGGGTGGACCGGCTCTCGGAAGATGCCAAGTCCAAACTGGACAACGCGTTGGAGGGTGGCAAGGGGGCCCTGAAGACCGGGGACCCGGACCTGATCCGCCGCGCGCTCGACGAACTCAACGCCGCCTATTCCGCCGCCGGCGCCTCGCTGTACCAGAGCGCGCAAGCCACCTCGGAGTCCACGCCCGACGGCGCCGCAGGCGCGGAAGGGCCTGCCGCCCCGGCGGAGGACGTCGTCGAGGCCGACTACGAAATCGTGGACGACACCAAGAAGTAGTCCGCGACCGAAACTTTTTCCTGCGCATCCGGGTTATGATGGAATAGCCCGGCTGCGCCGGGAAGTGCGCCCATACATCCACGACTGAGAGTCCGCCCCATGTCCGTTCGCACCCGCAACTGGCTCAAGTTCGGTAGTCTCGTCGGCCTCGCGTTCATGCTGGGCCTGCTCTTCGCCGGGGTGCTCGAGTTGCCTGGCGCCACCCAGGCCCAGTCCCAGTCGGGGCTCCTTCCCCAGTCCACCAGCTACCAGTCCGCCATGCCCGCGGTCGTGCGGCAGCCGAGCGGCGTCAGCAGCCCGGCCGCCGACATGCTGATCGCCCTGAGCGATGCCTTCGCCGACGTCGCCGAGAGCGTCAAGCCCAGCGTGGTCGTGGTTCGTTCCCAGAAAACCAACACCGCACCCCAGGCGCAGCTCCCGCCAGAAATGCAGCGGTTCTTTCCGCACAACCGGCAGGGCCCGCGGGTCGAGCAGGGCGGCGGGACCGGGTTCGTGGTGTCTGCCGACGGCCTCATCCTGACGAACAACCACGTGGTCGAGGGGGCGGACAAGGTCACGGTCGAGCTTCCCGACCGGCGCGTGTTCGACGCGACCGTGGTGGGCAGCGACCCGAACACCGACGTGGCCGTTGTCCGGATCAGGGCCACCGGGCTTCGGCCGGTGACGCTGGGGAACAGCGACGAGGCGCGTGTCGGCGAATGGGTGCTGGCCATCGGCAATCCGCTGGGCAATGCCCTGACGTTTACGGTGACGAGCGGTATCATCAGCGCCACTGGTCGGGGGCTGAGCGGCCTGCCCAACCGGTCCCAGGGGAGCATCCAGGACTTCATCCAGACCGACGCCGCCATCAACCCGGGCAACTCCGGCGGTCCCCTGATCAACGTCCGTGGCGAGGTCATCGGCATCAACTCCGCCATCGCGAGCGAAACCGGCCTCAACGCCGGGTACGGCTTCGCGATCCCGATCAACCTGGCGCGGAACGTCATGGACCAGCTGGTCACCATCGGCCACGTGGAACGTGCCGCGCTGGGCATCACGATCCGCGACGCCACGCCAAACGATGCCGCTTACGTCGGGCTGGCGGAAATTCGTGGGGTGAAGGTTGAGCAGTTCGGCGAGAATTCCCCAGCCGAGGCCGCGGGCATCCGGCCGGGCGACATCATCATCAGCGTCGACGGCAAGCCGGTCAATTACACCGCGCAGCTCCAGCAGGCCATCGGATTCAGCCGCCCCGGCCAGGTGGTGCAGGTCGAGGTCGCGCGCAAGGGCGGCGCCCGCAAGACGTACGCGGTGAAGCTGATCGCCCTGAGCGTCCCCGAGGCACCCACCGACCTGGCGGGGATGAAGAATGAGGCGGAGCCGCCGGCGGTCGGCACCGCGATCGCCCCGCTCGGCATCACCGTGCAGGTGCTCACGCCCGAGGACGCTACCCAGTTGGGGCTCCCGCGCAGCACACAAGGGCTCGTGGTCTCCGACGTCACGCCCGACGGACCGTCGTGGGGCATCCTCACCGCGGCGAACGCAGGCGGCGCGCCGATGATCATCCTCAATGTCGAGGGAACACCGGTGTCGACCGAGGCAGAGCTCCGCAACGCGCTCGCCAAGCCGGGCCCTGGGGGGATCGTGACGCTCGACATCGTCCAGCCGATGCGGTCGGGGAATCTCCGCCGGATCGAACGGATCAAGCTGGCCCAATAGGGAGTGGACGGTCGCGGGACGGGGCGGTGTTGGGAGACGGCATGCCGTGTCCCAACACCGCTTTGAGGCTTACATTACAGCGTGAATTTCCCTACCCCCTTCCGCCTGGCCGTCCTGGCCCTCACTTTGGCGTGCTCCCGCGACGCCCCGCGGGAGGCAGGCAGCCCCTGGCTCGCAGACAGCGACTTCGTGGTGGCCGGCCTGCCCGATGACGCCGATTCGTCGGAGATTCTGGCGGTCCTCGGCGAACCCGACTCCGTCATCTCGATCCCCGACCCCGACGAGCCGGACATCGACCTGCTGGCGTGGGTCTACCCCGACCTGGCGATTGCCCTCGCGGACGATGGACTCCGATACGGCGCCACCCTGACAGGCCCGGGGGTGGCGACCGCACGGGGGCTTCGCCCCGGCGACCCCGCCACCCGCGTGGGCGAATTGTACGGCCGACCCCAGCGCCGGACCGGCTCGGCGTGGGACTACGTGGCGCCAGACCACGAGGACGGCCTGCACGTCATGCGCGTCGGCCTCAATGGCGAGCGCGTCTCCTGGATCTTCCTCGGCTGGCTGCTGGAGTGAGCACATGACCCGTCGTTCCCGACTCCTGCGCGTGGTCGAGACAGCCGAACGGCTCCCGCCGGCGCTGCAACCCCCCTTCTGGGGGGCGCTGCTCGGGCTGGCTGTCACGGCGGGCCTGGTCCTCGCCAGCGTCCCCGTCTGGCTCGTGCAGGGGCGGACCGATGTGCCTGCCGCGGTCCTCGACATGGGCATGGCCGGCCTCGTGGCGGGCGCGGCCGGCGGGGCCATCGCCCTGGTCCTGGCCGGGCTGCGCAACGCGGGACCGCTAGGCTACTACGCCCTGTGGATCATCGCGAACGCCGGCGCCGCACTCATCTACCTGGGCCTCCTCCGCCTCCTCGGCCGGGGGGAGGTGCTCGGGCTCGACCGCGCGTTTGCCCCCATCATCGTCGGAGGGCTGGGTGCGCTGAACGGCCTGATCGTGGCCCGGGCGCTCGGGCGGAGCGGCCGGGAGTCGTACGGAGAATTCCGCACCTCCGCCAACCTGGTCGCCGGGGCGCTGCTCGCCGAGACGGCGGATCTCGAGCGGCGGGCGCGTACCAACCCCGCGGCGGCGAAGGACCTTGACCGTGTGCGGCAGGCCGAGCCGAGTGAGGCCTACCTGCGGCTGCTGGAACGCGTGGGTCGGCGCCTCGCCGCGCTTCCCGCGAACGACGTCGACGCCCAGCATGCACGGGAACATGTGGCCGAACTTGTCACCCGCGTGCGCGAGGATGTGCAGCGCCTGGCCCGGGACCCCGAATTCGCCGCCGAGCTGAAGCAGCGCCAGGCGGTCGCGGAGGAACTGTTCAAGCGGGAGTTGGAGCGCGAGGCGAAGCGCCTCCGGAAAACCGGGGAGGGTACACCGGAAACCCGGGGAACCCTCGGCGCGATCGAGCGCGAATTGCGGGGAGACACCGGCGGGGAGTCCTGACGCCCCACCAGACCAGCATCGGCGACCGTGGCGGAATGGCAGACGCGCCTGGCTTAGGACCAGGTGGGGAAACCCGTGGGGGTTCGAGTCCCTCCGGTCGCACTCATTCTCAGGGAGGTCGTATCTCGGCGCGCGTCGTCATCAACCCGAACGGACCGATCCGCATCGAAGGCGACTTTGCGATGGCGGACGTGGAAGGCACCCGCTTTGGACTCGGCGGCCGGTCGACGATCACCCTCTGTCGCTGCGGCCATTCCACGAACAAGCCGTTCTGCGACGGCGCCCACGCCCGCGAGGGGTTCCGGGATCCCGCGGTCGCCCGGGACCTCCCGCCCCGCCCGGGCGGCTGAGCGACGACGTTGGTTTGCCCGGGTCCCGGCGGTCGGGTAGATTTCCCCCCATCATGACTACCATCACGATTCAAGCGACCAGCGGCGACGCCGCGTCGAAGTCCCTCCAGGTGACCGTGCCGGTCGAGCGCGTCCGGCTGGCTGAGGACCGGGCCGTTCAGCAGGTCTCCCGCAATGTCAGGCTGCCGGGATTCCGGAAGGGTCACGCCCCCCCCGCCATCGTCCGCAAGCGCTATCACGACGCCATCCGCCAGACGGTCCTCGACGAAGTCATTCGCGAGAGCTGGGACCAGGCGCGCGAGTCCGAGGCGCTGAAACCCGTGGCCGATCCGTCGGTCCGGAACCTCAAGTTTGACGACGGCGGTGCCATCGAGTTCGAGTTGCACGTCGAAGTGCGCCCCGAGGTGACTGTCTCCACCGTCGGCGGGTTCACCATCACCCGCGAGGTCCCCGAGGTCTCGGAGCCGCAGATCGAGGAGCAGATCGGGAAGCTCCGCGAGCAGAAGGCGACCTGGCTCCCGGTGGAGGGGCAGAAGCCCGCCCCAGGGCACATGGTCCAGGTGGACGTTACCCCGCTCGACGACGATGCCTCGCCCGAGCCGCAACCGCACTCCATCGTGCTCGGCGAGGGGCAGGCGCTGCCGGCCCTCGAGGAACGGATCATGGAGCTGCAGCCGGGCGAAGTCGCCGAGACGGAGGTCCGCCTCCCGGAGGACCACCCCGACGAGAGCCGACGCGGGATGGTCCGGAAGCTCAAGGTGGCGCTCCACGAGGTGAAGCGGCAGGAACTGCCTCCCCTCGACGACGCGTTCGCGCGCGAAGTCGGCGATTTCGACGACTTGGCCGGGCTCCGCGCGGCCGTGCGCAGTGACCTCGAACAGGAGGCCGTACGGGAGGCCGATGCCCGGGTGCGCGATCAGCTGATCCAGAAGCTGGTCGAGGCGAACAACGTCGAGGCCCCTCCCTCGCTGGTCCACCGCGTGATCCACGGCTACCTGCACGCCTACGGCGTGCCGCACGAGAAGGAGCCGGAGTTCGCGGCGCAGTTCCAGCCGGTGGCGGAGGCCCAGGTCCGGCGCGACCTCGTCCTGTCCGCGGTGGCCGAGGCCCAGAGCCTCTACGCGACCGAAGCGGACGTCGACGCCCGTATCGCAGCCATGGCCTCGGCCCGCAACGTCCCGGCCGGCCAGGTGTACGCGTCGCTGCAGAAGGCGAAGCGACTCCCGGAACTCGAGCGCGCCATCACCGAGGACAAGGTTTTTGGTTACCTGCTCCAGCAATCCACCGTGGAAGGGTGAGCCCAGTGTCTGTCTATCCTCCGTACATCATCGAGCGGTCCAGCCGCGGCGAGCGCACCTACGACATTTTCAGCCGCCTGCTGATGGACCGAATCGTCTTCCTCGGCGCCGGCATCAACGACGACGTCGCCAACATCATCATCGCCCAGCTGCTCTTTCTCGAGGCCGACAACCCCGAGAAGGACATCTACCTGTACCTCAACAGTCCGGGTGGCGTGGTGTCGAGCGGGATGGCCATCTACGACACGATGCAGCACCTTCGGGCCCCGGTGAACACGATCTGCATGGGGATGGCGGCCTCCATGGGGTCGTTCCTCCTCTCGGCTGGAGCCAAGGGGAAGCGGAGCGCCCTGCCCCACAGCCGGATCATGATTCACCAGCCGTCCGGCGGCGCCCAAGGCACCGCATCGGACATCGAGATCCAGGCCCGTGAGATCCTCTACCTCCGCTCTAAGATGAACCAGCTCTACAGCTTACACACCGGCCAGCCGATCGAAACGATCGAGCGGGACATGGACCGGGACCGGTTCATGAGTGCGGAAGAGGCCAAGGAGTACGGCTTGATTGACACGGTCTTCGAGCCCCACAAGGATTGGCTGGCCCCCCCGGCCTAGCCTTGACGCCCCCCGGGACCCGACCCACCTTTCGGGTTGGGTCCCCCCTTCACCATCGGCGGCCAGCGCATGTCGAACGACAAGCACCTCCGCTGCTCCTTCTGCGGCAAGTCCAAAGACTCGGTCCGGAAATTCATCTCCGGCCCGTCCGTTTACATTTGCAACGAATGCATCACCCTCTGCAATGAAATCCTGGCGGAGGACGAGGAGCGGGAAGTTGCCGAGAGCATCACCTCCGTTCCGACGCCCGCCGAGATCAAGAGCACCCTCGACGAATATGTGATCGGGCAGGAGCGCGCCAAGCGGACCCTTTCCGTGGCCGTCTACAATCACTACAAGCGCATCAATGCCGCCGCGGCGCGGGACGGCGAGGTGGAGCTGGAGAAATCCAACATCCTCCTCCTCGGACCCACCGGCGTGGGCAAGACCCTCCTGGCGCAGACCCTCGCCCGCATTCTCGACGTGCCGTTCACGATCGCCGATGCGACGACGCTGACCGAGGCGGGCTACGTCGGCGAAGACGTGGAAAACATCCTGGTGCGCCTGCTGCAGGCCGGCGAGTTCAACGTCGCCGAGTGCGAGCGGGGCATCGTCTACATCGATGAAATCGACAAGATCGCGCGGAAGTCGGAAAATCCCAGCATCACGCGGGACGTTTCGGGCGAGGGGGTGCAGCAGGCGCTGCTCAAGATCCTCGAGGGGACGGTGGCATCCGTGCCGCCGCAGGGGGGCCGCAAGCACCCGCAGCAGGAATACATCCAGATCAATACCAAGGACATCCTGTTCATCTGCGGTGGCGCCTTCGACGGCCTCGAGAAGATCATCGAGGCGCGGATTGGCCGGCAGAAGATCGGGTTCACCTCGGGCCCCCGCGCCGAGCGTCCGGCGGAGGCAACGCACGACCCCTTCACCGACGTCGAGCCGGACGACCTCCTCCGCTTCGGGCTGATTCCCGAACTGGTCGGCCGCCTTCCGGTCACGGTGTCGCTCGAGTCGCTCGACGAGGCCGCCCTGGTGCAGATCCTCCTCGAGCCCAAGAATGCGCTCACCAAGCAGTACCGGAAGCTGTTCGAGCTCGAGGATGCGCGGCTCACCTTCGACGCCGAGGCGCTGCGGGCGGTGGCCCGGAAGGCGCTCAAGCGGGGCACGGGCGCCCGCGGCCTCCGCGCCATCCTCGAGACCACGATGACCGACATCATGTTCGACCTGCCGGACAGGGAGGACGTCCGCGAGGTTGTCATCACGCCGGAGTGCGTCACCGAGGGCAAGCCGCCGCTGGTGGTGACCGAGCGCGTCAAGCAGAAAAAAGAAGCGTAGGAGGCGCGACGGCTTCCCAGCCCCGCGGCCCCGCCGCTCCCCCGCTGTCCAGCCTTCCCATCGAGTTCGTCGGGTCCTTCCCCGATCCGCGCGTGCGCCTGGATCCGCCGCTACCCGAGGTCGCGTTCGTCGGGCGGTCCAACGTCGGGAAGTCGAGTCTGCTCAACGCCCTCGTGGGCAAGAAGGGACTCGCGCGCGTGAGCGGGACGCCCGGCAAGACGCGGCTGGTCAACGTCTTCCGGCTGCCCGGCCTCTACCTGGTGGACCTGCCCGGCTATGGCTTCGCGCGGGCCAGCAAGACCGCCCGCGCCGGATTCCGCGAACTCCTGAACGGCTACGTGGAGCACCGGGCCACGCTGGCCGGGGTGGTCTGGATGCTGGACATTCGGCGCGAGCTGTCCGCTGAGGACCAGGACGTCCGGCACCTGCTCGCGGCCGCCGGCCACCCGGTGCTGGCCGTCTTGACCAAGACCGACAAGCTGGGGCGGGTGGCGGCGCGGGAGCGCCTGCTCGCCCTGGCCCGCACCCTCGAGATGGCCGCCGACGAGTTGCAGCCAACCAGTATCGTGACGGGGGAAGGGATCGCCGACCTCGGCGAGAGCATCCTGGCCGTCGCAGAGCAAGGACCGTCCTCATGACGACCATTCGCCGACTCGCAGCCGTGCTGGCCCTCTGTGCCTGCGCGCACTCGGGCCCGGCGCACTCCCAGCAGCCCGCCGACCCCATGGGGACGATGCCCCCGATGGGACTGGGCTCGCTCACGCAGGAACAGATTTCCATCTCGATCGCAAACAGCCAGCTGACCGTGCGATTCCAGCCGCTCAACGAGCGGCTCCTCCGGCTGCTGGCCCCGGACGCCTACCGGGCGCTCTCCGGCATGATCGCGAGCCGGCATGTCGCCATCGATTCGGTGAGCCGGTACAGCGGATCGACGCAGCCCGGCCTCATGCTGGTCACCGTCTACGGCAACGTCCCCGATGTCCGGTTTGATGCGACCTCGATCGGCGTCTCCGTCAACTCGATCCGGGTCGATCCGGTCGGCATCATTCCGCTCAATGCGAACTTCAACCGGCAGCAGCTTCCGCAGCAGGCCGTCGGGCAGGGGCTGTACGTGTTTGCCGATGAGTTGCCGGTCTACTCACCCATCGTTTTCAGCTACGGATCGGTGGCGGCGGAGGGATGGAGTTCGAAGATCTCGACCTTTGACCGGGAGCTGGCCCGGGTGTCGGCCCGGGCGCGCTCCCAGAGCTCGCAGCAGGTGCCTGACACCAGCGCCAAGCCGTAGCGCTGGGCCGGGATCAGCGGATGGGCGTGGCGGTCGCGGAATCGAGCGCCGGGCGCAGTCCCTCGTTGTACCGAAAGCGGATGGCGCCGTCCCGCCGATCCAGCACCAGGACGCCCACGTCGTTGTGCCGCTCCGCCCACGCATAGGCACTGTCGGGACCCAGGACGAAGAGGGCGGTCGACAGGACGTCGGCCCGCAGGGGGTCCTGCGCCACCACCGTCAGGCTTCCCCACCCCGCTACCGGCGTTCCCGTCCTCGGGTCGAGGATGTGCCCGACGGTCTGGCCCGCCGCCCTCACGTATCGGTGCGACTGGCTTGAGGTCGACGCCGAGCCGCTGGCCAGCCAGAGCGTGAACACCTCCTCCTTCTTGTCCTCCGGGCTTGGAATGGCCATCCGCCACGGCCCACCCTGCTCCGTCGGGCCGAGCACCAGCACCTGCTGGCCGAACTTCAGCTGGGCCGAATGCACTCCATGGGCCAGCAGGCTGTCGCGTCCCGCCCGAAGGCTGTACCCCTTCACGAACCCCCACGGCTCGAATCCCGCCTGTGCCGCGAGGCGCTGCGCCGTGCACCGGTCGAAGTCGAGCTGCATCCCGCCGGTGCCCGCGGCCCGGCGCGCCGCCTCCAACTCCGCCACGGAGGGGATGCGCCCGTCACCGTCGAGATCCCAGGCGTCGACGAGGGAACCGATGACCATGTCGAACGCGCCGGGCACCTCGGCGGCATGGCCGCTGACTTCCTTCAGGACGCGGCACAATTCCGGATCGATGGCCGACGTCGCGCCGACGGCGATGTCGTTAAGCGCAGTCACACGGCTGTCGGACCGATTGGCCGAGAGGAGCGCGTCCGCCGCGCCCACGGCGCTCAGGACCGACTGGGACGCTTCCACCGCGGCCGCCAGATTGCGCCCTTCCAGGGTCATCTGCAAGGAGGCATTCATCGACTCCGCCTTCCGGTCGATCCAGACCGGGCCCCCGCGATCCCCCCGGCCGGCGCAACCGAGCAGGAGGACCCCGGCCAGCACCGGCAACAGTCGGCTCATGGACGCCTCACGGCGGGAGGGTGGGCGGCGCACCGTGGCGCCGCGGTGTCGACCCCGGTAAACTCAGGGCAACCGTGGAGAACTGATGGCATTTCTACCCCTGCGTTCCGTTAGCCTGCCCAAGCGGGCCGAGGCCGCGTACGACGCGTGGCTGGACGAGCTCGACGCCCAGCTGGACGCCCCTGGCGCGGACTGGTCGCGCGTCGTGCGCCAGGTGCTCCTGGGCCTCTTTCATCCGGACATTCCCGACTGGGACGCGGCGGTGGCCGATCCCGGCCGGTCGCCGGCGGCGCGAGCCGCGCTGCTCGCGCTCGACCCCACGAATATTACCCTTGAACCCGAGTATTACGGGGATGTCGACCCGGTGCGCTTTGCCCGGGTCAAGCCGCTGCTCTGGCTCTGGTACAGCTTCGACCGCGCCCCCCTGGCCGGGCAGAACGTCGCCCTCGGCATCGCACTGCGGCGGCGCCTTGCGCCGAGGATCTTTGCCCGGTGCGGGCGCAACTTCAAGTGCTTCCAGCACGTCGAGTTTTCCTATGGCTACAACCTGGAGGTCGGCGACGACGTGGTGATTCACCGGCACGTGCTGCTCGACGACCGAGGCGGGCTCACGCTCGGGGACCGGGTCAGCGTCTCCGACTACGCCAACATCTACAGCCACACGCACAGCATCGTGGACCAGCGCGAGGTGACCAACGCCCGCACGATCCTGGAGGACGATGTCCGCATCACCTACCACGCGACCGTCCTGGCCGGCGTGCGGGTCGGCCGGAACGGGATGGTCGGCGCCAACGCGGTCGCCACCAAGCATGTCCGTCCCTATCACGTCAACGTCGGGATTCCCGCCAAGTCGGTGCGGGTCAAGCCGAACGCTCCGCCAGAAACAACGCCCACCGACCTGGTCACG
The DNA here is from genome assembly GCA_963748815.1 of uncultured Gemmatimonadales bacterium. Taxonomy (GTDB): domain Bacteria; phylum Gemmatimonadota; class Gemmatimonadetes; order Gemmatimonadales; family GWC2-71-9; genus SPDF01. The sequence continues at coordinate 497,943 of CAVVKJ010000005.1, read as the reverse complement.
CGGCACGGCGGCGAGCCGGGGCCCTCCTGAACGCCGTCATTCTTGTCACCCTGCTGGCCGGCGCGGCGGCACTGCTGTGGTCCTGGCGCGCCCGGCGTCGGCACGAGGCGGAGGCCGCCGCCCTGGCGACCCGGCTGGCCGAGGTCCAGGCGGAGCGCGACGACTTTGCCCGCCGGCTCGACCGGCGGATCAACGAGATATTCTCCCTGCAGGAACTCAGCTACGTCCTCTCCGAGTCGCTCCAGACAGATCGGATCGTGGAGCAGGTGGCCCGCTTTACCTCCCGCTTCCTGGAAGCGGAGGGGACGGTGGTGGCGCTGGCCTCGGAGGACCAGCCCGAATTGCGGATCGCGGCGGCAGAGGGATCCCTCGCCTCCCTGCTCGGGCGCTCCATCCCGTCGGCGGAAGGGGGCCTCCTCACCCAGGCGATCGGCCGCGAGCGCATCGAGCTCGCGGAGGGACCGGCCCCCGGGGTGGAGCTCGTGGCCGGTGTCCTGGTCCAGCGCACCGCCGTCGCCCCGCTGCGAGCCCACGGGATGACGCTGGGCGCTATGGCGGTCGCGGCCCGCCGTGACCGCCCCTTCTCGACCCAGGACCTGTGGCTGATCTCGACTGTCGCCATGCAGGCGGCGGTGGTGCTCACCAACAGCCGGTTCTTCGGTCTCCTGCGCCAGGGCAAGGAGGAGTGGGAAACGACCTTCGATGCCCTCTCGGAGGGGATTGCGCTGGTGGACGGCGCCGGCCGGATTACCCGCGCCAACCGGGCGCTGGCGCTGCTCGCGGGCGTCCCCCTCGCGTCGCTGGTGGGGAGGCCGTTCGTCGCCTCGCTGTTCTCGGAATCGGAAGCGGCCGACGCGCTGATCGCCGGCGCGCGGCTGGGGCAGTCGCGGATTCCGACCCTATTGCCGTCCGCCCGGCTGAGCCGGACGCTCCGGCTCGCCGGCGCGCCCCTCCCCGCGCACGAGGGCACGGCGTCGGTCGTGGTGATGGTGGAAGACGTCACCGACCAGCGCGCGCTGGAAGCCCAACTGATCCAGAACGAGAAGATGGCGGCGGTGGGTCAGCTGGTGTCCGGGGTGGCGCACGAACTCAACAACCCGCTCACCTCGATCGCGGGGCTGTCCGAGCTCCTGCTGGAGCAGGAGCGGCTGCCGGCGGACGCGCGCGAGCACCTGGGGGTCATCCACGAGCAGGCGGACCGCGCGGGCCGGATCGTGGCCAACCTGCTGACGTTTGCCCGCAAGGGAACGCCAGAGCAGGCGGTGGTGGACCTCGAGGACGTGGCCGAGCGCACGGTGCTCCTCATCCAGGCGGAACTTCGGCTGCGCGGCGTCACGCTGGAGCGGGCCATCGGCGAGCCCGCGGTCGTCCGCGGGGACCGGTACGAAATTCAGCAGGTGCTGCTCAACCTCCTGACCAACGCGGTCCACGCCCTCTCCGACCTTCCGCCGGAGGCGGAGCGGCGGATCGTTGTGGCGACCGGGCAGGACGAGGACCGCGCCTACGTCCGCGTCTCCGACACCGGCCCCGGGATTCCCGCCGAACTCACGGGCCGCATCTTCACGCCGTTCTTCACCACGAAGCAACCGGGCCAGGGGACCGGGCTCGGGCTCTCCATCAGCTACGGCATCATTGATTCGCATGGGGGCCGGCTCTCGTACGCGCCGGCGGAGGGGGGAGGCTCGACCTTCACCATTCAGCTCCCCGCCCATGGCAGCGGCCCGGTGGAGAAGCTGGTGCCCTGCCGGGTGCTGGTGGCCGACGCCGATCGTTCCGTCCACCGGGTGGTCACGGCGCTGCTGACGCAGGACGGCGTGCAGATTCACACCGCCCGGACTGGCGCGGAGGCGGTCGCCATGTCCAACGAACAGGCCTACGACCTGCTGCTCCTCGACCCGGCGCTCGCGGGCGCCTCGGAACCGCTCATCCCGCTCCTGCTGGCCCAGCGCCCGGAACTGGCCGCGCGGCTCGTGCTGCTCGGCGACGCCGGCGCATTCGTCGACGCCGGCCTCGCGGGCGTCCCCCGCCTCACCAAGCCGCTGGTCCCGCGCGAGGCGCGGGCGGTGCTGCAGCGGTTGCTGGAACCCTGACCGTCCCGCTTCCCCACACTCCGTGACATAGTCGTTGCCGGTTCGTGAAGGAGGGCCGACAACAGCGGTCGAGTATTCGTGCTGCCTCCGTGGCATCCTGGTCGAACGACCGCGCTGCCCACCACGCACCCGAATCCCGGCCTGCAATGCGCACACGGATCTCTCCCACCCGCGTCCTCCCGAGCTTCACGCTCCTCGCCATCCTGCTGCTCGCGCCGGCGCCCGGCGCCGCGCAGCAAACCGGTCGGGTGGTCGGCACGATTCTCGACCAGGCGACCGGCACCCCGATCGCTGGCGCCACCATCGAAGTGGACAGCGCACCGACACCGATCCGCGCCACGTCGGCGATCGACGGCCACTACGCCCTCCGTGACGTGCCTGCGGGCCCCGTCACCATCCGGGTCCGACAGATCGGCTACGGCCCCAAGAACGTGAAGGGGCTGGTCGTGCCCGCCGGGGGCACCATCGAGCAGAATATCGCGCTCAGCACCCAGGTGTTCACGCTCGACGAACTCACGGTCACCGCCACCGCAGAGCAGAGCACCGTGGCGGGCGCGCTCGATGCGCAGCGGACCGCGCCAAACGTCACCAACTCCATCAGTGCGCAGCAGATGGCGCAGAGCCCGGACGCCGACGCGGGCGCCGCCATCAAGCGGGTCAGCGGCGTCTCCGTGCTCGACGGCAAGTACGTCTTCGTGCGCGGGCTTGGCGAACGGTATACCACCACCTCGCTCAACGGCTCACGGGTGCCCAGCCCGGAGCCGGACCGGAAGGTGGTCCCCATGGACATCTTCCCAGCCAACTTGCTCTCCGGCATCTCGACCTCGAAGACCTTCACACCCGACCAGCCGGGCGACTTCAGCGGGGCGTCGGTCAACATCACGACGCGCGAGTTTTCCGCCGAACACACCTTCACGATGACCATCGGGTCGGGGTGGAATTCCGCGGCGACCGGCGTCGAGCTGGCCCGGGCCCCGACGGCCGGGGGCGAGTGGATTGCGGACGGCGCTCCGCCGCGCGCCCTCCCTTCGGACGTGGCAGACGCGGGCAACCTGAACGGTCTGACCCAGTCCGAGGTGAACGGCCTGATCAGCTCCTTCCGCAACGTCTGGAGCCCTGCCTACGAGAGCGGATCGCCCAACGCCTCGTTCAACGTGTCGCTCGGCGGCGAGGACCCCGTCTTTGGGCAGCCGCTCGGCTACGTCGGCTCCTTTACCTACACGTACGTACAGGAAATCCGCCAGGGGGAGACGAAGGGCCTGGCGAAGAACGGCCCCGACAAGGACACCGCAGAGCCGCTGAACACCTACACCGGCTCGACCACGCTCGGCGCGGTGCTCTGGGGCGGCATGCTGAATTTCTACACCCGGCTCGGCAGTTCGGGGCGCATCAGCTTCAACAACACCTATACCCGGGGCGGCGACAACGAGGCGAGCCTCCTCGGCGGCTTCAACGAAGAGTTCGCGGACACCTTCCAGTTCTCGCGGCTCACCTACATCCAGCGCTCCGTCCGCTCGGACCAGCTCGCCGGCCAGCACCTGATCGGCCCGCAGACCACCCTGAACTGGCTGGTCACCAATTCGGCCGTCACCCGCGACGCCCCCGACCGGTCGGACATCGGCTACCTCGCGCACCCCAAGGGCGGCGGCCAGTTTGTGCCGTACCAATGGTTCGGGCAGCCACGATTCGCCACCCGGACCTTCGACAACACCACCGAATCGGCGTGGGATTTCGGCCTGAATCTCGAGCGCAACTTCGGTGCGGGCGCGTCGACCGTGGCCGTCAAGGTAGGTGCGGCGTACCGCACGGCGAACCGGGACGCCGACAGCCGGGCCTACGACATCAATAACATCAGCCTCCCGGACAGCGCGCTCGCCCTCCCGCCGTCGGAGATCTTCTCGCCGGCCAACATCGACGCGAGCAGCTTCCTCCTGGTCGCCAATGCCAACGGTGGCCGATATACGGCGGACGACGAGATTCTTGCCGGCTTCGCCATGGCCACGGTCCCGCTGTCACCCAGGTGGACGGTGCTCGGCGGCCTTCGGGTGGAAGATTGGAAGCTGCAGGTCGACACCCGGACCAGCGCAGGCCAGGTGGTGCCCGCCAACCCGCAGCATACCGACCTGCTTCCGTCGCTTGCCATTACCTACCGCCCGCGTCCCGACCAGGTCTACCGACTCTCGGCCACGCAGACGCTGGCCCGGCCTGAGTACCGTGAACTCAGCCCGGTCCCCTACTTCGAGCAGGTGGGTTTTGCCACCACCTTCGGCAACCCGGCCCTCGACCGCAGCCTGATCCAGAACTATGACCTCCGCTGGGAGTGGTATCCGTCCGGAGGGGAAGTTGTGAGCGCGGGCATCTTCGCGAAGAACTTCCAGGCGCCAATCGAGAAAGTCATCATCCAGTCGTCCGGCGCCAATTCCCTGAGTTTCGTGAACGCAGAGAGCGCGCAGAACTACGGCGTTGAGCTCGAGATCCGGAAGACCCTGGGATTCGTGGGGCGGGCCTTCGAGGGCGTGACGGCCTTCGCGAACGCCACCTTCATGACGAGCCAGATCGTCACCGGAAACGACAGCATTTCCTCGCTCACCAACCCCGACCGCCCGATGATCGGGCAGTCCCCCTACGTGGTCAACGCCGGAATGACCTACGTCAGCCCGGGCGCCCGCACGACCGCCTCCCTGCTCTACAACGTGGCGGGCGAACGGATCCTCGAAGTCGGTAGCGGCGGCCTGCCCGACGCGTACGAACAGCCCCGGAGCATTCTCGACGCCTCCGTCGAAGTCGGATTGTCCCGTGACGTCTCGGTGAAGGTCGACGCGCGCAACCTGCTTGACAGTGAATACCTGATGACCCAGGGGGGCGTGACTCGGCTCCGCTACACCACCGGCCGGATCTGGGTGGTGGCCTTCAAGTGGCAGCCCTGAACGGGGCTTGACCCGATCGTGACGCAGCCGTCGCCTTGGCGCGACCGTCCGTGGTTTTCCTTGAGGCGCGGGACAACCCGCGCAGCCTACCCGACACGCAACGAACGAGAGGAACCGATGACGACCCGATTCCGACAGCTCCTGGCGCTCCCCCTGACGATGCTGGCCCTGGCGGCCTGCTCCGACGACAACAACGACGGGGGCACCGGCCCAACTCCGGTCGCGGCACCGACGAACCTGGCCGTGTCCCAAGTGTCCCTGACGTCGCTCCGGGTCTCGTGGACGGCAGCCTCTGGCGCCACCGGGTACCTCCTGGAACGCGCGGCGGCCACCAACCCCGGCGTCTTCACGCAGATCGGCGGCGGCATCCTCGCGTCGACGACCTTCGACGACACCGGACTGACGCCAAGCCTGTCGTACAGCTACCGTGTCGCCTCGGTCACGGCGTCCGACACGAGCGCATTCACCTCCACCGTCACCGCGGCAACCGGGGTGTCGGCGGCGACGCTGTCCGGGAACATCACCACCAGTCGCACGCTCTACGCCGACACGGTCTACAAGCTCAGCGGCTACGTGAAGGTCCAGAGCGGTGCCACCCTGACCATCCAGGCCGGGACCAGGATCATCGGCGACACGGGCGTCCTCGGCAGCTCGCTCTGGGTCCTCCGCGGCGCCAAGATCGACGCCCAGGGCACCGCGGTGGCGCCCATCGTGTTCACGTCGGCCCGCGCGCCCGGTAACCGGAAGCCCGGCGACTGGGGCGGCATCATCATCATCGGCAACGGGATCATCAACCGCACCGGGTCGCCGATCCTCACCGAGGGCGGCGCGGCCGGGGTTGCGGAGGACTACTCGGGCGGCATCGACAACAACGATGACAGCGGCACCCTGCGCTACGTGCGCATCGAGTTTGCCGGGTACGACGTGTCGAACGGCGCGGGCCAGGAGCTGAACACGCTCTCCAGCTACGCTGTCGGCCGCGGGACGACGTACGAGTACATCCAGACCATGTCCGGGCTCGACGACTCCTTCGAGTGGTGGGGTGGCGCGGTGGACGGGCGCTATCTGATCTCGTACGAGTCGGGCGACGACCACTTCGACTGGTCGAGGGATTCCAGGGCCGGGTCCAGTTCATGATCGCGCTCCAGACCCAGCGCCTCACCCCCGCCCCTGGCGCAGGGACCTTCTCGGGCGACCCGCGCGGATTCGAGGGCGATGGCTGCGATCCGGGCGTCAGCGGCTGCACGGTCACCGCGACGGGCACCAGCACGCCCTACTCCAACCCGACCTTCGCCAACTTCACGATGATCGGTACCGGCCAGCTGGCCGGCATCCCGAACGACGGCAACGGCGGCGTCTGGCGCCGGGGCACGGGCGGCTATGCGGCCAACGGCGTGCTGTCGCGGTGGAAGGGCTTCGGCATCAGCATCCGCGACGCGTGGACCGACACGCTGTTCACGCAACTCGACTCGCTGACTATCGCCTCCGTCCTCCTGACGCAGAACGGCGCCAACTTTGACACGACCGGCGCCGCCTACGCCGCGCCCGCCAACTGGCCGGCGGCGGATTACAACACCCTCAAGTTGTACGGGAGCACCGTCTCGGTGGACACGCTCCTGGGGATCAGCACCAACCCCGCCGGCCTCAACTGGGCCCCCAAGGCAGGCTCCCCGGCCTCGAGCGGCGCGGTCACCGTTCCGGCCTCCCGAGTGGGCGGATATTTCGGGAACTCGTGGCAGAACACCGCGTACCTCGGTGCCTGCGACGTGGTCTGCACCTGGTACCAAGGCTGGACCGTCTACCAGATCAACTAGTGATCCCGTCGACTGTGGGGCCGTCTCGTCGCAACCGCGGCGGGCCGGCCCCCGGTCATTTGGAGATACGATGCGAATGCACGCCTGGATTGCGATCCTGGTCTTAATCGCCGCCTGTTCCACCGAACCGCACAGCGCCTCCCCAGCCAGCGCCAACGTCGTCGATTCGGTGATCCCCCGCGAGGAGGCCCTCCGTCGCTTCCGTGTCGGGTTGGACACGCCGACTGCGCTCGCCGGCGGCGCTCCCAGCCGGGATGCCCTGGTGCAGGAATTTGTCGAGGCGCTGGCCGCCGCAGATACAGCCGCGATAAAGCGCCTGACACTGAGCAAGGCCGAATTCGCCTGGCTCTACTACCCGACCAGCGCGCAGGGGTTGCCCCCCTACGACCTGAGCCCGTCGCTGATGTGGTTCTTGATGGACGAGCAGTCGCGGAAGGGATTGACCCGGGCGCTCGCGGAGCGGGGTGGCACGCCATACGCCTACGCCGGATACATCTGTGACGGGGGTGAGGTCGTGGAGGGAGCGAACCGGATCTGGGGACCGTGCACGGTGCGGCGGGTCACCGCCGCAGGCGACACGGTGCAGGAACGCCTCTTCGGACAGATCATGGGGCGGGATGGGATGTACAAGATCACCACGCACGCCAACAAGTTCTGACGGCGGTCAGTACCCCGCCGCCGACGCCGGGAACCACGGCGTCACCACCACCGCTCCCTTCACGCGCGCCACGGTCTCGGCCTCGGTGGCCGTGGCCCAGTAGTTACTGCCGGCGGTCAGCGACGGAGCCACGATGAAGAACCGCTGCGCCCGCAGGAAGACGTTGCCCGTCACCTGCGCGTCGCCGCCGGTCGAGTCGGCCACGAGCGCCTCGTCGACCCCGTCGAAGGTGTTGCCGCGCACCCGCGCGTGCGCCGTGCGCTCGAGCACCAGCCCGCGCGTCACCCCGGCGATCGTGTTGCCGTCGATGACGTAGTCGCGGCTCGCCGGCCCGTTCGAATCCCGGATGAAGAGCCGGATCCCCGTCTTGCCGCCCATCACGAGATTGGTCAACAGCCGGTTCGCGCCGCCATGCTCGATGGCGATGCCCACCGAGCGCGAACCGAGGACGATGTTGCCCTGGACCGTGGTGCCGGTGGAATACCCGAGCCAGAACCCGTAGTCGGAGCTGTCGGCGCGATTCTCCAGGAAGACGTTGCCGTGGCTGAACGTGGATTCGAAGGCGTTGTGGTAGGCGGAGGAGCCGTCGTTGCGGAGCACCATGTTGCCGTTCGAGGGGCGCACGTACTCCGGTTGGCCGCTGAGGAAGAAGCCGTCGCCCGACGACGTGACGTCGTTGTCGGCGATGAGGTTCGAGTCGCTCTGCTCCCGGAGGAGAATCCCCGCGGAGTCACACCCGCGGCGGTAGGCCGGCGACTCGCAGCGCACATTGTGGTGCGCCTTGTTCCGCACAACGACGTTCTGCGACGAGGCCCAGAGGTGAATCCCCCAGCCGCTGTTCTCCGACACGTCGTTGTCCGCCACGTAGCTGCCGCGCGCGCCGATCAGCCCGATGCCGTTCTGCGCGTGCCGAGCCGACACGCCGACCACCGTGGCGCCGTTGGTGTGCTTCAGCAGCACGCCGCCCCCGTACGCCTCGGCCGTGTCGGCGCGAAAGATGTCGAGCCAGTCGGCCTCGTCGTACCGGTCGGGGGTGGAGCGGAGCGCCTGCGCGCGGGTGCCGGACACGTCCACCCGCGCGATGCGGTGGCCACGTCCCCCCTCGATCCGGATGCCGTGACGAAAGCCCCGGATGGTCCCGCCGTACACTTCGACGTTGTCGAGACCCCGGCTGACGACGCCGGCGCCGAGGAACGCCGCAGGAACGCTGTCCCCGCTCTCCAGCGTGACGCCGGTCAGGTTCAGCCGGGTGCCGCTCCCGGCGATGATGAGCACGCCAAGTTCACCGTGGTCGGCAATCCGGTACCGGCCTGGGCAGACGGTGACGTCGCCCTGCACCTGGGTGCCGGCGCGCAGGAGACGCAGGCAGGGGTCGCCGCCCGGGGCGGCGGCGACGAGGAGGAGGGTCGATGCGCAGAGTACAGCGGGGCGGGTCAGCATAGGCGAAGCAGGTCCTCCAGCGGGCCGGCGCTGCCGTCGGCGAACAGCACCAGGATGTCGTCGAGTGCGCGGCGGGACCGGGGCCACGCGAGCCGGCTCCGGGCCAGGTCTGCCGACAGCCACTCCGCCGCGTCGTGTTCGTCGGAGAGCACGGGCTCGGCGGCCGCGGGCACGAAGGCCACGAAGGCGGGAATGACGGCCACCGCATCCTCCCGGTGCAGGTAGAAGGACTCGACGCGGCTCAGGTTGTAGAGCGCCGCGGGGGCGAGTCCGGTCTCCTCCAGCAACTCGCGGCAGGCCCCGTCGACCGGCGACTCGCCCGCCTCGAGATGCCCGTGCACCGCCTCCCACGCCCCTCGTGACCGCCCGCCCCCGCTCCGACGGAGCACCAGAAACTCGAAGCCCGCCCCGACCGGGCGGGCCACGTAGAGATCGATCATCGACACGCGAACGTCGGTCATGCCCCGCTGCTTTCCGGCGCCCGGCTACCCGGCCCGGCGCCGATTGAGGACGGCGTCCAGCCGGGCGGAGAGCGCGCGCGCCCGGAAGGGCTTGGTCAGGAAGTCATCGGCGCCGAGCTCGAAGACGCGGACCTCGTTGTCCTCGTCGCCCTTGGCGGTCAGCACGATGACCGGGATGTCCTGCGTGGTGGGACGGGAGCGGAGCTTGGCCAGCACGCCGTACCCGTCGAGCCCGGGAAGGTTGAGGTCCAGCACGATGATGTCGGGCGCCACCCGGTCCACCTGGTCGAGCGCCTGCACGCCGTCCCGCGCCTCGTGGACGAGGTAGCCGTCCCGTTCGAGGAGGTCTTTCATGACCCGCCGGAGCTGGTCCTCGTCGTCCACCAGGAGGACCGAGACCCCGCGCGAGGCGTCGACGGCGGGCTCCTCCACCGGGGGAGCGTCCTCCAGCAGTTCAAACGCGGTGGTCAGGTCGACCGCCGGCGCGGCCGGTGCCGCCTGCCCCTGCGGCACGGCGGGAAAGACCCCCGTCGGATAGAGCGAGGGGATACCGAGCGCCGCCTGCCGGGCGCCCGCCGCACCGTAGCGCCCTTCCATCGGGATGTCGGTCACCCGGAGCAGTTCGTCGACCGAACTGTCGCCCTCGATCACGTGCCGCAGCCCGCTCTCGAACAGCGAGAGCATCCCGTTCTGCCGGGCCGCGGTCGCGATGAGGTCCACCGTGGCGCCCTGGCCGATCAGCCGCTCGATCTCGGGGCTCATCGTGAGGATCTCCACGATGGAGAATCGGCCGCGATACCCGGTCATGGCGCAGTCGGGGCACCCCTTCGGCTGGTAGAGCGTCTTGGCATTGGTGAAATACTGCATCACGCGCTCCGGCACCGGATCCCGCTGCACGACGCGGCAGGAGAGGCAGAGCCGGCGCATCAGGCGCTGGGCGATCACGCCGCGGAGCGCCGCGCCGATCTTGTAGGCCTGCATCCCCATGTCGACGAGGCGGGTGACGGAGTTCGGCGCGTCGTTGGTGTGCAGCGTGGAGAGGACGAGGTGGCCGGTGAGCGACGCCTGCACGGCGATCTGCGCCGTTTCGCCGTCGCGGATTTCGCCGACCAGCACGACGTCGGGGTCCTGCCGCAGGATCGACCGCAAGGCAGTGGAAAAGGTGAGGCCGGCCTTCTCGTTGATCTGGACCTGGACGATGTGCTTGCCCAGCCGGAACTCGACCGGGTCCTCGACCGTGACGATGTTGACTCCCTCGCTCTGGATCATCCGGAGGGCGGAGTACAGCGTCGTGGTCTTGCCCGAGCCGGTCGGGCCGGTGACGAGGATGATGCCTTCCTTGTACCCCAGCAGGCGCTCGATCTGCGCCCGTTCCTCGACGAAGAGCCCCAGCGTCTCCAGCGACAGGACGGTGGACTTCTGGTTGAGGATTCGGATGACGACCTTCTCGCCATAGGTGGCGGGGAGGGTCGAGACGCGGAGGTCCACCTTGTCGTTGTTGATGGCGATACGAGCCCGACCGTCCTGCGGCCGGAGCCGGTCGGCGATGTCGAGCCCCGACATGATCTTGATCCGGGAAATCAGCGGGACGCCGGCGGCCCGCGGCACCGTCATGACCTGCCGGAGCACCCCGTCGATGCGGTAGCGCACCGTGACGCCGCCCTCGATCGGCTCGACGTGGATGTCGCTGGCCCGGCTGGTGACGCCGTCGGCCAGCATCATGTCCACCAGTCGAATGATCGGCTTCTGGCTCGCCTCGTCCGCGGAGGCACTGACGTCCTCCGGCGTGTCCTCGATCTGCTGGACGTCGGCGCCGGTCTCCAGGCCGCCAAGCAGCTTCGAGACAAGATTCTCGCCCCGATACAGCTCCTCGAGCCGGTCCTTGATCCGCCCCGGCGAGGTCAGCAGCAGCCGCACCTCGCGCCCGGTCGCGAAGGCCAGCATCTTCTCGGCGTCGATGTCGAACGGATTGGCGGTGGCGGCGTCGAGGGTCGAGTCGGTGATCCGCAGCGGCAGCACGTGGTGCTTGCGGGCGACGCTCTCCGGCACCACGTCCCGCACCTTCATGTCCATCGTGGTCAAATCGGCCAGCGGCAGGCGGAAACGGGCGGAAATGGCGGTCAGAATCTCGTCGTCAGTCATGATCCGGCGCTGGACGAGCTGTTCCCAGAGCGACGTCGGCGTCGCCTCGGCGGCCTCGCGGATGGCCGCCATGGCCTCCTCGGGCACCGTGATTTCCAGCGTGGGAACCAGCCATTCGTCCAGAAATGCCATTCCGCAGCTTACCTCAAGGAAGTAGAACCAGAAATAAAGGCCGCCCGGGGGGCAATGGGTAGTGCCAACGCTACAGGATGTTCCACCACTCCCGGCTGATGTCGAGTGTGACCTCGAACAGCCCGTCACGGAGCCCGTAGCCCGCCTCCAGCCGGAGGAGCCCCATGAACCACTCGGTCGCCAGCCCGACCGTGCCGCGGAGGCCATCGCTCGCGGCCCACGGGGTGCCCGCCACCGCCCGCTCGCTCCAGCCAGCGCCAAGGAAGGGGGCCAGCACGAAGGTACGGCCGGTGCTCGCGAAGGTCCCAAGCGGGATGGCGGGGGCCGGGAGGTCGAAGCGCCACTCGGCGTGCGCCAACGCCAGGCTCCGGCCGCCAAACTCCCGGAAGGAGTAGCCGACCAGGCTGCCCCGGCCGCCCATCACGAAACTCCGGTACGCCGGCATGCCGTCGCCGCCGACCCCGCCATAGGCAAGGACCCGGAGCGCCCCGCCGCCGAGTGGGGCCTGCCACCGGCCACGGACCGTGGCACGGAGGTAGTCGGTCGGGCCGGTTCCACCCTCGAGGAGCAGCTCGCCGCTGAGGTCGTGGCGCGCGGGCATTCCCTCGGCTTCACGCGTCAACCCCACCGTCCCCAACGTGTAGCGCCCCGCCCCGAGCGCCGGATTGGCCCGGTAGGTTCCGCGCGCGGGGGTCGCGGCCACAGCCATATCGTGGCTCTCCTGCACCCCGATCGAGAGCGTGAGCGCCGTCCGGTCCGCAATCGGCCTGCGGATCCCGAGGTTCAGCCAGTCCACCAGCGCGTAGTCGCCGTAGTCCTGCCCAACCTCCTGGGAGGTGATGGAGTTGAGCACGGGGGCGGTGATGAGAAAGTCGCTCACGTCCTGCACCCGGCGCCCCGCCCCGACACTGACCGTGTTGGTCCCGAGTCCGAGGTCCACGACCAGCCGGCCGAAGAGCCGGCCGTCGCTGGTGCCGTACGCGGCGTAGGGGCGGAGCGCGATCCGCCGCTGGGCCGCCTGCAGGGTCAGCCCGAACCCGAGCGTGAGGCCCTGCACCCGGTTGACATGTGCGAGCTCGCTGATGGAGTTCGAGGCGATCCGCGTCCCATTGAGCCCGCTGAGGGCCCGGTCCCCAGCGATGCGTTCCACCTGTTGTCGGAGCGCGGTCATGTCCTGCTGGGTGACAGGGTCGGCCATCCCGGCGACGGCGTCCGCCAGCGGCTGCGGCCACGTGGTTGCGTCGGGGGCAGGCTCCCGCAGCCCGCCGATGGCCGGGGCCGCGTTGAGCGCGGCGGGGAATTCCGCGTTGAGATCGTAGTCGCCGACCTCCCACCGGCCCTGAATGATCCCCCGGGCGGGAAAGTCGAGCCAGGTCGTTCGGCGCCGGATCTCGACCTGCTGTCGTTCCGGCAACCAGTAGCGCCCTTCGTACAGCGCATTCTCCAGGACGATGCTGATGTCTTCGAGCTGCGGGTCGAGGTAGGCGACCGGGGTGAAGCTGAAGCGGAACTGGACGACCTCGGCGGTTTCGACGTCGAGGTAGAGCGTGCCGATGACCAGCGGCTGGGCGAAGGACTTCGGGCGGACCGCAACCTCATACACCTGGACGGAGCGGGTGTTGGCCGAGAGGGCGAGCGAGTCCTGGAGGGCGAAATCGTACAGCGCCATCCCCTGCGGGGAGAGGGGGTGGAAGACGTCGCGGACTTCATCCCCCTCCCCGATGCGGATGCGGTTCCCGTAGTTGTTGGTGACCACGCCGAGGTGGTCGCGATGGTAGTTGATATCGGTGGGCAGCCAGGTGCCGTCGCGCCACCCGAGGATGGTCTGCTTGCTGATCCCCGGTGCCCGCCAATACACTTCCAGTTGCAGCTGGTCGGCCTTCACGAGGCGCGGCGGCTCGGTCAGCCCCGATCCGACCTGCGCCATGAAGAGGACGAAGCCGCGGGCTTCCGCCCGGTACGAGCGCAGGGTGGTGTCGGCCTCCACCAGCTGACGGCGAGCCGTGCCGCGACCCACCAGCGCCAGCACCTCCGGCGTGTTCCATTGCTGGGCCGCGAGCGGAGGGGCAAGCGCGAACGTGATGGCGACGAGGACCTGGAGGCGGAGGCGCATCACTTGAGAATATCCCGGATAGGGAGAGATGGAGCAAGCGGTGCCGGAGGCGTCGTGCTGGCGCTCTGCCTGGTCGCGGGCATCAGCGCCTGCCGGGGCTCGGCCGCGAGCATCGAGGGTCCGGCGCCGGGACCGGCGCCGCGGATGTACCGCGCCGACCAGGTGTTCACCGTGGAGGTCTGGGGCGCCCAGGCCCCCGATACCTCGGTGACGTTTGCGGCGTCCGCGGGGCGATCGATTGTGCTTCGGCACGGGCCGCCTGACAACACCGTCTTCGCGGAAGTCGATGTGCCGGCCGGCGCCCTGGTACCGGCCCGAGGCGGCGAACTCGTGACCCTCTCGCTCCGGCCGCTTCCCGGGACGTACGGCCTCACCCTGGCGAGCGAGGCGACGATGGCCTCGCCGGTACACCTGACGTTCAAGTATCCCGTGCACTTTGCCGCCCCCTCCGACAGTCGCACCCGCTACCCCACGGATGTCCTGTTCGAGCAGGCGCTCGTGGTGGCGCTCGCCGAGGACGACGGCGCCCAGTTCCAGACCCTGCGCTCCACCCGCCCCGCCAGCGACAACCTGCGAGCCACCGTCGCAACCCTCGGCCGCTACCAGATGGTGGCGCCGCGTTGAGGCGCGCCATCCCCCGAGCCGGCGCCTGACGCGCTAGATTCCCGCCATCATGCCACTCTTCTCGCTCATCAGCTTCGGCGGCGACCAGCGCTTCGAGCTGCCCGCCGGCCGCACCCTGATCGTGGGGCGGGCCGTCGAGTGCGACGTCCCGGTCTTCGACCCAACCGTCTCCCGCCACCACGCTGAACTCACCGCCGACGACCAGGGCGAGGGAGTGCGCGTCCGCGATCTCGGCAGTTCCAATGGCACGTCGATCAACGGGGTGCGGGTCACCGAGGGGTGGCTGGCGCCCAACGATGCGGTCGCGTTTGGCAAGATTTCCTACTATCTCCGCGCGCTGGAGGTGACGGCCGAGCATCGAGTCCCCATGCCCGCCGCACCGGCGGGCCCGAAGGGCGGGACCATTGTCCGGCAGCTCGCAGTCAGCGCGGACACCCCCGCGCGGGTGGATGCCGCGCCGGCGGACGGCCTGCTCCGCGTCGGTTCCGGGGGCCCGGAGCGACAGGCGGAAAAGCTGGCCCACCTCCTCGCCCTTTCCAATCGCCTCTCCGGGGAGCTCGACCTCGACCGTCTGCTGAACACGGTGGCCGAGACCACCTTCCAGGTGCTCAACGTGGATCGGGTCGCCATCCTGCTCCGCGACACAAAGAGCGGCGATCTCGTGCCGGCCGCCTCGCGCAGTCGTCTCGGCGGGGCGGAGAGTCTGCGCGTGCCGCAGTCCATCGCGCGCAAGGCGGTGGAGGAGCGGGTGGCGCTGCAGACCGACAACGCCGCGGCGGACGAGCGATTTACCGGGAAGTCAGTGGTGCAGCAGAGTGTCCGCGGCGCCATGTGCGCCCCGCTGCTGGCGGAGCGGGACGAGGTGCTCGGGCTGCTCTATGTCGACAACCTTGCCACGCCGGGGAGCTTTACCGAGGAGGACCTCCAGTTCCTGGTGGCCTTCGGCGGCATCGCGGCGGGAGGGATGCGCGCCGCCCGTTCGGCCGACGCGGCCCAGCGGGAGGCCGCCACCCGCGCCAACTTCGAGCGGTACTTCGCGCCCTCGGTCGCAGCGGAAATCGCCGGACGGCAAGGCACGGTGGAACTCGGCGGGACACGCCAGCCCCTGACCATTCTCTTCAGTGACATCCGGGGCTTCACCGCGCTCGCGGAGTCGATGCCGCCGGACGCGATCGCCGGTCTGCTCAGCGCCTATTTCACCGAGATGGTGGACGTGATTTTCGAGCACGGCGGCACCCTCGACAAGTTCATCGGCGACGCCATCATGGCGCAGTGGGGCGCCCCCATCAGCCATCCCGACGACGCGGAGCGCGCGCTCCACGCCGCGGTGGGCATGCAGCGGGCGGTGGGCGAGATCAACGCGCGGTGGGCCGCGCAGGGTCGGCCCACGATCAGTGTCGGGATCGGAATCAACTACGGGGAGGTCTTTGCCGGGAACATCGGCAGCCACCGTCGACTGGAGTACACCGTCATCGGCGACGCGGTGAACGTCGCCTCACGGCTCTGCTCCGCGGCCGCGCCCGGGGAAATTCTGCTCGCGGAGTCGTTCTATCGACAGCTGGGCAAGGCGAAGCCCGCCGTCGAGCGGGCGGAAGGAATCGACATCAAGGGTCGGGCGGGGAGAGTCACGGTCTACCGGATGAAAGGACAGGCGGCTGAGGGCTGAGGCCAGTCAGGTCCTCAGTCCTCAGTCCTCAGTCCCTCAGTCCTCAGTCCTCACCGGGAAACGAATACGGGAATCCAGCCTCCGCAAGCAGGTCCAGGACGAGGCGGAGGGGTAGCCCCATCACCCCGAAGAAATCGCCGTCGATTCCCTCCACCAGCGCCGCCCCGTACCCCTGGATGCCATAGGCGCCCGCCTTGTCCATCGGCTCGCCGGTCCGGACGTAGGCGCGCAGCATCCCCTCGCGCGCCGGCCGGAAGGTCACCGCCGTCACGTCCACCGCCTCGAAGACCGTAATGCCGGCCCGGAGCGCCACCGCCGTGATAACGTGGTGCGTCCTGCCCTGCAGCCGAAGCAGCATCTGCACCGCATCGTCCTCGTCCAGCGGTTTCTCGAGCAGTTCCTCGTCGAGCACCACGATGGTGTCGGCCGCCAGCACCAGGTCGCCCGGCACCGCACTCGCCTTGTCGTGGGCCAGGCGCAGCGCATAGTCGCGGGGGCCCTCGCCCGGTTTCCGGACCTCGGGCACCTGCGAGGGGCGGACATCGACTTCGATGCCGAGCATCTCGAGCAGCTGGCGGCGTCGAGGCGAGGCCGAGGCGAGGATCAGGGGAGTCATGCCGGACGCTCGAGGATGAGGGTGACGGGACCGTCGTTCAGGAGTTCCACCTGCATGTCGGCGCCAAATTCGCCGGCCTCGACCCGGAGCCCGGCCGTGCGCAGCTGCGCGAGAAATCGCTCGTACAGGGGAATGGCCTGTTCGGGGCGAGCCGCCTCGATGAAGGAGGGCCGGCGGCCCCGCTCGGTGTCGCCGAAAAGCGTGAACTGGCTGACGACCAGCACCCCCCCGTCGACGTCGGCGAGGTCGCGGTTCATTTTCCCCTCGTCATCGGGAAAGAGACGCAGCCCGGCGATCTTGGCGGCCATCCAGTCGCACTGCGCGGGGGTGTCGGTGAGGTGGAAGCCGGCGAGGAGGAGGTACCCGCGGCCGATGGCGCCGGTGACCCGGCCGCCGACCGTCACGCTGGCGCGGGAGACCCGCTGGAGGACGACGCGCACCCTCCGCTACTCGACCGTGACCGACTTGGCGAGGTTGCGGGGCTGGTCCACGTTGCACCCGCGGCGCACCGCCACGTAGTACGAGAGCAGCTGGAGCGGGATGATCGTCAGGATCGGGGTCAGCAGGTCGAGCGTCTGCGGGATGGTGAAGGTCGCGTCCGCCAGCCGCTCGATCTCGGCGTCGTCCTCGGAGCAGATGGCGAGCACCTTGCCGCCCCGCGCCTTCACCTCCTCGATGTTGGACACGATCTTCGAGTGCACCGCGTCCCGCGGGGCGATGAACACCACCGGCATGTTCTCGTCGATGAGCGCGATCGGCCCGTGCTTCATTTCCGCGGCGGGATACCCCTCCGCGTGGATGTACGAGATTTCCTTGAGCTTCAGCGCGCCTTCCAGCGCCACCGGGAAGTTGACGCCCCGGCCGAGGTACAGCGCGTTGTTGCCGGTGAAGAACCGCTCGGCGAGCACCTTCACTTCGTCTTCCTTCGCCAGGATCTGTTCGATCTGGGCCGGCAGCGCCGTAAGCGCCTGGATGAACTGGCGGCCCTGGAGGATGCTCAGGTTCCGCAGGCGGCCAATCCGGAGGGTCAGGAGCGCGAGCGCGGCCACCTGGCTGGTGAAGGCCTTGGTGGACGCCACGCCCACTTCCGGGCCGGCGTGGAGGTAGGTCCCGCCGTCGACCTCGCGCGCGATCGTGCTGCCCACCACGTTGACCAGCCCGATGGTCCGCGCACCCCGGCGGCGGGCCTCGCGGATGGCGGCCAGCGTGTCGGCGGTCTCGCCGGACTGGCTGATGCCGATGACCAGCGTGCGCTCGTTCACCACGGGATTGCGGTACCGGAACTCGGAGGCGTACTCCACCTCGACCGGGACGCGGGCCAGTTCCTCGAGCATGTACTCGCCGATCAGGGCGCTGTGCCAGGAGGTGCCGCAGGCGGTGATGATGATCCGCTCGACCGCGATAAGCTCGTCGTCGGTCATGTTGAGGCCGCTGACCCGGGCGGTGCCTTCCTCCTCGAGCAGGTGCCCGCGGAGGGTGTTGGCGAGCGACTCCGGCTGCTCGCAGATCTCCTTGAGCATGAAGTGCTCGTTGCCGCCCTTCTCGATCGTCGCGAGGTCCCAGTCGATCTGGTTGACCGGCTTGTCGATGTTCTTGACCTCGAGGTCGCGCACCCGGTACCCGTCGCGGGTCAGGATGACCATTTCCCCGTCGTCGAGATACACGACCGAGCGGGTGTGCTCGAGCAGCGGCGAGGCGTCGGAGGCCACGAAACGCTCGTTCTCGCCGACGCCGACGATCAGGGGAGACCCGTTCCGGGCCGCCACCAGCACGTCCGGCTCGTCGGCGGAAATCACCGCGATGCCGTAGGCGCCATCGACTTCGCGCAACGCCGCGGCGACGGCCTCCTCCAGGTCGCCCTGGTAGAGCTCGCCGACCAGGTGCGCGAGCACCTCGGTGTCCGTCTCGGAGGTGAAGATGTGGTCGCGCTTGAGCAGCGCCTTCCGGATCGACCCGGCATTCTCGATGATGCCGTTGTGGATCAGCGCGATCCGGCCGGTCTGGTCGGTGTGGGGATGGGCGTTCGGAGTGGTGGGGGCGCCGTGGGTGGCCCAGCGGGTGTGACCGATGCCGATCGTGCCGGACGGGAGGTGGTCGGCGACCTGCTTCTCGAGGTTGCTGAGCTTGCCCGCCGCCTTGTGGATCTTGAGGCCCGTGCCGTTGATGACCGCGATGCCGGCCGAGTCGTATCCGCGATACTCCATCCGACGCAAGCCGTCGAGGAGAATCGCCGCCGCCTGGCGGGGGCCCACATACCCGACAACTCCGCACATAGTCCCACTCCCTCGGTTCAGCTCACCAGCGACCGGCAGGCCTGAATCAGCGATTCCGCATCGGCGGCGGTGGGCGCCTCGGCGATGAACCGAATGATCGGCTCGGTGCCCGACGGCCGCAGGTGGACCCACCGATCCGGCCACGACAGCCGCAATCCGTCGCGATCGTCCACCGTGGCATCTGCGAAACGCTTCCGCAGCGCCTGGTAGGCGGGGGCAAGGTCCGCACCACGCGGAGCCTTCGCTTTGACAATGTGATAGCGGGGCGCGGCACCGACCAGCGCGGAGACCGTCTGCCCGGACTCGACCAGAAGTTGCAAGATAAGGGCCACCCCGATCGGGGCATCCCGCCCGATGTGCACCGAGGGCAGGATCACGCCGCCGTTGCCTTCCCCGCCCACGACGGCCCCCTCGTCCTCGATCATCCGGGCGACGTTCGCCTCCCCGACCGGCGCCCGGAAGAACCGGGCACCATGCTCGCGGGCGGCGTCCTCCACCACCAGGCTGGTCGACAGGTTCACGACGACCGCCGGCTTCTCGGCCGCGGCCTCCAAACCGCGGAGCACCGCCCGGACGGCGAACGACAGGGTGTAGTCCTCGCCGATCGGGTCGCCCCGCTCATCCACGAGGGCGAGGCGGTCGACATCCGGGTCCACGGCCATGCCGATGTCGGCGCCGGACTCGCGCACCAGGCGCGAGAGGTCACCCAGGTTTTCCGGGAGCGGTTCGGGAGCGCGCGGAAACCGGCCATCGGTCTCGAGGTTGATGGCGGTCACCCGGCAGCCGAGGGACTCGAGCAGGGGCGGGATGGAGGTGCCGCCTGCCCCCCGGACACAGTCGAGCGCCACGTGAAAGCGTCGTGCCCGGATCCGCGCGACATCGATCATGGGGAGCTCCAGCACCTGCTGGAGGTGACGGGCGATCGCCTCGGGGTCTTCCCGCACCTCGCCGACCCCGTCCCAGGCGGCGCGCGCCGGGCCCCGTTCCGCCAGCGCCCGGACCGCCGCACCCGAGTCGGCATCGAGAAAGATCCCGTCCGGCCCGACCAGCTTGAGCGCGTTCCACTCGACCGGGTTGTGGCTGGCGGTGAGCATCAGGCCGGCGCCGGCGTGGTGGTGCTCCACCGCCAACTGGAGGGTCGGCGTGGGGACGACCCCGATGTCGATCACCTCAACGCCGACCGACATCAGGCCGGCCGTGGCGGCGCGGGCGAACATCGGCCCGCTGGTGCGCGCGTCCCGCCCGAGCACCACCCGCGGCTTTCCGCCGGCGGCCGCCCACGCGCCGAGGGCGGCGGCGTGGCGTGCCACCAGCTCGGGGGTGAGGTCCTTGCCGACGATGCCTCGCATGCCGGAAACGCTGACCATCAGGGTGTCGCTCATTGCAGATCCCCCGCCGGAGGCGGGCGTCAAACGTGGATGGGAAGCTTGGCCGGATCGGGGAAGGCGGTGCAGAACGCCTCGACCACCGTCGGCTCGAATTGGAGCCCGGCGCAGCGCCGGAGCTCTTCGTAGGCATCGCGAGGCAACAGTGATTCCCGATAGGCCCGGTTGGTGGTCATCGCGTCGAAGGCGTCCACCACGGCCACGATGCGCGCCTCCATCGGGATGCGTTCCCCGCGGAGTCCGTCGGGGAACCCGTCGCCGTCGAGCCGCTCATGGTGAGACCGAGCGATGTTCAGGACGACCGGCCGGTCGTGCGCGAGCGGGGCGAGGATTTTCTCGCCAAGCACGGTGTGCTCCATGACGTGCCGAAACTCGTCGGGCGTGAGGCGGGCGGGCTTGTTCAGAATCACCTCGCGCGTCCCGATCTTGCCGATGTCGTGGAGTTCCGCACCGAGCCGGATGTCGTCGAGAAACTCCCCGGTGTAGCCGAGCAGCACGGCGGTGCGGACGGCATACTCGCGCACCCGCTGCGAGTGCCCGCGCGTGTACGCGTCCTTCGCTTCGAGCGCGTGCGCCAGCGTCTGGGCGCCCTCGAGAAAGAGCTCCTGGATCCGGATGCGCTGGCGGCGCACCTCCTCCTCCAGATGGCGCTGGTAATACCGGTTCTGGAGCGTGAGCTCCCGCTTCTCGAGGGCCTTCGTCACCCGGACCTGGACCTCGCCGAGGATCATCGGCTTGGCGATGTAGTCGAGCGCCCCCTTCTTCAGGCAGTCCACGGCAATCTGAACGTCGGCCACGGCGCTCAGCATGATCACCGCGGTGTCGGGGTAGCGCCGGCGCACTTCCTCCAGCAGCGCCACCCCGTCGGTCCCCGGCATCCGGATGTCGCTGATGAGCACCGCCACCTCGCCCTGCGCCTCGAGCCGGGCGAGCGCCGCGTCGGCGGAGGCGGCCGAGACACAGGAGAGGCCCTGGGACTGGATGACACGCACCAGCGCGTCACGAACCTGCGCATCGTCGTCGACGACCAGGCATTGCGCGGCAGGGTGAGAAGCGGTGAGCTGCGGGTTGTCCGGCACAGGTGGAAGGTACGGCCGCCGGGGGCAATTCTCAACGCGATGCCTTGCCGCAACGCCTTCTCCCCCATAAGGTTCCTCCACCTCAACCGGTGTGATCCATGACACAGATTCTCCCGCACGACCTCGAATCAGGGCTGGGAACCAGGGCCGTACACGCCGGTCAGGTTCCGGAACCGCTCTCGGGCGCGGTCATGACTCCCATCTACCAGACCTCCACCTACGTGCAGGAGGGGATCGGCCGGCACAAGGGCTACGAGTACGCGCGCACCGACAATCCGACCCGCCAGGCGCTGGAGCGCAACGTGGCCGCCCTCGAGGGCGCCACGCATGGCTTCGCCTACGGGTCGGGGCTGGCGGCGCTCGACGTGCTGCTCAAGGTCCTGAAGAGCGGCGACCACGTGGTCTGCGGCGAAAATCTCTACGGCGGCAGCCACCGGTTGATGGAGCGGATCTACACCCGGTTCGGGCTCCGATTCAGCTTCGTGGACAGCCGTGACATCCGGAACATCGAGGCCGCGCTCCGGCCCGAGACCCGGATGATCTACTGCGAGACGCCCACCAACCCGATGATGCAGCTCACCGACCTCGCCGCCGTCGGCGATTTGACCACGGCACACGGCTACCTCTTCGCCGTGGACAACACCTTCGCCACACCGGTCTTCCAGCGCCCGCTCGAAGTCGGCGCCGACGTCGTCCTCCACAGCACCACGAAATACCTCAACGGCCACAGCGACATGGTGGGGGGACTCCTGCTCACTCGGCGCGACGATCTCGCCGAACAGTTCGGGTTCATCCAGAACGCCGCCGGCGCGGTGCCGGGGCCGATGGACTGTTTCCTCGCGCTCCGCGGAACCAAGACCCTCCCGCTTCGAATGCGGCAACACGACGCGAACGGCCGGGCCGTCGCACAGTGGCTGGAGGGCCGCAAGGACGTTCAGCGGGTCTATTACCCGGGCCTCGCCTCCCATCCGCAGCACGAGCTGGCCAAGCGGCAGATGAGCGGGTTCGGCGGGATGATTTCGTTCGACGTCGGCGATGCGGCCCGTGCCCGCCGGATTGCCGAGCGGACCCGGATTTTCGTCCTCGCCGAGTCGCTGGGCGGGGTCGAGAGCCTGATGGGACATCCGGCGAGCATGACTCACGCCTCGGTTCCGCCGGCGATGCGGGACGCGATGGGGCTGACCGACTCCCTGCTCCGGTTGAGCTGCGGGATTGAGGACGTGGAGGACCTCCTCGCCGACCTCGACCAGGCCTTGAGTGCCTGAGGGCGGCCGCCCTGTAGCATTCTGAAACAAGCAGGGCTCGCCCGGCGTAAGGGCGGGATCCCTTAACCAGGCTCATCACATGTCGAACCTGCCCGCCCCGCGGCCCCGCCGCACGCTGCCAGACATCGCTCCCGTGAGCTGGGAGCATCCCGCCGACCGGGCGGCCCTCCAGGCGCTCCGTGCCCTGCCGGGAGTCGACGAGGTCATCCGGAAGATCCTGGCCCTCCTCGGCGGCGAACGCGGGATCCGCCTGCTCTTCCAGGCCAACGCCGTCCGGGTCGGCCCGACCCAGTTCCCCCGGCTCTGGCACATGCACGTCGAGAACTGCGCCACCTTCGGGTGGGACAAGATTCCCGAGGTGTACGTCACCCAGACGCCAATCTTCAACGCCGGCGCGTATGGCGTCGACGACCCCTTCATCGTGCTCCACTCCGCCGCCCTCGAGATTCTCGACGAGGACGAGATCCTGACCCTCCTCGCCCATGAACTCGGGCATGTGATGAGCGGCCACGCCCTGTACCGGACCATCGCCGCCATCCTCGCGCTGGTCAGTCTCGGCGCCCTGCCGATGTTCGCGGGCA
Source organism: uncultured Gemmatimonadales bacterium (assembly GCA_963748815.1). Lineage (GTDB taxonomy): Bacteria > Gemmatimonadota > Gemmatimonadetes > Gemmatimonadales > GWC2-71-9 > SPDF01. The sequence goes on along the minus strand of CAVVKJ010000005.1, from coordinate 474,677 downwards.
TCGCCCTGCTGCCGGTGAAGCTGGCGTTCCTGGAATGGAGCCGGAAAGCGGAGCTCTCCGCCGACCGCGCCGGGCTCCTCGGCGTGCAGGATGTCATGGTGGCACAGCGCCTCGACCTGAAGATGGCGGGCGGCGGGCGCGGCGACTTCTTCACCGACGCCGACCTGAACCTCGACGCCTTCATGGCGCAGGCCCACGAGTACGTCAACACCAACGAGGGTCTCGACATCGTCTACAAGGTGCTCCACACCCTCGGCGTGACGCACCCGATGCACACGGTGCGCGCCGCCGAGGTCCAGAAGTGGGTGGCGGCGGGCGACTACGAGCGGATCCTGGCCGGCGAGTATGTCCGTCGCGGAAGCCCGGAGGACCAGCGCCCGCTCGGCGAGCACTGGAAGGACGCCAAGGAGTACTACGCCGATGCCGCCAAGGACTTCGGCCAGCAGGTCGGCGAGGCCGTCCGGAGCACCGCCACCAAGGCCGCCGAGGCGTTTCGCAACGCGCAGAAGCGCGGCTCGAGCGCGTGAAGGTCCTGATCGTCGGCGGCGGGGGCCGGGAGCACGCCATCGCCTGGGCGCTGCACCGTGAAAACCCCGCCGTCCGACTCAGTGCCGCCCCAGGCAACCCCGGGCTCGCCGCTCTCGCCACCCTCCTCCCGATTCCCGCCGACCACATCGACCGCCTCACCGAGGCGGCGGTGTCAGGCGCCTTCGATCTCACCATCATCGGACCCGAAGTCCCGCTGGCGCTCGGCCTTGCCGACCGCCTCCGGGCACGCGGGCGTCTGGTGTTCGGTCCCTCCGCCGCGGCGGCAGCGATCGAGGCTTCCAAGGCGTTCTCCAAGGATGTGATGGAGTCGGCCGGGATCCCGACCGCGGCCAGCCACACCTGTTCGGACCTGGCCCAGGCGCTCGCCTACATCGACGCGCACGCCGAGCCACTGGTCGTGAAGGCCTCCGGCCTGGCCGCCGGGAAGGGGGCAATCGTCTGTGCCACCCGGCGTGAGGCGTCGGCCGCGGTGCGGGCAATGCTGGGAGAGGGGCGCTTCGGCGACGCCGGCCGGACCGTGGTCATCGAGGCGTTCCTCGTGGGCGAGGAACTCTCGGTGCTCGGCCTCACCAACGGCGAGGAGGTCACGCTCCTCCCCGCGTCGCAGGACCACAAACGACTCGGTGAGGGAGACACCGGACCGAACACCGGCGGCATGGGCGCCTACGCGCCCGTCACTCCCGCGACCCCCGCGCTGCTGGAACGGATCCGGAAGGACGTCATGGTCCCGGCCCTCGCCGAACTCGAGCGCCGCGGTGCGCGCTTCGAAGGGTGCCTGTACGCCGGGATCATGGTGAGCCCGGACGGCGCGCCGTTCGTGGTGGAGTTCAACTGCCGGTTCGGTGATCCCGAAACGCAGGTCGTCCTGCCGATGCTGGAAGGGGGCCTCACGGATGCCCTGGTCCGCGTGGCCGAGAGGAAGCCCGCCGGCCAGCTGCGCGTGCGGCCAGGCGCCTCCGTCACGACGGTGCTGGCCGCCCGTGGCTATCCGGATGCCCCCGAGAAAGGGGCGGCGATCACGTTGCCGGCCGCACTCCCGGAGGGGGTGACCGTCTTCCACGCCGGCACCGCCGTCGATCCGTCGGGTGTGCTTCGGGTCGCGGGAGGCCGCGTGCTGAACGTGACGGCGGTGGCGCCCACCTTCGCGGCGGCCCAGGCCGGGAGCCGGGCCGGGGCCGAGGCCATCGCCTTCGACGGAAAACTGTGGCGCCGCGATATCGGATGGCGGGAAGCCCGGCGGCAGGCGGGCGGGGACGCAGGAACGCGGGGAGGGGAGGCCTGACCGGTGGGGCTATCCCCGATTGGATCGTCACTTTAGCATTCGACAGCGGCTCCACCTCTCTGGAGGTCCCCATGCGAATTGCTCCCCTGGCGCTCGCCACCTTACTCCTGCTCGCCTGTGGGGGAGAGGACTCCACAAGCCCTCCCATCGCGGCACCAGCGGATGTGTTGATCGTCACCGGCGCGTCCGGCCTCGGCGCCAACGCCTACGCTCCCCCCGATTTGACCATCAGCCTGGCTGCCAAGCAGTCCGTCAAGTGGCGAAACAACGACAACATCGACCACACGGTGACCGAGGAGAACGGCGTGTTCGGCTCGGCCGCGCTGGGGCAGGGGGGCACGTACACATTCGCCTTCGACACCCCCGGCATCTACGCCTATCATTGCTCCATCCACCCCACCATGGTGGGAACGATCACCGTCAACCCGTGACGTCGGAGACGGGGCCGATCAGGCGTGCCTGAACTTCCCGAAGTCGAAACCATCGTGCGCGACATCCGGCCCGCGGTCCTGGGCCGGACCATCGTGCGCGCCGCCCTCTCCCACACCGATGTCCTGCGGGGCGTCACCCGCCCCACGCTGCTCCGTGGACTGGCCGGCGCCCGGATCGAGGACCTCTTCCGCCGCGCCAAGCACGCGATCTTCGTGCTGGGCGGGCGCCGCCTCGTCGTGCAGCCGGGAATGACCGGGGCCCTCCTGGTGCACAAGGGCCCTCTGGAGGGCCAGGAGGCCCGGTACGCGGTGCTCCGCGCCGAGCTGGACGACGGGCGCACCCTGGTCTATCGCGACGTGCGGCGGCTCGGCACCCTCCTCTGGCTCGACGCCAAGGGGTGGGCCGACTATGACGCCGCCATCGGGCCGGAGCCGCTGGCCGAAGGATTCACGTCCGATACGATGCGCTCGGCGCTGGGCCGGACCAGGCAATCGATCAAGAAGGCGCTGATGGACCAGAGGCTCCTGGCCGGCGTGGGCAACATCTACGCGAACGAGGCGCTCTTTGCCGCCGGCATCGATCCCTCCCGCGAAGCGGTGCGGCTGTCGCCACCGGAGTGGGAGGCGCTGCACCGGGAGCTGGATCGAATTCTGTCGGCGGCGGTGTCGGGCCGGGGCAGCACGGTCCGGGACTACCGGACCGGCACCGGCGAGCAGGGCAGGTTCCAGCTCTCGCACCTGGTGTACGGCCGCGAAGGGGAGCCCTGCGTCCATTGCGGCACGACCCTCGCCGGCACCCATGCGCTCGACGCCCGCATCACTGTCTTCTGTCACCGCTGCCAGGTCTGATGTCGCAGCTCGCTGCCCTCCCCCTCGCCTCCACCGACCTCGGCGCCCTCCGGGAGCGGGTGCGCCTGGTCGCCGAGAACCGGCCGGCGGTGTACCGGATGACGGACCCGGCGGGGCGGTTGTTGTACGTGGGCAAGGCGAAACGACTCCGCGCCCGGCTCATGACCTACTTCCGTGCCAGCTTCCCGGAGGACAAGGCGGCGCGGATACTCCACGCCGCCGGCGACATCTCCTGGGATTACGTGCACAGCGACTTCGCCGCCTGCCTCGGCGAGCTCCGGCAGATCCGGCAGTTCCGCCCGCCGTTCAACGTGGCCATGAACCGGACCCGGCGGGCCGTATTCGTGAAAATTCTCGACTCGCCGGCGCCCAAGGTCTACCAGGGCGCGACGATCGGACGGCAGGACGGCCGGGTGTACGGCCCCTTTCGCTCTCGCGGGCGGGTGGAGGAGGCGCTCCGCGTCCTGAACGATCTGCTCGGCCTGCGCGACTGCGAAGCACGCATGCCGATCGTCTTTGCGGACCAGGGAGACCTCTTTGTCGCCGCCACCCAGGCGGCCTGTCACCGGCACGAACTCGGGCAGTGCACCGGCCCCTGCGCCGGGCTGGTCAGCGAGGTGGACTACCACCGCCGGATCGAGACGGCTGCCGCGTTTCTCGAAGGCCGGACGGTGCAGCCGATCGACCGCGCCATATCCTCCATGCAGGACGCCGCGGTCGCGCGGGATTACGAGCGGGCCGCCAAGTGGCGGGAGCGATTCGAACAACTGGAATGGCTACTGGCTGCGACGGCGCGTTCCCGGGCCGCAGTGGACCTGCTCACCTTCATCTACCGGGATCCGGGCGTGTTTGGCGACGACCGGGCTTACCTCATTCGGCGCGGAACGGTGCGCGCCTGCTTTCCCTACCCGACGACGCCGATCGAGCGGATTGCGTTCGGAGCGGTGGTCAAGGAGGAGCTGGCGCGCGAGGAACCGGCGGCGGGGCCGCTCCCTCTCGAGGCGATCGACGAGATCCTGCTGCTGATGTCGTGGTTCCGGGTGCACCCCGAAGCACTGAAGCGGACGACAGCGCTGGAGGAGTGGTCGGCGACCACCTGAGCCGCCACGCTGTTCCATCCTGAAACTATCTCGAAACACCTCCGTATTGGGCTGGTCACCCAACCCAAACAGAGGTTCCCATGTCCGTTCGCAACGCGCTCCTCTCGGCGGCCCTGATGGCCGCGCCCAGCCTCGCCTGGGCCCAGACCCCAGCCCCGGCCGCCTCGGCCACCACCAGTGCCACCGCCAGCGCGGCCCCGGCCCCGGCCCCGGCCCCCGCGGTCCATCCCAGGGTGGGCAACGAGATGGAGCTGGGCAGGAAGTACATCGAGTGGCTCTACACCGCACGGTTCGACAGCCTGTTCGCCCATATGAGCGAAGAGACCCGCGCCGACATGGAAAGCCCCGATGCGATGGCCGCCCAATGGGACCAGTTCTCGGCCCAGATCGGGGAAGAGACGAAGCTGCTCGGCGAGATGGTGGTGATGCGGAAGGGGAACCCGCAGTACTGGCGCACGGCGGACTTTTCGATGTCCCCGGAGCCGATCATGATTCGGTGGGTCATCGTGAACGGGGAGATTTGGGGCATCGGCATCAACCCGGCCAGCCAGGCGCCGCCGATCGATCCAGAGCAGGACTAGCTAGGCATCTCCGGCCGCGAGCAGAGGCACCAGGCGCGCTCGCGGCGGGAGGCCGGCCTCCAGTTCCATGATCCCCACCGAGGGCGGAAGGTCGAAGCGCCGGGCCCCTGCCCCGCCGGGGTTCATGGCCGTGACCGTGATGTCGACGGTGGCAAGGAGCGGGCGGTGGGTGTGCCCGAAGATGAGCACGTCGGCGTCGGGAAAGGCCGCGTTCAACGCTTCCGGCGTGGGGCTCCCGAACTGATTGCCGTGCGTCACCACGATCCGGATGCCCTCCAGCTCCAGTTCCGCCACCTGCGGCACCTTCGCGCGCACATCCCAGTCATCGGTGTTGCCGTAGACGGCCGTCACCGGGGCAATCGCCTCCAGCTCGGTCAGGATGTCGAGCGGGCCGATGTCCCCGGCGTGGAGGATGTGATCCACCTCGCGGAACACCTCGAAGACTTCTGGTCTGAGCAACCCGTGCGTATCCGAGATGATCCCAAGGCGCATACGTCCCCCCAAAAAGCATTCACGAAAGCACGAAATCGCCTCGGAGGTACTTTCGAGCTTTCGTGCTTTCGTGGATTCAGCTCGCTGCAGGCGCCCTAGCCCGGTTCGTCCCCGCCCCAGCGCGGCGCGATGTCGATGCCCAGGTCCAGCTGGTCGAGCACCCGCTGCACGATGAAGTCCACCAACTCGCTGATGGCGGTCGGGCGGTGGTAGAAACCGGGTGCCGCAGGGATGACGACCCCGCCGGCCTCGGTCAGCGTGGTCAGATTCCGCAGGTGTATCAAGGACAGCGGTGTTTCACGGGGGACAACGATGAGCTTGCGTCGTTCCTTGAGCGCCACGTCCGCGGCGCGCTCCACCAGCGATCGACTCGACCCCTGCGCGATCGCCGAGACGGTTCCCATGGAGCAGGGACAGATGACCATGCCGGCCCACCTGGCGGACCCGGAGGCCGGCTTGGCGCCACGATCGGTGTCGGGGTACACCGTGACGCTGCTCCAGTCGCCCCCGGAAGCATGCTGCAGCTCGTCGAGGTCGGAAATGCCGCACTCCGCCTCGAGCAACCGCTGGCCGTGACTCGTCACGATGAGCCACACCGGCACCTTTCGGGTGGCCAGCACCTCGAGGAGACGCACCGCATAGGGGGCCCCCGACGCGCCGGACACCGCCATCACGATCGGGAGCTGGCTCACCCGCCTCTCCGATTCGACGTCGGGGACCGCACCGGATGAGCAGGCGGCCTCGGCGGCGGCGGAGTGCGCTTCTGGACAGGGGGCGCCCCCTTCTTGGGAATCCCGGGCTGCTTGGGCGCGGGAATCAGGCTCTCACGTTCCCTCATGCGATGCTCCATTCTCAGTCCTCAGTCCTCAGTCCTCAGTCCTCAGTCCTCGAACCTACCACTTCCCGCGTTCCCGTCGTTCGAGCCGATCCCCGAAGTACTCCCCCCAGCGGCGGTCCACAAGCTGGATGGTCTCCTCCGGCATCGTCACCGGCGGCGGATAGCCGGGTTTCCAGGTGGCGTCGATGGCGATGCGGCCCCCGTACACCGGCTTGGCGCCGACGAATTCCTGGCGTTCGAACATCATGTCGCGCGCCGGGTCGAACCGGGTGAAGATCCCCCAGACGATGTTTCCCTCGTCGTTGAGGTCCACATCCTCACTCACGGCCACCACGAACTTGGCCGGGCCCAGCCCCTCCCAGCGGAGGAGCTTCTCGAGCACGGCGCGCGGCTCACTCCTGACCTGGGCCACGACGAAGCCGCCGTCCAGCACGCGATGGGCACCGACCCGCCGGTCAAAGGCTGACGGGTCCTCGATGCGGGTTGGCGGGGCATCGGCGGTCACCACCTCGCCGGTGGCATCGAGCACCAGCTTGCTCCCCACGTGCATCTCGAACGAGGTGTAGTCGAGGGTGTCGAGCGGCGCGATCGGCAGCAGCAGCATCCGGTCGCGTGGGTCGAAGCGGTGCCAGAGTTCCCGAAGCGTCCGGCCGAAGCTCCGCACCGGCACGTCATCCCGCACCATCACGACGCACTTGGTGAGCGCCAGCTGTCCGGTCCCGAGGAGGTTGAGCGCCGTCTTGAACGACTCCAGCGGGTGCCGGACCTTCACCGACACGGTGAGGAGGTTGTGAAAGACGGCGTCGTCGCTGGCGAAGAGGTCCACGACGTTTGGGTTCACGACCCGGATCAGCGGCCCGATCATCTCGCCCGCGGCCAGGCCGATCCACTTGTCCTCCTGCGGCGGCTTCCCGACCACCGCGCCGGGGTAGATCGCGTCCCGCCGGCGCGTCACCGTCTTGACGTGGAAAACGGGGAAGGGCGACGCCTCGGAGTAGTGCCCGTAGTGATCACCGAAGGGCCCCTCCATGCGCCGTTCGCCGGCGGGGACCATTCCCTCAAGGATGAAGTCGGCGTTGGCCGGCACCGGGATGGAGATGCTCCGGCCCCGTACGAACTCGGTGGCGCGCCCCCGGAGAAACCCCGCCAGGCCCAGTTCGTCGAAGTCCTCGGGGAGGGGAAGAATCGCCGACAGCATCGTCATCGGGTCGCCGCCGAGAACAACCGCGGCCTCCAGCGCCTCACCGCGGCGCTCCGCCTCGTGGTGGTGCCCCCGGCCCCCCTTCATGCTCTGCCAATGCATGCCGGTGGTCGCTTCGTCGAACACCTGCAGCCGATAGAGGCCGAAGTTCCGGACTCCGTTGGCCGGGTTGTGCGTGATGGTTGGCCCGAAGGTGATGAACGGTCCGCCGTCTCTCGGCCAGCTCCAGAGGTTCGGCAGCCGATCGAGCTTCGGCGCCTCGATGACCTCCTGCACCGGCGCGCGGCTCACCATCCGCGGACGCATGAACCGCGCCTTGAGGAGCGTGGAGCGGAGCTCCCAGAACCTGCCGAGCGAGGGCGGGTTGAGCCGCTGAAAGGTCTCGATCAGTTCCCGCCCGATCTGCTCGGGCGGCCGCCCGACGGCCAGTTCCATCCGGCGAGCGGAACCGTACAGGTTCATGGCGAGTGGGAAATCGGCACCCTTCACGCGTTCGAAGAGCAGCGCCGGCCCATCCTGCCGGATCACGCGCTGGACGATCTCCGCGACCTCGAACTTCGGATCCACTTCGGCGGTGACGCGCAACAGCTCGCCGCGCGCCTCGAGGTGGCGCACGAATTCCTGCAGGCCGTGAAATCGGGGAGTGGTCACACTGCGCTCACGTGAGCCGGTCGAGTAGGGCGAACGTGAACACGGTCACCGACATCACCGCGTTCATTCGAAAGAACGCCGCATCGAGCCGCGAGAGATCGCCGGGTTGCACCAGCTGGTGTTCGTAGGCGAGGATCACCGCGGCGGCGGCGACGCCTGCATAGTACCACCATCCGAAGCCCGCCCCCCATCCGAAGAGGGCCAGCGCGGGGATCGTGGCGCCGTGGAGGAGTTTGGCCAGGAGGATCGCCCGGGGCTCGCCGAGCCGGACGACCGCGCTGCGCAGTCCGCTCGCCTGGTCGAAGGTGGCGTCGGGGAGGGCGTAGAAGATGTCGAATCCCGCCACCCACGTCGCCACCGCCACCGTGATGGACAGGAGCAACCAGGTCGGATCGCTCCACGAACCGGTGACGGCCAGCCAGCCGCCGACCGGGGCGATGGCGAGGCTCATGCCGAGCCAGAGGTGGGGCCACCAGGTGAATCGTTTCGAGAGGCTGTATCCCGTCACCCAGAGCAGCGCGAACGGACTGAGGAAGAAACAGAGGGGATTGAGGGACCACGCCGCCCAGACGAACAGCGCCGCGGCGGCCACCACCGAGACCCAGGCCTGCGGCACGGAGAGCGCGCCGCGCGGGAGTTCCCGGTCCTGCGTACGGGGATTCCGCGCGTCGTACTCGCGATCGGCGATGCGGTTGAAGCCCATGGCCACCCAGCGGGCCGCGGTGAAGGCCACCACGACCAGCCCGACCGCTTGCAAAGTCACCGGTGCCTGCAACGAGGCCGCGAGCACGCCGAGCAGCGCGAACGGGAGCGCGAAGAGGGTGTGCGGCAACTTCACGAAGTTGACGTAGCGGACGAGGAGCGACTCCCCGGCGAAGGTCTGGCCTTCGCTCACGCGCGCGTCCCCACGTGGAGGGCGCAGATGCCGCCAAAGAGCAGCGACCAGGTGACATCCCGAAAGCCGGCGCGCGCCATCCGTTCGCCCAGCGCCTTCGGCTCCGGAAAGGCGAGGACCGATTCGGGTAGCCAGGTGTAGGCGTTGGAGTGGTGCGACACGAGCCGGCCGATCATGGGGAGCAGGTACCGGAAATACATCAGGAAGAGCCCGCGCAGCGGTTGCCACGGGGGAATGCTCATCTCGAGGATGACGAACCGGGCGCCGGGCTTGAGGACGCGGGCGGTCTCGCGGAGCCCTGCGTCGAGATCCATCAGGTTGCGGACGCCGAACCCGACCGTGGCGCCATCAAAGGTGGCGTCAGCGTGGGGCTGCTCCAGTGCGTCGGCCGTCACGCACTCGATCCGCGCCGCCTTCCCCCGGCCCAGCTGGAGCATACGGGGGACGAAGTCGGAACCGATGACCACCCCGGTGAAATCAGGGAGACGGGCGAGGGTGGCGGCGAGATCAAGGGTGCCCGCGCAGAGATCGAGGTAGCGCCCGGATGGCTCTCGTTCCCAATTGAGACGCTGGACCGCCTGTCGGCGCCACCGCTTGTCGAGGTTCAGGCTGAGGAGATGGTTGAGGAAATCGTAGCTCGGCGCGATGGCGTGAAACATCCCGCGCACATAGGAGCGCTTTTCCGCGCCGCCCGATACTGGTAACTTCCTGTCTGTGGCTAACATAGGCGGCCAATCTACCCTTCACGGAAAGCCCACCGCAAGGCGGAGGGAAACCCGTGGCTAAGCCCGGCGTCGACCTGGCAACCCTGTCCGATCAGGACGTGGTGCTGGAAGCACGCGCCGGGCGACAAGCGGCGTACCGTGAATTGGTGCGTCGGTATGAACGTCCAATCTTTTCCCTCATCTACCGCATGGTCCGCAATCGCGAGCAGGCGGAGGATCTCTCCCAGGAGACCTTCGTCAAGGCACTCAACGCGATCGAGTCGTATCGCCCCGAGTACAAGTTCTCCAGCTGGATCTTCAAGATCGCCAACAACGTCTCCATCGACCACCTGCGTCGCCGGGAGCTGGATACCCTCTCGCTCGACGGCTCCCCGCACGCCCTGACCCCGGAGGCGATTCAGGCCAGCGCGCTCCAGCTGGGAGACCGGCAGGAGACCGCCCTCGAGGAGCTTGAGGCCAAGGAACTCGGCGGCGAGATCGAGGTGGCCATTGCCTCGCTCCGGCCGGAGTATCGCTCCTGCATCCTGCTCCGACACGTGGAAGGGCGGCCGTATGAAGAAATCGCCACAATGCTCGACCTCCCGTTGGGCACCGTGAAGACATACATCCACCGCGCACGCGGTGAACTCAGGCAGGCCCTGGCGCATTTGCGCCAGTGAAACCCCGGGCCCGGCGGGCCCGTAGGAGGGGCGTCATGACGGACCTCATTGCCACCCACCTCACACCGGACGAGCTCGACGATTGGCTCGCAGGGTCCCTCACGCGCCATCGCGAGGCCCACCTGCACGGCTGTGCCGACTGCCGGCGCCTCGCCGATGCCGACCGCGCGCTGGCGCACCTGCTCGGCACACTCCCGCTCTTCAGCCCGGTTGCTGGCTTCAGCGACCGGGTCATGGCGCGGGTGCAGGTGCGGCGCAGGGCCCGTCCGGTGTACATCGCGGCAGCGCTCGCCGCCGGTGTGCTCCTGCCGATGGCAGCGAGCGTGGGGTGGAGCCTGGCCAACGCCGACACTCTCTCCCAGCTCCTCCAGGGCGCTGGCCAGGGGATCGGCGGGCTGTGGCTGGCGGCGGTCCGTTCCTCAGGATCCACCCTCCTCGCACAGCCATGGTACCCCTGGGTCCGCGGGCTGTTCGAGTCGCCCGCCCGTCTCGGCCTCGTGTTCGGTGCCACCACCGTCGCCTATGCTGGCGGCGTCCTGGTGCTCCGACGCCTGATGGCCCTGCCGACGCCGCGGGTGGCTCATGCCGAGATCTGACCTTTCCCTCGTCGCGGCGGGCCTGCTCCTCCTGATCGGCCCGTCCCCGCTCGCCGCGGGACCGAGCCGAATTCAGGCGGCCCACCCTGCGCCGCAGACCGTCCCATCCGCCGCAGAAGGCGGCCTCACCGTTTCACTCAGCAACCTCTCCGTCCCTTCCCGGCTTGAGCCCCTGCTGGCCCAACTGCTCCGCGACTCCCGATCGCCGGGGTTCGCCCTGACGGTCACCGATGGCATGGCCCGCATCGGGAATTATTCCATCGGTTCCGGCGAGTCGCACCAGGGGGACATCCTTGTGTTGAGCGGGGACGCCGACCTGTATGGGAGGCTCGCGGGCAACCTCGTGACGGTCGATGGCGACATCACGCTCCATCCGGGGGCCTTCGTGTCGGGGAGCGTCCTCGCCTACGGCGGGCAGGTGAACCAGGCCGGCGGCCAGGTCACCGGAGAGATCAGCACCCTCGGCGCTCTCGACGACGGAAATCCGGCGGTCGCGTCGGTCGCCGCCGCCCCGCCCCTCGTGCTGGCGCTGCGCAACGTCGCCGGCCTGGCCGGTGTCTTCCTGACCCTGCTCGGCATCGGCTTCGGCCTCGTCCTCTTCGGCAAGCCCAACCTCGAAATCATCTCCGACACCGTCACCCACACCTTCGGCCGCTCCCTTGCCGTCGGCGTCCTGGCGCAGATTCTCGTGCTGCCGACCGTGGGGGTCCTGGTGCTCGGGCTGATCCTGAGCGTGGTTGGCATCCTGTTGATTCCCTTCGCCGTGATCGCGTCGGTGCTCCTGGTGCTCCTCGCGGTGCTCGCGGGATTCCTCGGCGTCGCGCACGCCCTCGGCGAGAAATACACGCGCCGGCGGCTCGCCCAGGGGGTGTTCGGCTCGCCGAGCAGCTACCGCTATGTCGTGACCGGATTGGCCGGCATCGCCGTGCTGTGGGCCGGGTGGGCGGCGTTTGGCTGGGTGCCGGTGTTCGGCTGGATCTCCCTCGGCGCAGCGGCGGTGGTCACCTGGTTCCTCCTGACGGTCGGCATCGGGGCGGCGCTGCTGAGCCGGCTTGGATTGGCCGGGCACTTCGCCGGCCGGTTCATTCCGCCAGAAACCCTCACCGACGAGTACCTCTGGGCCACGCCCCAGTTCGGCGTGCCTGCCGCCCGGCGTCCCGGACAGCACAAGACGCCGCCGCCGGTTCGCTGACGATGCGCCACCCGCACGCCGCCGGATTCCTGCTGCTGGCGTTTGTGACGGCAGGAACGGGCTCGCTCGCGGCGCAGGGACTCAAGCGGTTCAGCACCACCCGCCAATTTCACGGCGAGGTCAGGCTGGCGGCGAAGATCGAGTTCGGCGGCGGCACGCTCACCGTGGGCGCCGGTGCGCCGGCGTCGCTCTATGCGATGCAACTCTCCTACGACGCAGAACGGTTTCAGCCGGTCAGCCAATGGGCCCCGGGCACCAGCACGGTGACCCTGGGTCTGACCAACCGCGAGAGCGGGAGCATCGGGGTCGGCGGCACTGCGCAGAACCAGGTGGCCAGCATCCAGTTTTCCCCCCAGGCCGACCTCGACCTATCCATGCAAATTGGCGCGGCCAAGTCGCTAATCGATCTCGGCGGACTCCGCCTCTCGTCCCTGACCCTCGAGACCGGCGCGAGCCAGACCGAGGTGCGGTTCTCGAAGCCCAACCCGATGCGGTGCACGAGCGCCGTGTTGCGCGCTGGCGTCGCGGAACTCTCGGTGCTCGGGCTGGGGAACAGCCGGTGCGATCGGGTGACGTTCGAAGGGGGGATGGGAAGCGTGGTGCTGGACTACTCGGGGCGCTGGAGTGGCGACGCGATCCTGAGCGCGACGGTGGCGGTCGGAGGGCTGACGCTCCGCGTGCCCCGGACCATCGGCGTGACCATCACGACCGAGCAGTTCCTGGCGTCATTCCAGCCCGTGGGGTTCACGCGGCAGGGCAATCGGTACGTCTCGAACAACGACGCCGGCGCCGAGCGCCACCTGACGGTCGACCTGACCACGTCCCTGGGCGGCGTGACGGTCGAGTGGGCGGACTGACGGCCTCACCCGAGGCGGGCACGCACCCGCCCACCCACCCCAAGCCCGATTCGTCGTGCGGCGGAGCCGTCCCGGACCGCAATTTCGACCTGCCCACCTGAACCCACGTACGCGAGCAGCGATCCACTGTCGACATCGCTGAAGGTGCGGCGGAGCGGTCCCACCTCGGTTTCGTCCACCTCCACGACCGCATATGGCGGCACTTCCGCCGACGTCAGATTGGTGACAAGATTGCCGAAGCGGTCGACAGAAATGACCTCACCGACGACGGTCTTTCCCTCGTAGAAGGGCGCCGGCAGGGTCAGCCGCACCGGGAGGGTCGGCAGCGGCTCGCCGAGCGATGCCAGGGGGGCGCCGAGGGCAAGCGCCGCGGCAGTCGGGGAAAAGAGGTCGCGGCCGTGGAAGGTGGGGGCGGCGCCCGGCCCGGCCGAGATCGCCATCAGGGGGGCGTCGGCCCGGTCCAGTGCCGAGGTGAAGACCCCGTTGTCGGGCCCGACAAACCAGTGCCCCGCACCGGAAAACGCCAGCGCGGCCCGCCCCGTCCCCACACCGGGATCGACGACCACGAGATGGATCGTGCCGATGGGGAATCGGTGCCAGGTGCGCCCGAAGAGGTAGGCCGCTGCGTTGACATCGCCCGGCGGAATCCCGTGACTCATGTCGGCCAGGGTCACGCCTGGCGCGCGGGAGTAGAGGACGCCGCGCATTTCAGCCACGTAGGGATCGGCGGTGCCGAAGTCGGTGAGCAGGGTGATCAGAGCCATGGCTGCAATATGGCGGGGAAGCGGGGAAGCGGGGAAGCGGGTTTCGTGGTTTCGTGAGTTCGTGAACAAGGGGGGAAGATGGGCCAAAAGCAGAGAAGGAAGACCGATCGCAACGGCGAATTGCGCCGCAAGGCCTATGAGAAGGAGCTCAGGCGCCTGCACGTCGAGCTGGTGCACCTGCAGGACTGGGTGCGTAAGAAGGGGCTGAAGGTGTGCGTCGTGTTCGAAGGGCGCGACGGCGCAGGCAAGGGGGGCGCCATCAAGGCGATCACGGAGCGCGTGAGCCCCCGCACCTTCCGGGTGGTCGCACTCCCCGCGCCCAGCGAACAGGAAAAGACCCAGATGTACCTGCAGCGCTACGTCGCGCATTTCCCGTCGGCCGGGGAGGTCGTGATTTTCGACCGGAGCTGGTACAACCGGGCGGGTGTCGAACGGGTCATGGGATTCTGCACCCTGGGGGAGACCCGTCGCTTTCTCGACGCCGCGCCCGGCGTGGAGAAGCTGATGGTCGAATCGGGCATCATCCTCATCAAGTACTGGCTCGAGGTGAGCCAGGAGGAACAGACGCGTCGCCTGAACGACCGGATCAAGGACGGGCGCAAGACCTGGAAGCTGTCGCCGATCGACCTCGCCTCCTACACCCGCTGGGACGACTATACCGACGCCCGCGACGACATGTTCGCGGCGTCGCACACCGCCTGGGCGCCGTGGCACATCGCGCATTCCGACGACAAGCGCCGGGCCCGGTTGAACATCATCAGCCACCTCCTGGCGCAGGTGCCTTACAAGAAAGCAAAGCAGGAGGCGTTCGTCCTTCCCCGGCGGCGGCGTCCGCGGAAGCGCTCCCCCCGCGAGCTCATGGCCACACCGGTACCGGAACTCTACTGATGCCGTCGGCGCCAGCCCCGGAGCTGCTCACGCTGCAGGAGGCCGTTGCCGGTCGCTACGCGATCGAGCGAGAGCTGGGCCGCGGGGGCATGGGGATCGTGTTCCTGGCCCGGGACCTGGCCCTCGACCGGCTGGTGGCCATCAAGCTGCTCCCGCCGGCGCTCGCGGCATCCGCTGATCGGCGCGCCCGCTTCCTCCGCGAGGCAAGGACCGCAGCGCGGCTCTCCCACCCGAATATCGTGCCGATCCATTCAGTGGAAGAATCGGATGGGCTGGTCTTCTTCGTGATGGGATACGTGGCAGGCGAGACGCTCGGCGCACGGATCCGCCGCCTGGGCAGGCTGCCAGCCGCGGAGGTGACGCAAGTCGTCCGCGAAGTCGCGTGGGCGCTCGCGTACGCCCATCGGCAGGGGGTGGTACACCGGGACGTGAAACCGGAAAACATCCTCCTGGAGCGCGAGGGTGGCCGCTCGATGGTGACCGATTTCGGTATTGCGCACGTCCGCGGCGACGCAGCGGACACGCCGGCAGGGCAGGTCGTGGGCACGGCGCGCGCCGTGAGCCCGGAACAGGCGGCGGGAGAGCCGGTGGACGGTCGGAGCGACCTCTACTCGCTCGGGGTCGCCGCGTTTCTGGCGGCCACCGGCCAATGGCCGTTTGAGGGAGAATCGGCCGCATCGGTCCTGGCCCAACACCTGACGCAGCCCCCCCCGCCGGTCCTCGGGCTCCGGCCCGATCTGCCGGCGGCATTGGCACACGCCATCGAGCGCTGCCTGGCCAAGTCGCCCGCGGATCGCTACGCCTCTGGCGAGGAGCTGGCGGCGGCGCTCGGGACGACCCTCCCAGCCCTGGTGGCGACACCCGCACCGGTTGCGCGTGCTGCGCGGGAGTTGCACGATCTCGGAACCGACTTGGGCGGGTATGGAAGCGTCCTGCTCCTGGTGCTGGCGTCCGTGCTTCTCGGTCCCTATGTCCGTCCGTTCGGTCTCGAGGACGCTTTCCTCACGCTGATGCGGGTTGGCGTCGGGCTGGGGATGATCAGCCTCGCTGGGGTCCGGAAGATCACGGCGTTTCGCGCCATCCGCGACGCCATTCGCCGCGGCTACGGGTACGAGGACATTCGGGCTGCCCTGCTCGGCGTGGACGAAGATCGGGAACAGGTGACCCCCGCGGCAAAGTTCGCCACCGCGCTGGGGTGGCTCGGTGGGTTTGGCGTGGCCGGGTTGGCATGGTTGTGGATCGGCGGCGCCGGCAATCAGTGGTGGGACCTGGCGCAGATCGCCGCCGACCTGGCGGTCATCTTCATTCCCCTGAGCGCCGGCCGCTGGGCGGCCGCGCGGCTCACCGCACCAACGGCCAAGGGGCCGAGCTGGTGGGATCGGTGGTGGGCGGGGCGATTGGGACGGTGGATGGTGCGGTTGGCGGGCGGCCGGGAAGCCCGGGCGTTGCCCGCCGCGAACGAGCCGACCGAGGTGGCGCTTGGGCGGGCCGCGGAGGCGCTCTACGCCGCCCTGCCGCCCGCGGAGCGACGCCAGCTCGCGGAAGTGCCGGCACTCCTTCGACAGCTGGAAGGAGACGTCCAGGCGCTCCGGCGGCAGGAGCTTGCCCTGACCCGTGCGCTGGGTGAGGCGGCGGGGCGGACCGACGTGGTGCGCGACCTCGAATCGGCGCGAAATGCCGGGGGTGCGAAGTTGGCCACCGCCCTCTCCGCGCTCGAGAACCTGCGCATCGACCTCCTCAGGTTGTCGGCTGGTCAGGCCGCCGGACCCGGCCTCACCGAGCACCTGGAAGCGGCCCGCCGGATCGGGCGGGAAGTCGATGCGCGGATCGAGGTCGACGAGCCGTAGCCTACGACTTGCCGTGCTCCCTGCTCAGCCGATCCAGCGCCAGCTCCAGCGCCACGACCGCGCCAATCAGCAACCCGGTTTCTGCCACCCGGCGGCCGACCTGCCTGAGCTTCCGACCCTTGGCCCGCACCGACCGTCGGCCCTCCAACGCCATCACGGTGGATTCGGCCCGTTTGTAGAGCCGCTTCGCCGCGCGTTTTCCCCGCTTGGCCAGCCTGCCCGTTCTGGTTGTCATGACTGCCTCCTGGCAAGGACCCTCACTGGAATCAACTTCGCACCGGGTGCGTGAAGGCTCGCTGAGAGGGCGATGAAGAGCCGGTGGACGAACGGAGTGGGCTGGCGCCGTTGCCAGCCGACGCTATCTTGGCTGCAATGAAGCTCTGGCGACAGTCTCACTACGGCAGCCCCCGCGCTGGTCCTCTTTTCGTTCACCACCCCTGCCGCCGCGCAGGGCCAACTCCCCGCAGCCTGCACCACGGTCGCCTGGCCGACCACCGGCACGGTATACCGCCCCTCCGTTATCTACACGGCGCCGAGGTCCCTGATTGCTGACTCTCTGCTGCGCATCCTGCCATCACACTCCTGGAGTGTGACCGGCACCGGGTTGGAGGTGAGGGAATCGGTTCGCCGACTCTGGGAGGTCGACTCGGTGCTGGTGGGACAGGCGCTTTCTGAGATCATCACCGATGACCGCGAATTTTCGCTGTTCACATCAGTGATTGCCGCGGAGTCGTACGAACTGCTGTCGGGCAGGGCCGATCCACTCCTGAGTGTATTCACCGAAGCCGGTGAGCCGCCGAGTCGACTGAGCTGGATGGTCGGCGCACTCCGCCCACCGTTGGACACGCTCGCCCAGGCCCAGATCTTCGGCTACGCGTGCAACGCCGCCTGGATCATCCTTCGCTCACGAAGTGAAGTCTTCCTGCGAGCCCGTGCCGCTGCGGAGCACGAGGTGTTCTTCATGATCGAAGAAGAGGGCATCCTGTCCGATGCGGGTCGGCTCGTCACCGGCCCGCTGCGCGGCGACATGCAGACCCTCCTCCGCATCACCCGGAAGAAGGAGTAGCCCAAGCAAGAAGGGCCTCCCGTCAGTGAGAAGCCCTCCGCGCTCGGTCTTGCCTCCCTGTCCCGCCGCCGCCTGGCCTAGCCTCGCAAGATCGGCAACTCCGCCCCGCCCCGCGTCCGTGCAGCCTCAGCCACCTCCGCGGCGATGGCCGTCAGTGCAACGGCCGCGGGGCTCTCCGGCGCCGCCACCACCACCGGTCGGCCTCGATCGGCCAGGTCCGCCAGTTGCGCCTGCATCGGAATGCGCCCCAGCACCGGCACGCCGAGTTCTTCGCTCAGCCGGTCGCCGCCGCCGGTCGGGAAGAGGTCGGTGTGACCGCCGCAGTGCGGACAGGTGAATCCGGCCATGTTCTCGACGAGGCCCAGCACCGGCACGTTGACCTTGTCGAACATCTTCGCGCCGCGGAGCGCGTCACCGACCGACATCTCCTGTGGCGTCGTCACGATGACGGCGCCGGACACGTTGGTGGCCTGCACCAGCGACAGCTGCGCGTCGCCGGTGCCCGGGGGCAAGTCCACGAGGAAGTAGTCGAGGTCTCCCCAGTCGACGTCCCGCAGGAACTGGGTCACGATCTTCATGATGATGGGGCCGCGCCAGATGGCGGGTGCGTCGCGCTCGACGATGAACCCCAGCGACATCAGTTTGACGCCGTGCGCCTCCAGGGGCTGCATCCGCCGCGCCGCGTTGACGTGCGGGCGGTCGAAGACGCCGAACATGCGCGGAATATTGGGGCCGTAAATGTCGCCGTCCATCAGGCCGACGCGATGCCCCGCACTCGCCAGCGCGATGGCGAGGTTCGCGGCGACGGTGGACTTCCCCACCCCGCCCTTGCCGGACGAAATCGCGATCACCTTGCCCAGGTTCGGCAGGGACATCTGCGCCGGCGGGGGCGGCGTGGCCTTCGCGGGGTCGCCCGGCGGGCCGTGCGTTGATTTGGCCGGCCCCGAGGGGTCCTTGATCTGGATCTTCGGCTCACCCAGGTTGGCCGCCGCGAAGGCCTGCCGAACCTGTCGCACCAGCGTCGCGTCGTCCTCGCGAGCCAGCCAGAAGGTGAAGGCGGGACGGCCGTCGTCTCCGATGACGAGCCCTTCCACCATTCCCGCGGCGAGCAGGTCCTTCCCCACGCGCGGATTCACGATGCCGGCGAGCGCCTGTTGCGCGGCGGCGAGCGGGGTGGGAGTCATCAGATGGCCTCCACGGTCTTGACCTCGGGCACCGACTGCCGGAGCCGTACCTCGAGCCCCTGCTTCAGGGTGATGGTCGACGCCGCGCAGCCGTGACAGGTGCCACCCAACCGCACGTAGAGCGTCCCTTCGGTCGCGTCAAAATCCACGACTTCCACCTGTCCCTTGTGGGAGGCGATGTAGGGTCGGAGGGTATCGATCGTCGCCTCGATGCGGGCGAGCATGTCCATCGTCGTGTCCATCGTGCCTCAATGCTTTCCGTTGCCGCCGAGATAGCGCCGCGCGGCCGCGAGTACGGTGCCCTGCACGTCGCCCATCGATCCCTCGATCGAGAGGCCGGCCGCCTTGGTGTGGCCGCCGCCGCCGAACGGCTTGGCAAAGGCCGCGACGTCCACGTCGCCCACCGAGCGCAGCGACACCTTGATCCGCCCGGCGGCGATCTCCCGGAACAGCAGCGCCATCCGCACACCGGCGATGCTCCGGGGAAACTCGACCACTCCGTCGAGGTCGTCGGCGCTGACCCCGAGGCGTTCCAGCGCGCCGGGGGGCACCGTCACCCACGCCAGGCCGTACTCCGGCTCGACCACCAGGGTCTGCAGCGCCTCGCCGTAGAGCCGGGGGCGCCCTTCGGGGGCGTTCGCGTAGACGTCGAGGTACATCCGTTCCGGGTCGAGCCCGGTCTCCAGCAGCTCTGCGGCGACGCGCAGGGTGCGGGGGTGGGTGTTGCTGAAGCGAAAGCTGCCGGTGTCGGTCATGATGGCCACGTACAGGGCCCGCGCCGCCTCCTGGGTGAGGGGCCAGTCGTTGGCGCGCCCGATCTCGAAGACCAGTTCCCCGGTGGCGGCCGCGCTCGGATCGACATAGCGCGGTCCCGCCGGCAGTTCGCCCGGGCTCACGTGATGGTCGATGCAGACGACCGGCACGCCACGGTCGCGGACGGTGTCACCCAACATGCCCAGCCGTCCCAGGTCCGCGATGTCGAGCACGACGATGACATCGGCGCGGCGGAGTTCCTTGATCGCCTCGCGGCTCTTGTCGGCGCCGGGGAGGTTCTCGAAGAGAAAGTCGAACCGCGGCGGGGTGGGGCTGGGGTTGGTGACCACGGCGGTGATCCCCTGGGCCTTGAGCAGGTGCAGGAGCCCAACCTCGCTGCCGAGGCCGTCCCCATCCGGGTTCACGTGGGTGGTCAGGCAGACCCGCTGGCCGGGGATCAGGGCCTCGGCGATGGCGCGGGCGGCTTCGGTCTTCTGGTGAGAGAGCGGCAGCTTCATGGCGGCAGAAAGATAACCCCTCACACGGAAGAGGGGAGCGGCGCCGGGCGCCCTGCCCCGACTCCGCTCCCGCTCGCTCCTCAGGCTTCAGCGCCGCGCGCCCGGGATCAGGCGTTCAGCTTTGAATGCCTCCGGCCGTAGCCGAAGTAAATGGCGATGCCGATGGCCATCCACACGATGAGCCGCGCCCACGTGTCGATCGGGAGCGCCTGCATCAGGTAGAGGCACGAGGCCACACCGAGAATGGGTACCAGGGGCACCAGCGGGGTGCGGAACGGCCGCGGGATGTCCGGATCGGTGTAGCGCAGCACGAGGACGCCGCCGCAGACGATGGCGAACGCGAGGAGGGTGCCGATCGAGACCAGCTCGCCGAGGAGGCCGATCGGGAGGAGACCGGCACAGATCATGGCTACCGCACCGGTCATGATGGTGGCGAGCCACGGTGTCTTGAACTTCGGGTGCACGGCGCTGAACATCGGCGGCAGGAGTCCGTCCTTGGCCATGGTGTAGAAGATGCGCGGCTGGCCCATGAGCATCACGAGGATGACCGAGGAGAGCCCGGCGATCGCCCCGATCTTGATGAAGGGCCGCAGCCAGGCCAGGCCCGGCCCGGCGGCGTTGATGCCGACGGCAATCGGGTCGGGCACATTCAGTTCGGTGTACTTCACGATTCCGGTCAGGACCAGCGACACGGCAATGTAGAGGACGGTGCAGATGACCAACGACCCGAGGATGCCGATCGGCATGTCCCGCTTCGGGTTCTTGGTCTCCTGGGCGGCGGTCGATACCGCGTCGAAGCCGATGTAGGCGAAGAAGATGACGCCAGCGGCGCGGACGATCCCGCTCCAGCCGAAGTGCCCCGGGTCCGTCATGGGAGGAATGAACGGCTCCCAGTTCTCGCGGTTGATGTAGGCGGCGCCGAAGGCGATGAAGGCGAGCACCACGGCGACCTTCACCACCACGATGATGTTGTTGAAGCGGGACGATTCCTGGATCCCGATGATGAGCAGGATCGAGATCAGGCCCACGATGACCATGGCGGGGACGTTGAGCACCGCGCCGGGCGTGCGCGTCCACCCCTCGGTAAAGATGCGCCAGACGTTGAGGCCCGCGTCCGGCACCGCGGTGTGATTGTACGGCGCCGAGGTGTAGGCAGCGGGCAGGTTGATGCCCATGTCGCGGAGGAGTGACGTGAAGTACCCCGACCAGCCCACCGCCACCGTCGAGGCGGCAAAGAGGTACTCGAGGATCAGGTCCCACCCGATGATCCAGGCGACGAATTCACCCATGGTGGCGTAGCCGTAGGTATACGCCGACCCCGCGATCGGAATCATCGCGGCGAACTCGGCGTAGCAGAGCCCGGCAAAGGCGCAGGCGGTGCCGGCCAGGAGGAACGAATAGACAATGGCCGGACCGGCGTACGTCGCGGCGGCTTGTCCGGTCAGCACGAAGATCCCGGCGCCAATGATGGCGCCGATGCCCAGCATGACGAGGCCACCGGCACCGAGGGTGCGCTTGAGGCTGTGGTCGGTCTCCAGCTCGGCCTGGAGGGAGGCGACATCCTTACGGCGGAATAGGCTCATCGGGCGCTCCACCTGCGAGGGGACGGCGTACGGCGAGAACGGTAGGCAACCAGGAATCGGTCCCACGGCGGCCGGGCCGCACCGCCGGCGGTCCGGCGGCGCGGTCACCAGCCTGCGGGCCTCAGGGAATGGACCCCGGAGGCGGAAGCTTCTCCTCCTGCGGCGTGGAGAGGAGCTTGCGGAACGACCAGATGACGAGCCCCAGCACGAACACCCAGGCGCCGGTCATGAAGATGATCGCGGTCGTGTTCATCAGGCCACCTCCTTGCCGTCGAGGACACGGCGGCGCCACGCCGCCTTGATGAGCCAGAGCTGGATGAGCAAGATGGCCAGCATCAACCCGCGGGACGCCCAGCGCACCTTGTGGTCGGCTTCGGGGATATTCTCCATCAGGAGAGTCGGCACCGCCTCCTCAACCGTCCACCAGATCATCATGACCAGCAGGAAGACCGGCGTGACGAAAGTCATCACGAACTTGAAGAAGCGCGGGATCCGGATGCTGGCGCCCTCGTGGATTTCCCGCCACATGTTGTCCGGCCCGAAGACCCAGACAAAGAGTATGGTCTCGACGAGTGCGAGAATGACGAGCCCGAAGGTGCCGGCCCAATAGTCCCATTCATCCAGGAAGCCCTGCGTGTAATAGACCAGATGCAGGATCCCGATCAGGAGGGCGATGGCCCCGAGTCCGATGGCGGTCCGCTTCCGCGACCACCCGAAATTTTCCTCGACAAACGAGAGGGCCGGCGTGGCCATCGCCACCGATGAGGTGATGCCGGCAAAGAAGAGGAGGCCGAACCACATGACGCCGGCCACCGTGGCCATGATCGCCCCGCCGGGGAGCTGATTGAAGACAAGCGGCATGGCGATGAAGCCGAGGTCGAAACTGCCGCCCTTGGCAATCGCGGTGGCCCCGGCCACGCCGAAGAAGGCCACGATCGCCGGGATGGCAAGCGAGCCGCCGAGCACCACTTCCGCCGTTTCGTTCGTCGCCGCGGTGGCGATGCCCGAGAGCGCGATGTCGTCCTTCTTGGTCAGGTAGCTGGCGTAGGCCTGCAACGAGCCCATGCCGACCGAGAGGGTGAAGAAGATCTGCCCGGTAGCCGCCAGCCACACCTTCGGGTTGGCCAGAAGGCTCCAGTTCGGCGTGTACATGAAGTTGAGCCCGTCGATCGGGCTCGACTGTGTGGCGACCCCGTCAATGATGACCTCGTGCGCCCCCAGCGTCAGCACGCGGATGACCAGGATCGCGGCGAAGACGAAGAGGATCGGCATCCCGATCTTCGCCAACCGCTCGATCCCCGCCGAGAGCCCCTTGCTCACGACGTAGAAGTTGACGGCGATCGTGATGAAGAAGAAGGCGAAGGGCGTCCAGAAACCGTGGACCGTGCCGTTCTCGAGGTCGACATACGACTTGAAGAACGCCTGCATGCCGGCCTGGTCGAGACCCTGCGTGGCGCCGCGCAGCGAGGCCCAGGTCCAGGCGAGGGTCCACGACTCGATGTAGCAGTAGTAGATCAGCACCACCATCGGCATGAAGAGGCCCAGCACGCCGAGATACTTGGCGACCGGGTGCTTCCAGAGGCTCTCGAACATCCCCGGCACCGAGCCGTGGCCGCGCAACCCTCCGTGACGTCCGACGCCCCATTCAATCCACATCAGCGGGATGCCGACCAGCAGGAAGGCGATGAAGTAGGGGATCATGAACGTGCCGCCACCGTTCTCGACGGCCTGCCGCGGAAAGCGGAGGAAGTTCCCGAGTCCGACGGCGTTGCCCGCCATGGCCAGGATCAGGCCAATGCGGGAACCCCAGGCTTCGCGGGCTGGTGCGGAATCGCTCACGAGTGCTCCGAAATGAGGGAAAGAACGGCCGGGGCGCAGTGCGCCCCGGCATGCCGTCACGCCACCAGTGGTCAGGCGCTGTAGTTGGGCGCCTCGCGGGTGATCTTCACGTCGTGGGGGTGGGACTCCCGGAGCCCCGCGCTGGTGATCTGGACCATCTCCACGTCGCGTTGCAGCGCGGCGATGTCCGGCACCCCGCAGTAGCCCATTCCGCTCCGGAGGCCGCCAGCCATCTGGAAGATGACGTCAGCCACCGGTCCCCGATAGGGGACCCGCCCTTCGATCCCCTCGGGCACCATCTTCGCCGGGGCCATTTCGCCCTGCTGGAAGTACCGGTCGGCGGAGCCGTCCTGCATGGCGGCCAGGCTTCCCATCCCGCGGATGACCTTGAACCGCCGCCCCTCGGCGAGCACCGACTCGCCGGGGCTCTCCTCGGTGCCGGCCAGCATCGCCCCCATCATGCAGCAGGCGGCGCCGGAGGCGAGTGCCTTCACGACGTCGCCCGAGTACTTGATGCCGCCGTCCGCGATGACCGGCACGTCGCCGGCGCCGCGGACCGCGTCCATGATGGCGGTCACCTGCGGCATCCCGACGCCGGTCACGACGCGGGTGGTGCAGATGCTGCCCGGTCCCACTCCGACCTTCACCGCGTCGGCGCCCCGCCGCACGATTTCACGGGCCCCTTCTTCGGTGGCCACGTTGCCCGCCACCAGCTGGACATCGGGGAAGGCCTCACGGAGGATGGCCAGGGTCTGGAGCACCCCCTCGCTGTGGCCGTGCGCCGAATCGATGACCAGCACGTCGGCCCCGGCGTCGACCAGGGCCCTGGCCCGGATCTTCGCGTCGGGCGTCCCGCCGACGGCGGCGGCGACCC
The DNA here is from genome assembly GCA_963748815.1 of uncultured Gemmatimonadales bacterium. Classification (GTDB taxonomy): domain Bacteria; phylum Gemmatimonadota; class Gemmatimonadetes; order Gemmatimonadales; family GWC2-71-9; genus SPDF01. Next base: position 450,463 of record CAVVKJ010000005.1, on the reverse strand, counting down.
GGAGGCGGCCATGCTGGTCCTTGTTGGCGTCGGGATGCTGCGCCCGCTTGAAGATGTCCTTGACGGTGATGAGTCCGCGGAGCACGCCCTCGCCGTCCACCACCGGCAGCTTCTCGATCCGGTGCTTGGCCAGGATCCGTTCCGCCGCCTCGAGCGTGGTGCCGACCGGCGCCGTCACCAGGTTCTCCTTCGTCATCGCCTCGTGGATCGGCTGCTCGAGATTCCGCTCGAACTGCAGGTCCCGGTTGGTCACGATGCCGATCAGGCGACCGCCCGCGTCCACGATCGGCACTCCGGAAATCCGGAACCGGCTCATCAGGGCCGACGCCTCGCGCAGCGGGCGGTCGGGACCGAGGGTGATCGGATTGAGGATCATCCCGCTCTCGCTCCGCTTGACCCGGTCCACCTCGGCGGCCTGCCGCTCGATGGACATGTTCTTGTGCAGCACCCCGATCCCGCCGGCCCGCGCCATCGCGATGGCCATCTCGGACTCCGTGACGGTGTCCATGGCGGCGGAAACAAGGGGGACATTGAGGGGGATCGAGCGGGTGAAACGGGAGGCGGTCCGGACGTCGCGCGGGTGAACGGTCGAGTGCCGCGGGACGAGAAGCACGTCGTCGAACGTGAGTCCGACGGAGGTTCGGATGGTGGCCATCAGGTCGGGGACTCCATATGCGTCGCGGCCCACCGGTGGCGCGACGCGCCCGGGGGGCCGGATTGAACCGTGGGGGGTACCATCTCGAAGGATACGGAGCGGCCCCGGCGAAATCAAGGCGGGTCCGATTCCCCGTGGGCACGCCGCCAAGGGGCGCCGCCGCGCCGCCCTACGCGCGGCTGTGCCGCCAGACGAAATAGACCGGGATGCCGAGGGCCACGATGAGCAGGCCGGGCCAGGTGAAGAGCGGCTTCTCGATGAGCAGGACGACGAGCAGCACCGAGATGCCCACGATGTACAGCGCCGGCACCACCGGGTAGCCGACCGCTTTCACGGGACGGGGCAGATCGGGCTGCAGCCGGCGGAGGCGAAAGAGCGCCACCGTGGTCAGCAGGTAGAACACGAGCGCCGCGAAGATGACGTAGTCGAGGAGCTGGTTGTAGGTGCCGCTCAGGCAGAGCAGCGAGGCCCAGAGCGCCTGGATCCAGAGCCCCCAGCCGGGCGTGTGGTAGCCTGTGTGCAGGTGGCCGGCGCGCTCGAAGAACAGTCGGTCCCGGGACATCGCGTAGTAGACGCGCGGGCCGGCGAGGATCAGGCCGGCGTTGCAGCCCAGCGTGGAGATGATGATGGCGATGGCCATCACCGCCCCCCCGGCCGAGCCGAGCATCACTTCCACCGCGGCGGTGCCGACACGATCGGCGGAGGCGTACTGAATGCCGCGCGCGACGGCGGTGGCCCCGTTCGGGTCGCCGATGAGGGGCAGCACGCTCAGGTAGGCGAGGTTGGCCAGGAGATAGAAGAGGGTGACGAGCGCGGTGCCGGCGGCGAGCGCCAGCGGCAGGTTGCGGGTGGGGTTCCGCACCTCCGCCGCGGCAAAGGTTACGTTGTTCCAGGCGTCGCTGCTGAAGAGAGAGCCGACCATCGCCGCGCCCACCAGCGGCACGAGGGCGAGGGTCCACGGCGCCGAACCCCAGAAGTTGCCGAAGTTGACCGCCACGGCCTCCGGCTGACGGTAGACGAGCAGCCCAAGGAGGATCAGCGCGGCCAGCGCGCCGACCTTCGCGAAAGTCAGGGTGGTCTGGAACCGCGCGCCGAACGACACGCCCCGGTAGTTGATCCAGGTGAGTCCGAGGATGCTCGCGATAGCCACAAGCCGCTGGGGGGAGACGCCGATGGTGATGGCGTTCGCGGCGCCGGGGAGGCGAAGACTCCCGAGCGCGAGGATGACGGTGTCGCTGACGCCGGGGAGGAGCACGGCGAGGAACTTGGCGAACGCCACAGCCACCGCCGCGATCGTCCCCGCCTGGATGACGGTGAAGAGCGTCCACCCGTACAGGAAGCCGGCGAGCGGGTTGAGTCCCTCGCGGAGGAAGACGTACTGCCCGCCGGCCTTCGGCATCATCGCGGCGAGCTCCACGTAGCTGAGCGCGCCGGCCATCGTCATGACCCCGGTCACGACCCAGACCAGCATGAGCCCTGCGGGCCCCCATGCGCCCATCAGGCGGCCGATGTCCGCCGACACAATGAAGATGCCCGAGCCGATCATCGTCCCGACGACGAGCGAGAGCGCCTGGATGGGGCCGATGCCCCGGACGAATTCCTCGCGCGCGGGCGCGGTCGCGTCAGCTGCCATGGGTGTGGTCCAGTTGAGGAGGGTGGAACCCGGTCGCGATCAGCTGCCGGTCTTGGGAGCGGCGGGGGGGTCCACCGGCTTCGCCGGCGACGCCTTGGACGCAGGCGGCTTGGCCGTGGGCACCTTCGGCGTGGCCGCCTTTGGCGGTGCCGAGGGTGGCGCGGCCTCCAGCGGCGGCTGCCCCTCGGAGGCCCGCATCGCTTCGTCGACCACCGTCTTTCCCGCGGCCGCGAACCCCTTCATCACCTTGGCGGCGCTGTCCATCACGCCCATCGTCCCGCTGATGGCCTGGATCGGCAGCTTGCCGGCGCGCATCGTGTCTTCGACCGTCTCGGTGATCCTGGCGAAGATGCCGGTGGGGGTGGCTCGCTCCGCGAACTTGCTCTCGAGGAACTCGACGTAATCGAGGATCTGGTAGCCCCGCTCGTCGCTCAGGGTCTCGAGCTTTCGCTGGATTCGCTGCTTCAGCGCGTCGTTCACGGCGTCCCTCCCTTGGGATCCATCACCTGGACAAGCTCCAGTACGGGGGTCGGCAGGTAACGCGTCTGCGTGGCCCGGAGCCGCCCGCGCACGGTGAACTCCTGCAGCGGCGGGGCGGCCTGGAAGGTCGGGAGCTGGGCGGCCGTCACGACCACGTACACAAACCCCGGCTCGGGCAGGGGCCCCCGGGTCAGCAGGTATCTGGCGCCGTTCGGAATCTCGGGGCGCAGTTCATCGGCGGTCTGGATGCTGATGAACTGCACCCGCCACTCCAGCAGCTGGCCCACGTACCGGGACGGGTCCGCCCGGACCTGGGCGACGGTCACCCCGGGAATCGCCGCGCTGGCGGGCTCGGACAGGTCGGCCTCGCGCACCCACCCCTGCAGCTGGACCTGGACCCACTCGCCACTCTTCCCGATGACCTGCCCGGACGCCCCCGATTCAAGGGTGGCCATCGGCGGCCCATCGGGTGTCAGCGTCAGCGCCGTGGACCTGAGCGTCGCCACGCGATCGGGGAGGTCGCCGCCCGTCGTAGCCACCGCGGCCCCGCTGTCCGGCGCCGCAACGGCGGTCCGCGCCGGCGCCGAGCCGCTCGCGAGCGCCTTGGTACTGACCCAGCCGGCGCGGCTCACCTGGGTCCACCCCCCCTTGGTGCCCACCTTGTTGAGGAGCGCCCCCGCCTCCAGCCGAGCCAGGATCCTCCCGTTGGGGCCAGCCCGGAGGTTCTCCCCGTTGGCCGGGATGATGGCGACGTCAAACCCGTCGCGCGAGGTGGCGCTGGTGGACTTGGTGAACACCCACCCCTCCAGCGTCACGGCGGTCCAGTCCCCCTGCGCCTTGCCGGTCTTGACGACTTCTCCCGCCTGGAGGGTGGCCAACACGGTGCCGGCCGGGTCCTTCCGGAACGAGGTGGCCTGCGTCACGCGCGACTGGGCGGGAAGCAATGTCGGGACGACGGCGAGGCAGAGCGTCGTCAGAGTCGCCCAGACTGGTAGGCGGCGGAGGGCGGGACTAGATTGCGGCGCGGTGTAAGTCACTGTCCAGCATTGTAGAAACAGCGGAGAGGCATGTCAAACGCCAGCGTCCCGGCGCGCCAGGTGGTTCTCGTGGTGCTGGACGGGTGGGGCTACCGGCCGGAGCGCGACGGAAACGCCATCGAGCTCGCCCGGACCCCCGTCTGGCACCGGCTGTGGGACAGCGAACCCCGGACCCTGCTCGACGCCAGCGGCCTCGCCGTCGGCCTTCCTGAAGGGCAGATGGGCAACAGCGAGGTCGGCCACTTGAACCTGGGCGCCGGGCGGGTGGTGCCCCAGGACCTGGTTCGGATCTCCGCGAGCATCCAGTCCGGCGAGTTCTTTGGGCTTGAGCCGCTGGTTGAGCTGTGTGAACGGCTGCGCGAGCGCGGCGGCACCCTGCACCTCCTTGGACTGCTCGGCGCGGGCGGCGTCCACGCGATCGATGCCCACCTGCTGGCGGCGGTGGAACTCGGCGTCCGCCTCGACGTGCCCGGCATTGTCGTCCACGGATTCCTCGACGGGCGGGATTCCCCGCCGAAATCCGCCGCCGACGTCGTCCAGCGCCTGCAGGGCGACCTCCAGCGGATCGCGGGCCCGCGGGCGCGCATCGGTTCGCTCACCGGGCGCTACTTCGCGATGGACCGGGATCAGCGATGGGATCGCACCCGGCTCGCCTACGAGGCGATGGTGCGGGGAGTGGGGCGGACGGCAAGCGACCCGGTCCAGGCGGTGCGTGACGCCTACGGTCGCGGTGAAACAGACGAATTCGTCCAGCCGATCATCCTCGAGCGGGGCGGCGCGCCGGCGGGACCCATTCGCAGCGGCGACGGCGTCTTCTGCTTCAACTATCGCAGCGACCGGATGCGACAGATCTGCCGGGCGCTGGCCATCGAGGGGTTCGACGGCTTCGAGACCGGTGTGCGCCCGGCCCTGGCCGGCCTGGTCACCATGACGCAGTACGACCAGACCTTCCCGTTCCCAACGGCGTTTCCGCCGTTCTCTATGGCGCGGATCGTGGCGGAGGTCCTGGCCGACGCCGGGCGAACCCAGCTGCGGACGGCGGAGACCGAGAAGTACCCGCACGTGACCTACTTTTTCAATGGCGGGGTCGAGGTGCCGTACCGCGGAGAGGAACGCATCCTGGTGCCGTCGCAGAAGGTGGCCACGTATGATCTTGCGCCAGCCATGAGCGCCGACGGCATCACCGATGTCCTGTGCGGCGCCATCGGCGCGCCCGAGCACGACTTCGTGCTGTGCAACTACGCCAACGCCGACATGGTCGGCCACACCGGGGTCATGCCGGCGGTGGTCGAGGCGGTGGAGACCGTCGACCGATGCCTCGGGCGGGTGCTCCGCGCCGCGGAGGCGACGGGGGCGACGGTGCTGATCACCGCCGATCACGGCAATTGCGAGATGATGGTGGACCCAGACACCGGCGGCCCGCACACCGCCCACACGACGAACCCTGTGCCGCTGGTGGCAGTCCGTGCCGGTGCGAGCCACCTCCGAGGTGGAGGCGCGCTCCGCGACGTCGGTCCGACGGTACTGCGCCTGCTCGGCATCACGCCGCCGCCCGAGATGACGGGCCGCGACCTCCGGGAGCCCTGAACGCATGCGCCACGTATCTCGCACTCGTCTGCCTGCTCGCGATCGCCCAGCCGGCGGCCGCGCAGGTCGGCTACCCGCCCAGCAAGTCGCCCTACCGGGACATCACGAAAAAGATGTCCCTCACCGCCCTCTTCGGTTACATCGGGGGCACCGGTGGCCGGCTCGGCCTCGGCCCGCACGACGGCCCTGCCTATGGCGGACGATTCGGGATCGCCGTCAGCGGACCGTTGGAGCTCTCCTTCGCGGTGCAGTACGCCGACCTGGATGGGGCGCGCGTCATCCGGAACACGGAGGGCAACCTCGCCGTCAGCGGCAGCCTGCCGTCGCCCGTCTGGATGTTCGAAACCGACGTGCAGTACACGATCACCGGGGGCAAGACCTGGCATGGATTCGCCCCGTACATCGGCGGCGGTCTCGGCTACGCCTGGCGGAGCGACTCACCCGACGGCCCGGACGCCTACGATTTCGGCGGCCGCTTCTACTGGGTGCCCTTCGCCGGCACCCGCTTCTTCGTCAACCCCCGTTCGTTCATCCGCGCGGAGATTCGCGGGGCGTTCTGGCGCCTGGCCTACCCGCCGCCGTATTACGACGAGATCACGGGCATCATCGAATCGTACGCGATCAACAACTACCTCTCGAACGTCTGGTACCAGGTCGGCTTCGGGTACTCGTTCTAACGAGGGGAGGGGCCGATGCCGGTTTCGCTCACACGCACGGTCGGCTTCCACGCCTGGCACCGCTATTGGCGACCTGACTGGACCCCCGCCCAGAATCACACCGCCTTCGGCGCGCTCGCCGACCCCGCCGGCCACGACCATCACTATCGCTGCGCTGTCACCGTCGCCGGGCCTCTCGACCTTGCGGCCGGCGCCGTCATCGACCTTCCCTTGCTCGACCGCATCCTCGGGGACGAGGTCGTCAAGCCGCTCGACGGCAGGCATATTGACCGGGACCTGCCCGACTTCGCCGCCGGCGTGACGCTCCCCACCTGCGAGGCGCTGGCCTGTTGGCTCTTTGCCCGCATCGATTCTCGACTCCCCGCGGGTGTCACCCTCACGCGGGTGCGCGTGGCGGAGGATGAGACGCTCCATGCCGACTGCACCGGAATCGACTGACCAGCCGCCGCTGCGCGGGCGACGGGGCCGCGGGCCGGCCCCCGCGGCCGTGGAAGAGGTACCCGTCTGGCTCGAGGTCAACCACGTCCCGACCGTGACCTGGATGTGCACCCCGGAGTTGCTGGAGGAGCTGGTGCTGGGCTGGCTCTTCGGCGAGGGGTACATCACCACCGTCGACGAGGTCCACCTGCGCCCGTGCGCCACCGACCTGGGATTCTGGGCGGAGATACCGGAGGTGCGCCTGGCCGCCGTCGCCGCCGAGCGGCGCCGCCCGGTGCTGGCCTCAGGGTGCGGCGCCGTCTCGACCTTCCTCGCCGACCCCGCCTCGGTCCCGACGGAGCCGCTTCGCGGCCTCCCTCCCGCCGCCAGCCTCATGCGGGAGCGGTTCAAGGAACTCTTCGCGCGCGGCGCGCGCTACGACGAAACCGGGGGCGTCCACGCCGCGGCGTTGACCGACGGGACCGCCCTCCTCCACCACGCCGAGGACATCGGCCGGCACAACGCGGTGGACAAGGTCCTCGGGGCGGCGCTGCTCGCCCGCCGTCCCGTGGAAGGCCTCGGCCTCCTGGTGACCGGGCGGATCTCCGCGGAGCTCGCGTTCAAGGCGGCCCGCGCCGAGCTCGCCTGGATCGCGACTCCCTCGGTGCCGTCCACGCTCGCCGTCGAGGTCGCCCGCCGGTCCGGGATGGTCCTGGTGGGGCGCGCGGTGAGCGGGACGCCCCAACTCCACCGCCCCGAGCCGGCCCCGTGACCGCGCCGGACGACGACGAGCTCCGGGCGATCCTGCGCTCCGCCCGACGCATCGCCGTGGTGGGGCTGAGCCGGAAGCCGCACCGGGCCAGTCACACCGTGTCGGCGTACCTGCAGCGCCAGGGATACGAGATTGTGCCAGTGCACCCCGCGGGCGGCGTCACCTTGGGAGAAGCCGTCCACGCCAACCTCCGGTCGGCGGCCACGACCGGCCCCATTGACATCGTCAATGTCTTTCGGCGGTCCGAGTTCGTCCCGGCCCTGCTCGACGACCTGCTGGAGGTCCGGCCTCGGCTGGTCTGGATGCAACTCGGGGTCGAGGACGCGGAAACCGCGCGGCGGCTGCGCGAGGCGGGCATCGCGGTCGTGATGGACCGATGCCTGGCCGTCGATCACAATTCGTTGGGGGTGTGATGCGAACACCGCTCGTACTGGCCGTGACAGGGGCGCTGGTCCTCGCCCAGCCGGCGTCCGCCCAGAAGACGGAGGACGAGGCGCGCCTGGTCTTCACAATGGGTCTGACCTACACCGGCGGCACCGATCTCTGGACCGTCGAGGACCAGCCCATCCTGGTACCGGGCACCGGCTTCGATCTGATCGATCTCGACCGCAACATCACCGGCGGCATCGGCGTACTCTTCTCCGGGATGTACTTTCCCAAGCCGTCGCTGGGATTCGTCGGGGAGGTGTTCTTCACCGGCGTCGGACTGGAGGACGCCTGCCAGACCTCCTCCCCGACTCCGAGCGACCGAACGAAGGAGGTGTGCGGCAGCATCGACGGCGCCACGAAATCGAGCTCCGCCGTACTGCTGAGCGTGGGCCCGGTGTTCCGTGCCGCGGCCGACCAGCCCATCTCGCCCTACATCCGGGGGCAGGTCGGCCTCCTCTTCAGCAACCTCAGCACCATCGCCACGGCGGGGACGGTCGTGGACCCCGACACCCAGGAAATCTTCCAGTTTGTCATCTATGACGACCCCTCCAGCACGCGGATCACGGCGGGGTTCGTGTTTGGCGGGGGCTTCTCCGCCGTCCTCGGAAAAGGGTGGCAAGTGCGCGCCGAGGTCCGGGACAACCTGGTGCAGATCGCCACGGTGAACGGCCCCACCGAGCCGGGGAGCGACGCGCCGGAAATCGTGAACAAGTGGACGAACCTCTGGAGCGTCCTGATCGGCGCGGATATCGTGCTTGAGAAGAAGCGCGGCCATCGCTACTGAGCCGGTCGCCGGCGGTGTGCGCGGCGCCATCCTCGCCGGGGGCGCCGCCTCCCGGTTCGGAGGCCGCCCCAAGGGGCTCGAGCTGGTGGGCGGCATCAGGATTCTCGATCGCCTGGTCCAGTCGTTTCTCGACGCTTTCGGCACCCTCCCCTCCCTGATCGCCAACGATCCCGACGCCCAGCGCTGGCGTCCCGACCTCCCGGTGCTTCCCGATGTCCACCCCGGCGCCGGCGCCCTCGGCGGAATTCTCACCGCGGTGAGCCACAATCCGACACCGGTCGTCTGCGTCGCGTGGGACATGCCGTTCGTCCCCGCGGCGCTGATTCGCCGCCTGGCGGACGGACTGGGCGGCGCCGATGCCGTGCTGCCCGCGAGCGGAGGGCGGCGCGGCGTCGAACCGATGTGCGCTGGCTATGGGCCGGCATGCCGGCGAGCCATCGAGGACGCCATCGCGTCGGACGACCTTCGGGCCGTCGCCTTCCACTCCGCCGTCAGAACCTGTATCCTCCCTGCAGAGGCGGTCGCCGAGTTCGGCGACCCCTCCACCCTCTTTTTCAACGTGAACTCCCAGGACGACCTCACCCAGGCGGACGCGCTGTGGCGGCGACTCGCATCCTCTCAATTGTAGGCCGCAAGAACGCTGGCAAGACCACCCTCGCCGTGGCGCTGGCCGCCGAATACGTGCGGCGCGGCAAGCGGGTCATGACCATCAAGCACGCCAGCCACCCTGCCGACGCCGATAGCCCCGGCACGGACAGCTACCGGCACTTTCACGAGGGCCGGGCCGAACGGGTGCTCATCGCCTCCCCCGACGTCCGGGTACTGTTCGAGCGGTCTCCCGACGACCAGGACCCGATCACCCTTGCCCGGCGCTACCTCGACGGCGCCGACATCGTTCTCGTGGAGGGGTTCACCAGCCATCCCCTGCCAAAAATCGAGGTGTTCCGTGGTGTGGCTGCCAAGGAGCCGCTCTTCGACGCGACCTCGGATGCCGCCGACCAGTGGCTGGCGATCGTGACCGACGAGGACCTGGAAGCCGACTGCCGGGTGCTCCGCTTCCGCGACACGATGTGGCTGCAGTTCCTGGCCAACATTGGATGGGACGGGGCCCGGATCATCGGGCCGTGACCCCGCTCGCCGCACGGGAGGCCGCCCTCCGCATCCTGGCCGCCGTCCCCCGCCAGCCGACCCTTCGCATCCCGCTCGACTCCGCGCTCGGCAGCGTGCTCGCCGAACCGGTCATCAGTCCGCTCGACCTCCCGGCATGGACCAACTCCGCGATGGACGGGTATGCCACCCGGACCGCGGACGTGCGAGGGGCGACGGCGGAGCGCCCGGTGCGCCTGCGCGTCATCGAGCAGATTCCCGCCGGCCATTTTCCCGCCCGCTCGCTCCAGCCGGGTGAGTGCGCCCGGATCTTCACCGGCGCGCCGCTCCCGGACGGCGCCGACGGTGTCATTCGCCAGGAAGACACCGATCTCGGCCGCGACACAGTCCACATTTTCAGCGACCGCGACGCCGGGGTGAACATCCGGCTGGCGGGCGAGGACATCCGGAAGGGCGTCACCGTGCTCGACGCCGGCACCGAACTGGGCGCCGCGGAACTGGGAGTGCTGGCGTCCGTGGCCATGGCCCATCCGCTGGTGTTCCGCCGGCCGCGGGTCGGCATCCTCGGCGGCGGCGACGAAATCGTGGATGTCGATCAGCCCGACGCGATCCTGAGCGGGCGGAAGATCGCGAGTTCGAACAGCCACACACTGCACGCCCTGGTTCGCCTCGCCGGCGGGGAACCCCTGAACTTCGGGATCGCACGCGACACGCCGGAGAGCGTGCGGGATCACCTCGCGCGGGCGCCGGAGTGTGACCTCCTCGTCACCACGGCGGGCATCAGCGTCGGAGAGCACGACCACTTGCGCGGCGCGGTGGAGGAATCGGGCGGGTCGATCGATTTCTGGAAGCTGCGGATGCGGCCGGGCGCACCGGTCGGGTTCGGGCGGGTCTTCGGAGTTCCCTGGATCGGCCTGCCGGGGAATCCGGTGAGCGCCATGGTGACCTTCGAGTTGTTCGTCCGTCCCGCCATCCGCGCGATGGCCGGTCACGCCCGGCCCTTTCGCCGCGTCACCCCGGTACGGATGGCGGAGGCGATTTCCCTCCGACCGACGCTGCAGCACTTCCTCCGGGCCATCGTGACCGAAACGACGACCGGGCCGGAGGCCCGCCTGACGGGTCCCCAGGGCTCCGGCATCCTGACCTCGATGGTGCGGGCCAACGCCCTCCTCCTGGTGCCGGAGGGCCAACACGAGACACCGAAGGGAAGCCACTTGCAGGCCATCCTTCTGGACGATCCGGTCCACACCACCGACCCGGGATTCTGAATGGGCGTCCATCCGCCGGCCGTCTGGATCGGGTTCAGCGTGCTCGTCCTGGGGCTCCTGGTCCTCGACCTCGGGGTGCTGAACCGGAAGTCGCACGTGCTCTCGTTCCGGGAGGCGCTGAGCTGGAGCGCGGGCCTCGTGGCGCTGGCGCTGCTGTTCGGCGTGTTCCTCTGGGCCCGGGAAGGGACGCGCCCGGCGCTCGAGTACTACACCGGCTACGTGATCGAGCTCTCGCTCAGCGTGGACAACCTGTTCGTCTTTCTGCTCATCTTCCAGTATTTCGCGGTGCCGGCCGAACTGCAGCCGCGGATCCTCAAGTGGGGCATCCTCGGGGCGCTCCTGATGCGCGCCATCATGATCGGCCTGGGCGCGCTGCTCCTCCAGCAGTTCACCTGGATCATCTACCTCTTCGGCGGCATCCTCATCCTCACCGGCATCCGGATGTTCCGCGGCTCGGGCGACCGCATCGAGCCGGAACGGAACCCGCTGGTCCGGCTGGCGCGGCGGTTCATCCCGATGGTGGACGCCTACGACGGCCAGAAGTTCTTCACGCTCGACATCCGCGGACGGTGGATGGCCACCCCGCTGGTGATCGTCCTGCTGGTGGTCGAGTGGTCGGACCTGGTCTTCGCGATCGACAGCATCCCCGCCATCTTCGCCATCACCCGCGACCCGTTCATCGTGTACAGCTCGAACGTCTTCGCCATCCTCGGGCTCAGGGCACTGTTCTTCGTCCTGGCGGGAATGATGGACCGGTTCGAGTACCTGAAGCCCGGCGTCGCCGCCATCCTGGTGTTCGTCGGGTGCAAGATGGTGTTCAACGGCCTCCTTCACGTGCCGATCGGCGTTTCGCTCGGCGTCATCGTCGGGATCCTTGGTGGCTCGGTCGTCCTGTCGATGCGGAAGACCCGGGCGGCGCAGGGGGCGCCGTAGTGCGCCAGCTCTTCGACGGGACCACGGTACTCATCACCGGCGCGTCCGGCGGCCTCGGCGAGGCGTTCGCGGAACTGCTGGCCCCCACGGGCGCGCGCCTCCTCCTGACCGCGCGCCGCACGGAGCGGCTCGAGAGGGTGGCGGGCCGTGCGCGACAGCAGGGCGCGAGCGTGGAGATCCTGCGGCTCGACCTGACCGCGCCCGGCGCGGTGGCCGCGCTGGTAGGCGACATCGAGGCGCGCGGGCTCGCCGTCGACCACCTGGTCAACAACGCCGGCATCGGGCTGGTCGGCCGAGGCCACGACACGCCGGTGGATGCGCAACTGCGGGTCGTGGACCTTAACGTCCGCGCCGCGACCGAACTCGCGCTGCGGCTGTTGCCGGGCATGGTGGCCCGGCGCCGGGGCGGGCTCCTCAACGTGGCGAGTATCGGTGCCTTCCAGGGTCTCCCCTGGCTCTCGACCTACGGCGGCAGCAAGGCCTACGTGCTGGGATGGAGCGAGGCGCTCCACGTGGAGCTCCGCGGGACGGGCGTGCGCTGCACCTGTCTCTGCCCGGGGCCGGTGGTGACCGGCTGGTTTGCGGCCGCGCGGCTGGAATCCCCGCCCCCGCGGCTCCTCATGCAGCAGGCGCACGCGGTGGCCCGAGCGGGGCTCCGCGGCTATGTCCGGAACCGGAGCCACGTCATGTCCGGCCCGGTCGCCCGGGCGGCGGCTTGGCTCACCCGCGCCGCACCCCGTGCCCTCGCCGCTCGCGTCGCCACCGGATTCGCCAAGCCCCGGGATGCCCAATGAGCGGGCTCCTCGGCCGCATGGCAGGGCGGCTTTCGCTCGACCGGCCGGCGGTCCGCGCCTGGATGCTGTACGACTGGGCCAACTCGGCGATGTACGTCGTCATCGTGACCGCCATTTTCCCGATCTTCTTCACCGCGGTCGCCGCCAACGGCATGTCCCCGACGGAGGCCACGTCGCGGTTCAGCGTCGCGACGACGATCGGGCTGACCATCATCGCGGTGTTGTCCCCGATCCTGGGAGCGATCGCCGACCACTCGGCCGCGAAGAAGAAGCTCCTGGCCGCCTTCCTGGTCTTCGGCGCGAGCGCGGTGGCGGCGATGTTCTTCATCCAGCGCGGCGAATGGATGTTTGCCGCGGGGCTGTTCATCCTGGCCAACATCGGCGTCAACGGCAGTTTCGTCTTTTATGACTCCCTCCTGCCGCACGTGGCCGCGCCCGAGGAGATGGACCGGATCTCGACGGCGGGGTACGCCCTCGGGTACCTGGGGGGTGGGCTCTTCCTGCTGTTCTGCCTGGCCATCGTGATGGCCCCGGGGGCGTTCGGGTTGCCCGCCGGCGAAGGCCTCACGCCGAGCCAGGCGACGCTGCCGACACGGCTCACCTTCATCCTGACCGCGCTCTGGTGGGCCGGCTTCAGCATCCCCCTCTTCCGGCACGTCCCGGAGCCCCCCGGCCGCGCGCTCGACGCGGAAGAGGCCCGGCTCGGTGCGGTGCGCGCCTCCTTCCGGCGCCTGGGACATACGTTCCGCAAGCTGCGCGGGTACCGGCAGGCTTTCCTCCTCCTGCTGGCCTTCCTGATCTACAACGACGGCGTCGGCACGATCATCCGGATGGCGGCCATCTACGGCGCGGAGATCGGCATCACCCGCACCACCATGATCGCGGCGATCGCGCTGGTGCAGTTCGTCGGCGTGCCGTTCGCGTATCTTTTCGGCGGCTTGGCCAAACGGGTGGGGACCCGCCCGGCCATCTTCGTCGGCCTGGTCACGTACCTGGGCATCAGCGTGCTGGGCTATTTCATGCAGAGCGACCGGGACTTCATCCTGCTCGCGGTGCTGGTGGGGATGGTGCAGGGCGGGGTGCAGGCGCTGAGCCGCTCGCTCTTTGCGAGCATGGTACCGCGGCATCTGTCGGGAGAGTTTTTCGGCTTCTTCGCGGTGTTCGAGAAGTTCGCGGGGATCCTGGGGCCGGCGATGTTCTCGGTGGCGATCCTGATGACCGGCTCGAGTCGGGCGGCGCTGCTCTCGGTGGTGGTGTTCTTCCTGGTCGGTGGAGCGCTGCTGGCCAAGGTCGACGTCGGCGAGGGCCAGCGCATTGCCCGCGAGGAGGAGGAGGCGGTCGCCTAGTCCTGCGGACCCACCACCCGGTTGCGGCCGCCGTCCTTGGCGGCAAAGAGCCGCCGATCCGCGGCTTCCAGCAGTTCGACAGGGTCGGTCCCGTCGTCCGGAAGGCAGGCGATCCCCGCACTCAGCGTGATTTGGGCCGTCAAGTCGTGCCGCGGAATCGCGAACTCGGCCCGCGCCACTGCCAGCCGCAGCTGCTCCAGTTTTTCGTAGGCCGCCTGCGGACTCGTCTCGGGCAGGAGCACCACGAACTCATCCCCGCCATACCGCGCCACGATGTCGCTGGCCCGCAGCCCCTTCAGCAGGGTATCGGCCAGGACCCGCAGCGCCACGTCGCCGCTCGCGTGGCCGTACCGGTCGTTGAAGTTCTTGTACCGGTCGAGGTCGAGCAGGGCCACGGCCAGCGGATGGCCGTGCCGGCGGGCGCGCGCAACCTCCGCCTGGTAGCGGGTTTCGAAATACCCGCGGTTCAGGAGGCCGGTCAGGCGGTCGAGCGCGGAGAGGTGCCGGAGCTGGCGGGAACGGTCAACGATGGCGGTGGCAAGCACGCCGGCCGTGGCGAGGAGGATGAGCCGTCCCACCTGGTCGCCCCAGCTGACCATGCCGTAGGTGAACGGGGCGTAGCGGAGGTCGTTGAGATCCCACAGGGCCATGGCCACGCAGACCACCGCGAGGTACTGCACCACCGCCAGCGCGCCCGTCACGATGCAAATCCGGGTGTCGTAGCGGAGGCTCGACGCCCCGATCGAGAAGAAGTAGACGCTGTACATGATGCGGCTGTTGACCGCGACGTGCGGCGTGCCCATGGCCAGGAAGGCCACCAGCGTCGCCGTCACGAAGGTGACGTCCACCGCGCTGGTGAGGAATCCCAGCCACGGTCGGTAGAATCCCCGCCGCACCACCGCCCACACGAACACCGCGAAGACCAGCGACGCGAGCGTCGCGACCAACCCGACCCACGCCTCGATGAGGTAGGGCGTCGCGATCACGTTGTAGATCGGGATGAGCATCACCAGCGACACCAGGGCGATGCGGACCTTCGACACCAGCAGTTCACCGTGGGCGCCGGCGTCGATCAGCATCGGGTCCGGGGCGGCCCAGAGCCGATCGCCAGCCGATTCCCGGGCGAAATCGTTGGCGGCCAGCCCGGCGAATTCCCGCTTGCGCACCGACATCCGCTACATCACCCGGTAGCGGGGGCCGCTACCGCCTTCGCGCGGGGTCCAGCGCGGGCCAAGGACATCGGTGGCCTTGCAGTCGATGCAGTTGGGCGGATTGACACGCAACTCGTCGCCGTCGCGCTCGTACACCCCCGCGGGACAGAGGTGGACGTAAAAGTCCGCCACCTCGGCGCTGACGTCGCGGCCCACCAGCAGGTGGCTCGGGATCGTGTCGCGGGTCGCGTTGCCCGACTTGAAGACCGCGTCGAGCTTGCCGAAGGTGAGCTCCCCGTCCGGCACCAGGGTCGTCGCGTCCCCGTCGCCTCTCGGCGCGTCGGCGTCGGCGTGCATCGGGATGCGCCCTCCCGGGAACCTCCCTCCGGTCAGGGTCATCAGCCCGGCCTTGGCGGCCCCCATCAGGAAGCCGTCCTTGAAGGCGAGCCGCATGTTCCGGGTCTTGTAGAGGTCGTCACGGATGTAGCTCGAGTCGACCAGCCGGTCGGATTCGGCAAGGGCCACGGAGGAGGTGTCGCCTCGCTTCAAGGCGGCGAAAATGGCGCGGGCGGCGTAGATCCCCGACTGCATGGCATAGTGGACGCCCTTCAGCGAGGGCACGTCGACGTATCCCGCGGCGTCGCCGACGATCACGAGCCCGTCACCGACCCGCCGGCTGGGCAGGGCGTGGAAGCCTCCCTCGGGAATGGTCTTGGCACCCCACTCCACGAGCTCGCCACCGGCGAGGATGTCACGGAAGAGGGGATGGAGCTTCATCCGCTGCAGCAGGGTGTGTACATCGAGTTTCGCGTTCCCGTAGTCGAGGCCCGCCACCAGCCCGATCGAGACCTGGTCAGGCCCCTGCGGATAGCACCAGCTCCCACCGAACACGTCGCTGGGGAGCGGCCACCCCATCGTATGGATGACCCGATCGAGGGGGCGCGCCACCTTCCACACTTCCTTCACGCCGAGCGCGAAGATCTGCGGATTGGGCGAGGTGACTCCCTGCCATTCGCACCACGCCTGCGACAACGTGCCCCGTGTCCCCTCCGACAGCACGGTGACCCGCGCCGTCAGGTCGGTCGGCTCCGCATAGTCGCCCCCGGGGGTGCCGTCGCGATTGAGGCCGCTCGGCGTGGTTCGTACCCCGCAGCACCGCCTTGTCCTTGACGAGCAGCGCATCCACCGGGAACCCGGTGAAGACGTTGACGCCCAGTTCCTCCGCCTTGGCACCGAGCCACCGAACCATCTCCGAAATGGAGGCGGAGTAGTTGCCGGTATTGTGCATGGTGGGCGGAGTCGGAATGCGGCGGGCGGCGCCTTCGGTCAGGAAGTAGACCGCCTCAGCGTCGACCCGCTGGCGGAAGGGAAAGTCGGCGTCGGTCAGTTCGGGAAACAGCTCGCGGAACGCGCGGGGGTTGACCACCGCACCGGAGAGGTTGTGCTCACCGAGTCCCGACGCCTTCTCCAGCACACCGATGTTCAGTTCGCCGAGACCGCCTCCGGCCTCCTGGTCGGCCTTGGCGAGGCGGGCCAGTTCGATGGCCCCCGCCAATCCGGCCGGCCCCGCCCCCACGAACAGCACATCCATCTCGATCGCTTCCGCACCCGGTGCCTCACCGAGAATGAGCTTCTCGAGCGGCAGGGCGCGCTGATGGCGGCTGGGCAGGATGGGGGACACGGCGGGGGCTCCTTGAGTACCGATCGGACGGCAATTGATGCATCAATATAGGGGGCGCGGCGAAAAACCGGTTACCCGCCCGCGCGCGCCTTCTTCACCGCCTCCGTCAGCACCGGCACCACCTCGAAGAGATCGCCCACGATGCCGTAGTCGGCCAGCTTGAAGATCGGGGCGTCCTTGTCCTTGTTGATGGCCACGATGGTCTTCGAGGTGCGCATCCCGGCCAGGTGCTGGATGGCGCCGGAAATTCCCACCGCGACATACAGGTCCGGACTCACGATGCGGCCGGTCTGCCCGATCTGGGTGGACGGGTCCCGCCAGCCGTCGTCCGTCACCGCGCGGGTGGCGCCCACGGCGGCGTTGCCGAACGCGGCGGCCAGCCCCTCGACCAGCGCGAAATTGGCTGCCTCGCGCAACCCTCGACCGCCTGCCACGACCACGGGCGCGTCCGCGAGGTCGAGTTGGGTGTCGCCGCTCCCCCCCAGCTTCGTGACGACGACCCGTGCCGCGGCCGGGTCGAGCGCCGGCTCGGCCTGCTGCAGGCGGGCGGTCCGGTCGGCGTCGGTCGCAAGGACCGCACCCGGCCGCAGGGTGACGACGGCCGGCGTGCTGGTCAGTCGCACGGTGGTGACGATCTTGCCGATGTGGGTCGGGTGCTGCCCGATGAGCGCGTCGCCCTCGAAGGCGACGCTCGTCAGGTCCGATGCCATGCTGACCCCGAGCGCCGCCGCCACCCGCGGGGCGAGATCGCGCCCCTCGGCCGAGGCGGCGAAGAACGCGCCGCGGTAGCCGCCGCTCTTCACCTGGGCAGCCGCCGTCGCCGCAAAGACCTCCGGGCTGTACCGCGCGAGGCCGGCGTGCTCCACGACCATCACGACGTCGGCGCCGGCACGGCCCAGGGCTTCCGCCCGGGCGCCGATCCCCGGCGCGCCGATGAGGAGGGCGTGCACCTCGCCGCCGCCGGTGGCATCGGCGGCCTGCCGGGCCGCGCTGACCGCCTCCAGCGCGACCTTGCGGAGCGCGCCGCCCCGTGCTTCGGCGAATGCGAACATGTTGGCCATCAGAGCACCTTCGCTTCGGTCTGGAGAAGCCGGATGAGTTCCGGCACCGCGTCCGCGCCCTCGCCGATGATCCGCCCCGGCGGCCGGTCGGGCGGCAGCGCGATGGCATCCACGGTCAGGCTGGCCGCGCCCAGCTGGGCCGGCTTGACCTCGAGCGGCTTCTTCTTGGCGGCCATGATTCCCTTCAGCGAAGGGAGCCGCGGACGGCCCAGCCCCTCGTCGATCGTCACGACGGCCGGCAGCGGAAACTCCACTGTTTCGACGGCACCCTCCAGCTGGCGCTCGGCGGTGCCGCGCCCTCCGGCGACCTCGAGCTTCGAGATGGCGGTGACGCAGGGCACGCCCATCAGGTGGGCGGTCATCGGCCCGACGGTCTGGTTGGCGCTGTCGGTGGCCATGCGACCGAACAGCACCAGGTCGTACCCGCCCTCCTTGAGTTCGGCGGCCAGCGCAGCGGCGATGGCCATGCCGTCGAAGGGTACCTCGGCGGCATCGAGCTGGATGGCGCCGTGGGCGCCCATGCCGAGCGCCTTGCGCAGCGTCTCCTGCACGGCGGTAGGGCCCACCGAGACGACGATGACGTCACCCGAGCCGTGGGCTTCCACCAGCCGCAGGCCCGCCTCGACCGCATACCCGTCGAAGTCGGCGATATCGTACTTGAGGCCGGCGGGATCCAGCGCCTTGCCATCGGCCCCGATGGCAAACCGCAGGTCCATGTCCGGTACCCGCTTGATGCAGACGGCGATTTTCACGTCAACTCCCAGCGTACGAATTCGTTGCTAGAACGCCGGCAGGCCGGTCACGGCCTGTCCGAGGATGAGGGTGTGCATGTCGTGCGTCCCCTCGTAGGTATAGACCGACTCGAGGTTGGCCATGTGCCGCATCGAGTGGTATTCCGCCAGGATGCCGTTTGCGCCGAGGAGGCGGCGCGCCTCGCGCGCCGCCTCGCAGGCCATGTTGATGTTGTTGCGCTTGGCGAGCGACACCTGGTCGGGCGTCATGGTGCCGCGATCCTTGAGGCGACCAAGCTGCAGGGTGAGCAGCTGCGCCTTGGTGATTTCCGTGAGCATCTCCGCCAGGCGGGACTGCTGGAACTGCGTCTGCCCGATGGGCTTCCCGAACATGATCCGTTCCTTGGAGTAGCTCAGCGCCTCGTCGAAGCAGGCCATCGCCGCGCCGATGCCGCCCCACGCGATGCCATACCGCGCCTGCGTCAGGCACATCAGCGGGCTCTTGATGCCGCCCGACTTGGGGAGGATGGCGTCCTTCGGCACGAGGCAGTCCTGCAGCACGATTTCGCTGGTGTCGCTGGCGCGGAGGGACAGCTTCCCCTTCTGGTCCCTGGCCGTGTACCCCTTGGTGCTGGCGGGCACGATGAAGCCGCGGATCGACTTGACGTCGTCGATGCCGCCGGTCTTGGCCCAGATGATCGAGACGGTGGCCTGGGAACCGTTGGTGATCCACATCTTGGCGCCGTTCAGCAGCCAGCCGTCCTTCGTCTCCTTCGCGGTGGTAATCATCCCGCCGGGATTGGAGCCGTAATCGGGTTCGGTCAGGCCGAAGCAGCCGATGTCCTTGCCGGAAGCGAGCCGGGGCAGCCAGTGCGTCTTCTGCTCCTCGGAGCCGAACGCGTAGATCGGGTACATGACGAGAGCGCCCTGCACCGACGCAAACGACCGGATCCCGCTGTCGCCCCGTTCCAGCTCCTGCATGATGAGGCCATACGACACGTTGTTGAGCCCGGCGCAGCCGTACTCCTCGGGAAGGTTGGCGCCGAAGAAACCCAGTTCCGCCATGCCGGGAATCAGCTGCTTCGGAAACTTGCCTTCGATGTAGGCATCGCCGATAACCGGCATGAGGTGCTCCTCGACCCAGGCGCGTACGGTGTCCCGCACCGCGCGCTCTTCCTCGGAGAGCAAGCTGTCGACGTCGTAGAAATCCACTCCCGCAAATGCGTTCGCCATTGGGACGAGCCTCTGGTGATCCTGTTGAGGGTCAGTCTATCGTGCGCCGGGGGCCCCCGTGGCCCAGGTGACGCCGCGCGCTGGGCTCGATGCCCACCGCGCGCGCCTTCCGGCGGAAAACAGTTCCATGATCGACCGGCAGCGCGGACTCGGCCTGCCACTGATGCACCATCTCGTGCAGCACCGTCTGCTCCACCTCTGCCCACCCGTGCTTCAGGTGCGCCCGGCTCACGGCGATCTCCAGCGGCTTGCCGCTCCGCGCATCCACGGCCAGTTCGCCGAGCCGGGTCCGCATCCGACTCGAGAGCCGAAAGCGGATCGCCGGCAACCCACCGTCGAAATGCTGGCCGTTCAGCCGCTGGTGCATCTCCACCAGGCGGGCCAGGACGGCGTCGTCGCCGGCTCGGGGCCGTTCGACCCCGCGGCGGCTGGGGCGGGCCGGGGGCGCATGGACCTCCACCGGGAAGGTCAGGAACTCCCGTTCCGCGCTCCGACGCGTCGCGCGGCGGGTCCCCGGCCGCACGTACTTCACGATGGCCGAGAGGACCCGATCGGGCGCCCAGGCATAGCCACGGTGCATCCGGAGCACCCCTTCGGACGTGACACTCAGCAGCACCGTCCGGTTGGTGTGCGTCGCGAACCCCCGGAACGGCGGCATCCCCAGCGCATCCAGCCGGCGGCGCAGCACCGCCTCGGCGGTCTCAGGCGACGCGGCCTGCCCCCACAACCCCATGGCGCTCCCCTGCGCGGGCGAAAGTATGACTGTCCGACGCGCGGAACTCATCCGCCGCGCGGTCCCAGCGCCAATGCTCGACCTGCACGGCATCCGGATCGATGCGGATGACGTTGAACACCGAGGGACGCTTGCCGCGGGTCCGGTCGCTCAGGGTGCTCGCCGTGCTGACCACGGTCCCCCGCGGCAACTGCCCGGCTCCCTCCTGGTGATCGTGCCCGCAGAGCACCACGTCGGCACCAGTGGCGTCGAGCCGCCGCTGGGCGCTGGGCCAATGCGCCAGGCCCATCCGCTCGCTGATCTCGCCCCGGAGGACGTTGTGGTGCATCACCACCACCTTGACCGCCTCCGGCGGTTCGGCGGCGAAGAGCTTCGCCACCCGGTCGGTCTCGGAGGTCGGGATGTGGCCCTTCACGGTCAGGTCACGCTGGTTCCAGGTCATCGACCCCACGCTCAGGCCATGCGCCGACAGCGCGCCCGCCACCACCAGTCCGGGCAGCCGCAGCACCGGCGTGAGCTCGTTCCCGAAGTAGGTCCGGTACTTCCGGTAGAGCACGTCCCTGCCGAACAATCCGAAGGGGCTCTTCCACCACTCCACGTCATGGTTGCCGGGCACGAGGAGGGTCGGCGCCGTCTCCTGGATCGCCTCGAGGAAGGCGAGGCCGCGCTGGTATTCGCCGTGGCGGCCCCGCTGGCTGATGTCCCCGGACACCACCAGGGCGTCCGGCGCGAGCGTTGGCACCAGGCGCTCGACCGCACGGATCTGGGCCAGCTCCACCGGGCGACCGAAGTGCAGGTCGGAGAGGTGGACCAGGGTGACGCTGGTCACCAGGAGGCCCGGATCTGGTAGGTGATGGTGGATTCCCCCTTGGCGGGCACCACGACCTTGAACCGGACCCGTGTACTCGACACGCGATCCGCCGGCACCGAGCTCTGCAGCACCGACCAGTCGCCGCCGCGCTCCTCGTACACCTCGACCGTCGCGGAGGAGTCGGTCGCGTTCGCAACGGTGACGCGATAGTCCGCCGTGGCGGTGGACTTGCCATTCTTGTCGCGGGTCACCGAGTAGGTGGTCTGCGTCCGCTTCGCAGTCAGGTCGAAGGCGGTGCCGGCGTCGAGTTCCATCGGCTGCCCGGCGGCGGTGTGATCGAGCGAGGACTCCCCGATCAACTGGAGGCGACCGCCGTCGTCCTTCTGGTAAATCCGCGCGGCGCCACCGGGCACCGGCGTATCGCCGAAGGGTGTCTTGAGCGCCCTGGTCACGACGTAGGTCACCGCCACTGGTACATCCTGCTCGTCGCCGTACTGCGGCAGCCCACCCCAGTACGGAAGTGCCCGACCGGACCACCAGTCGCTTCGCCACCGGGGCGGTCGTCGGCTCGAAGAGCGCCACGAGCGAGATGTCTCGCCCGGGCGGATCGTCGACACGACCGGGGATGGAATAGAGGTGCGCCTCGCCAATGCGTTGCTCCGCCGTTGCGGTCATCCTCATACACCACGCCAGGCGCCGCATCGCGACGCCGGGCCATCGCCCCGCCCTGCTTCCGGCTGCACGATCCGACATCGCCCGCGAGCAACTGGAGCTCGGCGTCCGCGACGTCTGAGTGAGCTTGACGGCAATCACGGCGTTGCCCGGCACCCGCGCGTCCTTCCCGTCGAGGATCACCTGGTAGCTCGCCTGCCAGCTGGCGCCACTCGTGAAGTACGCCAGCCCGAGCGACGGCAGCGACCTTGGTGCTGGTCAGCGAGAGCTTCACCGTCGGCTCCACGATGACCACATCCGCCGGGAAGCGCGGCATGCCGGGCGCCTGGAAGCCGATGGTGCCGTCTGCGTACCGGAATCGCTCGGGATCGACCGCGAGAAGGGTGGCGCGCACCGAATCGCCGGGCGCGCGCACAAACGTCAGCTCCCGGCCCACGGCGCGCCGCAGGGTGCTCCCCTGATCGGTGCCGCCGTCATACGTGGCGGCCAGCAGGCTCACCGCCGGATCAAGCGGGAAGATCGTCGCGGGGTCGAGGGTGCCGAGGTTCACCCGCTGCTCCGAGGCGCCCTTCGGCACGGCGACCGGCAGGGTGCGCCGAACCAGCACCCGTCCCGAGTTGTAGATGGTCAGCCCGGTCTGGGCGGAGAGCGGGAGGGCGGCGGCAAGGAGCAACGCCGTCGTCGCCGAGATCTTGAGGAGTTTTGTCATCGCGGGAGGTACTCCATGGCAATGCGGCTCACGATGCGACGCACCAGGATGTAGGTGGCCGCGACGCCGATGGCGCCGTAGATGCGGCCGAGCGCCGGTTCGACCGGCACGCGGAACCAGACGTAGGCCGCCATGAGCGCAGTGGCCACCAGCGCCACCCGTCCGGCGATCCGGTTGGCCCGCGATGCACGGACGGCGTGACAGTCGGGACAGTCGGTGCCCCACTTGAGCCCGAAGATCCGCTTGCCGCAGGTGAGGCAGGGAACGTCAGGCGATCCGCCGGACAACTGCATCGCCGAACTCCGTGGTGGAGGCGGTCCCGCCGAGATCGCGGGTCCGCACCAGGTCCTGCTCGATGACCCGGGCCACCGCGGCCCGGACCCGGTCCCCCGCCCCGACCTCGCCCAGATGATCAAGCATCATCGCGCCCGCGAGGATGAGGGCGGAGGGGTTGGCGACGCCCTTGCCGGCAATGTCCGGCGCGCTGCCGTGCACCGCCTCGAAGACCGCGGCGTGCGCCCCGATGTTGCCCCCCGGCGCCAGGCCGAGTCCGCCGATCAGCCCGGCGGCCAGGTCGCTCAGGATGTCGCCGAACATGTTGGTGGTCACCATGACGTCGAACTGCTCGGGGCGGAGCACCATCTGCATCGCGGCGTTGTCGATGATGAGGTCGTTGAAGGCGACCCGGCCCTCGAACTCCGCCGCGACCTGACGCCCCACCTCGAGGAAGAGCCCGCTCACCATCTTGAGGATATTGGCCTTGTGGATGACGGTGACCTTCTTCCGTCCCTTCCGGACCGCGTACTCGAACGCGTAGCGGATGATCCGCTCGCAGCCCGCGCGGGTCACGATGGCCACCGATTCCGCGACCGCCCGCGGGTCGTCGCCCACCGGGACGAAATGCTCCACGCCGACGTAGAGGCCCTCCACGTTCTCCCGCACCAGCACCAGGTCCACGTTCGGAAACTTCCCGACGCCGGCGATGCTCCGGGTCGGCCGCACGTTGGCGTAGAGCTGGAATTCCTTCCGCAGCGCCACGTTGACCGAGCGGAAGCCGGTGCCGACCGGCGTGGTGAGCGGACCCTTCAGCGCCAGCTGCGTGCGGCGGATGCTCTCCACGGTGGCGTCCGGCAGCGGGTCGCCGGCGCGATCGACCGCCGCCATGCCAGCGACCTGCTCCTCCCAGTCGAACCGGACGCCCGTCGCCTCCAGCACCTTCCTGGTGGCGGCGGTGATTTCCGGGCCGATCCCGTCACCCGGGATCAATGTGACCGCGTGGGTCATGGTTCGACGGTGACGGACGGAAAGAGAATCGTCATCACGGAGTCCATCGCGGCGACCGGCGTCGCGCCCGAGGCGATGATGTAGCTCCGGAAGATGACATCGCCCATGCGGGTGTCGATGCCCACGAAATTGCCGCGCGCCTCGACCGCCCCAAGGCTGTCGTGCTGGAACGAGAGGGACGCCGCCGCGAAGGCGTAGCGCCCCCCGGCGATGGCCATGAGGTTGCGGATATTGGAAATCATCGGGTTGGGGACCTTGGTGATCGTCGGGTCCCGCAGCGCCGCCTGGCCCAGGTAGTCGGGATCGGCGGCCATGCCCGGCGCACTCCGCGCCACCGCGCGCATCTGCGCCGGGAGTTTCCACTTCACGTCGGGCGCCCGCATCATCATCATTTCGCCCATGATCGAGTCCGCCCAGGTGTTGCTGCTGGCGCGATCGGCAAATGGCGGCTGTCCGGCCAGGGAATCCCGCGCCACGACCAGCGTGGCGGGGAGGACGCCCACCACCTGCCCGGCGATGCCGAGGGTGTTCATCGGAATCGCGGGCGGCATCTTCACCTGGGACTTTGGCTTCGGAGCCTGGGCATCCTGCGCTTCGACGGGATCGGGACCGACCGGCGCCTTGCTCCCTCCGGCGCACGCGGCCAAGCCGACCAGGACCAGCAGACGAGATATGCGATACACGGAGACTCCCTTGTCCGGGCGGCCGCCCCCATCGGGGAAGGCCTGCCCTCTGGTAAGTCGCGAGTGGACAACGTGATATGCCCTCCGTCGCCAACCCGCGCGAAGGGCCGTAAGCCTTGGAAATCTAATGGGATGCGGAGGGTGGGGGGAGGGCGACCTACTCGAGCGAAAGACCGCCGTCCACGACGAGGACCTGACCGGTGACATGGCGGGCGTCGTCGGAGCAGAGGAAGGCAATGACCTTGGCCACATCGGCTGGCTCGGCAACCCGCCCCAGGACCGAGTGCTTCCTGGCCCGGTCGATGACGTCGTCGGGCAGCATGCCCATCCGTTCCGTCCGGATGAAGCCCGGCGCGACGGCATTCACGTTCACGTTCGAGGGGCCGAGTTCCACCGCTGCCGCGCGGGTCAGCCCGATGACCCCCGCCTTGCTCGCGGCGTAGTTTGCCACCCCGAACCCCGGCCGCTCGGCCTGGTGCGCGCTGACATTGACGATCTTGCCATACTGCTGTTCCCGGAATCCCTGGGACACGGCACGAATGCACTGGAAGGTGCCGGTGATGTTGGTTTCCAGCACGTCCTTCCACGCCTTGTCGGTCATGCGCCAGAGGGCACCATCCATGGCGATGCCGGCGTTGTTGACGAGGATGTGCAAGCCGCCGAGCTCCCGGCGGACTTCGGCGATGAAGCGACCGACCGCGGCGGCGTCGCGGACATCGCACTTGGCGGCGTAGACTTCCACCCCCATGGCGCGGAGGGCGGTCTCCGTGAGGAGCGCCTGCTCGGTGACGTCCCGGCCGGGGAGATCCACGAAGCAGAAGGCGACGTGACATCCCTGCCGCCCGAACTCGAGCGCGATGGCCCGGCCGAGGCCGGTGGCTCCCCCGGTCACAACGGCGACCTTGCCCCGGAAGCCGGTGTCGGCGACCGGCTGCGGGGCAGGTTGTTCCATCACGGCGCCGCTGCTGCGGCGACCGGAGGCCGCCTGCCAGTGGCCGCCCTTGTACTCGGAAGGAGGAGTCGGCATAGACTGTCGAAGGTACGGCGCGATCCGGGAGAGGGCAAGCAGGCGGGGAAGCGGGGAAGCGGGGAAGCGGGGAAGCGGGGAAGCGAAGGTGCTTCCGGCAATCGTGATTCGGCAACATCTTGTGAGAATGCAAACCATCGGCTGGATTCTCGTGTCCGTCATCGGCGCGGTCTCGTGGGGGGTCCTCGCGCTCCACCGTGGCGAGACCATCAACGCCGCCTGGCTGGTGCTCGCCGCGGTCGGCACCTATCTCGTCGGCTATCGCTTCTACGCCCGGTTCCTCGCGGCTCGGGTCCTGGAGATCGACCCGACCCGGGCGACCCCGGCGGAGCGCCTCACCAACGGCCGGGATTTTGTGCCGACAACCCGAGGCGTACTTTTCGGCCACCACTTTGCCGCCATCGCCGGGGCCGGCCCGCTGGTTGGCCCCGTGCTCGCTGCCCAGTTCGGGTACCTCCCCGGGATGCTCTGGATCGTCTTCGGCGTCGTCCTGGGCGGCGCGGTGCAGGACTTCGTCATCCTCTTCGCCTCCATGCGTCGGGATGGCAAGTCCCTCGGCCAGATGGCGAAGGAGGAAATCGGCCCCGTCACCGGCCTCGCGGCGATGGTCGCCATCCTGGCCATCATGATCATCCTCCTCGCCGTCCTCGCCCTGGTCGTGGTCAACGCCCTTCGCGACAGCCCGTGGGGGATGTTCACCATCGCCTGCACCGTGCCGATCGCGCTGCTGATGGGGTTCTGGATGAAGGTGTGGCGACCGGGCCGGACCCTCGAGGCCACGACCGTCGGCATCGTGCTGCTGATGGCCGCGCTCATCGGCGGGCGCCTGGTGGCGGAGAGCGCCGTGCTCGCCCCGCTCTTCACGATGAACGGCACCACCATCGCCTGGCTCATCATCGCCTACGGCTTCGTGGCGAGCGTGCTCCCGGTCTGGATGCTCCTCTGTCCGCGGGACTACCTCTCGACCTTCATGAAGGTCGGCACCATCGTCCTGCTGGCGATCGGGATCCTCGTGGTCCTCCCGCCGATCAAGCTTCCCGCGGTCACGCAGTTCATCGACGGCACCGGGCCGATCTTTGCCGGGAAACTCTTCCCCTTCGCCTTCATCACCATCGCCTGCGGCGCCATCAGCGGCTTCCACGCCCTGGTGGCGAGCGGCACCACCCCCAAGATGCTGCGCCGCGAAGGCGACGCCCCGCTCATCGGCTACGGCGGCATGCTGATGGAGTCGTTCGTGGCGGTCATGGCGCTCTGCGCCGCCGCGGTGCTCGACCCGGGCGTCTATTTCGCGATCAACGCTCCCCTCGCCACCCTCGGCGGATCGCTCGACGCCGCCGCGGAGACGATCCGGGGCTGGGGTTTCGTCCTCTCGCCAGGACAGATGGAGGCGCTGGCCGCCTCGGTGGGTGAGTCCACCCTCCTCGCGCGCACCGGCGGCGCGCCCTCGCTGGCCGTGGGGATGGCGCAGATCTTTGCCGGCGTCTTCGGCGCCCACCTGACCGCCCTCTGGTACCACTTCGCCATCATGTTCGAGGCGCTGTTCATCCTGACCACGGTCGATACCGGCACCCGCGTCGGTCGCTTCATGTTCCAGGAGCTGGCGGGCCACCTCTGGGAGCCGATGGGACGGACGTCGTGGTATCCGAGCACCGTGCTCGCCTCGGGTGCCGTCGTCGCCGGGTGGGGGTGGTTCCTGCTGCAGGGTGTGCACGACCCCCTCGGCGGGATCAACACGCTGTGGCCGCTCTTCGGCATCAGCAATCAGCTGCTCGCCGCCATCGCGCTCGCGGTCGGGACCACCGTGCTGATGCGCTCGGGCAAGGCCCGATACGCCTGGGTCACCCTCCTGCCGCTCGCCTGGCTGCTGGTGGTCACGCTGACGGCGGGGTGGCAAAAGATCTTTGCCGCCGATCCGCGGCTCGGATTCCTCGCGCACGCGGCGGCCACCAGCGCCCAGATGGCCAGCGGAGGGGTGGATGCGGCCACGGGAGCCCGATTGATCTTCAACGACCGCCTGAACGTCGCCGTCGCGGCGCTGTTCATGGCGGTCGTGGTCCTCGTGGTCATTTCCTCGGCGCGGGTCTGGCTCGGCATCCTGCGAGGGACGACGCCCGCCACCACCAGGGAGGCGCCGTATGTGGCGACCAGCTATGCGAGCTGAATTCGGGGCGTGCCTCCGGCAGGGGCTGCGCGTGGTCCGGCGCATCGCAGGAATGCCGGACTATGCCGCCTACCTCGAGCACCGGTGCCGTTTCCACCCCGGGGAAGCGGTGCCCAGCGAACGGGAGTACTATGCGGCGTACGTCACCGCCCGCTACGGCGATTCCCCGACAAGGTGCTGCTGATGAACCGCATGGTCCGATACTTCGTGAACGGGCTGCTGCTCTCCACGCCGATCGCCCTGACGCTCTACGTCTGCTGGAGCATCTTCCGCGCGGTGGACAGCTGGCTCGGCTTGCCGTGGGACGGGGTCGGATTCGTGGTGACCATCGTGCTGATCACGCTGGTCGGATGGCTGGCCACCACCTACCTCTGGAGTTCCCTCTTCGGGCTCGTCGAACAGGCGATGGAGCGGGTGCCGCTCGTCCGGTTCCTCTACAATTCGCTGAAGGAAGTCCTGGGGGCGTTCGTCGGGGAGAAGAAGCGCTTCGACCGCCCCGTGGTAGTGCAGCTCATCCCCGGCGGGAATGCCCGCGCCCTCGGATTTCTGACGCGGGAGTCGCTCGATTCCCTGGGCCTGTCGGATCTGGTCGCGGTCTACCTGCCGCAGTCCTACAACTTTGCCGGGCAGGTCCTGCTCTTTCCGCGGGACCAGGTGACGCCGATCGCCGCCAACAGCAGCGACGTGATGGCCTTCATCGTGTCGGGAGGGGTGGTGGAGGGCGCCGACCGGGGGCACGAAGGACCAGCCACCCCAGCGACGTGACCGCCATCAACGCCGCCGACGCCCGAAGCGCGACGCCCGCCCCGGCGCCCTGGTAGACCAGGCCGAAGAGCAGCCCGGCAGGAAGCGCCGCCAGTCCGGTCACGCCGTGGTAGGCCCCAAAGCCGCGCCCGGTGCGGACCGGTGCCAGCTGGGCCACGAGTGATCGCTCCGCCGGTTCCAGGAGCCCGCCCGCGATGCCGAGGGCCAGGAACGCCGCCACGCCGGCCAGCTCGGTAAGCTCTCCGCCCATCAGGTACATCACCGCCGCGAAGACAAGCCCCCCCACCGCCACCGTCCCCCGCGTGCCGAGGGTGTCGCTCATCCATCCACCAGGATACGCCGCCGCACTGCGCACCACGTGGAGGCCGGCCCAGACCAGCGGGATGGTCGCCACCGGAACGCCGAGTCCCTGGAGCCGGAACAGAAGCAGCGCCTCCGGCACCCGGAAGAGGGTGAGTGCCGCCAGCATCAGCACCGGGCCCCAGAAGACGCGCCCGGTGGCGTCGACCGGTGTCGACGCGACAGGATCGCGCGGCTTGACCGACGGCGCATCTCGCAACACCCGGAAGAGGATCAGCATCACGACCAGACCGGGTAGCCAGGTCCAGGCGATGACGTCGCGCACCGCGACCCCCCGGCTGAGCAGGAACCAGGCGGCCACCGATCCGAGCACGGCGCCGAAGTGATCGGCACCGCGGTGAAATCCGAAGGCCCGGCCGAGGAGCGGGGCGGGCGTGGCGTCGGCAATCATCGCATCGCGGGCCGGGGTCCGCAGCCCCTTCCCCACCCGGTCGATGACCCGGAACCCGAGCACGGTGGAGGCCGCCCCGGCCAGGGCGATGAACGGCCGAATGAAGAGGGCCGTGCCGTATCCGATCAGGATGAGGGGCTTCCGCCAGCCGGGCCGATCCGCCCAGCGTCCACTGAGCCACTTGAGGACGGCGGAGGTGAGGTCCGAGGCCCCGTCGAGCGCCCCGAGGAGGGCAGGTCCCCCGCCCAGCGAGGTGATGAAGGCGGGGAGGAGGGGGTAGACCATCTCGCTCGCGAAGTCGTTGAAGAGCGAGACGAGGGAGAGACCTTTGACGGTCGGCGGCAGCGCCGTCGGCGGGGCCGCGGGGCGGTGGGGCTGCGGGGCAGGCTGTCGGCCGCCTTCAGCAGCTCCATAACTATTTGTCATAAAATGACTTATCTCAGAAATGTACGGAAAAGCGTACGCCTCAAGTGGCCCGCCGCCTGCCCATCCTGCCGGGCGAGGCTATTTTTGTCCCATGGCCGCCCCGCTCTCGCCCCCGACCACCTTCCGCGAATCGACCCTCTGGTCGATGCCCATTCGCGACCTCGGGCTCACCATCGAGGGGACCCGGCTCGAGCCGGTCGTGGAGGAGTTCCGCAAGGAGCTAGAGGTCGTGGGACTGCGCCGGGTATCCCCCCGCTTCTACCTCTCCACCGAGTGGGGCGTCCCGTTCGAGACGGTGGCCATTGCCATTCCGTTCTACCTGGCCCACGAAGAGCTCGAGGAGATGCATGCCGAACGGGCCGGCCACGTGGAGGGACAGGACCGGGAGGAGATTCTCCGGTACCTGCGCCACGAGATGGGCCATGTGGTGAACTACGCCTACCGGCTCTACGACCAGCCGGAGTGGGAGCAGCTGTTCGGCTCGATGAGCGAGCCATACGAGGACGACTATCGCCCCGTTCCCTTCAGCCGGAAGCACGTCCGGCACCTGCCGGGGTGGTACGCCCAGAAGCACCCGGACGAGGACTGGGCCGAGACCTTTGCCGTCTCCATCACCCCGGGGCTGGACTGGCGGGGCGAGTACGGCGCGAGGCCCGAGGCGCTGGCCAAGCTCGAGTACTGCGAGCGCACGCTCGCGCTACTGCTCGACCGGGAACCGGTCGTGGTGGACGACGAACTGGATGAGGATGTCGGGGAAATCGAGTACTCCCTCGCCAAGTTCTATCGCGACCTGTTGCCGCAGGAATCGCGTCTCGGACTCAACCTCGACATGATGCTGAAGAGCATCTTTCCCGAGCGTGGGGCCTTGCTCCAGCCGAGGGCGGCCTCCCAGCTCCTCCGCCGCCTGGAGCCGGAGCTCCTCGGCAACGTCTTTCGATGGACCGGGCATTTCCCCGATCGGACCCGGGTCCTCGTCGATCATCTGGCGGCGAGGGCGCAGAGCCTCGACCTGTCCTACCATGAGTCGCAGGAGCCAGCCATCACGGTGGCCCTGACGACCCTCGTCACGTCGCTCGCCATGAACTACGTCCACTCGGGCGGCTACCTCCGCTAGTCTTCGGCGGCCTTCTTCGAACTCTCCTCGCCCTTCTTCCCCTCCTCCGCCGGCTTCTTTCCCGTTTCCCCGCTCTTCTTGCCGTTGGTCGGCGCCTTCTTGGGGCTTTCAGTGCGCGTCCGCAGCCCGGCCCCACGCCGGTACCGGTCGGTCGCCAGGTCCACAATCCGCTGGATCAGCGCGGGATAGGGAATCCCCGCCGCACCCGCCGCCATGGCAAATTCGCTGTCGCGGGCCAGGTAGCAGCTCGCGTTCACTTCCAGCACATAGATGTCGCCGGTGTCGGTGAGCCGCAGGTCGACGCGACCGTAGTCGCGGACCCGGAGCGCCCGGTAGGCGTCGACCGAGACCTTCTGGAGCTTCGCGCGGAGCTCGTCGGGCAGGTCCGCGAGCACCGACTTGGTCCCTTTGTAGGCCGCGCTGTTCTCGTCCCACTTCGCCTTGCTGTCGAGCACGTGCGGCACCCCTTCGGGGAGCCCCGAAAAATCCAGCTCGATGGGCGGCAGCGCGATCGGGTCATGATTCCCCAGCACGCCCACGTAGAACTCCCGCCCCTCGATGTACTCCTCGGCCAGGGCGGAGTCGTTGAGGTCGTCGTGGATCGTCGCCACGCGGCGCATCAGCGTCTTCATGTCGGTCACGAGGGAGTTGCGATGGATGCCGATGGAGGCATCGGTGCGGAGCGGCTTGACGAAGAGCGGCATGCGGAGGTTGCCGCCGGTCTCGAAATCGGCGTCGCGGGCAAAGACGGCGAACCGGGGATAAAGGATGCCGTGGAAGGCGAGAAGTTTCTTGGAGAGGGCCTTGTCCTGGGTGAGGTACGATTCGCCGGGACCGCAGCCGGTGTACTCGAGGCCGAGGAGGTCGAGGAGTCCTTCCATCGCGATGTCGCCGAAGATGTTCTCGGCGAACATTTCCACCATGTTAAAGACGAGGTCGGGGCGGCGGCGCTGCAGGCCCGCGATGACCCGTTTTACGTCGGCGTGGACCCCGAGGATGGCCACCTGGTGGCCCTGGCGCCGCAGCGCCCGCGCCACCTGGTTCACCACCACGTCGTATTCGGTGGAGCGTTCGCTGGCCTCGACGTACGTCAGGACGGTGATTCTCACGCGCGCTCCTCGTTCGGGTCAGTCGTCGAGTTCCATGCCCCAGCGAATGAGTGACACCGGCAGCCCGCCATAGGAGAGGAGGGCGTCGTGAAAGGACCGGAGCGGCGCGTCGGGTCCGACGCGCGCGCGCCAGCTGTCCCGCAGCTTCAGGATTTCCCGCCGCCCGACCGCGTCGGCGAGGGCGTAGGTCGGCCTCGCGCTGGCCCGGCGCACCATTTCCATCGCCTCCTCGCGGTCCACCGCCAGGTGCTCCACCGCGTACGAGACCCCTTCGGTCGGCGTCATGCCGCGGGTGTGCAACCCGACGTCGAGGATGACGCGAACCGCCGCGCGAAGCCGCCGGACGATACCCATCAGTTGCGCCTCGGGACCGCTCGCGAAGCCCGCGGCCGCCAGCAGTTCCTCGGCGTACAGCGCCCATCCGCGCACCGTCAGCGGCGTCCAGAGGTACTGCCGCACGAGCGAGGGCTGGCTCGCCGCGGTTTCCCGCTGGAGGAAATGGCCCGGCCAGGCTTCGGCGGCGGCCCACGCCCAGGTTTCGTGCCGCGAGTGTGCCGCGCCGTCGTCCGCGTCGCTCACGAAGAGCCGCCCGCCACGCGACCGTTCCGCCGGACTGGGCGGCTCGCACCACACCGCCGGCAGGAAATGCTGCAGGAACGCCGGGGTCGCCTCCACCCGGATTTCTGAGGGCGGCAGGGCGACCATGCCCGACGCCGCCACGAAGCCCCGCGCGCGACCGACTTCATCGGCGTAGGCCTCGAGCAGCGACAGGTGCAGTCCGTCCGCGCGCAGCTGGCGCACCGTCTCCGCCCACGGTTCGCCCGGGCGGAGCGCCAGGGCTGCCGCCTGCATCTCGGCAGCGGTGTCCTCCACCAGGCGCAGGCCGTAGCGCCAGAGTTCGGGAGCCGTCGCCCGGAGCGCGTGCTCGTGATGGAGCCGCCGGTTGAATTCGTCCTCGCCGACGGCAAAGGACAGCTCCGCCGGATTGGCCTGGAGCTCGGTGCGGAGCGTGGTCTTGAAATGGGCCAGCGCGGCGGCGGCCTCGTAGGCCGCCGCCGCGAGCGTGTCATGCATCGCGGGTACGCGACGCCCGAACTCGGCGGCCAGCAGCGTCGGCAGGCCGGCGCCACCCTCGATCATGGTCAGCGCGGTGCCCAGCATGACCGGCGGCGGACTCCGCAGGGTGGCCGCTGCGGTCGAGAGAAACTCCGGGGTGGCCTGCAGCCGGGCGAGCGCCGCGGCCGCGCGGCGCTCCGTCTCGTCGTCGGCCCGGTCGATCAATCCGTAGTAGGCGCCGAAGAGATGGGAGAGCCAGAAGGCGGGGTCGTGGACGTGGGGGCGTTCGTGCTGAAAGCGGAAGGTGGAGACGCGAATGTCGTCGAGGAGTGCGGTGCGGTCGATCTCGTCCTGCAGCCCCGCGATTTCCATCTCCTCGACCGCTCCCGCCATGGCCCGGAAGGCGGCGAGTTGCCGGCGGACGCTCACGTCGTCGAAGGTGCCGAGGCGGGCGTCGGAGCCGGCGTCGCCGGCGGCGGTCCCGGCCGCCGGGTCGAAGTTCCAGCGCAGATCGAGGTAGGAGCGTGCGAGCGGGTCAGTGACGGATGGCATCAGCCACGCTCCGCTCCCGGGCCGACGCGATGAGTCGCTGGCATTCGGCGTCATCGAGCACGCGGTCGGCGCGCTTGGCCGCCGCGAACAGCGCGTCGGAGAGGAGGGCGTCCTCGGGATCGTAGCCGTGCTCCTCGAGCCAGCACTTCACGTTGGACAGGCCGGACACCGGCGAGATCTCGATCCGCTGCCGGAAGCCGAAGATGCCCGCCGGCACGGAGGAGTACACCCGGTCCGCCAGCCACTCGTCGCCCTTCTTGCGGGCCTTGATGATGGCGGCGGCGTGGACGCCGGTGGCGGTGCGGAAGGCGTCCGTCCCGACGACCGGGTATTGCGCGGGCACGGGGATGCCGGTGGATTCCGAGGCCAGCCGGCAGTATTCGCTCAGCTTGGAGAGATCGCCGGTGTGGAGTCCGAGGAGATAGAGGTTGACGATGAGGAGGTCCATCTCGGCGTTGCCGACCCGCTCGCCGATGCCGAGGGCGGTCCCGTGCACCCGGTCGACGCCCGCCTCGATGGCGGCGAGGCAGTTGGCGATGCCGAGACCCCGGTCGCGATGCCCGTGCCAGTCGATCTTGACCGCCTCGCCAGAGGGGATGACGATCTCCTCCTGGACGAACTTGATCAGCGCCCGCACGCCAGCCGGGGTCGAAAACCCCACGGTGTCGGCCAGGCAGATGCGCCGGGCGCCTGAACGAATCGCCACGCCGTAGAGCGCCTTCAGCGTCTCGGGACGGGCGCGGGTCGTGTCTTCGGTGACATACATGACGGGGAGGCCGTGCTGGACGGCGTAGGTCACCGCTTCTTCCGACACCCGCACCATCTTCTCGAGGGTCCAGTCCTCGGTGTACTGCCGGATGGCGGAACTGCCGATGAAGGTGGCCGCCTCGATCGGGACGCCGATCTCGTCCGACACGCGCACGATGGGCTCGACGTCGGCAATGACGGTGCGAGCCGCGCAGTTCATGTCGATGGGAAGCTTCTGCTCGACGATTTCCTTCGCGAGGGCCCGCACCTGCGCCACCGCGCGCGGGCCGGCGCCCGGCAGGCCGATGTCCGCGGACCGGACGCCGAGATCGGCCATCAGATGCAGGAGACGGATCTTCACATCCATCGGCGGGTCGATCACGGAGGGGCTCTGCAGCCCGTCGCGGAGGGTCTCGTCGTTCAGCACCACCGGCCGCCGCGTGTAGTCGAAGGCGGCGTCCCGGGCGTTCCAGTCGTAGATCAGGTCCTTGGATTCCATGGTCGTAGTCTCTCGCTTCGGGGCGGGCGCGTCAAGCGCCGGCGCGCCCGTTTCAGCGCGCGTTGAGCTCGCAGTCGTCGCCGAGACTGGCGGTCCCGCGGAGCCCGGTCACCTTCACACGGTTGCCGAGGAGGGCACCGTCGAGGGACGAGGTGCCGATGACGGCGTCGCGGCCGATGATCGTGTTCCGGATGGTGCTGTCCGTGATGTGCGTCCCCGCCTCGATCGACACGTTGGGGCCGATGGTGCTCCGCTCGATGGTGACGCCGTCCTCGATGTAGACCGGGTCACTGATGACCACGCCGGGAAAGTCCCGGCGCCGCGCCGCGCCCTGCTCGAGCAGGATGCCGTTGGTCTCGAGCAGGGTGCCCGGCGCCCCGCAGTCGTACCAGCCGCCGACCTCGGCGGCCAGGATGCGGCGGCCGTTCTCGATCATCCGCTGGAAGGCGTCGGTCAGGTAGTACTCCCCCTTGTTGGCGGGCGCGGCCAGCACGTCGTCGATGCCGGCCCAGAGCGACGCCACGTCGCGGATGAAGTAGAGCCCGATGTTGGCCAGCTTCGAGATCGGCGTGGAGGGCTTCTCAACGATCCGGGTCATGAAACCGTCGGCGTCGGTCACCACCACGCCGAAGCGCTGGTAGTCCTCGACCTCCTTGGCCCAGATGATCCCGTCGGCGTCGGTGCGGTTGATGAGCGAGAGATCCGCCTCGAAGACGGTATCGACGAAGATGATCAGCACCGGACCAGTCACGTGGGGGCGCGCGAGGTTGATGGCCCCCGCGGTGCCGTCCTGGACCTGCTGCTCGATGTACCGGCAGGGAATGCCGTACCGATCCTTCGAGTAGGCCTCCACCGCTTCCTTAAGGTGGCCGGTGATGAAGATCAGCTCCGTCACCGTCGAGCCCCTCGAGCCGGTCCATGACCCAGTCCATCACCGGCCGCCCGGCCACCTTCAGCATCGGCTTGGGGACGAGGTGGGTATGGGGCCTCAACCGCGTTCCCTTCCCCGCCAGAGGGATGATGACCTGCATCAGCTGCTCCGCCCGTAGCGGTCCGAGAGGCGGACCAGGTCGTCGAGTTCCGGCGTGGACGCCTCGAGCACGTCGCTGTCCACCACCGCCTCGATCTGGTGCACCAGGCCGGCGGGGATGTGCACCGAGTCGCCGGCCCGGAAGGCGCGCGTCTTCCAGCACGTCGCCGGGACGGGTGCGGAGAATGAGCTCGCCGGAGAGGACGTGCATCGTCTCGTCCTTCTTGTTGTGGTACTGCAGGCTCAGCACGTGGCCCGCCTTCACGTGCAGCACCTTGCCCACGTAGCGGTCGGTGCGGGCCCAAATCAGCTCGTAGCCCCACGGCTTGTCCACTCGGTACGGCACATCCGGCATCAGGTCCCCACGGGTCGAAGTTTGAACGACGATGGCGCCGTCACACAGGCGCGCACGCACACACCGCAGCCCACACACCCCTCGGCGCGGATCACCGGGTGCCCAGCGTCATCGATGGCGAGCGCCTCCGGGCCGATAGGGCAGGCCTTGGCGCAGACCGAGCACTCGGATCCCTGGAACGTGATGCAGCGCTCAGGCAGCAGCTCCAGGTGGCCCATGTGGACACCGGCCCAGCCGGCGGCGGGGATCGTGAGCGCCTCAGTGGGACAGGCCGCGGCGCACGGCATGTCGGGGCAGGCGATGCATGGCTGCAGGCGCGGATCGAAGAACGGCGTCCCGGCGGCCAGCCCGGCGCTGGGCGCCGCGAACTGGATCGCGTGCGGCGGGCAGACGGAACCACAGTCGCCGCAGCGGGTACAGGCCGTCAGAAATCCCACTTCCGGCAGCGCGCCCGGCGGACGGTGGTAGCGCTTCTGCACCACCGTCTCCTCGGTCTTCTTGACGATGCCGTCGATCCAATCGCCGACCAGCCCGCGAAAGAAATCGCGCCGGTCGCCGTCGCCACGATCCCAGGGTCCCGTCATGCTGGAAGTCTAGCGGGGTGCGGGCCTCTCCCCTAGAAGGCCGGCGCGAAGCTGAACAGCCACCGGAACCCCACCTGCTCGGTCGGGTCCGCATCCTGGGCCCGCGACGCCTGGCTCACGAAGAAGGGCATGTCGAACCGCGTCACGAACGAGGTCTGGCCGATGCGGTGCGACGCGCTCACGCCGAGGCCGGCGTCATAGAACCCTCGCAGCGCGCCGTACGCCTCCGTGCCGCTCGGCGGGTCGGCCCAGGCGGCGTCACCCCAGAGGCTGAGGCTGACGGTGCTGAAGAGCTTCGCGCCCCGGCGCGAAACGAGCGTCCGCTCGATCTGTGCGTTGACGCCGTACGCCTGCCGGGAGCTGATGTGCGGGTCGAATCCGCGCAGGTTGGCACCGCCAGGCGCCTGGTAATACACCCCGGGACGGACCAGGAGCGCCCCCTCCGAACGGAGGAACGGGTTGTAGATCTGCTCGTAGGGGTCGGCGCCGGCCAGGTAGATCTGCCGCTGCTTGACCACCGGATCGTGGGCCAGCGCAGCGCCGGCGTAGCCACGGAAGGCCAGGGAGGTCTTGTCGAAGGCGCGCCGCGCCGTGGCCACCAGGGACCCGCGGAAATAGCCCTGCGTGTCATACCGGTCGTTGGTGGTCATGCCGGGTCCCTCATTGTCGTACATGACGCCGCCGCCGACCGAGGCGTTGACGCCGAGCTGCCAGGCGCCCGAACGGGTGCTGACTCCACCGTACACCGTGGCCTCGCCCGTCCCGGCGTCCTGGTAGTACCCCGGATCGAGGAAGGCGGTGTCGGTCACGGCGACCCAGCGAAGCGAGAGCCCCTTGGTGACCGTAGGCCCAAAGCTCCGATGGTCGCGCCGCTTCTTCTCCAGCACGACCGTGGCACCCGCGCGCCCTTCCATGCTGAACCCCTCGAAGACCTGGGTCATGTTGGGGGAGCGCAACGCCGTGGGATTCTTGACCCGGGCAAAGACATCGATGTTGGTGACCGGGTCGTCGGCGCCCCACCCGGTGCCGCCGGTAATGGAGAGCACGTTCTGGTCGAACCGCCCCAGGTAGTCCGATCGGCCGCGGAGGCCGAGCGTCACGCCGCCGGCGTCGTTGTACCACGCCTCCGGCGCCAGGCCGAGGGTCCGGTGGTCGCGCGCGGTCCTGGTCGAGAAATAGGTGTCGAGGTAGGGCTCGGTCCGGCCGCCGTCGGAAAGGAGCCCGAACGACGTGTGGTTGTTCAGGAAGTTCCAGTCGCCGGTCTGAACCCGCGGGTCGAGGGTGACGCCGGTCGGCTCGGTGCGAGTCCGCACCACGACCCATTCCCGCTCCGCCACCCCCGCCGAACGCACGGTGACCGTATCCGCCGTTCCCGTGACCTGCACTTCCACCGGGATCTGTCTGGGCGCCTTGCGAATGACCTCGACGCGCGTCACCCAGCCGCCATCGGGGGCCTGCGTGCGACTGGTGCGGCCGAGGGCGTAGTCGGTCAGGTCCACCCCGTGCAGCTGCTGGGAAAAGAACGCGCCGAGGCTCTGCCGCGAGGTTTCCTCCGCGACCGCCCGGAACCGGTCTTCGTTCACGTGCTTCAGTTTCCACTGCTCGTAATAGCGCCGGAGCACCGCCTGCATGGTGGAGTCGCCGACCACGTACTGGAGACGGCGCAGGAAGAGCTCGCCGCCGGAATAGATGCTGGCGCTGTAGGTGAAGAAGTCCCGGTACTCGTTGCTCACCATGCTGTACGGCTCGGCGTACCCGTCGAGCTGCATGCCGAGGAGAAACTGTTCGGTGCCCGCGACGCCGGCGCTTCCGCCGTTGGCCTCGGCATAGAGCCCCTCCTGGTAGGAGGTGAACCCCTCGTCGAGCCACCCCTCGCGCCATTCGTTGTTGGCCAGGATGCCCATGACGTAGTTGTGGCCCAGTTCGTGGACGATCAGCCCCTCGGAGGCGGAGCCGTCCATGATCATCATCGGGAATTCGGTGCCGCCCCCTTCGATGCGGTGCACGTTGGTAACCTGCGGCCAGGGGAAGGCGCCGAAGGTCTGGTTCAGCCAGGCGAGCGCCTTCTCGGTGCGCTGCACGGCCACCCCGCCGCCCCAGCTTTTCTCGTCCCCAGGCTGGTAGAGCACGTGGACCGCCACCCCGCCCCACCGCCCTCCCTCGTAGCGATACTCCGGATTGAGCGACATCGCAAAGTGGTGGACGTCCGCCGCGTACCACGTCACGACCTTCCGGCCGGGCGCCGGCGCCTTGCTGCCGCACTTGAAGCCGGCGGGATCTCCGTAGAAGTCGCGCCCGTAGTCGATGCGCCGGTTCGGCTGCTGGTTGGCGCGTGCCCACCCGGGGTCACCGCAGAGCGGCACCCCCGTGGCGCCGATGACCTGGTCCTCGGCCACGTCGAGCCGCAGGAGGAAGGTCCCGAATTCCCCGTAGAACTCCCCGGCAGGATAGAGCGGGTGCTCTTCCCACCCGAACTGGTCGTAGGTCACCACCCGGGGGTACCACTGCGCGAAGTCGAAGGCCCGGCCCCGCCGGCCCTGGCGCCGCGGGGGGATGGACGGTCGGGCGTCCCAGTCCATCTCGCCGACGAGTGAATCCCCCGGCGCCAGCGGCTTCGGCAGCATGAACCGGACGACGGTGCTGTCGGGCGCAAAGGGATAGATCGGTTCGACGATGTACCCCATCAGTCGCACGTTGCGGACGTGATTGAACCCGTAGTTGGGGTCGGTGAGATCGTTGAACCGGCGGGTGTTCTCGAGCGAATCGGCGTCCGACCAGCGGCTGCCGGGTCGGAAGGCGTTGAGGTAGAGGTGGAAGCTGATCTGCCGGAGGGTGTCCGGGGAGTTGTTCCGGTACATCAACTGCTGGCGACCCGAGAGAACTCCACTCGGTTCATCCAGCGAGGCATCGATTTCGTAGGCCACGAACTGCTGCCAGTACGGCGTGGGACCGGCGCCGGGGGTGGCCTGCTGCTGCACGAGTGCCAGGGCAAAAAGAGGAATGAGCATCGTGGGGTCCGGGATTCGGGGACGAGTGAGGTCGCTGGAAAGTTACTAGGGGGTCAGGG
Source organism: uncultured Gemmatimonadales bacterium (assembly GCA_963748815.1). Taxonomy (GTDB): domain Bacteria; phylum Gemmatimonadota; class Gemmatimonadetes; order Gemmatimonadales; family GWC2-71-9; genus SPDF01. The sequence continues at coordinate 410,552 of CAVVKJ010000005.1, read as the reverse complement.
TCGGAGTCGATGGCGTGGAAGGAACAGCGGGGCGCGGATCGCCTCCGGGTCGGCGTGACCACGGGTGGGCGTGACCACGGGGTGGGCGTGACCACGGGGTGGGCGTGACCACGGGGTGGGCGTATGCCCACCCCTATCGCTGACAGGCGCAATTTCGAGGCGGGATATTCTGCACCGGATGCGGATGAATGGATGACGCGGGTGGAGTCGTTTTGGAGGAGGTTGCAGGGACGGAGGTATGGGCATGCGTTCACGGTGTCGTGTGGGAGTCCACCTTGTCTGGGCCACCAAGATGCGGCATCCCTGGCTGGCGGAAGGACTCCGGCCAAGGGTGTTTGAGGTCTTGGGAGGCATCGCACATCGGCTGCACTCCCACCCAATCGCCATCGGGGGCTGGGTGGATCATGTTCACCTCTACGTGATGCTGTCACCCCAAACCACGATTTCCGCCCTCGTCAACGCGCTCAAGGCCAACTCGACGGCATGGGTCCGCCGAACTCACCCAGGCCTCATTGCCTTCGAATGGCAGCGCGGCTACTCCGCCGCCGGCGTGGACCCACGGGACGACGACACTCTTCGGAGCTACGTCCAGAATCAGGAGCAGATTCACCGATCCCGACAGTCGACCAATTCGAGGTCCATCCCCAACCGAAATTGCGTCGTTGTGCGCTAGGGGTGGGCATACGCCCACCCCGGCATACGCTCCGCTGGGATCCCAAGAAAACGGGCCCACCCTCGCGGATGGACCCGTTTCGACATCGGTGCGCCGGACGCTAGCGATTCAACAATTGCCGCCGGAGCATGATCATCTTCCGGCGCAGCGACCCGTCGTGCACCCGGTCGCCCACGCGCACCACGGAGCCGCCGAGAATGGCGGGATCGGTGGCGAAACCCACCAGCGCCTGCTTGCCGAGCGCCTTGGTCAGGGCGGCGGCGATCTGGTCGGCCAGCGCGCGGTCGGCAGCATGCGCGAGCGTCACGACGACGCGCACCCGGTTGAGCTTGGCATCCACCATCGCGCCGTACACCGAGTAGATCTCGGCCAGCAGCCCCTGCCGGCCCCGCTTGACCAACGCCTGCAGGAAGAGCACGAACGGCTTCGGCGCATCGGGGAGCGCGTCGGCCAGCAACTGGGCCTTGGCATTCTTCGGCACCCGGGGCGACAGCATGACCGCCTGCACCTGCGGTGTCCCGGCCACCGCGACGGCGAGGGCACCGAGGAGGTCGCCGTACTTCTCGGTTTGCCCCTCCTGCTCACCGAGTGCGAACAGCGCCTCGGCGTAGTTCCGGGCGATCGCTTCGTGCCTCAATGCGTCGACTCCAGCGTGCTCAGGAAGTCCATCACGATCTTCTTGTCGGCGTCGGCGCTGAGCCGCTCACCGATGAGCTTGGACGCCGCGGCCAGCGAGAGGTCCACCGCCTCGCGGCGGAGTTCCTGCCGGGCCTTCTCCCCTTCCGCAGCAATCTCGCGGCGGGCGCGGGCCAGGAGCTGGTCCTGCTCGTCGCGGGTCTTCTGCACCGCCGCCGCCCGCTCCCGCTCGGAGGCCGTCTTCGCCTCCGCCAGGATGGACTGCGCCTGCGTGCGCGACTCGCCGAGCAGCTTCTGCTGCTCGGCGAGCAACGCCGCGGCCTTCTCGTGCGCCTGCTCCGCTTCCGCCAGGTGACGACGGATCGTCTCCTCGCGCTGCTCGGTCACCGTGAGGATGGCGGGCCAGGCATACTTCTTCAGGAGGAAGAAGAGCATGCCGAACACGATCCAGGTCCAGAAGAAGAGCCCGAAGTTCACCTCGAAGGGTGACATCGGGGCTCCGGCAGCGCCCTCGGATGACGCGAGCAACACGGAATACATGGAGCCGCCTTACGCGATGAGCTTGAAGAGCAGGGCGAACACCAGCGCGATGATCGTGGCGCCTTCGAGGAGCACCGCGATCAGCAGCGCGGCGCCACGGATCTCGCCGGCGGCCTCGGGCTGGCGCGCGATCGCTTCGGCCGCCTGGCCACCGATGCGGCCGAGGCCGATGCCCGCGCCGATGATGGCGAGGCCGATGCCGAGGGCGGCGCCGAGGAGGGCGTAGGAGTTCTTCGCGGCGGCCACCATGTCGGCGCCGGTCGGGGCCATGTCCTGCACGAGATTGAGGAGAAACATGTGGTCAGTCCTGTTCAAGAGTGGAGATGTCTGGTTGTTGCGCCACCCGGTCCGGCACCGCGTCTCCAGCGCGGTCCTTCACGGCGGCCCGCCATCGGCCCCACGAGGGGGCCAGCGGGCGCATCATCCGCCAATCGGCGGACGACCTGTCAACCCGGCGGCGGCAGCGCGCGCCGTCGGGGCCCTGCGCCTGCTAGTGCTCGACCTGCATCATCCCGATGAACACGGCGGACAGCAGCGCGAAAACATACGCCTGCAGGAACGCCACGATCAGTTCCAGCATCATCACCCCCACCACCAGCACGGCGGTGAGGCCGCCGATGGCCCAGTTCCACCCCTGGATCTCGCCGAAGAGGAAGATGATGCCGAAGAGCGAGAGAATCACGAAGTGCCCTGCCGTCATGTTGCCGAAGAGACGGACCGCCAGGGCGAAGGGCTTGACCAGCTTGCCGAGGATTTCGACCGGCGCCATGAACAGGGAAAAGGCCACCGCGCCGGGCCCGTGCATCCCGGGCACGTGCGGGAAGATCGTCCCCAGGTACCCCTTGGTGCCGAGCTTCATCATCCCGCCGATTTCCACCGTCACGAACACGAGGAGGGCGAGCGCCGCCGTCACCGCCAGGTTGCCGGTGGGCGAAGCGCCGTAGGGGACGAGACCGAGCAGGTTGGCGTAGAGAATGAAGAAGAAGAGCGCCATGATCAGCGGGGCGAACTTCGCGCCGTCCTTGCCGATGTTGGCGATGGCGATGTCGTCCCGGACGAAGAGAACCATCCCCTCCATCGCCGCGGCAAACCCCTTCGGCGCGTGCTGGCCGGCTCGCTGGCGCCGCAGCGAGCGCCCGGTGAGCCACATCGTCAGGAAGACGAGCAGCGCCGAGAGCGCCAGGTACACCACGTGCTTGGTGGGGGACAGGTTGAGCGTGAGCGCGCCCAGATGGACATCGGCCCAGCGCGGCAGGTGGATCGCGCCGAACGGGTACAGATCGATCGTCCAGGCGTCCGCCGTGTGGTGGAGCACCATCTCGCCGATGTCGGGGCCCTGACCAAGCATCATCGTATCGTCCGTAGGTCCGAGAACATCAGGGGAATCAGCACCCCCAGGAACGCCAGTGCCGTCGGGAGCGGCGGAAACAACGTCCGGTCAGCCAGCACCGCGCCCAGGAAGAGGAACATCCCGAGCACCCGAAGTCCCATGCCGATGCCCCACGCCTTCAGGAGCTGCTCGAATGGCTGGCCGACCGCCCGCCGCAGGAACACTCCGGCAATGAGCTGGATGGCGGTCGCCACGGCCCCGAACGCCACTCCGGGCAAGAACGCCTCCGGTCCAAACCCCCAGACCAGGAGGGCGGTCACCACCGCCGTCAGCCCCAGGCCGACTGCCAGCTGCTTCACGGGCGCGCCCCCGGACCCTTGCCGCCTGGATGGGGGTGCTCCTTGCGGTAGCGCTGTTCGTCCGCCTGGAGCTTCCAGTACACGTTCAGGAAGCTCATCACGGCCCCGAAGAGCGTCCCCGCCACCGTCAGGATCGGCGTCCAGCCGAGCCAGCGGTCCAGCAGCCAGCCCATCCCCATGAAGAAGATGATCCCGGCGGCAAAGGTGAAGCCGAGGGAGACGTACCTGTACCCCTCCCCGACCTCGCGGGAAGTCCCCGTGGGCTCCTTCATCGGGCGGGAAATTAGCGGCTTGTGAAAAAAAGCGCAAGCAATTTCTGCCTCACCTCTTGGGCCCGCTGCCCCCCGGCCCCGCTGCCCCCCGACCCCCCCGTTTCATTACATTCCGCCATCCCCGAACGAGGTACCCATGCTCCGCACCCTCTGCGCGACATTCCTGCTCTGCCTGGCCAGCCTCCCCCTGGCGGCGCAATCCGACGCCGCCGTCAGCAAGGGAATTCACGAGAAGGAAGTGCAGTGGCGGACGGCCATCTCCCTCGGCAACTGGTCGGCCGTCGAGACCTTCATGTCGCCCGATTTCGTCATGACCAACGCCGATGGCAGCCGGATGGACCGGGGCAAGTACCTCAAGGAACTCCAGCGCGGCACCACCACCTTCGCGCCGGTCCCCGACCCCGAATACAAGGTCCTGGTCTACAGCCAGACTGCCGTCCACCTCGGCGAAGCCAACCTGATGACCACCGGCAGTGACGGGGCGAGCCTCCATGTCCATGTCGTCTGGACCGACACCTGGGTGCGCACCATGGACGGGCAGTGGATTTGCCTCGCCTCGCAGTACGCCTACGCGCCCGCCAAGTAGCGGTGCAACTTTCCCGGCCCGCCGCCCGTAGCGCCACCAGACCCTGAACGCGAGTGGACATGACCGTCACCAGCACGCCCCCTTCCGACGTCGAACAACTCCGGCAACTCGCCGCCGCCGCCACCCGCCTCCGCGCGCAGGTGGCGCGCCGCATCGTCGGGCAGGAGGAGGCCGTGGAGGGCATCCTCGCCGCCATCCTGGCCGGGGGACACGCCCTCCTCATCGGCGTGCCGGGGCTGGCCAAGACGATGATGGTGCACACCGTGGCCGAGGCCCTCGCGCTGAGTTTCCAGCGGGTGCAGTTCACCCCCGACCTGATGCCGAGCGACATCACCGGCACCGAAATCATCGAGGAGGACCTCACCACCGGCAAGCGGGCCTTCCGGTTCGTGAAGGGCCCGGTGTTCGCCAACGTGGTGCTGGCCGACGAAATCAACCGCACCCCGCCGAAGACCCAGGCCGCGCTGCTCCAGGCCATGCAGGAGCACCAGGTGACGGTGGGTGGGCAGACCTACTCGCTGCCGGAGCCGTTCTTCGTGCTGGCCACCCAGAACCCGATCGAGCAGGAGGGGACCTACCCCCTCCCCGAGGCGCAGCTCGACCGCTTCATGTTCGAGCTGCGGGTGGGGTATCCGTCGCAGTCGGAGGAGGAGGCCATCGTCGAGCAGACCACCGGCAGCCGCGGGGCGGCGCTGGAGCCGGTGTTCGACGGCAGGCAGCTCCTGGCCATGCAGGCGCTGGTGCGGCGGATTCCGGTGTCGAAGCAGCTGATCCAGTCGGCGGTGACGCTGGCGCGGATGACCCGGCCCAACGAGCCGGGCGCCCCCGCGCTGATCCGGGAGTATGTCGAGTGGGGGGCCGGCCCCCGCGCGTCCCAGTACCTGGTGCTCGGTGCCAAGGCGCGCGCGGCGCTGGCGGGCCGCCCGATGGCGGACCTCGACGACGTGCGGTCGGTGGCGATGACGGTGCTGCGGCACCGGGTGGTCACCAATTTCGCCGCCGAGGCGGCGGACCGGACCAGCGAGGATGTGGTGAGGGAGCTGGTGGACCGGAAGGACTGGATCGGAGCAGGGATAGGCGCTGCCCGGCAGCGGGAGCAGGAAGAACGAAGGCCCGGTCGGGAGAGATTCCCGCCGGGCCTTGGTCATTTCCGGGTACTTGATCAATCGGCGGTGAACGTCTCCGTGTGCACGCCGCAGGCGGTCCAGGTGACCCGCACCGTGCCGCCGGTCCCGCGGGCCGCAATGACGCCGGCCGTGATCCCCGCACACTCCGCGTCGTACGACAGCGGCGTCACGGTGGTCAGGGTAAGCGCATGGGTCTCTCGGCTCGAGGACACCCGCCAGGCGCCGTCGATGCTGATGGTGCCGTCGGGGAGCGGCACGCCCCAGGAAATCGCGGTGCCGTTCGCGGCGTTGAAGGCCACGGCCAGGTCGTTGGCGAGCGTCACCCGCTCGTTCTGCACGGTCAGGACGTAGGTGTAGTCCTGGTCGGCGGCGATGGTCTCGCTGGTGCCGCGGAGCGACCAGTCGCCGTCCATGATGAGCTGCAGGACCGGGCTGGTGTCGCCGCTCTGGTAGTACTGGCCGGTCAGGCTGTTGAGCTGCAGGTCGTAGCCGGCGGTGAGGCCCGGATCGGTGAGCACCACGGTGCCGGTCACCACGCTCCGATTGCCCTCGATGTCGGTCTGGGTGCAGTCGGCGGCGCTGAAGGTCCACATGGCGTTGTCGGGCACGCCGTCACCGTCGGTGTCGGTCAGGTTGCTGGCGCTGGGGCAGTTGGGGAGCGAGTCGGGGGGAGAGAAGGTCATCCCGCCGCCAATTGACCGACCGTTGGCGAAGAAGAGGGGGAATCCGGTCCCGAAATTGGGGATGGTCGGGGCGATGCCGACGAGTGCCAGGTCGGCGGTGCTGGCCACAGCGGCCCCGACATCGGCGGCGTTGGAAGCCGAGAGGGGGGTGGTGCTGGGGCCGGACGAATCGCTGCAGGCGCCGAGGCCGATGGTGGTGGCCAGCAGGGCGCCGGTCAGCAGGCGAGATGTATTTCGCATTGAGAATCTCCGATTGAGGCGCAATGGGGAGTGCGCGGGGTCACAAAGGCGGGGCAATCTACCGAGTCAAAGGAGAGAGTCGCAACATCGGGGCCGTACCGTGACGTGCAACACGTTGCAGGGAAAAGGCTTGCGAACCGTGATGCAGGGCTCTGGACAAATCGCGGAGGCGAGGAACATTACAATCTCTCAACACCTGATCCTCTCGTCGTTGATCCCCCGTTGAGCCCGCGACCCCATGGTATCCGCACCACGCTACCGGAGCCTTCGATGGGCAAGCCCGCATACCTCCGTTGTCTGGGTCATCCCGCCCTCCTCGACGCCAGCGGGAGCCCGATCCGCCTCAGGACCCAAAAGCAGCTCGCGCTCCTGATCTATCTCACCATGGAGGGGCGGGCTCCCATCCGTCGCGAGCGGCTTGCCGACCTCCTTTGGTCGAACGCCGGGATGAACGAGGCGCGCCATTCGATGGGGACCGCCATCTGGGCACTCCGGAACCGGGTGGGTCCCAAGTCGTTCCCCGGCGACACCTACACCATTCGCACCACGGTCCAGCTGGAGTGTGACCTGGACCGGCTGCAACGGGGGGAGGTCCTGGCCACGGACCTTCTGCCTGCCCTCGAGGTGGATGCCTTTCTCGAGGACTTCGACGTCCCGGACGCTCCCAGCTTCAACCATTGGCGCGACCAGCAGCGCGCCCGGCTCTGGCCCTCGATCGAGGCGGCACTGGTCCGCCAGATGGACTACTGCCGCCGGACGGGAGACTTCACCGGCATCGAACCACTCGCCGAGCGGACCCTGCGCCACAATGCACTGAGCGAAGCGGCGATCCGGGCACGGATCGAAGCGCGGGCGTTCGCCGGCGACCGCATCGGCGCCCTCAAGGCGTTCGAGACCTGGAAGCATGATCTCCATACCGAACTGCACGCCGAGCCTTCCGAGCAGCTCGAGGCGATGGCGAGGCGCCTCCGCCGCGGGACACTCGAGGGGGGCGGCGACGGCAACCGCCCGCGCGTCCCCACCGAGCAATGGCGGGATCGCACCTTCATCGGTCGGACCGCCGAGTACCAGACGATGTACGAAGCCTGGGAGCGCACCACGCGCGGCGTCCCCACGCACGCCCTGGTCCTGGGCGAATCGGGCATCGGCAAGAGCACCCTGCTGCAGCGGCTGATGACGGCCGTCAGCCTCGACGGGGCCGTCACCAGCCGGGTGCAGTGCTACGAGTTGGAGCGGGAGATTCCCTACGCCGCCCTCGGCGCGCTGGTCCGCGGACTGCTTGAGCGCCCCGAGGCGCTGGGCACCTCTCCCCAGTCGTTGGCCGACCTGAGCCAGGCGGTTCCGGCGCTCCGGGAGCAATTCCCCAGCCTTCCCCCGTCCCTGCAGCTCCACGGGGAGTCGTTCCGCATTCGGGTGACCGACGCGATGGAGTCGCTGCTCCGGACCATCGCCGAGGAGACCCCGGTGATGCTGGTCGTCGATGACTTCCACATGGCGGACGACGCCAGCCTGTCCGTGATCCACCTTCTCGCCCGCCGGTTCGAGTCCGAGCGGGTCATGATCGCGCTGGCCGCGCGGCCCACGGGTCCCAACGAGTCGCCGAACATCGCCCGCCTGCGCGAGAGCCACACCCGGCTCGGGTTTGTCTCCCTCGAGGTGCCGCCAATGGCGCCGGACGAGGCGGCCGAGATGCTCGACACGCTGACCGCCGACGGTCCCGATCCGGGGAAATCGGTGCGCGACGCCATGCTCCGCGCCGCAGGGGGATATCCGCTCGCACTCGAGCTCTTCGTAAGCGAGTGGATCAGCAGCGGCGAAGGCAGCCTCGCGCTCGCCGTCCCGGCGATGCGCGAGGAGTTGGGTCAACGCTCACCCCCGGAAGATGCCTACCGGATGGCGCTGGACCGGATCTGTGAGGGGCTCGACGCACCGGCACGTCTGGCGCTGCAGCTCGCGGCGGTGTTGGGGCCGAGACTGAACGAATTCCCGATGTACCAGATCGTGGACCTGGGGCTCGGCGCGACGGGTCAGTCGATGGAGGCGCTCCGGTCATCCCGGTTGCTGCGCGAAACGGAGGAGCGACTCGAATTCGTGAACGAATTGACGCGGGGGCATGCGTACCTCGGCATTCCCAAGCCGATGCGGACGGCGCTGCACGGCGAGGTCGTCTCCCGGCTGCTCGCCATCGAGGCGAACGGCGGGCGGATCCCGGGGCTGGAAATCGCCTGGCACCTGATCCGCGCCGGGAGGCCCGATGAGGCGACACCCTATCTGTTGCGTGGGGCGCGGGAGTCGATGCGCGGAGGGGCCCCGCACGAGGCGGAGCGTGGGCTCTCCACGGCAATGGATCGGCTCAAGGAGCCGGACAAGAGCGAAGCCCTCCTTCTGCTCGGAGAGTCGCTCCAGGAACAAGGGAGGATGCGGGAGTCGATGGCGTCGCTTGACGCGGTCCAGAGCCTCGTCCCGCGCAGAGATTCTCACAAGACGAAACGTGTTGCGGCTCTACGCAGAACAACTAGTAAACGACCGGACGGCAGATCGGAGTCGGGATATTGCAATGAATCTTCTCCGCGAAGCGAGATCGGCAGAAGAGCCCAACACGCGACTTCGGGCACTGTGGATTGCAGCGAGACTATTTCGGGAGTACCCGAGACAGATCGTTGCTCGCAGACATCTGGAAGCAACTTGAGAGCGAAGAGTTCAGCGCACTTTCCCTGGAGGACAAGGGGGAATACGCCCTTGGGCAAGGCCTTGTGCCTCTACTTCTCTGGCGACCGAGCGCGCAGCCTTGAAGTCATAGATGAGGTCATCGGTGACCTTGAGGCCAACAAGATCAAGAACTCAGTCTACCTCGCCCTACTGTTGGGGCGTTGCGCTATCCATAGCAGCCTAGGCGAATACGAAGTTGCGCTTGCTATCGGGGAGCGTGGAGTGGCTGCGGCGCGTGAAATGGGCGAAGAGCGCCGGCTGCGGCTCTTTCCTTGCAAACATTGCACTGTTCCATTCGCGACTTGGCAATTCAGGACGCCCAGTTGCAATGGGCGAGCAGGGCCACCGGCGAGAAGTGGAAGTCAACAGATCGATATTCTTGATCAAAATCTCCACTACATCCTGGCAGAGGGCCATGCACTTCGTGGTGAAACAATGGAAGCCCTGGATGAACTCCGTCGAGGAAATGCAGCCCTTCAACATGTCGATCAACGTTGGGTACGCCAGTTGTGGCAGCTACGCGCAGCCGACGTCCTCGCCTTACTTGGACGAAACAGGGAGGCGCAGGAAAGCGCGATAGGGGCACTGACGGGGGAGATGCGAGAAGCTTCAATCCGATTCTCTTGCTGGTCCCTTCGCACGATGGCTTGCCAAGAGTGCCGCGAACGGCGACATCCCCATCGAAGAGGCGCGCACTAGCCCTAGCGACACTCTTGTCGCGCCAGAGATTCCCTAGACAGTATTGATCAGGCCGAGGTCCTGAACGCCAAGGTCTGGCTCGATTCACAAGTCCAATGATGCCGATGAGGGGGAACGAGAGGAGATGTGGAGGAGGCTGGTTAAGCTCCCATTGGGAGCTGCAAATGAACTGCGAGCTTTCGGGATGCTCGATATCTGAGAAGTCTCGGCTCTGCTAGGCCGACCGCCCCTTCCAGAACGACTTCTTCGCCCATCCAGCACGAGTGGCGCCGGGGTCGGAGACTGTGACAGTGGCAGGCATCGGAGACGATTCGACACCGACGGTGATCAGACGTCGCACCGCGACGGACGATACCACATGTTCCACCACCTCGGGGTCGAACTGCCCGCCGCGGCACTTCTGGAGCTCCGCGATGACGACTTCGAGCGGGAGCCGCTTCCGGTAGGGGCGGTCGGTGGTCATGGCGTCGATGGTGTCGGCCACCAGGATGATCCGGGAGGCCAGCGGGATCTCGTGCCCGGAGAGGCCGGCCGGGTATCCCTTCCCGTCCCACCGCTCGTGGTGGTGGCGCACCGACTCCTGGATGAAGCCGCGAAACTTCGAGATGATCCCCACCAGCTCGGCGCTCCGGGCGGAGTGGGTCTGCATCAGCGCCGTTTCGTCGGCGGTCAGCCGGTCTTCCTTCCGCAGCAGCGGCGCGAACTCCTCGTGAATCTTGCCGACGTCGTGCAGCAGCGCGGCGGTGTGCACCTGTTCCACGTCGCGAATCTGGAGGCCCATTTCCAGCGCAATGAGCCGGGAAAGCTGGCTCACCCGGAGGGAGTGGCCGGAGGTGTAGGGGTCGCGGGCCTCGATGGCCTTGACCATCACCTGGAGGAGTTCCTGGCCGCTCTCCTGCAACTGGTGGTAGAGCCCGTACACATGCCGCACCGCCACAATCGGAATCACCACCAGGACCAGACCGATGGAGCCGAGCTCCCAAGTGGCCTGGAACCAGGTATAGAGCCACGCCAGCAGCAGGGCGATGGCGCTGGCCCCGAGGTCGTACCCGATGACACCGCGGGTGTTGAGGCTCCACACATCTCGGAATGAGCGCTCCGCGCTCAGCGCCACAACCCCACTCACCGCCATAGAATTCACTACGAAGTACGTTGCGGCATATGCGAAGAATAGGAAGAAGTCCCGCTGAATCGCCGAGGACTCAACAGTTCCAACGACTTGCATGTATGCAGGAGGTAGGCCGCCTTCGAGCAGGCGATAGACAAGAACAGCGATAAGCACAGATGCCGCGCGCTGGGCGATATTGAACAGCGTCTTTGCTGGTGGGTTACCAATCGACAGTTGCCCAAGAGCCGTTGAGGAAGCTGCGACTACCCCACCCCAAAATCCACCAAAAATCAAACCGGCGGACATATGCATCACGAAGGAGGTCGACCCGCGCGCGGAAACCTTGAGCTCCGTAGTGCTCTGCTCCACCAGAAACGCCATGAAGATGAAGCTGAGAAGCGGCCAAATGCCCGGGGAGGGCTGCCGATGCTGCCAAGCCAACACGCCCAGCGCCACGGCGACAGAAGCCATGAACGCGATGAACAGATTGGTCTTGGTGAGTGATCTCATGGATTGGAACAGCTCGGTGGGGGGTCGAGGCATCAGGCCCTAACTAGGCCCAGTCCTGGCCTTCGGCCAGGAACAGATTCGCCACGAACTTCACAGCGGCGGCAAGCCAAGTAATCTGCAACATGAGCGTCACCTCCCTTCGAGTACATCAGTGACTCGGGAAGTGGTCGGCCTCGCTATGGCCTACCAGACGCTCCGCTCTGTTGTCCGCTAGTCTCCGCTGCCTCTTGAAGACTCGACCCCCTACCTCGCTCTGTTCCCTCCGCTCGGGTTGGTAGAATCGCCGCCCGCGCCTATCGCGGTCGGCGGAGTTCCGTCCATCGGTTGGTTGCGTCGAGCACCGCAAAGACCGCGGCCCGCTCGGCGCTTTCCTTGATCTGCGCGCTGCCGGTCAGCACGAGCGACTCGCGCCCGCCCAGCCCCTGCACCGCCACGAACACGAAGTCCCGGTCGAAGGCGGGGACGATCTTGGCCCCCTCGAGCGCCACCGACGAGTCCTCCAGCAACCGGTCGAGCACCAAGACCGTGGCCCGCGCCGCCGCCTCTACCCGGCTCCGCGGCGTGTCACTGCTCTCCTCTTCCGCCGTTTCCTTCCGGCCGAGGAAGCTGAGGCTCACGCTGATGGTGATCCGGTGCGCGCGCTTGCCCGGCGCCACCGTCAGGTCCTCGAAGAGGATGGCCCGGTGGAGCGCCTGGCTCCGCACCGCCTCCTTTTCGAGCGCCTCGATCGGCTTGACGTCCGCCGTCTGCGCGATGCTGATCTTGCGGTGGTCCACCCGGAGGCCGAGCTGCGCCAGGAGCGCCGACTCGATGTTCCGCACCAGCTGCTTCGGCGCGAGCCCCGACTGGGCCAGGATGTGCACCTCGCTCACCTCGCCGAGCGGCGTGGTGACGACCCGCGCGGAGAGAATCCCCTCGAGCGTGGTCAGGAGGTTTTCCGCCCGGCGCACGCCCCAGGGATCGGGCGCCTCACCACCGTGCCCACCACTTGGCGTGGTGCGCGCGGCCTGGAAGCCGGCGTCGGACTGCCTCGCGGAATTGAACGCCATCTCGATGTCCTGTCGCTGAATGCCTGTGGGGGCTGCGGCCGCCCTCAGGCGGCCCCTTCGTTGGCCACGGCGTTCCGGCCCGTGGCCTTGGCCTGGTACAAGGCGCGATCGGCGGTCACCAGCAGGTCGCCCTCGGTGGGGCTCGCCGGGTCGAACTCGGCCAGCCCGATGCTAACGGTCACGACCCCGACCTCGTACCCCAGTCGGCGCCCGACCCCTTCGATGCCGGCCCGAAGCGCCTCCGCCACTCGGCGGGCGCCATGGAGGTCGGTGCGGGTCAGGATGACGACGAACTCGTCGCCTCCGTAGCGGGCGGCAAGGTCGGAGGCGCGCACTGCGCTCCGGATTTCCGCCGCCACCGCCTTCAGGACCTCGTTGCCTGCCTCGTGCCCGAACCGGTCGTTCAGCAGCTTGAAGCGGTCGAGGTCGATGAACAGCACCGCGAACCCTTCCTCGCTGCGCTTGCTCCGTTCAATCTCGTGGCTCAGCCGGTCGCGCAGCACCCGGAAGGTGGCGAGTCCGGTCAGCAGGTCCACCGCCGCCTCGCGCGAGGCCTCTTCCGCGCGGCGCTCCTGGTACGGCGGGCACTGGCGGAGCGTCGCCCGGCCGAGCACCGCCGCGGACGCGAACCGCGCGCAGGTGGTGAAGCCGCAGGCCCCGCAGTCCCAAGGGCGCCCATTGGGCCCCGGACCGATGGCGTCGAGCAAGGCTGCCACCGCGGTCGGATCGGACGCCAGCCGCCGGGGCCGGATGTCGAACGTGGCCCCGATACTCGCCACCACCGCTCCATCCACCACCGGTCGCGGGCTCCGCGGCGGCTCCGCGCTCGCGAGGAGGGCGCGCCGCCAGTAGAGCTGGTCCTTCGGACCGAGCAGCGGGTGGTCGAGCCCCCCCTCGAAGGAGAGCAGGTCCACGAACCCCAGGTCCAGCCGGTCGACCGCCACCGCCTGGGCCAGCGCCGGCAGGTGCTTGAGCCCCCGCATGGTGCGGAACCGGCGGCTCGCGTGGCGCGCCTCCTCGAGCATGGCGAGCGGCAGGCCGCCCGCGGCGCTCAGGTGCCGGCGCCGTTCCTCGGGAATCCGCGCGAAGAAATCGGCCTGCGCGAGCACCGAGACGCCCCGCAACTGAAAGATCCGCTCGAGGTCGTCGAAGGTGACGGCGGCATCGAGCTCCGGCGTGTTCCGCGGCGCCGCGACGCCGGCGTACACGATGCGAAGCTCCTGCCCGTGCTGCGCGCGAAGATACCGCGCCTCCGCCACCGCAGGTATCGTGACCGGCGCCAGGTACGGCACCAGCTCGGGGTAATCGATGCGCACCGTCTCGACCACCACCGGATCGGTGGACCGGATCAGCGTGCCCCACCCCTCGTCACGCCAGAGACTCAAGTACTCCGCCGCCACGAGTTCATCGCCGATGACCCCGCGATGCACCGTGCGGAACCCGGCCGCGTAGCAGGCGTTGACCACCTGCTCCGGCGTAGCCGGGAAAAAGTGCGCCGTCGCTTCCGAACTCAGGATCAGAATGCCGTCGCCCCGAGCCGCGACCGTCAGCGCGCGACCGATTTCTCCGCTCGCGTGGATGGCCTGATGCGGGCACGCCGGCAGACACTCGCCGCACGCAATGCACGCCTCATCCACGATCTGCACCTGCTCCCCGTCCACGGCGACCGCTTCCGTCGGACAGACGCGGACGCAGGCCAGACAGGCCACGCAGGCTTCGGAGTCGATCGAAAAGATCACGCCCTCCCCCACGGCCTAGGGGAGCGTGCCATCGTCAATATTGGCCCGGACCTGAGAACTGTCAAGAGGTGACACCCCGCAAATATCAAGAAAACAACCACTTAGCCCAGTTCGAACGCCTTGATTTTCCGGTAGAGTGTCCGCTCACCGATCCCCAGGACCTCCGCAGCTTTCCGACGGTTGCCGCGGTGCTCCTCAAGGGCCGCCTCGATGGCCCTCTTCTCCACCTCAGCCATTGTCATGCCAGACCGGTACAGGATGGCCCCGAGGTCCTCCCCGTTGAGGTCTCCCGCCAGATCGGCCACCGGCTGCCTATCCCCGAGGTCGATGATCTGGACCCGCTGGGGACCCGAATCCATCCGGCGGCGGAGCTCCTCCATCTGGAGCCGTAAGTCCATGATATTACGTAAGATAAACTCCAATTCCTGACCGGAAACGTCCCGCCCCGGCTGGGGGAGGCGCACCGGCAGGAGGGACCCCGCCCCTTCCAGCACATCGTGGGGGATGTCGCTGGGGCGAATCTCGGTCCCTGGGGCCAGCACCACCATCGATTCGACCAGGTTCCGGAGCTGGCGAACGTTCCCCGGCCAGGGTGCCGCAACAAGCCGCTCCAGCGCCTCAGGCGCGATGCCCCGAAAGGGGCGGTCGTGGGCCTTGGCGAACTCCCGGATGAAGCGCCGGACCAGCAGGGGGATGTCCTCCCGCCGCTCCCGGAGCGGTGGAAGATAGATATTGAGCACGCTGAGCCGGTAATACAAATCGTCGCGGAACTCACCCAATTGCACCGCATCGCGGAGGTTGCGATTCGTGGCGGCCACCACCCGCACGTCGACCTTGATCGGCTGCGTCCCGCCGACGCGAAAGAAGGCGCGATTCTCCAGCACCCGCAGCAGCTTGACCTGCGTGGAGGGGGGAATGTCGCCGATTTCGTCGAGGAAGATCGTGCCGGTGTCGGCGAGCTCGAACCGCCCGAGCCGCCGCTCGGCGGCGCCGGTAAACGCCCCCTTTTCGTGCCCGAACAGTTCCGATTCCAGGAGCGTGTCGGGAATGGCGGCGCAGTCCACCGCGATGAACGGCTTCCCCACCCGTGGCGAGAGATCGTGGATGGCCCGCGCCACCAGTTCCTTCCCGGTGCCCGACTCGCCCTGGACGAGCACCGTGCTCGACACCGGCGCCATCTGCTCGATCTTGACGAGCACTTCCTGCACCGCGGCACTCTCACCGCTGATGCCGGTCCGCTGCTGCAGACGGCGCCGTGCGACGAGGCGCCCCGCGACCCCGACCACGTCGTCGGGGACGATCGGCTTGCTCATCACCGCGGTGACGCCGAGGCGCGCGACCCGCTCGGCCCGCTCGGAGTCGGTCGGTTCGATGAGCGCGAGCGTCGACACCTCGGCCTCGCGCGCCATCGTGACGAGGGCGACGGCGGGCGACTCGTGCACCGCGCCGGTCAGGATGAGGAGCTCCGGGCCCTCGCGCCGAAAGACGGAGCGGACGTCGTCCATCGCCGAGACCATCGTCGTCGCGAAGCCGGCGCTCTCGAGCGCGGCGTTGAGGGGCACTGCGGTCTCGAGGTCGTCCATGGTGAGGAGGATCTGCACAGCCATGCTCGTCAGCCCTCCGTCACAGGGTGGGTGGTGTCGGTGCCGCGGACCAGGTCGATCGCGTGCGCCACGATGCCGTCCAGCACGGCGAGGCCGTCGCGCACGCCGCCCGGGCTCCCGGGAAGGTTGACGATGAGCGACCGGCGCCGCACCCCAGCCAACCCGCGGGACAGCGCGGCGCGCGGAAACCGCGGCACGGCGCTCGCCCGAATCGCCTCGGCGATTCCCGGCGCCTCCCGTTCGAGCACCGCACGGGTGGCCTCGGGGGTCACGTCGCGCGCCGTCAGCCCAGTGCCGCCGGTGGTCACGATGAGATCCGCCACCTCCCCGTCGGCCCACTCGGCGAGGGCGCGCGCAATCGGCCCGGTCTCGTCAGGCACGAGGGACCGCGCGGCCACCTCATGGCGGCGCTCCGCGGCCCAGGCGGCGATCGCCTCGCCGGAGCCGTCCGCGCGTTCGCCGCGACTGCAGGCATCGGAAATAGTCAGGATGGCTACGCGCATGCGCACAATCGCGAGGCGGCCAAGTGGGGGCACGCCATGGCGTGCCCCTACTTGGCCTTCCTGGCGGTGCCTTCGGTATAGAACGGCCGCTTGATCACCTCGGCGGGAATGCGCGTGCCCCGTGACTCCACCTCGAACCGGGTGCCCGGCGTGGCCGCCGCCACCGGCAGGTACGTCGTGCCGATGGCAATTCCCAGCGACGGGCTCATGCAACCGCTGCGCACGATATCCACCTGCGACCCGTCGTAGAACACGGGGAAGCCGTGCCGCGGGATGCCGCGGTCGAGCAGCTTGAAGCCGACGAACCGCCGGGTGACGCCGCGCCCCTTCTGGGCGCGGAGCGCGTCGCTGCCGGTGAAGGGGCATCCCTTGTCGAGCTTCACGATCCAGGCGAGGCCGGCCTCGAGCGGCGTGGTGGTGTCGTCGATGTCGTTGCCGTAGAGGGGATAGGCCACCTCGAGGCGCAGCGAGTCGCGCGCCCCGAGTCCGATGGCCTGGGCGCGGCCCGGGCCTTCGAGCGCGCGCCAGATGGTCTCGGTGTCGCGGATGCGGCAGTAGATCTCGAAGCCGTCCTCGCCGGTGTAGCCGGTGCGGCTGACGAAGCAGTCCGCCCCCGCCACCTTGCCGGTGGTGAACTTGTAGTAGCCGAGGTCGTCGAGGGGGATGTCGGTGACGGGTGCGAGCACCGCCTGGGCGGTCGGGCCCTGGAGCGCGAGGAGCCCGACGTCGTCCGAGATGTTCTTGAGCCGGACGTTGGCTCCGCCCTTCTGCGCCACCACGTGGGCCCAGTCCTTGTCGATGTTCGCGGCGTTCACGACGAGCATCACCTTGTCCTCGAAGCGATACACGGTGCAGTCGTCGACGAAGGTGCCCTCCTGCGTCAGGAGCGCCGAGTACTGCACGTCGCCCGCGGCGAGGACGCCCACGTCGTTACAGCAGAGCCGGTTGACGAAGGCGTTCCGGTCCGGGCCGGTCACCTCGAATTCCCCCATGTGGGAGACGTCGAACAGCCCGGCCCCGGTGCGGGTGGCCTTGTGCTCCGCCTGGATGCCGAGCGGATACTGGACCGGCATTTCCCAGCCGGCAAACGGCACCATCTTGGCGCCGAGGGCGACGTGGATGTCGTAGAGGGGGGTGCGCTTGAGTGGTGCGTTCATGGTCTGACCAGTGTTGAAGAATCAAGAGTGCTTAGTCGGCCCAACCGGGGCCTCCTCGCAACAACAAAACTGCGTTGAGTAACGGCTCCTACCCCATCAACGTCGCCATCAGGGCCTTCTGCACGTGGAGGCGGTTCTCCGCCTCGTCCCACACCCGCGACTGCGGGCCTTCGAGCACGGACTCGGTCACCTCTTCCCCGCGGTGCGCGGGGAGGCAGTGCAGGAAGATCGCGCCCGGGTCGGCGCGCTGCATCAGCGCCTCGTCCACCAGATATCCCTTGAACGCCTGCGCCCGCTGGGCCGCCTCGCTTTCCTGGCCCATGGACGCCCAGACGTCGGTCGTGACGACGTGCGCCCCCGCCGCCGCCTCGTCGGGATCGACCGTCACCAGCAGCTTGGTCAACGTCGCGTTCCGCTGGAAGATGGCGCGGTCCGGTTCGTAGCCCTCGGGACAGGCGACGCGCAGCTCGAAACCCAGGATTCCGGCGGCGTGGAGCCAGCTGTTGCACATGTTGTTGCCGTCGCCGATCCACGCCACCGTCTTCCCCTTGAGCGTGCCGAACGCCTCGAGGGTGGTCAGGAGGTCGGCGAGGATCTGGCAGGGGTGGAGCAGGTCGGTCAGTCCGTTGATGACCGGCACGGAGGCGAACCGGGCCAGCTCCTCCACATCCGCATGCGCGAAGGTGCGGATCATGATGCCGTCCACCATCCGCGAGAGCACGCGTGCCGTGTCCCGGATCGGCTCGCCCCGGCCCAGCTGGATGTCGCGCGACGAGAGGAAGAGCGCGTGGCCCCCGAGCTGGAGGGTACCGACCTCGAAGGAGACGCGGGTCCGGGTCGAGCTCTTGGCGAAGATCATCGCCAGCGTCTTGCCGGTCAGCGGGCGCTCCTGATACGCGCCGGACTTCATTCGGGCCGCCAGGTCCAGGAGGGACAGCAGCTCGGCCGCGGTGAAATCCGGGATGCAGAGGAAGTCGCGCTTGGACATGGACCAACCGGAATCTGGAGGAGAAAACAGCCAAATTGGCAGGACGGAGTTTAGCCCGAATGGGAGGGGTGGGGCAAGCTGGCGATGCTCCGGCTCGTCAGTTCCGCAGGTAGCGCTCCAGGCCGGCAGCCGTGACCATGGGGAGGTACCGCGGGTCATCGCGGAGGCAGCCGAGGTCCACATTGGTGACGATCCAACGCAAGCGCTTGGGGCGGATCCGGTAGAGGCTCTCGACGAGGTCCATGGCCTTCTTCGAGTCGCCCAGCTCGCAGAGGAGCGCACCGATCCGGAGCTCCGCCACGTTGAATCGCTCCGCGGGAACGACATCGGCCTCGATCCAGCCGGGCGATCAGCGAGTCCGCCGACGTGGCGGAGCTCTGCCCGGTGGGCGCGCGTATAGCCCGCGGTGTCCCGAGCAGCGAGTGCGACCTCGTAGGGCGCGGCGGATGCACCCGTCGAATCCATGAGTCGCCGGACGCGGATAGCGTCGGCGGGCCGCCCGAGCTTGTCGTAGACAGTGACAAGGCGAGACATCGCGCCAGCACTCGGGCGGGACATCATCGAGCGCTCGAGGACCGCCGCCGCTTCCTGATACCGCCGAGCGGCCATCAGCGCCGCTGCGAGGCTGTTGAGACGCTGCACGCTGGGTTCCAGGTCGACCGAGTGCTCAAAGTCCGCGATGCCCCCCTGCAGGTCGCCGAGGAGCTCCTGACGGATGATTCCGCGGTACCGGTAGGCCTCCGCGTACCCGGAATCCAGTGCGAGCATCTTGTCGACGGCCTTGCCGGCACCGTCGAAGTCGTCATCCAGGTAGAGCCGGGAGACCACGACCGGATTGTAGGAGATGATGACCGTGCTGTCGAGCGACAGGACGAGGTCGGTCAGCGAGTCGGCGCGGGCGTGCACCTCGTCCGCCGAGAGGCCCCCGGGCACGCCCCACCCCCGGATGTAGGAGATGTAGTAGTAGTTCCCCAATCCGGCGATGGCCCGCGGGTTTCGCGGCGAGCGCTCGAGCACCCTCGCGTAGAGGACCCGGGCCGAATCGACGGTGGCCGAGTCGCCGCTGGCGCCGGCGATGCCCTGCATCCACCGGTGACCGGCGCGCAGCAGCAGGTCCAGCACGACGGGATTGACCGTGGATCGTTCGATCGCGTCGCGGCGGGCGCCCCCGCTCAGCTGCAGTTGCAGGGAGTCCGCGATGCCGGCCACGACGGCGGGGATCACGCCGGCGTAGTCGGTGTCGGGATACTCGAAGTGCCCGGTCCATAGCAATTCGCTGTCGGACACCCGGACCAGTTCGGCGTTGATGGTCAGCGCGCCGCCAAAATGTGCGAGCGTACCGGTGAGCACCGCCGTGGCGCCCAGCTTTCGGCCAAGCTCCACAGGCGAAGTAACGGCCGAGTCTCGCCGAGAGAGGCTCATCGGGATCACGTCGAGACCAGGCAGCCGATGGAGCTCCGCGACAAGGTATTCCGGAATGCCGCTGCGGAGATAGTTCGTCGAGGCGTCCGGGCTCGCCACCGTCAGGTCGGTCAGCGCCAGCCGCCACCCGGATGCCGGCGGTGCGGGCGCCCGGAGAAACCACAGGATTCCGAAGACCACGACGGCCACGAGCCCGATGACGGGGAGCACCGTCCGGCTGCGCGGCCGGCCCCCCGGCCCTGGCACCGGTGTCGCCCCGCCCACGTGCCCGGGCTGCAACGCCGCCGCGAAAGCGGCCGCCGTGGGGAAGCGATCGGCCGGCCCGCGCGAGAGCACCCGCTGGAGCGCCGCGTTGACCTCGTCGGGCACATCCTCGCGCAGCCGCCGCACCGAGGGCGCATCCTCGGTCAACCGCTTGACCATGATCGCCTGGGGGGAGTGCCCCGTGAACGGCGGCGTGCCCGCGAGCATTTCGAAGAGGACGCATCCGAAGGCATAAAGGTCGCTGCGGGCGTCGATGTCGCGCTCGCCGGCAGCCTGCTCAGGGCTCATGTAGGCAGGGGTCCCGACGACCGAGCCGACGTCGGTGAGCCGTGAGTCTCCGGGGGTCGATTGCGCGGCGACCGCGATGCCGAAGTCGGCGACGAGGGCGTGACCACCGGACAGGAGAATGTTCTCGGGCTTGATGTCGCGGTGAACAACCCCGGCCGTGTGCGCGCACTCGAGGGCGCTCAGCACCTCCCGGGCGATCGCGAGGGCTTCGTCAAGGGGAAGCCGCTCCTGTTCATCCAGCCGCTGCCGCAGCGACTGGCCCTGAACAAAGGGCATCACGTAGAAGAGCAGCGTCTCCCCATCGCCCTCGATGGCGCCGCTGTCGTGGAGCGGGAGGATATGCGGATGCTGCAGCCCGGCGGCGAGGGTGATTTCCCGGAGAAACCGATCGTGGCCGACCGAGGCGGCGAGTTCCGGCCGGAGCACCTTGATGGCTACCTGGCGGTGGTGCTTGAGGTCTTCGGCGAGGAACACGATGGCCATGCCGCCGCGCCCGAGCTCGCGCTCGAGCCGGTACCGTCCGGCCAGGGGACCCTGCAGGGATGTGAGGAGATTCATGATCTAAGAGGGCAATCTATGCCCCCTGAAACATCAGTCCAGAGGTGAGCTTACAGGATATACCGGCGCAGATCGTCGTCCGTGACGATGGCCATCAGCCGGTCCCGCACCGTGGCGCCGTCGTACACGAAGCGCTTCTCGGTCGTCTCGGGGAGGTCGAAGAGCAGGTCTTCCATCAGGGTGGCCATGACGGTGTGGAGCCGGCGGGCGCCGATATTCTCCATTTTCCCGTTGGCCAGCGCGGCGATCCGCGCCACCTCGGCGATACCATCGTCGGTGAACTCGAGGGTGGCCGATTCGGCGGCCACCAGCGCCTGGTACTGCTTGACGATGGCGTTCTCCGGCTCCGTCATGATCCGGACGAAATCGGCCTCGGTCAGCGGCGTGAGCTCCACCCGGATCGGGAACCGGCCCTGGAATTCCGGGATCAGGTCCGACGGCTTGGAGACGTGGAACGCGCCGGCCGCGATGAACAGGATGTGGTCGGTCCGCACGTAGCCATAGCGCGTCTGGACCGTGGAGCCCTCGACGATCGGCAGCAGGTCCCGCTGGACCCCTTCCCGGCTCACGTCCGGTCCCCCGCCCTGCGAGCGCTCCCCGGCGATCTTGTCGATCTCGTCGATGAAGAGGATGCCGTGGTTCTCGGTGCGGTCGAGCGCCTCGTTCACCACATCGTCCATGTCCACCATCTTCTTCAGCTCTTCGTCGATCAGGATGCGCCGCGCGTCGGGCACCCGCACCGTCCGGCGCTTCTTCTTCTTCGGCATCATGTCCTGCAGCATCTCGACGAAATTGATCTCCGATCCCTCCATCCCGGTCGGCTGCTGGAGGAGGTCGAGCATCGGGTAGTTCTGCGGCGAAATCTCGAGGTCCACCTCGCGGTCATCGAGCTTGCCGTCGAGCAGCATCTGCCGGAGCTTCTCGCGGGAACGCTGCCGGCTGGCCTCCGCGTCCACCGACTCCGGCTGGGTGGCTCCCCCCGGCCCGACCACGAACACCTTTTCCGGGGCCGCGGCGCCGGCTTCGGGTCGGGCGGCGGGAGGAGGATGTCCAGCAGCCGCTCGTCGGCCCGCTGCTCCGCCTGGGGCCAGACCTCGTCCTCGCGCTCGGTGCGCACCATCGAGATGGCGGCGTCCACCAGCTCGCGCACCATCGATTCGGCGTCGCGACCCACGTACCCCACCTCGGTGAACTTCGACGCCTCCACCTTCACGAACGGTGCCCCGGCCAGTCGCGCCAGGCGGCGGGCGACCTCGGTCTTTCCGACGCCGGTGGGACCGATCATGATGATGTTGTACGGGGTGATTTCATCCCGGATGCCGTCGGGGGCCTGGCTCCGGCGCCACCGGTTCCGGATGGCGATGGCCACCGCCTTCTTCGCGGCGTCCTGCCCGACGATGAAGCGATTCAATTCCTCCACGATCTTCCGGGGGGGGAGTTCCTCCAGCCACGGCGGCGGCGGCTCGACGGGCGCGAGCGGGTGCTTCGGGTCGACGGGCGGGGTGGTCACGAGGGGCCCAACTCGAGGACGGTCAGGTGATCGTTGGTGAAGACACAGATTTCCGCGGCGACCCGCAGCGAACGCTCCACGGTGTCCTTCGCGCTCAGCGACGCATCGGGCAACAGCGCGCGCGCGGCGGCCAGGGCGTAGTTGCCGCCGGAGCCGACCGCCAGGATGCCGTCATCCGGCTCGATGAGTTCGCCGCTGCCGCTCAACAGGAAGCTGTACTCGAGATTGGCTACCACAAGGAGCGCCTCGAGCCGGCGAAGCACCCGGTCGCTCCGCCAGTCCTTGGCGAGTTCGACGGCCGCGCGCGGCATGTTGCCGGGATGGCGCTCGAGCTTCTCCTCGAACTTTTCGTAGAGCGTCAGCGCATCGGCCACCGAACCGGCGAAGCCGGCCAGGATCTTCCCGCCCTTGAGGGTCCGGACCTTGGTGGCCTTGCCCTTCATGACCGTGTCGCCGACGCTCACCTGCCCGTCGCCGCCCAGCGCGACGCGGCCGTTCTTGCGGACGGTGAGGATGGTCGTGCCGTGAAATGTCGTCATGCTCACGCTCGCGGATGTGCCTGCTGGTAAACCTTCTTCAACCGCTCCACGCTGGTGTGGGTGTACACCTGCGTGGTACTCAGAGACGCGTGGCCGAGCATCTCCTGCACCGCCCTGCAGGTCCGCGCCGGCATCCAGCAGATGCGTGGCGAAGCTGTGGCGGAGCGAGTGGGTCCGCAAGCCGTCCACCCCGATGCTGTCAAACGCCTTGTGCACGATCCGCTGGACGCTGCGCGCCGCCAGGCGCCTCCCGCGGGTGCTCACGAACAGGGCGCGGCGATCGGCGGCCGTGGGCGAGGCCAGGGCCTCGCGGACGGGAAGATAGCGCCGGAGCGCCCGGACCGCCCGATCACCCACGGGGATGATCCGCTCCTTCCGGCCCTTGCCGCGGACCTTCACCTGGTCCGAGAGCAGCTCCATGGCGCCCGGTGTCGAGGCCCTGGAGCTCCGAGAGCCGCATCCCCGTCGAATAGAAGAGCTCCAGGATCGCCAGGTCGCGCAGCGGGGCGAAGTCGTCCCCCGCCGCGCGCGCTTCGAGCGCGGCGAACAGTTCGTCCACCTGCCCCCGCTCCAGGTGCCCCGGCAGCCGTTTCGGGAGCCGTGGCACCTTGGCCGACCGGGACACCGCCGCGCTGATGCCATGCTGGGTCTGCAGGTACCGGTAGAAGCTCCGCACCGCCGAGAGGGCGCGCGCCGCCGTCCGCTTGGAGAGTCCGCGTCGCTGCAGCTCGCCCAGAAACCCGCGAAAGCCCAGCCGGTCCACCGCGGCCCACTCGCCGGCGCGACCGTAGTGCCGGCCGCAGAACTCCTCGAAGGCGCCGAGGTCGCGGGCGTAGGCGGAAACGGTGTGCGGGGAGTGTTGGGTTTCCTTCTCGAGATGCTCGAGATACTCGCGGAGCAGCGGGTCAGCGGGGAAGCGGGGAAGCGGGGAGGTGTCAGGCATCAGAGACTCGACCTCCACACGGCCATCGCTTCCAACGCGCGTTCGGCCTGCTTCGGCTTGCGGTCCTGCTTCTTCACCTTGCCCGGCAACGGGTCCACCAGGCCGAAGTTGGCGTTCATCGGCTGGAAGTGCGCCGGGTCGGCCTCCGCCAGGTACCGGTAGAGGCCTCCCAGCATCGTGGTGGGCGGCGGGACCACCGCCGGCTTCCCCTCGAGCCGCCGTGCCAGGTTGATCCCCGCCAACAGCCCGGTGCCGAGCGACTCGGTGTAGCCCTCGACCCCGGTCAGCTGCCCCGCGAAGAAGAGCCGGTCGTTGTCGCGCGCGGTGAGGCCCGTTCCCAGCGTGGCGGGGCTGTTCAGGTAGCTGTTCCGGTGGATGCTCCCGAACCGAAGGAACTCGGCGTCACCCAGTCCGGGAATGGTCGTGAACACCTTCCGCTGCTCGGGGATGCGGAGCCGGGTCTGGAAGCCGACCAGGTTCCACATCTGACCCGCGCGGTCCTCTTGCCGGAGCTGCACCACGGCGTGGGGCTCGTGGCCGGTGCGCGGATCGGGCAGCCCGACCGGCTTCATCGGTCCGAAGCGGAGCGTCTCGCGCCCGCGGCGCGCCGCCTCCTCGACCGGCATGCACCCCTCGAAATACGGCACCTGGTCGAACTCGTGGGCGGTGAACTGATCCGCGACGAGGAGGGCGTCAATGAACGCCTCGTACTCGTCGCGCGTCATCGGCGCATTGAGGTAGTCGTCGCCCGCGCCCTTCCCGTATCGGGACAGGGCATACAGCCGGTCCTGATCGAGCGAGTCCGCCGACACGATCGGGGCGATGGCATCGTAGAACGCCAGCGCCTCGGCGCCGAGCCGGCCGGCGATGGCCGCGGCGAGCTTCTCGGAGGTGAGCGGACCCGTCGCGACGATGCCGGCGTCCGGGAGCGCGTCCGCCTCGGCGCGCACGACCGTGATCCGGGGGTGGGATTCGATACGCGCCTGCACGGCGGCGGCGAAGACCTCGCGGTCGACCGCCAGCGCGCTCCCGCCGGGCACCCGGGCGGCGTCGGCGCACTCGAGCAGCATCGACCCGAGCAGGCGCAACTCCGCCTTGAGCAGTCCATGCGCGTTGACGACTTCGACGCTCTTGAAGGTGTTGCTGCAGACGAGTTCGGCGAGCTGGTCGGTCTGGTGGGCGGCGGTGCGCACCACCGGACGCATTTCAACGAGGGTGACCGCGACGCCGCGCTCGGCGAGGGCCCAGGCCGCTTCCGAGCCGGCCAGCCCGCCGCCGAGGACGGTGACGGTCATTTTGACGACGCCTTCTTCTTGGTCCGGCCGCCCTTCTTCCGCGGGCCCGACGCGCGCTTGGCAGCCAGCAGCTCGATCGCCTCGGCGGCGGTGAACGCGGCAGGATCGCTGCCCCGCGGCAGCGAGGCGCTGATGTCGTCGTGCTTCACGTAGGGACCGTACTGGCCGTCGTAGAGGCCGATCGGCTGCTCGTCGTCAGGGTGCCGCCCGAGGATGCGAATCGGGGTCGGCGCAGCGCGGCGGCCCCGCCCCTGCTTCGGCTGCGCGAGGAGCTCGAGCGCTCGAGGGAGCGTGATGGTGAGGACGCTGTCCTCACCCTTGATGGACCGGTACTCCTTGCCGTCCTTCCCGAGGTCGTGCACCACGTACGGGCCGAACCGGCCGAGGCCGGCGTGGACCGAGCGCTCCGACACGGGGTGCTTGCCGAGCAGTCTGGGCAACGCCAGGAGCCCCAGCGCCTGCTGCATCGTGACCTGGTCGGGCGTGACGCCCTTCGGGAGGCTTGCCCGCTTCGGCTTCGGCTCCCCGTCCACCACCTCGCCGAGCTGGAGGTACGGACCGTACTGCCCGGAGAGCAGGAAGATCTTCTGGCCGGTCTCGGGATGAATGCCGAGCGAGTCGGGACCCTCGGCCTTCTGGCGCAGGATCTCCTCCACCTGCGCCTGGTCGAGGTCAGCGGGGGCGACGTCCTTCGGCAGCGAGGCCCGGAGCTCCTCGCCCTTCGGGCCGGTCTCCACGTACGGGCCAAACTTCCCGATCTTGATCTTGGCGTCGAGTCCGTCAAGCAGCAGAGTACGCGCTTCGGTCGGATCGATCTGCTTCTCGTGGAGGAGCACCTGCTGCCGGAGCCCGTCGGGACCGAGGTAGAACTGGCGAAGATACGGCAGCCACTCCGCCTTCCCCTCGGAAATTTCGTCGAGCACATCTTCCATGCCGGCGGTGAACTTCTCGTCCACGAGGTGCGGAAAGTGCTCCTCGAGAATCCCCGTGACCGCAAAGGCGGTGAAGGTCGGCACCAGCGCCTGACCCTGTCGCACGGCATAGTTCCGCTCCAGGATCGTCCCGATGATGGAGGCATAGGTGCTCGGCCGGCCGACGCCGTCGGCCTCGAGCGCCTTCACCAGGGTCGCTTCGGTATAGCGGGCCGGCGGCTGCGTCTCGTGGCGAACCGGTTCCACCGACTCACACGTCGGCGTGTCGCCCTTCTCGAGATGCGGCAGGATGACTTCGCGGTCCTCGAGCGCCGCCTCCGGGTCGTCGCTTCCCTCCACGTAGGCGCGGAGGAAGCCGGGGAAGTCGATCCGCTTTCCGGTGGAACGGAAGGTGGCGTCTCCCACGTCGAACGTGACCGACATGGACGTCTGCCGCGCGTCGGCCATTTGCGACGCCATCGTCCGCTTCCAGATCAGTTCGTACAGGGCCAGGTCCCGGCCGTCGAGCCCGGTGGACTTCGGGTGACGGAACGCCGCCCCGGCGGGCCGGATGGCCTCGTGGGCCTCCTGGGCGTTGGCGCTCTTGTTCGCGTACCGGCGCGGGGCGTCCGGCACGTACTCCTTGCCGTAGAGCTCGGTGACCGAGGCGCGCGCCGCGGTGATGGCCTGCTCGGACAGGTGCACCGAGTCGGTCCGCATGTAGGTGATGAAGCCGCGCTCGTAGAGGCCCTGGGCCGCCCGCATGGCGTCGCGGGCGCTCAGCCGAAGCTTGCGATTGGCTTCCTGCTGGAGCGTGGAGGTGGTGAACGGCGGCGACGGGCGCCGGATGCCCGGCTTCTCCTCGGTGGCGGACACGAGCCAGGTCGCCTTGGCCGTCGTGGCGGCCAGCGCCGTCGCCTCGGGTTCGCCGAGCACGACCACGTCGCGCCCCGCGAGCAGCTTGCCGGTCCGCTCGTCGAAGTCCTTGCCGCTGGCCAGCCGCTTCCCGCCGAGCTGCACCAGTTCCGCCTCGAACGCCTGGCCGCCGTGGCGCAGTCCCGCCAGCAGGTCCCAGTACGCCGCGGAGCGGAAGGCGCGCCGCTCCCGTTCGCGCACGACGAGCAGGCGCATGGCCACCGACTGCACCCGGCCGGCCGACAGCCCGAAGGCGATCTTCTTCCACAGCAGCGGCGAGAGGGTGTAGCCGACGAGGCGGTCGAGGATGCGGCGGGTTTCCTGCGCCCGGACCAGGCGGTCGTCGATTTCGCGGGGATTGGCCAGCGCCTCGGCGATGGCCTCCCTGGTGATTTCGTGGAAGACCATCCGGCGCACCGGAATGTCGGGCTCCAGCAGCTGCAGCAAGTGCCAGCTGATGCTCTCCCCCTCGCGGTCTTCGTCCGTCGCGAGCAGCAGCTGGTCCACGTCCTTCACGGCGGCCTTGAGGTCGCGCACCACCGCTCGCTTGTCCGGCGAGACGACGTAGAGCGGCTCGAAGTCGTTGTCGACGTTGACCCCCAGTCGAGCCCACTCGAATTCCTTGTACTTGGCGGGAATCGACTTGGCGTCGCCCGGCAGGTCGCGGACGTGGCCCATCGAGGCCTCGACGCGGTAACCGGCGGGAAGGAAGCCGCGGATCGTGCGCGCCTTGGTCGGGGACTCCACGATGACGAGGGTGGTGCCGGCGCCGACCCGCGCTCTTGGCGGCCTTGGCCTTCGTGACCTTGGCCTTCGGGGCCGCCGCCTTGGCGGCCTTCGGCGCCGCCACGGCCTTGCCCTTCGCCCTGGCCTTCACGGCAGGCGCCTGCTTCCCCGCCGCCTTGGGCGACGCGGACTTCGGCTTCGCGGATTTCTTGGTCGTCGACTTCGCCATAGGCCTCGATATCAGACAGTCAGATTGGTCCCGCCAACCCGGAAAATCGCTAGCAACTAAGGACGGGCGTGACCGAATGGCAAGGCGGGAGGATCAAATCCACCGCGGATGGACGGCTCAGGCGAAGCCGCCTCGGCGGATCCACTCCACGATTTCGGCGGCGGCGGGCGCGGGGTCCTCGCTGTCGTTCCGGACGGTCGCGTCGGCCCGCGCATAGAACGATTCCCGCTCGGCCAGGAGTGTGTTCATGCGGGTCAGTCCCTCCCCGCCGGCGAGCAGCGGACGCACCGCGCCCCGCCCCGCCCGCTCGAGGGCGATGTCCGGGGCCACCAGCAGGTAGAAGAACAGCGCCCGATCCCGGGCCTGCTCGAGATTCCCCGGTTGTGCGGCCCAGCCACCACCGGGCGCAATTACGGCCGGATCGGAGGCGAGTCGGTCGGCCGTCGCTTCACGCTCAAGCGTCCGGAAATGCGCCTCCCCGAACTCCCCGAAGATCCGGGCCACCGGCATCCCCATCCGGCGAATGATCACGCCGTCCAGGTCGACGAACGGGAGTTCGAGGGCGGCAGCCACGAGGGGTCCCACCGTGCTCTTGCCGGAACCCGGAAGTCCGATCAGGACGATGTGCCGGTCGATCACCGAGCGGTCCGCCGCGCCTGGAGCGCCGCGACGTACCCCTCGACGTTGCGGCGCATCTCGCCCAGCGAATCCCCGCCGAACTTTTCGAGCATCGCGTCGGCCAGCACGACGGCCACCATCGCTTCCGCCACCACCCCCATGGCCGGCACCGCGGTCACGTCGGAGCGCTCGCTCTGCGCCGCGGCCGCCTGCCCGGTCGTCAGGTCGACCGTCGGGAGCGGGCTCATGAGCGTGCTGATCGGCTTCATTGCCACCCGCACGATGAGCGGCTCACCGGTCGTCATGCCGCCTTCCAGCCCGCCGGCGTGATTGGTCTGGCGCCCGTAGCCTACCTTCACCCCGGCACCGCGCACCGGCGCGGCGAGGATGGGGTCATGCACTGCCGAGCCGGGCCGTCGTGCGGCCTCAAATCCGAGCCCGATCTCGACCCCTTTCACGGCTGGAATCGACATCAACAGTCCGGCCAGCCGCCCATCGAGCTTGCGGTCCCAGCTCACATGGCTGCCGAGGCCCGGCACCAGCCCCTCGACCACGACCTCCACTTCCCCGCCCAACGTGTCGCCGGCCGCCTTGGCCGCGTCGATCCGCCGGATGATCTCGGCCTCGGCGGCGGGGTCGAGGACCCGAACGGCGGACCGGTCGGCGGCCTCGTTGAGCGGCGAGGGGAGCGGATGGGGCGGCCGGGCAGGGATGCCGCCGAGTGACACGACGTGACTGCCGATGGCGACCCCGAACTCCTCGAGGAGGCGCCGGGCCAGGGCGCCGGCCGCGACGCGTGCCGCCGTTTCGCGCGCGCTGGCGCGCTCGAGGATGTCCCGGGCGTCCTCACGGTCGTACTTGAGGACCCCGACGAGGTCGGCGTGGCCGGGGCGCGGGCGGGTCACCTGGCGGCGTCGGGGCTCGCCTGGAGTCCCCTCGGGCGCCATGACGTCCTTCCAGTTGGCCCAGTCCCGGTTGGCGACCTGCATGGCGACCGGGGAGCCGAGGGTCTCGCCGCGCCGGACGCCACTGAGCCACTCGATCCGGTCCTGCTCGATCTGCATCCGGGCGCCGCGCCCGTACCCCTGCATCCGGCGGGCGAGCTGCGCATCCACAAACGACGCGGCCACCGGCAGTCCTGCCGGCAGCCCTTCGACGATGGCCACGAGGGCCGGGCCATGCGATTCGCCTGCGGTGGTGAATCGAAAGTGCACGCGATGTCCAGGTTGCCGGTCGCCAGGCCGCGCGGCCGGGAGAAACGCGTGAGCCCGACACGGGTCGGGCTCACGGGTGGTGGAAGGTGGCGCGGCGAGGCCGCGCGGCGGTCCGCCTAGAAGTTGTCGTCCAGGATGCGCGGGGTGACCAGGATGATCAGGTCCTTCCGCTGTTCCCGGTTGCTGCTGAAAGAGAAGAGCGGGCCGAGGAGCGGCAGTCGCGACAGCATCGGGATGCCGGAGCGGGTCTTGTTGACCTCGGTGACCGTCAGGCCGCCGATGACGGCCGTCTGGCCGTCCGCCACGAGGAGCTGGTTGTCGGCCTGCTGGGTTTCGACGATGAAGCCGAGCTCGCGGTCGGCGACCGGGCGCACCGCGGACCGCTCGGTGTGCAGCTTCATCGTGATGTGCCGGTCGTCGGTCACGTGCGGCGTAACCACGAGCTTGATACCGGTCTGCTTGAAGTCCACCGTGGACTGCGCGGCGACGGTCCCGGACCCGTAGTCGATGACGCGAACCGGCGTCTCTTCGCCGACGAGGATGGTGGCCTCGCGGTTGTCCATCGTGTTGATGCTCGGCTCGGCCTGGATGTCGGCCAGTTCGGTCTGCTCGAGCGCCGAGAGGAAGACGGTGAAGTCGAAGTTCCCGATGGCGGTGGACCAGACCAGGTCGAGCGCCGGCTGCGAGATGCTGGCTTCGGCGTTGCCGACCGCGGCGAGCGAGTTGCCGCCGAGCCCGACGACCGTCTGGTCCGGGCGAGTAGGTGTCGCCGGGGTTCGCCGGATCGGGTCGGCTGACGAGCGAGTTGTAGAAGGTCGACTGGCTGCCCAGGTCGTACTTCAGGCCGAGTTCGTCGAGGCTGGTGCGGTTGACGAAGATGATCTTGGCCTGGATCGCCACCTGCGGCGTCCGGATATCGAGGCTGCGGGCGAAGGTCGCGACGTTCTGGACCCGGCTCCGCGTGTCGGTGATGATGAGCGAGTTGGACGCGGTGTCCGGGAAGACCTTGCCCCGGCCCTTGGTCAGGATGCCGTCGAGGTTCTTCGACATTTCCTTGGCGCGGGCGTAGTTCATCCGCACCACGACCGTCTCCAGCGGTTCGAGCGAGTCGAGGGCCGACAGCGCGGACGGCGAGTCGACGCGGATGATGCCGCCGGGAAGCTCGGTGGCGGACAGCCCCTGCGTGGCGAGGACGGCATAGAACGCCTCGGTCCACGGCTGGTTCTTGATCTCGGCCGACACCTCGCCCTTGATGTCGCGGCCGAGGATGATCGAGCGGCCGCTGAAGGCGGCGAAGCCTGCCACCACGTCGGCGATCGACGCGTTGTCCCACGTCACGGTGATGCGGGGCTCGTCGCCCGGGGCCGCCGCCTTGTAGGAGGCGGTGGTCACTTCGGGGGTCCCGGCGGGACGCGCCGAGGCGGGGCGCGACGCCGGCGCGGAGAACTCGCCGGGGGCCGCGCTGGACCAGGCCAGGAAGGGCCGCTCGGCGCCGAACGAAATCCGGATCTCGTTGGCGTTCTGGTCGATGGTGTAGTCCTTGACCGCGTCCAGCTCGACCACCACGCGCACGGTCTGCGCTGAGTACTGGCCGGTCCGGACGTTGAGGACGCCACCGCGATTCACGCCGTCGTACATGCCGAGCGAGCGCGGATCGATGGTGACCCCGGTCAGGTCCACGACCAGACGGGCGGGATCCTTGAGGATGAAGTCCTTGAGCTGGACCGCACCGGAGATGGCGATGACGACCTCGGCGCGGCCTGGCGCGGAGACGACACTGACGCCGGTGACCGACCCGGGGTCGGAGACGTCGGCCCGGGCTGGCGAGGCCAGCCCCATGAGCGCGACGGCAAGGGCACAGGTGAGTACTCGGGTCATGGCGTCTCTTCCTCCCGCTTGGTCAGCGACAGTGTTTCCTGCCGCTCGAAGCCGAAATCCTCGACAATGAAGACCACATCCTTTTGACGAATCTGCGCCACCTTGAGGCGGCCGAGCTGATCGCCGACCCGCAACTTGAACCGGCGGTCGTTGGTGCGGTCGCGCAGGAGCGCGACGGAGTTGCTGTTGTAGGCCAGGTCCTGGTAGATCGCGACGAGCATCAGGTCGGGGAGCTCGGGGCCGGAGGTGGCCATGTCGAGCAGCGACTCGAAGGGGTCGCGACTGCCGCCGGTGTAGGCGAAGGTCTCGCGCTGGGCCAGCGGTCCGGTGACGGAGGCGCTGTCGGCGCGGGCGGCCGCGACGCGCGCGGCCTCGACGGAATCGGCCTGCGCGGTCTGGGCATCGACCATTGGGGCCGGGGCGACGTCCGGGGCGGCGGCCGGGGCCTCGGCGTCGCCGCCGCAGGCGGCCAGCGCGAGCGCCAGGCAGAGCGTGAGCCCGATACGGTCAGGTGCCACTGTTCGCTCCTTCCCGATCGGCGGACTTCACGAAGGTCCGAATCTGGAACTTGGCTTCGAGCAGCGCGCCCGTCGTGTCGCCCATGACCTTGGCGGAATTGTTGGGCGCCGGCGCCATCGTGACGCCCTGGGGAACGATGATCCGCGGCAGGGAGGCGATGTCGGCGAGGAACTCGCCGATTTCGTCGTAATGCCCGAGCACCGAGATGTTGTACGTGTAGGTGTTGAACGGGGCCGGACCCGCCTGCTCGGGGAGCGGCACCACCTGCGCCAGGTTCACGCCGCGGATCTTCGCGCGGGTGGAGATGGCGTCGAGGAGGTTCGGGACCTCGTTCATTTCCGGCACCATCTGGCGGAGCAGCGCGAGGCTGGCCCGGTGGCTGTCGAGCTCCTTGCGGAGGTCTTCGGCCGTGCCCTTGGCGAGCTCCCGCTTGGCGCTGTCGGTCTGCGCCTGCACGCGGTCGAGGGTGTCCTGGAGCGCGACGACATGGGCCTCGCGGGCCTGCACCCCGTCGATGCCGATCTGGTCGATGCCGGCGCCGGAGTAGACCATGTACCCGATGAGACCGGCCATGACGATGGCCAGCACCGGCACCTTGTTCTGGTCGTTGATGAGTGCCATGGCGCGGTTACCTCACCGACTGGCTGAGGGGCACGGTCCGGATGTAGGCGGAGTCCGCCTTGCGGAACGCGGCCCGGATCGAGAACGCCGTCACGGGGCGGTCATCCTGCACGACGGTCTGCGCCGAAATCGGCTGCACGTCCGAGATCCAGGGCGAGGCCTCGAGCTGGCGCAGGAACCGGGTAAAGGCCTGCACGTCTACGGTGCGCCCATTGATCTGGAGGCGCATCACCGGCGGCGGGGCGTCCGCCGGCATGGTGTCGCCGGGGGAGCCAGGCACGACCGGCACCGGCGCGGGACCGGCGGCGCCGAGGTCCACGAGCCAGGTGTAGGGGGGCAGGGCACGGGTGACCTCGTCCATGACGTGGGGCCACACGTAGCGCTCGCCGTCGACCTGCTGCAGCACCTGGATCTGGGCCACGAGCGAGTCGCGAATCAGTTCGACCTTCTTCTTCTGGGCCACGAAGTTCCGGAAGCGCTGGTTTTCCTGGCGGGCCTGCTCAAGCTGCGGCTCGAGCGCGCCGAGGTCGCTGCCGGTCTTGAACCACGACCAGCTCAGCCAGAGCACCACCAGCGCCACCACGCCCACGGCGACCAGCGGGAGCGGATCGCGCATCCGTTCGCGGAGTCCGGACAGCTGCGCCTGCAACCCGGCGAACGGGGATCCGCCGCGCGCGCGCTTCTGGCCTGGACGAAGGTTGATTTCAATCATGAGGCGTCGGTCCGGGTCTCGGGGCTCACGCCGCGGTCCTGAGGGCCAGGCCCACGGGCAGCATCAACAGCGGGGCGACCTCATCCAGCGACATGGTGTCGAACACGCCCTCGGCCACCTGCAGGCGCTCGAGCGGGTTGGCGGCCTGCACCGGCAGCCGGAGGCGGTCGGCGAGGATGCGATTGAGGCCGGGGATGCGCGACCCGCCGCCGGAGGTGAAGATCCGGGCGAGCCCGCTCGCCGAGCGGCTGGACGACTGGAGGAACGCGGCGGCGCGCTCGATGCCGACGGCCAGTTCCTCGCCACGGGAGGCCAGCAGCGGCTCCAGCGCCTCGTTGCGCTCGAAGCCGCGGAGCAGCTGGTCGGCCTCGTCGGCGGACATGTTCCGTTCCCGCTGCAGATCCTCGCGGAAGCGCCGGGTCCCGATCATGATGTCCCGCGTCAGGACCGGCACGCCGTCGTCGAGGATGTTCACGTTGGTCATTTCGTGCCCGATGTTCACCAGGCCGACCACGCCGTGCATGGCGTCGGGATAGTTCAGTTCAAAGGCGTTGTGCAGGGCGAAGGCGTCGACGTCGATGACGCCCGCCTCGAGCCCGACATCGGAGAGCAGCGTCTGCTTGGTCTCGACCAGTTCGCGCTTGGCGGCCACGAGGAGGACGGCCATCTGGAGCCCCTCACCCTCGGGGTCCAGGATCTGGAAGTCGAGTTCCACGTTGTCCATGTCGAAGGGGACGTGCTGCTCGGCCTCCCAGCGGATCTGCTCGCGGGCCTCGCCCTCCTTCATCCGGTCCATCGAAATCTTCTTGATGATCACGTCGCGACCGCCGACGGCCGTCACCACCCGCTTGGCCTTGATCCCCGCGGTGGCCAGGAGCCCCCGGACGGCGTCAGCCACGATCCCTGGGTCCATGACCTCGCCCTCGACGATGGCCCCGTCCACCACGGACGTGAAGGCCACTTTCGTGAGCACCGGTTCGCCCGAGCCGTGGTCAATGACGACGAGCTTGATGAGCCCGCTGCCAATGTCGAGGGCGACCGTGGTCCGTTTCCGACCAAAAAGAGCCATAGGTGCCTGACGCGGTAAAAGGGGAGTTAGGTAGGCTACGCTACCATTCGACCCGAAATTTGTCAAGCTAGTAACTTGCTTGAGGTCACACTGAACAAGCCATTGCTCGATGCGAAGTTATGCGCTCCGGCACCGACTCATGGAGGGGGGCTTAACTGCCCCGGTCGACTGCTGTTTCCCCCAGGTGGTGGCCCCAAATCCCGTTCCGGGAAGGAGTTGCCCACGCCCCTCTCGGGCAACCGATGTGCCAAAAGATTCACAGGCAAGATAACATCCGTGATATCAATCACTTAACAAACGGCACCTCGACCACTAAACCCCGGCATCCGGGCAGGGTGCAATCGCTTTCGCAAGGAAAGTGGCGGAAAGCGGAGGGTCAGAAAGGCGGGGCAGCGGGGCAGCGGGGCAGCGGGGCAGCGGGGCAGGGGGCAGGGGGCAGGAAGCTAGTACAGCTGTACCCAACCTTGGGATTGGATCTGCTCAAATCGTGGGGTAGCCGAGCCAGCTGGCGAGACGAGCCTTCCTACCAGCCCGAGCCGCCGCCGGGCCAGCACCTCCCCTGCCCCGTCGAGCCGTTCCCCGGTGGACTGCAGGAGCACGAGCGACTCGGTCAGCCGAAGGATCGTCGTCGCGAACCGGACCCGGTCTCCCGTCATGCCGGGGCCCAATTGCGGCTGGCGCAGGGGAGCGCTCCCAAAGACGGCCGCGGCCGACGCCGCCGCGGCGAGCCCCGATTCCGCCGCCTCGAAGGCCTCCGCGGCAAAGCCCAGGTCTGTCGCGCCCCGGAATTCGCGGCGGGCAATCCCGAAGGCGCTGAGCGAGAGAAAACCGAGCAGCGCGAGCACCACGACGACCAGCAGGAGGCCAAAGCCCCGCTCTCGAGGGTCGCGCACGCGCCTCCGCTCGCTCATCGCCGGACATTCCGCAGGAAGAGCCGGGTGGAGACCGTCTCGGCGACAAACGCATTCGCCCCGCCGGTCCAGTTGATGGCCGCGCGCCGCTCGCTGGCGCCGACGAGGGTGATGCGAATGCTGCGGACGGCGGCCGGGTCGACAACCGTGCCGCCGTCGCCGAGGTACTCCAGGGTCAGCCCGTCGCCCGCAAGGGGACCCGCCAGCGGCTGAATCACCTCTCCCCCGCTGACCGAAGCCTGGCCGAGCCAGCGCTGGCCACCGGAGGCGTATTCCGCCAGCCGCATGACTTCGAAGGTGCGGACCGGCCCGCCGACGACGATCTCGGCGAGCGCGCCCGAGGGGAGAAAGGCTGTCAGGTCGACCGTGCCGATCGCGAGCGCCGGCACGCCCCCGCAGGACGCTCCCCCGACCGAGAGCACCGGCAACACGATCCAGCGGTCGTCGGCGGCGGTGGCGGAGTCGCCCTCGACAAAGAGCAGGAGGCTGTCGCGGCCGGGCGCGGGAGCGCGCAGCCGACTGAACGGGAGGGGCGGTGCGTCGAGAATCCGGACCTGGCTGACGGCCATGCCGCAGGTGACGCCGAAGCCCCGCGCGGCCCGGAAGGTGATCGAGTCGGTGGCCAACTGGACCAGGTCGGCGCCGCCGACGTCGCTGCCGAGTTCGCGCAGCTCTGCCCTCGCAAGCCCCATCCCCGTCCGGACGCCCGCCTGGACCGCCGCGTGTTCTGTCACCGCGACGGACTGCCGGCCGAGCGCCAGCAGGCTCCGAAGCGTGGCCGTCGTGATGAGGGTCAGCAGGGCGATCGCGACGATCATCTCGACCAGCGTCACCCCTCGGGAGTCGGCACGCATCAGGGGCACCAGATGGTCGTCGTGACTGTGTCCTCCAACCGACCGCCGGGGACAGGCACGGAGACGGCCACCGACGCTTCCCGCAAGCTTCCCGTTGCCGCCAGACGCCACCGCCAGACGGTGCCGTCGGGCATCGAGTCGGTGCCGTCGGCCAGGCCGCCACAGTGCGCGGGTGGCAGCGCCGCGAGGCCCCGAAGCAGCTCCATCTGCGTCGTGGCCGCCTGCATGGCGCGCGTCGCCTGGCGAGCCTGCACGGTCATCCGGGTGGTGAGTGACGCGGTGCGGAGGAGTGCGCCAATTCCCGCGGTCAGGAGGATGGCCGCGACGAGAACTTCGAGCAGGGTGAAGCCGTGTCGATCGGTGGCGTGGCGCATGGCGTGACGATAGCGCCGCACCACCGATTCATCGCAACAAAAAACGCGCGCATGGGATCCCATGCGCGCGGTCCTACCTCACCCCCTGACCCCCTCTCCACCATGTGGAGAGGGGGGACGACCCTATCTGGCACGGCATGCCGTGCCCTTACTCCAGCCGGTACCGGCGCAGCTTGTAGAAGAGCGTGCGCAGGCTGACACCCAGCAGGTCGGCCGCTTCGCGGCGGCTGCCTCCACTGGCCTGCAGCGCCTGCTGCACCAGGTCGCGCTCGAGGGCCTCGACGCGGCCCTTCAGGAGCAGTTCCCCGGGCGCCGCTGTCTGGTCGGCGGCATGGCCGTGGCCGTTGCCGTTCCCGTTGCTCGCGCCATTCGCTGACGGCGACGCCCCGAACAGGAAGGACTCGCGCTCCAGGCGACCCGACTCGCTCAGCACCGCCGCGCGCTCGACCGCGTTGCGCAGTTCCCTGACGTTGCCGGGCCACTTGTAGTGACTCAGGTAGCTGAGCGCCTGCGGGCTGAAGCTGACGGCGCGGCCGAGGCGCTTGGCGGTGTGCTGCGCGAAATGGGCAAGCAGCGCGGGCACATCCTCGGGCCGGTCGCGGAGCGGCGGCACTTCGAGCTCGACCACGTTCAGTCGATAGTACAGGTCGTCGCGGAACTCGCCGGCGGCCCGGGCGTCCTCGAGGCGGCGCGCGGTCGCGGCAATCAGGCGGGCGTTGACGGGGCGGCTCTTCGATTCGCCCACGCGCCGCACCTCCCGCTCTTCGAGCACGCGCAGCAGCTTGGCCTGGAGGCCGGCGGGGAGGTCGCCGATTTCGTCGAGCAGCAGCGTCCCGTTGGTCGCTTCCTCGAAGAGGCCGGCGCGTTCGCCGGCGGCCCCGGTGAAGGCGCCCCGGGCGTGCCCAAACAGTTCGGATTCGAGCAGCTGCTCCGGGATGGCGGCGCAGTTGATGGCGACGAAGGGGCCGTCGGCGCGCTTGCTCATCCGGTGAATGGACCGCGCCAGCACTTCCTTGCCGGTGCCGCTCTCGCCGGTGATGAGCACGGTGGTATCGTGCGCGGCGACGCGGCTGGCCAGCTCGAGCAGGTGCCGCATCGACGCGCTTTCGGCGACGACCTCGTCCTGGACCTGGCCCGCACCGAGGGACGCGCGGAGGGAGGCCACCTCGCGGCGGAGCCCTTCGCGCTCCTCGACCTTGCGCAGCGTCAGGAGCACTTCGTCGGGACGGAACGGCTTGTGGAGATAGTCGTAGGCGCCCTCGCGCATCGCGGCGATCGCCGCGTCCTCCGTGCCGTAGGCGCTCATCATCAGCAGGATCGCGTCACCGCCGGCGGTCCGGTACTCGCGGAGAAACTCGAGGCCGTCCATGCCCGGCATGCGCACATCGGAGAGAATGACATCCGGCTCGACTTCCGGCGCTCGCGCCAGGGCGCGCCGAGCGTCTCCCTCGGCGGTCACCTCGTGACCGGCCTCGGAGAGCAGGAGTCCCAGCGACTGCCGGAGACCCGGGTCGTCGTCAACCACCAGAATGCGCATCAACCGCCTCTGCCTGTGGCAGGAATACCTTGAACACCGCCCCGCCCTCGCGGGCGCGGTCCACCCAGACTACGCCCCCAGCGTCATGCACAGTCCGCGCCACGATGGCCAGACCGAGCCCCGTGCCCTTGCCGGGGTCCTTGGTGGTGTAGAAGGGGTCGAAAATGCGCTCACGCTCATCCTCGGGCACACCAGGGCCCTCGTCGGCCACGTAGAGCAGGCCCCCTGCGGTGCCTGAGGGGAGGTCGGGCCGCCAGGGGCGCCTGCCGGCCGCTCCGGGGCGTTCCGGGGCCTCCCCGGCCCCATTCCCGTCCGCCGCCCGATGTTCTGGCACGTTGCGAGGAACAAAGGTTTTCGGCACGGCGCCCACCCAGATCCGCCCCCCGGCCGGGGAGGCGTCCCGGGCGTTCAGCACCAGGTTGACGAGCACCTGTTCGAGCGCCTTCCGATCGCCGCGGACGGGGCGGAGCGAATCGCTCACCTCGAGCACGACCTCGTGCGCCTTGAGCGCGCCCTGGTCGCCGAGAAATCCGACGACATCCCGCGCGACCTCGGCGAGCGCGGCGCTGCCGGAGGGCGCACCGGGGCGCGCATAGTCGAGCAGCCCCTCGACGATCCGATCCATGCGGGCGACTTCGCGGCGCATGCCGTCGACCAGCGCGGCGTCGGCGCCGCGCTGGCGGAGCACCTCGACGTAGGTGCCGAACGCGCCGAGGGGATTGCGGATTTCGTGCGCCACGCCGGCGGCGAGTCGACCCACGCCGGCCAGTTTTTCCGCGCGCACCGCCTGGCTCTGCACGTCGAGGAGTTGCTCGGCCATCGAGTGAAAGCGGTCGGCGAGGTGCGCGAGTTCGCGAGTTTCGAACGACTGCGGGGGCGCGGAGATGTCCCCGCTCGCCAGGCGGTCCGCCTCGGCGGAGAGTTCGCTGAGCGGCCGCAGCACCAGTCGCTGGACCAGGTGGCGGCCGAAGAGCACGAAGAGCACCGTGCTCGCGGCCCAGAGAATCCAGAGCGCCCAGACGGCGGCGTCCGGGTCCAGCGAGGCGACGAGGAGCGTCGTCAGGCTGGCGAGGACCACCGCCGCGGAGGTGAGGAACGCGAGGTTGAAGAGGAGCTCGGTCCGGAGCGAACGGAGCGGGCCGCCCGGCGTGCCGCCAGGCGGCCCGTCGCGTGGCGGCCCCGAACTCCGGGTCACGTCTCGCTCCCCGTCAGGGGTCGCAGGCGATCTGCCCTTCGGAGGTCGCCGGCGCCACTGGCGTGGCGGCTCCGAAGAAGACCGCGCAGGTCTTCGGCGTCACCGGATAGGCCGCCGTGGCGCTCCACCCGCCGGCGGTGGCCTCGGTGATCGTGATGATGGTCCCGCTCGACGGATTGTACGCCAGGATCGGATTCGGGACGGCGCCGCCGTAGTAGACCTGGTTATCGCTGGCGTACGACTCCTGCGCGGTCGCCAGATTCCGAAGGTCGCCCTTCATCTTGGCGAGGTACGCGCGCTCCTTCGTGCTCCCGAACTTGGGGATGGCGATGGAGGCCAGGATCCCGATGATCACCACGACGATGAGCAACTCGATCAGGGTGAAGCCGGCGCGATTCATCGCCGGGGCTCGCCGGGCGAACACGAGGCTCGCCGGTGCGGCGCCTCGCGCCTGCTTCGTCGGGTCCAGCCGAATGTCTTCGCGCATGAGTGAGATCCTGTGAGAGGGTGTGAAAAGGGACGGCGACCCGTGGACCGCCGCCCCGATTCAGAGTCCAGTGCTAGGCCGAGATTACGGCGTGCACTTCGGCTCGCCTTCGACGGTCGCGTTGTTGTACGGGCCCGCGATGCCGACGAAGATGTCGCACGTCTTGGTGGTCGAGCCGTGCGTGGTCGTCGCGGTCCAGCCGGCGCCGCTGAGCGCGGCGGCGATGGTCACGCCAGCCGACGGCACGAAGCCGGTGGCGGCGTCCGGCGTGGCGGCGCCGGCAACGTTCGACGCGGCGATCGCGGTGTACACCTGGTTGTCGGCGAAGAAGCCTTCCTCGGTGGTCGCGAGGTTACGAAGGTCGGACTTCATCGAGGCCAGGTACGCCTTTTCCTTGGTGCTCGCGAACTTCGGGATCGCGATGGCTGCCAGAATGCCGATGATGACGACGACAATCAGCAGCTCGATCAGGGTAAAGCCCTTGCGGTTCAACATGGGTACAACCTCCAGAGAGAATGAATCCTGCACTATGCTGCTGACCGTGATCGGTCCCATCTACTTCCTTCCCGGGCCGATGGAAAGGCAACGACTATGCCACCTGCCTGAGCGACGCCATAACCATTTTATTCACAATGAGTTACAGGATAGTGCGCAGGAGATTGCATGGCGGGTTGCAAGCCGTTGGCGGGGGATTTTGCAAGGGCGGGGGCCGGGGGAAGCGGGGAAGCGGGGAAGCGGGGAAGCGGGGAAGCGGGGAAGCGGGGAAGCGGGGCCGAAGCTCACGACCTCGTCATTCCCGCGCAAGCGGGAATCCAGAGGCCTACTCACTGGACCCCCGCTTTCGCGGGGGTGACGAGGGGGCTGGGGTGACGACGGGGGCGGGGTGACGAGGGGGCCGGGATGACGACGGGGCCGGGGTGACGACGTTCCGATTTTCCGGACCCGCGGCCTCCCTGCCCCGCCCTATTCCGCTGCCGGCGCCGCCGTTTCCTCGTACCGGCTGAGCTTCCTATATAAGGTGGAGGGGTCGATTCCCAGGACCTCCGCCGCCCGGGTCTTGTTGCCTCCCTCGGCCTGGAGGACCCACATGATGTACGCCCGCTCGATGACGTCCAGCGCCGGGTTCTTGTAGGAGCGATCCGTCACCAGCGGCTCCTTGCGGCGCCGGGTGATCCGCTCGGGGAGGTGCTGCGGCTCGATCAGGTTGCCGCGCGTCAGCACGACCGAGTGCTCCAGCGCGTTCTCGAGCTCGCGGACGTTGCCGGGCCAGTCGTAGACCATCACGGCGTCGAGCGCCTCCGACGAGAGCGCCTTCGGCTCGGTGCCGGACTGCGTCGCCATTCCCTGCAGGAACCACTCGACCAGGAGGAGGAGGTCGTCGCGCCGGTCGCGGAGCGGCGGCAGGTCGAGCGCAATGACGTTCAGGCGGTAGAAGAGATCCGACCGGAAGGTTCCGCGCCGGATCTCCTCCTCGAGCTCCCGGTTGGTGGCCGCCACGATCCGGACATCCACCGGGATCGCCTCGGTGGCGCCCACCGGAATGACCTCGCGCTCCTGGAGGACGCGGAGCAGCTTGATCTGGAGCGAGGGGGGCATCTCGCCGACTTCGTCAAGGAAGAACGTCCCCCCCCGCGCAGCCGCAAACAGCCCCTGCTTGTCGCGCACCGCGCCGGTGAACGATCCCTTCACGTGCCCGAAGAGCTCGCTCTCCAGCAGGTTCTCCGGCAGCGCACCGCAGTTGATGCTGAAGAAGGGCCCTTCCGCGCGGTCGGAGAGGTAGTGGATATGCCGGGCCACGACCTCCTTGCCGGTGCCGCTTTCCCCGCCGATCAGCACGGTCGAGTCCGTGGGCGCCACCTGTTCCGCGAGCTTCAGCACATCGAGGAAGCGCTTCGACTTCCCGATCGGGCGGGTGGTGCCGCCCCGATCCCGACGCTTGATCTCCTGCTTGAGCTGCTTGTTCTCCACCCGCACCGACCGGAACTCGGCGGCCCGGCGCAGGATCGCGAGCAGCTCGTCGTTCGCAAACGGCTTCTGGATGTAGTAGAAGGCGCCGGCGTTGACCGCCCCGATGGCGGTCTGCAGGGAGGCCTGCGCCGTCATCAGGATCACCGGCGTCATCGGGTCCTGGTCGCGGGCGGCCTGGAGGATGTCGATGCCGGTCACCTGCGGCATCCGGACGTCGCTCAGCACGATGTCGAACTGGCCGGTCCGGATCGCCTCCAGCCCCGCCTTGCCGCCCTGGGCCGTGGTGACCTCGAACCCCTCCTTCTTGAGGAGGATGCGGAGGGTGTCGAGGATGCCGGATTCGTCGTCGACGATCAACAGCGTGGGCTGGGTGCTCATTCGTCTTCCTCAGCCGACCATTTGGCGGGCAGGAATATGGTGAAGGTGGTGCCCTCGCCGAGCGCCGAGGTCACCGTAATCAAACCCCGGTGCGCCTCCACCGCCCGCTGGACGATGGCGAGGCCGAGGCCGCTGCCGCCGGGCCGGCCGCTCACGAAGGGCTGGAAGAGCCGGTCTGAGATGTCGACCGGAATCCCTGGGCCGTCGTCCTGCACGTCCAGGCGAATCGGCGACTCGATGCCGCTGCCCCGCGGGACGTCGCTCTGCATGGCGGGCCCGATCGAAACCGTGACCTGCACCGGACCCGCGGCCGCCTGCACCGCGTTCAGCACCAGGTTCGCGATGACCCGGTGCAGCAGGTCCTCGTCCGCGTCGATGATGGTGGCGGCACCCTTGACCTGGAGCACCGTGTCGGCGTGGCAGTCGGGATGCGCCTCGACGAGGTGGACGGCGGCCGTCGCAATCTCCCGGAGGTCCACCGCCTCCCGCCGCGCGGCGCGGACCCGGGAAAAGTCGAGGAACTCGCTGAGCAGCCGGCTCAGCCGGTCGGCTTCCCGCACGATGAGCGTGGCCAGCACCCGCTCGTCGTCGCCGGCGCCGGTGGCCGCGGCCAGCTGCTCGACCGAGCTCCTGATCGAGGCAAGGGGATTCCGGATCTCGTGCGCCAGCGAGGCGCTCAACGACGCGACCGCCTCCAGCCGTTCGGCGCGCAGGTGGAGTTCCTGCAGGTGCTTGCTCTCCGAGATATCGTTGAAGAGCGCAGTGACGGAGGGGTGCTGCGCGGTTTCGCGCGCAAAGGTGGTCGTCATCAGACCGATCGGGAACGAGCTGCCGTCCGCCCGGAAGACGATCCCCTCGGCGCGGTTGACCTTGCGGCCGCTCCGGATGCCGGCCACCAGGCAGGCCCACAGCTCCGAGCTCTTGGACTTCAGGTGATCGAGCACCGGCAACCCGACCTGCGTGCTCCCGTCGATGCCCAGGAGTCGTTCGGCGGTCGGGTTGATGAACGCGAGGCGCCCGAAGCCGTCGACGGTGAGCACCCCCGACCGGATGTTGAGGAGGATGTCGTCCGCCTCGAGCCGGACCCGGCGCAGCTCCAGTTCGAGGGTGTCCTGCTCCGCACCGGCCTGCCGGAGCCGCGCACCCAGCGCGGCCACGATGCCGAAGACGGTGTTGAAGATGACGACCTGCCCCCAGAACGGGAGGCCGAGTCCGCCGCCGCCGAGCATCCCGGCCAGGAAGTAGAGCGCGCTGGCCAGCAGCGAGACGATGATTCCGACCCAGAGCGGGAGCAGCACCGCATACGCGGCCAGCACCACGACGTACAGCGCCGAGAGCGGGCTGTCCGCCCCGCCTGTAAAGTGGACGAGGGTGGTGACGAGCCCGAGGTCCACCACGGCCTGAACGGTCAGGAAGAGCGGCCCGGTCTCCCGGTTCTTGATCCAGACCGCCCACCACCCGTAGGCGGTGACGGTGAAGGCGAACAGCACCGAGATCGTGACGATGAACGAGATGTCGGGGGAGCGAGTCCAGGAGAGCGACGCGCCGAGCAAGGTGGCGACCGCCAGGACCATCCGCGCCGCGAAGAGCCAGGCAATGAGCCGCCGCGGCGAGGGCAGCGCCCACCCCAGTCCACGTCGCCCATGGGGCGCGACGACGGGCGTCGCGACGGCGGCGGGCGGCGGGGTGGAGACCATGACACCTCATCGGGGAGAGGACGCATCGACGCCCTCGGCGCCATGCGGTGACTGATGGCATAATTGTAGGACGCCATGCAGGTCGAGGGCAAGCGATCCGACCAAGGAGTGTATTACCCATGCCGAGGAAGCCCGTACCGAAGGGGGCACCGCACGCCGTCATCGGCCCCGATGCCCTCGCCTTTCTCCGCGCGCTCGCGCGGCACAACAATCGGGAGTGGTTCACCGCCAACCGGGCCCGGTATGAGGAGAACCTGCGGAGGCCGATGGCGGCGCTGGTGGAGGCGCTGGACGTCCGCCTGGCGGCGATCGCGCCGGAGATCATCGGCGATCCTCGCCGCTCGATGTTCCGGATCCACCGGGACGTCCGCTTCTCGAAGGACAAGTCGCCGTACAAGACGAATGCCGGTTGCTGGTTCTACCACCAGGACGCCGGGCGGGGGGTCGGGCAGGACGCGGAGGGG
Source organism: uncultured Gemmatimonadales bacterium (assembly GCA_963748815.1). GTDB lineage: Bacteria > Gemmatimonadota > Gemmatimonadetes > Gemmatimonadales > GWC2-71-9 > SPDF01. Next base: position 365,944 of record CAVVKJ010000005.1, on the reverse strand, counting down.
GGCGCCGGCTATTACGTCCACCTGGAACCGGGAGGCTGCTTCGTGGCGGGCGGGATCTGGATGCCGGCCCCCGGCTCGCTCACCACGCTGCGCGCGGCCATCGCCGAGGACCCGGCGGAGTTCGCGAACATCGTCCGCGCGCCCGCGTTCCGTCGACGGTACGGGAGGCTGAGTGAGGACGCGATGCTGAAGCGGCTGCCGCGCGGGTTTGCCCCCGGGCACCCGGCGGAGGAGTGGCTGCGCTACAAGTCGTTCATCGTTTCGCGGGCGCTCCCGCCGGCCCTCGTGACGAGCCCGCGGCTGGTCTCGACCCTGGCCGCGGATTTCAAGGCACTCCGCCCCCTGGTGCGGTGGCTGAACGGGGCATTGGGGCTGCAGGTGAGAACGCGACGATACTGAGACGGGACAGGAATGATCGTCATCCCGGCGCAAGCCGGGATCCATTTTCTCTGTGGTTACATGGACCCCGGCTTTCGCCGGGGTGACGGCCCCAGGTCGTTGCGGCCCCCGCGGCCCCCCGGCCCCCCGGCCCCGCCTATTCAATCCGCTTGCTGAACCTCCGCACGCTGAGCGCAATAAAGATCGACGCCAGCGCGACGAGCCACAGCGTTGGCATCCAGAGTTCCACCACCCCGACGTCCTTCAGGATGATGCCGCGCAACACCTTCAGGAAGTGGGTCAGCGGGAGCGCGAGGCCGATCCACTGCGCCGCCACGGGCATCGCTTCTCGCGGAAACATGAATCCGGACAACAGGATGTTCGGCAGCAGGAAGAAGTATCCGAGCTGCAGCGCCTGGGCCTGGGTGCGGGCCACGGTCGAGATGAAGAGTCCCATGCCGAGACTCGCGACGATGAAGGCCAGGGTCATGAGGTACAACAGGGGCAGGCTCCCCCGGATGGGGACATCGAAGAGGAGCCGCCCCAGGATCAGGATGACCGTCATCTGGACGTACCCCACCAGCACGAAGGGCAGGATCTTGCCCAGCATCAGGCTGGTCTTGTCGATGGGTGTGACGATCAACTGTTCGAGGGTGCCCAGTTCGCGCTCGCGGACGATCGACATCGAGGTGATGAGGATCATCGTGATGCTGAGCAGCACGCCGATGATGCCCGGCACGATGTACACCGCGCTCCGGAGACCGGGGTTGTACCAGGGGCGCACCCGAATCTCGATCGGCGGCGCGCGGCCGGTCGAGTGGAAGAGAATGGCCGTGGAGCGCGCGGCGCCCGCTTGGGCCGCACCGGACATGGCGGCGCTCGAGGCGAGCGGGTCGGCGGCATCCACGATGACCTGGGCCTGCGCGGTCCGCCCGCGCCGGAGGTCAGTGAGATAGGTCGGCGGGATCACCACCCCGGCCATGGCGCGGCCCGCGCGGATTTCCTGGTCGAGAGCGCTGCGATCGGCCACGTACCTCACGATGTCGAAGCTACCGGTGTTCCGAAGCTGGTCCACGAGCGCGAGGCTCTCCGCACTGCGGGATTCGTCGAGCACCACGGTGGGGAGGTGCCGGACCTCGGTCTGGATCGCGTAGCCGAACATCGCGAGCTGCAGCGCGGGAATGCCGAGCATCATGGCGAGCGTGAGGCGGTCGCGGCGCATCTGGACGAACTCCTTCCAGAGCATCGGCCAGATGGTGGAGCCGGCAATCCGTTCGCGGAGGCTCACGCCATGACCCCCTCGTCGCGGCGCTGCAGTTCGATGAACACATCCTCGATGCTGGGCTGGTCGAACTGCCGCCGCACTTCCTCGGCCGTCCCCACCGCAATGAGGTGCCCCCGCGAGAGAAACGCCAGGCGGTGGCAGCGCTCGGCTTCATCCATGTAGTGGGTGGTCACGAGAATGGTGATCCCCCGCCGGGCAAAGTCGTAGATCAACTCCCAGAACTGCCGGCGCGCCGCCGGATCGACCCCCGCGGTCGGCTCGTCGAGGAACAGCACCCGCGGCCGGTGCGCCGTGGCGCAGGCCAGCGCCAGCCGCTGTTTCCACCCGCCGCTCAGCGTGCCGGCCATCTGGTGCAGCCGCTCCCCGAACCCCAGCTCCTCCACCAGTTCGTCCAGTCGTTGCGTGCGTGCCGCGCCCCGCAGGCCGTAGACCGAGGCGTAGAAGCGCATGTTCTCTTCCACGGTCATGTCGTGGTACAGCCCGAACCGCTGGGACATGTACCCGATCCGGCGGCGGACCTGTTCGGGCGCGACGGTCACGTCCACGCCATCGACCCAGGCCCGGCCGCTGGAGGGCGCCATCAACCCGGTCAGCATCCGGATCGTCGTCGTCTTGCCGGAGCCGTTCGGGCCGAGCAGGCCGAACACCTCGCCGCGCTCCACCGTCAGGTCGAGTCCCTCCACGGCGGCGAGGCCGCCGAACACCTTGCGCAGCCCCTCGCTATGAATCGCGACGTGGTCGTTCATGGCGCGTCGGCCGGCGCCACCGGGATCGTGACGGTGATGGGCAGCCCCGCCTTGAGCAGCCCGGCCGAATCCGGCTCGAAGTAGATCTTCACCCCGAAGACCAGGTCGGCCCGTTCCTGCTCGGTGAGGGCCACCCGCGGCGTGAATTCCGCGCTGGTGCTGATGTGGTCGACGGTGCCGGCGAAGCGCGCCCCGTTGACGCCGTCGAGCGCCCCCACGACCTCCTGGCCTGCGCGGACGAAGGGCAGCACCCGCTCCCCGACGTAGATGCGCGCCCAGGGGCGCTGCGCGCGCGACACCGTGACCGCGGCCTGGCCGGCCCCGACGACCTCGCCCGGCTGCACGTGGCGTCCCGTCACCACTCCGGGCACGGTCGAGATCAGCACCAGTTCCTCCACCGTGGCCTGCACTGCCGCCACCGCGCCGCGGGCGCTCGCCACCTCGGCGCGCGCCGCGCGGATCTGCTCCACTCGCGCCCCCTCCCGCAGCAGCCGCAACGACGCGTCGGCGGCATCGCGGGTGGCGGCGGCGGACGTCGCCGCGGCCTGGGCGTTGTCGAGCTGCTGCTGGCTGATGTTGCCGGCCTCCATGAGCCGCTGGGCCCGCTGGAGTTCGACCGCCGTCCGCTCCGCCTCGGCGGCGGCGGCTTCCAGTTGCGCCTCGGCGCGCTGGAGTTCCGCGGGGCGTGCCCCCCGTTCGAGGTCCATCAGCTGCGCCTGCGCCGCCTGCAGCCGAGCCTCGCGAATGGCGAGGTCGGGGGCGAGCGTGGCCTGGGTCAGGGTCACCAGGGTGTCGCCCGGGGCGACGGCGTCCCCCTCCTCCACGAACACCCGGACGACGCGCGAGGCGACAATCGGCCCGATGTCGACCTCATCGACCTGCAGGGTGCCGGTCGCGACGATGGCGTCCGGCGCGCCACGACCACAGGCAGCGAGCATGATCAGGGCGACGGCTGGGGCGAATCTCATGGCGTGGTCCTCGGAGTACGGAGCGCCGCCAGTGCGAATTCGGCGGCATGGTCGGCGAATTCATCGACCCAACGGGCAGGGGGGCCGGCAGGCCCCGCGCCGATGAAGATGCCGATGGCTGGGCGGGCCACCTGCAGCCAGGCCACCTGGCTGACGACGGATATCGCGGCCCGGTGCGCGTCGAGGTCGGCGCGAAACTGACCGCCGGCCTGGCCGCGTTCGATCACGTCGCAGAGGCGGCGGAAGAGGGTGACGGCAAGGCGGGTGAGCTGGCCTGCGGCGTACTCGGCCCCGTGATCGATCAGCTCCCGGACGAAGAGGTGGGGACGACTCGGGTGGCGGCCGAAGTACGAAGCCTGCAGCGACACGAAGGCGCGGATTGCCGCCTCGGGTTCGAGCCCTTGCTGAAGGCGATCTTCCCCTTCGGCGATCAAGCCGCCAAACGCCCGTTCGAGGACAGCGTGGTAGAGTCCCTGTTTGTCGGGGAAGTAGTAGTAGAGGAGGGCGGTGTTGACACCCGCCTCCCCAGCGATGGCCTTGATGGTGGTCGACCGGAACCCCCGCCGGGCAAAGAGCTGTTCGGCGGCGTCGAGGATGCCGGTGCGGGAGTCGGGAACGAGGTCCATGGAGTACTAATTAATCGTTTAGTTAATACCTGTCAAGAGCCCGCTTCGCGTGATACCTAGTCCCCCTATATCAGACGCTGGACGACCTCAGCCCGGATCTCGTGCCCACCCTCGAAGCGGATCACCTCGACCGCAACTCCAGCCGCCTGGAACGAACTCGCCTGCGCCTCCACCGCGGCCGGCGGGGCCCACTCCTCCCCCTCCCCGACGACGTAGGTCACCTGCATCGCGCCCAGCTGCGCGGCGGAAATCTCCTCGGGCACCAACCCGCCCCAGCAGACGAGGCGCACCGGCGCCGGCGTGGTGGCCACGGCCCACCGCGAGGCCGTCGCCACGCCCTGCGAAAATCCGAGCACCGTGAGTGGCACCGGCGGGCACCAGGGCGGCGCGCATCGCTCCAGGTAGCGCCAGGTAGTCATCGATTTCGTGCACCCGGTCTTCCTTCGTCATCCACGAGGCGCCGACGCGACCCGTCGCCGCATCCAGGTAGAAGCGGGACAGCCCCTCCGGGGCCACCAGCAGGCGGGCGGGGGTGGCAAGCGACTCGAAACCACGGAGGAACCGGGCCGCCAGCTGGCCGTAGCCGTGGAGCACCACCCAGGCTTCCGCGGCCGCTTCCCCACCCTGCGTGTAACACCGCGCCGAACGCGTCACGGAGAGCCGGTGCTCCCGCGGGCCGGAGCCGCTCATTGGGCGCCGATCTCCCTCACTCGGCGCTCGAGCACAAGCCGCTCGAGTTTCTCCACCGGGAGCGCGAGGAAGAGGTCAATTCGCCGGCTCAACGTGACGAAGGTGTCCCTGAAGGCCGCCCGCTTGGCCTCGTCGCTCCCCTCCACCTCGGCGGGGTCGGGCATGCCCCAGTGCGCCAGCAGCGGCTGACCGGGGAAGTAGGGGCAACTCTCCTTGGCACGGTCGCAGACGGTGATCACGAAATCCCAGCGTTCCTGCTCCAGGCCGTCCATTCCACGGGGCGCTCTTCCCTGCCAGTCGATGCCCGCCTCGCCAAGCACTTCCACGGCGAACGGATTGACCCGCTCGGCGGGGCGGGAGCCGGCGCTGGCCGCTTCAAAACGGCCCCGGCCCTTCGTGGCAAAGAGCGCCTCGGCAATCTGGCTTCGGGCGGAGTTGCCGGTGCAGAGAATGAGGATGCGCAATGGCGATTTCGGTGGCTGCATGATGAACTCAGACCGGAGGTGCAGGAGACGGGCTGGAAGGAAAGAACCGCTTTGCCCAGAGTGCCACGTAGACCAGCCCGATCAGCGCCGGCACCTCGATCAGGGGACCGACCACCGCGGCGAGCGCCTCGCCGGAGGCGATGCCGAAGGTGCCGACGGCCACCGCGATGGCCAGTTCGAAGTTGTTGCCCGCGGCGGTGAAGGACACGGCGGTGGCCTCCTCGTACCGGAACTTGAGCCGCCACGTGAGCAGCAGCGATGTCCCGAACATGATCAGGAAGTAGAGGAGCAACGGCAGGGCGATCCGGAAGACGTCCCCGGGGCGATCCAGGATCCGGTCCCCCTGCATGGCGAACATCAGGACGATCGTGTACAGCAGGCCCAGGAGGGCGGTCGGGCCGATGCGGGGGAGAAACGACCCCTCGTACCAACTCGCGCCGCGCCGGCGCACGAGGATGCGGCGGGTCCAGTAGCCGGCCAGGAGCGGCACGCCCAGGAAGATCAGCACCGAGCGGGCGATATCGAGCATCGAGACATCGAGCGCCGCCGTGCTGCCGCCCAGCCAGGTGGGCACCACGGTCAGGAAGAGGTACCCGAGGAAGGAGTAGGTGAGAATCTGGAAGAGCGAATTGAGAGCGACGAGCACCGCGGCAATTTCGCCAGAGCCGCCGGCGAGGGTATTCCAGATCAGCACCATCGCGATGCACCGGGCCAGCCCGACGATCACCAGTCCGTTGCGATACGCCGGGAGGTCGGGGAGGAGCCACCAGGCGAGCGCGAACATCACCACCGGCCCGATGACCCAGTTCAGCACCAGCGACGTCCCGATGAGCCTGCGGTCCGCCACGTGCGACCCGATGCTCTCGTAGCGCACCTTGGCGAGCACAGGGTACATCATCCAGAGCAGCCCGAGCCCGATGGGCACGGACACACCGGCCACCTGCACCTGGTCGAGCAGCGCCCCCAGCCCGGGAAAGAGCCTCCCGAGGAGGAGGCCCAGCCCCATGGCCGCGAAGATCCAGAGCGGCAGGAAGCGGTCGAGCGTCGAGAGGCGCTTGAGGACGCCGGCATCGGGGACGACGCCGGCGGCCCTCGACGATTCGGTCACGCGCAGCATCCGGGGGCGCAGCAGGGGGAGGCCATCCCGGCTCCCGCCAGCTCGACCGCGACCGGCTTGGTCGCCCGGATGAACGCCGCCATGAACTTGCCGTCGATGTCCGGGGCGACCGCATCGGGATCGAGTCCCGCCTCCGACAGGAACTGTCTTGCGTCTTCAAGTCGGTAGACCCGGGTCGGCTCGAGGGTTGGATGCTCGAATCCGGCCGCCCGGAGCAACGCCTCGAACTCGCGCTCCTCGAGCGCGCCGGCGACGCAGCCGACCCAGAGTTCCATGCTCCGGCGCACCTCCGCCGGCACCTCGCCCCGAACGACGACGTCGGACACGGCGAATCGTCCGCCCGGCTTCAGGACCCGAAACGCCTCGGCGAAGACCTTGCGCTTGTCCGCGGCGAGGTTGATGACGCAGTTGGAGATGATCACGTCCACCGACGCGTCCGGCAGCGGGATATGCTCGATGTCTCCCTTGAGGAACTCGACGTTGGCGACCCCGGCCGCCTGCTGGTTCCGGCGGGCGAGGGCGAGCATCTCGTCGGTCATGTCGAGCCCGTAGGCCTTGCCGGTGGGGCCGACGCGCCGCGCCGAGAGGAGGACGTCGATGCCGCCGCCGGAGCCGAGGTCGAGGACCACCTGGCCCTCTTCGAGCGCGGCGAGCGCGGTGGGGTTGCCGCAGCCGAGCGAGGCGAGCACCGCCTCCGCCGGAAGGCCCGACACCTGCGCGGCCTCGTAGAGATCGCTGGTGATCGGGTCGGCGCTCCCGGTGCCGCAACTGCCGCCGCAGCATGAACTGCCTGCACCGGTGGCGGCACGCAGCGCGGCGGCGCCGTACTTCTCGCGAACAACCTGCTTGATGTGGTCGGACATCTTCAACATCCTCCGGCACAGGTACGGTAGGGGGTTAGCAACAGGTGATGCTCCGCCAGGCGCCGGGGCGCGCCTCGCGAACCAGGTGCAGGGCGTCGGCCATCTCCTCGAGTGCCTCCGGGCGCAGCCGATAGTGCACCCATCGACCCTCTTTCCGGTCGGTCACGAGGCCGGCGTCCTTGAGCGTCTTGAGATGGAAGGAGAGGCGGCTCTGCGCGGCGTCCACCGCGGCCATCAGGTCGCAGACGCAGTGCTCCCCGTCGGCCAGCAGTTCGACCAGCTGGAGTCGGGTCGGGTCGGAGAGGGCCTGAAAAAGCCGCGCGACCCGGATTCGGGTGGCGGCGGCGGACGCGGGCTGGAGCTTGACGGGCGCGGGCATGGACCTAACATATCAATAATTATTGATATGTCAAGGCCGAGCCATGCACACTCGACTCAGGTGGACATCGTCGCTCACCGTCCACCTCACCCCCTGTCCCCCTCTCCATGACCTGGAGAGGGGGCACGCCCGGCACGGCTTCGCGGCTTCGCGTGAGCCCCCTGCACATCGGCGCTAGCGTGCCAAGAGCGCCAACGCGGAATGGAACGTGGCCGTGAATCCGGAATCGGAATTGGAATCCACGTCGTTGCTGGTATTCACGACGCCGATCACTCCCTGGCCGGTTGCCGGATCGAACGCCATGAACGACCGGAACCCACCCTGGCTGCCGGTGTGGCCCACGAGCTTTCGACCCTGAACCTGGTACAGGAAGAAGCCGAGGCCCATCGATTCGGTCACCAGACTGTCCCGCCCGACCGGGACGACCGGCGTCCACATCTCGGCGAGGGTGGCGCGCGAGAGCAGCGAGGCCGCCCTCCGGCCATCCGCAGATACGGTCAGGAATCCCATCCACGTCGCGATGTCGTCGATGGGCGCGTTCCACCCGCCGTTCGGGATGGTCACACCCGGGTCGAAGTCACGCCCGCCGGCAACCGTCACCACGGCCCCCGTGCTGTCCTTCTCGATCGAGTAGCGGTTGGATCGTTGGGCGGACAGGTAGGGCGGGGTCCGGTTCACGTAGCTCCGCGTCATGCCGAGCGGGGTCCAGAGATTCTGCTGGACATAGGCGATCCACGGGTCACCGGTGGCGCCCTCGATGATCCGCGCGAGGTAGATGTAGGCCGGGTTGCTGTAGCCGTAGCGAGAGCCGGGCGCGAAGTGCAGCTCCTGCCACGGCATCATGGCCACCAGCTGATCCCAGTTGGTGGGCTCGAACGGTTCCCACGGTTCGCCAGTGCCATACGGCCACGTCGGGTTCTGGAATCCACTCGAATGCGATAGGAGCATCCGGATCGTGACGGCGTCGATGGAACCGTACCCGTCATGGATCAATCGAAGCTCCGGCACCCGATCGGCGGCGGCGGCGTCCAGCGACAGGAGTCCCTGATCCCGCAACTGCAGGACGGACACGGCGGTGAGGGTCTTGGTGATGGAACCCCAGTGCCAGATGGTCGAGTCGCCCACTGCCTGCCCCACGTCCCGGTCGGCCATGCCGACGTGATGGCGGGCCACGATCCGGCCATCGCGCACCCAAGCCAGGCTCGCCCCGACGATCCGGTCGGCGCGGACATAGGCATCGAATTGCTCCGTCAGTCCGCTCCACCCCGACGGCGCCTGGGCCGTGAGGGTGGGCGCCATGCCGAAGAGGAGGGCGGCGAGGGCCGCCGCGCCCCGCGCCGGGAGACTCACTTCGTCAGCGACTGGCTGCATCCGGCTCGGCGCCGGCTGTCGGAAACCAGGAGGATTTTCCAGCCCGCCTCGGTGCGCCCAAGCTGGAAGCTGTCGGCGCCGCAGTGGGAGAAGCGACCGCTGACATAGAACTCGTAGTAGATCCAGGCCGATGCGAGGTTGCCGTCCACGCGGATCTCGGGCGGTCCGAGGCGCTCATCGAGGACCAGGGTGTCCGGGGCGCTCGCCACGCCCTTGAACCAGTCCTCGATGCCGTCTGCTTCGACGACCGGCTTGCCCTGGCGGTACGAGACGCTGCGCATGGCCACCGGTTCGTGGAAGAGGGTCCGCATCATGGCGGTGTCGCGGGTCCGCATGCCGTCGAAGAGGCGGGTCACGACCTGCGCGATGGCGGCGGAATCCGAAGCGTAGGGCGGCTGGGCCGGGGGGGCGGCAGGGGCGGTCTGCTGCGCGGACAGGGTGGCCGGCAACAACAGCAGGGTGGACAGCAATAGCGATCGGGTCATGCGGCGCTCCGATTCGTAGGGGAATCCAAGCCTTACGATGTCCCCTCGAAGGAGGATTCGGAAGGTCGGAAACAGAGCGGGCGGCCCCGAAGGACCGCCCGCCGAAGGACTGGACCCCGGCTTTCGCCGGGGTGACGGGGGGGTGGGGGCCGCCCCGCAGCCCCGCAGCCCCCCTGCCCCGCCTATTGAATCGCGTTCATCATGTCGAAGATCGGGAGGTACATGGCGACCACCATGCCGCCGACGACCACGCCGAGGACGACGATCATGACCGGTTCCATGAGGCTGAGGAGCGTCCCGACCGCGACGTCCACTTCCTCGTCATAGAAGTCGGCGATCTTGGAGAGCATCTCGTCGAGCCCGCCGGTCTGTTCGCCGACCGCGATCATCGAGATGACCATCGGCGGGAAGACCTTGGAGCGCTCGAGCGGCGCGGCGATCGTCTCGCCGCCGGCGATCGAGGCCCGCGACTCCATGACGGCGTCGTGAATGACGCGGTTGCCCGACGTCTTGGCGGTGATCTCGAGCCCGTCGAGGATCGACACGCCGGAGCTGATCAGGGTGCCGAGGGTCCGGGTGAAGCGGGACACGGCGGACTTCCGGATGCACGTCGCCGAGGACCGGCGAGTTGATCATCAGCTGGTCGATGTTCTTGTGGCCCGCCGGGGTCGCGTAGTACTGCCGCACCAGGAAGACGACTCCGCCGATGGCGGCGATGATGGCCCACCAGTACCCGGTCAGGAACTCCGACATCCCGATGACGACGCGGGTCGGGAGCGGGAGCTCCATGTTGACCGAGGCGAACATGCTCTGGAACACCGGGATGACGAAGATGAGCAGCACGGTGATGGCGATGCCGGCCACGCTCATGATGACGGCCGGGTACATCATGGCGCTCTTCACCTTGCGGATCAGGGCGTCGTTCTTTTCGAGGAAGGTGGCCAGGCGCAGCAGAATGGTGTCGAGAATGCCGCCGGCCTCGCCGGCGGCGACCATGTTCACGAACAGCCCGCGAGAAGGCCTTGGGGTGCCGGCTGAAGGCGTCGGCCAGGGTGTTGCCGGCCTCGACGTCGAAGACCACCTGCTTGGTGACGTCCTTCAGCGCCTTGTTCTCGGTCTGCGCCGCCAGGATCGACGAGCGACTGCACCAGCGGCAGGCCCGAGTTGATCATGGTGGCGAACTGCCGGGTGAAGATGACGATGTCCCGCGTCTTGATGCCGGGCTGCCCGAAGCTGAACTTGATCTGCTTCGGCGCCTCCCGGACGCTGACGAGGATGAGTCGGTTCTTCCGGATGTGGCCGACCACCTCGTCCCGGGTCTGGGCCTGCATCTGGCCCTTCATGATCTGCCCGTTGGTGGCGTTCTTGGCCGTATATTCGAAGAGCGGCATGGTGTCAGTCTCCCCTGTGTGTTAGCGGCGCAGCGCGGACTTGCCGCCCTTCGAGTCCATCGAAGCCATCGTGCCCATTTCCTGCTCCTCCAGCGGCTTCTCGCCGATCATCCGGAGGAACTCGTTCGGGTCGCCCGAGACGCGCAGGCACTCGTCGCGGACCACTTCCCGCGAAATGTACAACTGGTACAGCGCATCGTTCATCGTCTGCATGCCGTGCTTCTTGCCCGACTGCAGCGCGCTCTAGATCTGGTGCACCTTGTCGTCGCGGATCAGCGCCCGGATGGCCGGCGTGGCCACCATGATCTCGCACGCCATGGCCCGCCCCCGGCCCTTCGCCTTGGGGAGCAGCACCTGGGTGACCACCCCCTCCAGCACGAAGGCGAGCTGGGCCCGCACCTGCTGCTGCTGGTTGGACGGGAAGACGTCGATGATGCGGTTGATCGACTCCGCCGCCGAGTTGGTGTGCAGCGTGGCGAGGGCCAGGTGGCCCGTCTCCGCGATCGTGAGCGCCGCGGAGATGGTCTCGAGGTCGCGCATTTCGCCGACCAGGATGACGTCGGGGTCCTCGCGCAGGGCGTACTTGAGCGCGGTGGAGAACGACTTGGTGTCGGTGCCCACCTCGCGCTGGTTGACGATGCACGACTGGTGGCGGTGGATGAACTCGATCGGGTCTTCCACCGTGATGATGTGCCCCTTCCGCTCCTTGTTGATCTTGTCGATCATCGCCGCGAGCGTGGTGCTCTTGCCCGAGCCGGTCGGGCCGGTCACCAGCACCAGGCCGCGCGGCTTCTCGGCGAGCTTGCCGAGGATCGGCGGGAGGCCGAGGTCGTCGAACGTCTTCAGGCTGAACGGGATCATCCGGATGACCATGCCGACGCAGCCCCGCTGCTTGAAGCAGTTGCCGCGGAAGCGCGCCAGGTTCTGGATGCCGAAGGAGAAGTCGAGCTCGTCCTCGGTCTCGAACCGCTTCTTCTGGTTTTCCGTCAGGACGGAGTACGCCAGCTGCAGCGTGTCCTTCGGGGACATCACGTAGGTCGTCGTGCTGTTGGTGATGTCGCCGTCGATCCGGAGCTTCGGGCGCTCGCCGGCCGTGATGTGCAGGTCGGACGCCTCCCGCTCGATCACCTCTTCCAGCAGGGCGCGCAGGTTCACACTCATGCCGCAGTCTCCTTCACCACTTCCTCGAGAGTCGTGACCCCGCGCTCAATCTTCTTGAGCCCGTCCATCCGCAGGGTGAGCATGCCTTCCTTGACCGCCATAGCCTGAATGTCCGCGATCGACGCGCTGCGGAGGATCATGCGGCGCAATTCCGGCGAGAGCGCCATCACCTCGTAGAGCCCGGCCCGCCCCTTGTAGCCGGTGCCGCTGCAGGTGTCGCACCCCGTCCCTCTCATGAACTGCATCTTCTTCCCTTCCTCCGGGGTCAATCCGAGCGACTTGATCTCCTCCGGCTTGTACGTGGTCGGGGCCGCGCAGTCTTTGCAGATCCGCCGGACCAGCCGCTGCGCCACCACGAGATTGACGGCGCTCGCCACGTTGAAGGGCTCGATGCCCATGTCGATCATGCGCGTGATGGTGCTCGGCGCGTCGTTGGTGTGCAGCGTCGAGAGCACCAGGTGGCCGGTGAGCGCCGCCTTGATGGCGATGCTGCCCGTCTCGAGGTCCCGGATTTCGCCGATCATGATGATGTTGGGGTCCTGCCGCAGGAACGCCTTGAGCGCCGCGGCGAAGGTCAGCCCGATCTCGTTCCGGACCAGCACCTGGTTGATCCCCATCAGGTTGTATTCGACCGGGTCCTCGGCCGTCATGATGTTCGATTCGATCGTGTTGATGCGCGACAGCGCCGAGTAGAGCGTGGTCGTCTTGCCCGACCCCGTCGGCCCCGTCACCAGCACCATCCCGTACGGGTTGAGGATGGCGGCCATCAGGTCGTCCTCCGCCTTCGTCTCGAACCCGAACTTCGACAGGTCCAGCGTCAGGTTGCCCTTGTCGAGAATACGAAGCACGATCTTCTCGCCGAAGAGCACCGGCAGCATCGACACGCGGAAGTCGATGACCCGGTTGCCCATCTTGAGCTTGAGGCGGCCGTCCTGCGGCACCCGGCGCTCGGCGATGTTGAGCTGCGAGAGAATCTTGATGCGCGAGGTCAGCGCCGCCTTCATCTTGAGCGGGGGCTTCATGACCTCCAGCAGGGCGCCGTCGATCCGGTACCGCACCCGCATCTCGAGCTCGAAGGGCTCGATGTGAATGTCGCTGGCCCCGCGGCGCACCGCGTCGGTGAGGAGGCCGTTGATGAGCTTGACCACCGGGGCGTCGTCGATCTGCGCCTGGGTGGCGGCCTCGTCCTCGAGCTCCGCGACGATTTCGACGTCGTCGGCCTGCCCCTCCATGTCCTTCAGGATGTCCTGGAGCTGCTGGTCGCTGCCCTGGTAGTGCCGGTCGATGATGCTGCGGAGCGTCTGCTCCCCCGCCAGCACCGGGAAGACGTCGTAGCGGGTGATGAACTTCAGGTCCTCGACCACGCCCATCTTGGTCGGGTCGGCCATCGCCACGGTCAGCGTGCGGCCCTCGCGCTTGAGCGGAAGGACGACGTTCTTGGTGGCGAGGTCGGCCGGGATCAGCTTGAGAACCTTGGGGTCCACCTCGAAGCGCGAGAGGTCCACCGCCGGCATCCGGTGCAGCCGCGCGAGGATCTTCGTGATTTCCAGCTCCGGCACGAACCCCAGCTTGACGAGGACATAGCCCAGCCGATGGCCGCTGGAGCGCTGCTCCGCGACGGCCTGATCGTACTTGGCGGGTGTCAGCAGCCCCTCATGGAGAAGCGCTTCGCCGAGCGGCTCACGCTCGGCGCCCATCGTAGTGGTCATGCTGGCGCTGCCCCTCGGTGGCGGAGGTCGATGAAATAGACGGGAGTAACCGATGGCGCGAGTTGCCATTCCCGTGCCATCTATTGCATCCGCGCCTCACCTGCACGCTCAACGTCTTGAAACACAATGACTTACCGCACTGTCAGGAGGGGGGTCAGACGCCCCAGGAGCGCGGGGCCGATGCCCGCCACCGCACGCAGCCCCCCGATGTCCGCAAAGGCACCGTGCGAATCGCGGTATGACACGATCCGGCCGGCCAGCGCCGGGCCAATGCCGGGCAGCGCCTCGAGTTCCGCCGCGGTCGCCGAGTTGAGATTGAGCCGGCAGGCCACGGGCTCCACCTCGCACGCCCGCGGGTCCGACCCCGCGCCACCCCCGCCCGGACCGCCCCCGGCGAACGCCAGGAAGGGCCCGACGGCCTCGAGCAGCCTGGGGCCGATGCCGGAGACCCGGTCGAGGCCCTGGGCATTCCGAAACGGGCCTTTCGCCTCCCGGTCGGCCACGATGGCGCGGGCCAGCGCGGGGCCCACCTTCGGAAGTCGGAGCAGCTCGGCGACCGTGGCCCGGTCGGGATCGAGGGTCTCTCCCGGCGCCATGGGGCGAGCCACGGCCAACGCGCTATCCCGATGGGCGGCGGGATTTCCTCGCCGCTCCACGGGCATGAGGGCCACCTGCCCCGGCGGCTCCCCGGGCCGGCCCGCGACCCAGCGGACCCCCTGCCCGACGACCCCCAGCAGGAGCAGCAACAGGATGGCCCGGCGCTCGGTGGGTTCCATGCCCGGGACGATGCCAGCGACGGGGCCTGGTGGCGAACTCCTGCGAACGCCGGCGGGCGCCTGTTCCCGCCGGGCCCTCGCTCAGCGTTCGGAGTTTGCCACCAGGGCCAGCGCCACTTCGCCGACCGCCTGCAGGCTCTGCGCGCTCACCTTGTCCGGGGTGTCCTGCGGCGTGTGCCAGTACGGATAGTCGAAGTCCACCACATCGATGGCCCGGATCCCCTTGGCCTGCAGCGACAGGTGGTCGTCGGTGAGGGTGTACCGGAGGGAGGGGATGAAGACATTGCCGTGGCCTGCCTTCCGCGCCACCTGCCAGACCAGGTCCACCACCTCGGGGGCGCCGGTGACCGAGTTGCCCTCCTGGTAGATCTGCAGGTCTCGGTCGCCGACCATGTCGAAGAGCACGGCGTAGAGCGGCGGCGAGCCGGGCGCGGGGTTGGCCGCGTAATACCGGGAGCCAAGCAGCACGTCCACCTTGTCGTCGAAGACGCCGTAGTCCTCTCCATCGACGAAGAGGAGGTCCACGCCGACCGACGGCGGCGCCGCGCGGAGCGCGGCCGCGACGCCGAGGAGGACGGCGGTGCCGGAGGCGCCGTCGTTGGCCCCGGGCACGGGGAGCAGGCTGTCGGGACCCTTGGCCTGGTCGGCGATCGGCCGGGTGTCCCAGTGGGCCAGGAAGAGGATCCGTTCCCCCGCCGACGGATTGAAGCGGGCGACGAAATTGACGAGGGGGAGCGAGTCGCCGCGCGCGGTCCGGTGGGTCCAGCGCTGCACGATGACGGTATCGGCGAGCCCCGCCAGCAGGCTGTCGAGCCACGCCGCCTCGGCCCGATGCCCCGGCTCGCCGGGAATCCTGGGCCCGAACCCCACTTGCACCTCCACCGCGCGAAACGCCGCCGCACCGTCGAACGGACGGGAGGGCTTCGGGCCGGCGCAGGCGAGCATCAGGACGGCCGCGAGGGCCGGCCCGCGAGAGAACTGCATCAATAATCTCCGGAAAAGAGGGAGAGCTGGAAGGTCAGGCTGAGCGTGAGCTGCTCGGTTTTCCGGTTGAGCTGGCGGACGTCGTTGATGACGTAGGCCGCCTGGAAGCCGCCGGTCAGGATGCTCAGGATGTCGGTGTCGACGCCGGCGCGCAGCGTCTTCCGGCGGATGTCGGAAATCCCGGTGCAGTTCGGGTTCCCTGGCAGTTCCAGGCAGGTCTCCGCCTTGCTGGACAGCGCGTTGATCGAGACCCGCATCTGCTTGCGTGCGCTGCTGAGGCTGCCGGGAAGCCGGAAGAGGTAAATCAGGTTGGCGGTGATGTCGGTGCCGTCGCCGAGGGTGGTGGTGCCGTTGCTCTGGCGCTCGTTGCTGGAGACCCCATAGCCGAGGGTGAGGCTGATGCCCTGGCGAAAGGTGAGCTGGAGGTCATTGGTCCAGGTGGAGGTCTCGTTGAGGGACACGGCGCTGACGGTGGAGGAGGGGAGCACCGTCTGCCCGGAACGCTTCCGGATGTTGGTGGAGAGGCTCACCACGGAGAGCAGTCCCTGCTTGACCGTCTGGGTCCACCGCGCCTGGAAGATGGGCCATTCCTTCTGGGTGATCTCGGAGAGGAGGTAGCCGTTGCTGGCGCGGGCGTACCGGTCGATCTCCGAGGAGGAGTACTGCAGCCCGGCGGTGATGCCGTACGGCAGATCGGCACCGCCGCCAACGGTGATCGTCGTGGTCTCGACGACGTTAAGCGCCGAATCGCCGTCCTGGGTCAGGAAGTCCGAGGTGCTCCCGCGGGCGAGCATGTACCGGAGATCGGGATTGAAGGTGGCGAGGTCGTAGGTCGAGGCGCGCGAGGTCCGGTAGACGAAGTCCAGCACCCGGAGTCCGAGCAGGGCGCGGGTGGCGGCGCTCGAGTCCTTGAACAGCTGCTTGAAGCCACGGGGCGCGTCGATCGTGAAGCCGAATTCGCGTGACCGGAGGTTGTTCAGCGTCTGGGGAAGGATGTAGATCCCGCTGTCGCCGTATTCCTGGATCGGGGCCCGGCTGGTCAGGCTCCGGGAAAGCACGAAGTTGCTCGTCGTGATGAATCGCCCCCGCAGCCAGGAGGTCAGGCGTGGGCTGAGGTTGATGGCGGTCCCCAGCGTCCGGTCGCGCTCCACCCCCACGTCGATGCCGAGGAATTCCTTCCGGGAGGCATCGGTAAGGCGGCCGATCGAGGTGGTGTCGTCGTAATCCCGGAGATCCCGGGTGCTCGCGAGGTCGGCGCTGAAGGTGAGCATCCCGACTGGCTGCCAGGTGACACCGGCGCTGTTGCGCCAGAGGTTGGTGAGGGACACCGCCGGCTGCAGGGCGGCGTCGCCGGGGCGGAGCACCGGGACGAGGTAGCCGGTGAAGTCGCTCTCCGTGCGCGCCAGTTGGCTGCCTAGTCGAATCCCGGTCGGCGCCAGCCCGAACTGCGTCGTTCGGGCGGCCGTCAGCCCCTCGCTCCTCCCCACCCAGCCTGGCAGCGCGTCCACGGCCCCGCCCAGCGAAACCGCCGGTCCGGTCCTGGGCAGGAACAGGTTGTAGGTGAGGTTGAAGAGACTGGCGGAGGTCGTCCCCGAGGAGAGCTCCGTCTGGCTCTGCCCGGAGGTGAACGAGCCGGTGAAGGTCAGCGGGTCGACCAACCCTCGCTGGAGAGCGTTGGTGCCCTTTCGGGTCCGGCGGATGCCGAAGTTGACCTGCGTCAGTCCACTGGACGGCTGGCGCAGGTTCTCGATGTCGGCGGCGAGGATGTCGGTGCCGCCGATGAGGATCGGATCGGCGGAGGTGTAGGTGTGGCTGATCGAGAACGGGACGGCGACCCCGAAGGAGGCCGGAAGGAACCGGTCCACCCGGAGGTTGGTGCCGAGGACGAGCGCGCCGGTGGTGCGGTAGGTCGGGTCCCGCCCGATCTGCTGGAAGAGGCCGTCCTGCCGCACGTAGTTGACCGAGAAGTCCGCCACATCCGCCGCCGCGAGCCGCGCGTCGAACGCCATGGACGCACCGGACTCCGTCACCGGATCGTCGAGCCGGATGTCGTCGACCCAGAGCTCGACCGTGGTCAGCACCTCGGTGTCGGCGACGCGGTAGATGCCCGCGGCCATCTCCTGGGCGGCGGCGAGGTTGGGCGGATTGACGCCGGGATCGGCCACCTGCACCACGTAGGGTCCGTCGCAGGCGACGTAGGCCGCGGGATCGCCGATGCCGCACTCGACGGCCCCGCTGGGCGGCAGCCCCTGCAGCCACCGCTGCTCGATTTGCGCGCGGAGCTGCCGCCAGACGGGAATGCTGATCACCGCCTCCGGCACCCAGACGGTGCTGCTGGCGGGCCGGATGAACATGTACCAGTTCTGGTCGTCGCTGCCGATCTTGAAGTAGGCGTTGAGGTCCCCGCTCTCCCACCCGGCGCCGCGGCCGCGGAACCAGACCTGCACCTGCTGGTACTTGAGCACGTTCTGGGGGCCGGAGGGGAAGCGCTGGTACGCCTCGGCGCGTTCGCCGACGTCGAGCGACGTGGCGACGACCCGGAGCGACTTCTCGTTGATCTGGACCCCCTGCACGGCCTGGCCGTTGTTGTTCTGGGCCGGCTCGTTCACCACGCCCGGGCGGGGAGGTCATACCCGAGCGCGATGTCCTCCGTCGAGATGACCGCGGCGAACATCGTCCCGGTGGGGCTCGCCACCGACCCGCCGATGCCGATGAGCGGCGTATCGGCCCGGCGCACCCAGGGCGCGCCGGTGAAGCGCATCCGCGCCAGCGCGAAGCGCGCGACGACGTCCGGCTCCGGCGTGTCGGGGGCGACGAGCGTCACCCGCATGTTCTGGACGAGTCGCAGGTTCGGCGTGCCGATCGTCGCGTCGGGAATCCGCATCGGGATCCGGTAGAGCGTCCAGGTCGACGTCTGCCCCTGCGTGTTGGTGTAGGTCGCGCCGGTGCGCACGTAGTACTGGGAGAGATCGTTGGGCTGGATGATCCATCGCAGCACGTTGTCGTTGGAGCCCTGCGCGTTCAGGCGGTTGTCGCCGTTCAGGTCCTCCGTGTCGAGAAAGCCGTTGCCGTTGGAGCACCGGCTGCTCAGGTCGCCCCAGGGGTAGATCGACACCGTCTCGGAGAGGACCTGGGCGCAGGTCTGGACCTCGGACTGCACCGCGCCGTTGACGAAGAGGGAGTCGACCCGGTCGAGCAGGATGCCGATGTCGTCGGTGGAGGCGTTGAAGATGCCGGTGGACTGCCGCTCGGTGTTGAGGAGGCCGACGCCGGTGTAGTGCCGGCCGGTGTAGAGGCTGTCCGACCCCACCACCGTCAGGCTGTCCGGGGCCACCGCAAGCGCGTCCTCGCTGACCGAGCCGAGGTCCACGACCAGCTGCATCCCCGCCGAGTCGACCGTCTTTTCCCCGCCCTGGAAGACCCAGAACTCGAGGTATTCCGCCCGGGAGAGGTCGATGCCGGTCTGGGAGAGCGGCGTCACCATCGAGCGCCAGCGGGGCGTGAACGGCCGGTCCGGCTGGGTCCACAGCGAACGGTTGTTCTGCTGCACCATCCCGCCGGCGGTGTCGGCGTGGAAGGTCATGTACAAGACCGTCTCGTTGAGGCTCCCCTGGCCGTTGGTCCGGATGGTCGGGTCGATGTCCTGCGGGTAGAGCTCGACCGGGGGGCAGCCGGAGCAGGCCGGGATCAGGTTCTGCCAGGAGAGCTGGACCGCCCAGAGCGAGTCGAAGCCGGTGGCAAACCCGAGGCTCTCCACCCCCGCGGACGACTGCGGCACGCTGCCGTAGTCCCAGCGCGAGGTGAGGAGCGAGACCGGAATGGCCGACTCCCCCTCGAAGTCCTCGAGGTACGCCTGCCCGATGATGTTCGGGTCGGGATGGGTGGTGCCGTATTCGGCCCGGATGTCGAGGACGGAGGGGGCGGTCACGCTTTGCGACGTGAGCTTGTTGAAGAACCGACTGACGCCGTCCACCTGGAACCGAAGGTCGGTCGTGACGCCGGTGAGCAGGTTGGAGGTCGGCTCGAACCCGAGGGTCGGCCGGGTGAACACCGACTGCTCCTTCTGGTACATCCCGATCAGGTTGACCGACCCCACGTCGCCCAGCGAGTAGCTCAGCGTCCCGCCGAGGATCGAGGTCGGCGCCACGGCAAAGATGCCCCGCTCCTCGAACCGCGCCGTGACGGTGCCGACGCCCGAGGGGAAGAGGGTGGCGGGGCTGTTGAAGGTGACCTGGCCAAGATCGTAGTTGATCTCGTAGTCCACGCCGCGCTCGAGCACCCGGCCGCCCGCGATCAACTGCTCCGAGCCGCGGCGGATTTGCAGGGCGTTGAGGTTCAGGCTGCCGGGATCGGTCCCGCCGGCGGCGTTGTATTCCAACCGCATCTGGAAGCGCGACGGCGGGCCCTGCGGCGTCAGGAGCAGGTACACCGGCGAGTTGTAGACCGAATCGGCCCGTTCGTTCGGCTGCAGCCGCGGGTCGATGAACGGCTTGAGCGAGGGATAGGCGATGTACGACTCGCGCAGGACGAGATCCGCGCCCGGATCGCGGACCCGGGGGAAGACCCGGTTGTCGACGTCGAAGATGTGCGGGTCGGGCGGGATGGCCAGCCCGAAGAAGGCGAGGTACGTCTGCGCTTCGTCGTTCGAGGGACGCTCGGACTGGTTCAGCGTGACGGTGACCTTGAGCGAGGGCCGCTCGAGGTCGGTGCCCGAGACCCGGTAGACCTGGCGCATCTCGTGCCGGAAGGTCTGCTGCGTGGGTCCCTGCAACGGGATGGACACGAGCAGGACGCTGTCGGTGACCGCCGGGTTCTCGCCGGCCGGAAAGGTCCCGACCTGGGTGCCGGTGACGGTGATGTAGCTGACGGCGAGATAGTCGTTCTGGTCCAGCTTGGTGGCCAGCGCAAACCAGGTGGCGGAGGGGTCGAGGTAGTAGTCCTCTCCCTGGAGCAGCAGTTGCCAGGTGCCCTCGACCCGCTCGGGGCCGTCCGGCCGGAACCCGATGGCGGTGATGCCGCCCAGGTTGGGGTTGAGCCCGCTCCCGGCGCCGGTGCGGTAGCGATAGACGCGGACCTGCGCGTCCGCGGGCTGCACCGCCGCGGGAATGGCCACCGCGTCGAGGTTGAGGATGTCCACGAAGGGGTAGTTCGGGAGCGTCGCGGGGTCGACCGCCCAGAAGAACCGCCCCGTCTCGAAGTCGAGGTCGCGCACCAGCCGATCCTGGGGCTCGCTGGTGGTGGAGCCGACGGTGTAGACGCGCTGGCCGACGACGCTGCCCTCCTGCGTCGCCATCATGGCCTGCAGCGTCACGGCGCCGAACTCGAAGGTGGCGTTGAGGCCGAAATTGTTGGCGGGGATGGCGGCGGTCAGGAAGCGGGAGGCCGGGGTCCGGAACGACACGGTGCCGACCTCGACCCGTTGCAG
The DNA here is from genome assembly GCA_963748815.1 of uncultured Gemmatimonadales bacterium. GTDB lineage: Bacteria > Gemmatimonadota > Gemmatimonadetes > Gemmatimonadales > GWC2-71-9 > SPDF01. Next base: position 345,105 of record CAVVKJ010000005.1, on the reverse strand, counting down.
GATTTCGTCCTGCAGCCCCTGGTAGTAGACCTGGATGTCGTTGTTCGCGTTGAACTCCCGGCGGGAGTCGTAGTCGACGTTCAGGTGGAGCCGGCTGCCGATCAGGCCGCCGACCTTGGCGTTGAACTCGTTGTCGAGCCGGGGGGCCTTGAACCCGCCCCGGCAGCCGGAGTTCTGGTCCAGCAACTGCGCCGGGGTACAGGTCAGGTTCCGGAGACGGTCGGTGCGCACCTCCAGGAAGACCGAGCCGTCGATGCGCAAATCGGCGTATTTTGACGGGATCCCGAGGATGCTCTTGCGCTCCTCCAGCGAAGCGTCGATGTACTGGACCTGCAGGTTGTTGGTCCCGTAGAGCGCGGCCATGAGCGTGGCGGAGCTCGACGCCGCCCGCTCGCGGTCGAGCCGATGATCCAGCTGCGCCTGCCACCGTGCCCCCGCCTGGGCCGGCGTGACGCTGGGCGCCCCCAGCCAGGCCGCCCGCGCCTGGGGCGGTTGCCGGAGCGCCGGGAGCGGTAGATTGAAGGTCGCGCCGACGCCGATGGCCCCCGGCTCGTCCTGGGCGGACGCGACGGCGGGCAGCAGCAACAGCAGGCACCCGAGAGCAACGGCAAGACGGGCCACGCGTGTCCGGGAGATGAGAGGCGAGAGTGGTGAGGAACCTCGGCAATATAGCGCCCGAAAAAATGTCGTTCAACCGTCCGGGCCCCCCGTGCGCCTGCTGAGCCGGTACGTCCTCCGGCAGCTGGCGGCCCCGTTCGTGTTTGCGGTGGCGGCGCTGACCAGCATCATGCTGCTGAATCAGATCGCCAAGCGGTTCGGCGCGCTGGTCGGCAAGGGGCTGCCCTGGAGCCTGATCGGCGAAGTCTTCCTCCTCAGCCTCCCCTTCATCGTGGCCATGACGCTGCCGATGGCGGTGCTCCTCGCCGTGCTGTACGCCTTCACCACGCTGGCCTCGGGGAACGAGATCACCGCCATGCGGGCCAGCGGCATCTCCATCGGGCAGCTGCTGCGGCCGGTGTTCCTGGCGGCGCTGCTGCTGACCGCCGCCGACTTCGTCTTCGTCGACCAGGGCCTCCCCGCGGCCAACCTGCGGCTCAAGGCGCTGCTGTTCGACATTGGCCGCAAGCGACCGACGGTCGAGTTCCGGGAGCAGGCGCTGAACGAGGTCCCCCCCTCCGAGCTTTTCCTCCGGGCGGGCCGGATCGAGCCGGCCGACGGGCGCCTCCGCGACGTGACGATCTTCGACATGTCGGGGACGCAGGGGCGCCAGGTCATCTACGCCGACAGCGGCCGGATGGGCTTCGAGGCGAACCAGAACGACCTCTACCTGACCCTGTACGACGGCTCGATCATGCAGTTCAAGGGGACGGAACCGGGGCTCCTGCAGCTCACCTACTTCACCGTCAACACCATGCGGGTCCGGAGCGTCGGCAACACCCTGACGCGCACCGAAGGGGACGTGCCGAAGAGCGACCGGGAAATGACGACCTGCGAGATGCTCGACATCGTGGGGGACACCGCCGCGGCCATGCGGTCCTTCACCGAGGCCCGCGCCGAGCGACTGGAGACGGACCTGCGGGCGCTGCTCGGACTGCCCCCCGCTCCGGAGGCGACCCCGGACAGCGGGCGGGCCGCGGGTGCGCCGTGGTGCCGATGGTTCAGGTCCCTCGGCGGGCGGCTCCTTCCGGTGACGGCCGAGGCCCAGGACCCCGCACAGCGGCCGGGGGGCGCCAAGCCGGGGCAGCGGCCCCCGCCGAGGAACCCCCGGTTCCAGGAGCAGGAGGTGCCGCTCTGGAAGCGGGAGGCGCTCAGGCGAAAGCTCGAGACCGGAAGCATGGACTCTCTCCCCGCGCCGGCGGAGGCCACGGGGCGTCCCAGCGCCGGCGTCGAGCCGGCGGGTGGGGAGCCCCGCGAGGTGACCCTCTCGTCGTGGATCGACGTGGCCACCACCGTGGAGGGCATCAAGTCCGCCCGGCGGACCGCCGACGGCTTCCTCGTCGAGGTCCACAAGAAGTACGCGATCACGGTGGCCTGCATGGTCTTCGTCCTGGTCGGCATCCCGCTGGCGCTCCGGTTTCCTCGCGGCGGAATGGGGCTGGTCCTCGGCGGGGGGCTCGGCATTTTCGCCCTCTATTACATCAGCCTCACCGCCGGGGAACCGCTGGCCGACGCGGGCATCCTCCCGCCCGCCGTGGTGATGTGGGCCCCCAACGTGATCTTCACCCTCCTCGGCGTCGTGGGGCTCCTCCGGGTCAACCGGGAGCTCGGCTCGACCCGCGGCGGCGACCTCGCGGAGCTGACGGACATGCTGCGGCGCCGGGTGGCGCGGTGGAGGCGACGGTGATGGGCATCGGCCTCCTCGACCGGTACATCCTGCGCTCCTGGATCCGGATCTTCGTGCTCACCGCCTTCGGGTTTCCGGTGGTGTCGGTGCTCATCAAGATCACCGACAACATGCGGCGGCTGCTCAGCAACGGGTTGACCGTCACGGAAATCCTGCAGAGCTACGTGTACGTGCTGCCGGAAGAGATCGCAATGGTGATGCCCGCCTCGGTCTTTTTCGCGACCGTGTTCACGCTGGGGACGATGAGCCGGAACTCGGAGATCGTGGCGGCGCAGGCGGGGGGGATGAGTTTTCACCGGCTGGCCCGCCCCGTCTTCGGGGCGGCGGCGGCGGCCGCCGTGCTGGCCTTCGCGGTGGGGGAGATCTCGGTGGCGGCGTCCAGCAAGTCGCTGGAGCTCCAGAAGTCCCGGTCGTCGCGCACCCGGACCGCCTACCGCTACAACTTCGTGTACGGCGCCGACGCCAACTGGGTGTACACCATCCGCACCCTCGACGTGGTCAACCAGGTGCTCCGGGAGCCCGTCTTCCTCCGCCAGGGCAACGGCACGAGCTATCCGTACCTCTCGGTCAGCGCGGACAGCGCCACGTATGACAGCACCGCCTCCGTCTGGCGCATCTGGGGCGCCTCGAGCCGGGTCATCTACGGCGGGCTGAGCCAGCCGATGTTCACCGCGCAGGAAATGCGGCTCCGCGCCCTCTCCCAGACGCCGAGCCAGCTGCTGGCCGCCTCGAAGGCCCCGGCGGAGATGCGGTACCGGGAGCTCGGGGAGTACATCGAGGGGCTGCGGCGCTCCGGCAACGACGTGAACAAGCTGCGGGTCGAGCGGGCGCTCAAGATCGCAGTGCCGGTGACCTGCCTCATCATCGCGCTCTTCGGCGCGCCGCTGAGCCTGAGCTCCCCGCGCGCCGGGGCGGCCTACGGCATCGCCATCAGCCTGGCGACGACGGTGCTGTTCCTGCTGATCATCAACCTCGCCAAGGCGGTGGGCAACGGCGGGATCATCGACCCGCTGGTGGCGGCGTGGGCGCCCAACGTCCTGTTCCTGGGCGCGGCCCTGGTGCTGCTGAAACGGGTGCGGACGTAGGGGCACGACGCGTCGTGCCCCTACCGTCCGCACCCGCTGGGGCCTGAACCTCCCCAACGCGACACGGCCCCCGGGACATCCCGGGGGCCGTGTCGTCATGCGGTAGAGCCAGTCCTCGTTACCAGATGTACTTGCCGCCCAGCTGAATGCGCCAGACGGAAGCGATCGGATCGACCCGGTTGAGGATGGGGAAGGCGTTGCTGTAGATGCCGCGGTTGTAGAGCGGGTCCCAGCCGCGAAGCTGGACCAGGCTCTGGCCTTCGAAGGCGCTGGTCGTCTTCACGAGACCCCAGTCCTTGTCGATCATGTTGAGCAGGTTGAAGACGTCCAGCGACAGGACCATCACCTGGCCGTTGAAGGTCGGGATGTTCTTCTGGAGCCGGGCGTCGAGCCGGTTGACCCAGGCGTTCCGGCAGCTGTTCCGCTCCATGATCTGGCCGCGCTGGTTGCGGACGCAGTCCTGGGAGTTGATGAAGTTGGCCAGCGAGTCGTACGAGGCGTTCTGCGCCGCGGCCGTCGCGCCGTACATCGTGATGTCATCCCGGTCCCGCGGGATGTAGAACATGTCGTTGAACTCGCGGTTGGTGCCGCCGACGCCGTCGGCGTTGGCGTCGCCGTTGATCACGTAGCCGTAGGGCGAGCCCGAGACGCCCGAGTAGATCAGGGAGAAGTCGAAGTCACCCGGGAGGTTGACGCTCCCGCTCAGGACCACCCGGTGCGGGCGGCTGAAGGTGGAGGTGGTCAGCTCGCGGTCGTTGAGCAGGCCGTTGAGCGTCGCGAATCCGTAGTTGGAGAAGGCGATGCTCGACGTCAGCGACATCACGTCCTGCGCGTCGCTGTAGGTGTACCCGCCGTTGAACTCGATCCCGTTGGAGAAGCGCTTCTGCAGCTGGATGGTGCCGCTGAAGGCGTGGTCCTCGGACTTGTTCAGGTGCTCGAGCACGTTGCCGAAGGCGGCGGTCTGCTTCAGCGGCGTGGCGGCGCCGGTCGTGACGGAGTTCACGCCGTAGCGCGCCCGGTTGCCCTCGCCAGTGGCGTAGGTGAGGGTGCTCTCGTCCACCACGCCCTGGAGGTTGTTGTCCTGGATGTAGAGGGTGTTCTTGGACTTGGTGTACAGCAGGTCGATCGTGCCGACCATCCCCCACGGCAGCCGATGATCGACGCCGAACGACAGCTTCATGTTCTGCTCGAACTTGAAGTCGGGGTCGAAGTAGTTGATGGTCGGAATCGGCGGCAGGACCCCGGCGGTGCCGGCGCACGTGGTCGGCTGCAGCGAGGGATCGAGGGAGAAGCCCGGCACGTTGTCGTCCGGGTTGGCGTTGTCGTTCCGGCAGGTGAGCTGGGTCTGCGTCATGCCGGTGTTGCACGTAGGCATTCGACATCCAGACGTAGGCCGGCCGGCCGCCGAAGTAGCCGACGCCGCCGCGGACGATCGTCGTGCCGGAGCCGTCCACGTCCCAGTTGAAGCCGATGCGCGGCGACCAGGTGGCGTTGCCGCTCGGCACCACGCTGGTGTTGATGGTCCCGCCGGTCCACAACGCCCCATCCGAGGTGATGGAGTCAAGCGTCGGGTTGTAGGTCGGCGAATCGGGGAAGATGGGGTCGTCCCACCGGAGGCCAACCGTCAGCGCGAGGTTGCCGATGTTGAACTGGTCCTGCGCGTAGAGCCCCCACTGGTTCACGCTGAAGTCCGACACCGGGCCGCCGGGAATGAGCGGCAGCGCGCGGTCGAACCGGACCGGCGCGTTGTTCTCGAAGGAGTCGATGTTGGCAAAGGTCCACTGCCCGATGCTCTGCGGGAAGAAGTGGTTGTTGAACCCGAAGAACTCGTTGTGGGTGCCGACGGTGACCCGGTGATCGCCGACGCCGATGGTCAGGTTGTCGGTCAGTTCGAAGATGTCCTGGTCCAGCGAGTTGTCCTGCGAGAAGCGCTCGGCGCCCGCCGCCAGGCGCGTGCCCGATCCGCCCGAGCCGACATAGATCGTCGGATAGGTCGCGGCGGGGGGCCGGTTGTCCCGGATCGACTGCCAGCCGCCGATGAACTCGTTGGAGTACTTGCCGCCAAAGAGCGCGCTCCAGATGAGCCGGAGCGAATTGGTGTTGTTCTCGATGGAGTAGGCGTTGGAGCTCAGCGACCAGTCGCCGTTCCGCCGTCGGCTGATCACGTCCACCGACGCCTCGACGTTGTTGTAGGAGAGCGAGACGTTGTGGTTGGCGGCCGGCGCCCAGGTGAGCTTCCCGAAGAAGGTCGGGTTCGGATTTTCGATCAGGAAGCCGCCGGCGTTGCCGGCCCCGCCCCACTGATCGGCCCCGAGGGCGTTGAGATGGTTGATCATCCGCTCGGCGTCGCCCGGCGCGGCGCCGGACTCCTCGAGCGTGATGCCGTCGAACGGCGTGGTCCGCTCCTGGATGTCGGCCGCGGCGAAGTAGTGGAGCTTGTCCTTGAGGATGGCGCCGCTCAGGGTGCCGCCGTACTGCAGGACCTTGAAGTCCGCCGCCTTCTGGCCGTTGACGTCGGTGCCCACCAGGTCCTGGTTCTGCAGGCGCCCGAACACCGACCCGTGAAAGGCGTTGGCTCCCGACTTCGTGACGGCGTTGACGAGGCCGCCGGCGAAGTTGCCCTGCCGCACGTCGAACGGGGCGATGAGCACCTGGAATTCCTTCACCGCGGCGAAGGAAATGGCCCTGGAGTCCGCCTGGCCGCCGGGGGCGCCGGTGGCGCCGAGCCCGAAGAGGTCGTTGTTGACGCCGCCGTCGATCTGGATGCTGTTGAACCGGTTGTTCTGCCCGGCGGCCGAGACACCGGCGCCGATCGACGCGACCTGGGGCGTGGTCGCCACCAGGTTCGTGAAGTTGCCGCCCAGCACGGGGAGGCGGCTGATGGCGCTGTCGCTGATCGACTGCGCCACGCCGGTCTTCGCGGTGTTCATGACCGGGTCGCCGGTTTCGGCGTTGACCGCGATTTCCTGCAGCTCCACGACCTGCTGCCGGAGCGTGAAGTTGGAGACAAAGCGCTGGCCGAGGGAGAGCATCACGTTGTCGCGCCGGGCGCTCTCGAAGCCGATCGCGCGGGCCTCGATGGTGTAGGGGCCGCCGACCGGCGCGTTTTCGATGAAGAACTTGCCGTTCCCCTGCGTGGTCGCGGTGGTCTTGGCGCCGGTGCCGCGGTTGGTCAGCGTGATCACGGCGCCCTCGACCGGCGCCCCGGTCTCCTGCGTGACGGTCCCCGTCACCGCCGCCGTTGTGACGCCCTGCGCGAAGAGATTGCCGGCCCCGAGCGCAAACAGCACGCCCACGGCCGTCGCGGTCGCTACCCGACGAAACCATGACTGCATAGGGACACCTCGACTGGAGTAAATAAGGCGCACGTCCGACAGGAGAATTGGCCCCACGTCATCCCGTGACCGCGACTGGCCGGTCACCCCCAAATGGCGGCCCGGCACATCCGGGCGATGGCCGAAAAACTTACGCCTCGCCAGCCCGGGGTCAAGGAGCCGATTCCGACCTCAGGACTCGGCGATGGCCGCCGGACGGGCCACACGGCGCCAGACGAAATACACCGGAACCCCGACCAGGATAATCCCGAATGTGATACCGGTGTTGACCGGGTCGGTCCACAGGGCGTTCACGATGATCGCGATCGAGGCCCCCATGAACAGCAGGGGGACCACCGGATACCCCCACGTCCGGTAGGGGCGCACCAGGTCGGGCTGCTTCTTCCGGAGGACGAAGACCGCCGCGACCGCCAGGGCGTAGAACGGCCAGATCCCGAGAATGAACTTGTCGGCCAGCTGCTGGAAGTCGTTGAGCAGGACGTACACCACGCCGAGTCCGGTGGCGAGCAGGATCGCCACGGAGGGGCTCTGGTACCGGGGGCTGACCCGCGCGATCGCGGTGAAGAAGAGGCCGCGGTCGGCCATGGCGAAGAAGACCCGCGGGCCCGTCATCATCGAACCGAGGAGCGCGCTGAAGGTGGAAATCATCACCACGCCGGCAATGACGCCCCCCGCCCCGCCCCCGAAGAGGGGGATCCGCTCGGCCGCGGTGGCGGCGATGAGCGCGGACCCCGCCATCTGCGGCAGCGGCACCAGGTAGAGGTAGGCCAGGTTCACCACGAGGTAGATGGCGATGATGGCCACCGTGCCCAGCAGGAGCGCCCGCGGGAGGTTCCGGGCGGGATCCTTCACTTCGCCACCGAGATAGGCCAGGTCGGCCCACCCGTCATAGGTCCACATGATCGAGATGAGGGCGGTCCCCATGATGGACAGCTGCACGCCACCGCCCCACACCGGAGCAAAGTTGGCGGTGGTGCCCTCGCCGATGGTGAAGGCCAGCCCCGCCAGCGCCACCAGCGCCCCGTACTTGACCACGGTCGACAGATTGACCAGGACGGCGGCGATGTTGACGCCGAAGTAGTTGAAGAGCCCCACCAGGATGATGGCCCCCGCCGCCACGTACTGGACCTGCGTGGCGGTCAGGGGAAGGAAGTAGCCGAGGTACTCGGCGAAGATCGTCGAGATGGCCCCCAGCGCCGAGGCGCGAATGACCGCCAGCGTCGACCAGCCGAAGAGGAAGGCGGGGAGGGGACCGAACGCCTCGAGGATATACGCGAAGACGCCCCCGGATCTCGGGAGCGCGGCAGCAAGCTCGGCGTAGGTGAGGGCTCCGCAGAGCACGATGGCCCCGCCGATGGCCCAGGCCAGCAGGAAGGGGCCCGGCTCCGTGATCCGCCCGGCCACGCTGGCCGGCACCCGAAAGATCCCGCTGCCGATTGTCGAGCCGACCAGGACCGCCACCGCACTCATGAGGCCGAGGCGGCGGGGGAGGCGTTCGCCCCAGGCGTCGCGGACGCCGGTTCCAGCGCTATTTGTTTGCATCGGTGGAGTTTGCGCCCCTCGGCTCCGCTTGACAAGGACCCGCCCGGGGCCGTTTCTTTTCCCCTTTCCCAGTGACCCGGAGCAGGCATGGGTGTGTTGCATGGCGGATCGGAACCAACCACGGGCCGGGATGACCGAAAGGTTCACCCCTCCCTGGTGCGCGACCTCGTCGCCCTGACCAAGCCCCGGGTCATTTCCCTCCTGCTGGTGACCGCCGTCGCCCCGATGTACATCACCGGACTCGGCGCGCCCCCCTTTCCCTCGTGGGCTGGGTGCTCCTCGGCGGATTCCTGATGGCCGGCGGCGCCAACGCCATCAACATGTGGTTCGACCAGGACATCGACCATTTCATGTCCCGGACCAGGCTGCGTCCCGTCCCCTCCGGGCGGGTGGCGCCGCTGGCCGCGCTGGCGTTCGGGATCGGGCTCGGCACGCTGGCCTTCGCCATCCTCTGGCGCTTTGCCAACCCGCTCAGCGCCTGGCTGGCGCTCGGCGGACTCCTCTTCTACGTGCTGATTTACACCGTCTGGCTCAAGCGCTCCACCCCGCAGAACATCGTCATCGGAGGGGCGGCAGGCGCGTTTCCACCGCTCGTCGGCTACGCCGCCATGGCGGGCAAGCTGGACCTCACCGCCTTCTACCTCTTCGCGATCATCTTCTACTGGACCCCGCCGCACTTCTGGGCGCTGGCGCTGCTGAAGAAGGGGGAGTACGCGAAGGCGGGGGTCCCGATGCTGCCGGTGGTCCGGGGCGACCGGGAAACCAAGGTGCAGATGCTCATCTACACCCTCATCCTGATTCCGCTGACCATCCTCCCCGCCCTCTTCGGGGCGTTCGGCCTCCTCTACGCGGTGGCGGCGCTGGCGCTCGGCGGCCGGTTCCTCTGGTACAACTTCCAGCTGCTGCGGGAAGAGGGCGTCACCCCCACCGCCTGGAAGATGTACAAGTATTCCCTCGCCTACCTCGCGCTGCTCTTCGTGGCGATGAGCGTGGACCGCGCCCTGCCCCGCGAGGCGCAGGCGGAAACGCCCGAGGTCCTCATTCTCGACCAGCCGGCCCCGGTGGCCAGCCCCCTCGGCCGGTGACGACGCCCCTCGAGCCAGCCGCCCGCCGCCGTCTCCCATCCCCAAAGCAGCTCACCCGCCTCTGGCCGCGGGTGCGGCCCCACCGCCGGGCGCTGGCGCTCGCGTCGCTGGCGCTGCTCCTGAGCGCCGCCATCGGACTCGCCTTTCCGCTGGTAGTGGGACGCCTCCTCGACGCGGCCTTCGTGGACCAGGACCGCTCGCTCCTCGACCGGGTGGCCCTCGGCCTGACCGGACTCTTCCTGATCCAGGCCTTTCTCAACTACGCCCAGACCTACCTCCTCAGCGCCACCGGCGAGCGGGCGGTGGCCGGCCTCCGCGAAGAGCTCTTCGCCAAGCTGCTGGACATGCCGCCGGGGTTCTTTGCCGACCGGAAGACGGGAGAGCTCACCAGCCGGCTGACCATCGACATCGGGCTCCTGCAGGGGGTCCTGAGCCACCAGATCGCGGAATTTTCGCGGCAGATCCTGGCGCTGGTGGGCGGCATCGCGCTCCTCACCTGGCTCCAGCCCCGCCTGACGCTCACCGCCCTCGCCGTCGTCCCGGTGGCGGTCTGGACGGCGCTCTTCTTCGGCCGCCGCCTCCGGCGAATCAGCACCGGGGTCCAGGACCGGGTGGCCGACGCGACGGCGGTGGCGGAGGAGGCCTTCAGCCAGATCCGGACGGTGCAGAGCTTCGTGCAGGAACCGGCGGAGCGGGCGCGGTATGGCGGGATGATCGGCAAGGTGGTCGAGTCGGCGTTGGTCCGGGCGCAGGTGCGCGGGGTGTTCTTCGGGGCCATCACCTTCAGCATGTTCACCGGGATCGTCATCGTGCTCTGGCAGGGGGGGCGGCTGGTGCTGGACGGCTCCCTGACCGCCGGCACCCTGGTGAGCTTCCTCCTGTACACCGTGACGATTGCCGCCTCGGTGGGGGCGCTGGCCTCCTTCTTCAGCAACTACCAGGAATCGGTGGGGGCAGCGGAGCGGGTGTTCCAGCTGCTCGAGGCCGATTCCGCCATTGCCGACCCCCCCGCTCCCACCCCCCTCCCCACGCCGCTCAGGGGCCGGGTGGAATTCGACCGGGTGTCCTTCAGGTACCTGGACCACCCCGACGCCCCCTGGGCCGTCCGGGAGGTGTCGCTGGCGCTGGCGCCGGGCGAGGTGGTGGCCATCGTGGGGCCCTCGGGGGCCGGAAAGACGACGCTGGTGAGCCTCCTCCCCCGGTTCTGGGACGTGGCGGAGGGGAGCATCCGGCTGGAGGGGGTGGATGTCCGCCAGCTTCGGCTCAGGGACCTTCGGGGTGCCATCGGGGTGGTCCCCCAGGAGCCGGCCCTGTTCAGCGGCACCGTCCGCGAGAACATCGCCTATGCGCGCCCAGATGCCTCTGAGGCTGACGTGGAGCGGGCGGCCCGTGCCGCGCACGCCCACGAGTTCGTGGAGCGGCTGCCGGACGGCTACGGGACGATCGTGGGGGAGCGGGGGGTCAAGCTGTCGGGGGGCCAGCGGCAGCGGATTGCCATTGCCCGGGCGGTGCTCAAGGACCCGGCTGTCCTGGTCCTCGACGAGGCCACCAGCAGCCTGGACACCGAGAGCGAACGGCTGGTGGAGGACGCCCTCGAAAAGCTGCTGGTCGGCCGCACCACGCTTATTATTGCCCACCGCCTGAGCACCGTCCGGCGGGCCGACCGGCTGGTGGTGCTGGACCACGGGCGGGTGGTGGAGGAAGGGACGCACACCGACCTGCTGGCGCAAAATGGCCTCTATTCTCGCTTATATCAGACGACAGTTCCGAAGTGGAGATGCCGAGTTGGAGGGCGTCCCCGCCGAGGCATGACCCCCTGAGACACACGTCCAGACCCAGAGGACCGAATGACCCGGCTTCCACGTGCCCTTGTCGCCGCCTTCGCGTTCGCTGTGGCTGGCGGGATGCAGCGACTCCGACACCCAGGCCCCGACCCCTCCCCAGCAATACGCCGGCGCATCGGTACAGGACATTCCGGAAAACGTGCTCGCGGCCGCGGTGCTGGTCCGGGCCGAGGCGTACGACAGCGCCTACATCGAGTACCAGGCGGTGGCGCGGCGCCGGTGGTCCGGACCCCGGCAGTCGGATTCGCCGGCGACACCGTGGTCCGGGTCCCCGTCCTCGGCCTCGACACCGCGACCGCCTACACCTTCCGCGTCGTCCTCACGCTGGCCGGGATCGGCCGATCGCGTCGTCGACTCCCTCCCCTTTACCAGCGGGTCGCTGCCGGCCTGGATTCCCGCCATCGGAAGCGTCGGCACCTCCGCGCAGCCAGGCTACCTGGCGCTGTCGCTGCCGGATGGCGGCGGTCACCGTCGACAACTCGGGGAAGGTGGTCTGGTACCACTCATTCGCCGAACGGCACCCTCAATTCCTTTCAGGCGCATCCGGTGGGGCGCTACACGCTCCTCGGTACCGGCCCGCTCGAGACGGAATTTCGGGTGCTGAACAGCCTCGGTGAGCAGACCGGCGACCCTCGCATGTTCCGGGCGGCCGACCCGCTTCCACGATCTGCTGATCGAGCGCCGGTGGCGACGCCTGGCTGCTCTGCGACGAAACCCGCACGATGGACCTGACCGCCGTCGGCGGGCAGGCGGCCGCGGCGGTGACCGCCACGGTGGTGCAGCATCTCTCCGCCACCGGCGCGGTGCTCTGGGAGTGGAACGCCTTCGACCACTTCGCCATCACCGACCTGGCCCTGTCCGAGCGGACCGGGCCGGCGGTCAACTTCACGCATGGCAACGGCCTCGGGTTCGACAGCGACTCCAATCTCATCCTCGGCTTCCGGAGCCTCGACGAGGTGACCAAGGTCGACCGCGTCACCGGGGCGGTCATCTGGCGGTTCGGCGGGCTCGCGAACGAGTTCACCATCCTGGGCGACCCGAAGGGCAGCTTCCAGCGGCAGCACGGCGTCCGGTGGGCGGGGCCCGGACCAAGTCCAGATGCTGGACAACGGCCTGTCGGCGCCGAGCCGGTTCGTGCGGTACCTGCTCGACACCGACGCAATGACGGCCACGATGGAATGGGAGTTCATCGACGCCCCGACCACCTATACCAACGTCGGCGGGAGCACCCAGTACCACGCCGACGGGCACGGGACGGTGTCGTTCGGCCGCGCGCGGGCGGGTCATCGAGGTGGACCAGGCCGGCAACAGGGTGTGGGAGCTGACCGGCGTGGACGGCGCCTACATCTTCCGCGTGCAGCGCATCGGCTCACTCTACGCCGCGGGCCTGGGAGACCCGACCAGGTAGCGCGCGAGCCGGGGCTCGCCGGAGGACGGCAACGCAAGAGCGCCCCCGGATATTCGCGGGGGCGCTGCCCAGTCTCCCACTACCATCGCTACTCCTTGCTCTACTGAGCTGAATCTGAGCCAGATCGGATCCGGATCGGATACCGGCACGATTCTCCACCTCCAGGAAGTACGTTCCCGCCGGGAAGGTCGGCCGTCAGCTTTCCGGTTGTGCAGTCTCCCCTGCCGTGAGCATCGCATCCAGTAGTGATGCCCGCACCGCGAATCCGCCAGCGTGGCTTGGGAAGTAGCAGTCGCCAAGGGCCGAGTCGTTCGACCAAGTCGGGGTGAAGGTCCTGCTCCCCGCGGCACGGTGATCTGGTCGATCCTGACGCATCGACGATCGTTCAGACCGCAGCTGACACGCCCGCAGGATGACCGAGTCGAACAGCCCGGCGTTCGTAGAACGATTACCGGGCAGTGCCAGGCGTCGGGTCCCGGTGGGGGGATGGCTCGTCGCGGTCGATTGCGTGAGCAAGTTCGACGTGCCCGGCCGGAAGGACGATTGGCAAAGCCGGGTCCGTCGGTGCGATAACGCCGCTCACGGTCGGCAGTCCGGTGGAGCCGGGCTACGGCTGGATCGTCATGGTGGGAGCTGTCCGCGCTGACGGACCATCGCACGCCGCATTAGGGCCGTGGTACGCGCCAGCTGGCCGAGAAGGTCGAACTTGACCCGCCGCAAGCCGTAAGCGTCGATGGTGTCGCCAATCTGGGGGTGTGTAGCGCTCAACGTGGCCGTGGAAGTCAGGCACACCGAGTGCTGTTCACCTCATCCGCCGAGGTCAGCGTGTACTCGAACATCGGCGCGCCCTTGAAGGTGATGCGGGTCACCTGGAGCACCGACGAGCACGTTCGGGCCGACCTGGAGCGTGGCGACCGTGCTGTCCGCCGAGACGCTCACCACGATCGGCGCCGTCTGCGTCGGGAAGGAGAAGACCGACGGAGCGCGTTGGCGCAGGTCGGGTCGCACTTGTACGCATACGCCGGGTCGAGCGTGGCCGTCAGCTGGCCGCCGACCAGCGGGGAGAGCGTGGCCGGCAGCTGCCCGTTCCAGGTGGCCGACTGCGTGCCGGTCACCTTGGTCTGGCTGGTCAGCGTGACGGGGACGATGGTCGGGAACTCGGTGTTGTAGACGTTCGTGACCCGCGCCACCGTGTCGACCGTCGGCGCGGCGATGAACGTGGCCGACATCGAGTCCGCCGCGATGACCAGGTTCCGGATGCTCGAGGTGTCGGTCGCGCTCGTGTTGTTGCCGGGGAACCCGATCCTGGACGCCGGGGTGAGCCGGAGCGACGGCGGCATCGTCATAGTGACGGTTTCGCCGGGAGCCGGGTTGGCCGGGCTGAAGGTGGCGTACAGGGTGCCGGGGACGGTGTTCACCGGGATGGTCAGCGTCTTGCCGCCGGCCGAGACGGTGAATTCCGAGATACCGAGCAGGCTGGTGCCCGTGATGGTGGCGCGCACCTCGGTCTGAGAATCCGGCAGCGTGAGGGTGCCGTCGGAGTTGTAGACCACGCGATAGGACGAGTCCAGCGCCACCGTGAAGTTCGGCGAGGCGCTGGTCAGCGTCCAGTTCGTCGGGATCTGTCCGTCGAGCTCATCGACCAGCTGGAAGGAAATCAGCTGGGACGAATCGGTCTTGATGAACACCACCGATGGCAGTGAGACGATCTTGTAGGGCACCCCGGCCTCACTCGAGGTCGAGTCAGTGCCACAAGACCAGAGGCCCACACAGGCGGCGAGCAGGACCGAACCACGAATCAAACGTGTCATACTTGTACCTCGTTCTCGGAAGACGGTGGAAAGCGGCTCTTTCCGGCGTCCTGCAGTGAAACTCCCTTGAAATGAACCAATCGTTTACTGGTCGCTTTGTGGTCCGAAGAAATTCACGCCCAGCCAGCGCCCCACATCGATGACCCCGTCGGCGGTCAGGAGATCCCGCCAGTCGGGCCGGGAGACCTCGGTGAGGTCGTTCGTGTAAATCATCAGGAACTCGCCCAGATTGTTCCGGTCAACAAAGATGTAATACAGGTCCTTCTGCTTCGTATAGCGCCAGACCTGGTAGGGCGGCGCCTGGCCCTGGGACACCCGGTCGAGGAACGCGTCGTAGGGCCCGTGCTTCGCGTAGATCCGGCCCCGGTCGGTGCGCCACCCTGGGGTGGTGCGGCGACCCCCCACCTTGAACTGCTGGTTGGCGTAGGCGACCGCCTCGTAGAAATTCTCGCGCGTCTCGTTCCGCGCCACCCCGGGACTCAGGTCCCGCTGGACCCAGAACTCCGTCAACCAGCGCCGTTTGGCATCGACGCTCAGGTCCTTGTACATGTTCAGCCCGTCCGACGGCGTCGCGATGTAGAGCAGGGGACCGGCGGCGCTGTCCAGCTGCGCCTCGTTCATCGCGGCAAAGTACCCCGCGTCGGTCCGCTGTTCCATCTCGATTCGCGCCGCTTCCTTGCGCAGCGTTTCGTCGAGATTGGCCATCACGAAGGGCTGTTCCCGCTCCGACGTGACGCCTTCGAGGGCGACTGACACCGCCATCGTGTACTGCCCTTCCGGCAACCCCGTCAAGTCCAGCTGACCCTTCAGGACTCCGCCACCGGCCGGCACGTTGACCGCCGCCGCTGGCGTCTTCAGGATCGTCTTCCCTGCCGAGTCGCGAATGGCGGCCGACAAGGTGCCGTTCGCGGGTGCCGCACCGTACGCCTCGATCAGGTAGTAGGCCTGGCTCTGCAGCGGCGTCAGGTGCAGTTCCACCGCTCCGGTCACCAGGACATTCCCGATCCGCAACTCGCCGGGCTTCGGCACCGTGTCGCCCGGCGCTGCCACCCGGATTTCCGGGGAAAGCAGCAGGTCCGAGACGGCCGGCGGGGATCGATACCCCTCGATGGCCGCCGTGGCGAACGCCTTCCGCCCGGTCACGCTGTCCTCGATCGTCACGTCGAGGACGTAGTTCCCGGGGAGGACAGGGAACTCCAGCATTTCCAGCCCCACCACCCCCGGCACCGCCAGGGCCTTCGCGATGTGGTTGGTCCATCCTTCCTGCAGGAGCCCGAGTCCGGTGGAATCGGACACCTTGACGGTCACGAAGTAGGTGACCTGGTCGCTGGAGCCGGTGCCGGCGTCGTTCGAGAAGACCACGTACGGAATCTGAACAAACGCCTTGACCAGTGTCTGGCGGGTTTCGGCCCGATAGAACCGGACCGCCCGGACCGCCATCACATCTTCGGCTGGCCGCTCACCGATCCGGGTCGGGGCGACGAGTACGCCAGCCGCGAGGGCCAGCGAAAACCAGCGAACCATTGTGCTCCTGGGCGGCAGCGGCCGGAGCCGCTGCCGTCGCATCGCGCCGTTACCAGCCGATGCTGAACGTGAAGAAATTGGTCGAGCCGAGAATGCCCATGTACTTCCAGGCATAGTCGAACCCGAGATTGAACGTTTCGGTCGTGTAGCTCAGGCCGCCGCCGACGGCGGAGCCCTGGTAGCTCTGCTCTTCGTTGAGCTGGCTGCCCGAGACGTCCTGACCGGAGTTGGCCGAGGCGTAGCTGTAGCTGGCGCGGACCGACCCGTTGAAGTTGCTGCCGCCCATCTGCGGGAAGCCGAACTCCGTGCCGAACACGTAGCCGGGGCCCGTGTTGTTCGGCTGGTTGAAGTCGGCGAGCAGCGTCCAGCGGGTGCTTTCCTTGGCGATGATGTCGTACGCCACGGCCACGGTGAAGGTGGTCGGCAGCGAGAACGCCTTGGTGCGGTACGAACCCGGCTGCGGGTTGCTCGGCACGGCCTCTTCGCCTTCGGCCGGGTCCCGGGGGACGCCGACGTTGAGCGCGTCGCCGCTGTAGCTCAGGTTGGTGCCGAGGTTCTGGATGACGAAGGAGAACTTGATCGGGTGGTTGTTCAGCGCCGAGTGGAAATTGGTGCCGAAGTCGACCGCGAACGCGCTCCCGCTCACTTCACCCAGCTGGTCGAAGACGCCCTTGGCGGTGATGCCGGCCGAGAAGCGGTCCGAGAAGTTCTCCGCGTAGGTGAGGCCGAGGTAGGACTCGCTCACGGAGTAGGTGCCGCCGGTGCCGTCGGGGAGGTCCACCGTGTATTCCGGCTGGTCCTTGAACCCGAAGGTGCCGAGGTGGAGGCCGACCGCCCGGGCGCCGCCCGAGAACGGAAAGGCCAAACCGCCCCAGCTGTACCGGGTGCTGGCGACGTACGAGTACGTGCTGACGAGCGCTCCCGGGCGTTCCATCATGGCGATGCCGGCGGGATTGTAATAGAGGGCCGAGACGTCGTTGGCGATGGCCTGGAAGGCGTTGCCGAGCGCGGCGCCGCGGGCGCTGGCGCCGAGGAGAAGAAATTCTCCCGACGTCGTGCCGTATGGCGTGTTGTCCGCGTTGATCTCGGATGCCTGGGCCGCGAGGGCCACGGGCAACCCGCCCACCAGCAGCGCCGCCAGGGCCAACCCATGCGCAGTGTGCCGCTTCATAAGTATTCTGTCTCCTGGATGCGGGATGTGGGGGGAAATGTTCCCCCCACCCCCGGCGTGGCTACTTGGCGAAGTTGACGATCGTCATGCGCCCGATGTGGCGCGCACTGCCCGATTCGACGTGATAGAAGTACACACCGCTTGCAACGACCTGGTTGTTCCGGTTCCGGACGTTCCAGTCCAGCATGCCGCCGTTCTGAGAGGCCTCGTAATTGAGGACCCGGACCAGGATCCCGCTCGACGAGTAGATGCGGATCGTCGCCTGCAGCGGAAGGTTCACGAACTTGATGACCTTCGAGGTGTAGTCCACCTCGTAGGCGTTGGTGACGTAGTACGGATCCGGCACCGTGTGGATCGTCGAGAGATCCAGGTTCGACGCAGCGACGTTGAAGTCGTTGACCACGTCGTATTCGCACGCCCATCGTGGCGCCCACCGCAGTGAACGGCCGGGTGGCCGCCACGAACGAGTAGGGACCGCGATTGCCGGACTGCGCCACGCCGTTGCCACCGTAGATGACGCCGGTGTAGCTCCGGAGGGCCCAGACCGTGCCGGCCGCCGGCAGCGACGGCATTGTGAAGCCGCTGATGGTGCCGGCGATCCAGATGTAGAAGCCGCCCTCGGCCTCGATGTTGGCCGGGTTGCGGTCCGACTTGGTGGCCGTGGCCGACTGCGCATTGCCTGAACCGAAGGCGATGGCGCCGAGCTCCGCCGTGTTGCTCAGGACGAAGCCTGCGGCGGCGGCACACGGGAAGAATGTGCCCGCGCCGCTGCCCGGCGCCTGGGTGCGCAATGGATCCACGCAGGTCCAGTCGGTCGGAGTCAGCACGGTCGGCCGGTTGTCGAAGCCGCCCGCCCCCTGGTCGGAGGTGTTCAGGATGCCCCAGCCGCCACCGGCGGTGGTCTGGAAGGGGACCTCAACGTTGTGGGTGACGTCGATGATCGAGTCGACGACGCCGGCCGCACCCCAGTAGACGTTGAAGTCGGCGGCGCGAATGGCGCTCGACTGGGTATTCGGCCACGTTGCGCCATTCACGGTTGTACATGTTGTACGACATCGGCTGGTAGACCGTGGTGACCCCGGTCAGCTGGCCGGCGTTCGCGAACGACGTGGTGCCGTTGGCTGGCGCAGGCCGTCGTGCCGGTGGCTCCGGTGCCGCAGGAACCGCCGATCGGATCGGCCATGGTCTCGTTGGTCGTCGGCGAGGGGCCGTCGAACCAGCGCCAGCCGTTGTAGTTGACGCCGGTCACGCCGGTCGGGAACTCCGACGGCGCGAGGAACGGTTCATTGAGCGCCGACCCGAGTCCCCAGTCCGCGGCAATCGGGCCCGCGGTGATGGTCGGGGTGAAGAGCGCGCTGAGGGTGCCGTAGGTTCCGTCGCCGCCGTAGAGCGAGGCGAGGGAGCCGTCGATGGCCGGACCGGCGAAGTACACGTCGGTCGACACATCGTACGCCGAGGTCCTGCTGGAGCGGGACCGCGATCTGGAATGCCGGGTCCGACCCGTTGGACATCGTGAAGTAGTACACCGCCGGCTTACCGGGCTGACCGCCGCCGCAGCAGCCGGTCAGGTCGACGTCGCCGACCTGGAGGCTGTCGAGCTTCGCGGAGAGCGCCCCGGAGGCGCCGACCACCTGGCTCGCGAACCCGACGAAGCCGAGCTGAACCGTGGCCGGCGGGAAGGGCCCGGTGAAGGTGCCGTTGGTGTTGAGCCCGGGCGTCTTGGGGAAGACGAGGCTCTGGTTGGTTCCGCCCGGCTCCTCGGCGCTGGGCCGCCCGAACATGCCCGGCGTGAGGGTGCCGGTCTGCACGAGGTTGGACGCCAGCGCCTGCGGAATGACCGACGCGGTCCCCGCCTTCGGGCGACTCGAGGCTGGTCGGGCCGGACGTCCACGAGTTCACGTCGAACGCCGTGACCACGTAGAAGTACCGGAAGTTGTTGCGGACGCCGTTGTCCACGTAGATGTACGGGATGCCGGTGTCGCGAAGCGGCGGAAGCCCGGAGTTGCCGCCGGTGACGACCGTGTCCGCCTTGGTGGTGATGGACAGCCCGCTCGCCAGCGCCAGCCGGTTGCCGAACTTCGTCTCGATGAACGGGCTGACGATCGGGTTCGGGTTGGCCACCGTGCGCGGCTGACCGGGGACGACCGGGTCGATGGACAGGCGACCGGGCAGTCGAGGTAGATGTTCCAGTTCGGGAGCGCAGCCGTCCACGTAGTTGATGACGCCGTCATAGTCGTTGAAGATGGTGCCCGAAAAGTCGAACTGGGCAATGAGCGCCATCTCGTCCGGGCTGTCCACCCGGCCACGATAGATCCGGTACCCTTCGACGTCGTACTGCCGATAGTTCGGGTCGTAGAGCGCGCTGCTCGGATCGGAGGCGATGGCGTAGTACGGGTCGCCGTTGGCTTCCGACGGCGACGCCTGCCAGACCACCGTGACCTGGTTGTTGCTCGGGATCAGGAAGAACTTCGGCGGGTCCGGCGCGAACGGCAGCAGGAACTTCGCGTCGAACACGGCCTGGGCCGTGTAGGACTTGCCGAGGAGCGAGCCGGGAACCACGGTCCACTCCGGACCGGCGGTGCCTTCCTGCTCGTACTCGCCGCTGAGGTCGAGGTCGGTCGCCGAGATGTACCCGGTGATGCTGTCCACCAGGTTGACGCCGCCGGTCATGCCCGCCGGGCTGCCGAGCAGCGTTGGGTTGCCGGGCTTCACGTTGCCGCCGCCGCAGGTCGGGCCGGGGGCGGGGCAACCGCCCGCCGCCACCGGGGCGGCGAAGATGTACGCCACGACGATCGAACCCTGGCCGCCCGGCGGCAGCGAGAAGCCGCTGGAGGACTGGAAGAAGCGCATGTCAGCCGGCTGGGTGTTGTTGATCCAGCAGATGCGGCTGGACGACGGATCGCCGGTGTTGCAGGGCTGGTCGCCGGCGGGCACCGAGATGTTGCCCGAGAGGTAGCGCCAGAGCTGGATGGTGTTCTGCGGGTCGTTGAAGGCGCCCGGGAAGGGGGAGCCGTTGACCGTGTTGGAGAAGAGCTGGATTTCGCCCGGACCGGTGGGGCTCTTCAGGTACTTGACCCCCGCGAAGCCGGCGCCGAACATGAAGGGCGCCGAGAAGATGTTCGGGTCGAAGGTCCAGGAGACTTCACCCGCGAAGCTCTGGACGTAGGTATAGCCCAGGGCGAACGGCAGGTTGACGCTGGAGTAGTTCGTGCCGGCCGAGGCCACGTCCATGTCGGTCGCGAACGCCGCGTACAGGTCGTCGATCGTGTACCCGCCGGTCGGCAGGGTCACGTTGAACGTCGCGTTGTTCTTGGCCTGGAACTCCGCCGCCTTGTCGAGCAGGATCGCCTGCATTTCCGGCCGGATGTTGACGTAGTCGGCCGGGTTCGTCGTGGTGACGTTGTAGAAGGTGTAGACGAAGTAGATGATGTCTTCGTTGCCGGTGGGGAAGTTCCACCCCATGCCGCGGGTCTCGACGACGATGCCGAGCGGGTGCTTGCGGCCGGCGTTGAGCGCCGGGTCGCCGTCCCACGACATCCACCAGACGTCGCCCTGTGACGCCTGCTTCTTCCGGTCCGTGGCGGTGCCGGTCAGGAGCGGGTTGTACAGGTCGGCCGTGGCGTCGCCGAAGGGGACGTAGCCGGCCAGCGGCAGGTCGTCGAGGTCGGCTGCTGTTCGACGTGTTGTAGATCGGCTCCACCTGGGTGCCGTGCTGGGTGGTCCCCTTCGGATCGAAGAAGAACGCGCCCGTGGTGTCGCCGGCCCAGGGGCCGCCGTCCAGCGGGGAAACGACGCCGGCCAGCTGCAGGCCGGTGTTGAAGATGTACTGGTCCGCCGTGCCCTTGGGCCAGTACCCGCCACCGACGGTGGAGGAGTTGGTGGAGTCGACGCAGATCTGGCCGTCGGACGACAGACCGCAGTAGACGCGGTTGATCGTCATGGCGCCCAGGGGACGGGCGAAGAGCCGGAATCCCTTGGCCGACTTCTTGGCCCCCGGTTCCGGCTTGGCCATGGCGTTCGACGGCAAAGCCGCCGCGAGCGCCAGCGCCAGCAGGCCCGCCAGGATGACGCCCCTCTTACGGAATGGTGAGTGCATTGCATCCTCTCTCAGATGGATACTGTTCGGCTGGACGGGGGACGGCGCCGTTCGGCGCGCCGGCCCCCCTCCCGCCGTGGATCGATCACGCTAGAAATTGAGCTCCAACCCAAGCCGGATCCGTCGTGGCGCGGCGGTGAAGTTCGCCTCGCTGCGGCCCGCGTAGTACAGGGCTTCCGACGCCCGACGCTGCTCGGAGAGGCTGAACACGCCGTCGCCGTTGCCGAAACGCTCTTCGGCGCGGACCAGGTACACGCAGTTCGGCGCGGCGGCCTTGCCGTCCTGCGTCACCCAGTTGCCGCAGCCCGAGGGCGTCGGCAGGAACATGTCGCCGTTCTCCGCGTCGTAGCTGCCCGACGCGATGGCTTCCTTCGCGTACCCGGACGAGTCGCCGGTCCAGGTCTCCTCGAGCTCAACGGTGTTCGTGATGCTGTTGTTCTCGGCGAACACCTGCGTGGTGTTGGTGAAGTTGAAGAGGTTCCGGACGTCGACGTACCCGGTGAGGTCCACGCCGCCGAACCGGAAGCCCTTGGTGACCCGGAGGTCGGTATTCCGGAAGGTCGGGAGGCGCGAGCCGTTGACGTCGCCCTCGAACTGCCGGGCGCAGACGCCGGGGGAGATGACCGACTCGTTGCCGGTTTCCACCGGGCAGCGGGTGTAGGCGGTGCCGCTGGCCACCCGGAAGGTGGCGAAGATGCCCACGTTCTGGAGGATGGCGCCGCTGGTCGAGCCCGAGTGCCAGCCATTCGGGAACGTCATCGAGAACGAACCGGCCAGGTTGTGCGGCCGGGTGTAGGTCGTCGGCAGGTAGGCCGACGGCGGCGGATCGTTACCGCCGGAGATCTGGTTCACGATGCGCGAGCCGAAGTTGATGTACGTGAACGGATCCGAGCCGGTGTTCTTGGCGTCGCTGAAGGAGTACGCCAGCGTGCCGTTGAAGAGGCTGCCGATCCGCTTGTCGAGCCGGACGTCGAAGCCGCGGTAGTTGCCGAAGTCCGCGTTCGTCATCATCCGGATGTCCTGGTTCTGCTGCTTGAGCGGGTCGTACAACGAGAGCAGGCGGCCGGCCTGGTTGGCCTGCGCGTCGCGGTTGTACGCCGAGAAGTCGAGCACGAAGTCGTCCGAGAAGGCGTGCCGGATGCCGAACTCGAAGCTGATCGTGGTCCCGAAGTCCAGGTCCGACCCGTAGACGTGGTTGGTGTTCGTCACGGCGAGGTCGGTGTTGATGCCGCCGAGGACCAGCGAGAAGTCCGGCGGCTGGACCTGGTGCGCGTAGGAGAAGCGCATGTTGGTCCGGTCGCTCACCGGGAACGCCACCTGGATGTGCGGCGAGATGTAGTCGTGCGACTGGTCCGGCGTGTAGATGGTGTCGAGCGAGGCCTGGACATCGTTCGGATCCCAGAGCGGGTTGCTCGAAATCCGGACGGTCGGCTGGCACGAGCCCGTCGAGTCGCAGTACTGCGGGTGCGACGCGTTGCTGTTGTAGTAGTCGTACCGGATGCCCGCCACGAGGACCACGTCGCCGAGGTCGAGGCGGTCTTCCGCGTAGCCGGTCTAGGACGTCGGCTTCTCCATGTAGAAGTCGGAGAACGCCTGGCTGGTCATGGACGACGAGTACGAGGTGATGTCGATACCCGGTGTAGCCGCCACCGATCTTGAGGCGGTTGTAGCGGTCCACCTGCCAGTCGAGGGCCGCCGCGCCGATGAACCGGTTTTCCTGGTTCATGGTCAGCCGGCCGGTCGGGCCGCCGGCTTCGGTGAAGCCGATGAGGCCGTAGGCGTTGTTCCGCCACTTGTCGACCAGGCTGTACTGCGCGGTGTTCTCCAGGTCGTACGGAGAGCGCCGGCTGTTCGCCTTGTTCTGCTGGAAGTTGTCCATCAACTCCTGGTTCAGCGGGAAGTTGTCGAAGTTGAACTGGTACTTGAGCGGCGAGATCATGAAGCCGCCCCACGGGTTCCGGCTGTCGACTTCCGACTCCCGGGTCAGCGGCGAGGTGATGAACTCGTCCGTCTGGTACGAGAGGGAGACGTCGAGCGCCAGCGCCCGCGCCGACGACTTGGCCAGGTTCTGCGTCCACCCGAGGGTGTAGACCTGGTTGGTGCCGGTGTTGCCGAAGATCTGCTGCGGGTTGTACAGGTTGGCGTAGGTGAAGTTCCGCCCCTGCGCCTGGCTCGCGTTCGCGCTGAGGAAGATGCGCGAACCGGTGCCGTACGTGTAGTTGAGCTTGCCCTGCAGCTGGTACTGCGAATTGGCGGTACCCGGCAGCTGGATGCCCTGGCAGTCGACCCCGTAGTTGTTGGCGATGTCGGGGTTGGTGCTGTTCTGGATGTTGATGCCGGCGTACGTCATGGTCTCGTCGCACTTGCCGGTGTACACGGCGTACTGGTCGACGGTGACATACGTCGTGTCGGAGTACGGCGTTCCCCTTGCTGTCCGGCACCGCGACGACCGTGTCCACGCCCGCCACCGTGAAGTACGGCGAGTTGGCGCGGTCCTGGCCGGTCCCGGCGCTGGCAGCGCCGGCGAGCACGCCGCTGACGAAGAAGGAGAGGTTGTTGACGATCGGGCCGCCGAGGCTGGCGGTGATCCGGTTGAAGCCGAGGCTCACGCTGTTGCCGAAGAGCCCGTCGGACTCGAAGCCGACCGCGCCGGTGAACTTGTCGCCACCGGTCCGGGTCGAGATCGAGATGATGCCCGACTGGGCGCCGCCGAAGGCCGCCGAACCGGCGCCCGTCGTGACGGAGGCGTCTTCGAAGCCGTTGGTGCCGATGGAGATCGAGTTGCCGCCGCCGGTGACGAAGCCGCCGCCGCGGTTGCCCGCGCCGACCGGAACGCCGTCGACGTACACGGCCTGCTCGTCGGTCCGGCCGCCGCGGATGGAAAGCGTGGTGCCACCCGTGCTGGCCACGACGCCCGGCTGCAGTGCCAGGGCGTTGTTGATCTGGTCCACCGGCAGCTTCTCGGTGTAGTTGCCCTGGACGTTCTGCTTGGTGGTGACCGCGTCACGGGGGACCAGTTCGTTCTGGGCCGCGACGACCGTGATTTCCTGGACCTCGACCGGGGTCGATTCCATCGTGATGTCGGCCGTGATCGTCTGGCCGGAGAGGACGCGGAGGTCGGTGATTTGCGTCTTCTTGTATCCGATGAAGGAGGCCTGCAACGTCACGTTGCCGGCGGGGACGAGGTTGATGAAGTAGTAGCCGTCGGCGTTGGTCTGCGCGCCGAACTTCGAACCGATGATGATGACCTGCACGTTCGCGATTGGCGCGCCCTGCTGGTCGCGCACCTTGCCTTCAATCTTACCAGTCGCGGCCTGGGCGAAGAGCGTCGAGGCTCCCGTCGCCAGAACGACTGCCGTCAGCGCGAGGTACCGCGCCGCACGGGTGAAGGCGCTCACACAACTTTGCTTCATGGACACGTCCTCCAAAGGTGTGAACCCAGTGTTGCCTGCGAATCGAACAACGAAATGCACGCGCTTCCCTCCTTGCGCCTGACGCGCCGAGTTGGGGAATGCGACTGCGGATACGCCGGAACAAGCCGGCGGGAGAAAACCACACGAAGGTGCTGCGAAGAAATTGAGGCATCCGACCGCGGCCCGGTCGGTTGAATCAATATGACGTGACCCAAATCACGTGTCAAGGAACTGTCACGAATCAGAATGCGACAGGAACCTTGCTGTAACTGAATGCAACAGACCGGGATGGGGCGATGCTCGGCGGTGCGGCCACCACCTTGCCCGACAAGCTTATCCCGCGAATCCGGATTTGGGAAGGGGGGGGCTAACCCCCAATCCGGATCAGCTCCCGCTGCGGCTCCGCCGGGGTCACTTCCGGCCCGTCCGGCCCCCAGTACATGTTGATCTCGCTCCGGACCCCGATCCGCCCAGATATATAGATGCCCGGCTCCACCGAGAATCCGACCCCTGGCATCAGCTTCCGGTCGTCATGTGTCTCGTAATCGTCCAGATGCGGGCCCGAACCGTGGAGGTCCCGGTCGATCGAGTGGCCGGTCCGGTGCACGAAGTACTCCCCGAACCCCGCCGCTTCGATGACCCCGCGAGCTGCCCGGTCCCCCTCGAAGCCCGCCACCTCCCGCCCCTCTCTGGCCCCCTGCTGAACGGCGGCAATCGCCGCGTCCCGGGCATCCCGGACCGTGGTCCAGACCCGCTCGACCTCGGCCGGCACCGCGGTGCCCGAGTACCCCATCCAGGTCTGGTCGGCGAAGACCGTGGTCGTGCTCCCCTTCCCCCCCCAGAGGTCGAGGAGAATCACCTGGTCCTTGGCCAGCGTGGCGTCCCTGCCCGCCTCCGGCTCATAGTGGGGATTGGCGGCGTTGGCGCCGAAGCCCACGATCGGGAGGGTCGTCAGCTTCAGCCCGCGGCCCTCCATCGCCGCCACCACCCGCGCCTGCAGCGCCGTCTCCGTCAGCCCCTTGCCCCCCTGGGTCACCGCCCAGGCCAGCTCACTCCGGGCGATGTCGGCGAGCGCCTCCGCCGCGTAGCGATGGTCCGCCAGTTCGGCGTCGCTCCAGCGCGACGCGAAGCGGGTCACCAGCGAGGACGACGGGACAACCGTGCCCCCGAGCCTGGTGATGAGCTGGATGACCCCGTGGGGGACGCGGTCGAGATACGGGACGGCGTCGTCCGGGGAGATTTCCATGGCCAGCGTCCGGCCCTTCACGATCGAACCGAGCGCGGCGTGGAGTTCCTCCCACCGGGCGTAGGGAAGGAGCTTGCCGGGAAACCCCTCGAGAGGCTGCATCTCGATCTTGTGGACCACCGCCACCGGCTCCCCTTCCTTCGGCAGCAGGACGAAGAGCCGGCGGCTCCCCATCCCGCCGAGCCCGAGCACACGCCCGGCCACCGGATTGAGGCCGTGGAAGTCGAAGAGGAGCCAGCCGTCGGCGCCGACCGCGTCGAGACCTTCGGCCAGTTGCCGGCGATCGGGGAGTGCGTGGGCGGTCATGAGTAACCCTCCGCGGCGGCGGCCTGCCACCGACAAGTGTCGTCTCCCCGGCCCCGGCAGCGCATGTGGACCATGGCACCTTCGAAACCGGTGAGGGCGCGGAGCAGTTCGGCGAACGCCGCGCCATAGAAGGAGCACGCCTGCCCCTCGGGCAGTGCGAGCAGGGAAAGCGGGCGGGCCATCGTCGCCTCGGCGGAACGGCCACGGATGACGAGCGACCCGGAGAACACCCGGCGCGCGGCGCGGATGGCCGCCCTCGCGCCCACCCGGCGGCGGATGAACCCCGGCATCGTGGCCAGGAGCAGCCGGGCAGGAAGGGACACTCCGCGGGCGGCGTACCGGGCGGCCCGCCGCCCGGCGTCGGCGTACACGAGCGCCGCATCGGGCCGGCGTCCCACCAGCCGGAAGACGCCGACGGTCTCATCGAGCGGCACCGGCAACCCCCGGCGATACGCATCCTCGTAGCGCCGGATCTGGGCGGCCACCGTGGAGCTCAAGCCGAAGCGCTTGGCGACGATTTCCCCCGCCACTTCCTCGAGCCCGTCACCGACCGGGGTGTCGAGGTTGCGAAGCGCCTCCAGCAGGCTGAGCGGCACGATGGCCGGTGGGCCCTCGGTGTCGCTCAACGTTGGCGCGGGAAAGGACGGGGGTTCCTCGACATAGACGCGCAGAAGTTACCCACGGACCGGCTCGCGAACCAGAGGCGCTTGCGAACGCTGCGGCGCGCGGGGAAATTCCATCGATGGCCCCCGCCCCCGCGACCCAGGATGCTTTCGAACACGATGTGCTCCCGCATCTCGACCTGATGTACCGCGTGGCACTGCGGCTGACGGGGGAGCCCGCCAACGCCGAAGACCTCGTCCAGGACAGCGTCCTCAAGGCCTTTCGCGCCTGGGACACCTTCCGCCAGGGAACCAACGCCCGCGGCTGGCTGTTGACCATTCTGAGGAACACCTTCATCAACGACTACCGACGGCGGCGCCGGGCCCCGGTCACGGTGGACCTCGACGTGGCGGAGCAGCACGCCCTTGTGCACGCGGAGGCGGGGCACGACCCGGAAGGCGAGTTCTTTCACGCCCTGGTGGACGACCGGATCCTCGCCGCGATCGATGCGCTCCCGGAGGAGTTTCGCGAGGTCGTAGTCCTGAGCGACGTGGAGGGACTCGGCTACGCGCAGATTGCCGACACGCTCGGCGTGCCGGTCGGGACGGTGAAGTCCCGGCTCTTCCGCGCGCGGAAGCAATTGCAGGGGACGCTGCTGGACTATGGCGATCGAGGCGGGCCTCGTGCGCCCGGGGAAGGCATCATGAACGACCGACAGCTCGACTGCGGCGAGGCGCTGCTCCTGCTCCAGGACTACCTGAAAGAGGAGCTGACCCCCGACAACCAGGCTCGCGTGGCGGGCCATCTCGCCGCCTGCGGGCACTGCCTCGAGCACGCCCACTTCGAGCGCAATTTTCTTGCGGCGCTCGAGCGCGCGGCCAGGGGAGTGCGCTGTCCCGACGCCGTCGTCTCGCGCATCCGGCAGGCGCTCCGGAACGACTCCCCGGCCTGACCGTGGGCATCGCAACAGCCGCCCTGGCGGCGGGAGCCGTGGCGGCGCTCGCGTGGCGTGCCGGCATGCTGGCCCCCTCGGGCGCCATCGCCGCGGCCGGCGTCGGAATGGTGACGCTCGGCGCGGGAGGGTGGCCCGCTGGCGTGGTCCTGATCGCCTTCTTCCTGCCCAGCAGCGCAATTTCCCGGATCTGGCCGGGCCCCCCATTCACCCTCGATTCCAAAGGCGACCGGCGCGACGCCCGGCAGGTGCTCGCCAACGGCGGCGCCCCCGCCCTGGCACTCCTCCTGGGAGGCCCCGCGGCATTCCTCGCCTTCGCGGCGGGACTCGCCGCGGCGGCCGCCGACACCTGGGCCACCGGCATCGGCGCCCACAGCGCCGCTCCTCCCCGGCACATCCTCACCGGCCAGCCCGTGCCCCCGGGGACCAGCGGCGGCGTCTCCCTGCTCGGCACGGCGGGCGCCGGCGTCGGGGCCGCGCTCGTCGGCGCGTCGGCTGTCCCGCTCGTGGGAGGGGCCGGCGCACTGGTAAGCTTCGGAATCGGCATGGCCGGGATGCTCCTCGACTCCTTCCTCGGTGCCGGCGTGCAGGGCAGGTTTCGCTGTGCGCAGTGTGACCAGGAGAGCGAACGCCGGCGGCACCGGTGCGGGAACCCCACGCGGCACATGGGAGGGTGGAGCATGCTCGGCAACGACGGCGTCAACGCGCTGGTGACGCTGGCCGCCACGGCCGCGGGGTGGGTCGCGTTCGGCTGGATCGGACCGCTGCCCTGAGCGCCACCGACGCCGATGTCGTGATCGCCGGTGCCGGCCCTGGCGGCAGCGCCGCCGCCGCGCACCTCGCGCGTGCCGGGTGGCGCGTCGTGGTAGTGGACCGTGCGGCCTTTCCCCGGGACAAACCGTGCTCGGAATACATGAGTCCCGAGGCGGTCCGCCTGCTGGACCGTCTCGGCGTGGTACCGGACCTCGAAGCCGCCGGCGCGGTGGCGCTGGCGGGGACCACCGTAGTTGCCCCGCACGGCAGCCGGCTCACCGGACTTTTCTGCGAGGCGACGCCTCGGCCCTTCCGCCCGGCCGGCCTCTCGCTCCCGAGACGGATCCTCGACGCGCGGCTGGTCCAGGCGGCCCGCGAGGCGGGAGCCGAAGTGCGGGAGCGCACCCGGGTGGAGGGGTTGCTCCACGACCAGGGGGCGGTGGCCGGCGTCCTCGTGCGCGGACCCGACGGCCGACACTCCCCGATTCGCGCCCGGTTGACCATCGGAGCTGACGGGCTCGGCTCCCTGGTGGCGCGGCGCATCGGCCGCCGCATCAGCACGCTCCCGCGTCGGGTGGCGCTCGTGGCCCACGTGAGCGGGGTGCGTGGAATGGGCGCCACTGCCGAGATGCACGTGGGAGCCGGCGGCTACGTCGGCCTCAACCGGATCGGCGGCGACCTCTACAACGTGGCGCTCGTGGTGCCGCAGGTTCTCGCGGCCGGCGCGCGCGGGGACGCACGGAGCTTCTTTTTCGCCGCTCTCGAAGGCTTTCCCGGGGTGCGGGGTCGTGTCGATCGCCACCGCCTCGAACGCGAGGTACTGGTCACCGGCCCCTTCGCCTCCCGCGCCGGCCGGGTCACGACCGACGGCGCGCTGCTGGTGGGTGACGCCGCGGACTTCTTTGACCCCTTTACCGGCCAGGGGATCTACTCCGCCCTCCGCGGCGCCGAAATGGCCGCGGACACGGCTTGCGGCGCGCTCGAACGCCCGGGCGTGCCCGGGGCCGGAGCCCTCGCCCCGTACCGGCAACTCCGCCGACAGGCGTTCGCGGGCAAGTGGGCGGTCGAACGGCTCATCGGCTTCGGGATGTACCTTCCATCCATCTTCGATCGCGCGGTCGGCCGGCTCGGTCGCCACCCCGAGATGGCGCATACCCTCATCGGCGTCACCGGCGACTTCGTCCCCGCCGGTCGCATCCTGAATCCACGCTTCCTCACCCGGATGATCCTATGAGCCGGCCCGACCTCGACCCCGCCGACTTCCGCCAGCTGCTCGGCCGCTTCGCCACCGGCGTCACCATCGTCACACTGACCTTGCCCGATGGCGAGCCGGCCGGGATGACCGCCAACAGCCTGGCGTCGGTGTCGCTCGACCCGCCGCTGGTGTCGCTCTGCATCGACCACGCCGCCGAGCTGTACGCGAGCCTGCTGGACGCCCCGGGGTTCGTGATCAACATCCTCGAGGCGTCGCAGGAGTCGCTCTCGCGACGCTTCGCGACGAAGCACCTCCACCGGTTCGACGGCGTGGGATACCACACCTCCCCGGGCGGCCAGCCGGTGCTCGACGGCGTCCTCGCCTCGATCGAATGCGTGCCGCACGCCACCCTTCCCGGCGGCGACCACACCATCGTGGTGGGCCGCGTGGTGCGCGGCGCCACGACCGATGGCGCGCCGCTGGTGTACTTCCGCGGCGGCTACACCGGACTCCAGCACGGGTGACCGCCCCCGCCGTGGCGCCGCTGGGCACCGAGCTGCTCGACGATCCCGGGGCCGACCCCGCCGTCGTGGCGCGTTCCCTGGGCAACATCGCCCGCGCCAACTGGTGGTTCGGCGGCCGCGCCGCCGCGCTGTGGGGCATTGACCAGTTATTGCGGCGTGCCGTCGGGGCAAGGCATGCCTTGCCCCTACGGCATGCCCACCCCGTGACATTATTGGACATCGGAACCGGCGCGGGGGACCTCCCGGTGGCGGCAGTGGAACGCGCCGCACGCCGCGGCCGGTCGATGCGCGCTCTCGGCCTCGAGCGGAGCCCCGTGGCGGCGCGACTCGCCTCCGCGCGCGGGGTCCCGACCCTGCTCGGCTGCGCCGGGCACCTGCCCGTGCGCCCGGGCGCCGTCGACATCGTCCTGCTCAGCCAGGTGGCGCATCACCTGGCGGCGGACGCCGCGGTCGACCTGTTCCGTGCGGTGAGCCGGCTCGCGCGGATCGGCGTGGTGGTGGCCGACCTCCGGCGTTCCGAACTGGCGGTCGCAAGTTTCCGGATCGGCAGCGCGCTGCTCGGCTTCGACGCGGTGACCCGGGCCGATGGGATCACCTCGGTGCGCCGGGGGTACGACGTCGGGGAGTTGACGGCGCTCGTGGCCCGTGCCGGCCACTCGGCCCATGTATGCCGTCGGCCCGGCTTCCGGGTCGTGGCCTACTGGAGCACGGGCTGATGCGCACGGTGGACCGCGCCATCGTCCGTGCCCCCGCCGCGCAGATGTTCGAGGCCGCCGCTGATGTCGAACGATGGCCGGAGCGGCTGCCCCACTATCGCTGGGTACGCTTCAACGGCCGGCGCGCCGACGGCGGGGTGGTCGAGATGGCCGCGGTGCGCCCCTTCGGTCCGCTGGGCTGGCCGGTGTGGTGGGAATCGGAGATGTGGATCGACGCAGCCCGCCGCGAGGTCCGGTACCGGCATGTCCGCGGCATTACCCGGGGAATGGACGTGCTCTGGAGCGTGGCGCCACGCGGGCCCGCGGAAACGGACGTGACAATCGTGCACACATGGGACGGACCGAACTGGCCGCTGATCCGGGTGCCGGCCGCCGAGTGGGTCATCGGGCCGGTCTTCGTGCACGGGATCGCGTCACGCACGCTGGCGGGGCTCGCCCGCGCGGTCGAGTCGTCCCGTGGCTGACGCGCGGCGGGTGGTCATCACCGGCATCGGCGCCATCACGCCGATCGGCATCGGGGTCGAGGGACTCTGGGCGGGGCTGCAGCGGGGCGAGTCGGCGGTGCGAACCATCACCCGGTTCGATCCCGCGCCGTTCCGCACGCGGATTGCCGCGCAGGTGGACGACTTCCACGCCACCGACCATATCGAGGAGCGGAAGGCGCGGCGCATCGACCGCTTCGGCCAGTTCAGCGTGGCGGCGAGCCGGATGGCCGTGGCCGACGCCGAACTCGACCTGGCGCGGGAGGACCGCGACCGGGTCGGGGTCATGATGGGCACCGCCCTCGGCGGAATCGGAATGGCGGAGGGGGAGCACGCGCGCTACGTCGACGGGGGGATCCGGGCGGTGGATCCCGGGCTGGCGCTGATGGTCTTTGCGGGCGCGGCCAGCTGCAACGTGGCGATCACCTTCGGCGTGACGGGACCCAACAGCACCAACGGGATGAGCTGCGCTTCGGGGACCATCGCGATCGGCGACGGCTTCCGCGCCATCATGCGGGGCGACGCCGACGTCATGATCGCCGGCGGCGCCGAGGCGCCGCTCGCCCCCCTCAGCTTCGGAGCGTTCGCCATCATCCGCGCCATGTCCACCCGGAACGACGACCCCGGCACCGCCAGCCGGCCCTTCGACGCCGGGCGAGACGGCTTCGTGATGGGCGAGGGGGCGGCGGTGCTGGTGCTGGAGGAACGCGCGCACGCGCTCGCGCGGGGCGCGCGGATCTACGCGGAACTCTGCGGCTACGGGCTGACGAACGACGCCTACCACATGACCGCCCCCCGAGCCGACGGTGCGCAGGCGGCGCGCGCCATGCGCCTGGCGCTGGCGGAAGCCCGGGTGGCGCCCGCGAGCATCGGCTATGTGAACGCCCACGGCTCCTCGACGCCGCTGAACGACTCCACCGAGACCGGGGCGCTGAAGCAGGTATTCGGCGAGCACGCCGGGCGGCTGGCCATCAGCGGCACCAAGGGGTACTACGGCCATGCGCTGGGCGCGAGCGGCGCCATCGAGGCGGCCATCTGCGCCCTGGCGAGCCACCGCGGCTGGCTCCCGCCGACGCTGAACCTCCGGGACCCCGACCCCGCCTGCGACCTCGACTATCTTGCCACGGGCGGCCGGACCGCGGCGCCGGACTACCTGCTCAGCAATTCGTTCGGGTTCGGCGGCATCAACGCCGCGCTGGTGCTCCGCCGCATCGACTGATTACATTCGCCGCCATCTGGACGGCCCTCTTCCCCGATACGCGAGGTAGCAGGATGCATCCTTTGTCCCGTCGGCTGGTCGCCGAATCCTTCGGCACATTCATGCTCGTCTTCTTCGGCGCCGGCGCCGTGATGACGACCAACTTCCCGAAAGCCGACTTCGGCCTCCTCGGGATCGCGTTCGCCCACGGCATCGCGCTCGCCATCGGCGTCACCGCCACGATGAACATTTCCGGTGGCCACCTCAACCCCGCGGTGACGGCCGGCATGCTGGCCATCCGGCGCATCGACGCCAAGTCGGCGGCGCTGTACGTCGTGGCGCAGCTCATCGGCGCCGCCCTTGCCGCGCTGGTGCTCAAGTCGCTCCTTCCCGGCGGCGTGACCAAGGTGCTCGCGTTGGGGACTCCCGCCATCGCCGCCAACATCACCCTCGGGCAGGCCATCCTCATCGAGGCGATCCTGACCTTCTTCCTGATGAGCGCCGTCCTCGGCACCGCCGTCTCGGCGGAGGCCCCGAAGGTGGCGGGCTTCGGGATCGGGCTCACCCTCTTCCTCGGCATCCTCTTCGGCGGGTCGCTCACCGGCGCCGCCCTGAATCCGGCGCGCGCCTTCGGCCCGGCCCTCGTCTCCGGGCAGTGGATCAGCCAGGGCGTCTACTGGGTCGGCCCGATCCTCGGGGCGCTCGTGGCGGCGTTCCTCTGGGAAAAGGTGCTGTTCGCGAAGGCGACCGACTGACGACGTCGCGGTCCCGCTGGTCTCGATGCAAACGGTCCCCCGGTTTTGACCGGGGGACCGTTTGTTGAGTGCCTGTGACGCTGCGCGGATTTCGTCGCGCCCCTACGGCCCCGCTGCCCCGCTGCCCCCCTGCCCCGCCTGTCGCATGGCCCGACGCGCGCGCAGGAAGAGACTGGTCGCGTATGCGACATAAATCACCGCCGCCACGATGTAGGCGGCGGCCAGGAATCCGCCGTTCTGCGGAGTGTCAAAAGGCATCGCCGGCTCCTTCCCGCAGGTTGTCCAGCCGCGCCAATCCGTAGCGCAGGACGACGAACCCGATGTAGAGGATCGTGAATGCGGCCATCCCCGAGAGCAGCGCGCGCAGCATTTCCGGCGGCATCGACGGCGCGCTCGGCTTCAGGAGCACGGGCTGGGGATGCAGGGTCCGGAAGAGGTAGACGCTCAGGTGGATGAACGGCACGAGCACCAGGCCCATGATCCCGACCACCGCGCTGAACCGCGCGCGTTCGCCGCGGTCCTGCACCGCCGCCCGCAGCGCGAGGTACCCGATGAACAGGAAGAAGAGGAAGAGGGTCAGGGTCAGGCGCGCGTCCCAGGTCCACCAGGTGCCCCAG
This sequence comes from uncultured Gemmatimonadales bacterium, assembly GCA_963748815.1. Taxonomy (GTDB): domain Bacteria; phylum Gemmatimonadota; class Gemmatimonadetes; order Gemmatimonadales; family GWC2-71-9; genus SPDF01. The sequence goes on along the minus strand of CAVVKJ010000005.1, from coordinate 311,100 downwards.
ACGGTCTTGCCCCAGATCGGGCCGGTCGTCAGCATCACGAGGGAAAAGGCGATGCCGACCTCCGCCGAGCTGGCCGCGAAGAGGTCGAGCCGCTCGTCCTGCAGCCAGAGGTAGAGGATGCTCACGATGCCGACGACGGCGAAGGCCACGAGGGCACCCCACGCCGCCGGCGCGTGCACGTAGAAGATCTTCTGCGCGAGTCCCTGCCGCACCTCCACCGGGGTGTAGCAGAGCGCAATGACATAGACGACCGCGGCCGCGAGCAGGCCGAGGGCCGTGAGCACCTGGCCTCGGCGGACGATGCGGGTGGCAGCAAGGAGTTCGGGTGTCATTCGTCGACGACCGCCGGAAAGACGAGGATACAGAGGGTCACGAAGCCGACATCATAGAGCGTCAGTAACCTAAGCCAGCCCATCATCTCGCTCAACGGGCGGCCCGCCAGGAGCTTGGCCGTCACCTGGACCGCGCCGACCAGCGGCGGGACCATGAACGGCAGGAGCAGCACCGGGAGCATCAGTTCAGCAAAGCGGGTCCGCACCACCATGGCGCTGAAAATGGTGCCGACCGCCACGAAGCCGATCGTGGCGAGCGCGGTGACGCCGAGAATGCCGGGAAGGGCATGCCCCAGGGAGACGTTGAAGAACAGCACGAAGAGGGGCAGCGCCACCGCCTCCACCACACCCACGAACGCCAGGTTGGCGAGCAGCTTGCCGACATAAAGCGCGCTCCGCGGCACCGGCGCGAGGAGGATGCCATCGAGCGCGGCGTTTTCGCGCTCCACGTAGAAGGCGCGGTTGAGCGCGATGACCGCCCCGAAGGCGAAGGTGACCCAGAGGACACTCGGCGCGAGATCCACGGCGGCCAGCGCGGTGGGATCGCGCGCGAAGTTGAAGACCACCAGCACCAGGGCGGAAAAGACGATGGCCGAGAGCAGCGCGGTGCGGCTGCGCAGCTCGAGCCGGATGTCCTTGCCGGCGATCGCGAAGGCCAGGCGCATGAACTCAACCATGGACCAACTCAGCGTAGCGCGCGTGAAAGGCCGCGAGGTCGGCGGGGCGCTCGCCCTCGAGCGCCCAGCGACCGCCGGCCAGCACCGCCACGTGGGTCGCCAGTTCCCACGCCTCGGCAAGATGGTGGCTGACCAGCACCAGCGCCCGGCCCCGGGCCAGTTGCGACGCCAGCAGCCCCCGGAATCGGTCGGCGGACGGCGCGTCGAGCCCGGTGAACGGCTCGTCGAGGAGGATGACGTCGGGCTGGTGCAGCAGCGCGCGGGCAATCGCGGCGCGCTGCAGGAGGCCCCGGCTCAGGTGGCGCACGGGGGTGTTGGCGCGCGCGGAAAGCCCGACTTCGTCGAGCGCCGTACGGGTGGCGGCCGCGGCGTCGGGGAGGCCGTACAGCTTGGCCGTGAAGAGGAGGTTTTCCGCCGGGGTGAGGTCGTCGTAGAGAAAGGTGTGGTGCGACAGGAGCCCGATGGCGCGCCGGGGCGCCGGGTCGTCGCGGGTCAGCCGCCGGCCGTGGATGTGCACCTCGCCAGCGCTGGGGCGCATGAGCCCCGCCAGGAGCCGGAGCAGCGTCGTCTTGCCGGCGCCGTTCGAGCCGGCGACCGCCAGCATTTCGCCGCGCCGCACCTCGAGATCCACGCCGCGCAGGACCTGCAACGCCCCGAAGGCGCGCACCAGGCCGCGCGCCGCCAGGAGGGGTGCGTCAGCCGGCTCGATCAATGGCGGCGCCGAGTTCGTCGAGGTCGAAGGGCTTGATCAGGTAGGCGCTGTGCGCCAGGTCGAGGACGCGAAGCTGCGGCTCCACGCTCACGTAGGCGGTGGTGATGATGACGGGGATGTCCGGATGGGTTTCGCGGATGCGCCGGAGCAGCTCGACGCCGTCGGTGTCGGGGAGACGCATGTCGAGCACCACGACGTCCAGCGGCCCCTCGGCGACCCGGGCCAGCGCCTCCGCCCCCGACGACGCAAACGCCATGGCGTAGCGCGGCCGGAAGAAGCGTTCGTAGCTGATGCGCAGGGCGGGCTCATCTTCGATGAACAACACCCGGCGTGGTGCACGCGGTTCGGTCATCACCCCGCCCGGAAGGCACGGATCGCCTGCCGGAGCGGCGGGCGTCCACGGAGTATAAGACTACACCTGCTTCGGTTCCAGTTCGAAGAGGTCCTCCAGCTTGGTGAGCATGAGGAGGAACCGAAGTTCCTCGCTCGCCGAGCGGAGGGTCACCCGCTGACGCCGCTCGCCGGCGCGTCGCTGCACCAGCATCAGGGCGCCGAGGCCGGCCGAATCCACGTGGCGCGTGCCAGCCAGGTCGATGACCAGGCGGCTCTCCCCTTCGGGCATCTCCTCGAGGACGCCGACGGCGGCCTGGCGGAAAGTGGCGCGGGTTTCAAGTCCGAGCGACGGCGGCGCGGTCAGTTCTCGGACGGTCTGGGTGTCGGGCACCATGCGGTGTTCTCCCTGGCCCGACATAAGCAAAGCGTGGTCGTTTCGCCACGCCAACCGGCCGAAACGCCACGCTCATCGAGTCGTGTGCATTCCACCTTCGGCACCGAGCTATCTCATCCGACTTCGGATGAGACCTCCAGTTTTGCGGCCCCGGATCGCTCCGGGTGTGCTATTATCGGGCGGATCAGTTGTATTGTTCCGGGGGGCAAGATGCCTCCCGCCGCTGGAAAAGGCGAAATTGGTGCCATCGATCTAACGCGTTGTCAATCCGTCGCTTGGACCGAGACTGCAAGGGCTTTCAGCGCCCGCGTCTCCCGCACTCCGCCCGCCCGGCGGCTGGCCTGCAAGGGCCGCCGACCGGCACGGACCCGACCCGACCGGAGGAATTCTCCGCATGACCGACCAGCTCGACACCCTCCTCTCCGAAGAGCGGCGCTTCCCACCCTCACCCGACATTCGCGGCCCGCGCCCTTGGCACGCCCGCGCTCTACGAAGCCGCCACCCGCGACCGGCTGGCCTTCTGGGAAGCGCAGGCGCGGGCGCTCGACTGGATGACCCCCTGGAAGAGCGTCCTGCAGTGGACGCCGCCCCACGCCCGCTGGTTCGACGGCGGCAGGCTGAATGTCGCGGCCAACTGCCTCGACCGGCACCTCACGGGGTCGCGGCGCAACAAGGCCGCCATCATCTGGGAAGGGGAGCCGGGCGACCGCCGGGTGCTACACCTACTGGGCGCTGGCCCGCGAAGTCGGTCGGGCCGCCAACGCGCTCAAGCGGCTCGGCGTGAAGCAAGGGCGACCGGGTCGCCATCTACCTGCCGATGGTCCCCGAGGCCGCCATCGCGATGCTGGCGTGCGCACGCATCGGCGCGGTGCATTCGGTGGTCTTCGGCGGCTTTTCCGCCGAGTCGCTCCGCGACCGGATCAACGACGCGCACCGCCACCGTCCTCATCACCGCCGACGGCGGCTACCGGCGGGGCCAGATGCTCCCGCTCAAGCGCATCGCCGACGAGGCGGTCGCGGACTGCCCCAGCATCCGGCACGTGGTGGTTGTCCGCCGCGGCTCCCGGACCGAAGGCGACGAGTCCTTCGCCGAGATGACCGAGGGTCGCGACCACTGGTGGCACCGCCTGCTGGACAAGGAGAGCCCCGACTGCCCTCCCGAGGCGATGGACGCCGAGGACCTGCTCTTCATCCTCTACACCTCGGGCACCACCGGGAAGCCGAAGGGCATCGTGCACACCACCGGCGGCTACCTCACCCAGGTGACAGCCACCACGAAGTACGTCTTCGACCTGCGGGACGAGGACATCTTCTGGTGCACCGCCGACGTGGGCTGGGTGACGGGGCATTCGTACGTCGTGTACGGCCCGCTGGCCAATGGCGCCACCGTGCTGATGTACGAGGGAGCGCCCGACTGGCCGGAACGCGACCGGTTCTGGAAGATCATCGCGCGCCATGGAGTGACGGTGTTCTACACCGCACCCACCGCCATCCGCGCCTTCATGAAATGGGGGACGGCGCACCCCGCCGCGCACGACCTCTCCACCCTCCGCCTGCTCGGCAGCGTCGGCGAGCCGATCAACCCCGAGGCGTGGATGTGGTATCACGAGCACATCGGCCGGGGGACGCTGCCCCATCGTGGACACCTGGTGGCAGACGGAAACCGGCGGGATCATGATCACCGCGCTGCCCGGCGTCACCACCACGAAGCCCGGTTCGGCGACCATGCCGTTTCCCGGGATTTCCGTCGAGCTGGTGGACACCGCCGGCAAGGCGATGGCGAAGGGCGGCGGCTTCCTGACCCTCACCGAGCCGTGGCCCGGCATGCTCCGGACGATCTACGGCGACGACGCGCGCTTCCGCGAGACGTACTGGAGCCGGTTTCCCGGCCGGTACTTTGCCGGCGACGGCGCCAAGGTGGATGACGAGGGCTACTGGTGGCTCCTCGGCCGGGTGGACGACGTGCTCAACGTGGCCGGCCACCGGATCGGCACCATGGAGGTGGAGAGCGCGCTGGTGGACCACCCGAGCGTGGCGGAGGCGGCGGTGGTCGGCAAGGCGCACGAACTCAAGGGCCAGGCCATCGCGGCGTTCGTCACGGTCAAGGAAGGGGTCAAGGCGTCGGCCGAGCTGCGCGACGACCTCCGCGAGCACGTCGCCCGGAAGATCGGCGCCATCGCCAGGCCGGACGACATCCTCTTCTCCGCCGACCTGCCCAAGACCCGCAGCGGCAAGATCATGCGGCGGCTGCTGAAGGACATCGCCGAGGGGCGGGCGCTCGGCGATACGACCACGCTGGCCGACCCGAACGTGGTGGCGCGGCTGAAGGAGCAGTACGAGGACAAGGAGTAGGAAGCGGGGAAGCGGGGAAGCAGATGCGACGGCCGCCACCCCGGCGCAAGCCGTCACCCCGGCACAAGCCGTCACCCCGGCACAAGCCGGGGTCCATTTTCTTAAATCTGGATCTGGGCCCCCAGTTCAACGACCCGGTTCGGCGGCAAGCCGAAGAACGTCGTCGCCGATTGCGCGTTGCGGGACATCACGATGAAGAGGATGCGCCGCCAATAGGACATCGGCCGGGGCGCTCCCGGGCTCCGCCTGGCCCGCGGCGCGTGCGTCGCGATGAGCGTGTCCCGCCCGAGGTAGAACGAGGACTGGGTCAGGAACACCCGGGCAGGCACCCCCGGTGAATCCACCTCGCCCATCTGCATCAACAGCGCCGGGACATCCGGCGTCTCCATGAACCCGTAGTGCCCGATCACCTGCCAGCATCCCTGCCCCAGGTCCGCGCATTCCAGTCGAGCTGCCGCATCGACCTGCGGTACTTCTTCCGTGACCATGGACAACAGGATGACCCGCTGGTGGAGCGACCGGTTGTGCTTCAGATGGTGCAGCAGGACCGACGGGGCGATGCCGGTGACCGCAGTCAGGAAAATGGCCGTGCCGGGGACCCGCACCGGCGGATGCGCCGCAAAATCGGAGAGGAGCAGATCGATCGGAAGGCTCGACTCGTCGGCGAGCGCCCTGATCCTGTCGCGCCCCCGCTTCCAGGTGCTCATCAGGGTATAGACCACGGCCGCCACGACGATCGGAAACCACCCGCCATCGACAAACTTGATGATGTTGGCCCCGAAGAAGGCCAGGTCGACCACGAGAAAGAGCCCGCAGAGGGTCCCCGCCACCGGAACGCTCCAGTGCCACCGGTCGCGCGCCACGCGATAGAACAGGATGGTCGTGATGATCATCGTGCCGGTGACCGCGATGCCGTACGCGGCGGCCAGGTTGGTGGAACTCTTGAAGCCGATGACCAGGAGGACACACGCCACCGCCAGCGCCTGGTTCACCTCGGGGACGTAGATCTGCCCGACCTCGGTGCGCGAGGTGTGCACGATCGTCACACGGGGGCTGTACCCCAGCTGCACCGCCTGCCGCGTCAGCGAGAACGCTCCCGAAATCAGGGCCTGGGAGGCCACCACCGCCGCCAGGGCGGCGATGACGACCATCGGGTAGAGGAACCACGCCGGCACCAGCGCGAAGAACGGGTTCTCCACGCCGGGCGTCTGGATGAGCAGGGCCGCCTGCCCGAAATAGTTGAGGAGGAGCGCCGGCAGGGCGACGCCGAACCAGGCCAGCTGGATCGGGCGCCGTCCGAAGTGCCCCATGTCGGCGTACAGCGCCTCGCCACCGGTCACGACCAGCACCACCGCGCCGAGGATCAGGAAACCCCGCCACCCGTCCTCGACGAAGAACAGCACCGCATGCCAGGGATTCACCGCGCCGAGCACTTCCGGATGCATGGCGATACCCCGCAATCCGAGCAGCGCCAGGCAGCAAAACCAGACCAGCATGATGGGCCCGAAGGCCTTCCCAATCCGGTCGGTGCCGTGCCGCTGGGCCGAGAAGAGCGCGACCAGGATGAGGACGGAGAGCGGCACGACAACATGGGCGAGCGCCGGCGCGGCCACCTCCAGCCCCTCGATGGCGCCGAGGACGCTGATGGCCGGCGTAATGACCCCGTCGCCGTAGAGGAGCGCCGCGCCGAAGAGTCCCAGCATGACCAGGACCGCCTGACCGCGTCCGCCCGACTCGCGGGCACGCACCAGCGCCAGGAGGGCCAGAATACCCCCCTCCCCCCGGTTGTCGGCCCGCATCACGAAGGCGATGTACTTGAACGAGATGACGAAGTTGAGCGACCAGAAAACCAGCGAGAGGACGCCGAACACGTTGGCGGGGGTCGGAGAGAGACCGTGTGTCCCGGTGAACGCCTCCTTCAGGGCGTAGAGCGGGCTCGTTCCGATGTCGCCGTAGACCACGCCGAGGGCGCCGAGCGCCAGCGCGCCCAGCCGTGTGCCATGATCATGCCCCGGTCGATTGTCGTGAGAGGTCATGGTCAGATCTGGATCTGCGCTCCCAATTCGACGACCCGGTTCGGCGGCAGCCCGAAGAAGGCAGCGGCGGACTGCGCATTGCGCGTCATGATGATGAACAGCCTGCGGCGCCAGTACGGCATCGGCCGCGGGTCACCGGGGAGCCGCTTCGGCAGCTTGCCGCGCGGCGTGGCGATCAGCGTCTCCCGCCCGAGGAAGAACGAGGTCTGGGTGAGGAAGACCGGCTCCGGGGACCCCGGGATGCTTGACTCGCCGAGCCGGGTGAGGAACGCCGGCACATCCGGGCTCTCCATGAAGCCGTAGTGCCCCACCACCCGCCAGAACCCCTCGCCAAGTTCGCGGGACTCGACCCGGTCTGCGGCCGACACCTGCGGCACCTCCTCCGTCACGATGGAGAGGAGGATGACCCGTTGATGCAGGACCTTGTTGTGCTTCAGGTGGTGCAGCAGGACGGGCGGCGCGATGTCCAGCGTGGAGGTGAGGACGACCGCCGTGCCGGGCACCCGGACCGGGGGCCGCTTGGCCACGTCGGCCAGGAAGAGGTCGATGGGGAGGCTGGTCTGCTGGGTGAGGGAGGTGAGCTTGGCCCGCCCGCGCTTCCAGGTCGTCATCAGCGTGTAGACGACGGCGGCGACCGCGATCGGGAACCATCCGCCGTCGGCGAACTTGATGACGTTGGCCCCGAAGAACGACAGGTCCACGATCAGGAAGACGCCGCACAGCGTGGCGGCGGCGATCAACTTCCAGTGCCAGAGGTCACGCGCCACGCGGAAGAAGAGCAGCGTGGAGATGGCCATGGTGCCGGTGACCGCGATGCCGTACGCCGCCGCCAGGTTGGTGGCGCTCCGGAAGCCGAGCACCAGCAGGATGCACCCGACGGCGAGCGCCTGGTTGACCTCGGGGATGTAGATCTGCCCCGCCTCGGTGCGCGAGGTGTGCACGATCGTCACGCGCGGGCTGTAGCCGAGCTGCACCGCCTGGCGGGTCAGGGAAAACGCCCCGGAAATCAGCGCCTGCGACGCCACGATGGCGGCGAGCGTCGCGATCGCGATGGTCGGGTAGAGGAACCACTGCGGCGCCAGCGCGAAGAAGGGATTCTCGACGCCGGGGCTCTGGATCAGCAGGGCCGCCTGCCCGAAGTAGTTCAGCAGCAGCGCCGGCAGGGCGAAGGCGAACCACGCCAGTCGGATCGGCCTGCGCCCGAAGTGGCCCATGTCGGCGTAGAGCGCCTCGCCGCCGGTGATGACCAGCACCACCGCGCCGAGGATCAGGAACCCCTCCAGCCGGTCGTTGATGAAGAACTCCACCGCATACCAGGGGTTCACCGCGCGCAGCACTTCCGGGTGCAGGGTGATGCCCCGGACCCCGAGGACGGCGATCACGAGGAACCAGACCACCATGATCGGCCCGAATGCCTTCCCGATCCGGTCGGTGCCGTGGTGCTGGAACCAGAACAACCCGACCAGGATGACCAGCGCGACCGGCACCACGAAGTGCGCGAAGGTCGGCGACGCCACCGCGATGCCCTCGACGGCGCCGAGGACGCTGATAGCGGGGGTGATGATCCCCTCGCCATACAGGAGCGCCGCGCCGAGCAGGCCGAGCCCCACGAGGATCGCCTGCCCTCGTCCGGTGGCCTTCCTGGAGCGGACCAGGGCGAGGAGGGCGATGATCCCCCCCTCGCCCCGGTTGTCGGCCCGCATCACGAAGCCGATGTACTTGAACGAAATGACGAAGTTGAGCGACCAGAAGATGAGGGAGAGGACACCGTAGACATTCTCGGGCGTCGGAGGCAGGCCGTGCGCCCCGGTGAATGCCTCCTTCATGGCGTAGAGCGGGCTGGTGCCGATGTCCCCGTAGACGACGCCGAGAGCCCCGAGCGCGAGAGCGGTGAGCCCTGCCTTCTGGGCGTGGCCGGCGTCGTCGGGGGCGCTCATCTCAGCGGCGGGCCAGGCGGCGGTGGTCGAGCGTCGCGAGCGTCAGGACCAGCACGATGATCACCGCCGATCCGACGCACCAGCGGCAGATGGCGTGAATCACGAACAACTCCAGCCAGGTCAGGTAGCCGGCAAAGAGCACCCCGCCGCCGGCGAGCAGCAGGATGCCGCGGGTCGGCTCCCGGCGGTCCAGCCAGGCCGGCTGGAGGCCGAGCATCGCCAGGCCCAGCAGGGCGAGGTACGCCAGCGCCCCGAGGAGCGCCACGTCCACGCCGAGGAAACTGCTGTATTCGCTGAGCTGGACGGTGGCGCACTCGCCGCTGCCGCAGGCGAGGGACCCGATGTAGCCGTGCTTGAACATCCAGAGGTAGGCGGAAATCAGGACGCCGGTCAGGCTGAGGAGCGCCACCCCCATCCGATACTTCATGGCGCCGGGGCGGGCGCCGGAGCCAGCGAGTCGACGATGCGCTTGAGCGCGTCGGACGACGAGGTGCCGTTGAAGAGGCGCCCGTTGACGAAGAAGGTCGGCGTGCCACCCACCCCGGCGGCCGCCCCCTCCTCATAGCTCGCCTTGATGCGGCCCGCGAACTTCGCCGACTGCATGCAGGCATCGTAGGCCTTCATGTCGAGTCCGTTCCGCTCCGCGTAATCGCGGAATGTCCCCGACGGCTCCGTCTCGCGCGACCAGTTTCCCTGGCCCTGGTAAATCGCGGCGTGCTGCGGCCAGTACTTGCCCTGGTCGTCGCCACAGGCGGCGGAGTGCGCGGCCAGCCAGGCGAAGGGGTGCATGTTCAGCGGGAAGTCCCGGTACCGCCACCGGACCTGGCCGGTCTCGATCATCTGCCGAACGATGTCGGGAAACTGGACCATGTCGAAACTCTGGCAGGCGGGACACTGGTAGTCCGCGTACTCGGTAATGACGACCGGGGCGTTCGGATTCCCGAGGTAGTAGCCCGAGAACCCCGCGGTGTCGGCCACCGTCACCACGACATCGGGGGAGATCGTTGGGCCCCCGCGGCGCACCTGCCGGAAGAGCAGCCCGCCGCCGACAACCGCGACGGCCAGCAAGATGAGATAGAAGCGGTTCAGGGAGGTGGATCCAGCCATGGGAGGTCGTCCTCAAATGAGTCACACGGTGTCGCGAACGGGCGGGCCGGCGAGCCGGCCAGCGGCATCAACCGACTGGAATGTAATGGATTACAGGCCCAGCGCTCGGGCCGAAACCTTTGCGAATTCACCCCGTCCCCTGTTATGTTTCAGCACGCCCGGCGCATTTGATACCGGGGCCGAGTTCCACCCAGAGGAAGGTGCATGACCAAGAAAAAGACCCCGCGGTCGGCGCCGCCCGCCTCGTTCGACCAGGCGCGCGACGAACTCTTCAGCCACATCCTTCGGTGCGGCGTGATGGAAGCCGAGCTCGAACACCAGAAGGACTGGTTCGACGACACCATGCAGTATCTGACAGAGCGCTATCCCGACCTCGCGGAAGAGGATCGCGCCAACCTCCGCCTCCTCGGCGAGCGGTACTGTCGGCCCGTGGTGCAGCGCCAGGCCGAGACCGTCGGCAGCGGATCCGCCGAGTAGCACACACCGCCCCGGGACACGCTCCCGGGGCGGTTTGGCATCAACGCTCCGCCCGCCAGCCCGGCGGGAGTTTTCGCCACCGGTATCCGGCGGCAACCCGCGCGCCCCCGCCCACCCCCGCTTCGACAAACCACCCGCCGGTCCCGCCAGGGCGGCTCTCCAGCCCCACCAGCAGCACGAGGTACCCGTTGGCCGCGCCGCTGGCGAACGCCCCGGCCAGCCCCCCGCCGGCGTAGAACCCGAGGTGCGTGCTCCGTGGATTGAGCAGGAACTGGCCGAGCAGTTCCGCCCGCCCCACCCCCTCCCCATCACCGTTCACCCCGCCCCCCGCATAAAGTCCGATGCGGGTCCGCACGCTCGGCCGGATCGACGCGGTGACGCCGCCGGTGTAGGTCGCGGGATCGGACCCGGTGGCCACCGCCTCCGCCCCCAGTTCCCGGACCGCGCCCCCCTGCCCCGCGAGCGGCGAGGCGCCCACCCCGCCGGCCAGCGCCAGCAGGACGAGGCCCCTAGACCAGGGTAAGGGCATAGCTCGTCGCGATGTCGGGGGCCAGCGAGTGGAGAACGGAACAGTACTTCTCCATCGAGAGGTCGATGGCGCGCCGCGCCTTGGTCTCGTCGACGCCCGCGCCGCGGATGGTCCAGGCGTAATGAATGGCGGTGTACCGCCTCGGGTGCTCGGTGCGCCGGACGCCTGACATGGCGATCTCCACCGACGCGAGCTGGACCTGCATCTTCTTCAGGATCGAGACGACGTCCGCCCCGCTGCAGGCGCCGGCGGCTAGGAGCAGCTGCAGCATCGGTCCGGGGGACTGGACATTGTCGGCGTCGATGAGGACTTGCGGGCCGCCGGGCTCCCCTCCCTCGAAGCGGAGCTCGTCGAGCCAGCGAAGGGTGACCTGCTTGGTTTCTGGTGCGGCAGTCATGGGACGGTTCCTAGAGTGGTCGTGAGGAGGTCGCCGCCGCCCGGGTGTAATCCCAGATGGCGTACAAGGCGACGGCAGCCGTGGCCCACGCGAGTGGGCGAAGGAGCGGCGAGCCGAGGACGAAGGCAAAGAGCGTGGCCACTTGCAGCACCGTGACCGCCTTGCCGCCGGCGCGGGCCGGGATGGCGCTGGCCCGCCCCCGGACGCCGGTGATGAAGAACGCGGCGCTCGCGGCGATGTCACGCGCCAGGACACCCAGCAATTCCCACCAGGCGAGTTGCCCGGAAAAGAGCACGGTGCCGAACGCCACGGCCATGAAGAGCTTGTCGGCCACCGGGTCGATGACAGGGCCAAAGCGTGAGCTGCCGATGCGCCGCGCGAGGAAGCCGTCGAGCAGGTCGGATCCCGCCGCCACCGCCAGCACGACGAGGCGCCAGCCGTCGCTCACCAGCGGAAAGGCGACGGCCAGCGGCAGGCGGAGGACAGTGAAGAAATCCGCCACCGTAAACCGGCTGCGGCGCGCTTGCTCGCCGTTGGCATCGGGCCTAGCTTCGGTCATCTCCTCTCCCTTCGAGCCACGAGACGCCCATGCACCAGCCGCTGCTTCGCCAGGTCGCGCTCTTCGCCACGCTGGACGACGACGAGCTCGCCAAGATCGCCGAGACCTGCAGGGAACAGAGCTATCACCCGGGCCAGACGATTTTCAAGGAGGGGGAGCCCGGCAACCGGCTCTTTCTCATCCTCGAGGGCGACGTCCGCATCAGCCGCGACATCCCCGGCAGCGGAGAGGAGGCGCTGGCCATCCTGAAGCCGGGTGCCTGCTTCGGCGAAATGGCCGTGTTCGACCGCTCCGAGCGCTCGACCGACGCCATCAGCAACGGGGGCTGCCGCCTGTTGACCATCAGCCGGGCCGACCTCGAGATCGTGCTGGACCTCGACCCCGAGCTCGCCGGCAAGGTCCTGCGCGCCATGGTGCGCCTGCTCTCCATCCGGCTCCGCGCTACCAACGACAACCTCCGCTCCATTCTTGCGATGTCGATGTTCTAGCGCCCGCCGCCGGTGCCCCGCACGACCCCCTCGGCGCGGCGCTCCGGCCGCAGGGACTCCCGCGCCACCTCCCAGACCGCCTCGGCCGTCACGCGATGATACGGCGCCCCCGGATCCTCCAGCTCGTCGAGCCCCGCCCCCAGCATCCACGCGTCCACGATTTCCGACAGCAGGTGGCCGGCGCTCTGGCGCTGGACCGCCGCCTGCCCCGCAAGGTAGCCGATGGCGCCGCGCAATTCGTCCGGCGTGACCGGCTCGTCCGCGAACCGCGCCAGCTCCGCCAGCATCGCTTCCCGCGCCTCGACCTCCCGCTCCGGCGCCATGGCGATGTAGGTGCCGAGCGCGCCGCCCCGGAGCCGCGGCCAGGCGAAGGCGAGAACGGTGTACGCCAGCGAGCGCCGCTCCCGCAGCGCGTCGAAGAGCCGTCCACCGAGCCCGCTCGCGACCGCGGCCCACACCTCCGCGGCGTAGTGCCGGGAGTCCCGACGGCCCGGCCCGGGGAACAGCATGGCGAATGCCGATTGCGCCTTGCCGAGGGGCACCACCTGCGCGACCGGCGAACTGCCCGGCTCCCAACGGAGCGGTGAGAGCGGAGCCTGCGAGGCGCTCTGCCAGTCGCGGAAGACGGCGGCCAGCTCATCCGCGGCGCGCTCCGGTTCAAGATCGCCGACCGCGACCACGGTGAGACGCTGGCCACGCACCGCGGCGCGATGCCACTCCGCCACGCGCGCCGGAACGATGTCCCGGAGGGTTTCTTCGAGCCCGTTGGCGGGCAACCCGTAGGCGGTTTCGCCGAACGCGCCGCGGAAGGCGAGCTGGAACGGATAGCGGAAGGTGTCGTCGGCCACCTGGCGCGCCTCTTCCATCATCAGCTCGCGCTCGCGGATCACCTCCGCCGCCGCCAGGTGGGGTTCCTCCAGCGCCAGTCGCAGCAGCGCGGCCGCCGGGGCCAGTCGCGCGGACATCACGCTCGTCCCCATGCCGAGCCAGTCGGTGGCGGCCGATGCGCCGAGGCTCCCGCCCAGCCGCTCGAAGGCGAGGGCAAGCTGCTCCGCGTCGTATGCCCCGGCGCCCCGAATGGCGCTGCGGAGCGCCAGCGAGCCCAGCCCCGCCTCCGCGGGCAATTCAGTACCGCCCCTCGCGACGTACAGGCCGAGCGACACCGCCGGCACGCCCGGCTTCCGGCGCACGAGGAGATCGGCGCCCTCGAGCGCCACGTGCAGGACGCCCGCGGTGGTCCGGCCCTGCGGGCGGCCATTGACGCTGCGGGCGACCGGAACCGGCTGGGCGGCGGGAACGGCGCGCGCACCGACCGGCTTGCCGAAGGCCGCGCCGAGCGCGGCCGCGGAGAGATCGGCGCCACGCTCCTCGGGCAGGTACGCCACCGCGCCGACGCTGTCCGGCCGCAGGTACAACTCCGCGACGCGCTGGACGTCGGCGGCGGTCACGGCGGCGAGCTGGGCAAACTCCTCATCGAGCAGACCGATGTCGCGCAGGGCCTCCGCCGACGCGAGGGCGCTTGCGCGCCCATCCATCGTCTCGAGCTGGCGCCCCAATCGGGTCAGCAGGAGGGCGCGAGCGCGCTCGATGTCTGCGTCGGTCGGCCCCCCGCTCCGGAGCGCCAGCACCGCTTTCGCAATTTCATCGAGAGCGGCCGGAAGCCGCTCCGGCTCGAGCTCCGCCCCGATGCTGAACACCCCGACCTCGGTGGGTGAGTAGTGGTACGCCGAAACGCCGGTGGCGAGCCCCGGCGCGCGGACGCCACGGTACAACCACGATCCGCGCCCGCTGCCCAGCACCGCAGCCGCGAGATCGAGCGCGGGCGCGTCCGGATGCAGCGGCGGCACCGTGCGCCAGCCGAGCGCCAGCTGCGCGAGGGCGATGGGGCCGCGGAGCGTGCGGGCGCGGACATCGTGCCGCGCCGGCTCCGCGGGCGACGGATCGCGGCCGGCGACGCGTGCCGGCCAGGCGGCGTAGCGCGCCCGCGCGGCGCGGAGCGCCTCCGCGGGGTCGACGTCGCCCACGATGGCCACGATGGTGCGGTCCGGCACGTAGCGCGAGCCGTAGTATCCCGCCACATCCTCGCGCGTGAAGCCCGCCAGCGCCTCCTCCGTCCCGATCCGCCACCGCCGGATCCGGTGCCGGTCGAATAGCACCTCGTGCAGCGTCTCGTGCGCCAGCGACCCCGGCGAATCGAGCTTCCGCTTCGCCTCCTGGATGATCACCTGCAGTTCGCGGGCGAGTTCGTCGCGGTCCAGCGTGGCGTGCTGCAATGCGTCGGCCTGGATGTCGAGCGCCGTTTCGAGTGCCTCGGCGGGAAGCGTCACATAGTAGGTGGTGTAGTCGTAGGCGGTGCCCGCGTTGAGATACCCGCCCGCCGCCTTGGTCTGCCGCGCCACTTCACCCACGCCGCGCGTCGGCGTCCCCTTGAAGAACATGTGCTCGAGGACGTGGCTGATCCCCGCCCACCGATCGGGTTCGTCGAAAAAGCCCGCTTTCACGTGGGTGACGACCGCCACGGCAGGGGCGGAAGGATCGCGCTGGGCGAGCAGCGTGAGGCCGTTCGGCAGGACTTCGCGGACGACGCCCGCGGTCCAGGATGGCGTAGTGGACATGCCGAAAGGTAACGGAGGGATGCTATTGGATGATGCGCAGGACCCCGGCTTCGGAACTGCCGCGAATGAACGCCTCGGCGTCGGTGACCGGAATGACGATGCCGGTTTCCGCCTGCCCGCGGCGGGCCAGGCCCGCCATGAACTCCACCAGCGACGCCGACGAGCCGTCCTGGTCGGCGGCCTTCATCTGGAGGAGAATCTCCTCCCACGTGCCGTTGAAGAGGTGCCCCGAGAGGGTCGCCACCAGGTGCGACTCCCCGACGTTGGGCCGCTTCTGCATCGCCTGCAGCTCGGTGAGAAGCGTGCCGAAGAGTTCCAGCTGGTTCGGATCGCGGAGGGTGCCGTCGGGAAGGAGCGCCTCCATCTCCGCGAGCAGCATGTCGATGCTGTCCGGCTCGGCGGCCACCTCGCCCAGCCGCGCCAGCCACGGCACCAGCTCGGGGTCGTCGTCGGGCAGCCGGAAGAGCGACTTCTTCAGCTCGATGTAGCGCCAGAGCGCCAGCTCGTCGAAATGCTCCTCGGGCTGGGTCCGCTCCAGATGGTGCAGCGCCGCCTCCGATTCCCCCCGGTCGTAGAGGAGGTTGGCGAGGTAGACCCGCGCTTCGGCGTACGTGGGGTCGATTTCGAGGGCGCGCCGCAACCAGTAGAGCGCGCCGCTCTCGTTCCCGAGCCGGTGCGACGCGTAGCCGACGCAGGCGGCGGCTTCCGGCGAATCGGGATGGGCGGAGACGGCAAACTCGAAGAAGCGGTGGGCCTGGGCGAGCAGTCCCTCGCGAAAGAGGGCGCGCCCGAGCTGCAGCATGAGCTCGTGATCGTCTCGGAAGCCGAGCGCGACGACGCGCTCGAAGGCGGCGAGGGCGCCGCCGCGGTCGCCGATCTTGAGGAGGGTTTCGCCGAGTCCGGCGAGGGCGTCTTCGTGGTCGGGGTCGCGCGAGAGCGCACGGTCGAAACTTCGGCGCGACCAGGCGTATTCTTCGCGGGCGAGGTAGGCGTAGGCCATGCCCACGTGCAGCTCCACCGCGTGCGGATAGAGCGTCACCCCGACGCGGAGCAGATCCAGCGCTTCGTCGTACCGGCCTTCGTTATAGAGGGAATGGGCGTTCTCGTCGTATTCGTCGGAGCTTAGAAAGCTTTCCGACATCGGCGGTGCCTCCGGAGGCAGGTTGCACCAAATTAGGATGGACTCGAATTCCACGCAAGAGAATCCGCGTCGGGAAAACGCCTGCATCGCATCGCGCACGTGGCTACCGGCAGGTGTCCGCTTCCCGCCGCACCCGCACATCCTGCGTCAGCGCACTCCGGCCCGCGCCGTTGGTCAACTCCACCTTCGCGATCGTGCTGCTGCTCCAGCCGAGCGGGCCCTCACCCGCCCGCCACTGCACACTTCCCTGCTCCGTCTCGGTGCGGTGGACCACGAGAGTGGAGTCCCCCACGCCGACGCCTTCCTCCCAGGATGCGCGGCGAATCCACCGGTAGCGCTCGACGGGTCCGCCACCCCCCGCGCTGTCGGCCAGCCGCCAGATCGTCAGCTCCGCCCCGTCCGTCCACTCGCCGCCGGGCGCGAGCGGGCGCGGGGGCAGCGGCGGAAAGAAGTGGAGCAGGATCCGGCCAAAGTCAAAGATGTCGCGGAGCGCGACCGGCACGAAAGGGGTGACGCTCGACAGGTAGTCCCCCTGCGGGTCGAGGGTGCCGAGGTACCGCCCCCCGAGAATCCCTTCCGCGCCGGGAGCGAACCGGCCCTCCGACCCCTCCCGGTAGACCGCGAGCGTCTCGTACCACGACTCCACGGTGAGTCCCGAGCTGTCCTCCGCGGCGCGCATGGCCAGGACCCCGTCCCGGCCGAGCGTCTCGGTCCGGCGCACCGACCCGACCATGGACTCGAGTTCGCCGCGCACCGATTCGGCGAATCGCGCGCAGCCGATGGTCGCCGCGGTGTACGCGGGGGCCTGCGCGGCGGCGGGAAACGGCACCGCGACCAGCAGTGCAACAACGAACTGGGGCAGGAGCGCACTGCCGTGCGCACCTACCCCCAGGATTGTCGTGGCCATCCGACCTCCTTCCCCGCTTCCCCGCTTTCCCGCGTCCCCGCCTACTCCGCATCCATGAACGGATACCGGTACTTCGTCGGTGGATCAAATGTCTCCTTGATCGTCCGCGGCGAGATCCACCGCATCAGGTTCAGGATCGACCCCGCCTTGTCGTTGGTGCCGCTGGCGCGCGCGCCACCGAAGGGCTGCTGCCCCACCACGGCGCCGGTCGGCTTGTCGTTCAGGTAAAAGTTGCCGGCGGCGTTTCGGAGCGCCTCCGAGGCCTGCGCGAGCACCCGGCGGTCCCGGGCAAAGACCGACCCGGTCAGGGCGTAGGGGCTCGTGCTGTCCACCAGCGCGAGTGTTTCCTCCCACTGGGCCGCGGGGTAGACGTGCAGCGTCAGCACCGGGCCGAAGATCTCCTCGCACATCGTGCGGTACTTCGGATCGTCGGCACGGAGCAGCGTCGGCTCGATGAAGTAGCCCACCGAGTCATCACACGAGCCGCCCGCCACGACCTCGACGCCCTTCGCTTTCCTGGCGGTCGCGATGTACTCGGAAATGCTGGTGTAGGCCTTCCGGTCGATGACGGCGCCGACGAAATTCCGGAAGTCGGCGACGTCGCCCATCCTGATGTCGGCCATCATCGCCACGACCCGTTCCCGCACTGCGGGCCAGAGGTTGTCCGGCACGTAGGCCCGGGAGGCCGCGCTGCACTTCTGGCCCTGGTACTCGAAGGCCCCCCGGACCAGCGCCACCGCCAGTGCGTCGACGTCGGCGCTGGCGTGCGCCACCACAAAGTCCTTGCCGCCCGTTTCCCCGACCAGCCGCGGGTAGGAGGCGTAGTTCGGGAGGTTGGCGCCCACCGTCCGCCAGAGCGTCTGGAAGACCTCGGTCGAACCGGTGAAGTGAATGCCGGCGAGCCGCCGGTCGGCCAGCAGCAGGTCGGACACCTGCGCAGCGCTGCCGGGGACGAAGTTGATGACCCCCGGCGGAAGCCCCGCCGCCTCCAGCAGCTTGTAGACGTACCAGTTGCTGAGGAGCGCCGACGCCGCCGGCTTCCAGATCGCGACGTTGCCGAGAATGGCGGGCGTCGTCGGCAGGTTGCCGCCGATGGCCGTGAAGTTGAACGGCGTGATCGCGTAGACGAACCCCTCGAGCGGCCGGTGATCCATCCGGTTCCAGATACCGGGCGAGGAGACCGGCTGCTCTTCGTAGAGCCGCTCGGCGAAGTGCACGTTGAAGCGCAGGAAGTCGATCAGTTCACAGGCGCTGTCGATTTCCGCCTGGTACGCCGTCTTGCTCTGGCCGAGCATCGTGGCGGCGTTGACGACCTGGCGCCAGGGACCCGCCAGCAGGTCGGCCGCCTTGAGGAAGACCGCCGCCCGGTCGACAAAGGGCAGGGCCGCCCATTCCCGCTGCGCGGCCGTGGCGTTGTCGACCGCCTTGGTGATGAGCGCCGGATCGGCCAGGTGGGCCTTGGCGAGGACGCGACTGTGCTGGTGCGGCGACACGACGTCGATGGTCCGCCCGGTCCGGAACTCCTGCCCGCCGATCACGACGGGAATCTCGATCGTCTCGCCCGACATCCGGGCCAGCGCCGCCTTCAGCGCCGCCCGCTCGGGGGATCCCGGGGCGTAATTGAGGACCGGTTCGTTGCGGGGGGCAGGGGTGCGGTAGGCGCTCATATCGGCTCACTCATGGGGAAAAAGTCCCCGCAAAGATAACGGCGGCTGGCCCGGCCCGCCGAGCGCGGGAGGCACCGCCGGCTGCAGCCCCGCCTCCGCCAGAATCCGCTGCCCGTCCTGCGAAAAAAGAAAGCGCACGAACGCCTCGGCGATCTTGGGATGCGGCGCGTTCCGCGGGATGGTGAGCGCATACACGATGGGCTCGCCGCGGAATTCCACGCTGTCCTTCGCCCCTTTCGCGGCGCCGGGAAGCGCCACCCGCGCCTCCGCGTAGGTCGCGGCCTGCGAGGGGTCGCTCAGGTTGATCTCCGGTGGGAGGTCCACCCAGCGGAACCCATTGATCCGAGCGATCGAGGCGTAGGTCCAGATGTAGTCGAGTTCCCCCAGCTGGAGGAGCGCCGTGAGGTCGGCCTCCTTCGGCCGCATGTAGCGCGGCGGACTGGCGTTCTGGAGCAGGCGGGCCAGTGTCGGCTGCCGGTAGAACCGCTCCGCGAGCTGCCACACCATCAGCGTCCGGTATCCCGCCGGATCGAGCGCCGGATCCGATCGCCCGGTGCGGATGCCGGAGCGCAGCAGCACCCGGTACCAATTCTGGGTGTCGATGTCGAACGCCCCCTGCGATTCGTCCCGAAACGCGAGGACCAGCGAGTTGGTGGCAATCGTGGCGTACCACTCGGTGTGCCCGGGGATGAGCAGCTTGGGGATGATGGCGTAGTCGGCCACCGCCAGGATGTCCGGGGTCTTGCCCAGGTCCGTGATTTTCCTGGCGGACTCCAGGCTGCCGGCCGATTCCTGGGAGGTTCGGACCTCCGGATTCGCCTGCTTGAAGGCCTTGAGGAGATTCCGGAACGGGAGGCCGAGGCTGCCGGCGTTGAAGACGACCAGGTCGCCCTGCAGGGGGACGTCCTGTGCCGGCGCTCGCACGGGAACTCCGAGGATGAGGAGGGCGGCGGCCATCACGGCCCGCCTCGTGAGGGTTGAACGCACGTGCGAAGCTCCTAGAATGTGCCCTGCCAGCTGACCGTCACCTGGTGGCCGTCGGTGAAGATCGACGGCGGTCGGATTCCCCAGACCTGCCACTTCCCGCTGACGAGCTTGGCCGAGGTGATGCCGACGATGGCGCCGGCAATGACGTCGCTGGTCCAGTGCTGATTGTTGTAGACCCGGGACCAGGCGGTGCCCGTCGCCAGGGTGTAGAGACCGATCTTGGCCCAGAGCGGATGGACGTCCTCGGCCAGACTCGCCATGAGGCCGAACGCCGTGGCCGTGTGTCCGGAGGGCATGGAGGCGTCGTCGGTCGACAAGGAAAACGGCTCGAAGTCCAGCGGTTCCGCGCTCGCCTCGATCGGCCGTTCCCGGCCGAAGGTAACCTTCAGGATGGCGGTGACGCCCCCTGCCAGCGCCGCGGAGGTGACGGCGCGGAGCCCGGACCGAGCCAGCCCCGGCTTCTTGAGGGCGAGGCCGGTCCCGACCATCACCGCCGGCACCAGGGCCCAGACCTCCGGCTCGCCCGAGCTTCTTGAAGGCGCTCGCCACATCGTCCTTGCTCGCCGTCTGGTTGTCGAGCATGTAGCTCCGGACGGGATTGTCCACCAGGAAGAAGAGGGAGACGCCGGCGGCGACGGCCACCGGCTCGTACCACTTGATCTGATGGGGAGGCTGCGCGTCCTGGGCGCGGAGGCTGGGGGGTGGTGCGCCCGTGACCACCAGCCCAAGGAGCAGGGCGAGCGTCCGCCCCTTGGGAGAACACGCAATTGGCATTATTTAAGGTAGTTGGATTCGCCCCGGCTGGAACGGCCCGGGCGCTTACGCGGACCGCCCAGACCCCAGGACGCCCTTGATGCGACGCCTTTTCGCCCTCCCGCTGCTCGTGCTGGCCCTGGCCGGCTGCCCGAGCTACGACAGCTACTCCCCGGTGGTCTCCCAGAAGGGGCTGATTCCGCCCGACCAGTTTGCCCGCTACGGGACGGAACAGGCGCAGGCGGTGGCCGTGGCGCGTGAGTTCGGCTTCGCCTATCAGGGCGACACGCCGGCAGACTTCGGGGCGCAGGCGACGGCCGGTGCCGCCTACGCCCGGACCATGCCCGACATCGTCAACGTGACGGTGGACAGCCTGGGCCACCGTCTGACCCTGCAGTTCCGGAGCGGCTGGCGCACCGCGGTCGATCCGATCGCCGATGGGCGGCGCGGCCACGAGACTCCCGGCATCCCGGCGGCCGCGCCGGCCTCGTGATCGACGACTGCCTCCAGGTGACGGTGGCCGCCTCCTCCCGTGAGGAGGCGGACCGGATCACGAGGAGTGCGGTGGAGCGGCGACTCGCCGCCTGCGGACAGGTGGTGGGCCCGATGCAATCCACCTTTCGATGGGACGGCCGGGTGCGGACCGCGGAGGAGTGGCTCTGCATCCTGAAGACCACGCGGGCGCGTTACCCCGAACTGGACCAGCACGTTCGCACGGCGCACAGCTACGACAACCCCGAGATCATCGCCACCGCCATCGCCGCCGGCAGCGCCGACTACCTTGCCTGGATTCGCGCCGAAACGGCGTCCTCAATCGGAGGATCGACATGACCGCTCCCGCCGCACCGACCCCTGAACGCGCCGCCCTCTGGGAAGACTTCCTCGAGATCTTCATCAAGCCGTCCGCCGTGTTCGAGCGCCGCAAGGATGCCGGGTTCCTCGTTCCCTTCCTCGTCCTCATCGTGCTGTTCGTGGCGATCTACATGGGATTGAAGGGCGCGTTTCAGCCCATGATGGACGCCGAGATCTCGCGCAACATCG
Source organism: uncultured Gemmatimonadales bacterium (assembly GCA_963748815.1). Classification (GTDB taxonomy): domain Bacteria; phylum Gemmatimonadota; class Gemmatimonadetes; order Gemmatimonadales; family GWC2-71-9; genus SPDF01. The sequence continues at coordinate 289,659 of CAVVKJ010000005.1, read as the reverse complement.
CGAAGACCCTGGCCAAGAACCCCCAGATGACCGAGGAGATGGCCACCAGCATGCGTGCGACCTCCGAGAAGTTTGCCTCGGTCGGGGTCTTCGTCATGGTGCCGTTCATCGTCCTGCTGCTCGGGCTCACCACCTGGGTCGCCGGCAAGATCGTCGGCGCGGCGGTCTCGCTCGGGGCCGCGATGATGATCGCCACCTACAGCTATTTTCCGCGAATCCTCGAACTGCTGGTCTCGGGCGCGCAGGTGCTTCTCCTCCCGGAGGAGTCGCTGACGGGTCGGGCCTCGACCTCTCTCGGACTGGCGCGGCCGTTGGACCCGGACACCGCCTCCACGATGCTGATGGCGATGCTCCTGCGCGTGGACCTCTTCACCCTCTGGATCACTTTCCTCGTCGCGGTCGGTCTCCGCGTCGTCGGGAAGATCCCGATGAGCAAGGCGCTGGTCGGCGCCGCGATCGTCTGGATCATCGGCGCGCTGCCGAGCGTCCTCGGGGCGATGGCCAGCGGCTGACTCAGTGCGCGTGCCCGGGAATCCCCCGCCACGCCTCGTCCGACATCACGTTTCGGGTTTCGTCCCGGAACTCCTGCAGGGCCGCCTCGATGGCGGCCCGCTTGTTGTCGGGGGCCACCGCGTCCGAGAGCAGGATGTCGGAGATGATGTCGTGCAGGCTGTGCAGGTTGTCGAAGATGGCGGCGGCGCGCGGATGCCGGGCCGTGAAGGTGGGTGCCACCATCGGCGTCATCGGCATGATGGCCGGGAAATTGTCCGGGATCATCGCGTGAAAGCGGGCGAGCGCGGCGTTGATGCCGGCTCGGCGCGCCCCCGGGGTCTCCTCGACCATCAGCGGTTCATACAGGCCGACCTGCAGCCAGTGATACGCCCAGATCAGCCCGTTGAACTTCGGGAAGGCATGGTGAAACGCCTCGGAATAGGGCTGTCCGAGCATGAGCGCCATGCTCTTCGGCACGGGAGCGAACGCAAGGTCGCGCCGCGACAGGTAGTAGTCGGTCAGCCGCTCGACGAGTGAGTCGCGCGCTTCCGGCGTCAGCCGTTCGTCGCTCAACGCGTCGTACACCTGCCGGTGCAGCTGGTGCGCCCAGTCGAAGGCGAGCGCCGCCGGCCAGTAGCGGGCGGCGTACGCCGGGAAGATCGCTTCCTCCGCGATCGGCAGTCGCGGTGGCGCGGACCAGCAGGTCGGTGGTGAGGTAGTCGAACTTCCCGACCTCGAGCCACGCCGGATCGCCGTCGGGATCGGTAGTGAGTCGCTCGTACAGGATGGCGTGCCCGTAGTCGAAGGCGTTGAAGAGCCGCGCGGCATCGGGATACGCCCGCCGGAAGGTCCAATTGAACGAACCGGGGGCGTAGTACTGCTCGGCTCGGCCGCGCACGCGCGCCGGCCCGGACGGGGGGCGCACCGGCACCAGGCGACGGAACCCGAAGGTGCTCGAGACGCCGAACGTCAGCCGCAGATCGGGACCGCTCGCGCTCAGCCGCCGCCCTGCACCCGCCTGGACGGCCATGCCGGGGGTCCACTGCCATTTCACGCCGCCGCTCACCTCGGTGACCGTCGGGTCGTCCGCTCCCGCCTGGGAGGCCGCCAGCGCCCCGACGACGAGGACGCTCGGCCGGAAGAAGGTGTAGTCCAGCGCGACACCGCCGCGCCACCAGGGGAGGTCCTCGCCCTCGTCCCCGCCGATCGCCGCGCCCAGGTTCAGGTGCACCCGAGCGGCTCCGAGGCTCCGCGTCGCGATTGCCGTCAGGCCGCCGCGCGCTGCAAGACCGCTCGGCGAGAAGAAGTCGCCCCGCAGCGACACCGCGGGCACGGCGGCGCCCTCGCGGATCGGGTTGTAGAGCGCAAAGGCCCCGACCCCTGCCAGGCCAACTTCGCCGCCCGGCCCCAGCCCGACCGGAAGCCGCACGCCGGCGTGCCAATTCAGCGCCACCCCGTAGGCAAGATCCAGGTCGATCACGTTCACCCCCGCGCCCCCCGCCGGCTGGGCGTAGTCCCAGGGGAGCAGCGCCTCGAAGGCGTATCGCGCCACCGGGTTCGCGTCCTCCACCGGCACCGGGTGCAGGGGGTCGAGATCGCGAAACCCGAGCTGCGCGACTGCGGGGGAGACCCACCCCGCGCAGATCAGCGCGACGAGCGGCGGCAGGCGGCGAGGCAGGAAGCGACCGGGGCGAGACGTGCGCATGACGGGGAGGGTACCCGCCCCGCGGGGGCTGGAGCAAGGCGACGCGGTTACGCCGGAACCCGAGAGCGGGTATTCTGAAGGCAACTCGATCCCGCGGGGGGACCCATGAAGCGCAGCACCATGATCACGATCGCCGTCGCCGTGGGCTTCGGCGCCATGCTCCTCTACTCCACGCTCAACAGCCAGAACGTGGAGTGCACCGTCACCATCGAGTACAACGGCCGCAGCAACACCGCGACCGCCTCGGGGGCCTCAGAGTCCGACGCCCTGCAGCAGGCGCAGACGACGGCCTGCGGCCCCATCATCGCCGGGATGAATGAGTCGATCGCCTGCGGCAAGGCGATTCCTGTCGCGCAGTCGTGCCGGCCGCTTTGAACCTGTTGCGGTTTCGCCTCCCGCATCCCCTGGTGTTGCTGACCGGCTTCGTGCTGGCGGCGGCGGCCCTGACCTGGGTGATTCCCGCCGGCGAGTACGACCGCCAGGAGGACCCGGCCACCGGTCGGCAGGTGGTGGTCCCCGGCACCTATCGCGCTGTCGCCCCGGCACCGGTCTCCCTGACCGACGCCCTGGTCGACATCCCGAAGGGGATGGCCGACGCCGCCTCCGTCATCTTCCTCGTCTTCCTGGTCGGCGCCGCCTGGACCGTCGTCGAGCGCACCGGCGTCTTCGGGACGCTGCTCGACGGACTCGTGGAACGATTGCGTGGCCACGACACCCTCGTCATCCCGATCTCCTGCGTGGTGTTCGCGCTCGGCGGCATCCTGATCCAGATGCAGGAAGAGCTGATCGCCTTCGCACCGATTCTCGTCCTCCTGGTGGCGCGCCTCGGCTTCAACCGGGTGACCGCCGTCGCCATGAGCATCGGCGCCGCCGTCGTCGGGGCCACCTTCAGTCCCATCAACCCCTTCATGGTCGGCATCGCGCAAAAGGTGGCCGGCCTGCCCCTCCTCAGTGGGTCGGGATTTCGCGTCGCATGCCTGGTGCCGGCGCTCGGCCTCTACATCTGGTACACGATGCGCTACGCCAGCCGCACCCGGACCGCCGGCGTCGCGACGACCGCCCAGGAGGCGGCCGCCGGCGCAAGCGGCTGGCGGATGCGGACGATTCTCCTCTTGATCGTCGGGAGCTTCGCGCTCTTCGTGATCGGCGTCCTGCGCTGGGAGTGGGATTTCGACCAGATGTCGGCGCTCTTCTTCGCGATGGGCGTCGTGGTGGGACTCGTTGGCAAGCTCGGCCTGGACGGGACCGCCGAGGCGTACGTGGACGGCTTCAAGTCGATGGCGTACGCGGCGATGATCATCGGGTTTGCCCGCGCCATTTTCGTGGTGATGAACCAGGGGCACATCGTGGACACGGTGGTGCGCGGACTCTTCGCCCCGGTCGCCGAGCTCCCCGTCACCCTGACCGCGCTGGGCATGATGGTCGCACACGGCCTCCTCCACCTGCCGGTGCCCAGCACCAGCGGACAGGCCGTCCTCACCATGCCGCTCCTCGTGCCGCTCTCCGACCTCCTCGGCCTGTCGCGGCAGGTGACCGTGCTGGCCTACCAGTTCGGCGTGGGGCTCATGGACCTCGTCAATCCCACCAACGGGGCGCTCCTGGCCATGGTCGCCGCCGTCGGGGTCCGGCTCGAGGAATGGTGGAAATTTGCAGGGCCGATCGCGCTCCTGCTCACCCTGCTGGCCACCGTGGCCCTGGCGGCGGCCGTCGCCACCGGGCTGTCGTGACGGAACGAAACACAGCCATTCGGTGTAACATCTATATATGATGGGCATTTGCCCGCAGCTGCCCCCTGGCAATGGATGCCTGGTGGCACCCAAGTTGCAACCGACCATTTGCGGGTGGGCACTCTCGCCCGACCCGCTACGGGGAGAATCCGGACCGATGAGTGAAATCACGATCCGTGAAATGGAACAGGACGAGGAGTTTTCGGCCTGGTTTTCGGACCTCCTGACCGAGGAGGACGAAACCGAGGGCACGACGAGTCGCGTCGAAGACCGCTACCTCGTCCTCACCAGCGAAATCGGCGATTGGGTTGGCGGCCTGCGCTACACCCTGCAGGGGGGCGTGGCCCACCTCGTCGAGGTGGCGGTGGCCCCGGCCGAACGGCGCCAGGGACACGCCCACCGGCTGCTCGGCGCCTTCGAGGAGCGTGCGGCGAGCCACGGCGCGCATCTGGTCGAATTTTGGACGGACGACCTCCGTTCCGAGGCGTTCCTCGTCGCGATGGGGTGGCAGCGCGTGATGGAGCGCACCGGGTACATCGGCGGCCGCAGCTGGTACCTCATGGAAAAGGCGATGCCGTCCTCCTGAGCAGGTGATGCGGTAGCAGCAGCAGGGCGTTAGCTTAGAGAGCCGGAGCGGCGCGACCGCACCGGCTCTCACTCGTTCGGGGTCGGCAGCCCCGGAGGACTCCATGACCATTCGTGACACCGCGCGGGACATCATCGCGAAATTCGAGGTCCTGCGGGACTTCGAGGACACCGTGCGCGAGCTGATGGCGGCGCACGAGGCGAAGCGTCCGCTGTGGTTCCCGCACGACCTGATCGGCCCGGGGCCCGACGAGTCGGTGGACGATCACCTCAAACGCGCCCGGAGCCGTGCCGACGGCATTCCCGTGCCGGCCCGCGCCGCCGTGGCGCTCAACCTCCTCACGGAGGAGGGGCTCCCGCACTTCCACCGGGTGTTCGCGGCGCACGCCGGCGAGGACAGCCACTGGCGGGACTGGCTCAACTTGTGGACCGCCGAGGAGGACCGTCACGGCCAGGTGCTCCACGATTACGTCCGCGACACCGGCCTCCTCGACCAGCGGAAGCTCGAGGAGATCCAGTTCGAGTACATGCGGGCCGGATTCAATCCCGACTGGGACAAGGACCCCTACCGCGTCTTCGTCTATACCTCGGTGCAGGAGCGGGCCACGCAGCGGTCGCACGCCGAAACCGGGAAGATCGTGGCCGAGTATGACCCGCAGCTCGGCGACGTGCTCGAAAAGGTGGCCATGGAGGAGGCGCGCCACTTCACCTTCTATCGCGCGGTGTTCGCCGAGGTGCTCAAGCGCGATCCGAACGGCGGGCTCGAGTCGGCGTCGCACATCCTCCCCGGCATCGACATGCCCGGGCTCACCATTCCCGGCTTCCGCGACTTCGCCGAGGTGATCCGGCGGGCCGGGATCTACGGGCCCCGCGACTACCTCAAGATTGTCCAGGAGCAGATCGCGTTCTGGAAGATCGAGAAGCTCGACGGGCTGAACGAAATGGGCCGGAAGGCGCAGGAGCGCATCATGGCCGTCCCCGAGCGCCTGCGCCGCATCGCCGACCTGATCGAGACCCGGAGCCGGGCCAAGACCTTCACGTTCGAGGTGGTGTTCAATCGTGAATTCGCGATGGAATAGCGGGGCAACCCGCGCAGCCGCGCTGGCCGTCCTCGTGGCAGTCGGGGGCGCGTGCGGCAAGGACAAGGCGTCGGCGCCGCCGGCCCAGGCGAACCGCCCCGCGCAGGCGAGCGGCGACGCCGCCCAGGCCGAGGCGACCGCCCTCGGCCGCGACGTGTTCTTTCTCATCGACCGCCTGGCGGCCTACGCCGCCGCCAATCAGCGGAAGTATCCGGCCTCGCTCCGCGCCGCCGGGCTCGACAGCCTCACGCCGAACATCGCGCGACAGATCGACACGCGCGCCAATCCGCCGATGGCCTTCGCGATGTACCGGAATCCGCTCGGCCACCGCGTGACCAGCTGTCGCGGCACCACGGACCTCCTCGAGGAGTCGGCGCTCAACGACGGCCTCTTCACCGTGACCTGCACCGATTCCGACGGCGGGAGCTCTCCCTACAAGGTGCAGCGGGCCAGCGGCCGGTGAGCCCGCGATGGGCCTGATCGGCTTGCTGGCCCGCGGCGCCAGCGTCGTCGCCCTGATCTACGCCACCGTCGTGGCGCTGACCTTCTGGCTGGTGCGCGCCCGGCACATCGCCCCGTTCGGGGCGTGGCCCCGCCTGGTGCGCCGGTTCTCGGACCCCATCCTCCGCCCCATCGAGTCGCGGCTGGCCCGCGCCGGACGCAACCCCCAGGATGCGCCCCTCTGGCTGTTCGGCTTCACGATCCTCGGCGGGCTCCTGCTGATTGCACTCGCCGACTGGCTGGTCAGCTTCTGGTTCCGGGCCCGCCTGGCGGCCGGGAGCGGCGCGGGCGGCGTGGCGGCGTTCCTGATCAACGGCGTCTTTTCCCTGTTGATCGCCGCGCTGATCATCCGGGTCGTGGCGTCGTGGTTCGGCATCGGCATCTACCACCGTCAATTTCGGCCCATCATCCTGCTCACCGAGTGGCTGGTCGCCCCGATCCGCCGCGTCCTGCCCCCGATGGGCATGATCGACTTCAGTCCGCTCGTGGCCTGGCTCGCGCTCGTCCTCCTGCGCTCGCTCCTGCTCGGTCTCCTTCGATGAATCCGGTGGAGGGCACCGACGACGGGGTGCGGCTCCGGCTCCGCATCCAGCCTCGCGCCTCCCGGACCGAGGTGGCAGGCATCCACGGAGACACCGTCCGGATCCGGCTCTCGGCGCCGCCGGTGGACGGCGCGGCCAACGAGGAACTGATCCGCTTCCTGGCCGCCACGCTCGGCGTGCCGAACCGGGCGGTGGAAATCACCGCCGGGCACGGGGGACGCCAGAAGACCGTGCTCATCCGCGGTGTCGGGCGCGCCGCCGCGGTGATTGCGATGGGGCTGCCACCCGACTGATGCCACCCTTGCCATTGAGAGGCCGGCGGGTACAATTCAGGGGTCTGACCAATCGATTCGTGGTGATTTGCGCATATTGCGGCCACGTTAAACAACCTGCTAAAACGCTCGCCTGGAGCCGTTTTGGTTCCGGGCGTCGTTGTTGGAGCCCCGCGTGACGTCATTTCCCGGCCCGCCCTTCCCCGCCCGTCCCCGCCGACTGGCCGCCCTCGAGCGCCTCCTCAGCGAGCGCATTCTCGTGCTCGACGGCGCCATGGGCACCATGATCCAGCGGCACGACCTCGCCGAAGCGGACTTTCGCGGCGACCGATTCGCGGCGCACCCCAGCGACCTGCGCGGATGCAACGACCTGCTCTGCCTGACCCGGCCCGACATCATCGGCGGGATCCACGACGCCTACCTCGCCGCGGGCGCCGACCTGATCGAGACCAACTCCTTCAACGCCACCTCCATCGCCCTCTCGGATTACGCGCTGGCGCCCCTCGCGCGGGAGCTCAACCGCGCCGCGGCGGATGTGGCGCGCCAGGCAGCCGACCGCGCGGAGGCGCGGGAACCGGGGCACTTCCGGTACGTGGCCGGCGCCATCGGGCCGACCAACCGCACCGCCTCCCTCAGCCCCGACGTGAACGACCCGGGGCACCGCAACATCGACTTCGACACCCTTGCCGGCGCCTATCGCGAGGCGGTCGAGGGTCTGGTGGAGGGCGGCGCCGACCTCCTTCTCGTCGAGACGATCTTCGACACGCTGAACGCCAAGGCCGCGATCTTCGCGATCGAGGAGTGCTTCGAGCGGTGGGGCGCCCGGCTGCCCGTGATCATTTCCGGCACCGTGGTGGACCAGAGCGGGCGCACCCTCTCCGGCCAGACCGTCGAGGCGTTCTGGCTCGCGGTGTCTCACGCCCGCCCGCTGGCGGTGGGACTCAATTGCGCGCTTGGCGCGAAGGCGCTGCGGTCGCACCTGCAGGACCTTTCCCGCGTCGCCCCGACCCGCATCAGCGTCTACCCCAACGCCGGGCTTCCCAACGCCTTCGGCGGCTACGACGAGACGCCGGCGGAACTGGCCGCGGTGGTCCGGGAGTTCGCGGAACACGGCCTGGTCAACATCGTGGGCGGCTGCTGTGGCACGACGCCCGATCATATCCGCGCGGTGGCCGACGCCGTCCGCGGCCTCCCGCCGCGCCGCGCGCCGGAGATGGAGCCCCGCCTCCGGCTGAGCGGCCTGGAGCCGCTCGTGGTCGGGCCCACCACCAACTTCGTCAACATCGGCGAGCGCACCAACGTGACCGGATCGCGCCGCTTCGCCAAGCTGATCCTCGACGGCCAGTTCGAGGCGGCCCTCGAGGTGGCGCGGCAGCAGGTGGACAACGGCGCGCAGCTGATCGACGTGAACATGGACGAGGGGATGCTGGACGCCGTGGCGGCCATGACGCGGTTCCTGCGGCTGGCGGCGGTGGAGCCGGGCATCGCCAAGGTGCCGGTGATGATCGACTCCTCCCGGTGGGAGGTGCTGGAGGCGGGCCTCAAGTGCGTGCAGGGGAAGAGCGTGGTCAACAGCATCTCCCTCAAGGAGGGGGAGGCGTCCTTTCTGCAGCAGGCCCGGCTGGTGCGGCGCTACGGCGCCGCCGTGGTGGTGATGGCCTTCGACGAACAGGGCCAGGCCGACACGGTGGACCGGAAGCTGGCCATCGGCAAGCGGGCGTACGATCTCCTGACAACGAAGGCGGGCTTCCCCCCGGAAGACATCATCCTCGATCCAAACGTCTTCGCCATCGGCACCGGGCTCGAGGAGCACGCCGGCTACGGACTGGCGTTCATCGAGGCGACTCGCCGCATCAAGGCGGAACTGCCCCATGCCTCGGTGAGCGGCGGCATCAGCAACGTCTCGTTCTCCTTCCGCGGCAACGACCCGGTGCGCGAGGCGATCCATGCCGTGTTCCTCTTCCACGCCATCCGCGCCGGCCTCGACATGGGAATCGTCAACGCGGGGCAGCTGGCGCTGTATGACGACCTGCCCGCCGACCTGCGGGAGCGGGTGGAGGACCTGATCCTCAATCGCCGCGCCGACGCGACGGAGCGGCTGCTCGCAGTGGCCGCCGGGGTGGCCGGCCAGGCGGTCTCCGCCGGGCCCGACCTGACCTGGCGGGAGGGATCGGTCCACGACCGACTGGTGCACGCCCTCGTCGAGGGCCTGACCGACTGGATCGAGGCGGACACCGAGGAGGCCCGCCTCCAGGCGGCCCATCCGCTGGACATCATCGAAGGCGCGCTGATGGACGGGATGAACGAGGTGGGCGACCGGTTCGGCGCGGGGCGCATGTTCCTGCCGCAGGTGGTCAAGAGCGCGCGGGTCATGAAGCGCGCGGTGGCGCACCTGATTCCGTACATCGAGGCGGCCAAGGCGCGGGACGGCGGACGCCCGAAGGGCAAGATCCTCCTCGCCACCGTGAAGGGCGACGTGCACGACATCGGCAAGAACATCGTGGGCGTCGTGCTGCAGTGCAACAACTTCGAGGTGATCGACCTCGGCGTGATGGTGCCGGCGGCGAAGATCCTCGACGCCGCCCGGGAACACGCCGTGGACCTCATCGGATTGAGCGGGCTGATCACGCCCTCCCTGTCCGAGATGGCGTTCGTGGCGGGGGAGCTGGCGCGCGAAGGATTCACGCAGCCGGTGCTGATCGGCGGCGCGACCACCAGCCGCGCCCACACCGCGGTCCGGATCGCCCCCGCCTATCCGGAGGCCGTGGTCCACGTCCAGGACGCCTCGCGCGCGGTGGCCGTGGCCAGCAGCCTCCTCAGCGACGGCCTCCGCCCGGCCTTCGTGGCGGAGACGCGTACCGCCCAGGAGGCGCTGCGCAGGGAACACGCGGCCAAGGACGCGACGCCGCTGCGCACGCTCGCCGAGGCGCGGGCACGCGCGGTGACGCTGGAGTGGCCGGCGCCGCCGCCCCGCCCCACCTTCCTCGGCCTCCGCGCGTTCACCAATTACCCGCTGGAGGAGTTGGTCCCGCGCATCGACTGGACGCCCTTCTTCCAGGCGTGGGAGCTCAAGGGGTTCTACCCGGCAATCCTTGAGGACCCGACGACGGGGGCGGCGGCGCGGGAGTTGATGGCGGACGCCGAGACGCTGCTGCACGACATCGTGACGAACCGACGGCTGGAAGCCCGCGCCGTCCTCGGCTTCTTCCCGGCATCGCGCCTCGGCCACGACGACATCGCGCTCTACGCCGACGAGCGCCGGGCGGAGCAGTGCGCGACGATCCACACCCTCCGCCAGCAGATGGCGAAGGCCGACGGGCGCGCCAACCGCGCCCTCGCGGATTACGTCGCGCCCCCGGAGGCCGCCCCCGACTACCTGGGGCTCTTCGCGGTGACGACCGGGCACGGGCTCGACGCGATCGTGGCGGCGCGCGAAGCGGTGCACGACGATTACGGCGCGATCATGGCCAAGGTCCTCGCCGACCGGCTGGCCGAGGCGTTCGCGGAACGGCTGCACGAGCGGGTGCGGACGGAATTCTGGGGCTACGCGCCGGACGAGGCCCTCGACAATGCGGCGCTCATCCGGGAGCAGTACCAGGGGATTCGGCCCGCGCCGGGATATCCCGCCTGCCCGGAGCACACCGAGAAGCGGACCATCCTGAATCTTCTCGAGGCGGAGGAGCGGGCCGGAATTCACCTGACCGACAGCTGCGCCATGACCCCGACCGCGGCGGTAAGCGGCCTGTACTTCTGGCACCCGGGCGCCGCGTACTTCGGTGTGGGGCGCCTCGGGCGGGATCAGGTCGAGGATTACGCCCGCCGGAAGGGGTGGACGGTGGCGGAGGCCGAGGAGTGGCTCGCGCCGAACCTGGGCTATGAGCGTGGCTGAGTCACGCGGGAGGATGCCGAATGCCTGACCTGCGCCAACTGCTGGCCGACGGCCACGTGCATGTCTCCGACGGCGCGATGGGGACGATGCTCTACAGCAAGGGGCTGTTCCTCAACGTCTGTTACGACGAGCTCAACCTGCGGCAGCCCGACGTCATCCGCGACGTGCACCGGGAGTACGTGCGGGCGGGCGCTGAACTGATCGAGACCAACACTTTCGGCGCCAACCCCGTCAAGCTGGCGCATCACGGCCTCTCCGCCGACACGGAGGCCATCAACGAGGCGGCGGCTCACCTCGCGCGGGAAGCCGCCGGGGACCGCGCCTGTGTAGTCGGCGCCATCGGGCCGCTCGGCATCCGCATCGAACCGTTCGGCGAAACGTCGGTGGCGGAGGCGGAGGCGGCGTTCGCGCGGCAGGCCGCCGGACTGCTGGCGGGCGGGGTGGACGGCTTCCTGCTGGAGACCTTCAGCGACGTCGAGGAGCTCCGCGCGGCGGTCAACGCCATCCGCGCCATTTCCGACCTCCCCATCATCGCGCAGATGACCGTCGGGGAGGACGGCCGCACCTACTACGGGACGGCCCCCTCCGCCTTCGGCCCCGCCATCGCCGCCATGGGCGTGGACGTCATCGGGGTCAATTGCTCCGTCGGCCCGCATGGCGTCCTCGAGGCCATCGAACACCTGGCCAAGGTCGTCACCCTGCCGCTCAGCGCCATGCCCAACGCCGGTCTCCCGCGCGACGTCGGCGGGCGCAAGATGTACATGGCGTCGCCCGAGTACATGGCGGGCTATGCTCGGCGCATGGTGGAGGCGGGCGCCCGGATCGTCGGCGGCTGCTGCGGCACGACACCGGAGCACATCAAGGCGATGGTCGGCTTCGTGCAGAGCGTCTCGCCGAGGCATGCCTCGGCGATTGCCGCGGCGCCGGCGGCTGCCCAGGGCGTCCCCGCCGTGCCGCTCGCGGAACGCTCGCGGCTCGGGGCAAAGCTGGCCGCCGGGGAGTTCGTGACCACCGTGGAGATCGTCCCACCGAAGGGCGTGGATCCCGCGCCGATGTTCGCGCAGGTACGCGCGCTGAAGGCGGCCGGGGTCGACGCGGTCAACGTGCCCGACGGCCCCCGGGCGCAGAGCCGCATGGGCGCACTCCTCTCCGGTCTCATGATCGAACGGGAAGTCGGGCTCGAGGCGGTGGTCCACTACGCCTGCCGGGACCGCAACCTCCTCGGCATGCTCTCCGACCTGCTCGGCGCCGCGGCCGCGGGGCTCCGCAACCTGCTCATCATCACCGGCGATCCGCCCAAGATGGGCCCCTACCCCGATGCGACCGCGGTCTTCGACATCGACGCCATCGGGCTCACCAACCTCGTCTCCCGGCTCAACCACGGACTCGACCCGGGCGGCAACGCCATCGGGACTCCCACCAGGTTTGTGATCGGCGTCGGCGCGAATCCGACGGCGCCCGACATGGAGCGCGAACTGTCGCGCCTGGCGTGGAAGGTGGACGCCGGCGCCGAGTACGCCGTCACCCAGCCGGTGTTCGACCTCGACCAGCTGGACCGGTTTCTCGACCGTGCCTCGAAGCACAACATCCCGATCATCGCCGGTATCTGGCCCCTCGTGTCGCTGCGCAACGCGGAGTTCCTGGCCAACGAGGTCCCCGGCGTATCGGTGCCCCCCGCCATTCTGGAGCGGATGCGGGTGGCGAGCGCGGCGGGACGGGAGGCGGGACTCGCGGAGGGGGTGCAGATCGCCCGGGAACTGCTCGAGGCGGTCCGCCCGCGCGTGCAGGGGGTCCAGATCGCCGCGCCGCTTGGGCGGGTGCCCGTCGTGCTGGAGGTCCTCGGCCCGCGTTGAACGCTTCGGGGTCCGCGGGTATCTTCCCGCTCGACCCAAAGCCCCCGCCAGGCGGGGAGGACTCCCATGACTGACCTGACGACCGCCCCCCTCCCGATCACGACCCTGACCGAGGAAGAGGAGATGTTCCGGAGCGCGGTCCGCGAATTTGCCGAGAGCGAGATCCGACCCCACGTCCACGACATGGACGCCCGCGCCCAGTTCAATCCGGACATCATCCCCAAGTTCTTCGAGCTCGGATTGATGGGCGTGGAGATTCCGGAACGGTTCGGGGGCGCCGGCGGAAACATCTTCCTGGCCGTCCTCGCCATCGAGGAGCTCGCCCGGGTGGACGCCTCGGCGGCCATCTACGTCGACGTCCACAACACCCTGGTCAACAACTGCGTGCTGCGGTGGGGATCGCCAGCACTCCACACGAAGTACCTGCCGAGAATGGCGAGCGAGATGCTCGGCGCCTTCGCCCTCTCCGAGCCGGCGAGCGGCAGCGACGCCTTCGCCCTCGAGACGAAGGCGGAGCGGAAGGGCGACCACTGGGAGCTGACGGGCCGGAAGTTCTGGATCACCAATGGTGCCGAGGCGGAGCTCTTCATCGTCTTCGCGAACACCGATTTCTCGAAGGGCTACAAGGGCATCACCGGGTTCCTGATCGAGCGGGACTTCGAGGGATTCAAGGTCGGCAAGAAGGAAGACAAGCTCGGCATCCGCGCCTCGAGCACGACGGAGTTGATCCTCGAGAACTGCATCGTCCCGGACGAGAACGTCCTCGGGCCCGTCGGCGTGGGCTACAAGATCGCCATCGAGACACTGAACGAGGGCCGGATCGGGATCGGCGCCCAGATGATCGGCGTGGCGACCGGCGCGCTCGAAGCGGCCACCGCCTACGTGAAGGAACGGAAGCAGTTCGGTAAGCCGATCGCGGAGTTCCAGGGCATCCAGTTCCAGCTCGCCCAGATGGGCACCGAGCTGGAAGCGGCCAAGCTGATGGTCTACAACGCGGCGCGGATCAAGTGCGCCGGACAGCCGTTCCTGCGCGAGGCCGCCATGGCCAAGCTCTTCAGCTCGCAAGTCGCCGACCGGATCACCTCCCAATGCCTCGAGCTCTTCGGCGGGTACGGCTATTCGAAGGAATACCCCGCCGAAAAGTTCTATCGGGATGCAAAGATCGGCACGATTTACGAGGGGACCAGCAATATGCAGCTTCAGACGATTGCCAAGTTGATGCTGAAATAGCTGGGCGGCCCGGACCCGGTCCCTGGGCCCCCCAAAAGGCCATCGGGGGGCCGGCGTTTCAGGGCGGGACGGGACACCAAGGCAACTCTTGACGCCACAAGGGTTTGGCGCATAGTATTGAGACGTGGGCCTGCGGCGGTTGCCGCAGGCCTCGTTGTCTGAGCCGGCGACCGGCCCCCTTTTGGCCCCCGGGAACGGTCTTTGCTCTACCCTTCTGGTGGACGGCCCCCCAGCCGGACCCCAATCATCAACCAGGCGGTATCCCTGTGACGCGTTTCCTCTGCGCGCCTCGACCAACGCTTCGCGCCGTGCTCGGCCTGCTCGCCCTGGTGGGCGGGCTGTCGCTGTTGCCGGCCGTGGCGGGGGCGCAGGGCGATGCCGAGGTGCGCCGTGCCCTGGACACCTGGTACAAGCGCGTGCAGCGCCGCGCACCCGGTGAATGGGGCATCGCCATCGCCGACCAGACCGGCCGCATCATCTGGAGCGTGGCCGAGGATCGTCCGCTTCTCCCCGCCTCGACCGTGAAGCTGTTCACCACCGGATTCGCGCGCAGCACACTGGGCGGCAATGCCCGCGTCGCCACCCGGGTGGTCGGGACCGGCAGCGTGGACCCGTTCACCGGGCAATGGATGGGGACGTGGGCGCTGGAGCTCAACGGCGACCTTTCGCTCGAGCGCGCCACCCGGCAGGGCCCGCAGCTCTCCGATCTTGCACAGCAGCTGGCCGCCCGCGGCATCACGCGGCTGCAGGGCCCGCTCGTGATCCAGAGCGCCAACGGCCCTGCCGATGCGACCTACCCGTCGGTGTGGGCCAGCCGGCATCGCGGTCGCCTCTTCGCTCCCCCGATCGGCGCCATTTCCCTGCACGAGAACACTGTCGAGTTCACCGTCCGGCCCGGCTCCAAGTCGGGCTCCCGGCCGGTCGTCATCGGCGAGTCGCCTCGCGGGGTCAGCCAACTCATCACCAACAAGGCCCGGACCGTCGCCGGCCGGCGCTCGTCGCTCCGGCTCTCCTCCACCGCCAACGGTGGCTGGGTCCTGACCGGCAATATCGGCACCGGCGCGCGGGCGCGGCGCCTCACCTCGGTGGCCTACAACCCCGAGGCGGTGTTGCGCGCGGTCTGGGGCAAGGCGTTGTCCGACGCCGGGATTCAGTGGGACAACACCTTCGCGCTGGCGTCCGCCTCCACGCCGCCCGTCAATACCGCGGTGCTGGCGCAGATCGAATCGCCGACGCTCGACTCGCTCGCTTCCGAGGTCAACACCCGCAGCCTCAACATCGGCGCGGAGCTGCTGCTTCGCTGGGCCGGCGGCGCCACGAACGCCGCAGAGAAGCTGATGGAGCACGTCCGGGCCATCACGGGTGCCACCACGACCGAGGTGCACCTGGTCGACGGCAGCGGGCTCTCCACGGAAGACCGGATCGCGCCGTCGGTGTTCGTGTCGTACCTCACCCGCTTTCCGATGACGCCCGAAGGGAAGAACTTCCCCCTCCTCCTTCCCGCCAACGGCGAAGGGACGCTCGGTCGCCTGGGTGGGATGCCGGGGCGCGGCGTGGTCCGGGCCAAGACCGGCACGCTCGGCAACGTGAGCACGCTGGTCGGCTACCTCGGCCGCCCGGAGGGCGTGCTGGTGGTCACGCTGATGTACAACGGCGGGTATTCCTACACGGCCCGCCAGGAGCAGTGGCGCCTCTTCCGGACCCTCGGCGCGGACGCGGTGCAGATTCCGGAGGACACCTCCCTGGACATCGAGCCGGTCCAGCTGGGTGGCGACGACGAGGCCCCGCCGGCGCCGGCACCGATCGTGGGCTTCGGATTGTTCTAGGGAGAAGCGAGCAGGCAGGTGGCATGACGACGGGGCGGCCAGTGGCCGCCCCGCTTTCGTTGTCGCTCAGAACCGCCAGGTCAGTCCGCTGTAGATCTGGGTCAGCTGGCTGGTGCCGGGGTTGGCGGGGTCCTGCTGCCGCAATCCGGAGAGGGAGAGGTACCACTGCCGCGCCAGCGCGACGTCCAGGTCGATGCCGTACCAGGTGGACTTCTGCCGCTCGACGAACGCCGGATTGTCCTCCTGGCGGACGCCGCCGTTCAGGTCAACGTGAATCGCGTTGGTGGGATCGAAGTTCACGTGGCCTGAGTAGAGGTGGCCGTCAGTCTGGACCGACCCGGGGTTGACGGCGCTCGAGTCGTTCTGATTCTGGTACCAGGTGGCGCGTACCGAGAAGCCGAGGCCGAGCGGCGCGACCCGGTTGGCGCCCAGCGTGGCGGTATAGGAGTTGGCGCCGAGCACGGTCGCGCCGGTGCTCCGCCGCCAGTCGCCACCCAGGTAGAAGCGCTGGCCGGAGTACTGCACTCCCCCGCCGTAGCCCTCGCGATAGGCGTCGTCAAAGGTCGTCTCCGGGTTGGTGAAGTCCCGGATGAGGCGGACATTGCGTCGCTTGTCGTAGGTGGCGTTGATCGAGAGCCACGGCTTCGGACGAGCGGACACATTGGCGAACTGGCTCGTGAACGAGACCGCGCTCGACTCGGCGTTGGGGCCCTCCAGCTTCCAGGGCTGGTAGTAGTCGATTTCCTGCAGCAGGTAGAGCGACAGGTACCGGTTGCTGATGTTGGCCTGGGCGATGCCCCACTCTCGGCGTTCGGTGCTCCCCTCGTAGGAACCGACGGCCCCGAGGGTGAACGCGCTGGACGTCAGGCCGCCCGGCGCGTTGTGCACGGTCAGGTACGCGCCGTAATCGTGGACCGTGCTCGAAAACTGCAGTGTCGACGCGTCCGGTTCCCAGCCGGCGAAGGCGCCAAAGGAAAGGTGCCGGCCATTGAGTTCGACCAGGCCGCCGTCGAACAGGCCGATGGAGCTGATATAGGTGAGGTACTGGCGCCCGGCCGCCATCCGGAACTTGGCGTCCGGCGCGTTCCAGAACAGCACCGCCTGGTACGCCCGGGTGTGACCGTCCACGGTCGTTCCGCCAGCCGAGGAGGTCGTCGTCTGGCGGGCCCGGAGATCGACGGCCACGCCGAGCGGCGTGCCGCCAATGTTCAGCCCATAGAGGCGCGCGTCCAGCGAGGGCTGGTTGAACCCGTTGCTCCACGCCGGTTGGCCCTCCGCGACCGTGCTCGTGGTGGCGCGGAGGTAGCGGCTGCCGATGCGGCCGTGCAAGCCCTGGCCGCTCAGCCGGCGGGGCCGCGGTGCGGCAATCGGCCCCCCGATCGCGATCTGCTCCGTCGCCACGTGCCGATGGAACCGGACACTGTCCCCCAGGGCGAGCTCAGGCGTCCCCTTGACCAGCTCGGTGTTGGACTTGTGGGACGCGAGGAACTTCACGCGCAGCGTGGCCACCGCGCTGTCTCCCCGAACGACCTCCACCACCGACCCCTCCACCAGGCCGTCCTGGCGGCCCGCGCCGATGTAGATCTCGGTGCCGGAGATGAAGGTGATGCTCGAAATCACCGCTGCGGTATCGGGTGCTGCAGGCACGGTGTCCGGTACGGCAGGCACCGTATCCGGCGCCGCGGCAGGCAGCGCCGCGTTCGTGGCAGGGATCTGGAATGTGGGAGGTGGGGTGTCGAGTCCCGCCTGGAGTGTGGTCGGGGCAGCGACCTCCGTCGGCTTGACGGCGACCGGCGCGGAGGCCGGAATGGACGACGGCGCCGACTCCGCCGGCTTGGACGCCGCTGGTGCGGCCGGCGGTGGAGCCTTCGTGGGGACTTGAGCAGGCTTGACCGCGGTCAGGGTCAGCGCCACCGCCGCACCCGAATTGACCGCCGGCGCCTGCGTCGGGGTGGTGGCCGCCACAGCTACGGACGTCGGTTCCGGCCCGGCGGACGGCTCGAAGGGCCCCCGCACGACGCTGTCGATATTCGACGCCGGCACCACGAACGTCGCGCCCGACTTCTGGCTCCGGATGCGGACACCGTTCGGCCCGTTGTCGGCCAGCAACGTCCCGCGGATGGAGCCGCCCTCGTGGAGGTACACCACCGCGGGCCCGACCGCGGCCTGCGCCCCGAGCGGGGCGGAGTCGGGCCCGAAATGCTGGGCGCGGGCCTGCCCCGCTCCGAGGAACGTGAGCAGGAGCGCGGCAAGCGGCCATCGCATGCGCCCCGGGAGCGTGTGGACGGTGATCACGGCGACGTTCCGTTCGCGTGGCAGCCCGAGCGCACGCAATCGCTGGGCGTGTAGTTCTTCCCCTTGTGCTTGTCCGTTTGCACCTTCGCATGGCAGTTGAGACAGAGCAGCTGCGGCGTGGCCGCGTACGGCTGACCGAGCTTGTGGCACTCCGAGCACTGGCTCCACTTGCCGTTGTGCTTGCCGCTGTAGATCCGGAACTGCGAGATGCTGCCGTCATGCGCGGTGAACCGCGCTCCCGCCCAGTTGGCCGCCAGCGAATGGCAGGTGGTGCAGGTCAGCGAGAAGCTGGCCGCCGTGTGGTTCGGGTCCGTGGTGCTCACGTACTCCGCGTGGTGGCAGCCGTCGCAGGTCTGCTTGACGGTGGAGTACGGCATGGTCGTGTGGCACTGCGTGCACTGCACCGCCGTGCTGCTGTGGACGCCGGTCAGCGCGATGGGCGTGGTGGGGTGGTTCAGCGAGGCCCCCGCCCAGTTGGCCACCACCTGGTGACAGGTCGCGCAGTCGGTCGAGTACCCGGCGGCCGTGTGGCTCGGGTTGGTCGTGGCCACATAGTCCGCATGGTGGCAGCCGTCGCAGGTCTGCTTGACCGTGGAATACGGCATGGTCGTGTGGCACTGCGAGCAGTTGACCAGGTTGGCGCTGTGCGCCCCCGTCAGCGCAATGGGACTGGTCGGATGGCTGAACGTGGCGCCGAGCCACCCCGACACCAGGCCGTGGCAAGTGGTGCAGTTCGTCGAGAAGCTGGCGGCCACGTGATCGGGGTCCTTGGCTCCCACGTACTCGCTGTGGTGGCAGCCGTCGCACGTCTGCTTGACCGTGGAGTAGGGCATCGTGGTGTGGCACTGGGCGCACGCGATCAGGTTGCCGTTGTGGACACCGGTCAGGGCGATCGGGGTCGTCGGATGGTTGACCGTGGCCCCGGCCCAGTTGGCCACCACCTGGTGGCAGCTGGCGCAGTCGGTCCCGTAGCCCGCCGCGGTGTGGTTGGGATTGCTGGTGGCCACATAGTCGGCGTGGTGGCAGCCGTCGCAGGTCTGCTTCACCGTGGAATACGGCATGGTGGTGTGGCACTGGGAGCAGCTCACCAGGTTGGCGCTGTGCGCCCCCGTCAGCGCGATGGGAGTGGTCGGGTGGCTGAACGTCGCGCCGGCCCACCCGGCCACGAGGCCGTGGCAGGTGGTGCAGGTGGTCGAGAAATTGGCGGCCACGTGGTCGGGATCCTTGGCGCCGTTGTAGTCGGTCTGGTGACAGGCCACACACGTCGTCTTCACCGTGGAGTACGGCGTCGTGGTGTGGCACTGGGTGCAGCTGACCAGGTTGGAGCTGTGCACCCCGGTGAGGGCAATCGGCGTCGAGGGGTGGTTCACCGTCGCCCCGGCCCAGTTGGCCACCACCTGGTGACAGGAGGCGCAATCGGTGGTGTAGCCCGCCGCGGCATGGTTCGGGTTGCTGGTGGCCACGTACTCCGCATGGTGGCAGCCGTCGCAGGTCTGCTTGACCGTCGAGTAGGGCATGCTCGTATGGCACTGCGAGCACTGCACCAGGTTCGAGCTGTGCGCGCCCGTCAGGGCCACCGGCGTGGTGGGGTGGTCAAACTTGGCGCCGAGCCACCCGGCCACCAGGCCGTGACAGTCCGTGCAGGTGGTCGAGAACTTCGCCGCCACGTGATCGGGATCCTTCGCGCCGTTGTAATCCGCCTGGTGACAGGCCACACAGGTCGTCTGGACCGTCGAATAGGGCGTCGTCGTGTGGCACTGCCCGCAGCTGACCAGGTTGCTGCTGTGCACGCCGGTCAGAGCAATCGGCGCCGTGGGGTGGTTGGCCGCCCCCATGTTGGCCGTGTTCCAGCTCACGGTCGAGTGGCAGGTTTCGCACGTGGTTGGGAAGTTCGATGCCCGGTGGTTGGGTGCGGTGTTGTAGTTCACCTGGTGACAGGCCACACAGGTCGCGGGCGTGCCGACGAACTGCAGCTGGCCCCGCGCCCCCGGCTTGTGGCAGGTGGTGCAGTCCGTGGCCAGATGGCTGCCGGTGAGCGGAAAGCGGCGCAGCTGGTGCTCCTTGAGCATCGCGTCGCGGTCGGTAAAGCTCCGGGTCGTGTGGCACCGGGCGCAGTCGGTGCCGAACTCGCCGCGGTGATTGTCGGTATGACAGGCGGCGCAGCTGCTGCTCGCCTGCTTGAAGTCGAGCGAGACGTGACAGGCGCGGCAGGTGGTCGCCCCGTGGGCGCCGGTCAGCGGGAAGCCGAACTTCCCGTGGTCGAACTGGTGGCTCACCTGGATCGCGTTCCAGCTGCTCGACTGGTGGCAGACGGTGCATTCCAGCTTGAGGTCGCCGTGCGGAGACGTGGTCCGGTCCTGCGCCTGTGCGGTGCCCGCGAGGAGCCCGACCAGCAGGACCAGCACCGGAAGCGTGATGCGCCTCATGGGGACTCCTTGCCGTGGCAGGTCTCGCAGCTTCCGGAGAGCGGGCGATAGCGCAGCGGCGCCGTGGACGGCGTCGCCGCATCGCGAACGTGGCACCGCGCGCACGGGACGGCCTCGTGGGCGCCCTTCAGCGCGAACGATGCATCGGTATCGTGGTTGAACGCCGCCGCAGGCACGAACGCGTCCTGCGTGTGGCAGGCCGCGCAGCTCCCCTTGGTGTCCCACGCGGCAAACTGGTCGCCGTGCGGCGACTCGTGGCAGTCCGCGCATGCGCGCTTCGCCGTGAACTGGAGCGTGCCGAACCGGGTGCGCGCCAGCACCAGCGTGGATTGCGTCTGGGTGGCTGGCGGCCGGGTCAACTCCTCGTGGCACGCCGAGCACGCCGTGGCCCGGTGCGCGCCCTCGAGCGGGAAATCGAAGAGGGCGTGCACCGCCACGGTGGTCGTGGACGGACGGAAGACGCGGGTGCTGTGACAAGTCGGGCAGCCGCCGGACTGCGCTCGGGCTCCGCCGCTGGCGAAGCGCCCGGTGTGCGGGTCACTGTGGCACGCCGAGCACTCCGTCTCGTTGAGCTGAAAGCGGAACTTGGCCTTGCCAAGGGCGGGGCTGGCCGGCAGAGGCGGCAGGCCGGGGCGCCCGGCGCCATGACAGGCGACGCAGTCGATCTCCTGGTGTCGCCCGTCGAGGGCCAGTGTGGTTTTCGCGTGCGCCGCGCTGTCGAAGGTGCTCGGTGTCCACCCCGTGACGCGGTGACAGCTGGCGCATTCGCCCTGATCGGCGCTCGACTTCAACTGGCCGCCGTGGTCATCCGAGTGGCAGTCGAGGCACCGGGCGTACTTCGGCCGCATCACCACCCTGGCGCTCCCAAGCGTCTTCGCGGCGGCGGCCGCGGTGCTCCGGGTGTGGCAGGCGGCACACGGCACCGCCAGGTGCTTTCCTTCGAGCGGGTACGGGGTCGACGCGTGACTCGCGGTCGTGTACGTCGACAGGGCAAAGCCGTTGACCGAATGGCACGAAGTGCAATCGACCGTCTTGCCGGCCAGCGTGGCCGTTCCGTTGTGGGCGTCCTTGTGGCAGTCGGTGCAGGCGGCGAACACCGGCTTCTTCAGCGCTGGGGTCGAGAAGTCCTTGTGGCAGCTCGCGCAGGGGGTGGTCACATGCTTGCCGCGCAGCGGATACTTGGTGCGGTCATGGTCAAAGCGATTCTTGTCGATGACCTGAAAGCCCCTGGTACTATGGCAGTCGGCGCACTTTGGCCCCAACCCGCCATTGTGCGGGTCGGCATGGCAGTCGGCGCAGGATTCGAACGACACCGGCTTGTAGACCGGAACCAGATGGCCCTTGCCGTCGCTTCGGGGCGCAAGCCGGGCGTCGAGGTGGCACTTGTCGCACTTCACCTCGGCGTGCTTGTCGGTCAGCGCATAGGCGGTCGTGTCGTGGTTGAACCCCGGGGTGACCGTCCAGGAACCGGCATCATGGCACGCCGTGCAGGTCTGCTTGAGGGCGCCGCGGTGGATGTCCTCGTGGCAGGTGGTGCAGGTGGTGTCCAGCCCGGTGTAGCCCTGCCCGGTCTTCCGGACGGAGAGACGCTTCACTCCCGGCACCTGGAACTCGTCGGTGTGACAATCCTCGCACGTGGCCTCGGCGTGCTTCTGCGCCAGCGCCCATCCCGCGCGCTTGTGGTCGAAGGTCTCGGCGCTGCCGTCCGGCCACTTCACCATGGCGAAATCCTTCCCCGCGTGATCTGGATGACAGGAGGCGCAGGGCGTCCCCTTCACGGAAGCGCTCCCGTGAAAGCCGCGCCCCTGCTCCAGCAACCGGCCAATGTCCTTGTGACACGCGGCGCACTGGCCTGTCATCGCGTCGCGGCGGTTGCCGTGACACGTGGTACACTGCGTCGGCCCCTCGAGCGTCGCATGGGGCGCGGCGAGCGGCCCGGGCGAGATCTGGCCCGCCAGCGGCGCCGTCATGAGCAGGCCCCAGCCGAGGGCCAGGAGGCCGGCACGAGCAAGTCCGCGCAGGAGGCCATCGAGCCGCTGGCCTACCGGAACCACGTGGCGCCCAGCGACACGACCACCACGACGTGGATGATCACCGCCACGAGCGCGGTGATCGCCAGGGGGCGGTGGGCGACATGCCAGAAGCGGAGGATGTTCTGGGTCGCGCCGAGCATGCGGGACTGCTGCACCAGCGCCATTTCCCGATTGGCCAGCCGGAGGACTTCTTTCAGGGCCGCCGCGTCGTCGCGCCGAGCCATGGGGCGGCGCTGCTTGATCTGTTGGCGGAGGGTCGCCGCGGCACGACGTCGCGCGAGGTCATCGGACACCATCCGCCGCATCGTCTGCCACAACGAGAGGCCGGCGGTCGGGGCGGCATCGGGCGCCAGCAGCCCTTCGACTTCCCTCGCGTCGAGCCCCGAGAGCCCGGCGATGTCGTCGAGCAGTTCCTGGCGCTGGGCGGCGATTTCCTCGATGGTCAGCTCCACGCCGGCCTGGCTGCGCGGAATGCGGGCGTAGATGTAGCGACCGACGATGCCGCTCAGCCACACCACCATCATCGACCAGAACCCGAGCCCGATCACGCCGCCGAACTGCCAGGTGGCGTGCGCCGCCACCAGCAGGGGAAGGCCCAGCGCGGCCAGCGCGTGTACGTTCAACCACTTGGAAATGGCGCCGGTGAACGCGAGCCACCGAAATTTCTTCCGCAGGGGATAGAGCCAGAGAAAGAGAAAGATCAGGAGCGCCAGCACACCGGCGCCCTGGCCGAGATAGCCGGACGGGCGGAGCCAGGCGTGCAGCGGGTCCCGGACCTGCTCGGCGCGCGGAAGCAGGTAATACCGCATGCCGAATAGATTCAGGGCCACGAGCAGCGACCCCGAAGATCAGCGCGGCGGTCGTGGCCTGTGAACGCTTCGGCTTCGACACCGGGCGGCGCGGCGCGTGAACGCGCACCGCCGGCGCCCCGCCCGTGGCGGGACGGCGGTCCGCCGACGCGGCGGCCCGAGGGGATGGAGCCAGATTCGAAGTAGGCATCGAGCTTTCGGTCGTTTGGTTGACGGCGACCCGTCCCCCCGACCCCCGCCTGGCGGGGGTGGCATGGTGGACTCGCGAATGGGCGGGGCCGTAGGAATACGGAGCCCTATTCAGCAAGGATCCTACCCAGACGATTGGATTGTAAGAAATCACCACAACGCCTTATTTATCATAGTGTTAGACAATACTTGACGAGTTTGGTCAGGCGCCGATGTGAAACGATTCATTACATATGTATCGGCGTGTTTCAAGGAAGGGCCGCGGAATGCGGTTAGCGCGGGGCTGGGCGATCCCGCGGCCCCGGCGAGCACCCGTGATGCGCAGCAGAAACGGCGCAAACGGTGCGTTGCGCGTCACGGGGACGGACCATCCGTCGGGCGAATGTGATCCACCGCACGTGCACTCTGCCCGTACCCTTCGCAGCCTGCATCGCCGATGAACTCACACCACTGAGCGACCATGGACCTGCTGATCTACACGGTGTTTGGCCTCTTCCTCATCGGCCCGCTGCTGCTTCACATCCGGAAGACGCGCCAGCGGGAGCGGGCGGCGCTGGCGGCCGCGGAACGGGGCAAGCTCCACTCCGGCGGGCCGCGGGCGCAGCACCCGCACATCGACGTGTCGCACTGCATCGGCTGCGGTGCCTGTGTGGACGTCTGCCCGGAGGGGAATGTCCTGGCGGTGATCGCCGGCAAGGCCGCCATCGTCAACGGCCACAAGTGCATCGGCCATGGCCTCTGCGCCGACGCCTGCCCGGTCGGCGCCATCGAGATCGTGATGGCCGACCCGAGCATCAGCGCCGACATGCCGCGGCTCTCGCGCGAGTAC
This sequence comes from uncultured Gemmatimonadales bacterium, assembly GCA_963748815.1. Lineage (GTDB taxonomy): Bacteria > Gemmatimonadota > Gemmatimonadetes > Gemmatimonadales > GWC2-71-9 > SPDF01. The sequence continues at coordinate 265,377 of CAVVKJ010000005.1, read as the reverse complement.
GAGACCAACATCCCCGGCCTCTTCATCATCGGGGAACTCGGCGGGCTGGCCCTCATCAAGAACGCGGTGAACCAGGGCCGCGAGTGCATGGACACCATCGCCCGCCGGGTCGCGTCCCAACCCAGTTCCCCCGATGTCCTCGACGTCTGCATCGTCGGGGCGGGCCCGGGCGGGTTGAGCGCCTCGCTGCGCGCCGTGGAGCGGGCGCTCAGCTACGTGACGCTCGAGCAGGAGGAGATCGGTGGGACGGTGGCCAAGTACCCCCGGCAGAAGCTGGTCATGACAAGTCCGGTGGAGTTCCCGCTCCACGGCCGGTTCAAGAAGATGGAGATCTCGAAGGAGGAGCTGCTCGCGTTCTGGGCCTCTGTGATCGCACGGGGCGACCTCACCATTCGGACCCAGGAAAAGGTGCAGACCATCGACCGGGAGGCCGACGGCACGTTTCGGATCGCGAGTGCTGGGGGCAGCTACCGGGCGCGGCATGTGGTCCTGGCCCTGGGCCGTCGGGGCACGCCGAGGAAGCTCAACATCCCGGGAGAAGAGCTCCCCAAGGTCATGTACAGCCTGATCGAGGCGGACGCCTACATCAACTCGAAGATTCTCGTGGTCGGCGGCGGCGACAGCGCCGTCGAGGCGGCGCTCGGCCTCGCGTACCAGAAGGGGAACCAGGTCACCCTTTCGTACCGGCAGGCGGAGTTCAGCCGGATCAAGGAACGCAACGCGCAGAAGCTGCAGGAGGCGGTGAAGGGGAAGAAGCTCCGGGTGGTGTTCGAATCCCAGCCGACCGAGGTTCGGGAAAAATCGATCTTGCTCTCGGCGGGAGGAACGGTCACCGAGCTGCCGAACGACTGGATGTGGGTGTTTGCCGGCGGCGAACCGCCGAACGCATTCCTGAAAAAGGTCGGCGTGGTCATGGGCAATCAGGACCTGACTGCCGCCGCGGGCGAGGAGGCGCGCCTGGTGCTGGCGGAATCGCCGGCGGGGGGAAATATTCGGTAATCCACCCCTCGCGCAGGAGCCCGCATGGCCGCTCAGCCCGTCACCGTCGTCATCCTCTATCGCGCGCAGCCCGGCAAGGGCGCGGCCGCCCGGGCGGCCCTGGCCCCCCTGATCCGGGACGGTGCTCGCCAAGGAGCCGGACTGCCTCGGCATCACCACGTTACAGGACGCCGCCGACGACACCCGGTTCCTGCTGTACGAACGCTGGACCTCCCAGGCGGCCTACACCGGGCCCCATATGCAGACCCCGCACATCCAGGCGTTCATCCAGGGCGCCGCGGCCATCTTCGCCGGTCCGCCGGACATCACCTTCTGGCACGAGGTGTCCGCCTGAACCGGGGTGCGACGTCCCGGTGTTGATGCACCTGGTGTCGCGGTCGCAGTTGTGAAGGGAAAAGCCATGTATGAATCACGCAGGGATCGACCGTTACCGGTCCGCAGGTTCCTTGAGCGACTCGCGAGGCATTTCGGCGCCGTGTTGGTGCTGCTGGCCCTTTCCCTCGCCATCGGCATGGCGGGATATCATCACTTTGAGGAGCTGCCCTGGCGCGACGCCTTCCTGAATTCGGCGATGCTGCTTGGGGGCATGGGGCCGGTCAACGCGCCCCGGACTGACAACGGGAAATTGTTCGCGGGGCTCTACGCTCTCTTTGCCGGCCTCGTCTTCATCTTTGCCGCCGGCCTGCTGCTCGCCCCGCTGCTGCACCGGCTCTTCCATACCCTGCACTGGGACCGGTAGGCTCGATCGCGCCGCCCCCTCCCGGAAAGTGTTGACATGCTTCGCATTCGCCCGACGCTCCTCCTCGCCTTCTTCACCGTCACGGGCATTGCTGCCGGCACCGCGCAGGACCGGCCTGCCACACGCCCCACCGATGTCGGCACGATCGACAGCATCATCACGACGCTGTACGCCGTGATCAGCGGCCCCGCGGGCCAGCCGCGGCAGTGGGATCGGTTCCTGTCGCTCATGCATCCCGAGGCCCGCCTCATGCCCACCCGGTGCGACACCGCCGGCCGGTGTGGTGTCCGGATCATGACGCCGGATGAGTATCGCACCCGAGCGGATTCGTTCCTGGTCGCGATCGGTTTTCGGGAGCTGGAACTGAAGCGGTCGACCGAGCGGTACGGCACGATCGCGCAGGCCTTCAGTTCCTATCAGAGCTTCCGGGGCACCGAGACAACGCCGTTTGCGCGCGGGATCAACTCCATCCAGTTGCTCTGGGACGGAAGCCGCTGGTGGGTCCTGTCCGTGTTCTGGGATGCCGAGCGCCCCGGCAACCCACTCCCGCCGGCGTTTGAATAGGCGGACACCCATGCGCATCAAGCTGTTCAATCGCGAGGGTCAGCTGGTCGGCCCGGTGGAAGCGCCGCCTGTCGTGAAGTCCGACGCAGAGTGGCAGGCGCAGCTCTCCCCGACCCAGTACCGGATTGCCCGGGGCAAGGGGACCGAGGCGCCCCACTGCGGCACCCTCCTCGACAACAAGCGCGACGGCGTGTACGCCTGCCTCTGCTGCGGGCTCCCGCTCTTCGTCTCGGACGCCAAGTTCGATTCGGGCACGGGGTGGCCCAGCTTCTTTCAGCCGATCGCCGCCGAAAACGTGACGACTCACGAGGACCGGTCCTACGGCATGCGCCGGACCGAGATCCTCTGCGCCCGCTGCGACGCGCATCTCGGCCACGTCTTCGAGGACGGACCGCGGCCCAGCGGACTCCGTTACTGCGTGAATTCGGAATCGCTCACGTTCACCGATGCCGCCAACGTCGCGTCGCTCGCCGACCCGGCGGCAGGCTGACGAATGCCTCCCGACCGCGTCGTTCGCCCTCGACTGCTCGGTACCGCCCACATCCTGATGGGGCTGCTGCTCCTGCCGCTGGCCACGGTCGTCGGACTCCTCGGCATTCCGTTGCTGGTCCTCCCGTCCCTCTGGCTGATCGCCCTGGGCGTCCACCTCTGGCGCCGGGGCCCGGGCGTGGCAATCGCGCTCCGGCGGACCCACCTGGTCAGTCTCGTGATCGCCGCCCTGCTCTGCCTCTATGGGATGCTCGCCCTCGGGGCGGCGAACCGAAGTGCTGCGCGGGGTGGAGGGCTGCTGGGCGCGTTCGGGGTCATTCCCATGGCCCTGGGTCTCGCGCTCGGAGCGTTGGCGGTGGTGTCACTTCGGGTCTCGCGTCGCTCGTTGCCTGACGAAACGCCTCGGAGCTGCTGAACAAATGGGAAAACACGACTCGCGCGTCACCGCCTATATCAAGAATGCCGCGCCCTTCGCCAGGCCGATCCTGTCACACATTCGGGACGTCGTGCATACCGCCTGCCCCGAAGCCGAGGAAACCGTGAAGTGGGGCATGCCGATGTTCACCTATCACGGCATCCTCTGCTTCATGGCCGGCTTCAAGCAGCACGTCGGGCTCGGGTTCTGGAAGGGAGCACGAGTCGTGGAGACCGGCGACGACAAGACCGCCTCGGCGATGGGGCAGTTCGGGCGCCTGACCGAGGTCGGGCAGCTCCCCTCGCCGCGCGCCCTCACCAGGTACGTCCACCAGGCGATGCGCATCAACGAGTCTGGCGCCCAACCCGTCAAGAAGGCAGCCCGACCGAAGCCCGCGCCGCGCACGCCAGCCGATCTTCGCGCCGCCCTGTCCCGAAACGCCAAGGCGCGATCCACCTGGGAGGCGTCGAGCGCCAGCCACCGCCGGGAATACGTGGAATGGATCACCGAGGCGAAGCGTCCGGAGACCCGCCTGCGGAGGGTGAGCACGACCGTGTCGTGGCTGGTGGAGGGCAAGCGCCGCAACTGGAAATACGAGCGGTAGCGTAGCCGCGCGGCCATCGGTACTTTCCCGAACCTTATGATTCCCATCACGCTGCGCGGTTGCGCCCGGCATCTCGTCGCCCCGGCAGCCCTGCCATGACCGACGTCGTCTCCATCCTCGGCGCACGACCACAGTTCATCAAGGCCGCCGTCGTGAGTCGCGCCCTGACCGCGCACGGAGGAGTTCGCGAGCGCCTGCTGCACACCGGGCAGCACTACGACGCCCAAATGTCGGATGTGTTCTTCGACGAACTTGAGATCCCCGCACCGGAGTGGAACCTCGGCATTGGCTCCGGGCCGCACGGCCAGCAGACCGGACGGATGCTGGAGGCGATCGAGGAGGTCCTGACGACGACTCGGCCCGACTGGGTCCTCGTCTACGGCGACACCAACTCGACGCTCGCCGGGGCCCTGGCGGCGGCCAAGCTCCACATCCCGGTGGCCCACGTCGAAGCAGGCCTCCGTTCGTTCAATCGCTCCATGCCCGAAGAGATCAACCGCATCGTCACCGACCACGTGGCGTCGCTCCTCTTCGCGCCGACGCCCACGGCGATGGCGCACCTGGCCCGCGAAGGGGTCGCCCGGGAGCAGTGTCACCTCGTCGGGGACGTGATGTACGATTCCGTCCTGCACCTCGCCCCGCGTGCCGCGGAGTGGAGCGAGGCTCTGGCCCGGGAGCGACTGCAGCCGGGATCCTACGTGCTGGCGACCGTTCATCGTGCGGAGAACACCGATTCGCCCGAACGGCTGGGACACATTCTCGCCGGCCTGGCGGCCGTCGCGTCGGAGGTGCCGGTGGTGCTGCCCCTCCATCCCCGCACCCGCGCCATACTTTCCGAACAGGGCCCCGGACCGGAACGCGCGCCCGGACTCCGGCTGATCGACCCGGTGGGGTACCTCGACATGCTGGCGCTGGAGCGCGGCGCGAGGCTGGTGGTCACGGATTCGGGCGGCGTGCAGAAGGAGGCGTTCTTCCAGCGGGTTCCCTGCCTCACGCTTCGACACGAGACGGAGTGGACGGAACTGGTGGAGGCGGGGTGGAACCGACTGGTGCCGCCTGTGTCCGCCGAGGCGGTGGAGGCCGCGCTGCGCGAGGCGCTTGCGCGGCCCCGGCCCGGCGAACCCGCGCAGGCGATGTATGGCGGCGGCGCGGCCGGGGAAGCGATTGCGCGGCTCATCGCACGCGCACCGCGCGGGAGGACGACGCCGTGAAACGGGTCTGTCACGTCATCTTCGAGCACCGCTCTTTCGACGGTCGCATCTTCTTCAAGGAGGCGCCTCCCTCGCCCGGGCCGGGTACGAGGTGGTTGTTCTCGTGCCCGGACTCTCTGGCAGGTGGCTCGGCCGGCGGAAGGACCATCGGGTCCCGGGATCGCGGCCCGCTTCGTCCGCGAGGGGGTGCGCTTCGAGAGCTACCCCTACCGCCGGTGGATTCCGAAGAACTTCGGACTGCGCTTCGCCATCTGCTCGTCGCGACATCCTCGCCGCGCTCGAGCGCATCCAGCCCGACATCTGCCACTTCCACGAGGACGGCATCACGATGGACGTGGCGGCGGAGCTGAAGGCAGCGACTCCCGAACACGAAGCTCATCTTCGACTTTCACGAGTTCTTCCTGCATCGGCTGCGCCTCAGCGAGGAGAAGCGGCGAAAGCTCCCCCACTACGTCACCACCGAAAACCGGATGCTCGCCGCAGCCGACGGCGTGGTCACGGTCAGCGACTTCATCAGCGAGTACTACCGCACCCTGACCGACAAGCCGGTCGTGACGGTGATGAACAGCCAGTCGGCCCGCCTCTTCGCCCGCAGGCGAGCCCGCCCTGCCGCCGAGACGGCACCTTCTGGGTGGTGCACGAGGGGCGGCTCCTGTTCGATCGCGGGCTGCGCCCGTGGTGGACGCGGCCCGGCTGCTCCGCTCGCCGCGCGTGCGCTTCCTGGTCATCGGTGACCTCCCGTCGGCCGAGCTCGAGTGGTTCAACGCACAGACCGACGCGGGACGGCACGGCGCGAGCGATTCCACGTTCACCGGGTTGCTGCCCTACCAGGAGGTGCCGGACTGGTTGCGCAGCGGTCACGCGGGGCTCTGCCTGAACGAGACGCCCAACGCGCTGACCGGCACGCCGAACAAGTTCTTCAACTACCTCCGGTTCGGCCTTCCCGATCGTCGACGCTGGAGCACCCGATCATGGGTCCCCTCGTTCGCGACGGGCGGTGCGGCATCGTGCTATCCCGCGGCCGGGCGCTGGGGCGGAGCTGGCGACGCCATCGACCGTCTTGCCGCCGATCCGGCCGCGGCGGCCGATGTCGGCCGCGGCGTCGCGGCTGTTTGCGGACGAGCTGAACTGGGAACGGATGGAGGAGCGTCTCCTCGCCCTGTACCGGGAAGTGCTCGCGGCCGATGCGGATTAAGTACTTCCATCACGGTCTCTGGCCGAGCGCCTCCCCCAGCACGACGTTTGTCACCTGGAACGCCTTCGGATTCGCGGAGCTTGGCGCCGATTTCGAACTGATCACCGTCGCGAACACCACCACGGGCGTCGACGCCGTACTGGAACAGGAATTCGGCATTCCCACCCCTGTGCCCGTACGCCTGCTCCATGCCGGCCCGTTCCGCCGCTCCCACCGCCTTGTGCACTTCCTGGCGTTCTGGCACCTCTGGTTCGCCCGCTGGGACGTCCTCATCACGCGCAACCTCGGCTTCCTCCCCTGGGCGCTGGTGCTGCGTCGTCTCCGCGGGGGGCGGCGTGATCTTCGAATCACACGACTTCTACGCCGACGCCAGCCTGCGCGACGATCCCGCCGGGCGCTCGGGGGAGAAGCAGGCGCGGCGGGAGCGGCGCTGGCTGCCCCGGGTGGACGGGGTCGTCTGCGTCTCCGCGCCGCAGCGCCAGTACTATCTCCGGAGCTTCCCGAACCAGCGATTCTTCACCGCCCTCAGCGGCGTCAAACCATCCAATCGCCGCGGGGCCCGGCGGGGAAGTGGCGGAGCCACGATCGGGTATCTCGGCAGCTTCGATGCGGACCGCTACGACCTCGACCTGGTGCTCCGCTCCATCGGCCTCGTCGAGGTGCCCGGCTGCCGGCTCCTCATGGTTGGCGCCCGAAGCGAGGCGGAAGCGACGTCGATGCGAGAACGCGCCGCCTCCCTGGGGGTGGGGGATCGTGTCGAGGTGTCGGCGTGGCTGTCGCCGCGTGAACTCGAGGCGATCAAGGCCCGTCTCGACCTCGGACTGGCCCCTCTGGCCATCACGCCGCGCAACCACATTGGCACGCCGCTCAAGGTGCTCGAGTACCTCGCCTACGGTATCCCCACGGTGGCGAGCGATCTCCCCGGCATCCGGGATCTCCTCGATCGGGGTCCCTGCGGGCTGGTGGCCGAGGCAACGCCGGAATCGTGGGCGGCAGCGATCACCCGGGTCCTTACGGATGCCGGCGCTGGCCGGCCAGCTGCTTCCGCCGCGGCCTGCACCCGTGCCGCCGAACCTGTCGTCGGACCGTCGCGCCGAACGCATCCTCGAGTTTCTGGATCAGCGATAGTCTGGACGGCAACGCCGGGAAACCGTACTTTCCCGTAGCCATGACCACGCCGCCACCCGCCACTCCGACTTCCCCCGCCACCGTCGCGCGCCTCCTGCACGCGAGCCTCGGGGCGAGCGCGGGAGTGCTCGCTGCGCTCGCGTGGCTGTTCCGCGGCCGCCTCGCGCTCCCGGACGAAGCCGGGGGCGCGGTGAGCTTCGCCGCCTACGCCCTCGCCGCCTCCGGGCTCCTCGCCGGACTGGCCTTTCGCCGACTCATCCCGGAGCGAAGCGCCTCGCAGGGCGTGGACGCCTGGTGGCGCCAGCACCTGCCGAAAGCGGTGGCGGTCTGGGCCATCGGCGAAGGCACCGTCCTCGTCGGTGCCCTCGTGCTGGCGGTCGGCGGGCAGCCGGTCGCGGCCTTTGCCGTGGTCCTCGCCGGATTCGGTGTGCTGATCGCCACGGCTCCTGGACGACTCGCCCCCTAGCGCTGGCGCCGTGCGCCACCGCGTTCCTTCAGCTTCCGGACTCCCATGCCTCCCCGCACCTACGACTTCCTGACCCGTCTCCTCGACGCCCCTGGACCTTCCGGCTTCGAGGCCGCCCCCGCGCGGCTCTGGCGCGCCGAGGCCGCCGACTTTGCCGACGACGTCCGCAGCGATGTCCACGGGAACTGTTACGCCACCGTCAACGGCGCCGGATCCCCGCGCCTCATGTTCGCCGGCCACCTCGATGAGATCGGGCTGATGGTGGTGCACGTGGACGACGACGGCTTCCTCTCCTTCGCGGGGATCGGCGGGTGGGACCCGCAGGTCTTCGTCGGGCAGCGGGTCACCCTCCTCGGCCACGCCGGCCCGGTGGAGGGCGTCATCGGCAAGAAGGCCATTCACCTGATGGAAAAGGACGACCGGGAAAAAGTCTCGAAGGTGGAGGACCTGTGGGTGGACATCGGCGCGAAGAACCGGAAGGAGGCGCTGACCCGGGTAAAGGTGGGCGACCCCGGCGTACTGACGTCGAACGTGCTGCGGCTCCCCAACGGCCGGCTCTCCAGCCGCTCACTCGACAATCGGATCGGGGCCTACGTGGTCCTGGAGGCGTTGCGACTGCTGGCGGGCAAGAAGCTGGCGGCGCGGGTCACCGCGGTGGGCACCACCCAGGAAGAAATCGGCTACACCGGCGGCGGGGCGCGCACCAGCGCGACGGAACTCGATGCGCAGGTGGCCATCGTGGTGGACGTCACGCACGCCACTGACTATCCGGGCATCGACAAGCGGCGGCACGGCGACTACAAGCTTGGCGGGGGGCCGGTCCTGAGCCGAGGCAGCGCGGTGAACGCCGCCGTGTTTGACCACCTGGTGCGGGCGGCGGAAAAGGAAAAGATCCCCTACACTGTCGAGGCCGCCCCGCGGATGACGAGCACCGACGCCGACCACATCTTTACCGCCGCCCGCGGGGTGGCGACCGGCTTGGTCAGCGTGCCGCTGCGGTACATGCACAGCCCCAACGAGCTGGTGCAGCTCGAGGACCTCGACCGTGCCGCCCGGCTGCTGGCGGCGTTCGCCCGCTCGGTCAAGCCCGGCACCGGATTCGCCCCGCAGTAGCCGCCGGGGCGTCAGCCGCCCGACAGTCCCCGCTCGGCGGCGCTCCGCACCGCCGCGTCCGAGTCGCGCAACAACTCCTGCAGCGCGCCCGCCGCCGCCGCGCCGCCGGCGAGCGCCAGCCCCTCGACCGCGGCGAGCCGAGCCGCCGCGGACTTGCGGGCGAGCAGCCCTTTCGCGGGCGCCGCCGCCGACCGCAACACCTGCACCGCCTCCGCCGTCCCCACCCGCCCGAGCGCCAGGTGCATTTCCCGCAGTACGTCCGCGTGCCCCTCCTCCGGGAGACGGACCGCGATCGACATCACCAGCCCGCGCGCCCAGTCGCCGTCGAGGCCCTGCGCCGCCTGCAGACGCACCACCGGCTCCGTGTCGTTCAGCAGGTGCCGCAGCGCCTCGAGCGCCTCCGTCGACTGGATCTTGCAGAGTGCCCCGGCCACGGCACGCCGCACCCGCTCGTCGCGATGCCGCGCTTGTTCCGCCAGGGCCCGTGCCGCGCCCGCGAGTCGCAGCTCCCCGCAGAGCTCCGCCACGTTGCGCACCACGAACCAGTCCGGATGGTGCAGGCGATGCACGATGCGGTCGGTGCCCGTTTCCATCTTGGTGAGGACGGAGAAGTAGCCGCGCCGCTCCCCGAGGGTCGGGGCGGCGGTCAGGAGTTCCAGCAGCGCCTCCACCGCGTCAGCGTCCATGCGCTTCAGGACGGCGGTGGCCTCGACGCGCCGCCCCTCGGAGAGCGCGGCCCGCGCAACATGCTGAAGCGCGGACTTCGGGAGGGCGCGCCGAAGCGTCACGGCATAGCGCCGGCGGCGGTTCTCGTCCTCTTCGGCGCTCTCGAGGCGGAGAATCTCCGTCGCGAGCAGCAGCAGGTCGTCCCACTCCTCGCGGCGGTACGCGAGGTCCGCCTTCACCTCGATGTCGCGGAGCGGGTCGTAGCCCGGCTGGTCGCGCCGGACCCGCACCCCCGGATCGGACAACGTCGCCAGGAGTTCCGGCGGCGGCGGTGGAATGGGAGCCGAAGCGCCGCCGATGGGTGCGCTCAGGTTGTCGAGGGTGCGCGTATCGCTCGACTTGGGAAGCTGGCGCGGCCCGTCCACCTGGATGGCGAGCGCCGCCTCGACCGGGAGGCGCTGGACGAACGATTCCACCGTGGGATCGCCGACCGGGTCCGTTGCCAGCAGGCGAACCACGGCGAGCAGGTCCGCCGGCTTCACGCCAGCCGGCACCCGAATGCTCCCGATGCCGTGGGAGTGAAACCGGATCCGGACCTCGCCACCGCCCGGAAGGCCGTGCGGGAGGGGCGTGCCGTCGAGGATCATCCCCTTGACGTCGATGGAGATCGTGGCGCCGGCCGGCTCGAGCATCGCGTACAGGTCGCGAAAGGCGGTCTTGAGCTGGTCGCGATCGTTCGGCTCGTGCGCGAGCAGATCGAGCATGTGCGCCAGCGCGGCCACGATCGAGGAGGGAGCGGTCATGCCTCAAGCGTCCCGGTCTTGGGGTGAGAAGTCAAGAGCGGAGCCAGCGATTCAATGGCCGGACGGACGCCGCCGAGGCCGAGCCGCCGCGCCAATTCCATCAGCGGTGGCGCCGGAAAGTCGGCATGGCTCCCGAGCAGTTCTGGGATCGGGAGGTCCAGTGCCATCCGCTTTCCCTCCAGGACGACCGCCCGGTCGAGCACGCCGGCGGCGAAAGCGAGATCGTGGGTGACCGCCAGCACGGCGGTGCCCGCCGCCCGCCGGGCGAGCACCACCCCTGCCACGCGCCCCCGCGCCGCACGGTCGAGGCCCGCCGTCGGCTCGTCGAGAATCAGCAGCCGCGGATCGGCGACCAGCGCCGCCGCGAGGGCGACCAATCGGCGCGTCGGCTGCGGCAGGTCGTAGGGGTGGTGGTCGGCCCGATCCGAGAGCCCCAGCTCATCGAGGATCGAATCGACGGCCACGTCGATCCGCGCGGGGGACCAGCCAAGGCGCTCCGGCCCGAACGCCACCTCGGCGCGCACGCTCCGCGCGAAGAGCTGGGCCTCCGGATGCTGGAAGAGGTACCCGACCGACTCCGCCAGGTCCTCGGGGCGACGGCCGGCGGTGTCGCGGCCCGCGGTGATCACCCGCCCCGCAGCTGGATGGAGAAGCGCCATGGCGAGGCGGGTGAGGGTGGTCTTGCCCGCGCCGTTGGCGCCGAGCAAGGCGACGCCTTCGCCCTCCGCGATCTGTAGTGACACACCGTCCAGCACCGGATCACGCGCGTAGGCAAACCGGACCCCGTCGAACACCAGGGGGATCAACGCGCCCATCGCTGCACCCCCTCATCCACGGTCAGCGGGTGCGGCGGCGACTCTCCGGCGGCACGGCTCAGCCCGGCGATCGTCGTCGAGGCAGCCCCGACCTCCCAGATCGAGTCGCCCCGGAGCAGGTCCCGCGGCGCCCCGTCCAGGACGGGAGACCCGTCGGCGAAGACGATCACGTGGTCCGCCACCGCGTGCAATCCGTCCGCGTCCTCGCTCGCGACGACCACCGCCGCCCCCCGTACCGCCTCGCTCCGAAGCAAGTCGAGAAGCAGCGCCCTGCCAGCCGCGTCGAGCGCCGACGCCGGTTCGTCGAGCAGCCAGAGCTCCGGCTCGAGCACCAGCATCGCGGCAATCACCGCACGCTGCATTTCGCCTCCCGACAGGGTGCCGGGATCCCGGCCGGCGAGATGCGCAATGTCAAGCGCGGCCATCGCGTCGGCGACCCGGGCGTGTATCCGCTGACGAGGCCATCCGAGGTTGGCGGGGGCGAAGGCGACTTCTTCCGCCACCGTCTCCGCGATGCCGGAGAGCTGGCTCGCCGGCGTGGCAAGCACCAGCGCCACCCGCCCCCCGAGCCCCGCGACTTCTGCCATCTCCGCTGGATCGACTCCCAGCGTCCGCACGACGCCGCTCCGGATTCCTCCGGTGTGGCGCGGGGCCAACCCCGCCCCGGCGAGCAACGCCGTGCTGGTGCCCGCGCCGAGCGCGCCGGTGAGCCAGGTGACGCTGCCCGCCTCGGCGCGGAAAGAACAGTGCCGGAGCGCCGGAGTCGGCGCCCCGGGGTAGGTGAAGCCGACGTCGTCGAAGTGAAGCGCGCTCACCCGAGCACCCGCCAGAGCACCGCCGCCAGCGCGCCGGCGCCCGCCAGCCATCGCGCGGCGTGATCGCCCACGCTGTCCTGCGGCGGATCGAGCGGTGTCCGCCGCGCGACGCCGCTGGCACACCGGGTCTCCAACGCAAAACCGCGCTCGTCCACCTCCGCGAGCGCGCCGAGCAGGAGGGGAAAGGTCACCGGGCCGATCGCCCGCAGGCGGTTGAGCGGGCTCCCGCGCAAGCGAAGTCCCCGGCTGCGCTGGGCGTCCAGGATGGCCGAGGCCCGCGCCCGAAAGCGCGGCAGCGCCAGCAGCGTGGCCACGACGAGATATGCCCAGGCGAAGGGCCACCCGCGATCGGCCACCGCGTCCACGAACCGGGAGGGAGAAAACGAGGCGTAGAGGGCCAGCGACGCGGTGGCGATGGCGCCGAGCCGGGCGGCCTGCGTGGCCGCCAGGGTGAGGCCATCGCGGGAAAGGGAGGCTCCCGCCACGATGACCCGGTCACCTTCGCCGAAGACGCCGTGCAGCAGGAAGAGGAAGAGCCAGAGCGGTGCGAGTGGGATCAGCGCGCGGAGCGTGGCGCGTCCGACCCCGGCCACGACGACGGCGACGGCCGTTCCGGCATACACGGCGACGGCCATCCGCGGTCCCGGGGCCGCCACCGCGACGACGGCGACGCACAACGTGAGCACGAGCGGGGTGAAGGGATGCCATCGGGCCGTCGGCGTGCCGGGAGCAGCCGTCACCGACCGACGGCCCGCGCGGCACGGGGAAACCGGCCGATCATCCGGTTCGGGAGCGACCGCACCAGGGCGCCGACGACCACGAACGCGACCGCCTTGTCCGCCAGGTCGAGCGTCAGGCTCGAGGCGGTGACCGCGACCGGAAGCGAGACGCCGAACTGCCGCAGCAGCGTCACTACCGCGGTGGTCCCCGTCGCGGTGACCCCCTGGAACAGCACATAACTGATGACGGAGGAGAGGCCGCCCGCCACCAGCCCGGTGAGGAGCCCCCAGGATACGCTGCGTCCGGTGGAGCGAAACCCGGCCCGGGAAGCGGCGACACCGGCGAGGACGGCGATCACCACCTGGATGAGGCCGAACGGAATCCACTGATAGCCGTTGATCAGCCCGAAGAGCACCTGCCCGATCGCGCCGACGAGGATTCCGACCGCCGGACCCGCCAGCACGGTGGCGAGAATCGTCCCGATGGAATCGAGGTAGAGCGGCAGCCCCAACGCGTTGACGAGCCCGCCGACGACCAGGTTGATGGCGATGGCGGCGGGGAGCAGCGCAAGCAGGCGAGCGTTCACGGGACTCCGGGGGTGGGAGGCGGGTCGGGTGATGCCTTGGGGCAGGCCCTCTCCGGGGTTAGAATCTTAGGTGTTCACCCAAGCCCGGCAACCCTGCCGGTTTTCAACCTTCGAGCCTCTCGTGACCCGCCCATTCGTTCGTCCGCTCCTCGGTGTCCTTCTCGGCGCCCTGCTGGCCGCCCCATTGGCCGCCCAAGCCGCCGTTCCTTCCCTCGACCAGGCCGCCAAGCGCGCCCAGACCGACGTCAAGGTCCTCGCCGCCGATGAACTCGGCGGACGCCTCACCGGATCCGCCGGCGCCGACTCGGCCGCCGCGTATGTCGCGCGCCGGTTCGCGCAGATCGGGCTGCAGCCGCCCCCCGGCGGCTGGTTCCAGCCCTTCACCGTCTCCAAGGACGCCCCTGCGGTCCAGCATGCCAATCTCGGCGACCTGAACGGCAAGAACGTCATCGGAATCATTCCGGGACGGGACCCGGCGCTCCGCAACGAGACCGTCATCGTCGGCGCCCACTATGACCACCTCGGACTCGGCGGGTTCGGTGCCCTCGATCCCGACAGCACCGGCCGGGTGCACAACGGCGCCGACGACAACGCCTCCGGCACCGCCGCGCTGCTGGCCATCGCGACGCGCCTCCAAGCCGCGCCGACCGCCCGGACGATCGTCTTCATTGCCTTCAGCGGCGAGGAACTCGGCCTGCTCGGCTCCGACCACTACGTGAAGCACCCGATCTACCCGCTCAGCGCCACCGAGGCGATGATCAACCTCGACATGGTGGGCCGCCTGAACAACGACAAGCTCATCGTGTACGGCACCGGCACCGCCACGGAATTCCCGGCGCTCCTCGACTCGCTCAACTGGTACGCGAAGTTCGACCTCCGTCCGCAGCCCGAGGGCTACGGCCCGAGCGACCAGACATCGTTCTACGCCGCCAAGATTCCCGTGCTCCACTACTTCTCGGACCTGCACGGCGACTACCACCGCAGCACCGACGACTGGGACAAGATCAACGCCCAGGGCCTCGTGCGCATCGCGGACTACGCGGCGGCCATGGCGACGGCGCTTGGCAACCGGCCCTCGCGTTTGACCTTCGTCGACGTGCCCCCGCCGGCGCCCAAGGGCGGCGCCGCGGCCACGCCAGGCTACGGCGCGTACCTCGGCACCGTCCCGGACATGGCCTCCGGCGAGAGTGGCGGCGTCCGCATCACCGGCGTGTCGAAGGGAAGCCCAGCAGAGGTCGCCGGCATGCAGGGCGGTGACATGATCACGAAGATCGGGGACTACGACGTCGCCGACCTCGCGGGGATGACGGACGCGCTCCGGGCCTACAAGCCAGGGGACAAGGTCGTCATCGTCGTCGTGCGCGACGGCAAGACGATCGGCCTCGACGTCACCCTGGGCAAGCGCGGCGGATGAGCGGGACGGCCCTGGACGCGGACCGCGTGGTCGCCGCGCTGCGCGGCGCGTTCACGCACGACACCGGTCGGCAAGGGCTCCTGCAGCTCGCCGCCGACCGGATTCGTGACGCCGGCCCCCCGTACACCTCGGTCTATCTGTACATGCTTCACGGCCCCGAGCTGGTGCTCGAGGCCTGGAGCGGCCGGGAGACTGACCACACCCGCATTCCCGTGGGCAAGGGCGTGTGCGGCACGGCGGTGGCCACCGGGCAGGACCAGAACGTCGGCGATGTGCGCGCCATCGGGAACTACCTCGCCTGCAATCTCGAGACCCGCTCGGAACTCGTGGTGCTGATCCGGCGCGGCGCCGCCATCCTCGGCCAGATCGACGTGGACAGCGACGTGCCCAACCCCTTCACACCGGCGGAGGAAGCAGCCGTCCGCCAGGTGGCGGACGCCCTCGCCGTCCTCCTGTGAGAGCCTGGTCCTCCTCCCGCTTTTCCGTCGCCCTTCCTCCCGGCCACCGTTTTCCGATCGCCAAGTACCAGGCGGTGCGCGACGGCGTCGTGGCGCGCGGCCTCCTCCCCGCCGAGTCGATCCACGAACCGGACCGCATCGAGCGCACCGCGCTCGCCCTCGTGCATACCGACGACTACGTCGCCGCCATCGAGGACGGCACGCTGTCGGAGCCGGCCGTCCGCCGCCTCGGCTTTCCGTGGGGGCCCGGCCTCCGGGAGCGATCGTTCCGGACGGTGCAGGGCACCGTCGAGGCCGCGCGGGACGCGCTGGCGACGGGGGCCGGCCTCAACCTCGCCGGCGGCACTCATCACGCCTTCGCCGAACGGGGCGAGGGGTTCTGCGTCTTCAACGACGTCGCCGTGGCGACCCGGGTGCTCCAGCGCGAAGGGCAGATCCGGCGCGTGGCGGTGATCGACCTCGACGTGCACCAGGGGAACGGCACGGCACGGATCTTCGAGGGCGACGAGGACGTCCATACCTTCTCGATGCACGGCGAACGGAACTATCCCTTTCACCGTGAGCGAAGCCGGCTCGATGTCGAGCTCCCCGATGGTACCGGCGACGCCGCCTACCTCGCGACGCTGGAGACGCACCTCGACGAGGTGCTCGACGACGCCGCGCCCGACCTCGTCTTCTACCTGGCCGGCGCCGACCCGTTCGGCGGCGACCGGTTCGGCCGCCTCACGCTGTCGGTGGAAGGCCTGCGGGCCCGGGACCGCCGCGTCTTTGCGGCCTGCGCCCGGCGCGCGCTGCCGGTGGCCGTCACGCTCGCCGGGGGCTACGCCGAGCGGATCGAGGATATCGTGACGATCCACGCAAACACGGTGGAGGAACTCCGTGCCGCCACCGCCTGAGACCTGCACCCGTGAGGTGCGTGGAGTGTCGCTTTTTGAGCGCCGGGTGGGCGTTGGCCCCGCCACCGTCGTGCTGCACGGCGGACCCGGCGCGCACCACGACTATCTCCTCCCGGGTTTCGATGCGCTGGCCACCGGCCGGACGCTGGTCTACTACGATCAGCGGGGCGGCGGCCGGTCCGCGGTTCCGCGCGAGGTGCCCGTCGGCTGGCGCGAACAGGTGGCGGACCTCGAGGCGTTGCGGCAACTCTGGGGAATCGATCGGCTGACGCTGGCGGGGTATTCCTGGGGCGGCCTCCTCGCGCTCCTCTACGCCACGGAACATCCCGAGCGCGTGGAACGGCTCGCCCTGGTGTCGCCCGCGCCGGCGTGGCGGGCGGCGCGCGCCGAGTTTGAAAGCCGGCTCTCCGCCCGCACCATGGCCCCCGCCCTCCAGGAGGCGCGCGCCGCCCTTCGCGCCAGCGGCCTGCGGGAGCGCGACGCCGAGGCCTACCAGCGCCGGGTGTTCGAACTCTCGGTGGCCGGGTACTTCCACGATCCCGCGAAGGTGGCGGGGCTCACCCCGTTTCGCGTGACCGGCCGCACCCAGCAGGAGGTGTGGGACAGCCTGGGCGACTTCGACCTGCGCCCAGCCTTGGCCCGGTTGCGCCTCCCTGCAATCGTCCTGCACGGCGACGACGACCCGATCCCGGCGGCGTCGGCCCGCGCCGTCGCGGATGCGCTCGGCGCGCCGTTCCACCTCCTCGAGCGCTGCGGTCACGTGCCGTACGTTGAGGCCCACGATGAATTCCGGCGCCTGCTCGACGCATTTCTCCCCTGAGCATCGGTTGCGCGGCAGCCCGGCCGACCGCATCCTTCCCGACATGACCTATGACCCACCGCGCAGCCGCATCGCGCTTGTGATCGGCTCCGGCGGCGTCAAGTGCGCGGCCGCCCTGGGACTGCAGCAGGCGCTCCGTGACGAAGGCATCGAGGTCGACCTGGTGGTCGGATGCAGCGGCGGGTCGCTCTACGCGGCGGCGGCGGCGCTCGGGTGGAGCGTCGGCGAGACCATCGACCTGACTATGCGGCTCTGGACCCGCGAGACCACCTCTCGCCCGCGGCGAATGGCCCTCCTCAAGGCTGCCTTCCCGCGCCTCTTCGGCTTTTCGACCGACTTTTCATTCCGCGACGACCGCCTGCTCAACGCGCGGCTCGCGGCCGCCTTCGGCGCCCGCACCTTCGAGGACACCAGGATTCCGCTCTACATCACGGCCACCGACTTCCACACCGGGAGCCAGATCGTCCTTGCGGAAGGGCTGCTCTGGGAGGCGATGCGGGCGAGCGTGGCGATCCCGTTCGTCTTCGCGCCGAAGCGCATCGGGGAGCACCTCCTGATGGACGGCTTCCTGTCGGACCCCCTCCCGGTCAACGTGGCCATCCAGGAGCGGGCCGGGATCATCCTCGCGATGGGGTTTGAGAGCCCCAGTCTCCGCCGCTTCACCAGCCCGATGCGCCTCGGGCTGCAGCTGACGGGCATCATGTCCAACAACCTCCTCCGCTCGCGGTTCGCCTTTCACAATCTGACGCACTTCACCGAGGTGATTCCGGTGCTGCCGGAGTTCAGGCAGCCGGTGGGTATCTTCGACACCTCGAAGATTCCCTACGTCATCGAGGAGGGCCGGCGGGCCGCGATGCCGCACATCCCGTACATCCGGAAGCTGCTGGCGGAGGTGCCCGCGTGAGTCACCCCACCCCCGACGCCCCGGCCCAGGTGCTCGTCGTGGACGACGTCGAGATGAACCGCGACCTCCTGGCCCGGCGGGTCCGCCGGCTCGGCCATCAGGTGCTGATGGCCGAGGACGGGGTCCGCGCGCTCGAGGTGCTGCGCGCCCAGCCGGTGGACGTGGTCCTGCTCGACATCATGATGCCCAACATGAACGGGTACGAGGTGCTCGAAGCGCTCGCGGCCGATGAGCGGCTCCGCCAGATCCCGGTCATCATGATCTCGGCCATCGACGAAAAGGAGAGTATCGCGCGCTGCATCGAGCTCGGCGCCGACGACTACCTGCCGAAGCCCTTCGACCCGCTCATCCTCCAGGCGCGACTCGGCGCCTCGCTGGCCCGCAAGCGCCTCCACGAGCGCGAACAACTGTACCAACGGAGCCTCGTGCGGGAGCTCGAGATCGGTCGCGAGATCCAGGCGCACTTTCTTCCGGCCACGCTGCCGGCGATGCCCGGGTTCGAGTTTGCGGCGCGGTTGCGCTCGGCCAAGCTGGTCGGCGGGGACTTTTACGACCTCTTCCCCCTGGCCGGCGAAAATGAAGTGGTGGTAGCGATCGGTGATGTCTGCGACAAGGGCGTCGGCGCCGCCCTCTTCATGGCGCTCTTTCGAAGCCTGCTCCGCGCGCTCGCGGAGCAATCCGACGGCGTCCGCTGGAGCGATCGCGGCACCAGCCGGGAGCGGCGCCGCGAGACCGGGCCGCGCGCGACCGCCGTGACCAATCACCTGCGCCGGACCGTCACCCTCGTCAACGACTATGTAGCCGGGACCCACAGCAGCTCAAATATGTTCGCCACCGTCTTTTTCGCGGTCGTGGATGGCGAGAGCGGCGTCGTCCAGTACATCAACGCGGGACAGGAACCGCCGGTCATCGTCGGTCCCGCCGGCGTGCGGCCACTCCCGCCCACCGGGCCGGCGCTGGGCCTCATGCCGGGGCTGCCGTTCGCCGTGGGGCAGGCGACGCTCGCCCCGGGCGAGACGCTCGTCGCGTGGACCGACGGCGTCACCGAGGCCCGCACCGACGCCGGGGAGGAGTTGTTCGGGGAGGATCGGGCCGTGGAGACGGCGCTGGCCCCTGCGGCGTCTGCGGACGCCCTGCTGGACGGACTGGTCGCGGCGGTGGATCGATGGGCGGGCGGCGCCGAGCAGTCGGATGACATCACCCTGCTCGCCGTGCGCCGCCTGCCCGAGCGGAGTTAACCGCCGAAGCTGGCCACGGCGGCGTCCACGTCCGGAAAGAGTTTGAGGATGCTGGTGAAGCCGCTCAGTTCGAGGACCTTGCGCACATTGTCCCGCACTGCCGCCAGCCGGACGTCACCGCCCCGGCTCCGGGCGTCCTTGACCACCGCCAGCAGGACCCGGAGGCCCGCACTGCTGGTGTAGTCCACCCCCGCCAGCGACACCACCATCTGGTGTCCGCCGGCTTCCACCTCCCCCCCGAGCACCCGGCTCAACTCGGCCGACGTCAGCCCGTCCACGTTTCCGTTGACTCCGGCGACCGTCACCTGGCCGCGTCGTTCGACTTCAATTTGCATGGCGCCTTGCCCCAGCGTAGTGGAAGAAAGTGATCCGGCAGGCCCGAATCGCTTGATCATCGTCAGTTCATTGCCGCGCTCACCGCGGTCGCGGTGCCGTACCTCGTCCATCAACTTCCCGACCAGGTGCCACCCCAGTCCGCCGATCCGCCGGTCCGCCCATTCCGAGCCGAGGTCCGGCGCCGGCGCCTGCACGGGGGCAAACGGCGTGCCCTCATCCAACACGGTCAGCGTGAGCGCCCCCGGTTCGACCCGTGCGCGCAACACGAGCGGCCCCGGCGTCCCGCCCGGATACGCATGGTTGATCACGTTGATCAGCACCTCCTCAGCCGCCAGCCGCACGTCGTGCTCCCCCTCGTCGCCGGCCCCCGACTCGCGCGCGGCGCGCGTGGCCACGTCGAGCAATCCGGCCAGCGCGTCCAGGCGCGCCGTGGTGTGGACCACCCGGACGAGGGTCACGCCGTTACCTCGGGCGGCTGCAGGGCTGCAGCGGGCTCGGGGTCACGCCGAAGTACACCCGCAAGGCGGTCGAATCGGCGGCCGGTGTCGTGCCGAGAAAGGTCGCAGGGGTGGCTCGGGCCTCGGCACACTGGTCGCCGACGCGAACCGGGAACCGTGCGCGAAGCTGCGACTCCGCCGTCGAACTCATCGGTGCCAGCGACACCGCCACCGCCGAGGCCCGGGCGGCAAATAGCGCGACGGCGGCGGTGAGATCCCGTTTCTTGCTCACCTGGGTCTGGCCGGCGGCCAGGCGGAGGTCAGCGACCCGAAGTGAGTCGGACCGGACTTCGGACAACCCGACCAGCCGCACCACCATCGGCGAGCGCTTCTTGCCCACCAGGGTCACCTCGACCACCATGCCCCCGTCCGCCGCCCAGACCGAGGCGGAGCTGACGGAAAGATCGGACACTTTTCCGGCGCAGCCGGGCTTGGCCGCGCACGGCTGGTAGCCGGCGAGGGCGGCCTCGATCGGATCGGCCAGCGCGGCGGCGGCCACCTCGACCGTGTACGGCGCATCGAGGTTGGGCAGCGGTGCCGTCCCGAGCGCGGCCGCGAGGGCGTTCCGCAGGCTCGTCACCTTGACCGTCGCGCGAAGGCGCTGCTCGACCGAGTCCTTGGCGCCGGCGGTTGCGGCGCGCGCAGTCACGGAAGCGGCCACGGAGTAGCGTCCCGCACCAGGCACGGCGGCGACAAGCGTGGCGCCCGTCTGGGTGGTGGGATACTTCTGCCCCGCCGTATCGGTGACGCTCAGCGCCCACTCGCCGGTCGTGGACCCGGTGGTCTCGATCACCAATTGATCGAGGTCGGCGGGCCCGCCGCCCAGGGTCACCCACGCCTGCCCGCGTGCCATCGTCGCCGCTTGCGCCTCGGTGGTGTTCAGCGTCGTGCAGCTCAGGGTCGCCTTCGTCCGCCAGGACCCCCGTCGGGCCGTGGCCGTGGCGCTGAGGGCAAAGCCGACGGAGCCCTTGCCGGCGTCCGGCGTAACCAGCACAACCGACCGCGCGGTGGACGCCCGCCAGTCGGTGCCGCATGCCTTGTCCTTTTCGTCGCCCGTGGCCTCCCCTTTGAGCTCGAAGACCTGCCCCTGCGTCCCCGCCACCTCCCGGAAATACCGGGTGCTGGTTGCCGCGGTGGCCGACCCGTCCACCCACCCGTTGCCGGTCGTGACACCCTCGAAGGAGGGCGCCGCGGAGAGCACCACGGTGACGGGCGGGGCCTCGGCCGGCGCGGCGGCCGGGGCCGGCGCCTCGGCCGGGGTCGAGCCGCCACCGCTGCAGGCCAGCGCACTCGCAACCAGGACGAGCGAAGCGCCGGAACGACGCAACGGAAATGCGATCATGACGTCGCTCCGAGAAGGGTGGTGATCTTGAGCAGCAACCGGTCCATCTCGACCGGCTTGGTGTCGTAGTCGTTGCAGCCCGCCTCGATGGCGCGCTCACGGTCGCCCGCCATCGCGTGTGCGGTGAGCGCGATGACGCGGACACCGGCGATGTCAGGATCCGCGCGTAAGCGGCGCGTCGCCTCCCACCCGTCGATCCCGGGCAGGCTCATATCCATCAGCACCAGGTCGGGTCGCTCGGAGCGGACCAGCTCGAGGCCGCGCTCACCGTCCTCGGCCACGACGACGGTGTACCCCCGTCGCGTCAGCCGGCGGGAGAGCATGTCCCGGTTGAGTTCGTTGTCCTCGACCAGCAGGATCTTGGCCACCGGCTAGCCCTCCCCCACGCTGGACTCCGACAACAGCCGCTTCATTTCGGCCACCAGCGCCTCGCTGTCGAGGTGGTCCTTGTCGAACACCCGCGCCACGTGCGTGGAGAGGTGCTCGCGCTCCTCCGCCGTCAGGTCGTGCGCCGTCACCACCACCACCGGCACCTGTTCCCCGCCCGCCCGCCCGCGCAGCGCCGCAAGGAAGTCAAACCCGTTCATCTCGGGCATCATCAGGTCGAGCAGGATGAGATCCGGAAGCCCCCGGCCGAGCGCCTCCAGCCCCTCGAGACCGTTCCGCGCCTCGCTCACCTCCCACGCCTCGCCGCGCAGCAGCTCGCGCATCCGGTCGCGCGCCGCCTCGTCGTCATCGATCACGAGCGCCCGCCCGCCCCCTTCGTGGCGGAAACGGCGGATGACGCGAATCAGGCGATCCCGGTCCACCGGTTTCGTCAGGTACTCCGAGGCGCCCAGCGAGAACCCGAGGTTCTTGTCGTCAATGATGGTCAGCATCACGACGGGAATCCTGGCCAGGTCGGGGTCCGCCTTGAGGGTGCGGAGCACGTTCCACCCGTCGCTGCCCGGCATCATCACGTCGAGCGTGATCACCGCGGGCTTGAGCTGGCGCGCCAGCTCGATGCCTTCGTCCCCGTTCAGCGCCGGGACCACCGCGATGCCTTCCTTCTCGAGCGTGCGCCGCACCAGGTCGTGCATCGCGGGGTCGTCGTCGATCACCAGCACCAGCCCCTTCGGACCCGCCAGGAGCGCCACGTGATCGCTGGTTACCGGGCGCGCCACGACCTCGGCGGGCAGCACCAGGGTAAAGGTCGACCCCTGCCCCGGGACGCTCTCGACGGTCACCGTGCCGCCCATCAATTCGGCGAACCGCTTCGTGATGGTCAGCCCCAGGCCCGTGCCTCCGTATTTCCGCGTGGTGGAGGCGTCGGCCTGCGTAAAGGGCTGGAAGAGTCGCTCCACCTGTTCCGGCGTCATGCCGATGCCACTGTCCTGCACCGCCATCCTGATCCAGCGCTTGCCGTCGGACACGTCCGCCCGCACCCGGAGGGTTACCGTGCCGGTGTCGGTGAATTTCGACGCATTGCTGAGCAGGTTGAAGAGCGACTGCCGCAGCTTGGTCATGTCCGCGTGGATGCTCCCGATGTCGTCGGGACAGTCGACCACGAGGGTGTTGTGCTTCTGCGCGATCAACGGCTGAATCGTACTGACCACATCCTCGAGCATGGCCCGCACGGCAAACGTCTCGAGGTACAGGTCCATCTTCCCCGCCTCGACCTTCGAGAGGTCGAGGATATCGTTGATGAGCTGCAGGAGGTGCCGGCCGGCGCCGTGAATCTTCCGGAGATCCGGCACCAGGTCGTCGAGCTGGCGGTCCTCGGCTTCCTCCTCGAGGATCTCGCTGTACCCGATGATGGCGTTGAGCGGGGTCCGGAGCTCGTGGCTCATGTTGGCCAGGAAGCGGCTCTTGGCCTTGTTGGCCACGTCGGCCGCCTCTCGCGCCTGCCCGAGCGCGGCGTTGCTCTCTTCCAGCTCGTGGGTACGCCGCTTGACCTTGTCCTCGATGGTGGCGTAGGTCTGGCGGAGGTCGGCCGCCATCCGGTTGAAGGCGCCGGCCAGGGCGCCGACTTCGTCGCGGCTCCGTACCTTCACCTCCTGCGGCCACTCTCCTTCGCCGAGCCGCGACACGGCGGTGTGGATGGCGCGGAGGGGGCGGAGCATGCCGCGAGTGAGCACGAAGAGCAGGAGCGAGGACCCCAGGGCGATCAGGAGCACCAGCGGCACCAGCCCCTCCGCCACCTTCCGCGAAGCGTCCTTCGCCGCGGCCGCGAAGGGGGCGTAGGGCGTCGCCGCGTAGAACACGCCGAGGATCGCGTTGTTCCCGCTCGCCCCGCGGATCGGCCAATACAGCGTCCAGTCGTCCTCGCCGATCGTGGCCCGGCCGTCGACCACGTCTCCCTGCGCCAGCGCGAGGCCGGCCGCGACCGGCAGCCCCGTGTCAGGATCGCGCGACGGCATCACCGTGAGCGGGCCGGCGGTCACCGTCAGGGTGTCACTGGTGGCCAGCCGGAGCGCCCGGTCGTTGCCGGCGCGCTGCGCGATGCTGAGCTTGGTTCCCGTGATGCGCGAGAGTTCCACCAGCGCCGCCGTGACCTCGGGGTTCCCGTAGATCGGGGAGCGCCCCTTGAAGAGCTGGGTCGTGAGCGTTTCGGCCGGGGCCGCCGACCCCGCGCCGAAGACGAGGGGACTCCCGGGCGCCAGTTGCCAGCCGCCCGGGAACCGTTCGTCGAAGATCCGCTGGGCAATGCCGAGGTTGGTCGTCAGCCGCGCGCTCGCCTGGTCCAGCTGCAACCGGACCAGCTCGGCGTCGGAACGCTTGAGCGCAAACCAGCCGGTCAGCGCGAGCGCCCCGATCACCACCGCCGACACGACCAGCGCCACCTTGGTGGCAATGCTGCGAGTCTTGACCACCGCCACCTCCGTCGGAGAAACCCGCACGACCGGCCCGAGGCGTGAAAGTACTGGCACCCGGAGGCTCTCGCCAGAGGGATTATCTTGCTCACATGGACCGTCCGACGCCGTTCGAACTCGTCTTTGCCGGACTGGCGCCGGAACACTTCCCGCCGATCAGGGAGGCCCTCGCCGCAGCCGCGGTCGACCCACGCGAGCGCGACGCGTTCTTCCTGACCCTCCCCGCCATGACCCTCCTTCGGGCGCTCCGGCCCGATGACACCGATGCCGGGAGCGGGCTGGATGAACTCACCGCCCTTGTCCACCACGCCTACCTGGCCTGGGACGCCGGCCAGCCGGACCGGACGATTCCTGCGGCCGACCTTCGACGGCTGCTCGCCGCCCCCGAGCCGCCCGCTGCCGCCGCGACGGGACCCGGATACATTCAGTTCCCCGAACGCCTGATCTGGGCCTCGCTGATCGCACCCGGGCCGTGGGAGCCGCTCGACGGTTGCTTCGTCCACACCGGCATCGAGGGGCACCTCCGGGTGCTCGGCATCTTCGGGGTGCACCCCTCGCGGAACGGGTTCACCGTCGCGGAAGCGAGTGGCACCCCAGGTGCTCACCGTGTCCGCCGCGATGGGAGCCCGCTCTTCGCGCCGTCGCTCGATGGCGGCGCCTTCGCCGGACTGCATGCGGTAGTCGAGCCCGAAGAGCTGGTGGAGCTGGCGGCCCGGGCGCTCGCGTCGGCCCATCTGGAGGAAGCATGACAGACCACCTCGAGAAGCGCGCGGTCGCCGATGCGCTCGAGCAGATCGCCTCGTTCATGGAACTCAAGGGCGAGAACCTCTTTCGGGTGCGGACCTTCCGTACCGTTGCCCGGGTCGTGGGCGGCCTCCCGGAGACGCTCCAGCTCGCGCTGAAGGACGGCTCCCTCGCCGCCACCAAGGGGGTGGGTCCCGCCACGCTCGAGGTGATTGGCGAATTGGCCGGCACCGGCCGCTCCGCCCTCCTCGAGGAGCTGCGCGGGCAGGTGCCCCCTGGCCTGGTCGAGATGCTGTCGATCTCGGGACTCGGCGTCGCCAAGATCCGGCAGATTCACGAGACGCTCGGCATCGATTCCCTGCCCGACCTCGAGGCCGCCGCGAACGACGGCCGGCTGGCCGCCCTCCCCCGATTCGGACAGAAGACGGCCGACAACATCCGGAAGAGCATCGCGTTCCTCCGGCAGGCGAGCGCCTTCCGGCTCGCCCATCACGCCGCCGAGGAGGCGCGCAGCCTGGTCGAGGCGCTCGGACGGGTGCCGGGCGTGCTGAGCGCCACGGCCGTCGGCGAGGTGCGCCGCCGCACCGAGGTCGTGAAGGAGATCGTCATCGTCCTCGTCGCAGAGGTGCCGGCCGCCGACATCTTCGCACGACTGGGACAGGTACCGAGCGTCCACGAGTTCGCCGGCCAGGACGAGCGCCACGTCACCCTCCGATTCGTCGGTGGGACCAGCGCGCAAATCATCGTCACGCCCCCGCTCAACGCCGGTGCCGTCCTCGTGCAGGCGACGGGCAGCGACGCGCACCTGCGTCAACTCGAGGAGCGGGCGGCCGCCCGCGGTTGCTCGCTGCGCGGCGCCGCCCTCTGGCGCGGCAGCGAGTTCGTCCCGACGCCGGACGAGGCGGCGCTCTACCATGCGCTCGACCTCCCCTGGATTCCCCCCGAACTGCGGGAGGGCGGCGGGGAGATCGAGACGGCCGCGGGGGACGGCCTCCCCACCCTGATCGTGGAAGACGACCTCAGGGGTTTCCTCCACTGCCACACGAACTATTCCGACGGATCGAACACGGTGGCGGAACTCGCCCGGGGAGTGCGCGACGCGGGGTACGACTGGATCGGCATTACCGATCACAGCCAGTCGGCGGCGTACGCCGGCGGGCTCTCGCCGGACTCACTGGTGCGCCAGGCCGCCGAGATCGCCGAGGTGGGGGCCGGGCTCGAGGGGTTCCGGATCCTGCACGGCGTCGAGGCCGACATCCTGGCCGACGGGCGCCTCGACTATGAGGACGACGTGCTGGCGCAGCTCGATTTCGTGATCGGCTCGATCCACAGCCGTTTCAACCTGAGCGGACCGGAGATGACGGCGCGGGTCCTCACGGCGCTCGAGAATCCCTACCTCACCATCCTCGGGCATCCCACCGGACGGCTTCTCCTGTCGCGCGATGCGTACGCGATCGACCTCGAGGCCATCTTTGCCAAGGCCGGCGCCCTGGGTGTCGCCATCGAAATCAACGCCGACCCGCACCGGCTCGACCTCGACTGGCGCGTGCTCCGAAGCGCCCGCGCGCACGGCGTCATGATCTCGATCGGGTCGGACGCGCACAACCTTGCGGGGCTCGGCAACGTCGCCTACGGGGTCGGGATCGCGCGGAAGGGGTGGCTGGGGCCGTCGGAGGTGCTCAACACCCGATCCGCCGAGCAGTTCCTGGCGTTTGCGAGAGCACGGAGGAGCTGAGTGGCCCGCGAATCGGCCGCGGCCCGGGCCGCCCGCGCCGCGCGGATCCTTGCCGCGCTGGAGCACGCCTACCCCGACGCGCACTGCGCCCTCGATCACGCCGATCCGTATCAGCTGCTCGTCGCCACCATCCTGTCGGCCCAATGCACTGATGCGCGGGTCAATCTCGTCACGCCGGCGCTCTTCGACCGCTTCCCGGATGCCGCGGCGCTGGCCGAGGGCACGCAGGACGAGATCGAGGACCTGATCCGGTCCACCGGGTTCTTCCGCAACAAGGGCAAGAATCTCCTGGCGATGGCGGCCGCCCTGGTCGAGCGCCACGGCGGCCGGGTGCCGGACACGATGGACGAACTGCGCGACCTGCCCGGGGTCGGCCGCAAGACGGCCAACGTGATTCTCGGAAACGCCTTCGGCCGCAACGACGGGATCACGGTGGACACCCACGTGGGTCGCATCACCCGCCTGTTGCGGCTGACAGCCGCCACCGACCCCGAGAAGGTGGAGCGGGACCTGATGACACTCTTTCCGCAGCCGAAGTGGACGCTCCTTTCCCATCTCCTGATCAGCCACGGCCGCGCCGTCTGCATCGCGCGCCGCCCCAACTGCGCCGCCTGTCCGCTCGCCCCAGACTGCCCCAGCGCCAAGAGACCGATGCGTGCCTAGCACCCGCGGGCCGGGCAACCGGCCGCTGATCTTCATCTTCCTGACCGTCTTCCTCGACCTCCTCGGGGTCGGGATCCTGGTACCCGTCCTCCCGTTCATCGTGGCCGAGTTTCGGAGCGATGCGCTCACCGTCGGGCTCCTGAGCCTCACCTTCGCCGCGGCGCAGTTCCTGGCCAGTCCGGTGCTGGGCGCCCTCTCGGACCGGCACGGTCGCCGGGTGGTGCTGCTCCTCAGCGTCCTCGGCACTGGCGCCGGGTATTTCCTCTTCGGCTTTGCCCAGACGCTCTGGCTGCTCTACCTCTCCCGCCTGATTGACGGCTTCACCGGCGGGAATGTCTCGACCGCGCAAGCGTATATCGCGGATGTGTCCCCTCCCGAGGACCGCGCGAAGAACTTCGGTCTGATCGGCGCGGCGTTCGGGCTCGGGTTCATCATGGGGCCGGCGATCGGCGGGATGCTGAGCCTCTGGAGCCTCCGGGCACCGGCCTTTGCCGCGGGCATTCTTTCCCTCGTGACCGTGGGGCTCGGGTACGTCCTGCTCCCGGAGTCGCTCCCGCCTGAACGGCGGGTGCGCACCCCGTTCCGGCTCTCGGACCTGCATCCCCTTGGCCACCTCGACCAGACCGTCCGCCGCCCCGGCATGGCCCGGCTCTTCACCGCCATCTTTGCGATGAGCTTCGCGATGGCCGGCCTGCAGTCCAACTACGCCGTCTTCACCCGGGAGCGGTTCGGGCTCGGACCCCAGGGCAACGCCTGGATCTTCACGCTGGTCGGGGTGGTCAGCGTACTGGTGCAGGGCGTGCTGCTGCGCCGCATCCCCACCGCCGGCCGGGAGCGCCGCATCGCCACCTGGGGGCTGCTGTTGATGGCGTGCGGGTTTGCGGCCACCGCCTTCGCGCCCAGCGTGGCGATGCTCTACCCGGCCACGCTGCTGCTCGCCTTCGGCAACGCCTCGGCGGCCCCGATGCTCACCTCCGAGGTGTCGCGGACGGTGAGTGGTGTCGAGCAGGGGAAGGTGCTTGGCTCGATGCAGTCCGTCGTCAGCCTGACGCGCATCCTCGGCCCCCTCTGGGCGGGGCTCGCCTTCGACCATGTGGGGCACGGCGCGCCCTATTGGACGGGAGCGCTCTGGGTGGTCGCGGCGCTGGCCGCGGCCTCGCTATCTTTCCGTCCGGCCGATCGGGCCCTCCACACTCCTTGACCCCCACCTCACGGAATTCCTGATGAAGACCGCCACCATCGTGACCAGCCGAGGCACCATCGTCGCCGACCTTTTCGACGACGAGACGCCGGGCACAGTCGCCAATTTCGAGAAGCTCGCCAACGACAAGTTCTATGACGGCACCCGGTTCCACCGCGTCATCGCCAACTTCATGGTGCAGGCGGGCGATCCCCTCAGCCGCGACCCGAACCACCCCCGCGTCGGGACCGGCGGCCCCGGCTACACCATCAAGTGCGAGACCGACAAGAACACCCACCGCCACGTCGCCGGCACCCTCTCGATGGCCCACGCCGGGAAGAACACCGGCGGGAGCCAGTTCTTCATCTGTCACTCGCCCCAGGGTCACCTCGACCGCGTCCACACCGTGTTCGGGCAGGTCAGCACCGGAATGGACGTCGTGAACACGATCCAGAAGAACGACGTCATCGAGTCGATTCGCGTCGCATGAGCCTGCGGCTCGATTTCGCGGTCATCGCCGACTACGCCCTGGTCGACCAGCAGGGCAAGCTGTCCGTGCTCGGCATCTTCCAGCACGTCTGGGTGGCGGAGTTCCCGACCGTCCACCCGCGAACCCACCTGGTGCTGCGGGTCCGCGGGCGCCGCACCGACATCGGCACCCACGGGATCCGGATCCGGTTCGTCGACGAGGACGACACCGAATTGCTGGGTGGTGAGGGGAGCGTCCAGTTCGGGGAGCCGCCCGCCGGCGTCACGGAAGTCGAGGCGGGGGCGGTGCTTGTCTTCGACGTGCCGCTGCCCCGCGCCGGGGCCTTTGCGTTCGAAATTTCCCTCGATGGCGGCGGCGTCACCCGGGTCCCTCTGACGGCGAGCCGGGCCAAGGCCATCGGAGCGCACTGACCAGTTAGCCGACTCCCCCGCTCGGGTATGAAAGTCGGCTTTGACAACCCTTTCATTCGCACGATATGTTTTTGTGTCTCTCTCGCCGGGTTCGCCCGGAGCGTCCCTGAAGTCGTCCCGAATTGGAGTCCACGTATGCGACGGTTCCAGGTTTGGATTGCCGCCGGGGTACTGACTGCCGTCCTGGTCATGCCGCGATCGGTTGAAGCCCAGGGGTTCAGCGTCAATGAGCAGGGGTCGTGCGCCATGGGGCGCGGCGGCACAGGCGTCGCCTCCCCGTGCGCGGATGGCTCCGCCATCTTCTACAACCCGGCCGGCCTGATTCTCCCGAACGGCAAGGGAGTGTTCAGCGGTGGCGCCACGATGATCCGCGCGACCGGCGACTTCACCAACAGCTCCACCGGCGAGGTCAGCTCCCTCATCGAGCAGACCCACCCGGTCCCCGCGCTCTACGTCGGGTACGGCGTCTCGGACGAGGCCACCATCGGCTTCGGCATCTTTGCCCCGTACGGGTTGGCCATCGAATGGCCGGACGACGCCCAGGGTCGCTTCCTCGGGTACTACAGCTCGGTCAAGGGCATCTACTTCCAGCCCACCTTCGGCCTCAAGGCCGGCAAGCGGCTCAGCTTCGGCATCGGGGTGGACATCACCAGTTCCACCGTCGAACTCAAGCAGCGCGTGGACCTTGCAGAGCAGGCGGTCCCCGGTGGCGGCGGGATTACCTTCGCGAACCTTGGCATTGCCTACGGGACCGACTTCGCGAACGTCGAGTTGGCCGGCAACGACCTCTCGACCGGCTTCCACCTGGGTGCCATTGCGCAGGTGACCGATGGACTCTCCTTCGGCATCCGCTACCTCTCGAAGCAGACCGTGAACGTCGACGACGGCCTGGCCACCATCACGCAGGTGCCGACGAATCTCTACCTGGCCCCCGGAAACCCGCTGGGCTACCCGGCCGGCACCCCGGTCGACGCGCTGGTGGCGCCGCAGTTCCAGCCCGGCGGCTCCCTGGTCAACCAGATCGGCACCGCCGTGCTGCCCTACCCGGCGCAGCTCAACATGGGCCTGACGCTGCAGGTCACCGACAAGCTCCGGCTCCTCGGCGACGTCGGAATTCAGTTCTGGGAGGTCTGGGAAACCCTGCCCCTCGACTTCAGCCTCCTCGGCGACAAGACGATCGTGGAGAGCTACAAGAACACCACCTCCTGGCGGCTCGGCGGTGAATACCTCGTCGGCTCCAAGTCCACCGCCCGCCTCGGCATCATTGCCCATAACGCGGCGGCACCCGACCAGACCGTCACGCCGAACCTGCCGGAAGCGCCCCGCACCGAGTTCACGGCCGGATTCGGATCGCACCTCTCCGACCGCTTCGGGTTCGACGTCGCGTACCAGTATATCGATCAGGCTGACCGCCAGGGACGGAGCGGCGACGGTGGCATGGAAGTGCCGACCGCCGCATTGAACGACGGGCTCTACACGTTCAGCGCCAACCTCCTTGGCATCACCCTGACTTACTCGTTCTGATCGGGAGATCACAGCATATGCAGCGCATCCGAGTGGCCGCGGCTCTCTTGCTGGCGCTCCCCCTCCTGGCGGGGTGCTACGACAATGATCCGCTGAACGCCCCAGACCTGTCCACCAGCAACGGGCTCATGGAACGCTACGTCTCCATGGGCAACAGCATCACTGCCGGCTACCAGTCCGCCGGCATCAACGACAGCACCCAGCAGCGCTCCTACGCGGTGCTCTTTGCCAGTCGCGCCAACGCGCCGTTCTACGTGCCGTCCCTCCAGGGCCGTGGTTGCGCGCCGCCGCTCACCAACAACGTCACGCAGACACGGGTCGGCGGCGGAACGGCCAGCACCTGCGACCTCCGCGCCAACGAGCGGATGCCGTACGTCAGCAACGTCGCGGTGCCCGGCGCCACGTCGTTCTCGCCGAACGACAACATGATCTCCTTTGCCAACAGCAACGCCCTGACCACCTTCATTCTCGGCGGTCGGACCCAGGACCAGGCGATGCTGGACGCCGACCCGACCTTCGTCACCGCCTGGATCGGCAACAACGACGTCCTTGGTGCGCTGACCAGCAGCAGCAACCCAGGCAACCCGGCGCTCATCACGCCCCTGCCGGTGTTCGAGTCGAATTACTCGACCATGCTCGACACGATCGAACTGAGCGGCGCGGCCGCGACCCTAATCAGCGTCACAGACGTTTCGGTCATTCCGTATTCGTCCCGCACGGCCATCTACTATTGCCTCACCTACGTCGATCCGGCCCGCTGTCAGGCGCCGCTCCCGACCACCCCGGACCCGAACCTCGCCGGCCTGCAGATGCTCGGGCTCTGGAACGTCGACGTGAACTGCGCCGCCCCGGCCGGTCTCGCCACCCTCATCCCGTGGACCAAGGCGGTACCGATGCTCGCCGCGGCCGCCGGTGGCGTCGCCTCAGACCATGGACTGCTCCAACGACGCCCTGGTGGTCACGCCGAGCGAGCTCGCCACCATGCAGACGGCGGTGGCCGAGTTACAACACTATATCCAGTCGGAGGCCGCCAGCCGCGGGATGGCCTACCTGGACGTAAACCCGCCGCTGCTGGCGCTCACGGGCACCGGCGCCATTCCGCCGATCCCGGACCTCCTCCCGGCGCTCGCCGGCGGGTCGGTCGGGTTTGGCCCGTACTTCAGCCTCGACGGCGTCCACCCCTCCACGCTGGCGCACCAGCTGGTGGCCGACTCGCTCGTCTCGACGGTCAACCGGTTCTTCGGGACCAGCATCCCCTGATCGGCTGACTCGTTCGGCTTCAGGGTGAAGGGCGGCGGACCACATCTGGTTCGCCGCCCTTTGGCTGTCCGGCACCCTCTGACACCGCACCCGCATCCCCTTAGCTTTCGCTCCAGACCCCTTGAGGAGCTGGCATGACACTGTCCCGCGACCGCGCACTCGCCCTGGTCCACGAGTACACCCCGTCCGAGGCGCTTCGGAAGCACATGTACGCCGTCGAAATCGCCATGCGGGCCATGGCCGGGCGCGTCGGCGAGGACCCGGACACCTGGGGAATCGTCGGCCTGGTGCACGACTTCGACTATGAGCGGTTTCCCAACGCCGCCCACGCCCCCGACGCCGAGCATCCCAGCGAAGGGGTCCGCATTCTCGCCGGTCTCGGCGCCCCCGACGAGTGGCAGCGGGCGATTCTCGGCCACGCCGCCTACACCGGGGTGGCGCGGGAAACACCGATGGCACGCGCCCTCTTCGCCGTGGACGAACTCTGCGGCTTTCTCGTGGCCTGCGCACTGGTGCGGCCCTCCCGTTCCCTCGCCGACCTGGAGCCGAAGAGCGTCCTCAAGAAGCTCAAGGACAAGGCGTTCGCCCGGGGGGTCAGCCGCGAGGACGTTCGGCTCGGTGCAGAGGAGATGGGCTGGCCGCTCGAGGAGTTGATTCAGTTTCTCCTCGAGGCGCTCCGACCGCACGAATCGGTGCTGGGGCTCGGCCCCCCGGGATGAGCCCCCACGCCATCGCCGCGCTCGCCGAGCGTTCGCTCGCCCGGGCCGGAGGCACGCGGTTCATTCCGGGCAACGCGACCCGGCTCCTCCTCGACGGGCCGCGGGTGTACCCCGCCATGCTGGAGGCCATCCGGCAGGCCGAACACTGGGTCCACCTCGAGAACTACATCATCCGCGACGACGCCAGCGGCCGCCTCTTTTGCGAGGCCCTCATGGAACGGGCAGGCGCCGGCGTCTCCGTGAGGCTCCTGACCGACTGGCTGGGCAGCCGGGGGCTGGGTCGCCGGCTGACGGCCGAGCTCGCCTCGGCCGGAGTGGAGCTGCGCCGTTTCAACCCTCCCCGCTTCCTCGACCTGCTCGGCAACGTGTCCCGCGACCACCGCAAGCTGCTCGTGACGGACGCCGGCACCGCCTTCATCGGCGGCCTCTGCATCGGCGACGAGTGGGCCGGCGAGCCGGAGCGGGGCGTGCCGCCCTGGCGCGACACCGCCATCCAGGTGGTGGGTCCGGCGGCCATGGCACTCGACCAGGCCTTCGAACAGATCTGGACGCTGGCAGGGGGAACGATCCCGCCGGGACGGCACGCTGGTGAGTTCCCGTCGGCGGGAGATGCGGAGGTGGGGGTTGTCGTCGGCGAGCCCAGACGGGCCCGGATCCAGCGCGTCGTGGAGTTGCTGGCGGCCGGGGCCGTCGACCGGCTCTGGATCACCGACGCCTACCTCGTCGCGCCCCGGTCGCTCTTCCAGGCGCTCCTCGACGCCGCGCACAGCGGAGTGGATGTCCGCCTGCTTCTTCCCGGCGCGAGCGACCTGCCGATCATCCGCAATCTGAGCCGGATCGGCTATCGTGCGCTGCTCGAAGCCGGCGTGCGGATTTTCGAGTGGGGCGGCCCGATGCTGCATGCCAAGACTATCGTGGCAGACGGCGTCTGGTGCCGGGTGGGCTCGAGCAACCTCAACAGTTCCAGCCTCGTGGGAAACTACGAACTCGACATTCTGCTCCACGATCCGAGGCTGGGCAGCCAGCTGGAGGCCCAGTTTCGGCGGGACATGGCCCAGAGCGCCGAGGTGCAATTGCTCCCCGGACGACGCAGGCACGCGCTGGAACGGGTGTTCGCAGATACTGCCGAACACACCGCGACGTCGCTCCTCCCCCGGCGCCGGCGGTTCCGGGAAGTACGACGCCGGACCGGTCTGGCCGTGCGGGGCCTCGCCAGCGCGGCCCAGCGGTCGATCTTCGGGCCGGTCGCGGTCGGGCTGGCCGCGCTCGGCCTCCTTTTCGTCGTGCTTCCCAGGACCATGGGCCTCGTGGTGGCTGCCCTCTGCGCCTGGCTGGCCATCGGGGCCGCCGTCCAGGCATTCCGCGGCCGAATCGACCTGTGAACCCCGCCGGCGTCCCCCGCCTCAACGCTTTCCGGGCCTGATGCGTAACTCCCCCGTGACCGATGCCGAGCTGGCCACCCAAGCCTGTGGCGGGAGCAGCGAGGCCTTCGGGGCGCTCGTGGAGCGCCACGCCGAGCGGGC
Source organism: uncultured Gemmatimonadales bacterium (assembly GCA_963748815.1). Classification (GTDB taxonomy): domain Bacteria; phylum Gemmatimonadota; class Gemmatimonadetes; order Gemmatimonadales; family GWC2-71-9; genus SPDF01. The sequence continues at coordinate 231,044 of CAVVKJ010000005.1, read as the reverse complement.
CCGGCGAGTCGCCCGGGCCGCCCTGCTGGACGCCCACGACGCAGATGACGCGGTGCAGGACGCCCTCTTTTCCGCCTGGCGGGCGATCGGCCGGTTCGACCCGGCCAGGCCGTTTGGACCGTGGTTCATGACGATTGTGGTCAATGCCGCAGCGGACCTGCGGCGGCGCCGGAAGCTGCGGCGGACCGAGGAGATTCCCGCGGCCACGGCGGATTCCGGCTCGACGCCTGACCGGGACACCGACCGGGCGCTGCTGCGAGAGGCGCTGGACCGGGCCCTCGCCACGCTGCCGGAACGACGACGAATGGCCCTCGTCCTCCACGACGCCGAGGGATACGTCCACGAGGAGATCGCCACGATGCTTGGGGTCCCGGTGGGCACGGTCCGCTCCGATGTGTTTCACGCCCGCCGCGCCATGCGCACGGCCCTGGGCTCGACAGGAGGAGATCGCTGATGACCGACCAGAACGAATTCACCGCTGGACGCGACGAGGAACTGGGCGCGCTGCTGCGCGCCCACCTCTCCGCGCCTGACGATGCGGCCTTCGCCGCGCGGATGCGGATGGCGGCGGTCGCCACGGCGGACGAGACGGCCTGGCGGTCGGTCGCCCGGTGGACCCTTCCGGGTCTGGCGGCCGCCGCGGTCGTCCTGGCCGTCCTGGGCGCGGCGTTCGGGAGCACGACCACCACGCCGACCCGGGCTGCGTCGAGTTCGGCGGCCGGATCCCTGGTCGAACTCGCCAGCGACAGTTCACCCGCCGGCAGCGTCGCGCTGCTTGCGGTGATGGCCTACTGAGGCAAGGAGCAGAATTCGAATGACCAAGTCCACCCGCACCGCCACGCTGCTGCTGCTGGTCGCCTTCGCCCTCGGGGCGATCGCGGGCATCGGCGGGGTCGCGCTGTACCATCGCCCCTCGGGCATGGGGCGTTCCGGCGGAGCGTCGACCTATCTCGCGCGCCTCGCGAAGGATCTCGACCTGTCTCCGACCCAGCGCGACAGCGTCGGCGCCATCCTGAAGCGGTTCGAGCCCGGCATGGACTCCATCTGGCAGGACATCCGGCCGAAGTTTGAAACCCTCCGGACGGAACTCCGTTCAGACATCAATGCACAACTCACCCCCGACCAGCAGCGCCGCTACGCGGACCTCCTGGAACGCCAGGACGCCCGGCGCCGCAACGGCAAGGACGCCTCGAATGCACCTCGCTAGACTCCTCGCGCTTTCCCTGGCGGTGCCTGCCATGCTGAGCGCCCAGGAACCGGCCACGCCCACCATCACGCTGGCGGAGGCCATCGCCAAGGCCCAGCTTGCCCAGCCGTCCGTCGTGGCGGCGCAGGGCGCGGTGGAGCGGGCGTCGGCGCAGTACCGCACCAGCTGGGGATCGTTCATTCCCTCGCTGTCGGTCAATTCCAGCTACGGCACCAGCTACTCGAATGGCCCCTCGCGGGTCAACCAGATCACCGGCGAAGTGATCTCGGGGGAGTCTTACGCGCAGAGCTTCAGCAACAGCGCGAGCGCGTCGCTCGACCTCTTCACCGGCTTCCGCCGCGGCGCACAGATGAGCTCGGCGAAAGCCACGGAGGCCGCGGCGGACGCCGGCCTGATCGACGCGGAATACCAGACCGCCCTCAGCGCCAAGCAGACGTTCTTCGGCGCTCTGGCCGCCAACGAGCTGGTCCGGGTGCGGGAGGCGAGCCTCAAACGCGCCGAGGAGCAGTTGAGCGTCTCGGTCTCGAAGCTGCAGGCCGGCAGCGCCACACGCTCCGACTCCCTGCGCTCGCTGGTGACGCTCGGCAACTCCCGGCTCCAGCTCCTGAACGCCCTGACGACGGTGGCCACGACCGAAGCGAACCTCGGCCGCCTGGTGGGGATGGACGGGCGGGTTCGCGCGCTGGCCGACTCTGCGTTTCTGGTCGTCAGCGAAATCGGTGACACGGCGACCATTCGGGCCGAGGCGGAGAACAACTCCCCCAAGGTGCGGGCCGCGCAGGCCCAGGCCGACGCCGCCCGGGCCAACGTGAAGGCCGCCAAGGCGGCCTGGTGGCCGCAGTTGAACCTCTCCGGCCGGTACAGCTACAACGGCAATGACAGCCAGGACTACCAGTTCTTCGACAGCCGGTCGATGACGCTCGCCTTGAGCTACCCGATCTTCAACGGCTTCCAGCGCGACCAGTCCATCGTCAACGCCTCGACGAACGCCGACGCGGCATCCTCCACCGCCGCCGACGCCAAGCGCCAGGTCGATGCCTCGCTGACCGCGCGGCTGGCGGAACTCGACGCCGCCCGGGCGCAAATTGACATCACCGGCACCAGCCTGGTGGCGGCCACCGAGGACCTCCGGGTCAACCAGGAGCGGTACCGGGTCGGCGCGGCCACCATCGTGGACGTCCTGAGTTCCCAGGAAGCGCTCTCCCAGGCCGAAGTCGATGTCATCCAGGCCCGGTACAACTATCTGATCGCCAAGGCCCAGATCGAAGCCCTTATCGGGAGGCCCCTGTGAGCTCTGCCATGAGCACGACGGCCGAACGGATGGCCATGCTGCCACCCGACGTGCCGCGCGACGCGATGATCGTCACCCGCAACCTGCAGCGTGAGTACGACATGGGCGGCGAGGTGGTGCGCGCCCTGCGCGGGGTGGACATCACCATCCGGAAGAACGAGTTCGTGGCCATCATGGGCCCGTCGGGCTCCGGCAAGTCGACGCTGATGAACATGATCGGCTGTCTCGACAGCCCCTCGGGCGGCGAGTACTGGCTGAACGGCTTCCGCGTGTCGGAGCTGGCGGACGACGAGCTGGCCCGGATTCGCAACAAGGAAATCGGCTTCGTCTTCCAGACCTTCAACCTGCTGCCGCGCGCCACGGCGCTCCACAACGTCGAACTGCCGCTGGTGTACGCCGGCATCGGCGCCAAGGCGCGGGTGGCCAAGGCCACCGAGGCCCTGCGCCAGGTCGGCCTGGCGGACCGGATGCATCACCGGCCGAACGAGCTCTCCGGCGGGCAGCGCCAGCGCGTGGCCATGGCCCGGGCGCTGGTCAACGACCCCAGCATCATCCTGGCCGACGAGCCGACCGGCAACCTCGATTCGGCCACGAGCACCGAAATCATGGCGCTCTTCGAGGACCTGCTACAACGGGGGCCAGACAATCGTGCTGGTCACCCACGAACATGACATCGCCGCCCACGCCGCGCGCCAGGTCCACCTCAAGGACGGGCGCGTTGAGCAAGACTTCCTGACGGAGAAAAGCAGCTAATGCGGACCCAGACCCTGATCCTCGCCACCCTGGCCCTCGCGGCCTGCAAGAAGGAAGCGCCGCCGCTGGTGTACCAGGCGGTGCCGGTGGAACAGCGCAACATCATCGTCTCCGCCCAGGCGGCGGGCGTCATCCAGCCCGACACCACCGTCGAGGTGAAGTCGAAGGCCTCCGGCGAAATCCTGGAGATGATGGTGGAAACCGGCCAGCTCGTCGAGCGCGGCGCGCTCATGGTCCGGGTGGACCAGCGGACGCCGCGCAACCAGCTGGCCCAGGCGGAAGCCCAGCTCGAAGTGGCGCAGGCGCGGCTCCAGAACGCCGCGTCCCAGCGGAACCGGGCCAACGAGCTGTACAAGTCCCAGTCCATCACCCAGACCGAGCAGGAGTCGGCGGTACTCTCGCTACGCCAACGCCAAGGCCGAGGTGGTGGGGGCCGAAGTCAACGTGGAGAACGCCAAGATCCGGATGGCGGACACCGACGTCCGGGCGCCGATCACCGGCACCATCATCGAGAAGAACGTGGAGCGCGGGCAGGTCATCTCGTCGCCCACGAGCGACGTGGGCGGCGGCACCATCCTGCTCAAGATGGCCGACCTCAACCTGGTGCAGGTCCGCACCCTGGTGGACGAGACCGACATCGGCAAGATCAAGTCGGGGCTGCGCGCCACCGTCACGGTGGACGCCTACCCGAACACCCCCTTTGACGGGGAAGTGCTCAAGGTGGAGCCGCAGGCGCAGACCCAGCAGAACGTGACGATGTTCCCCGTCATCGTGCGCATCCAGAATCGCGACGGACGGCTCCGGCCCGGCATGAACGCCGAGGTGGAAATTCACGTGGGGCAGCGGGACAGCGTGCCGGCCGTGCCGAACGCCGCGCTCCGGACCCAGAAGGACGTGACCTCCGCCGCGCAGGTGCTCGGGCTCAACCCGGACGACATCCCGGCGATGCTCGCGGCCAACGACAGCGCGACGGCGGCACAGGCCGACGCCGCCAGCGGCCGGAGCACCCAGGCGGCCGCCACGGCGCCCAGCGACAGCGCCGCGCCGGCCAAGCCGGCCGGCAACACGATGACGACCCCGGACGGCCGCGTGATCCCGCTGCCGGCCGGCGTCACCGAGGCGCAGGTACGCGCCCTCTTCGCCAAGCGGATGGGGGGCCAGGAACTGAGCGCCTCGGAAACGGCGACCCTCCGCGCGGTCATGGCCGGCATGGGCGGCGGTCGGGGTGGTCGCCCGGGCGGCGGCCAGCGCGCGCCCAGCAACGACTTCCAGTTCGGCGGGCGGTACATCGTGTTCGTGCTCCGCAACGGCCAGCCGACGCCGGTCAACGTCCGCACCGGGCTGACCGACCTCGACTACAGCGAGGTCATGAGCGGGATTGCCCTTGGCGACTCGGTCCTGGTGCTGCCGAGCGCCAGCCTCATCCAGTCGCAGGCGGAATTCAAGCAGCGGATCGGCAACATCACCGGCGGTGGCTTGCCCGGCGTCCGGTCGACGACGACCCCGGCGGCCGGAGGAGGGCGCTAACCATGATGCTCGGCGAGACGGTCGCGGTCGCGCTTCCAGTCGATCCGCGCCAACAAGCTCCGGACCGCGCTGACCATGCTCGGCGTCATCATCGGCGTCGGCGCGGTCATCGCGATGGTGGCCCTCGGGCACCGGCGCGCAGCGCGCCGTCGAGGAGCGGATCAACGCCCTCGGCGCCAACCTGCTCACGATCTACCCGGGACAGTCGTTCAACCGCGGCGTGGCGTCCAACGTGCGGGTCAGCCTCACCACGGACGACGCCGAGGCCCTCCGGCGCGACGCGAAGCTGATTTCCGCCGTCGTGCCCGAAATGCAGTCGAACCTGCAAATCAAGTTCGGCAACAAGAACATCAACTCCAACGTCATCGGCACGACGGCCAATTACGCCGAGGTGCGGAACTACACCGTGCCGTTCGGGCGGATGTTCACCGCCGGTGACGACGAGTCGCGCCAGCGCTATGCGGTCCTCGGCTGGGATGTCCCGGAGATGCTCGGCGGCAACGCCGCCGCCATGATGGGGCAGACGATCCTGGTCCGCGGCATCCCCTTCGAGATCATCGGCGTCCTGAGCCGGAAGGGGTCCGCCGGCTCGTTCTCCAATCCCGACGAGCAGATCCTCATCCCGCTGCAGACGGCGCGCTACCGGATCTTCGGCAGCGACCGGCTGCGGTCCCTCACCGTCCAGGTGGCCGAGGGCGTCCCGCTGGAGCAGGGGATGGTGGACTTCGAGCGCATCCTCCGCCGGGAACACAAGATCCGGCCCGGCGCGGACAACGACTTCCAGGTCCGGAACCAGCAGGACATCCTGGCCACCCAGCAGCAGGCCACGCAGGTCTTCACGGCCCTGCTCGCCAGCATCGCCGGCGTCAGCCTCCTGGTCGGCGGCATCGGCATCATGAACATCATGCTGGTGTCGGTCACCGAGCGCACCCGGGAGATCGGGATCCGGAAGGCGCTCGGCGCCACCCGGGGCAACATCCTGCTCCAGTTCCTGATCGAGGCGATGGTGCTGTCGTTCGTCGGCGGCACCCTCGGCATTCTGCTCGGATCCGGCGCGGCGGTCAGCCTCTCGCGCCTGGCGGGGTGGAACACCTACATTTCACCCATGGCCATTGTTGTCGCATTCGTGTTCAGTGCCGGCGTCGGACTCTTCTTCGGGATCCTGCCGGCCCGGCGCGCCGCTTCGCTCGACCCCATCGTGGCGCTCCGGTATGAATAGGACCGCGACCGCGGCCCTGGCAGTGCTGGTGCTCGTCGCGTGCGGCCCCACCGCGGCCCCCCAGGGGGCCCCGGGCGGGCCCGGGCGCATCTACCCCGTGGCACCCCCGCCCCCCGAGTTCCTGCAGGCGCCGAACGTCCCGACTCTCCCCGGCTTCAGCAGCGCGGTGAAGATCGGGCAGAGCGTCTTCCTGTCCGGCCAGGTTCCGCTCGACAGCACCGGCCTCCTCGTCGGGCGCGGCGACCCCGTCGCCCAGCTCCGGCAGGCGCTCCGCAACGCCTCGGCGATCATGCGCTTCGCGCGGGGCGTGCCCGCCGATCTCATCAAGCTGACGGTGTATTGCGTCGGCTGCACCCACGACGACTTCGACGCGATGCAGGCCGCCGCCGCCAGCCTCTTCCCGGCCGGCCAGGGTCCCGCGCTGACCATGGTCGGCGTCACGACCCTCCCCGAAGACGGGATGCTGGTCGCGGTGGATGGCGTGGCGGTCCTCCGCGGAACGATCCCCGACCGCACCCGCGACCCGGAGGCCGGGACACACTAGGTTTCCCGACATGCTTCTTCCTCTCCTTGCCGTGCTGGTCCAGGATCCGGCGCAGGCCCCCGCCCCCACCGTCACGATTCCCCGGATCGATGCCACCGTCACCATCGACGGCGTGCTCGACGAACCGGTGTGGGCGCAGGCCACCCGGCTCGACGGGTTCCACCAGTACCGGCCGGTGGACGGCCGGATGGCCGAACAGGAGACGATCGTCCTCGTCTGGTATTCGCCCACCGCCATCCACTTCGGCATCATCGCGCACGACACCGACCCGACCAGCATCCGCGCCACCTTCACCGACCGCGACAAGATCGGGGGCGAGGACCGGGTCCGCCTCTACCTGGACACCTTCAACGACAAGCGCCGCGCCTCGTTCTTCGGGGTCAACGGCCTCGGCGTCCAGGAAGACGGCCTCCGGAGCGAAACCGGGACGAGCGCCGGCAGCCTCTTCGGCGGGCAGGACGACCTGAACGTGGACTACCTCTGGGACTCCAAGGGGCGGCGCACGGAGCAGGGATACGAGGTGGAGGTCCGGGTTCCGTTCAAGAGCCTGCAATACGGCGGCGCAGGGCCGCAGTCCTGGGGGTTCAACGCGGTGCGCTACGTGCAGCGCACCGCCTACGAAGACACCTGGACCGACGTCCGGCGGGCCAACTCGAGCTTCCTCGCCCAGGAGGGCACCCTGACCGGGCTCGAGGGAATGCAGCGCGGGCTCGTCTTCGAGGCGCAGCCGTTCGTCACGGCGGGATGGGCGGGCAACCGGGTGGACGACGCCACGTTCACGCGCGACGACCCGAAGCCCAGCGTCGGCGTCAACCTGCAGTTGGCGACGACCACCCTGGCCTTCGACGGCACGGTCAACCCCGACTTCAGCCAGGTCGAGAGCGACGTGGGGCTGATTACCGTCAACGAACGCTTCGACCTCTTCGTTCCTGAAAAGCGGCCCTTCTTCCTCAAGGGCATCGACCTCTTCTCCACCCCGGGCAACCTCATCTACACCCGGCGCATCGCCGATCCGTACGGCGGCGCCAAGGTGACCGGCAAGGTCGGGCGCAACAGCATCGCCTACCTCGGCGCGGTGGACGACTACAAGGAGATCGACGACGCCTGGTTCAACCTGGTCCGTGTGCGTCGCGACTTCGGCGAGAGCAGCGTGGCCGGCCTGACCTACACCGACCGGATCCAGGGCGGCGCCTACAACCGGCTCCTCGAAGGCGACGCCCACATCATCGTCGCGAAGCTCTATTTCGTGGAAGCGCAATACGGACAGTCCTGGACCAACCTGGACGACGGCGCGGGTACCGCCACCGACCCGATCTGGAAGCTGACGTTCGACCGCACCGGCCGGATGTGGGGCTTCAACTACACCATCAACGGCATCGGCGAGGACTTCATTGCCGGGTCAGGTTTCGTGCCGCGCAACAACATCGTGACGGCCCACATCTTCAACCGCCTGGCGTTCTACGGCGCCGAGGACGCGACGCTCCAGACCTTTACCGTCTTCTTCGGCCCGACCTGGATCTACGAGTACGACGGGTTCACGAGCAACAGCCCGGCCGAAGGGACTCAGGACGCCACCTTCCAGTTTCAGCTCCGCGGCGGCTGGCAGTTGAGTGCCAAGGCGGCGCGGAACTTCACCTCGTTCTACCTGGCCGACTACGATGGGCTGGAATCCGCTCCCGGCGTCCCCTTCGTGCCGCCCGACGGGCTCGACAACCTGTACACCGGAAAATTCTCGGTCACCACGCCCACCTACCAGTTCTTCAACGCCTCGGCCAGCTACGAGTTCGGCCACGCGCCGCTGTACGCCGAAGGCAGCGAGGGGCAAGGCTCGACGCTCAGCGCGAGTGTCAACTTCCGACCGAGCAAGACCCTCCGTTTCGAGGGCCGTGTGGCCTACGCGAACCTCAACCGCGTGTCGGACGGTTCGGAGTACGCGAACAGCGTGATCCCGCGATTCAAGTTCGAGTACCAACCCTCCCGGCCGCTCTTCTTCCGGCTCATCACCGAGTACCAGTCCACCCGTCGTGCCCAGTTGCTTGACCCCGCCACCGGCCAGCCGCTCCTCATCAATGGCGTGCCGGTTCCGGCTCGCAACAACCAGGGGCTTCGGCTCGATGTACTCGCCTCCTATGAACCAAGCCCCGGCACCGTCGCCTTCCTGGGCTACGGGTCTGCCTCGACCACGACCGACGCCTGGGATTTCACCACCCTGCAGCGCCAGACGGACGGCTTCTTCCTGAAACTCGCGTACCTCTTCCGGAAGTAGCGCCCCCGGCCGCTCGGGCGGCCTCCGCTTGCGTCCCTCATTTTTCCGCCCCAACATTGGGGGAGCATCCATTTCCTCCCGGAGGTTCCGTGCGTCGTTCGGCCATTCTGGGCACCGGCTTCTGCGTTCCTGACCGCGTCGTCACCAACGACGACCTCGCGGGCCTCATGGACACTTCGGACCAGTGGATTCGCGAACGAACGGGCATCGAGGAGCGCCGCTGGGTGCGCGAGGGCCAGACTTCGGTGGACCTGGCGCTCCCCGCCGCCCGGCAGGCGCTGGAAGCGGCCGGGCTGAAGCCCACCGACCTGGACGCCATCGTCTTCGCCACCTCGACGCCCGATCACTTTTGCCCCGGGAACGGGGTCTACCTCCAGCGCGCACTCGGCGCCGGCAACCTCCCGGCGCTCGACATCCGCACCCAGTGCAGCGGCTTCGTGTACGGGCTCTCGGTGGCGGACGCGTGGATCCGGTCCGGTCAGTACGACCGGATTCTCCTGGTGGGAGAGGAGATCCAGTCGACCGGGATGGACTTGAGCACCGAAGGCAGGCATACCGCCGTGATTTTCGCCGACGGCGCCGGCGCGGCGGTGCTCGGCCCGGTCGATGCGTCCGAGAATCGCGGCGTGCTCTGCTTCGACCTGCACACCGACGGGGATTACGCCGAGAAGCTGTGGGTGGACGTCCCGGGATCGATGTACCACCCCCGGATATCCGCCGGGCAACTTGAAGCGGGGAAGCAGTGGCTCTCGATGGACGGGCGCGATGTCTTCCGGCACGCCGTCACGAAGATGCCCGAGTCAGCCACCACGGCGGTCACCAAGGCCGGCTATACGTGGGGCGACGTCAACCTCCTGATCCCGCACCAGGCCAATCTCCGGATCTCGGAGGCGGTCCAGAAGTCCTTGAAGCTCCGGGACGACCAGGTCTACAACAACATCATGCGGTACGGGAATACGACGTCGGCCACGATCCCGATCGCGCTCGACGAATGCGTGCGGAGCGGCCGCCTCAAGCGGGGAGACCTGCTGGTGTTGACGGCCTTCGGGTCGGGGTTCATGTGGGGGAGTTGCGTGATTCGGTGGTAGGGGGCAGCGGGGCAGCGGGGAAGCGGGGAAGCGGGGAAGCGGGACCGAAAGGGTGGACAGCTGTCATCCCGGCGCAAGCCGGGATCCATGTTGGCGTGAAGCACCTTGGACCCCGGCGTTCGCCGGGGTGACGGGACCGGAAATACCGCCTGAAACATCCCATCTAGATGTTCCGTACTGAAACAAGCCCACAACCTCAGAGGAACATATGGGCCTCATCGCCCTTGCCGTGACCGTCGCGGCCGCCGTCGGCGGCTTTGCCATCGCCAGGAATTTCGTCCGCCGTCGTCTCCGGTTCGTGGACGGCGTCTACAACCCGGTCTTCCCCTTTGCCGCGGGATTGATCGCCGCGGTCGTGGCCTTGCCGGTCGCGCTGCTCCCCATCGTGACCGACGGTGACCGCCGCCATCTTCGGGATCGGCGCCGGGCGTCGGCACCGCCAGCGGGGTCAAGGCGCTCCGCCGGGGAGATGGCTAGGCCAGCCGTCCCCCGATATCTTGGGAGCATGGCGACCGTATCCTGTGCGCGTTGCGGCCAGACCCGCGACCAGATGGCCTTCCGGCCCTTCCAGAACGACCTTGGCCTCCGTGCCTTCGAACAGATCTGCGCCGTATGCTGGGGTGAGTGGCTGAAGTATCAGCAGCAGCTCATCAACCATTACGGCCTGGATCTGCGAAGCCCGGAGGCCAAGAAGTTCCTGTTCGAACAGATGGAGACCTACCTCTTCTCCCCCGCCCCACCCGCCTAGCGTCCCAGCGTCCCCTTCAGGGTGACGCGCTTCTTCTGCCGCATCACCTCGAGCTTGAGCGCCTCACCCGGCTCGTAGCTGGCCAGCACGCGCATCAGTTGCCGCGGGCTGGACACCTCCCGCCCATCGACCGCCAGCACGACATCGCCCGCCTTGAGACCCAGGGGGGACGGATCAGGCACATTGACGACGAGGACCCCTTCCGTGGTCCCGAAGTAGCTGCCGAGCTGCGGGTTGACCGGCGCCAGTTCAAGGTCGCGGAGCGCGCCGCCCATGGAGAGTGAGAACGTCATTTCCATGTTGTCCCGCGATCCCCTGACCGCCTCGCTCCGGAGGAGCGCCAGTTCGAGGGCACGCTGACTCTGGTCGCTCTCCGGCCCCACCCAGTACGCTTCCCCGCCGGGCATGGCCTGGAATCCGTAGTTCCCGCCCGGGCCGACCACGACAGAAAGATTCTCCGGCACCGCCGCCGTGACCACCTTCGTCTTCATGGACTTGTTTCCGCGGCGGTACTCCACCGGGACGGTGTCGTTGGGCGGCAGTTTGGCCACCAGCTCGATCAACTTGAACCCGGGGCTGGGCACCCGGGTGCCCGGAGGGACTTTCGAGAGCGGGGTCACCAGCGGCGTCGGGCCGAAGACGGTGAGGATGTCGCCTGCCCGGAGCCCGGCCGTCGCGGCGGGCCCCCCCGGCGTGACGGCGTCGAGCAGCGCCCCGATGGAATCGGACTCGGAGGGCTGCGTGTTGACGACGACTCCGATGCGCACCCGCCGAGTGGCGAACGCCTGGGCCATCATCGGCTGCATCGAGTCGCGGAAGAAGTAGGCGCGGGTGCGAAAGGTGTCGAAGCGGACGCGCATCGAATCCGTCACCACCACCATCGAATCTGTCCGCATCGGCTTGGGGGCGCGTGGAGCCGGAGTCGTCTGGGCGGCAAGGGGCAAGACAGACGCGAGAACGAGACTCAGGGGGACCAGCGGAACAAACCGGCGGGCAAACATCAGAGCCCCACGTTGTGCGCGCGCGTCAGGTGCACGTCGACCAGCGCATCCATCAGCCCGACCCGTTCCCGCCAGAGCGGAAGGAGCTCGGTGCTGGCACCGGCGCGGCCGCGCATCTGCGCCGCTTCCAGCTCGTGGTCGAGCTCGGCAATGCGGTCCTCGATGGTGCTGGCGGCGCGCGTGGTGTACGCATCCGTCACCTGCTGGCTGCTCCGGAGCTGCCGCAGGGCCTGCTCCAGCGTGGCCGACTCGGCCATGACCGCCGTAAGCTGATCGGAGGCAGCGGCGGTCTGGGGCGCCAGGAGATCGCGCCCCACCACCACCAACAGGAGAGAGGCCGCGAGCGCCAGCGCGCCGATGCCGCCGCGTCGGAGGTAGACCTGCCTCCGGTCGTGCCGTACCCGGGCCGCCACCGCGGCAAACCGGTCGCGGGGCGGGCGCAGCGTCGGCAGGGCCCGGAGCCGCGCCACCCGCTGATGCAGCCGGTCGAGCTCGGCGGCGCACTGGGCGCAGGCCCGGATGTGGGCCTGGCTCTCGGCGCTGCCCGGCTCGCTGCCGGCGTCGCGGAGGGCCACGAGCTGCTCCATCGTCAGGTGCATCATGCCCGCGCCTCCTCGCCGAGCCAGACCCGCAGCTTGGCGTGCGCGCGCGCGAGCTGGGACTTCGAGAAGCTCGGTGTCCGGTCCATCATTTCGGCGATTTCTTCGTGGGTATATCCCTCGACGTCGTGGAGCCAGACCACGGCGCGCGAAGTTTCTGGCAGGCGTTCCAGCGCGGCTTCGAGGTCCATGCGGAGGGGGGTGTCGTCCCGCCTGCTCGCATGCGCCTCGTCGAAGAGCTCGTCGGTATCCCGGTACTTGTTCCGGCGGAGCCGCATCAGCGCCTTGCTGGACGCCACCCGGCGAACCCAGCCCCAGAGCGGCCCGTCTCCCCGATACTGACCGATGCTCCGATAGACCTCGAAGAAGGTCTCCTGGAGGACATCCTCGGCGTCTTCCACGGTGCGACAGATCCGCCGTGCCAGGTTGAAGACGGGGGTCTCGTAGGCGCGGTAGAGGATCTCCAGCGCGGCCGGATCGCCCACCCGCACCCGCGCGACCACCGATTCGGCGTCGCCTGCGAGATAGGAGTCCACTGCCAGTGCCTTTGTCATAGGTCCCTTAAAGATGCAGGGATGGAGCGGATGGTTGCAGGGGGAGGGCGGAGGGACGAAGGAGAAGAGGGACTTCAGGACTTGGAGGGGCGGCAGGAGAAAGGCGGAAGGAGGAGCGGCAGGAGTGAGTCGAACTTCAGTAAGTCAATATGAGTCAACGTATTACGATCTGGTACCTGATCCGATCCCCCAGCTTCTTTCGGCTTTTCGCCCCTCCAAGTCCCAAGTCCTCTGTCTCATTCCTCAAACCAGGCGCGAAGCTCTTATCTTACGCCGATGCCACCCCCCTCCCCCGCCCCGAAGCTCTGGCTCCACCATCTGGCCGACGAGGCCGACGCCGCCTTCCTGTACCGGGAGCTGGCCCGGGGGGAACCGGACCCCAGGCGTTCGGCCCTGTACACCCGGCTCAGCGAGGTCGAGAACCGGCACGTGGCGGCCTGGCAGAAGCTGCTCGGCGAGCACGGCCACACGATTCCGAAGGTGCGCGTCTCCGCCAAGGCGCGCACCATGGCCTGGGTGGCCCGGCGCTTCGGGCCCCAATGGCTCCTCCCGATGCTGCTCGAGGAAGAGGGCCAGGAGGTCAAGGGCTACCTCCAGCTCTACAAGTCCGCTCCCGACGGCGCCGCCGGTCCCACCGCACTGCGGCTCGCTCGCGAGTCCAAGGAACACGCCACCACCCTGTCGAAGATCGCCGGCCGCGAGGGCGAACCGTGGCACAAGACCCAGGCGGGCGGGTTTCTCCGCAACGTGGTCTACGGCTTCAACGACGGACTCACCGCCAATTTCGGCCTCCTCGCCGGGATGGTCGGCGCTGCGGAGTCGATGGGGACCGCCTCTCATGCGGTGGTCGTGGCCGGGCTGGCTGGGATGGTGGCCGATGCGCTGTCGATGGGATCCTCCGGCTACCTGGCCGCCAAGAGCGAGCGCGAGGTGTACGAGCACGAGATCGCCATGGAGCGGGAGGAAATCCGCCTCATGCCGGAGCTGGAGACCGAGGAGCTCAGCCTCCTCTACCAGGCCAAGGGCATTCCCGAGGACCAGTCCGACGAGCTCGCCCGCCAGGTCATGTCGGACCCCGAGAAGGCCCTCGAAGAAAAGGTGCGGGAGGAACTGAAGATCGGCGACGCCAGCAGCACGCCGTTCCGCGAGGCGTGGGTGACCGGACTGGCCACCGCGATCGGCGCGTTCATCCCGGTGGCCCCGCTGCTGATCAGCATCGAGCCGTGGGCGCTCTACACCTCGTTCACGCTCGCCATGCTCTCGCATTTCGGCGTCGGGGCGGCGCGGAGCTTCTTCACCGGCCGCGGCGTGGCCCGGAGCGGCTTTGACATGCTGATCGTGGGCTTCGGCGTGGCGGTGGTGGGGTATTTCGTGGGGGACTGGATTGTGAAGCTGATGTAGGCGGGGACAGCGGGGCAGCGGGGAAGCGGGGCAGCGGGGCAGCGAAGCTTGAATTCGCGTCATTCCCGCGCAAGCGGGAATCCAGCAGCCTCGACACTGGACCCCCGGCTTCGCGGGGGTGACATTCCTCTCCTTCATGCCATTTTCCCGCCGAGGAATCATGCCCCGATCCCGATCGCACTTGGCCGTGCAGTCGCTTGCCCTGCTGCTCCTCCTCGCTGCCGCGTGCAGCCCGTCGGGCCAGCGAACGGTCGGCCCAATGACCCGCACGTATTACGTCGCGGCGGACGAGGTGGTCTGGGACTACGCCCCGGCGGGACGCAGCCTCATTGCCAACGCCGACTGGGACGAGGTCCAGCTGCCCTTCGTGACCGCGGGTGATATGCACGTCGGTCGTCTCGCCAAGAAGGCGATCTATCGGGAATACACCGACTCCACCTTCACCACCCAGGTTCCGCGTCCCCCGAGTGGGAGCACCTCGGCATCATGGGGCCGCTGCTCCGCGGGGTGGTGGGCGACACGATCCGGGTGGTGTTTCTCAACCGTGCCAGCTTTCCCGCCAGCATGCACCCGCATGGCGTCTTCTACCTGAAGGATTCGGAAGGGGCGCCGTACGAGGACGGCACCGCAGCGTCAGAGCGCGCCGACGACGGCGTCCCCACGGGCGGGCGACATGTGTACACCTGGCCGGTGCCGGAGCGCGCCGGTCCGTCCCACGACGAGGGAAGCACGGCCTTCTGGATGTATCACTCCCACACCACGGAAGTCGGCGACGTGAACGCCGGCCTGGTGGGCCCCATGATCATCACGGCGCGCGCGCACGCACGCGCCGATGCCACGCCGGACGACGTGGATCGGGAGCTGGTGGTGGGATTCCTTGAATTTGACGAGACAAACAGCACGCTCTGGGAGGAAAACCTCCGGACCTATGGGAAACTGCCGGCCGGATTTGAACCAGGGCACCTCTTCGGGGAGCGCGAAGTCGGGCCGGAGTCACAGTACGCCTTCAAGGAGACCTTGAACGGTTTCCTGTATGGCAATCTCTCCGGGTTGACGATGCGGGAGGGGGAGCGGGTGCGCTGGTACCTGATGGCCTCCACCAATTTCGAAATTCACGCACCGCACTGGCATGGCAACACGGTGCAGGCCTCCCACATGACGACCGACGTCGCCGCCCTTCTGCCGATGGGGATGCTGGTGGCGGACATGGTGCCGGACAATCCTGGCGTGTGGCTCTTCCACTGCCATGTGGCGCCACACCTCCTGATGGGAATGGAAGCGACCTACGAGGTGCTGCCAAGACAGTAGGCGGGGCAGCGGGGCAGCGGGGCAGCGGGGCAGCGGGGCAGGATGTCGTCGATTCGTCACCCCGGCGAAAGCCGGGGTCCAGTACCGGTCAGGCCATCAATCACCGACGACAAGATTCAATAGTCGTCCAGCCACATAGATCTGTTTCCGCAGTTCCTTCCCGTCCGTAAACCGCTTCACGGCATCCTCACGCATGGCGGCGGCGGCGATGGCCGCCTCCTCCGCGCCACGCGGCACCCGCACCTTGCCGCGGGTCTTGCCGTTGACCTGCACGGGGATCTCCATCATCTCCTCGATGGTCAGCCCTTCCTCCCAGCCAGGCCAGGCTGCCGAAAAGACGGTGGTCCCGCCGCCGAGGCGTTCCCAGCACTCCTCCGAGAAGTGGGGCGCAAAGGGCGCCAGCATCACGACCATGTCCTTCACGATGTGGCGCTCGGAGCAGTTGGTCTCCCGCATCGTGTTGAGCAGCTCCATCAGCGCCGCGATGGCGGTGTTGTAGCTCAGCGCCTCCATCGCCTCGGTCACCTTCTTGACCGTCTGGTGCCGCTTCACCACCACCGACTGATGGATCTCCTGCCCCGCGAGCGTCACATGCTCGCACTGGCTGACGAGGTCCCACACCTTTTCCAGGAACCGGCGCGGCCCGCTGATGCCGGAGTCGCGGAAGTCGCCCCCCTCCTGGAAGGGGCCGAGGAACATCAGGTACATCCGGAAGGTGTCGGCGCCCCACTTGGCGATGTACTCGTCGGGGATGACGACGTTTCCCTTCGACTTGGACATCTTGGCGCCATCCTTGACGATGAGCCCATGGGCCCGGAACGTCCGGAACGGCTCCTCGAATGGCACATGACCCAGCTCGTGGAGCACCATGGCGATGAACCGTGAGTACAGCAGGTGCAACACGGCGTGTTCGTTGCCGCCGATGTACATCGTGACGGGGCACCACTTGGCGGTGCGCGTCGGATCGAAGGGCCGGTCGTCGAACTGCGGTGTTGGGATACCGCAGGTAGTACCACGCCGAATCGAGGAAGGTGTCGGACACGTCCGTTTCCCGCCGCGCCTGCTTCCCGCACGCGGGGCAGGGGACGAAATACCATTCCTCGTGCCGGGCCAGCGGCGACACGCCGGAGTCGTCCGGACGAAAATCGTCGATCGGCGGCAGCAGCACCGGCAGGTCCGCCTCGGGCACCGGCACCGGGCCGCAGGCCGCGCAATGGATGATCGGGATCGGCGGGCCCCAGTACCGCTGCCGGGAAATGCACCAGTCGTAGAGACGGAACCGCACCGTCTGCGGCTACCGTGGCCCTCGCGCTCGAGCCACGCACGATGTCGCGCACCGCGCCTTCCGCTGGACGACCGTTCCACTTGCCCGAATGCACCAACACGTAGGCCGCCGTGTCGGTCTCTGCCTCCGGCATCGAGGCGTCCGGGTCCTGCCCCGCGCTGGCCAGGACGCGGATGATCGGCAGGTCGAACTTGCGGGCGAAGGCAAAGTCCCGCTCGTCGTGCGCCGGCACCGCCATGATGGCGCCGGTGCCGTACTCCATCAGCACGTAGTCGGCGATCCAGACCGGAATCTTTCCGCCAGTGGCGGGGTTGACGGCATATGCCCCGGTAAAGACGCCGGTCTTGTCCTTGTCGCCCACCTTTCGACTGATCAGATCGAGCGCCGCCACGTGGGCGCGGTAGGCCTCGACCGCCGGCCGCTGCCCTCGGTGGTGAGCTGCGCCACCAGCGGATGCTCGGGCGCCAGCACCATGAAGGTGGCGCCGTACAGCGTGTCGGGCCGCGTGGTGTAGACCCGGATCGCCCCGCAGTCGCCGTCGACCGCGAAGTCGATTTCCGCTCCCTCCGAGCGGCCGAGCCAGTTGCGCTGGGCCTGGGTGGTGGTGTCGGACCAGTCCATCTTCGACCGGTCATCGAGATTGGCGAGCAGCCGCTCGGCGTACTCGGTAATGCGGAAGTACCACTGCTGCAGCGCCCGCTGCTCGACCTTGGTGTCGGGGTGCCGTTCGCAGTACCCGTTGATGACCTGCTCGTTGGCGAGCACCGTCTTGCACTCCGGGCACCAGTTGACCAGGCCGTGCTTCCGATAGGCCTTCCCCGACTTGTAGAGCTGGAGGAAGAGCCACTGGGTCCACTTGTAGTAGGCAGGATCGGTGGTGGAGAGGACGTTGCGCCAGGAGAACATCCCGCCGACCCGCGTCAGCTGCCGGGTGAAGTTGGCGATGTTTCGCGGAATCAATTCCGCCGGATGGATGCCGAGCTTGATGGCGTGGTTTTCGGAGTGGATCCCGAAGGCGTCGAACCCGATCGGCTCGAAGACGTCGAACCCCTGCAGCCGCTTGAACCGGCCGAAGGCGTCGCTGCCGGTGAAGGCAAACATGTTCCCGACGTGCAACCCCTCCGCGGAGGGGTACGGAAACATCATCAGGTTGTAGAAGGGTCGGGCGGCGGCATCGAGATCGGGCTCGTTGGTGTGGCGGTCGGCCCAGCGGGCCTGCCACTTGGCCTCGACGGCCTGCGGATCGTACCGGAACGGCTGCGGATCACTCATGATGGCGGAAATCTACCCGCCGCCCGGGAGAGCGCCAAGCGCGGCCCCGCGCCTTGCTGGAGGGGGCCGGCAAGCCTAAGTTTTCATGCACTCCCCACTTACATCGCCAGCGGAGCCCCATGGCCGGCGTCAGGAAAGACCTCACCCGATCCCTCTACCTGTACGGCACCGCCGTGCTGGTCCTTTTCGGCGCCCTGATGGCCGGGATCATGAACGGCAACGAGTCGCGCCACCTCCGCCGCGGCCTCGACGAGCGGCTGGTGAGCCTGGCGGACCGTTCGGCGGCGCTGCTCGAACAGGCGCTGGAGTATCAGCCCGGCGCGATGGCGCGGCTGGCCGCGCCCGGGGCTGCGTCGGCGGATGCGGCGGCCATGATCGACCGGCTGCTCTCCACCTCCCGGACCGAGGCCGACATGGTCGAGGTTTCCGTGCTGGGTGGCAACGGCGCCATCCTCTGGAGCAGCCGCCCGGCCACGGCCGTCGGCTCCCAGGTCGCCGGGCTGGAGACCGCCACCGGCCGGAGCGGGCTGCAGCTGCTGACACTGCCCATGAACGGCGTCGCGTCGCGCGCCGCCATCCTCCCGGTGGCGGGCTCCAACTGGCGCATTGTGACCAGCGCCCCCGAGGCCCAGCGGGTGAGCCTCACGGGCAGCCTGGTCCTGTTCAGCATCCTGATCTTCACGGTCGGCGGCATCATCACCCTCTGGCTCCTGGGGCGCTGGCTCGACCGCCGCATCCTCCGGCCGCTCCTCATTGCCGAGGAAGTCGCCACGCAGGTGGCCCAAGGCAATCTCAGCGCCACGGTCACGGAAGCCACCGAGGCGGGGGCGGAGGGAAATCGCCTGCTCCGGGCGATCGCCGCCATGGTCGGCGCGCTGCAGAACCTGGTGGGCGCCATCCGCGGCGCCTCGAGTGAGGCCGCCGCCATGGCCGAACAGATTTCGGCCGCCACGCAGGAGATGTCCGCCTCGACGCAGGAGGTGGCGAGCACCACCGCCGACCTGACCGACCGCGCCACCAAGCAGGCCGGGGTCGTCCGCTTGGCGGCCAACGACGCCGGCAAGATTCTCGGCATCGCCGAGGCGCTGGCGGCGGGTGCCACGCAGGCGGCGCAGCGGAACGCGGCGCTGGCGGCGCTGGCCCGCTCCCATCGGGAGCAGCTCGACCGCAGCACCACCGAACTCGCCAAGCTCACCGAAGAGGTGGAGCTGGGCGCGGAGGAGGCGGAGCTGCTGGCCACCTCGTCGGAGGAAATCGAGAAGTTCATCACGCAGACCAAGGCCATCGCCAAGCAGACGCACATGCTGGCGCTCAACGCCGCCATCGAGGCGGCGCGGGCCGGCGGCGAAGGGCGGGGCTTCAGCGTGGTGGCGGAGGAAGTGCGGAAGCTGGCGGGCCAGGCGGCGCAGGCGGCCACCTCCACCAGCGAGACGGTGCAGAGCGTCCTGGCGCGGGTGCACACCGCCCGGGAGCGGCTGCTCCGGCTGGCACAGGGCGGCATCGTGGCCCGCGACGCGGCCCAGGCGGCGGCGCTCGGCCTCCGCACCGTGGCGGAGGACGCCGACGCGAACGACCAGTGGACCCAGGCGATTTCCGCCTCGGCCGACGACGTGCGCATCCTCATTGACGGGATTGCCGGGCGCATGAAGGAAGTGTCCGCCGGCACGGAAGAATATGCGGCCGCCGCCCAGCAGATCGCGGCCGCCGCCCAGGAGCTCAACGCCTCCACCGAGGAGATTGCCTCCTCGGCCGGTCACCTGGCAGACGCCGCCGAGCGCCTCACCAACGCCGTCGGCGGGTTCCGCGTGACCTAGGCGCCCTCGGCAATCTCCGAGAGCGCCGACAACAGCCCGGCAAAGTGTCCCGGCGTGAGGTCTCCCATGTGGCCGATGCGGATCATCGCATCGGCCATTTCGTCGAGACCCGCGCCGATCGTCCATCCCCGCTCCAGCAGCTGGCCGGCCACCGCACGTCCGGTGGTGCCCTCGGGCACGCGCAGCGCCGACACCGTCCACGCCCGCCGCCCCTCCGGCGCGAAGAAGCTGTATGCCGGGTGCGCGGCCACCCACTCCTCCATCATCGTGAGCATCGTGCGGTGCCGCTTCCAGCGGGCCTCGACGCCCGCCTTCGGCGTCGATCCGCTTGAGCTGCGCCTCGAGCGCCAGGTAGAGCGGCAGGGCCGGCGTCTGGGTCGGCTGATGGATCTTGATCGCCTCGTCGTGCAGGACCAGGTCGAAGTACCACCCCGGGTGCGCCTGCTCGCAGGCGCGCTCCATCATCGCGGGCGACGCGACGGCGAGTGAAATGCCCGGCGGCATGGCGAGCGCCTTCTGGGAGCCGGTGAAGACGAAGTCCAGCCCCCACGCGTCGGTCTCGACCGGCGATCCGCCGACCGAGGTGACGGCGTCCACCAGCAGGACCACGTCCTTCCGCCCTCGCACCACCCGGGCGAGTTCCTCGAGCGGCAGCAGCGTGCCGGTGGAGGTCTCGCAATGCACCAGGGCCACGGCATCCACCTGGTGCTTGTCGAGGGCCGCGGCCAGCTCGTCGGCCTCGAGGGCGCGGCCGAGCGGCACCGGCAGGCGGAGCACCTCCTTGCCGCACCGCTTGGCGATCCGGGCGAATCGATCGCCGAAGAAGCCGCCGTCGACCACGAGCACGCGCTCGCGCACCCCGCCGGCCACCGCGGCTTCCATGAACCCGGTGGCGGAACTGGTGGCCATCAGCACAGGGCGTGTGGTGCGGAAGAGTCGCTGGAGTTGCGGCTCCATCCGCTGGAGCATCGCGATCATCTGCGGGCCCCGATGGGCGAACATCGGGTGCACCATGGCCTGCAGGACATCGATGTGGACGTCGGTGGGTCCGGGAAGGAAGAAGCGGCCGAAAGTGTAGTCCGAGGGCATGCCGTTCGCAGTCATCACGTCTCCCGATCGCGGGGCGCGCGGAACTGGTCGAGCACGCCGCCCCGGACGATCTCATCGCTGGTCACCATTTGAACACCGCGTGCCCGCCACTCCGCGAGAAGCCGCTCCCCGGCCTCCGCGTCGATCGCGCGGACGGCGTCGGTGACGAGGAGCAGGCGCGTCTCCGGCCGCCGCGCGAGCAACCCCTCCACCGCGTAGCGATTGCACACGTCGAGTGCCACGCCGTAGAGCACGATGGCGTCCGGCGCGAGCGCCTCGAGCGCCGGCTCGACGTTCGCGTTGGTGAAGACGTCGAACCAGTGCTTGTGGAAGAGCACGTCCCCGTCATGCGTGGCGACGTGACGCCGGACCTTGTCCGGGTCCATCGGGTCCGGCTCGAAGACCAGGGGATTGCGGAGCGGCGTCTCGGGCACCTTGTGCTGGCCCGGCGTGCCGCGCATGCAGTGCGGCGGAAAGGTCGTCTTGAAGTCGGGGGTGTCGCTCAACTCGCGGTGGCCGGGCAGGTGGTCGTCGGCACTGGCCACGATCCGGATGCCGTGCTGGTGGGCGTAGTCGGTCAGGGCGCGCAGCGCCGGCCCGATCTCCTCGCTCCCCGGCACGTACAGCAACCCGTCCGCCCGCATGAAGTCGTGCTGGGTGTCGACGTCCCAGAAGAGGAGCCGGCTCACAGCACCCGCTCGAGCCGCGGGTTGGGGCGATACTCGCGTCCCACCTTGGCGCAGCGCTTCCCGTCGAGCAGCACCACGTCCGCGGTGAAGTCGAAGCGGCCCTGGAAGAGCGAGGAGCCCACGCCGTAGGCGTCCACCGGGACGCCCTGCCGGTGAAACTCGCGAATCTTGTCGGCGGTGAAGCCGCCGGAAACGACGATCTTCACGTCGCGGAAGCCCTCCGCGTCGAGCGCGCGGCGTACGTTCCAGACCAGCTGCGGATTGACGCCGGTGGGCGGAAAGCGGCCCATCTGGGCCAGGACCGACTTGTCGACCAGCTTCTCGCTGGTGTCGATCCGGACCCCGTACAGCTTGTCGCCAAGGGCGCGGGCCACCTCGAGCGAGGTCCGGACGCAGTCGTTCTCGAAGTCGACGAGGGTGACCACCTGGACATTGGACGGCGCGTGTTCCAGGAACTTCAGCGTCGCCCGCACGGTGTCCCCGCCGTAAGCGGCGATCAGGGCGTGCGGCACGGTGCCGATCCCCTCACTGCCCCACCACGAGGCCTGCGCGTCGGTCGACACGCCGATGGCGCCGGCGATGTGCGCGGCGTAGCCGTCGCCGGTCTGGACCAGCCAGTGATCGTGCCGGGCCGGAAAGAACATGACGGTCTGCGGGGCCGCGGCCTCCACCACCCGCCGGGTGTTGGTGCCGACGCGGGTGCGACGCGCCAGCACGCCGAGGTAGAGGGTCTCCAAATGGGCGAAGGCGTCGTAGGGGCCGTGAATGAGCATGACCGTCTCCCACGCCTCGACCTCGTCGCCGTCGAACAGCGCGTGGACCTCAAGCTCGGGCCACTCCACGGCGCAGAGCTTCAGGATGGCGATCGCCTCGTCGACGCCGCCGAGGAGCGCCTGCTGCTTGCCGAACACCTGCATCGTGACCCGCGGCCGGTAGGCATCGGCGATCAGGACTTCGCGGGCCCGGACGAAGTACTTATCGGAGTAATAGCCGGAGCGCATCTTCTCGACGGGGAGGTTGAAGATGTGCGGGTCGAGCCTGGGACGGCGGGCCATGTGCAGGGGGCTCTCTCTCGATGGGGAAGCTGACCCGGGAAGTTAGGAGGCGCGGGAGGGGCGGGCAAGTTGACAGGGGCCGCCGGCGGCGTCTAACTCTAACGGTCAGGCCCCCTTGCACGTCACCCAGGAGACCCAGTGACCGACTCCCTTTCCCGCCGGAACTTTCTCGGTGCCGGCGCCGCCGCGCTCGCCGCCGGGGCGTTGCCATCGCGCCTCTCCGCCCTCGAGGCGCCGGCCGTCATCCTGCGCGGCGCCAGCCGGCCGGCCGCCATCAGCTCCGCCAACAGCCTGGCCCCGGTCAGCCGCGCCCTGGAGCTGGTCCTGCAGGGCAGCGACACGCTCGATGCCGCGGTGGAGGGGGTCAAGATCCAGGAGCTGGACCCGAAGGACAACTCGGTCGGCTACGGCGGCCTCCCGAACGAGGATGGCGTGGTCCAGCTGGACGCCTCGTGCATCCACGGCCCCACCCGGCGGGCCGGGGCGGTCGGCTCGCTCGAGGGCATCAAGACACCAAGCGAAGTGGCCAAGCTGGTGCTGAAATACACCAATCACATCATGCTGGTCGGGGAGGGCGCCAAGAAATTCGCGCTGTCCTACGGCTTCCAGGACGAAGACCTGCTCACCCCGGAGTCCCGGCAGCGGTGGCTCACCTGGCGCGCTAACCGGGGCGGGAGCGACGACTGGCTCGACGTGCCGGACAACACCCCGATGGTGGTGCGCCCCACCGGCACCATCAACCTGAACGTGGTCAACGCCGCGGGAGAGCTCAGTTCCGTCACCACCACCAGCGGGCTGGCCTGGAAGATCGACGGGCGGGTCGGCGACAGCCCGATCGTGGGCGCCGGCCAGTACACCGACAACGACGTCGGCTCGGCGGGCTCCACGGGCCGGGGCGAATCCAACATCATGGTGTGCGGCGGGTTCCTGACGGTGGAGCACATGCGGCGCGGCCTGTCGCCGACCGACGCCTGCCTCGAGACGCTGCGCCGGGTGGTGGCCATGACGCCGCCGCGACTGCTCCGCGAAGACGGCCGGCCCAACTTCGGCCTCACCTTCTATGCGATCAACAAGAAGGGGGAGTACGGCGCGGCGTCGCTCTTCCACGCGCGTTACGCCGTGCACGACGGCACCGGGGCGGCGTTCAAGGACTGCGCCGTCCTGTACCCCTCGAAATAGGCGCACATGCTTCGCCGACTCCCCCTGCTGCTGCTCCTGCTCCTCGCCGCCACCCCGCTGGCGGCGCAGAATCGCTGGCTCAGCAACTACTACCCCTATATCGCCTCGTCGCCCAACACCTTTCCGCTGCTGGGAGCCCGGTACGACTATCGTCGGGACGCGGAATGGGACGACCCGTGGCTGTCGGACGGGTCGCTCGCCGCGACGGTGGCGCTCGGGTTCAACGGCAGCCAGATGGCGACGCTGGTCTTCCGCGCCCCGGGACTCTGGGACAACTGGCGGCTCTTCGCCGAGGGATACTGGGTCAAGGATTCACGGATGGGGTACTTCGGCGTCGGCAACGACACCCCCTACGACCCGTCGCTGGAAGTCGACAACAGCAACTACTACCGGGTGCGGCGGGGCCGGCTGGGCGGACGGGTCGAGGTGACCCGGCGGATCGCCGGGCATCTCGAGGCGGCGGTCGCCGGCGGCATGGTCGGCACCGAGTTCACGTCCCTCCCGGCGCCGACCCTGTTCGGCACCGAAGTGGGCAACTCCCTCGAGACGACCGACTACACCGGCAGCCTTCGGCTGGTCTACGACACGCGAGACCGGGAGTACAACCCGTCCACCGGCACGCTGCTCCAGGTCGGCGGGCTGGTGGGGAACGCCTACAGCCGCTTCTACGGCGACGCGCGGGGTTTTGTCCACCCCTTTTTCAGCACTGTGGTGGCCGCGCGGGTGACCGCCGTGAGCACGTCCGGAAACGTCCCGTTGAGCTCCGACTATGAGCTCCATCTCTGGGAAGAGTCGCGCTGGCAGTACGGCGGCCAGGAGACCAACCGCGGCCTCGTCGGCGGGCGGTTCATCGACGCTGATCAGTTGTCGGCCTCCATCGAGGTGCGGCAGACGGTGCTCGACGTCGGCGACTTCGGCGGCGCCGGCCTGATCGGGTTTCTCGACGTCGGCCGGGTCTTCCCGGAGGGAGGCCTGGCCCTCACGACGGACGGCATGGCGCTCACGGGAGGCGTCGGCCTGCTCTTCCGCGCACTGAAGGCGGGCATCATGACCCTCAATTTCGCGTGGGGTCCCGATGGCTACGTCTTCTCGGCCAATACCGGGTGGAGTTTCTAGCCGACCGATTACTTTCC
The DNA here is from genome assembly GCA_963748815.1 of uncultured Gemmatimonadales bacterium. Taxonomy (GTDB): domain Bacteria; phylum Gemmatimonadota; class Gemmatimonadetes; order Gemmatimonadales; family GWC2-71-9; genus SPDF01. The sequence goes on along the minus strand of CAVVKJ010000005.1, from coordinate 206,022 downwards.
CTGCATGCCTGACCCGACCCCCGCAAAACCGAAAGTCAACTACAAGGCCGCCTGGGCGGAAGCCCGCGAGGTGGTCTGGGACTACCGTTTCCGCCTGGCGCTGGGGCTGTGCCTGATGCTCCTGAGCCGCCTGGCCGGGCTCGTCCTGCCCGCCTCCTCCAAGTACCTCATCGACGATGTCATCGGGAAGCACCGCGCCGAGCTCCTGCCGTGGATCGCCCTCGCCGTCGGTGCGGCCACCCTGGTGCAGGCCGTGACCGGCTTTGCGCTGTCGCAAGTCCTCGGCGTCGCCGCGCAACGCGCCATCACCGACATGCGGAAGCGGGTCCAGGCGCACGTGGCCAAGCTGCCGGTCAGCTATTTCGATTCGACCAAGACCGGCGTGCTCATCTCGCGGATCATGTCCGACGCGGAAGGGATCCGGAACCTGGTCGGCACGGGGCTGGTGCAACTGGTCGGCGGGTTCGTGACGGCGCTCATCGCGGTGGGCGTGCTCTTCTGGCTCAACTGGAAGCTCACCGCCGTGACCCTGACGGCGCTCATCCTCTTCGGCGGGGGGATGGCGATCTTCTTCAAGCGTCTCCGCCCTCTCTTCCGCGAGCGGGGAAAGATCAACGCCGACGTGACCGGGCGGCTGGCCGAGACGCTGGGCGGCATCCGAATCGTCAAGGCGTACAGCGCCGAACGGCGGGAACGATACGTGTTCGCGACCGGGGCGCACCGGCTCTTCCGGAACGTGGCGCAATCGATGACCGCCATCTCCGGGACGGGCGCCTTCGCCACCGCCATCGTGGGCGGCATCGGCGTGCTGATGATCCTGGTGGGCGGGGGCGATGTGCTGGCGGGACGCATGACGGTCGGCGACCTCATCATGTACGTCTTCTTCACCGGCCTCATGGCCGCCCCGATGGTGCAGATCGCCTCGATCGGGACGCAGATCACCGAGGCCTTCGCGGGGCTGGACCGGATCCGCGAAATTCGCCTGCTGGCCACGGAAGACCAGGAGGACGCCGTCCGCGAGCCGGTGGGCGACATTCGCGGCGACGTGGCGTTCGACACGGTGTGGTTCGAGTACAACCCCGGCGTGCCGGTCATCAAGGGCATCTCCTTCGAGGCGCCGGCCGGGACGACCACCGCGCTGGTGGGCGCCTCGGGGGGCGGCAAGAGCACCCTCATTTCACTCGTGATGGCGTTCAACCGGCCGAAGTCGGGCCGGGTGATCATCGACGGGCGCGACCTGGCCACGATCCGGCTCTACGAGTTCCGGCGCGCCATCGGCGTGGTGCTGCAGGAGAACTTCCTGTTCGACGGGACCGTCGCCGAAAACATCGCCTTCGCGCGCCCGCACGCCACCAGGGAGCAGATCGAGTCGGTCGCGAAAATCGCCCACGCCGACGAATTCATCCGCGGGTTCGAGCGTGGGTACGACACCGTGGTGGGGGAGCGGGGCATCAAGCTCTCGGGCGGGCAGCGGCAGCGCATCGCCATCGCGCGGGCCGTCCTCGCCAACCCGAAGATCCTGATCCTCGACGAGGCGACCAGTTCGCTGGACAGCGAGAGCGAGGCGCAGATCCAGGACGGCCTGCGGGCGCTGCGGCGGGGGCGGACCACCTTCGTGATCGCGCACCGCCTCTCGACCATCGTGACGGCGGACCAGATCCTGGTGCTGGAGGGCGGGGAGATCGTCGAGCGGGGCACCCATCGCGAGCTGCTGGCGTTGAACGGACGGTACCGGCAGCTCTACGACCGGCAGTACAACGTGGAGATGGACCGCTTCATCAATCCCGGCGAAGACTTCACGCCGGAGCCGGAGTCGGCACCGGCGCCGGCGCGGGTATCGCCCAACCCGTAGCGATCGTCAGCACCTCGCGCAGGGTGGATTCGCCGCGGTCGCGGGCGTACCACTTCCGCGCGTGCGGATAGAGCTCAGCCTTCGGCATCGCATCCTTGTTCGCCATCACCCACGCCTGCAGGACTGCCGGCCGGGGGCCCCAGTGGCCCAGTTCCCTGAACTCGGCGTCGAGCGCAATCACGATCGGGATCGACCGCGCGCCGCTCGTGAGGTACTGGTCCATGACCTCGGGGTGTTCGTCACGCCGAAGGACGCGCAGTTCCAGCCCGGGCACCTGTTCGACCAGCTTGGCGAGCACCGGGATGGTGTTCGAGGCATCGCCACACCAGTCTTCCGCCAGCACCAGGAGCCGGCGCGGGGTCGCGGAGCTGTCGAGCCCATTCGACCACTCGGGCAGCCTCGCGAACTTGTGCACGCCGACCCACAGGCCGCAGTGCTCCGTGCTCGCCGCCACGAAGTCGTGGTAGGGCAGCGCGGCCTGCCAAAGGGATGGAAAATCAAGCATGGTGGCGTCCTTCCGAACCGGGGCGCAATGCCCGGCCGATGTGCGAGAGCCGCCGGCGGGAAGATCCCGACGGCGGCTCGTGCGGCCGTCACCATCACAACACCCGACGGCCGGCTAGAGTTCCCGGATCATCACGCCGCGCGCGGCAAGTGCGTCCACGTAGGGCTGGAAGGGCATCGCCTCGTCGGGGGTCAGCACACCCTTCGCCTTCACGCGGCCCTCGGCCTGCATCAGGCCGGTGATGGCCAGCGAATAGCCGGTGGTGCGCATCATGGCGCTGATGTTCCGGGCCGTGTCCTTGTGGTCCACCAGCTGCCAGACCACCGAACCCGGCTTCCCGTCCTTGATGCCGCTCGCTTCCACACGGAGCGCGACCAGGTCTTCCGCCTTCGGCTTCTTGAGCACCGGCGTCGCCGCGGCGATGAATACGTCGCGCGGCCGCACCTGCACGCCCTTCACGTCGATCGGCTCGTTGCCAAGGAGGCCGAGCTCGCGAATCGGCTTCATGATGGCCACGTGCCCGGGGTAGCGAAGCGTCTTGTACTCGAGGACGTCCACCTTGCCCTCGTAGGTGAATGGCATGGTGCTCACCCCGCCCGCGGTATGAAACGCCTCGAGCGTGCCGACCGGCTCGGGGAAGACCACCGGCTCCAGCTCGCTCAACGCCTCCACCGGGGCCCGCTTGCCGCCCCGGAGGATCCACGAGGTGGTGGTGTAGTAGTCGAGCGCGCCCTCGAGGGAGTACACGATCTGGTAGTTGAGCGGCGGCTCCGGATGCCGAGGCAACCCACCCACGAAGATCTTGACCTTGTCCGCCTTGTCGAACCGCCGGATGCCTTCGGCGGCAAGGATGTTGACCATCCCCGGGGCCAGTCCGCAATCGGGAATGACGGAGAGTCCCTTGGCGAGGGCTGCCTCGTGCAGCTTCTTCTGCTCGAAGACGATCTCGGTATTGCCGCCGAGGTCGGCGAAGTTGCAGCCCGCCTCGACCGCGCAGGCCGCCATCGGGCCGTTGAAGTAGTAGGGAATGGCGCTCATGACGGAGACGTGCCCGCGCATCAGGGCGGTGGCGGCCGGGAGGTCCTTGACGTCGAGCTTGACCGCCTTCAGCCGATCGGTCCCCTTGTAGGGATCGAGGAAGGGCGCGAGGCGCTCGGGGTGAAGGTCGGCGATGGTCACCTGAGTGACGGCCGGGTTCTGCAGGAGGTCGAAGGCGGTCGCGCAGCCCTGCAGGCCAGCGCCGAGAACCAGCATCTTCATACATTAGTCCTTGTCAAATCACGAGTTTCGAGACAGCCTTGAAATCTACCCCGGAGCGGGTTCCGGCTTCAACCCAGACCCCTGGAGCACGATGACGACCCCCGCCACCCCCCAGTCCGGCCGCCGCGACGGTGAGGGAACTCGGCAGAAACTGCTCCGGGCCGCGCTGGAACTCTTTACGGGAGAAGGGTTTCTGGCCAGCACCACCCCGATCATCGCCGCCCGGGCGGGGGTCGCTGAGGGGACGATCTACCGCCACTTCACCAGCAAGGAACACCTGCTCAACGAGGTGTACCGCGGCACCCAGCGCTGGGCCACCGGCGTGGTCAAGGAAGTGGACGCCGACCGGTCGCTGAAGGCGCCGGAGCGATTGGCGCGGATTGCCAGGCGGTTCGTAGAGACGGCGGAGCGCGACCCGGCGGGGGCGCGCATGCTCCTCCGGCAGCGGGATGCGAACTTTCTCGACGTGCCGAGCCGCGACGCCGCGCGCGATTTCCGGGAGGCGGTCCAGCAGGTGGTGGCGGCGGGGAAGGCGGATGGGATGGTCCGGGCGGGGCCGGCGGAACTCTGGACGTCGGTGTGGCTGGTGATCCTGGCGTTCATCATCGAGCGCGTCGCCTCGCGCGAGTGGACCATGGACCAGCCGCAGGTGGGGCAGGCGATCGAGTCGGCGTGGAGTGCTATTGCGGCGCCTGCTCAGCCGGCCCCGGAAAATAGGTCATCTCCCGCGGGTCCAGCCGCGGGGGGGTCAGCCTGAGCTCGCGCATGCGGCCTGGGCCGAGCGGACGGACGAAGAACGCCGTCCCGACGAAATAGCCCACCGAGTCGGCGCCCCACCGCACGGGACCCCTGCCATCCGCGGAATAGAGCGTGCGCTGTCCTCCACCGCCCGGCTCGACACAGACGCCACCCTCCGGGCAGTCGATTACCCGTGCAAATGCCGGTGTGCCGACCAGCACCATGAAGGCCGAATCCGCGTAGAGCACCTCCATATGGTCCAGCGGCCGGGTGTCAGGGTCGGCGGGAGGGGCCTGAGCCACCAGGGTGGCGGAGTCCGCACGGATGTACAGCAGTGCGGCGTCAACGCTCCAAGCCAGTTCGCCCGGAATCGCCCCATCGGTCGGAACGATCCGCTCGGCACCGTTGAGCAGGTTCATCACCACGACCCGCCGACTCGATGGGTCGTCGCGCACGCCTTCGCGAATGAAGGCGATGGCGGTCCCCGCGGGCGAGAGCGCCGGGTTCATTTCCTGGACACGGGTGTAGGTGATGGGGAAGGTCGTACCACCGTCGGCGCGGACGGCAAAGAGGTCGCCGACGCCCGCTTCGCCGGTCGCCACGAACACGGCGAACGGCTCCTCACCGGGCGCCAGGCGGTTCTGGACCGGCGACATGGACACTCGGCAGCTGGCCAGAAGGGCCAACGGCAGAATGAGAAGTCCGCGAGGAACTGCGTCCACGAAAGCACGAAAACACGAAAACACGAAATCACCCTTTCTCATTTCCCCTTACGCCCCTCCAAGTCCCAAGTCCTCTTTCTCTCTCAGTCCTCAGTCGTCAATCCTTCAGCGTCTTCTTGTAGAACTCGAAGATCCGCGCCCACGCCTTGTCCGGCTGGTCGGTGTCGTTTCCCATGCGGCCGGGAGAGAGGAAGCCGTGGCCGGTGCCGGGATAGATGTCATAGGTGAACGACTTGCCCAGCGCCTTCATCGTGGCGCTCACCTGCGGCAACGGATCGTTTACCCGCGCGTCGTTCTCGGCGTAGACCCCGAGGATGGGTGCCTGGATCCGGGCCATGGCCGCCGAGTCAGGCGCTGGACCGTAGCAGACGACGGCGGCCTTGAGCTTCGGGTTGTGGGTGGCGTACGCGAAGCTCTGCTGTCCGCCCCAGCAGAAGCCGATGCTCGCCATCAGGCCGCGGGCCGCGCCCGGGAGGGTGTCCACGAAGGCGGCGGTGGCGTCGAGGTCACCCATGATCCGGTCGGCGGTGAGCCCTGCGAAGAGCTTCCGCGCCGAATCGGGGCTCGCGGGCGACTTGCCGTATTTGGAGGCGAGGAGATCGGGGGCGATGGCGAGATATCCCTGCGCTGCAAGCTTGTCCACTACGGTGGTTTCCCACTGGGTCAGACCGAAGATCTGGTGGATGACCAGCACCGTGGGCGCCCGGTCCTTCCGCTCCGGCCAGGCGACGTAGGCGGGGATCGAATCGCCGGCGGCGTTGGTGAACGTGACCCACTGGCCGTGCGGCTCGGCGGCCGCGCGCGGGCGGGTCACCCAGGCGGCGAGGACGGTGACAGCGGAAAGTACGAGCAAGGCAGACATTGAGCGGCGCATCAGGCCTCCTCAAACCGAATACACGAACGCACGAAAACACGAAAACACGAAAACACGAAATCCCACCCCACTCTTTCTCGTTCCTCACTCCCTCGCGTACACCCCCAGGAGTGCGGAGCTGGGTTCCGGGTGCTGATCCCGACTCGCCAATGCGGCCTCGGCCGCGGCCTCCACGACGGCCGTGGCGGCCGACTCGACGTCAGCCAGTTCTGCTTCGCTCACGCCGGCCCCCTGCAGGTACGCCTCGTAGAGTCCGATCGGGTCCCGCCGCCCCCAATGCGCGAAGAGTTCCGCGGGGAAGGTCGCGCGCGCCTCGCGCTCATCGTGCGTGGCGTGCCCACCCATGCGGAAGGTGTTCGCCAGCAGCAGGACCGGGCCGTCACCGCGGCGGCACCGTTCCACTGCCAGCACCGCGGCAGCGTAGGCGTCGAGCACATTGTTGCCGTCGAAGCTCCATCCCGCCATCCCGTAGGCGGCGGGCCAGTCGGCAAAATCCCCGCCGAGGTGATGCTGGTCGAGCCGTGTGCCGAGGGCGACCTGGTTGTTCTGGAGGATGTAGACCACGGGGAGGCGCTGCACCGCGGCGAAGTTCAGTCCTTCGTGACTGGCGCCCGACTTGGCGGAACCGTCGCCCACCCAGTTCATCACCACGCGACGCGTGCCGGTGATCCGGCCGGCCAGCGCGATGCCGGCGGACACCGGCACCATCACCCCGACCGGCGACACCGGCTGCAGCACGTGGTGCGCCTGGGATCCGGCGTGCAGGTCGCGGCCGGCGGAGGGCGAGTCGGCGGTGGCGAGGTAGGCGCGGAGCATGTCGGCGAGCGGCATCCCCATGTCGCAGCAGGCGGCGGCGTTCCGGATCATCGGGGCCACGAAGTCGGTGGCGTGGTCCAGCGCAAAGACCGGCCCTACCGTCGCCGCCTCCTCCCCCGTCCCGAGCCAGGCCTTGGTGATGACGCCCTGCCGCACCCATCGCGACAGCGCAATGTCGTGCTGCCGCGCCCGGACCAACCGCGCATAGAGCGTCAGCAGCGCGTCGCGGGAGAGGCGGGCAACGACCTCCTGCCGTTCGGGGAGCCGGTTGATCGTGGCACGAAAGGCGTCGACCAGCGTCGGGTCCGCCTTCCAATTCACGTATTCCGGGGGCTCGAACGCCGGGTAGCGTTTCATGCCTGGCCCGATTCGCCGGGCGGGGTGGAGCGGAGGACGGTATCGAGCGCGTCGCCAAAGGCGGCCATCGTGGGAAACCGGTTGGCGGGATCCATGGCGAGCGCGCGCATGAGCGCCGCTTCCAGGCGGGCCGGCATTTCCGGGCGCACCGCCCGCAGCTGGGTCGGCTGACCCCGCAGCCGCGCGATTTGCAGCTCCTGCGCCGTCTCCCCGTCGAACGGCAGCCGCCCGGCGAACATCTCGAACGCCAGGATGCCCAGCGAATAGACGTCGCTGCGGGCGTCGAGGTCGCGGCCGCGAATCTGTTCAGGGCTCATGAACTCCGGCGTGCCGAGAATGACGCCGGCCGCCGTGAGTTTCTGGCTCACGGGGCGGCGCACCAGTTCGAGCGCCAGGCCGAAGTCCATGACCACGGCGCGGGTGCCGCCCGGGAGCGCCGGATCGTTCACCAGCATGATGTTTTCGGGCTTCAGGTCGCGGTGCAGCACACCCAGCTCGTGGGCGTGCTGGAGGCCGCGCACCACCTGCAGCAGGAGCGAGAGCCCTTCCGTGAGCGGCAACGGCCCGGTGCGGTTGATCCGCTCGTGGAGCGCCTCGCCGGGGAGCCACGGCATCACGAGGTAGACGAGCCCCGCGGGGGTGGCGCCGAGCTGGAGGATGGGGCAGACGCTGGGATGGTCGAACCGGCTGGCGATGAGCGCCTCGCGCTTGAAGCGCTCGACGGACTGCGGGTCGGCCATGAGGTGGGGGGCGAGCACCTTGACGGCAACATCGGCGCCGGTGGAAAGGTCGGAGGCCAGGAAGACCGCGGCCATGCCGCCTTCACCGATCTGGCGCCGGACCTCGAACCGCTCGTCGAGCACGGTGCCGGGAAGGTCGGAGGCCTCCTCCTTCGGCTCCAGCGCGGTGCCGTCCCGCGTGCAGAACCGCGCCGGCTCGGCGTACACTGCCCGGCACTGGGGGCAGCGCAGCGCGCTCAATCCCGAAACCGGTTGCGGCCGTCCGCCTTCGCCTTGTACATGTTGGCGTCGGCCAGCTTGAGGAACGACTCGGGATCGGTGATGCGCTCATCGGGAAAGGTGGCCACGCCGATGCTGATGGTCACGTGCACCGGTCGACCCGGCTCGCCGAAATCATGGGCCGCCACGCGGCGGATGATCCGCTCGGCGAAGATGCGGGCGCCGGTCGGACCCGTTTCCGGGAGGAGGAGCGTGAACTCCTCGCCGCCATAGCGGGCCAGCACGTCCACGGCGCGCTGCTCGCGCTTGAGGAGGTTGGCCAGGCTGCGCAGCACGCGGTCGCCGGTCAGGTGCCCGTGCTCGTCGTTGATCTTCTTGAACTCGTCGATGTCCACCATCAGGCAGGTGAGCACCGTGCCGTACCGCTCGGCCCGTTCCATCTCCTGCACCAGCTTGTCGCTGAGGGCGCGTCGGTTGTAGGTGTCGGTCAGCGGGTCGGTTTCCGCCAGGTGCCGCATGTGCTCCTGGCCGTCCATCGCGGTCTCGAGGTCGTACGCCTTTTCGAGCGCCGCCACGGCGGCCTTGATGACCTGGTCGGCGAACTGCACGTCCTGGTCATTGAGGGGCGCGTCCTCGGCCGTGGTGCGGAGGAAGAAGACCCCCACCTGCTGGCCCTTCAGCTGGAACGGCAGCGCGAGCGCGGACCGCGTCGGCACGGCCACCCCTTCCGCCTCCCACTCGGCACGCACCGCCGAATAGAGGGGATCGGTGAGGACGTCCTGCACCAGCACGACCTGACCGGTCTTCAGCGCCTGCTGGATTTCAGGATAGCGGCGCAGGTCCACCCGGAGATTGCGCAGCATCGGATTCTCGTACGCCGCCACCACGGTGCCGGCCTCGTCTTCAGGCGAACCGATCAGGATGGAGCACTTGGAGATCCGGAGCCCGCGCGCCACCCGCCGCACCAGGATCTGGTAGATCTCGTCCGGCTTGAGGGTGGCGGTCACTTCCTGCAGGATGTCCACCATCTCGGTGCGCGAGCGCGCCTCCGCGCGGGCCTGGTTGAGCTCGCGCCCGGTGCGGAGATGCGCCTTGACCCGCGCCAGGAGTTCCCGCACCCGGAAGGGCTTCGAGATGAAATCGGCGGCGCCAAGACCGAGGGCGCGGACCGTGGCCTCCTCGGGAGGCATCGAGGAAATCATCAGGACGGGGAGGTCCTTGAAGCGGTAGTCGGTCTTGACCTTCTCGAGGAGCTGCAGGCCATCCACCTTCGGCATCATGATGTCGAGGAGGAGGAGGTCGAACTGATCGGAGAGGAGGTGGTCGAAGAGATTCTCGCCGCCGGGCACGGTCGTGACTTCATACCCGTTGTCCTTGAGAATCCAGGACAGCGTGCGGGTCAGGGCCTGATCGTCGTCGGCGACGATGATCTTCGGTGCCAGGCTCATTCAGCTCACCAACCGGTCGAAGAAGTCCTCATCCATGTTACCACCACTCACCACCGCCACTGCCGGGCCCTGCGGCCGCACCTTCCGGGCAAGCAGCGCCGCGGTCGTGACGGCCCCGGAGGGCTCCACGCGCAGCCCCGCTTCATGATGCAGGAGGCGGACGGCGTTGGCGATCTCGTCGTCGGAAACCGTCACCACCTCGTGGATGACCGGCGCGATGAGCGGATAAGTCATGGAGCCCACCGACAAGGTGAGCAACCCGTCGGCCATGCTGGTGGCGCGTTCCAGCGTGGAGGGACGCACCGGCCTGCATGGCGGCGGTCAGCTTGGCGGCGCCCTCGGGCTCCACCGCCACCACCTTCACCTCGGGGTGCATGCCCGCCACCGCCACGCAAATGCCGGCCAGCAACCCGCCGCCGCCCACCGGCACCAGGATGGTCTCGACGTGCGGCCAGGCCTCCAGGATTTCCACGCCACAGGTGCCCTGCCCCGCAATGACGTCGGGGTGGTCAAAGGGCGGCAGCATGGCCAGTCCCTCGGCGGCGCAGATCTCCTCGGCCTTCACCTTGCGGTCCAGCGAGCGGGGGCCCACGAACACCACCTCGCCGCCGAGCTTGCGCACCCCGTCCACCTTGACCTGGGGAGCGGTGTTCGGCATGACGATGACGGCCCGGACACCGACCTTGGACGCCGCCCAGGACACCGCCAGCCCGTGATTGCCGCTCGAATAGGTGATGACGCCGCGCGCCCGCGCCTCCTTCGGCATCCGCTGGATGGCGTTGTAGGCCCCGCGCACCTTGAAGGCGCCGATCGGCTGCAGCTGCTCGCATTTCAGCGCCACCGAGTGCCCGGTGAGCTTGGTGAGCGCCGGCATCTCGACCAGCGGGGTCCGCGCGGTGACGCCCGCGATCGTTACGGCGGCGGCGCGGACGTCGTCGAGGGTGACGGCGGGCGCGTGCACCGTGCTCATCCGTCCTCGTCCGTCTCGCCGGCGGGCGCGGTGGCTTCGTCGCCGGTCGGCTCCTCGGTGCCGCTGTCGTCTTCCTTCACCACGCGCGCCACGTCGACGAGCTGGTCGCCGGCGTCGAGGTTGATGACCCGCACCCCCTGCGTGTTGCGGCCGATGACGCTGATGCCCTCGACCGGCACCCGGATGATGACGCCGTGCCGGGTGATCATCATCAGCTCGTCGTCCGGAATGACCTCCTTGAGCGCCACCATCCGGCCGGTCTTTTCGGTCTTCTTCAGGGTGATGATGCCCTTGCCGCCGCGCTTCTGGACCCGGTACTCGCTGAGTTCGGAGCGCTTGCCGTAGCCCTTCTCGCTCACCACCAGGAGCGTGGCTTCGCGGCGGACCACGACCATGCCGATGACCGCGTCATCCTTGTCGAGCTCGATGCCCTTGACGCCGCTGGTGGCGCGGCCCATTTCGCGCACGTCGCCCTGGTGGAACCGGATGCTCATGCCGTCGCGCGTGGCGAGCACGATGTCGTTGTTGGCGTCGCAGAGTTGGACGTCGATGAGCGCGTCGTCACCGTCGATGTTGATGGCGTTGATGCCGTTGGAGCGGACGTTGCCGTAGGCGGAGAGGACGGTCTTCTTCACCGTCCCGTTCCGGGTGGCGAACATCAGCGAGCGGTCATCGGTGAATTCGCGCACCGCCACCGTCGAGGCGACGATTTCGTCGTTCCCGATGGCGATGCAGTTGACCACCGGCTTGCCGCGCGCCGCGCGTCCACCCTGCGGGATCTCGTGGACCTTGAGCCAGTACACCTGGCCGCGGTCAGTGAAGAACATCAGGTAGTCGTGCGTACTGGCGATGAAGAGGTGCTCCACCCAGTCGTCTTCCTTGGTCCCCATGCCGGCCATGCCGCGGCCGCCGCGGCGCTGCCGCTTGTAGGTGGTGACGGGGATCCGCTTGATGTAGCCGGTGTGGGAGATGGTGATGACCATGTCCTCTTCGGCGATCAGGTCCTCGACCGAGAAGTCGCCCTGGTCGGCCACGATTTCCGTCCGGCGGTCGTCGCCGTACTTGGCGGCCACCTCGGCGGTCTCCGTCTTCAGGATGCCGTCGCGACGGGGCTGGGAACCGAGGATGTCCTTGAGGTCGGCGATGGTGGCGCGCACCTCGGCGAGCTCCGCCTCGAGCTTGTCGATCTCGAGCCCGGTGAGCTTGGCGAGCCGCATGTTGAGGATCGCGTCGCTCTGCTTCTCGCTGAACTTGAACCGCTTGCGCAGCTTGGCGTCGGCCTCGGGCGTGTCCGCCGAGCCGCGGATGATCTTGATGACCTCGTCGATGTTGTCGACGGCAATCTTGAGGCCGTCGAGGATGTGCTCCCGAGCCTGCGCCGCGTCGAGGTCGAACTGGGTGCGCCGGATGATGATCTGGTGCCGGTGCGCAATGAAATGCGACAGCATCTCCTTCAGGTCCATCACCTTGGGCACGCCGCCCACCAGCGCGAGCATGATGACGCCGAAGGTGGACTGCATCGTGGTCCGCTTGTACAGCTGGTTCAGCACCACGTTCGGGATGCAGTCGCGCTTGAGCTCGATGACGATGCGCATGCCGTCGCGGTCGGACTCGTCGCGCACGCCGGTGATCCCCTCGATCTTCTTCGCCATGGCCAGCTCGGCGATGGACCGGACCAGGTTTTCCTTGTTGACCTGGTAGGGAATCTCGGTGACGACGATCTGCGACTTGTTGCTCGACTCCTTTTCCTCGATCTGGGCGCGGGCCCGCATGACCACCCGGCCCCGCCCCGTTTCATAGGCTTCCTTGATCCCGTCGCGGCCGTAGATGTAGCCGGCGGTGGGGAAGTCGGGCCCCTTGATGACCTTGCGGAGGTCGCTGATCTCGGCGGCCGGGTTGTCCACCAGCAGTTCCACCGCCTTCGCGACTTCGCGGAGGTTGTGGGGCGGGATGTTGGTGGCCATGCCGACGGCAATGCCGCTCGAGCCGTTGACCAGCAGGTTGGGGATCGTGGACGGGAGGACGGTCGGCTCCTGAAGCCGGTCGTCGAAGTTGGGCTGGTAATCGACGGTGTTCTTGTCGATGTCCTCCAGCATCGTCATCGCGATGCGGGTCAGGCGGGCCTCGGTGTACCGGTACGCCGCCGCCGAGTCGCCGTCGACCGAGCCGAAGTTGCCCTGGCCGTCCACCAGCGGGTAGCGAAGGGAGAAGTCCTGCACCATACGCACCAGCGCGTCGTACACCGACGAGTCGCCGTGCGGGTGGTACTTGCCGAGCACGTCGCCCACCACCGTCGCGGACTTCTTGTAGGCCCGCCCCGGGACCAGGCCCAGCTCGTTCATCGCGTAGAGAATGCGGCGGTGGACGGGCTTGAGGCCGTCGCGCACGTCGGGAAGCGCGCGGGAGACGATGACGCTCATCGAGTAGTTGATGAACGACTGCTGCATCTCTTCTTCGATCAGGCGAGGAAGGATGCGCTCGCGGGAATTCGGGGCGGTCATGTGAACTCGGGGTTGGTGCGGACAACCGGGTGGCCGGCCGGGCCACCGGGAACGGACAAATATACCCTCTTTCGGGGGGGGAAATCAACCGAAATGGACACTGGTAAAGTATTGGGGGACAAAGGGATGGAAGAGGAAAGAGAAAGAGGACTTGGGACTTGGTGGGGCGGAAGGAGAAAGGGGCAAGGAGGACTGAGGACTGTGGACTGGCGACTTGCAGACTGCAGAATGACGTCACCCCGGCCCCCGGCTTTCGCCGGGGCAGGGTCGCCGGGGTCCATGTTCTTTGCCCGCTTGCGTCAACAGCGTTTCAACGCAAAGACGCCAAGAGGCGCAAAGGGCTCCTCGTGATCCTGACTTTCCCCTCTCCCGGAGGGAGAGGGGTCAGGGGTGAGGGGTCGATCGCTTCCCCGCTTCCCCGCTTCCCCGCCTTGGCCGCACAGCGGCCAACAACACCGGCAACACGAACATCGCGCCAATGGTGCCAAACAGCGTTCCTCCCGCCGTGGCCAGCGCAATCGATCCAAAGAGGCTATCGGGGTCGGTCCCGATGGCCAAGGGAAGGAGACTCGCCACGGTGGTGAGGGTAACGAGCACAATCATCGCCGAGCGGTCCCGGGCAACCCGCACCACGTCCGCCCCACTCAAGCTGACCCGCTTCCCCGCTTCCCCGCTTCCCCGCCGCTCGAGAGCTCCATGCACCAGCAAAATCGCCTGATTCACCGCGAGCCCCACCACGAGGATCACCCCGACCGCCGCCTCCCGCCCGAAGGCCGCTCCCGCCACCCAGAACGCCGCCCCGACCCCTGCCACGGCAATCGGCAGGGCAAGCGCCACCATCGTGGTCGCCCAGACCGAGTTGAACACCAGGGCGACCGCGAGCACCACCAGCGCCACACCGATGGCGAAGACCAGCCAGAGCCCCTTGCCGCTTTCGTCCCGGTCGTAGTCGAACCGCTGATCCGACACCGAATACCCCGGCGGCACCGCGATCGAGGCCATGAAGGCGGTATGCGTCCGCTCGGCGAGCTTGTTGGGTCCCCGGAAGTCGTACCCGACGATCCGCACATACTGCTGGTCCTCGCGCGTGACGGTGCCGAGCCCCTCGCGCTCCTCCACCGTGGCCAGGTCGCCGATGCGGACGGGCGCCCCGGCGGCGTTGGGCACCAGCGCCGACCGCAGCTCCTCGAGGCTCCGCTCACGGGCGCCCGCGGCCTTGAGGTTCACCTCGATCTCCTCGCCGCCGATGTCGATCCGCTGCGCACCTACCGGCCCCCGCACTTCGCGCCCCACCGCCGCGGAGAGGTCGCGCGCTGTGAGGCCGTAGCGCGCCAGCGCCGCACGGTTCGGCATCAGGGTGACGGTGAACGCCTTGTCCTGCCCCCAGAAGCTGCCGGCGTTGATGTCCACGTCGCGGACCCGTGGAATCCGCTCCAGCCGTTCCTTGAGGTCGAGCGCCAGCCGCTCAACACCGTCAAACGAGTAGCCCAGCAGCTTGACCCGGTAGGAGACGCTGCCGCCGCCGCCAAACCCGGAATTGAAACCTGGGCCACTCCCCTGCACCGAGACGCTGGCCCCGCCGATCAGCACGGCCCGCTGGGTCAGCGCCTCCTGCAGCTGGCTCGGCAGGGCGCCGAGCCCCGCCTCCTTCTCGAAGAGCACCTGCATGTAGGCGCGGTCGCCCATCGCCATCGTCACCACCTGCTCCACCCCGGGCACGCCGACGACCAGGCGCTCGAACTCGCGCATGCCGAGGTCGAGGCTGACCGGGTCGGAGCCGCGCGGGAATCCGAGCGACGCGCTGAGGGTGGTGCGCTGGCCGAACCAGTCGCCCCAGTTGTAGCGCGGCACCTTGTTGACGAAGCCCCAGGTGAGGACGGCCAACCCCGCCGTGGTAAGCGCCACCGTTACCCAGCGCCAGCGGAGCAACTTGATGAGCATCCAGCGGTAAGCGCGGTCGAGCCGCGGCCATCCGCCGCGCGCCACCCCGTGGCCGGCTCCGAGGGCGGGCACCATCACCAGCGACGACACGACCGATGACCCGAGCGCGAGGGCGAACGCCGCCGCGAACGGCACGAACGCCGCACGGGCGTTGCCCTGCAGGTAGAGAAAGGGCAGGAGGACCACGCCCGTCGTGAGCGTGCTCCCCAGCACGGCCGGCATGATCTTCCGCCCCGCCTCGGCGCGCCCTTCCGGCGTGTCGGGGGCGGTGCGAAGCCGTTCCATCACGACGAGACCGTTCTGCACCAGCACGCCGATGCCCATGCCGAGCCCGGCGAGCGTCAGCAGGTTTGCGGGAATCTCGAGGAGATACAGGCCGAGGGCGGTGCCGGCGATGGCAACGGCGGCGCTGGCAAGGACCAGCGCCGTGGCGCGGAGGTTTCTCAGGGTGAGGAGGAGGACCAGCGCCACCGACACCGCCGCGAGCAAGCCTCGGCGCACCAGGTCGGTGAGTTGCTTGGCGAGTTCCACGCTCTCGTCGTCTTCGATGCGGAGCCGGACGCCGGGCGGCAGCACCGACTGCAATTCCGCCACCAGCGCGCGGACCCGCGCGGCAGTCTGGATGGCGTCAGCCGCGGCGAGACGCGACACGTCGAGGGACACCGCGGGGAGTCCGTTGATCCGGTAGAACCGACCGCGCGCGTCCTCCTCCGGCCGCACCGTGGCGAGGTCGCCCAGCCGGAAGACCCGCCCGCCGGGCCCGGCAATCGGCAGGTCGGCCAGGTCCTCGATGGCGTTGGGCTGGTCGCGGAGGACGACGGTGCGGACCGACGCGCCGAGCCGTTCGTCGCCGAGTGACTGCACGATGCGGGAGTTGGCGATTGCCTCGAACAGCAGTCCTGGCGACACCCCCTGCCGGCGGAGGAAGGTCGGGTCGTACGCCACCGCCACACCGAGATCGGCGTCGCCCCGCATGTTGATGCCGGCCACGCCGGGGACGGCACTGAGCCGGGGCGTGATGTCGTCGCGCGCAATGCGACTGAGCGCGCCCGCGGTGTACGGCCCGGTGATGGTGTAGCGGATGAGGGGACTCTCGCTCAGCTCCTCCGGCACCCAGTTGGCCACCATCGGCTGGCGCGCGCCGGGCGGGAGTTCCGGCCGAAGCAGCTCCATCCGCTCGAGGATGGCGAGCCGGGCCATGCGCACATCGGTGGTGGGATCGAGCTCGATGGTCAGGCGGGACTGGCCCTCGGACGATTCGCTGCTGGTCTTCCGGACCCCGCGCACCGCCTGCACCGCCGCTTCGATCGGCGAGGTGAGGTAGGTCTCGACCACTTCCGCGGCGGCGCCGGGCCAGGACACGGTGACGCTGATCCGGGGCAGTTCGACGGTGGTGCGGGTGGCGAGCGGGAGTCGCGTGAAGGCGACGCCGCCTGCGAGGCAGAGGGCGAGCGCGGTCGCGCCGATGACTGCGGGACGCTTCACCGCCCAGGAGATCACTTCCCCGCTTCCCCGCTTCCCCGCCGTTCAATGACGTAATACGCCGTCGGCATCAGGAAGAATGTCACCAGCGTCGCCGAGACCGACCCGCCAATCACGCCCGCGGCCAGCGGCTGGTACAGCTCGCCGCCGCTGCCGATGCCGAAGACGAGCGGCAGCACGCCGACAATGGTGGTGAGCGAGGTCATCGCGATGGCGCGGAGCCGCTGCCGTCCGCCGGCGATGATCGCCTTCCGGAGCGGGACGCCCTGCTCGCGGAAGCGGCGAATGGCGTCGAGCTTGACCACCGCGTCGTTGTCCGCGATGCCGATCATCACCACCATGCCGATCATCGACACGGCGTTGAGGCTCTGGCCGGTGAGCCAGAGCACCACGATGCCGCCGGCAGCGGCGAGGGGCACCGTCAGCATGATGACGAGGGGCACGGTGAACGACGCGAACTCCCCGGCCAGCACCAGGAAGACAAGCGCCACCGAGAGCACGGCCACCAGCAGCAGCTCCTGCGTGGTGCGGCGGCGCTCCTGGTCGGCGCCGCTCAACGTCCAGGTCACGCCGGGCGGCGCGGCGAGGGTGCCGAGCAGCTTGGCCACGTCGCTGCTGGCGCGGGCGGTGCCGCCGGTCTCGACGGTGGCCTCCACGACGGTGACGGGGCGCTGGTTGACGCGGACCACTTCGATCGGAGCCCGCACTTCTTCCACCGTCACCAGCTCGCCCACGGGGACGCCCTTGATGGTGGTCTGCAGCGCAGCCGCCAGGTCTTCGTTGGCGTGACCGGCCAGGCGCACGGTGATGGGAGTGCGGCGGTCGGTCTCCCGGAGTTCGCTGGCGCTGACACCGCCGAGCCCGCCGGCCAGCGCCTGCGCCACCGCCTGCACGTCGATGCCCCGCTCGGCGATGCGCTGCCGCTCGAGGGAAATCTCGATCATCGGCTGGGTGCCGCGCTGCGCCTCGCGCACGTCGGAGAGCCGCGGCAGCGTGGCCATCGCGATACGCACCGTGTCGGCCCACGCCGCGGCGGTCGCCAGCCGAGGGGCACCGACCTCGACCCGCACGAGCCGGCCCTCGCGGCCAATCAGCGAACCGAATTCCGTCTGGCCGGCCAGGTCGAGCGCCAGGGCGCCGGCGGCGAGGTCGGGCACCAATCCACGGAGGGCTTCAGCGAACTTCGCGGCGCTCTTGCCGTCGGGCACCGGGATGATCAACTGTGCGGTGCTGGAGGAGCCGGGATCGGCGCCGGAGAGCACCTCCTCGTCGGTGGCCGCACCGATGCGGGCGTATACCTCCGCGGAGCCGAGCGACTCGGCGGCATTCTCCAGCCGCCCCGCCTGGCGCGCCGTCTCCTCGATGGCCGTGCCTTCAGGCAGCGTCAGGTCGGCCACGACGACGCCCTCGTCCACCTGCGGCAGGATTTCCTTTGGCAGCCGCGACGCGAGCAACACCATCAGGGCGACGCTCACGACCGCGATGCCGAAGACCCGGCGGGGATGACTCAGCGACCACTCCATGCCCCGCTCGTACAGGTCCACCATCCGCTCGCCGAGCTCGGCGCCCCAGACCGGCCCCGCGGCCCTCGCCTGGTGCCGGGAGCGCCGCGCCATCATCACCGGCATCAGCGTGAGCGCCAGCACCAGTGCCGCCGAGAGCGAGGTCACGACGCTGAGCGACAGGTCACGGAAGAGGGCGGCGGCGAGGCCCTGCACGAAGATGATCGGCCCGAACACCAGGAGTGTCGTCAGCGTGCCTGCGGTGAGCGGTCCCGCCACTTCCTCGCCGGCGGTGCGCGCGGCGGTGACAGGGTCCATCCCCTGATCGCGGAGCCGGGCACCCGCCTCGGCGACCACGATGGCGTTGTCGACCAGGAGGCCGACGCCGAGGGCGAGGCCGCCGAGGGAAAGGATGTTGACGCTGACGTTGAGGAGCTGCAGCATGACCAGCGCGATCAACACCGAGAGCGGGACGATGAGTCCGATGGCGAGTGAAGCACGCCAGTCGCGGAGGAAAAAGAGGATGACCAGCAGCGACAGGAATCCGCCGAGGACGATCTCCTGGCCGAGGTTGGAGAGGGCGTCCCGGACGAAGCGGGCCTGCGCGGCCACCACCGTCATCCCGATGTCGGGGAACTCCTCCTCGAGCTGGCCGATGGAGCCGTAGAGCCGCTGGGTGACGGCGACGGTGTTGGCGCCGGCGTCCTTATATACGACGAGGCCGACGGCAGCCGAGCCGTCGAGCTGGACCATCGTCAGGGGGTCGGCGGTAGAGAGAGTGATGGTGGCGATGTCGGCCAACCGGATGCCGCGCTGCGCGGGGCCGACGGGCGTGGCGCCGATCTCCTCCGGTGTGCGGAACTCCGTCAGCGCCCGCACCGAGAAGCGGAACTGTCCCCGGCGGATGGTGCCGCCCGGTGCGGTCGCGTTGGCGGCTTCGATGGCGCGGGCCACGTCGTTGGGCGAGAGACCGAGGGCGCGCATGCGCGCCGGGTCCACATCCACCCGGATCTCGTCCTTCGGCGCGCCGACGACCGCGACGCTCGCCACCCCCTCCAGCTGTTCGAGCCGCCGGGCGTGCACCTCCTCGGCGGTGCGGCTCACCGAGCGAAGGTCGCCGGGGCCGGTGAGCGCCAGCACCGCGATGGGCCGTTCGCCGGGGTCGCTGGTGAGGAGAGTCGGGCGGGTGGCCTGTTCGGGGAGGCGACCGCGCGCGTTGTCGAGCCGCTCGCGCACCGTGAGCACCGTCGATGCCATGTCGGTGCCCCAGGCGAAGCGGGCGGTGGTGGTCAGCTGGCCGGTGCGAGCAATCGAGCGGAGTTCCACCAGCCCTGGCGTGGCGGCAATCGCTTCTTCGATCGGTTCGGCGACGAAGCGACTGATCTCCGGTGGGGCGGCACCCGGGAGATCGGTGCGGATGGTGAGCACCGGCAGGGTGACGTCGGGAAGCAGCGCCACCGGAAGCCGGCCGAGCGACACGCTGCCGAGGAGGACGAGGCCCAGGACGGCAGCAATGGTGGAGACGGGGCGGGCGACTGCAGACGAGGAGAGACTCACGGGAACTGGACCCCGGCTTTCGCCGGGGTGACGATCCCCCCGTGCGCGCGGATCATTGGTCGTTTACCAGCTTCACCGGCGCGTCGTGGGTCAGCGTCAGGTGCCCCTCGATCAGCACCGTGTCACCAATGGCGACGGGAATCTGATTCGACGACGAATCGGGGAGCACCTCGGTGTCGACGCCGTTGTTCCGGCCGGGATTGATGTACACCCACTGCGCGCGGCCCCCCTTCACCACGAACACCAGCGGCCGGCCGTCGCGTTCGATGACGGCGCGGCTCGGCACCAGGATGCGGCCGGGGAGGCGCGTGGCCTCGAGCCGGAGGTCGGCGTACATCCCCGGCCGGAGCGCGCCGTTGCCGCTCGGCACCACCACGAGGGCGCGGCCGGAGCGGGTGGTCGAATCGATGAGCGGCAGCACTGCCTCGATCCGGCCGATCACTTCCTTGCCGGGGGCGGCGGCGGTGGTCACCACCGCCTGCCCACCGATGCGGATCAGCGGGAGGTCGTGCTCCAGCACCTGCGCCTCGATGCGGAGATGGCGGAGGTCCACCACGGTGGCGGCGTCCTGCCCTACGGAGACTCGTTCGCCATTGGCCACGTTGACCCGGTCCACCACGCCGTCGAAGGGCGCGGTCAGCACCGAGCGTTCGCGGTCGAGCTGTGCCTTGCCGAGCCGGGCGCGGGCACCGAGAAGCCCGCTTCGGGCCATGGCGTTCTTGCGACGTTCGGGGGTGGGTGGTTGGCCGGTCACCAGCGAGTCGGGGACGATGGCGTCGAAGTACACCATCTCGGCCTGGTCGGCGCTGGCCTGCGCCTCCTGCACCGCCAGGTCGAAGGGGCGCGGGTCGAGCCGGAGGAGTGGATCGCCCTGCTTCACCACCGCACCGGGACGCACCAGCACCGCTTCCACCGTACCCGCCGCCTCGAACTTCAGCTCGGCGACGGCGTCGGAGCGGACCTGCCCGGTGGTGACGACGCTGAGGACGAGGTCCCCCTTCCGCACCTCGCGGCCCACCACCGGCAGCGACAGGGACGACGGCAGCGCCTCCGTCGAATCGGCGGCAGCGTCCTTCGCCTCGGCCGCCTTGTCGGTAGCAGGCGGGGAGGGCGGCAGTCAGGCAGAGAAGAAGAGTCCAACTCCGCTGGGCGGCGGTTCGGCGCATGGCAATCCTGGGATGGCAGGGAATCCGGCTCTCGAAATGATGCACCACGGAGGGGGAGGGTCGCAATGGGGGGGCGAACGCTGGATCGGTCCGCCTGCCCTGCCTAGGATCGGTGCTAAAATGGCCACTGAACTCCTCCTCGCGGCCGATGTCTCTCTAACACGTACTTTGTCGGAGCTGAGCCTCGGCCGGGATGATCGCGCACCATGCTCTCTCTGTCAGGCACGATCGGCCGGACTCGACGGTGATCAGCTCGGACGCCCTTCGGTGCTCGCGTGACAGCTGGCACTGCGTCGTCGATGTAGCCGATCTTGGAGGTCGGTCGCGTATCTCTCCTCACTGACGTTCGTCACATTCTCGACAAGAAGCGCGTGTCGCCCGACAATCCGGTGCCCGGCGAAGGCCCGGCGATTTTCGGAACGCGACCTCACTGACGCGCATGCCGACACCTTATACGTCGGATGTCAGGATGGGCGCGGCATTCAGTCGACACGCCGCCGATGAGAAGAGCCAATATCTCGCGTCCTGCCGCAACGATTTATCAACCTCAGGTGATTGCCCAGCAAATTCGCGTCCTGCACTGTCGCTTGCCTGATCCACGTGAATCCCTCGAAGTAGTCCCGCAACGACCGTCGTACGCTCCCATCGGCGAGGATCTCAGTCGCCGCGTGCGTTCGCCACCCCGCAGAACCATCCGGCTTCCGGCCGAGGAAGCTCTGGTAGGCGTGCTGGAGGACGAGCGGGAATGTCGGTCGTCTACGGGAAGGGGACTCACCACACGACTTGCTCGCCCGCATTGTTGAACACGCCGAGCCGCCTGCTCGAAGAACCCAGCGCGGAATGTCTGTCGTTTCCAGAGCGCCTGGTCGGGGTCGCCTCCCGAGGTCACATCGCTGCTCCGCCGGCTCAAGTTCCTGGCCGGCAGGACTCAGGTCTTCCGCGTGGCGAACGCTGGATCGGTCCGCCTGCCCTCTTGTCGTTACCCCTCACCCCCTACCCCTCTCCCTCGGGGAGAGGGGGGGTCGCGTGCCTACCTGCCGGCCCTGCCGGCTTAGACCCCTCACCCCCAGCCCCTCTCCCTCCGGGAGAGGGGGGTCTTAGAGTGAGGGGTCAATCAACCGTCAGCGAGTACACCACCAGTTGCTGTTCTCCCTCCGCATCTTGCGTCATCCCCAGCAGATAGTCGCTGCCGATTTCAAATATTTCCAAGTCCCCGGGAATGAGAATGTCGCCGAGCGAAGCGCCGGCACCATCGAACACCCGAATCGTGGTGGCGTCAGCTCCGAGCGGTGAGGTAACCACAAACAGGCCCCCGCGACCATTGGTGAAGATCGCGCGATACACCGGCAGGAATGTGGGCATCGGAAAGCGCTTGCGCATGAACTGCTTCATGCTGGCAACTTCCTCGGCGGTACCCGGTACGGTACTGGTCAAACTCGTGATGGCCGCGTCATAGTCCACCTCCGAGGCCGCCCGGTGCGCATCCCCCACGGCAATCGATCGCAGTCTCTGACCGGTCATATCGTATAGGGACACGACCGCGGTGTCGGCAGTTCCCAAATAGACCCCAGCCTCGGTGACGGCGAATTGGCTGACCGCACCCAACGGCCACACCTCGCCCGCCTGGATTTCTCCCAGCCCACCCACTGAGTCACCCCAAGCGGAGACAAGCACAGCGATACCGCGGATCGGTGGTGACTCTGCAGTCGGGGTTCCAAAATTCAGGAATCGCGTCCATACCAGGAACCGGGTAGCACCCGCACAGTACCGGTCCACCAGATCGCCCGGTGGGCGGTAGGAGTTCACAAAAGCACCATCGGGACCCAGGATGTTCATCCGGTCGTTCATCCGGTCCCAGACGAACAAGGTGTCAGGGGCACACTGGCCAATCCCGCCGAGCGAGCGGAACTCGCCCGGACCCTCCCCGTTCCGTCCAACTTGACTAACGAGTTGGCCTCTCGGATCAATGAGCGTGACGGCATCGATGCGCCGATCGACGACCGCGACGATTCCTGATGTCAGGCGTGTCGCGTCGGCAATGTTGCCGAACAGGGGAACTCCATCACTGTCGGATGGGGCGAGGATCTGAATGGGTGTCGCACTGATCTGGAGCGAACCGGTGGCCGTGGCGCCATCCGTCGCAATAGGCTGGTGGGGCTCGTCGGCGCAGGCGCCGAGCAGCAACAATCCCACAACCAAGCAGGGGGTGAGCCGGATCATTCCAGCATTCTACCGGAATCTTCCCCTTCGGGAAGGGGGGGGACCGGTGTCCGTTTCGCCCCCTGCCCCGCGGCCCCGCTGTTGTAACCCCTCACCCCCTTACCCCCCTCTCCCTCCGGGAGAGGGGAGAGGTGAGCGCCAACGCAATTGCTCGTGCTGACTTGCGGGGAAATGGTATCACCATTCCGCGCATTGATAGCCACCTTGGGCAGATTTCGGGGGAGGCGAGTGTGCCCAGAGTTCCGACAGGCAGGGGTGTCATCGCCCGTCAACACCAGAATCCGCTCCTGCTCGATCAGGCACGGCGACTCCGGCGTGAGGGAACCGCTGCCGAGCGGCAGGCATGGGAACTCCTTCGTGGCAGAAGGATGTTGGGGCTGCGATTTCGACGTCAGCAAATCGTAGGACCATTCATCGTGGACTTCTATTGTGCGCAATTGCGCCTGGCAATCGAGTTGGATGGCCCCATCCATCAAGAGGACGGGCATCCAATTCGCGACCTCCAACGCGACGCGCAGATCGAGTCCTTGGGTGTTCGGGTGCTTCGAATCCCGAATGCGGAGGTGAACGTCGAACGATTTCGCAGCCTCCTCCAACCCTTCACCACCCCCTCTCCCGGAGGGAGAGGGGGCCGGGGGGTGAGGGGTTAGATGCGTGGAGGGAGCGGGGACCGGGGGTGACGGGTTGAACGCAAGGCGGGGTACCACCCGCTCGTCGATCAAATATCCCCTCTAGCGCACCCCCCATCCCGCGGTGCAGACTATGATGACCATGAGACGATATCCGGTCCTCGGACCCTGCTTGCTGGTGTGCCTGCTGCTCGCCGGCTGCGGTACTGATCGCCAATTGGGGGCCCCGACCAGCCCCAGCCCAGTCGTCACGCTGCTCGATTCGGTCAAGCTGGAGGAGCCCGACTCGGCTCCCCTCAGCCACATCCTTGCCATCCAGGTGACTGCGGATGGAGGCCTTCTCGTGGCCGACCTCGCATCCGCACAAATCAGTGAGTTCGAGCGATCGGGAGCGCTCCGTCGTCGAATCGGCCGGAAGGGCAGGGGCCCCGGAGAGTTCGCGGTTCCAGGCGCAATGGCAGTGCTCCGTGATACCCTGCTCGCGGCGGTGGACTGGCAGCTTCAGCGGGTCAACTTCTTTGATCTCTCCAGCGGTGCGCTAACACGCTCCGCCCCGGTCGGAGGCCTCGCGTACAGCATCGCCTGGGACGGCGACACCCTCGTGGGCGCGCTGTTCGACCCGGTCAACTACACCAGCCAGGTGGTGTTGCTACCCGGCGTGGACTCGGCGATCCGCCGAGGCACGCTGCCCGCGCCGTATCGTGACTCCCCGGGTGTGCGGACATTTTTTCCCTATTTCTTCGTGGCATCGATCCCCGACAAGCTTGTGACAGGCTTCATGGCATCCAACGAGCTCTACGTAAGAACCTCCGGCGCCGAGACGCTGGCGGTGACGATGCCGTGGGTAGCTCGCCGCCCGGTGCCTACGGACATCATCCAGCGATTCAGCAAACCAATGAGTGACTCGACAATCATCGGCATGGCCTCGCTCCTGAGCGGGCTTCCCGATGGGCGCAGAGCGCTTGGCCGTGATTCACAGCGATTTTGTGTTGAGCGGCCAAACTGAGCATTCGACCAGCTGGCTCTCCGTTCTGGACTTTCACACCGGTGAAGCGTGCGTGGACACACCGCTGGGGGAATACCCCGAGGGATCGCCAAAACTCTCGGTGCGCGGCGACACGCTGGTGCGCATCGATCTGCGGATCGGCGCAGATGGCACTGGGGAGACGTGGGTCAGACGGATGCTGATCGATGTGGAGAGGTGTGAGTGGAGGACGTTCGAGACACGATCAGTTGACTCGCCAGGGAACTGATCCATGCGGACATCCGGAGGCAACTTTGATTTCTCGTAGGGGTCGGCCTGCCGCATGTGCTGTCTTGGTCCTGTGCCTGGTCGTCGGGTGTCGCGATTCCGCAGGCAACGGGACCTCCGATACCTGGCAGGGCTCGATCACCACCTCCGGCGACACCACCTTCGTCCACACCCAATCCGGCTCCGTCCTCGGAGACCTCGGCACCATCCCGAGCGAGTCGCTGGAGGTCGTTTATGCCGGGGAGGGAGTCCTGCGATCAACGGCGGTGGCGACGGCGGGTGACAAGTTGCTCATCGGGGAACGCACTCAAATCGTGGAAATCGGTGCACCTGGCGAAGTAGAAACTCTCGGCCGGAAGGGTGATGGGCCGGGGGAATTTCGTCGCATTCTGGGTGTGCACGCACGAGGGGACACCGTCGAAGCTCTGGATTTCAACGCGTCACGGCTGACCCGTTTTGGGCCTGATCATGTCCCCATCACCACCACACTTGAGGCGCCGACCGGGTACGACGAAGCCATGGCGTCGAGTCTGGCTTCGTGCGACGGCAACATACTCGCGCTCTGGAGGGCCGGGTACCGCTTACCCGGCGGGCCCCCCGACACCGTCGCGATCGTCTGGTGGCGACCCAACACAAAACCGGTACCGTGGCTCCTGGTTGAGGATGTCGCCTGGACGGCGACACAGCCATCGGGTACGCGCCGTCCCTATGGAGTCCGGGCGCTGGTCGCAAGCGATGGCGGCTGTCAGGTAGCAACGTCGGATGGGGTGACGTTTGCTGCTCAGATTCGAAACGCCTCAAATGGTGCGATGTCCATCATTACCGTTGACGAAGCGGCGGTACCGGTAACTGCCGATGCCAAGACCATTCCAGAGAAGTGGCAGGGTGAATTCCCTTCTGGGCCCTTCCCGCCCTTGATCGACCTCGTGGAGGGTCAAGACTACGGAGACACTCGCGATCAGGTCGAGGAGCTTCAGTTCGACGCGGGAGGGCGGCTGTGGATGCGCGTCGTGGACTCCACCTACAAGTACCATCCCTTCGTCATGGGAAGGGTCGCCGAGGCGAGGCCGGCCACCTACCGTTGGGATGTCTTCGGCACCGACGGCCGCCGGCTCGCGACCGTCCACCTGCCCAGCAACTTCACCCCGAAGGCGTGGAGTGTGCGGTGGGTGTACGGAATCGCCGAAGATGATGACGGGGCGCTGGTGGTGGGGCGGTTGCCGGTGCTGGAGGAGCTTCAGTAGCTGGGGTTCCTCGCAATGCCCGCGAACTCCTGCCCCCCGCCGCCCTGCCCCGCCGTCGTAACCCCTCACCCCCTTATCCCCCTCTCCCTCCGGGAGAGGGGGGACGGCTTGGACGCTCCCGGATAGGGGTGGGCGTATGCCCACCCCCTCGGTGCGTCCGGTCGAACGCGGAATGTGACGAATCGGCGTAAGAGCCCGGAACATGGACCCCGGCTTTCGCCGGGGTGACTGCCTCCCCGTCGCTTTAGCGACACCAGCCGAGCCGCGGCTTCAGCCGCGAGCTCAAACGCTGGACCCCGGCGACCCTGCTCAGGCGAAAGCCGGGGGCCGGGGTGACGGATGGTGGGATCGCCCTCAGTCCTCTGTCCTCTGTCCTCGCTTCTCAATCCCATACACCACCACCACCGGCAACCCATCCGCATCTTCCGCGATCGTCGCCACGCGATCGACTCCCCACACCGTCTGCCAGAACGTGCCGAACGTCTCCGGCAGCGGCACCGCGCCCAGATAGGCCCCGGTCGAGTCGAACACCTCAAAGCGCGCGTTGGCGTGATTTCCGCCGTCGTCCGGAAGCACCCACCGGTTGCGGCGACCGTCGACCTGGAGCGAACGGAAATATGGCGCCACCGTCGGGATGTCGGAGACCTTGAACGCCTCCTCGACCGCCTTCTTGTCGAATTGCTTTGCGTACAGGCCGACCATCGAGTCGCGGATATGCAGACGACGATCCTCACTCAGGGTCGACTGCGTCGCTGCGAGCGAAACAACCTGGGTCGTGTCTCGGCCGTTCGAGGTCGCCCAGAATCGGTACTCCCCCGTCCAGGCGACGATGGCGCCGCCCGCAGGATCGAGCGGAGTCCGCACCTCCGGCGCGAAGGGGATGGACGTCATGAACATCATCTTGTTCGCCCCTCCCCCCCGGAAACCGTCCAGTACTTGTCTTCATCGGCACGAGCGGGCCCCGCGATCTTCAGCGTGTCGACCAGCGTCCCGTCCAGCCGGTAGCGGATGTAATAGTTGTCATTCGGCTCGCTCGGCCCTTCCGACCGCACCGAGGTCGGCACGTAGATCAGGGTGTCGCGGCTGACCATGATGTTCGACCAGTAGCAGCAGCTCGACGGCCAGCTCTTGAGAAAATTGCCGGCCGAATCGAACACGCTCGTCCGGCTCGACCGGGGATCGTGCAGCGCGAGCGCCCCCGGCGCCGCGGCGATGAACGCCACCTGGAACTCGCCGGGCCCGCCCCCTTCCCGCCCGAAACTCCGGATGTAACCGCCATCGGGGCCGAACTGCTTGATGACCGCGGGCTTCTCGTCGGCTACATAGATCCCGCCCCTGGCATCGATCGCCACGCTCTGCGGATCGACCAGTTCCTCCGCCCCGAGCCCCTCGGCGTCCACACCACCGACCCGGTAAAGCTCGACCAGCCTCCAGCCACTGGTGTCCGCCCACCCGCTCGGCCCGCTGTTCCTGACCTCGACCGCGCCGTTCGGGAGCGTGGTCACCACCGGCGCGTCCAGCTTGGGGCCCTTCTCCCCGCACCCCACCAAAGCGAACAACGCGAGTCCCCACGCCAATTGTCGCATCGTCGTCTCGTTTCAGAAATTGGGGAGCAGGGCGTCACGTTGAGCCCTTGGCGTCTCTTTGCGTCTTTGCGGTCAAAAGCTCTTACCGCAAAGACGCAAAGGAAACGCGAAAGGCGTGAAGAACGACAACAACTGGACCCCGGCCTTCGCCGGGGTGACGATCAACGCGACTTACAGCTTGTACCTCTCGAGATATTCCAGATCATCCGCATCCCGCCGGACAAGGTACACCACGCCCTTTCCGAACGCGACGAGCCGAGTCTGGGCCGGGAGCCGTACCTGCTTGATCAGGTTGCCGGAGGAATCGAAGACGTAGTAGAGTGGGAGAGGGTCGTTCGCGGGGGTGGAGCGGAGTTCCCAGAGTTCCCCGGTCGGGGCGACGCGGACCGCGTTGGCCGGAAACGCCGGCTTGGTGGCCGGCCACTGGATCGACGGGTCGATTGGCTCCGGCTTGCTCGCCGCCGGGCTGACGGTAATCTGGCCGTTGTTGTTGTTGACATTGATGCCGCTGCGCGCCTGCAGCGCCTGCCAGGCCAGCTTGTCGGCCTCGACGACCTTGATCGGTGTGAAGGGAACCGGTGGCCCCGTCACACGCTTGCCATTGGGGAGCCACCACTGCACCTCGTCGGTGGCGATGCGGGCCACCCCGATGCGCCCATCCGGCGCCACGCCCCAGGCATCCTCCGGTGCCATCGGTACCCGACGGATGCTGACCGACCGGTTGTTGGCACTCCCGCTCGCCTCAACCAGTGGCTTCGGCACCATCACGACGCCGAGGGTGTCGAACTTCTTGCTGCTCCGGTCATAGCGCACGACGCGGCCGGAATCGGAAAACTCCGGGGGGCCCCCATCCATTCCACCCCCACGCTGTTCGCCTCGGGTGGAGTAGTAGAGGCGGCCCTTGTCATCGGCCCCGCTTGCCGCGCGGAGCATCATCATCCCGCCACCGCTGTTCCCTTCGTCCATCCTGAAGGTGCTCACCGCCTTGCCGGTGGGGTCCAGCAGGAGGTAGCGCTGGTTGCCCATGTCGTAAATGCCGGTGCTGTCACCGGGCAGCGCGTAGACACCGGTGGGGAAGAGATACTCGGTCGGGCCGCTCCCCTCGCGCGACAGCGCCGTGGCCGCACCGGTCTTCAGGTCGATCTTCTGCAGGGTCCGGTCCCGCATGTCGGCCACGATGACGTCGCCGTTTTTCAGCTCCCGGAGCCCGGCCACCTGGGTGAACGGCTCGTCGAAGGTGGCGTCGGGTTTGGTCAGCTTCTGGACCGGGGCCTTGCCCTGCTGGGCAGCCAGGCTGACGGCTGAAGAGACGGCGGAGATGGCAAGCAGGAAAAGGATGAGGCGCAGGGACGGGCGTCGCGACACAAGGACCTCGGGTTGGGTGGGTTCTGGAGGGGAGGATGCACGAGGAGCGGGGGGAGTCGCAAGAGCCGGGGGCCTGAAGGCCGGGGTGGCCGTATGGCCACCCCTATCGACAGGAACGCAATTTCGTGTGGGTGGGAGCGGCGTCCAGCCTGATGCAACGAAGTCGCGTCTGGTTGCGCCAGGGGTGGGCATGCGCCCACCCCGGGGGGGATGCTGCTATTGCGCTGCCAGCCGGGTATCCGTCACCCGGCGCCGACGGATTGGCGACTCCCGCTGGAGATAGATCGTCGCGGCGCCCGAGCCGTTGATCCGGTCCTCGACCGGAAGCACGATGCGACCAACGGAGGTCCCGTTGTCATCCACCAGTCGGAAGGTGGGGATCGGGGAATCTGTGGCGAGCATGACCATCGGGGCCTCCTTTCTGTATGTACTTCCTTTGATGCCCTCACGGCGCAAAGGGTTGCAGGCCAGGAAGGCGGAGCGGCGGTTGACTCTATAGATTCCCAGAATGCGCCCCTTCCCCCTCGCCCGGCCGGCCCTTCTCGGCGCCCTCCTCCTGGCTGCCGCCTGCGGCACCAAGGCCGCCGACGCCCCGGACATCGCCCTCGGGCCCGAGGCCGACTCTATACCTACGACGCTCTTCGAGGCCACGGCCGGCACATGGCTGGGCGGCGACCGGTGGGCCGTCCTCTCCCCCGCCGATCGGCGGGTGGTGGTCCTCGATTTTGCCGAGGGTTCAGGGCGTCGATCTTGGCAAGGGAATGAAGTCCCTCTTCGAGGGGCCTTTCTCCCTCTTCCGGGCGGGTGACGGCTTCTACGTGGGCGACTGGGCGCTCCGCCGGCTGACGACGTGGACCCTGGAGGGGACATACGTCACGGCCATCGGGAGCCCGGAGATCACCCGGGGCAATCTCCCCCGGGCCCGCGATGGACAGGGCAACTGGTACGTGCAGTTCAATCCGCCCCCCGGCCCCGACGGGAGCGGCAAGCGGGACTCGGCCGTGGTGGTCCGCTTCCCGCTCGACTTCTCGCGGGGCGACACCCTCTTCCGGCTCTCTCCGCTGGACCTGGCCGAAGTGGATGGCGACGCCGGCCGCCGGTATGAGCGCCGGGTCTTCAGCGGGGAGGATGCGTGGGGCGTCCTGGCCGACGGGAGCGTCTGGGTGGCGCGGGTCTACCCCAACCGGGTCGACTGGATCGGACCGGACGGCGAGCTTCAGAAGGGACAGAAGCTCCCGGACCGGGTCTTCACCATCACCGTCTCCGACCGCGAAGCCTTCCTGCGGAAGTTCCCCCCGGACCTCCGGTCGGCCGCCGAAAAAGTCCCCTTCAGCCCCGTAAAGCCGCCCTTCGACGAGGCCTTCACCGGCGGCGACGGCAACGTCTGGCTGGAGAAGAGCCGCGTCATCCCTGACACCGTGCGCCGCTACCAGGTGATCGACCGGCAGGGGCGTCTGGTCGAGTCGATCTCGTTCAACGGCTACGGCTACGCGCTGGCCTCGAGCCCCGACGCCGTGCTGGTCAAGGCGGTCCGCCCGGAGGGGATGATCTTCCTGCGCTATCGGCGACCCGCGGCGGGGCAGCAAGGCCGGGGCGTTGAATAGCCCTAGGATTTGCCAACCAGAAACCTGACCGGGCCAATTGGCCGGGAAAGGCCCGTCGCCCGGCACAAATTTGCGAGTTCGTCTCGCTAGGGGTGGGCGTGAGCCCACCCCTACCCGGAAGCAAATTGGCGGGCGTTTCCTTAGATTTCACCCACCCCGAACGGAGGCCCGATGTCCAAGAAAGACGACCAGCGGATTGCCCGGCTGGCCCAGAAGAACGCCGCCAAGATCAAGCCGCCGGTGGCCGAGCGCGCGGCGCAGTACGACTCCACCTTGCGGCAGAAGCCGGAGGAGATGGACTCCGAAACCCGGCGGCTCTTCAAGGAGATGAAGAAACGGGAGTTCTAGATGGTATTCGTCCCGATGGTCCCACCGCCGCCGCCGGCCTCGGCACGGGCCCAGGATCTCGGCCGGCGCCTGCGGGCTGAGGTCGAGAAGTTCGAGGCCCAGTACCCCGGCACCAGCAAGGAAGACCTCCGCGCCGCCGCGGCGATCGCCATCGGGCAGGAATCGGCGACGGTGCCGTCCAGACGCCGGGTTGCCGCGGCGCTGATCGCGGGTATCGTCGGGCTGGGCGTTGCGGCCGGCTTCATCGGTTCCGGGAGTGCCGCCGGGGGCGACACCGCACCCTGGCCCATCGTGGCGATCGCCATCGCGGCGGCAGGCGCCGGAATCCTGGCCGCCATCATCCGTCGGTCCCGCCGCTAACCCTGCCTTCGGCCCGGCGCTGGCGGTCCCCGCACCGAACACGTAATATCGGAGCATCCTCCTCAGGAGCGCGCCGATGCCCACCGTCCGCGACCTGCTTGCTCGCAAGAGCGGCGACGTCATCTCCATCGCCCCGTCCGACACCGTCCTCGCCGCCGCCCAGGTGATGAACCATCACACCATCGGCGGGCTCGTCGTGCTGGAAGACGGCACCCTGCTGGGCGTCTTCACGGAACGAGATATCCTGCGGCGGGTGGTGGCGGCGGGGCGGAGTCCGGCGGAAACGAAGGTGCGCGAGGTGATGACCTCGCCTGTCATCACCTGCCTGCCCGAAACCAGCATTGACGAGTGCGGCGCCATCCTGAGCAAGAAGCGCATCCGGCACCTGCCGGTCACCGACGCGCGGGGATTGGTGGGGCTCGTGACCAGCGGCGACCTGCTGGCCTTCCAGGTGGCGGAGCACGCCGCCACCATCCAGTACCTCAACAGCTACATGTTTGATGTGAGGTAGGCAGCGGGGCAGCGGGGCAGCGGGGCAGCGGGGCAGCGGGGCAGCGGGGCAGCGGGGCAGCGGGACCGACGGTGCCAAGCTCGTCATTCCCGCGCAAGCGGGAATCCAGATGTCTGTTCACTGGACCCCCGCGTTCGCGGGGGTGACGGTTCGGAAAGACGGCGTTTACTCCTCCGGCTTCGGATCCGTCGCCCGTGTCCGCTCCGTCCGTGGCCGCCGCCCCTCCTCGTACCAGCGGCGGGTGACCTCCCCGGCCAACTTCGTGTTCCCGATGCCGAACGCCAGACCGGCACCGAGCGCGACCGCCCCAAGGATCAGTGTGAACGCCGTCGTCACGATGTCCTCGGCGACGCCCACCTGCTGCACCGCCATGAACACCGCGATCATCACCACGACGCCCTTCGACACCCGGGCGAGCGTCGGCACCCCCTCCACCCCGCCGGCCGACGCCACGATCAGTCCGCGGAGGAATTCGCCGACCACGATGCCGAGGATGACGATGACGATGGCGCTGATGAGCGTCGGCAGGAAGCCGAGCATCAGGCCGAACATCTCGTTGATGCTCTCGAGCCCGAGCGCCGTGCTGGAGAGCAGGATCACCACCAGCATCACGAGCCAGAAGGCGAGCTTGCCGACGGCGTGCACCGGATCGAGCGACGGCTCTGCCCGCTCCATGACCTCGGCGAGTCCGCCCTCCTTGGCCATGCGGTTGAAGTTGAGCTTCATCAGGGTACGGTCCACCCACTTCTCCACCTGCCGTGCCACGAAGTACCCGGCCAGCAGGAGGACGCCGGCGCCGATGATGGCGGGCAGGAAGAAGCTGAGCTGTTCCATCCCGTAGGAGAGCCGGTCCCAGAGTTCGTTCACGGTGCCACCTCGATCACGAGTTTGCCGAACTGTGCGCCATCGGCCATGCGCCGGAAGGCCTGCGCCCCCTCCGACAGCGGAACCACCGAGTCCACCACCGGCCAGAACCGCCCCTCGGCGGCGTGCCGCGCCACTTCCTGGTACTCCCGGTCGCCGCCCATCGTGCTCCCCAGAATGTCCCACTGGTACCAGAAGAGCTTCCGCACGTCGGTGGTGACCATCGGCCCGGTGGTGCCGCCACACGTCACGAGGCGACCGCCGCGGCCGAGCGCGCGCAGCGATTTCTGCCAGGTGGCCTCGCCGACGTTGTCGACCACGACGTCGGCATTGCGCCCGCCGGTGAATGCGCGGACCGCCTTCGGCACATCCTCACGAGCGTGGTTGAGCAGGTGGTCGGCGCCCAGCGCGCGGGCCCGCTCCAGCTTTTCGTCGGAGGAACTGGTGACGATCGTCGTTGCACCGAGCATCCCGGCAATCTGCAGGCAGCACTGCGCCACCCCGCCGCCGATGCCCCAGATGAGGACCGTCTCGCCGGCCCGCACCTTCGCGCGGGCCATCATCATCCGCCAGGAGGTAAGCGCCACGAGCGAAAAACCGGCGGCCTGCGTCCATGGCATGGCATCCGGGACTCGCGCCAGGTTGGTCGCCGGGACCACGACGAACTCCCCGATGGTGCCTGGCACATGCTCGCCGAGGAGCCGGTAGTCGCGGCAGAGCGGCTGCTGGTCGGCGGCGCACAGTTCGCACTCATTGCAGCCGATGCCGGGGTTCATCATCACCCGGTCACCGATCTTCCAGCCCGTCACTGCCGACCCCACCGATTCGATCACCCCGGCGGCATCGCTGCCGACGATGTGCGGGAATGTGTAGGTGATGCCGGGGAGCCCGCCGAGAATGAACAGGTCGAGATGGTTGATGCCGGCGGTGTGGACCCGCACCCGGACCTGGTTCGGGTGGTGAATCTCCGGCGCCGGGACGTCATCCACGACGAGGTCTTCCCATCCGCCCAGCTTCGGCAGGACGAGGGCCTTCACCGAGTACCCTGGAAGGAGGCCGAGACGACATCACCGGGGATCGGCAGGACCAGCGGCGCGAGGTCGGGGGTGAGACCCTTGAACTGGAACGAGGTGACGGGAGGGGTCTTCGGGTCCGGGGCGGGCTGGGCCAGCGAATAGGCGAGGGTGCCGCCGTCCGGGGCGAGCGCCATCGAGGTGATGGTGCCGGCCAGCGACTGCAGCATGATCCGCTGCCCGTCGCCGGCGCGGATGCGGAGGATGTCCCCGCGACCGGGCCGGGTCACGGCGACGGCCAGATCGCCGTTCGGGAAGTACGCCGGGAACGATTCCGGTTCCGGCGTCCGCGTAATGGCGGTCGGCTCGGCGCCCTCGCTCCCCATTTCAAAGAGATCGGCGTTGCCATCGCGGGTCGAGATGAAGGCGATCATCCGGCCATCGCGCCGGAAGGTGGGCGACGAACTTGCGCCGGCGCCGTCGGTGAGCTGCCGCGCACTGGTGCCGTCAGCGTTCATGGCCCAGATCTGCGACGTACCGCCCCGGAGGGACGTGAAGGCGATCGTCCCGCCATCGGGCGACCATGCCGGTTCCAGGTCTGCCTCGGGGGCGGTCGTCAGGCGGGTGAGGTTCTTTCCGTCGGCGTCCATCACGTAGATGTCCGCATTGCCGTCGACGGTGCCGCTGAAGGCGATGCGCGTCCCGTCGGCGGACCAGGCCGCCTGCTGGTTCAGGCCGCCGTTGACGAGCATTGGCACGAGGGAGCCGGCATCGGCGGGATCGACCTGCACAAGGTCGGCGCCGGCGCCGCGGCGCACGCTCAGCAGGAGGTCGTCCGTCACGAAGAGGCGGATCGTGGCGGTGGTGCCCCACGGCGTGCGCGCGGTGATCGTCGCGCCGCCGACGCTCGCCGCCGTGACGTACCCGGCGGAGTCGACCGTGGCCACCTCCGGCCGGTCGATGGTGTAGTCGACGGCACTTGGCGGGCCAATGGCCTGCCCGTTCGCGTCGAGCACCGACACGACCAACGAGTCGGTCATTCCCGGAAGGAGGCGAACCCGCTCCCGTCGGAACGCGAGACCGCCGGCAAAGACCTCCACCTCCCAAACCGTTGGCTCGAAGCCGAAGGTCGTCATGGTCAGGGTGGTGCGGCCGATGCCGCGGCCGGTGAGCCGCCTGGAGACCGGGTCAAAAGTGGCGACGGTCGTGTCGCCCACCACCCAGTCGTAGCCGGCAATGGCGACGGGGACGGAATCGGCGGCGAGCGCCTGTAGCACGAAGGGGGCGGTCGCCCCGGGAGCGATCCGGATGGGCACGTTCGGCGCGGGGGCGAGGAGGAGCCGGGTCACAGGCGGGTGAACGGTCACTCGCACGGCCCGCTGCTGCCCGAACCCGACCATGAGCATGTGCGCTTCACCGGGGGAGGCGCCGAGGGCGACCCCATCGCGACTGACACGCAACACGGTCGAGTCGCTGCTCCGCCAGGCGATTCCCTGGGTGACGGGGCGACCTCCCTGGGCCGGGACGGTGACCTGCACCGAATCCGCACCGGTCACGGGAAGGACCATTCGATCGGGGGTCACGGCGAGTGAGTCGTTACGCACCAGGACGTTCACCGTACCCGTCAGCCCGCCGGGACCGGTCCCGATCAGCTGCGCCACGCCCCACTGGAGCGCGTTGACTTCGCCGGCGTCCGTCACCGAAACGACGTCGGGTGCCGTCGACCGCCAGCTCACCTGCACCTGGCCGAGCCCGGAACCGCTCGGTGTGGTGAGGGCCATCGAGACACGCGCCGTTTCGAGCCGCAGCAGCCAGAGCGTATCGGGATTCGGAACGAGGCGCGCGCCCGCAGGCAGGACGGGAACCGGTTCGGGTTCCCGCGGCGGTGGCGGCCCGGTGACCGTGACGGACACGTTGGCCTTCCCGGTGCCGGCACGGACCTCGATCGTCGCCGTCCCCGGGGCGACGCCGACCACCGTCCCCGCCTTGTCCACGCTCACCACCCCGACCTTCGAGACGGCGAAGGAGAACGCCGGCTCGGAGAGGAGATTGCCGTCGGCGTCGTAGGCGCTGAGGAAGAGCCGCTCCTGCTGCGCGACTCGCAGCCGCAGCTGCGCGGGCGTCACCTGCACCTCGACAGCGGCCTGCGCCCAGAGGAGGGAGGGCAGGACGAGGAGCACCAGGGACAGGATTCGGGGGCGGATCACGGGGGGAAACTAAAGGAAGCGAGGGAAGGGAGAAAGGACTGGGGACTGAGGATTGAGGACTAGCGACTCGGGATGGAGGCGACCCTGCTGTCATTGCGAGGGGGCCCTGACAGGGGCCGATCAGGCATTCTTCGGTCTAAGCGGCATAACAGATTGGTGTACAATGGTTTACGGTGACGTTTGTCGGTACCTGGCGCGCAGCACACCCCCTCAGCCCTGCATCGGAACCGATCCAGGCACGGCCGGTGCTTGCACAACCTCTCCGGAAGTGCGAGTAATTAGGGAAGAAATTACGCCCGCGCAGGTTGCGCGGTCCGGCGACGGGGGGCGTCGCACCAGCAGGCGGAGGAACACCCGATGAGCGATCTGGAGATGGGCTGGTCCGGGGCGGGATGGATGGACCCCATGCCGATGTCACCCCAAAAGGTGCCGACTCCTCCGCCACCCCCACCGCCACCGCCGGCGCCTCCTGCACCGCCGGCGAGAAAGCCCGCCGCGGCGAAGAAGAAGGCCGCCAAGAAGCCGGCAAAGAAGAAGGCGCCCGCCAAGAAGAAGGCACCGGCAAAGAAGAAGACGGTGAAGAAGAACACGGTGAAGAAGGCCGCCAAGAAGAAGGCACCGGCAAAGAAGAAGGCGGCGAAGAAGGCCGCCAGGAAGAAGGCGCCCGCGAAGAAGAAAGCGGTGAAGAAGGCCGCGAAGCGGAAAGCGCCTGCCAGGAAGAAGGCGCCGGTAAAGAAGAGAGGGAAGTAGATTCCTCCAGCGCCCCGGCCACCCCGGGGCGCTTTTCCGCCGACCCCTTCACCGTTCGGGCCTCGCGATGATCAGAGCCGCAGCGACCGTCACCACCCTGGCCCTCGGCCTCTCCCTCCTCGGCGGCTGCGCCGAACAGGGCCCCCCGCGCACGGCCCTCATGGGTGCCACCATCCTCGACGGTCGAGGCGGCACACCCATTCGCGATGGCGTGGTCCTCGTGCGAGGCAGCACCATCGAGGCGGTCGGTCAGCGGGAAAATGTGCTTCTCCCCCGTGGCACCAAGCAGGTCGACGTGTCCGGCAGCTGGATCATCCCCGGCCTCATCGACGCCCACGCGCACGTGGCCCGCTGGGCCCTCGACCGCTACGTGGCCTACGGCGTCACCACCGTGCGCGATGTCCACAACCAGGCCGACAGCATCTTCGCGATGTCGGAGGCCGCCGACCTCGGCGGCGGCCTGAGCCCGCGGATCTACGTGGCGGGGGCGATGATCGACGGCGCGCCCGCCACCTATCCCAATGCCACCGAAGTGACCGACAGCCGCGGGGCACGGCAGGCCGTGGACCGCCTCTCCGTCGCCGGCGCTCACTTCATCAAGGGTTACACCCGCCTCACACCGGAACTCCTCGAGGCGGTGGTCGACGAGGCCCGCACCTTCCGGATGCCGGTGGCCGTTCACCTCGGCCTGACCGACGCGCTCACGGCGAGCAAGCTCGGTGTCGCGTCGATCGAGCACCTCAGCGGCGTGCCGGAAGCGGCGGGAAGGCCCGATGCGCTCTTCGCCGCCCACCAGAACGGCTTCTGGGCGGGGTGGACCGCCTTCGAGCGAAGCTGGGCCACCCTCGATTCCGTCACCCTTTCCCGCCTGGCGGAGCAACTCGCCGAGACGAAGGTGACGATGGTCCCGACGCTGGCGCTGCACGAGGTGTTCAGCCGGTTGGACGACAGCGCCTCCGCCACGAATCCCGACCTGCTCTCGGTGCCCGCCAATGAGCGGGCGGCGTGGAACGTTCCAGAAATGGTGAGCCGTGCCGGCTGGACGCCCGCCGACTTCGCCGCGTTCCGCCGGGGACGGCCGATGCAGGACCTGTTCGTGCGGGCATTCCGGCAGGCCGGCGGACGGATCGTGACCGGTACCGACGCCTCGAACCAGATGCTGGTGCCGGGTGCCAGCGAGCACCTTGAACTCGAGCTGCTCGTCGGCGCGGGACTGACCCCCGCGGAGGCGCTGCGGGCGGCCACGCGCGACGCGGCGGCGCTCCTGGGGGCGGACTCGCTGGGCACGCTGGTGCCGGGCAAGGCCGCCGACCTGGTGATCCTGGGTCGGGACCCGTTGGCGGATATCCGGAACACGCGCTCCGTCACCCGCGTGATGGTGCGCGGCCAGCTCATCCTGGCGGATTCGATCCGCAACCGCTGGTAGCGGGGATGCCTCTCGCGCGCCTGGTGCTCGGCTGGATGGCCGTGTGGCTCTTCTTCCTCCTTTGGGAGGCGATCGAGGGCAAGGTGGCCGGGGGAACGCGAGAGCCGGGGCGCACGGTGTTGCGCCGGGCACCCGGCGCCTATTTCATCGAAGCGCTGCTCTTCACGCTCATCGCGGGGCTCTGGTTCGCGAGCCTCGGGCACGGCGGCTGGTGGCTCCTCTTCGGGCTGATGGGGCTGCTGGTCGAGTGGGCCGGCTGGATGCGGATAGCCGACATGGACGACTCCCCCTTCCCTCCCCTGGCGCACGTGCTCCTCGGTGGCCTCCGCGGGGCGGCTGCAGGCGGCATCCTCTCGCTCCTCCTGGCATGAAGCACCCCAACACCGACGCCGCCGTCACGCGGCTCGAGGAGTTCTTTGCCCCGCGCCGTACCCGCGCGGCGCTCCTGGCGCGGGAGGCGCTCGGCCGGCCGGCGCCCGGAGACGACGCCGCGCGCACGGCCATCATCGCCGCGCCTGCAGAAGGGACTCCGCCCCGACGGCAGCGTCGGCGGCGCGGCGCTGCCCACCATCTGGCGCGCCATCGAGTTGATGGACCTGGGGCACTCGGGGCAGGAACCGGGCACGGCGCGCTTCATCACCTGGACCCTTGGGCTGGCGGGACAACCGGGGGCGTTCGGCGAGGGCTGCCACCCGGCGCGCCACGAGCAGAAGGCGTGCGACCACTACCTGGCGGGTTTCTTCGCACCGGCGCCGGAGACCGAACGGCTGGCGCCGATCACGATGCCCTGCGGCAAGACTTTTCGCGCCGAGGCGCAGGCGCGGTTCGCGGTGAGCTGCCTCGCGCTGCGGGCCGTGCTGATGGCGGGATTGGCGGGGAAGGCGAGCGTCAAGAAGCACCTGACCAGCCTGGCCGTGCTCGCCGATGTGTGGGACGACTGGAGCGGGTACTACGCGCCCGACCTCATCATCGCGGCCCTGCATCCGCTGGCGATCTCGCCGCCGGTCTACCGCGGCGCCACGCTCAAGACCGCCCTATTCATCGCGGAAAACCAGCAGGGAGACGGCACCTGGGCCAACGCCGACCTCTTCCACGCGCTGGAGTCGTTGCTGGTGGCCAACACGCCGCCCGCCCGGAAGGCGATTGCGCGGGCGGTGCCGGCGCTGCTCTCGATGCAGCGGAAGGACGGCGCCTTCGGGGCGACGGCGCAGGAGGAGCGGGCGTTGATTGGGCTGCGGGCGCTGCTCGGCGGGGCCGCGGGACCGCGGGGCGGTGGCTAGCCGACCCGCCCACCGTGGTCAGCCACCCTTCGGCTGCCGCCGCCCTTCGGCTGGGTCCAGAGGGACGAAGCCTGAAGCGCGAAAGAAGGGCTCCGGACTCTCGATTGCCTGGCCGAGAAATTCTGCAAAGCTGCGTGCCACCGTGATCCCGGTGTCGGCCACCGGGGCACCGTTCCGTCGCCCGACGGACACTTCACCCGTGGCGTCGCCAGCCAACCACCCAAGCCGAATGAGTAGTTCCGTTCTGTCCGCAAGGACCCCGAAACAGAGATACTCCGGTGCATTCGTATCTTCATTGGCCCACGCCGGGACTGACCAATCGGAGAGCGGAAAGATGGTATACGTCGCGGATAACTCTCGCCAACGGTCCAGGAAGCGCCAGTCGGGGAGCCTCCCGCGCGGCCTCGGATGAATTGCCGCACTGTGGTAGGTGCCATAGAACTGCCTGAGATCATCCTCCAAGAGTTCGTGGACGATGAAGTCGAACGGACGCCGACCCTCCTGAAAATCAGCGGGCGGCTTGCTGCCCTGACCGGCCAAGGCGCCCAGCAACGCCCCCATGTGTGCGCGCGCGCCGACGATCGGCGGCTCCCCCCGGACCGCCCACCCAAGCACCGGGCGAAGCGCGCCCGAGGTCTGATCGTACGTGACTGCCATCGCCCCCGCCACGAACTGCATTCTTCGCGTGCTCCTCGTCTCCTCGTCAATCAGGGAGAAGGGAACAAGGCTCAACCCAACCGGTACGGTCGCCTCGTCGAGGCCGGGAGGGTCGCCCATCCAAGAACCGAGGGCGACGCCAAGGATGTAGGCGCTTTCGCCCTGCCTGCGTGTCCACTCCTCGATCTCCGCCCGCGTGGCGGGTTCGAACAGCGGGTTGCGATCCCGTCCACCTTTGAGGTAGGGGAACATCATCCCCAGCCATCCGGTCATCACCGTCCTCGCATACGCCGCTGCCGGCTTGTACATCCGCTGCCAGTGCGCCCGGTCCACATCGCCTGAGGCGGCACGGACAAACTGGTCGCAGATGGGACGCAACTCCGCCAGCCACCACTCCAGCCCGAATTCCTCCAGCAGGTCGACCTTCTGGCGCAGCCGTTTCCAATCGTCGGCGCAGCCCTCCAGCGTGATTGTCGGGATCCCGCACACGCATCTGACTGCGTAGGTGAAGTACGGTTCAAAGAGGTCGAGGAGCGCCACTTCGCT
Organism: uncultured Gemmatimonadales bacterium; assembly: GCA_963748815.1. Classification (GTDB taxonomy): domain Bacteria; phylum Gemmatimonadota; class Gemmatimonadetes; order Gemmatimonadales; family GWC2-71-9; genus SPDF01. The sequence continues at coordinate 165,510 of CAVVKJ010000005.1, read as the reverse complement.
CACGACGCGTTCCACCGGCCCCGTGGTGCTGAAGTCGGCGGTCAGGCGACCCACAAGGGGACCCGCCTCGCGGGCAAGGCGATCCGCCAGATCGGTGATCACGTCGTCCCATGGATTCTCGGGGCTGTCGCCCGTGATCTCGGGCGTCTCGATCTCGATGGTCCGCCTCCCCTCGTGCCCGACGAGGAGGCTACGAAATCGCTCGGGGTCGCGGCGAACATGCTGTGCCAGCCCCTGCACGATGGTGACCCAGATGACGTCGGGCGAGAGCGACAGCGGCCGATGCTCGGCGAAGGCACGGTGGGTCGCGGCCAGCAGCGGGTGGATGCTGATTTCGGACAGGCAGGGTTGGGTGGCGCTCCAGCAGGCCTCGATGGGCCCGAATCCCGGGCCGGTTCCTGACCCGAGCAGGCTTTGGATGGCCTGCTTGGGGCTCCACGTGTCCACCCACATGGTGGCCGGTTCGACGTCGTCGACGTCGAAGGTGTTGGAAGGGAGATCCTGGGTCGGAATCATGCGCGCCTCTCCTATTGGAGAAGTGCGCCAACCTAGCAAGCGGTACGGTGCTTCGCCAGAGTCCTGGTCGCGCTATCCCACCGCCCTCCAAATCCACCACACCCCCACCAGAATGCTCCCCGCCCCCACAAACCGCCCCAGCATCCGCCCCCACTTGAGCGACCCTTCCGACGCGCGGCGGAGTGCGGCCGCCGCCACGACCGCGTAGGCCGTCATCGCCAGGACGGTCCCCAGCCCGAACGCCACCAGGTAGCCGAGCCCGACGATCTTGCGGTCCATCAGGGTGACCGGCACCAGCGCCACCACGGCGCTTGTCCCGGCCAGGCCGTGCATCAGGCCGACCACCGTGATGCCGTGCTTCTCGCGTTGCGGCGCATGATGATGGTGGTGCCCGACCGGCGGGTGTGCCGGCGTGGCATGCGCGTGATGCCCGTGGGTGTGGACTGAGGCGGCGGCCCGGTGTGCGTGCAGGTGGGCGTGGTCCCCGTGTTCCTCGGGCGGGTGGAGATGTAACTTGCGGGCGCGCAGCATGGCCCAGACGCCGACCCCCACCAGCAGCGCGCCGACCAGCGCCTCGCCGAGGGCGTCGTATCCGGCGGGCCAGCGGAGCCCCGTGGCGATCAGGATGCCGCCCGCAATGAAGACCGCCAGCGAGTGGCCCAGCCCCCAGCGCAGGCCGAAGCCGGCGGCGGAGCGCAGCGCCGGGCGGGTGCTCACGAACGCGGTGACGGCAATCATGTGGTCCACCTCGATGGCGTGGGCCAGGCCGAGGAGGAACGCCGTGCCGAGCGCGACTGTAGGGTTCACGAATTGGACTCCACTGCGAGGAAAGTACGAATGACTGTTCGGCAGGCCGGCGCACGGATCCGGCTCACGGCGCTCTCCCACGGCGCGGGCTGCGCCTGCAAGCTCGGCAGCGCCGAGTTGACGGAGGTGTTGCGCCACCTGCCGAGCGTGACGGACCCGCGCGTGCTGGTGGATGCCGGTTCGCGCGACGACGCCGCGGTCTTTCGGCTCTCCGCCGACCGGGCCCTGATCGCGACGACCGACTTCTTCACGCCCATCGTGGACGACGCGCGGGACTGGGGCGCCATTGCCGCCGCCAACGCCCTCAGCGACGTCTACGCGATGGGCGGCACGCCGCTCTTCGCCCTGAATCTCGTCGCCTGGCCCCGGACCGGCCTCCCCTTCGACCTGCTCGGCGAGGTCATGGCCGGTGCCGCCGACGTCGCGCAGGAAGCAGGGTGTCTCCTGCTTGGCGGACATTCGATCGACGACGCGGAGCCGAAGTTCGGGCTCGCCGTCACCGGCGAGGTGCACCCCGACGCGCTCCTGACCAATGCCGCCGGCAAGGCGGGCGACATCCTGGTCCTCACCAAGCCGCTCGGCACCGGACTGCTGACCACAGCCCTCAAGCGGGACCGCCTGACGGAGGCGGAGGTTGCACCGGCCGTCGCCTCGATGCGCACCCTGAACGCCGGGGCGGCGCGGGCGGCGCGGGTCGCCGGCGTCCGCGCCGCGACCGACATCACCGGCTTCGGGCTCCTCGGGCACCTCGGCAACATCCTGGCGGGGAGCCGACTCGCCGCCGAACTCTGGGTGGAGAATCTGCCGGCATTCGCGCATGCGCGCCAGATGGCGGACGAAGGGTTGGTGCCGGGAGGTACCCAGCGCAACATCGAAGCGGCCGCGCTCGTCACCACCTACGAAGCGGAGGTGTCGGCTGCCAACCGGATTCTGCTGGCTGATGCGCAGACCTCGGGGGGACTGCTGCTGGCGGTGCGTCCGGACCGGCTTGACGAATTGCTCGCGGCGCTTCGGCGGGAGCGGACGCCGGCCGCGGCGGTGATCGGGAGGCTGGTGAATGGGCCAGTTGGGCACGTTCGCGTCTTCACCTCACCCCCTGTCCCCCTCTCCATATGATGGAGAGGGGGGACGCCCGCAAAGGATTGATGCAATTGACTGCCCCGCTGCCCCCCTGCCCCGCGGCCCCGCAGTCTTGCCTCACCCCCTGTCCCCCTCTCCATATGATGGAGAGGGGGGACGCCTGAGGAGCCTAGGTGCGTTGGAATAGTGAAAAGTACGACCAGCTCGAGCACGCGTGCCGGAACGGGCTGCGCGTCGTCGTGGACCGTCGAGGGACAGAGTACATCGTGCTCGCCGAACGGGTCGCGGCCGGGCCGCGGGGCGAGGCCTTTCACGCGCGCCTGCCGATGACGGGAGAGATGATGGAGTTTCTGCTCAAGGATATCGAATGGTTCCAGGTGCTGAGGAACGACGGATGACCCAGCCACTCGCGATTGCCGTGGTGCACCTTGACGAGAGCTGTCTCGGCAACGGCCAGGAGGGAAAGACCCCCGGCGGCGCCGGCGGCCTCATCGAGACCGCCACGAAGAGCGGCGTCCAGCGCCGGGACTTCTTCCTCCACGCCGCCGACACCACCAACAACCGGATGGCACTGGCCAGCGGCATCGCCGCGCTCCAGCTGCTGGCCGGCAAGGGGCAGCGGATGCGCGTACTGCTGGTGTCGGACTCGGAGTACCTGGTGAAGGGAATGCGCGAGTGGGTGCCGGCCTGGAAGGCGCGCGGATGGACGCGCAAAGGCGGGCCCATCGAAAACCTTCCGCTATGGCAGCAGCTGGTCTCCTCGGCCGGCAAGCACGAGGTCCAGTGGACGTGGGTGCGCGGGCACCAGGGGCACGCCAAGAATGAGTACGCCAACGACCTCGCCGTGGCTGCCGCCACCGAGCAGCACACCTCCGACGGCGCCATTCCGTCGGGCTTCGACACCTGGCTGACCGCGAAGCGCGGCCGGGGGCAATACCTCGAATACGACGCGGATGCGGCGTATACCAGTCTAGCCGACCGGCTGACACGTGGGGACGCGATTGAATTGCGGGAGGAGGAATCGCCCAATCAATGATCGATATTGGCCCTCGACCCTGCGGGGTGGGCATACGCCCACCCCTCGAACGGCGAACGACGCGATTCCGCGCCTTTCGCGGAGCTCCGTGGGCACGATTGGCTCATCTCCCGGCGCCAGGTCGCGGCTTCGCTGGCCCAGGGGCGGGCGTATGCCCGCCCCGACCTGCCGCACAGATCCTACGTCTAGCGACAATCGCCGTGGACAACGAAATTGAAATCATGACCTCCCTCGACCCGCTCTTCCGGCTGCTGGCGCGCACGCTCTCGGAGCAGGAACCCCCGCGCCTCCACCAGCCGATCGCCATCAACGAATTGATGGACGCGGTACTCCCCTACCGCCTGGTCCGGCGGGAGCTCGGCGTGGACAGCGCGGAAGACTACGAGACCCTCCTCCTCCGGCTCTGCGCGGGCGAGGGGGAGTTCGTCCAGGCCGACTCCGCCGCGCAGGCGGCCCTGCAAGCCGAGCTGCAGAAGCCGATTCCCGACCTCGCCTTCCTCCGGGTGTACGGCGACACGCACATCGTGCTCCGGACCGATCCCCTGATGAGCGTGATGGAGGTCCATCCCGAGGAGCGCTACGCGCCGCCGGGGGAGGCGCCGTCGATGCGCGCGGAGGCGCCACGCGACGTGGCGGAGGCCGTCGACAAGCGAGAGCCAGCCCACCATGACGAGTCGGCGTCCGACCTGGACGACGCCTGGCTGCCGGACCCGGTGTTCGAAGCGAACGCGAGCGCGGTCACCCCGGTGGCGCCCGAGATGCCTGGCGTGCCCCCGGCCTCGCTCGACAAGACCCAGGCGCGCTGCCCGTTCTGCGGCGGACTCCTGCCGCCCCGCATGACCATCAATTTCTGCCCGCACTGCGGGATGGGACAGGACGTCGGCTCCTGCCGCACCTGTGGCGCCGACATGGACGTGGGCTGGCGCTACTGCGTCAGCTGCGGCGAGGATACCCAGGGAGGGATGTCGTGACGCGCGCGAAGATCGCCATCATCGCCGGCGACGGCATCGGGCCGGAAGTGATCGAGGCCGCCCTGCCGGTCATCGAGGCGGCGGCCCGCGCCGAGGGGCTGACGCTCGAGGTCGAGCACCTCCCCTACTCCGCCGACCACTACCTCCGCACCGGGGAGACTCTCCCCGACGAGGCGTTCGCGCATCTCCGCGACGACGTGGACGCGATCCTCGTGGGCGCGCTCGGCGATCCGCGCGTCCCGGGCAATGAGCACGCTCGCGACATTCTCCTCGGCCTCCGGTTTCGCCTCGACCTCTACATCAACTTCCGCCCGACGCGGCTCTTCCACCCCAGGCTCTCGCCGCTCCGCACCGACCGGCGCACCGACGGCAGGGAGCACCGCGATCGATTTCGTGATCTTCCGCGAGAACACGGAGGGGCAGTATCTCGGGAAGGGGCGCTCGGAAAGCATCGGCACCCCCGACGAGGTGCACGTCTCCGAGGAGATCAATTCGCGGAAGGGGGTCGCGCGGATCATCGAGGCGGCGTTCGCGTGGGCGGCGGCACACGGCAAGACCCGCGTCACGATGAGCGACAAGTCCAACGCGATCCCGTACCAGCGGATCTGGGGGCGTCTCTTCCAGGAAATCGGCGACGGGTACCCGGATATCCAGCGGGAGCATCGGTATGTCGACGCGCTCGCGCTCGAGCTGGTGCGGGAGCCGGAGCGCTTCCAGGTGATTGTCACCACTAATCTCTACGGCGACATCCTCTCCGACCTCGGCGCGGGACTGATCGGGGGACTCGGCATCGCCGCCAGCGCGAACCTGCATCCCGGGCGCGCCGGGCTCTACGAACCGGTGCACGGCTCCGCACCGCCGCTGGTCGGGAAGGGCGTCGCCAACCCGATGGCCACGGTGTTGACCGGCGCGCTGATGCTGGAACAGCTGGGATGCGCGGCGGGGGCGGCGACACTCGAACGGTCGGTGGAGCGCGTGGTGGCCAGCGGGCCGCTCACGCCGGACCTCGGCGGAACGGGATCGACGGCGCAGGTGACCGACGCGCTGATGAGCGCGCTCCACTGAGCGGCACAGCCCAGGATGACCGCTCGCGCCGTCGTATCCGTGGTCGCGGTGCTTGCGATGGCCCTCAGCACGCCCGCGATCGCACAGGACTCCAGTACGGCGGGCGCCTTCTGGCCCAAGCTCTCGCTCCGCTATCAGTGGCCGTCCAAGTTGAGCCAGACCCTGTACGCCCAGATCAAGAACGAGGAGAGTAACGAGACGGAGCAGCTGGGTGTCGGCACCGACCTCAACTACCAGGCCAAGGCCATCAGGCGGCCCCACCTCCGCAACGTCGATCCCTCCAAGGAGCACGCCTACGTCGTCGGCATCGGATACGAATACCTCGACACGCGGGCCGACGGCACGCCCAAATACGAGAATCGCCTCAAGGCCCAGGCCACCGGGCGGCATCGGCCCGGCGACGCGTTCCTCATCGAGGATCGCAACCTGTTCGAGTTTCGCTGGGTCGAGGGGGAGTATTCCAGCCGGTACCGGAACCGGCTCCGGCTGGAGGTCGACGTGCACCACGGCAGCTTCCGGTACAGTCCGTACGCGACGGCGGAAGTGTTCTACAACTGGGCGACGGATTCGTGGGATGAACAGCGGTACAGCGTGGGGATTCAATGGCCTTACAAGCACAAATGGCTGCTCGACACCTATTATCTCCGGCAGAACTGCACCACCTGCAACCCGGCCCACCTCAACGTGGCGGGCCTGGCGTTGAGCTTCTTCTTCGGGACCCAGCGCTAGGCAGGTCCCTCCGGCCGTGCTACGCGGCGGCCGCTTCCGTGGCGAGCAACTCCGCGCCCAATTCACGAATCGCATCGAAGGTGTGCTGTGCCGCGGCCACGATGGGCTCGACGTCGCGTGCGGGAAGATTGAGGGCGTCCATCGCGGTCTTGAACTCCCGCCAGCGGGCCGGCTGCGCCTCACCGTAGGGATCGAGGTACGCCGAGCCCTCGCCGCTGCTGGGCAGGTCGTAGGCGGGGCGCACCTTTCGCGCGATGAACTTCGACCCGTTGGTGCTCCCCTCCAGGACGTAGAACACGCCGAGCAATGCCAGCGGCTCCGATGCGGCGAGCGTATCCATCCAGTCGATCATGGCGCGGGCGGCGGGAAGCGGGGGCTGTCCCGGCGCCGCACCGAGGTAGGCCAGGTCCCGCTGCAGCGGGGCGACCTTCCGCCGCGAATCCTCGAAGACGCTCGCGAGCCGAGGATGGCCGGCGACCAGGCGTTCGAGATGCGACTCCAGCGCCGAGTGGACGTGGATCAACTGCCCGAGCCATCCGACATAGAGCGCCCGTGGCAGGGTGCCGCGAACGAATCGCTGCTGGAACTCGTGCTGCTCCGCCCGGCGGTGATGGCTGGCGGTGGCTTCCCGCAGGGTGAGCATGGTCCCGGCAGAATCGTCGTTCAGCGGACCGCCACCAGCAGCGCCGGAATGATGAGCCACAGGAGCCCCTTGATGAGGAAGAAGAGGGTGCCGAGCAATCCGAGCCTGGCAATGAACGCGGGTATGCGCATAGTTGAGAATAACTCTCAAGTAAATTGTATTGCAACCAACTTCGTCATATTTGCGTGATCTTGTCAAGGGACGGACACGTCACCCATTCGACAGCTTCGGGAAGTAAATTGCAGACCTCCTCCTCACACGGAATCGGAGCCGCCGATGCGCACCTCACAACTCCTGCTGTTGGCACTGTTCACCGCCTGTGCGTCCAGCAACCAGGGCGCCGCCGCAGCGGCGCCTGCACCGAGCGGACCGACGGGCGTCGCGCCCGTCTGCCCGATCTCCGCCGGCACCGTGGTGCTGGCCACCGAATTTACCTCGTCCGGTGAACGCGCGGCGCTCACCCTCGAGACGGGCTGCCTCTACTACGCCGAGACCGACGTGGGAGGGATCACGATCCAGCTGCGCCCCCGCCAGTCGGGCACGCAGATGCCGTATGTCGGGCGCCTGATGTCGGGCGGGGTCGCCGGCGGATCGACCTGGGAAATCCGGGCGACGACGACCGGGGAATTCCAGATCTGGGCGACGGGCGCGCCGAGTGGCAGGGCCGTCAAGGTCACGGTCACGGGGCGCGGGCCCATCAAGCCGAATTCGTGACCACCGGACGACTCGAGGCATTCAGCGATGGCGTGATGGCGATCATCATCACCATCATGGTTCTGGAAATGAAGGTGCCGCACGGCGCCGACTTCGCGGCACTGCGCCCGCTCACGCCTGTCTTCCTCAGTTACGTGCTGAGCTTCATCTATCTCGGCATCTACTGGAACAACCATCACCACATGATGCACGCGATCCACCGGGTCAGCGGGCCGATGCTCTGGGCCAATCTCCACCTGCTCTTCTGGCTCTCGCTCGTGCCGTTCGTGACGGGATGGATGGGCGAGAACCACTTCGCCCCGGCGCCGGTGGCGCTGTACGGTTTTGTGCTCCTGATGGCCGCCGTCGCCTATACGATCCTGGTCCGGGCCACGCTGCGCGTGGAGGGCCCCGACTCGAAGCTGGCCCAGGCCATCGGCAGGGACCGGAAGGGAAACATCTCGCTGGCTCTGTACGTCATCGGTATAGTCGCGTCGTTCTTCGAGGTGTGGATCGCGGGGACGGCCTTCGTCGTGGTGGCGCTCATCTGGCTGATTCCCGACCAGCGTATCGAGCGGGTCCTGACAACCTGAGGAGGTTCCATGGGCATGATCGTCTTTCTCATCATCGGTATCGTCGCGGGGTTTCTCGCCGGCAAGATCATGAAGGGCGCAGGGCTTCGGCCTCGTCGGTGACCTCGTGCTCGGCGTCATCGGCGCGTTCGTCGGCGGGTGGGTCTTCGGCATGTTCGGTTTCCTGCCCGTCGGGCATCCTCGGCACCCTGATCAGCGCCACCGTCGGTGCGATGATCCTGCTGTTCGTCATTCGACTCATCAAGAAGGCATGATGACACGCTGGGCGGTGGTCCTCGCGGCCGCCACACTCGCGCCAGCCCCCGTGTCGGCGCAGCGATCCTACGCGGCCGACAGCACCGCCATTGCCGCGGCGGCCCGCGCATTCTCCGCAGCCTACCTGCGGAATGACACCCTCGCCCTGGCCAACGCCTACGTCGACTCCGCCATCGCCTTTCCGCCCGGACGGCGCGAGGTGGTCGGCCCCGCCGCCATCGGCCACCTCTTCGTCTGGCCCGAGGGGTATCGGCAGCTGGTGCACGTGCTGACAATCGAGCACCTGCAGATCCAGGGCGACCTGGCGGTGGACGTCGGCACCTGGAACAGCACCGGGCAGCGCGAAGGCAAGGACCCGGCGACCGCTTCGGGGAGGTATCTGGTGACCTGGGTCCGGACGGCGAGCGGCCAATGGAAGCTCCTCTACGACATCTGGCAGCCGCCGCCGGCGAATTAGCGGGCGGCAACCGCCGGTCGGGCGTTCCTTGAATGGGGGGTCGGTTCGGGACATCTTTCGGGTCTCGACCGACCCTCTTTCTTGAAGGGCACCACCATGAAGACGCAGGGCCAGCAATCCGATGTCCTCTTCCTGTCCGGCTCCCGCACGGGCTTCGGCAGTTTCGGCGGCACGCTCAAGGACCTAACCGCCACCACACTCGGCGTTTACGCCGCTCAGCACGCGCTGGCCAAGGCCGGTGTCGAGGGCTCCGCGGTGGACCACGTGGTCTTCGGCAATGCCCTCCAGACCAGCGCCGACGCCATCTACCTGGCGCGGCACGTGGCGCTCCGCGCCGGGCTCCCGATCGAGACCCCGGCCGTCACCGTCAACCGGCTCTGCGGCTCCGGCTTCGAGTCGATCATCCAGGGTGCCCAGCAGATCCTCCTCGGCGAGTCGAAGATCGTGCTCGCCGGTGGCGCCGAGTCGATGAGCCAGGCCCCGCACGTCGTGCGCGGCGCGCGGTGGGGACTCCGCCTCGGACCGGCGCCGCCGTTCGAGGACCTGCTCTGGGAGTCGCTCAAGGATCCGCAGTGCGGCTTCTCGATGGCGGAGACCGCCGAGAACCTGGCCGACAAGTACAAGATTTCGCGGGCCGAGGTGGACGCCTACGCGCTCACCAGCCAGCAGCGCGCCAAGGCGGGGTGGGACGGCGGCTTCTTCGCCGACGAGCTCGCGCCGGTGCCGATCCGCAACCGGAAGACGAAGCAGGACGAGCCGTGGGGCGCCGACGAGCATATGCGGCCCGACACCACCGCCGAGGGGCTCGCCAAGCTGGCGCCCTACTTCAAGAAGGACGGCGTGGTGACGGCCGGCAACGCGTCGGGCATCTGCGACGGCGCCGCCGCCGTGGTGCTGGCCAGTGAAGGGGCCGCCAAGGGGCTGAAGCCGATCGGTCGGCTGGTGTCGTGGGGCATCGCGGGCGTCGAGCCCAAGTACATGGGCATCGGTCCGGCCCCGGCGGCGCGCAAGGCGCTGGCCAAGGCGGGGCTGACGCTCGACCAGATGGACCTGGTGGAAGTGAACGAGGCGTTCAGCGCCCAGTACGTGGCCGTCGAGAAGGAACTCGGCCTCGACCGCGCGCGGACCAACATCCACGGCGGCGCCATTGCCATCGGCCACCCGCTGGCCGCCAGCGGCACCCGGATTTCGCTGCACCTGCTGCACGCGCTCCGGAAGATGGGCAAGCGTTACGGCCTTGGCAGCGCCTGCATCGGCGGCGGCCAGGGCGCTGCCGTCATCGTCGAAGCCTTCCCGGCCTAGGAGGACACCATGCCGATCCTGTTGATGGCGCTCGCGATTGCCGTCGCCTATTCCTTTGCCAGCCTGCGGGTGCTCAAGCAGTACGAGCGGGGCGTGGCCTTCTTCCTCGGAAAGTACTGGGGCACCAAGGGGCCGGGGCTCTTCTTCCTGCCCGCCGGGTTCGCCAGCGTCAAGCGGGTGTCGCTTCGCATCATGGCACTCGACATTCCGCCGCAGGACGTCATCACCCGGGACAACGTGTCCCTCAAGGTGAATGCGGTGCTGTACATGAAGGTGTCCGACCCCGAACGCGCGGTCATCGAGATCGAGGACTACCTCTACGCCACCAGCCAGCTGGCGCAGACGACGCTCCGCGCCGTGCTGGGCGAAGTGGAACTCGACGAATTGCTCAGCGACCGGGAGAAGATCAACGCGGTGCTGAAGCGGATCATCGACGAGCGTACCGACGCCTGGGGCATTCACGTGTCGGCGGTGGAAGTGAAGGACGTGGACCTGCCGGAACAGATGAAGCGGGCCATGTCGCGGCAGGCCGAGGCGGAGCGGGAGCGCCGCGCCAAGGTCATCGCGGCACAGGGCGAACTGCAGGCGTCGGAGACCCTGGCCCAGGCGGCCCGGACCCTGGCGACCGAGCCGAGCGCCATTCAGCTTCGGTATCTGCAGACGGTCGCGGAAATCGCCGCGGAGAACAACTCGACGACCATCTTCCCGCTGCCGATCGACCTGATTCGTCCCTTCATGGAAATGGCCGACCTCAAGGTGGCGAGCCTCAAGGCGGAGGCCGCCGGCAGCCGGAGCTTGCCGGCACCCGACCTCCTGGCGGGCCTCCCGCGCATCGAGGCCGGCGTCAAGAAGGAAACGACCTAGGCAGCGATGGCCGACCTCCCTGCGCGGATCGACCGCGCCGCACTCGACCGAATCATTCGCCGTGCCGCCGAACTGCAGACCGGCGAGCACGAAGTGGGCGACGCCATGACCGAGGACCAGGTGCTGGCCCTCGGCCGGGATGTCGGCATCCCGGCCCGCTACCTCCAGCAGGCGCTGATCGAGGAACGGGTCCGAACCACGCCGGCGGACTCACGCTGGCTCGACCGCATGCCATCGGCGCCGCGACCGTCACCGCCGACCGCGTCGTCATGGGCTCGGCGGAACGGCACGAGGCGCTGCTGCTCGAGTGGATGGACACAGCAGGAACACCTGGTGGTCCAGCGCCACCAGGGCGGGCGCATCTCCTGGGAACAGATGGGCGGCTTCCAGGCCGCGCTCCGTGCGTCAGCCGCCGCGCTGAGCGGCGGCGCCCGGGCCATGCTCGGCAAGGCGGGCGTGGTGAGGGCCAGCATCACGCCGCTGGAGTCGGGATACTGTCACGTGCAGCTCGGCGCCGACCTGCGGATGACGCGGGGGGCCTACATCGGCGGCGGGGCGGCGTTCGTGTCGGTGGGCGCGGCAGCGACCGCCGTGCTCGCGGTCCTCGGCGCCTTTCCCCTGGTGCTGCTCCTCCCGCTCCCGGCCGCGATGGCGGCTGGCTACGCCGTCACACGGCCCTATGCCGGCGTGGCGGAACGGACCCGGCTCGGACTGGAGCGGGCGCTCGACCAGTTGGAGCGGCGCGGCAGCCGGTCGCAGGCGGAGCTGCCCCCGGAACGGAACAGCATGATCACCTCACTCGTGCAGGAAGTGCGCAAAGCGCTCAAACCCTGAACCACCGGAATTCCTCATGGCAGAGATCAAGAAGGTCGGCGTGCTCGGATGCGGCTTGATGGGCAGCGGCATTGCCCAGGTGGCCGCCACCGCCGGCTATACCACCGTCGTCCGCGATGTGTCCGATGCCGTCATGGCCAAGGGGAAGGCGGGCATCGGCAAGTCGCTCGACAAGTTCGTCGAGAAGGGCAAGCTCCCCGCCGCCGACCGCGACGCCACCCTCGGGCGGCTCTCCTACGTGACCGACGTGACCGCGCTCAAGGACTGCGACGTCATCATCGAGGCCGTGACCGAAGACCTCGACCTCAAGAACGAGCTCTGGACGCAGCTCGACGCCCTCTGCCCGGCGCACACCATCTTTGCCAGCAACACCTCGAGCCTCACCATCGCGGCCATGGCGTCCGCCACCAAGCGGGCCGACCGGTTCGTGGGGCTTCACTTCTTCAATCCCGTCCCGCTCATGCAGCTGGTCGAGGTGGTCCGCACCGTCACCACCAGCCCGGCCACCTTCGATCGGTCCATGACCTTTGCCAGAAGCCTCGGCAAGGAGGCGGTGGCGGCCAAGGACAATTCGGGGTTCATCGTCAATCTGCTCCTGGTGCCGTACCTGCTCGACGCCATCCGCGCTCTGGAGCACGGCGTCGCGAACACCGTCGACATCGACAACGCCATGAAGCTCGGCTGCGGCTACCCGATGGGTCCGCTCACGCTGCTCGACTTCGTGGGGAACGACACCACGTACAAGATTGCCGAGATCATGTTCACCGAATACCGGGAGACGCGCTACGCGCCGCCGCCGCTCCTCAAGCGGATGGTGATGGCGGGGCTCTACGGCCGGAAGAGCGGCAAGGGCTTCTATGACTACAGCGCCAATCCGCCGGTCCCGGTGGACCTCGGCCTCTAACCCCGACAGCGAAAGACACCACCGGACATGCTGCTCTCTCTCCTGCTCCACGGCGACGCCGCCGCCGCGGGCACGTTCTTCGGCTACGACGCCCCGCGGCTGCACGCCGTCATCAACGACTTCCCGCCGGCGCTGCTGGTGGTCGGCGTGCTCCTGGAGCTCGCCTACCTGTTCACGAAACGGGAGAGCCTGCGGAGCGCGTCGTACTGGTCGCTGGTCATCGGCGCGGTGACCGCCGCCGCCGCGCTCTTTTCGGGGCTTCGGGCGGAAGACGCGCTCGAGCATGGGCAGTCCATCCACGAGATCATGCAGGTGCACGAGCGGTTCGCGTGGATTACCCTCGGCTTCTTTGGCGTGGTGGCGGTGTGGCGGGTGCTGCGGGAATCGAAGATGCTCCGGAAGGAGCGGTGGGTGTTGGCGCTGATCGGCGTGGTCGGGCTGGTCCCGCTGACCGCCACCGGCATGGAGGGGGGCGAGCTGGTGTTCGATCACGCCGCCGGTATGAGCACCGAGAAGATGGAGGCGGAGATCAAGAACCGCGCGGGCGGTCACGAGCATGCGCCGGGCGAAGAGCACGACGACGCGCCGATGCCGGCGGACTCGACAGGCGCCCCGACTGACAGCGCCGCACCCGCCAAGCCGGCGCACACGCACGCACCGGGCACACCGGAGCACAAGGACTGATGAGGCGGGGCAGCGGGGCAGCGGGGCAGCGGGGCCGGATGCGCCGGGCAAGGCATCCCGGCGCGATGTGCCTGTTGGCTGTGATCGCCTGTCAACCGTACACAACTCGCCCTGCATTCGGCCCGCTGCCAAACGCCGCGGAAGCGGTCGTGGATCTCGACGTGGCCAAGGCGACGGAGGTGCTCGCCGAACAGCTGAAGTCGGATTCGATCCCGGTCAGCCGGGTCGAGCCGAAGGACGGCTACCTGGAGACGGAGTGGTTCAGCGCGCTCACCGGGCAGCCGACCGATGCGCGCATTCTTGGAGACAGCGTCGTGCGGGTGCGGGGATGGGTCAACGCCTACGGGAAGGAGCGGGGGTCGATCCGGGTGGAGACGGCGGTGCGGCCGCTGGCCAATCCCTCACTGCCGCCCCGCGAGCTCGACCAGCAGGCACCGAGCGACAACGTCGCGGCGGTGCGGGTGGCGCGCGTGCTGACCGACATGGCGAAACGGTACCCGGTGCCGGGGGCGGAGGAGCCGAAGGGGCCGCCGCCGGGCGTGATGCCGGATTCAACCGGCGCGGCGCGGCCGGATAGTGCCACCGGGAAGCCGGTTCCGAAGGGGAGGCCGCCGGACGCGAAGTAGCCTCACCCCCTGTCCCCCTCTCCACCATGTGGAGAGGGGGGATTATTGCCGTCACCCCGCGAAAGCGAGTCCAGGTTTCCTGCTCCCCTGGCCCCCGGCCCCGCCTTTCGTCCTCACCCCCTGACCCCCTCTCCGGCAAGCGGAGAGGGGGGACGCAGGACGAACTCCGTGAGAACCGCACGGAGACGCGCCCCGGAGGCCTGCTCGTTCTGGAGGTGGATTACCCGGATCCCGCATGACCGCAGGTGCGCGTCCCGCGCCTGGTCCCGGAGTCGTCCCTCCCGCGTCTGGTGGACCGCCCCGTCAAGTTCGATGGCCAGGCGCAACTCGCGACAGTAGAAATCGACGATCAACCCCTCGATCACAACTTGCCGCTTGAATCGGTAACCCAAGCACCGGCGGTCCCTGAGTACTGTCCAGACGGTGCGTTCGGCGCCGGTCGGCTCCTTCCGCATTCTTCTGGCAAGCGTCCTGAGCAAACCGACTGGACGGTATCGCATGCTACACGATAGGTGATCTCCCATGAGAGCCCCTGATCCGAATCCTGCACGACGTTCCCCCTCTCCGCTTGCCGGAGAGGGCGGATCCAGGGGCGTGCAGGTCGTCCCCCTCTCCGCATGGCGGAGAGGGGGTCAGGGGGTGAGGACGATGCCGGAGAGACGGACCGGGGGTGAGGCGAACTAGGCGGGGCAAGTGGGCAGCAACAACATGGACCCCGGCTTTCGCCGGGGTGACAATCGAATCTACGATGGACCCCGGCTTTCGCCGGGGTGACGGCAAATAAGATCCCCCCTCTCCGCTTGCCGGAGAGGGGGTCAGGGGGTGAGGCTACTGCCCCACCTCTTCCACGAAGACCTTCACCCACTCCTCCAGCTGCACCAGATTGAGCCCTGCATCTTTGCACGGCCCCGCCGGCAGCGTCATCGTGAGCCCGAGCACCGGCACTCGTCCCGCCACGTCATGCAACCCACTCACCATGTCCCGCTCGCACGCCACCGCCACGATGGCACGCGGCCGCCGCTCCCGGATGACGCGCCGGGCCAGCTGACCACGCGTGGCCACGAACACCGGCACCTCGTATTTACCGGACAGTGCCAGGACGCCGTCGATAGCGGGCTTGGATAGGCAGCGCGGGATGAGCAGCAGCAGTTCACCCTTACCCACCGCCTTGGCCCGTACCACCGCGAGGGCGTTGTACACCTTGACCGCGGCATTCTCCACCCAGTCGCGCCGGCCGAATCGGTCCGCCACCCGCGAGGTCATGGTCATCAGCCGGAGGAACGGCCCCCGCTCCGCCAGCACCGCGGGGAGGAATGACCGGTCGGTGGCGTAGCTGAGCAGGATGAGCAGCCACCAGAGCCACGATGCGCCGGATACAACGCCCAGCCCGATCCACAGATAGGATGGGACGCCGGGCAACACGAGGCCAATCCGGGGGCCGAGCAGGTAGAGGGCGAGTGCCGCGATGCCGAGTGCCACGGCCAGCCCCGCCGCCGACCACTGGAAGAAGAGGTGCGGCGGGGAGTCGAAATTGCCCTGGTTGGGCAATGGGTTGCCGTCCCACTCATCCCATTCGTGGCCGAGTCGACGGTCCACTTCGAGGCGGATCAGCTGGGGGCGCGCAGTATCAGACATGGGACACCAAGATAGCAGCCGAATCGGCGGTTCGCTTGGCGGACGCCGTGCACCGCCCTACGTTTCGCCCATGCCGAGGGGACCACGCCTGCAGGGCCAGTTCAGGACCGACGATCGCGCCCGGGCCGCCTACGCCGAGGGGGCCGGCATCTATCGAATCGTGCCCGCCGCCGTCGCAGTCCCCGTCAATTTGCCCGACCTGCAGCGCCTGGTCCGCTGGGCCTCCGACACTGGTACTCCACTCGTCGCACGCGGCGCCGGCAGCGCGATGGGGGGCGGCAACGTGGGTGACGGCGTGATCGTCGACCTTACGGCGCTCAGTCCGACTCGCCTCGAGGTCGATCCGGCCAACCGAAGCGCGTGGATCTCCGCCGGCGTCGCCGCCGGCGCGCTCGACGCCGCCGCCCGCCCGCACGGCCTCCGGTTTCCTCCCATGCCGTCGAGCGGCCGCTGGGCCACCCTCGGCGGGATGGCCGCAACCAACGCCGCCGGCGCCTCGGCGGTTCGCATCGGAAGTGTCCGGAATTGGATCACCGCCATCGAGTGGGTCGGGTCGGACGCCGAGCTGCGCCGGTGGACGCGGGGCGACGCCGCGAACCTGTCACCCCGGTGGGCCGAAGTCCGGAACCAGGTCACCGCCGCCGAACCGGTCATCCGCTCCCGCTTTCCGCGGGTCCGCAAGAACTCCTCTGGCTACGCGGTGGACGCCGTCCTCGACTCTGGCGACCTGCTCGACCTGTTGATCGGCTCCGAAGGCACGCTCGGCTTCATCACCGGACTCGAGTGCCGACTGGCGCCGGTGCCGGGAGCGACCGCGGGCGTCCGCATGGCGCTCCGTTCCCTCGATGACCTCGCTGACGTGGTCTCCGCGCTTCGCCCCCTCCGGCCCGCCGCGCTGGAGCTGCTGGACCGCACCTTCCTCGAGCTGGTGGCCCGCGAAGGTGGCTCGGTGCCGAGCCTCCTCGCCGGCGCCGAGGCAATCCTCCTCGTGGAGTTCGAGCGGGCCACTGACGCCGCCGCGCGCGGCGCGGTGGGCGACGCTGTCCGCGCCGTCAGCGCCTGGACCAGCGAGGTGGAGACCGCCATCACCCCGGACGACGCCGCCGAACTCTGGGAAATCCGGCACGCCGCGAGTCCCATTCTGGCCCGCCTCCCCGAAACCCACCGCTCGATGCAGGTCATCGAGGACGGCGCCGTCCCCATTTCCCGCCTGGCGGACTATGTTCGACTCGTCCGGCGGGTCACCGAGGCCCACGGCCTCGGCGCCGTCATCTTCGGCCACGCGGGAGACGGCAACATCCACGTGAACCTGATGGTGGACACCACGAAGCAGGGCTGGGAGGCCGGGGTCACCGCCGTGCTCAACGAGGTCTCGGCCGGGACTGCCGCCCTCGGCGGCACCCTGAGCGGTGAGCACGGCGACGGTCGGCTGCGGGTCGACGCCCTGGAGTCGGTGTTCGGACCGGAGCTGGTGGAGCTCTTCCGTTCCATCAAGACCGCCTTCGATCCAGCCGGAATCCTCAATCCGGGGATCAAGCTCCCGGCCGGGGAAGTGCCCATCGCTCGCCTGAAGGTCGGCGCCGCCGCCGCGAGCATTCCCGACGACATTGCCCGAGCCCTGCGGGACATCGAACGCACTGGCGGCTACGCCCGCGCGCGCCTGGAGCTGGCCAGATGAAGCCCTACCTCGACCTCCTCTCCCGCATCCTCGACACCGGCGCCGCCAAGTCGGACCGAACAGGCACCGGCACACTCAGCGTGTTTGGTCACCAGATGCGCTTCGACCTGGCCGAGGGGTTTCCGCTGGTCACCACCAAGAAGCTCCACATGAAGTCGATTGTGTACGAGCTGCTCTGGTTCCTGCGGGGAGACACCAACGTCCGCTACCTGCAGGAGCACGGCGTCAGCATCTGGGACGACTGGGCCGACCCGTCTGGCGAACTGGGCCCGGTATACGGACGGCAGTGGCGCTCGTGGCCCACGCCGAACGGCGGGCACATCGACCAGATCACGCAGGTGCGTGGAGGAAATCCACCGGAACCCCGATTCCCGGCGACTCATCGTGAGCGCCTGGAACCCCGCCGACATTCCCGACATGGCGCTGGCCCCCTGCCACGCCCTCTTCCAGTTCTACGTGGCCGACGGCCGCCTCTCCTGCCAGCTCTACCAGCGGAGCGCCGACGCCTTCCTCGGCGTGCCATTCAACATTGCCAGCTACGCCCTCCTGACCCTGATGGTGGCGCAGGTGACCGGGCTCCGGCCCGGAGAGTTCATCCATACCTTCGGCGACGCCCACCTATATACCAACCATCTGGACGGGGCCCGGCTCCAGCTGTCACGGACCCCGCGGCCCCTGCCCACGATACGCCTCAACCCCGCCGTCACCTCCCTCTTCGATTTCCGCTTCGAGGACTTCGAGGTCGTCGGCTACGACCCGCACCCCCACATCCCCGGCAAGGTGGCGGTGTGAGCATCGCCCTGGTCGTGGCCGTCGCCGAGAACGGCGTCATCGGCCGGGACAACGCCCTGCCCTGGCGGCTCTCCGCCGACCTCCGCCGGTTCAAGGCGCTCACCCTGGGGCACACCGTCATCATGGGACGGAAGACCTTCGAGTCGATCGGGAAGGGACTGACCGGCCGCCGGAACCTCGTCGTCAGCCGGAACCCGGAGTTCCGCCCGGAGGGCGCCACTCGCGTACCGAGCCTCGAGGCGGCGTTCACCGAGGCCGGCCCGACCGGCGAGGTGTTCGTGATCGGCGGCGCCGACATCTACCGCCAGGCGATGCCGCGCGCCGAGAAGATCTACCTGACCCTGGTGCACGCCTCCCCCGAGGGGGACGCGCACTTCCCTCTCCCCGAGGGAAACGCGTGGGCGCTGGTGTCGACCGAACTCCGTGGAGCGGACGACAGGAACGAGTTCGCGGTCGGAGTTTCGGGTCTACAAAGGCGGAAAAGGAGAAAGGGACTGAGGACTTGAGGGGCGGAAGGCGGAAGGAGCAGGAGTTTCGATACCGACCTCAGTCCTCAGCTCCTCAGTCCTCAAGTCCTAAGTCCTTTCTCCTTCCCAACTTCAGTCCACCAATCCGCCAAAAATCTATTGTGCTTCGCTCCCCTTTTTCTTAACTTAGTGTCCGACAACAGCAAGCACGTCGGCTCGCCGCAATTCGGTGGCAGCTTTTTTTAGGGGGAGTGTTTGGGAGTTCGTATCGGACTCGCCTACAACCTGAAGCCCCAAGCCGCAGCGATCGCTGGGGGAGACTTCGCCTCCCCTGTCGACCGGAACACCGCCCTCCGCGCCCTCCGTACCGATCTCGACCAACCCGATCTCTACGCCGAGTGGGACGAACCCGGCACCATCGACGCCATCGAGCGCGCGCTGCAGCCGCTCGGCCAGGTCATTCGCCTGGAGGCCGACGCTTCGTTCCCGCAGAAGCTGGCCGATGCCCGTCCCGATTTCGTGTTCAACATCGCCGAAGGGCTCTACGGCCCGAACCGCGAGGGGCACGTCCCCGCCATCTGCGAGTTCTACGGCATTCCCTGTCACGCCTCCGACCCGCTCGCCCTCGGTCTCGCCCTCCACAAGGGGCGGGCCAAGGAGACGATGGTGGCGCGCGGCGTCCCGACGGCGCCGTTCCGGATCGCCGAGTCGGTGGCCGACGCCGCCACCTGCACCCTCCCCTTCCCGGTATTCGTCAAGCCGGCCTGCGAGGGATCGGGCAAGGGAATCACGGTCGACAACCTCTGCCACGACCGCGACGCCCTGGTCGGCCGGGTCGAGCACCTGCTGACCACCTACCGTCAGCCGGTACTCATCGAAGCCTGGCTGCCGGGCGCCGAGTTCACCGTCGCCGTGCTCGGCAACGGCGCCGAGGCGCGCTGCCTCCCGATCGTGGCCATGGACTACGCCGACCTCCCCGAGGGCGCCCCGCCCATCTACGGCTACGAGGCGAAGTGGCTCTGGGACACCCTCGACAATCCGCTCGACATCTATCAGTGCCCCGCGCCGATCCCGGAATCGCTGGCGCGCCGGATCCGCGAGGCCTGCCTCGGCGCGTACCACGCCCTCGGCTGCCGGGACTGGTGCCGGATCGACGTCCGCTGCGACGCCGACGGCAACCCGATGATCGTCGAGCTGAACCCGCTGCCGGGCGTCCTCCCCGATCCGCGCGACAATTCCTGCTTCCCCAAGGCGGCGCGGGCGGCCGGCCTGGACTACGACGAGCTGATCCAGACAGTGGCCGACATCGCCTGGCGGCGGATCACCGGCGGTCGGCGGCTCCTTGCCGAGGTCGCGGCGTGAGGGTTGCCCTCCTCCATGATGGCGGCAGCGACGAGTGGAGCGCGGCCGACGTCGCCGCCGTCCTCGCCAATGTCCGGGAAATCGAGGGGATCCTGAAGGCGGCGGGCCACGCCACCGAGATGATCCCGGTGTACCTGGCGGACCTCGGCTGGATGGAGCGCTGCCAGAAGGCCGACCTGGTCTTCAACCTCTGCGAGGGCATCAACGGCCACGCGCGGTTCGAGGACTACGTGGTGGCCGCGCTCGAGCTGACCCGGGTGCCGTTTACCGGGTGCCGCTCCTGGCCGATCACGATTTGCCACCGGAAGCATGTGGCCAACACCCTCCTCCGGGAGGAGGGGCTCCCGGTCCCGGCCTTTGCGCTGGTGCACGAGCCGGTGGTACCCGAGGGGCTGCGGTTCCCGGTCATCGTCAAGCCGTCAATGGAAGACGCCAGTGTCGGCATCGACGAAGGGTCCGTCTGCCACACCCCAGAGGCGCTCCTCGAACGGCTCGCCAAGGTGACGGCCACCTGGGAAGACGTCCTGGTGCAGGAGTATGTGGAAGGGCGCGAATTCAACGTCGGCTTCGTGGGGACCACCGCCCTGCCGATTTCCGAAATCGATTTTACCGGGCTCGGCGAAGGCAAGCCGCCCATCGTGACCTACGCCGCCAAGTGGAATGCGGGCAGCGACTACGACCTGCACACCATACCGGTCTGCCCCGCCAAGGTGGACCAGGCAACGGCAAAAAAGCTGGTAAGTGTTGCAGAACGCGCGTGGCGCGCTCTGGCAAAGTGCGAGGGATATGGACGAGTGGACCTGCGGCTCGATGCCGACGGTACGCCGTGGGTACTCGAACTGAATCCCGATCCTGACCTCTCGAGCGACGCCGGACTTGCGCGCATGGGTCGGGCATTCGGATGGGATTACTCGGCGCTGGTCCTCCAGATCGCCGAGGAAGCGTTGGAGCGGGGCCGCGTCGCGCTCGCGGAGGGCGCCCTGTCGGGGCGGGTCACTTCGTGACGCGGGCGGCGGTTGCCGGGCAGCTCCGTGGGCTGACCACCGCCGACCGGACCCGACTCGAGGAAATCACGCGGGCGGTCGGGCTCTTTCGAGACGACGAAGTCCCCGTGGCGCTGGAAGTCTTCGACGCCGCGGTGGCCGGCAGCCCGGACTACACGGCGCTCGGCGTCGAGGTGGACGGTCGGCTGGCGGGCTGGATTTGCTGGGGACCGACGCCCTGCACCGTGGCCACCTGGGATCTCTACTGGATGGCGGTCGATCCGGCGCAGCACGGGCTCGGACTCGGCACGCTTCTGGTAGAGGAGATGGAGCGGCGCCTCGCGGGTGTGGCGCGGCTCATAGTGGTCGAGACGGCGGGCCGGGTGGACTACGCACCGACGCGCGCCTTCTACGAGGCCCGGGGGTACCGGGCCGTCGGCATGATCCCGGACTTCTACGCGCCGGGCGACGACCAGGTGACGTTCGTGAAGTATTTCGAGGTTCCCGCAACAACCTGAGGATGGGGTACTGGCATGGAGACTTGGCAGGAAGTCCTGCGTAAGAACTCGATCGCGTCGCTCGACACGCTCGCCAGCCGGTTTGGTGCCGAGAACTTCCCCGAGCTCGACCGCCTCCGGCTGGCCGCGGAGAATTTCGAGTTCCGGATCTCGCCGGCGATGGTGGACCTGATCAAGTCCCCCGACGACCCGATCTGGCGCCAGTACGTGCCCACCGTGCAGGAACTCGAGGTCCACGACGGCATTGTGGACTCCCTGAACGAGGACGAGGACAGCCCGGTGCCGAACATCACGCACCGCTACCCCGACCGGGCGCTCTTCCTGGTCAGCCCCGTCTGCGCCAGCTACTGCCGGTTCTGCACCCGGCGGCGGAAGGTGGGCGACCCCGAGAAGATCCCGATGTCGCAGTTCGAGTCGGCGTTCCAGTACCTGGAGAGCCACACCGAAATCCGCGATGTCATCATGTCGGGAGGCGACCCGCTGCTCCTCAACGACCGGCGGCTGGACGCCATCCTCTCCCGCCTGCGGAGCATCAAGCACATCGAGATCATCCGGATCGGGAGCCGCGTTCCCTGCCATCTCCCGGAGCGGATCACGCCGGAACTCTGCGCCACGATCAAGAAGTACCACCCGGTGTGGATCAACACCCACTTCAACCACCCCGACGAACTGACGCCGGCGGCGGTGAAGGGTCTCGGCATGCTGGCCGACGCCGGCATCCCGCTCGGCTGCCAGACCGTGCTCCTCCGCGGGGTCAACGACACCCCCGAGGTCATGAAGCAGCTGATGCACCGCCTGATGCAGGCCCGGGTCCGGCCCTACTACATCTACATGGCCGACCAGGTGGCCGGGGCGGAGCACTTCCGGACCAGCGTCCAGACCGGCATCCAGATCATGGAGTCGCTGCGCGGCTGGACCAGCGGCCTGGCCAACCCGCAGTTCGTCATCGACGCCCCCGGCGGCGGCGGGAAGATTCCCCTCCTGCCGGAATACGTCATCTCGATGAACGACGAAGAGGTCGTCCTCCGCAACTTCCGGGGCGACCAGTTCGTGTACCGTCAGCCGAACGAGGAGGAGGCGATAGCGGCCATGGGCCGCCGAACCGATCCCGAGTATCTCTTCCAGCCGACGCTACAGTTGAAGAAGCCGGCGAAGCGAGCCAAGGGAACCAGCAAGGTTCCGAAGCGCAAGCTGGCCTGACCATCAGGCTCGACCCCGAGAAACCCCGCCCGGCCGTTGCCGGGCGGGGTTTTTCTATCCCTCTTGCCCTCCGTCGCGCGGGGTTGAACGTTTGGAGGGACCCCTTTCGGAGAGAATCCATGGCGCTCGGCGGCAAGAGCTGGGATGAGTGGATTGCACAATACGCCACCAGTCACCAGAACCCGGTCAACCGGGTCTGTCATACCATAGGCATCCCGCTCATTGCCGTGTCAATACCGCTCTTCCTCGTCGGCATCTGGGTACCCGGCTTCTGGCGCATCCCGCTGACCCTGTTCGTGGTGGGATGGGTCTTTCAGTTCATCGGGCACGCCTTCGAGGGGAAGCCGCCCGAGTTCTTCAAGGACTGGCGGTTTCTCTTTGTCGGGCTCCGCTGGTGGGTGGCCAAGCTGCAGGGTCGCGCGTGAGGTTCTCCCGACGAGAATTCATTCGGCTGTCCGGTGCCGCCAGCCTCGGTGCTGCCCTCCCGTTTCCTCGCGACCCGGTACCGGCTGACAAACTCAAGAGCATCGGCATCCAGCTCTATACGGTGCGGCAGGCGCTGGAAGCCGATTTTTCAGGCACATCTGCAACGGCTGGCGGCCCTCGGCTACAAGGAGGTGGAATTCGCCTGGAACCGGGGCACCACCCCTGCCCAGACGCGAAAGGTGCTGGACGATGCCGGCCTCACGGCGCCTGCCGCCCACCTGACGGTCGAAGACTTTGAGGGGGGATGGCGCACCACCGTGTCCGCCGCACGCACGCTGGGCATCGAATACCTCGTCCTGGCCTGGATCGATGCCGAACAGCGGAAGACGCTCGACGACTTCCGTCGGTGGGCTGAGCGGTTCAACGAGTACGGGAAGGCTGCCCGCGAGGCGGGGTTCAAGTTCGCCTACCACAACCACGCCACCGAACTCACGCCGATAGACGGCCAGATTCCCTACGACATCCTTCTCGGCGAGACGGACCCGGCCGTGGTCGGCTTCGAGATGGACATCTACTGGGTGCTCGAGGGAGACGGCAACCCGCTTTCCTACTTTGCAACGTGGCCCGGCCGGTTTTCGCTGCTGCACCTGAAGGGGCGCTCCGCCGACGGGTCAATGGTCGACGTCGGTGCCGGTTCCGTGGACTGGGCGGCGATCTTTGCCCACGCAAAGCAAGCTGGAGTCCGCCACGGGTTCGTCGAACACGATGACGCCACCGACCCCTTCGCCTCGGCGGCCGCCAGCTACGCCTACCTCCGACAGCTCAGGTTCAAGAATGCATAGGCTCATCGGCGCGCTCTTCCTCTTCCTCCTCGTGGCAGCTCCCGCCACCGCTCAGTCCCCCCGACGGCAGAACGTGGTCCTCATCGTGACGGACGGCTTCCGCTGGCAGGAGCTCTTCGGCGGCGCCGATCCGGCGCTCAACAACGCCGAGTATGGCGGCGTCGAGGACACCGCCGCGCTGCGGCGCGCCTTCCTCGTGGGCGACAAGATGGCCAACAGCCGGGCGCTGATGCCATTCATGTGGAGTGTCATCGCTCGGGATGGCCAGATCCTCGGTGACCGCGACCTGGGCAGCACGATGGTGGTGACCAACGGGTACAAGTTTTCCTACCCCGGCTACAACGAGATGCTGACCGGCAAGGCGGACCCCCGCATCGACCGGAACGACTACGGCCCCAACCCGAACGTGACGGTGTTCGAGTGGCTGGCGGGAAAACCGGAGTTTACGGGAAAGGTGGCGGCGTTCGGCACCTGGGACGTCTTCGCGACCGATCTTCAACCAGGAGCGTGCCCCGATGTGGGTCCGGGCCGGCTGGGACGAGCCCTTTCCGGGGGACACTGCTCCCGCGCCGAGTCCTGCTCGATACCCTGTACGCCACCACCACCCGCGTCTGGCAGGAGATGCCGTATGACGCCTTCATGCAGGCGGTGGTGATGGACTACGTCCGGACCGAGCGCCCGCAGGCGCTCTACATCGGCTACGGCGAAACCGACGAATGGGCCCACGAGGGCCGCTACGACCAGTACCTGGCTTCGGCGCACCGGGTGGACGGGTTCATCCGGGATCTCTGGAACACGATGCAGGCCATGCCGGAGTACGCCGGCAAGACGACCTTCATCATCACCACCGATCACGGGCGCGGGAGCGGGCTGAAGGCGTGGCGCAATCATGGCACCGATGTGGAAGGGGCAGAGTATATCTGGGCGGCGGTGCTTGGGCCGGAGACGCCGGGGCTCGGCGTCCGGCGCAGCCTGCCGGAGCTGACGCAGTCGCAGATTGCGGCGACAGTGGGGGCGGCGGTGGGGATGGACTGGGCCAAGGCCTCCGGTGCGGCACCTCCGCTTCCGCTTCATTGAGGGGTGGGCTCACGCCCACCCCTCGCCTGAGGACACGCGACTTCGTGATCGGTAGGACAATACCGAAAGCGGATTCCGCGCTCCGAGATTGCGTCGACGACCGACAGGGGTGGCCGTGAGGCCACCCCGTCAGAACACGAACATCACCCCACCGCTCACCTCGCCCTGCGTGAAAAACACTCCGTCCGATGCGGTGATGACGCAATAACCCGGCAGGCTGCACCAGAACTCGGTATTCGAGGAGAGGGTGCTCATCCAGAGCCGAGCCTGGGCCCGGAGACCGATGTGCTGGTTCAGGTAGGTCTTGAGGCCGAGGGCGCCGCCGAAGGAGAACACCCATTCACTGCCGAGATTGTCGCTCTGTGGGGCGAGGTGGGTGCCGCCCACGGTCAGGGCAAAGAAGGGCTTGGTGTTGGGATTGTTGCCGAATTCCAGCGCGCCGCCGATCTGGAGGTATTCGATGGCGGCGTCGCCCACGGTGTACCTCCCGGCGGTGTCTGGCTTGAAATCGATGCTCGTCGACTGCCGGCTGTAGACCAGCTCCACCAGCCCGTCACGCTTGACGCGAAACCCGAGGGTCGCACCCCAGGCCAGGTTGTCGTTGGCCGAGAACTTCCCGACGTCGCTGTTGACCGTGCCGCCGAAGCGATAGCCAATTGTCGGGGTAAACTCGATGCCGGATTGGGCTGCGAGGGGTGAAGCGGCAAGCAACAACATCCCGACAAGGCCGAACCGATGCATGGATACCCCGTTTAATTGTATTATGCGTGACACAAGAATACGCAGGCCTGCGTTTCAAGAGGAGTCCTTCGCGCCTCTTTGCGTCTTTGCGCTAAAAAGCTGTTGACGCAAAGACGCAAGGAGACGCAAAGGGCTTCGATTGACAAGCGAGATCGAGTGCCGGCACCTGGGAGATGGCCTTGAGAATTCTCTGCGCGATACTGCTCCTCGTTCTCTCGGTCTGCTCGGTGCGGGCAGTCAGCGCCCAGGCCCCCCTTCCGCTCATCCCGTACCCCAAGAAAGTCATCCAGAACACCGGCGCCGTTCCCCTGCGGCACCGCATCCAGCTCCAGGCGCCCCAGCCGAGCGATCTCGCCGCGCTCGGGGCCTACGCCAGCGACCTGCTGGAGGCGGAACTGGGATGGCGCCCGGTGGTCAGCAGCGGCCCCGCCCCACCCGCCGGACTGATACTTCAACTCATTGCCCCTGACTCTATCCTGGGCCGTGAGGGCTATCGCCTCAGCAGCCAGTCGTCGGGCGTGGTGATCGAGGCCCCGACCGAGGCCGGCCTCTTCCACGGCCTCCAGACCTTCCGCCAGCTGCTCCACGCCGGAGAGTTGGGCACGGTGCCGCGCGTCGAAATCACCGACGCCCCGCGCTTCCCCTACCGTGGCATGCACCTCGACGTGAGTCGGCACTTCTTCCCGGTGGCGTTCGTGGAGCGGTACATCGACCTCCTTTCCCGCTACAAGTTCAACACCTTCCACTGGCACCTGACCGACGACCAGGGGTGGCGGATCGAGATCAAGGCGTACCCGAAGCTCACCGACGTCGGCTCCTGTCGCCGCGAGACGATCGTCGAGCAAGAACTTCAATCCCTATGTCGGCGACGGGATCCCCTACTGCGGCTTCTATACCCAGGAGGAGATCCGGCAGGTAGTGGCGTATGCCGCCGCCCGGCACATCACCATCGTCCCGGAAATCGAGATGCCGGGTCATGCCATGGCCGCCCTCGCCTCCTACCCCGAGCTGGCCTGCACCCCGGGGCCCTTCGAGGTCGGCACGGTGTGGGGCGTCGAGGAAGATATCTTCTGCCCGAGCGAGGCCACCTTCGCCTTCCTTGAAGGCGTCCTGACCGAGGTGATGGCCCTCTTTCCGGGGCCGTACATCCATGTCGGCGGCGACGAGGCGCCCAAGGCGCGGTGGAAATCGAGCGACCTGGCGCAGTCCATCATCCAGCGGGAGCAGCTGGCCGACGAACATGCCCTCCAGAGCTGGTTCGTGCAGCGGATCGAACGGTTCCTGAACGCGCACGGCCGACGGCTGATCGGGTGGGATGAAATTCTCGAGGGCGGGCTCGCCCCCGACGCCACCGTCATGAGCTGGCGCGGCGTGAGCGGCGGCATCGCCGCGGCGCAGCAGGGGCACGACGTGATCATGACGCCCACCAGCCACAGCTACTTCGACTACGCTCAGGGAGATCCAGCGCTCGAGCCCTTCTCGATCGGCGGCAACGTGCCGCTCGACAAGGTCTACGGATTCGAGCCGGTGCCGGATGTGCTGACTGCTGGGGAGGCCACGCACATCATCGGCGCCCAGGGCAATGTGTGGACCGAGTACATGACCACCCCGTATCGGGTCGAGTTCATGATCTTTCCACGGATGCTGGCCATGGCCGAAGTGACCTGGAGCCCTGCCTCGGCGCGGGACTGGGCGAGCTTCATGGCGCGGCTGCCTTCCGCGCTCGACGGGCTGGACCGGCTGGGCGTCAACTACCGGGTGCCGAGCGTGGTGGGGCTGGAGAAGAACCAGGCAACGCCGAACGGCTCCGCCGTGGTCACCCTCACGAGCCCACTGGCCAACGGGGTCATTCGGTACACGCTGGACAGCACAATCCCCACGGAGAGTTCAGCCGAGTACACTGGCCCGCTCACGCTGACGGTGGACGGCGCCGGGACTGTCGTGACCGCCGTGGTCTTCCTGCCGAGTGGCGCGTCCAGCCCACCGCGACAGGCTCGGTTCAGTAAGTCCCCCTAGGCATCTCACACCCCCTCTCCACATGGTGGAGAGGGGGCCAGGGGGTGAGGTGAAAGACGCGGGGAAGGCCAAACATGGACCCCGGCTTTCGCCGGGGTGACGATCGAAATCGGAACGCACGTCCCCCCTCTCCGCTTGCCGGAGAGGGGGTCAGGGGGTGAGGTGAAAGAGGCGGGGAGGGAAGCGGGGAGCGGGAATGTGAGATCGCGGTGGGCCTCACCGAGCCGCTGAAGACGCGTGAGACTTGCTGACGCCCCGCTAGCCGGTCCGAGCCTCACGCTGTACTTTCCGAATCCTCCTCCCCCGGACGGGCCGATGACTCAACAGGACCAGTCGAAGGTGTACGACGTCTGCATCGTGGGCTCCGGCGCCGGCGGCGGCATGGCCGCGTACATGCTTACCAAGGCCGGGGCCGATGTCGTGATGCTCGAAGCCGGTGGGCCGTGGGACAACACCACCGACTCCGCCATGCTCACCTGGCCGTTCAACACGCCGAAGCGCGGCGCGTGGACCAAGGAGCGACCCTTCGGCGAGTTCGACGCCTGCATCGGAGGATGGGACATCGAGGGGGAGCCGTACACCGTGGCCCCCGGGTCGAAATTCGGCTGGTGGCGGGCGCGCATGGTGGGGGGACGCACCAACCACTGGGGGCGGATTTCCCTCCGGTTCGGCCCCAACGACTTCCGCCGGAAGAGCCTCGACGGCCTGGGCGACGACTGGCCCATCAGCTACGACGACCTCGCGCCCTACTACGACCGGGTGGACGACCTGATCGGCATCTTCGGCAGCGCCGAGGGCCTCCCGAACGAGCCGGACGGCCATTTCATGCCGGCGCCGAGGCCCCGCTGCTACGAATTGCTGGTGAAGCAGGCCTGCGACAATCTCAAGGTGACCTGCATTCCGGCGCGACTCTCGATCATCACCCAGCCGCTGGGCGACCGCCCCGCCTGCCACTACTGCGGGCAGTGCAACCGCGGCTGCGCCGTCAACGCCAACTTCTCCTCCACCAACGTCCTGATCCCCCCGGCCATGGCCACCGGCAAGCTGACGATGATCACCAACGCGATGGCGCGCGAGGTGACGGTCGGCACCAACGGACTCGCCGACGGTGTCACGTACGTGGACAAGACCACCAACACCGACCAGCGGGTCCGGGCCAGGGTGGTGGTCCTGGCGGCCAGCGCCTGTGAGTCCGCGCGCCTCCTCCTCAACTCCAGGAGCAGCTCGTTTCCCCACGGGCTGGCCAACTCGAGCGGCGTGGTCGGGCAAGTACCTGACCGACACCACTGGCACCGACGTGGCGGGGTTCATCCCCAAGCTCGAGAACGGGATTCCGCACAACGAGGACGGCGTGGGCGGCGGGCACCTCTACAGCCCCTGGTGGCTCGACAACAAGAAGCTCGACTTTCCGCGTGGCTACCACATCGAGATCTGGGGCGGCCGCGGCCAGCCGTCCTACGGCTTCATGGGCGGCATCCAGAACTACCCCGAGTTCGGCGGCTATGGGAAGGCGCTGAAGGACTCCTACCGCCGGCTCTACGGCACCACCATCGGCTTCAGCGGCCGCGGCGAGATGATTCCCAACGCCGACTCCTACTGCGAAATCGACCCCGACACCAAGGATCAGTGGGGCATCCCGGTCCTCCGGTTCCACTGGAAGTGGAGCGACTACGAGTACAAGCAGGTCAAGCACATGCAGGAAACCTTCCGCGCGCTGATCGACGAGATGGGGGGCGAGGTGTTCAGTCCGATGCCCACCAGGGAACAGGGCTACGGCATCGCGACCGGCGGGCAGATCATCCACGAACTCGGCTGCGTCCGGATGGGCAACGACCCGGGCAGCTCCGTGGTCAACGCCAACTGCCAGGCGCACGACGTGAAGAACCTCTTCGTGGCCGACGGCGGGCCGTTCGTGTCGCAGGCGGACAAGAACCCGACCTGGACCATCCTTGCGCTCTCGATGCGCACCTCCGAGTACATCGCGGCGCAACGCCGCCAGGGGGCCCTGTGACCGACCTCTCCCGCCGAGACATGCTCGGCCTGCTGGGTGTGGCGCTGGCTGCCGGCGCCGCCGGCTGCCGCGCCGACACGATTCGCAAGGCCGCCGATCGCGCCTCTCCCTATGTGCCGACCTTCTTCACCACCGAGGAGTACGCCACGGTGTTCGTGCTGGCGGACCTGACCCTCCCGGCCGACGAGCGCGGCCCCAGCGCCACCGAGGCCGGCGTGCCCGAGTTCCTGGACTTCGTGATGGCGGAGGAGATGGACAACCGGGAGCGGATGCGGACCGGCCTCGCCTGGCTCGACGCCGAATCGCAGAAGCGGTTTCAGTCGTCGTTCGTCGCCGCCTCCGCACACGACCAGAAGTTGATCCTGGACGACATCGCATGGCCGAAGAAGGCCGGTGAAGCGTTCAAGGAGCCTGCCGCGTTCTTCAACGAATTCCGGAACCTGACGGCCACCGGCTACTGGACCAGCAAGGTCGGCGTCGAGGACATCAAGTACATCGGCAACACCTTCGTGCCCGGAATGGACCGGCTGTCCCGAGCCCCAGCTCAAGCAGCTGGGTGTCAGCTACACCTGAGTGGAGTAGACATGCCCAAGCGTCGGCTCGGCGTCGGATTCATCGGCAGCGGCTTCAACACTCGGTTCCACATGCAGGCCTGGCAGGGTGTCCGCGACGCCGACGTCCTCGGCGTCTGGAGCCCCAACAAGAAGAACGCCGCGGACGCCGCGGCGTTCGCCCGCAAGCTCGATGTGGGCCGTGCCAAGGCGTACGGCTCCATCACTGAGATGGTCGCCGACCCCGCCATCGATGCCATCTGGCTCTGCGGACCCAACCACGCCCGCGTCGAGAACGTCGAGGAGATCACCGACGCCGTCCTCCGCGGCAAGGGGGAGCTCCTCGGCCTCGCCTGTGAGAAACCACTCGCCCGCACGGTAAGGGAAGCAAAACAGGTGGCCGCCATGACGAAGAAGGCGGGCATCGCCCACGGCTACCTCGAGAACCAGCTCTTCAGCCCGCAGGTGGAGCATGGCCGGATGCTCCTCTGGGCCCGGGGTGCCGCCACGACCGGGCGCCCCTACCTG
This sequence comes from uncultured Gemmatimonadales bacterium, assembly GCA_963748815.1. Lineage (GTDB taxonomy): Bacteria > Gemmatimonadota > Gemmatimonadetes > Gemmatimonadales > GWC2-71-9 > SPDF01. The sequence continues at coordinate 134,624 of CAVVKJ010000005.1, read as the reverse complement.
GCGCGCGCCGCCGAGGAGCACAGCGGACCGCACATGCCCTGGTTCTGGCAGGGGAAACTGCAGGGCGGCGGGGTGCTGAACGACATGATGTGCCACTCGGTGGAGGTGGTGCGCCATCTCCTGACCAAGCCCGGCGCCCCCCGCTCTTCGGTGCGGCCGGTCGCCATCACAGGGCGGATTGCCAGCCTCAAGTGGTCCCGCCCGGAGTATGTCCGCCGCCTCAAGAAGACGATGGGTCCCGCGGTGGACTACGCCAAGCGCCCCGCCGAGGACTTTGCCAGCGTCACCATCGAGTTCGAGACCGACTCCGGGCACACCGTGCTGGGCGAGGCCACCACCTCGTGGAGCTTCGTCGGCGCTGGCCTCCGGCTGTCGGCAGAACTGCTGGGCCCCGAGTACTCCATGACCTGGAACACCCTCGACAGCGGGCTCAAGCTCTTCTTCAGCCGGGAAGTGAAGGGGCGGGAGGGAGAAGACCTGGTCGAGAAGCAGAACGCCGAGCAGGGCCAGATGCCGGTGGTGGCCAATGAACCAATGGCGTACGGCTACGAGGCGGAGGATCGGCACTTCGTGCGGGTCTTCCTCGGGCTCGAGAAGCCGAAGCTGACCTTCGATGACGGCGTGGAGGTGGTGCGGACGCTGATGGCGGCCTACATGAGCGCGGAATCAGGGAAGACGGTCAAGTTCCCGCCGAGGGGACTGGATTCGTTTGTGCCGAAGGTGGCGAAGGGCACCTGGCGGCCCTGACCTCACCCCCTGCCCCCTCTCCGGCAAGCGGAGAGGGGGGATCTACCTGCCGTCACCCCCGCGAAAGCCGGGGTCCAGTCTCATGGACTCCGGCGCTCAGACCTCCCCCACTCCCACCTTCCCCCGGAACCGCCAGAACAGATGGGCGAAGTACCCTATCGCCAGCAGGATTCCCGGCACCCACCAGACCAGCGCGACCCGCAATCCATACCCGCCCGCCTGCGCCGACTGGGCCGTGATCGAGAACTGCGGGTCGATGTTGGAGCTGAGGATGTTTGGATAGAGGCCGGCGGCCGTCGCACCCAGGATGCCGAGGATGACGGCGACCGAGCCCAGGAATGCGCTCCGCTCCTCGCTTCGATTGAGCCTGAGCGGCACACTGAGATATCCCGCGAGCGCCGACCGCCACCAGGGCGGTCGGCCAGATCCGGCTCCCGATCATCACATACAGCCCGGGCTGCACCTTCCACGTCAGCGCCGTCGCGACCATGCCCAGGACGGCCACGATCCACCACGTCCTTCGGGCGACCGCCAGCGCACGCGCCGCCACCGGTCCCTCGGCCTTCCAAACCAGGTAGAGGGCACCGTGGAGCGTCAGGATGGCCAGCGTGAGGACGCCGATCGTCGTGGTGTACCAGTCGAGCACGCCGGTCGGGTCCCCAGGGCGAGAAATCCCCGAAGAGCGGCAGGCTGGAAGTACCCTGACGCGTCGAGCGGAACGCCGCGGATCACGTTGCCCAGCGCCGCGCCGAGGACGACGGCCATCAGGACCGACGCCAATTGCAGCGTGGCGTCCCAGAAGGCCCGCCAGAGCGGGTGTGCCTCGTGGGAGCGGAGCTCGATCGACAGCCCGCGCAGGATCAGCAGCCAGAGCACGACCATCAGGGGCAGGTAGAAGCCGCTGAATCCCGGCGGCATAGGCGGCGGGAAAGGTCAGGAAGAGCACGCCCCCGACGCGATCAGCCACACCTCGTTGCCGTCCCATACCGGCCCGATGGTGTTCAGCACCTGGCGCCGCTCCGCGTCGGTCCGGGCCACGAGTCTGATGCAGCACGCCGACCCCGAAGTCGAAGCCATCGAGCACCGCGTACACGGCCAGCATCACGGCCAGCAACCCGAACCAGAGCGCCGCCATCGTCACGCCTCCCCGGCAGCAGGACGGGGGCCGTGATGCAGCTCGCGCGCAACGAGATAGAGGAAGAGCAGGCCGACCACCAGGTAGAGTCCCATGAATCCGATCGTGCTGAAGACCACCTCGCCCTCGTTGACCGACGGCGAGGCGCCGGCGTGCGTGCGCATCAGCCCGTAGACGATCCAGGGCTGCGCGGCCCAGTTCGGTGGTGATCCATCCGGCCGTCGTCGCGATGTAGGGAAACGGGAAGGCCAGCATGAGCGCCCAGAGCACGGCGGGAGTGTCGAAGAGCCGCTTTCTCCAGAGGAGCAGGGCGCTCACCGCCATGAGCGCGAGCATCAGGGTGCCGAGCCCGACCATGATGTGATAGGCGTAGTACAGGAGGGGAATGTTGTCGGGCCAGGTGTCCCGCGGAAAATCGTTCAGCCCCTGCACCGTGCTGCCGAAGGAGCCGTAGGCCAGGAAGCTCAGCACCGCCGGCACCTCGATCGGGTTGTCCAGCCGGCCGGCCTCCATGTTCGGGCTGGCCGATGATGGCCAGCGGCGCTTCGGGTCCGCCATTGAAGACGCCCTTCCATGGCGGCCAGCCCGACCGGCTGGTCCCGGGCCACGAGCTTCCCGCGCTGGTCGCCGGTCGGCATGATCTGCGTCGACCGTGGCGATCAGGCCGCACAGCACGCCCACCTGCAGGAAGGTCCGCGCGTCCTCCAGGTGCCGGCCGCTCAACTGCCAGAAGGCGCCTACGGCGGCCACCACGAAGGCGCCGGTGATGACGGCGGCGCTCATGGTGTGCGGCGTACTGCCAGAGCGCCCAGGGGTTGAGCAGGAACGCGCCGAAGGAACTGACCTGCAGCGCTGCCGGCGGCGTCCACCGCGTAGCCCACCGGATGCTGCATGAAGGCGTTGGTGGCCACGATGAAGTAGCCCGACGCCCAGCTGCCCAGGCAGAGCAGCACCGCGGTGGCGAAGTGCGCCCGCGGGCTCAGCATCTTCTCGCCGTAGAGGAACAGGCCGAGCACCGTGGATTCGAGGAAGAAGGCGAAGACCCCTTCCATCGCCAGCGTCTGCCCGATGACGCCGCCCGCATAGGCGGAGAACGCGGCCCAGTTGGTCCCGAACTGGAACTCGAGGGGGATGCCGGTGACCACGCCGACGCCGAAGTTGATGCCGAAGATGCGCGCCCAGAACCGAGCCGCCCGCGCCCAGCGCGCCTCACCGGTGCGCAGGTGCTGCCACTTGAAGACGACGATGAGCAGCGCCAGCCCCATCGTGAGCTGGGGAAAGAGGTAGTGATAGGTGACGGTGAAGGCGAACTGCAGGCGGTCCCAGGGCATGCGCGTCCCTTCCTGAGGGCGGCGGCGGGCCTACAGCGTCCAGCCACTCCGGTATTTCGGCGTAATCCACTCCTCCGGCAACTTCATGTTCGTCACGTTTCCGGTCACCGGATCGATCTGCAGCGTCTGCCCCGCCCGGATGGCCAGGCACCCCAGCAGCACCATCTCCGTCAGTCCGCCCGCGTAGCCGTCGAAGCTCGACAGCGCCGGCCGGCCCACCCTTGCAGGCGTCGATCCACTCGTCATGCACCCCCTTCGAGCGGTCATAGACCTTGACCGGCGGATTGGCCCGCACTTCCGCGTCGCGCTTGGGGTCGAGCAAGACCGGATCCTCGCCATACATGCCCGCAATCAGGGCGCCGTCGTCGCCCACCCACATCTGCCCGCCGATGTCGGACGGTGGCCATTCCATCGTGATGGGAAGCCCTACCGGCTGCGGCGGGCGGAGGTCGCCGTCGCGCCAGACCACCTTCACCGCCGGGCCGCTTTCCCTTGGCCGGGAACTGGTATTCCACCCGGCTCGACTTCGGCGCCGTCTCGAGATAGCGCTGGGTGGATTCGGGGATGATTCGCTCCGGGTAGCCGAGATCGAGAATCCAGTAGGCGGCGTCCATGCCGTGGCAGGCCATGTCGCCCAGGGCGCCGGTCCCGAAGTCCCACCACCCGCGCCAGCGGAACGGGGCGTAGGCCGGATTGTAGGGCCGCTCCGGCGCCGGCCCGAGCCAGAGATTCCAGTCGAGCGTGAGCGGCGGGGCGTGGAGGTCGGTCGGGCGCTCCATGCCCTGGGGCCAGATCGGGCGGTTGGTCCAGTACTGCACCTCGCGCACGGTGCCGATCACGCCGGCTTCGACCCATTCGCGCAGCGTCCGGATCCCCTCGCCGGCGTGCCCCTGGTTGCCCATCTGGGTGGCCACCTTCGTCTTGGCCGCCTGCGCCTTGAGCGCGCGCACCTCCGTCAGCGTGCGCGCCAGCGGCTTCTGGCAATAGACGTTCTTGTTCATCCGGAGCGCCATCATCGCCGCCGCGGCGTGGCCGTGGTCGGGAATCGTGATGGTCACGGCGTCGATGTGCTTCCCCTCCTGGTCGAGCATTTCGCGGTAGTCGCGGTACTTCTTGGCGTTCGGATACTTCCGGAAGGTGTCTTCCGATTGCTTGAGGTCCACGTCGCACAGCGCGTAGATGTTCTGGCTCGACACCCCGCGGACGTCGCTTTCCCCCATGCCGCCCACGCCGATGCACGCGATGTTCAGCAGGTCGCTCGGCGCGGTGTAGCCGGGGCCGCCGAGGACGTGACGCGGCACGATGGTGAAGGCCGTGCTCGCCGCCGCCACGCTGCCCACGAAGTCCCGCCGGGTTGGGTGGATCTTGGTCATGTCGGAGTCCGTCAGGCCGGGGTGGAGGCCCGCGCCGCGGCGGGCCGGAAGAGAAGCGCAAAGACCACGAGGATGACGACGGCGCCGACGGCGGGCACCTGCCAGATGTTCCGCCAGTCGTGCCCGCCGCCGGGAAGCGTGAAGTGCTGGACGACCCGCCCGGAGGCCCAGGCGCCGATCAGGTAACCGACTCCCTGGGTGATGAACGCCAGGAACCCCTGCGCCGCCGCCCGAATCTTCGGGCCGGCCCGTTCGTCGGTGTAGATCTGGCCCGTCACGAAGAAGAAGTCGTAGCAGATGCCGTGCAGCAGGATGCCGGCGTAGAGCATCCAGATCGCGGGACCGGCGTTGCCGTAGGCGAAGAAGAAGTACCGCACCGCCCAGGCCAGCATGCCGACCAGCAGGATCCGCCGCACCCCCCAGCGCTTCAGGAACCACGGGCAGCAGCAGCATGAAGCCGATCTCGGACATCTGGCCGAGGGTCATCTTGCTCGCCGGCTCCGCCATCCCGATCTCGTTCAGGAAGAGATTGGTGAAGGCGTAGTAGAACTGCAGCGGGATGCAGAGCAGGAACGAGCCGACCACGAAGGTCGCGAAGGAGCGGTCCTTGAGCAGCGCCAGGGCGTCGAGTCCGAGGACGTCGCGCACGCTGAACGGCTTGCCGGCGGCGTGCGGTGGCGTATGCGGGAGCAGGAGGCAGAAGAGGCCGAGCACCACCGAGGCGCCGGCCGCCAGCTGCATCGGCGCGGCGGTGGCCTCGAGGCCCATCCGCCCGACCATCAATCCGGCCACGATCCACCCGATGGTGCCGAGGACCCGGATGGCGGGGAACTCCTTGCCGGGATCGCGCACGTGGTCGAAGGCGATCGAGTTGGTGAGCGCCAGCGTCGGCATGTAGCAGAGCCCGTAGCCGATGAGCACCAGGTAGAAGGCGTTGAAGGTGGTCGAGGGTCGAGGCCCACCAGAGCATGGCGGCGCCCGCCAGGTGGAGCAGCGCCAGGATCCGTTCCGTCGCAAAGAACCGGTCCGCCACCATGCCGACGAAGAACGGAGAGACGATCGCGGCGATGGCCAGCGCGCCGTAGGCGAGGCCGATCTGCCCGCCGTCGAATTGCAGGGTGTTGCCGAGGTAGGTGCCCATCGTGACGAACCAGGCGCCCCAGATGAAGAACTGCAGGAACATCATGATCGGACAGCTTGGTCTTGACCGCCCCGCTGCCCCCCTGCCCCGCCGTGCTGCCGCTCACGGCAGCACCCGGATCTTGATATTCCGGTACGCCACCCACCCGCCGTGTTCCTGGAGGGCGATGTAGCCCGTCTTCGCCTTTCCGTAGCCCGGCCACTGCGTGAACTTGCTCTTCGCCACCCGGGCCTCCCAGTCGGGGCTGCCCAGCACGTAGTGCGCCACCAGCGTCCCGTTGAGCCAGTGTTCGACATCATTGCCATTCACCACGATGCGCGCCTGGTTCCACGCGCCCACCGGTCGGACCAGGCTGTCGGGGGCGGGATAGAGGCCATACACGGACCCCGCGGCGGTGAGGCGCGACAGCCCGTCGCGGTGGCCCGCGTCGTCGAGCACCTGGTATTCGGGTCCGGTCTCGTAGGTGTTGCTGTCCGCCTCCGTGACCCGGTACATGATGCCGCTGTTGCCCTTGGGGGAAATGCTCCATTCCAGCATCAACTCGAAGCTGGCGTATTCCGCCGTGGTAATGATGTCCGCCGCCTCGCTCACCCGTGTCAGGGCGCCGTCCCTGGCCTCCCAGCCCGCCGGCATCGTGGACATTCGGAACCCACGCCACCCCGTCGTGGTGGTGCCGTCGAAGAGCAGGGTCCACCCGGCGGAGCGCTCGGCGGCCGTGAGGGTGTTCGGGGCGGCCTGCTGGGCAAGGAGGGGCACGGGTGCGCTCGTGAGGACGGTGAGGAGGGCAAGGGCCAGCGTGGCTCGGCCGGGAATCGGCAGGGGCATCAGGATCTCGATGATGGGAATCGGGAGGCGAAACCAGTCTCCGATACGTTCGCACCCGTCGGCCAACTCCGCAAGCCGCCGGGGGGGTGGTCAAGGGGCTCCGGACAGTGCATAATCTCTCCTTCACTTTCCCTCTCGGAGCCCGCATGCGCCGTCTCGTTTCCGCTGTCTCGTTCGTGGCCGCCCTCACTGCCTGCCAGCCAGCCGCACCCGCGGTCGACCTGGCGGCCGAGGAGGAGGCGATCCTGGCCCAGGTCGTGAAGTTCAACGCCGGAGTCCAGGCCTACGACGAGGCGGCCATCGTCGCGACCTACGCCCCGGATGCCGTGCTCCTGGCGCCGAACCAGGAACGCATGACCGGCCCCGACGACCTCAACGCTTACTTCAGCGGGCTGGAGCAGCTGGGCATCACGATGAGCGTGACTCCAGTGGAAATCGTGATCGCCGCCTCCGGCGACCAGGCGGTCGACGTCGGGACCTGGGCGCTCAGCATCCCGACGCCGAACGGCGGGGTGTACAACGACAACGGCAAGTACATGGCCATGTGGACCAAGGTGAACGGCACCTGGCTGATGAAGTACGACATCTGGAACAGCGACAACGCGCCGCCTGCGCCGTCGAAGTAGCGCATCCCGCCCTCCTGCCCCGGGCCAACCGGTCCGGGGCGTTCGTCTATCCGCGACCCCGACATACCTTCCCGGGTCCGCCGGCGCGCCGCGCCGGCCATTCCCTGAGGCTGCATGACACCCTGGGTCGCCCGCCTGATCTTCCTGAACGTCCTGATGTACGGCCTGACGATCGTCGTCCGTCCGCTGGGCGATGCGCTGATGTTCGTGCCGGCGCTCTTCCTCGTCCGGCCGTGGACCATCGTCACCTACATGTTCCTGCACGGTGGACTCGGGCACATCTTCTTCAACATGTTCGCGCTCTTCTTCTTTGGGCCGCGGCTTGAGGCGCGGCTGGGCGGTCGGCGCTTTCTCGGCCTGTACTTCGCGAGCGGCGTCATGGGGGGATTGTTGTCGTTCACCAGCCCCGCGATCGGCGTCATCGGCGCCTCAGGCGCAGTGTACGGGGTGATGTTCGCCTTCGCGTACTACTGGCCCCGCGAAGTGGTCCACATCTGGGGGGTGCTGCCGGTCGAGGTCCGCTGGCTGGTCGTCGCGCTCACGGTCATGTCACTGGTGTCCGGCTTCGGCGGCGCGGGCGACGGCATCGCCCACTTCGCGCACCTCGGCGGCATGGCCGGGCGCGTGGATCTACCTGAAAGTGATGGAACGGACCAGCGGGGCGCGACGGTTCCAGGCGCAGGCCACCGTCGCGGCCCCGTCGCTCTCATCCTCGGCCGCGGTCGCCCGGTGGTCCCACATCCAGCGGGAGGGGCTGCACCCCGTCAACCTCGAGGAGCTCGACCGGGTCATGGCGAAGCTGCAGCAGGAAGGGGTGGCGCGGCTGACGGACGGCGAGAAGGAGTTCCTGGAGCGGTTCAGCAAGCGGTAGGCGGGGAAGCGGGGAAGCGGGGAAGCGGGGAAGCGGGGAAGCGGGGCAGGAATGTGACAAGGTCGTCACCCCGGCGAAAGCCGGGGTCCAGTGATTAGTCCATGAATCGTTTCATCCGCGCTTCACTGGCACTTCACGGTACCGCAGCATACCTTGCACCTATGATCAGACGCAGATTGGTCTCCGGCCTGATGACCCTGATGGCGGTGCAGTTCGCCGCCCTCGGGGCGCAGCCGATGTGCGCCGGCGATCATCACGGTGCGGCGCCCGCCGGCGCGAGCACCATGAGTGACATGGCCCACGATGGCCCGATGGACCACGGGCCAACGGATCCATGCACCCCGACCACGCCCGACGCCCCTCCCGGGCATTCTCCACAGAGCTGCCTCGCCATGGCCGGGTGCGCCCCGGCCGGACTCGGGTCACTTAGCGTGCCCGATGTCGTCGCTCCCCCGATGGCGCGCCAGGCGGTCGATCCAGAGTCCCCGAACCTCCGCTCCGTCATCTCCACCCCGGAAACACCCCCTCCCATCGCCTGATCCGCATGTGTTGGTGATTTCGCCTCCTGCGCTGCCTGCGCACGCGGCACCACGCAAACCAGGATCAGGAAATGAACACGCGATTGCCCTTCCCGGGGTTTCGCTTCGCATGGCCGGGTCACGCCCTGCGACGCTTCCTCCCGATCGTTCTCGTCAGCTTCTCGCTGGCGCTCCCACTCAGGGGTCAGACCGCCGCTGATTCACTGACCATCGACGCGCTCTACCGCGCGGTGGACAGTCTCAATCCACGAATCGCGTCGGCTCGTGCCTCGGCCGATGCCGCGCTCGCCCGTGTTCCCGGCAACCGCCGCCTCCCCGACCCCCGCCTGCAGCTGGCCACCATGAACCGGCAGCTTCCCGGTTTCGAGCTCCAGCCGCCGCTCGGCATGAACCAGATCCAGCTGAGCCAGATGTTCCCGATCCCCGGGACGGGCAAGCTCGGGTTGGCCGAGGATGTCGCGCAGGCCCGGGCGGATGCGCAACGCGCCTGGGTGGGCGAGTCGACCTGGGAGCAACGCGCCCGGGCGGCCATGGCCTTTTACGACCTGTACCAGGCCGAGGGGACGCTGACCATCATGCGCGAGACGCTGCAGCTGCTCGAGGCGGTATCCTCGACGGTGAACGGGATGTACGCGGTGGGAGAGGCGCAGCAGGCCGACGTCCTTCGGGCGCAACTCGAGATCGGCCGGATGACCGGCCAGGTCGCGGAGATGGAGGCGATGCGCCGGACCATGGCCACCCGACTCAACACGGCGCTGGATCGCCCGCCGGACACAGCGACCGGCAGTCCGGTGCTGCCCCGGTTTCCCGACAGCATCCCGTTGACCGATTCGTTGATCCATGAGGCGATGGGGTCCCGGGGGATGCTGCAAGCCGGGGCCGAGCAGGTGCGCGCCGCCACCGCCGCGGAACAGCTCGCCCGGCGCGACATCTGGCCGGACCTCGAGTTCGGGGTGGCCTACGGATGGCAGCCGATGGCGGACGGCGGTACCGGCCAGATGATGAGTTTCATGCTCGGGGCCTCCGTGCCGCTCTGGGCGGGAAGCCGCCAAATGAAGATGCGGGATGAGACGGCCGCGATGCGTCAGATGGCCGCCGAGGACCTCAAGGCCATGCAGGCCGACACCCGGGGCCGGGTCGCCGAGCTCGTCGCCGAACTCGAGCGGACCCGTGCCCTCCGTGCCATCTACGCCCGAACGCTCCTGCCGCAGGCGGACGCGACGCTCCACGCCGCCCGCGCCGCCTACCAGGTGGGAAGCGTGGACTTCATGACCTTTCTCGACGCATTCACGACGGTGTACGGCTACCGCATCCAGGTCATCCGCCTCGACGCCGCGCAGGGGCAGGCGCTCGCCGAACTCGAGATGGTGACCGCGCACCCGATCGTCGTGACTGCCGACGCGCCTGACACTTCCGCGCCAGGAGGCGCCCCATGACGACCTCTCCCTTCTCGGGTCCTCCGACCTCCCCGCGCCGGGGCCGGCTCGTCGCCGGACTGGGCGTGCTGGCCCTGGTGGCGACGGCGGGGTTCGTCTACCTCCTCACCCGGGCGGGCACTCCACCCGAGGCGCCGGCTACGCACGACCACGCTGCCGCGACCACCGGTGCCGGCGGGGAGCCGATCATGCTATCGGCCGAGGAGGCCGGCCGCATCGGCATCACCACCGCGGCGGTGCTCCGGGGTCCGATGGCGCGCGAGGTGCGCACCGTGGCGCAAGTGTCATACGACGAAACACGCGTGACAACCGTCGCGCTCAAGATCGACGGCTGGGTGGAGCAGCTGTACGTCAACATCACCGGACAGCCGGTGCGGAAGGGACAGCCCCTGCTGGATCTCTATTCGCCGATGCTGGTCAGCGCGCAGGAGGAGCTCCTCATCGCGCACCGGCTCTCGGCCGAGGTCGCGGCCGGCACGCCTTCCGCCCAGCAGGGCGCCGACAACGTGCTGCAATCGGCCCGCCGCCGCCTGGCGTACTGGGACGTCTCCCCCGACGTCATCGCCGCCATCGAGCAGACCGGTACCATCCGAAAGGCGATGCCGTTCAGCTCACCGGTCTCCGGCGTCGTGGTCGAGAAGCCCGTCCTGGTGGGCCAGCGCGTCATGGCGGGACAATCGCTCTTCACCATCGCCGACCTCAGCCAGGTCTGGCTGGAAGGCGAGGTCTTCGAACCCGACCTTCGTGCCGCGCACGAGGGACTTGAGGTGACAGCGGAATTTCCCGCGCTGCCGGGCACGGAGCGGAAGGGGCGCATCACCTATGTGTACCCGACCCTCGACCCGGAAACCCGAACCGGGCGCATTCGGGTGGAACTCCCCAACGCCGACCTTGCCCTGAAGCCGGGGATGTACGCCACGATCCGGTTTCGCGGGCCGGTTCGCCAGGCGCTCACTGTTCCACGCTCGGCGGTCCTCGCCACCGGGGAACGGAACTTCGTGTTCGTCGCCGACGCCGACGGCATGTTCACACCGCGCAACGTGACGCTGGGCGCCGCGACCGACGATCGGATCGAAATCCTCGGCGGACTGACCGCCGGCGAACGCGTCGTCGCGTCGGGCACCTTCCTGCTCGACGCCGAGTCGAACCTCGGCGCGGCCATGGGGGGGATGGGCGACATGCCGGGAATGGACATGAAGGCCCCGAGCCGGCGCGGCGTCCCGCGTGACACCACTGCATCGCCGACCCCGACCATGCCGGGCATGGCGATGCCGGCGCCGGAGACGGGAGGGGCCGATGCTCACACGAATCATTGATTGGTCGCTTCGGAACCGCCTCGTGGTGGTGATGTTCACCGCGGCCGCGATCATCGGCGGAATCTTTGCCGTCCGGTCCACCCCGCTGGAGGCGCTGCCCGACCTGAGCGACGTGCAGGTGATCGTCCAGGCGGAGTTCAACGAGCAGGCGCCGCGGATCATCGAGGACCAGGTCACCTATCCCATCGCGGCCGAGATGCTCAAGGTGCCGGGCGCGCGGGTGGTACGCGGCTACTCGTTTTTTGGCGTCTCGTTCGTGTACGTGATCTTCGAAGACGGCACCGACCTGTACTGGGCCCGGTCCCGGGTGCTGGAGTACCTGAACGGGATTCAGGGTAAGCTGCCGGCCAACGTCACGCCGATTCTCGGGCCCGATGCCACCGGCCTGGGGTGGGTCTTTCAGTACAGCATCGAGGATACCACGGGGACGATGACGCTCGCGGAGCTGCGCAGTCTCCAGGACTGGCAGCTGCGCTACGCCCTGACGGCCGTCCCTGGCGTGTCCGAGGTCGCCTCCATCGGCGGGTTCGAGAAGCAGTACCAGGTGGACCTCGATCCAGCGCGCCTCCTGGCCTACCGCGTCCCGATCACCGCCGTCATGAGCGCCATCCAGAACGCCAACTCCGACGTCGGCGCCATGGTGGTGGAACTCACCGAGCGCGAATACATGGTGCGCGGACTGGGGTACCTCAAGAACCTCGAGTGACATCGAGAACGTGGTGGTCGGCGCGACGCGCAGCGGCACCCCGATCCGCGTCGCCGAGCTGGGGCGGGTGAGTGTCGGCCCCGCCGTCCGGCGGGGCATTGCCGAACTCGACGGGCGGGGCGACGCCGTCGGTGGCATCGTGATCATGCGATCCGGCCAGAATGCGCTGACCACGATCGAGCGGGTCAAGGCGAAGCTGGCCGAGGTGCAGCCGGGCCTCCCACCGGGGGTGATTGTGCGTCCGGTCTACGACCGCAGCGAATTGATCGAACGGGCCATCGCCACCCTCCGCGAGAAATTGCTGGAGGAGAGCCTGATCGTGGCACTGGTCTGCATCCTCTTTCTCCTGCACGCGCGCTCGGCCCTCGTGGCCATTCTCACCTTGCCGGTCGGGATTCTCATGGCGTTCATCGCCATGCGGTGGCTGGGGGTCGGTGCCGACATCATGTCGCTGGGCGGGATCGCGATCGCCATCGGGGCCATGATCGACGCCGCCATCGTCATGATCGAGAACATGCACAAACATCTCGAGCGCGCGGTCGACATCAAGCTCCGCGAGGCCGGTCGACCGGTCACGGAGTCGTCCTACCAAACTTCCATGCTCTCCACCTCCGAGCGGTGGCGCATTGTCGGGGAGTCGGCGCGGGAGGTCGGGCCGGCGCTCTTCTTCTCGCTGCTGATCATCACGGTGTCGTTCATCCCGGTCTTCACCCTCGAAGGCCAGGAGGGGAGGCTCTTTCACCCGCTCGCATTCACCAAGACCTTCGCCATGGCCGCCGCGAGCCTGCTGGCCGTGTCGCTGGTGCCGGTCACGATGGGGCTCTTCGTTCGCGGACGGCTGTACCGCGAGTCGGCCAACCCGATCAACCGGGTCCTGATCCGGTGGTACCGACCGATGATCGAGCTCGTGCTGCGGCATCGCTGGGCCGTCGTGACCGTGGCCGTCATGGCCGTGATGTTAAGCTGGATCCCCTGGACACGCCTCGGGAGCGAGTTCATGCCTCCCCTGCACGAGGGCACGATTCTCTACATGCCAACCACCCTGCCCGGCATCAGCGTGGCACGGGCACGGGAACTCCTGCGGATCCAGGACCAGATCCTGACGAGCTTTCCGGAGGTTCAGCATGTCTGGGGCAAGGCGGGGCGCGCCAACACCGCCACCGACCCGGCCGGGCTCGACATGTTCGAGACGACCATCACCCTCAAACCCGAATCCGAATGGCGTTTGGGGATGACGAACGACAAGCTCGTCGCCGAGATGGACTCTGCGCTGCGCCTGCCGGGCACCACGAACGCCTGGACGATGCCGATCAAGGGGCGGATCGACATGCTGGCCACCGGCATCCGCACCCCGGTCGGCGTCAAGATCTTCGGTCCCGACCTCGGCGAGCTCGAGCGGCTCGGCCGAGAGGTGGAAGACGTGGTCCGCATGATTCCCGGCACGCGCAGCGCATTCGCCGAGCGCGCGGTGTCGGGGTACTACCTCGACATCGACATCGACCGCGCCGAGGCCGCCCGCCACGGCCTGAACGTCGGCGACGTGCAAACGGTCATCGCCACCGCAGTGGGGGGGATGACCGTCACCCAGACGGTCGAGGGGCGGGAGCGGTACGGCGTCCGGATCCGGTACCCACACGAGCTCCGGGACAGCCCGGAGCGTCTGGCGTCGGTGCTGATCCCCGTGAGTCACGGGATTGGCGGTGCCCCGGGCAGACCCATGGCCGGCGGCATGTCGGACGGCGCGGGTGGAGCGCGGGCGGTCGGGGGAGAAACGTTCGTGCCGCTCGGCCAGATTGCCACCATCCGGCAGGAGGCCGGACCGATGGTGGTGCGGACCGAGAACGCCCAGCCGACCGCCTGGGTATATGTCGACGTCGAGGACCGAGACATCGGCAGCTATGTCGCGGAGGCGCGTGCGATGGTGGCTCAAGCGGTGAAGCTGCCCACCGGATATACGATCGTGTGGAGCGGACAATATGAGTACATGCAGCGCGCGGCGGCAAAATTGAAGGTGGTCGTCCCCACGACGCTTGCCATCATCTTCCTGCTCCTCTATTTCAATTTCGGGCGGCTGGGCGAAACCGCCATCGTCATGCTTTCGCTGCCCTTCGCGCTGATTGGCGGCCTCTGGTTCATCTGGCTGCTGGGCTATAACTGGTCCGTGGCGGTGGCGATCGGCTTCGTCGCACTCGCGGGAGTCGCCACAGAAACTGGAGTCATCATGCTCATCTACCTCGACCAGGCGTGGCAGGCGAAGCGATCCCGCGGGCGGGTGCCCTCACTCCAGGACTTGTACGATGCCGTCATGGAGGGTGCCGTGGAGCGGGTCCGGCCCAAGCTGATGACCGTGACGGCCATCATGGCCGGACTCCTCCCCATCCTCTGGGGGACGGGAGCGGGCGCCAGCGTCATGAAGCGGATTGCCGCGCCGATGGTCGGCGGCATGGTCAGCAGCACGGTGCTGACACTGCTCGTCATTCCAGCCATCTACTCGCTCTGGAAGGAACGGGAGGTCAAATGAATCACGACCACCAGCACCACGACCACGCGCCCGAACCGGAGCGCGCCAGCGGCCACGACCACGCCTCCATGATGGCCGACCCGGGGATGGCCAAGGAGATGGAGCGGGATATGCGACGCCGCTTCTGGGTCGCACTTGCCTTCACCATCCCGGTCGCCCTGCTCGCGGGACATGTCCCCGGCGTGCCGATGCTCATTCACCCGCCACTGGCCAGCTGGGTGGAATTGGCACTCTCCATTCCGGTGGTCTGGTGGGCAGGCTGGATCTTCATCAGCGGCAGCTACCACGCACTGAAGAACAGCAAACTCGACATGTCGGTGCTGATTGCCACCGGCGTGCTGGCCGCCTGGCTCTCGAGCCTCTACCTGACGATTATCGCCGAGCCGACGTCGTACTACGAAGCGGCGTGCATGCTCGTCACGTTCGTGCTGTTCGGGCACTGGATGGAGATGAAGTCGCGGCGCGGAACCTCGGACGCCCTGCGCGCCCTGTTCGACCTGGTGCCGCCCACGGCGCGGGTGCTGCGCGACGGCAGGGAGGTGGAGGTACCGACGAGTGAGGTGGTCGTGGGCGACCTGCTCCGGCTCCGCCCCGGCGACAAGATCCCGGTGGACGGCGAACTCACCGAGGGAGCGACCGACGTCGACGAGGCGCTGGTGACCGGCGAGAGCCTGCCGGTCAAGCGAAACCCGGGGGATCCCCTCGTCGGTGGGGCGATCAACGTCACCAGCGCCGTCACCATGCGCGCCACGCGGGTCGGCAAGGATACCGTGCTGGCACAGATCGCCGACCTTGTGTCCAAGGCACAGAATTCCAAGGCACCCCGTCAGCGCCTGGCCGACAAGGCGGCCGCGATCCTGGTGGTCGTGGCGGTGGGGGCGGGCGTCCTCACCTTTGCCGGCTGGAGCCTGCTCGCCGACGTCCCCTTCCTCACTGCCCTGACCTTCTCGATTTCCGCCGTCGTCATCGCCTGTCCCGACGCGCTCGGTCTCGCCACCCCGACGGCGGTGGCCGTGGGCACGGGGCTCGGCGCGAAGCACAACATCCTCATCAAGGACGCGGCCACCCTGGAGGGACTCAGCCGGATCGAGACCCTCGTCCTGGACAAGACCGGCACCCTCACCGAGGGGAAGCCCAGTGTGACCGATGTGCTCCCGGCCGACGGACACTCGGCGGACGACGCCCTTTCCCGGGCAGCGGCGCTCGCGAACAAATCGACCCACCCGCTCTCGCGCGCCATTGCCGCCGCCGCGGAGGAGAAGCAGCTCGCCGTCTCCGACCAGGTGTCCGACGTGGCCGACCGTCCCGGCAAGGGGATGGAAGGCGTGGTGGAGGGGGCGCGAACGCTCCTCGGCAATGGCGCCCTGCTCGACGAAGCAGGCGTCGATACCGGTCGATTGGCCGACAAGGCCGCCGACCTGGCGGCGCGGGGGCGGTCGCTGGTCTGGGTTGCCTCCGGAGGCGAGGTAGTGGGCGTCATCGGCATCACCGACGCGATACGACCGACCTCGGCCGAGGCGATCGAGGAGCTGAAGGCCATGGGGATCGAACCGGTGCTCATGAGTGGCGACCTGCGGGAAACCGCCGAGCGCGTGGCGAAGAGCGTCGGCATCGCCCGTGTGCTGGCAGAGGTGCGACCGGAGCAGAAGGCCGAACAGGTGAAGACGCTGCAGGGAGAGGGGCGGTTTGTCGCGATGGTAGGCGACGGGGTCAACGACGCGCCGGCGCTGGCGCAGGCGGACATCGGCATCGCGATCGGCTCGGGGACCGACGTGGCCGTCGCGGCGGCGCAGGTGGTGCTGATGCGCTCCGACCCGGCGGACATCGCGCGGGCCATCCGGCTCAGCAAGGCCACCGTGCGGAAGATGAAGCAGAACCTGGCGTGGGCGAGTGTCTACAATCTCCTGGCCATTCCCGTGGCCGCGGGCGTGTTCTACAATTCCCTGGGCTGGTCACTCCGGCCGGAGGTGTCGGCGCTGCTGATGTCGGCGTCGTCGATCATCGTGGCGGTGAACGCGGTGTCGTTGCGGCGGGCGAAGATTTGACGAAGGCGGGGAAGCGGGGCCCAAGGTGCGCGCCGCCGCCGATCGTGTCGAGCGACAGCCTCATCGAATTGGTCAACCGCAGGGATTCCTGGCATCCGGCGCCTCTGGTTGAGGCCCTTTGAATAGGGGTGGGCGTAAGCCCACCCCTTCGGTGCGCCCACCCGACCCCGGCCCACCGGCATCGGAGGTGCCGTCCACCCCGATCCGTACACCCACCCCGTCGGCGGTTACGCCAGCAACGTCCGCCCCACCCCCGGATGCCGCTTCATCAGGAACCGCCCCGCCACGGCCACCGCCAGCGAATTGGCCATCACGATCGACCAGAACGGCAGGAGCCCGCGAATCGCCTCGGTGAGCTGGCCGACCGCCAGGATCGTCACGACGAATCCCGCCACGATGGTGAACAGCATCGCCTTGGCCTGCGAGGGATGTCCCTCGGCCTGGGCGATCAGCCGGACCACCACGAACCCGATGACCAGCGAGAAGACCAGGTGGAGAGCGTTGTACCAGAAGATGCCGGCCAGGTCCAGCGCGATGGGCCCCTGCAGGATGCCCGGGTCCCGCACCCCCTCGAACACCGCCAGGCCGAGGAGGTTGACGGTGAAGAGCGGCCCCCGCGCGGCCAGAAAATCGAACACGGCGTAGAAGATGGCCACCGAGGCGTAAGCGATCAGCCCCACCTGCAGTCCTTCGCGGATCACTCTGTTGTCGTGCGACATTCCGGCCTCTCGGAAATTGGGTGCGTGCCACTCCACTGTCCATGTCGACGCGCGACGACGACGCGGCTCAACCCTCTTCCGCGTACCTCGTCCGCGCATCCATGCGCTCGACCTTCCCACCCGGTGCCTCCGTCGTACACCTCCGCCGACAGCCACGCCTGCTCGTCCGCGACGTCTTGCTTCCGGGACGGAGGTGTACCACGCCTTCGGCAACCCGCCCTCGCCGCCGCTCCAGCGGTACCGCCGCTGCTTCAGCACGTCCTTCTTGTCGTAGGGCGAATTCAGCGCCCACACCCTGAAGGACGGAGTCCGGGCCGAGTCCAGCAGAAGTTGCATCGGCAGCCTGCCATCGTCAAACGGCTCCTGGAGCAACCGGAGCACGGCGTGGCAGTCGGCGTCGGCGCGGTGCCCGTCGAAGAACAGTCCGCACCGCTTCATCATCAGGAACTCGAGCGCGCCGGAACTGACCCCCAAGGCCTTCCACGGCACCTCGCGCTGGGAACAGGCCCACGCCTTGCCCTTGAACGCCGGCGAGTCGACGATCCACGAACGGCCGGTCGAACCCGGCGTTGTGGGCAATCACCAGCCCGACATCGGCCAGCATCGCGCCCACCGCCTCCTCGTCGATTGCCTTTCCCGCGACCATGTCGTCGGTGATGCCGGTGAGTCGAGTCACTTCCGCGGGAATCGGGCGGCCCGGGTCCTGAAGGAAGGTGACCGGCTCTTCGACTGCCAGGATCCGTCCGCTCTCCTTTTCGAATTCGAACGGCACGCCGCAGAACTCGATGATCCTGTCGCGCACGGTGTCGAGCCCCGTCGTCTCCACGTCGACCACGACCCCCCTGGCCGTCGCCGAGCCGTCGCCCTCGTGATACCGCGACGGCGGCACGAAGCGGCGCAGCACCCGGTAGTCGGGAGAGGCGTCGAGTTGCGCGGCAAGCGCTTCGAGCTGGTTCGTCATGGACGCGGTCCGGCGCGCCAGGACGACAGGTCGCTCAGCCAGGAGTAGGGATTGATCGTGACCCCCTCGATCCGCCGAGCGACGCCCGCCACCTGCATCGGCGCGTAGAGGAACAGCGCCGGGGCGTCGGCGTTGAGCGTGTCCATGGCCGCGCGATAGAGGGGGCCGGCCGTGGCGGTGTCCGGCGCGGCGACCGCGCGGCTGAAGAGGGCGTCAAAGGCGGGATTCGCGTAGTGCCCGAAATTCAGCTTGTCCCAGCCGCCCCGAGTCCACTGGTCGGCCAGCCCCCTCGGGCTCGGCTCGTCGAGCCAGGCCCCGATGTAGCTGTCGAACGCGCCAGCCGCGAGCCGCTGATTGAAGACCGGAAAATCGACCGCCGTGATCGTGACCGTCACGCCCAGGAGCTTCCACGACTGCTGCAGTGCCTGGGCCAGGTCCCGCCGCGTGAGGACTGGTGCCGGGCACCAGGATGTCGAATCCCAGCACCTGGCCGCCACGCCGCCGCACGCCGTCGGCACCGCGCGCCCAGTGGAGCGAGTCGAGCAGGCGCGCGGCCGCGGTGGTGTCATAGGGCAGGACGTGAATGTCGGGGCTGTTGATCCAGAGCAGCTGCGACATCGGGCCGGCGGGCGCCACGGTGCCTTCGCCGAAAATGCCGGCCGCAAGCAACGGCCGGTCGATGCCCATGGCCAGCGCGCGACGCAGCGTGCGATTTCCGAGCAGGAGGGGCGGCTGTCCCGTGGCGCCCTGCACGCGGAATCCAAGAAAGCCGTAGGCCGCCGACGGATACGGGATCAGCTGCACCGCGGTGTCCCCCGCGACACGGGCGACGCGGGAGGGTGGCCCGAGCTGCTCGACGAGGTCGGCCTCGCCGGAGAGGAGGAGGTTGACCGCCGCGTCGGGGTCGGGCACGAAGCGCCACACGACCCGCTTGACGGCAGTGGAGGCGCCGGGAACAGCCTCGAGCTGGAGCGATTGCGCCGGCTCCCAGGCAACCACGCGGAAGTCGCCGCTCCCCACCACGTGGCCGAGGACGGTGTCGCCCTCCCATTGCTCGCGTGGAATGGCCTCCCAGATGTGCGCCGGAAGAATCCGCACATGCCAGGTCGCGTCGTACCACTGTTCCGGATAGGCGCGCGCGAACCGCACCAATACGGTCGAGGAGTCCACCGCCTCGACCGTCACCTGGTCCGCAAGCATTTGTCCCGCCTCGGTGTCGAGCGCGGGATCGGCATACGCGTGGAACGAGAACGCCACGTCGTGCGCCGTGACGGGCGCGCCGTCCTGCCAGTGCGCCCCAGCGCGCAGGTGAAAGCGGAGGGTCAGGCTGTCCACCCGCTCCCAGCGCTCGGCAAGGGCGGGACGGTAGCCGGCGGGATCGATCGGCGCGGCATCCGGCGCCAGCGTCGCCAACCGCTCGAAGACCTGGTCGGTGATGTCGCGCCCCACGGTCTCGTAGACCAGCGGCGGGAAGAGCGAAGAGGGCTCGCCCGCGGCGGCGATGACGATGGTGCCGCACTCGTCGCACGCCGTGGCGGACTCGCGGGCGCAGGCGGCCACGGACGCGATCAGCCCCATCCCGATCCAACCGCTGCGCCACCACTTCACGCGTCGCTCCCCTCGGCCGGGATCACCATCCAGAGAACGATGTACACCAGGATGCCCGGGAACGCGGCGGAGACGATGGAGGCCACCACGTATCCCGCGCGCACCAGCGTCGGGTCGAGATCGAAGTACTCGGCGAGCCCGCCGAGAACGCCGGCAATCATGCGGTTCCCGGTGGACCGGTGGAGGGGGCGGGTCGAGCTGGACATCGGATGATCCTTGTGGGGAATGGGAGGCAATATAAGGACGACTGGCAACTGAGCGATGAATCCTGTTGCAACGTATCGTTACAGCCAGTAATCTTCCGATGCGATTCTCGGAGGCCTCCGGTCTCGGAAGTTATCATAACCTGTTGTGTAACAACGCGTTGGACCTTACACCCCGAGTGGCACCCGGGTTGCCCTTGAGGGAGGCGAAACCAATGCAGCTTCGCGCTTCCTCAGGAGGTCATAGCATGTCACGCAATCGTCGCTTGGTCGGTGCCCTCATCGTTGCCGGCGCGCTCGCCGCGTGCGATTCCGCCGGCCCGGCCAGCCAGAACCCTGCGGTCTCGCTCAACATCGCCACGCGCGGGACCGCCGCCGCCGCGGCGCCTGGCCTGCAGTTGAGCGGGGGCCCGGTGGAATACACCGACGGCACCAACACCCTCGTGATCAACAGCGTGGAGATGGTGGTGAAGGAGCTGGAGCTCAAGCGCTCCGAGTTCAACAGCCAGTGCGACAGCACGGCGTCGCACGACGAATGCGAGGAGCTCGAGTCGGGTCCCTACCTGCTCGACCTGCCGCTCTCGGCCGGCGCCACGTCGGTGATCACGGTCGACGTGCTGCCGGGCACCTACGACGAGTTCGAGTTCAAGGTCCATAAGCCGTCGGACGACGCGGAAGACGCCGCCTTTCTGGCCGCCCACCCCGACTTCGACGGCGTGAGCATCCGCGTGACCGGCACCTGGAACGGCGCGGCCTTCACCTACGAGACCGACGTCAGCGCCGAACAGGAGATGGACCTGGTGCCGCCGCTCGTCGTCACCGATGCCGGCACCGCCGACTTCACGCTGTACATTGATATCGGCAGCTGGTTCCGGGCCAGCGACACCTCGCTCATCGATCCGTCGAGCGCCAACACCGGCGGGCCGAACGAGAGCGTCGTCAACAGCAATATCACCCAGTCCTTCGATGTCTTCGAAGACGAAGATCACGACGGCCACGACGACCACGGAGACGATTGACCTGACCGCGACACCGCATGACTGAGCGGATCCCGAGGGTGGAGGCTGTCGTCATCAGCGACAGCTTCCACGGGTCGCTCACCGACCTGGTGCAGGAGGCGGGGGGACGGCTGTCCACGCGGACAGCCGAGGGCGGAGCCCCGCCCGGCGTCCCGGCGGCGGTGATCGTCATGGCGGGGGGACGGGAGGGCGAGGCGCTGGCGCAACTGCCGGTGCTGGGTGACGCGCCCTGGTACTTCATCGGCTCGACGCCCGACCACCGGATCGCGGCCGCCGCCGTCCGGGCCGGGGCCGCCGACTACCTGGTCCTGCCGGAAGACATCGATGTCCTGCGCCGCTCGCTGGAACGGGACATCCGGACCGCCCGCGCCAGAGTGGACGCGGCGGAGTTTGCCACCACGGAAGGCGCCCGTGCCGGCTTCGCCGCCATCGTCGGCCGGAGCCCGGAGCTGACGGCGGTGCTCGAGCAGGCGAAACGGGTCGCCGGCCATCGTGACGTGACCGTCCTGCTTGGCGGGGAGACCGGCACCGGCAAGGAACTCCTGGCCCGCGCCATTCACTATGCGAGCCCCCGGGCCGCCCAGCCGTTTGTCGAGGTGAACTGCGCGGCGATTCCCGCCAACCTGCTCGAGAGCGAACTGTTCGGGCACGAGCGGGGCGCCTTTACCGGCGCGGTGGCCGCCAAGCCGGGGCTGTTCGAGCAGGCGCACGGCGGGACGCTCTTTCTCGACGAAGTCGGGCATCTGCCGCTCGAGCTCCAGACCAAGCTGCTCCGGGCGCTGGAGAGCAGGGAAATCCGGCGGGTCGGCGGCACCAGCACGAAGAAGGTGGACATCCGTCTGCTGGCAGCGACCCATCTCGACCTGGCGCAGGCGGTACAGGACAAGGTGTTCCGTGAAGACCTGTATTACCGGTTGAACGTGGTGCGCCTGGTGCTGCCGCCGCTCCGGGTTCGGGGTAACGACCTCGAGCTCCTCGCGGAAACGTTCGCCGCCGACCTGGCGGAGCGATACGGGCTCCCGGCGCCGGTGAGCAGCACCGAGTTTCTCGAGGCCCTGGGCGCGCACCGCTGGCCGGGCAACGTGCGCGAACTGCGCAACGCGCTGGAGCGGGCGCTGGTGCTCTCGAAGCCCGGCACGCTGGATGTCTCGGTGCTCGACTTCGGCACGGCGCCCCCGGCGGACGCCCACGCGGCGAACGGGGCCCTGCCCTTCCCCGCCGACCTGGCCACGATCACCATGGCCGCGGTGCAGGCGACGCTCGATCTCTGCGACGGCAACAAGAGCGCTGCCGCGCGCCGGCTTGGCATTTCCCGCCCGCGGCTGCAGCGGGTGCTCGACCAGATGGACGACTGATGCGATTCGACTCCGTGAAAGGACTTCTCATGCGACCCGCCCGACTCCTTCCGTTCCTCCTCGCAGGCGCCCTCGCGGCGTGCAGCGACTCCGGCGGGCCGGACAACGGCGGCGTGAGGCCGCCCGGTGAACTCACGATCATCCGTCTCCCTGCCGGCAGCGCGCCGATCTGGAATCCGGTGGACTCCTTCTACGCCAAGAAGGGCACCGACCGCGAGTTGCGGATCTCCTTCACCAATTCGAATGGCAATGGCCCCGGCGAGGAGTACCTGCGGCTCCGCGTGGACGCCGCGAGCCTGCTCAACTACCCCGACGGCACCCCGATTGCCGTCGGCGACTCGGTGCTCATCACGGTTCGCGTACCGGACCCCGCGGTGGTGCAGTTCGAGTTCCAGCCCGCCGGGCTCACCTTCAATCCGAGCGTCCCGGCCCAACTGAAGATTGAATACGGCGAGACCGGTGGCGACCTGGACGACGACGGCGACGTCGACGCCGAGGATAGCAGCATCGAGCAGATCATGACGCTCTGGCGTCAGGAGCAGCTGGGCGAGTCGTACCTCAAGGTCGGCGGCGTGAAGATCGAGGAACTCGAAGAGATCGAGGCGGACATCCTCGGCTTCACCCGGTACGCGATCGCCTACTGACGCCCTGATGACCACGCCTCCCGCCGCCGATCCCGGCACCGTCCTCCGCGACGCCACCGCCGCGATGCGCCAGGGCAACCTGCCCGGCGCCGCCGCGCTGGCGGCCGCGGCGGAGGCGCGCTTCCGCGCCCGCGGCGACGCGGACGGGCGGATGCGGGCGGAAAACCTCCTGGGGGCGGTGGCGTGGGAAACCGGGCAGGTCGTGGACGCCGAACGGTACTTCGGCACGGCGCTGGAGCTGGCGCATGTCCTCGACGACAGCCTGATGACGGCCCGTGCCTCGAACAATCTCGCCTCGGTGGCGCACCTGACCGGACGCCCCGACCTGGCGCTCAGCCTGTACCGGACCGCGCTGCTCTCCTACCAGCGCCTCGGCGATCGCCGCGGGATGGCGGAGACCTCGCACAATCTCGGCATCGCGTTCCGGCAACTGGGCCAGTGGACCGACGCGGAACGGGCCGCGGAAGAAGCCGTGCGCCACGCGGAGCAGCTGGGCGACGCGGCTCTCCGCGGGCTGGCGCTGGTGGGGCTGGCCGAACTGCACCTGGAACTGAAGGGGTGGCCGCTGGCGGAGCGGGAAATCGAGCGCGCGGCGGTCCTGGCGGCCGAGGGCGACGATCCGGCCGGCGTGGTGGAGGCGCGCCGACTGCGTGCGTTGCTGCATCTGGGAATGGGCCACGCCGCCGCCGCGTTCGACGAGGCCGAGGCCGCACGCGCGGAGGCCCGGAGCCTCGGCACCGCCCTCCTCGAGGCGGAATGCACCACGGTGGCCGCGCGCGCGGCGCGCGCGCTCGGGCGGCGCGACCAGGCGGAGTCGCTGCGGACGGAAGCGGAGGCGGCGCTGACGCGGCTGGGGGCCGCCGGATTGCTCGCCCGGTTCACCAACGAGTGGGGCGCCTGAGCGGCGCCCCGTGTCGTTCGGCAGGTCAGTGGCCCTGCTCCTCCTTGTGCTCCTCCGCCACCCGGGCGGCGACGTCGGGCGGCGCTTCCACGTACCCGTGGAAACTGTGCCGGAACGTCCCCCGTCCGTGGGTGATCGAATACAGCGTCGTGGTGTACCGGTAGAGCTCCGCCTCCGGCACCACGGCCTGCACCTTGGTCAGCCGACCGTCGATTTCGGTGCCCAGGATATGTCCGCGGCGCGCGCTGAGGTCGCCCATGACGTCGCCCAGCACATCTTCCGGGGTCCAGACCTCCAGGTCCGCCAGCGGCTCGAGCAGCACCGGACGCGCATTCGGCGCCACGGTCCGGAACGCCAGGATCCCGGCCATCTTGAACGACATTTCGTTCGAGTCCACATCGTGGTATGACCCGTCGAAGCACTCCACCTTGAAGTCCACCACCGGGTACCCCGCCACGACGCCCCGTTCGGCCGACTCCTGGATGCCGCGATCCACCGCGGGAATGTACTTGTTGGGAATGACGCCCCCGACAATCTTGTCGACGAATTCGTAGCCCGCGCCGCGCGGCATCGGCGCGATGCGAATCTTGCAGTCGCCATACTGCCCGCGGCCGCCGCTCTGCTTCTTGTGCTTCCCCTGCCCCTCCGCCTTCCCCTTGAACGTCTCCCGGTACGCAATCCGGGGTCGCGCCAGGTCGGCGTGCACACCGTACTTCTGCGTGAGCCGGCCGAGGAGAATCTCGAAGTGCCGCTCTCCCATGCCGTGGATGAGCGTCTGCCGCAATTCGGAGTTGTACTCGAAGTGGAAGGTCGGGTCTTCCTCGTGCAGCTTGTGCAGCCCGGCCGCCAGCTTGTCTTCCTCGCCCCGCTGCTTGACCACGACCGCCGCCGAGGCCACCGCCTCGGGAAACGGAATTGGTGAGAGATGCACCGGGGCATCCCGGAGGCAGAAGGTGTCGCCGGTGTGGGTGTCGCGCAGCTTGGCGACGGAGCCGATGTCACCGGCGCGCAATTCACTGACCTCGGTCCGCTCCCGCCCCTGCTGCACCGACAGGTGGTTCAGTTTTTCGGCCACCTCGTGCTCGGCATTCCAGACTTCGGCCCCGTTCTTCAGGCTGCCGCGGTAGAGCCGGAACAGCGTCACGTCGCCGACGTGGGGTTCCGACGTCGTCTTGAACACCCGCCCCAGCAATGGGACGTCGAGCGGCGGCGGCACCTCGGCCGGCGACGGCAATAGGTCCACCATCTCGGTCAGGAGCGCCCGCATGCCGTAGGTCAACTGGGCGCTGCCGACGAAGAGCGGCACGATCGCGCCCGCGACCACCGCCTTCTTGAGCGCGGCCGTCACCTCGCTCCGCGGAATCTCCTCCCCGCCGAGGTACCGCTCGATCAGGGAATCATCGGTCGAGGCGACCGTCTCGATCAGCTGTTCGGTGTACTCCTTGACCCGCGCCTGGTATTCCGCCGGCACGTCCACTTCCTCGTAGTCCCCCGACTTGGTGCCCGAGGTGTAGAGGTGTGCCTTGCCGGAAAAGAGGTTGACGATCCCGCCGAACTGGGAGCCGCCCCCGATCGGAACTTCCACCGGCAGGACCTTCGGGGTCAGGTGCGCTTTGACGTCAGCGAAGACCCGCTCGAAGTCGGCGTTGTCCTTGTCCATCTGGCCCACGAAGAGCAGTCGCGGCAGGTGGAGCTGGTCGCATACTTCCCAGACCTTTTCCGTGCCGACTTCGACGCCGCTCACGCCGCTCAGCACCACGACCGCCGCGTCCGCGGCGTGCAGCGCCGTCACGGCCTCGCCGAAGAAATCGAGGTAGCCGGGGCTGTCGAGCAGGTTGAGCTTGGTGTCCATCCACTCGGCGTACGCCAGGCCGAGGCTGATCGAATGCTGGCGGGAGATTTCGTCGGGAGTGTAATCGGTGAGGGTCGTGCCGTCCTTGATGTTCCCGTGGCGCCGGCTGGCACCAGACACAAACGCGAGCGCGTCAACCAGGGTGGTCTTGCCGCTCCCGCCGTGGCCGACGAACGCCACGTTGCGGATCGCATCCGAACCATAGACACGCATGGTCTGCACCTCCTCTTGATCGGGTCAAGGGAGTTTGGAGGCCGGACGGGGCGTTGTCAAACGGAAGCCGGAAGACTCGATGAATTCAGGGTGAAGCTTCATGGGGCGGGCTCCGCGGGGTGCTCTTCGATTCCATCCAGATGGATCCCACGATCTGGCCGACGGGGACGAGGAGGAGCCATACCCCCGTGTCGTCCACCGACGATCCGACCGCGATGCCGAGGCCGCCGATCGCGGCGGAGACGAGCACGTCCTTGAGGAGGTCGCCACGCCCATGGTTGCCCATGTGCACCCCAAGCGGGATCGAGAACGAGCCCGCCACCAGCGCGCCCCCCAAGGCGGGCCCGAAGTCGCACTCACTCGAGGAGCCGCCGGTGCACCCGATGGCGTTACCCACCAGCGCCCCGGCCATCCACCCGAGCACCCAGCCCGTGATCCCGCCCAGCACCATCCCGCTGCCGTTGGCAGCGGCGTGGCCACTGTCACGCGCCGGGGTGTGAGGGAGGAGTTCCGTGGGAGGGAGACGCCAGGTCTCGAAGTGAGCGGGCGCAGGCCCCTGCGCCGCCAGGGCGCTGGCGCACAGGGTGGACCAGAGTACCATCGCGATGGTGGAGGTCAGGCGTCGGCGCATCCCCCAATCCTAGTTATCCTCCAGCATGCCGACAATCAGCATCACGCGCTGTGTGTGCCAGCGGTTCCCGTTTGCCGAGCTGGCTCCGCTGGCCCGTGCGCGCGGCTGGACCCTCGAGGACGTGATGCGTGAAACCGGCTGCGGCGATCAATGCGGGCTCTGTCGCCCCTACCTGCGAGAGATGCTCGCCTCCGGCACCACCGAATTCCACGAGGTGCTCTGGGAGTAGGGACCCCTCCTTTCCCGTTCCTCCTTTCCCCCCTCCAAGTCCCAAGTCCCTTTCTCTTTCCTCCTCTCCTTCAGTCCCCAGTCCCCAGTCCCCCGCCCTTATATTGTCCCCCATGCCATCCACCTTGCCCAAGGCGCTGCGCCGCGGCCCGACACCGGCCGCGCTCACGATTGTCGCCACGGTCTGTGGCTGGGTGGGCATTTACCTCGTCTGGCACCAGAGCCTGGTCGGCATCCTCCTCGCCCTCCTGACGACGGTGCTCGCCTGGGCCGGGTTCATCCAGGTCAAGGCGGTGGCCGATCGTCAGGCGCGGTCGCTCCGCCATGCCCTTGCGTCGGCCGCGGCCCGCAACCGGGAGTTGGAGCGGTTGCGCCGACTGGCCGCCAGCCTCCTCGCTGGCCGTCGGCTCGAGGACATCCTGACCGAAGTGACCCAGGCCGCGGCGGACCTGCTCGAGAGCGAGGCCGCACTCGTGGCCCTCGTGGTGGAGGAGGGGCGATTCCTCCGGATTGCCGCCGGCACGGGCCCGCTCGCCCCCGTCATCGGGCAACTGCTCCCGATGGACCAGTCCCTCTCGGGATGGGTCGTGGTCAATGACCAGCCGCTCCTCAGCGAAAACATGGACGCCGACCCGCGGAGTTTCCGTCCGGAGGGGACCCCGGCGTCGCTGCGCACCGCCGCACTCGTGCCGCTCCGCTCCGCCGGGCTCGTCATCGGGACCATCAGCGTGCACAACCGCCGGGACGGTCGCCGCTACGACGACGACGCCTTGCAGCTCCTCCAGACCCTCGGCGACCAGGTGGTCGTGGCCATCGACCGCACCAACGTGCTCGAGGAGAGCCGCCGGAACGAGCACGCCCTCGCCCTGAAGAACCGGGAACTGGTCCGCGCCACCCAGCTCAAGAGCCAGTTCCTCGCCAACATGTCGCACGAACTGCGCACCCCGCTCAACGCCATCAACGGCTTCTCCGACCTGCTGTTGACGGAAGCGGTCGGGCCGGTCAATCCGGAGCAGCGGGAGTTTCTCGAGGCGGTCCTGCGCAACGGCCAGCACCTCCTCGAGATGATCAACAGCGTGCTCGACCTCTCCAAGATCGAGGCCGGCGCCATGAGCCTGCAGCTCGCGCCGACCGACTTGCGGGAAGCGGTGACCGAAGCGGTCGCCGACACCGCGAGCCTCCGCACCGTCCGGCGCCAGAGTTGCGCCCTCGAGATCGACGACGGCGCCCTCGTCGCCATGTCCGACGGACTCCGGGTCAAGCAGGTGCTGATCAATCTCCTCTCCAACGCCTCCAAGTTCACGCCGGAGGCGGGGCAGATTCGTCTGGCCGTGGTCCGCACCCGTGCCCCGCTCCCCATTCCCGCGGGCGCGGACGGCCAGGGCACGCGCCTCCTCTCTCGCGATGCAGTCTGGATTTCGGTCAGCGACACCGGCATCGGCTTCCGGCCGGAAGACGCCGCCCGGCTCTTCCTCGAGTTCAGCCAGGTGGACAGCTCCGCCAGCCGCCAGCAGCAGGGCACCGGGCTCGGCCTGGCGCTGAGCAAGCGCTTCGTCGAACTCCACGGCGGGACGATCGGCGCCGAGTCGATCTTCGGGCGCGGGAGCACCTTCTGGTTCATCCTCCCCGTGGACGGCCCCCTCCCCGTGCAGCTCGCGACCACCTGATGCGCCCGCTGATCATCGGCGTCGCCGG
Source organism: uncultured Gemmatimonadales bacterium (assembly GCA_963748815.1). Lineage (GTDB taxonomy): Bacteria > Gemmatimonadota > Gemmatimonadetes > Gemmatimonadales > GWC2-71-9 > SPDF01. The sequence continues at coordinate 105,983 of CAVVKJ010000005.1, read as the reverse complement.
CGGGTCAGGGTCCGGCAAGACGACCGTGGCCCTGGCCATCCACGCCCGGCTCGGCGTGGACGCGGTCTTCCTCGACCAGGACGCGTATTACGCCGACCTCGGGCACCTCCCCCTCGAGGACCGGATTCGGACCAACTTCGATCACCCCGACGCCCTCGACACCGACTTGATGGTGGCGCACCTCGAGGCGCTGGCCGCGGGCCGCGCAATCGACAAGCCCACCTACGATTTTGCCCAGCACACCCGCGCCCCCGCCACCGTCAGGGTGGAACCCCGGGACGTGATCCTGGTGGACGGCATTCTCATCTTCGCCGACGCTCGGCTCCGGCAACTCTTCGACGTGAAGGTGTTCGTCGATGTCGCCGACGACCTGCGCTTCATCCGGCGGATGCAGCGCGACGTCTCGGAGCGCGGCCGCTCGGTGGAATCGATCGTCACCCAGTACCTGGGCACGGTCCGCCCGATGCACCTGGAGTTCGTGGAGCCCTCGAAACGGTATGCCGACATCATCGTGCCGGAAGGGGGGCGGAATACCATCGCCATCCAGATGCTCGAGGCGCGGGTGGCGACGGAAATCGCCCGGCGCCGGGGGCGGCCGGGGTAGGATGACTGCCGATTGTACCTCCCCCCGCCGCGAGGCTATCTTTCGGGCTGTCCACCAATCGTCATCCCCCACGGAGATTGTCCCATGCGTCGCGCCACCTCATTGCTCGCCCTCGCGGCCCTTCTGGCCGCTCCGGCCGCTGTATCCGCGCAGGCCGCCACTGATATCGCCGTCACCAAGCAGCAGGTCCAGGCCGACCGCCAGGCCATCGTCGCCCAGAACCTGCCCCTGACCGATGCGCAGGCCACCGCGTTCTGGCCGCTCTACCAGGAGTACCGGATCGCTGTCGGCAAGCTCGCCGATCAGCGGATCTCCCTGATTACGACGCCGACCGCCGCTGACACCGCCACCTCGAAGGAAATCGAGGACCGGCTGACCAAGTGGGTCTCCCTCGGTGGCCAGTACAGCAAGCTGCAGGGTGACTGGATCAAGAAGTTCGTGCCGGTCCTCGGCGCCAAGGGCACGCTGCGCTTCTACCAGATCGAGACCCGTCTCGACTTGATCATCCAGGCCGCCATGGCTTCGGAAATCCCGCTCGTGCCGGTGAAGTGATCAGAGCGAAGACCGTCAGCACGCCCCGGCGTGGCCTTCGGGCCATTGCCGGGGCGGTTTGCGTCCTGGCCTTCGGTGCCTGCGCCTCGGCGCCCGCGGCGAAGCCGGAGTACGTCGGCCGAGCCGCGTGCGCCTCCTGCCACGTCGCCGAAGACTCGCTGTGGCAGGGCTCGCACCACGCCCTCGCCATGGCGGTCGCGGACAGTACGACCGTCCTGGGCGACTTCGCGGACGCCACCTACACGTACAACGGCGTCACCTCGCGATTCTCGCGTCGCGACGGCCAATACTGGGTCAGGACCGACGGCCCGGACGGCGCCCTGGTCGACTATCCGATCAGCTACACCTTCGGCGTGTATCCTCTCCAGCAGTACCTCATCGCCTTTCCGCGCGGGCGCTACCAGGCGCTCGGCATCGCCTGGGACGCCCGCCCGAAGGGGGAGGGAGGGCAGCGGTGGTACCACCTGTACCCCGACGAAAGAGTGGATCACCGCGACGTCCTGCACTGGACCGGGATGCTGCAGAACTGGAACTTCATGTGTGCCCAGTGCCACTCGACCAACCTGCAGAAGGGATACGTCGAGGCGGCCGACAGTTACGCGACAACCTGGTCGGAGATCGACGTGTCGTGCGAAGCCTGCCACGGCCCCGGCAGCGCGCACGTGGCGCTCGCCGAGCGTCGCCAGGGCAAGGCCGGCAGGTGGGCAGGGACCAGCGGACTGACCGTCTCCTTCCGCGACTCCGCGGCGGCGACCTGGACGATGGACACGGTCACGGGCATCGCCCGACGGTCCTCGCCGAAGGCCAATCGGATGGAAGTCGAGACCTGCGGCCTCTGCCACGCTCGGCGAGGACAGGTCTGGCCCGACTCCGCCGCCGGGCAGATCCTGGCGCAGACCCAGCGCGTGTCGCTGCTCGACGACGAGCTCTACTACGCCGATGGCCATCAGCGGGATGAAGTGTACGAGTACGGCTCCTTCGTGCAGAGCAGGATGTACCGCGCCGGTGTTACCTGCAGCGACTGTCACGACGCGCACCGGAGCACCCCCCGGCTGGCGGGCAATGCGGTGTGCGCCACCTGCCACCTCGCCACCCGGTTCGACGTCGAGTCGCACACCCACCACCGGGCCGGCACCCCCGGCGCGGCGTGTGTGGATTGCCACATGACGCCGCGCAACTACATGGTCGTCGATGCGCGGCGCGACCACGGAATGAAGATTCCCCGGCCCGACCTCACCGCGGCGACCGGCGCCCCGAACGCCTGCACCGGCTGCCACGCCGACCGGCCGGTGGCGTGGGCGGCCGCGACGGCGGAAGCGTGGTACGGCGTCCCCGACAGCGCGCCGATTCCCGCGGCCGTGGCCATCGCCGAGGCCTGGGCGCAGGCGCCGGATGCCGGTGAGGCCCTGGTGGCGATGTCGCGGGACAGCACGCGGTCGGCAATCACCCGCGCCACCGCCGTTTCGCTGATGACCGGCAATCCGTCCCGCTACTCCCTCAGCGCCACCCAGATGGCCCTCAGCGAGCGCGATCCCCTCATCCGGCGGGCCGCCGCGGAGCGACTCGAAATGATCGAGCCGCAGATGCGCGAACGGATGGCGCTTCCGCTGCTCACTGACACGGTACGCACGGTCCGGCTCGCCGCGCTCCCGGCCTTGGCCGGCCTGCCAGACTCCGGCTGGACCGCACCTCAGCGTGAGGCGTTTGCACGGGTGCTCGCGGAGTACCGTGCCTCCCAGCACTTCAACGCGGATCGTCCCGAATCGTGGGCCAACCTCGGCAACCTGGAGCGCCGACTCGGCAACCCGACCGAAGCGGCCGCCAACTACCGCCGCGCGCTCACCCTCGCCCCGCAGTTCGTGCCGGCGTACCTCCAGCTCGCCGAGGTGTACCGCACCACCGGCGAAGAACTCGCGGCCGATTCCGTCCTTCGGGTTGGGCTCGACCGGGTCCCCGGCGCGGCCGACCTCCAATACCAGCTGGGCCTCGCGCTGATCCGGCAGAAGCGCGTCGCCGACGCGCTGACCTATCTCAAGGCGGCGGCCGGCTCGGGCATCCCGCGCTACGGCTATGTCTACGGGGTCGCGTTGTACGAGTCGGGCCAGCCGGGACCGGCAATCGTGGAGCTGCAGCGGGCGCTTGCGGCCGCGCCCGACGACCAGGAACTGCTGTATGGGCTGGCCTCCATCGCCGCCGCGGCCGGGGAGCGGGATGTGGCGCTGCCCGCCGCACGGCGGCTTGCCGCGTTGAATCCCGGCAATGCGGAGATGCAGCAGCTGCTCCAGCGGCTCGAGGCGTCGCCCGGCCGCTAGGGTGCCGGTTCAGTGTGGTGAGCTGGTCGCCGGTCCGGGGGCCGGCGGATTCCAGGGGGCGGAGAGGTAGGCGATCGCCGCGGGGCGGTCGGGGAGAAATCCCTGGTAGTCCCGTTCAAGATCGAACGTCTCGGGGTTGTGGGGACGCTCGGTGACGAGCGCGTCGTGGAGACACCACTTGGCGCCCGCCTTGCACCCGGATCGGGAGGCGTTCACGGCCAGCACACCCCCGGCGGCGGCGTACCGCGCGCCGAGCGCGAGCATCGTCGCGGCATTCGCCGACCGGGTTCCGGTCGTGCTGTCTTCTGCATAGACGAAATAGGCACGGCGCAGGTGGCCGACGATCGCGGGCGTCAACCCCGACTCGCCGCCGTCGAGGTCGTAGTACACCGTGCGTCCGAGCAGTCCTGCGCCTGGCGCCCCCATCTGCTCCAGCTCCGCGAAAAGTTCGTGGGCCACAAAGCTCCCGCTCGAGTGGGCCGCCACAATGACGAGCCCGCGCGGTCGGGTCAGCAGGTGCGTGGCGAGCGCCGCATTCCCGATTTCACGGCCGGCATAGTCCACCGCCTCCGGGCCCGCGCACCGCACAGAGATACCGGATGCCGCGGCTGGCCAGGGCCGCCCGGTAGACCTCGTCCACCCAGGCGCGGGCCCACGCCTCCTTGACCCCCCACCCGCCATAGGCGACGAACGTCCCGTAGACTCCGGTCCGCCCGGTGTCCCGGCAGGCGACGCCGGTGCCCACGGCGACCCATCCCGATGGCGCCGTCCAGAGCGTGGCAGTCAAAACGAGCAACATCCCCGTCATTTCCCGGATTCTCTCCATGGTTTTGTGCTTGACGGCACTCCGCCGGAAGGGCACTTTTCTCTGTTCGCAGGTCCTCTCGCCGCACCCACGAAACGTAACCGCCTCCGGCGGGGGCGGATCGCACCTCACCCGAGGAAGTTCGCGTGCCACTTCTGACACAATCCGGCCGGCGCAGTGCGATGCTCGGGCTGGCGCTGGGCCTCGCGGCCTGCGGCGACAAGGGCGCGCCCCAACTGCCCCCGCCCAACGTCACCGTCGTCACGACCGCGCCACAGGACATCCCGGCGAGCATCGAACTGGTCGGTCAGGGCGCGGCGTCCAAGTTCATCGAGGTGCGCTCGCAGCTCAACGGAGTCATCATCGAGCGGCCCTACGCCGAGGGAAGCGACGTCGCCAAGGGGACCCTGCTCTTTCGGCTCGATCCCACCACGTACGAGGCGACGTACCGGAGCACCCAGGCCGCTGCTGACAACGCGCGGGCCCGGCTCGATAACGCCCAGCGGACGCTCAAGCGGCTGACCCCCCTGCTCGCGGAGGGGGCGGTGTCCCAGAAGGACGTCGACGACGCGACGACCGAGCTCCAGCAGGCCCAGGCCGCCCTGGCGGAGGCTCAGGGCAATGCGGATCGCGCCAAGAAGGACTTCGACGACACCTTCATTCGCGCCGAGATCCCCGGTCGCGCCGGCCGGGCGGCGCTGCCGCTCGGCGCGCGGGTGACCGGCCCCGCCGACATCCTGACCGACCTGCAGCAGATCGACCCGATCTACGTCTACTTCAGCCCCTCCGACCTCGAGCTGTTGCGGCTCCGGCGCGAGCGCGCGGAGGGGAAGCTGATCTTTCCCAAGGGGAAGCTGCAGGTGGAGGTCCGCCTCTCGGATGGCACCCCGCTCCCCTCGAAGGGGCAGCTGGACTTCGCCGACCTGTCGCTCGACTCCCGCACCGGCACGCAGCAGTACCGGGCCGAGTTCCGGAATCCTGACCGGACCCTCCTGCCCGGACAATTCGTGCGGGTGCGCCTCCTGGGCCTGACGCGACGGGGCGCCATCCTGGTGCCGCAACGGGCGGTGCTCCAGGGCCTTGGAGGGGCGTTCGTGTACGTGGCCACGGAGGGCGACACCGCGCGCGCCCGTACCGTGAAAGCCACCACCTGGGAAGGCGGCGGTTGGGTCATCGACAGCGGACTCACCGCCGGTGAGCGGGTGGTGGTAGACGGGACCCAGCGGGTCATTCCCGGGCAGCCGGTCACGATCGTGACCGGCTCGGATTCGGCGGCGGCCTCCGCGGGCACGACGCCATGAGCGGACACCCTCCGGCATCGGGGGACCGTGCGCCGTACGTCGCGAAGAACCTCTTCATCCGGCGGCCGATCCTGGCGTCGGTGATTTCGATCGTCATCCTCCTCCTCGGCGTGGCATCCATCGTCAGCCTGCCGATCACGCTCTATCCCCGCATCAGTCCGCCCAGCGTCGACGTGACGGCGGTGTACCCAGGCGCCACGGCGGAAGACGTCGCGGAGTCAGTGGCCGCGCCGATCGAGCAGCAGCTCTCCAGCATGGACGGCCTGCTTTACTTCAAGTCGTCGAATGGCAGCGACGGGACGATGAACCTGTCGATCTTCTTCGACATCAGCCGGGACCAGGACCTGGCCGCGGTCGACGTCCAGAACCAGGTCAAGCTGGCCGAACCGCAGCTCCCCGAAGAGGTCCGGCGCCAGGGCATCACCGTCAAGAAGTCACAGCCGGACATCCTGCTCATGATCGCCCTCAGCTCGGACGACCCGCGCTACGACGCGGAATACCTGAGCAATTACTCGAAGATCAACCTCGAGGACGAGGCCAAGCGCGTCAATGGCGTCGGCGACGCCTACACCTTCGGGCAGCTCGAGTTCTCGATGCTGCTGCAGCTCGACCCCGACCGGATGGCGCAGCTCGGCGTGACCGTGGCCGACGTCCAGAACGCCGTTCGGGAGCAGAACGCCACCAATCCGGGAGGACGGGTAGGGCGGGAACCGTCGCCGCCGGGCACCGACCTGACGCTCCCGGTCACCGCCAAGGGCCGCCTCAAGACCGCGGCGGAATTCGGGAACATCATCCTGCGCACCGGCCGAGACGGCGCCGTACTTCGGCTGTCCGACCTGGCCAACGTGCAGCTTGGCGCCCGCAACTACGACCTGCAGGGCCGGCTGAACGGTCAGCCCACCGCTCTGCTGCTCGTGAAGCTCCGCGCCGGCGCCAATGCGCTCGAGGTGAAGGACAACCTCCTGGCGCGCCTGGACGAGCTGGCCGCCAACTTCCCTCCCGGCGTCGGCTACACCGTGGCGTACGATACGACTCCGTTCATCACCGCCTCCATCGAGGAAGTGATCCACACCCTCGCCGAGGCGATGCTGCTCGTCACCCTGGTGGTGTTTCTGTTCCTCCAGAGCTGGCGCACCACGCTGATCCCCCTCCTGGCCGTCCCGGTGTCGATCGTCGGCACCTTCGCTGGCATGGCCATGCTCGGCTTCTCGATCAATATCCTGACGCTCTTTGGCCTGGTGCTGGCCATCGGCATCGTGGTGGACGACGCGATCATCGTCATCGAGAACGTCGAGCGCATCATGGCCACGGAGCATGTGGGCGTGGTCGAAGCCACCGACAAGGCGATGTCCCAGGTCGCCGGCGCGCTCATCGCGATCGTCCTGGTGCTCGCGGCCGTGTTCATCCCGGTCGGGTTCATGGGGGGCGTCACCGGCGCGATGTTCATGCAGTTCGCGGTGACGATCGTGGTGTCGGTCATCCTGTCGGGTGTCGTGGCTCTCACGTTGACGCCCGCGCTTTGCACCATGCTCATCAAGGACGAGCACCCGACCAAGGGAAAGTTCTTCACGAAGTTCAACGAGATCTTCGACCGGTTTACCGAGACCTACCTGGGTGGCGTGCGCGGCGTGCTCGGCCGGCCCAAGACCTTCCTCGCGACGTTTGCCGTCATTCTGGTCCTGATCGTGGCGCTCTTCAAGACGATCCCCGGAGGGTTCGTCCCCACCGAGGACAAGGGGTACTTCGCGCTCGCGGTGTCCCTCCCGTCGGGTGCCTCGCGGCAGCGGGCGGACTCGGTTGTGGCCAAGGTCGAACGCGTCGTGGCGGCAAAAGCCGGCGTCAAGAACGTCATCTCCCTGGTCGGCTTCGACTTCATCATGAACGCCAACCTGACGAACATGGCGACGATCTTCGTGATGCTCGAACCCTGGGACGAACGCACCGACGAAGCCACCGGGATCAACGCCATCATCGCCGCCGTCAACCGCGACCTCTCCCAGCTGCCGGAGGCCACGGCCGTCGCGTTCAACCTGCCGGAAATCACCGGCATGGGCACCACCGCCGGCCTCGAAATGAACCTGCTGGACCGGTCGGGCGGCAGCGTCAAGGAGTTTGCCGGGGTCGTCGGCGAGTACGTCGCCGCCACGCGGCAGTCGCCGGACGTGGCCCGGCCGCGCGCCCTCATCAGCGTCAACACGCCACAGGTGTACGTCACCGTGGACCGGGAAAAGGTGAAGAGCCTCGGCGTGTCGCTGACCGAGGTGTTCCAGACCCTCCAGACCATGCTCTCGGCGTCGTATATCAACGACTTCAACCTCTTCGGTCGCACCTACCGGGTGCAGGCCGAGGCGCAGCCCCAGTTCCGGGTCAACCCCGGGGACATCGGCGAGCTCTACGTGGCGGCTCCGGGCGGCGCGATGGTGCCGATCTCCTCCCTCACCACCACCGAGTTCATCGGCGGCCCGTCGGTCGTGAGCCGCTTCAACGGCTTCACCTCCTCCCTCATCACGGCGGAGCCGGCCCCCGGCAAGAGCACCGGGCAGATGATGAACGCGGTGGAGGCAGCGGCCGTCCCGTTCGCCGACCGCGGCATCGCCTACGCCTACAGCGGCCAGTCGTACCAGGAGAAACTCGCCCAGGGCCAGGGGAACACCGTCTTCCTCCTCGGCATCATCCTGGTCTTCCTGGTGCTCGCCGCGCAGTACGAGAGCTGGTCTATCCCGTTCGGCGTCATTCTCGGAGTGCCATTCGGCGTCATCGGCGCGCTCATCGGCATCCTCATCCGCGGCGTCCCCAACGACATCTACTTCCAGATCGGCCTGGTCACGGTCATCGGACTGGCAGCCAAGAACGCCATCCTGATCGTCGAGTTCGCCAACGCCCTCCGGGTCGCCGGGCATAGCGTGCGCGAGGCGACCCTGGAAGCCGCCAAGGACCGGTTTCGCCCGATTCTCATGACCTCGTTCGCGTTCATTCTCGGCGTCGTCCCGATGGTGATTGCCAGCGGGGCTGGCGACCAGAGCCGCCACTCCCTCGGGACCGGCGTCTTTGCCGGGATGCTCATCGCCACCGCCATCGGCGTGCTCTTCATCCCGCTCTTCTTCTACCTGATCGCCAGCGCGGGCAGCAAGAAGCCTGCGGACGAGGCGGAGGCGTGATGCGCCGGCCCCTCATCTCCGCCGCCGCGGCCCTCGCGCTCGGCGCCTGCGCCATCGGTCCCGGCTACGAGCGTCCGCCGACGCCGGTGCCGACCGCCTACCGCGGCGATACGCTGCAGGTCGTCCGGGACACCGCCGCCGCGATTCCGCCGCTGGTGCCACCGGTTGCCACCCCGGCCGACACCGTTGCCCCGACCTGGAACCAGACGCTCGGCGACACCGTGCTGCTCGCCCTGATGGACACGGCCCGCGCTCACAACCAGGACCTGATCGCGACCATCGCCGTCACGCGTGAGTTCCAGGCGCGCTACGCCATCGACCGGAGCGGATTCTACCCCCAGGTGAACGTCACCGGCGTGGGGGGGACGATCGACTCGAAGATCCCCGGCGTCAGCGGCGACCTCTTTTCCGCCTCCGCGGACGCCGCCTGGGAACTCGACCTGTGGGGCCGTGTCCGCCGGACCAGCGAGGCCGGCAAGGCCTCGTACCTGGCGCGGACCGAAGAGCTGCGCGGGGCGGAGTTGAGTCTCGCCGCTGCCGTCGCGACCGGCTACTTCGCGTTGCTCCAGTACGACCGGCAGCTGGCCGTCGCCGAGCGGACGCTTGCGTCGCGCCAGGAAACCGCGGCGCTCTCCCGCGCCCGGTTCCGCGAGGGCCAGGTATCGCGGCTGGACGTGCTCCAATTCGAATCGCAGGTCCAGGAGACGCAGGCACAGCTGGCCGCCATCGCCCGGCTTCGATCAGAGCAGGAAAACGCCCTCAGCGTGCTGGTCGGCCTGCCGCCCCGCGGGTTGCCGCGCGGCATGCCGCTCGACCAGCAGGTGTCCAACTTCGACGTTCCGGAAGGGTTGCCCTCGGATCTCCTCGCCCGCCGCCCGGACGTGCGGGCCGCCGAGGAAGACCTCCGCGCCGCCAACGCCCGGATCGGGGTCGCGTGGGGAAATCGCATGCCGCAGGTCGTGCTCACCGGCGAGTACGGCTACGTCAGCAACGATCTCTCGACGCTGTTTGAGAGCCAGAACAACACCAACCGCCTCTTCCTCGGCATCGCCGTGCCGATCTTCACCGGCGGTCGGCTTCAGGGCGAGGTCACCGTCGCCGAAGCACAGTCCGAGCAGGCCAGCGCGCGATACCAGCAGGTGATCTTGCGGGCGCTGCAGGACGTGGAGGACGCGCTCGTGGCCATCCGGACCAGCCGGGAACAGGTCGCGGCGCAGTCCGCGCAGGTCGAGACCCTGTCCACGTCCCTCCTGCTGGTCCAGCACCGCTACGAGAACGGACTGTCCACCTATCTCGAAGTGTTGGACGCCCAGCGGACGCTCTTCAACGCTGAACTGAGCCTCGCCCAGGTGCAGGCGTTGCAGCTGGCCAGCGGGGTGCGGCTCTACAAGGCGCTCGGTGGACCGTGGTCGGAGCTGGGTACCGCGCGGGATTGATGCCGGCCCCCTCGTGCGCGATGTGGAAGTGGCTCCCGGGCGTGCTGCTCCTCCTGCTCATCGCTCCCCCAGACTCGGCGGCGCAGGACCGCGCCGATAGCCTTGTTCCGGCCGGCACCGAGTACCGGTTCCATGGCATGTTCGCGGGCGTGGAGCAAGTGCTGTACGGCAGCCGCTACCGATCACTTTGGGCCACCCCGGTCGCGGCGCCCGCCCTGCCGCGGGACTTCTCGGCGGGCAGCGCGGACACCGCGGCTCGGACCGGCACCCGCTGGTTCTGGTCCCCGGACGGGACGCTCTGGGAATACCGCCCGCTGGACCGCGACCTCGTCGCGGCGACCCCCGCCGTCATCCGCCAGAATCTCCTGCCGTCGGTCATCCAGGGCCTGAACGCGTCCCGGCACCCCGGCGCGGGGCCAGTCGTCGCCTCGCTCGCCGAGGCGGTCGGCCTTCAGGTCGCGAGCACGGAGCTGGTGCGACTGGTCGACACGACCCCCACTGCTGCAGCCGGCGAACTCGGGTACCTGGTCGCGGCCGCCACGGAGGGCCGATCCACCGGCGAGGTGCTCGACAGCCTCCGCGCCGGCGGCGGGCGTGGCGTGGACGCCCTGGCGTATCTGCGCGAGCGCCTCTTCGACACCTACGTCGGCTCGGTTGATGATCGTCCCGCGGAATGGCGCTGGACGCGGCAGGAACCCTCCGGGCGGTGGACTCCGGCGCCGCGGGATCGCGAGCGGGCGTTCGCCAGGTACGACGGATTCCTGGCCGGGCTGGCCCGCGGCAAGGTGCCGGCCTTCGTCAACTTCGGCGTGGACTACCAGGAACGTCTCGGCGTGATGAGCTACCAGCGCACCCTCGACCGGCAGTTGCTCGCGCTGCTCGACTGGGCGGCATGGGATTCGGTGACGGTCGCGTTCCAGGCGGCACTGACCGATTCTGCGATCGATGCCGCGGTGGCGCGGCTCCCCACGGCCTACGCCCGGGCTGGCGCCAAACCGCTCGCGTCCGCCTTGCGCGCACGGCGCGACCTGCTGCCCAAGGCCGCATGGGGACTCTATCGACTGGTGAACCAGGAGGCGGCCTTCTTCGGCACGCCGGACGCCGACACGGTCACGGTGACGCGCGGGAGCGACGGATCGCTCACGCTCGCGTTTCGGGCTGGCTACCGGCGGTGGTACGGCCCGGGGGAGACCGACGCCGTGGCGCTCTACCTGGGCGGGGGCGCCGACAGAATCGAGCTCGAGGGGCCGGGCCTGGCGGGGCCGCTGCTGGACATCGCCTGGCGGCCGGGACTCACGGTGACGGGGGCGCGCGGCTCCGGCCAGCGCACGACGGTCTACGGCGCCACCTCGAAATTCGACAAGACCCGCGCCGAGGTGGTACTGGACACCCTCCGGGTGCCGGAAGCGGAAGATCTCGACCTCACGCGCCCTCCCCCGGTGCCGCTGCACGGGACCGATGTCGGCCCGAACATCTGGTTCGACGTCAATTCGGACGTCGGACTCCTGATCGGCGGGGGCATCACGCTCACCACCTATCGGTCGGGGTTCAATCCGTACTATCGCAAGCTGGTCTTCCGGTCCGGCTATGCGACCGCGACGAACAACTACGCGATCGAGGTCAAGGGGGAATTCCGGCGCTGGCGGTCGCGCGAGGCGCTCACCCTCAACGCGGGACTGTCCGAGATCGCCGTGCTCCACTTCTTCGGGTACGGCAACGAGACCCCGTTCACGCAACCCGCCGATTTCTACCTCGCGCGGCAGCGCCAGCTCTACGTGTACCCGGCGTGGAACTACCGCATGACCCCGAACAGCCACGTCGCGGTCGGTCCGGTGTACAAGCACGTGCGGACGGACACGGTCTCCTACAACTACATCAACCTGACCCGGCCCTACGGCGTGCCGGAGTTTGCCCAGCTGGGGGTGGCGGCGACCGCCATCTACGACACGCGCGATGCCGCCGGGTTCACCCGCACCGGGATGTACCTCTCCGCGGGCGGGAGCTTCTATCCGTTCGTCTTCGGATCCGGCACCCCGTTCGGCGCCATGCAGGCCTCCGTCGCCACGTACCTGACCCTTCCCGAACTGTCCCGGATCACGCTCGCCACGCGCGTGAGCGGCCGCCTGACCATGGGCGATCCGCCGGTGCACGAGGCGGCGTTCATCGGCGGCTCCAACACGGTGCGGGGATACGAGTCGGGGCGCTACGCCGGCGAGGCGTCGGCGTTCGGCAACGCCGAACTGCGCGTGCACGTCGCGACCTTCCCCTTCGTGGTCCCGTGGCAGTTCGGCGTGGTGGGGATCGGGGATCTCGGGCGGGTCTTCAACACGGACGACGATGACAACATCTGGCACGGCAGCGCCGGTGGCGGCATCTGGTTTGCGCTGCCCGACCGCTCGCTTGGCGGGGTGATGACCGTCGTCGGGAGCCCGCAGGGCTCGTCGCTCTGGTTAAGTACCGGGTTCATGTTCTAGATTGCTGCAGCTGGCGAGATCGCGGACCCTTTCCACGGTGCACCATACCTACCTGGGAGCACGCAGATGCGACTACCCATCCTGACCCGGTCAATCGGCGCCCTGGCGCTGCTCCTCGCGCAGGTGGCCTGCGGGGACGGCGGTTCCAACACCACCGGGATCAGCGGCGGCGCCTCCTATCCGGCCACGATCGACGGCTCGTATTTCGCATCGGCGCTGACCCTGACCGAGCCCGCAGGCACGACCGACCTGCTCGCGGAGGGCGCCGTCATTACGCTCGTGCTGACTCCGGCTGGCGCGACGACCGGAAGCATGACCATTCCGGCAGCCTACTCCGAGTCCGGCGAGGAGGAGATCCTCTCCCTCCTCGGCACCTACAGTTACGATGCGACGACCGGCATCGCGACGCTTTCCCACGCGGCGGACACCTTCCTGCGCGACACGATCCTGCACGCGAAGGGCACGCAACTGACCGGCACCTTCGACGGCGGGACCTATACCATCACCGTGACGCTCGAGAGCAGCACCTAGGTCAGCGGTCCGGGCGCAGCGCTTCGAGCGCCCGGCGCACGAACACCGAGGCCATTTCTTTTCGCCATCCGATGGTGAAGTCGGTGTTGTCGAGCGGCTTGGCGAGTTTGCCAGCCAGCCGCACTGCCTCGTCGAGCTGCTCGTCGGTCAGGGGGCCCCCGACGAGGAGTGTCGCCGCCTCCGGTACCGGCTTCGGGTACGACCCGACCGCACCGAGGACGATCCGCGCCCCCGTCACCTGCCCCGTCCCATCGAACGACGCCCACGCCGCCACCCCCAGCACCGGGAAGTCGAAGGCGCCACGCCGGCGCAGCTTGCGGTAGCTGGCGCGCGCGCCCGTGAGCGGGGCCACCTCGACCCGCACCAGCAGTTCGTCCGCCCGCTTGGTCAGGAACGCGATCCCGTCGTCGTGATAGAGCGCGGCCGCGGGAATCGTCCGCTCCCCGTCGGGGCCGGCCAGCACGACCCGCGCGTCCAGCGCCACCATCACCGGCGCCAGGTCGCTCGACTGCACCGCCCAGCAGCGCGGACTCGACGGCGCCACCCAGCAGGTGTCGCCGTCCTTCTTCATGCAGAAGTCGATCGCCTTCCGCCACTCGTAGCCTTGATCGTAGTAGTTGCACCGGGTGTCGAGGAGGAGGTTGCCACCGACCGTGCCCATGTTCTGGAGGAGGGGTGTGGAGATCTCGCTCGCGGCGTGCGCCAGCGCCGGCCACCCCGCGCGGACCCGTGCGTCCCGCATGAATCGCGTCAGCGTCACCCCGGCCCCGATCATCAGCGAGCCATCGGCCGCCACATCGAGCCGGTTCAATTCTGGAATCCGCCGTACGTCGATGACGCGCGTCGGCTCCTGCTGCCGACGCTTCATGTTGGGATAGAGATCGGTCCCCCCGGCCACGTAGGCACCCGCGGCACCGGCGCGCACTCGCTGCGCCACGGCTTCTCGAATCGAGGTCGGAAACGAAGTCTCGTGTGGTGGCAGTCTCAGCATGAAGTCAGGTCCTCGGCCCTCGGGCCAGATCAGTGGACTGGTTGGCCGGCTCGGGATAGTCCTCCGGGCAGGACAGTTCGCGTACGGGGCGTGTGCGTCGCGCCCCGCGGGCCGCGAACTGACTGCCCTCCGGACCATTCCCCTTGCCGGCCTCCCCGCAGCCTCTATTGCTCACGTTACTTGACCCTCGAAGACCGGGCTGTTCCGGAGGCACGTGAGGTCCCTCGCCTTTCCGGGAGCCCACCTGCAGGTGGACCTCCAGTGCCGAAGGAGCAGTCCGGTCGAGGGGTGAACGGCCCAACACCTCAATCCCTCCCGTTCCCACCCTGGGCCGGCGTCCTGACGTACGTCCGCTCCGGCCACTGCACTGTCGGCGTGCCGCTCGGTCCGTAGCGTGGATCCCTGCCTTTCAGCTTCGCCTGGATCGCCTTCAGCACCTTCGGCGCGCTCATCGGCACCTCGTCGATCCGCACTCCCACCGCATCGTAGATCGCGTTCGCGATGGCCGGCATGACCGGATTGAGCGGCCCCTGTCCCGCTTCCTTGGCGCCGAAGGGGCCGTTGGGATCGGGGTCCTCGATCAGGTAGGTGATGACATCGCACATTTCCATCGTGGTCGGGCTCTTGTATTCGAGCATTGAGGGCCACTTGTGCACCAGCCCCAGTTTCTCGCGGTACGCCATCTCCTCCATCAGCGCCTCACCGAGGCCCATATAGACGCCCCCCTCGACCTGGCCCATCACCAGCGCCGGGTTGATGCACTGCCCGATGTCGTGGCCGATCCAGATGGTCGGGACCCGGACGACACCGGTGTCAGGATCCACCTCCACCTCCGCCACGGCGGCGGAATAGCTGTACGCCGCGGACGGCCCGACGCCGGCGCCCCGGTACCGGCCGGGGGAGCGTGGCGGCGTGTAGCTCCCCACCGCGCCGAGGGTGCCGTGCCTTGCCTCCGCGACGCCGATCGCCTCGCGAAAGGTGATCCCGGTGTCGGGGTCCTGCGCGTCGAACACCCGCCCCCCGCCGAAGACCAGGCGGTCCGTCGGCACGTCGAGCTTCGTCGCCACCGCCGAGGCGATCAGGTCGCGCACCCGGGTGGCGGCCTGCATCGCCGCCTGACCGGTCATGAGCGTGACGCGCGAGGAGTAGCTGCCGAGGTCCACCGGGGTGAGGTCGGTGTCGGCGGTGACCACCTTGATGTCGGCCGGCTCGATGCCCAGTACTTCGGCGGTCACGTAGGCGAGCACCGACTCGGAACCCTGGCCGATGTCGGTGGAACCGCAGAAGATCGTGACGCCGCCGCCGCGATCGCACTTGATCTGCGCGCCGGAGTGCGGCATGTCGTTCCAGTAGATAGGTAACCCCGCGCCGGTGATGTAGGAGGAGCAGGCGAGCCCAAGACCGCGCCCGTAGGGCAGCTTCCGGAAACGCTCCTTCCAGCGCGAGCCATCCACCACCTGGTCGATGCAGGCTGCCAGCCCGACGGTGCCGAGCTGCAGCCAGTTCGCCGTGACCTCGTTCGGCTTGACCAGGTGCCGAAGCCGGAGTTCCGCCGGGTCCACCTTCAGCTCTTCGGCAATCTTGTCGAGATGCACCTCGACGGCGAAGCGTGGCTGCGTGGTGCCATGCCCGCGCTTCGGGCCGCCCGGCGGCTTGTTGGTAAAGGCCCGCGCGCCACGGAACCGGTAGGTGGGCACGTCGTAGGTGACGGTCTGCAGCGCGCCGGTGTAGTAGAGCGACGCCACGCCGTACGACCCGTAGGCGCCACCGTCGAGGTACGACTCGAAGTCCATGGCGGTGATGGCGCCGTCCCGTGTCACCCCGGTCCGGATCTTCATCAGCGCCTGGTGCCGGCCGCGGTGGCAGTAGAACACTTCCTCTCGGGTCAAGCCGATCTTGACGGGGCGGCCGGTCACGAGGCTCAGCTTGGCCACCACGATTTCGTGGTTGAACGGATCGCTCTTGCCGCCGAAGCCGCCGCCATTGGGTGTGGCGATGACGCGAATCCGGGCTGGCGCGAACTCGAGCACCTTGGAGAGCGCCCGATGGAGGTAGTGCGGCGTCTGGGTGCTGGACCAGATCGTCACGCGCCCGTCGGGGGTGGCGTGCGCGATACTGGCGTGCTGCTCCATCGGGAGATGGGTGTTGCCCTCGTACAAGAAGAGATCTTCCCGCACCAGGTCGGCGCGCCGGAACCCTTCCTCCAGCTCACCGAACTGCAGGTGCACCAGCTTGTGCCAGTTGCCCTCGTCGGCGTATGCGTGCAGCTGCGGCGACGGCATGGCCGCCGCGTCATCGACGGAGGAGACGACCGGCAGCGGCTCGTAGGTCACCTCGATCAGCCCGCAGGCGGCCAGCGCCGTCTCCTCGTCGATGGCCGCCACCGCGGCCACAGGATCGCCAACGAACCGCACCACGTCAGGGCACAGCGCATGCTCGTCCTGGCTGACCGGGAGGATGCCGAAGGGGATGGGGAGGTCGGCACCGGTGATGATCGCCTCTACCCCCGGCAGCGCCAGCGCCCGCGACGTGTCGATCGACGCGATGCGCGCGTGCGGGTGCGGACTCCGCAGCAGCTTGGACCAGAGCATGCGCGGCAGCACGATGTCATCGGCGAAGAGGGTCTGGCCCGCGACCTTGCCCGGCGCGTCGGTCTTGGGCCTGGCGGTTCCGATGACCGCGTAGGCTGCGCTATCCTGGCTGTCACCCCGGCGAAAGCCGGGGTCCACGGTCTTCTCCTTAGTAGCCATGCAGCGTCTCCCGCCGCGGTTCGGCCGCTTCTCCCCGCATGCGCGCCGCGGCCAGCTCAATCGCTTCGTAGATCTTGATGTAGCCGGTACAGCGGCAGAGGTTGCCGGACAGCGCCAGCTTGATGTCGTCCCGCGTGGGGGCGGCGGTTTCCACGAGGAGCGCCTCCGCGGCGAGGAGGACGCCCGGCGTGCAATAACCGCACTGCGCCGCGCCCAGTTCGATGAACGCCTGTTGCAGGGGATGCAGCGTGGGTCCGTCGGCCATTCCCTCGACCGTGGACACCGCCTGTCCTTCCACCGCCTGTGCCAGCACCAGGCAGGAGAGCACCGGCACCCCGTCGACCAGGACGGTACAGGCCCCGCACTCGCCGAGCTCGCACCCGTGCTTGGTGCCGGTGAGTTGCAGCTCCTCGCGCAGGAGCTCGAGCAGGGTGGTGTGCGGCTTGTAGAGCGCCTCACGCGACTCGCCGTTGACGCGAAACGTCCCGCGGACCCGCGACGCGCCGTTCGTCAGTTGGATCAAGTTGTCACTTGCCACAGAATGGGCCTCCGCCTCGTCTCAGTCCTCAGTCCTCGCACCTGTTACAGCGGCTTCAACTTCGCAAGCACGTCGGTGACGACGGCGGCGGGCACCCGCCCGGCCAGCTCGGCCTCACGGGCCTTCCAGTCGGCGCTCCGCAGGTGGTCGGCCAGGACGACGCCCTCCACGGCGAGGCCGGCCGGGAGCGCCACCTCGAAGGGATATCCCTTCGGATGCCGCGCGATGGCGCACATCAGTGCGAGGCCGGAGCGCGCGTTGTAGAGTGCGGGTGAGACCACCAGCGCCGGACGCCGGAAAGCTTCGCCCCCATCGGCCGGCTCGATGTTCACCCACACGAGGTCGCCTCGATCCGGCGCTACCAAACCTCCCGGCCCCTGGGACGTCCCCAGTCGGATTCCCGGTGTCGATTCTCCGGGGTGATCCCTTCCACCAGTTCCTCCAGGGCGTATTCCCGGCTCGCAGCCACCAGGATGAGCCGGCCGTCCCTCAGGGTGAGGTCAACCTCGGCACCTGAGCAGAGCCCCAGCTCATCCATGAACGGCTTGGGCAGTCTGACGGCTAAACTGTTGCCCCACTTTGATATATGCGTTCGCAATTCGGTGGTCCAGTTGAGGTGTATACAATGAATATACATAACTGGAGGAATCGGGCAAGGGGCGGGCGCGGCCGCCGCGTATTGCTTTCTGCACAGCTGAGGGTACTGTGATGTGCCTGAAGAATTCCTCACTCTCCATCTGAGGCTCCCATGAAACTCGCTGCAATTGCCACCCTGATCGTTGCTTCGGTGTCTGTCGCCAACGCCCAGGCCCCCGCCAAGGGGCAACCGACGCTCGCACCCGATCTCGCAAGCGCCCGTGCCGCCCTCGACAAGTACCAGGACCCGATGGTGGCGGTGGCCGACGGCTTCCTCTCCACCGTCGCCTGCATCGATTTTCCAAAGGGGCACAGCGAGGGCACGATGAGCTATGTGGCGGGCGGTATGGGGGTGCACTTCCTGAATCTGGGAAATATCGGCCCGACGATGGACCCGCTGAAGCCGCAGGTGCTGATCTACGAGCCTGACGGGGACCACCTGAAACTCGTGGCCGCGGAGTGGTTCGCGCCCGTCGCCGCCGTGGGCGACAACCCGCCGAGTGTCTTCGGCAAGCAGCTCGAGGGACCGATGGAAGGGCATCCCCCCATCATGCCGTCGGGGCTGCACCACTACGACCTGCACGTCTGGCTCTGGAAGAACAACCCGGCGGGGGTGTTTTCCCCGACCAATCCCGACCTCAAGTGCCCGAAGAACGGGTACAGCTTCTCGGGAGACGCGCCGAAGATGGTCGGCGGCCACGCGCACTGACCTGAACCGACGCCGGGTCGGCGCGCCTTGTCCCGCGCGCGCCGACCCGGCACATTCCAGCCTGTGATCCGCCTCACCGTCCGCCTCCGCGCCTCGCTCCTCTCCGGGCTCTTCCTGCTCGGCGCCTTGGGTGTGCCCCTGGCCGATGGCGCCATGTTCCACGTGGCTGGGCAGGATCCCTGCGCCGGCGTTACGCACGTCGAGGCGCACGGCGGCCAGCATCACGCCGACCGCTGCACCCTGGCGCAGCCGGTCGTGGCGCAGCGCGAGGCGCTCGGCAGCATCGAGATCGTCCGCACGGCGCCACCGGAATCGCTGCGGGCGCTGATCGCCGCCCCGATGGCGCCTGCCGACGCAACACCACGTTCCCACCAGCATTCCCGCGCCCCACCCGCCTGACCCTCCTCGGATCGTCCTGCCACTGACATCAGGAGCCGTGGACAATGGCTCCTTCCAACAGGAATGAGGAGGCCTATGCGGTTGGTATTCCGCGTGGCTGTCGTGATCGCCACTTTTGCCGCGGGCATCGCGCCCCGCGCCGCAGCGCAGGGAGTCCCCACCGCCACGGTGGACTCGCTGCAGCGGGCAGTTCAAATGCTCACGGCCCGGCTCGATTCACTCGACGCCGGATTCTGCCCCCCAGCCCCGCTGCCTCCACCGGCCCCGCCGAAAAAGACCGGCAACGCCGCAGTGGACTCGCTGGCGCTCACCGTCGCGTCGCTCACCGCTCGCGTCAACGCCACCGTGGCCGCACGGTGTGATCTCGCGGCGACTCCGCCGGCGGCCGATGCGGCGGCGGACCCGCTGGCCGCCATTCGCGCGGCAGCCGACAGCGCCGCCGCGGCCGGTGGCGTCCCCGTCACCCCCGATTCCGTGCCCGCCGCGCCGACCCAGTTCGTGAGTCGGCAAGGCAATCAGTCGTCGATGAACCCCGAAATCAGCGCCACTGGTGACGTGCAGTTCTCCGCCGAGACCGGCCAGCAGGGGCTCGACCTCCAGCTGGCGGAGGTGGAGGTCTCGCTGCAGGCGGCGCTCGACCCGTATTCCGCCACGAAGATCTTCCTCACCTGGGGTGCGGAGGAAATCGGCGTCGAGGAGGCGTACATCTACTGGACCGGGCTCCCAGGCAAGGTCCGCGCGGACCTCGGCAAGTTCCGCATGTCCGTGGGTGAACTCAACCGGTGGCACCCCCACGCGTTGCCGGAGACCAACTATCCCCTCGTCTACCAGGCGTTCCTGGGCGAGGACGGGCTGGCCGGCACCGGCGTCAGCCTGTACACCACGCTGCCGGTCTCCGTCGCCAAGGGAACATCCGAGATCTTCCTGCAGGGCGCGGCCGTCGAGAGTGAGCCGCTGAACGACGGAAGCCTCCAGCCCGCCCTGCTCGGGCGGCTGCAGAACTTCTGGCAACTCGGGCGCAGTACGTATATGGAAATCGGCTTCACGGGTGTCGGCGCGCAGAACAGCGATTCCGGCCTGACCAGCAACCTTCTCGGCGCCGACCTGCGCTTCACCTACCGGCCTCCGAACGCCGGCACTCGCCAGGACATCACCTGGCGCACCGAGGGGTATCGGCTCCAGCGGGTCGGCGACGAGCCGACGACCACCCGGTACGGGATGTACTCCGACCTCAGCTGGCGCCTCAGCAAGCGCTGGGTGGTGGGCGGCCGGTACGACTACGTCGAGGCGCCCGTGGGCCCCGACGACGCAACCTGGCGCGCCACCGCCGTCGCCACCTGGTGGCAGAGCGAGTTCGTGTACCTTCGGCTCCAGGCCTTTCGCAACTATCTCGACTCCACCGGATCGCTCGACAACCTGACACTCCAGGTCGTCTGGGCGATGGGTCCCCACAAACACGAGACTTACTGACATGCTCTCCACGGCGCTGTTGTTCCTCACCACCCTCTGGGCTGCACCACCCGCCGCCCAGGTGAAGGTCGTCACCAGCCTGACCACCTATGGATCCATCGCCCGGGAAATCGTGGGCGACCACGGCACGGTCGCCTCGATCGCCCAGGGCGACGAGGATCCGCACTTCGTCCAGCCGAAGCCAAGCTTCGTGGCGCTGCTCCGCGACGCCGATCTCTTCGTGACCACCGGCCTCGACCTCGAGCTCTGGGTGCCCACCCTCCTCGACCGCGCGGGGAACCGCAAGATCATGTCGGGGGGACCGGGATACGTCGCGGCCTACACCGGCATCACGCTGCTGGAGGTCCCCACCTCGCTCAGCCGCGCCGGCGGCGACATCCACGCCGAGGGCAATCCGCACATTCACACGGACCCGGTGAACGGGATCATCATCGGGCGGAACATCCTCGCCGGGCTGACGAAGGTGGATCCGGCCAATGCCGACTACTACCGGGCACGGGAGCTCGAGTTCGAGCGAAAGGTCCTCGAGGCCACCATCGGCAAGGAGCTGGTGGACGTGCTGACGCCGGCCACGGCGTTCAGCCTCCTCAAGTCGGGCCAGTTCGACGGGTTCATCGCCAGGACGATGCTCCACGGCAAGCCGCTCGCCGACCAGCTCGGCGGCTGGCTGAGGGCGGGCAGCGATTTCCGCGGCAAGGAGATGGCCTGCTACCACAAGGAGTGGGCGTACTTCAGCGTTCGCTTCCAGGTGACCTGCGTGGCCTACGTGGAGGCGAAGCCCGGGATTCCGCCGACGCCGGGGCACGTCGAGGAGGTCATTGCCCTGATGAAGGAGCGGCAGATTCCGGCACTGTTTGCCTCCAACTACTTTCCCAAGTCGCAGATCGACCAGGTGGCGGCGAAGACCGGCGCCACCGCGGTCGTCGTCCCCGAGAACACTTTCGGTGCCCCGGGCGTCACGAGTTACTTCGAGCTGGTGGACAGCTGGGTGAACGGCCTCGCCATCGCTTTCCGAAAGAAGGGATGAGCCGATGCTCGACCTGATCCTGCCGCCGCTGGCGGCCTGCATGGTGATCGTGGCCATCCACTCCTACCTCGGGCTCCACATCATCGCGCGCGAGGTCATCTTCGTGGACCTCTCGCTCGCCCAGATGGCGGCGCTCGGTTCCACGGTGGCCATCTTTGCCGGCTCCGAGCCCGGTTCGACGATGTCCTACGTCTATGCGCTCGGGTTCACGACCCTCGGCGCGGCCCTCTTTGCGCTGACCCGCACCCACGAGAAGGGGCGGGTCCCGCAGGAAGCGATCATCGGCATCGTGTACGTCGTCGCCTCGGCGGCAGCCATTCTCGTGGCCGACCGGGTGCCGCGAGGCGGCGAGGCGATCAAGGACATCCTGGTGGGGAGCCTGCTCTGGGTCACCTGGCCGGCCATCGTCAAGATGGCGGCGGTGTACGCTGCGCTTGGCGTCTTCCACTTCGTGCTGCGGAAGCGGTTCCTGACCATTTCGTTCGAACCGGACACCGCCCTGGCCAACGGGTGGAGCATCCGCTGGTGGGATTTCTGGTTTTACCTGAGCTTCGGCGTCGTGATCACGCTGTCGGTGCCGATCGCCGGCGTGCTGCTGGTCTTCTCGTTCCTCGTGGTGCCGGCGGCGGCGGCGTTCCAGTTCAGCTCCAACCAGAAGTACCTGGCCATCATCTCCTGGCTCACCGGCATCCTCGCATCGGCCGCCGGCATCGCGGTGTCGTTCCGGTACGACCTCCCCACGGGACCGGTCATCGTCTGCGCCTTCGGCCTCATGCTCCTGCTGGCGTTCCTGCTCCGGCGGTTCGTGCCCAAATCGGCATAGGCCATCCGCGCGTGCTTTGCGTGCGACCCCACACGCGGGCGGGCCTCGGCCCTCCCGCGTTTTTTCATGCAATTTCGCGCTTCGCCTGTGCAATTCCTGTCGCCTCGATCGGTAATGGTGGCTGACGAATCGATAGGGCCCCGGAACACCCCACCGCACATCACCTTAGCCGTCCCTGCCCCCCTGCCCCCCTGCCCCGCGGCCCCGCCCTCCACTGGCCCCCAACCTGCACGGTAGCACGCTCCCAGGAGGATTCCATTCATGAACCGATTGCTGCTCACCGCCGTGGCGCTGGCGGTCTTCGTGACGCCCGTCACCGCCCAGCATCCCAACACCCGCCAAGGTTTCTGGTACGGGTTCGGGTTCGGCGCGGGCTCGAGCCAGCTCCACTGCGAAATCTGCAACGACCAGAGCGGGACCGACCTCTCCGCGGCGATCCGCGCCGGCGGGGTGCTGTCAAAATCCTGGCTCCTCGGCGCCGAACTCGCGGGATGGACCAACTCGCAGGACGTCGCAACCCGCCGCTCCTGGAGCGCCAACGCCATCGCGCTCTGGTATCCCTGGCCTGCACGCGGCGCCTATGTGAAGGGCGGGTTCGGCATCACCGGGTACAGCGCGAGCGACTCGGTGGATGTCATCTCCACGACCCAGCCGGGCGGTATCATCGGCCTGGGATATGAGTGGCGGGTCGGGAAGAACTACTCCCTCAACCCGTACTTCAACTACCAGTACACCCTGTCTGGTGACCTCCAGTTCGAGCACACCGAAGACAACACCGTCACCACATCGATCATCGCGGGAGACGCCAGCGTCTCCTCATTCCAGTTTGGCCTGGCGCTGGTGATTCATTGAGCGGAGGAGTCATGCGACACCCCACCCTGCCCTTCCCCGTTGGAACCCTCGCGGCCGCGCTCCTCTCGGTGACGGCCCTGGCGGGCTGTGCCGAGGACGCCGGTGCGCCGTCCACCCCGGTCGCCACCGGCGTGAGCGTGGCCTACAATCTCTGGCAACCCGGCCCGAACGACGACTGTACCGCCGAGATTCACAACCAGTACTCGACGGTGGGTCCCGACGGGAAGCTCTACCCGACCTGGCACCCCCCAGTGGATCCTGCCACCGGATGCCACTTCGGGCACGAGCACGGGCGCGACCCGCGCGGGTCCGACCTCTACCGGCGCGTCGGGCCGATCCCCTTTGGCTACGCCAACGAGCAGCTGGCCATCTGGGACCCCACCGGCGTCCGCAACGAGGATCACGTCGGCCACAAGATCGAGTGGGAGAACGACGTCCCCTTCGACCTCGGCGACGGCGTGGCCAGCTCCGTCCTGGAGATCAAGTGCGATGTCCTCACCAAGCTGCACCAGGGGACGCACTCCAAGGATGCGTTCACCAACAACCTGCACGAGCTGGTCTACCAGGTGGATTGCACCGGCGGCACCCGGATCGGCATGACCGTCATGGCCGCCATCGGCGTGCCGGGAGAGATGGTCGAGTCGTGTGACCACGAGGTGCACGTGCCGGTCGGCGCGCCGACGCCGCTCAACAGCCCGAGTGGCGGCGGAAAGCGGACCGTCCCTGACCGGGCGTGCATCGAGCGTCACATGCTGGTGCCGCCGGGCCAGTCCTCCAGTTTCGGCTCCGCACTCCACGAGAGCTGGCAGATCAGCGCGAGCCTCCGCACCGTCTCGGGGCAGACCCTGGCAAGCATCGACCCCTACTATCAGGTGTTCTATCCGAGCCGGTTCTACGACCCGACGCTGCCCGGGCATCACCGGGCGCACGGTGGACATGTGCTTCGCGACCGAGACCAACGGTGATCGCGCCAAGGGGTGGCTCTGCGACCAGGCGACAGCCAACGGCACGTTGACGTCCCTGGCCTACGACGACCCCCGCTCCCCCTTCAACGGCGTACGGCGGCAGGTGGACATCAACGGCAACCGCATCCGGAACGCGGACGGCCCCGAGGTATGGTATACCGATCCGTTCGGGCGGAACGGGCGGACCACCGCATTCCCCGGCGCGGTGCGCCAGGTCGTGGCCAGGATGGACAATGCGAACTCCTTCGAGTTCCGCGGGCCGACGCTCGGTGGGGATCGGGACTACGGCGGGCCGGGGGTGCACGCCCCCAACTAGGCGGGGCCGGGAGGCGGCGGGGCCGTGGGGCAGGAATGCAGACGGGCGCACCTTGGTGCGCCCGTTTCATTTGCTGCCTCCCTGCCCCGCTGCCCCGCCCTAGTCGCCCTCCATCATCCGATACCCCACGCCCGGCTCCGTCCGCAGGTATTCGGGCCTCGCCGGGTCGCGCTCGATCTTGGCGCGCAATTGTGCCATGTACACCCGCAGATAGTGATCCTGCCCGATGCGGCCCGGGCCCCAGACTTCGCGCAGGAGATGTCGATGCGTGAGCACCCGACCCGCATGCTTCGCCAGCGCGAGCAGGAGCCGGTACTCGGTCGGCGTGAGGTGCACCGCCTGGCCGCGGACCGTCACGATGCGCCGGGCCCGATCGATCGAGAGCTGGCCTGCCGTGAACACCGGCTCCTCCGCACTGGAGGGGCCGCGGGCGGCATGCCGCAGGGCGACACGCATGCGCGCGAGCAATTCCGGTACGCTGAACGGCTTGGTGAGATAGTCGTCGGCTCCGGCGTCGAGGGCATCGATCTTGTCGCGCTCCTGCCCGCGGGCCGAGAGCACGATGATCGGCCGGGTTGACCACTCCCGGAGCCGGCGGGTCACGTCGATGCCGTCTGCGTCGGGCAGGCCGAGGTCGAGCAGGATCAGATCGGGATTCCGGCTGGCGGCTTCCGCCAACCCGTCACGAGCCGTGCCGGCTTCGACCAGCCGGTACGACTCCGAGGCGAGCGCCACGCGGAGGAACCGCCGCATCGGCACCTCGTCCTCGATCAGCAGCACCACCGGGCCGTTCTGGCTCATCCCGCCGCCTCGAGTTCCCCGTGCTCCCGCTCGAAGTCGGGTGGGGTCCCGATGATCGGGAGCGTAAAGCGGAATGCCGCGCCGCCGCCCTCCCGGGCGTCCACCCAGAGCCGGCCGCCGTGCGCCTTGATGATGCCTCGGCAGATGGCGAGGCCGAGGCCCACACCGCCCGCCCCCCGCGCCGCCCGGTGGAATTTCTCGAAGATCTTCTCGGATTCCTCGGTCGGGACGCCCGGGCCGCGGTCGGCCACCGTCACGAGCACTTCGCTGCGCCGCGCGCTGGCGCTGATCTCGATGGGACTGCCGGCCGGCGTGTACTTGGCGGCGTTCTCCAGGAGATTGATCAGCACCTGCTCAATCAGGACGTCGTCGATGGGGACCAGCGGGAGCGTGGCAGGAAGATCGGTGGTGACCGGGCGCCCGGCGAGCCGTTCCCCGGCGCGGAGCAGCGCCACGCCCACCACCTCCTCGAGCACATGCCAGCCCCGGTGCACCGCCAGCGCCCCGCTCTCGACCCGTACCATGTCCAGCAGGTTCGCCACCAGCCGGGTCATCCGTCGCGACTCGTCCACAATAGTCTGCGCGAGTTCGCGTCGCGTCGGGCCCGTGAGCCGACCGTCGTCCGCGGCGAGGCTGCTCGCCGCGCCCTCGATGCCAGCCAGCGGGGTGCGCAGGTCGTGCGAGAGCGAGCTGAGCAGCGAGGTGCGCAGCTGCTCCGCCTCGAACTCGAGATGCACCACCCGCTTCTCCTCCGCCAGCTTCGTGCGTTCGAGCGCCACGGCGGCCTGGCCCAGCAGGGATTCGAGCAGGTGGCGCTGCGAGGGATCAGCGAGTCGATCGGGGGGCTCCGGGCGCATCCCCACGACGCCCAGCACCCGGTCGGGCGTCGCCAGTGGCACATAGACCGCATCGGCCGCCGGGAGCGTCTGGGTGCTCCGCCCCGCCCACTCCCCATGCTCGAACACCCATTTCGCCACACCGAGGTCCCGCCGGTCCCCGTCCTGCGGCGGCATCTCGGCCACCACACCGAGACCTCCTTCCACGTCCGGCAGGATGAGCATGACCGAGCCACCGAAGAGATCCTGCAGGTGGCGCAGCGTCACCCGGGCGAGCTCGGGCCGGGTCCGCGCGCCGGCTAGGTCCCGGCTGACCGCGTAGAGCGTGGATGCCCGACGCTCGCGGAGCCGTGCCACGCTGGCCTGCTCGCGCACGCGGTTCGTCAAGCCACCCATGACCAGCGCCACGACCAGCATCATCACGAAAGTGAGCAGGTATCGCACGTCGGTCACGGCGAAGGTCCCGTAGGGCTGAACGAACGAGATGTCGAACACGGCCACCGAGAGGAGGCCGGCCAGCACCGAGGGGCCTCGCCCATAACGCGCGGCGGTGATGACGACCGCGAGCAGGTAGAGCATGGCGGCGTCGATCTCGGCCAGCGTGCCATGGAACGGCAGGGCCAGGGCGGTCATCAACGCGACGATCACCGTCGCGCCAAGGTAGTCTCGCACCGGGGCGATGGTGAGCGCGCCCGTTGGCCGGCGTTCCTCCTCGGTGCCCTGGTCGTCGTCGGCGCCGACCCAGACGTGCATCCCCTCCGCACCGCGCACCAGACGGCCCGCCACGGACATCGGGAACCACCGACCCAACCAACCTCGCCTCGAGCGACCGACCATGATGCGCGTCGCATTGTGGCTGCGGGCGTAGGCGAGGACCTCCTCCGCGGCATCGTGGCCCGGTACTGCCACGGCGGTGCCACCCAATTCCTCCGCCAGGCGCAGCGCCTCCTGCGCCGCTTCGCGGCTTCGGGCCGGCATGGTCGCGTGGCGGGGCAGCTCGACATAGAGCGCCGTCCAGGGCGCCCGAAGCAGCCCGGCCAGGCGCCGAGCGCTCCGTACCAGGCGGAGGCTTCGTTCGGACGGGGACACGCACACCAGTAATCGCTCGGCCGCCGCCCACGGTTCCGCGATCCCGGCCGAGGCGCGATAGCCGCGCATCTGCTCGTCCACCCGTTCCGCCGTGCGGCGGAGCGCCAGCTCGCGGAGCGCGATCAGGTTGCCGCGCCGGAAGAAGCGATCGAGTGCCCGTTGGGCCTGCTCCGGGAGGTACACCTTGCCCTCGCGGAGCCGCTGTTCCAGCACCTCCGGCGTCACGTCCACCAGTTCGATCTCGTCAGCCTCGTCCAAGACGGCATCCGGCACGGTCTCGCGCACGGTCACGCCGGTGATCTGAGCCACGACGTCGTTGAGGCTCTCGAGGTGCTGGACGTTGAGCGTCGTGAAGACGTGGATGCCGGCGCGCAGCAGCTCGTCGATGTCCTGGTAGCGCTTCGCATGCCGCGCGCCCGGCGCGTTGGAGTGCGCCATCTCATCCATCAGGATCAGATCGGGCCGGCGGGCGAGCGCGGTGTCGAGATCGAACTCTTCGAGGTTGGTACCCCGGTGGGTGAACACTTTCCGCGGCAGCACGTCGAGCCCTTCCACCAGCGCGGCGGTCTCGCGCCGACCGTGGGTCTCCACCACGCCGACGAGGACATTCTGCCCGCCGAGCCGTGCGGCGCGCGCCGCCTCCAGCATGCTGAAGGTCTTCCCCACCCCGGGCGAGGCGCCCACAAACACCTTGAGCCGCCCCCGTCGGGAGCGGCTCTCTTCCTGCTGAACACGGGCCAGCAGCGCGTCGGGATCGGGGCGCGTTCCCGTCATGCGTCGCCGCCGCAGGAGTTGAAGAACATCAGAACCGAAGCGAGAGCGAGGTGACGATGAACCCACCCGTCTCCGATCCGGCAGGGGCGCCCTGATCCGGCCAGACCGGGTCCGACGAGGAAAACCCGCGCAATTCCGTCCGCCACTTCACGTACTCCTCGGGTTGCACGTCGACACCGATCGAACCGCCGATCGTCCGGAAGCCGTCCGGGGTGCC
This sequence comes from uncultured Gemmatimonadales bacterium, assembly GCA_963748815.1. Taxonomy (GTDB): domain Bacteria; phylum Gemmatimonadota; class Gemmatimonadetes; order Gemmatimonadales; family GWC2-71-9; genus SPDF01. Next base: position 77,617 of record CAVVKJ010000005.1, on the reverse strand, counting down.
GGTGAAGATTAACACCTGATCCCGGTCGGAGTGCCCCTCCACCCGGCCGACCACGGCCACCTTCTTCGAGAGCGCCTTCCGGCCGATGAGCACCGCGCCGTACCAGGTCTGGGTGGACGCATCGGGAACCGTCTGCGCCCCGACGTCGAACGTCCCCCAGAAATCCCAGCCGTGCCCGGCCGCCACCTTGGCCAGCAGCTGGTTGTAGTACCGGGTACGGGCCGGCAGCGTGTCGAGCTGCTCGTTGCCCGCGTAGAACGCGTACGCCAGGGCCAGCGCCGGCGTGGCCTGCCAGTCCACCCGGGCGATGAACGATTTGTCGGGGTTGTTTTCCGACACGATTTGCCAGCCGTTCACCACGTGGAACTGCGCCGTCACCTTGGACGAGGCGGCCCACGTCACCTTGGCGCCGGTCACGAAATAGGGCGTGTACTCCGCCAGCAGGGAGCGGGTGTAGGTCGGGTTGTCCCAGGAAATGAAACTCTCCCACCCGATGGGCGAGAAGTAGATGCCGCCGTCCACCCAGAGCTTCGGCGACACCCGCACGCCCACCCAGGCCTCCTGGATGATGCGCGCGAGGTCGTCCCCGCTGACGCTCCCGACGTTGGGTTCGCCGGCGTAGTTGGCCTGCACCGACGTGCCGGCCTGCAGCGCCACGCGCCCGCGGACCTTTTCACCGGCCAGTTTCGCCTCGAGAAAGGCCAGGTTCACATTGAACTCGTCGTGCCGCGCCGGCTGGGTGGTGAAGGGCCGGTCGAAGGCGTCCGGCTGGCCGAAGTCCCAGGCGAAGTAGGTGTCGATGAACGCCCCGAAGGCCACAGCCGACTTCGGTGTCGTATCCTGCGAGGTCAGCACGAGGGCCGCCAGCGCGAGCGAGATCATGGGGTCCCTCGATCGAGGGCCAGATTGACCAGGAGGACGTTGACGCGCGGTTCACCGAACACCCCGAGGAACCGCTGCTCGGTATTGGCGGCGATGACCGCCTGCACCGCATCTGGGGTCATCCCCCGGGCCCGGGCGATCCGCGGCACCTGCACCGTCGCCGCGGCCACCGACAGGTGCGGGTCCAGCCCGCTCCCCGACGCGGTCACCAGGTCCACCGGCACCGGCCCGGTCAGCGTGCTGTCGGCGGCGCGGAGCGCGGTGATGCGGGCCGCCACCGCGTCGTGCAGTGCCAGGTTGCTGGGACCCTGGTTGGAGCCGCTCGAGGCGGCCCCGTTGTAGGGCGTCGGGCCGGTGGCCGAGGGACGCGACCAGAGATATCCTGGCGCGCTGAAGGGCTGGCCCACGAGGCGCGAACCGCGCGCCGTGCCGTCCACCACGATCAGGCTCCCGTTGGCCTGGGAAGGAAAGAGCAGTTGCGCCAGGCCGGTGATCGCGGCCGGGTACAGCGCGCCCGTGAGCAGAGTCATCAGGGCGACGAACATGAGCGCGGGGCGCATCAGGGAACGCATGTCAGGTCCTCACGCCAAGTGCAGGGCGACGAGCAGAAGATCGATCAGCTTGATCCCGACGAACGGCGCCAGGATGCCGCCCAGGCCGTAAACCAGCAGGTTTCGTCGAAGGAGCGACGCGGCGCCCAGTGGCCGGTAGGCCACGCCCTTGAGCGCCAGCGGAATCAGGAACACGATGATGAGCGCGTTGAACATGACCGCCGACAGCACCGCGCTCTGCGGCGTGGCGAGGCGCATGATGTTGAGCGCACCGAGCGCGGGATAGGTGCTGACGAACGCGGCCGGGATGATGGCGAAGTACTTCGCCACGTCGTTCGCCGTGCTGAAGGTGGTCAGCGCGCCGCGGGTCATCAGCATCTGCTTGCCGGTCTCGACCACCTCGATCAGCTTCGTCGGGTTGCTGTCGAGGTCCACCATGTTGCCGGCTTCCTTGGCCGCCTGGGTGCCCGAGTTCATAGCCACCGCCACGTCGGCCTGCGCCAGCGCCGGGGCGTCGTTGGTCCCGTCGCCGGTCATCGCCACCAGCCGGCCCTCGGCCTGGTACTGCCGGATCAGCGCCAGCTTCTGCTCCGGCGTGGCCTGTGCCAGGTAGTCGTCCACCCCGGCTTCCGCCGCGATGGCCGCGGCCGTCAGCGGATTGTCGCCGGTGATCATAACGGTCTTGATCCCCATCGAGCGGAGTTCGCCGAAGCGCTCCTTGATCCCGCCCTTCACCACGTCCTTGAGCTGAATGACGCCGAGCACCCGGTCTCCCTCCGCCACGACGAGCGGCGTGCCGCCGGTCCGGGCGATGGAGGTGACCGCCGTGTCCACGTTGGCCGGCACCTGACCGCCCATCTGGCGCACCCAGCTCACGATCGTCTCCGCGGCTCCCTTCCGGATCCGGCGGCCCTCGAGGTCCACGCCGCTCATGCGGGTCTCGGCGGAAAACGGGACGAAATGGGCGCCCAGGGCGTGCACGTCGCGCTCCCGGATGCCGAATTTCGACTTGGCGAGCACCACGATACTCCGTCCCTCGGGGGTTTCGTCGGCCAGTGAGGCCAGTTGCGCCGCATCCGCCAGCGCATGCTCGCTCACCCCCTCCGCCGGCATGAACGCCACCGCCTGGCGGTTGCCCAGCGTAATGGTCCCGGTCTTGTCGAGGAGCAGCACGTCGACGTCACCCGCGGCCTCCACCGCTCGGCCCGACATGGCGATCACGTTCTTCCGGATCATCCGGTCCATGCCGGCAATGCCAATGGCCGAGAGCAGCCCGCCGATCGTCGTGGGAATCAGGCACACGAGGAGCGCTACCAGGACGGTAAGGGTGATCGGGGAGCCCCGGCCCGCCGCGCCGACGCTGTAGATGGAGAACGGGAGCAGTGTGGCCACGGTGAGCAGGAAGATCAGCGTGAGCCCGGCCAGCAGGATCTCGAGCGCGATCTCGTTGGGGGTCTTCCGCCGATGCGCGGCCTCGATGAGACCGATCATCCGGTCGAGGAACGACTCGCCGGGGTTGACGGTCACGCGTACCACCAGCCAGTCGGACAGCACGCGCGTGCCGCCGGTCACGGCGCTCCGATCCCCGCCGCTCTCGCGGATCACGGGGGCGCTCTCGCCGGTCACGGCGCTCTCGTCCACCGAGGCCACCCCCTCGACGATCTCGCCGTCCGCCGGGATGTATTCACCAGCCGGCACGAAGACGACATCGTCCTTTCGGAGGTCGGCGGCGGGCGTCATCTCGAAGTCGAGGTGATTGGACGGATCGGCGAGGCGCCTGGCCTGCAGGGCAGTCCGGGTCCGCCGCAGGGCGTCGGCCTGGGCCTTCCCCCGCCCCTCGGCGAGCGCCTCGGCGAAGTTGGCGAACAGGACCGTGAGCCAGAGCCAGGCGCTGACACCGAGGATGAACCACGGGCTCTCCTCCCCGATGCCGCGGAAGGAGGCCCCGGCGAGGACCAGCGTAAACACGCTGCCGACCAGGACGACGAACATCACCGGGTTCCGGAGCTGGTGGCGAGGATGGAGCTTCGTGAAGGACTCGCGGAGCGCCCGGCGGGCGGTGCCGGGCGGCACGAGGGAAGTCGCGGAGCGGGTCATGGCTCAGTGTCCCATCAGCATGAGATGTTCGACGATCGGGCCCAGGGCCAGCCCCGGCAGGTGCGCCAGTGCACCCACGAGCAGCACGGTGCCGATCAGCAGCGCCACGAAGAGCGGCGTGTGGGTCGGCAGGGTGCCGAGGCCCGGCGGCACCGACTTCTTGGCGGCGAGCGACCCCGCGATGGCCAGCGTCGGCACGATGATCCAGAACCGGGCGAGGAACATCGCGATGCCGAGGGCCACGTTGAAAAACGGGGTGTTGGCGTTGAGCCCGGCGAAGGCACTGCCATTGTTGTTCGAGGCGGACGAAAACCCGTAGAGCACCTCGGTGAAGCCATGCGGTCCCGGATTGGAGATCGAGCCCGCGGCCGAGGGGAGCACCACGGCGATCGCGGTGCCGATCAGCAGCAGCGCGGAGGGCAGCAGCACGATCAGCGCGGACAACGTCACCTCGCGGGCCTCGATCTTCTTGCCCAAGTACTCCGGCGTGCGGCCGACCATCAGCCCGGCGATGAACACCGCCAGGATGGCGAAGATCAGCATGCCGTAGAGCCCGGAGCCCACCCCGCCAAAGACCACCTCGCCGAGCTGCATCAGCCAGAGCGGCCAGAGGCCGCCCAGCGGGGTGAAGGAATCGTGCATCGAGTTGACTGAGCCGTTCGAGGCGGAGGTGGTCGCCGTGGCCCACAGGCTCGAGGCCACCGGCCCGAAGCGCGCCTCCTTGCCCTCCATGTTGCCGCCCGGTTGCAGGGCGGTCGCGACCTGGTCGGCGCCCGCCGCTGTGAGCGCGGGGTTCCCCGCCTGCTCCGCCGCCATCGTCGGGATGGTCAGCGCCGCGAAGATGATCGCCATCGCCGCGAAGATGGCCCACCCCTGCCGGTCGTCCTTGACCATCCGGCCGAAGGTGAAGCAGAGCGCGGCGGGGATGAGGAGGATCGCCAGCACCTCGAGGAGGTTGCTGAAAGGAGTCGGGTTCTCGAGTGGGTGCGCCGAGTTGACGTTGAAGAAGCCGCCGCCGTTGGTGCCCAGCTGCTTGATGGCCACCTGGCTGGCGGCGGGCCCGACCGCCACCATCTGGGTGCGGACGACCGTCGAGTCGGCCTGGAACGGCTGGACCAGCGTCACGTCCCGGGAGGCGGCCATGGTCTGCACCACGCCCTGCGACACCAGCAGAAGCGACAGCACTACCGCGAGCGGCAGGAGGATATAGAGCACGCTGCGGGTGATATCCACCCAGGCGTTGCCGATCGTGGAGGCCGTTTGGCGGGTGAGGCCGCGGATGAGCGCGGCAAGCACGGCCATGCCGACCGCTGCCGACACGAAGTTCTGCACCGTGAGCGCCAGCAGCTGCGTCAGGTGGCTCAACGTCGTCTCGCCGCCGTACGCCTGCCAGTTCGTGTTGGTCGTGAAGCTGACCGCGGTGTTGAAGGCGAGGAGCGCGGGAACGCCGGGCAGGCCGGCGGGATTGACGGGGAGCACGCCCTGCAGCCGCTGGATGGCGTAGACCGCCACGAGACTCACGATGCTGATCGCCAGCACGGCGAGGGTGTATTCCCGCCATCCCATTTCCCGCCCCGGGTCGATGCCGAGAAGGCGATAGAAGACCCGCTCCACCGGGCCGAGGATCCGTTGGCTCAGCCGGGCCTCCCCGGTGTACACCCGGGCCATGTAATGGCCGAGGGGCAGGCCGAGGCCGACGAGCAGCGCCAAGTACGTACCGAGCTGCAGCCAGGCGAAGGAGGTCATTCGAACGCCTCCGGGTTCAGGAGTGCCACCAGGAGGTAGACGAAGAGCCCGAGGGCGATGATGCCCGCGGCCCAATAGAGGATGGTCATCGGGCGCCTCCACGCCGCTCGCACACGCGGAGGAAGACGCGGGTCAGCGCCAGCAGCAGCGCGGTGAGTGCAATGACGGCAATGTCCGACATGAACCGGGTCCGTGTGGGAGACACGGAACAAGCTAGGGCTCTGTGTATCAGGGATTGGTAAGGAAGGGTGATGCGGGTGTTAGAAATGCATCAGGACCGCGGAGCTGCCTGATAACCTGCGGAAGGACAGTGACTTACGGCCGCCGCCTCCACCCCGGCGCCACCGGCGGCGTCGACATGGACGCACGGCGGAGCAATTCGAGATGCGGAGCCAGGAGGTCGGCCAGCTGCTGCGCCAGGGCAATGTCCGCGCGAGTGAAGGCGTCCGCCCCGGCGGCGAGCAGCGTCAGGCATCCGAAGATTCTTCCGGCCACGCGGAGGGGTACCACCAGGGCGGCGGTCGGTTGGCCCGCCCCGAGCTCCGTCTCGAGATGCCGCCGCGCGGAGGCGTAGGCGTGGGGCAATTCCCCGCGGAGCACACGTCCCAGCTCGGTGCCCGCCACCGACATCAGCGGCAAGTCGGGCAACGGGTGTGCATCACCCGGCGCGACCACCACCACCTCATCGGCGTCGCCCAGCTTCAGCGAAAATTCCATGCGGTCGAACGGCAGTACCGTTGACGCTTCACGCGCGAACAGCCGCGTGGCCGCGCCGAGGTGCGCCGTGGTGGCAAGCACTTCCGCGATGCGCCCGAGGTGCGCCGGGACGTTCCGAAGCACGCTCAGGTGCGAGCGCATCACCTGCACCTGCCAGGCGAGGAGGAAGCTGTCGACACGCACCGCGACCAGGGGTGCGACCTGGCGCAGGAGCTCCAGGTCGTCCTGCCGGAAGAATTCCGGGCCGTTTCCGCCCAGGAGGAGGTAGCCCGCGACCCGGGTCTGGGAGAGGAGGCGTACGCCCACGACAGAGCGGGCCGGCGCGGGGTCGCCTTCACGCCCGGGCCCGGGGGCGTCGGGACACCAGGCCGGAGCCCCGGCCTGCTGCTGGGTGTCGCCGACGAGGATGTCGTCGGCATCGCCGAACTGCGCCGCCGGGTTGAACTGATCACGGGTGACGACGAGCGCCGGGTCGGACCAGAAGGTGCCCGGACCATGTCGATCGAAGCGATAGTGCTCCTGCGCCGACGCGTCGGGTACCAGGACCTGGAGCCGGTCGTGCGGCAGCATCGGCTGGAGCGCCTGCGAAACAAATTCCGAGAATTCCCGCGGCGTGCGGGACGCCGACTCGGCGAGTCCCAGCTTCGCGAGCAATTCGTGCAGCTCCACGAGCTTGCGGCCCGGCTCCGAGCGGCGGCGCTCGGGAGGCGGTGGAGACCCGTCCTCTCGCGGCTCGAGTTCCGGTCCCCTGCCCTGCCGAGCCACCCGCGCCAGCGTCGGACCGAGCGAATCGGCGACGTTTCGGAGCAGCACCGCCTCCGGCAGCCCGTAGCGGGCCGAGCGCAGGTCGGCGAGGAGGAGGAGGCCGACATCCCGGTCGCCGTGCGGGACCGCCATGCAGACGACGGAGGCATATCCCGCCGAACGAATGCGCTGCTCCATCGTGTAGAGCTCGTCCTGCCCGAGATGGGGGGCGGGCGCCGGCACCTCCAGATGGTCCTGTGCTAGCGCCGAGGGGCCCACGAGGATGGCGGGACCTTCCGGCGGATACACCCAGAGTGCCATCAGGTCATGCGGCAATTCCGGCGCGAGCAGCCCTGAGACGGCCTCCAGCCAGGTCTCCAGCGCGACGGCATCCCACGAACTCCCCTTGAGGCGGAGGAGCGGAACCCGGACATCCAGGGCTTCGATCTCCCCCCCATCGGAGGATGAGCGGAATGAGTCGCGGTGGTCGTTCATGGCTGCTGCCTAGTGCACTTTGCATGCCCCGAGTTGCAGTACTATGACGTAACGTCATGCTAAAAAAGCGGTTAACTGCCAAACGCGTCGGCAGTCTTTCGTGCCCCCGGCATCACCTCATCTTGCAAATGCCTGCGGGGAAAGAACTTCAGCCGTATTCGGCGAGCCCATTGACATACCCCCCACCCCTATATAAATTGAACGCTGTTTTCGTCGCTGCAGGTCGGGATTCGGCACCTAGTTCGAGCGGCTGGAATTGGATGCCCTGGACCAGCAGATCTAGTTAGTAGTACTCACTACTACGCCTTGGAACCATGGAAAACCTCATCCTCCACATCGAAGGCATGTCATGCGGACACTGCCTGAACGCCGTGAACAAAGCTCTCTCCACCCTCACGGGGGTGGAAGTCGATTCGGTCAAGATCGGCCGGGCTGAACTCCGCTTCGACCCCACCCAGATTAGCGCAGCCGCCATCGCCGCCGCGGTCTCCGAAGAGGGATACCGCGCCACCCCCGCGCCGAGCGCGGCGTGACCGGATAGCGCGATGCCAGCCACCCCCGAACGCGCGACCATTCCCGTCACGGGAATGACCTGCGCCGCCTGCAGTGCGCGCATCCAGCGCACGCTCGAGCGCACCCCCGGGGTGGCCTCCGCCAACGTCAACCTGATGACCAACTCGGCCACCGTCGAATTTGACGCCTCGGTCGCCTCGCTCGACGCGCTGGTGAGCACCATCCGCGACACCGGCTACGGCGCCGAGCTTCCCCGCCCCGAGGTCGCACCGGGCGACGAGGAAACCGCGGACGAGCTGCGCCTGGCCGTCGAGCTGGGCACCCTGCGGCGCAAGGTGACCGTCAGCCTGGTCGCCGCCGCGCTGGCCATGCTCATCGGCCTCCCCCTCGGCGAGGCGGCCGCCGCGCAGGGAGCGGCGGACCCGCTGATGCACCTCATGATGCCGCTCAGCGAAGCGCTGCGGTCGGTGGCCCCCGCCCTCTTTGACGTCGGCGCCGACACCTGGCGCTGGACCCTCCTCGGTCTCACCCTCCCGATCGTCTTCTGGGCCGGGCGACACTTCTACGTGCGCGCCTGGGCGGCGGCGCGACACGGCGGCGCCGACATGAACACGCTGGTCGCCGTCGGCACCGGGGCCGCCTTCCTCTTCAGCCTGGCCATGACGGTGGGCGCGCCGTTCTTCCTGGCCCGCGGCGTCGAGCCGCACGTGTACTACGAGGCGGTGGTCTGGATCATCGCGCTCATCCTGCTGGGCAACTACCTCGAGGCGCGCGCCAAGGGCCGCACCTCCGCGGCCATCCGGAAGCTCGTGGCGCTTCGTCCGGACAGCGCCCACGTGGTGCGGGGCGGGGACGTGCTCGAGGTTCCGCTCGACCAGGTGCGGAGCGGCGACGAACTGCTCGTCCGCCCCGGCGAGACGATCCCGGTGGATGGCGTGGTGCTCGAAGGCACCACCTCCGTCGATGAGGCGATGCTGACCGGCGAGCCGACGCCGGTGGCCAAGCAGCCGGGGAGCGCCGTCGTCGGCGCCACCCTCAACCGGGCCGGCGCGATCCGCGTCCGCGCCACGCGCGTCGGCGGGGACACCGTCCTCGCGCAGATCATCCGGATGGTGCGCGAGGCGCAGGGCGCCAAGGCGCCGATCCAGCAGCTCTCCGACCGGATCGCCGCCGTCTTCGTGCCGGTGGTCATCGTCATCGCCCTCGGCACGTTCGCCCTCTGGTACTTCCTCGGCCCCGATCCCCGCGTGGTCCGCGCGCTCGCCGCCGCCGTCACCGTGCTCATCATCGCCTGTCCCTGCGCCATGGGGCTGGCGGTGCCCACCGCGGTGATGGTGTCCACCGGCCGCGGCGCGGAGCGCGGCGTCCTCTTCAAGGGCGGCAACGTCCTGCAGCGCGCCGCCGAACTCGACGTCGTGGTGCTCGACAAGACCGGCACCATCACCGAAGGGCGCCCGGCAGTGACGCAGGTGCGGCTGGTCGGGGCAGGGGACGAGGCCACCGTCTTGGCGTCCGCCGCCGCGCTCGAACGGATGAGCGAGCACCCGCTGGGCGAGGCCATCGTGGCCGCCGCCACCGACCGGCACCTCGTGATTCCCGCCGTCGAGTCGTTCCAGGTCTTTCCGGGCAAGGGGGTCGTCGGGGTCGTCAACGGCGACGGGGTGCTCGCGGGCAATCGGGCGCTGTTCGTAGACTGGGGCATCGACAGTGCCGCGCTGCACGCACTGGCGGACGAGCTGGCCGGCCTCGGCGCCACACCGGTCCTCGTCTCCATCGGCGGCGCGGCGGCCGGCGTCATTGCCGTGGCGGATCCGATCAGGCCCACGAGCGCCGCCGCCGTCTCGGCGCTGCGTGCGCTCGGACTCGACGTGGTGATGCTCACCGGCGACGCCCGTGGCACGGCGGAGAGCGTCGCGCGCCAGGTCGGGATCAGCGTCGTCGTGGCGGAGGTGCTGCCGGAGCACAAGCGCGAGGTGGTGCAGCGGCTGCAGGCGGACGGCAAGGTGGTCGGCATGGTGGGTGACGGCCTGAACGACGCGCCGGCGCTCGCCCAGGCCGATGTCGGCATCGCCCTCGGCACCGGCACCGACGTGGCCGTCGAGGCGGGCGACGTGACCCTGATGCGCGGCGACCTCGCCGGCGTCCCCGAAGCCGTGCGCCTCGCGCGGCGCACCCTCCGCGTCATCAAGCAGAACCTCTTCTGGGCCTTCGCCTACAATGTCGTCGGCATCCCGGTGGCGGCCGGCGCGCTGTATCCCGTCTTCGGCATCCTGCTCACCCCGACCATTGCCGCCGCCGCGATGGCGGTGAGCAGCGTGTCGGTGGTGACCAACAGTCTGCGCCTGCGGAGGGCCTGATGCCTGCACCCACGTCCGAGCCCGGCATGTCCGGCAGCGAGCCCACGGCGCCCTGCGCCTGCGCTCGCCCGGGCGACGGCACGCACGCCGTGGCGGTGGACCCCGCGCTCAAGGAGGCGGCGCTGAACCGGCTCAAACGGATCGAGGGCCAGGTGCGGGGGTTGCAACGCATGCTCGAGGAGGAGCGCTACTGCGCGGATGTGCTGACGCAGGTCTCCTCGGTGCACGAGGCGCTGCGCGGCGTCGCACGCATCCTGTTCCGGAACCACTTGGAGCACTGCGCCGCCAGCGCGATTCGCTCGGGCGATCCAGAGCAAACCGGCGCGATGTACGACGAACTGGTGGAGTTGTTGTACAGGAATGCCAGATAGGGCGGGGAAGCGGGGAAAAACATCGATGGATCGTCACCCCGGCGAAAGCCGGGGTCCATGGTTTCAGTTCTGCGGACTCGCCCTGATGACCGGATGCGACGCCGTGGTCCGCGCCGCCACGAAGGCCATGTCCCGCACCACCGTCCCCACCCCGAAGAAGAGCGCGATCCCGCCAAAAATGACCGCCACGGGCAGGATGAAGATCGCCCGATCGATGCCGAACCGGCCGGAGAGGATGCCGACGAGGGGCAGGGCGATGGCGTCGCCGGCCACGTGGATGAAGAGGAGGTAGGCCCCCATCACCGTGGCACCGATCCGCGCCGGCACGACGTCAAACACCGCTGCGATGACCGGTCCGTTGTAGAGGGTCAGGAAGAAGAACGCCGCCGCGAAGACCGGAACGAACAGGTCCAGATCCCGCACCGCCAGCAACCAGACGGCCAGCGGCCCCCCGACGCACAGTCCCAGCGTGGAGACGATCATCCGTGCGCGGCCGGTGTACTTCCCCAGCCAGTCGGCGATAAACCCGCCGGCCAAGGTGCCCGCGGTGCCCGACAGCAGCCCCCATTGCCCGAGCAGCAGGGTTCCCTGCGCCACGCTCAGGCCCAGCGTGCGGGACATAAACGTGGGGGCCCATCCGACCAGCCCATTCACGCCGAACGCCACCAGCGCCCCACCGACGAACAGATACTTGAGCGTGGGGGTGCGAAACACGGTGTGGACGGCGATTCGCGTCTCGCCGATTGCATCGGTCATGCTCGCGGCCGGAAGGAAGTCGAACACATCCTCCTGGCGGCGGTTCGCCCGGACAAGCAGGACGATATTCCCCGCCAGGCCGAGCCCAATGCCAGTGGCGAGGGCCGCGATGTCGAGGCTCGACGTGGCCCCGTACCGCGTGTCGAGCAGCCAGGCGACGATCGCCCCGACCCCCGAGCCGAGCAGGAGCGGCCAGGCCGCCTTGAAGGCACCGGTCATGCCCAGTTCGAGTCGGCGCCAGTACTGGCGCACGGTGAAGACCGGCGGAGGCCGGTTCGGGTCGGTCAGCCGCACCACCAGCGCCGCCAGCAGGAACCCCGGCACGGCCACGGCCATCATCGAGATCCGCCATCCGTAGACCGCCTCGAGCTGCCCGCCGAGGGTGATCCCGAGGATTCCCCCCACGGGAATGCCGGCGGAGAAGATGCCCATGGCGAGGGCGCGGCGGCGACCGGGAAAATAGTCCGCGACGAGGGAGGCGGCGGCGGCGGTGAAGGCGGCGGTCCCGATGCCCACGGCGGCCCGCGTCATGAACAGGCCCCAAAACCCCTGCGAAAATCCCGCGAGGAAGGCGAACGCGCTCCAGATCACCACGCCCACGCCGGCCACCGCCCGGCGCGAGCGGAGGTCGCTCAGCACGCCGAAGGGAAAGACCGCGACGGAAAAGAGCAGGACGAACGCCGACGCGATCCACCCGATGTGCGCGTCGGTCAGGTGCAGATCGAGTTCGATGGGGGGGACAAGCGCAAAGATGACATTGCGGTTGACGTAGCTGAGCAGCTTCAGCACCGCCAGGAGCGCGAGCGCGTACCAGGCGTAACGGCGGGTGGGCTCGGGGAGCGGGGTCGGGCTAGTCTCCACTCCGTTCTCCCACGGCGTCGTCGGCCCGCTGATTGCGGAAGGCCAGCGCGGCGCGGTATTCCGTCACCAATCGTTCCATCATCGGCCCGCGCCGGTCGTAGAGGCGCTTGAGGGGCCGGGGTGGCATGCGCTGGAGCGCGTACGCGGTCAGGAGGGGCAGGGTGATGGTGTTGTCGGCATAGACCACCACGGTGCCCGGCAGTTGGTCGGGGTCGATCTTTCCCCAGCTGACCGCTTCATTCGGCGTGGCGCCGGACAGGCCGCCCACGTCCGGCCGGGCGTCGGTCATCTGCAGAAAGTAGTCGTGCCCCCGCTCGTCGATGCCGAGCACTTCCTGGATTTGCGGCTCGGTCTGGAGGATGAAGTTCTTCGGGCTGCCGCCGCCGGCAATCAGCACGCCGCTCTTCCCGCCGGTGCGCTTGGCCTCGAGGACGATGGCCGCCGTCTCGTTCACGTCGGCGCTCACGTCGAACCGCAGCTGGCTCCCGGCCAGCGCCTGCTCCGCCACGTTCATCCCGATCGAGCTGTCGCCGGGGGAGCTGGTGTAGATCGGCACCGCCAGCTCGTGTGCGGTGGACAACACGGACCGCTTCGACAGGCCGAGCGCCGCCTCGCGCTCACGGAGGTAGCCGCCGAGCAGGAAGTGATACTCCGCCGAGCTCATCGCGCGCTGAAATTCCGGTCGCGCCGACACCTCGCGCACGAAGGCGTCGGTGGAAAGCAGCACGTTGTAGTCGAAGAAGATGTCATAGATGCGCACCACGCCCTTGTCGCGCAGCTCCACATCGTCGGCGTCGTGGCGGCCGCGGTGGAGCGCCAGCCCGAGGGCGAAGTGCGCGTCGTGATAGAGATTGGCCCCGGTGGAGATGATCCAGTCCACGAACCCCGCTTCCATCAGGGGGATGAGGCAGCTCATCCCGATGCCGGCCGGGGTCATGGCACCCGTCAGGCTCATGCCCACAGTCGTGTCGGGCTGCAGCATCCGGGTGGTGAAGAGCTGGCATCCTTCGCGGAGTCGCCCGGCGTTGTAGGCCAGGAAGGCGTTGTCCACGAGGTCGGCGATCTGCTCCGTGCCGGTGATGGCGGTGGGATCGATCCGCTGGCCGCGCAGGTAGGGGCCCGAGGGACGCGTCATGCCGTGCTCCGGTGTGGACGAAAGGTCAGGCGCGCTTGGCGCGCGCTTCGAGAACGATCCGGACGGCCTCTTCCGGGTCGTCGGTCAGGTGAAAAAGGGTCAGGTCGCCGGTGTCGATGTTCCCCGCGCCCGCCACGGTGCGCGAGAGCCACTCGACCATCCCCTCCCAGTAGGCCCGGCCAAAGAGGATGACGGGAAACGACTTCACCTTGCCGGTCTGGATCAGGGTCAGCGCCTCGAAGAGCTCGTCCATCGTCCCGTACCCGCCGGGGAAGACGATGAAGGCGGTGGCGTACTTCACGAACATCGTCTTCCGGACGAAGAAGAACTTGAAGAGCAGGTTCTTGGTCAGGTACGGGTTGTTGCCCTGCTCGAACGGCAGCTCGATGTTGCAACCCACCGATTCGCCACCCGCCTCTTTGGCGCCGCGATTGCCCGCTTCCATGATGCCAGGGCCGCCGCCGGTGATGACCGGAATCCTGTGCGCCGCCAGCAGCTGGGCAACGGCCACCGCGTCGCGGTAGTACCGGTTGTCCGGCCTGGTCCGGGCCGAACCGAAGATCGACACCCCATCCTTGATGGACGCCAGGTTGTCGAACCCCCAGACGAACTCCCCCATGATCCGCAGCACCCGCCATGAATCACTGATCTTGAGCGCGTCGGCGCGCCGCCGCTCGGCATCGGTGGCAAACCGGTCGAACAGCAGCTCGTCCTCGGTCAGGCTGCGGTCGACGGGACGGTCGGGCGGGATTGGTGCGTCAGCGGCCATCGGTCAGGCACTCCAGCAGGGCCCGGTGATCGTCGGGCACGTTATAGAAATAGGGTGACACCCGGACATGACCCGGCCGCGCGTCCACGATGAACCCCGCGTCGGCGAGCCGGCGGACGTCCGCCGCGGGGTCGGGCGACGGGAGCATGACGATGGCACTCCGCTCGTCTGGACGCGCCGCCACCTTCGGCGCGAGACCGGCGGCCGTCGCCAGGGAGATCAAGTCCTCCGTCAGCGCGGCGGTGGCGGCACGCACCGCCGTGATGCCAATCGCCTCGAGGATGTCGAGCCCTCCCAGCTGCGCGTACACCGGCATCAGCGGTGGCGTCCCCGCCTCCAGTCGCCGGGCGTCGTCATGCAGCTCCAGCGCGCGGGAATCAAAGCGGAACTGCTCCCGATGCGCAAACCACCCCGTCACCGTGGGATCCAGGGCGGGGGTCAGGCCCGGCCGCGCATACACGAACGCCACGCCCGTCCCTCCCAGCAGCCACTTGAGCCCGCCCCCGAGATAGAAGTCCACGTCCAGCGACTGGACGTCCACCGGCAGCTGGCCGGCCGCCTGGTAGCCGTCCACCAGGCAGAGTGCGCCGGCGCGGTGCGCGATCCCGGCCAGCGCCTGGACATCCTGGATGGCGCCGCTGGTGAAGAACACATGGCTGGTGGCCACGAGCGCGGTGCGCCCGTCCACCGCGCGCTCGTACATCTCCAGCGGCACCCCGACGCCGTCCGGACTCTCGAGGATCACGACCTCGACCCCATCGCGCGCCTTGGCCATCCACTGGTAGCCGATGGTGGGGAAGTCGAGGCTGGTGACGACCACCCTGGGGCGGCGGGTGTAGTCGATGGCGGAGGCGACGACGCCGAGCCCGCTGGATACGTTCGGATGCAGGGCGACGGCGCCGGAGGGGGCGTGGATCAGCGCCCCGTACCGGCGACGGAGTTCCTCGAGGGCCGCCCACCAGGTCTCATACCATGCCGAGGCGCCCCGGCTGTCCCAGAGGTCGAGGTAGTCGTTGACCCGCGCCCGGGAGCGCCGGGACAAGGCGCCCAGCGAACAGCTGTTGAGGTAGGTACAGCGGTCGAAGATGGGAAATTCGGCGCGGTAGCGCGCGGCCAGGTCGAGGGCCACGCCGCTACTGGTTGCCAAAGGTGAAGCTGAGCCCGGAGTTGATGCCGTAGTCATTGCCGGAGGTGCCCGCCGGGGGCTGGGTGTCCCAGTTGCCGTAAAAGGAGAGATTCCAGTTGACCTGGCCGAAGAGCTTCAGGAAATAGCTGGCGTTGGTGTTGAAGTAGAACCGACCTGCGTCGCTGAGGGACGGGATCGCGTTGGCGGTCAGGGTGAGGGTGGTCTTCTTGAATTTCACGTAGTTGACCGTCCCCAGGATCATCGCTCCGACCATGTCTTCTCGCGACGCCGTGGACACCGAGGACTCGTAGGTCGTCCCCTGCCAGACCAGCCCACCCGCCACGGATATCCGCACGTTGCTGGTCTTCTTCAGGTACCGGCCCACGCCGCCGCCCAGGTTGGTCTGCACGCTGATTTGCTGCTCGGAGCTCTGAAGCCCGCTGCCGAATCCGGTGTAGTACCAGTTGTTCCAGCGCATGAGGTGACCGAACGTGAGCTGGAGCTGGTTGCGGGTCGATGCGTCCGCGCCCGAACTGTTGGAGAAGTTGGAGTTGGCCCCGACGGCGGCGCTCCACCTCGGCTGCGGATAGTTGACGTTCGCGCTGACGTTGTAGGTGGTTGTCTCATTGCCCTTCGCGTAGCTGATGCCCGACGAGATGTTGCCATTGAGACGACCCCAGAACGAAGCCGACGTGCTGCTGAACCCGGCAATCTGGGACTTGTCGAACACCACCCGGCGGCCGTCCAGCGCAGTGATTTCCACCAGGACCGAGTCGCTCCCTTCCACCGGATGAATCGAGAGATTGCCGGTGTATACCGTGCCGTCGTCGAGTTCCACGAGGAAGAGGTTCGGGCTCTCGAGGCGCGCCAGGCGCGACCATTCTACCGAGATGCTTCCATCGACATAGTCGAGGCTTACGTAGATGCCCCCCGCGTCCATCGACTTGATCTCGCAGGTCAGCTTGTCGCCATTCTTCATGTACAGGATGTCCGTCTTCGGACCCAGCACCGAGGGCGGGGTCAGAAGAAGCGCGGTACCAAGCAGGACGGCACTCAGCAGCATGTACACTCCAAACGGCATGATTCGCGGCCAACAGCACGGCAGGAGAATACTACCGCCGTCGCGGATGCCTGCCACCCCCGCCGTTCGGCGCCCGCCTTCAATCCCCGCGCCTCCGTCCTTGTATATATTGCCCCCATGCTCCCCGCCCCCCACCATCCGGAGCACCCGGGAGCCGCGGCGTTCCGTGGGTCCTGGGTGACGCTCCTCGCCGCCGCCACGCTGCGTGCGGCAGTCAATCCCCGGCTGGCAGTGGACCTGCTCCGCGCCGGCTGGGCCTTCCGTCGCCGCCGGTGGTGGGCAATGCCCCCCTTCCTTCCGCTCCCGGACACGACCTACCTTCGCTGGCGGATGTATACCGCCTACGGCGCCGAAGACACGGTCCCGCCGCTCGAGGACATGCTGCGGTTTGTCCGCTGGCGCCGGGAGACGATGGGACTCTGATCGGCGTGTCGCGTCCCCGCGTAGTAATCGTCGGAGGAGGATTTGCCGGCCTGTACGCCGCCAAGGCGTTGCGGCGCACGCCAGTCGACGTCACCGTCATCGATCGAACCAACTACCACCTCTTCCAGCCGATGCTCTACCAGGTGGCCACCGCCGCTCTGGACACCAGCGATATCGCCTCCCCCATCCGGTCGATCCTCCGGCGCCAGAGGAATACCGAGGTGCTCATGGCGGAGGTGGCGGCCGTTGACCTGTCCGCCCGTTCCCTCAAGCTCGCAGACGGGAGCGCGCTGTCGTACGATTACCTCCTGCTGGCGCCCGGCGTGCGCCACGACTACTTCGGGCACGACGCCTGGGAGCGGTTCGCGCCGGGCCTCAAGACGGCGGACGATGCCGAGGAAGTTCGGAGGCGGGTGCTCCTCGCGTTCGAGGCGGCGGAACGGGAACCGGACGTGGAGAAGCGGCGGGCGCTCCTGACGTTCGTGGTCGTCGGCGGGGGACCGACTGGGGTGGAAGTGGCCGGCGCCCTCGCGGAAATTCGACAGTTCGCCCTCCGCCGAGATTTCCGGCGAATCGACCCCCGTGCCGCGACGGTGATGCTGCTCGAGGGGGGACGCCAGCTGCTGCCCAGCTATCCCGCCACGCTCGCCGCCGATGCGCGCGAGGCCCTCCGGCGCCTCGGCGTCGAGGTCCGCACCGAAACGTTCGTGACCGACGTCCAGCCGGATCATGTCTCGGCCGGCAAGCTGGTGATTCCCACCCATACCGTCGTCTGGGCCGCCGGGAACCGGGCAAGCCCACTCCTGGAGTCACTCGGAGCCCCGCTCGATCGAAGCGGCCGGGTGCTCGTGCGGCCGGACTGCACTGTCCCCGACCATGCTGAGGTGTTTGTCCTCGGCGATGCAGCTGCATTCGAGACCGGTGAGGGCAGCTTCCTCCCCGGGCTCTGCCCCGTCGCCATCCAGCAGGGCCGGTTCGCCGCCCTCACCATCCTGCGGGATCTCGGGGGCCGCTCCCGGGACCGGTTCGTCTACCGGGATCGTGGCCAACTGGCCGTGATCGGACGGGGGCGGGGAGTGGCGGACCTGGGTCGGCTTCACTTCGGCGGCTTCGTCGCGTGGTTTGCGTGGGTGTTCGTCCACATTTTCTTCCTGATCGGATTCCGCAACCGGCTCCTGGTCATGATCGAGTGGGCCATTTCGTACATCACCTACGCGAGAGGAGCCCGGATCATCACCGGGCAGGATCAGCGGTCTCCCACATGACCCTGACCGCAGCGGAGGTAAAGTCGCGCGCCGCCGAACTCGGCTTCGTGGCCTGCGGCATAACCGATCTGGGACCCTCGGCCCGCGCCGGGGCGCTCACCAGCTGGCTGGATAAGGGATACGGCGGGAACATGCGGTACATCCACCGCCAGGCGAAGAAGCGAAAGGACCTCCGCCTGATCGACACGGAAGCAACCAGAGCTGTTGTTATTCTTGATAACTACTACTACCGTGATTCAGCCGACAAGGCCAGCGTCCCAAAGACAGCGATGTATAGTCGTAGCAAAGACTACCACTTAGTTACTTTCAACAGAATCAATGAGTTGGCAGAATTGCTCCTGAAGCACGGAGCCAGGACGGCGCGGCCATATGTCGACACTGGTCCGGTGCCGGAGCGGGAGCTCGCCGAGCGGGCCGGCCTGGGCTGGATCGGCAAGAACACCATGCTCCTCCGCCCCGGAATCGGCTCCTGGTTTGTCATCGGCAGCATCTTCACCGACATCCCTCTCGACATCGACCCGCCGTTTGCCACCGACCACTGTGGCAGCTGCACCAAGTGCCTCGACGCCTGCCCAACGGACGCCTTCGTCGAGCCCTACGTCCTGGACGCTACCAAGTGCATCTCCTACCTCACAATTGAGTACAAGAATGAGATTCCCGCCGAGCTGGCCGGCCAATTAGGCGGTTGGGCGTTCGGCTGCGATGTCTGCAACGATGTCTGCCCCTGGAATTTGCGCTTTGCCACAGAGTCGCCCGTCACGGAGTTCCGGGACAGGGGTGAATTGCGAGAGGCTGGGGAGGACTTCTTCGAGATCATGACGGAGGAAGAGTTCCGGGCCCGCTTCGGAGACACTCCGCTGGCGCGCCCCGGGCTCGAGCTGATGCGTCGGAACTGGCGGAACGCCTGGGCTACCCTCCGAAACGGCTAGCTGCGGATACCTACCGAACGCCAGTAGAGGTAGACCGGCAAGCCGAGGGCAAGTAGGCCCGCCCCGCGAACCGCATTGCCCGGATTGGACAGGATCGAGCCCACCACCACATACCCAGCCACTCCGACAAAGATCGTCATCGCCACCGGAAGGGCCGGTACCCGAAAGCGAACGCCTGCCACCCCGTCCCGCCGCCGGAACACCACCAGCGTCAGCGCGGTGAGGCCGAAGAAGATCCAGTCGGCGAAGACCACGTAGTCCAGGAGGGCGCCGTACTGACCCGAGTACACCAACGCAGCCGACCACACACCGAGGAAGACGATGGCCGCCACCGGCGTGCGGAATCTCGGGTGCAACCGGGCGAATCGCTCGAAGAAGAGCCCGTCGGCGGCCATCGCCTGGAAGACCCGCGGCGTCACGAGAATCACGAGATTCAGGAACCCGAACGTGGAAAAGACGATCCCCGCGGTGATCACGACGCGGCCCGCCGGTCCGAGCAACACTTCCATCGTATCCGCCGCCGGTGCCGAACTCGCGGCGAGGCCCGTCACGCCAAGCGCGCCAAGATATGCCGCGTTCGCCAGCACGTAGACCAGCACCACCACCACGACACCCAGCACCAGCGCCCTCGGCAGGTTCCTCTCGGGCTCGATGAGCTCCTCGGCGATGAAGTTGGTCTGTTGCCACCCCCCGTAGGAAAACAGGACGGGCACCAGTGCTGCCCCCACGGCGCCGATCATGGCCCCGCCTCCATCAGGCACCGCCAGCGCGGCGCAATCGAGACAGGGCGGTGCGGGATTCCCCAGGGCGAAGATCCCGGCGACGACCACCATGCCAATGGCCGCCAGTTTGAGGACGGTAAATACATTCTGCGTCACAGCGCCGAAGGTCACGCCAAGGCAATTGACGAGCGTCAGCAGGAGGATCGCTGTCACGGCGGCTGGACGTGCGATCGCGGGCGAGACCCCGAAGAACGCCGCGCCGTAGTTGCCGGCGGTAACCGCGACCGCGGCGATGGCGCCGGGGGCGATGATCAGCAGCAGCCCCCAGGCGTAGAGAAAGGCCGGAAAGGGACCGAACGCCTCGCGGAGGTAGGCGTACCCGCCACCCACCTTGGGCCGCCGTTGCCCGAGTTCGCCGTAAATGAACGCCCCGATCAGGGCAACGAACCCGCCCCCCACCCAGACACCGATGGTCGCGGTGGAGGTACCGACCCGCTGCGCCACGATGGCTGGATTGAGAAAGATGCCCGCACCGATGATCCCCCCGATGACGGACATGGTGCCGGAAAAGAGACCGAGACGACGCGCATACGTAACGGCCACGGGCGCTCCAGAGAGGATGACCGTCGAAGGTACGGCGGGGCGGGGAAGGGCGCCAGCGGGAACGAGCCCAGAATCAATCCGCAGCGAGTAGATTGCGCCGCACGGCAGCGGCATCTTCGTGCGCAGGAACCCATCGACCCGTGAGCGGATCCCCATGGCCTCGACCGACAGGAAGTCAGCAACGCGCTCCGCCGGCGGTTCTGCCGGCGGACCCACCCTTCGGTTTCATCACTCCGAGGAGTCCGCGGCGCGGATGCGCGCGGTCCTCGCGGCCCTCGAGGAGGCGGACGATCCCGAAGACCACCGGGACGCGCTCGCCGACCTGGTCGCCGACCTGACCGAGACCGGGATGGACTACTACTACCTGCGGGCGCTGAAGCTTTCCAACGCCGGCCAGTTGGCCCAGCAATCGGCCAGGCTTGGCATTGCGGGGGCGGTCAAGATGATCAGCTCGGTGAGCCGGCGCTTCATCATGCGGATGAACGGCAAGGAACTGCTGGCGGTGGCGGGACATATCCGGAGTCTGGCGGGGTAGGAGCGACGGCCTAGCAGGGGGATATCGGTTATCCTTCACCCGTCAAGATCCACCTGTTCACTTCCCCGCTTCCCCGCTTCCCCGCCAAATTATTACCCATGCCCCACATCCACAGCATCGCCATCTTCGTGACCGACATCGACCGCGCGCTGCTCTTCTACCGCGATCATCTCGGCCTCCCGCTCCTGCACCAGGGTTCGTTCGGCGCCGAGTTCATGGAGGGCGAGAAGGGCAAGACCCGGCTCGGCGTGCATCCCGCCGTGCACCCCAACGCCCTGGCCATGGTGGGGCGGGAAACCGGCATCACCCTGCATGTCGAAAACCTGCTCGACTTCTGCGAACGTCTCCACCAGCGGGGGGTGAGATTTGTGACCGAACCGACGCAGCAGGGGTTCGGCATCATGGCCATGGTGGCCGACCCGGACGGAAACGTCCTGGCCCTCTGGGAGGAGAAGCTCCCCGAGTAGCGCATTTCGCACCGGCCAGGGGGTGCAAACGGCCGCGCCGAAGCCATCCAAAACGTTGCGGCATAATTACTTCCGCTTCCCCGATAGGGTGGGCACGTGGGTTGCCCCGCTCGTATCCATGACTCCGCCCAGACTTACTCGCATTCCCCTACCGATCCTGCTGGTGCTCCTCGTCGCGGCGTGCGGCGGCGGGGAGTCGACCGGGCCCACCAAGGGCTCCCTCGTGGTTGGCGTCAGTGGACTTCCGCCAGCCGCGGCGGCCAGTGTCACGGTGACCGGACCCGGTGCCTTCAGCCAAGTGGTGGGACCCTCCGCCGCGACCCTGGTCGACCTGGCCCCCGGCAGCTATACCATCACGGCGACGAACGTGACCGATGGCGGCGCGGCCTATGTTCCGCTGCCGACCACCCAGGTGGCCCAGGTCACCGCCGGTTCCGCCGCCACTGCCCCCGTCGTGTACAGTGCCACACCGGGCTCGCTCAGCCTGACCGTCAGCGGATTGCCGGCGGGGGTCGACGGCGTCGTCACCATAGCGGGACCGAGCGGCTACTCCTCCACCCAGACCGGCAATGTCGCGCTCACCGGCCTCGCGCCGGGCACATACACCGTGGCGGCGGGCGTGGCCGGCTCGACCACCCTCTATGACCCCACGCCGTCGAGCCAGCAAGTGACGGTCTCGAGCAGCGCGGCCGCATCCGCCTCCGTGGCGTACACGGTCCGGTCGGCCACCTCCCTGAACCTTCGCATCGACGGCTTCTACGTCACGCAGAGCGTGCAGACCTACGGACGATCCGTTCCGCTCGTCGCCGGGCGCAACGGTCTGTTGCGCGTCTTCGCGGTCGCCAACCAGGCCAACAGCGCCGCACCCGAGGTGCGGGCCCGTTTCTACCGCGC
Source organism: uncultured Gemmatimonadales bacterium (assembly GCA_963748815.1). GTDB lineage: Bacteria > Gemmatimonadota > Gemmatimonadetes > Gemmatimonadales > GWC2-71-9 > SPDF01. The sequence goes on along the minus strand of CAVVKJ010000005.1, from coordinate 55,578 downwards.
CGGGGCCCTGATCCAGACCGTGACGATCCCGGCGCCAGGATCGAGCGTCCCGACCGATACCGTGGGGAGCCAGGCTGCGTTGAGCCGCACCTGGAACGCCACGCTTCCCGCCTCGCTGCTGGAACCGGGGCTCGAGGTCGTGCTCGACGTCGATCCCACGAACGTCATCGCCGAATCGAGCGACGCCGACAACAGCTACCCCGCCAACGGCACGCCGGTCACCCTCAATCTGCGCACCGTGGCGACGCTCGACTTGCGCCTGGTCCCGGTGCACCGCACCGCCGACAACTCCACCGGCAATGTCACCGTCGCCAACGCGGCACAGTTCGTCGACCAGACCGTGCGCATGCACCCGCTCGCTGCCGTCAACGTCGACGTGCGCGCCGCCTACACCTACACCGACACTGCCCAGATCCAGTCCGGCGACGGCAACGGCGTCTGGCTCCGCATCCTGAGCGAGATCAACACGCTCCGCGCCGCGGAGGGCGGGACCAAGAACTATTATGGGGTCATCGCGGTGCCCTACGGTGGCGGGATTGCCGGATACGGCTACGTGCCCGGCAAGACCTCGGTCGGGTGGGACAAGCTGCCGAGCGCATCCGGCGTCATCGCCCACGAGCTCGGGCACAATTTCGGGAGGTCGCACGCTCCCTGTGGCGGGGTCAGCTCGTCCGACCCGAACTACCCCTACAGCGGCGGCGTGACCGGGCAGTGGGGATACGACCTTGTGACCGGCGCGCTGAAGGCGCCGACGCTGACCGACCTCATGGGGTACTGCAACAGCACGTGGATCAGCGACTACACCTACCTCGGCGTGATGAACCAGCGCGGCCCCGCTTCGGTGGTCCAGCTCGGCGGCGTGCGGGAGCCGAGCCTGATCGTGTGGGGCCGGATTCGTGACGGAGCGATCGTGCTCGAGCCAGCGTTCGAGGCGGTCACCGAGGCGCTGCTCCCGGCGACCGCCGGCCCGAACCTCCTGCGGGGCTTCGACGCCAACGGCGGCGAGGCGTTTCGCCTTGCGTTCCGTGGCTCGACGGTGGCCGACGCGCCAGGGAGCGAAGAACACTTCGCCTTCGCGGTGCCGCTCAGGATGGTGCGCGGCTCCCTGACCCGGCTCCAGCTGGAGAGCCGCGGCCAGCGTTCCGCAGTGACCACGACCGGCGCGGGTGCCGCCGGCCGCAGCGCCAACCTGCGACTGGAACGCTCTGGCTCGACCTCCACCGTTCGCTGGAACGCGGCGGAGTATCCCCTTGCCGTCATCCGCGACGCCACCACCGGGCAGATTCTCTCGCTCGCTCATGGCGGCAGCGCCATGCTCGACCACACGAGCGGCCCGCTGGACGTGACGCTGTCGGATCGGGCGCGATCGCGCACCGAACGCTTGCGGTAACGCGAAGGGACTCACACGAAGACGCGAAGGGCACGACGGCGTTCGACTCAACGTGCGTGTTCTTCGTGCCCAACCACCATGGACCCCGGCTTTCGCCGGGGTGACGTCCGGGTCTATTTTCCGGCATGCAACGCTTCCTTCAAACCATTGGCTCCGCGTGGGCCTGGTTCTGGATCGCCGTCGTCATCGTCGCCTGGTTTCCGACGATGGTGCTGGTCTTCCTTGTCACCGTTCCGTTTGACCGCGGTCGGTACGTCGTCGGCTGGTGGTTCCGCCGCCTCGGCGTGGCCATGGCCACTGTCAATCCCTACTGGAGCTTTCGCCGGGCCGGCGTGAGGGTCGAACATCCGCGCCACCCGTACGTCATCGTCGCCAACCACGAGTCGTTTGCGGACATCCTGCTCATCAGCCATCTCCCCTTCGAGATGAAGTGGCTCTCGAAGGTCGAGATCCTGAAGATTCCGTTGATTGGATGGATGATGCGGATGGCGGGAGACATCCCGATCAAGCGGGGCTTCGGCCCCAGCGCGGTCGAGGCGATGGAACGCTGCCGGGAATCACTGCGCAACCGGGTGTCGGTGGTCTTCTTCCCCGAGGGCACCCGCTCGCCCGATGGCCGGATGCTGCCGTTCAAGGACGGCGCCTTCCGGCTGGCCCTCGAGGCCGGCGTGCCGATCCTGCCGCTCGCCGTGGCGGGTACCGGCACCGCCCTCCCGAAGCACGACTGGCGGTTCAGCCGAGCGCGCGCCGTCGTCGAGGTGCTCCCCCCGATCGACACCGCCGGCCTGACCCTCGATGACCTGCCCGAGCTCAAGGCGCGCGTCCGCGCCACGATCGAGACGGCGCGCGATGCCCTTCGGGCGCGGCTGGCCTGAGCGCTATTTCCCGCCCATCTCCTTCTTGACCCGGGCGCGCATCCGCTCGGCGACCGCCCGCCCCGCCGGCACCTCGCAGGCCACCCACTCCGCGTTCTGGAAGGACGCCGGGTTGGCTGCCGCACGGATCTCCTTCAGGTACGGCTCCACTCTCGCGTAGAGCAACAAGCCTTCCGCATTGTTTTCGACCAGAAAGTCACCGTGGATGATGCCGTGGCGGGCCATCCGGTAGACCATCTCCCAGTAGGTGGACACCTGGCGGTACGCCCGATTCAGCGGGTGGGCGTGATCGAGGACTGCCACCGCCTCCTTCGCGTTCTTTGGCCAGAACTCGTTGGTCAGCTGGGACCGCGCTTCGCGCAGCACGGCCTCGCGCCGCAGGTCGTACAGCTTCAGGATGAGGTCGGCGTCGAGGTGGTCCGGCGCGTCCTTCATCATGTGGCCGCCTGATCGGCGCGAAGCGCCTCGGCCACGCGGGACAGCCGGACGCGCGCCTCGGTCGCCACCGACCGGAGCGCCGGATCCTGGTCCATGCCGCCTACTGACAGCATCACGTCGGGATCGGCGATTCGCACCATCGCCCCCGATCCGTCCGCCTCGACCGTCACGTTGCAGGGCAGAAGCAGCCCCGCCTCGGCGTAGTGACTCAGCGCCCGGTGCGCGAGCGTCGGATTGCAGGCGCCAAGGATGGAATAGGGACGAAAGTCCGCCCCGAGCTTCTCTTTGAGGGTCGCATGCACGTCGATGCGCGTCAGGACGCCAAACCCTTCGGACTTCAGTGCCGCGGTAACCGTCTCGATCGCCTCCGCGTACGGTTCGGTAAGCTTCACCTCGAATGCCAGCGCTGCCGTAGTCATGGCTGCGTCCCCTTCTTGATGTAGGTGCCCATCAGCTCCGCCTGTCCGAGAATGTGCCCGGCCATGGCGGTTTCGAGCACCGGCTTGGTGGCCGCGCCCAGATCGGGCAGGACCTTGTCGAGCGCGTAGAGCTTGTGGAAATAGCGATGCCGGCCGATCGGCGGACAGGGGCCACCGTACCCGGTGCGCTTCCAGTCGTTGAGGCCTTCGCGGGTGCCGCTCGGCAGTCTGTCCGGCGTGACGCCCTCCGGCAATCCGGCCGCCTCGACCGGGAGATTGTAGAGCACCCAGTGCACGTACGTCATCTTGGGGGCGGCCGGATCAGGGGCGTCGGGATCGTCGACGATGAGGGCAAGACTCCTCGTCCCCACCGGCAGTCCCGCCCAGGTGAGCCCTGGCGCGAGGTCCTTCCCTTCACAGGTGCAGCGTACCGGAATATCGCCGCCCTGCACGAAGGTGGTGGACGTCAGGGTGAGAGTCATCGCGTGCTCCTTTGCTTCAGGCGCCAACAGCGCTGCGTGCCTCCATGGCATCGATCGCTCCCACGCCGATCGGCGCGCGGACCGATGCCCCCGGCTTCGCAGGCATCCGGCTCATGGCGTACTCCGCCAGGGCGGTGATCGTCAGGCTGGGGTTCACCCCGGGATTGGCGGGCACGATGGACCCGTCGATGGCGTAGAGGCCGGGATAGTTGTGGATCTGCGCGTCGAGGCCCACGACACCCTCGGCCGCATCCTTCCCGAAGGGGCACCCGCCGAGGATGTGCGCCGTCATCGGGATGCCGAGCAACCCCTCGTTGATCGATCCGGCGGCGATCCCGCCGGTTTTCTCCGCGAACCGTCGGGTCACCTTCCGGCTGATGGCGATGGCAGAAGGATGCCCGCTCTCCGGATCGGGATGGGACACCAGCCCCCGCCGGAACAAGGTGAAGAGACTCCGCCCGAACCGAAAGCGCAGCCGCGTGTCCTCTGTTTGCATCGCCAGGATAATCGTGGTCCGTTGCGCCCATCGGGGGAGAAAGTGGGTGCGGGCAAAATCAACCGGCCGGGCGACGACCTGCCACACGGACTGGGCCAGCCGGCTGAGGAATCCTCCCGACTCGATGATCGGTCCGGTCAGGAGACGCATCATCGACGAGCCGGGGGAATAGCGCACCGGCTCGATGGTCGTCCTGGCGTCGGCGTGGACGATGGAGGTGATGGCGATTCCCTGCGAATAGTCCGCCCTGTCGTCGCGGGCGATGACACCAAGCAGCGACTCGTTGTTGGTGCGGACCATGTCGCCGAGCCGCGGGGAGAGACGGGGCAGGGAGCCAGTCACGTCCCGGCAGCGGAACAGGAGGCGCATCGTGCCGAGCGCGCCCGCGGCGGCGATGACGTTGCGGGTGCGGATCCGCCGCTCGGCCCTGAACAACAGGGCCGACGACGAGCGGTACACCACTTCATACCGCGCCCCGTCGGGTTGCCCCGCCGGCAGCGGAACGATGTCCCGCACCTCGACTTCCGCCTCCACCTCGGCGCCCCACTTTTCCGCCAGGTACAGGTAGTTCTTGACGAGGGTGTTCTTCGCGTTGTAGCGGCACCCGACCATGCATCCGCCGCAGTGAATGCAGCCGGCGCGTGGGGGACCCTCCCCGCCGAAGTAGGGGTCGGGCACTTCCTCGCCCTCGTCGTCCGGCACCCCGAAGAAGGTGCCGACCGGGGTCGACTGCCAGGTGTCGGCGGTCCCCAGCTCTTCCGCGATGTCCTGCAGGAGCAGGTCGGCGGGCCAGACCCGGGGATTGACGGTGACGCCAAGCATGCGGCGCGCGGTGTCATAGTGCGGGTCGAGGAGGGACTTCCAGTCGGCCAGGTGGCTCCATGCCTCGGCGGAGAACATCTCGTCGCCGGGGGCCATCAGGACGTTGGCGTACCCGAGGCTGCCGCCGCCGACCCCGGCCCCGTGAAGGACGAAGATGTCACGGAAGGGGCTGATCTGGAGGATGCCGAAGCAGCGGAGGGCAGGGGCCCAGAGCGCCTTGCGCACGTTCCAGTTGGTGCGCGCGAAGTCCTCGTCGCGGAACCGCTTCCCGCGCTCGAGCACCCGGACCCGATACCCCTTCTCGGTCAACCGCAGCGCGGAGACGCTGCCGCCGAAACCGGAGCCTATGATGACGAAATCCAATGCGTCCGACATGAGTGCCTTTCTCGGCCAGCAGTCCCCAGTCCTCAGTCCTCAGTTCCCGGTCGTTGTATCCAGTGTATCGAGGCCGTTGAGCGTCCTCGTCACATTCACGATCTCCCCGATGTCGCCGAAATCGACCGCAACGTAGGTCGGCCGCAGTCCGCGCTCTCGTTGGCACTGCTTCGCCCGCTTGAGGAGCACGTCATACGTGTTCACGATCGCCGCGTTGCTCGGCCGCGGGGCCGGCGTCGTCTCGATCCAGTGATTGACCTGGAACAGCGTCCCGGAGGCGCCCCCGCGGTTCGGCGTGCAGGAGAACTCTGCGGGACTGTGAAAGGTGTACGGTGTTTCCTGAAAACTCTCGAACGCGGGGTGCAGCCAGTCCACGCCCGGCTTGCCGGATTCGGTGAACACCAGCACCCGCCCGTTTGACAGGATCATCGAGCGCAGGGTGGGCCAGGGCGTGATCGGTCCGGTGTAGACGAACTCGAGCAGTCCGCTCTCCTCGAAGGCCGCGGCAATCTCCTCCGGCGTCACGTAATCTTCGATGACGATCAGGAGCACCTCGTCCGGGTTCACCAGCAGCCAGTCCCGGATCTGCTTGAGCGCCGGCGCCACGGGATAGGCCCCGAGTTCGCAGAAGCCGTGGCAGAAGTAGAGGCCCCGACGTCCCTCGTCGACGCCGACCATACGGTCCCGGATCCGCTGGGCCGCCTCGAACCCCTCCTCGCCCACCGCGCCGACCAGCTTCTCGCGAGTGGCGCCTTCTCCCTCAAGGTCCGTCTTGATCCGCTCGGCACCGGGGAAGCCGTAATGGATGTCGATCAACAGGGCCCGGATGCCGTATTGCAGCTGTCCCGTGAAGTCGACCGAATGGTGCGGGAACAGCCACCCCGGTATTTCGGCGTTCGACATCGCGTTGTGGGTGGCCGGGAACGAGACCTGGTCGATCCGGCGGTCGCAGAGCTCCGGCGCGCCGTTGCAGGCCACGACCTCGGTGCTCACAACAGGGGCGGCGTCCGGACGGCGGAGGAAGAGGAGCAGCGCGATCAGCCCGGCGCCGAGCCCCGCTCCGACCAGCGCCCGGAGCGGCCACCGCCGCCCGGTCGCCACGGCTGAGGGGCCGGAACGTTCGGGCACGTTCTCCAGGACCAGCCGGAACAGCTCACGCAGCGCGGCGAAGATCAGCAGCAGTCCGCCGATGACGGCGGCGATGGCGACGATGCTCGACGGCCAGGTCAGTACGACCGTGCCGGCGACGGCGGTACCCAGAATCCAGAGCAGGCGGCTGCCGCGGCCGGCGGGCGGTTCGGCCGCGAGGCGGGCCAGGCGCCGCAGTCCCTCAAATGGATCGGTCTTCTCGTGGAGGGAATTGGCGGCGGAGGCCAGAATCACGCCGGTGCCCGCAAAGGAGTACACAAATCCCAGGAGCGGCAGGAAGTACGCCCGCCACACTCCGAAGAGCGCCGCGCGCGCGGCATCGTCCTGTGTGACGGCGAGCGCCACCAGTCGACCCGCCGGAATCACGAGCGCCAGCAGGAGCGCCACGACCACGAGCCCCACGCCTGCCCGTGCGAGCCCTCGGCGACGGTCGGCGTCGAGGAGGATCCCGCCGATCAGCAGTCCGATGCCGAGCAGAAAGAGGCCCCGCTGAAACCAGGCCACCTGCGTGAGGACGCGCCGGGCAGTGACCAGGGTCGTGCCGAGCCGGCTCTGCGGCAGCTTGGCAAGGACCGTCTCGAGGTTTTTCGGGATCTTGGCCGCGAGCTCCGGATTCATCCCGCCGAGGGCGCTCTGCACCAGGACCCCGACATCGGGCACCGACAGCAGGACATCTTCGCCGGTCTGGGAGAAGAAGGCCTCGTGGGCGGACTTGAGCGCGGTCCGCGCGACGGCCCGGAACGGAACGCTCCCGACCAGCCCGTCGGCGGCGCCGACGAGGAGCGGACGCACGGCGGTCAGGTTGGGTCGCCGCTCGATCAGCACATCGGTGATCTTGTCGGCCACGTAGCCCGACACGCCCTCGTCCCCGAGGCTCGCCGCAACCCGGCGTGAAAAATCGTCGGCGCTGAACAGCCCGTGGCTGACGTCGATGAGGATGGCGCTGAGACCGAGAAGCACCAGCCCGACGAGGCCCATCAGCCGGGCACGCATGAGCTAGAGAATCCGCTTTCCGAACGCTGATTCCAGCAGTTCCACGGCGAGCACCGCCGAGCGGTTGCGCTCGTCGAGGATCGGGTTCACCTCCACGACTTCGAGCGAGGTCATCCGTTTCGACGCCGAGATCAGTTCCATGATGGTATGCGCCTCCCGGTAGTCGAGTCCGCCCTTGACCGGCGTGCCGACGCCCGGCGCCAGGGTCGGATCGACGGCGTCGAGGTCGAAACTCACGTGCAGCAGCTCGGTCCCGTCAGTGACCCGGGCCAGCGCGTCGCTCATGACCGCGTGGATGCCGTCGCGGTCGATTTCCGACATGGTGTAGACCCGGATCCCGAGTTCGGCGAGGTGGCGGCGTTCTCCGTCCTCGAGGCTCCGGATGCCGACCAGCGCCGTGTGCTCCGCGTCGATCTTCGGCCACGCACCGCCCACGGCGGAGAGTTCCTTGGGCCCGAGCCCGAAGAGTGCGGCCAGCGGCATCCCGTGAATGTTGCCGGAGGGAGAGGTCTTCGGCACATGGATGTCGCTGTGGGCATCGATCCAGAGGAGGCCGAGCTGCTTCCGCTTCTTGCGGGCGAACGACGCGACGCCGGAAATCGTGCCGACCGCGATCGAGTGGTCTCCGCCCAGCACCAGGGGGAACCGCTTGCGGTCGAGTATCCGCTCCACCGCCTTGGCCAGGAGTCCTGACGCACGGGCAATTTCCCCGAGGTACCGCGCGTGGCGGCTCCCGAAGGTGGTCTCTTCCATGTTCTTGATGTCGAGGTCGCCGCCGTCGAACACGCGGTGGCCGCGGGCCGAGAGGGCGGGGCCCACACCTGCGATCCGGAGCGCCGAGGGACCCATGTCCACGCCACGCCGCCCGGAACCGAGGTCCATCGGGACGCCCAACAGTTCGATGTTCATGCGACTACGCTACCCACAACGGCTGGACGCCGCAACGTGGGCGCGGGCCCTACCGGGCCAGCATCACCCGCGCCTCTTCCTCCATGCGCAGCAGCCGGGTGTAGTAGTCCGGCAGTTCCATCAGGTGCGCAAGCGCGATCTTCCCGGTGAGCACCAGGTCGTCGTTGGTCACGTTGGTGACGACGTTTCGAACGCCGTGCTCGAGCTCCACCTCCAGCCCCATCCGGAACTGCTCCACATCGACTTCATTCCACTTGACACCGATTTGGGCGCCGACCTTCCGGGCCTCTTCCACCGTAAATGTTCGCTGGCTGACCATGGTTCCTCCTCCTCGGGACGCCGGCCTCGTGCCGCGCCGCGTGCCACCCCCGCCGCATGGCGGAGGTGGACGTGAAGCATGGCGATTGGGCAGTGAAGGAGCGATGAAGCCGGTGGGAGAATCCCTTGCCCAGTCAGGAATTGAGACTGGGGAAATACCGCTCTTCCAGGACGCGGAGGTGGTGGCACTCGTGGCCCGCCAGGATCCATCCCAGCGCCCGTGCCGAGACCGGATGCCCGCTGGCGGAACCGATCCGGAGCCATGCCTCGGGGCCGAATGAGCCAAAGAGAGCCAGCGACGCCTCGCGGACTGCCCGGAACTCCGCCGCAACCTCGGCCAGCGTCCGCCGGTCAAAGCCCGCCATCGGCATCCAGGCGTTCTCGTCGAACCCGGGAAGATCAACAGTGTCGCCCCGCGCAATCCTCAGCGCCCGGTACGAGAAGACCCGCTCGGCATCGGACACATGCCCAATCACCTCCCGAATACTCCATTTCCCGGCTGCATACCGGAAATCGGCCTGTTTGTCTGATAGTCCTGCCAACACGGCAGATGTGGAATCTCGCTGGGCTTTGAGCGTGTCCAGCAGGTCTCCCTCCGGCACTTCCTTCACGTACGGCTGATAATAGGAGTTGTACTCCGAGTCGGGCGGGCGGGAGGGAGATGGACTGGCCACGGGTGTCTCCTCGGACGGGGGCGAAATTGGACGGAGGCCTCTGGCGAAACCTCCTCGTGAGGGGCAATATAGGCGCTTCACCGCACCGCAGATTTCCCCCTACGGAGAGTCACATGTCCAAACTGCTCACCGAGTTCATCGGCACCTTCTTCCTGGTGCTGACCGTCGGCCTCACCGTCCTCAGCGGCAACCCCTTCGCGCCACTGGCCATCGGTTGTTCGCTGATGATCATGGTGTACATGGGTGGCCACGTTTCGGGTGGGCATTACAATCCGGCCGTGTCGCTGGCGGCCTTTCTCCGCGGGAAGTTGGACCGGAAGGATCTCCTCCCCTACTGGGGTGCGCAGCTGCTCGGGGCCATCGCCGCCTCGCATGGCGTCCTGCTCGTCATGGGCACTCCGCTGGTCGTGACCCCGTCGGCCGAACATGCCCTGATCCACTCGCTGGTGCTTGAGTTCCTCTTCACCTTCGCGCTGGCGCTCGTCGTCCTCAACACCGCGACGGCCACGGCCACGAAGGGCAACTCCTTCTACGGCCTGGCCATCGGCTTCACGGTGGTCGTCGGCGCCTTTGCGGCGGGCCCGATTTCCGGCGGCGCCTTTAACCCGGCCGTCGGCCTCGGCCCGACGATCACCGACATGATCTTTGCCGGCGGCTCCTTCGGGCAGGCGTGGATCTACCTCGTTGCCCCCCTCCTGGGTGGCTGGGCAGCGGCGGCGGTCTACAAGATTCAGAATCCGGGAGACTGACTACGAAGGGGGAAGGAGAAAGGGGACTTGGGACTTGGAGGGGCGGAAGGACGAAGGAGGGAGCGCGGGCTTAGCCACCGCCGCTCCTCATTTCTCCTTGCGCTTTTTGGCCCCTCTCAGTCCTCAAGTCCGCTTTCTCTCTTTCCTTAGCTTTCATTCCTCCCCAGCCCGCCCGGCGCTTTCACCCGCCCGACGGCGCCGGCCAGCGCAAGCAGCGTCAGCAGGTAGGGGAACATCAGGAAGAATTGGTACGGCACATCGAGCCCGGCGGCCTGCAGCGCAAACTGCAGCGCCGTCGCCAGTCCGAAGAGCAGCGCCGCCAGCCCCGCCCCCACCGGGTTCCACCGCCCCAGCACCACGATCGCAATCGCGATGAACCCGCGCCCCGCCGTCATCCGCTCCGCAAAGGTGCCGACCTGCGCCAGCACCAGCGTGGCACCGGCCAGCCCCGCACACGCGCCGCCGATCAGCACCGCGATCGCGCGCGTCGCGCGGACCGGCACCCCAGCGGCCCGGGCCGCCGCCGGATCCTCTCCCACCGCGCGAAGTCGAAGGCCAAATCGCGTGCGAAAGAGCAGCGCCCAGCTGAGCGGAATGAGACCCACGGCCAGGTAGGTGGTGACGGGATGGGTAAAGAGCGCGGACCCGACGATCGGGGTGTCCGCCAGGACCGGCAATGGAATGGGTGACAAGGTCGGAAGTGACAGTCCGACCCCGGCCGGCCCGTAGAATTGCCGGTAGATCGTCCCCGTCAGCCCCACGCTCGCCAGCGTCACCGCCGTCCCGGTGATGATCTGGTCGGCGCCGGCGCCGATCGCCACTGCGGCGAAGAGCGCGGCCACCAGCAGCCCGGCCAGGATGCCGACCCCGAGTCCCGCCACCGGGCCGGCGACCGTGGCGCCGATGGCGCCGCCAAGCGCCCCGAACAGCATGGCCCCCTCGACGCCGAGGTTGACCACGCCCGATCGCTCAGCGATCGTCTCTCCGGTAGCCGCCAGCGCCAGCGGCGTGGCAATGCCCACCGCCGCCGCCAGTACGTCCGTCGCCACCGCCATCGGGGCCATCATGCTGCACCGTCCGTCAACCGCGTGGCGACCTGGGGGCTGGCACCGCGCCGCGCCACTGCCTCTCCCAGCAGCAACACCAGGATGATCACCCCCTCCACGACATACACCGCCACCGCCGGGATTCCTGCATCCCGCTGCATCGCTCCCGCCCCCGCCTCGAGCGCCGCGAAGACGATACCGGTCAACACAATGGCGGACGGTCGCAGTCGCGCCAGCAGCGCCACGCCGATGGCCGTGAATCCATAGCCGGGCGAAAGGTTCTGGTAGAGCGCGTACGACACGCCGCTCACCTCGAAGGCCCCCGACAGCCCGGCCAGCCCACCCGAGGCGAAGAGCGCAACGGCGATCATTCCCCCAGCGCGAACCCGTCCACTCACCGCCGCGGCCCTGCGGCCCCTCCCCCAGCGCGCGCAAACGGAAGCCCCACCAGGTGCGCGCAAAGACCCAGCCAAGCAGCGCCGCCATCGCCAGTGCCACGGCGAACCCGGCATGGAGCCGAGTGCCGGGCAACATCGGCAGCCGAGCCGCCTCCGCGATCGGCGCGCTCTGCGGATAGGTTCCCGACGGCTCCTGCATGGGTCCCTGCACCATCCAGCTGACCAGCGCCTCGGCCACAAAATTCAGCAGCAGGGTGCTGATCACCTCGAGCACCCCGAACCGGAGTTTGAGAACCACCGGCAGGAGCATCCACAGCGCCCCACCGGCAATGCCCGCGAGCGCTACCGTCGGCAGCGCGAGCCATGCCGGCCACGCCGCGGCCTGCACTCCGACCCACGTTGCCGCGATGGCGCCGGCGTAGAACTGCCCCTCCGCCCCGATGTTGAGTGCGCCACCGCGCAGCGCCAGCGCAAACCCCAGCCCGATCAGGATCAGCGGCACCGCGCGGAGCAGGGTGGCCCCCGTGAAGGCGCGCCACGAACCGAAGGCGCCATTCCACAGCGCCGCGAGTGCGGCACCTGCATCGTACCCCGCGAGTTGCAAGCCGATGGCGAGGAACAGCAGCCCGACGGCGAGCGCCAGGAACGAGGTGCCCAGCGCACGGAGGTTACCGCGCATCGGACCTCTCCGACCGGAGCATCATCTCGCCCAACCGCTCGCGGTCCACTCCAGGCGGCGCCTCAGTCACCAGGCCGCTCGCCGCCACCAGGACCCGGCTCCCCAGCTCCAGGACTTCATCGATATCGTTCGAGTAGACCAGCACCGCCGCGCCGGCCGAGGCCGCCGCACGCAGATGCGCATGGACGTCCGCCGCCGCCTGCAGGTCGAGGCCGCGCGTCGGGTTCTCCGCCACCAGCACCCGTGGCCGCCGCTCGAGCGCCCGCGCGATCAGCAGCTTCTGCTGGTTGCCCCCGCTGAGGGTGCCCGCGGGCGTGTCGGGCCCCTTCGCGCGGACATCAAACTGCGCCATGAGCTCGGCCGTCCGGCGGCCGGCAGCCTTCCAGTCCACCCGGCGTACCCGGTGCCCCCGGATCCAGGGCGCGATGCGCCCGACGCCAAGGACGACGTTTTCAGTGAGCGACAGGAGCGGGATCAACCCCTCGGTCGTGCGGTCCTCCGGCACAAACGCGATCGGCCTGGCCACCTCGAGCAGCCCGCGGAACGGGGGCTGCAGTTGGGCCACCGCTCGGAGCAGCTCGCGCTGGCCATTCCCTTCCACGCCCGCCACCGCCACGAGTTCCCCGCCGCGAATGGTGAAGGAGGCGCCGCGCAGTCCCGAACCGGATGCTCCCGTCACCTCGAGCCCGTCGCACTGGACCAGCACCGGACCAGCACTCGCCGGGCGGGTCCGCGGCGTCCTGCTGATCGCGGCACCGATCATCGCGTCCGTCAGTGATTCCGCGGTCACCTCGCCGCGCACGCGCTTCGAGGGTCACCCTCCCCTGCCGCAGCACCGTGATCCGGTCTGCAACGGCCAGCGCTTCGTCGAGCTTGTGGGTAATCACGGCCACCGCACCGCCCGATTGCGCGAATGCCCGCACGAAGCGGAACAGCTCCGTGACCTCCGCCGGCGCCAGCACGGCGGTCGGCTCGTCGAGCAGGAGGAGACGGGCATCCGACGCCAGCGCCTTCACGATTTCGAGGCGCTGTTTGAGCGCGACGGAGAGCTCGTCGGCGGGCTGCAGGGGGTCGAGATGGAGGGCGAGGCGGGCGGTCAACTCGGCAGTGCGGCGGTGAAGTCCCGCCGGCGTCACCGGCCAGCCGGCGGCGAGCGCGATGTTCTCCATCACCGAAAACGCCGGCACCGCGGTGGCATGCTGGTGCACCATCCCGATGCCACGGCGTCGGGCATCGCGCGGGGAACGGAATCGGAGTGGGACGCCGTCCACCGAAATCGTGCCCGCCTCGGGGCGCAGCAACCCGTCCGCGATGTGGAGCAGCGTGGACTTGCCGGCGCCGTTCTCGCCGAGAATGGCGTGCACTTCGCCGGGACGAATCGCGAGATCCACTCCCGCGAGTGCTCGAACGGAGCCGAATGACTTGGAGATGCCGGAGAGCGACAGGAGCATCAGGACATCGAACCCCAATGGACGTTCCCCCTCTCCATGTCATGGAGAGGGGGACAGGGGGTGAGGTGAAATAGAGGTGCCGCTAGGGGTCCCGCCTACATGCCGGTCGGGTGCCTGTGAAATTCCCACGGCAGCTCGAATCGCAGCCCGAGGTGCTGCGCCAGCGCCTGGACCCCGACCTGTTCCGTGGCATAGTGCCCGGCGTAAATCAGGTTGATGCCGAGTTCCATGGCGTCGAAATAGGTGTGGTGCGCGCCTTCGCCGCTGATGAGCGTGTCGATGCCGGCGGCGATCGCCTCGGCAATGAACCCCCCGCCGCTCCCGGTTACGATGCCGACGCGGTGCGTGGTCTCCGGCCCACCGGGGATCAGCCGGGCCGTGGCGGTCAGCTGTCCCTCGATGCGCTTGACCAGCTCTTCCCGCGGCAGGGCCAGCTCCCCGTAGACGCCGAGCCGCTGGCCGCGGTATTCCCCAAACCAGCCCTCCAGCTCGAGCTCGAGGCGGCGCGCCAGCACGATGTTGTTGCCGACGTCCGGATGGAGGTCCAGCGGGATGTGCGCGGAATAAAGGGCGATGTTCCGGTCAAAGAGCGCCCGGACTCGCCGGTGCCGGCGCCCGGTCAGCGGGATGTTGCCGTCCCAGAACAGCCCGTGGTGCACGAGGAGGAAGGTGCCGCCCGGGCTGCCTGGCGGCGCGGCGTGCTCGATCGCCTCGAGCGAGGCATCCACCGCCGCGACGATCCGGTCCACCGTTCCGCCGTTCTCCACCTGGAGTCCGTTGACGGCGTCGTCGGCGTCGGGGATGTCCCGCACCCGGAGGAAGGTGTCGAGATACTCGCTGATTTCGGAGAGGGACACCGCGTGCTCGCTCATGGGCCATCCTGCTGGCGAATGCTGTCCTCGGCGGCGCGGACGCGCGCCGCCAAGGCGGCTGGAACCATCGAATCGAGCGCGGGATTCGGCGCATAGCGCACGACGCCACTGGCCAGCCCGAACGACTCGACCTTCGGAACGAAAGTACCCCCCTGGACCTCGCGCGCCACCAGCAGGAGGGCGCGCGGCAGGTCGATCACCGCGGAGCCAAGCACGCGCTGCGGGGCCAGGTCGGTCTGGTCGGCATTGGCGCCGAAGAGGTACACCCCCGGCGTTTCCTTCGCCGCCTGGAACACGCCGATGGCGGCGGCATCGGCGTTGTGGTGCAGCATGTCCGCGCCCACGCGGATCAGCGCCCGCGCCGCCTCGCGGCCCAGTGCGGCGTCGTCCCAGTTGTTGAGGTAGGTCATCCGGCTCTGTATCTGCGGGTTGACCGCACGCGCACCGGCCACCCACGCCTCCGAGGCTTCGCGTACCGGCGGCAACTCTACGCCACCCACAAAGCCAATCACCCCGCTCTTCGACATCCCGCCCGCCACCATTCCCGCGAGGAAACTCGCCTCGTGCAACCGGAAGATCAACGGCGCGACATTGCCGCGCACCCGCTCTCCCGAGGTGATGATGAAGATCACGGTCGGGTAGTCGGCGCCGACCCGCTCCGCCGGTCCCTGGAACTCAAACCCGTGGCCGAACACCAGGTTGTAGCCCTGGGCCGCATAGGTCCGCAGCGCCTCCTCCTGCTCCGCGGGCGTGCGCGCCTCGACGTGACTGACGGGAACGTGGAGGGAGTCGTGAATCTGGCCGAGGCCGGTGTACGCCCCGGAGTTCCACGCGGCATCGGCAATGGAGCCCGGTGTGACAAGTGCCACGCGGAATGGCGCCGGCGCCTCCCGTGTGGCACAACTCGCCAACAGCGCGCTGGCGAGCATCCAGCCCAGCGTGCGGTGCGCCATCACCCGTTGGGACCGAGCTCCGGCTTGGGGGCCGGCTTCGGTGCCGCCTTCGGATCCTGCACGGATCCCATCTTGATCGACCCGTTCACGCTGCCGCCTTCCAGCACGACGATGCGCCGGGTGAACACGTCGCCCTGCACTTCGGCGGTCGCCTGCACCTCGACCCGGTCCGTCGCGTGGACGTTCCCCTCCACGCGGCCACCGATCACCGCCTCGGCGGTGTGGATGTCGCCCTGCACCAGCGCCCCCGGTGCGACGAGTGCCTGGGTGTTGGCGCGAATGACGCCCTTGACCTTGCCTTCGATCTTCACGACGCCCTCGGTCTGGAGATCGCCGGTGACGGTCAGGTCCTTGGCGATGATCGAGAGCGAGGTATGGTCGGTACGCCGACGCATCTGGTTGACTTCGGGTTCGCGTGGTGTGTTGGAGAAGATGGCCATTATCGTGAGTCCTCGTTCACCATGGTGAGGGGATCGATTGTCTCGTCGCCCCGACGAATTTCGAGATGCAGGTGGGGCGCGGTCGAGCGCCCCGTGTTGCCGGAGAGGCCGATGACCTCACCCGCGCCGACCACCTGGCCGGTGAGGACCAGCGACCGGGAGAGGTGGCCGTACTTCGACTCGTAGCCATTCGGATGGCCGAGGAGCACGAAGATGCCGTACTCCGGATCGTTGCCGCTGTCCAGCACGGTCCCGCCGCCCGCGGCGCGGACCGGCGTGCCGATGGTCACGGCCAGATCGACGCCGGTGTGGGCCTCCTCCGTACCGCCGGCGGGCACGAGTCCGCGGGTCATGTACCCGGCGGCATCGAGCGGCCAGCGGTTGGGGACCGACGGCCCGGTCGGCGGGGCGGCGCGCGGCCCCGGCGCCGCCGCGTTGACGGGGGGGGCCAGCGGCAGCGAGTAGGCGAGGGCGATCGGATCGGGAACGATGTCCGCGCCGACCATCTCGCGGAGCCGGCCATACCGCCGCTCCGCGCTGTCGAGCGCCGCGGCGAGTTCCCGCACCTTGGCGGTTTCAGCCTCCAGCCGCGCCACGTCCTCGCGCAGCCGGGGCACGCTCGCCGCGGCCCTGAGCAGCGGCGCGTACCAGGCGCCGAGGACGAGCGCCGCCACCAGCAGCACCGCCCCGGTCGCCATCAGCGACGCGGAAGAGCCAGATCGGCATCCGGAAGGTGCGTGAGTTCACCTCCCCGTCGCGGTGCACCATCACCGTGATCTGCGGGCGCGGAGTCTTCATCCCTCGAAGGGGGCGCCGAGGATGAGTTCCAGCAGGCGGGCAAGATCGTCGTTGGAGTAGTAGTTCAACTGCACGATGCCCCGGCCCTTGCGACGCTGCGTCACCCGCACGTCGGTCCCGAGGTGCTTGCGGAGCGCATCCTCGACGCGTTGCGCTTCGGCGCTGACCGGCCCCGGTGCGGTGCGCCTGGTTCGCGGGCGCTTCGCCGACTCCGGCCCCTGCCGGACCCGGGCCTCCATTTCACGCACCGACCAGCCGTCCGCCACCGCCTGTCGGCCGAGCTTCACGATCAGCTTGGCATCGGTCAGGCCCAGGAGGGCGCGGGCGTGTCCGGCGGACAGCGCTCCGTGGTCGACGAGGTCGCGCACCGCCTCGGGCAGCGCCAGGAGGCGGAGCAGGTTCGCCACGGTGGACCGGTCGCGTCCGACGAGCCGCGCCACTTCCGCCTGGGCGACGCCGAACTGTTCCTGCAGGCGCTGATACCCGAGCGCCTCGTCGATCGGTGAGAGGTCGTCGCGCTGCAGGTTCTCGATCGAGCGCCAGCGTCAGCAGCGTCTTGTCGTCCGCTTCCTTGATGACGGCGGGGATGCGCGTCCACCCCAGGCGCTGCACCGCGCGCCAGCGTCGTTCGCCGGCAATCAACTCGTAGCTCGATCCCTGCGGGCGCACGACCACTGGCTGCAGCAGCCCCGATGCCTGGATGCTGGCCACCAGCTCCTTCAGCGGCTCCTCGTCCACACGCGTGCGTGGCTGGAACGGGTTCGGGCGGATGGCGGCGACGGGGAGCTCGCGGAGGTTCCCCTCCTTTTCCGCCTGCTCTTTGGAGACCGGGCCGAGCAGCGCTTCGAGGCCGCGGCCGAGACGACGGGCTTCACTCACGATTGCACCCCCTGCGCCGATCCGGCGTCCACCCGACGCAGCAGTTCCTGCGCGACCGAGAGATAGCTCTTCGCCCCGACCGACTGCACATCGTAGAGCAGGATCGGCTTGCCGAAGCTCGGCGCTTCGGCGAGACGCACGTTGCGCGGGATGACCGTGCGGAAGACACCCGGTCCGAAGTACTCGCGCGCGTCGTTCGCCACCTGGCGGGCGAGGTTGATGCGCGTGTCGAACATCGTCAGCAGCACGCCGTCGATGGCGAGCCTCGGATTGAAGTTCTGCTGCACCAGGCGAATGGTGTTGAGCAGCTGGGAGATGCCCTCGAGCGCGTAGTACTCGCACTGGATGGGAATGATCACGGCGTCCGCCGCGGTCAGCACGTTAAGCGTCAACAGGCCGAGCGACGGGGGGCAGTCGATCAGGATGAAGTCATAGTCGTCGAGCACCGGTTCGAGCGCGCGGCGCAGCGCGGTCTCGCGCTGCGGGCGATCGACCAGCTCGAGTTCCGCGCCGACGAGATCCTGCGTGGCGGGAAGGATGTCGAGGAAGGGCAGGGTGTCGTCGTGCAGGATGATCTCGCGCGCCGGGCGCTCGTCGATCACCGCGTCGTACAGGGAGAGACGGACCTGATCGCGATGCACGCCGACGCCGCTCGAAGCGTTCCCCTGCGGGTCGGCGTCGATCAGCAGGGTGCGCTTTTCGGCAATGGCGAGCGAGGCGGCAAGATTGACCGCCGTCGTCGTCTTGCCGACGCCGCCCTTCTGATTGGCAATCGCGATGACTCTGGCCATGGACGGGGTGCGCGCCTGGGTCGAAGAGGTAAGGTCAGGGAGGACAGGAATATAGACGATTATGCGGGCGGAGGCGACTTGGGAAGGTTGGCGTTCGGGCTCAAGGGGGCACGCGAAGGCGCGAAGACGCGAAGAGACAAAGCGCTTATAGTTATGCAACATGTTAACAGACAATAAGTTACAATACAGAATACTACAATTTTCAACGGAGACGATGGCAAGGACGGGAGGCGTCGAAGGGTGGAATCAGGCCAAGAAATTGGGGTGTTTCACGTGAAACGGATGGCCCGAGTCGGGGCTGTTCCACGTGAAACGGTATCTATCGTGGAGGGACTTTCGCGGCTTCGCGTCTTCGCGTGAACTCAAGCCATCGTAGCTAGACCCGCTGCCGGAGCACCGCGAAGGCGAGGTTCTGGAGATCGGCGGGAGAAACGCCGGGCACCCTCCCCGCCTGGCCGATCGAGGTTGGCTGGACGGCAGTGAGTTTTTCGCGTGCCTCCCAGGAAATCGTCTTGATCGCGTGGTACTCGAGGGCCGCCGGAAGGGGAACATCGTCCAGCTCCGCGAGTCGCGCGGCGGCGTCCCGCTCCCTGACCAGGTAGCCCTCGTACTTGATCTCGATATCAGCCCACTCGGCGTGTTCTGGGGCGGTATCGCTTCCCATCGCGCCCAGGAGGGAGGAAAGCGCCACACCGGGTCGGCGGCAGAGCTCCTTGAGTCGAGCCGGCTCCCCGATTGGAGATTCCCCGGCCGCCGCCAGAATCGGGTTCGCCGCCTCGGGGGAGATGGCCGTTTCGACGGCCTGTCGCGACGCATCTGCCTCCCCCTCCAGCCGCGCCTCGGCAATCCGAATCTCCCCTTCGTTCAGGAGCCCCAACCTCCGGGCGAGCGGATAAAGCCGTCGGAGCGCATTGTCCTGCCGGAGCAGGATCCGGAACTCCGCGCGGCTGGTGAAGAGGCGGTACGGCTCGTCGACTCCGCGGTGGACCAGATCGTCCACCAGGACTCCCGCCATCGCCTCGTCCCGGCCCAGCACGACCGGCTCCCGGTCCTGCACCTGGAGTGCCGCGTTCAGTCCCGCGAGCGCGCCCTGCCCAGCCGCCTCCTCGTAGCCGGTGGTGCCATTCACCTGCCCGGCAAAGAACAGCCCGGGAAGGGCGCGGGACTCGAGTGTCGGATGAAGTTGCGTCGGGGGGAAGTAGTCATACTCGATGGCGTACCCCGGCCGGGTCATCTCGACCGTTTCGAGGCCGGGCACCGCCCGTAGAAAAGCGAGCTGAACAGTGGCCGGGAGCGAGGTCGAGAGGCCGTTCACGTAGATTTCGGCGGTCCCCAGCCCCTCGGGCTCGAGAAACACCTGGTGCCGGGCGGCCTCCGGGAACCGGACAACTTTGTCTTCCACCGATGGGCAATAGCGCGGACCCCGACCGCTGATCGCGCCGCCGTAGAGCGCCGATTCCCGAATGTGGCGCTGGATGATCTCCTTCACCTCGGCGCCTGCCCACGTCAGCCAGCAGGGCAATTGCTCCGGGTGGGCGCCCCGCTCGTACTGGCTGAACCAGTAGGACCCGCGGTCGCCGTCCTGGCGGGTGAGACGGGAGAAATCGACGGTCCGTCCATCGATTCTTGGCGGGGTCCCAGTCTTGAATCGTTCTCTTGTAATCCCTTGCTCTGCAATAGCTTGTGAGATTTCTATTGCCGGAGATTCGCCGGCGCGTCCGGCGGGCACCAGCGGATCGAGGCCCAGGTGGATGGCGCCCCGAAGGAAGGTACCGGTGGTCAGCACAACGGCGCGCGCCTCGAAGGTGAGTCCCTCCCTGGTCACCACGCCACTCACGCGACCGCTTCGGATCACGAACGAAGCGGCGGTCCCCTGCGCGAATCGGAGGTTGGGCTGGGCTTCGAGCAGTTGTCGCACAGCGCGGCGGTACAAGGCCCGGTCGCACTGGGCGCGAGGCGACCAGACGGCGGGGCCCTTCGAGCGGTTGAGCATGCGGAACTGGATGCGCGCGAGATCGGTCGCACGCCCCATCACCCCGCCGAGCGCATCGACCTCCCGCACCACCGTCCCCTTGGCAATCCCGCCGATGGCGGGGTTGCACGACATCTGCCCGATGGTCTCGAGGTTTTGGGTGAGCAAGAGGGTGCGCGCACCGGCGCGCGAAGCGAGCGCGGCCGCTTCGGCCCCGGCGTGGCCGCCGCCGATGACGATTACGTCATAGTGCATGAAGTGAAGATAGACAGGGAGGCTGGTGGGCAGGGAGGCAGCGGGGCAGGGCGGCAGACAGGCGGCCTCGGGGGCGGGCCCATACAGGGGCGGGCATATGCCCGCCCCTGATAATGCGAAAACCGCAAATATGTGCCCGAAGAGGGATCGAAAGTGTCAGACAGTTACGCTGGAAGCCGAGGATAAAATCCGTCGCGTCGCCAATGAAACGGCGTCGCGCTTTCGCCGTTCCCGGGGTGGGCGTGAGCCCACCCCGGGGATCCGCCCAAATGACATCGGAATCCTATGGAATCATGCGGGCGCCCACCCCTGGGGTCCGCCCAACCGAGGTCGCGATGAAGCGATCCGGTGCCCGAGCCCGACCCCTCCTGCCCCGCAGCCCCGCGGCCCCGCCGTTCTACCCGGTCCGCACCCAGCGGAGGATCTCCATGACCGACGCCCGCTTGCCGTACATCAGAATCCCCACCCGATAGATCCGGCCCGCCACCCAGGCCACGGCCAGAACGCCGAGCGCAGTGAGCCCGGCTGAGGCCAGCACCTCCATGAGGGGAAGTGGGCTGAGCGAATACCGCACCGGCGTCACGAACGGGGCGAAGAGGGGGATCAGGCTCATCGTCCTCGCGAGCGTGCCGTTCGGCTCATCGAGGAGCCCGAACATCATGATGAGCCCGACCACGATACACATGGTCACCGGGAGGGCCGCCTGCTGCGCCTCCTGCTGGGTGCTGACCGTGGCCGCTACCGCAGCGTACGCCGCCGAATAGAGAAAGAATCCCAGCACGAAGAACGAGAGATACACCGCAAGCAGCCCGCCGCTGATCGTCGGGATCGGCATGCTCATGGCGTCGGACGGCGCGGCGCCGAGGAGCCCGGCGATGGCGACCCGCTGCGAGGTCAGCACCTTGGCGGTGCCGGTCCAGATGCCGAGCTGGAGCAGGGCCACCGACCCGACGCCCAGCACCTTGCCGAGCATCAACTCGAAGGGACTCAGGCTGGAGACGAGCACCTCCATGATCCGGTTGCTCTTCTCCTCGAGCACCGATCCCATCACCTGGTTTCCGTAGAGCAGCAGCGCCATGTAGAGGAGGAAGGACATCACGTAGGCAAGGATGAACGAGGATTCTCCGCTCTCCCCGCTGATCTGCCCGTTGCTCACCCGGGAGGTTTCCAGAGAAATCGGTGCGGTGGCCACCATGAGGATCGTCGGGTCGACTCCGGCCCGGCCGAGTCGTTCCCCGACCACCGCCTGCCGAAGAATGCGCTGGAGGTCGCCCATCTCGGAGAGGCTGCCGACATTGCTCCCGTAGTAGTGCATCCGGCCGGTCGTCGAGCACGGAGTCAGTGACCAGCACCACCCCGACCAGCGACTCGCCGCCGGCATTCTTGGCGCCAGTCAGCGGGATAAGGGAATCGAGGGGAGCGATGTTTCCCGGGCCTGCCTCGAGGCGCATCACCTGGTAGCGCGGAGCCGCATCGGGGCCGACGCCCCGGCGGGCGCTCGCGAGCGCCTCCGTCACGCGACCCCCGAACCCGCCGTCCGCCGCATCGAGCACGACCAGCCGCTTCGGCGCCCGGTCTCGCGACTCAAGCAGCATCGGAAAAACGAACAGAAAGCCCATGAGGACCGGGCCGAGGACCGTCCCGATCACGAACGCCCTGGTGTGCACCCGGACCATGAATTCCCGGCGAATGACCGCGATGAGCTTACGCATGGGCCTTCTCCTGCGCCGGGGCGGTGGCGGCCTGTTGTCCGACCTTGGCGATGAAGATCGACTGCAGCGACGGCTCCGCCACCTCGAAACGGCTCAACCCGACCCCCGCCTCCATCAGGGCGCGCAGCAGCCGGTCAGGGTTGGCGCCAACCGCGAGTTCCGCTTCCGCCGTGGCCCCGGAGTCGTCGGCTCGCGCCACCAGCGTCCGGTCGGCCAGGATGGGGCCGGCCTTGGCACCGTCATGCGCAAAGGAGAGGTACACGTGGCGTTTCCCCCCTTCGGCCTTGATGTCGGCGATCCGCCCGTCCACCACCTTCTCGCCCCGGGCGATGATCGCGATTCGATCGCACATCTTCTCGGCCTGCTCCATGATGTGCGTGGAGAAGAGCACGGTCCGCCCCGACCGGGCGATCTCCACCACCACGTCCTTCATCACCTGCAGGTTGACCGGATCCAGTCCGCTGAAGGGCTCGTCGAGAATGACCAGCTCCGGGTCGTGCAGCAGCGTCCCGATGAACTGCACCTTCTGCTGCATTCCCTTGGAAAGCTCCTGCACCTTGCGCCTGGTCCAGTCGCCGAGCCCCAGTCGCTCGAGCCATCGGGTGGCGCGCTCGCGCGCATCCCGTCGCCGGAGGCCCTTCGTCTCGCCGAGGAAGACCAGGTGCTCGAGTACCTCCATCCGCGGATAGAGCCCGCGCTCCTCAGGGAGGAATCCGATACGGGCCGAGAGCTCGCGCCCGGTTCCGGGCCCGCCGAAGAGCGTCACCCGCCCCTCGTCCGGCTCGAGAATGTGCATGATCATGCGAATGGTGGTCGACTTCCCGGCGCCGTTCGGGCCGAGGAGGCCGAACACGCCACCCCCAGGCACGGACAGGGACAGGGAGTCCACGGCGGTATGACCGGCGAATCGCTTCGTGATGCGGTCTACCGAGACGACGATCTCTGGCATCGCGGGGCCCGGACGAGGGGGGCAGGCTGGGCGAACGGACGACGAAAGAGAGGAGGGCGGGGGCGGGTTGGCAAGAGCGCGAGGGCGGGGAGCGGGGGCGGCGGACCCCTCTGGCAGGATAAAAGTCGGTTTTGTATGTTCGCCCTATGCCCTACACGATCAAGATCGACCGGAACCTGTGCAGCGGGTACGGGGACTGCGTGGGCCTCGCGCCGGAGGTCTTCGCCCAGGACAGTGACAACATTTCCGTTGTCATCGACCCCGAAGGCGCCGAAGATGAGATGGTCCTCGACGCCGCCCGGGCCTGCCCGGTGGACGCCATCACGCTGATCGACGAGCACGGCGATCAGGTCTGGCCGTAGGGGCGCGCCCCTACGGTCACCCCTCGGGTCCCCCCAGCTGCCTCATCCCCCGAACGTCTGTTTCCGGAATCAGCTTGTTCTTCGTGGTCGCCCGCACCCCGAACTTGAGCGTCTTCCGGAGGTACTCCTCGCGGGTCCCCTCCGTCACCCCGTCCTCGTAGCATCCGGCATCGTGGAGCAGCACCCCTTTCGGGGTGACCGAATCGAAGCGCCCCACCCACAGTTCCCGGTCCGTTTCCAGCACCACGGTCACGCCGTGAAGGTCGTGGTGTCCGGGATGAAAGACATGCCCGCTCACGCGCGGACGGAGTTGCTGCAGTAGGTGTCGAAGGCCTTGGTCAGGTCGGCGGCGATGGCCTGCGGGCTCCGCCCCTCGATCTGGTGGCGGTGGACGAAATGGACCACCTCGCCGTCGCGGAGCAGCGCCATCGACGGCGAGCTCGGCTGGTACTCCCCGAAATAGCTCCGGGCCCGCGCGACCGCGTCGAGGTCCTGGCCGGCGAAGACTGTGACGGTCCGGTCCGGCAGGGCGCCGTGGCCGAGCGCCATCTTCACGGCCGGCCGGGCGTTGCCGGCGGCGCAGCCGCAGACCGAGTTCACGAACACGAGGGTGGTTCCGGTCGTGGCGCCGATGGCGGCGTCGACATCGGCCACGGTCCGCAGTTCCGCGGCGCCCATCGCCGTCATCTCGGCCCGCATCGGGGCCACCAGGGATTCAGGATACGGCATGCGTGCGCTTCTCCAGGGTTCGGTTGAACGGGACCGTTCGGGTCCCGGTACTTACTCGGTCGAAATCGGTTCCGCGGCGCCGGCGATGGCCGCCTTCAGCGTGTGCCACGCCAGGCTGGCGCACTTGACCCGCACCGGATATTCGGCGACGCCCGCCAGCGACTGCAGCTTGCCGAGTGCCTTCCGCTCTGCCGCGCCCTCCAGCTTCCCCGTCACCAGCTTCTGGAACTCATCGGCGAGGGCCATCGCCTCGGCGCGGGACTTTCCCTTGACCGCGGCCGTCATCATCGAGGCGCTGGCCTTGGAGATGGCGCAGCCGTTGCCCAGGAAGGCCACGTCCCTGACGGTGTCGCCCTCCAGGTCGACCCAGACCGTGAGACGGTCGCCGCAGAGCGGGTTGTGCCCATCGGCGTGGCTCGCCGGCGGCGGCAGTTCGTGGAAGTTCCTCGGCGTCTTGTTGTGATCGAGGATGACGCTCTGGTACAGGTCGTCCAGGTCGCGACTCACGCAAAGACCTCCCGGGCCCGGTGCAGCCCGCGCACCAGCACGTCGATTTCTTCAAGCGTGTTGTAGAAGGCAAACGAGGCGCGCGCGGTGGCGTGCACGCCGAAGCGCTCCATGACCGGCTGGGCGCAATGGTGTCCCGCCCGGATGGCCACCCCGTCAGCGTCGAGGATGGTGCCGAGATCGTGCGGGTGCACCCCCTCCAGCGTGAAGGAGAGGACGCCCGCCTTCTCGCGTGCGGTGCCGACAAGCCGAATGCCCGGCACCTCGCGCACCGCTTCGGTGGCACGGGTCAGGAGCTCGTGTTCCCAGGCCCCGATGGCCTCGAAACCGACGCTCCGGATATAGCGGATCGCGGCCCCCAGACCGATCACCTCGGCAATGGCCGGCGTGCCCGCCTCGAACTTGGCCGGCAGCGGCGCGAAGGTCGTCCCCGCAAAGCTCACGGTGTGGATCATGTCGCCGCCCCCCTGCCAGGGGGGCATCGACTCGAGGAGCACGGAGCGGCCCCAGAGGAGCCCGACGCCGGTGGGCCCGAACATCTTGTGGCCGGAACAGGCATAGAAGTCACAGCCCAGCGCCTGCACATCCACCGGCGTGTGCGGGGCAGCCTGCGCGCCGTCGACCACCACCACCGCGCCGACCTCGTGCGCCAGGCGGGTCATCTCCGCCACCGGATTGATGGTTCCCAGGGCGTTGGAGATGTGCACGACGCCGACGATGCGGGTGCGCGGGCTCAGCAGCTTCCGATAGGCGTCGAGGTCGACTTCGCCGGCGTCGGTGATCGGGATGGGGCGGACCACCGCACCGGTCTGCCCGGCCACGATCTGCCAGGGGACGATATTGCTGTGGTGTTCCATGGTGGTGAGGAGGATTTCGTCGCCGGGCTGGAGGGTACTCCGGCCATAGCTCTGCGCCACCAGGTTGATCCCCTCGGTCGTGCCACGCACGAAAATCACTTCGTGGCTGGCGGGGGCGTTGAGGAACGCCCGCGCGTCCTCCCGCACCGCGTCGTACTCCAGCGTGGCCCGCTCGCTCAGGTAGTGCACCCCGCGGTGGATGTTGGCGTTCTCCTCCGCCATCGACCGCCGCACCGCGTCGATCACCGCGAGCGGCCGCTGGGCCGTTGCCGCGTTGTCGAGATACACCAGCGGCTTCCCGTTGACCCGTGTGCCGAGAATGGGAAAATCGGCGCGGATGGAGGCGACGTCGAGGCCCTTGGCGGGGACGCGGGGAAGCGGGGAAGCCGATGTGGCGGACACGGTCAGATCGCTTCCTTCCCCACCGACCCGCTTCCCCGCCTGCCCGCTTTCGACAACCACCCACGCATCAGCTCCTCGAGATGATCCACCACCGGCCGGTTCCGGATTTCTTCCAGCACATCCGCCGCGAACGCGTAGGTCAGGAGGGTCCGCGCCTCCGCCTCGGCGATCCCGCGGCTCCGGCAGTAGAAGAGCGGCACGGCGTCGAGGCTGCCCACCGTGGCGCCGTGGGTGCACTTCACGTCGTCGGCGAAGATCTCGAGCTGCGGCTTGGTGTCCACCTTGGCCGTCTCGGACAGCAGCAGGTTCTTGTTGGTCTGCTTGCCGTCTGTCTTCTGCGCCTCCGGGTGCACATACACCTTGCCGTTGAACACCCCGTGGCCGTGGCCATCGAGGATGCCCTTGTACACCTCCCAGCTGGTGCAGTCGGGGGCGGCGTGCTCGATGCGGGTCTGGTGGTCGACGTGCTGACGCCCCTCGGCCAGGTACAGCCCGTAGAGGGTGGCGTGGGCGCCCGGCCCCGCCAGCGTGGTGTAGATGTTGGTGCGCGACAACGCCGCGCCCTGCGCAAAGGAGAACGAGTTGAGGTAGCTGTCCCGCTCCTGGCGCACTTCGAGGGTGGCGAGGTGGAACGCCTGGGCGCTCTCCCGCTGGATCTTGCAGTGGTCGAACCGCGCGCCGGCCGCCAGGCTGGCCTCGGTGACGGTGTTGGTCAGGGCCACCTGGTCTGCGAGGGTCACATAACTCTCGACGACGGATGCGACCGCGTTGGCTCCCAGCACCACGACGTTGCGCGGAAATACGGCGCCCTGCGCGGCGCGGCTGTCGGAGACGAAGAGCACGTGGATCGGGGTGTCGACCACGGCGCCGGCGGGCAGCACAATGGCGTAGCCGTCGAGGAACGCCGAGGCGTTCTGGCCGACGATTGCCGCGGCCGCCGGCTGTACGGCGAGGGCCCCAAGGGTGCCCTTGACCAGTTCGGGTGCGTCAGCGAGGAGCTCGGCGAGCGGGCCGACGCGGGCGCCCTTCGGCAGGGCCGTCACCTTCGAGAGCGACGGCTGATAGCGACCGTTGGCAAAGACGAGCCTCGGCCATTCGGCGTGCCCGAACAGGAACGGGGCGATGTCGGCGTCGGTCAGCACCCCGGGGGCGCGGGCGGGGCCGAGGGCCGCCTTGGTGATGGGCGACAGGTCGGTAAAGCGCCAGTCTTCGTCACGCGTGGTCGGGAGGCGCAACCCTTCATACCGGGCCGCGCCGTCGCGCCGCCATTCCGCGACCCACCCCGGTTCGGTGACGCGGGGCGACGGGGCCACGGGAGTTCGGGTGGCGGTCACGCGACGGCTCCTGCCGCCTCGGTAAGCCACTCGTACCCGCGCTCCTCGAGCTCCAAGGCCAGCTCCTTGCCGCCCGAGCGGACGATGCGCCCGCCGGCGAGGACGTGCACGTAGTCGGGCACGATGTGGTTCAGGAGCCGCTGGTAGTGCGTCACCACGATGGTGGCGCTGTCAGCGCGCCGGAGGGAGTTCACCCCCTCGGCGACGATCTTGAGCGCGTCGATGTCGAGCCCGGAGTCGGTTTCATCCAGGATCGCGAGCGACGGCTCGAGCACCGCCATCTGGAGGATCTCGTTCCGCTTCTTTTCACCGCCGGAGAAGCCGGCGTTGACCGCGCGGCTCATGATCTCGGGACCCCACTCGACCAGCTTGAGCTTCTCCTCGAGCAGGTCGAGGAAGTCCATCGGGTCGAGCTCTTCCTTCCCCTCGGCCGTCCGCTTGGCGTTATACGCGGCGCGCAGGAAATAGGCGTTGGTGACGCCGGGGATTTCCACCGGATACTGGAACGCCAGGAAAACGCCGGCCTGCGCCCGCGCCTCCGGCTCCATGTCGAGCAGATCCTGCCCCTTGTAGGTCACGGACCCGCCGGTCACTTCGTAGGCGGGGTGGCCCGCCAGCACCTGCGCCAGCGTGCTCTTGCCGCTGCCGTTCGGGCCCATGATGGCGTGGACCTCGCCGGCGTGGACGGTGAGGGAAATGCCGCGAAGGATTTCAACGCCGCTGGCGGTGGCGGTCAGGTTCTTGATTTCAAGCACGTGCGTGGTCTCCCGAATGGCGCCCGCCGAGCGGGCGCCGGTGATTCAGCCGACGCTGCCTTCGAGGCTGATGCCGAGGAGCTTCTGCGCCTCGACGGCGAATTCCATGGGCAGGTTCTGGAAGACGTCCTTGCAGAACCCGTTGACGATCATCGAGATCGCGTCCTCGGTGTCGAGGCCGCGCTGCTTGCAGTAGAAAATCTGGTCCTCGCCGATCTTCGACGTAGACGCCTCGTGCTCCACCGACGCGCTCGGATGCTGCACGTCGATATACGGGAAGGTGTGGGCCCCGCAGGCGTTCCCGATGAGCATCGAGTCGCACTGCGTGTAGTTGCGGGCGCCGATGGCCTTGGGGAGCATCTTGACCAGGCCGCGATAGCTGTTCTGCCCGCGGCCGGCGGAGATGCCCTTGGAAATGATGGTGCTCTTCGTGTTTTTCCCGACGTGGATCATCTTGGTGCCGGTGTCCGCCTGCTGGCGGTTGTTCACCACGGCCACCGAGTAGAACTCGCCGATCGAGTCGTCGCCCTGGAGAATGACGCTGGGATACTTCCAGGTGATGGACGACCCCGTCTCGACCTGCGTCCAGGTGATGCGCGAGCGCGCGCCGGCGCACTTCCCCCGCTTGGTCACGAAGTTGTAGATGCCCCCCACACCCTCGCTGTCGCCCGCGTACCAGTTCTGGACCGTGCTGTACTTGATGGTGGCCCCCTCGAGCGCCACCAACTCGACCACCGCGGCGTGCAACTGGTTGGTGTCCCGCTTGGGCGCGGTGCACCCCTCGAGATAGCTCACGGTGGCGCCTTCCTCGGCCACGATGAGGGTGCGCTCGAACTGGCCGGTGTCGGCGGCGTTGATGCGGAAGTACGTGGACAGCTCCATCGGGCACGTCACGCCCTTCGGAATGAACACGAACGACCCGTCGGTGAACACCGCGGCGTTGAGCGCGGCGAAAAAGTTGTCGCCCGCCGGCACCACGCTGCCCAGGTACTGCTTTACGAGCTCGGGGTGTTCCTTGACCGCCTCGGAGAACGAGCAGAATATGACGCCGGACTCCTTCAGCTTCTCCTTGAAGGTGGTGGCCACCGAGACGCTGTCGAAGATGGCGTCCACCGCCACGCCGGAGAGCCGCTTCTGCTCGGAGAGCGAAATGCCGAGCTTTTCGTAGGTGGCGAGGAGCTCCGGATCGACCTCGTCGAGCGAGCCGAGCGGCTTCACCTGCCTGGGCGCCGAGTAGTAGATGATGTCCTGGTAGTCGATGGGCGGATACTGCACGTTGGGCCAGTGCGGTTCCGTCATCGTGAGCCAGCGCCGGTAGGCGGCCAGCCGCCACTCCAGCAGAAAGGCCGGCTCTTCCTTCTTGGCGGAAATCAGCCGGATGGTGTCTTCGCTGAGGCCGCGCGGGACGGTATCAGCCTCGATGTCGGTCACGAAGCCGTACTTGTAGTCCTGCTGCACGTAGGATTCGACGGGCGAGGTCATCAATTGACTCCCTGGGGCCGGGTGATCCCGATGGACACCGGCGGGGTGAACTGCACCTGGTATTCGCAGGCGGCACAGCCGTCGAGGACGTGCGCCTGCAGGTCGACGGAGGCGCCGAGGGCGGCGCTCAGGAACCGCTCTTCAGCGGCGCAGATTTCAGGAAAGCGCTCCGCGACAGCGCGGATGGCGCAGTTGTGTTCGGTGAGGGTGCCCCCCTCCGCCGAACCCTCCCACCCCGGCATGAAGCCGTCCTCGTTCAGCAGCCGGGTGACGGCAGCCAGGCGTCGCTCGGACGGCAGCTCCGCGAGGTCGGCCGGCAGGCGCCGGAGGAGTGCGGCGTACCGCGCCTCGAGGGCACCCACGACCGCCTCACGGCCCTCCCGCTCCACCAGCGTCTCGAGGACGTCGGTCAGCGCCGACTCGTACCGCCGCGGGAAGACCTGCTCCCCGGCCGGCGACAGCCGATAGGCAAACACCGGCGCACCAACGCCCCGCTGCTCGCGCTCGTGCTCCAGCAGCCCGTCGACCTCGAGTTCCTTGAGGTGATGCCGGATCGCGTTCAGCGAGAGTCCGAGACGCCCCGCGAGCTCCTTGGCCGTCACGCCGGGGGCGAGCTTGAGTTCCACGAGAATGGATGCTCGTGGCCCCTTGTAGCCGACCGGAAGGGCGGCGGATGCGCGAAGATGGGCGATCGGTATGGCCATATGGAGGGAATTCTAGGTTCCGTGTTCGGGATTGTCAAGTTCGCGTGGCATTATTGGTGTGAATTCGTAATCTTATATATCACAGTGGCTTATGGCAGCGGGGCAGCGGGGCAGCGGGGCAGCGGGGCAGCGGGGCAGCGGCAGCGGGGCAGCGGGGCCGAAGGTGCGAACGGCTGTCAAGGTGTCAAGGGCAGCCACAGGGAATTGCTTAACCGCGGGGATCCTTGGCATCTGGCACATTGGGTCGAACCCGTTTGAATAGGGGTGGGCATATGCCCACCCCGGTCGATGAGCCCACGGATGCGATTGCTATGGGATCGGGATTGGTGCCCACCCCCTCAATGCACCCACCAGGTACGAGGCGGCCCTGGATGCGGACCAACCACCCGCCCCAGTCGATTCGCCCAATATTCACCCGCTCCCCGCGCTGCCCCCCCCGCTCACCAACCAGGAACAGTAAGTCCATGCTGCGCCGCGCATCCACGTACGTAGTTGTATATACCACTACCTCACAACCTTCCCAGTCTCTCTTGTTTCCACCCCGTTAGAATGCAATCTTAGGCCATGACCATCCATCGCATTCGCCTCCTCGGCGACCCGATCCTCCGCGCCCGCTGCGAGCCCATCACCAAGCCACGGTCGACTGCGGTCCGGGTGATTCTCGACGACATGCGCGAGACCCTGCGCGACTGGCAGTCCCGGTTTGGGAGCGGACGCGCCATCGCGGCGCCGCAGATTGGCGCCCCGGTGCGGATGGTCTACGTGGAGATGGACAAACCCTGGGCGCTGATCAATCCGGAGATCATCGACATCGGCACCGAGGATTTCACCGTTTGGGACGACTGCTTTTCCTTCCCGACCCTGATGGTGCAGGTCTCACGCGCCTCCCGAATCCGGGTGCAGTACCAGGACATCAAGGGCGAGACGCACGAGGTGGACCTGGAAGGGGATCGGGCAGAGCTCCTGCAGCACGAAATCGAGCACCTCGACGGCGTGCTGGCGGTCGATCGTCCGCATGGACTCGACCCGTTTTGCCTCCGCGAGGAGTGGAACCGGCTCCACGCCGCGGAAGGTCGCTACGGCGAACCGGAGCCCCGGCACGCCAGCTATGCCACGCCCCTCACCGGACTCATCTGAGCAGGGCTAGAACCAGCGCCCGATCCGCACGAAGACGTTGTCGATTCCGGTGGTCGTCAAGCCATAGGCGGCACGCACGTCGCCCACCGGCGTGTCCACGGCGATTCCTGCGCGGACACCTCCCAGCCAGTCGCTGTCACTGAAGAGATCACCGCCATCGGCGCTCCGTCCCACCGCTCCCAGCACTTCCCACCGGAACGAGCCCTGAATCGGATGCGAAAGCTCGAGGCCCCCAAAGAGCTCCCGGTCGCCGCGGAGCTGCTCGACAGACAACCCCGGAAACCCCGCCGCACCACCAAGTGGAAACTGATCCTGGAGCGGCAGGTCGGCACCCCAGCCAAGCCGGGCGATCGGGGTCAGCGACAATTTTCCGAAGGCGAATCGGTACGAAGTCTCAAGCGCTGCTCGTTGATACGAGTTCGACCAGACCAGGGCCGCGTCCGTTGTCCAGGCGCCCTGTAGCCCTCGGGCGAAGAACCGTACCCCCGCGCTCGAACCGTCGGAGGTCGAGTCGGTGCTTCCCAGCGGGACCTCCCCGCCGTTCCAGCTTCGGCCATCGAACCCCACCCCGAGCACCCAGCCGGCCGAAAACCCCTGCTCGACACCGGCGAAGAGCACACCCTGCCGAGTGTCGGTGCTGCCTGCGTCGATCCCGTCATCGGTGTAGAAATTGATCGCCTGATTCTCGAGGTGCATCGTGGCGGTGGGGGCCAGCCAGGTGAGGCCCGCGCCGAAGTAGCGGCGAAAGCCGAGCGTGACGTCGTTGGTGAGGGTCCCGACACCGAGCATCGCGCTCAACTCGACCGGCCCTCCGGCCAGTCGTCGGTCGAGATACATCATCCCGGCCCTGGCCCCGAGGTCCCGGTCGTAGGCCACCGCCACCCCGACGAGCTTGGCAGGCGCGGGCACCACGGTGGCACGAAACGCCACCCGATCCCGCGAAGCCGGGGTCGGGTGCAGCCAGACGTCGGTATAGGCCCCCAGCCGGCTCACCCCATTGACCTGGCGCGCGAGCGCCGCGGCGTCGATCGGCGAGCCGGGAAAGAGCCCGAGGTATCGCTGGAGCAGGGTGGCGTCGGTCGGCGCCCCGCCGCTCAGGGTGAAACTGGCGACCGCACGGGGCAGCGTGCCGGATGGAGCAGGTCCCGTCGGGAGGCAGACGGCAACGGCAAGCGCCGAATCGGCGGCCCGGCGACCGCGCCGCCAGATCGAGTCCATCGTCGCAGGCGCAAAGTCGAGATTCTTGAACTGCTTGAGCTCCGGACGAACGTGGATGTCGTCGGGACCCAGCGAATCCGCCGGCTGGACGAAAAGAAAGCCGGCGAGCTGGTCGGCCACCGCGAGGGGACCGGCGCCGAGCTCCTCCGCCGTGAGCAGCTGGGAGGAGACATCGGACACGATCACCCGGGTGACGCCGGGTAGCGCACGCGCAATCGCGACCGGGACGTTGGCGGAAAGTCCGCCATCGATGAGGAGGCGACCGTCGATCTCCTCCGGGGGAAAGACGAGGGGAACCGACATGCTCGCGCGAACCGCCTGCGCCAGGTCGCCGGAAGCGAGCACGACGGGATCGCGAGTGACGAGGTCCGTCGCCACGGCGCGGAACGGGATTGGCAGCCGGTCGAAATCGCCTTGGGCCAGCAAGTTGGGCCGCAGGAGCAGCGCCGAAATGAGGGCGTTGGCGTCGGCCTCGTTGACGGTTGGACTCTGGAGGGTGAACCCCTTCGTCCCCACCGCCCAGGTCAGGAGCGGGGAAAACGGCTGCCAGGAGCGCGGGCCGCCCGGAGTCGATGAACCAAACAGCATGGTCGGGCTGTAGACGGCTGCAAGCGAGTCGGCCTCGCGCGATGAAGCGCCGCCGGCGTAGAGCGCGCCGATGATCGCACCCATGCTGGTGCCGACCACGTAGTCCGGCCGCACGCCCAGGCTGTCGAGGGCGGCGATGACCCCGAGATGAGCGACTCCCTTGGCTCCGCCGCCGGAGAGGACGAGCGCGGTCCGACCGGCGGTGCAGGTGGGGGCCTGTGCCGCCAGCGGCACCGCGGCCGCCGCCAGCACGGCGAAGGTCGCGACGACCCACCCCTTGCGCCGCGGGAAGGGAGTCCGCAATACTTGCCGCAGGACACGCCGCACCCCCTGTGCGGCGGACCATCTTCCCGAGGGAGCGGCTGGCAAGATGACGTACGTGATCACGGAACCCTGCATCGGTGTCAAGGATCGGGCATGCGTCGACGTTTGCCCGGTGGATTGCATCTACGAAGGCGAAGACCAGCTCTACATCAACGCGGACGAGTGCATCGATTGTGGCGCCTGCGAACCGGAGTGCCCGGTCACCGCGATCTTCCCGGAAGAGGACGTTCCGCCGCAGTACACCGCATTCATCGAGAAGAACAAGGAAGTATTCGAGGGCGACAATCCGCCCGGCCGGCCCGACCGCTAACCCAACCGCCGGATGAACGACGCGGCGCCGCCCGGAAGGTGGCGCCGTTTCTGTGTACGGTGCCGAACCCAAAGGTTCGCCCGGCACCCAGTGGCAGGCAAGGGCGAGTCGGTGCGACGCGCGGATAAAGTGGTTGGGGGCTGGACGCGAGGCGGCCCCGGAACCGTACTGCCTGGCCGCGGTCCCGGAGCCGTAGTTGGAAGGATTACTGAAACGTCGGAGGCCGGCGTGATACCAGCCGAACCGGCGCCTCACTAGATAAGACACCTGAGAGGGCCAAAAGGTTTCACCTTCCCGGCCCGCCACTCCCGCCCACCTGGTCCAGCAGCATCTGAAGGTGCCGGTTGAACACCTCCGGCTGCTCCAGGGGAGACAGGTGCCCGGCCCCCGGGATCAGCGCCAATCTCGCTCCGGGAATCGACTTGGCCATCGCCTCCGCCGTCGCCGGAGGGGTGATGACGTCCTCCCCACCGACCACCACGAGCGTGGGCAAGCCGCCGAGCGAGGGGAGCAGTTCCGTTGCATCGGGACGATCGCGCATGGCGGCGAGCGCGCCGACAATCCCCGGCACCGGATTGGCCGCCATCATGGACCGCACCGCCTCGCGCAGCGGCTCCGGAGCGCCCGTCGCAAGGAGTTTCGGCAACATCTGGTCGGCGATGAGCGGCGCCCCGCCCTCACGGGCATCGGCCATGGCGGTCTCCCGGGCGCGGCGCCCCTCCGCGCTGTCGGCCTGGGCTCGCGTGTCGACAAGCGCCAGGCCTCGCACCCGAGGCCGATGACGGCGGAGGAACTCGAATGCGACGTAGCCTCCCATCGACAACCCCACCAACACCACGTCGTCGACGCCGATGGCGTCGAGCAGGGCGACCAGATCGTCGACGTAGGTGGCCATGCTGTAGCCGAGATCCGGCGCGTCAGAACGTCCCAGCCCGCGGAGGTCGGGCACCAGGGTCCGCCATCCAGGGAAGGCGCCCGCCTGATGCCGCCAGAGGGTGCCGTCCAGGGGATATCCGTGGACGAAGAGCAGCGCCGGCCCGCTGCCGCGGTCGTCGAGAGCCAGTTCCACTCCGTGGACGGCGATGCGACGCTGCGAGGCGGTCGCCGACGGAAGGGCGGGGAGGAGGAATTCCCTGACGGGGGGCGGGATCGGGACCGCCGAGCCCTTGCGGTCGATGCAGACGAAGACCGACTCGGCGGTGGCGATGAGCACGTCATCGGCCTCGCGGCGCGCGACCTGCCGCATCGTGAAGCTCGTCCGACCGAGCCGGGTGACGGCCAGCTGGAAGCGGAGCGCCTGACCGGGATAGGCGGGGGCGTGATACTCGACGACCGCCCGCCGGACGGCCGGCCAGACACCGGCGCGCTCGAAGAGATCCATGCCAGGACCGGCGGCGAGCATCTGCCACCGCGCCCGCTCGAAATAGGCGAGGAAGGACGCCTGGTTGAGGTGCCCGTAGGTGTCGCAGTCCCCGGGATACACGGTGAAGAGGACAGGCGCCTCGGTCATCGGCTATTCTCCCTCTCAGCAGACCGCACCCACGCGAACCGTCCCACCCCATCCGGGAGTTGTCGATGCCCCCGACCACCGACTACATCCGCCACGCCGCGCGGCTGGCCCGCAAGATCCAGCTGGACGCCGCCCTCGGCGGGGCCCCGGCCCCCGACGCCGAGTTTTACAAGACGCTCGCCAAGGCCTTCGAGGAGATCGCCAACGGCCTCGAACTGGTAGCCAAGCGCGACTGACTCAGTTCGCCGCGCCGCGGGCGAGCGGGTACATCCGCACGCGCTCCTCGCCGTGCCGCTCCCGGTAAACGCCCAGCACGTAGTCCGCCCCGATCTCGTCGACCCGCAGCCCCTCCGGGGTGGTGACGGTCCCGAGCCAGGTGCCGTCCGGCGCAAACACCGTCCAGCTCGAGGCCGATGCCGGCGGGTTGAGCGGCGCCGAGAGCCAGAGCGCGCCAGTCCGGTCGACGAGCATGCGACCGAAGGCGGGCTTCCGGGTCGGGAACGGCGCCTTCTCGAGCGCACGAATGAGGCTGCTGTCGAGCGGCGTGTTGAGCGTCCTCGAGCCCGCCCGGAGGCGGGTGAGGGCCGCCTCGGTAAAGGCCTGCCGCTCCGCCGGCGTGATGGCCTCCCGCTCGATGGGCGCCTTGAGGAGTCCGACCGGCGTACCGCCGGGACCGATGAGCGCCACTTCGAAGCTCGTGCCGGTGCCGATGAGCATCGTGTCGCCTCGCAAGGCCGTCACCGTCACCAGGCCGAATGGAACCGGGAAGGGCGCCGTGGGCCGGTCCGCGCGAACCTGCACGCCGAACGCCTCGCTCTGCGGAAAGACGCCAAAGGCCTCGTAGGGCATGCCGTCCAGGCCGAATCGGAGGTAGGCGGCCGAGTCGCGCACGACCGTGCCGGCCTTGCCGGGGAAGGGATTCAGGGACTTGGCCAGGCGAAAGAGGACGCTGCCGTCGGGGAAGGACGCGATCGGTTCGGCCAGGGCCTGCGGATCGGCCGGCGCGAGGGAGGCGTTGCGGACGAACTTGCCCTTGCCATCGAACAACGTCAGACGGCGAGCGATGAAGTCATAGGTCACGAGGGTGTCCGCCGCCCCGCGACCGATCCAACCGAGCGCATGAAACTCCCCGTCGTCGGGACCGCGGCCACCGATGCTCGTCAGCAGCTTCCCGCTCGCATCGAAATAGCGGATCGTCTGCTGGGAACCGTCGGCCACGACGATGCGACCATCACTGAGCCGCAGGACGGGCGCGAGGCCGGCGAACGACTGCTCCGATTCGCCGAGGTCCAGCGTCGGAGTGTCGGCCACGATCCACTGCGGCGTCGTCCCCCACGCCGGCGCGGACTGCTGGTTCGCCTGCACCCCGACGGAATCGGACACGAGCGGCCCTGCATCAGACTCCGGCACGACCGCAGGCCGGTCGCCGCAGGCGGCGAGGAGGACCAGCACGCCCACCGTCCAGGAGGCCGGGCGAAGGGAAGGGAATGTGAGGGGTCGAGACATCGTGGCTCCACAGGGCGGACAGAAGGGGGTTGAGTGATGCTGCAGCGCAGAAATCTAGACGGGGTCGGGAGATAAGTCAGGTCCAAGTAATAGCAGTATGATGACAGTGTCTGGTCGTAAACGCGACAGGATGATTGAAAGTGCCGGTAGTTGCGGCGCACCACCTGTCCCGGCACTATTCGGGCATGCCAGCATCCACCAACGCACCTGGTCGCGCCGGAGCCGCGGGGTCGGCCGCCGATGTCGAGGTCGTAGCCGACCAGGCAGCTTTCGACCGGCTGCTCGACGGCCTCGCCCACGAGCCGCTGCTCGCCGTCGACACCGAAGCGGCGAGCTTTCATCGCTACGAAGATCGCGTCTACCTGCTCCAGATCTCCTCCCGCGACCGGACCGCCGTCGTCGATCCGCTTGGAGTCGAGCGTCTTGACCGGTTTGGCGCGCTGCTCGCCGATCCGCGCATCGAGGTGATTTTCCACGACGCCGACTACGACCTGCGTCTCCTCGAACGGCAGTACGGCATCCGCGCGGCTCGGCTCTTCGACACCCGCATTGCGGCCCAGTTCCTCAATGAACCGGGCATCGGCCTCGCCGCGCTGCTGCAGAAATATTTCGGCGTCACCCTCAACAAGAAATATCAGCGGGCCGACTGGTCGGCCCGCCCGCTGTCCGACGAGATGCTCGCGTACGCGGCCACCGACACCCGCTACCTCGCCGCCTTGCGCGACGAACTGCGCGGACAGCTCGAGGCCCGGGGCCGTCTCGCCTGGGTGGAGGAGGAGTTCGGGCTGCTGGAAGGGGTGGCGTGGGCGGCGGTCGAGCCCGGCGAGTCATCCTACCTGCGCCTCAAGGGCGCGAAGGCGCTCAAGGGGAGAGAGTTGGCGCTACTGCGTGCGCTCTACGACTGGCGGGAAGGCACCGCGCGCCGCCTCGACCGCGCCTCGTTCCGCATCCTGAACAACGAGCCGCTCTTCACGATGGCTCGGCAGCCGCCCAGGACGATGGAAGAACTGCAGCGGGTCAAG
Organism: uncultured Gemmatimonadales bacterium; assembly: GCA_963748815.1. Lineage (GTDB taxonomy): Bacteria > Gemmatimonadota > Gemmatimonadetes > Gemmatimonadales > GWC2-71-9 > SPDF01. The sequence goes on along the minus strand of CAVVKJ010000005.1, from coordinate 17,547 downwards.
GGGGTCGGGCCCGAGACGATCGCCCGGCGGGGGGCAGAGATTCTCGACGCCGTCGAGCAGGCCATGGCGATCCCCGAACGCGACCTCCCGCGCCTCCCGCGCCTCCCCCGCCGTGTCCCCGACCCCGCGGCCGACGCCCGGCTGGAACGGCTCAAGACCGCACGCAACCTGATCGCGCAGCGGCTCGAGCTTGCCCCCGGCGTGGCCTGCCCCAACGGGACGCTCGAGGAAATTGCCCGGCAGGCGCCGACGACCCTCGGTGCGCTCGAGGCAATTCCCTCGATGCGCCGCTGGCAGCGGGAAGAATTCGGGAAGGAACTGCTCGCCGCCGTGCCGGAGCCTCCTGCGCCGCCGGCCGGCGGATGATCCAGGGGCGCTAGCCGAGGAAGGCCCGCACCCGCGGGTCCATCCGGTCGGGCGTCCAGTAGGGCTCCCACACCAACTCGACCTCCACGCTGTTCACCCCCTCCAGATCGGCCACCACGGACTTCACGTCGCCCATGATTTCCGGACCCGAAGGGCACCCCGGCGAGGTCAGGCTCATCGTGATGTGCACATCGCCTGCTTCCGACAGCGTCACGTCGTAGATGAGCCCGATGTCCACGACGTTGAGCCCCAATTCGGGGTCTTTCACGCCCTTGAGCGCCTTCCGCACCAGATCGGTGGTCAGCATGGTCCACCTCCTTTCCGGCAAGCTATCGGGTCGGTCAGCGGCGCGTCAACGCAGCGTGCAGGCCTCGTCCCCATTCCCCAGGCCGTGGCGCCGCCGGGCAACCCATCGGTAGCCACCCTCGGCCAGCGGAACCACGCCGGGGAGCCCAGCGAGCCAGCACAATGGACGCCCTCCACGCAGCCAGGGAAGCAACGCGATAATGCCGCGGGCGCCGACCGCCACCGTGCCGTCAGGGAGAACGACATGGAGCGCCTGCTCGAGCTCGGCGTCCGACAGGTCCGGGACCCCCGCCACCCCGTGGCGCTCCTGATAGGGAACTTGCCGGAGACGACCCTGGCCGTCCCAGCGCGCGAGGCGGTGCGACCAATCGCGGCAGAAGCCGCAGCGGCCATCGTAGAGGACCAGCGGACGGTCGGGCATCGGGCCGCTACCGCGGCCGGGGAGTTCGGAGCGAGCCGGGAGGGAGGGAGTAGAGCAACCGCGCGGTGGCGCGGTCGCGTGTCGACGGTACCGTGACCCGCGTGACGGGGTGCATCACGTCGGCGCTGTCGGGGGAGTGCGGCAGCCCGACGGCGTGCCCGAGCTCGTGCACCGCCGCCCCGAGCAGCGCCTCGTCGGTGAAGAGCGAGTCGCCGCCGTTCCGGGTCGCCAGCGACACGTACGCCCGCACCACCGGCCCGGCGTTCGACCATCGGAGGTCGGTCACCCCGGCCTGGTTGCCGTTGCCGAAGCTCTCGCGCCACTGGAACACGATGTCCGCATCGGCGCTGTCGCCGGTGAAGGAGAACCAGAGCCCGACATCCGCCGCCTGCCACCGCGAGGTGGCCTCGCGGACGTCGTCGGCCATGCGCACACCGTAGTCGGGGGATCCCCCCTCGAGGATGGCGACCCGGAAGGGACGGCCCCCGCGATCCGGCCAGCGGCGGACCAGAGAATCGGTGCTCACCAGCATGGAATCGAGGTATGTTTGTCCGGCGTCGCGAGCGAGGAGCGCCCGCGCGGCTAACCGCGCGCTGTCCGGCAGCGGCCGGGGCGCGGAGTCGACTTCGGGCGCGCGGGCCGCGGCGAGGGACTGTTGCGCCCGCGCGGCCCGGTAACGCCGGGCGGTGCCGATCAACAGCAGGGCGACGAGCGCCGTCAGCATCAGGGTGAGTGTTCGTTGCATCAACGGGGAAATATGGGCCGGAGGACCGAACCGCCGCCACATCGGGTGGCGGCGCGGACCCGCGTCCCCTAACATTGGCGGATTCAGGCCGCCCCCCCCCTTCCCATGGCCCAGTCGGCCAGGAGACGACCACGCAGTGTTCATGAGGCTGTTCGCGCGGGCCGTCGTCAAGTATCGCTGGGCGGTCATCGGGCTCTGGGGGGTCATCGGGACGGTGGCGGTGATTCAGGCGCGGCACACGCCTGAGCGCCTCGACATCCGGGGCGGGAGCACGCGGGAAACCGAGGCCGTGCTGGCCGACCGGCTCCTCCAGAGCCGGTTCAGCCGTTCCATCGGCGAGTTCTTTGCGATCACCCTCGAGGCGCCCAGCCCGATCGATCGCCCCGGGCCCGCCGCCGTGCTCGACTCGCTCATCGCGGTGCTCCGCCGCGAGCCCTACGTCCGGTCCATCCTCTCCTTCCCCACCCTCGGCGACTCACTCTTCGTCAGCGCCGATGGGCGGACCACGCTAATTCTGGCCGCGCTGAACGTCGAGGGCGCGGACGCCGGGGAGTACGTGATCCCCGCCCGCACCGCGATCCGCCGCGCGCTGTCCCACTTCCCGGACGCCGGCGACTACCGGGTCATCGTGACGGGCCGCGCCGCCCTCGACCTCGACATCCGCAGCGTGAGTGCGGACGACAGCCGGCGCAGCGAGATGCGGGTCCTCCCGCTCACCCTGATCGTGCTGGTGCTGGCCTTCGGCGCGCTGGTCGCGGCGCTCCTCCCGGTCGCGGTCGGCATCCTGGCCATCTTCGTGGCGCTCGCCCTCATCGGCGTGGTGGCGCTCTTCACCCCGATGTCGGTGTTCGTACTGAACCTGACGACGATGATCGGGCTCGGGGTCGGGATCGACTACTCCCTGCTCATCGTGACCCGCTTCCGCGAAGAGCTGAAACGCGGTCTCCGGCGGCACGAGGCGGCGCGGCGCACCCTCGCCACAGCGGGCTCCGCCGTTATCACCTCGGGGCTGACGGTGCTGGTCGGCTTTGCGGCCCTCCTCATCCCGCCGATGGTGGAGACCCGGAGCATCGGCTTGAGCGGGCTGGTCGTGGTGGCCGTGGCGGTGATGCTCTCGACCACGCTCCTGCCCGCGCTGCTCGCCATTCTCGGGCGCGCCATCGACGAGCCGCGCTGGCTGGCCAAGCGACTCGCCTGGTACCACGCCCCGACCATCTGGGAGCGGTGGGCCCGTTCCCTCAGCCGGCATCCCTACCGCGCGCTCACCCTCGGCGGCCTCGGGGTCACGCTGCTGACCGCCCCGGTCTTCCTCATCAAGATCGGCCTCCCCTCCCGCCACTGGTGGCCGAGCGCCACCGAAGCGGGCCGCGGCGCGGAGACCCTCTCGGCCATGGGCGCGTCCGGGGTCATGCTACCCATCCGCGTCCTGGTCGAGCTGCCGGAGGGTGAAACGATCACAACGGCGGCCCGGCTTCGCGGCCTCCGCAACCTCACCGACTCGCTGGCGGCGGACCCGCGGGTCGGCCGCGTCACCAGCCTGATGACCGCGCGCCGGGGCGCTTCGCTCCTCGAGTACTCCGTCCTCTACAGCGACATCCCGTCGGCGCGCGCCGAAATGGGGGACTTCCTCGACGCCTACCTCGGCACCGACCAGCGCATCGCGCTGGTGGACGTCATCCCGGCCGACACCACGAGCCTGACCACGTCGATGGACCTGGTGCGCGACATCCGCGTCATCGTCCGGGAACCGATCCGCGGTCTCAAGGGCGCCACGATCGTCGTCGGCGGGTACACCGCGTCGGCCACCGACTTCCAGGACGACCTGCTGGCCATCTTCCCGCTGCTCATCGGGGTGGTGCTCGGCGTCACGGCGCTGATGCTGGCCATCGCGTTCCGCTCGGTGCTGGTCCCGATCAAGGCGATCGTGATGAACAGCCTCTCGGTGAGCGCGACCTTCGGGCTCAGCGTGCTGGTCTTCCAGTATGGATGGGGGGCGGGGCTGTTCGGGCTCGACGGCCCCACGTCGGCGATCTACGTGGTGGTGCCGGTCATGGTCTTCGCGATCGTGTTCGGCCTGAGCATGGACTACGAGGTGTTCCTGCTGAGCCGGATCAAGGAAGCGTACGACCGCACCGGCAAGAACGACGAGGCGACGATGGAGGGCCTCTCCGCCACCGCGTCCGTGATCACTTCGGCGGCGCTCATCATGATCTTCGTCTTCGGCGCCTTTGCCTTCGCGCGGGTGCTGATGGTGCAGTTCCTCGGCTTCGGCCTGGCCGTCGCCGTGCTCCTCGACGCCACCCTGATCCGCATGGTGCTGGTGCCGGCCTTCATGCACATCGCCGGGCGCTGGAACTGGTGGCCGGGAGTCAGGAAGGGACTGAGGACTGAGGACTGAGAAGGGCAGGAGGCAGGACAAAAGGGACTTGGGACTTGGAGGGGCTGAAGACGGAAGGAGAATGGTGGAGTCGGCGAGTGCCCCTCCTTCCGCCTTTCTCCGTCCGCTCCTCCAAGTCCACAAGTCCTCTTTCTCCTTCCCCCAGTTCTCACCGCTTCGCCTCCAGCCAGTTCTTCCCCACCCCCACATCCACCACCAGCGGCACGGAAAGCGTCGCCGCCCCCTCCATCAGGTCCTTCACCAGCGGCCGCACCCGTTCGACCTCCTCCTCCGGCGCCTCGAAGACCAGTTCGTCGTGCACCTGCAGCAGCATCCGGGTGCGGTAGCCGCCCTCGCGCAGCGCGTCGTGAATCCGGCGCATCGCGACCTTGATGAGGTCGGCGGCCGACCCCTGCAGCGGCGTGTTCTGCGCCGTCCGTTCCGCGAACGCCCGCACATTGAAATTCTTGTCCCGGATGTCGGTGATGTAGCGCCGGCGGCCGAGAAGCGTCTCCACGTAGCCCTGCTCCCGGGCAATCTCCACCTGCCGGTCCAGAAACGTCCGCACGCCCGCGAAGCGCTCGAAGTACTGCGCGATGAACTCCTTCGCTTCGTCCTGGGAAATCCCCAGCTGCTTCGAGAGCGCGAAGGGCCCCTGCCCGTAGATGGTGCCGAAATTGATCGTCTTGGCGCGGGCACGCATCTCGGAGGTCACCTCCGCGAGCGGGACCCCGAAGATGATGGCCGCCGTCTGCCGGTGGATGTCGTCGCCCTGGCGGAACGCGGTGGTGAAGGCGGGATCGCCGGAGAGGTGCGCCATCAGCCGGAGTTCGATCTGCGAATAGTCCGCCGCCAGGAAGAGGGACCCCGGCGCCGGGATGAACCCGGCGCGAATCTCCTCGCCGCGCGGAGTGCGGACCGGAATGTTCTGCAGGTTGGGATCGGATGAACTGAGTCGGCCGGTGGCGGCGCCGGTCTGGTTGAAGCTGGTGTGGATCCGCCCCGTGGCGGCGTTGACCCGCGCCGGGAGGACTTCCACGTAGGTCGAGCGGAGCTTCTGCAGTTCGCGGTACTCGAGGATCAGCCGGGGGACCTCGTGGCCCATCGCGGCCAGCTGCTCGAGCACGTCGGCGTCGGTGGAGGGGCCGGTGCGCGTCTTCTTCAGCACCGGCAGCTGGTGCTGCTCGAAGAGCACCTGTCCCAGCTGTTTCGGCGAGTTGAGGTTGAAGGTGGTGCCCGCCGCCGAGTGAATTTCGGTCTCGAGCCGCGCGAGCTCCACCGCCATCTCGCGGGAGAGCCGCTCGAAGAGGGCGTGATCGATGGCGATCCCCGCCCATTCCATGTCCACCAGCACCTCGACCAGCGGCATCTCGAGCGTCTGGAAAAGCGGCTCGAGCGCCATTTCCCTGAGCAGCGGCGCGAAGATGTCGTGCAGCGCCAGGACCGTGGCGCTGTCGGCGCCGCAGTAGGCCGCGGCGTCGGCGACATCCACCTCCGCGAACGGAATCTGCGCCGCCCCCTTGCCGGTGAGGTCGGTGTAACTCCGCATCCCGCGCCCGAGGTGCTCCAGGCTGAGCGCGTCGATGGCGTGGGAGCGACGGCCCGGATCGAGGACGAAGCTGGCCAGCATCGAGTCGTACGCCACCCCGGCCAGCTCGACGCCGGCGCGCCGCAGCACCTGCCAGTCGTACTTGATGTTCTGCCCCGCCTTCGGGACGGAAGCGTCGCGAAGCAACTCGGCGATCGGCGCGCAAGCGGGATCGGTGATCGGGGGCAGGTTCGTGACCGGCGCGGGCGCCGCGAGGGCGCCCGCGCGGGGCCGGTGGCCAAAGGGGAGGTACCACACCTCGGTGGCGCTTGCCGCGAGCGAGAGGCCAAGCAACTCGGCGTCGTGCGGCTCCAGCGACGTCGTCTCGGTGTCGAGCGCGAGGAGAGGGGCGAGTCGCAGTCGCTCGGCGAGTGCCGAGAGGGCGCTCACGTTATCGACGACCGTGACCTGTAGTTCGTCGAACGCGCCCTCGGCGGGGCGGCGGGGCTGCGGGGCAGTCTCGCTCGCAACCTCCACGGCCCCGCTGCCCCCCGGCCCAGCTGCCCCGCCAAGTCCGAGCCTCCTCGCCAACCCGTAGAACTCCAATTCCGCCAGCACCTTCGCGAGGGCCTCGCGGTCCGGCTCCCGGCGCGCCATCATGACTGGATCGAACGTCGTGGGCACGTCTTTCTGGATCGTGACCAGCTCGCGGGAGAGACGGGCCAGGTCGGCGTGCTCCAGCAGCGCCTCGCGGGCGCGCTTGCCCGACAGCTCCGCCGCGTGGGCGAGGATCGCGTCGAGGTCGCCGTATTCCTCGAGGAGCTTGCGCGCGCCCTTGTCGCCGATGCCCTTCACGCCGGGAACATTGTCGGAACTGTCGCCCACCATGGCGAGATAGTCGGTGACCTGTTTCGGCGGGACGCCGAGGCGGTCGGCGGCGTTGGATTCGTCGACATAGATCTCCTCGACGGCACCCGGTCCGCCGCGGCCCGGGTTGAGCAGCGCCACCCGGGGGCCGATGAGCTGGTAGAAGTCCTTGTCGCCCGAGACGATGACCACCTGGATGTCCTGTGCGGCGGCTTGCCCCGCCAGGGTGCCGATGACGTCGTCGGCCTCGTACCCCTCGACGGCCACGAGGGGCACGTGCCAGGCGGCGAGGAGCTGCGTGACGCGCACTACCGCAGTGTCGAAGTCGGCCTGGAGTTCGTCGTCGAGCTTTTCGCGGGTGGACTTGTACTCGGCGTACTTCGCGGTCCGGAAGGAATCGCCGGCGTCATGTACCCACGCCACGTAGGTGGGCTGGTGGGTGTCGAGTAGCCGGGCCAGGAAATTGGCCACGCCCCACGCGGCGGAGGTGTTCTCCCCCTTGGCGGTGCGGAGGGGGCGGGAGATCATCGCGAAGAATGCGCGATAGATCAGCGCGAACCCGTCGATGAGGAAGAGCCGGGGGGTCTCCCCGGTGGCCGGCGGTCCGGTCACGACTCTCCCCGGCGCACCCGCGAGAGGACCCGCTCGTACGCGGCGCGGGAATCGGAGGTAAGCCGGAACCGGCTGACGGCGGAGGTGTCCTCGAAGACGACCTCCAGCCGGAGCTGGGTGTAGGTCCACCGGATGATGCGGCCCTGGGTGGTCGAGCTCCCGTTGTAGATCTCCTCCGGGTCGCCCAGGGTGATGAAGACCATGCCGCGGTCGGTGCGCCAGCCAGGCACTTCCTCGTCGGTGAACCGCTGGTTGGCGATCGCCATCCGGCCGAAGTACTGATCGAGCGCCTCGTTCTCCGGTGTGGCCGGCACCGGGTCCGTCTTCCGGTAGAACTCCTGCCAGAGGCGGGGGCGGTCGTCGGGGGAGGCCTTCTTGAGCTGCTTGATCAGGTCCTCGTGCCCGAAGTAGCGCAGCAGGTCGAGCATGTCCGAGTAGTTGGTGAGGATCCACGCGCCCGAGAACGAGACCAGCGCGCTGGTCTGCCGCATTGCCGAGTCGGTGCCGACCCGGATCCGCAGCTCGCCGAGGGGCTGGTTGTCGGGGACGATCCGGATGACCTGGGATTCGACCTCGCGCGCGCCGGTGAACCGGAGCGTGTCCCGGGTGACGATGCTGTCGAAGTCGTCGATGATCTCGAACGGGACGTTGGTCGGCGCCGTGTAGTTGTACCCCTCGACCAGAGCGAGCAGGGTGTCCCCCCCGTAGCTGACGGTCCCGCGGGGGCTGAGCACGACCGCGAGGTCCTGGTCCCGGCTCCGCCGTCCCGTGACCTGGTAGGCGAGGATCGGGGCGCTGTACGACGCCGCGGCGAAGTCCGGGGCGACGAAGTTGGCGTCGGACTGGGTTTGCCGGCCGGAGACAGGGTCGCGGACCGAGACGGTGACGCGATACGCCCCGCTCTTCAGGTGGAACAGCTGCTGGAACAGCACGCTCTCGTCGTTGCGCATCGTCTCCGCGAATTCGGTGACGCGCACCTCCTGGTCCCGCGCGAAGCGAATCGGCGGGGCATCGGGCGATTCGAGGTACATCTCGACCCGATACTGCGCCAGGAACGAGGCCCCGTCTTTCCGGAACGAGAGCGCCCGGTTCTCGATGGACAGCCCGAGGATTGCCTTGACCGAGTCGCCTGGGCCGGCGGCGACCGCCATCGTGCCGACGAAGGGGAGCGGCGGCCCGGCCGCCAGGCGCCCCATGGAGCGGTACACCGCCGGCATGTCGAACAGGCTGGTGAGGGTTTCCTCCGGGGAGGGCGTGGAGTTGTGCCCCACGCGCTGCCACGAACTGCAGGCCAGCAGCGGCAGGAGGAGGAGCAGACTGGAGCGGTACCGGAGCACGAGGCCCCCTTCGGGAACTGGCGGGAATGCAGGGCGCGCAACGCAGGCGGAAGGGTATCCCCAGCGGCGAAGGACGGTCAAGCGCGAGCCGGATTGCTGCTTGCCGCTCTCGCCGTCGGGAAGTACCTTCCCTCACTCTCATGACGCCAGACGAACTCATTGGCCGCACGGTCGCTGGCCACCGCCTTGTGAAACATGTCGGCGAGGGTGGCACCGCCTTGGTCTACAAGGCAGAGCATCCGGAACGCGGTCACACGGCCATCAAGGTACTCCGCCCGAGACTCGGGCAGGACCCGATCGCGGTCAAGCGCTTCCTGCGCGAGGCCGAGTTCGGGGTGCGCGTCGTGCACCCGAACGTCGTCCGCACCTGGGAGTATGGCGAGGAGTCCGGCGCCTATTTCCTGGCGCTGGAGTGGGCGGAAGGGGAGGCGCTCGAGCTCTTCGCCGCCCGCTCCGGCCCGCTGGCGCCGACGCTCGTGGCCCAGATCGTCGAGCAGGTCGGCGCGGCGCTCACCGCCGCCCACCGCGCCGGGATCATCCACCGCGACCTCAAGCCCGCCAACATCATGTACGATCCCGCCACGCAGACCGCCAAGCTGCTGGACTTCGGGATCGCCCGCGACGCCGAGCTTCCGCAGGAGGAACGGCTCACCCGCGCCGGGTTCTTCGTCGGCACGCTGCAGTACGTGGCGCCCGAGGCGCTCTCCGGCGAGCTGGTGGGGGAGCAGGCCGACGTGTACAGCCTCGCCACCATCGCGTACTACCTGCTGACCGGTGAGCTCCCCTTTCCCGGCAAGTCGCCGCGGGAGCTCTTCCAGCAGCTGCTGACCCAGACGCCCCGCCCGTTGAGCGAGGTCGCGAAGGGATCCAAGTTCGGTCCCGACCTCGAGGCGGCGCTGATGGCCGGGCTGGAGCGCGATCTCAAGCGGCGCCCCGCCACGGTGCAGGAGTTCGCGGCCCGGTTCTGCGCGGCGGCCCGTTCGGAGCCCGAAAAGAAGAAGGGGTTTCTCTCCGGGTTGTTCGGCAAGGAGTGACGGTGGACGAGCACGCCGCCCTCCTGCGACTCCTCCACGACCGCTCCATTCGCCACGGCGACTTCACTCTCGCCTCCGGCGCCCGCTCCACCTACTACATCGACGCGCGACCCACCACGATGTCCGCCGAGGGGCTGCACCTCATCGGCCGCCTCGGCGTCGTCGCCATCCGGGCCCAGGGGTGGGCCCCCGCCTCGGTGGGGGGACTCACGATGGGCGCGGACCCCGTGGCCTACGCGGTGGCCCTCGCCAGCCGGGGCGCGCCGCCGATTATCGATGCCTTCAGCGTCCGCAAGGAGGCGAAGGGCCACGGGACCAGGCGGCGGGTCGAGGGCAATTTCCGCGAGGGAGACGGGGTCGTGGTCGTGGAGGACGTGATCACGTCGGGCGGGTCGGCCATTCAGGCGATCGCCGCGGTCGAGGAGGCGGGGGGCAGGGTGCTGGGGGTTCTCGCGGTGGTGGACCGGGAGCAGGGGGGACGCGCGGCGCTCACCGGGCGGGGAGTCGCCGTGGCGGTGCTGACCACGGCGACAGAGCTGGGACTGAGCTAGCGCGCGGCCGCCGCCAGGTGCCGGTCGATGATCGGCACAAAATTGTTGACGGGGTGCGCGCCCTCGAGTGACACGCCGTTGACCACGAAGGCCGGCGTCCCGGTGAAGCCAAACGCCTGCCCTTCGGCCATGTCCGCGGCCACGCGGGCACGCACCGCGTCACTCTCCTGGTCGCGCAACGCCCGCGGCACATCCGCCCCCACCCGCCGTGCCACCTCCTCCACAAACCGCTGGCCGCCCGCTTTCAACTGCTCCTGCTCGGCGTACACCACCTCGTAGAACTTGAACGCCTTGTCGCTTCCCTGCAGCGCCAGCGCCTCGAACATCAGCGCGGCGGGCATCGCGTTGGGGTGCATTTCCAGCGGCGTCTGCTTGATCACCAGCCGGAGCTTTCCCGGGTAGCGCTCGAGGAGTTGGTGCATGACCGCCACCGACTGGCGGCAGTAGGGGCACTCGAAGTCGGTGTACTCGACGATGGTGACGGGCGCCGCCGCATTCCCCAGCGACACCCGGTCGGTCAGGTCGGGCTGCTTCGGATTCCGAAACTCCGACTCGAGCCGGTCGGCCGCCGACTGTTGCTGCGCCGCCTGCGAGGCCTGGAAGGCGGCGTTGACGGCCTGCATGAACTCGGTGGGGTGCGCGCGGATGGCGGCCGCGAGGATTTCGGGGTGCGCGCTCAGCGTGCGTTGCAGCGCCTCCGGGGAGGGGTCACGCGAACAGGCGGCCGCGCCGAGCAGGACCACGAAGAGCAGCAGACGAGGGACGGACACGGGAACGCTCGCGGTAAGGGAGACCCGGCCCAAGGTAGGGGCGGGCCGTGTCCCGCCGCAACTCCGTCGTCAGGGAGAGGGAGGTGCCTGACCCGCCAGACAGTGTCCGCTGTCCCAGCTCCCTGTTTCCAGGGGATGGAAGACGGGCCAGACGCCTCCGTACGGCACAATCATGAGGTCGAGAAACCGGGCGAGCGCGGTGGGAAAAGGAAACCGGCGCCGGAACTCGAGGCTCGTGATGCCGAGCATCGCCCGGATGTGCCGCCCGAAGCTCTGGGGCGACGAGTACTCCATCCGGTAGGCGACGTCGGCGATGGAACGTCCCGGGGCCTCGAGGAGGTGCGCGGCATGGAGGAGTCGCACGCTGGCCAGGTACCCTTTCGGCGACGGCAAGCCGGCCCGCGCGAAGCGCGACATCAGCGTGCTGGGGCGCACCTGGCAGGCGCGGCAGAGGGCGCGGACGGTGGTGATGTCGGGCGCCATGCGGACCAGCATCTCGAAGAAGAACCGGAGGTCGCCCGGCGCCTCGCCGAGGGTGGTGATGAGGGGCCCCTGGATGCGCGCCGCGGCCCGGGTGACCGGCGCGGCCATCAGTTGGCGGAGGCGCTGCCAGCCGGACGGACCGGTGACGTCCACCACCTGCCGGAGCCCCGTGGCGCCGAGCTGGAGGAGGATTTCGCTGGCGGAGGCGTCGTGGGCCGAGACCAGCGCAACGGTGGGGATGCCCGGGAAGTCGTGGACCAGGCGCCTGACCTCCTGCACGGCGGTGGGGGGACAGCGGTGGACCGAGAGGAGAATCCCGTCCACCGGGCGCTCGCGCACCGCGCGCATCGCCTCGGGCACGGAGTCGCGGTGGAGGAGGGTGAAACACCCCTGCCCGGCGGCCTCCACCCGCGGCCGCTCGGCGGGGAGGAGGACGGCGGCGATGGTGGGTGGACCGTCCTGGGTCGGAAGGAGTGAATCAGGCACGGGCGCGCTCCGTAGTGGTGTGGTGGGGCGCACGGTAAGCGTCTCCCTTCAACAGCAGTCCAACCGGAGCGGGGGCGGGGGGGCCGACGGGGCAACCTTTTGTCCGCAGCAGGCATCCCACCCGTACATCTCCCTGTGTGGAAGGGGGCCGGGGTGTATTTTGAGGAGCCAGCCGGCGGTGCGGCCCCACCGCCCGTCTCAGACGACCCTTCTCTCACGTGGAGCCCGCGGGTGACCAAGCCCCACACCGGCCCCGGACTCGCTGAGCGGCTGCAGGCCGCGCTCGGACCCCAGTACGCGCTGGGGCCGGAGCTCGGCCGTGGCGGCATGGGGGTCGTCTTCCTGGCGCGGGACGTCACCCTCGCGCGGGACGTGGCGGTCAAGGCCGTCCATCCCGAGCTGGCCATCCACTCCTCCATCGCCGCGCGCTTCCTCGCCGAGGCCCGCATGATCGCGCGGCTCCGGCACCCGAACATCGTCACGGTCTACACCGCCGGCGAAGCCGATGACATCCTCTATTTCGTCATGGACCGCGTCCCGGGCGAATCGCTGCGGGAGCGGCTCAACCGCGAGGGCAAGCTGCCGCCGGAGGAGGCGCGTCGGATCACCATGGACATCGCCGCCGCGATCGACGCCGCGGCCGGTGCCGGGCTGGTCCACCGCGATGTGAAGCCGGAGAACATCCTCCTGGAGGCGGGAAGCGGGCGGGCGCTGCTGGCCGACTTCGGCATCGCGCGGGCACTCGCCCAGGAGCCAGCAGGCCCGGCCGGGCCGGTCACCGGGAGCGGGATGGTGGTCGGGACCCCCAACTACATGAGCCCGGAGCAGGCGGCGGGCGAGGACGTGGACTCCCGGAGCGACCTCTACTCGCTCGGGGTCGTGGCGTACGAGATGGTGGCGGGGCACCCCCCGTTCGTCGGGCCGAACCGGGTGGTGGTCTCGAAACACATCTCCGAGCAGCCGACGACGCTGACCCGCATCCGGCCCGAGTGTCCCGCCGACCTCGGCGCGGGCATCATGCGGGTGCTGGCCAAGGCGCCAGGCGACCGGTTCCAGTCGGGCTCGGAGTTCCGCGCCGCGCTCGGCGGGACGCCCACCCCGGTGCCGCTGTTCAGCCGGCGGCGGAACCGGCGCGCCCTCCTGGCCGGCGCGGCCCTGGCGCTGGTGGCCATCGTCGCGACCGTGGTGGCCCGCCGTCCGGCCGGCCCACCCGACGGCGTCAACCCGCGGCTCTCGGTGCTGGTGCTCCCGTTTGACAACCTGCGCGACGACCAGAGCATCGAATGGCTCCGCAACGGCAGCGTCAACATGCTGGCGCTCAACATGTCGCAGTGGAAAGACATGACGGTGGTCGATCACGAGCGGGTCCACGACCTGCTGGCCCGCCACAACCTGTCCGCAACCGACGACATCGGGCTCGACATGGCGCGCAAGCTCGCGCGCGAGGCGGGGGTGTGGACGGTAGTGCTGGGCGACTACCAGGAAGTCGGCGACTCGCTCCACCTCACCGCGCGGGTGTACGACGTGGCCACCGGGACGCGCGAGGACGTGGCGGAAGTCAGCGCCCCGGCTTCCGACGACCCGCGCCCGGAGTTCGACCGGCTCGCGCTGCGGCTCCTGGACATTTCGGGCGCGCCCGGGGAGACGTGGGCCGATCTGGCCTCGGTCACCACCCCCTCGATCGAGGCCTACCGTTCCTATCTCAGCGGGCTGGACCGGCTCGGCCGGTGGGAACTCGCGGCCGCGCAGCGGAACTTCGAACGGGCGGTCCAGGTGGACACCACCTTCGGGCTCGCGTACTACAAGCTGGCGCTGACCCGGGGCTGGCTGGTGGGAACCCAGGACTCCACGGGCCAGGTGGCGATCGACCGCGCGGTGCTCTATTCGCAGCAACTGCCGGCCCACGATCGTGCGGTGATTGCCGCCTACCGGTTCTTCCTGCTCGGACAGAACACCGCCTCGCGCAACATCTACGAGCAGCTGCTGGCCAAGAATCCGCGCGACGCCGACGCCTGGTACGGCCTGGGCGACGCCTGGTTCCACGACCTGAAGCCCGGGCTCGATATCCGGTTCACGGAGTCGCTCCGCGCCTTCCGCCGGACGCTCGCGCTCGCCCCTGACTACGCGCTGGCGTACGAGCATGTGCAGGCGATGCTGAACATGGCGAGCGGACCGGGGACGCCTGTGCTGCTGGTGACCCCCGATTCGTTTGCACCCGCCTCCACTGCCGACAGCGCCTCACGCGTGGCCGCGATGACACGGGCGCGGCTGGCCGGGCTGGAGTCGGCACGGGCCTGGAGCACCGCCCAGCCCGGCACCGGGCGGGCCCACCTGGCGATGGTGGACGCCTTCCTGGCCAATCAGCAGTATCCCGACGCGCTCGCCGAGGTGGCGCGGTTCCGCTCGGCCGATCCGACCAATCCGGAATTGCCGTTCCTCCAGGCGCGGGTACGCTTCGTCGGCGGCGAGGGGCCGCGGGCGGCCGCGGAGCTGAAGTCGGCGCTGGCCACCATCACACCGGGGGACTTTGCCGGCGCCGAGGATGCCCCCACCCTCATGACCGACGTGCTGGCGGGCGCCAACATCTTCGCGTACTACGGCGATCTCTCCAGCGCCGCGCGCGTCATCGAGCTGGTCGACGAAATCCGCACCGACGTCCTACCCGCCTCGATGCCGCAGTCGATGAAGGGAAGCGACTGGAACCGGATGATGCTCTCCGGCCTGTACGGATCGGTGACGGTGCCCGAGGCGACGCTGCTCCGCCTCTGGGAGGCCGCCGCCGAGGAGGCGCGAAGCGTGCCGGCCGACAAGCGGATGGAGGCGCTGAAGGGCGGGCAGAGCGCGGCGCTGGGGCTGCTCGTCGGTCCGGCGTGGAATCCCCGCCCCGCAGAGGAGTACGCGGCGATCAGCGGGGAGGAGCCTGCCCCCGGAAATCGCCGCGATCCTGGCGCTGATGCGAGAACGATACCGTGGCGGCGCGTGCCGCCCTGGCGACTCCCGACGGCCCCCGCGAGATGTACCCTGGGTGGTTGCCGGTGCGCGCCCAGGCGCAGTTTCTCCTCGGCGACTATGCGGGCACCGTGAAGACACTGCAGCATTTCGAACCCGAATACTTCAACACCCGCGGGTTCGACTCCCGCTGGGCGTCGATCGGCCGGATGCGGCTGCTCCGTGGGATGGCGTATGAAAAGCTGGGCCGCCGGGCGGAGGCCGCCGAGCAGTATCAGCTGGTGCTGGATCAGTGGAAGTCGGCCGACCCGGCGCTGGAGAAGTTCATCCAGGATGCAGAGGCCGGGCTGGCGCGGGTGCAGGGGAGGGGATAAGGGGAGGGGAAAAGAGAAAGGGGACTTGAGGACTTGGAGGGGGAAAGGCTGAAGGAGAAACGGGCAGCTCACGGGATTGCCCTTCCGCCTTTCTCCTTCCTCCCCTCCTAGTCCCTAGTCCTCTTTCTCTTTCCTCCAGCACACCGGGCATCCGCAACTCCAGGGCGCTATATTCCCCCCCGGGGCAGGCTCGATGGTCGCGGGTGCTTCGGCATCCGAGGAAAGTCCGAGCTCCACAGGGCAGACTGCCAGGTAACGCCTGGGCGCCGCAAGGCGACGGACAGGGCAACAGAAAGCAAACCGCCCGATGGTGCGCAAGCGCCGGAGGGTAAGGGTGAAAGGGTGGGGTAAGAGCCCACCGCGTCGCTGGTAACAGCGACGGCACGGCAACCCCCAGTCGGAGCAAGGCCAAATAAGCGGCGAGGTGCGGCCCGCACCGACCCCACCGGCAACGGTGAGCCGCGGGTAGGCTGCTCGAGGCGGTCGGCGACGACCGTCCCAGACAGATGACCATCCCCTGGCAACAGGGTACAGAACTCGGCTTATGGCCCGCCCCACGCCGCCCCGGCCCCCGCCGGGGCGGCGTTCGTTATAGATTCTCCCCAGCGAGAGCCGGCCCGCGCCCAGCGGTCCGGGGCTCCCGCGTTCGCCCCCACACCGAGGATCCCATGTTCGTTCGCTTGCTTTCGACCGCGGCCCTGGCCGGCGGGCTCGCCGTCACCCCGGTCCAGCCGGACCCCGCGACAGCCATCACGACGCTGCACTACAAGGTCGGCATCGTCGCCCACTCGACGATCGACCTCTCCGCAATGGGCGCTGGCGAGCAGAAGAACACCAGCGGCTTCACCGGGTACTTCACCATGACGCTCAAGGACACGACCGGCGGCAAGGCGCTGACCGTCGTGCTCGACAGCATGTCCATCGACAGCGCCACACAGGGCCAGGCGATGCTCCAGGCCGCCGCCGACTCGTCGCGTGGCTCGAGCTGGAAGGGGCTGCTCACGGAGAAGGGGAAGATCGACAACCTCGTGTTCGTGCAGGGCGGCCCCGGCGCGCAGCAGTTCGAGGCGGTGCTGGCGGGCTTCTTCCCCCGGGGCGCGGCCCACACGAAGAAGAAGGGTGACGTCTGGACCGACACCCTGACCTACAATTCCACCTCCGACGCCGGCTCCACGAGCATCAAGATGGAGACGACCTTCACCGCCGCGGGCGAGGGGATGTACAACAACAGCAAGGCGTTGACCATCAACACGACGAGCGTCACCTCGTCGGTGGCCAGCCAGGAGGGCGGGGGCGGCGACCTGCAGATTGAAGGGACCGGCAACGGCATCGGCGCCTACTACGTGACCAAGGACGGCACGTACCTCGGTGGCAACAACACCGTGGACTCGGACCTGATCATCACCACCAGCCAGGCCCCGGTGCCGATCCCGCTCAAGACCCACACGATCATCACGATCAGCTCGTTCTAGATCGCGCGTGTTACGCGCCGCAGTTCGCTGGACCGCCATCGCCGGGGGAGTCTTCCTCCTCTGGTTGATGGCGGTCTGGCCACCGCCCCTCTGGTACCGCACGCACTGGCCGGCGCAGACGGCGTTCATGTCGATGCGAGGCAACGCGTTGGATGGCGGGGCAGCGGGGCAGCAAGGCAGGGGGGCGGGGAAAGCACGGAGTCGTAGCTTCCCTGCGCAGCCCACCTACCGGCCCGGTTCCAATCGATTCCATCTCCGATCTGGCTCCCGCGCGCCGCGATGATCGGGGAAGACAACCGCTTCCTCGAGCACCACGGCATTGACTACATCGCCATCCTCGAAGCGCTGGGCTACCGCCGCGCAGAGTTCGCCTGGGGCGACCCGAAGGACCGGGCTGAGCTCCGGTATACCCTGGGCTCCCTTTGGAGTCGACGCGGGAAGCTGCGCGGCGCCAGCACCATCACACAGCAGCTGGCCAAGAACCTCTACCTCTCTCCGGACCGGAATCCGTTGCGCAAGGTGAAGGAGGGGGTGACGGCCTATCGGCTGGAGGCGGGCCTCAGCAAGCGGCGGCTGATGGAGCTCTATCTCAACGTGGCGGAGTTCGGGCCGAACATCTGGGGCGCCGAGGCGGCGAGCCAGTTCTATTTCGACCGGCCGGCGAGCCGGATGACGCCCGCCCAGGCGGCATCGCTGGCGGGGTCGCTCCCCTTTCCCCTCTCCTCCAATCCGGCGTACCGCACCGGCCGGATGCGCTGGCGGCGGGACCTGATCCTGCGGCGGATGCGGGGCGAGGTGGTGGAGGTGCCGCGGGAGGAGGAGGAGGTCGTGGTGCCGCCGCCGCCAGCCATCGAGGAGATGGTGGTACC
>CAVVKJ010000004.1:0-7659 GCA_963748815.1 uncultured Gemmatimonadales bacterium | reverse complement strand
CATATGTCGACAAGACGACCAACACCGACCAGCGGGTGCGGGCCAGGGTGGTGGTGCTGGCAGCCAGTGCCTGTGAGAGCGCGCGCCTCCTCCTCAATTCCAGGAGCAGCTCCTTTCCTCACGGACTGGCCAACTCGAGCGGGGTGGTGGGCAAGTACCTCACGGACACCACCGGCACCGACGTAGCTGGATTCATCCCCAAGCTGGAGAACGGCATACCGCACAACGAGGATGGCGTGGGCGGCGGCCACCTCTACAGCCCCTGGTGGCTGGATAACAAGAAACTGGACTTTCCGCGTGGCTACCACATCGAGATCTGGGGCGGCCGCGGCCAGCCGTCGTACGGCTTCATGGGCGGCATCCAGAACTACCCTGAATTCGGCGGCTACGGAAAGGCGCTGAAGGACTCCTACCGCCGCCTCTACGGCACTACCATCGGCTTCAGCGGCCGCGGCGAGATGATTCCCAACGCCGAGTCCTACTGCGAAATCGACCCTGACACCAAGGATCAGTGGGGCATCCCGGTTCTCCGATTCCACTGGAAGTGGAGCGACTACGAATACAAGCAGGTCAAGCACATGCAGGAGACTTTCCGGGCCCTGATCGACGAAATGGGCGGCGAAGTCTTCAGCCCGATGCCCACAAAGGAGCAGGGCTACGGCATCGCGGCCGGCGGACAGATCATCCACGAACTCGGCTGCGTCCGGATGGGGAACAATCCTGACCGATCGGTGGTCAACGCCAACTGCCAGGCCCACGACGTGAAGAACCTTTTCGTGGCCGATGGCGGACCGTTCGTGTCGCAGGCGGACAAGAACCCGACCTGGACCATCCTCGCGCTCTCGATGCGCACCTCCGAGTACATCGCGGCGCAACGCCGCCAGGGGGCCCTGTGACCGACCTCTCCCGCCGCGACATGCTCGGCCTGCTGGGTGTGGCGCTGGCCGCCGGCGCCGCGGGTTGCCGCGCTGAGACGGTCCGCAAGGCCGCCGATCGCGCCAGCCCGTACGTGCCCGTCTTCTTCACCAACGAGGAATACGCCACCGTGGCGGCGCTCGCCGACCTGACGCTGCCGGCGGACGACCGCGGACCCAGCGCCACCGAGGCCGGGGTACCCGAGTTCCTGGACTTCGTGATGTCGGAGGAGATGGACAACCGGGAGCGGATGCGAACCGGGCTGGCCTGGCTCGACACCGAATCGCAGAAGCGGTTCCAGATATTGTTCGTCGACGCCTCGGAAGCGAACCAGAAGCTGATTCTCGACGATATCGCCTGGCCGAAGAAGGCCGGCGAGGCGTTCAAGGAGCCCGCCGCGTTCTTCAACGAGTTCCGGAACCTGACCGCCACCGGCTACTGGACGAGCAAGGTCGGCGTCGAGGACATCAAGTACATCGGCAACACCTTCGTGCCCGAGTGGACCGGCTGCCCCGAACCCCAGCTCAAGAAGCTGGGCGTCAGCTACACCTGAGTGGAGTGACCATGGCCAAGCGTCGGCTCGGCGTCGGATTCATCGGCAGTGGCTTCAACACGCGCTTTCACATGCAGGCCTGGCAGGGCGTCCGCGACGCCGATGTCCTCGGCGTCTGGAGCCCAAACAAGAAGAACGCTGCGGATGCCGCCTCCCTTGCGCGCAGGCTCGACGTCGGTCGGGCCAAGGCCTACGGCTCCATCACCGAGATGGTGGCCGACCCCGCCATCGACGCCATCTGGCTCTGCGGACCCAACCATGCACGCGTCGAGAACGTCGAGGAAATCACCGACGCCGTCCTCCGCGGCACGGGGGAGCTTCTCGGCCTCGCCTGCGAGAAGCCGCTCGCCCGCACCGTGAAGGAGGCGAAGCAGGTCGCCGCCCTGACCCGGAAGGCGGGCATCCCGCACGGCTACCTCGAAAACCAGCTCTTCAGCCCGCAGGTGGAGCACGGCCGGACGCTCCTCTGGGCCCGCGGCGCCGCCACCACCGGCCGGCCCTACCTGGCGCGCGCCGCCGAGGAGCACAGCGGACCGCACATGCCGTGGTTCTGGCAGGGGAAGCTGCAGGGCGGCGGAGTGCTGAATGACATGATGTGTCACTCGGTGGAGGTGGTGCGCCACCTCCTGACCAAGCCCGGCGCGCCGCGCTCTTCGGTGCGGCCGGTGAGCATCACCGGTCGGATTGCCAGCCTGAAGTGGTCCCGTCCGGAATACGTCCGCCGACTGAAGAAGTCGATGGGGCCCGCCGTGGACTACGCCAAGCGCCCCGCCGAGGATTTTGCCAGCGTCACCATCGAATTCGAAACCGATTCCGGCCACACCGTCATCGGCGAGGCCACCACCTCGTGGAGCTTCGTCGGCGCCGGGCTCCGGCTCTCCGCCGAACTGCTCGGCCCCGAGTATTCCATGACCTGGAACACCCTCGACAGCGGGCTCAAGCTCTTCTTCAGTCGCGAGGTGAAGGGGCGGGAGGGAGAAGACCTGGTCGAGAAGCAGAACGCCGAGCAGGGCCAGATGCCGGTGGTGGCCAATGAACCGATGGCGTACGGCTACGAGGCGGAGGATCGGCACTTCGTGCGGGTCTTCCTCGGGCTCGAGAAGCCGAAGCTCACCTTCGATGACGGCGTGGAGGTGGTGCGGACGCTGATGGCGGCCTACATGAGCGCGGAATCAGGGAGGACGGTCAAGTTCCCGCCGAGGGGACTCGATGCGTTTGTGCCGAAGGTGGCGAAAGGAACGTGGCGGCCCTAAGACCTCACCACCTGACCCCCTCTCCGGCAAGCGGAGACGGGGAGTACCCCGCCCGTCACCCCCGCGAAAGCGGGGGTCCAGTTTCTGGATTCCCGCTTGCGCGGGAATGACGGCACCAAACTACAAAGTCCAACCACTTCGGTATTTCGGCGTAATCCACTCCTCCGGCAACTTCATGTTGGTCACGTTACCGGTCACCGGATCGATCTGCAGCGTCTGGCCCGCCCGGATGGCCAGGCACCCCAGCAGCACCATCTCCGTCAGTCCGCCTGCGTAGCCGTCGAAGCTCGACAGCGCCGCCGGCCCACCCTTGCAGGCGTCGATCCACTCGTCATGCACCCCCTTCGAGCGGTCATAGACCTTGACCGGCGGATTGGCCCGCACTTCCGCGTCCCGCTTGGGGTCGAGCAAGACCGGATCCTCGCCATACATGCCCGCAATCAGGGCGCCGTCGTCGCCCACCCACATCTGCCCGCCGATGTCGGACGGTGGCCATTCCATCGTGATGGGAAGCCCTACCGGCTGCGGCGGGCGGAGGTCGCCGTCGCGCCAGACCACCTTCACCGCGGGCCGCTTTCCCTTGGACGGGAACTGGTATTCCACCCGGCTCGACTTCGGCGCCGTCTCGAGATAGCGCTGAGTGGATTCGGGGATGATTCGCTCCGGGTAGCCGAGATCGAGAATCCAGTAGGCGGCGTCCATGCCGTGGCAGGCCATGTCGCCCAGGGCGCCGGTCCCGAAGTCCCACCACCCGCGCCAGCGGAACGGGGCGTAGGCCGGATTATAGGGCCGCTCCGGCGCCGGCCCGAGCCAGAGATTCCAGTCGAGCGTGAGCGGCGGGGCGTGGAGGTCGGTCGGGCGTTCCATGCCCTGGGCCCAGATCGGCCGGTTGGTCCAGTACTGCACCTCGCGCACGGTGCCAATCACGCCGGCTTCGACCCATTCGCGCAGCGTCCGGATCCCCTCGCCGGCGTGCCCCTGGTTCCCCATCTGGGTGGCCACCTTCGTCTTCGCCGCCTGGGCCTTGAGCGCGCGCACCTCCGTCAGCGTGCGCGCCAGCGGCTTCTGGCAATAGACGTTCTTGTTCATCCGGAGCGCCATCATCGCGGCCGCGGCGTGCCCGTGGTCGGGAATGGTGATGGTGACAGCGTCGATGTGCTTCCCCTCCTGGTCGAACATTTCGCGGTAGTCGCGGTATTTCTTGGCGTTCGGGTACTTCCGGAAGGTGTCTTCCGATTGCTTGAGGTCCACGTCGCACAACGCGTAGATGTTCTGACTCGACACCCCGCGTACGTCGCTTTCTCCCATGCCGCCCACGCCGATGCACGCGATGTTCAGCAGGTCGCTCGGCGCGGTGTAGCCGGGGCCGCCGAGGACGTGACGCGGCACGATGGTGAAGGCCGTGCTCGCCGCCGCCACGCTGCCCACGAAATCCCGCCGGGTTGGGTGGATCTTGGTCATGTCGGTGTCCGTCAGGCCGGGGTGGAGGCCCGCGACGCGGCGGGCCGGAAGAGAAGCGCAAAGACGACGAGAATCACGACGGCGCCGACGGCGGGCACCTGCCAGATGTTCCGCCAGTCGTGCCCGCCGCCGGGAAGCGTAAAGTGCTGGACGACCCGCCCGGAGGCCCAGGCGCCGATCAGGTAACCGACTCCCTGGGTGATGAACGCCAGGAACCCCTGCGCCGCCGCCCGAATCCTGGGGCCGGCGCGTTCGTCGGTGTAGATCTGGCCCGTCACGAAGAAGAAGTCGTAGCAGATGCCGTGCAGCAGGATGCCGGCGTAGAGCATCCAGATCGTCGGTCCGGCGTCGCCGAAGGCAAAGAAGAAGTACCGCACCGCCCACGCCAGCATGCCGACCAGCAGGATCCGCCGCACCCCCCAGCGCTTCAGGAACCACGGGCAGCAGCAGCATGAAGCCGATTTCGGACATCTGGCCGAGGGTCATCTTGCTCGCCGGCTCCGCCATCCCGACTTCATTCAGGAACAGGTTGGTGAAGGCGTAGTAGAACTGCAGCGGGATGCAGAGCAGGAAGGAGCCGACCACGAACGTCGCGAAGGAGCGGTCCTTGAGCAGCGCCAGGGCGTCGAGTCCGAGGACATCGCGGACGCTGAACGGCTTGCCGGCGGCGTGCGGTGGCGTATGGGGGAGCAGGAGGCAGAAGAGGCCGAGCACCACCGAGGCGCCCGCCGCCAGCTGCATCGGCGCGGCGGTGGCCTCGAGGCCCATCCGCCCGACCATCAATCCGGCCACGATCCACCCGATGGTGCCGAGGACCCGGATGGCGGGGAATTCCTTGCCGGGATCGCGCACGTGGTCGAAGGCGATCGAGTTGGTGAGCGCCAGCGTCGGCATGTAGCAGAGCCCGTAGCCGATGAGGACCAGGTAGAAGGCGTTGAAGGTGGTGAGGGTCGAGGCCCACCAGAGCATGGCGGCGCCCGCCAGGTGGAGCAGCGCCAGGATTCGTTCGGTCGCAAAGAACCGGTCCGCCACCATGCCCACGAAGAATGGAGAGACGATCGCGGCGATGGCCAGCGCGCCGTAGGCGAGGCCGATCTGCCCGCCGTCGAATTGCAGGGTGTTGCCGAGGTAGGTGCCCATCGTGACGAACCAGGCGCCCCAGATGAAGAACTGCAGGAACATCATGATCGACAGCTTGGTCTTGACCGCCCCGCTGCCCCCCTGCCCCGCCGTGCTGCCGCTCACGGCAGCACCCGGATCTTGATATTCCGGTACGCCACCCACCCGCCGTGTTCCTGGAGGGCGATGTAGCCCGTCTTCGCCTTTCCGTAGCCCGGCCACTGCGTGAACTTGCTCTTCGCCACCCGGGCCTCCCAGTCGGGGCTGCCCAGCACGTAGTGCGCCACCAGCGTCCCGTTGAGCCAGTGTTCGACATCATTGCCATTCACCACGATGCGCGCCTGGTTCCACGCGCCCACCGGTCGGACCAGGCTGTCGGGGGCGGGATAGAGGCCATACACGGACCCCGCGGCCGTGAGGCGCGACAGCCCGTCGCGGTGGCCCGCGTCGTCGAGCACCTGGTATTCGGGTCCGGTCTCGTAGGTGTTGCTGTCCGCCTCCGTGACCCGGTACATGATGCCGCTGTTGCCCTTGGGGGAAATGCTCCATTCCAGCATCAACTCGAAGCTGGCGTATTCCGCCGTGGTAATGATGTCCGCCGCCTCGCTCACCCGTGTCAGGGCGCCGTCCCTGGCCTCCCAGCCCGCCGGCATCGTGGACATTCGGAACCCCCGCCACCCCTGTCGTGGTGGTGCCGTCGAAGAGCAGGGTCCACCCGTCGGAGCGCTCGGCGGCCGTCAGGGTGTTTGGGGCGGCCGACTGGGCAAGGAGGGGCACGGGTGCGCTCGTGAGGGCGGTAAGGAGGGCAAGGGCCAGCGTGGCTCGGCCGGGAGTCGGCAGGGGCATCGGGATCTCGATGTTGGGAATCGGGAGGCGAAACCAGTCTCCGATACGTTCGCACCCGTCGGCCAACTCCGCAAGCCGCCGGGGGGGGTGGTCAAGGGGCTCCGGACAGTGCATAATCTCTCCTTCACTTTCCCTCTCGGAGCCCGCATGCGCCGTCTCGTTTCCGCTGTCTCGTTCGTGGCCGCCCTCACTGCCTGCCAGCCAGCCGCACCCGCGGTCGACCTGGCGGCCGAGGAAGAGGCGATCCTGGCCCAGGTCGTGAAGTTCAACGCCGGTGTCCAGGCCTACGACGAGGCGGCCATCGTCGCGACCTACGCCCCGGATGCCGTGCTCCTGGCGCCGAACCAGGAACGCATGACCGGCCCCGACGACCTCAACGCTTACTTCAGCGGGCTGGAGCAGCTGGGCATCACGATGAGCGTGACTCCAGTGGAAATCGTGATCGCCGCCTCCGGCGACCAGGCGGTCGACGTCGGGACCTGGGCGCTCAGCATCCCGACGCCGAACGGCGGGGTGTACAACGACAACGGCAAGTACATGGCCATGTGGACCAAGGTGAACGGCACCTGGCTGATGAAGTACGACATCTGGAACAGCGACAACGCGCCGCCTGCGCCGTCGAAGTAGCGCTCCCGCCCTCCTGCCCCGGTCCAAACGGTCCGGGGCCTTCGTCTATCCGCGACCCCGACATACCTTCCCGGGTCCGCCGGCGCGCCGCGCCGGCCATTCCCTGAGGCTGCATGACACCCTGGGTCGCCCGCCTGATCTTCCTGAACGTCCTGATGTACGGCCTGACGATCGTCGTCCGTCCGCTGGGCGATGCGCTGATGTTCGTGCCGGCGCTCTTCCTCGTCCGGCCGTGGACCATCGTCACCTACATGTTCCTGCACGGTGGACTCGGGCACATCTTCTTCAACATGTTCGCGCTCTTCTTCTTTGGGCCGCGGCTTGAGGCGCGGCTGGGCGGTCGGCGCTTTCTCGGCCTGTACTTCGCGAGCGGCGTCATGGGGGGATTGTTGTCGTTCACCAGCCCCGCGATCGGCGTCATCGGCGCCTCAGGCGCAGTGTACGGGGTGATGTTCGCCTTCGCGTACTACTGGCCCCGCGAAGTGGTCCACATCTGGGGGGTGCTGCCGGTCGAGGTCCGCTGGCTGGTCGTCGCGCTCACGGTCATGTCACTGGTGTCCGGCTTCGGCGGTGCGGGCGACGGCATCGCCCACTTCGCGCACCTCGGCGGCATGGCGGGCGCGTGGATCTACCTGAAAGTGATGGAACGGACCAGCGGGGCGCGACGGTTCCAGGCACAGGCCACCGTCGCGGCCCCGTCGCTCTCATCCTCGGCCGCGGTCGCCCGGTGGTCCCACATCCAGCGGGAGGGGCTGCACCCCGTCAACCTCGAGGAACTCGACCGGGTCATGGCGAAGCTGCAACGGGAAGGGGTGGCGCGGCTGACCGACGGCGAGAAGGAGTTCCTGGAGCGGTTCAGCAAGAGGTAGGCGGGGAAGCGGGGAA
>CAVVKJ010000003.1:0-7068 GCA_963748815.1 uncultured Gemmatimonadales bacterium | reverse complement strand
GCAGAAAATAGCAAAAAATTACTAAAATCGACTGGAAAACAACCAGAATTCATTCAAATCTGCCATTCAGGCAAATCAGCCAATTCCCGGAGCTTTTGATGGAGGACAACCATCGCCCAGGTGTCGCGCTCGCAGTAGGCGAGGAGGTCGGTCCGAAGCTTCGCCTGTTCCTGGCTCGGGAGAGGGGCCGGGCCGTACAGCATACGGGCGATCTCCAGTTGCGCCGTGCTCCCATCGGCGATCGCGAGCCCTTCGTAGGTTACATCCGGGCAGAGTGTGGGAAGCACAACCTTCAGGGAAAATGACCCCTTGAAGTCGGGGTGGTAGAGATGGTGGGCTACCATTGGTTCGAGATCGACCACCCGGTCGTGAATCCGCCTCAATTCTGCAGAGTACTCCGGCAACGCCTCCGCCAAGTCCCGCAGGCACCCCTTCTCAAAGCTGGAGTGATAGGTGACCACACTGCCCTCACCCGCGCAGGCCTCGACGAGTGACTCGGCGAGGGCGCGGCGGGGGTCGCCCCCGTCGATCGCCAGGAAGGCGAGGTGGCGATGGTCCGTGCCCTCCTCCCGGTGCACCGAGAACTGCACCGGGATCTTGGTCCAGGGGGTCGTGCCCGGAAAGCGGGGAACGGCGAAGGCGACCGTCTCGAAGTCGAGATACACCAGTGGCCCCGCCCATTCGTCTAGCGCGGCACCAAGCGTGGACTCGACGACCATTCCCTCGATGGAGGCTGAGCGCTGTTGGCGGAGCTGGATCGAGCTCAATTTCTTGCCGGGCGGCACGGTCGTGAACGTACCGTTGCCCGATCGCTCAAGGGCGAGCTTGTCACTCCACTTCATCCGGTAGAACCGGTTGACGCCGAACCGGCTGTCCGGCCAGCATCGACTGTAGAAGGGACAGTCCCCGCAGGTCGCATTGCGGCTCTCACCTGGAAGGACACCGTGGAGGACCTCCATCAGCCGCGCCGCCGTGTCGGGCACCTTGGCCACGAGTGGATCGGTGTCGGCGACAACATCCTGCCGAATGAAGAGCGTGCCGAGGTCCGGGTGGCGGCAGTTCCGGTTCAGGTACATCAGGTCGGCGCGCGTTACCTCGACGCCGGCCAGCGCGGCGACGTGCCGCTGAAAGGCAACGTCCCAGAGATGCTCGTCCTTGATTTCGCTGCTGCCCTTCACCTCGATGAGTACATGAGTCTGGTCCGGCAGAAGTTCGAGCAAGTCGACCCGGGCGTGGAGATGCCCTGCCTGGAGCGTCACCTCCGGACTCGCCTCTGGTACCCGGGGCCGCGCGGCAAGTGTGACTTCCTGCCCCTGGCGGAACATCCATTGCGCCTGAGTGTCGGGGCGAAGTTCCGGCGCGTCCGGCTCGTGCACTTCCCACCAGAGTCGCTTCGGACAGGCGAGGCCCGATTGGAAAAGGGTCTTCGTCAGCCTGGGCCCGAGGGTCACGTGTCCACTCCTTCCTTCCGGTACGCCGCCAGCACTTCCTCGCTGAAGCAGACGAAGATGACTTCCTCCACCCCCGACGCCGGCGCCACCTCGCGGGTCACCCGCACGGCAATGGCCGTGGCCGCGTGCAGCGGATACCCGAAGATGCCGCTGCTGATGGCGGGGAAGGCGATGCTCCTGACCATGCTCTCCTGCGCCAGGCGGAACGCCGAGCGATAGGCGCTCGCCAGCTGCTCCGCCTCTCCCTGGTCGCCGCCGAGCCAGCGGGGGCCGACGGCGTGAATCACGAGACGGGCGGGGAGGTTGAAGCCGGGGGTGACGCGCGCTTCGCCGGCAGGGCAGGGGCCGAGCGGGGCGCATGCCTCGGCGAGCTCGGGGCCGGCGGCGCGATGGATGGCCCCGCAGACGCCGCCGCCGGGCGCCAACTGGTCGTTGGCGGCGTTGACGATGGCGTCCACGTCGAGGGTGGAGATGTCGGCGAGGACGGCGCGGAAGACGACCATGCTCAGGAGACCTCAGGTTCCGATTGAATCCGATACAGCGCATCCCACACACCATGATACAGGTGGGCGCGCGCCGATCCCTGCCGCCTGGCCACCGCCGACTTGAAGTTGTCGTAGTCGATCCCGTCGACCTGCGCCTGCACCGCACGGGATACTGCCGCGCGCGGCGCCTGGGGGCGGAACTGGTAGTCGGCGCCCAGGTCCTCCGTGATGTCCCCCAGCTCCGGGAGCCCGGCCTCGCGGAGGGCATCGAGGTCAGCTTTGGCCCGGGCCCGGACCGTCAGGGTGCCGGCCTCTCGGTCCCACGGTTTCTGGACGACGCTGTAGAAACCGGTGGTGGTGATCGGCCACATGGGGCCTCCCGGGTTCTGGTGCAGTTTGGGCTCACGCGAAGGCGCGAAGACGCGAAGACGGCTGTGAAATCGTGAAAAGCCAACATTTTCAATCGAATAGTGACCAAATATCACTGCCTTTGGCCAATAATCTGTCATTCTGGGCTTCCGGAAACCTTCCGCGCATCCCGCTTCACCGGTCCGGAGCACCAGTCCATTCACGCGGGAAGCTCGGAAAACAGCAGGAAACGCGGAAAACGATGGTAATATGATCAAAAGCATAAGAAAACAGCACAAAATGGCGATAAACTCAAATAATTGGTGGTTTTCGCAGCATTTCCGCGCCTCCGGCTCCCTTCCGCGTTCCCCTCGTCTGCTGTCCTGCTCTAGAAGCTGACTTCGAGCCCGACAATCAGGTAGGCATCATCCGCCCCCACGTTGACGGCGAAAGCCGTCAGCTCCAGGGTCTTGTAGCTGAACCCGAGGAAGGGACCGCGGTTGATCTCGCGATCGGTGTCCACCAGCCTGGTCCGCTGGGTGACCACCCCGAAGTTGACCCAGTCGGCCGGCGAATAGATCAGCTGCGACCAGTTGTAGAAGAAGTTGTTCGATGAATCCCCGGTATCGAAGATCCACTCCCCTTCGCTGTACAGCTCCAGCTGCTTCCAGCTCAACGAGCCTTCGTACCCGAGCCCGAGGCCGGTCATGCTGCCGAAGACGCCCCCGATGATCGGGGTGAAGTCCAGCGTCAGCGTCCCCTCGGCGCTCAGGTTGTAGCCGACCCACGCCGAGGCGGCGTGGATCTCCTCGTAGTTGTAGCGCGCCTCGAGGTGCAGCGCCGCGCGGTCGGCGGTGGCCGCCAGTTGGACGTAGTCGTCGTCGTCCGGGATGAAGTAGGTGTACGCCGCCGCGCCGAATGCCCAGGCGCGCTCGTCGGCGTCCGACACCGAGGCGGCGGGGGTCTCGGGCGCCTGCGCCTCCGCACTGGGCGCCAGACACACCGAGACAAGCACGATCGCAGCGATAGACCGCCGTGCCGTCATCCGCCGAGCGCGATGGTGAGGGCCACGAGCAGGGAGCCGAAGACCACCATCCCGATGCCGACGACCCAGGAGTTGCGCCCGGTGATGCGCGCGAAACCGACCCCCGCGAAGGCCAGCATCGTCACCGCAATAGCATTGGAAACGCGCATGGCGGGCGCGATGTCGTGCATGAAGGTGAACGGCAGCACGACCGGAAGCGTCGAGAGAAAGACCAGAAGGAAGACGCCCGCCGCGCCGCGCCAGTCGTCCCGCCCGAGGCGGGCAACCGTGGGAGGCTCGGGAAGTTCCCCGAGCCGCTGGCGGAGGGTTGCGTACTCGGTTGGCTGCAGGACACCGGCCAAGATCGGAGGCAACGCGCCACCGATGAGCCGTTGGGCCTCCTCCGGGCTCTTCGTCGCTCGCACCGCCTTGAAGACCTGCAGGTTGCGTCCTCGCTCGGCCAGGCATCCCATGAGGTAGAATACCGCATCGATGAGGCCCCAGGCGAGGTTACACCCCACCGCCCCGATGAGCATCTCGCGTACATCCGCGCGCCCGGCCTCCGCCACGCTGAGCGCGCCGGTGAAGGTGAGCACCATGATGAGTCCGAAGAGGATTTCGGAGAGCCGCTCAATCGGATTGAGGGCGCGTCGGGACTCGCTGAGCCCGTCCGCTGGGCGGCCGCGTGCGGTGGCGTCGGTCATGGCTGGCGTCTCATCGATCACATTACTTGGGGTGGCAGGAGGTAGAGGGTCATCCCCAGGATGGCATACACCATCAGCAGCAAGGCGCCGACGAACCACGCCGACCGGCCGCTGTTCGTCACCAGCGTCGTGGCCAGCATCGCGAAGAAGACCATCACCACCGCGCCCGGCCAGAAGTGCAGGTCCATCGGCGTCGGCCCGATCACGTAGCTGAGCAGGACGAGCACCGGGGCGACGAACAGCGCGATCTGCGACGCACTTCCCATCGCAATGCCCACACTCAGGTCCAGCCGGTTCTTGCGCGCCGCGGAAAAGGCCGACGCCATCTCCGCCGCGCCGCCGACGAGTGCCACGATGATGAACCCCACGAAGGCCGGGGTCATGCCGAACGAGACCGCCGCCACTTGCACCGACTCGACGAACACCTCGCTCACCAGCGCCACCAGCACCGTGACGCCGGCCAGCGTGGCCAGCGCCAGCCCGATCGGCCACGGCGCCTCGCCCGCGTCGTCCTCCCCCGCCTCTGCGCTCGCGAACAGGGTGCTGTGGGTCTTGAGCGAGAAGAACAGGCTGAGGGCGTAGGTGACGATGAGCAGCACCGCCAGCCCGAGGCTGAGTTGCCGGCTGAACGCCGGCCTGGGCCGGGGCGTCGAGGTTCGGCAACGGCCGAGGGAACGAACAGCGCGACCGCGGCCAGGAAGAGGAGGCCCGCCTGCAGGCGCGCGCCGGCGCGGTTGTACTCCTGCACGTGGTGCCTGAGCCCGCCGAGGAGGAACGAGGCGCCCAGCATGAAGAGGGTGTTCGTGACGATGGCCCCGGCGATCGATGCCTTGACGAGGGCGTATTCGCCGGCGCGAAGCGCCGCCAGCGCGATGATGAGTTCGGTGAGGTTGCCGAGCGTGGCATTCAGCAGGCCGCCGATGGCGTCACCGGTCCGGGCCGCGACGGACTCGGTGGCGTGACTCAGCAGCGCGGCCAGCGGCACGATGGCCAGCACCGAGATGACGAACAGCGCGGAGTGCGCCTCGGGCCTCAACTGCGTGGCGCCGAACAGGAGCGGCACGAAGATCAGCAACCACAGCAGCTTGTTGTGGCGGATTTCCTTCAGCAGCGGACCCATGGCGACGACCTCGGGTTGGTTAGAGCTGAATCAGGGTGACTCCCTCATCTACCTTCCCGTAATCTGTATCAACGCGCAGGTTTGGATAGGCATCGAGCCGCCCGCACATCCGGTCGTAGGTACAGGCGCTCGGGTCCGGGATCTCCTATTGACTCCCCCTGTCCCGGCCTGTAAGGTATCGCCCTTCGGCTCCCGCCGTCTGCCGGTGTCCCCCCTGAGGAGGCCTCGTGCGCCGTGTGCTCGCCAGCCTGCTGGTCCTGTCCTTCGTGTCGTGCAGCTCCGACTCCGAACCGAACCCGGTCACCACGCCGTCCGCGGCGCTGGCCGCGTACGCGAAGACCGGGGCGACGCTGCTCGTCACCCGGATGGCGAACTTCGAGGCCGTGATCCCCTTCATGCTCAATCCCGGGTCAGCCGGGTCGGGTGGCTTCGTGTTTACCCCCACCGGGGCGCCGAACACCTACACCTTCTCGGCCCCGCTCGACGGCGACGGGAACGGTTCCACCGAAACCACCGTGGCGGGCACCGCCGCCTTCAATGGTGACCCCGCCGATGCGGCGCCCGGCTTTGCGGGGCACGTCGACATGACGCTCACCACCGCCGGTGGGCTCGGCAACTTCGCGGGAGAAATGGACTTTGTCCGAACCGCCGTGGGACGGGAGGCCACCGGGTCCGGCACCTTCGTCGAAGGGGTGACGGGCAACATGACGACGCTGACCGTCCCGCTCGGGAGCCCGCTGCTCCTCAAGCCCGCCGACGGCACGGCGAACGCCGTGGCCAACATCTGCGGGTACAGCCTCCACGGCGACGCGCTCTTCGAGATCCAGGGCACCCAGGGCACGCTCGAGTCCGTCTGGCAATTCCGGTCCAACAGCGCGACGGTCACCGTCACCGGCGCCACCTATACCGACAACGGCGGGACCGCGACCGACCTGCCGAACAGCGAGATCACCTTTCCCTGCGCAGGGACCGGCAAGGCGGGCGACTGGGTCGGCGTGTTCGTGCAGAACTGGGCCTGCCTCCCGGTGGAGTACGGCCAGGCGAAGCACACGCTGACAGTGAGCGGCAGCACCATCTCGATCGAGGACGAGGATCCGCCGGGATCCGGCGACATCGCCAACTACACGGCGACGGTGATCGCGGGGAGCCCCCACAAAGCGCGCGGCTACTTCATTGCCGGCCCCCCGGGCAGCACCTACCGCGAAGACTTCACCTGGGAGCTCTCGGCCAACGGGAACCTGATTTCCCAGGTGTCGAACTACGTGTTCCAGGAGGGACCGAACGTCGGCACCGGCGGGATGTGCGGGGGGAGGGCGGTCCGGCAGTAGCGGCGCCCGCCGAGGGCGGCCCGGAGCAACTCCGGGCCACTTCGGTGGAATCCTCGTGCGGCGGCGTCGTTGCTCCAGGGATGGGTGCGTCACCCATCTCCATCATCGCCTCACCGACCACCTTCAGCGCCCAGCGTTCCACCGCCTGCTCCATCTGGGGGTCGGCCGTCGATGGACCAGCGGTAAAATGCTTCCACTTCTCCGGCGACCGGAAGAACGCGGTGATCTCCCGCACGTCGTCCGGCGTCAACCTGGAGGCGAATCCCGGCACGAGGGATTGCAACAGTTCAGGCAGACGCGCTCTGGCTTTCGCAAGAAACGCCGAACGAAGGGGTTCGACCATGCCCCCGCCGGCCGTTGTATCCGCCATGGACAGCTCGATCATCTCCATGATCCCGTCCCCAATTTTCATGACCTGGAGCATCTCGAGCACGGCGGCGCGATGGGTCGAATCCGCCTGGGCGGACCTCGCTCCTTCCTGCGCAGCAGACTGTCTGGCAGCAACGAACACGGCAAACAGCCCCACCACCGCGAATCGAGGGACGGAGCGACGCGACATTTCGGCCTCCTCCTGTCCAGGGGTGCGAAGTCCAGGCTGGATCGCGATC
>CAVVKJ010000002.1:0-41589 GCA_963748815.1 uncultured Gemmatimonadales bacterium | reverse complement strand
GGGGGCGCCGTCTGGCGCCCCCCTCTCGTTCCCCGTAGTTTGCAGCATCATTTCCCACTCGAAGAGCTGATGACCGACACACACGACAGATTGACTGCCGCGCTGGCCGGGCGCTACCGGATTGTACGGGAGCTCGGGCAGGGAGGCATGGCCACCGTCTACCTCGCCGAAGACCTCAAGCACCATCGCCAGGTCGCCATCAAGGTGTTGCGTCCGGAGCTGGCCGCGACCCTTGGACCCGACCGGTTTGC
Source organism: uncultured Gemmatimonadales bacterium (assembly GCA_963748815.1). Lineage (GTDB taxonomy): Bacteria > Gemmatimonadota > Gemmatimonadetes > Gemmatimonadales > GWC2-71-9 > SPDF01. The sequence continues at coordinate 41,338 of CAVVKJ010000002.1, read as the reverse complement.
CCGGGAAATCGAGGTCGCCGCCCGGCTCCAGCACCCCCATATCCTCGGCCTCCTCGACTCCGGCGACGCCGAGGGCTTCTTCTACTATGTGATGCCCTACGTCGAGGGCGAGACGCTGCGGGACCGCCTCGCGCGGACTGGCGAGCTTCCGGTGCCCGACGCGGTTCGCCTCCTGAGCGAAATCGCGGAAGCGCTCGCGGTCGCCCATCGCGCTGGCGTGGTCCATCGGGACATCAAGCCGGAAAATGTGATGCTCTCCGGCCGCCATGCTATGGTGATGGACTTCGGCGTGGCGAAGGCCGTTACCGAGGCTTCCGGGAGCCAGCAGCTCACCAGCGCCGGCGTCGCCCTCGGCACCCCCGCCTACATGGCCCCCGAGCAGGCCTCGGCCGACCCCCATATGGACGCGCGGGTGGACATCTACGCCCTCGGTGTCCTGGGGTACGAGATGCTCACCGGGCACCCGACCTTCCCCGGACTCAACCCGCAGCAAACGCTGGCCGCGCATGTGACCCAGACGCCGGTGCCGGTGGGGCAGCAGCGCGCCGGACTCGCGCCCGCGCTCGAGGCGGCCGTGATGCGCTGCCTGGCCAAGCGGCCGGCCGACCGCTTCCAGACCGCCGACGAACTGGTGGCGGCGCTGGAGCCGATGGCGATGCCGAGCGGCGGAGTCACGCCGACGCACACCCAGCCAGTCAAGGCAGTGGCCGCGGCCGGCGCCGGCAACGCCAAGCGGACCTACGCGATTGCCGGGGTGGTGCTCATCGCCGCGGCGGCACTGTTCGTCTGGAAGCCGTGGGCAGGTTCCGGCGGGCAACCGCTGGACGCCAACGTGGTGGCGGTGCTGCCCTTCCGCGTGGCGGGCGCCGACCAGAGCGTGCAGTACCTGCGGCAGGGAATGGTGGACCTGCTGCAGGCCAAGCTGACCGGCGAGGGCGGCCCCCGTGCCGCCGATACCCGGTCGGTGCTCGCCGCGGTGCGCGACGCCGGCGGCAGCGAGAGTGACGACCTCCCCGGCGATGCGGTCACGCGAGTCGCCCGGAAGATCGGCGCGGGTCGCGTGCTGCAGGGAAGCATCGTGGGGCCGCCCGATCATCTCGTCATCAGCGCGACGCTGATCGCGATGCCGAGCGGCCGCACGGTGGCGCAGACCAGCGTGGACGGGCCGAAGGACAGCCTCTTCGTGCTGGTGGACCGGCTGACCGCCCAGTTGCTGGCGCTGGGCGCCGGCGCCAAGTCCAATCAGCTGAGCGCGCTCACCACCACCAATCTCGACGCCCTCCGGGCCTACCTCGACGGCGTGACCGCCTACCGCCGTGGCGCCTTTCAGCAGGCCACGCCGCTGCTCGAACGCGCCGTCCAGCTCGACTCGACGTTCGCGCTGGCGCTCTCCGCGCTGGTCGAAGCAAGCGGCTGGCAACCCGCCGCCGGGGATATCGACCGGGTGCGTCAGCTCGCCTGGCAGTACCGCGATCGGCTGAACCCCCAGGACCAGCTTCTCCTGACCCTCCGCCTCGGCTCGATGTACCCGCGGCAGACGCCATGGCAGGTCCAGATTGCCGACGCGGAGAAGGCCGCGCAGACAATGCCGGAAAGCGTGGATGCCTGGTTCTTCCTGGGCGACGGGCTCTTCCACGGCGGACGCCTGGCCGACATCCCGGATCCCGACGTGCGGGCCCGGCAGGCATTCGAGAAGGCGTTTGAACTCGACTCCCTCTACGGCGGGGCGATCACCCACCTTGCCCGTGTCAACTTCGTCCTGGGGGACACGGCAGCTCAGCGGCGCTGGGTGCAGCGGGAGATTGGACTCGACGCGTCGGCTCAGGGTGTCACCGAGGCCAAGTGGGACCTGCTCCAGGCCTCGCCCGATGCTGATGATGTCAAGGCGTTCCTGGCGAATCTCGCTACACAACCTCTCGGTGTGCCTCAGGCCATCCTCTTCCAGAACTCGTGGGACAGCCTCACCATCGCGCACCAGCCGGAACTGATGGACGCCATTCACCGGCTGGCCACGACGCGGGCGCAGCGCTTCGACATGGCATTCAGTCGGTGGTTCTACACGCTGAACCGGGGCCGGCCCACAGAAGCGGCGCAGTGGCTGGACACCCTCCGTGCCATGAATGCCGGCTCGGCCGCCATTCAATCGGTCCTCGGCGCCATCTGGTACGGGGGCGAGACACCCGACACCTCCACGCTGAACACGAACCCCGATGCCGTGAACCTCCTTCGGTTCTCCCAGGGAGATCTCTCGGTGGCGCCGGCCATCCTGAAGCGAGTCAAGGGACTCGCCGCGAACGATACGCTGCAGGGGTTCTGGTACCGCTGGGCACCGCTCTTTGAGGCCTGGGTGGCGGTGGAGCGGGGCGATCCGGGCGCCGAGCGCCTGGTGGACGTGGCCGATTCACTCTGGCGGGGCTACGAGGGCAACAGCCAGTTCGCGTCGTCTCAACTGGCCCGACTCTACCAGCAGCAGGGGCGGACCGAGCGGGCGCTCCGTGCGATACGCCGGCGGTACAGCCCAAACGGGGGGCCGCAGCCGGTCGGGCTGGCGGAATCGTACCGGCTCGAGGGACAGTATGCCGCGCAGCTGGGCGACCGCGCCGATGCCATCCGCGCCTACCGCACCTACCTCCAGATGCGGGTGGATCCGGAACCTTCGATGATTCCGCAACGCGACAGCGTGCGGGCGGAGCTGGCCAAGGTCGGGGACCTCGAGGGAGCGCGCACGCCGTGAGCGAGACGCTCACCCGCCTGACGGCCGCCCTGGCGGACAAGTACCGCATCGAGCGGGAAATCGGCGCGGGCGGCATGGCCACGGTGTACCTCGCCGAGGACCTGCGGCACGGCCGCCAGGTGGCGCTCAAGGTGCTGCGGCCGGAGCTGGCCGCCACGCTGGGCAGTGAACGGTTCTTCCGTGAAATCCAGGTCGCCGCCCGCCTGCAGCATCCCGCACATCCTCCCGCTCCACGATTCCGGCGAGGCCGGCGGCTTCCTCTACTTCGTCATGCCCTACGTCGACGGCGAGTCGCTCCGCGACCGGCTCGCGCGCGTCGGCGAGCTCCCGGTGCACGACGCCGTCAAGATCCTGGTGGAAGTGGTGGACGCGCTGGCGTACGCCCACAGCCAGAAGGTGGTCCACCGCGACATCAAGCCCGACAACGTGATGATTTCCGGCCGCCACGCGCTGGTCACCGACTTCGGCGTGGCCAAGGCGGTGAGCGAGGCCACCGGCCGTCAGCAGCTCACCACCGCCGGTGTGGCCCTCGGCACGCCGAGCTACATGGCGCCGGAGCAGGCCGCCGCCGATCCGAACCTCGACCACCGGGTGGACATCTACGCCGTCGGCGCCATGGCGTACGAACTGCTCACCGGGCGGCCGCCGTTCACAGGCATGACCTCGCAGCAGATTCTCGCCGCCCACGTGACGCAGGCCCCCGATCCCGTCTCCCGCCATCGGCCCACCTGCCCGCCGGCGCTCGAGGCCGTCATCATGCGCTGCCTCGCCAAGCGGGCCGCCGACCGGTGGCAGACCGCCGAGGAGCTGCTCAACAACCTGGAGCCGCTGGCCACGCCGAGCGGCGGGATGACGCCGACGCAGACGCGGCCGATCACCGGGTGGCATCCGGAGACGAAGGCGCGGCGGTGGATGCCGGTGGTGGTCGGCGTCGGCGGTGCTCGGAGTTGCCGCACTCGGCTGGATGGCGTTGCGCAACCGGAGTGCGGCTTCGGCAGTGCGGTTCGACAAGGTCCAGCTCACCTTTACCGGCAATGCGGCCTTCCCCGGCATCTCGGCGGACGGCAGCCGCATCGCCTACGTCGTCCGGCAATGCGACTCGATCGGCAAGCTGCACCGCCGACGTCGTGATTCAGGACATCGGCGGCGCCGGCTCTGCTACGGTGGTCCGCGGTGCTTCTCGGCGCCTGGGATGTAAAGTGGACAGCAGACGGCCGCTACCTCGTCTACGGCGCGCTCGGAAGCTGCGGACCGGTGGGGAGCGTTCAGCGTCCCGACCCTCGGCGGTGACCCTCGCTTTCTCGGATGCTGCAATGTGACCATCGTAGGGAACAGCGATACGGCGCTGGTAGCACGCCCCGCCTCGGTGGGGGACTCCATCGCCTGGCTGCGGTGGGTCACGGTGTCCGATGGCATTGTGCGCGACAGCATGGCCGTCGGGGCTGACGGAAGCGGGCTCGGGCTGGTCGCCAAACCCTTTCCCGGAGGCGACCGCCTCCTCGTCCTGCAGCGGCGCACTCGCTCGGGCACTGCCTCCATTACGACGCGATCCGGAGTGGTGCTGGACTCGCTCGTCTTCACCTCCCCGCGGATACCGGTCTCGGTCGATGTAGCGCCCGATGGGCAATCGATCATCGCCACCATGCCACGGACGCAGGTGGAGGACGAGCTCGACTTCCTGCGCTATCGGGTGAGCAGCCGAGGTCGTATTTCGGCGACACCGGACACGGTGGCCCGGCAGATTGCCATCACCACAGGCGGTGACCTGGGCCAGAGCGGGGCGATGGTGTTCGGCTACGGACCCACCGAGTTTTCCGTCTGGGCCCTCCGGCGGGACTCCCCGACGGGCATGCGGTTCTCGCAGCGGCGCCTGGCGAGCTCGACCGTCAGCATCTCGGGCAGTCTCTCCCCGACCGGCGATCGCGTCCTGGTCAACCGACCCAGCGCCGCGGGTGGCGAGCGACGTCAGTTCGCCATCATGCCCTTCGACAGCGGTCCGGAGTCTCCGCTCGGGCCCCCGATGGAGCTCGTGGATTGGGACTGGGCGCAGGACGGACGCAGCATCACGCTGGTGCTGCCACGCGGGCAGGACAGCCTGGCCATTGCGCGCCTCGATGTCGCTCATCGGGGCGGTCCACGCCGGCCGGCACCATCCCGAGGGATGATTATGTGGTCATGGAGACGGTGGCCGGCGGGGGAGAGATCATCATCCCGAATCCGGTGAGCTTTCGGCGCTTCGGCATCCCCGGACTTCCGCGACTCCACCTTCCGCTTGCCCCCGGCGCTGGGCGCCGTGGTGTCGATCGATCCCTCACCGGACGGCAAGGCGTTCGCGGCCATCAGCTGGGATCCGAGCGGGGATTCGCTCCTGGTCCACCGCGTGTCCATCGAGGACGGGCGCGTCACGCGGCTGGCAGCGTTCGGGGCGGAGGGGAGCCAGCCGCCGAAGTGGTTCGATGATGGCTCCATCCTCATTCCTGATTCTCGAAACGTCCTCGACCCTCGCCTGGTATCGGATTGCGCCCGGTGGTGGGAAGCCGGTGCGGATGGGAACCCCGCCACGATATCCCGCCATCTACCGGTTCTCGGGCGACGGCCTTCGCGTGCTGGCACGCCCGACAGACCGCCGAACCGACATCTACATCGTGCCGAACTTCGCGGAGGTGTTGAAGGAATAAGGCGGCCATCGGAGTGCCACGATATGGCGTCGTTCCAGCCCTCCGAAGTTGCGGTTCCAGCGGCCACAGGGGTGGCCGTGCGGCCACCCCGCCCGATCCCGCCCGATCCCACGCCGCCGTCCGCCGCCCGGCCTCCCGCCGCCCGACCCAGTATATTTGAGACCGGCTCACCCCCGGGCCCCATGAGGGAAGACCATGACCGAACTGCCGCCGTCGGACGCCCCAGTGTCCGAGACGACCCCGAAGGCGATTGACTGGAACGCGATGCTCGCCCCCTACCGCCAGCCGGTGGCGTGGAAGAGCGGGTTCCAGCTGGCCTCGACCGCCTTCCTCCTGGCCCTCTTCTGGCTCGCCGCGGTCTGGAGCCTCAGCATCGGCTACTGGCTCACCCTGCTCATCGCGTTCCTGCGGCGATGATGGTGGTGCGGCTCTTCATGCTGCAGCACGACTGCGGACACGGCGCCTTCTTCCGCTCCCAGAAGATGAACAACCTGGTGGGCGGCGTCCTCGGCGTCTTCACCCTGGTGCCCTACGCCTACTGGCGCCGCACCCACGCCATCCACCACGCCACCAGCGGCAATCTCGACGTCCGCGGCCTGGGCGACATCGACACCCTGACCGTCCGCGAGTACCTGAGCCGCCCGAAGTTCAAGCGGGTGCTCTACCGGATGTACCGTCACCCGGCCGTCCTCCTTCTGGTCGGTCCCACCTGGCAGTTCGTCCTCAAGCACCGGCTCCCCCTCGACACCCCCAAGGGGTGGAAGCGCGAACAGCTCGGCGTGCAACTGACGAACCTCGCGCTGGCCGGCGTCATCGCCCTGATGTGGTGGACGCTGGGGCTGCAGCAGTTCCTGCTGGTGCAACTCCCGATCACGCTCATCGCCGGCTCCATCGGCGTGTACCTCTTCTACGTGCAGCACCAGTACGAAGACACCTACTGGCGCTACCGCGAGGCGTGGAACTACTTCGCCGCCGGCCTCGAGGGGGCGTCGCACCTGACGATGCCGAAGTTCCTGCAGTGGTGCACCGCCAACATCGGCCTGCACCACATCCATCACATCGCGAGCCGGATTCCGAACTACCAGCTGCAGCGAGGCCTACGACAACCACCCCGAGCTGCAACAGGTCACCAAGCTCTCGCTCTGGAAGAGCCTGACGACCCTTCGCCTGACCCTCTGGGACGAGGACGCGAAGCAGCTGGTCGGCTTCCGGGAGCTCCGCGCCATCCGCGACCGCATCGCGGCGGAGCTCGAGGCCGGCGCGGCAATCATGGCCACGAAGCCCGAGGTGGTCCCGGTCTCATGGCGGTGAGTGTGCCCCGCGCGGGCCGCACCGCGGCCGTCGCCGCTCTCCTCCTGCTGGTCACCAGCGTCGTTGCGGCACAGGAACTGAAGTACGAGGTGTCCTTTCCCAACGCGGTGCACCACGAGGCACAGATCACCCTGAGCGCCACCGGCCTCCCGCGCCGACCCGTGCTCTTCCAGATGAGCCGTTCCTCCCCCGGCCGCTACGCGGTGCACGAATTTGCCAAGAACGTCTACCGCGTGAGTGCCACCGACGGCGGCGGCAATCCGCTCACCGTCACCCGGACCGATCCATCCACCTGGTCCGTGGCGGGGCACGCCGGGACCGTCCAGTTCACCTATACCCTGTACGCCGACCGGGCCGACGGCACCTACTCCCAGGTGGACGTGACCCACGCCCACCTCGAACATGCCCGCCTCCTTCATCTGGATTCGCGGACTGGAATCGTGGCCGATGGCGGTGTCGTTCCGGGTGCCGCCCGACTCCCGCTGGAAGGCGGCCACCCAGCTCTACCCGACCGACAATCCGTATCGCTACACCGCGCCCAACCTCCAGTACTTCATGGACAGCCCGGTGGAGCTCAGCAATTTCGCGGTGCGCGAATGGAGCGTGAGTTCGCTCTCCGGTAACTATCCGGTGCGGCTGGTGCTCCATCACGAGGGCACCGACGCCGAGCTGGACGCCTACGTGGAGATGCTGAAAAAGGTGGTCGAGCAGGAGATCGCCGTCTTCGGGACGACGCCGCAGTACGATGTCCGGCAATACACCTTCATTGCCGACTACCTCCCCTGGGCCTCGGGCGACGGGATGGAGCACCGGAACTCCACCATCATCACTTCCTCACTGCCGCTCGCGGGCAACGAAACGCGGCTCCTCGGCACGGCCTCGCACGAGTTTTTCCATTCGTGGAACGTCGAGCGCATCCGGCCGAAGTCCCTGGAGCCGTTCGACTTCACGCGGGCCAACATGTCGGGAGAGCTCTGGTTTGCGGAGGGGTTCACCAGCTACTACGGGCCGCTCTTCCTCCGCCGCGCCGGTGTCACCTCATTGACGGAGTACGCTCGCGGGCTGTCCGGAGGCATCAATGCCGTCCTCAACGACCCGGGCCGGCAATTCGCCAGCCCGGTCGGGATGAGCGAGCAGGCCCCGTTCGTGGACGCGGCGACCTCCATCGACCCGACCAACGAAGACAACATCTTCATCTCGTACTACACCTGGGGCTCGGTGGTGGGGCTGGCGCTCGATCTGTCGCTGCGGAAGGAGTTCGGGAAGCCGCTCGACGGCTACATGCGGATGATGTGGACCAAGTACGGCCAGACCGAAGTGCCGTACACCATGCAGGACCTGCAGGAGACGCTGGTGCAGTACGCCGGCAACAAGGAATTCGCCGACCAGTTCTTCGCGAAGTACATCACGGGCCGGGAGGTGCCGGACCTGGCGGCCCTGCTGGCGCAGGGCGGCCTCCTCCTTCGGCCCCGCAACCCGGACAAGGCGTGGTTCGGCCCGGTGCGGCTCGACATCGACGCCGAAGGCGGACGCATTGACGGGCCGACGCTCGTCGGCTCACCGATGTACGAAGCCGGACTCGACCGCGACGACGTGATCCTCACCCTCGACGGCCAGGCCCTCACCTCGGACAGTGTCTTCCAGGCCGTCAAGGCGGCGCACACGCCGGGCGACGCCATCCCCGTCACCTTCCGGAGCCGCGGCCGGCAGAGCATGGTCCACGTCTCGATGCCCGCCGACAACCGGCTCGAAGTCGTCACCTTCGAGGAGGCGGGGATGCCGGTCACGGAATCGATGCAGAAGTTCCGGCAGAGCTGGCTGGCACCGGCCACCCGCCCCTGACCCCGCATTCTGTCATTTCCCGCCGCGACTCTTCGCGGCGGCCTGCATCACCGCCTCGATCTCCTTGATCTCCCGCGGCGCCTGCGACAGCCACTCCACACCGGTCGGCGTGATCAGGTAGTCGTCCTCGATCCGAATCCCGGTGTGATTGTACCGCTCCACGACGGGCCGCACCTTCGCGATGAAGGCGCGGTTCTTCGGCGTGTCGGCCAGCATGTCGAGGAGGGCGGTGCTGATGTACACCCCGGGCTCGATGGTGAACACCTCGTTCAGCTGGAAGCTGCCGGTGGGCGAATAGGAGTACCCGCCGGCGTCGTGCACCTCGAGGCCGATCCCGTGCCCCGGTCCGTGTGCCATATACAGGAAGGCCTGGGAGCAGACCACCGGCACCCGCTCGCAGCGCGCGGCGTCCGCCCAGGGTGGATCGAAGGTGGCATCGGGCCCTTCCGTGAGGCCGAGCCTGGCGAGTTCGGTGGCCATGATGGCTCGGATCGCCTTGTCCCCAGTGCTCACCGGCTCGCCGGGCCGCGCCACGTCAGCGGCGGCCTGCTGCGCGGAGCGGACGATCGTGTAAATGGCCGCCTGGTCGGCGGTGAACTTGCCGCTCACCGGGATGGTGCGCGTCACGTCGCCGGCATAGCCGTCGTACAGGGCGCCCATGTCCATCACCACCACCTCCCCCGCCTGCATGACGCGGTCGTTGGCGCGGTAGTGGTAGCTGGTGGAGTTGGGGCCGGACCCGATGATGGCGCGGAAGGAGGGACCGGAGGCGCCGGCCATCCGGAAGGTGTAGTCGGTGAGGGCGTGGACCTGGCCCTCGTTGACGCCGGGACGCACCGCCTTCATGGCGGCGAGTTCACCGATGACGGAGATGTCCACCGCCTTCCGAAGCAGCGCGATCTCGGCGGGGCTCTTCACCACCATCAGCGAATCGAGCAACGCGTCGGCGCTCCGCACCGTCACGCTCGGGTGCGCCGCCCAGAAGCGTTGCACGAAATACCGCTCGGCGCTGAGCGAATCGCTGGAGCGGTAGTCGCGGCTGTGCGCGTCGGTCACGGTCCAGAGGGTGCCGCGGCCGGCCAGGGCGTCCATCACGTCGCGGAGCTGGTCGCGGTCCCGGAGCCCGAGGCCGGTACGGCGCTGCAGGTCGGCGGAATCGGGGGCGAAGCCGTCGTACAGGGCGCGGCGGGGGTCGATCGGCGGCTCGAAGAGCATCTGATAGGTGACCCTGCCGCCCCGGACCGCCATCACGAAGACGGCGTTGACCCGGTCGTAGCCGGTCAGGTACTGGAAGGCCGGCAGCTGGTGAAAATCGGCCTCGTCGGTCATCGACTCCCCGGCCCCGAACGACAGCAGGACCCCGTCTGCCAGATGCGCCGCCACGGTATCACGCCGGGCGGCATATTCGGCGGTCGGAACCTGCGCCGAAATGGGGCTGGCAAGCAGGACGGATAACAGGCCGAAACGGGCGATTCTGGGCATTCGGGGCTCCGATGGAACGTGGCAGCTCGCTGAAGGGCTCGCAACTTGGCGCAAGGGCTTGAAACTGCTCAACTTGGCCCCTTGCCCTCCCTCGCTTTGGGAGGCAATCTACGGGGATTCGTGTTCTCAGGTTCGCCCCCGCCGGACCTCCGAGGGAGGAGTTGGACGTGTCCCTGATCCCACCAAAGCTGGTTGATTCGCTTTCCGACCGCTACCGGCTCGAAGGTGAGCTCGGGCAAGGTGGGATGGCCACGGTCTACCTGGCGCAGGACATCAAGCATGATCGCAAGGTCGCCATCAAGGTGCTGCGTCCCGAACTGGGCGCGGTCATCGGCGCCGACCGGTTCCTCAGCGAGATCAAGACCACCGCCAACCTCCAGCATCCCCACATCCTCGGCTTGATCGATTCGGGCGACGCCGACGGCCTCCTCTACTACGTGATGCCGTACGTGGAGGGGGAGACGGTCCGCGACCGGATCAGCCGCGAAAAGCAGCTGCCAGTCAACGATGCGGTGCGGATCGCGACGGAGGTGGCCGGGGCCCTCGACTACGCCCACCGCCACGGCGTGATTCACCGCGACATCAAGCCCGAGAACATCCTGCTCCACGACGGCTCCGCGCTGGTGGCCGACTTCGGGATTGCGCTGGCGGTGAGCACCGCCGGCACCCGCATGACCGAGACCGGCATGAGTCTCGGTACGCCGCACTACATGAGTCCTGAGCAGGCCATGGGCGAGCGGGAAATCACCGCGCGCTCCGACGTGTACGCGCTCGGCTGCGTGCTCTACGAGATGCTGACCGGCGACCCGCCGTTCACCGGTTCCACCGCGCAGGCGATCGTGGCGCGGGTGGTGACGGAGAGTCCTCGTTCGATGGTCAGCCAGCGGCACACCATCCCGCCGCAGGTGGAAGGGGCGGTGCTGACCTCGCTGGAAAAGCTCCCCGCCGATCGGTTCGCGACCGCAGCGGAGTTTGCAGCCGCGTTGGCCGACCCGAACTTCGCGTCGCGCTCCACCGTGGTGACGGCCGCAGCGGCCGGGTCGCTGGGCGGCAGGGCCCGGGTGCGCAGGGTCATCAACGCGCTCGGCGCCGCGGTCGTGGTGCTCGCCGCGCTCGCCGCCTGGGGCTGGCTGCGGCCCAAGCCCGCGGCACCCGTCATCCGGTACAGCATGGGGCTCCCCCCCAACCAGGCCATGCGGCAGGGCGTGCTCGGCGTCAACGTGGCCTTCTCTCCTGACGGCAACCGCATGGTGTATGTCGGGCCCGGCGACGGGGGAGACCAGCTCTGGGTCCGCGACCGAAACCGGCTCGACGCCACACCGTTACCGGGGACCATTGGTGCCCACAGCCCGTTCTTTTCCCCGGACGGTGAGCGGATCGCGTATTCGTCCACCCTGAACGTCGAACTGAAGGTGGTCCCGGTCACCGGCGGGCCACCGATCATGCTTGCATCCCCTGGCACCGGTTCGGGGGGAGGCGGCGCTTGGGGGCCCGACGGGTGGATCTACTTCGACTCCCCCGGCGGGCTCAGCCGGATCCAGGCCGATGGCGGTAGTGCCGAGATCGCGGTTCCCCTGGACACGACGACGAAGGAAATAGGACACGCCTGGCCAGACGCGCTGCCGAACGGCAAGGGGCTGCTCTACCGCTCCCGTCGCAATCTCGACCCGACGGACTTCGACATCGTCGCGTTCGACTTCAAGACGCGTGAACGCCACCTCCTGACGAAAGGGCTGCTGGCCCGTTACGTGGCGCCGGGATACCTCATCTACCTGCGTGCCGACGGCGCGGTGCTCGCCGCACCGTTCGACCAGGACAAGCTCAGGATGACCGGCCCCGCCGTTCCCCTCTTCGAAGGGGTCATGACCAAGCCGTTCGGCTCCGCGGACATCGCCATTTCCCGCAGCGGAGGGACGCTGGCCTACGTACCGGGCCTGGCATCGCAGGGCGGCGGCGTGGCGGAGCTGGTCATGGTGAGCCGGGAAGGCGTGGTCACACCCCTCGACCCGCCGGTCACCTACAACCCTTCGGCCAACCCGTCCCTCAGTCTCTCTCCCGACGGCAAACGCCTCGCAATGGACATCGTCGGCCAGGCGTCGCCCGACATCTGGGTCAAGCAACTGCCGGCCGGTCCCCTGACGCGCCTGACTTTCGAGACCCAGACCGCCTACCGCCCGCGCTGGACGCCGGACGGGCAGTCGGTGATCTACACCGCCGTCGTCGACACCGCCTCACAGGCGATCTGGAAGAAGAAGGCCGACGGCAGCGCGGCGGCCGAACTGCTCTGGCGAATGCCCGGCCGCCCGATCGCGGAGGCGTCGATGTCGAACGACGGGCAGTGGCTGGTCTTCCGGATCGTGGGCGACAGCATGAACCGGGACGTCTACGGCGTCCGTCCCGGGCGCGACACCGTCGCAACACCGCTGCTGACCGACCGGTTTCACGAGGAAGGGCGCGGCGCTGTCGCCAGACGGGAAATGGCTGGCCTACTCGTCCAACGAATCGGGCCGCTACGAGATCTTCGTGCGGCCGTTCCCGAACACGGCCGGCGGCCGTTGGCAGATTTCCACGACCGGCGGCACTGCCGCACGCTGGTCGCACACCGGACGCGAGCTCTTCTTCGAGGCGCCCTCCGGCGACCTGATGTCGGTCCCCATTGCCCCGGGCTCGACCTTCTCCCCCGGCGCCCCCCGGCGGCTCTTCCCGCTCGGCTCGGGCCTGGTGTCGTCCTTCATCGTGCCGATGTACGACCTGACCCCGGACGACCAGCGCTTCATCATGGTCCGCCTCGCGGCCGTCAACCAGGCGCCGGGCGCCGGGCAGATCGTGGTGGTGGACAACTGGTTTACGGAGTAAGCGAAGATGGGGAAGAAGTAGCGTGAGCCGGCTGAAGCAGGCTCGGCTGATGTCGCTGAAGCGACACGCTCAGCCGTTCCCGCACGCGCCTCTTGATCCGGCTTTCGCCGGAAGACGATCATTCATGGATTGATTGACTGATCCGCTTCCCCGCCGTTGCCGCCTTGCCGACCGCTACCGCATCGAGCGCGAACTCGGCCAGGGTGGCATGGCCACCGTGTACCTCGCCGAGGACCTGAAGCACGACCGCAAGGTGGCGCTCAAGGTCCTGAAGCCGGAGCTCGCCGCCGTCATCGGCGCCGAGCGGTTCGTGGTGGAGATCAAGACCACCGCGTCGCTCAGCCATCCGCACATCCTGCCCCTGTTCGACTGCGGCGAACGCCGACGGCTTCCTCTACTACGTGATGCCGTTCATCGACGGCGAGACGCTTCGCGCGAAGCTCGACCGCGAAACGCAGCTCGGCATCGACGAAGCCGTCAGCATCACGACCGCCGTGGCCGACGCCCTCGACTACGCGCACCGGCACGGCGTCATCCACCGCGACATCAAGCCGGAGAACATCCTGCTCCACGACGGCCGCCCGATGGTGGCCGATTTCGGCATCGCGCTGGCGCTCTCGGCCGCCGCGGGCGGCCGGATGACCGAGACCGGGATGAGTCTCGGCACGCCGCACTACATGAGCCCCGAGCAGGCCACCGCGGAGAAGGAGATCACCGCCCGGAGCGACGTCTATTCCCTCGGCAGCGTGCTCTACGAAATGCTCACCGGCAACCCGCCGCACATCGGTGCGTCGGCGCAGCAGATCATCATGAAGATCGTGACCGAGGAGGCGGCGCCGGTCACGAAGCTGCGCAAGGCGGTGCCGCCCAACGTGGCGGCCGCCGTGGCGCAGGCCATCGAGAAGTTGCCGGCCGACCGGTTCGAGAGCGCCAAGTCCTTCGCCGACGCGCTCGACAACCCCGGATTCCGCGGCACCACCACCACGTACGCCGCCGCGGGACAAGGCCCGACCGGCCACCGCCGGGCTGTTCTGGCGGGATGGGGAGTGGCGGGGTTGCTCCTCGTGGCGCTCGCGGCGACCTGGCTCCTTCGCACGCCGGCTGACGACGAACCGACTCGTCGCTACGCCATCAGCTTCCCGGCCGAGGCCAGCTACTACAACTTCGGGAGCCTGGAAATCACGATTGCGCCCGACGGGAGCCGCTTCATCTACCCCGGCGGACCGTCGCGCCGCGAGGCAGGGTTGGTCCTCCAGGAGCGCGACCAGCTGACGGGCCGGATCCTCCCCGGCACGGCAAATTCCTTCACGCCGAGCTTCTCCCCCGACGGAAGTCGCGTCGCCGTCCGCGAGGGGCGGGCGGGCGCCCTCCGGGTGCTGACGAGCGACGGTGCGGTATCCACGACCATTCTTGACTCACTCTCCGGATTTGTGAACGGCGGCACCGCCTGGGGCAGCGACGGCTACATCTACGTGGCGGGGTCGAGCGGGCCGCGGGGCATCCTCTATCGGGTCCCCGAGACCGGCGGGGCGGTCGAGCCCGTCACCGCCGCGGACAGCTCCCCCGGGACGATCGCGCACGTCGCGCCGGTGGCGCTGCCGGGAGGCCGCGGGATCGTGTACACCGACTGGCACGGACCGACGCGGGGCAACGACAACTGGATCGTGGCGCGCGACCCGAAGACCGATCGCAGCGTGCGGCTGGTCCAGGGGCTCCAGGCGTGGTACCTCGACATCGGGGCGCTCCTGGTGCTCCGTCCCAACGGCGCGGCCGTCGTGGTTCCGTTCGACGCCGACAGGCTTGCCATCACCGGTCCGGAACTCCCGATCCTGGAGGGCGTCGCGATCGGTTCCTTTGGTCTCGCGAATCTGGCGGTCGCCACTGACGGCACCCTGATGTACCGGGCCGGTACGGCGCAGCCCACCCAGCGCCCGGTCCGCCCGGTCCGCGTCTCCCGAACCGGGCAGGAGGCCGATATCGATCCCTCCTGGTCGTACACCCCAGGCTTCAACGGCGGCCTCAGCCTCTCGCCGGACGGCACCCGCCTGGCGGTCACCGTCCACGGCGATCCGGTGGGCGACATCTGGATCAAGGACCTCGACCGCGGTCCGCTCAGCCGGCTCACCTTCGACAACACGGTCAAGTACCGGCCGGTCTGGATGCGGGACGGGCAGTCGCTCAGCTATATCACCGAGGACGGGCAATCGAGCGCCATCCTCCGGCGTCGGGCGGACGGAGGCGGCGTCGTCGACACCGTCGTCACCTCCCTGAACACCATCGCCGAGGCCGCCTGGTCGGCCGACGACTCCTGGCTCGCCTACCGGATCACGATGCCGAGCCGGGACATCTACGCCATGCGGCCGGGGGTCGATTCCGCGGGGTTCCCGGTGGTGGCGTCCACCAGGTACGACGAGCGGGCCCCGGCCATTTCTCCCGACGGCAAGTGGCTGGCCTACCAGTCCGATGAGTCGGGACGCGACGAGATCTACATTCGGGCCTTTCCGGATTCTGCCGCGGGCCGGCGGCAGGTGTCGGTGGCGGGCGGCGGCGAGCCGCTCTGGTCGCACAGCGGCCGTGAACTGTTCTATCGCTCGCTGACAGGACAGATGGTGTCGATCCCGGTCACCACCGCACCCACGCTGACCATCGGCGCGGAACGCGTGCTGTTCGCCGACAGCACCTATCTCGAGGCACCCAGCTACCGCGGCTATGACGTGAGTCGCGACGACCAGTCTTTCATCATGCTGCGCGTGCTCCCCGAGACCGCGGCTGCGCCGACAGGGCAACTGGTGTTCGTGGAGAACTGGTTCACGGAGCTGCGGACGAAGATGGGGAAGAAATAGCGCGCGATCGCCGGCTGAAGCCGACGCTCGGCTGATGTCGCTGAAGCGACACGAGCCCTGCCGTCACCCCGGCCCCCGGCTTTCGCCGGGGCAGGGTCGCCGGGGTGTTCTGAAAGTGGATTCCGGCCTGCGCCGGAATGACGACCCTATCATGGACTGGATTGCACCTTGACCGACCCACTCGCCCGTCTCTCCGCCGCCCTGGCCGACAAGTACCGCATCGAGCGGGAACTCGGCGAAGGCGGCATGGCCACCGTCTACCTCGCCGCCGGACTTCAAGCACGACCGCCAGGTCGCCATCAAGGTGCTGCGGCCGGAGCTCGCGGCGGTCATCGGCGCCGAGCGATTCCTGAGCGAGATCAAGACCACCGCCAACCTGCAGCATCCACACATCCTCCCGCTCTTCGACAGCGGCGAGGCCGACAGCTTCCTCTTCTACGTGATGCCGTACGTGCAGGGCGAGACGGTGCGGGACCGGATCAGCCGGGAGAAGCAGCTGCCGGTGGCGGACGCGGTGCGCATCACCACGGAGATCGCGGCGGCGCTCGACTATGCCCACCGGCACGGCGTCATCCACCGCGACATCAAGCCCGAGAACATCCTGCTGCACGACGGCTCGGCCCTCGTGGCCGATTTCGGCATCGCTCTCGCCGCCAGCAAGGCGGGCGGGACGCGCATGACCGAGACAGGCATGTCGCTCGGCACGCCGCACTACATGAGCCCCGAACAGGCGATGGGCGACCGCGAGATCACGGCGCGGAGCGACGTCTACGCCCTGGGCTGCGTCGCCTACGAGATGCTGGTGGGCGAGCCGCCCTTTACCGGCCCGACGGCGCAGGCCATCATCGCCCGGGTGATGACCGAGGACCCGCGCACCCTCGCCGGGCAGCGCCGGACGATTCCGCCCGGCGTCGAGGCGGCGGTCTTCACGGCGCTCGAGAAGCTTCCCGCCGACCGGTTCGCGCACGGCCGCCGAATTCGCGGCTGCGCTCGCCGACCCGACCACGACGACGCTGCGACCTGGCTTCCAGCCGGCGGCCGCCGCCAAGCGCCGGAGCTGGCTGGTGGCCGGCGGGCTCGCGCCTCGTCACCCTGCCTGCGGGGTACCTGGTCGGGCACCGAAGCACCGATCCCGGCAGCGTGGGCCCCAACGAGGTGGTGCGGGCCTCGCTCGCGCTCGGCGACAGCGTCGTCGTGCGGTCGATCTGCCACGATACGGCTGGCGATCGATCCTGCGGGTCGGCGGATCGCCTTCGTGGGCCCCGACGGCACCGGCGCCCAGCTCTGGGTGCGGGAGCTCGACCAGCCGGTCGCGCACCCACTTCCCGACACGAAGGGCGCCTTCGCCCCCTTCTTTTCCCCCGACGGGCAGTCGATCGGGTTCTACACCTCGATCGGCGGGCCGACGCAGACTCATGGTGACCTCCCTCACCGGCGGCGTGCCGCGCCTGGTGGCGGATTCGGTGCCGGACTTCGGCGGGGGGTCGTGGGGCGACGACGGCAACATCTACTTCACCACGTCGGCCCGCGGGCTGGCGAAGGTGCCGTCCGCCGGCGGCACGATCGTCACGATATCGCGCATCGACTCCGCCGGCGTGGCCAAGGAGCATGACTTTCCCGACGTCCTGCCCGGCAGCCGGCACGCCCTGGTGATGCTGTGGAGGGGTTCGGCCGGCGCCAACCACATCGGCCTGGTGGATCTCGAGAGTGGGGAAGTCACCGACCTGACGGAAGGCACCTATGCCCGGTACGCCGCCCCCGGCTTCCTGGTCATCGGCATGGCGGACGGGCAACTCCGGGTCGCGCGGTTCGATCCCCGGCAGGGCCGGCTCGACCAGCACCCCGGTGCCGGTCCTGCAGGAGCGTGCAGGGGGAGTCCACCAACGGCACCGTCCAGTTTGCCGTGTCGGCCACCGGGACCCTGGTGTACGCCGCCGACGCCGGCGACAACGACGGGTTTCGCTGGGTCGGCCGGACCGGCGTCGAATCGGCGGTGGACAGCACGATGCGAGGCATTTTTCCCGGACTGGCCCTCTCGCCCGACGGTCGCCAGATCGCCATGACGCAGGGCATTGCCGGGGAGACGCAGATCTGGATCAAGCAGCTGACCACCGGCGACCTTCAGCCGGCTCTCCTTCGACGTGATCAATGCCGACCGCGCAGCCTGGACACCCGATGGGCGCCAAGTGGCGTTCCTGGCCACCCGCGACGGGCGGCGCACCGCCTGGATCCGCCGGGCGGACGGCACCGGCACCGCCCAGCCGGCGGTGCCGGGCAACACCCGCCTGGACGAAATCCTCTTCGACCCGTCAGGGCGGTATGTCGTGCTCCGCACCGAGGGCACGGCAGATGGCACCCGACATCTCCTGGTGGTCGAGAACGGCAAGGACACCGTCCCGAGAACCCTCATCGAGTCGCCCTTCGATCACTACGCGCCGACCCTCTCGCCCGACGGTCGCTGGCTGGCCTATGTGTCCCAGGAGTCGGGAGGGCCGGAGGTGTACGTGCGGCCCTTCCCGAACGTCGGCGACGCCCGCTACGCCATTTCGACGGGAGGCGGCCAGGAACCGCTCTGGCGCCGGGATGGCAAGGAGTTGTTCTACCGGACCGCGCGCGGCGACATGTACGCCGTGCCCGTCACCCCCGGGCCGGTGTTCGTCCACGGATCGCCAACGCGGCTCTTCACCAAGGGGAGCCTCGCGCCCGACCCGTACCATCGTGCGTATGACGTGAGTCCCGATGGGACGCGGTTCCTGATGATCAACTCCGGCGGGAGCGATGCGCCGAACCTGCAGGTCATCTTCAACTGGCGCACGGAACTCGAGACGCTCGAGGGAACCCCCAAGTGACCGATCCGCTGTCCCGTCTCTCCTCGGCCCTGGCCGACCGCTATCGCATCGAGCGGGAGCTCGGCCAGGGCGGCATGGCCACGGTGTACCTGGCCGCCGACCTCAAGCACGACCGCAAGGTCGCGCTGAAGGTGCTCAAGCCCGAGCTCGCCGCCGTGATCGGCGCCGAGCGGTTCGTGGTGGAGATCAAGACGACGGCGGCGCTCCAGCACCCGCACATCCTGCCGCTGTTCGACTCCGGTACCGCCGACAGCTTCCTCTACTATGTCATGCCGTTCATCGACGGCGAAACGCTCCGGAGCAAGCTCGACCGCGAAACCCAGCTCGGGATCGACGAATCGGTCAAGATCACCATGGCCGTGGCCGACGCGCTCGACTATGCACACCGACACGGCGTGGTCCACCGCGACATCAAGCCGGAGAACATCCTGCTGCACGACGGCCGGCCGATGGTGGCCGACTTCGGGATCGCGCTGGCGCTGAGCGCCGCGGCCGGCGGCCGGATGACCGAGACCGGCATGAGCCTCGGCACGCCGCACTACATGAGTCCGGAGCAGGCCACCGCGGAAAAGGAAATCACGGCCAGGAGCGACGTCTACTCGCTCGGCAGCGTGCTCTACGAGATGCTCACCGGGAATCCGCCCCACGTGGGCGCTTCGGCGCAGCAAATCATCATGAAGATCGTGACCGAGGAGGCTGCCCCGGTCACGAAACTGCGCAAGGCGGTTCCCCAAAACGTCGCGGACGCGGTGGCCAAGTCATTGGAGAAGTTGCCCGCCGACCGGTTCGCGACCGCAGCCGAGTTTGCCGCCGCGCTGGGGAACGCATCGTTCACCATCGCAGGCGGCTCGAGCTCGGGAATCGCCGGGGCCAACCGGGCACCAGGAGTCTCCCGCCGCGCGCGGGCGGGGTTCGCCGCGGTCGGGGTGGTGCTCCTCGCCGCGGCGCTGTGGGGCTGGATGGGGCGCCCGGCACCGCCAGGGCCGAGCCGATACCAGGTGGTTCTGCGTGCCGCGCCCTTGCCGCCAGGGCAGGTCGGACGGCAAATGGCGTTGTCGCCGGACGGCCGGACGGTTGTCTTTGCCGACACCACCGATGGGATCAAGCTGTGGATCAAGACCGAGGATCAGGCCGAAGCGGTGCCGCTCACCGGCACCCCGATGGGGTTGTCACCACGGTTCTCTCCGGACGGGGAGTGGGTGGCCTTCGTGGCCGAGGGGAAGCTCAAGAAGGTGCCGCGGCTGGGAGGGTCGGCGGTGACGCTGGGCGATTCGGCCGCGGGCGCCATTGCGTGGCTCGAGGACGGCACCCTTCTCTATCGGGGCACCCAGGCGAGCAGCACCTCACTCCATGCCGTGACATCGGAAGGTGTCCCGGTGCGCGCGTGGCCCGATTCGCTCCTCCGAGGCGAGTTCATCGCGCAGTTGGCCGGCCTTCCCGGCGGGCAATCCGCGCTCGCAGCCCTATGTGGAGTAACGTGTGCGGAGTCCCGTCTGGTGGTGATTGACCTCCGTACCGGCGCCTTGCACCAGGTGATGGGGGACGTCCTGAGCGCGTGGCCGGTCGGAGCCGACCGGGTCGTGTTCGTCCGCCCCGACGGCGGTGTCTTCATTGGCGCGTTCGACGCCAAACGCCGCCGCTTCCGCTCCCCGCCCGTGCCAGTTCTCGAGGGGGTACGAACCGCCGGCGCGAACGCGGATTTCGTCGCCGCGCGGAACGGGACGGTCCTGTACATCGCCGGGGACGCGACGCTTGGCGGCCGACCGATCCAGGCGCTCTGGGTGACCCATGACGGAGTGACGACCGCGGTGGATACGAGCTGGAGCTGGACGCAGCTGCCTGTCAACGACAACGGCCTTGCCCTCTCGCCCGATGGAAGGCGGCTGGCCGTGACCGCCCAGCAATCCGGCGGCGACGACATCTGGGTCAAGCAGCTCGATACGGGGCCGGTGACGCGCCTGACCTTTGACGGGCGTGCCATCCGTCCCGTCTGGAGCAGGAACGGACTTTACCTGTGGTATGGATCGCGAGACAGCACTGGACTGAACCTGTATCGGCGGCGTGCGGACGGCACCGGATCACCCGAGTTGGTGCTCGATCCCACGGATGGTGTGGAGGAGGTCGTCGAAACCCCCGACACGGCCGTCCTGATCGTGCGGGTCTCCGGCGGAGGCGGGACGGCTGGCCGGCGCATCTTTCTCTTCCGGCCCGCCGCGGGGAACGGCGACAGCGCGCTGTCGCCGCTCCTCGCCTCGCCGGACTACAACCAGATGGCACCGGCGCTCTCCCCTGATGGACGCTGGCTGGCTTACACCTCAAACGAATCGGGCCGGAATGAGGTGTATGTGCGACCCTTCCCGAACGTGGACGGCGGGCGCTGGCAGGTGTCGCGCGACGGCGGCAACGAACCGGTCTGGGCCCACAGCGGTCGCGAACTCTACTTCCGCGCCGCTATGCCCGGGGGCAGTCGCTCGGTGGTGGCCGTGCCGATCCTCCCGGGTGCCGGATTCGCCATGGGGACTCAGCGGGTGCTGTTTGAGGACCGGTTCTTCCGCGATCAGTACCACGCCCAGTACGCACTCACGCCGGACGACCGCCGGTTCATCTTCAAGCGCTTCCTCGATACCGGGAGCGACCAGGCTGCCGCCCCGCCGGCCAACATGATCCTGATCCAGCACTGGCTGGCCGAGATGAACCTGAAGCCGGGCGGGGGACGGTAGTGGAGACGCCCGCCCGCCGGCTGAAGCCGGCTCTCGGCTGATGTCGCTGAGGCGACACGTACCCTGCCGTCACCCCGGCCCCCGGCTTTCGCCGGGGCAGGGTCGCCGGGGTGTTCTGAAGCTGGATTCCGGCCTTCGCCGGAATGACGACCATTCTATTGACTGGACTGCGCATTGACCGACCCCCTGCCCCGCCTCGCCGCCGCCCTCGCCGACCGCTACCGCATCGAGCGGGAACTCGGCCAGGGGGGCATGGCCACCGTCTACCTGGCCCAGGACCTCAAGCACGACCGCAAGGTGGCGCTCAAGGTGCTGAAGCCGGAGCTGGCCGCCGTCATCGGGGCCGAGCGGTTCGTGGTGGAGATCAAGACCACCGCGTCGCTGCAGCCATCCGCATATCCTGCCGCTCTTCGACAGTGGAGAAGCCGACAGCTTCCTCTATTACGTGATGCCGTTCATCGACGGCGAGACGCTCCGCGCCAAGCTCGACCGCGAGACCCAGCTCGGCATCGACGAGGCCGTCAGCATCACCGTCGCCGTGGCTGACGCCCTCGACTACGCGCACCGGCACGGCGTCATTCACCGCGACATCAAGCCCGAGAACATCCTGCTGCACGACGGCCGCCCGATGGTGGCCGACTTCGGCATCGCGCTGGCGCTCTCCGCCGCCGCCGGTGGCCGCATGACCGAAACCGGCATGAGTCTCGGCACCCCGCACTACATGAGCCCCGAGCAGGCCACCGCCGAAAAGCTGATCACCGCGCGCTCCGACATCTACTCCCTCGGCAGCGTCCTGTACGAGATGCTGACCGGCAACCCACCGCACGTCGGCGCCTCGGCGCAGCAGATCATCATGAAGATCGTGACCGAGGAGGCCGCGCCGGTCACGAAGCTCCGGAAGGCGGTGCCGCCCAACGTGGCGGCGGCTGTCGCCAAGTCGCTGGAGAAACTGCCGGCCGACCGGTTCGCCACGCGCCAAGGAGTTCGCCGACGCCCTGGGGAACCCCACGTTCGCATCGATGGGAGGAGCGCACTCGAGTGGTCAGTCGCGGCCTCACGGCCCCACGGCCCCGGTCCCCCGCCTGCTGACCGTCGGCCTTCTGGCGGTCACGGCAGCGCTTGCACTCTGGGGCTGGCTCCGACCGACGCCATTCGCCGAAGTGAGCCGTCAGCGGATCATCCTCTGGCAGCATGCCTTCGAGGGGTACCTCGCCCCGGGCCGTGAACGCCTTGCCGCCCAGTCGGCCATCGCCCCGGACGGTTCCAGCATCGTCTTCTCCGACTCGGTGGACGGCGGATTCCGCCTTATGCGGAAGCTCCGGGAGGAACGAGATCCCGTGCCCTTGGCCGGTACGGAGGGGGCCCTCTCTCCCTTCTTCTCTCCGGATGGTGCCTGGGTCGGGTACCTGACCGTCGACGGCAGGCTTCGGAAGGTTGCCGTGACGGGTGGCGGGTCGATCACGCTCGCCGAAGACGCCAATCGGATCCAATTGGCGGGTGCGTGGTTGGACGACGGCACCATTGTCTACACCGGGGAGAGTTCGGATCTCATGAGGATTTCCTCCGACGGCGGCGACCGCACGCCGATGCTGTCGGACAGTGTTCTCCGCCGGCGCCTGACGTTGACGCTTTCGCCGCTGCCGGGAAGCCGCGGGGTGCTGTTTACCAGTTGCCCTGGCAATTGTGCCGTGGAGTCCTCGGTCTATGTGATCGACCTGGCGGCCGACAGCGCCCGCCTGTTGGTGACGAATGCAGCGGGCGCCTGGTACTCCACAACCGGGCACTTGCTCTACACCGATCGCACCGGCGGGCTCTTTGCAGCCGGGTTCGACCCAAAGCGGCTCGTACTCACGTCAAGTGCCGTTCCCATTCTTGAGAACGTGGCCCCGAATAGCGTGGCGCTCTCAGCGACGGGCACCGTCCTCTATTCAGTGACCGTTGGTGGGCAGCGACCATCCGAATTGGTGTGGGTCTCCAGGGACGGTCGAAGCGCCCCGGTCGATACCAGCTGGCACGGTGATTTCAATTACCCAGCCATCGCACCGGATGGGCAGTCGTTTGCGGTGAGCCTGCGCGATGTGACCACACAGCTCTGGATCCGCCGCTCGGATGGCACCCGGCAAAAGCTGACGCAGGAAGGCACCGTAAACTGGCGGCCCTCGTGGTCCGCTGACGGCCAGTCGGTGGCGTACATCTCTGATCGGCGGGGGGGCGGGAGCCAGGATGCGTACGATGTGTATCGGCAACGGGTCGATGGCGGCGCCCCGGCCGCGCTCCAGCTGCGTCATACCTATGGGCTCTGGGAAGCGGAATACTCCCGGGACGGCCAGTGGCTCATCGTTCGCTCGGACGAGGAGGAGGGCAGCTCCAACATCTACGCCCGGCGCCTCGCTGGAGATACGGCGCTGGTGCCGCTGGTCACCGACAGGAGCGTCAGTATGCAGGCCGCTCTCTCGCCGGACGGACGCTGGCTCGCCTATGTGTCGGATCCGACTGGCGTGCGCGAACTCTATGTGGCGCCCTTTCCGGGCATGAGCTCCTCGCGACTCATCTCGACCGGCGGCGGCACGGAGCCGCGGTGGGCGCACAGCGGTCGAGAGCTGTTCTACCGAAGCGGAGGGAGGCTCATGTCGGTGGCGGTAGGGCCCGGCGCGGTCTTCACTCCGGGCATCCCCCAGCCTCTCTTCTCGCTCACGGGATATCGCGCGGCCAGGAATCGGCAGGAGTACGATGTGGCCCCGGATGATCGTCGCTTCCTGATGATCAAGGAGTCCAGCGATGCCGACGAAGAACTGGTCTACGTCGAGAACTGGTTCACGGAGCTCAGGGCGAAGGTGAAGTAGCCAGCACATGCATCATCGGACTCGACGATCCCTGCTCCTGATTGCCGTCCTCGCCTGGCCCTCCATTCTTGTGGCCCAGCGCCCCTGCGATCCCGCGCCGCGGTACCCCGGCCCCAGCCATGACCTCTACTGCATCCACCTCTTCCCCGCGCTCGGCGCCACCGCCAGCGGCACCGCCCAGCTCGACTGGATCCCGGGACCATTCACCGCCAACGTGGCGCAGGACGGCACCAACCGCTGGCGGCTGACCTTCACCCTCGACAGCCTCCCGCCCCTGCCCCCGGGCCCCGGCCCGGGCTACGTCGCCTGGGTCATGCCCCAGTCGCTCGACCCGATGATCCGGCTCGGCACGGTCCGCCGGGGCACCACCGAACTCGGCCCCTTCGCGCTGCAGCGCTTCCTGGTGCATGTCTCCGCGGAGCCCGACACCAACGCCACCACGCGCCAGGGCCGACTGCTCCTGCGCGGCGAATCGGCCGGCACTCGGCTCCGCCCCGCCGACAACTACGAGTTCTTCCTCGGCGGCATCGGCGTGCCGCGGGACGCCAGCGAGCACGCCCATCACATGGAGAGCATGCCCGACTCGCTCGGCTGGACCGGCGTCCCCATGTATCCCGGGCTCGACATGCTGCTCTCGGAGATGCGGCTCCGCCCCCCGGTGCATCCCTGGCTCCCGCCCGCCAGTCCGAACGCCCCCGCCGCGCGCCCCCGTGAGATGGTCACCCTCGCCGACGGGGACACCCTCGACCTCACCGCCGGGCTGGTGAACCGGGTGCTCGCCGGGCGCGCCTACACGATGTTTGGCTTCAACGGGCAGTACCCCGGCCCCCTGCTGCGCGTGCCACAGGGTGCCCGCGTGACCGTCCGGTTCCACAACGACCTTCCACAGCCCTCCACCGTCCACTGGCACGGCCTCCGCCTCGACTTCCGCTTTGACGGCGTGCCCGACCTGACGCAGCCGCCGGTCCAGCCGGGAGAGGTGTTCACCTATCAACTCGTCTTCCCCGATGGCGGAATCTTCTGGTATCACCCCCATGTCCGCGAGGACATCCAGCAGGACCTCGGCCTCTACGGCAACATCTTCGTCCAGCCCTCTCGCGCTGACATGTACGGCCCGGTGCACCGGGAGGAGTTCCTGATCCTGGACGACCTGCTGATCGGCGAGAATGGGCTGGTACCGTGGGGGGAGGAGGCGCCGACCCACGCGCTGATGGGCCGGTTCGGCAACATCCTCCTGGTCAATGGCGAGCCGGCCTGGAAGCTGGCGGTCAGGCGCGGCGAGGTGGTCCGCTTCTTCCTGACCAACGTCTCCAACACCCGCACCTTCAACCTCTCGTTCGGGCCGGGCACCCGCCTCAAGATGGTGGGTTCTGACCTCGGCAACTTTGCGCGGCAGGCCTGGGTCGAGAGCGTGGTCATCGGGCCGGCGGAGCGGTATGTCGTGGAAGTGCGATTCGACCGGCCGGGGACGGTCGCCATGATCAACGCCGTCCAGGGGCAGGATCACCTGAACGGCCGGTTCTTCCCCATCGTGGACACCCTCGGCAGCGTGACCGTGGGCTCCGCGGCGGCGCCCGACCTGGCGTCGACCTTCACCGCCCTGCGGACCGACCCCGTCGTCGACACCGAGGTCGGGCCGCTGCTCCGCGCCAACCAGGGGCAGCCGCCCGAGTACATCCTCGAGCTCCGGGCCACTTTCGCGGACCTCCCCTACGTGACCCGCCGGCTGATGCGGGTGGACAGCCTCTACCACAACCCCGTCGAGTGGGCCGGCACCATGCCGGGGATGAACTTCGCCGCCATCGGCCCCCAGGCGCAGTGGACCCTGCGCGACCGGGCCACCGGCCGGGAGAACCACGACATCGACTGGCGGTTTCACGTGGGCGACCGGGTGCGGCTGCGTCTGGTCAACGTCCGGGAGACCCTGCACGCCATGCAGCACCCGATCCACCTCCACGGCCAGCGGTTCCTGATCCTGGCGGTGAACGGGGTTCCCAACGACGACCCGGCCTGGAAGGACACGGTCCTTGTGCCGGCGGGGTCTGCGGTGGACCTTCTGGTGGAGATGTCGAACCCCGGCCCCTGGATGCTCCACTGCCACATCGCGGAGCACCTGCAGGCCGGCATGATGATGACCGTCAACGTGGAGCAGCCATGATTCGATCCGTCCTCGTCCGGACCACTTTCGCCGCCGCGCTGATCGGCGTCCTTCCCGCCCTCGCCGCCGCCCAGGGGCCGACGCTCGGCAAGGCGGTGCAGGAGTATGTCACCGTGAGCAGCCCGGTCGTGGCCATCACGAACGTCCTCGTCATCGACGGGACCGGGACGGCGGCGAGGCCGGGACAGACGGTCCTGATCCGGGACGGGCGGATTGCGGCGGTGGGGGCGGCGAAGACGGTGAAGATGCCGACTGACGCTACGATCATCGACGGCACCGGCAAGACCCTCATCCCTGGCATTGTCGGGATGCACGACCATATGTATTACTCGGCCGCCGGGGGCTACGACGCGCAGATGAGCTACACCGGGCCACGGCTTTACCTCGGGTCCGGCGTCACCACCATCCGGACCACCGGCAGCCAGTCGCCCTACGGCGACATCAACCTCAAGCGTCGGATCGATGCCGGGGCCGTCCCGGGGCCGCGGATCTTCGTCACCACGCCGTACCTGACCGGGCCGGGGGGCGGCGGGACGATGTCGGTGGCCGAGAGCCCGGAGCAGGCGCGCCGCTTCGTGGACTATTGGGCGGAGGAGGGCGCCACCTGGATCAAGTTCTACACCAACATCAGCCGTGCGGCGATGGCCGCCGCGATTGACGAGGGGCACAAGAAGGGGATGCGGGCGACGGGGCACATCTGCTCCGTGACGTTCCGCGAGGCCGTTGACATGGACATCGACGACCTCGCCCACGGGGCGATGACGGCCACGGACTTCATCGCCACGAAGGAACTGGACAAGTGTCCGCCCAATTCGCTGGTCCAACTCGATAAGGCGATCGACCCGACCGGCGAGGTCGCCAAGTCGCTCATCCAGCACATGATCGCCAACAACGTCTCGATGACCACCACCCCCGCGGTATACGAGCTCTTCTACCAGAATCGCGCCGTCACCGACGAGCGGAGCCTGAGCCTGATGGCGCCGGCGGTCCGGGACGCCTACCTGGCCGACCGGCAGCAGATCGACACCACGCCCGACTGGCCGCTCACGCCCGGCGGGTTCGAGCGGGCGTTGGCCTTTGACAAGGCGTTTTTCGACGCCGGGGGCGTGCTGGGGAGCGGGGTGGACCCGACCGGCAACGGCGGCGCCCTGCCAGGCCTCGGCGACCAGCGGGGATACGAGTTGCTGATCGAGGGGAAGTTCACGCCCGAGCAGGCGGTGCGGGTCATCTCGCTCAACGGGGCGAAGATCCTCGGCGTGGAGAGGGACTTCGGCTCGATCGAGCCCGGCAAGGTGGCCGACCTCGTGCTCATTACCGGCGACCTTCGCACGGCGCCGACCGTGATCCAGCACGTCGAGACCGTGTTCAAGGACGGCGTCGGGTATGACTCGCCCAAGCTGATCGCGGCGACCAAGGGCCGGGTCGGCATCGATTGAGGGACAGGTTCGGGGATGAACTGGAACGGGAGCTGATCCATGCCAGCTGACGCGCAGTGGGTGCGCCCGACCGACACCGAGCTCGACATGTTCGGCCTGACGCACATCGGCCGGGTTCGGAAGGAGAACCAGGATCATTTCATGCTTTGCACCGTCCACCCGCAGGTGGTAGTGCACGGCACCAGCCTCCCCGAGCCGGAGTCGCTGCCGCTCCGGGGTGAGCGGATTGCCACCTACATGCTGGTCGCCGACGGCGTCGGCAGCGGATCGGGGGGCGGCGAGGCGAGCCGGCTGGCGCTCGCCACGGTCACGCAATACGTCGCCTCCTCCATGCGCTCCTACCACGCGGCCGGCGCCGCGTCTGACGCCGACTTCCACCAGGCGCTGGCTGCCGCAGCGCTCGAGGCCCACGCCGCCGTCCTCAAGAAGCAGGCGCTGGACCCCGACGCGAAGATGGCGACCACCCTCACGCTCGCCGTCGCCGTCTTTCCCTGGATGTACGTGACACAGGTGGGGGACAGTCGCTGCTACATCTACTTGAAAGGGAAGTTGACTCAAATCACCCGGGACCAGACCATCGCCCAGGGGCTGGCGGACCAGGGCATCCTGCCGGCCGACCGCGTCAGCAGCTCGCCGCTCAGTCACGTCCTGTCGAGTGCCATCGGAGGCGACGAGGCGATGCCAGTCGTCAGTCGAGTGGAGATTCCCCGCGGTTGCGTCATCCTCCTGGCCACCGACGGACTGACCAAACACGTGACCGATGCCGAGATCACCCAACAGATCCAGGGGATGGAATCGTCGGAACAGCTCTGTCGAAGCCTGCTCGACCTGACGCTCGAGCGGGGCGGCAGCGACAACATCACGCTGATCTCGGCGCGGGCGCCCATTCGGACCGGCGGCTAAGGCCGGATCTCGGGCCGCCGGCTAAAGCCGGCTCTCGGCTGATGTCGCTAAAGCGACACGAGGGGGCCGGAATGACGAACATCTCATAGACTGGATTGCGATTTGATTTCCCCGCTTGCCCGCCTCACTGCCGGCCTCGCACTCAGCGCCATCATCCTTTCCCTTCCAGCCCACCGCGCAC
Source organism: uncultured Gemmatimonadales bacterium (assembly GCA_963748815.1). Taxonomy (GTDB): domain Bacteria; phylum Gemmatimonadota; class Gemmatimonadetes; order Gemmatimonadales; family GWC2-71-9; genus SPDF01. The sequence goes on along the minus strand of CAVVKJ010000002.1, from coordinate 12,502 downwards.
CGGTACCTCCCGCGCCGCCGGGCGCCGCGCCGTTCGAGTGGAACCAGGACTCGCTCTGGCGCGCACTCGAGGCGCGGTTTGTGGCGGTGCGCACATCAGGATGTGTCGACGCGTCCGCGGAAACGGCCCTCGGCCTCTCTGCGGTGGGCGCGTTGCTCGACACCCTCGCCGTCAACGATGTCGCGCCATCCGATCCGCTGCTCGAGACGCTTGAGGGCGCCTTCTTCGCCCTCGGCCCCGTCGTGGCCGCCTGCCCCGCCGGGCTGCGCGCGTACGTCACCCTCTCCGGCCGGCTCCGCGAGGTCATCAAGGACCAGTCGCAACACTGGGACGCCAGCGACCTGCCGAGCCGGCAGCGGCTCTATCGCCTGCTCTACGGCACCCGCGCCGCCGTGGAGGAGGCAATGCTGCAGCATCCGGACAGCTCGCTCCCCCTCCTCGTGGGGCGCGACGAATCGTCGGCGACACCCTCCGCCGAGGTGCACGGGGTCCGCATTCACTCGGGGGACATGCTGGTCTCCCGCGGCGGCTACCCCACCTCCGCGCTCATCGCCCGCGGCAACGACTATCCCGGCAACTTCTCGCATGTCGGGCTGGTGTACGTCGACTCGGCGACGAATGCGATCTCGGTCATTGAGGCGCACATCGAGGTCGGCGTCGCCGTCACTACCGCCGAGGGGTACCTGGCGGACAAGAAGCTCCGGCTGATGGTGCTGCGGCCCCGCGCCGACCTCCCCGCCCTCGTGGCCGACCCGATGCTGCCGCACCGCGCGGCGGGCAAGATCCTGGCGCGGGCCCGCGTCGGAACACATCCCCTACGACTTCGCGATGGACTACGGCGACCCGTCGGGGCTCTTCTGCTCCGAGGTGGCGTCCACCGTCTACAAGGACGAGGGCGTCACCCTCTGGATGGGGCTCTCGACCATTTCCCGACTCGGCATCCGCACCTGGCTCTCGGAACTGGGCGTGAAGCACTTCGAGACCCAGGAGCCCTCCGACCTCGAGTACGACCCGCAGCTGGTGGTGGTGGCCGAGTGGCGCGATCCCGGCGCGCTCAGGCAGGACCACCTCGACAACGCGGTGCTCGACGCGATGCTGGAGGGGGCGGACCAGGGGGTGGAACTCACCTACCCCTGGTACAAGCTCCCGATGGTGCGGCTCGCCAAGGGGTACAGCGGGTGCGGGTGCTCCTGGGCGGGCACGGGCCGATTCCCGAGGGGATGTCGTCCTCGTCGGCGCTCAGCCACGACACCTTCATGACGCGGCAGCGGGAGCTGGCGACGGAGGTGCGGGCGGCGGCGGACTCGACGGCCGCTGTCGCAGGGCTATCCCCCGTTCTACTGGACGCTGGTGGACTTGGCCACCCGCGCCACGCAGGCCGATTCCCTCTAGCCGTCCTCTCTATCTCGCGGTATCATAAGCAGTTACCCTTTGTGACCTTTACGCCTTTTTGCGGCTTTGCGCTGAAAGCGATTCACGCGAAGGCGCGAAGCCGCAAAGATCCATTCATGGGAGCGCGCCAGTGGCTGATGTCCTTCCCCGCCTGACCGCCGCCCTCTCCGACCGCTACCGCATCGAGCGGGAGCTCGGCCAGGGCGGCATGGCCACGGTCTACCTCGCCGAGGATCTCAAGCACGACCGCAGGGTCGCGCTCAAGGTGCTGAAGCCCGAGCTCGCCGCCGTCATCGGCGCCGAACGGTTCGTAGTCGAGATCAAGACGACGGCCAGTCTGCAGCATCCGCACATCCTCCCCCTCTTCGACTCGGGCACCGCCGACGGCTTCCTCTACTACGTGATGCCGTTCATCGACGGCGAGACGCTGCGGAGCAAGCTCGACCGCGAGACCCAGCTCGGCATCGACGAGGCGGTGAAGATCACGACCGCAGTCGCGGACGCGCTGGACTACGCCCACCACCACGGCGTGATCCACCGCGACATCAAGCCCGAGAACATCCTGCTCCACGACGGCCGCCCGATGGTGGCCGACTTCGGCATCGCGCTGGCGCTCTCCGCCGCCGCCGGCGGCCGGATGACCGAGACGGGGATGAGCCTCGGCACGCCGCACTACATGAGCCCCGAGCAGGCCACCGCCGAAAAGGAGACTCTCCGCCCGGTCCGACATCTACTCCCTCGGCAGCGTGCTCTATGAGATGCTGACCGGCAACCCGCCGCACGTCGGCGCCTCCGCCCAGCAGATCATCATGAAGATCGTGACCGAGGAAGCCGCAGCCGGTCACCAGGATGCGGAAGGCGGTGCCGCAGAATGTCGCGGACGCCGTGGCCAAGTCCCTTGAGAAGCTGCCGGCCGACCGGTTCGAGACCGCCAAGGCGTTTGCCGAGGCGCTGGGTAACCCGGGGTTCCACACCACCGAGGGAAGTACGGCGGCGGCGAGAGTCGGCGTGGACGGCGTATCGCGGCGCGCGTTCGGGGCGCTGGCCGGGCTGACCGTCCTGCTGCTTGCCGTGGGCTTGTGGGGCTGGCTCCGGCCGAGGCCCGAGGCCCCAGTCATCCGCTACCGGCTCGCCCTTCCACCTTCCCAGGGAAGGGTCATCGGTACCCAGGCGCCCGTGCCGGCTCCGGACGGCTCGTTCCTGATCTACGTCGGCCCCGGGCCGAGTGGTGATCAGCTCTGGATGAAGCGTCGCGACAGCCAAAGCGCGGTTCCCATTCCCGGCACCGTCGGGGCACAGACCTTCGCCATCTCGCCCGACAACAAGTGGATCGCGCTCGCCGCGAGCGGCCAACTCCGGAAGATTCCGGTGGAAGGCGGCACGGCGGTCCCCCTGATCAGCGATGACGTCGGCGGGGTGTTTGGCGTTGCCTGGCTCGATGACGGTTCGATCGTGTATGTCACGAGAGGCGCCGATGCCCTGATGCGAGTGCCCGAGGATGGCGGGGTGCCCTCGCAGGTGTGGCGCGTCGACTCGATGATCTCGCTGCTGCCCAATCCGCTCCCCGGGGGCCGGGGCGTGATATTCGAATCGTGCCTCCCGGGATGCAACGAGCCGCAACTCTGGGTCCTCGACCTGAAGACGGACAGCGCCCGGATGTTGCTGCGGGGGGCGAGCGCGGGGGCGTTCGTCAAGACCGGGCACCTCGTCTACAGCAGCGACCGGGGCGGGCTCTTCGCCGTCCCCTTCGACCTCCGCCGCCTGACGGTCGCCGGGACTCCCATCCCTCTCGGCGAACAGCTCACGACCGCCGGCGGGCTGCAATTGTTCAATATTTCGGCCGCCGGCACGCTGATCATGGAGAGCGGCCAGGGCAGCGTGACCGGACGGACGTTCGAGATGGTCTGGGTGGACCGGACCGGGCGGGAGACACCGATCGATACCAGCTGGACGTTCCAGCTGACCGCCCTGGCGAACAACCACGGGTGGGCGCTTTCCCCCGACGGGACCAAGCTTGCCGTCGGAGTCTCCTCCGGCGCCAATGACGACATCTGGGTCAAGCCACTCCCGCGGGGAGCCCCCTACCGGGTGTCCTTCGACGCCCAGCCGGATTTTCGACCCCACTGGACCCCGGACGGCCGATCCATCCTGTTCATCGCGGCCCGGCAACCGGGCGGAGTGTATGTGCACCGCGCGGACGGCGCCGGAGCCGATTCCCTCCTCTACGAGGGGGTCGTGGACGAGGCGGTGATCTCGCCGGACAACCGCCGGCTCGTCCTCCGCCAGGGATCGGTCGGCGCGGTCGCCGGCGGTCGCAATATCACCGGACTTCGCCTCGGTGCGGACACGACGCCCCAACCCGTGCTGGTCACGGAGTTCGACGAGGAAGCGGTCGCACTCTCTCCAGACGGCAAGTGGATGGCGTATCAGTCCGACGAAACCGGTCGCACCGAGGTGTTCGTGCGCCCGTTCCCGAACACGGACGCCGCCAAGAGGCAGGTGTCGAGCGGGGGCGGGCTGGCTCCGCTCTGGTCCCGCGACGGGAGGGAGCTCTACTACCTGAGCAGCGAGAAGAAGATGATGGCGGTCCGGGTGGCTCCCGGCGCCACGATGGCACTGAGTGACCCCGTGACGCTCTTCCGCGTTCCCGACGAGTTGCTCGCCGTCGAGGCCTTGTATTACACGCCGTGGGACGTCGCCCGCGACGGCCGGTTCCTCATGGCTCGGCTGGTCGGCGGCGATCAGGACCAGGCGGGGGCGATGATCGTGGTCGAGAATTGGTTCGATGAACTGAAGGCAAAGGTGGCGAAGTAGTGACCGTCCGACCGGAGTACCCGCGTGCCTGAGCCGCTTCCCCGTCTCGCCGCCGCCCTCTCCGACCGCTATCGCATCGAGCGCGAGCTCGGCCAGGGCGGCATGGCCACGGTGTACCTGGCCGAGGACCTGAAGCACAGGCGCAAGGTGGCCATCAAGGTGCTGAAGCCGGAACTGTCGGCGGTGCTGGGCGGGGACCGATTCGTCCAGGAGATCGCCACCACCGCCAGCCTGCAGCATCCGAACATCCTTCCCCTCTTCGATTCTGGCTGCGCCGACAGCTTCCTCTACTACGTGATGCCGTACGTGGAGGGGGAAACCCTTCGGGACCGCCTGCACCGCGAGCGGCAGCTGTCGGTCGAAGACAGCCTGAAAATCACGGCGCAGGTGGCCGCCGCCCTCTCCTACGCCCACGAGCGCGGCATCGTTCATCGCGACATCAAGCCCGACAACATCATGTTCTCGAGCGGACAGGCGGTGGTTGCGGATTTCGGCATCGCGCGCGCCATCGACGCCGCCGGCGGCAACCAGCTCACCGCGACAGGCATGGCGGTTGGCACCCCCGCCTACATGAGCCCCGAGCAATCGGCCGGCGAGTCGAACGTGGACGGCCGGTCCGACCAATACTCCCTGGCGAGCGTGCTGTACGAGATGCTGGCCGGGGAACCCCCGTTCACCGGCCAGACCGCCGCGGCAGTCATCGCCAAGCGGCTGGGCTCGCCGACCCCCCAGGTGCGGGTGGTGCGGAACGGCGTGCCGGAGTCCGTGGACCGTGCGCTCCAGAAGGCGATGCAGCGCTCCCCGGCCGACCGCTTCGCCTCGGTCACGCGGTTCGTGGAGGCACTCCGAGCGGATCCCGCCCCTGCCGGGTCGCCAGGGACTCGACGCGCGGTGCTCACCGCGGCCGCCCTGCTCGTGCTCGCCACGGCGGGATGGTGGGCGCTCCGGGGACACCGCATCACGAGCCACCTCGACCCCGACGTCATCGCCGTCTTGCCGTTCCGCGTCGGCGGCGAGTCCACCGCATACTTGCGCGAGTCCATGCTCGACCTCCTCGACGCGCGGCTCCCTGGCGGGACGGGACCGCGCATCGTGGAGCCCCGTACCGCGCTGAGCGCATGGCGACGGGCGGTCAGCGACGAGCAGGAGGACCTGTCCGAGGAGCAGTCCCGGCGACTCGCCGCGCAGCTCGGCGCCGGGCGCGTCCTCCTCGGCAGCGCCATCGCCACGCCGACCGAGCTCACGCTCACCGGCTCCCTGCTCCGCGTGACCGACGGCCAGGAGCTGGCCAACGGCTCCGTTTCGGGGATGCCCGACAGCGTGGCGGTGCTGGTCAACCGGCTCGTGGCGCGTCTCCTCAGCCAGGAAGCCGGTGAGTCGCGCGAGCGGCTCGGTGGCCTGGCGTCCACCTCGCTCGAGGCGCTGCAGGACTACCTCGCGGCGCGGAAGGCGTATCGCCGCGGGGACTACTTCAGGGCGCTGGCGCTCGACAGCAGCGCCTTCGCGATCGACTCCAACTTCGCCCAGGCCGCCTTCGGCCTCGTCACGACCAACCCGCTGGTCGGCACGGTGTTCAACACCTCCGGATTCAGGGCGATCCCGGCGCTCTGGCGGCTCCGCGACCGGCTAAGCCCGCGCGATCTCGCGCTGCTCCGCGGCATGACTTTCGTCGGCCCGAATTATCCCGGCCCGTCCACCTACGCCGAGATCTTGGCGCAGGCGGAGCGCGCGGCGGGCGATGCGGCGGACAGTCCGGACCAATGGTTCGTATTGGGCAGTGGCCTCGGGAGCTACGGTGCCGTCGCCAGCGTGCCGGATTGGGCTGCCCGGGCCGCTGATGCGCTGGACCGTGCCATCGCGCTCGACTCGAGCTTCACCCCGGCAATTCGGGAGCGGCTCTACCTGGCTGTGTTCGTCAGGGATAGCACGGCCATCCGCCGCATGGCGAGCCTGCTCAAGTCCAGGATCGACTCCGGGTCCGGAGACCCCGGCGGCCTCTGGGCAGCCGCACTCGCGCTCGGTGATACCGCGGATGCCCGTCGCTGGCGGATGCTGACGGAGGAGACCTCCCATTTCGACTTCATGGGCAGGCTGGTCTTCATCCCCCTGGTCAGTGCGCAGGATGCGCTGCCGCTGGCCGATGGCCGCTGGGCAAACGCGACGCTGCGCCAGGAAGGCGCGACGGCACAGGAGCGGGCCACGGCACAACTTGGCGAATACGCCGTCGCGCTCGCCGAAGGTCGAGTCATGGAATCCTGGGACGGATTCATGGGAAGTCCGACCCCGTGGGACGAGGCCAACCTGGTCCGGCAAGCGGTCGTCGAGCCCCAGTACCGACCCCAGGCGCTCGCGAGGCTGGCCCGGATGGATGCCGCGGAGTGGCCACCGCTCCGGGACTGCTTCGCCGAGATGCTCCGGGCCACCTCGGGCGATACAAGCGGCACTCGCCGTGCCATTCAGCGGCTCCGCGCGTTCGCCAAGGTCGATCTCCCGCCGATTCCGCTGGAGCAGTGGGAGCCGCTCGACTTTCGCGTCTGCCCGCTCCTGCTCGAGGCGATGCTGGAAGGGGGACGAGACCGAAGCGGCTCGTCGAGGCTCGACGCCCTCGACTCCCTCATGCGAGGCGGACCGCGGTGGCTCACACTGGGACCGCCGGCGGCCCCGGTTGTGGAGGCCAACTGGACCATCGCCCGGCTCCGAGAGGTGCAGGGGGACGTCTCGGGCGCCCTTGCGGCCATCCGGCGCAGGGAGAACAATTGGTATCCCGCGTATCTTTGGACCCTTCCGGCGCTGCTCCGGCAGGAGGGTCGACTCGCGGCGCTGGCGGGCGATACTGTAGGGGCGCGGCGGGCGTTCGACCGGTACCTCACACTCCGGACCGACCCAGATTCGGTCTTCGTTCCCCAGCGCGATTCCGTGGTGGCTGAGCGCGCGGCGCTCGGGCCGCCGTGAACCACGCATCGGAGCACCATCGTGTCTGACTCGCTTCCCCGCCTCGCCGCCGCCCTCTCCGACCGCTACCGCATCGAGCGTGAGCTCGGCCAGGGCGGCATGGCCACGGTGTACCTGGCCGAAGATCTCAAGCACAAGCGCAAGGTGGCCATCAAGGTGCTCCGCGCCGAACTGGCGGCCGTCATCGGCGCCGAGCGGTTCGTCACCGAGATCACCACCACCGCCAACCTGCAGCACCCGCACATCCTGGCGCTGCACGACAGCGGCGCGGCCGACGGCTTCCTCTACTATGTCATGCCCTACGTGGAGGGGGAGTCGCTCCGCGACCGGCTGAGCCGGGAGAAGCAGCTGCCGATTGCCGACGCGGTGCGGATTGCCGGCGAGGTGGCCAGCGCCCTCGACTACGCCCACCGCCAGGGCGTCATCCACCGCGACATCAAGCCCGAGAACATCCTGCTGCACGACGGCCGCGCGCTGGTGGCCGACTTCGGCATCGCGCTCGCCGCCACCAGCGCCGGTTCCCGCATGACGGAAACCGGCATGTCGCTCGGCACGCCGCACTACATGAGCCCCGAGCAGGCGATGGGGGAGCGGCAGCTCGACGCCCGCACCGATGTGTACGCGCTGGGGTGCGTGCTCTACGAGATGCTGGCCGGCGATCCGCCCTTTACCGGGAGCACCGCGCAGGCCATCGTCGCCAAGGTGATGACGGAGCGGCCGACGGCGCTCTCGACGGTGCGCGACACCGTGCCGGAAGAGGTGGAAGACGCCGTCCTCACCGCGCTGGCCAAGCTGCCGGCCGATCGTTTTGCGACGCGCGGCGGAGTTTGCGGCCGCCCTCCAGGGCCAGGGCACGGGGCCAATGAGGCGGGCCCGGCCCCGCGGCCCCGCGGCCTCGCGGCCCCGCCCGCTGCTCCTGGGGCTCCTCGCCGCCACCGTCGCGGTTGCGCTTTGGGGCTGGTTCCGACCCCGGCCCGCGCCGCCGTCATTTCCACCGTCGCGGCTCGCGATTCCGACCCCCACACTCGGTGGCTCGAGCACCGGATTGCAACGGCAGATTGCCATCACTCCGGACGGGAGCACAATTCTGTACACCGCGATCGAGGGCGGCGGAAACTTCACGATGTCACGCGCGCTCGACGAGACCGAGGCCACCGTCGTACCGGGTGTGCCCCAGTTTGTGGCCGGGTACGCCGTTTCCCAAGACGGCCGAGAATTCGTCGCAAGGGACTTCACCACAAGGACGGCGGCCCGGTATCCCATAGGGGGAGGAAGCGGGACACCGATTCCGGCCGAGCTCGAATCCAACGGCTACATCACCTGGGCCGGTGACGGCTCCCTCTGGTTCGGAGCCCTGCAGACCATCGACAGGGGGATTGCGAGGCTCAGTCGGGGCGACAGCATCACATATCCATTCGGCCCCAGGAACGCCGACCTGGTCCCGATGTTCATCTTCCCTGGCGAACAGACCGCGCTTGCCAATCGCAGAAGCCTGGGCAGTGCCGCGGGGCCGGCCTTTCTCCTGGACCTGAGGAGCGGCGAGGCAACACCGCTCCTGGAGCAGAATGTCGTCGACATGAGGTACGCCGCGGGGTTCCTGGTATACGCCCTGACCAACGGCAACCTCGAGGCGCAGCCGTTCGACCTCGCTGCGATGAAGATCACCGGGAATCCGGTCACCATCGCCACCGGCGTCTCGCTGACTGGAACCGGTGTCGCACAATTCGATGTCGCCAACAACGGCACGGTCGTATATGTGCCGGAAGATCCACGCTCCCTGGTGCTCGTTGACCGGTCCGGCGGGATTCGGGGCGCCATCGGCCAGAATCACAATTATCACTCCCCCAGATTTTCGCCTGACGGCAGTCGCGTGGCGCTGGACTTCACATCCCCGGACGGTCGGGACGTCTGGCTCCTTCGCCTTCTCGACGGCACCCTCACTCGCACCACCTTCCTGAAGGATGGCCACGACCCCACCTGGACCCCCGATGGACAGTTCGTCTCCTTCATCTCGACGCGGAGCGGGACCCTCGGCGTCTATCGGGTCCGTCCCGGGAGCACGGCGCCGGCCGAATCGCTCTTCGCGTCGCCCCAGCTCGGCTACACCGGCGTCTGGCTGAAGGACCAGAGTGCGATCGTGACGGCGGGCACCGGCATCGAAGGAGGGTCGCGGACCGACATCGGCATCGTGCGGAACGGCGGCCGCGGGCCGATCGAGCCGCTGGTGGCCACCCGGTTCGAGGAGCAGTATCCAGCCATTTCCCCCGATAACACCTGGCTGGCGTTCGCATCGTCGCAGTCGGGCCGCGAAGAGGTGTACGTGCGCCGCCTCGATGGCACGGGGGAACAGGTCCAGATCTCGTTAGCGGGGGGCGCGGAACCGGTCTGGGGTCCGAACGGACGGGAACTGTTCTATCGGGCGTCCAATGGGAGCGGCGTGGACCTGGTGTTGGCCAGGCTCCAAACAACGGCGTTGCTCTCGGTGACCAGCCGGGAGACGCTGTTCCCCGTCTCGGAAATGGCCACCGCCACGCCGCATGCCAACTACGACATCTCGCCCGACGGCAAGACCTTCGTGATGGTGCGCCTGAACCCGGCGTCCCGGATCATGGTCCTCCAAAACCTGCCCGGGTTGGTGGCAACACTGCGGGGAAACACTCCCTAGCCGACCATCATATCTCGCGGTATCATATAGGGTTACCGATCGACTCCTGCCGTCACCCCGGCCCCCGGCTTTCGCCGGGGCAGGGTCGCCGGGGTCCATTGAACCTGGATTCCGGCTTGCGCCGGAATGACGATCATTTCGCCGACTGGACGGTAATTTGACCAACGTCCTCCCCCGCCTGACCGAGGCCCTGTCCGACCGCTACCGCCTCGAGCGCGAGCTCGGCCAGGGCGGCATGGCCACCGTGTACCTGGCCCAGGACATCAAGCACGACCGCAAGGTCGCCATCAAGGTGCTGCGGCCCGAGCTGGCGGCGGTCATCGGCGCCGAGCGCTTCCTGAGTGAAATCAAGACAACGGCGAATCTTCAACATCCTCACATTCTCCCGTTACACGACAGCGGGGAAGCGGGGACGCGGGGAAGCGGGGAAGGAACATTCCTTTACTACGTCATGCCGTACGTCGAAGGCGAGACGGTCCGCGACCGGATCAGCCGCGAGAAGCAGCTCCCGGTGGACGACGCCATCCGCATCACCACCGAGGTAGCCGCCGCGCTGGACTATGCGCACCGCCACGGCGTCATCCACCGCGATATCAAGCCCGAGAACATCCTGCTGCACGATGGCAGCGCCCTCGTCGCGGACTTCGGCATCGCGCTGGCGGTGAGCACCGCCGGCACCCGGATGACCGAGACCGGCATGTCCCTCGGCACGCCGCACTACATGAGCCCCGAGCAGGCCATGGGAGAGCGCGAGATCACCGCCCGCAGCGACGTGTACGCTCTGGGCTGCGTGCTCTACGAAATGCTCACCGGCGACCCGCCGTTCACCGGAAGCACCGCACAGGCCATCGTCGCGCGGGTCGTCACCGAGAACCCACGGCCAATGATCCCGCAGCGGGGCACCATCCCGCTCCACATCGAAGCCGCGGTCATGACGTCGCTGCAGAAGCTGCCCGCCGACCGCTTCAAGACCGCGGCGGAGTTCTCCGCCGCGCTGGCGGACAAGGGGTACAGCTCCGCCACCACGGTGCTGATGCCCGCCATGCGGGGCCACGGACGGCTCTCCCGCGTTGCCGTCCCGCTGGCCGTCCTCGCGGCGCTCGCCACGATCGCCGCGGTATGGGGATGGTTCCGGCCGGAGCCTTCCAAGCCGGTGGCACGGTACGGGCTAGGGTTCCCTGAGGGTCAGGCTCCGATCGGGTTGCTGGCTGTCTCGCCCGATGGGTCGCGGTTGGTGTACCAGGGCCCCGCGGAGAACGGGGGCATGCAGCTCTGGATGAAGGAGCGGTCCCAATTCGCCGCCACCCCGCTCGCGGGGACGAGAAACGCGGCCTCGCCGACGTTCTCCCCCGACGGGCAATGGATCGCGTTCGATCAGGCTCGGGCAGCTGAAAAAGATGCCCGTCGGCGGGGGGGCGGTCATCCTGCTGGCGGATTCGACCCTCTTCCCGCTCGCGGCCTGGCTCGACGACCACACCCTGATCTATTCGCATCTGGACTTCAGCCTGAGAAGGGTCTCGGATGCAGGGGGGGCCAGCGACCGTCGTCTGGCGACCGGCGGACTCCCTCCAGACGCAACGTGCCCCCGTGTTCCCCTCCGCCCTTCCCGAGTCGCGGGGCGTGCTCTTCTCCTTCTGCGACAACAACTGTGCACAGTCCGAACTCTGGGTGCTCGACCTGAAGTCGGGCGACGCCCACATGCTGGTTCCCAACGCACTGCAGGGGTGGTATCTCCCCACCGGGCACCTCGCGTACACCCGAGCAGACGGGAGCATCCTGGCCGCCCCCTTCGACCTGAAGCGACTCGAGCTTCGTGGCCCCGCCGTCCCGGTGCTAGACAACGTCGCCCTGCTCTTCGGCGTCTTCCCGAACCTGACGTTCAGCACCACCGGCACCATGATCATGCAGTTGGGTACGGGCGGCGGGGAGCTCCCGCTGTATGGAGATGGCCTGGATCGACCGGACCGGTCGAGTGACCGCGCTCGATTCCAGCTGGACCTTTCGCCACTCGCTGTCCAACGGAAACGTCGGCTGGTCACTTTCCCCTGACGGAAAGCGGCTCGCGGTGGGGCTCAACACCAATTCCGGCGACGACATCTGGATCAAGGAACTGCCGACCGGCCCGCTCTCCCGGCTGACATTCGACAGCACCTCCGAGGTCCGTCCGCGTTGGACGCCCGACGGGAAGTCGATCACCTATGTCGTGGACGGGCGCGGCGCTCTCCGCCAGCGTCCCGCCGACGGAACCGGCCAGGAGCAGGTCCTCGTCGAGACCCCGACCACACCAAACCTCCTCGAAGGCGCCTGGTCGCGGGACGGTACATGGCTCGTGCTGCGCATCGGCGGCAATGGCGCCACCAAACTGCGCAACATCCTCGCCTTCCGCCCCGGCGTGGACAGCGCACCGCAGGAACTGCTCGCCAGCTCCCAGGCCGACGAGTCGGCACCGGCACTCTCGCCCGACGGGAAGTGGCTGGCCTACGCCTCCGATGAAACCGGCCGGAACGAGGTGTACATCCGCCCCTTTCCCAACGTGGAAGACGGGAAATGGCAGGTCTCGACCAGCGGCGCGCAGGCTCCGCTCTGGGCCCACAGCGGCCGGGAACTCTTTTACGTGGACGCCAATCGCAACATGATGGTGGTGCCGGTGCCGGTGGCGGGACCGTCGCAGATGGGTGC
>CAVVKJ010000001.1:0-22618 GCA_963748815.1 uncultured Gemmatimonadales bacterium | reverse complement strand
TGATCGGCGGGCTCCTGGTGCTGGCGGGGGCGGTGGCACTGCTGATCACCTGATAGAAGTCTGCCCGGCTCCCGAGTTCGGATGCAGGATTGTCCGACCCTCTTGGTCGGTTATTTCCCCCCTCCCCTCCCCCTAGCGCCCCCCAGTCCCCTCGGCATATTCGTCGCCTTCCTCCGTCGGCACTCCCCCCTGCCGGCCGCTTGACGCGTTCTTGACGCAGGCACCGCATGATGAGTTCGACTTTGTCTCGGACGATCCATGCATCACCGGTCACCGCAATTCTCCGCGCCACATGCCCCTTCCGGCCCTGCCGCGCCCCGCCTCCTCGGTTCGGTTGGGCGGCTGCTGGTGCCGACCCTGCTCGCCCTGCTTGGTGCGGCCCCGGCCTGCAACAGCGTCAGCGGCGTGCAGGAGGTGGCGCCCACCGCGGGGCTGCATGCCACCCTGGAAGCCGATCTTCCCGGCGTCCAGGAGGCCGCCGCCCTGGCCATCTCCGCGAACCAGCTGAACGTCAAGGCGGTGACCCGGGAGGGGGACACGGCGTGGGTCGTGGTGGCATCGCGCGGGATGACTTCCTCCTCCTACGGCGAGCTCATCCGCGTCCGCGCGGTGCGGCGCGACTCGGCGGAGACTGAGGTCTGGATCTATGAGGAGCTGCGGATGACCACCAACGTCGCGGCCAAGCGTGACTGGTCGGAAACGCTCCTCGCCGACATCCGGGACGAGGTGAAGGCCGCCGGATCCTTCGTGCCCCCGGAGTGGGTCGCCCTCCGCGCGGGGCTCGTCACCGTGCTCGACATCTCGATCCCTCCCGGCGATACCACGCCGTTCCACACCCACAACGCGGCCGTCGTCTACGTCCCCCTCGCGGTCTCGGCGACCGACGCGCAGCCCTCCGGCGGCGCCTGGGGCGCCGCCGGCCCCGAGAGCGCGTCGCGCCTGCAGGTAGGGGTCGCCTCGTCGGACCTGCTCTACGCCAACCGCCCGCTGACCCATCGCGTCGCCAACATCGGCGCCGGCGAGTTTCGGGTGCTCGAGATCGTCAACGGCAGCAGCGCGGGGGTGAACGCGCCCCTGGGCACCCTCCCGGGGGAACTGGGGGCGACCTCGTCGTGGTTTCGCCTGTCGCGGCTGGTCCTCGAGGCCGACAAGCGGACCCGCTGGTATTCCGCCGAGTTGCCGGTCGTCGTGATCGTGCCGGAACGGGGCGTGGTGACCGTCGAGCGCGAGGCGCCCAACATCGCCTACGACGCCCCGCCGAGCGTGACGCTGGCACCGGGGGGCTGGACGCTCATTCCCGCCGGCGCGCGCTATCGACTCCAGGGCGACACGACGGAGGCGTCGACCGTGATCGCGGTGCAGGTGCGGCAGAAGTCGTCGGCACCCGCCGGAACGCCTTGAAGTGAGTGGTTCACCACCCGAAAAGGAGGGTGTCATGCTGCGTCGTCTGCACCGCCTCACCGCCCTGCTGCTGCTGCCGCTGTTCGTCATCCAGGCGACGGGGTGCACTCACGTCGTCAAGAAGCCCGCCGAGGGGCCGGCCCCGGCCCAGAGCGATGAACTGATCGGGGTCACCACCCTGGCGGGCCAAGAGGTCAAGTTCGACGGAGTCGGGGTCGTCAAGAACGACACGGTTCATGCCACTTCCCACAAGGCCCTCGTGGCGATCCCGGTAGACAGTGTCCAGCGCTGGTGGGTCCGGAAGGCCGATGCAGCCGGCACGGCAGGGCTGGTCGTCCTCGGTATTGGTGTGGTCGCCCTTACCATTGCGGCGCTCACCTACGATCCCCCGCCTCCGACCATCAGCGGTGGGGAATCGTGCCCCTTCGTGTACTCGTGGAACGGCTCGGAGTTCCTCTTCAATGCGGAGCCGTTCGGCGGCGCGCTCACCCTCGGCCTCCAGCGCGACGACTACAACGTCATGCCCGACCTGGCGAGCGAAGACGGCAGCTACCGCCTCCTCATGATCAACCAGATGGACGAGACCCAGATGACCAACCTCGCGGAGCTCTGGGCGGTGACGCACGCGCCAGGCACCCAGGTTCTGCCGGATGAGTGGGGCGGCCTCCACACCATCGCCGCCGCCGTCCCGCCGAGCAGCGCCGTCACCCAGACGGGGACCGACCTCACGAAATGGGTGGCCGCCGATGACGGCCTCATCTGGGAGCCGCGCCCGGTGGCCGACCCGGACGGTGGCCTGCAGGACGAACTGGTCCTCACCTTCCCGCGGCCGGCCGGCGCCACCGAGGCCAAGCTGGTCACCCGCGTGGGGACCTCGATCTGGGGCTCCCACATGGTCCGCGCCATTCTCGAGCTCCGTGGCCGCCAGGTGCAGGAGTGGTACGACCTGGTCGACAGCTCCACCTCGGCGGCCGACTCGGTCCGCGCCTGGGCCATCAGCGAGGCACTCTACGGCGCCGCGGTCGAGGTGGAGGGACCCGACGGCTGGGAAGCGGTCGGCGTGATGGGGGGCGGTGGGCCGTACATGGCGCAGGCCCGGGTCATCCCGCTCGATCTATCCACCACGTCGGGCAACGTCCTGCGGCTCCGCATCCGGACCACCCGCGGCTTCTGGGCGCTCAACTACTTCGCGGTGGACTACAGCGCCGACGAAGTGGTGGCCGTCGACACCCTGGGGGTGCGTTCGGGCACCGCCTCCAACGGTTCCGATCTCGTGGCGCTCCTCTCCTCGGCGGACTCGCGCTATTACGAGATGCCGCTCACCGGGGACCGCGCCGAGCTGGCGTTTGCCGACGTGCCGCAGCGCGCCGGCACGGAGCGGACCGTGCTGCTGCACACCCGCGGCTGGTACCACCTCCACCTGCAGTCGACGACCGAGGCCGATACCGCGCTGCTCCGGCGGATCGAGACGGTGCCCGGCGCCACCGCCCGGTATTCCGCCGAGCTCTACCAGCGGCAGCCGATGGCCAGCGCGGGGCTCCCCTGATGCGCCATTTCTGGGTGGACCGGGTCGTCGACCTGGAACCGGGGGTCCGGTGCACCGGCATCAAGGCGGTCTCGCTCGCGGAAGATCATTTCGACGCGCACTTTCCGGGGAACCCGATTCTTCCCGGGGTGTGCATGCTGGAGGGGATGGCGCAGACGGCCGGGGTCCTGATCGAGCGCACGGTGGAGGGGCGCCAGCTGGCGCTCCTCACCACGGTGGACCGGGCGCGCTTCCAGGACTTCGTCCGTCCGGGGGACCAGGTCCGGATGCTGGTGGAACTGGAGGCGCTCGAGCCGGATCTCGCGCGGATCCGGGGTACGGCGAAGGTGGGTGACGCGACGGTCGCCTCCGCCCGGCTGACCTTCAAGCTGGTGCCGCCGGAGCAGCTGATTGCGCCGGTGTACCAGGCGTACTGGCGGCAGACGATCGACACCTGGCTGGGCCAGTATCCGGTGGTGGGCCATGACTGAGCGGGTGGCGATCACCGGGCTCGGCGTCGTCACGCCGATCGGCTGGGGCTACGACGCCTTCGGCGAGGCGCTGCGGGCCGGGCGCTCCGGCGTCGGGCGCATCGGGGCGTTCGACTGCACCGGGATGCAGACCCAGATCGCCGCCCAGGTGGACGAGAGCGACGGCGACCTCCTGTCGTGGGTGGAACCGCGGAAGGCGGCCAAGCTGATGAGCCGGTCGGCGCTCTTCGCGGTGGCGGCGGCGGGGATGGCCCGCCGCCACGCGGGGCTCGGGTGTGACGCTGTGGATCCGGAGCGGTTGGGTGTCGTCGTCGGCGCGGGGGGGATGGGGCCGACCGACCTCGACCTGCTGGTGGCGCAGGCGCAGGCCACGATCGACGCCGCCCGGGACGGCGCCACCGGGGCGTGGGATGTCCCGACCTTCGTGCGGATCTTCACCGAGCGAACCAATCCCCTCGCGCCGCTGCGCGGGCTCCCCAACCTGGCGGCGGCGCACGTGGCCATCCAGCACGACGCGCGGGGGCCCAACGCCACGATCACCACCGCCTGCTGCGCTGGCACGCAGGCCATCGGCGAGGGGCTGCGGCTCATTCAGCGGGGCGATGCCGACGTGGTGCTGGCGGGGGGCACCGATGCGGCGGTCAACCCGGTGTCGGTGCTCGGCTTCAGCCTGATCGGCGCGCTCTCCCGGCGGAACGACCATCCGGCGGGGGCGAGCCGGCCCTTCGACCGGGGCCGGGACGGGTTCGTGATCGGGGAGGGGGCGGGGTTCGTGGTGCTGGAGCGGGAGTCGTTCGCGCGGGGGCGGCAGGCGCGGGTGCTGGCCGAACTGGCGGGGTACGGGGCCACCTGCGACGCGTACCGGATCACCGACGAGCGGCCCGACGCGGCGGGCGCCACGCGGGCCATCGAGCTCGGCATTCGCGACGCCGAAATGGAACCGGGCGACGTCGGGTACATCAACGCCCACGGCACCGGCACCCGGATGAACGACGTCACCGAGACGCTGGCCATCAAGCGCAGCCTGGGCGCGCATGCGGCGAGCGTCGCGGTGAGTTCGACCAAGTCGATGATCGGCCACCTGCTGGCGGCGGCGGGGGCGGTGGAGCTGGCGGCGACCGTGATCGGGATGAACGAGGGTTTCCTGCCGCCGACGATCAACCTGGACCATCCCGACGACGAGTGCGACCTCGACTATGTCCCGCATGTCGCCCGGGCGGCCACGCTGTCGGCGGCGCTGAGCACATCCTTCGGCTTTGGAGGGCAGAACGCATGTCTGGCGATTCGACGCTGGTAGGGGGGCGGCGGCTGGACGAGGTCATCCGGCGGATCATCGCCGAGGTGCTCGTCATTGCGCCGCAGGACGTGCAGCCGGGGAAGGCGCTGGTGCAGGATCTCGGCGCCGAGTCGATCGACTTTCTCGACCTGATCTTCCAGCTCGAGGACGCGCTGGGATTCGGGGTGCCGTACCAGCGGTGGCAGCGCTACGTGACGGCGCACTACGCCGGGAAGGACCTGGCGGTGGTCATCACCCCGGAGGTGATCGAGGCGTTTGCGGTGGAGGTGATGGCGGAGGGGGCGCATGCCTGATCCGCTGTGGTTCGTCTTTGGGCCCGGTGCCGCGGCGTGCGTCGCGGTACTTGCCCTCCCCGTCGGGCTGCTGATGCGATCCCGGTATCGGCGTCGCGCCGCGGCGCGGAACCGCGAGGGACGGTGCGGGCACTGCTCCGCTGAACTCGTCGCGGGGTCGGCGGTGGGGCTGTATCTGGTCGAGGGGCGCTACATCTGCGCCGAGTGCGCGCCACGACCTCAAGCGACGGCTGTGGTGGCTGCTGCCCACGCTCGGTATACTGGCGGCCGGCGCCGCGGTCAGTGCCGCTTATGGCGCGCTCGCGGGAGGGCCGGGGCTGGAGTGGTACCTGAACTCCCGCCTGATTCCTCTCCTGCTGCCAGCCGGCGGGCTGGGGTTGGGCCTCTTCGGCGGAGTCCGGTTGATGAAGCGCATGAATCGCCGGGAACTCGGCCCCGGAACCGGCTCGACACTCGTGTTGGCCGCGCTGGCGGTGCTGCAACTGACTGTCGCGAGCCCGACCGATGCCGTCGCGCAAGGTCCGGACACGGTGGATGCGACGGGCATCCGGGTCGTGGCACTGCTTCCGATTTCGATTCGGCCTGACGTCCCCAACAATGTTGTGGGACGGCAAATCTTCGATTCGCTGATCCAGACGGTCCTGAACCGTTCCGGGCTCACGACGATCTTGCCGGACGTCGTGGAACCGATCTGGCGTCGACTCGCCGATTCAGTTCGCGGCTTCTACGACCCGGCGACGGGCAAACTCATCGTGGACAAGTGGACGACCGTCAGCGGCGTTGCCGCGCGCGAGCTCGGGGCCTGGGGGATTCTCCACGCCAGGGTGGACGTGATACACGTCCGCTATCGAGGCGGGAAACCGGAGGAGTACGACGGGGTCAAGGAAGGCATGGGGCCGGCCAAGGGCGAGGGTGCGATCGATGCGCTGACGCTCACGGTCGTCGTGGTGGACTCCGCAGGAGTCCCGGTCCAGTGCGGGCGCGGCGGGGTCCAGTTGCTCGCGAGGGCGAGCGTCTGGAATGGAGCGATTCGGCCTGTGAAGCCGGAAACGGTCTTCACCGACCTGAGCCGCGACGTCGCCGCCATCGAGCGAGCGACGGGCGGACTGCCGCACGACCAGCCGACGTGCCGGCCCTGAGTGAATCGATCCTCCGTGTGACGGTGGTGCACCTGCCAGGAGGTCCCATGCGGTTGACCGTTCGACGCGCGATCCCCGCCGCAATCGTCGCGCTTGTTGCAGCTGTCCCCATGGCGGGTCAAGATCGACCGACCAAGGCGAAGCTCAAGGAGCTCGCCTCCATCCCTACGGGCCTCGTCGTGGTCCACACGCCAAGCCGTGCGGCAGCCATGCGGGGCGGACGACGCGGATGGCCCTTTACTTGGACCTATCTCACGTCGGTCTCGACAGCAGGACCGGACACCGTCCAGATCACGGAGTGGGGGGTGTTCGGGATGGTGGATGGCAAGTGGGAGTTCAGTGCCGGCAGCGAAAAGCCACTCGTGCCCAAGCGTCAGGCCGAGTGGTATGGCTGCCCAGGGGCGCTCGTGGTTCCGGGCTCCGCATGTGTCGACTCGCTGAATTGGACCAGTCGCGACTCCCTGCGGACGGGGAGGGCGCTCTGGTACTATATCGGGGAGACGCCTGACGGACGCCGCCTCAAGGGTGAGGCCACCGTCGAGGAGCTTGCCGAGCTTGATCCAAACGACCCTTCGGTCCGAATTGCCGCCGAGGGACGTGCACCCAGGATCGCGGTTCAGTCGTTCTCTGCGCCCGAAGAGCTTGTGACTCCTGTTCGGAGGTGGTACGTCGATTCGCTGCTTGCGGCGCAACTGAGAGGTGCCGGGTACCAGATCATCGAGCCGGACACGACGGATGCCCTGCGCCGGATTGCGACTGATTCGGTCGGGGGGATCTTCGACCCGGTTACCGGTGATCAGGACCCGACGAAATTGGCCGCGGTCTTCCGTATCCTGCTCGAGCTGCTGCGGGCTCAATTCGGCGCGGATTATCTGCTCATCCCCTCCCTCAGGGTTGACCTGGTGTCGTTTTATGGTTCGCGGGCGAGTTGGCTGGGTACGACCGAATCCACAGGTGCCGAGGGTGGAGTCGGCGCTGCATTTCTGGGCACGCACGAGGGAAGGCTCCCGGCGCTGAACCTCCGGATCTACGTCGAGAGCTTGAGCGGCCGGGAGGTGTACGCGGGCTCGGCCGGTATTCAGCTGACCAGCAAGGTTGTCAATGGACAGCTGTTCGTCGTGCCGAGAGACTCACTCCTGGCTGATCCGACCCGCGTTGTGTCGGCCTTCCATCGAGTCATGCAGCGGCTCCAGCAACGTGTGCCGGTGCCGGCACCGTAGTAGGAGGATCTGATCAGCGGGCGTCGGGTGGATTTGTTCATCAGCGACAACTGCCCAGCACGCGCGATCGAGGAATTGTGTCTCCCGTCCGCTGTACGCCTCGCCACCTCCGGTAGAGCGGCAAGAGTTCACGCTTTACGTTCCGGCGGCTGCGGCGGCGCAACTGGCCCGGGAGGAGGTCCCGACCCAGGAACTGATGGACGCCTCGATCCTCACGCTCAAGGATCAGGGGACGGCCCGGGTGACGCTCTCGAAATGGAGGGGGTGACCAGAGGGCAGG
This sequence comes from uncultured Gemmatimonadales bacterium, assembly GCA_963748815.1. Taxonomy (GTDB): domain Bacteria; phylum Gemmatimonadota; class Gemmatimonadetes; order Gemmatimonadales; family GWC2-71-9; genus SPDF01. The sequence continues at coordinate 14,972 of CAVVKJ010000001.1, read as the reverse complement.
CGGGGCGGGGCGAGTCGTCTTCCCGTTCATTTCTTGCCCCGGCCCCGCCCCCCATCGATATTCCGATCACCATGCCCTATGTCGAGTGCCCCTCCTGCGGCAAGACCGCCCTGCGTGTGGCGAGCCGGTGCCCGCACTGTGGCCTGATCTTCGGTCCGGGCATCATCCCCCCGGCGGAGATCAACCCGCTCCCGCGGCGCCTGCTCATGGCTGGGGCATTGGTGGTGCTGGTGGTTGTGATTGTACTGGCCCGAAGCCAGACCGAGCCGCGAGCGGCTCCACCGAGTCCGGCTCTGGCTGTCCTGGATCCGGCCGAGAGCCAGCCCGCGCCTTCCGCGCCCGTCGTCACCCCGTCCAGCCCTGTTCAGCCGCTCGCCCCGGCAGCGGACTCCGCGGTCGACAGGACTCCCCCGCCAGCCGCCGCTCCACCCCGGGCCGCACCGCCGCCCCCACCGCCGGCACCCACGGGCGAACAACTCCGACGCTATGCCAGCGACCTGGGTCAACGTTCGGGCCCGCCGGAGGCCCAGACGCCGCCCCTGTCCGGGTGCTCAACCCGGGGGAGGCCATCCTGGTCGATTCCCTGGTCGGCGGGTGGTATCGGGTGGTGATCGGCGGGGAGCCAATCGGCTACGCGTATGACTCGAACCTGAGCGAGAATGCCCCATGACACACCGACTCGCCCTGACGACCGCGCTCGCCCTCGGCGGCATGATGGCCGTCGCCGACCTCGCCGCCCAGGCGGGTGCCCCGGTGCCGGCGCAGGAGTGGGAGGTGCCGTGGGGGGCCGAGGGGCGGCCCCGCGACCCGTATGTCGCCCCGGACGGCAGTGTCTTCTTCGCCGGCCAGGCGGGGAACTACATCGCACGGCTCGACCCGAAGACGGGGCAGTTCACGCGCTTCGAGATCGACTCCGGGACCCATCCCCACAACCTGATCGTCGACGCCCAGGGCCAGGTGTGGTATGCCGGGAACCGGAACGGGATGATCGGCAGGCTCGACCCGGCCACGCGCAAGATCACCCGCTATCCGATGCCGGACCCGTCGGTGCGCGACCCGCACACGCTGATTTTCGACGCCCAGGGGAACATCTGGTTCACGGCGCAGCAGTCGAACGCCGTCGGGCACCTCAACACGAAGACCGGCGTGATCCGGCTGGCGCGGACGGGCGACCGGACCCGGCCGTACGGGATCAAGCTCGATTCGAAGGGGAGGCCGTGGTTCGACCTCTTCGGCACCAACCAGATCGGCACCATCGACCCGGCGACGATGGAAATCAAGCTGTACACGCTTCCTGACGAACGGACTCGGCCGCGTCGCATCGTGCTGACCAGCGATGACGTCGTCTGGTATGGGGACTACAGCCGAGGGTACCTTGGCCGTCTCGACCCGAAGACGGGGCAGGTCCAGGAGTTCCCGATGCCGGGTGGGGCGGCGTCGCTTCCGTATGGGATGGGGTTGGACGACAAGGACCGGATCTGGGTCACCGAGAACGGCACGGCGGGCGCTCGCCTCGTCGGGTTTGATCCGGAGACGAAGAAGTTCTTTTCAAACACGGCGGTGGGGCGGGCCGAGAACAACACGATCCGGCACATGTATTTCGACCCGAAGACGGGGCTGCTCTGGTTCGGCACGGACCAGGGGACGGTGGGGCGGGCGGAGGTATCGAAGGCGCCGCTGGTGATGTAGGGGGTATGGTTGGCGCTCAAATGGTAACGGTGGTGTGACCCGGAGCGCATACCTTGCGGTGCAATGTCGCTATCACTCCGGTTCCCATCCCACTATCCTCTAAGGGGCCACCACACTTGAGGATAGCCATGCGCTCGTACACCGCCGTAGTTGAGCGTGATCCCGAGACACGCCTGTTCGTCGGGTATATCCCGGGATGGCCGGGCGCGCACACCCAGGCCGAGTCTCTGGACGAACTGCACAGGAATCTGGTCGAGGTGATCGAGCTGCTGCTTCAGGATGGCGAGCCCCGTCTCGAGGGCGAGTATGTCGGCACCCACACTGTAGTTGTGGGTTGACGTTTGGGCGCCGAACCAGTGGAGGTCCTATGGAACCCGCTCGTAATTTGAAGGATGAGGCCCACCGACTCGTCGATCAGCTTCCCCTTGATGCGTCGTGGGATGACCTCATGTACGAGGTCTATGTCCGTCAGGCGGTTGAGGCTGGGCTGGAGGACGTCGCAGCCGACCGGGTAGTCTCTCAGGAGGAAGCGCTGGCTCAGCTCCGACAGCGCCGGTGAGAGTCGGTTGGACGGCGACTGCACTCGCTCATCTGGGTGCCATTCGAGAGTACATTTCCCAGACGTCTCCGTTCTACGCCGAGCGCATGATTCAGCGTGTTCTGGCCCGTGCGCCGCAGTTGGCCGCCTTTCCGGATTCCGGGCGAATGGTCCCGGAGGTTGGGCAGCCAGATATTCGTGAAGTCCTCGAGGGTCCGTACCGGGTGATCTACCAGCGTTCGTCCGAGCGTCTTGATGTCTTGGCCGTGGTGCACGCCCGGCAGTCCGCGTTGGGACTCTGAGCTGCGGAAACGGCAGTTGATCGATGTTCCGGTGGTTGGCTTGATGCGGGAGGGCATTATCTTGAAGGGCGTTCGGGGGCGGTAGCTCAGTTGGGAGAGCACCTGCTTTGCAAGCAGGGGGTCACCGGTTCGATCCCGGTCCGCTCCACTTGTAACTCACTGCCTCACTGCGACTTCTGCGGTGGGGCTTTCTGCATGGCCGTCACCCCCGCGAAAGCGTGGGTCCAGTCCTTCCTCTCACCCTCGCGATTGCGGGGTCTAGCTCGCAGGATTTGGATGACTGGGTTCCTGAACAGGCGAGCCATCCTTCATTCCCACCGAGCGAGGCGGGGGTGAGATGCCCGAGAGTGAGAATCCGGTGGTGGTCGAGGGAGTAGCCAGCCTGATCCGGGAGGTGCGAGGGCACCGGGTGATGCTGGACTCCGACCTGGCCGCACTCTACGCCGTAACCACCAAGCGGCTCAAGGAGCAGGTCAGGCGGAACCGGGCACGATTTCCGGGCGAGCTTTGCGTTCCAACTGACGCCGGAGGAAGCCGCCGACTTGAGGTCGCAAATTGCGACCTCAAGTGGGGCGTGGGGCGGGCGTCGACATGTGCCTATGGCCTTCACCGAGCACGGCGCGGTGATGCTGGCCAGTGTGCTCAAGAGCCAGGTGGCCGTGGAGACGAGTGTGCAGGTCGTTCGGGCCTTTGTGAAGCTGCGGGTCGCACTGGGGACCCACGCCGAGTTGGCCCGGAAGCTCGATGCGATGGAGGCCCGGGACGACCAGCAGTTCAAGGCTGTGTTTGATGCGATCCGCGCACTCCTTCACGAAAATGCCAAGCCAGCGAAACAGATCGGATTTCAACGGCCAGCAGGCGGGTAGGTTCCCGGCGTGCACAGATTGAGGTGCCAACACAGAGTTCCTCATGCCTCGTCCTTCCCACACCGGGCCTTGAAAGGCTATCCTCAGTCGCTGCCCCCACCCGGAATACCGAGGACACCGTGCCCGACCCGCGCCTCCTGCTGCTCAGCAACTCCATGCTCCCCGGTCAGGGCTATCTCGCCTGGGCCCGCGCACACATCAGCGAATTCCTGGGCTCTGGCGTACGCCGGGTGTTCTTTGTCCCGTTCGCCGGCGTCACCAAGCCCTGGGACGAGTACACCGAGGCCGTGCGCGAGGTGTTCCGCGCGCTCGGTTACGAGGTGGTGGGCGCCCATGAGCCTGACGACCCGGTCGCCGCCCTGGTCGACGCCGACGCCGTCGCGGTCGGTGGCGGCAACACCTTCCAGCTCCTCGCACAAATGCACGCCACCGGCCTGCTCGGCGCCATCCGCTCCGCGGCTCGCGACGGAATGCCGTACATCGGGTGGAGTGCCGGCTCCAACGTGGCCTGTCCCACCATCCGCACCACCAACGACATGCCCATCGTCGAGCCGCCAGGCCTGTCGGCGCTCGGCCTGATCCCATTCCAGATCAACGCCCACTACACCGAGGCCCGCCTCGGCGACCACGGCGGCGAAACCCGGGTCGATCGGCTCAACGAGTTCGTCCACGCCAATCCCGGCATGCCGGTGGTCGGTCTGCCTGAGGGCACCGCGCTCCGAGTGGAAGGCGGGGCGCTGTCACTGATCGGGGAAGCGGGCGCCGTGGTCTATGGCCTCGACGGCGGCCCGCGCCGAGTGGATGCGGGAGGACTCAAGTCGTTGGGCTTGATCTAGGGTAATCGCGTCCCCCCTCTCCACATGGTGGAGAGGGGGACAGGGGGTGAGGTGAGACAGGGGGTGAGGTGAGACAGCGGGGCAGGGCGGCTGCGGGGCAGGGATGCAGGGCGGCTTCAGCCGTGACTCACCGTCACCACCACCTTTCCCCGCGCCTTTCCCGCCACCAGGTACCGGATCGCTTCGGCGGCATCCCGCAACGGGAAGCTTCGGTCGATGACGGGGGCGACCGATCCGGTCTCCACCAGTTCCCTCAACACGCCAAGGTCCTCGGCGCGATCCTCCGTGATCTGCATCTTGAGGGTCTGGGGGACCCACGGGGAGAGCAGCGCCGCGCCGATGCTCCGGTGCATTCCGCCCAGCCAGCGTCCGCCCCGCTCCCCGCCCACAATGACCAGGGTGCCTGCCGCCGAGAGCGCACGGCGAAGCCGGCGCAGCGGACGGTTCCCGGCGATGTCGAGGATGACGTCGTAGCGCCGCTTGCCGTCGTCGATGCGTTCGCGGGAGTAGTCGATGACGTGATCGGCGCCGAGGGAGCGGACCAGCTCGACTTTCGAGGTGCTGCAGACTCCCGTGACCCTCGCGCCGAACGCCTTGGCAATCTGGACCGCGAAGCTACCCACGCCCCCCGAAGCGCCGATGACGAGCACCTCCTGACCCCCCTGGACCTTCCCGTGGTCGCGTACCGCCTGCAGGGCGGCGCGTCCCGAGATGGCGAGCCCCGCCGCCTGCTCGAACCTGAGGTTGCCCGGCTTCTTCTCCAGCTTCTCCGCCGGCGCACTGGCATACTCGGCGTACGCGCCGCCAATCTCCCCGAACACCTCGTCCCCCGCCTGAAACCGGGTCACCCCGGGGCCGACCGCCTCCACCACGCCGGCGACATCCATCCCAGGCACCCGCTGTTTCGGCTTCCGCAGGCCGAATCCCATGATCCGCACCAGGTACGGCAGTCCCGCCATGAGGTGCCAGACGCCTCGGTCCACGCCGGCGGCATGCACCCGCACGAGGACCTCTCCGGGCCCCACCTCAGGCTCCTTGATGTCCCGGTACTCCAGCGTCTCGGCTGATCCGTATCGATCCTGCACAATGGCTTTCATCGTCGCCTCCTTCCCTTTGACTATAGGAAAGCGACGTCCGATCGCAACCCATTGTGAGATGCAGCCTGCTCGGCGTCCCCCCTCTCCACATGGTGGAGAGGGGGACAGGGGGTGAGGTGAGACAGCGGGGCAGGGAGGCTGGGGCAGGGAGGCTGCGGGGCAGGGAGGCTGCGGGGCAGGGCGGCAGCGACAGTCCGGACCCGGGCCTTCGTCCAGGCGCATCCCTCTACGGTCCCAGGGACAGCAGTGCGCGTTGGTGATGATGCGGGGCCACTCGTACCCAGCGAGATTGGGCCTCGTTCACTTGCCACCGCAGCGCTGGAGGCCCATCCTTCCATGATCAAGATCCGTGACCTCCTGAAGCTCCTGGTGGCCGACGGATGGTACCTAGCGCGAACCCGAGGGAGCCACCAGCAGTTCACACATCCAGTCAAGTCCGGACTCGTCACCGTGGCTGGCAAGCCGGGCGATGTCGTGGCCCCGGGCACGTTGAACAGCATCCTCAAGCAGGCAGGCCTGAAATGATGAAGCTCCTCATTGTAGTAGAGCAGACGGCAACGGGATTTTCCGCATATTCGCCGGATGTCGAGGGCTGTGTGGCGACAGGCGCCACCCGACAAGCGGTCGAGGGCGCCATGCAGGAGGCCATCGAATTTCATTTGGACGGCCTCCGTGCAGCCGGCCAGGCCGTGCCGTCTCCGCATTCGTACGCCACTTTCGTGGAAGTGGCGGCCTGACCGGACACACGCCTCGCTTCAGCGACACCAGCCGAGCCGCGGCTTCAGCCGCGACTCTTCCCTCTCTTCATGCAGCCACCCCATCCCGCCGATACGCGGCCTCGGCCTCCCGCCGGATGGCCGGCAGCATCAGCCACCGGATCGGGATGATCCCGAACCGCGCCCACCGCCAGTAGCGGAGGAAGCGCCGTCGGGCGTGCTCGTCCGTGGCTTTCACGCGGGTCTCCGTGACGAGCTCGGTCGTCGACGGGGAGGTGGCTCGACTTTCCAGGCTCCAGGCGATCTTGACCAGCCCCGGTTCGTCAAACTGCCGGAAGCGCGCCGGCGGCACCGCCGTGAACCGGACGTCGCCCAGCCAGGGCTGGCAGGTGGCTCCCGCGACGAACAACTCCCCCGGCCGATCCACCAGCGTGCCCCAGCCCAGCCCCTGCATCTCGGCGAGGAATCCCTGCGCCGGGCGCGGGTCGGACCTCACCCCCATCATCCACTCGCGCATCCGAAAAATGGCGCGGACCAGCGGAGTCGATTGCATGTCGAACTCCCGCGCGATCTGGTCCACGAGGGGCGCCGGTGCGCGGACCGCGACCGCGAAGCGCTCGCGGGCATCGAAGACGGGCAGGAACGGCTCCAGCGGGCTCGGGCCGGGGACGCCGTGAGTTGATGAGCGAGGACGTGTCAGCACGGCCAGCGAGCAACCGTGGTTGAGATCAGGCAGGAACGGGAGGCCAGAGTCGGCATCGTCGCAAGACCGGAATCCGAAGATGCATGCAATCTGCATCAAACGCAGTGAGGAGAGATTGGGAACTATGTGAAGGGACCCATTTGCATGAGGTGCAGCGGGTGAGGTACAAAAATGGACCCCGGCGACCCTGCCCCGGCGAAAGCCGGGGGCCGGGGTGACGGCTCGGCGATGTTCCGTCCCGCTGCCCCGCTGCGCCTATCTCGCCTCGAGCCCGTGCCGCTCCACCGCCCCCGCGATCGTCTCCCCGTCGAGGGTGACGTAGAGGTGGCCGTGACTCACCGACAGCCCGAAAGTCATCCGGCGTTCCAGTCTCCCGGACAGCACCGCCAGGAACTCCCGGTCCACCGCATGCAGTTCAATGTTCTCGGCGCGATGGATCCGCTCCCCCGCCAGCTGGCGAATGAGCAGCGCCGGATCCTTGTGGGTGTAAATGGCGACGCGGGGTGACTCCCGGCTGGCCTTGTGGAGCCGGCGGGCGTCCGGCGCCCCCACTTCGATCCACGCCACCAGCGCCCCGGTCAAGTCGCGCACCGTGAGCGCCGGCTCGTCCGGTTCCGACAGCCCCCTGCCGAAGCTGATTCCCTCCGCGAACTCGAGGCAGTAGGCCAGCACCCGCGTGAGCAGGTATTCGGCGGTCTCCGACGGGTGACGTGCCACCCGGAGCGCCAGCGACTCGTACACGCCCCGGTCCACGTCGGCGAGCTCGATGTCGAAATTGTAGATGGTCGAGCTCAGCGCCATAGGGAGAAACCGGAGGTGAAAGGCGTTCCCCCTCTCCATATCATGGAGAGGGGGACAGGGGGTGAGGTGAAACTGGACCCCGGCGACCCTGCCCCGGCGAAAGCCGGGCGCCGGGGTGACGGCGGTCAGGCGGCTCAACTCCCCACGACCACCGTGAACCCGCCGTTCGCCATCCGCTTGATGTCGAACGGCATCTCCATCGGGGTCTCTGCCGCGGCGAACTCCTTCATCACTTTCGCGTTGACCCGGTCGCGATGGGCCCGCGACTTGTACACCACGAAGGCGACGACGACCGTCTCCCCGCGCTTCACCTTCGCCATCTTCGGGAAGCCCTGGCCCCACGACGTCTTCAGGTCGTCACCGACGCACTCATAGTAGGCGAGTGCGCCGTGCTTCATCCACGTCCTCTTCCCCACCTTGGCCATGGTCCAGTAGGCCTTGAGCTTCCGCTTGGGAATGGGAATGACATAGGCATCGACGTAGCGCATGATACGGTCCCCCACGGACGTTGATTGAAAATGGACCCCGGCTTGCGCCGGGGTGACAGCCGCGACAGCCCCGCTGCCCCGCCTATGTCAGCATCCCTTTCGCCTTCATTCCCCGCGCGTACCACCACAACCCGAACGAGATCACCACGATCACGACGGGGAAGATGACCGCCGAGGCGCCGCCGCCCATCGCCTCGATCCCCTCGGACAGCAGGAAGTTGTGGATGAAGGTGAGGATGGCCCCGAGGAGCGAGGCCAGGAGCACCGGCACCGCCCAGCCCTTCTTCAGGACGAGCAGGAGGCATCCGACCAGGCCGCCCCAGACGCCGATGGCCCAGCAGGCCACGACCCAGGCGGGGAGGCCGTAGAAGAACTCCAGCTGTGTCGGGGTGAACGCCGCCATGTAGGTCTCGTTCCGGGTCTGCGACATGAAGTAGTCGTACGCTCCGACGGAACTCCAGAGCAAACCGCCGATCCCGACCACCCAGAAATGCCAGGGGGTCTTGGTCGCCGTGCCCGCGTTCGGTGCTGACATCAGTACTCCTCGCGTTGGGGTTCGTGTACGCCCGCTGACTTACCGCCCTGCTGCCCCGCTGCCCCGCCGCCCAATCCCGCCCTTCTCGGAATCCACCGTCACCGTGAACGGCCCCTTCCCCCGGACCACCCACCGCACCGTCGCCGTCCCCATGCCGGGAATGTTGTCCACCTCGATCCGGCGCGGATTGCGTTCCTGCTCCCGGGCCCGGCCCGAGAGCGGGTCCTCGACCACGAAGCCCGCGACCACCTCGCCGCCCTCGATCGAGACCCAGTCGGGGCGCGTGATGTGGTGCTCGATGTCCTGCTGCACGTGCGTCGGCGCGAGCCGCTTGTTCGCGACGATGGCGGTCACCTCCGTCAGGCCGCCGCCGAGCGTCCGCGTGGCGATCGAGTCCACCGTGACCAGCGGCATCTGGCTCGCCTGGTACAGCGTGAACGCCATGTTCCGGTGCGCCTCGGCGGGGAGGAGAAAGCCGGGAATGGCCCGGGTGTACTGCTTCTTGACCCCGCCGATCTCGATCAGGCCGTACTGCGGGTGGTTGTACGGCGTCCACGGCACGACGGCCTCGTTCATCAGCAGCAGCCGGTCGAACTGGTACTCCGGCCGGTCGTACCTGTCCCGCTCCGGCTGCTTCTCGAAATACTTGAACGGGGTCCAGAGCTCGTTGCTGTAGCTGATGATGCCGCGCCCCATGTAGGTCCAGTCGAGTTCGTTGCCCCAGGTGGTGTAGAGGCCGCTCCAGATGACGACGTACTTGTACCCGGGGAGGATCGTCTCGCCGACCTTGCCGATGGCGTCGTACACCTGAATGTCCCGGGCCTGGTACTCGTCGCTCTGCACCCCCGGGCCGCGCAGGATCCATCCGCCGGAATTGTGGTAGGTCTGGACCCCCGCGATGTTCGGGTGCCCGATGATGAACTGCATCACCGCGCGGGTTTCCGGCAGCGAGCCCGGGTAGTAGTCGGCGCCGCCCTGCACGTAGCGCGGCTGCCAGTTCCAGGGCCAGTTGCGGTTCGGGTCATACGAGAAGGCGACGCCGTCCTCGTTGACGAGGCCGTCGCCGTCGTTGTCGATCCCTTCCTCGCCCAGGAGCTCGTACTCCCCGGGTCGATCGGCGTCGGCCCGGATCATGATGCGCGGGTCGACCGGGGAGGTGATCCACCGCCCGTTCGGGTTGCGCCGGCGCATCTGGGTGATGTGGCCGTCGCCGTCGAGGTCGTCGTAGGCGTCCTCGTCCACCACCCCGTCGCCGTCGCTGTCGCGCGGCACCACCCCGGCGCGGGGCGAGTTGGGATTGTTGGCCTGGTAGATGAAGTCGTCGCGGCCGTCGGGGTTGATGGAGGGCACGATGTAGAAGACCCGCGCGTCGAGCAGCGAGTCCACCCACGGCACCCGGTCCGCCATTTCACAGAGGTACCAGGCGGTGTAGAGCGAAATCTCGGTGCCCTGGATCTCGTTCGCGTGGATGTTGCCGTCGATGTACATCCCCGGCTTGTCGTCGGGGTTCCCGGTCGAGAAGTTGGTGACCGTCAGGAGCCAGAGCTCGCGGCCCTGGTGCGAGGTGCCGATCGACCCGAGGCGGCAGCGGTCGGGATAGGCCTTCTGCAGCCGCCGGCCGATGTCGCCGATGGCGGCGTGGTCGTAGTAGCGGTCCCACGCCACCGGCACCTTGGGGTTGGGCGGCGAGCCCATGGCGGCGAGCGCGCTCTGGGCCGGCGCCGGTGGGGGGGCCAGGAGGGCGAGGGCGCCGAGGGTCAGCGCGAGGGCGGAGATCCGGGTGCGTGTCGTCATGGTCATCGCCTCAGCGCAGCGTCAGGGCTTCGGACGCGGTGCCCGCGACCGGGCTCGACGCCGTGATGGTCACCGTGGCCCCCGGGTCGCCGACCACCACCCACTTGAATTGCTCGGAGGCGCCGCTGCCGGGAATGGGACCCACCAGTTCGACGGCGCGGCCGCCGACGATCTGCTGCGTGCCGGGGTCGAGCGCCAGCCGAACCCGCCTGGGCCAGAACGCCTTCACGCCGATGGCGGAGAGGGTCGGAAAGTAGCCGTCGTTCGCGAGCTCGATCTCGATGCGATAGGTGCGTTCGCCGACGCGGGTGACCCTGGCATTCCGGAGGGTGAGGCGCGGGAGCGCGCCGGCCAGGCTGGTGACGAACGCCAGCTGCCCGCGGGCGAGGGAATCGAGCATCGCCGCGGGCGGGTTGATGCCGGCATACGGGGCGAAGCCGCCGATCTCCACCTCGCGGCCGGGGAAGTCGGGATGCGCGTACGGCGTCCAGGGGACGAAGCCGCCGGGGACATTCGCCGCGAGCCAGCGGTAGGCGTTCGCCTCCGCCTTGAGGGAGTCGGGATAGGCGGCGGCCTTCTTGCCGTCATCCTTCTTCGCGTCCCGCCTGGGCGCCACGCTGTCCGCCGCCGCCGTGTCGGGGGCCGGGGTGTCCGGAATCCACCAGGTGCGGGAGCCGAACGCCCAGCGGCCCATGTCGAAATAGGCCCAGGAGAGGGGGTCGCCGCGCAGCGACGCCGACGCCGGCCCGCTCTTCAATCCGGTCGCCGCCTGGAAGCGCGTCGCCATTTCATCGAAGAAGGGCTGATCACCTTCGAGGATGCTGGTATAGGGGCCGCCGCCGGAGGTGCCCTCCGGCTTGCCGCCCAGCCCCCGGCCGCTCTTGTACTTCCACGCCTTGAGCAGGTTGTCCTGGGGGCCGAGGACGTACACGGCCGCGATATTGGGATGGGCAATGACGAAATCGGCCACGCCCTTCGTCTCCGGCGCCGACATCGGGTAGAGCCCGGTCGCGTCGCCGAAGAAGTCGTACTGGTAGGTGAAGTTGGCGTCGACGTCGGTGCTGCCGGTGGGATCTTCATTCCAGGCCTGGTCGTGGTCGTTGTCCCGGCCCTCGGTATAGATGCGGTAGACGCCGACCTCGCCCTTGGCGCGGTCCGCCTTCCGCAGCAGCGCGGGGGTGGCGGAATCGGCCATCCACTCGCCCGCAGGGTCGCGCACCCGCATCAGGGTGATCAGCCCGTCGCCGTTCAGGTCCTCGGGGCCGTCCTCGTCCACCTCCCAGTCGTGATCGTCGTCCGCCGCGCCGTCATTCCGGATCCGCTCGTAGAGCGGCGCCCGGAAGAAGCCTTCGGCGGCGTCGGGGTTGAGGCGGGGAATGATGTAGAGGGTGCGGGCGTCGAGCAGCGCGGTGACCGCCGAGTCCCTGCCGTAGGCCTCGGCCAGCAGGGTGGCGAGGTTGGTCGCCACCTCGCTCCCCACGACGTGCGGGCCGAAGGCGTTGGCCAGGATCAGCAGGGCGGGGCGGCCGTCGGGATCAGCGCCGGCGCCGAGGCGAATGGCGGACACCCGCCGGTTGCCGGGCGAGCGCGCCACCTCGCTGACGGTCACCACGTTGCGATGCGCTCCGGCCAGCTGATCGATGGCGCGATCGAGGGCCGCGGCACTCCGGTACCCGGCGGCGGGGGACTGCCCCGAGGCGGGCAGGACGGCGACTCCGGCCAGGAGCAGGGCGGTTGCCGCGGTCGAACGTATTCTCACGATGCCATCTCCGATTGGCTGCACAGGCAGGGAGGACCTGCGTAACTTATCCGGCCGGGGAGGGAATGCTATTGGGGCGGGGCAGGGAGGCAGCGCGAGTCGCGGCTAGAGCCGCGGCTCGGCTGATGTCGCTAACGCGACGCAAGCGGATGGACTTCAGTCTTTGCGAGGTGACCGCAGGGCACGGTGTAGTCCAATCACCAGGAGGCACCATGAGTACCGCCATCGACGCCTGGCTCGCCGGACCGGTGGAGGGAGTGCCTCCGCTCCTGATGCCGGTGGCCCACGGGCTGCTCCAGGCGCGGCGGGACGTCGAGCGCGTCGCCAGCGACCTGACCGCCGACGAACTCTGGGCCCGGCCGGGCGGGGCGGCGTCGGTGGGATTTCACCTGCGTCACATCGCCGGCAGCATTGACCGGCTGATCACCTACGCGCGGGGCGTGCCGCTTACGGAGGGGCAGCGTGAGGCCCTTACGCACGAGCAGACGCCTGGTCCGTCCGACACATCGGCCGGGGATCTTCTCGCCGCGATCGGGGCGACGGTGGATGCGGCGCTCGCGGTCCTCCGGGCCACGTCTCCGGACACCCTCCTCGAGTTCCGCGGAGTCGGGCGCGCTCAGCGGCCGAGCAATGTGCTGGGACTGCTGGCCCACGCCGGCGAGCACGCGCAGCGGCATGCCGGCCAGGTCATTGCCACGGTCGCGTTCCTCCGGGGGCAGCCCGCCTCCCCGCTTACATCGGTACCAAGACCACCATCGTCCCGCTGAGGACGTACCGCGCCCGCTCGCCCGTATGTCCCTCGTAGTCGAGCTCCACATTGACGACGGCGTTGGCGCCCTGCCGCGCGGCGCGCAGCATCAGCGCCCGGATGGCGGGGTGGCGCTTGGACCGGAGCGGGCCGTGGGTGTCATCGGTGCGCTGGCCGAGCAGGCTGTAGAACTCCGCGGTGAATTCCGAGATCAGCCCGCCTTCGGTCACGAACTCGATGCGCTCCTGTCCGACCTGCCGCTCGATCCGAAAGCGGTTGACGCCGGGGGAGGTGGTGACCAGGACGGAATCAGCGAAGCGCGTGGCCAGTTGAGCCGTCCCTGGTTCTTCCAGCACATTGCGGGATACACGCCCCTCGCGCTGGCGACCACCGTCATCGAGGTGCGCGTGAGGTGACGGCGGGGGGAGGGGGTGAACCTTCGGTCAGACGGGCTAGCGGCTGCCTTCGGCCACGTCGTACACGCGACGGAATGGGACCGGATCGGTGGGTCCACCCTTCGGGTAGACCCGCACCGCCACGAACAGCTGGGTGTGCTTCGGCGACAGGTAGAAGGTATACGAGACCTTTCCGGCGTCCTTCACGTCGTGGGTGAGCACCAGGCGCCCATTTGCCCATTCGGCGCGGGTCTCGACTTTCACGCTGTCAGTCGTGAGCCACTTAACCTTCTTCCCACTGGTCCGCAGAGTGATCGTGGCCGCGCTGTCAGCAGTCACGGCCAGGGTATCTCCCGACTCGCGAAGCACGAGCAACTCGGGGGCCCGCAGGGCAAGGGCCGTGAGTTCCCGGTGCCCTGCCATCTGCGAGGACGAGGGTGATTGAGCTCCTCCCGGAGGGGGGCCGCCCCGTCCGCCGCCCATCCCGCCGCCACCCGATCCAGCACCCCCGCCGTCACCACCCTGGACACCCTGACCGCCCCCGCCACGCTGGCCGCCTCCGTTGCCTCCTCCGGCACCGTACCCGCCCTGGTTGGGACCGCCGAGGTAGGGCTGGGGATTGTCGCTGTCCACCTTGTTGAACTGCCACGCTCCGAAGACGGTCCGGGCGGTGTCGGGCGGCGCGACAGCCGGGCCCTGGAGCGCCGCCAGAAGGAGTGTCGTGAGTATCACGTGAGGTCTCGCGCTGGGAGGTGAGTCTGGTCGGCGTTGCCACGGCGCAACGTCGCGCCGACATCAATATGGACGACCCGGCCTCGAATCCCCACACCAAGCCCTGCCCGGCTGCCCCGCTGCCCTGCCTCTTCATGTCAGTGCCTGTGCTCCCACACCTGGTCCGGCGCCTCGAACATGTTCACGTGCACCATCCACCCCGCCATCCGCTGCTTGAAGGTGCCCCCAGCCTCCTGACACGCTTCCTCGGTCGAGATGCTGCCCCGCGGGCCGAATCGCGGGTCACGGGTGAAGAGCCCCATCTCCTCGTTCGCGCCTGGCGGGAGGCAGATGCTGGTGTGCTGATGCCACTGGGCAATGCTGAGGGGAATGCGCGCATCGAGCTGGTCAAGTGTGAATGTGGGAGGTGCGGTGTACATCGCGCCGATGAGTCGTACGGTGCCATCGGCCTGCGGCTCGTACAGCAGGGCACTTGGCGCCGTGGCGTCGAACGTCCAGCGTGCCTTCACGGCGTTCATGCGCCGGCTGTAGTGATAGATCTTCTGCTTCTTGACCTTCGGCGCGAACATCCGGAAGCCATCCGCCTCGGCTACCGAAACGTCCCCATACCTGGCCAGCGCCGCTTCGGCGACCTGCACGATGCTGTCGGCGCGAGCCGAGTCGCCCGGCTGCGTCGGCCGGCGTGGGGTGACGGTAAGGTGCTTGCTGGCGACATCGGTGGTGCCCATCATGGCCATGTCATGCTGAGCGGCGGTACCCTGCGCGGCAGCGGGAAGGGCGGCGATGGTGAGGATGAGGACGACCGCCACGGCGGTCGGGGCAAGGCGGCGCATGCGGTGCTCCCCTGGTTGATGTACCCAGGGGAGACGGCCAATGCATGGAGGCGTTAAGAGGATTGGGCCTGGCGGCCTCGGCATGGACCCCTGCGAGCCTGCCCCGGCGAAGGCCGGGTCCGGGGTGAGTGCTGTCGGTG